>CAXXDQ010000001.1:0-9086 GCA_963664325.2 Desulfomonilia bacterium
GTAAAGCGTGTCATCTGTAAAGAGTTTGCCGACGGTTCCTTCGCCTGATTTAACTGATGAGACAATATAAGAAATATTTTCACCCGTATCTGCAAGGCTTTCTGAAAATGCGGTAAGATTTACAGCCGTATTATTGAGTTCTCCTATCAGGCTGTCTACGCCTTCCCTGTTATCGATGGCCATATCATTGAGTTCGGAACTCAGGCTGTTAAGGTTCTGCAGCATCTCGGAAATATTGGTCATACCCTCCTCGCTTCCCAGAGAGGCATTCAGGGATCTGGTTAGGTCCGACAGGTTGGATGCGATATCACCGAGTCTGGTCAGCAGGAAATCGAGAGAGGGAGGTATCTCGGTTCTTGCAAGCAACCCGTTTGGTTTTAA
Organism: Desulfomonilia bacterium; assembly: GCA_963664325.2. GTDB lineage: Bacteria > Desulfobacterota > Desulfomonilia > UBA1062 > UBA1062 > DATCTV01. The sequence goes on from CAXXDQ010000001.1 coordinate 382, forward strand.
ATATTCTTTGGAGATTCCAGGTGAGAGCAAAATGACCTTGTCTCCGAGTACGCCTTTTGAACTGATTGATGCAACACTGTCCATCGGCAGTTTGATGTCTTCATTGACATTGGCAGTTACCGCAACGGAATAGTCCTGTCCCAGAGATATAGCGCTGATCTTTCCCACGACCACTCCGGCCAGCTCCAGAGTTGATCCGACCTTTAATCCTTCCACGGTAGGGAATCTGAGTGTAATGGGATAGGTGTTTTTTTTATGAAAACTCAGTTCTCCTATCCTTATCGACATCACAATAAAGACAACAATGATACAAAAAACAAAAAGGCCGACTTTTGCCTCGTTACTCATGTTTTCTCCCGGTTTTTTGAGTACCCTTGGTAAGTTCGTTAATCTTTTTTTTCAAGGGCAGGTGAAACCCCTTTTTTTGAATTTGCTTTTGACTTCTGGTAATATTCAAGGGCCGTTTTCTTTTTGCCGAGTTTATACTGAATATCGCCCATGTGTTCGTTTATCAAAGGTTCGTCCGCGTATTTTTTAAGAGCCTTTTCCATGTACGGCAGGGCTTCAGCCGGCTTGCCGGATTTGAAAAGCACCCAGCCCATTGAATCCATAATGAATCCGTCATCTGGTCTTGCCGTAAGGGCATCACTAATCATTTTTTTTGCCTTTTCGAGATTTTTACCCTGATCCGCCCATATATAACCGACGAAATTAAGCATAATGGCATCATTGGGATCATCTGCAAGAATACTCTCGGCTACCAAGAGCCCTTCCTTGATCATTCCCTTTTCCTCAAGGGCTGTGGCAAGGCGGTAACCGACTTCTCTGCATGCTGGTTCTTTTGATACCTTTCCCCAGGTATTTTTAAGCTCGTCATATGCTTCGCTGCTTTTCCCCATATCTTCAAGAATCGAACTTCTGAGTATTGAAGCATCACATTTAAGTTGAGCGTCTGCGTTTATTTCAGCTAGGATTGAAAGCGATTTCTCGAAGTCTTTCTGTCCTGAATATGCAATAGCAAGGTAATATTTCTCTTCAGGGGTCAGTTGTGTCTGGGCATTTAGAAGCTCGATCGCTTCCGCATACATGCCTCCGTCAATTTCAAGGATTGCCAGCTTGTGCATGATCTCACGATTCGGATAAAGTCCAAGCAACTCCTTGAGTTGCACGATGGCATCCTTATTTTTCCCGGTCAATATATACAGATCGGCAAGGGCAAGGCGCGCCTCTTTGCTTGACGGGTCTGTTTCTATAAGTTTCGAATATATGGTTATTGCCTCATCCAGATTTCCATCGCTCTCATAAACCCTTCCCAGGTCAATGTATGCCTGGGAAAAATCCGGTGCCTGTTCTATAACCTTTTCAAGATATTTTATTGCGCAGGCCTTGTCTTTTTCTTCAAGGCAGGCCCTTGACAGAATGTAAAGAGATTCTATGTCCTCGTTCCCTGGAGGTATCTGTTCGAGTATTTTTACTGCCCCTTTTGAATCTGACAAGACGAGCTTGAGCTTGGCAAGGAGTACAATTAATTGAACATCCTGAGGATATTTTGCATAATATTTTTCAACTTCCGAAAGGGCCTCGTTTACCTTGTTCGAGCGGACATATATATTGGTTTTCTGATCAATGGCATCTTCAATATAATCACCGGAATCGAGCACCTTGTTAAGATATTCAAGTGCTTTTTCATCTTCGGACTTCGAAATATAAATCCTGGCAATGTTCAGCCATGCATAAGGATTGTTTAATTTCAGGTATTGTTCCAGGGCGCTGTCCGTATCACCACTGTCTTCAGCCTGTCTTGCCAGGATCATTATCAGGTACGGGCTATCGGGTTTTATATTGTCCTGTGCCGGATTTTTCAGATTCGTTGTAGCACAGCCTGCTACTGTCACAATAAACAGCCCAATCAGTATTCTAACAAGTTTCGCATTCTGCAATTTCCAGCATCTCCTTTACTGCTTCGGCAGGATTACTGCTGCCGAAAATACTTGAGCCGGCTACAACAGAATCCACTCCCTTTTTCCTCAGCATCCTTATATTTTTCTTATCAACACCGCCGTCAACCTGAAGAATAATATCTCTGCCCGAAATCATTCCGGCGGCTTTTTCTATTTTGGGGACAATAGCTTCGATGAAAGACTGGCCGCCGAACCCGGGGTTTACTGTCATAATAAGAATCAGATCGGTTAAATCAAGACAATATTCTGTCACTGATAAAGGGCTGGACGGATTTAGAGCCACTCCTGCCTTGAGACCCTTTTCCCTTATCATTGACAGAGCTCTGTGCAAATGATTTGTTGCCTCTGCATGCACAGTAATGCCGTCAGCTCCGGCAGCGGCAAACGCATCAATGTATCTTTCAGGCTGGTTTATCATCAGGTGACAGTCCAGAAAGGCCTTTGTGGATTTTCTTATATCCTTCACGACAACCGGCCCGATGGTAATATTGGGAACGAACATCCCGTCCATGACATCCACATGGATCCACTGGGCCCCTGCCGAAACAACCGTGTCAATGTCCTGGCCCAGCCTGGTAAAGCTTGCCGAAAGTATTGACGGAGCAAGAATCATCTGAAAAAACCTCCAAGAAATATTTCATTTATTTTCAGCCCGTTGGCGAATGACTTTGCATCCATGGCCTGTTTGCCTTCAAGCTGCAGGATTTCCGGGATGATAAAACCGTTTCCGCAGGAAATTATTATCCGGTTTGATTCCTTTATCATTGTTCCGGGTTTTATCCCGTGAGTGGTTTCTTCAATCCGGGCTTTAAGAATTTTCAGCAATTTATCCTGCATGTCAGTGCGGGCGCACGGCCAGGGAAGAAGCCCTCTTACCATGTTCTCTATTTCTTGTGCATTTCTGTTCCAGTTGATTATTCCATCTTCTTTTTTAAGAAGAGGGGCATATGTGGCGGCATTCTCATCCTGCGGCTGAAGTTCCGCATTGCCATTTTCAATCCTGTCCAGAACCGAGGTCAAAACTTCAGCCCCTGAAATAGCAAGTCTTTTTGAGAGCATTATTGCATCATCACTGCCAATTTCAAGTTCTTGTTTTTCATATACCGGACCCGTGTCAAGGCCTTCATCGAGCCTCATTATACTTACACCGGTTTTTTCCTCACCCCGAAAGAATGGCATGGTTTATCGGCGACGCCCCCCTCAGTGACGGCAGCAGGGATGCATGAACATTGATGAACCCTTTCGGGGGTATATTTAAAAGTTCAACCGGTATCAGTTTTCCGTAAGCAACAACAACAGCTGCATCAGGCTTGATCTGTTCGAATGTGTCCATGACCTCGCCGTTTCCTTTTATCCTTTGAGGCTGCATAACGGGTATGCCACGGCTAACGGCCAGGACTTTAACCTGCGGCTGCTCGAGATGGAGCCCCCTTCCCTTGGGTTTGTCAGGCTGTGTTATCACAAGGGCTACTTCATGTTTTCCCGAATCGGCAAGCATCTTAAGGCTTGGAAGTGCAAATTCAGGGGTGCCCATAAAGATCAGTTTCATAATTTGCCTTTTCTGGCCTTTTTCAAGTAAATTGCCCTCTTCAGACTTGAAGCGAACGCCAGGATAACCCTTCCGTCAAGATGGTCTATCTCATGCTGAAACACCCTTGCCAGGAAACCTTCCGCCTCGATTTCAACAGGTTTGCCCTTGATGTCAATACCTTTTACAAGTATTCGCTCAAACCTTGGTACATCAACAGAGACTTCCGGGACACTAAGGCAGGCCTCGCTTTCGACAACCCGGCCCCCACTTTCTGCAATTACCGGGTTAATAATGGTTATAAGTCCGCCGGAACCTGTTTTCTGGCTTGGGTCAATAACAATGACCCTCTTGGACACGGCAACCTGTGGTGCAGCAAGGCCTACCCCGTTTTCCTGGTACATGGTCTCAATCATGTCCTCGACAAGGGTCACCGTACCAAAGTCAATATCGTTAACTTCGGGAGCCCTGAGCTTTAAAACATCTTCAGGCCATTTGCAGATTTCACGGATTGCCATGATTTCTAATTGTTCTAAATACTTTATCATGTCAAGGATTTATGCGGGGCTACGGATGTTTATATATTTTTCTTGTGGACCTCTGAGCGAAAAGCTAAAATTTAAAAGTTATGCATTATAAATATGCAGGAGGAGATAATGGAAACCTACAGCAGTCTTACGAAGAAGATCGTCGGGCAGGAGTCAAGGAGGCTTGATAAAATCTGGGCGATACTTGCCAGCTCTGAAGAGGCCGCCATCCTGGATATGCTTCCTAAAACAGCTGAAGAAATTGCTTTAGCCTCAGGGATCGGGCTTGATAGGGCTGAGGCCATGCTTGGAACCCTCTTCCATAAGGGAGTAGCTTTTGAGGGCATTAAGGATGGAAAGAAAATATTCAGGATACCCCGTCACATAATACAGTTTCATGACGCTTCCCTTTTGTGGGCCGAGGCCCCGCAGGAACTCTTTGAATTATGGGCCGAGTATATGGAGACCGAATACAGATCGATGGTTGAACAGATGGTGGAACTCAAGCTGCCTTCATTCATGAGGGTTCTTGCAATAAACGAGACTGTAGATAAGAAAAGCAGGGTGCTCAGTTATGAGGATGCGGAAATCATTCTGAAAAATGCAAGGTCTATTGCAGTAACTGCATGTGTATGCCGGAAATCGGTTAAGAAATGCGACAACCCGATAGAAGTGTGTCTGCAGGTGAACCGGGGGGCCGAGTATAATCTCAAGAGGGGCACAGGCCGGGCGGTCAGTCTTGATGACGCCCTTGGTATTTTAAAGATGTCCGAGAGAAAAGGGCTGGTCCATATGACGGAAAATGTTGCTGACGGTTCCAACGTCATATGCAACTGCTGCTCATGCTGCTGTGAAATCCTCCGCTATGCACTTGTTCCCACGCACAAAAAATATTGTTGCCCCGAGCAGATTTCTTGCATCAATAGATGCTTCGACATGCATCTCCTGCAGCCAGTGCGCAGATATCTGCCCGATGAAGGCCATAACATCCGATGATGAAAACCCTTCTCTGGTGAAATCTGAAATGTGTATCGGCTGCGGGATATGCGCAACGAACTGCCCCTCTGAATCTATTAAGCTGGTAGAAATCAGGGAGGAGGTTTTCATCCCCAAAAGAACATAGGCAGTCTTGACAAATGTGGCCATGCGGCTATTGTTTCAATAAAATACAAAATTTTGTTAATATTTTATTTTGATATATGCGGAGGCTGTTCATGAAGCATGTAAGGTATATTGTTGCATTATGTATGCTTATTCTAATTCTCACTTCCTGCAGTAAATCCTCACCGGAAAAAACAGCCGGGCCCCCGCTGAGCAATGATTCAACAAACGATCAGTTGATAACGGCTGATACTGCTCAGGAAGAGCCTTTGATATTCGAACCAAATCCGAATGCAAAGGCCGATGCATTCAGGCTTTATTACAGAGAGCGCACAGAGAGGCTCCTTAAAAGCATCAACCGCTTCGCACTTACGGGTGATGCCGTAGCATCGGCCATCATAAACAAGATGTATATTTCAAAGGACGGCAACAGATATGAGGTTATTCCGGGTCCGGTTGACAACAACCTCTCACGGATACACGACCTTTGCCACATGGAAGCTTTATCAGGCCCTCGGCGGACGCAGCCTCGAGCTTACCCTTATCCGCATGTTTGAAGGACTGGCATTTTATGAGTCTGTCACGGGTCACAAAGGCCTCACCGTTCGCGAGGCGCTACCTGGGTGGACAAGGACGATGGATGGAATAAACAAGACTGTCGCACGTTCGAATGACGGTAATCCCGTGGCGGACCCGGAGACATTCCCTGCTGAACTGGAAAAGGAAGTCCTGGACACTTTTTTTGACGGGGTTGTCGTTACCTACCGCGAGAATCCGGAGGAATTCTTCTATAACTTCAAGCCTGTTAATGAGCTTGAGGATTATGCGGTAACATATGTCTTTGATCATGTAGGCGAAGCCCTTCCATGGGTGCCTGTATCGAACTGCTGCTCGTCGTTCATGAAGACCCAGATAGGACCCTGGAAAGACCTTGGATGGTGGGGTAACCATAATTCCAGGGATAATTTCACGGATTATGTGATGGGCTACCTGGCCGCATTTGAGGCCGAAAAAACTTCCGGACTGCCTGCCGACCTTGCCCTTGCTGCACATCATGCGGCGGAAGCGGCACGCAGGGTGGGTGATACGACTACATTTTTCGGCAACATCCTCATGACTGTCGATGAAAGAAACGATTATTACACCCTTGCACCTGCGGGTGAAGTAAGGCCTGACGGCCGTACAGAATGGCAGGACCTTGGCAGCATATCATCATGCCAGATGGCATATCTTGCAAAGGCGCTTTCAAAAGAGGGCCTGCATTCACCGGTTCCTAAAGTGCCTCTTCCCGGCGACCTTCCGCATGAGGCCATCGAGGCTTTGTTCAAATCGATAGGTATTACACTGACAACGTGCGTTAAAAAATGCAGATGCCTCGATGAGGCCTGGTTCGGCCTTACATTCGGAGACTTGCTCGGATTCAAGATACTGGGGGAACCGTGGTATGAAAAGGCTGAAAGACTGACCTATTTTTACCCTGATCTGTTCTATGACCTGATCGGCAGTGCAATGGACGATTTCCAGGAGCTTATACTCGTTCAGTCGGGCTTTGCTATTATGCGAAAATCTCGGGGGATACCGCTTTATATGACGAAGCGTATGCATCACTCGGGAACCTTATCAAAATCCAGGTCATCCTTGCAAAACTGGTCTACGGGGTTGACCGGGATTCCTCGCTTAAAACCAGTGCCATCAAAAAGCTTGGCAAAACGAAATATTATGCAAAACTTGATAATGCAAAGGAGATGCTTTACAAAGGCGCGCTCTATGAACGCATGTTCGGTTTTGATTCGCCGCTGAAAGACCTTGACGGTTTTGCCCCTGCGGAGGCCCAGATTGCATGGGCCGCATCACCCCTTTCCTGGTCGGATACGGTGCCGATGGCGCTGATGACGGATGATAATATAAAAGAAAGGATCATGAATGCGGTGAACGGGAAAAAAGAAAAAGAGCCCTGGATCTATGAAAGGTATGTCAACCGGTTTTTTGATGCCGCCGGCAACCATAATCCTCCCGTGAGAAGAACATCAGACGGGTATGAATTCGTTGACCAGTACGATAACTGGCGCGCAGCGGAAAACCCCCACCACAACTATTATGGCGGGCTGCATTACTGGCTGGAATCCCCGCTTGCAGTGTGGTCGACACAGACGCTCGACTGCGAATGGGCAAGGCTCGGGTGTGCGCCCGCCGACTTTGACGGGAGCATGCAGGTGGATGAATCGGATACGGTTATCTTCAACGGCAAATGGGATGCATTCGGTGGTGAGGGTGCATCCTGTCCGGACGGCTGCGGAGGAGCGGACCTTGACCATGACGGCAGGCTTGACAAGGATGATCGGGATTACATGCAGGCGGCACAGGGGTGCATCAGATAAATAAGGGGGCTGATTTTACAGTACCTGAAAAGATTACAGGTAAACTGACTGTATTCAATCATGTTACTTACCGTTTCGGGGTTTTTGCTTCAAGCGCTGCAATCCTGGCCTTAACATCAGCTATCTCTTCTGGTTTTTTTAAAACAGTCAGGAATTGTTTATAGGCTGATAAAACAAGTGTATTAGCACCCATGCTTGAAGCGTTTAATGCAATCTCCTGCAAAACCATCGGACTATTTATCCTTGATATGTCTGCCATTTTTAAGAAATTAATGGCTTCATCCTTTTTTCCCGATTTTCCATGCTGCTAGTGCCTGTCTTGAATATAACAGTCCTGAAAAACCTGCTTTGCGGTAATCTCCGCTGTCGGTAATTTTTCTAAAAAATTTGTAAGCCTGATTAGCTTCGCCTGTTTTAAGGTAGCAGCTGGCCAGACCGATTCTGGCGTTTATCAAATCCGGATTGAGATAAAGGGCGACATTAAAATTATGGATAGCATTTTTGTAATCTTTTAAGCCCATCTGTGCCAGAGCCATGTTCGAAATGGCAATATAATCATATGGCTTTTCCAGAATCGCCATATAACAGAGTTGCTTGGCCGCCTCGTATTGTCCCACATCGATCAGAATTGCAGCCATGTTGACATTTGCCGAATTTGAATTCGGGTATTTTCTTAATGTATGCTCCCAGAGAGTAACCGAGTTCTTCCATACAAATGTTTGCCTGTAGGTCATATAAGAATATGATGCCAGGATTAAAAACAACAAGGCCATGGCAATGAGCTGGGGGAAATTTTCAGAGAACCTTGAAGCGGTAAGGCGCTTGTACCAGAGGGCTGTGATTATCCATCCCAGAAGGACGCACCAGCTCAATGACGGCAGCAGGGCATAACGGTCTGCAAGGTTGTTATTTATTGGAAGATATGGGATACGGGAAGGATAAAGATATAGTGCAGTGCGATAAAGATTGTAGTCAAATACCGCCGCTTTATTGCCGAATATAAAGCAAAACCGGTCAGCAACAGGTTCAGGGCAAAATAAACCCATGCCTGCCAGAGCGAGATGCTTGTAAACAGTTTAATCGGGTAGTCTGCAGAAAAATATACGGTTGTGGCATATAAAGATATATATTCAATAAATATCTGCGAAACCGCCAGCAGATTATTCCAGAAAGTCCCCCCGTGATAAGGCTTTATCCCGCCGACATCGGT
>CAXXDQ010000002.1:0-152500 GCA_963664325.2 Desulfomonilia bacterium
TGATAGGCTACTGGCTGGGCGTTTACTACGGGGTGCTTCCCGGTGGAGGCAGCGCATAGCAACGCTGCGGCTGCATCCCGGTTATCCTTTCAGAATGCTGGTGAGGAAAAAAATTTTACTCCGCTGTGGCTATAAAGCAGCCACCGCCTCCTCCACCGCCTCCTCCACTGTCGCTGGCAGGTGTTGTATTGTCCGGGTTTGGATTCGTCTCCGGGGTTATAATATCAGGCTCCACGTTTGGATTGGCATCCGGCAAGGCTGTCCCCATGTTATTTTTGTAGTAGGTTAAACCCTCAACCGTGGTATTGCTGTAGAGAGGAGTACCTGCACAGAGATCAAGACCTATTGCAGAATCCTTGGCGCAGAATGAAGTCATGTAACCGTCATTGTCAAAAATTAATTTGGAGAAGTACAAGCCTGTTCCAGCCCCGCTGAACTCAAAGGTATATGGATCAGTGCCGGTTCTATTCATGGAGATATTAAAGATGTTGATTGTTGAACCCTGCAAGGTTTCTTGTGGAACCCACCACCAGAGATATTGACCGAATGCATTCCAGTTCTCGGGCGGGTAATTGGATGCAGGCGGGATTGTCTGTGTTATGCTTTTCAGGACCGGAACACTGCCGAAAAAGCAATAATTTTCATCTACCGGCAAAAAGGATTTTATGCTTCCACCGGCCTGGGTTGATGTAATCATTTGTATTGTATCGCCATATCGGGTTTCAACAGAGGCTTTTATATCGACAAGGTTTAAAGGCGTTGACGACTTGGTGGCGTTTGACTTGAACCCGGTATGCGGGCCATTGTCTTCGGCAAAGGCCTTCTGAGTGGTAAAGTCATAATTTATCTCGCTCAATATGAAGAACACTGTTGTTGTCAGTGTCCGCTTGATATTGAACAGGCACAGTCCTGTTTCGGCATCAAAAAATGCGGTCCCTGCGACTTCATCGAAATCCGGGGCCAACAGATTGCCGTAAACCAGCTTTACCACATTCCTCTGGGCCGCAAGGTCGAATAATGCCTTTATCGGAAGAAGGAGATAAGGGATGGAATTGAATTCGGCATTATTGTTTTTAAAATCATTGTATGAATTATACGCATTTCGATATATGGATTTGATGCCGATGCCCATCCAGTTGTCTCCGGCCTGGATGTTCTGGAGCACCTGGGGGTGTATCCAGATAGGGCCTTTGTCGATGCGGGAGTACGCAACAGCGCTATCTGCCATACTGAGCGAGTCCCAATGGTTTTTTCCTGAATATCTTGTCACCTGAATATTATGCCCGCTGACAGGACCGAACAAATATGCCTCTTCCGCATCTGAAGTCATACCGGTGCCGACAGAGCCATAATACCAGACGCGCACTCCCTTCTGCATCCATTTAACGTCAATCGCCCAGACATCGGTCCCCAGGGAACTCCACCCAAGAACCACCAGCAGACAGATAAGAAACCTCTTCTTCATAATTGTTCTCCTTGCTAAACGCTAAATTGAAGGTTGGATAATAACAAAATCATCTTACAATATAATAATAATGTTGGCATTCTTGCGTGTCAATATGGATTCACCTTTGCTTATGATGGGCAGGCTCATGTTGATGCCTTTTTATAATTAACAAATACAATTGGAAAAACATTTTATTGCGGTTATAATCATGACCTTGACTTTATAACTTAAGATATTGATTTACCTGGGGAGGTTTTGTGAAAAAGTTTTTATTCGTGTGTGCGTCTATAATTATCCTGGCAGCGTGTTCCGCATCTGATGACAATCACACTTCACAGGTCAGTTCCAACACTGTCCAAAATCAGACGGAACGGGATGGATTAAGTGCTCAACCGGCAAACATGATCTTTGATTACAAGCCGCCGTATCCTGAAGATTCCCCATGGCCCTGTTTCAGGCGCGATCACAGAAACTCCGGGAACAGCCCGGTAAAGGCAAACTATAACGGCAGGTCTCCCTGGTCGTTCAAGACTTCAAAGGGCATATTCAGCACCCCGGTAATCGACGGGGAGGAAACAGTATATTTCGGATCGGCCGATAAGAATTTCTATGCTGTTAACCCGGATGGCACTCTGAAATGGCAATTCACCTGCGGGGAGCTTATAGATTCTGCGGCCGCATTAAGCCCGTACAACGATAAGCTCGGGTGTCCAACAATAACCGTCCCTTCAGGCGACGGCTATCTGTATAATCTCCGCACCGACAGCCTTGGTGAAGCTCAGGAACGTGTAATCTGGAAATATGATGCAACCCGGGACGTGACCGGTGGCGGCAAGTGCAACTGGTGGGAGGCGAATGTAGTAATGGGTTATGACGGGACCTATTACGCAGGGAACACCAACTGGAATTATTATGCGATCAATCCGGACGGCACGCTGAAATGGGTATATCCGACCAGGAACATCGACTGGTCTGCCGCTTCATTCGATGACGAAGGCAATATATTCTGGAGTTCCCTTGACCTTTCCGTCCACAAGGTAAGTCCGGCCGGCAGGAATATATGGAAAAAGACAACGCTCATGTTTGTTGTCTCGTCAGTGGCCCTGGGTTCGGATGGCACTGCGTATTTCGGTTCATTCGACAATAATGTTTATGCCCTTGATCCCGCAACGGGCAAGACAAAATGGCGGTATGTGACGAACGGCCATATATACGGCTCTCCCGCCCTCGGGACGGACAGCGACGGTAAAACTAATGCAATATATATAGTATCAACCGACGGTATAATCTATGCGTTGAATCCTCAAGGCAAACTGCTGTGGCGGTATGATGCTGGCGACCCGATCCGCTCGTCTCCGGTAATAGGAAAGGCACCTGCTGATGAGGACCGCGAGATTGTTTATTTCGGATGCTCGGACGGAAGACTCTATGCCATCAATGCGGATACCGGCAAAAAGCGCTGGTCGTTTGATACGACAACATATGACGATCCCGAATTAAGAGACAGGAATGATCTCAACGGCTCTCCGGCGCTTGGAAGGAACGGTATATATATAGGCGGAGAACACGGCTATCTATGGTTTGTCCCTTATGACTACCCGTTGTCAAATGAAGGAAGTCTTGACAGCAGATGTTCAGTTGGCGGCGGCGAGGCGTTTGATGATGATGTCAGGGCGGTCTATTTCGTCACACCCGGCGGTTCTACTGAAACAACCGGCATAAATGAACCGTTGTCCGCGGCGACAACTATTACAACAAGGCTTGTGGTGAGAGAGGCGGGCGTGACTGTTGACGCCGGCCTTTATTCATTCCCTCTGTTTGACATATATCCCCTTGAAGACATCATAAAAATAACACCCGAGGTTGATTTTTCCGCAGAGCTCTCGGCGGACGGCCATTATATCCATATCAACCCGGTGGAATTCCTGGAACCCTTGACCGAATATACGATTACATTTGACGGGTTTTACATCGCAATGGGGCTGCATATCGGGAACATTGAAATAGGGGGTACGAGAGGCGGTAAAATCAAGGATGAGGTTAAATTTAAAACCGCCGGAACTGTTTCCGGGTTTCCGATGTCTGCAGGTTCGGATGAGGTTTCAGCCCTTGAGATGAGAAGACTTGCCGTCCCTTTCCCGGCAATGATGACAAGCCTGAACCAGATAGGGTTTGACAGCTATCACTGGATTGAGGGTGTGCTTGATATGACAGGACCTGATGAGAACGGCGAGGGCAGATTCCTTATCTTCTCAATCGGCGCGGTTTATAACGAAACAGGGGAACTTGTCCCAGATGCCGGAACAGAATTTACATTTCCTTTAAATGGAAAATACAGGGATGATTTTTTTATACTGGAGAACAGAGGCGTGATTTTTAATGTAAGCAATGTGAGGATTCCTTTCAATCTTTTCCAGTTAAGGGGACAGTTCGGAGATAATATGTCGGTCAGGCCCGGTGCATCGGTTTATGCCGAAGTAAGCCCGTTCAGCGATCCGTATTACGGTCCACTGCTTGTGCTCGGCGGACTGATCAATAAAAATGCAAAAATGGTCGCAGGCGGAACCTTCATTGCACAGAAATATACCGGAAACGCCAGCAAGAGGCCTTCAGGCGTAACAGTATCAGGCTTGAAATATTCAAAGCCGACGCTGCTTAAGAAAGGTTATGTGGAAGCTTCGGTCAATGTGGAAAATGGCTCTGCCTGGAATCCTGATGAGCATTTGCCTGGGATTGTTCTTGTAAATCCAGAAAATCTTGAGGCCGTAAGCCTTGATTATAGAAAACTTATATCCGCTTCAAAAGACGCTTCCGGGAATATAAGCGGCATTAGGCTTGAGATTCCGGCCGGGACAAAACTGCCTGCAAAGCTTTCGGCCTATGTTGTTCTAGATGTCTTTCCGGTTTTCAAAAAGGAAATACAATAATTGCTGGAACGAAGAGGCGTCTGAACACAGTCCTACCGGTGTGCCTGACGCTGATGGGCTTGTGCAAACAGACCTCCCTTGCGGGATCAGGTGCGGCGGCCCACACCTTCTTTCATTGTCGTCAGGAAGGCCTGGATTTCCTCATCCGTGAGTCCTGCCTTTTCGATTGAAAGCTCCTGTTTGAGCGCGGCGATGTGGTCTGTGACCGGTTGCAGGGCAGCGTGTGAAGGTGAAAGCTCTTCGATATACAGGTCGGGGTCCTTGGATGAACCCAGAAGCACATAACGGAAGAGTCGAATGGGCGGCCTCAATGCGTGCTCGAAAATTGAAAAGGCCTCGGGGATGAAGGCCGGTGAAACGATTATGATCACGGGCGCGAGGGAGATGTCGATTTCCTCCTTGGTGTAGCAGCGGCCGAGGAAGCTCAAATTCGTATGGTACCACCAGTAGCCCATGAGAGCTCTGAGCAGGGCGTCTTCAAGGCGCGCTTCATTGACCGTGATCAGGAAGACATTCTTCTCGTCAGTAGCCAGCATGTCAATGCACCCTGTGAAGGCATTGCCCAGGCCATATTCCACGATGCGCAGTCCGAGCTCCTCGCTGAACCATTGGGCGCAGGCGCGCGTCGTCTGTTTATAGTCAGTTTCGCTGACCGGTTTAAGGTATCGCATCAGGCCTCCTTTACTATGTGTACTTCTACTTGATCCAGTGTTTCAAAGAGCCGTTCGCATATCTCGCTGAACCTGATACCGGCCTCCGAGCCGCCCCTGGAGAGAACCAGTGGCATATGTTCCTTTATGGAACGCTGGATCCGTTCGTCATGGATAAGGTTGCCGATTAGGTGCAGACTGCATCCGAGACGATGTCTGACGAATCCCGCGAACTGCTGGAAGATATTTTCCGACTGTTCTCCCGGGGGCGCATCATCGAGAACCAGATGAATCCTGTGGGCGCCCTTTCCCCGCATGACCTTGCAGAAAGCATACGCCTGGAGCAGGCTGTTCCCGTCGGTTTTCGTGGCCAGAATATATTCATTGCAGGCCGTGCTTTTGTCAAAGAACTCGAGGGGGCCGGGTGCATTCACCAGGTAGAATCGTCCCAGTACTCCGGCCGGGGGATCCTCGTCCCGGTCGGCAGGCTGATTCTCGAGCCAGATCTCGCCTGGATCGGATTCTATGATCTCTATCTCGGGTAATCCGTACAAGTGAATGATATTCTTGCCCGGGCTGTCCTCTTCCGGGAGGATTGCCTCCATTAGTGTTTTTGTCCGGGCCTCGCCCGGCGGGGCGAAGTCCTGCACCCGGACCTGATGACGCCGCTTGGCCAGTTCCAGGGCAAGATTGGTCAGGAGGCAGGACTGCAGGGTCAGTGAGCCCGGATGACAGACAGCAATGGACCTCCATGCGGTTCTGGCGAAAGCCGCCGTGGCACGCTGCGGTATGCGCGGAGAAAGGAAATGCTGGGACACGTCATCAAGGCCCCGTCCCAGTTTTGGTTTATCCTTAATGTTCAATCGATTTTGATTACGGAATTTTCACCGTACTGGTTGGCGGCTGTGTGGGGATTCTGGGGGTCGTTCACCCACTTGTCGTCGACATAGAACTTGTACTCGTATTTTCCGCTGGCAAGCGGCACGAGCCTCTGCCATACCCCCGTCCCCTCGATTTTCTCCATTGGTGCTTCTCCGATGGTCCATTCGTTGAAATCGGCCACCACGTGGACCCGGGAGGCCTCCTGGGAATAATAACGGAACAGGACCCCTTCCTCTGTAACCACCGGTGTGAGGCTGCCGATGTCATGGGCGCCCCTGTCCGGCCTGACCTCATGGGGAAATTTGGAAGGAAGTGTCGAATCGAACTGGTCGCTGACCTGTCTGGTTTTGCGCAGCGCTATGACCTCGCGCGCCAGGCTTATGTAGTCATTGAAGCCCGAGCTCAGTATGTCATAGTCGATGATGCTCTGCCCGTATCCGGCGGCTTCCTTCAGCTTCACAGTGTAGTTGATGATCGTTTTGAATGCATGTTCCTGCATGTGGGTCCTGATTTCCTTGAGCGATTCGTGAGCGATCCTCGTCCTGCGGTCGAACATCGTAGCCAGGGCGTATGCCTGGATTTCCCGGTTGCGCTGACGGCTCACGATTTCTATTGTTTCCAGGAGCCTGGCCAGGCCGTGCAATGCGAACAGCCCGCTCTCGATCGGTATGATTGCCTCGGTGCAGGCGAAGATCGCATTGAAGGTCAGGATTCCGATGTTAGGCGGACAGTCGATGAGGATGAAATCGTACTGGTCGGCAAGAGGTGCAAGTATGATGGCCAGGGCTGTTTCGCGGTTCTGACGCTGGAGCAGGACCGGCTCGGCCATGCTGAGGCTGATATCGGACGGGAGCAGGTGCAGAGTATCCGAGAGCGTTGCGATGGCGGCTGCGACCGCAGTGGTACCGGCAGGGTCCTCCATCAGGAGGTCGGAAACGCTCGGGGCGTCGTCGTCTCTCGCGTGACCGAGGCCCAGGGTGGCATGTGCCTGAGGGTCCAGATCGACAATGAGGGTCTTTTTCTTTAAAAATGCCAGACAAGCCCCTAGATTCATCGTCGTTGTTGTCTTGCCGCATCCGCCTTTTTGGTTAATAACAGCGATACACCTCATCATTCTCTCCTCCTATAATAGGATTTTACCATACTTTTCCTTGCCCATATCGTGCCAGTCACAAGAATTGCGAGGGCAGTTTATTTCTCTGCACGGGCTCTGATATGTCTGTCCTCAGATCCGCAGGGGGAATCGCCCGGCGGTTGTAAAAATTTCTATGCATCTTGGATAACATTGACCCCCTTGCCTGTCAACTGGATGAATGATTCGCCGATAGACAATACAAGTCTTGATCAAAATGTAACGGCAGGGACGGTGGTAATACTCAATGATAGAGATATATCCGGCCATGACGATAGGATCGCTTCATACCTGTAACAGCAAAATCGTTGACCGTCGGAAACAATAACTGGTGCCGGAGGCGGGAATCGAACCCGCACGAGGCTGAGCCTCTTCGGATTTTGAGTCTATGGAATAGCCATTTTTATAACCTTTGCTACAAAAATTAGGATCTTAATTTCTGATTCAGTCCGTATTTCAATCAAATAATTGTAAATTGTCTTTATGGCCAATTTGTTGTAGCTCCGACTTGATCTGACAGGCGTCCTTTCTGATTTTGTTTTATTACTCCTCAGAAAGAATAGCTCGTGGGTACTCTATCTTCAACTACCCAACTGTCAGATTAAATCGGAACTATTACACTTCAAAAAATTCATCGATCATTTCATTGATATCAAATTGAGAAAAAC
The DNA here is from genome assembly GCA_963664325.2 of Desulfomonilia bacterium. Classification (GTDB taxonomy): domain Bacteria; phylum Desulfobacterota; class Desulfomonilia; order UBA1062; family UBA1062; genus DATCTV01. Next base: position 7,707 of record CAXXDQ010000002.1, read on the forward strand.
TGTGAGTGCTTTCTGGCCAATAAAGTGCTAATTCTTCCCTCATCTCACCAAGCGTGACTCCGTTAGGATATTCCCTTACTAGTATCCTCAACGCAAACAGCAAATATATATCAAAACTCATTAACCCCAATCTCTGCGCCAATTCGACCTAATCATATTTTATCTTTTGTGACATTATTCAATCCCTTTTTTAAGGTGACACACTCCCCTCACATTAAGGAATAGATTTCTTATTGTTTTTTCATCCTATCGATTTTTTCTGTCATATTCTGCAATCCAAGCTCTGAAAAGATTGCCCTGCTTTGAGAAAAAAAATGTTCTGCTTTACTATTATCGCCAATTAAAGCATAAGCCTTGCCTATGTTCCCAAGAGCTAAACCCTCACTCCGTTTATCCCCGATACGACACACAATTTCTAAACACTTTTCAAAACTTTCAATTGCTTCCTGATAGGCACCAATTTTCATAAGAATAGTACCTCCATTGTTAAATGCATTTCCTTCACCACGTTCATCTCCTAGTCTACGGTAAATATTTATGCACTTCATAAAAAATAGTGTTGCTTGAAGATATTGCCTGAGATCGCTATATGTAAGTCCAAGATTATTTAAGACATTAGCTTCTATTTTCATGTACCCTTCCCGATGTGCTATTTCCAGGCTCTGGTCAAATAATTGGATTGCCTTGCGGGAATCGCCTAGACTTCTATGAGTTAATCCAAGATTGTTAATGGCAGTGCACTCACCACGTTTGTCTCCGATGGAAGTTGCTATCTTTAGCGCCTTTTCAAAGTATTCAATAGCTTTTGAATTTTCTCCATTTTCTTTATGTATAGTGCCCATATTAATAAAAGCGCCGATCATACCTTCCAAGCTACCAATATGTTGCGAAAATTTAAGGCTTTGTTCAACAAGGTCAGTAGCCTCTATATTATTACCTAGTTTGCTGTTAATTAAGCCCATGTTGCCAAAGGCAAAAGTCGTAGCTTTAATATCTTTTTCTGTTATAGAATTGAGGAAAAGCATTTCATATTGGTCTAAGGCTGCCTGCCATTCGGAAATGTCATGCAAAAGTCTTCCTAAGATAATATTTTTGATCGCTTTAGAATTATTTTTTTCAATAAATGAATACCAACTTTGCAATTTTAATTTCCAAGGTAAAGAGTTTACAGCAGGCATATAAAGATATGTTTCAGTTAATGTTGCATTCCAAAGTTCTTGCACAAAATGATCTGTGTCGATGAATAATCGGGTGCTGCCTTTGAATGATCTAAAAGGATTTTTATCTTTTTGAATACAGATGTTTTCTATTTTATAATTACTTGAGTGCTGTACAAAATTTATTTGTATATTTGAATAATTTAGAGATTCAATTTGGGGAGTAATGTCAAATATATCAGAGCAACTATAACCTAACACAATAACCTGTTTATGATCTCCATTTTGAAATATCTGACGTATGATGTTTAAACCTTTTTCAGAATGTTTTTTTTGGGCAATCTGTTTCAAAGTTATGGCTATTGCTGTTTTGTCATGAATACTCCCATGAATTTTAATCAAACGGATGCAGTCGTGTAACCAGTCAATATTTTCAAAATTTTCATCATTGTAGAGTACAAAATAATCTTTATTTACATAAAGATTTTGTTGTTCCAGTGCTTTTTCAATAAGTTGATCGAAATTGGTTGTTACAACTGTTTTAATTTTACCAGCAGCTAGGAGCTTGGCTATTACAATATGATTAATGTTTGGTTTAATGGGCTGCTCATATTTTTCAGCATCATAAATATCTAGAATCTCATCAATATTGCAATTGTCACGAAGAGCTTCAATAAAGGCTTCGAAGGGAAGTTTGTTCAGAATTTTATTTATGATATCTGATGATGTGCTAAACTTTTCAGCGATAATCTGTGTTAGTTGTTTTATACGTTCATTATTATCTGGAATATTTTCTAATAATTTCTCAGTAGTATTGATCTCTTCTTTTGTTGAACATAGAGTTAAAAGTACATACGGAACAAACTCATTTACAATAGGAATACCGGAATTCAAGGAAATACCAGCCCCACAAAAGATGATCGTCTGTCCATCTTTATTTAGAGTATTAGCAATCTCATTGATAAAATTAGACATTTCTGATGGAATCGGAGGGTAATTATTGGACAGCATAGATCCTCCTCAAAAACAATTATATGTAATTTAGAGCATACCATATTAACATAAACAAGTTAATATTATGTCTGATGTTAAAATATATTACCAATATTCCTAGAAGTTGTCTTGCGAAACGTTTATTGTCAAAAAGGAGAACTTAATATAACTTCATGATCATTGCTGTCCAAAATAAACCAGATCATCGATTTGGGACAAGAAAAACCTGAATTTGTGATCTAGAAATTTAATTTTTTCAAAATGAGGTTGTCCACACCGATTATTTTCACTCATGCTGTCCAATATACTGGTTAAGCAAAGATTGCTGAATTGGGAAGAGTTCCGGTGGGGGAGATTCAAACGGATCATTGATCCACTTTTGTCTATATGATTATATTTAATATCATGATATATATTAAAATATTTATTGTTATTTGTAGATGTAAAAAGGAGTCTACAATGAAAAAAAATCACATGCTCATCAATCAAGATTGCTGTATATGTGATGAAATTGAGTCGGGAAAGTTTCCTTCACCTTATACTGAAAAGTATGAAGCTGAAAACAGATGTTGTGCTGAAACATCTGATTTTATAGTCTTCCCATCTATTTCTCCTCTAGCAGTAGGACACATATTAATTTTTCCTAAATATCATATAACTTCATTATCCAAACTAAGCTATAAAGCTTTAATGAACCTTGAAATGCTTATTCATCACTTGTCGGATTATATCATTGATGATTTTAATACTTCTTATATTTTTGAGCATGGCGTCTCTTCAGATGGATTAGGTGGTTGTGGAATCACACATGCACACCTGCATGTTATCCCATTAACTATTAATAATATTAACAAGATTAATGTCCAAGTTATTAATACTTATCCAAATACAATAAAAGGGAATCTTGTAGACCTTATGTGTAGAGCAAGAAAAACTAAAATGTACATTCTTTTTGGAAATAATTTGAATGAACTTTATTTATCTTGTTCAAGTGAAATTCCATCTCAATTTATGAGGCGCATAATTGCCAATACAATGGGATATGTAAAATGGGATTGGCGAGAAAGCACAGGGAAAGAATATTTTGTATCGACTCTTGGCAAATTTTCAACATCAAAATTGTTCCTTAATCTTTAAAGAGTATATGTTAAATCCAAAGATCACAATATATTCAGACTTTCTCAATAAATACGACAAACAATTGTTAATCAAAATATGCAAGAAGAGAGAAGCAAATAATATTCACATATCACAATTTAAACGATTTGGATTTTCTGGAGCAAAGCTTCTTCTTGCTTACTTTAATAAATATGCTAGTGGACTACCTTTTTTAGTAAAAGTAGCTCAAAAGAATGATATCCAAAGTGAATATCAGGCTATAAATAGCATGAAAAACCACGTTAGGGATTGTAGTTTATTAGCATCAGATAAATGCTTCTCTTCTGGTGATTGGGGTATGCTTATTTATCATCATGCTGGTACAAATACATGTTCAAATGCGCAGACACCTAAATCTCTCAGAGAAGTCCTATATTGCAAAGATACAGATTTTTCAAAAGAAGATCTTACTAAAACGCTTAAGGAGGTATACGATCGTCTAAAAAATGCACATTCTTGCAATAAATGTTTATTAATTTCACCAGAGGATCATTATAAGCGATATTTTCGAGAGCATAAATCAAGAGATAAGGTGATTAATATATTAGGGAAAGATAACAAATTAGATTCATTCAAATTTTTAAATGAAGAAATCTATAATCCACTCACCTTATTAAAGAAATTACCCAAAAAATTAAGAATTCCAGTAGGTCTGGTTCATGGTGATCTTCACCCTGATAATATTATCATTGGTAATATGAACAATCCTTATTTGATTGATTTTGCCTGGGCAGAAAAAAAAAGAGATGTTCTTGTTGACTACGTATTAATAGAGAATTCCATCCGCTTTAAGGATTTTCCAAGAGGAATAAACTTAGAAGAACAAAGACAAGTTGATCAATTTTTACTAGATGAAGACGGATGGAAAAATATTGATAAGTGTAATTTTGCTACAGATGAGCTTTTAAGAATAAATACCCGATTAGCATCGATGATAGGCACAATAAGGGAAAGTGCTAAAAGTATTCTGGGTGAATATTTCTTTTTTGAAAAATATCTTTTTACTCAATTTATTGTACTTTATGGCCTTTTAAGGTTTGATGAATATGAGCAATATTCTGCTACCCGTGCATTGGGAATGATTTCTAAGAGGGTAAAGGAATCTGGACTTATTTGATTTCTTGAATAGATTATCATAGGATAACATCATGGTTTCTTTAGCTACTCTTATTGTAACTACTTCATCAGAAATATGGTATGATGATAAGGTAGATGTTGATTTCCTTCGTACAAAAGGTTTGTATAAAACCTTATCACTTGCCCTTGCAGCCCAAAACTCGATAAAAATCCCACCGACCCTTTTGATGATCGATCAAAATGATAACGTATTACTTGAGTTAGCCAAAAATTGGCACCTTCCTCTAATGATAAGACTAGATTATTCATCATATCCGAATCCCAAACCACTTGGGGGTATACCATTAAATTCTCTAAAATCTTTATCAAAAATAACTAATAATTTATTTATTAATAACTGTTTTCCGCTATTGCACCCCAATATTAATCGGTTTGAAAATATATATAGTGCAAATGTTATGCTTAATTCATCTGAATATAATGCCTGTTTTGAAATAGTTGGAAAGAGTTTTGATGCAAGTGACTTACGTCATGGTGTTGGGACACTTCATGAATATTTCATTTATAATTTAATAGAAAATAAAATCAATGAACGGTATATTATTGAGGATAAAAGATATGATTTGGAGAGGGTAAATCGCGCTCAACGCATAGCGAGATTAAAACAATATATTAAATTAGCAAATAAAAACGGCTACCTATCCTCATCCCTTGCAGAATATGATGTCAGTGATGAGCAAATTTATAAAGAAATTAAGACAATTCCAATACAATATATTCCTTTGAATAAATCTAAAATTAAGCATCTTGTGCAATTAGCATGGAATATACGTAATATAATCCCAATATTACCAACTACAAAAAATTATATTGGCTCAGTTTCATTAGTGCCTAATGTGGGTTGGATACTTTGGGATATTTATGGAGAATGGTATAAACGTTAATTACACTTCATATTGCGAAAAAATTACTTTTCTCAACTAAGTGCCCTCACTAATACCTTTATTATTATAGTATTGAATCATTATATATTTAGTAGTAAATTTCAATTCTAGTTGTTGTGATGCATAAGGCAATGAACTTAAAAAGGAGGGGGTATTTGTGGAGTACAAGAGGTTCCGTATACCAAATCGTGACGTTAAATTAACAGAATTTGAGGCTTCTATTACTAGGACACATAGTTTTCAACGTCTGTTCTATTTAAAACAATTAGGTTTAGTTCACTATGTATATCCTTGTGCTACTCATACACGAGCTGGTCATAGTATTGAATGCTTGGATGAAGCCAATAACATTTTAGAATCCATAGGAGTTAGTTATAAAGATGAGTGTTGGACCGAAGTAAGAATGGCAGCTTTATTACATGATATTGGTCATATCCCTTTTAGTCATACACTTGAGGATGAAAATGTGGTCTTTGATAGGCACGATAAAGCAGATAGGATCTTAAAAGTTCTTAATAAACTAAAATCAGAAGTTGTACCGGAAACCAAGAGATATAATTCAAAAAGCAGAACCAATAATTTTATCCATATCCTCAAATAAAGAAGAAGACCGAGATTGGCGTAGTGATCTAGTTGGTAACACTGTCTGTGCAGACCTTCTCGCCTATATAAAGACGGATGCTGCTTGGACAGGTATTGAAAAACGACCAGGATATTATCGAATATATGATTACTTTAAGAAATCTGAAAAATTAATGTCTAATGGAGTTAAAAAAACAAGGCTTAGTATTCTCCTCACTAAGGGGGGTCTCCGTTCTGATATTGTTTCTGCCATCCTAGATCTTCTTGATATGAGGTATGCTCTAACTGAGCGGGTTATATTTCATCATGCAAAAGCCATTGCAAGTGCAATGCTAGCTCGTGTAGCACGCTTGGTTGAGTTAAACAATGATAACGAAATTTTAGATATGGGTGATGAGGGTTTCTTTGATTATTTAAAAAAACGAGCAGATGAGCATACTAACGTAGTTAATGGAAAAGCTGCTAAAATGATTATGGAACATCTTTCATCTAGAAATCTTTACAAGCGGATTTTTAAGGTGCAAAGAGCTGATATGGACACATGGGATAGGAGTAAAGGCAAAAATGATCATGACAAATTCTGTTCTAGATGGAGAAATGGTCAAAACGTTGAAAACTTATTATCTAAAGTAGAAGACAGGTTTGATCTCCCTAGAGGTTCTCTTGTTTTATGGTGTCCCGATATAGAATCGGGTATGAAATTAGTAAAAGTTAACGTTGTTTGGGATCAATCGGGAGGTGAGTTACATCAACCTGTAGAACTTAGAAGTGAAGATGTAAAGAAACAATTTCCTAGAGTACATGAGAGAGTACAAGCAATAGAAAATCAATACTTTGACCTTTGGACCTTCTGGATTGGAATACATCCTGAATATATCAAGAATGCTCCCGGAGTAGTAGCAGCCTTATCTTCTGAATTAGAAATAGAATGTGACCCTGTATTCTTAGAAACTTATGCTAAGAAACGGTTACCAGGATTTGCTGAGTCCGCTGATATTCAAAATATAATTGATGGGACTTGGCAAAAAGAAATAATGCCAGAAACAACAAGTATGGTATTGAAGATGGCAGCACGCCAAGGATCTCAAGTAAATAAATCAGTAATAACTGAAGCTATACATGCTGTATCCAACAAGAAGAAATCTGGTAAAAAAGTTGATCGGTCTAAAAATAATAAGCAAACTGATTTATTTAATGAGCAGGAGTAAATAAGGCACATTCTAAAAATGGAAGAAGAACGTGAAAAATTAATTTATAACTTACTCAATTCAAAGGGAGAATCTTACAAACAAGCAATAGAAGAAGCTTCTAAGTTTCTATTACTTAACTATTTTGAAAAATGGCGAGAATTTATCCCTATAGAGCTTAACAGACTTGCTTATACATTAGGTGCCAAGATTATACCCAAAAATGACATCAACGGTGAAGCTATATTACTACCATATCGCGATGGATTTCTTATCCTTGTAAAAACTAACCAACACATAGGGCGTTACAGGATGTCTATCGCACATGAATTAGGGCATACACTTTTCTTTACGAGTCAAAATAATAAACAGGAGAGGATTATTCCTTATAGTCAACAAGAAGAATTTATTTGTTTTGATTTAGCACGTCATCTCCTTGCCCCAAAGTATCACCTTGAAACATTAGGTTTTTTTGATGAAGTTGATCCTAAATTGATGTTCTTAAAATTGACAGGTATTCTTTTTTTAAGCAGACCTATTGCTGCACGTGTTATGTTAGCTGATCATATGCTAGTTAAGGGAATTGGAGGACGATGGTGCCAAACTGAAAATGAGTGGAAACTAGTAAAAGGATATTCTGCTGCAACTCCCACACTTTCAGAATATGAAAGAAAAAAATTAAGAAGTATAGCAAGGGATTTCCTTAAACACCCTAATCTAAAAAAGTCAGACTACAATATAATATTTTTTCCGGAAATATCAGATAATGGTATATTTGTAATAATCACTGAAAAATGAATTAAGTTCATTTAATCCCGTTAATGGTAAGACATAATCAAAGACAAGCATATTATTTTGTAAAAGATATTTCCGAAATGTCAGGAGTTGGTAGTGCTGTCAGAACCGGTAAAATTCTATGGGAGCTGGAATCCTGCGGAGTAATAACTAGGCACGGCAAATGGGTATCAATCTGCCTTGCTCACTCATGGAACATTCCTCAAGAAATGAAAGAGTGTGGATAGATAAGAATCCTTATCCTGTACGGTGATAAGGAGGCTTTAATGATAATACTAAAAAGCCATTTACACAAAAATTCTGATACCCTCTTATTCACATTTGAATTGGATCTGTTATTTATAATAATCATTTCAAGAAAATTGTAATTAAGATTTGATAAATATCAGTTGCAAGGCCGTACAATAATAAAAGTAAACCAGTAAATAAAAAAAATGAAACAACTAATCTAATACCAACAGTTGAAATGTTTTCTGACTTCCAAATAATACGCATTAAATCTTTAGGATCACCATGTTCAGATAAATCAGGCCAACCTTTTATCTCATCGAAGTAATTTTTACTAAAATATTTTTTATTTAATCCACCAATAATTGTTTCCACATAATTATCCGAATACAAGGTTGGAAGATTAATGCCTATTATTATTCCAGCTTTTCTTATTTTTTCAACAAAATCAATTCCAACCAAAGTGCTACATAGGCCAATATTATACTCTTCCCATGTAGCATATCTTTTTATAATTTCAGGGCAAAAAATGTTTGTTAATATATGTGTTATTAACAATGAAATACCAGCCAAGATAATAATTGAACTATTATGAATAACTTTGTCTACAATTAATGATCCTGGTGCAATACGATATAGTATTCGAACCAATGAAAGATAAAGTATTAATGGAATCACGATAGTTGACCTTGATATATCCCAAATAGACCGCCACTTTAATATGTGCGTCTTAAGCCAGATAATTATCTCACCCCATTTTTTATAGCACATTATTTCCTCCCTCTATGATGTATTGTTGATAATTGCATAATCTGAAAGCTTCTTTTATGTCTTATGACTCAACCGGGACTGGTTCATGTTCGCCCCAGACGCGGGCGAGGGTAGTTTGGATCTTCTTCTCGAAGCGGGCGATCAGTTCGCGGTTGGCGGCGACTAGCGCCTGCTCGGCTTCGATCTCGGCGACGATGTCTTGCTGCGTGGTTAGAGGGCGGATGGGAATTGGATAGTCCCTAAAGAACCCATTGTAGAAGCTCTGCACAGTCACCCCAGGTTTAATGCCCTTTTCAATAATCGAAGACGACCTCGTCTTAAGCACATAGAACAAAAACTTAGAGATGACCGCATCTGTTCTTGGCCTAAATGCGACAAGGTCTTGGTTGATGCACATATCTCTGCTGAGTAAAGCCACCGGGAATGTGTGCTTGAGGATGCCGGACCTGACTACGCAGATAACAGACCCAGCGGGGATAAGTTTTGTCGCACTCGCTTCAACGGCAGCGACTGGCGGACTATTCCCATAGATATTCCAGGTCACTGTGTCCGTACCGCATATATGTTTTGCTTTGACAGTGAGGATGTGATTCCCTGCCTCCGCAGTGTAAACATATGATTTATCGGCGTTCGCAATGGGAACCCCATCTAAGGTCCAGGCATAGGCCGCATTGGAAGGAAACACCTTCACACTGAAGGTCTTCTGCACACCCAATTTTATTGTGACATTATTGGTATTTGGTGTTTTGGATAATATGCAACCGCTCAGAAAAACTGTAAATATGCAGATGATAAGGATAACAGACCTTCTCATAATAAACTCCTTCACGGGGATGAAGAAAAAGACATCCCCATTGATTGAATTTTATCTTAACTCATAACCCTTTTGGTGTTCGTATGGCCGGGGCATTACCCTCGGCATCGGTCTTTATAAGCCAGGCATCCCAATGACTCATATAATCTGAATTTTGAGTCGCTCCTGCCAGTATGTACCCACCATCGCTCGTCTGTTGGACAGCAGAGGCATAGTCCTCGTCGCTTCCCCCGAATGTCCTGTCCCAGAGCTTGTTACCATTCGAATCTGTCTTGATAAGCCAGGCATCCTGACCACCAACACCATATGAAGAGGTATACCCAGCCAGTATGTACCCGCCATCACTCGTCTGCTGGACGGAAGAGGCATATTCGTCGTCGCTTCCCCCGAATGTCCTGTCCCAGAGCTTGTTACCATTCGAATCTGTCTTGATAAGCCAGGCATCTTGACCACCAACCCCATATGAAGAGGTATATCCAGCCAGTATGTACCCGCCATCACTCGTCTGCTGGACGGAAGAGGCATATTCGTCGAAGCTTCCCCCGAATGTCCTGTCCCAGAGCTTGTTACCACTTGAATCGGTCTTAATCAGCCAAGCATCCTGACCACCAGCACCATATGATTTTGTATATCCAGTCAGTATATACCCGCCATCACTCGTCTGCTGGATGGCATAGGTATAATCGTTATTGCTTCCCCCGAAGGTCTTGCCCCAGAGCTTGTTCCCACTTGAATCGGTTTTTGTCAGCCATGCATCATAATTACCGGCAGTTGTATACCCAGCCGTTATGTACCCGCCATCACTCGTCTGCTGGACTGCATAGGCATATTCCCCGTTGCCTAAACCGAAAACTCTGACCCATTCTGTGTCATTATTATAACAATTGCCAGTTTCATTGTGATAATTACATGTCAAGCCAGAAGAGTCAGTCTTGATAAGCCAGGCATCGTGATCAGTATATCCGGCCAGTATGTACCCACCATCGCTCGTCTGCCGAACTGCACGGGCATAGTGAGAAAAGTAATGGTAGGAGTAGGTTTTATTAAATATACGGTCCCAGAGTAAGTCCCCATTTGCATCTGCTTTGACAAGCAAGGCATCATCATTAATTGCTGATTTATATCCAGCTAGTATGTATCCACCATCGCTCGTCTGCTGGACTGCATATCCTTCTTCCCAAGTCGACCATCCGAAGGTATTGTTAAAGGTAATACTGACAACGGAAACCATACATGTGTCTTTATTTGTTAACCCCCCTGCATCCGTCACGGTCAGTTCGAATGTAAGTGTTGAGCCTACTGCTACAGAAGCGACAAACTGTGCTGTGGTCGTGCTGGCATTGGATATTGTCACAGATGGACCACCTGTCTGTTGCCATTGATATAAAATAATTCCATTATCAGGATCTGTTGATTCTCCACCATTGAGTGTTACAACCATCCCTTGTACTACACTTTGGTTAGGGCCTGCTTCAGCTATAGGTGGGTCATTGACACCAATTACATTGACTGTGCAGGTGTCAGTCGATTTAAGACCACCATTGTCCGTCACGGTCAGTTTAAATTTAAGGATTGCCCCTGACTCGATAACATTCGGAGCCATAAAGGTTGGCTTGATTGCAGACGCATTAGAAAGGATCGCTGCTGGGCCATCTGTCTGCTGCCAATCGTAAGATACTATCCCATCCTTGTCATAGGAGTTAGATGCATCGAGCGTCACAACGGTGACTTCAGCGACGGTCTGGTCAGGCCCAGCATCGGCCACTGGAGGCTCGTTTATCCATGTGACATTGACAATGCAGGTAGCATTTGACTTGAGGCCTCCGTGATCCGTCACAGTTAATCTAAATGTAAGTGATGTCCCGCTTGGACCAACATCCGGTGATATGAAGGTGGCTTGTTCTTTATCAGCATCCGCTAAAATGACAATGGGTCCATCAATCTGGACCCACTCATAGGATGCTATGCCATCATCAGGATCTGTCGAACCCGAACCATCCAGGACAACAGGTACTCCTTCTTCGACAGTCTGATCCGGTCTAACAATTGCCATAGGCGGTTCATCTATCCATGTAACGTTTACTATAGTTGTGGCCATGGATATCAAAGCTGTGCTGTCTGTCACGGTGAGCTTGAAAGAGAGGGCTTCACTCTGATGACTCTCGTCAGGTGCCAGGAATGTAGTGGTCATATTGTTGGGGCTGGACAACTCAACTGGTGTGCCACTGGTTTGTTCCCATTCATAAGAGACGATGTCATCATCAAGATCCGTTGAATTGGATGCGTCTAAAGTGACCAACATTCCTTCTATCACTGTCTGGTCTGGTCCTGTACGAGCCACAGGAGGGCTGTTTGATAGGATGTTCCATGCCTGCGTATCGGTGCCTAAAAAATTCTTTGCTCTGACAATTAGGATGTGGTCTCCTCCTTGAGAAATGTATTCATAGGATTTCCCTGTGTTTGAAAGGGGTGTACTATCAAGTGACCAAGAATAAGTAGCCCCAAGAGGAAAAACGTTAACACTAAATGTTTTCTGCTCATTGTACGACATATAAACATCATTGGTGCTGGGTGATTTTGATAAGATGCACCCACTCAGCATGGATATGGGAATAGCAATAAACAGGAATGCAACGGCTTTTTTCATGATAATCTCCTCCAAATTATTGGCCAAAGTACAGCCGAAATTGTAATAAATAATATTTGAACAATAAGATGATTTCTTAACAAGTCAAGGTAAAGCTCTGCCTGGTAAGATGAGAAGTCAGGTAGGGAAAGCCTGACTTTTTTATTGTTCAGTGAGAAGGGGAAACCCTGCATCATGTTGCACTATTGTTGCACCTGGTTAATATCGAGTTACTATTTTAAGAGATTTAAAATTTATGGATGAGCTTAAAAACTGGTGCCGGAGGCGGGAATCGAACCCGCACGAGGCTGAGCCTCTTCGGATTTTGAGTCCGACGCGTCTGCCAGTTCCACCACTCCGGCTTATTTTTGGCTTTGTAGCAAAGAGGCTTTTCTTTTGCAAGGCATCTATTGACAAATTGAACAACTTCAAACAATACCATTAAGATACTATTCTATTGGGGGCGACTATGGCAGATGAAAGTATTCTTGTTCATTCTTTCATGAAAAATGCACTTGAAGAGGTCCGGGTGTCCGTGAGCACTTTCAAAGGTAAGAAATACCTTGATATCAGGGTATACTACCAGGACGACAACGGTGAATTCAAACCTTCAAAAAAAGGTATCGCTATCAGTCCCGAGCTCCTTCCGGAACTTGAGAGTTCAATAGGAAAACTGAAGAAAATTCTTGAGGCTCCTGATAAGGAATAATGCTGTTCACTGCAGGCGCTTTAAACCTGTCATGGTTCGGGACCCGGTTCAACCAAACTTGATTGCCGGAAATTTATTTTCAATATTGTCAGCTTTCATTTGTTGAGCTATGTCCACGGCATTGTCAATTATAATTACCTGCTTGTATTTATGTTAAAAAGATGAACGGAGGCTGAAATGAACTTTAACATTACCCAGGAACAAAGGATGCTTCAGGAAACAGTAAAACGTTTTGCCGAAAAAGAAGTTGCCCCCCTTGTTGAAGAAATGGATCGTGATGAAAAGTTCGATGAACAGCTCTGGGAAAAGGCAAAGCCCGTAGGACTTCTTGGAATGGGCGTGGAGCCGGAATATGGAGGCATGCTCACGGACTATCTTGCGTTTGGCCTTATGGCTCAGGAACTGAGCAAGGTCGATGCCGGAGTTACGGTAACTTTGGGGGCGCATTCTCTTTTATGCGCCAACAACATTGCAAGGAATGCAACAGAAGAGCAGAAAAAGAAATACCTGCCTGCACTGGCGAACGGCGACTTGAAAGGCTGCATGGGCCTTACCGAGCCGGGAGCAGGCTCGGATGCCATCTCGCTCAAGACAAGGGCCAGAAGGGACGGGGATTATTATATCTTGAACGGAAGCAAGACATTCATATCGAATGCTCCGATTGCCGACATTGCACTCATATATGCGACCACTGACCCCGCACTTGGCCTTGCAGGCCTTTGCGCATTCATAGTTGAGAAAAAATTTCCCGGATATAAGGTCGGCCGGAAGCTTTCGAAAATGGGGCTTCGTTCATCTCCGACCGGAGAGATAATCATGGAAGACTGCAGGGTGCCTGTTGAAAATCTGCTTGGGGGAGTCGAGGGTAAAGGCCTGAAAACGATGTTCTCCGGTCTCGATGTCGAGCGTTTCATGTGGTCGTGCATGGCAATTGGCATTGCGGAGGCTGCTTTCGGCGCAGCCTTAAAATATTCAAAGGAAAGGGAACAGTTCGGTCAGCCGATATTCAACTTCCAGATGATACAGGACAAGCTTGCCACCATGCTTGTTGAGATTGAGGCCTCAAAGCTTCTTGCGTACAAGGGGATTACATGCTGGGACGAGGGTAATTTCAAGGAAGCCAGGATGCTTGCCGCGCAGGTCAAGCTCTATGCATGTGAAATGGTAAACCGCGTAACTGCCGAAGCGGTCCATATTCATGGCGGTTATGGCTATATGAAGGAATTCCCGGTCGAACGATATATGCGCGACGCAAAGGTGTTTCCGATAGGTGCTGGAACGAGTGAGGTCCAGAAGCTTATAATTACAAATTATCTGAACAAATAAAGGTATCATCCATGCATGAACTTCCGGTCACTGAGGGCATACTTAATATTGTGCTGAAGCATGCGGCCGGAGCCCAGGTTAAAAAGGTCGTTTCAATCTCACTGAAAATCGGCGAGATGAGCGACCTAGAAGACGAGTGGATTCAGCGATACTTTGACTATCTGAGTAAAGACACTGTTGCACAGGGTGCAAAACTGAAAATCGAAAGGGTGCCTGTAATGATCCGTTGCAATAATTGTTCTGAGGTTTATGCATTAGACATCAGGAAAACAACTGATACCTGCTGTCCAGCCTGCGGAAGTGATGCAGGGACAATGATATCCGGCAGGGAATACCATGTGAAGGATATGGAGGTCATCTGATGGAGGAGATACGCCTTATCGAACTCAAAGAAGACATTATGGCCGACAACAGTTCCCTTGCCGCTGAGCTAAAAAAAATGCTGAAGGAAAAAAAGACATTCCTGCTCAATATAATGTCATCTCCGGGTGCTGGTAAGACCACGCTGATTCTGAAGACATTGGAATCATTGAAGACCAGATTCAGGATTGCCGTCATTGAGGCGGATATCGATTCTGTTGTGGATGCGGAAAAGGTCGCCCTGATGGGGGTGAAAGCGGTTCAGCTGAGGACCGGCGGGTTTTGTCATCTTGATTCATCCATGGTCAAAAAGGGCCTTGATACACTCGATCTTGACAATCTTGACCTGGTAATTGTCGAAAATGTGGGCAACCTTGTCTGCCCCGCAGAGTTTGACACCGGCGCAATCAGTAACGCCATGATATTGAGCATCCCGGAAGGCGACGACAAACCCCTTAAATACCCTCTCATGTTTACTGTCTGCGACTGCCTTATAGTGAGCAAGATGGATTGTGTTTCAATGTTTGACTTTGATATGGACGTGCTTGAAAAACGTGCCAGAAAGCTTAATCCGGCAATAAGCATTTTTCCTGTTTCAGCGAAAAAGGGAACGGGGATGCAAGCTTGGACCAAATGGCTGGAAAGGGAGATCGGCGAGTTTATCGGCAGTCCCGCTTGAGATCTTATTGCACCGACCCCCGGGGCCCTTTATAGGCAGCCAGCAGCTTTATCAGGCGGCCTGCCGTTTTGGTATCCATATTAGCCAGGATAGCCCCTGAAATATCCCCGTTCATACCCGCCAGGACCTCTACTGTCTGTTCAGTATCAAGGCCTTCCATAAGACGGGCGGCAGACTTTGCGTCCATTGCCGAATATATTTTGACAAGTCTTCTGACTCTTGCGTCACTTACACGGTTTATCTGTTTCAGCTCCTGTTGAACACGCGACTCGATCTGTTCAAGCTTTCTGAGCCTGTCATCGATGTTCTTTTCAAGGAGTTCAAGCCCGGCCTCTTTTGCCCTGAGTTCCTCGCGCTGTTTCATTACCTGGTAAAATTCGTTTTCAGGATCAGGAGGCATGACCTTAGGAACCTGTTTTACTGTAGGAATCTCGGCTGCATACGGACTTGCAGATAACATGACCATGCAGGTTAATATGATCAGCGAGGAAAGAAATTTTATAATGCCTTTATTGTCAGACAAGCACATCTTCCCTTCCTTTGCCTGCAATTACAAGCCTTCCCAGCCTTTCCAGTTTCCTGGCAATGCGGATAATATTCTGCTGTGCTGTCTCGACATCGGCAATCCTTACCGGACCAAGGGATTCCATATCCTCTTTGAGCATTTCAGCAGCCCTGTTTGACATGTTCGAGAATATCTTTTCTTTCAACTCGTCATTTGCGGTCTTGAGAGCGAGGTTAAGGTCTTCATTGGTGATTTCCTTTAAAAGCGTCTGGATTCCGCGGCTGTCAATATACATTATGTCCTCAAAGACAAACATCTTCTGGCGTATCCTGTCTGCAAGCAGAGGGTCTGCATCTTCAAGGGATGCAAAGATAATGTTCTCGGTATTTATATCCAGATGATTCATGATATCTGCAACATATTCAACGCCTCCCAGTTTTCTGCCCTCATATGCACCCATTGCCTCGATGTCTCTTTTAAGCACCTGGTCGAGTTCGTCTATTACCACCCTGGGGATTACCCCCATATTGGCCATCCTGAATATGACTTCACCCTGTATCCTTTCAGGCATGGCGGCCAGTATTCTGGCAGACCTGTTTCCTGGGAGATGCGACAAAACAACCGCAATAGTCTGCGGATGTTCTCCTTTGAGATAATCTGAAAGAATTGAGGCATCCACATGGTTCAGCGTGGCAAACGGGCCTGTATCTTCTTCATTCTGCACTTTGACATCAGCAGTTTCAGCTTTAACATCAATCTTATCCTCAGAAATTGAACTCTTCACTAAAGAACCGTCTTTTAATGCTGGCGCATGTACGGCAATGTCATGCTGCATGACTGGCACGCCTGGCAAGTATTCTGCAGTCCTGTTTTTCCTCATTGAGTATATTAAAGCTGTAAGCATTAAGACAAAAGCAATTACAAGCACAACAGGAAGCATCGGCAGGGATTTTAAAATACCGTCCGCAGGAGAACCATCCCCGTACCTCTGAGTCGTTTCTTTGGCAAAAGGCATTGAGGTGACGGCAATTGTGTCATCCCGGGTCTCATCAAATCCCAGCGCCTGCTTCAGCACGGCCTCGATATTTTTTAGTTCACTCTCGGTTGCTGGAATAAATACCTTCTTCCCTGATCTGCCAGTCGAATAGGTTCCGTCCACGATAACTGATACTGAAAGCCTTCTGATATCACCTGGAGTCTGTATATATTCAGTTACGATATCCTGAGGGGTTACAGCTTCATTCCTGCTGTACGGCAACTGAGATCCCGGGCCTTCAGTTCCCCTGACCCTTTTCATGACCTCCATATCAATATCCGCATTGATTGTTACAAGGGCCCGGCCCGGACCCAGAAGCCTTTCCAGGATATCCTGAGCCCTTTTTTCAAGACTGCTCTCAACCATTTGTTTTGCTTCGACACCCTGATTTGATGCTTTAGGACTAATGTCAGCATCTTGCTGCTTGATAATGCCTGGAGACATCTTGGGGGTGTTTACAGACATGAATAAAAGCATTGCAAAAACTATAACCAGGACAGTCAGCGTAATTATCAAGGCAGTGCTGATATATTGAAACCTTTTTAAAAACGGCCCTGATATACCGTTTGCACCAATGGCAACAGCGGTTTCGGCTGCATGTCTTTCTGATGGCCTATCCATTATCGTATCCATTACGCTATCCATGAATATCCAATAAGCAAATGCCGTACCATGCCTGCATACTGTCTATATAAGCCATTTTCAGTTCACCTTTTTGGAAGCTTTCTTTGAAAGTGCAGGATTTTTGACGCTTCCGGTTTCAGGATTGAAATATCTGTCCAATATAAATTCCATATTTTTTTCATTTAAGGACAAGCGTGCTGCAAGGCCAATGGAGGTTTCCTTGCCTGATGGCGGGAAATTTTCAAAAGGCTGGGGGAGGGGTGAAAAATCCCGGTCTTGAACCAGCGACGACCGAAAAAGTATCGCCTGGGACAGGTATAAAGAAGAAGGGTATTCCCTGATAAGTCTTGAAAAAAGATTATATGCCCGCGGCGGTTCTTTTTCAGCAAGATCGCATGCCCTGATAAAAAGTGTACGTTCGATGACAGGCGAAGAAGGGGTTTTGAGTCCTATTATATTATCGTAAACACCCATCTCCCTGTCCGTTTCATTGAACATTCGATAAAGGGCGGCCTTCAATCGCAATCGGCTGAGGCTGTCATTGTCATCAGGCCCCAGGTTTTCAAGATAAACAAGCGCCTCCTTATATTTCCCAAGCATCATGAGCAGTTCTGCTTTTTTTGTTTTCACAGCAGGGATGTCCTGGCCGTTTTTAGAATTTTCCAAATAAACATCAGCCAGTCCAAGCGCCTTGCTTAAATGTCCTTTCCTTGTCTCGATATTTACGTGCAAAGGAATTGAACGGATTTTCATGTCGGCTGATTCCACATTATCAAGTCTGTCTGCAAATTCCGACGCATCATCGATGTATCCTTCTTTAAGCAGAAGGCCTGAAAGCCTGATCATCAATTGCGGGTCATTGATGTCTTTAAACAGGCCGTCTTTATATGAAATATAGGCAGTTGACAGCACACTGTCCCATTTGCCGTTATCCTGGACTATGAGGTTTTTAAGAAGGCCTTCCGCTGCTGACTTTGAATATGCATGAACCGGATCATTCATACCGGTAATCGCCCATGCCTCATAATACATCTTGAAAGCCTGGGTAATATCGCCATATCTGGCATTGGTCCTTGCCGAGCTGTATGCGACAATCGGAAGGCTGTCAGGGTAATCCGAAAGGGCTCTTTTGTAGATGGCTGTCAGTTGCTTATATGTTTTGCCGCTCAGCATTTTGTTTGAAACGATATCACGTTCTTCAAGGATTGAAGCCATTCGCAGCATAGCGGCCACCGCACCTGGTGATCTGCTTGTTGAGGCTTCATAATAAAGGACATATGCACTGTTCTGTCCGCCAAGCATGTTTAAACAGTCCCCCAGAAGAATCAGAGCGCCAGTCCTGGAAGAGGGGATGCCTAAATCAATCGCTTTCTCAAGGAAAAGGACTGCATTAACCGGATTACCGGTTTTGGACAATGCAATTCCTGTTTTCAGGTAAATGTCAGGGCTGTATCTGTGGATATTCTTATCAAGGGCCAGGGCCTTGTTATACATCTGAAGAGCTTTTGAGTATTCGTTAAGTCCGGAATACGTGTCTCCAGATACCGCTTGAAAACGGGCCTGTAATGTAATCGGGATATTATTCAAATTGAAATTTCTGTTTATGCGTACTGTTTCGGCATATGCATCGTGGTATTTTTTTTGAATATTATAAGAGTCTGTTTTAAGGATGCAGGATGAGAACCTTGACTCTACATCAGAGGAAGCAGTTATTTTATCGATCAGCCTTATGGCTTCTTCAGGTCTTGATGTTTTGTTGAGCATATCCGCATACTCTGTCAGGAGCTTGTCGTTATTTGATCCGCGGGGCATTAATTTAACGGCTTCTCCCATAAGAGCACAGCTCTTTTGAGCCATTGTCTGATTGTAAGGGTAGTACATCAACCAATAAATTCTTGCCAGCAGGGACATTTCATCAGCGTTCAATTTTTCCCCGCGATTCTTTAAAGCTGATGCCGCATATGAATAGTTTCCGGTTTCATAGGCGTTAAGAAGAACTTGATATGTTGTGATTGAGGTGCGGGGAATTTTGACGCCGGCACCTGACTGACTGGCTGTGCCGGACAGGCATATGTTATACAATAAAAACAATAAACCCAGTGTTAATGAGCTTGTATGAACATATTTGTATATAACTTCACTTGTTTTTGTTGATTTCACAAATAATAGTTATTCAACTTTTGTGCCAGTTATCAGGGCTGTGTAAAAACAACCAGAGGTTCTGTTTAAGACTGGATGCCCTGTTTTTTGATCTTTTCCACAAGGGTCGTCCGGTTCAGGTTTAATAGTTTGGCAGCCCTGTTTTTCACCCAGCCCGTCTTGTTCAGAGCCTGGATTATAATATTTTTCTCGAATTCACTGACGGTGTCAGAAAGATCGATACCTTCGTCCGGAAGGATAAACCCAAGCGATGAGCCTGAGGCTTGAGTATGTCCAGTCAGTATCTTTTCCGGCAGATCGGTTATGGTAACGGTATTGCCGTCACAGAGCACGGAAAGCCTTTCTATAAGGTTTTCGAGTTCCCTGACATTGCCGGGCCATCTGTAGTTCAAGAAGTGCTGCATGACCTGTTTGTTTATATCCAAAACTTCCAGCGATCTCTCTCTTGCATTTTTTTCAATAAAATATTTGACCAGCGCAGGTATATCCGAAAGCCTTTCGCGTAGCGGTGGAAGGAGAATGGGAATAACGTTGAGCCTGTAGTATAGGTCTTCCCTGAAGCGGCTCTTTTCAACCTCTTCTTCGAGGTTCTTATTTGTTGCCGCTATTATCCGTACATCGGTCCTGATGGTATTGATGCCGCCAACACGTTCAAACTCCTTTTCCTGGAGAACCCTGAGAAGTTTGACCTGAAGGTTCGGGCTCATTTCAGATATTTCATCCAGGAAGATACTTCCTCCTGCCGCCATCTCAAACCTGCCCGTGTGCATCCTGAAAGCCCCTGTAAAAGCGCCTTTCTCATGCCCGAACAGTTCGCTTTCCAGAAGTTCTTCAGGGATCGCCCCGCAGTTTACCGGTACAAAGGGGAGGCGTGACCGCCGGGATTTTCCGTGGATTGCCCTTGCCACAAGTTCCTTGCCGGTTCCGGATTCTCCAAGGATAAGTACGGTGGAGTCGGTTGAGGCAATCTTTGAGACGAGGTCAAACACTTTGATCATTTTTTCTGAAGTGCCGACCATATTATCGATTTTATACTTGTCCATTATTATCCTCTAAAGAGGACGGTAGCACAGCAAAGGTGGGAGCGTCAATATTTAGACGCTCCTGAATTAGGTTTACTGCAAGTTTGCGTTGACCCTGTCCTTCATATCCTTGCCGGTCTTGAAGAACGGGAGACTCTTTGGTCTTACCTTGATTTTTTCTCCGCTTTTCGGATTTCTTCCCACATATGGCTTGTAATCCCTGATCATAAAACTGCCGAATCCCCTGATCTCAACTCGTTGTGAATCTTTCAGGGACTTGATAATGGAATCAAACACAGTGTTCACTACCGTTTCCGCTTTCTTGGGATGGAGCGCCAGTTTCATCGACAGCTCTTCAATTAATTCAGACTTGTTCACATCTTACCTCCATAAAAATGATTGATTAGAAGTATAAAGCCCAGGATGGCCAAGTCAAGTAACTTTGTGCTTTTTTTGTATATTCTGTAGCGCCCTTACTTCCAGAACATCCAATTCCCTTATTTCTCGCGGTTTCATTTTCCCGAGAGATACTGGGCCGATTGCAATCCTTCTGATAGAAACGACCCTGAGACCTACAGCCCCGGCCATTTTTTTAATCTGGTTTTTAAGTCCCTGCATGAGGGTGATTCTTACTGTTGTCATATCTTTTTCATCTTTCAGCCTTTCTACGAGTGCCTTCCTTGTAACAATGCCTTCGATTTCAACGCCTTCGGACATTTTACGGAGCGCTGCGGCAGATGCTTCAGGTTTTAACTCTACAATATATACTTTTCCCATATTGTGTGTCGGGTGGTGGATGGCATTTGCCAGGAAGCCGTCATTTGTCAGAATCAAGAGTCCCTCCGCATCAAAATCCAGCCTCCCGACAGGAAAAACTCCTTTGTATTTTCCAGGTATTATATCTTTTATGCACTCCCTGCCTTCGGGATCTTTCATGGTAGTGACCATATATTTCGGCTTATAAGCCGCCAGATAAAATTTCCGGTTTTGATGCAGGGCTTTTCCGTCAAGTCTTATATCATCTGATTCAGTGTTTATGTTCTCCCCCAGAGATGCGGTGTGACCGTTTACAGAAATCCTTCCTGCCGTGATTGCATTATCAGCAGCACGTCTTGACATGGCCCCGCATTGGGAAAGGTATCTGTTGATCCTGACTTGCATAAGGGCAATATATATGTTTTTTATCGCTTCAACAAAAAGATATTTATATTGACCGCATATAAGTCAAAAGATATGTTTGAAGAGATGAAAAGCAGAATTGACTCCCAGGAAAAACGAAATGTTCTTGGTATGGGCTTAATAAGCCTTATGAACGATATGGCAAGCGAGATGATATATCCGCTGCTGCCAATATTTTTAACGTCAGTTCTTCACGCAGGTGCTGCTTCCATAGGCATTATCGAGGGACTGGCGGAAACAGTGGTTTCGCTGCTCAAATATTTTTCAGGTGCTTATTCTGACAGGCTGGGGAAAAGGAAGCCTGTTTTTGCCACCGGATATACCTTCTCGAACATAGTCCGTCCGTTGATCGGCATTGCAGGTTCATGGTGGCAGGTGCTTGTTTTCCGTGTATCGGACCGTATTGGCAAGGGTGTAAGAAGCGCCCCCAGAGATGCCTTGCTGGCCGATTCGGCCTCCCCTGAACATATGGGCATCGCATTCGGATTCCAGCGGTCAATGGATCATGCCGGGGCAATTATAGGACCTCTGATAGCAACAGCCCTAATCCAATTCGGCGGACTCTCAATAAAGACAGTATTTCTTATCTCTGCAATACCGGGAATCATAACAATTATCCTAGCCTGGTTTCTTGTTGTTGAAAAACCTAAAAAGAAGGTGTCTTCAGGACAGAGTGTCATGCTTACCGGGTCAATAAAAAACAGGGGCTATATGCTGTTTCTCTTTGCCGTGATTATATTCACCCTTGGGAATTCGACAGATGCTTTCCTGCTGCTCAAGGCAAGGGATACGGGCATTGCCATTGCAATGCTTCCGATAATCTGGGTAGTGCTCCATATAAGCAAGGCTGTTTTTTCCATTCCCGGAGGGTGGCTGTCTGACAGGATAGGCAGGAAACCTGTTATTGTTGCCGGCTGGATAGTATACGGGCTCGTTTATCTCGGGTTTGCATTTGCATCGACAAAACTTTCAATATGGTTTCTTTTCTTTGCATACGGATTATTCTTCGGGTTGTGCGAAGGTACCGAAAAGGCATTTGTTGCTGACCTTGTAGAGGGTGAAAACCGTGGAGGCGCATATGGCCTCTATAACATGGCTATAGGTATTGCAGCTTTTCCAGCATCGGTTATATTTGGTGTTGTGTGGGAAAAAATCGGCAGCCATTCTGCCTTTATAATGGGAGCAGCTTTTGCTGTCGCTGCTTCAATTATTCTTATGTTTGCAAGAAAGACTTATCAGGAGGCTCAATGATGCAAATCGTGAATGGTGCAGAACCGATTTTTCTAAAGGGCGGAGACAGGGCCTGTCTGCTCATACACGGCTTGACGGGAAGCCCGTCTGAAATGGCGTATCTTGCCGGAATGATGAACACAGCCGGATATACCGTTAAAGCTCCTCTTTTGCCGGGACATGGCACGAGCATCAAGGATCTTAACAAAACAGCCTGGCCTTCATGGGTCGGTGCAGTTTCAGAAGAACTTTTCAGAATGTCGGAAAGGCATGAAAAAGTCTGTGTTGCAGGCCAGTCAATGGGCGGGATAATGACGCTTGTGCTTGCATCACTGCATGGAAACCTTATTCATGCATGTGCGGTTTTTTCAACTCCTCTTTGGTTCAAGCCTTTTGCAGCAAGATATATTCTGCCGATTCTTGGTGGAACTCCCCTGGGACGCATGATTGGGGATCTGCCCTCGACACCGGGCGAGGATGTAAAAGAACCCCAGGGCGCACCTCATTTCAGCTATGGCAGGAACTCGATACCGGCAACATATTCATTACTTGAATTGATGGGCATTATAAGAAAGAAGGGCTTTCTTTCCACTGTTAAAACACCGATGCTAATCATGCAGTCAAGCCAGGACATCTTCATACATCCGGGCAGTGCAAGGAAGATTTACAGCAGCATCAGTTCATCCAGAAAGGAGATCGTCATGCTGCACGACTCATACCATGCGATCACGGCGGACAGGGAACGGGGGAAGGTTACTGATGCCATGATAAGGTTTTTTTCTGATTAGCCGGACGGACAACAAGGAAAATTGAATTAATCAGAGTTGATCAGTCCGTAATCTGTATTACCAAGACCAATGCTATCAGCATATGAAAATATACCCGACCCGTCAACACCTGTGGCCGATTTAAATATGTCCTTGCCTTTATGTTCCCGAACCACAAGGTCGTATGCGGCCTTGTCGCATGCGACAGCATCCACTGACGCCACAAGGCCCACATCATTGCCTATTATTCTGGTGTCAGCCATGCAGTCGCAGTCTTTTGTTATGTTGTTAATAAAGGTCAAGCAGACGAGTTTTTTATTCTTAACTGCACCTAGGGCGTATTCGGAACACCTGTTTTGAACCTCCCTGCTAGTTGCACCGCCCCAGGGGACAGAGATCGCCTCCTTCGGGCATACGGCGATGCAGAAGGCACACCCCTCGCAGATTCCATGGTCGATTGATGCCTTTTCGCCGACAAGGGATATTGCATGGGCGCGGCAGTTTTCCAGGCACAGACCGCATCCGTTGCAGCGTCTTGATACCGAGGGTTTGACCTTGGAATGCATCTCGAGTTTTCCTGCGCGCGATCCGCTTCCCATGCCTAGATTTTTTATCGCACCGCCGAAACCGAACATGACATGTCCTTTGAAGTGGCTTATGGCAACAACTGCATCAGCATCCGCAATCGCCCTGGCGATTCTGACGCTGCTGAATATCTTTCCAGGTATACCAACAGATTTTTCATCTTTTCCTTCGTTGCCGTCCGCTATGACGACGGGTACGCCAAGCTTTGTGAATCCATGCTTCTCAGCCATCTCCATGTGATCCCGGCCGTTGTGTCTTCTGCCGGTGTAAAGCGTATTGGCATCCGTCAGGAAACAGTTGCGAGAATATTTTAAAAGGATATCTACAGCCGGTTTAACCTGCTCTGGTCTGACAAACCGGGTATTGCCCTTTTCCCCGAAGTGAAGTTTGACGGCAACCTTATCAGAAGCTTCAATTCCAGTCTTCAGGCCGGTTAGCGCTCTTTCAAATATTGAGCGTATGGCGGTTTCTTCAAAAGTCCTGCTGAAATATACCTTGGTCATATCATTACAACCCCGTCTTCAGCACAAGGTCTGTTATCGGGCCGCGCGACTTGCTGCCTTTCAGCACCATATGGCCATAGTTTGGATAACCCTTAAACTTCTTTACTATCCAGTTAAGACCGTTGTTTGAAGAATTGAGGTATGGATGATCCACCTGGTTCGTATCACCCAAAACATAACACTTAACATTTTCTCCCATTCGCGTCAGCAGAGCCCTAGTCTGATAGCGGGTCATATTCTGCGCTTCGTCTATAATGACCACAGCATTTTCTATATTCATGCCGCGTATGAAATTCAGGCTGACGATTTCTATCTTCTTTGGATTCAATTCCAGTCTTGCGCTCTGCGCATCCATAAACAGGGAATTCGCCGGCCGCTGGCTATGGAGCTTTACTATAAGGTCAAGGATGCCGCGCATATAGGGCGCGAGCTTTTCTTTTTCGTCACCCGGGAGATAGCCGAGCTTTTCACCGATTTCAACTACCGGTTTGAATATGAATATCCTGTCATATGCCTTGGGTTTCTGAAGTACAAGGTGGAAAGCGCATGCAAGGGCAATATATGTCTTGCCGAATCCTGCCTCCGACTGGAGCGTCACTGCATCGATGTGGTGTGATAGCATGAGTTCCATTGCGCAATTCTGATATACCGTCCTCGGTTTCACTCCCCATGGATTGTGCTCATAGTCGATATAGGACTCTTTACCTTCAAACCATAACTGGCCGTTTTCATCCCAATAAAATGAGTTTGCAATCTTCTCATCGGATTCTTTTATGAATCCCGTGTAAAGCTGGCTTTCGGAATGGAACGGCTTGGAGTCGCGGAATTCCTGCGCCCTGAATCCCTCAATAACCAGCCTTACCCTGAACATCCTGTCATTAGATACGATGATGGGCTCAAGACCGTCTATAAAATGATCTGAATTTTTATGAGCATACCGGATGTCTTCCAGGATATCATCATCATTGGTTTCGCTTCCCGCATATGTCTTATCCGGGATTTTTATAATGTTAAGCTTGGGATCGTTTTCAAGCCGCGCGGCAATCAGGCTGATTATATGGCTTAAATCGGCTCTTTTTTTGAGTCTATCAAGCTCCATTATCACTGAATAAGGTATTAGAACCCGATTCTCTTCGCCATTTCTGAACACATCAATACAATCAGGATTTTCAATTAATGCATTTGTATCAAGTATATAACATTTTTTCATAAACCGGCCCGCCTTGATGTTTTATTAGATCCGGATAAAGGATTAAAACCCCGAAATATTGCATCATCTTTTGTTATTCTCAACAATCCTTTTGAAACTGTTTGTTCATGCAGTTTCTTGTAAAATTGATCTTCAATATCCTTAATTTTTTGAGGATGGGAATCAATTATATCTTTAAACAATAAAGGTCTTTTTTTTGCAACATATTCAACACAATCAGAGATATCATCGGGTGTGAAACGCATTGCATTATCGTAGGGCAGCATTTCCACTCTTTCAAAATAAGGTTTCAATAACCGGTAACCGTCTTCAAGACAGAATGCCTTCAGTAATTTGTTTATGGTGAATTCGCAGGATGCTGTAATGCCTGATTGCTCCATACTGTACGGTAACAAATCTATAATTTCTTTTAAAGAATATCTGCTGTGAGTTATTGAGATGAAAATGCCGTTCGGTTTTAGGATTCTTGCTATGTCTTCAATAAGATGAGGGAAAAAATATAATGAATAGCTGGCTATTATAAGATCATATGTCCGGCTTTTAATCGTCCGGATAACGTCAGCTTCCTTGCCGATGAAAATTCCCGAGTAGCCACAGTCCTTGACGGTCGTTAAAAAAGGTGCCTTGTTTGCATCCGCAATATCAATACCTGCAATACTGGCATTGTATGCAAGTCTGCCTTTAAGTTTTTCTTCAAAAAGACCGTAGCCGCAACCGAGATCGAGCACATTGCTGACCCATGTAAGATCAATATCTGACAGGGCGATTTCCCTCACGTCACATCTGTTGGTTGAATATTTGGATATTATATTTTTAGTAATCCTGTGGTCGTGAACCTTATCGTATGTTTCGGTTATATCTTCCAATGAGTACAGGGGGGTTCGGTTCATGATTTAAATAAATATTAAGGGATTGAATACTCTTTTTCAACCCTGATCGGGTTTAAATAATAAAATAAAAGGCATGTTTCTTAATAATACATGATTTATACAAGGGCTCCTGTCTTGGTGATTCCAGGCGTGTTATGTTATTGCATGTCAATTGTAATAAGGAGACATCTATGCAGCTTTTAAAGAAATGGCCGGACAACAACGGCATCAGCCAGAAGGAATTTGCAGGCATGATCTGTGTTTCATCGAGTGCTGTTTACAGGGTTGTTACAGTTAAACCCGGCCCGAGCTCGATACTGAAAAAAATGAAACCCTGACCAATGGTGAAGTTTCACGATGGTCTTTTTTATATCCCTTGGAAACTAAGATTCATTAATATTATTAAGATAATACTACGCTGTTTTGTTGATTATCGCATTGGTCTATATATTGTCAGCTACTATTGAAACGGCTTCACATGAGTGGCAAATGTTTTCAGTATGAAGATAAATACCGCATGCGGAAAACAGTAATATAAATTTTGGATTCAAGTTACTTGACTTTTAAAAAAATATTTGCTTATCCACAAGCTGCAAACCGATACTGGCGGACATTAACTGCCGGTATCTTTTTTATTTTCTGTTCGGAGGAATTTAATGCAGAGAACTCCCATTACAAAAAACGGCTATCAGGTGCTCAGAGACGAGTTGGATAATATCAAGAAGGTTGAACGGCCCAAGGTCATAGCAGCCATTGAAGAAGCCCGCGGGCATGGGGATCTTTCGGAAAATGCGGAATACCAGTATGCAAAAGAAAAGCAGGCATTCATTGAGACAAGAATACAGGAACTTGAAACAAAGCTTGCCACTGCCGAAATAATTGATACTTCAAAGATACCCAAGGATAAAGTCGTATTCGGATCAAAATTTATTGTCTGCAATACAGAAACCGATGAAGAAACCACTTATCAGATTGTGGGCGTGGACGAATCTGATATCGGTAAAGGACTCATTTCTATCGCATCGCCGCTTGCTAAGGCCCTTATCGGCAAGAAACCCGGAGATACCGCGGTGTTCAAGTCGCCTGCAGGCGAGAAAGAATATGAGGTACTTGAAATTATTGCCGGATAACCGTATCAGGCTTCAGGAATATATGGGGGTAGTTTAAGGATTCTCCGGCAATTATTTCAACGCTTGTGTTATATACACTGTCTATATTTCTTTTTGTAAGAACCTCTGACGGGGTACCTTCGGCAAAAACTTTGCCCTTATCGATAAGTAGAATTTTATCACAGTAGGCAGCTGCCAGATTAAGATCGTGGACTATCATTAATACTGGTATACCTATCGAAAGGCACTTTCTTTTAATCAGATTAAGCATTATTGACTGATGCCCGATATCAAGATGGGAGGTTGGTTCATCCAGCATAAGGATCTCAGGCTCCTGGGCCAGGGCCTGTGATATATAAACGCGCTGGAGTTCGCCACCGGAGAGTTCGTCGATCTTTTTTTCGACAAGTGCCTCAAGCTTCATGGAGAGCAGGGATTCTTCAATAATCTTATGATCAGAGGATTGGAGCATTCCGAAACGACCCCTTTTAGGGTACCTGCCCATCTGAACGAATTCCTTAACCCTGAAAGGGAAGAAGGCTTCCTGAAATTGGGGAACGGCCGCCATTGTGCATGCAAGTTCGCGCCTTGACATATGGTAAATATCTTTGCCTTTTAATCTAATGCTCCCCTTCCATGGTTTTAAAACGCCGCTTGCGGCTTTGAATAATGTAGATTTGCCGGCACCATTGGGACCTATTATTCCATAAAATGTTCCCGGGCTTATCTTGAATGACAGATCATAAATAACAATCTTTTTATCATACCCGATTGTCAGGTCTGAAATATCAAGAATCATGTAATCTCCTCTCCGTGCCAGAGAAGCATGAACAGGAAGAACAAGCCCCCCATGATACCTGTTATTACACCGACAGGCAACTCAAGGGGAGAAATGACTGTACGTGCAATGGTATCCGAAAGTACGAGCAATGCTGCACCCGCTATCATTGATGAAGGGAGAAGCAGCCTGTGATCCGGTCCGATTATCTTTCTCATGACATGTGGCACGATAAGACCCATAAAGCTGATCACCCCTGCCACGGCAACACAGGCCCCGGTTATCAAAGAAGAGATGAAAAACAGGACAGCCCTGGCAGATTTGACGTTTAAACCAAGATACATGGCTTTTTCATCACCCAGACTCAGTATATTGACATCACGTGAAAAGAGAATCAATGCCAGGACAAGAGGCAGCACGAAATAAACCATAATCCTTATGGAATCTTTGCTTGGTGCGCTCAGGCTTCCCATGAGCCACATGACAGATGCATATACATCCCTTGTCGTTGAAAGAGAAAAAAGGAGCATCATTATGGACGAAAGCAGAAAACCGATAATGACGCCACATAATATCAGCATCGTGTTGGAAAAACCTTTTATCGATGCAAGCCCTAATATCAGAAAAATTGTCAATAGGCATCCGAGGAAACACATTCCCACCATTGCAGCCCCTGATAACCCCATCATTATGGAGATTGTCGCACCAAGAGCCCCGCCGCTCGACACTCCGAGAGTGTACGGTTCTGCGAGAGGATTTCGTAAAACAGCCTGGAAGATTACACCACAGGCGGAAAGGGCTGCACCGACAACCATGCCGTTTATAATTCTCGGGATTCTCAGGTCCCAGATTATTGCATTCAACAACGGGCTGCCGCTTTTCCTAAATAATACGGATACCAATCCTTCGGCTGTAAGGTCGGCGCTGCCTGAAACCAGGGATATTGTTGTTACTACCAAAATCAGGAGAAAAAGAATCATGAAAACAGCAGCAGGCCGCTTCATCAGGGTTTACCTGCCAGTATTGATGAAACAAGCTTTAAGCCGTCAACGAATCTTGTCGGTGTAGCCTGGCATACCCTGTCGGCCTGTACTGTGAATATCCTTCCCTTTGATACGGCGTTTATTCCTTTCATCGGTTTCCAGATATCAGCGCCGGCGCCCATACCGGATATGACAATTATTACGTCCGGATTCCTTAACAGTACCTCCTCCATACTGACTCGAGGATACTTGGTTTTTATGTCGCCGAAGATATTGGTGCATCCTGACAGTCTTATAAAATCATTTGCAAAGGTAGCACCGCCTGCAGCCACAATGGGGTTTGTTCCTATCTGCCACAGGACTTTGTATTTTCTTGAGAGGGTCCCGGCGCTGATGGAGTAAACCTCTTTCCTGCATTTCTCAACGATCCGTTCCGCATCTTTCTGCCGGCCTGTCAATTTTCCCAGCTTTATGAACTCAATACACATGCAATCAAAGTTCTCGCAGCCTTCGATAATCTCTACCCTGAACCCCATGGACAATAGTTTTTCTATATCTTTTTTCCTGTTTGCATCTTTTCCGGCAATAATCAAATCGGGTTTAAGGAGAATTATTTTTTCGAGATTTATGTCAGTCAGGTTGCCGATAATTTCTTTTTTATTTCCCGGGTTAATGCAGTATCTGGTGACGCCTATCAGATTTTTCTGAGCCCCAAGGTCATACAGCTCGCTTGTGATCGCCGGTGAAAGCGAGATGATCCTGACGGGTGCGGCCAGGGCTGCTGATGCCGCAGTGGCAAACAACCAGTAAACCAGAATAATGAATGTCAGGATTAGAAATCTTCTCATTCTGGAAAATATATTCGTTAAACATCAACCGTGCAAGAAATTATACATCCTTTGTGTTATATTCCAGACAAGCGAGGGTTTTAACCGGAGGTCATATGATCTATGCGGCCATGGCAACAGGTCTTATAATCGGGTTTATTATAGGCTGGCTTGTTTCAAGACAGGAGGCAGTTGCGTTAAAGGCGTCTCTTAATGCCCAGATATCGAGCATTGAAGATGCAAGGACCAGGATGTCCGAAAGTTTTGGAAGTGCTGCTACGGAGGCTCTGAAAGCCAACAGCATTCTGTTTATAGATCAGGCCAGGGGTGTTCTTGAAACCTTGATTGAACAGTCAAAAGGCGATCTTTCGGTCAGACAGGAGGCAATAGCAGGCATTGTTAAACCCCTTGGAGATGCCCTGACACGGTATGAAGCCTATATCGGCGAGATGGAAAACAAAAGGCATGCATCTTCAGGAGAACTCAAGGCCATGATTGAACAAATGTTAAATGCCAATGCAAAGCTGGAAAGCCAGACGCGTTCTCTTACGACCGCTCTAAAGCGCCCTGAAGTCAAAGGCAGATGGGGGGAGATTACCCTGATGCGTGTAGTTGAGGTCTCCGGAATGAGCCAGTACTGCGATTTTGATGTGCAGCAATCCTCACATACCGAAGAAGGGAGAAAGCGTCCGGATATGATTGTGAGATTACCCCAGGGACATTCGATCGTTGTTGATTCCAAGGCTCCTCTCGATGCCTATATGGAGGCGATTGATACACAGGATGAGACGATAAGGAAGGAAAAATTGAACCGCCATGCCCAGAAAGTCCGCCAGCATATGACTTCTCTGTCATCAAAAGAGTACTGGAAGGATTTCAGTCCTGAAACTGAATTTGTTGTCCTGTTCCTACCCGGGGAAAGCTTTTTCAGCGCGGCACTTGAGCAGGACAGGCAGCTTATCGAGGACGGGATTGCAAAACGCGTCATACTTGCAACGCCCACTACTCTCATCGCACTTCTAAGGACTGTTGCCGTCTCATGGCAGCAGCATTCACTTCAAGAGAATGCAAAAGAAATAGGTAAGGCCGGAGTGGAACTTTTTGACAGACTGTCAACATATGCGGATCATATGAAAAAAATAAGGGACGGGCTGCAGAAGGCTGTTAATGCATTCAATCAGGCTGCAGGTTCCTGGGAATCAAGGGTTATGCCTTCTGTCAACCGTATGAAAGACCTTGGCGGCAGAGAGGCTGAAGAAGGCATATCGTCAATTGATCATGTTGACGGTTACATAAAGACAATAAAGGGTGAGACTGAAGATGGGATTCCTGGCAACAACGAAGGATGAATTAAGGGGCAGAGACCCTGACATCATAATAGTTACCGGTGATGCCTATGTTGACCACCCGTCATTCGGGGCGGCAATCATCGGCCGTATTCTGGAAAAGGCCGGCTATCATGTGGCTATACTATCCATGCCCGACTGGAAGGACCCCGAATCGATAACAGCTTTGGGCAGGCCGAGGCTTTTCTTCGGTGTCACATCAGGTAATGTCGATTCAATGCTCAGCCTTTATACTGCGTTCAAAAAAAGGCGCTCCGATGATCCGTATGTGCCTGGCGGTAATTCAGGCAGAAAGCCGGAGCATGCCATTATAAGTTACTGCAACCTGATTAAGGCAAAATTCAAGGATGTTCCACTAGTTATCGGCGGGATCGAAGCCTCCATGAGAAGGCTTGTCCATTATGATTTCTGGGATAACAGATTAAGGCGTTCAATTATCGAAGACTCCCGTGCAGATATTCTTGCATACGGCATGGCGGAAACAGCTGTTGTTGAAATTGCCGACAGGATAGCCGCTAATAAATCGCTTGAGGGGATACCGGGCACTCTGGTTATGGAAGGAAAACCACCCGAGAATGCTGTTCTGCTTCCTTCCGAGGAAGAATCAATGGGAAATCAGGGCGCATTCCTGGAGACTTACAGGATTTTTTATGAAAACCAGGACAGGATTGTATCCCAGAAGACAGGCTCCCGGTTTCTTGTCTATTATCCTCAACAAATTATGTCTCAGAAACAGATTGATGCGATCTATTCTCTGCCCTTCATGTATGCACCGCACCCTTCATACAAGGAACCAGTGCCGGCATTTGAAATGATTTTTGGTTCAATCAATGCACATAGAGGTTGTGTTTCGGGATGTTCTTTCTGCTCGGTAGGGCTTCATCAGGGGAAAAAAATAACTGCAAGAAGTCCGGAATCAGTTCTTGATGAGGCCGGGCGCCTGGCAGGGAACCCCCTTTTCAGAAGGCACGTAAAGGACATTGGCGGGCCGTCTGCGAATATGTACGGATACAGCTGCAAATCAAACTGGAGGTGCTCCAGGGTAAGCTGCATCCATCCTGAATTGTGTGGAAACCTTGAGATAAAATCATTGCCTTGGATAAAACTGCTGGGGGATGTTTCAAAGGTAAATGGCATATCTAATGTGACTGTCGGTTCAGGTATACGTTATGACCTGTTCATGCGGGATAAGGATTCTTTGCCTGCCTTGAGGGCCCTTATCAGAAAGCATATCAGCGGTCAGCTAAAAATTGCCCCTGAACACACAGTTCGACATGTTCTCCTGGCAATGAGGAAGACCCCTGTGTTTGACCTGAGAGAATTTGCAGGCATGTTTAGAAATGAGACAGAAAAAATACTTAAAAAACAATACCTGCTGCCTTATCTGATGTCCTGCCATCCAGGGTGTTCAAGAGATGATATGCTTGCCATGAAAAAGGATATTAAGGCTGTATTCGGCTTCCTGCCGGAACAGGTTCAGGCATTCATTCCTCTTCCCATGACACTTTCATCGGCGATGTATTTCACAGGCCTCGATCCCTTGTCGGGAGACCGGTATCAAACAAACAGAACCACTGAAGAAAGAAGGATACAGCACAACGTAATTACTAAGAAAAGACCTATTTCATGAATTAGTTGCAATTTGCAGTTAAAGCTTTGCTCCTAACATCCGATATGTAAAATTAGAAGGAGCAAATCGTGGAAGTAAAAAGCATCAAAGTAGCCAATATTAAAAAAACCTATGAAAAGTTAAAGGCTCAAATTGAAAACCGAAAGAATGTCGATGCAGATAAGGAAATTATTAATATCTCCATAAATGCAGCGGACCGTGTCTTCGGGGAGCTGATGGAAAATTCAATTAAAAAGTCTCTCGGCATTAAGCCTGCCGGAAATAAGGCAGGTGTTGCCAGAAATGATAGAAAATCCTTTCGTCATTATGTGGACAGAGCAGGCCTGATCTCAAAGACCGCCCGGCACGGAGGAGCTCTCGAAATGAACAACATCATGAACAGGATTGATGAAATGCCGGATATACGTGTAAATGTAGCGGATGATATACTAATTAAAATAAACGAAGGTACTTACGAGACAGACTATTTGATTATTGCAGAAAAGCTATTAAGTCATGATATAGTGATGCGTATTTAGCTTTGGTAGATCAGCTTAATTTCTTCAACGAGCTCAGTATCAGACCTGTTTAACTTGACCACAAAAATATTCTTTTTAACAGAACCGTCCTCCATCAGGCCGATTGTGCCTGTAAGGTACATTTCATTGTCAATTTTTGAAAGCTGGGAGATCATATCAGCCTTGGTTTCCTGAGCATGGACCGCTGCATCAACTAACAGGAAAAGGGCATCTGCTGAAATAAGCACCCCTGTTTCAGGTGCTATTTTTTCACTTGATAAAATTTCCAGCAAACGCTTGCAACGTTCATTTTTTGTGGGCTGGAAGGAAAAATCGCTTATCAGGTAAATTCCAGCGATTCCTCTTAACGAGTCAAGGATTTCTTCATTCTGTGGAGATTGTATAAAAAGCACGGGGGCTTTGATGTTGTTTTTTCTGAGAATCTTTGCAATCTCGGATGTTTTCTTATTGGCATTGGGAATAAGAATAAGGGATGGATCCTTTTCCCTCAAATGTGAAATCCTGCTTGCAGTTTCCTTTTCATTCGTGCCGTAAATATCGACGATTTTACCGCCGGATTTGGTGAATTCTTTTAAGAACAGGGTTACTGATTTGATGCTGCCGGCATCTTCTGAATCGAAGATGACTGCTATCCGGTTTGCCTTCATTGTTGATATGATGAAATGCAATGAGGCCTGGACCAGCTCATTTGAAGAAGGCAGCAGCCTCCAGATGCCATCGCAGGTTTTTGGAACAGTATCAGGGCTGTTGATAATTATTATTGGTACCTGAATCTGCTCTCGGGTTTGATTTTTTTTATTTACTCCGGGACAGTACAAACGGCCCAGCTCCATGGCTTCTTTTCCATATGCAATTAAAATTATTCCTGCCACATCCTCCTTTGCCATGGTGCTTATTGCCTCGATGGTCGTCTTATAATCTCCCCCCGAGTCTCTTGCTATTATCGTTATATTTCTGCCGGAAACTGCAGGTGCCGTTTTAATGGCGGCTTTAACAGCAGCAAGATTTTTTCTGGCGATTGATTCATAAGGCCCGGCGGCAGGTAGAATGATGCCTATTCTTAAAGGCTGCATTCCGGAGATCGATCTGATCCCTTCAGATTGACCATCTTTGAGACAGCCCTGAACAGCAATCAGGATAAGTATTGATAATGCCGGAAAAATCAAAATGGATTCAATCTTTTTCATTTGCAGTTCTTCTTATTCAAAATGCCTGATTTTTCCAAGTGTTAAATTATTTATCAGGATGTCAAACCATCTTTATTATGTTATTGGATGAGAAAAATATTGAGGTGCTTGAGTTGCCGTACATAGAAATCTCGGGAAACAGATTTGAAGCCGATCTCATAATATTTGATAAAGACGGTACACTCGTTGATTTTAGAGGGACCTGGCTCAACCTTTTCAGGGAACTGACAAAGCACTTGTTAACCAAAACGGGCCTGAGTGAAAACCTGTCAGACAGGATACAGGATGCACTCGGCATGGACTTTGAGAAATGGGAAATCGACGGCAACGGCCCGCTGGCTATGGGGACTTCGTTTGAAGTTGAAAATCTTCTCGCGGGATGCGTTTACAGGGAAGGCATCAGATGGGACACTTCAGTAGAAACCGTAAAAGAAACGATCAAGGAAGTTTTCACTGGCCCGATCAGGGAAAGGAACTTGAAACCTTCAAAAGGCGCGATAGAAATATTGAGGCTAGTCAAGCAAAGGGGATTTTTGACGGCAGTGGCTACTAATGATAATACACTCGATGCAACAAATGACATGAATGCCATTGGCGCGCTTCCTTACCTTGACCTTGTCGTAGGGGCGGACAGCGTAAGAAACACCAAGCCTGCACCCGACATGATCTTCCACATATGCGATCTGCTCGGAAAGAAACCGGAAAATTCGGTCATGATCGGTGACACCATGATGGACGTGATTATGGGTGCCAACGCCGGGGTTAAACTCAATATAGGCATTGCCGAGATAGTTCCGGCAGAGGATCTGGCAACAAAAACCGATATTGTCATCAGGGGCATGGACGAAATCGGTTAGGACACGATAAAAACTCCTTTTTGCTTTCAATATTACAAAAGATCGGCAAGGATATAACGATTAAAGGGTACAGTTTCAGAATCCTGAAGACTCGTGAAACAGCAAGCAATTATAGCGGATGAATACGAACCGGAAAAAGGAGACAATATGTCTGACTATGATGCCATAGTAATTGGTGCGGGAAATGGCGGTCTTACTGCTGCAGTCGGTCTTGCAAGAAAAGGACATAAGGTGCTTCTCCTTGAAAGGCACAATGTCCCTGGAGGTTGTGCTACAAGCTTTATCAGGGGAAGATTCGAATTCGAAGTAGCCCTCCACCAGTTGAGCGGACTGGGACTTCCTGAATTCCCGGGGCCGTTAAGGGGTGTTTTAAGCGATTTGGGGGTGCTTGATAAAATCGAGTTCGTCCAGCAGAAAAACCTTTACCGCATAGTGGTTCCTTCCCGGATGGATATAACCCTGAAGGCTGATAGATCGGCAATTGAAGAAACACTGGCAGAAAGGTTTCCTTCAGAAAAGAATGGCATCAGGAAATTCTTTGACCTTGTTTATGCGTTCTCGATGGAAATGGTCGGGGTCCTTTTCATGCATGACCAGAAAGCATGCCCAGAAAAGTACCCGTTGTTCTTCAGCCTGGCGCTCAAGGAAACACAGCCCATACTGGATCAGTATCTCAAGGATCCGCTTCTGCAGGCCGCTGTTGCCATATACTGGGGATATGCGGGGCTTCCTCCCAGCAGGCTGAGTTTTATGGATTTTGCCATTATGCTGTGGGCATATATCGAGTTCAAACCCTGGCATATGAAAGGCGGGTCGCAGGCGATGTCAAATGCATTATGTGATACCTTCCTCGAGTATGGCGGTCATGCGCGTTTCAATTGTGCCGCAAAGAAGATCATTCTGGAAAACGGCAGAATAAAATCTGTTATTACGGAAGATGGAGATGAGATACCAACCCGGGTCGTAGTGTCAAATGCAGGACCCATACCCACGCTTATTGATATGGTGGGAGCCGATAACTGTCCCGCAGCTGAAGTAAAAATGCTTAATTCAAGGACAGTCGGACTTTCTGCATTTACTCTGTACCTCGGTTTTGACTGCAATCCGTCTGAGCTCGGTATTGAGAAGGCGACTAATTTCATCTGTTCGTCGACTGATCCGGAGAAGGCATATCTGAGCATGAAAACGCTTAATCCTGCCGATTATACGCTCCTGACGTGCTATGACGTAGATGATCCCGATTTTTCCCCCGAAGGCGCCTGCCAGGCGTCTCTGGTAACACTTCAGTATGCCGAGCCATGGATGAGCGTATCACCTTCCCGTTATTATGATATGAAGTACCGTTATGCAGAACATATGCTGAAACTTGCGGAAAAGGTGTTTCCTGATATGAGGAAGCATATTGAAGAGGCTGAACCTGCAACACCGCTTACCCATATGCGTTATCTGGGCCATCCGGGCGGGTCAATCTACGGTTCGGATCACTTTACAAGGGAGAACAGCATGTTCGTTAATTCCAAGTCGGAAATCGAGGGGCTTTATTATACGGGTGCATGGAACGGCGCTGGCGGATTCCAGCCGACACTTCAGTCCGGGGCATCAATTGCAAGGGCTGCTTCAAGGATGCTTAGTGTTTAGCCAGGGAGGCGGTTATGGGCATTAAAGATATATTCAAAAAAATTGAAAATTACGATGAAATGCTGAAGGATACGGCAGTCCTCGAAAAGTATGGATTTGATTACCAGGCAAGAAAAGGAGAAGTGGGGAGGATTATTGACGAACTTCACCCTAAAAGGCTCAACCTCATCGTTTCGGAAATCAGGCAGGAAACTCCAAGCACAAGATCATTCAGGCTTACTTCCGCTGATGGGTATCTGCCTCCGTTTCAGGCCGGACAGTATATCAACCTGTTTGCAGATATAGGAGGGGTGAGAACAAGCAGACCCTACAGCATTGCCTCTGCACCAACTCAATCGGGTTATTACGAAATTGCTGTCAGGCGCATTGATGACGGCTTTGTATCAAATTATTTGCTGGATGAGTTGAAGGCCGGTGCTTTGATTGAATCCTCATCTCCGGCGGGAAGCTTCCACTATAATCCTTTATATCAAGGCGACAACCTTGCTTTTATTGCAGGAGGCAGCGGGATTACCCCTTTCATGAGCATGATCAGGGAACTGGGGGACAGGAATGAGACCCGAAGAATACACCTGTTCTATGGAAGCAGGGTCGAAGAGGATGTCATATATCTTGAAGAGCTGAAAAAGATTGCTTCAGCCCACAAGAATTTTTCATATGATATTATTATCTCGGAACCGGCAGCCGGTTATACTGGGAAAAAGGGTTTTATCAGTGCTGATGTGATTAAAGATAAAATATCATCAGAAGATTGGATGTTCTTTATCTGCGGTCCTGAGGCGATGTATAATTTCTGCCTGCCTGAAGTCGGCAGACTTTCATTGCCTTCAAGAAAAATCAAGGTCGAGATTATGGGAGCTCCAAAGGATATAACACTGCAGCCCGGTTGGCCTGAAAATGTAAAGGCAAAGGATGTTTTCAGGGTTTCTATCAGGGGTGGAAAAACCATAAACGCCAGGGCCTCGGAACCGCTGATGGTATCTCTGGAAAGGTCGGGCATCACGATTCCCGCTTTATGCAGATCAGGAGAATGCAGCCTTTGCAGGACAAAGATATTGTCCGGCAAAGTGTTTCAGCCAAGCGGGGTTAAGCTCAGAAAGTCAGACAGGCGGTTCGGCTACATCCATCCATGTGCGGCCTATCCGCTTGAGGATATCGAGATAATGCTTTAATTTTCATGAAATTATGGAGATGCTTTACGAAATTCTTTACTGTAGCCGGGAAATTGCATATATTATGATGATAACTTGATTGAGCGGGAGGATATTATGTCTAATTTAACATCAAAAGATGTCGAAATGGCAAAAAAATGTGTGTCCTGTGTGGTTTGCAAAAGGGCCAGAAAAAATCAGTCCGGTTTTTCTTTCTGGTTTGTCAAAAATATTGAAGACAGTCTTTGCCCTTACTGTAAGGCCTATGAAAGGGTATACGGCAAAAAGGCGCATGAACCTATTAATTAAGCTGGTGCAAGGTTTTACAAATAAAAGGAGGGGGTAAATATGGGTAAAGGTTATATGGGAAAAGTTTTATTTGTTGACCTGACAAAGGGCGGGTTCAACGAAGAAATTATTCCGGATGAAGTTTACGAAAAATATCTGTCCGGGACAGGCCTGGCTGCTTACCTTCTTTATAACAGAATTCCTGCCGGCGCCGATCCGCTTGGCCCCAAAAATATCTTCGGGCTTATGTCGGGTCTCCTTACGGGAACAGGAAGCCTCTTTTCAGGCAGGTGGATGGCTGTAGGCAAATCCCCTCTTACCGGCGGCTGGGGTGACGCCAATTGCGGCGGCCAGTTTTCACCGGCTATCAAAAGAGCGGGATATGACGGAATATTCTTTACTGGCGCGAGCAAAAAACCGGTTTATCTGTTCATAGGCGATGGCAAAATGGAACTCAGGGATGCGTCCAGTCTCTGGGGAAAGGATGCTGTCGAAACAGAAGAGATGCTGATCGAAGAACATGGCCATGATGCAAAAGTCGCCTGTATCGGAACTTCCGGTGAAAATCTCTCACTGATTTCCGGTATATGCAACGACAAGGGCAGGATTGCCGCTCGTTCAGGGCTTGGAGCGGTAATGGGTTCAAAAAAATTAAAGGCAGTCGTCCTTTCAGGTTGCAAACGCATACCAGTGGCAAATCGTGACGAGATGAAAAAGCTCAGCAGGGTTTGCAATAAATGGATTCAGATGCAGCCGCCGTTCGTGCCCGGTTCCATGACCGGTTTTATCGGTGCATTCATGCGCATACTTCCGACCCAGATGGCCCAGGATGGTATGCTTTATAAGGTCATGCTCAGAAAATGGGGAACCGTGAGCATGAATCAGGTTTCCGCCGAAATGGGCGATTCTCCCATAAAGAATTGGTCAGGCAGTGAAAAAGACTTCGGCATGTCCAAGTCCAAACATGTCAATCCCGATGTATTCACTGACTGCGAAACAGTAAAATATCACTGCTATTCATGCCCTCTCGGCTGCGGCGGGATTTGCAAAATGACAGGCAAATTCACCGAAACACACAAACCGGAATATGAGAGCGTGCTTGCCCTTGGCGGTCTTTGCATGAACGAGGATGCAGACAGCATATTCTACATGAACGAGCTTCTTAACCGAGCCGGTATGGATACCATATCAGCCGGCGGTACCATCGCCTTTGCGATTGAATGCTATGAGCGGGGCATTCTTACGAAAGAAGACACTGACGGACTCGAGCTTAATTGGGGTAATACCAATGCAATTGTCGCACTCATATACAAGATGATCAAACGTGAAGGCATCGGCGATCTTCTGGCTGACGGGTCAAAGGTGGCTTCCGAAAAGATCGGCAAAGGATCTGAGCGTTATGCAATTCATGCGGGAGGCCAGGAGCTTGCAATGCATGATGGAAGAGCCGACCCCGGTTTCGGCCTGCATTACAGTGTGGACCCTACACCCGGCAGACACACTATCGGCGCATGGCTTTATTATGAGATGTTCCAGCTTTGGAAAAAGGTTAAAAGCCTGCCTGCTGTCAAACCACTTTACCACAAAAATGCCAAATATAAGGCCGATGAGGAAAAGATGGTATGGTCAAGCGCCTGCAGTAAATTCATGAATGTGCTCAACGGTGCAGGCATGTGCATGTTCGGTGCATTTGTCGGAATAAAGAGAACTCCTACCTTTGACTGGCTGAATGCTGCAACCGGCTGGAACAAGGATCCTGAAGAGTATATGGCTATGGGCGAGCGTATTCAGACCCTTAAACAGCAGTTTAACGTAAAACAGGGAATTGAGCCTAAGTCATTTAAGGCAAACGACCGTTCACTTGGCATTCCGCCTCTGCTCGAAGGCGGGAACAAAGGCAGGACGGTTGAGATCGACAAGCTGATGGAAGGTTACTGGACGGCATTCGGATGGGATGCCGAGACGGGAAAACCCAAGGCTGAAACCCTGGCAAGGCTGGGAATAGAATAAGGGGAGGATAGCAGGATGTCATATACCATAATTGAAGTTTGCAATGGCTGTGGTGCATGCAAAAAGATATGCCCGGCTAATGCCATAAGCGGGACCGCGAAGAAGCTTCATGTAATAGATGATGCACTCTGCATTGAGTGCGGAGCCTGCGGGAAAGTCTGCCCCAAAGAGGCTGTCAAGGACAATTTCGGCAGGATATGCACCCTTGTCAAGAAATCCGAATGGGAAAAACCGGTATTCGATAACAAGAAATGCAATTCATGCGTGATATGTGTAGATGCATGTCCGACCGGGTGCCTTGCCATGTCAGGAGCGATGGGGCTTGATAAGCATGCAAAGCCATATATCAAGGACGATAAGGCTTGCATCGGGTGCGGCTTCTGTTCAGTCGAATGCCCGGTCGATGCAATAACGATGGTAAAGCCTGCTCCGAAGGCTGCTTAGTAAAATGCCGCGGTACACATCCGGGATGTGGTGTGTACCGCTGATTATCATGTTAATATCCTTTCAACAAATCTGAATTATTCGATTATCAAGCAAATGCGTACTGGAATAATGACAACGCCGCTTCATGGTGGAAAGGCCCCGGTCTGGCTTTTTAAAAGGATGCAGGCCCTTGCCGGAGAGATAGTAAAGGCAATCGTGATAGATTATGGGACAGATGAACTGTTGAAAAGGCTGTCAGAGCCCTTATGGTTTCAGGCGCTTGGCTGCGTACTTGGATTTGACTGGCATTCAAGCGGGGTGACGACAACCGTCTGCGGTGCAATCAAAGAGGGCATAGCCGGTTTTGAGCATGAAATAGGCTTTTTCGCCTGCGGGGGCAAAGGGGCGAGATCGCGGCAGACGCCGGCCGATATTGAAGCAAGGTGCGAAAAACTCGGTGTCGAACCCACCGGACTTGTCCGTGCCAGCAGGCTCTCGGCCAAGGTTGACAACAATGCCCTGCAGGACGGACATCAGCTTTACCATCACAACCTCTTTTTTGACTCCTCACTGAAATGGACGGTTGTCCAGCAGGGCATGAATGAAGAGATGCGGATTGCCCGCAGATACCACTGGTATTCGCCGTTCCTGAGGGATTTTGTCGAGGAGCCTCATACTGGGATAACCGCACAATCATCCCTGCAATCGGTCTATGACCTCACTGCAAAGTCGAGCCGTGATGCCAGGGATGCATCGGTTGAAATACTTTTGCAGGGTCCTAATTTTGTCATTGGCGAACTGAAGAGGGCAAAGGAATACAGCCTGCCTTTCAGGCATGAAGTTATGCTTCGCGACATAAATCCGGATAATATACGCAGGGTCCTCATTGAAACTTATGAACAGAATCCGGCGGATTTTACCTCTCTCATAGGGGCCAAAGGTGCAGGTCCGAAAACAATAAGGGCCTTATCCCTGCTGGCAGAGATCATCCACGGCACAAAAGTCAGCCGTACCGATCCTGCTGTTTTTTCATTCGCGCATGGAGGGAAGGACGGTACACCTTACCCGGTTGACAGGAAGAACTATGACCATTCGATAGAAGTTCTGAAAACAGCTCTAGAAAAGGCGAGGATTGGCGACAAGGAAAAGCTTGATGCTATGAAAAGGCTTGCCTGAAGATTTTGATCCTTCAGATAAAATGTTCGGTTTTGGCTGTCACCGTCTTTTTTACAGTAGTAAGCGTATCCGTCAACACCGGGATAACATGTTCCCTGATATCGCCGGCGACGGCAATAAGCAGCAGGTCATCTCCCACTTCCAGTTCACCCTCGTTTACATGGACCAGGATTTCGAATATCCCGGGACGTGATTTCTGATCGGCAATTATATCCTCGAGCTTATTCCTGTCTGCCGAGACGGTTACACCGCTAACTTTTCTGCCGTCGCGGGAGGTTCCTCTTACAATTCCGTTGTGGCATAGTATCATGCCCACTGAATCCGATCCGGGCATGGCTTTTATTTTCCTTACCATATCATCAAGGATTGTCTGTTTTCCCATATAGCTCACTTTTTCTTTTTGATAAGCCCCAGTTCATCCGCCTTAATATAAAATGTCTTATAGTTCATGCCCGATTCTCGGGCGGCCTCTGCTATCACGCCTTTGTTTTTTTCAAGGAGTTCGTAGATGAATCTGTACTCAAAATTATCGAGCAGCTTCTTTTTCTGTTCATGATAATTACCTGTCGGTTTCTGTTCGGACAGAAAGTCTTGCTCAGGTCCTGATGCGCTCGGGTTGTCCTGCTGGAGCAAAAAAGGGAATCCTTCAATATAACCGGCCTGCGCTGAGACTATTGCCCGCTGTACGACATTTTCAAGTTCGCGGACATTGCCTGGCCAGGGATATTTCATCAGTTCGTCCATGGCTTTCGGGGTAACGCCTTTAAGGGCCGGATTGAGTTTTCTGCCGTATTTGCTGATGAAGTGACCGACAAGAATCGGTATGTCCTCTATCCTTTGTCTTAGCGGGGGGATCATTATCGGAAAAACGCTTATCCGGTAATAGAGGTCCTCCCTGAAGAGCTTTTCCTTTATCATGTTCTGAATCGGGCGGTTTGTTGCACAGACCAGCCTGAAATCGAGTTCCACCTCCTTGTTGCTCCCAAGCCTGGTTATGCAGCCATCCTGGACAACCCTTAATATTTTTGCCTGAAGGCCGGTCGGGATGTCGCCGATCTCATCAAGAAAGAGCGTTCCAGTGTGGGCCTTTTCAAACCGTCCTATCCTTTGCGTAAGGGCACCGGTGAAGGCGCCCTTTTCATGCCCGAAAAATTCGCTCTCCAAAAGGTTTTCCGGGACGGCGGCACAGTTTATTGTCACAAAAGGCCTGCCCCTGCGTGAACTCCTGTGGTGGATGGACCGCGCTACGAGCTCTTTACCGGTCCCAGTTTCTCCCAGTATCAGAACGGTAAGATCTGTGTCTGCGGCCATGATTATCTGGTCATAGACCTTCTGCATGGAAGAATGGGCCCCGATGATCTGGTCCAGCCCTTGTCCGTGCTGCTGTAACTGGCCTTTCAGTTCGATATTTTCCTTTAGAATTTCCTGCTGCCTTATAATCTTTGTAAGGGCTATTTCCAGGGTGTCCATATTAAACGGCTTTTCCAGGAAATCATACGCTCCGTACCTCATGGCTTCAACGGCCAGAGAGACATTTCCGAATGCAGTAACGACA
This sequence comes from Desulfomonilia bacterium, assembly GCA_963664325.2. Taxonomy (GTDB): domain Bacteria; phylum Desulfobacterota; class Desulfomonilia; order UBA1062; family UBA1062; genus DATCTV01. The sequence goes on from CAXXDQ010000002.1 coordinate 52,282, forward strand.
ACCACATATGTTCCCGGGTGCTTTTCATTGATTGTTTTAAGGAGGGTCATGCCGTTCATCCTCGGCATGCGCATGTCTGTTATCACTATGTCAAATGACTCCCGGGACATTTTATCAAGTGCTTCGATCCCGTCGCCTGCAGTGTTTATCTCAAAGGTCGGATGCGAATGCAGCAGGGCTTCTTTGAGTTGTTCAACAAAGACTTCTTCGTCATCAACAAGCAGGACTTTTTTGGTCATATTGAAGGCTCCGTATATTTTGAATTTCTTACAATTTTCATCGGGTCCAGCGGCAGCCTGATAACAAATTCGGCGCCTTTACCAGGTGGATTTTGGGCAAAAACATAGCCGCCATGCGCTTCAACAACCTTTTGGACCAGCGAAAGCCCAAGGCCCGTGCCGGTCTTCTTGGTGGTGAAAAACGGCTGAAATACTTTTTTAAACTCGTCTTCTGGTATACCTGGGCCCGTATCGCTGATGCTTATTTCCAAAGCATCCGACTTTATCAAAAGGCCCCCGGTCTCGAAGTCATGGGACTTCAACAGGCGCGTTTTAAAAGAAAGAACGCCTCCAGCCTGCATCGCATCCATTGCATTATCCAATATGTCTTCTATGGCCTGCCTGAGCTGTATGCCGTCTGCCACGACAGAATCGGCCCTTGTGTCATAATCAGTTTCAACCATGATATTTCTTTCATTGAGTTCAGCCTCATGGTTGAATATAAGCCCGTCAATTATATTTCCCACATGGTAGACTCTGAGTTTGAGCCTTCCCGATCTGCTCCAGTCCAGGACTTCCGTCACAAACCGTTCCAGATTTTCAATTCCCTGGTTGACTCCTTCGAGGATTCTTTTCTGCTTTTTATCCAGTGAGCTTGACAATGATAGCAGTTCTAGTCCGGTCTTGATTTTCTGCAGGGGATTCCTAACCTCATGGGCGACATGGGCGCTCATCTCACCAAGAATGGCCATTTTTCTCGTTTCGGCCAGTTCGCGTTCCATTTGTTTCCTCTGTGTAATATCTCGAATGATATTCTGCGTGGCTATGCTTCCCTCATATTCAATAATCGCTGGCGTTATCTCAGAATCATGCCAGCAGCCGTCCTTTCCGACAAAAGATATTTCATACTGGGCAGGTACTTTTTCACCCCGTATCCTTCTTACGTAGCGATCTTCTATAAAGTCCGCAAGCTCAGGATGGACAATGTCACGCAGGCCCATGTTCAGAAGTTCCTTTTCCGTATAACCCAATATTTCATAGAACTTTGAGTTGGCATACCGGAAACGGTGATCCTGATAGACGAATATTCCGTCATTCGCTTTTTCGACAAGTATACGATATTTCTCTTCAGACACCCTGAGTTTGTCCTGTACCGCTTTAATGGGTCTCAAATCCCGGAATATATTCATTGTCGCAGCCGGATTTCCGTGCCGGTAGATATAGGAAACAGAGAGTGAAATAGGGATGAGGGAACCGTCTTTTGCATAAAGCGTGGTTTCCTCCCCGACCAGTTTAAGCGGATTTTCAGCTGTCCCTTTGTTTAAAATCGAAAGAATCCTCTCCTGCTCGCCCTGTCCCATGAAACGCCTGAAGGAGACCTTTTTATCGATAATGTCCTCCGAATTGTAGCCTGTCATTTTCTGGGCAGCCTCATTGAAAATCAGCACGCGGCCTTCTATATCGGTTGCAATGATGGCATCGCTTGAGTTGTCGATCAGGCTGAAGAGGAAATCTTCTTCCAGCTTAAAGAGCCTTCCTTTTTTACCGGCCAACTATTTGACTCCTTTTTGGTTTTATCTTGAAAACTATACCAGCAAATTGCATTGAAGACAAATTAGGGATAGTAGTTTAAGTGTTTTTACTGACAGGCGAGGGCTAGAATGGAGTACATTATCAATGGCAATAAACTCGAGCTTATTATGGGCGATATAACAGCTCAGGATACAGAGGCTGTAGTGAATGCCGCCAATTCAAGGCTTGCGCCGGGTGGCGGAGTAGCCGGCGCCATACACAGGGCAGCCGGACCCGGCTTATGGGATGAGTGCTCCGGACTGGGCGGGTGTGCTACGGGTGAAGCAAAACTCAGCGGCGGTCACAAGCTGCCTAATAAATATGTTATACATACTGTAGGGCCTGTTTACAGCGGGTCATCAAGTGATCCGGTATTGCTAGGATCCTGCTACAGAAAATCACTTGAAATCGCCGAAAGGAATAACATCAAGACAATCTCTTTCCCGGCGCTGTCGACAGGTATCTTCGGGTATCCTGTTAAAGACGCCGCGGAAGTGGCGTTTAAAACAATTATTGACTATCTGAAAAGCACTTCGAAAATAAACGTTGTCAGGATGGTCTTATATGACGAGGCATCATATAGGGTTCATGCGGAGGTTTTGAAAGAAATGACCGGAGGAAAGTGAATGAAGATTGTTGCCGTGATACCTGCCAGGTTCGCATCTACGAGATTTCCCGGAAAACCACTCACCGATGTCTGCGGCAAGACGATGATAGAACGTGTTTATGAACAGGCTGCCAAGATAGCCGGAATTGAGAAAGTCATTGTTGCAACCGATGATGAAAGGATAATGGCCGCCGTAAAGGGATTTGGCGGCAGTCCGGTCATGACAGGCCAGGAATGTGCGTCGGGAACGGACCGGGTGGCGGAGGCGGTAAAAGATATTGACGCTGATGCAGTCATTAATGTCCAGGGCGATCAGGTTATACTTGATTCCGGTGCGCTGGCCGGTCTTGTGGAGTGCATGGCCCGGGGTGAACGGATGGCAACTATAGCGGTACCTGCAAGGCCTGTTGATGTGGATGACCCCAACATCGTAAAGGTGGTCTGTTCAATTAAGGGATACGCCCTTTATTTTTCGCGTTCCACGATTCCTTACCTGAGAAACTGCGGCCATTACAGGATGCTGAAGCATGTGGGGATCTACGGATATACCAAGGAGACGCTTTTCAGTTTCAGGGATCTGCCCCAGTCGCCGCTTGAGATGAGCGAATCGCTTGAGCAGTTGAGGGCGCTTGAAAACGGCATACCGATAAAAGTGGTTATGGCTGAAGGAGAATTTCATGAGATCAACACGGAGCAGGACAGGGAAAGGATAATCAGGGCGTGGCCTCTCTGATGCTCCTTGTCTATCGCATCCTGATATGGATTGCGCTGGTGCCGATATGTATTTTTGTCCGGAATCACCCGAACTTTAAGAATACGCTTGTCTCAAGGCTTGGCATTGATATCCCGACGCGGCCTGACGGAGAACTCGTCTGGCTGCACTGTGCCTCTCTCGGTGAGGTAAAGGCGGCAGAACTGCTGATCGGGGCCTTGAAAAAAGCAAGGCCGGACCTGCTGATATATGTTTCGTCAATGACTGCAACGGGCCGCGAGGCAGCCATGAAAACACCGGGGGTAGACCAGGTTTTCCCGGTTCCATTTGACCTTGCACCTGTAATGTGCCGTTTCATGAAACATCTCAAGCCTTCAGTCGTAGCAATAATGGAAACCGAGATATGGCCAAACCTTCTGGTTGAAGCACATAATAAAAAAATACCGGTAGTATTTATCAATGCACGGATGTCTGAGAAATCAGTCCAAAATTATAAATTTATCAAACCCCTGACATCAATGATACTGAACAATGCATCCATTCTTGCCATTTCAGATACCGATGCCGACAGGTTTACTTCAATTGGGGCCAGAGGGGTAAAAGTGATTGGAAACATTAAATTCGATGCTGTCAAGCAGGCTGACGCCTCGAAAAGGGAAGAATTAAAAGCAAGTATAAATGCAACTGGCAGGCCGGTATTTATCGCCGGAAGCGTAAGGGAAGGGGAGGAAAAATTTGTAGTTGATGCAATTAAATACGCTTCATCGGAAATCCCTGGTCTTATATCAATCATTGTCCCTCGTCATCCGGACAGGGTGGGGCTTATGTGCGATATTGCTGAAACTTCAGGCCTGTCGTTTTCTCTCAGAAGCAGCAGGAATCCTTCTGATATAATTATTGTAGATACAATGGGAGAGCTCTTCAGCCTTTATGGTGCATCCGATGCAGCCTTTGTCGGAGGGAGTCTTGTGGACCTGGGTGGACAGAACATCCTTGAACCCATTGCATGGGGAATCCCCACGATTCACGGGCGATATATGTCAAATTTCATCTGGGCCCTCGATGTAGTCGGGCAATGGACAAATAAAGTCGATAACCCGGAGAAACTTGGGAAGATAGTAACCGAAGTGCTCCGGAATCCTGAAAAGTATGATGCAATGGCAAAAAGAGCCTTAAATGAACTTGCCGGGATTAAGGGCATTTCAATGAATTATGCAGAGCATGTTATTGGATTATTCAACGGAAAGCAACAAGTTGCCTGATGATACAAGACCTGATATCTATGAAGAATATTTTGATTCATGAAGTATTTTTTAACGGCAAAGGTAATATACTGAACAGTATTGAGAAGAGAGATAAAAAATGAACATGGATCTTCAAGTCACCATGATGGCGGAGCTTTACATATATCAATTATGGAAAAGGCAGAATACTGATGATTAAAAAAGGGATAATACTCGCCGGAGGTTCCGGGACAAGGCTTTATCCGATAACCAAGGCTGTCAGCAAGCAACTTCTTTCCATTTATGATAAACCCATGATTTATTATCCGTTGAGTGTGCTGATGCTCGCAGGGATAAGGGATATCCTAATAATAAATACGCCTCATGAGCAGGTTCTTTTCAAAAACCTTCTGGGTGACGGCAGCCAGTGGGGAATAAACCTGTCTTATGCTGTTCAGCCAAGCCCTGACGGGATTGCACAGGCATTCATTATTGGAAGAGATTTTATAAATGGGGATGGATGCGCCCTTGTACTCGGGGATAACATATTCTTCGGTCACGACCTTGTTGCAGGTCTTAAATCCGCTGTCAGCCAGAAAGATGGCGCAACGGTGTTTGCTTACAGGGTAAGTGATCCCGAACGTTACGGAGTTGTTGATTTTGACGATGAAGGCAATGCGCTGTCTATTGAAGAAAAGCCTGAAAGGCCAAAGTCTTATTATGCAGTGACCGGATTGTATTTTTATGATGAGAAGGTTGTCGACCTTGCAATGGGCATGAAGCCCTCTGCACGTGGGGAATTGGAGATAACCGACCTTAACAGGATGTATCTTGAAAAAGGCCTGCTGAAAGTAGTAACACTGGGAAGGGGTTTTGCCTGGCTGGATACGGGCACCTATGAGTCCCTGCTCCAGGCCTCCAATTTCATCGAAACAATACAGGAAAGACAGGGCTTGATGGTTGCCTGTCCTGAGGAGATTTCTTTCAGGCAGGGATGGATCAATTCGGAGCACCTGTTAAGGCTTGCCGAACCTCTTAAAAAAAACAGCTATGGCAAATATCTTATTGCAATGTTAAACAACTGATTTGACTTGAATGGAATCTTGGTTTAAAAAAATGGAATATAATAAATTGAAATGAAACTTTATTCAGGGGGGAATGATTAGAAATCGGCATGAGAATATTATTCAGAAAAAATTTCTACGTTATTTTCGTACTTGATGTTATCCTGTTGATATCAGGTTATTACTTTGCCACATGGCTCAGGTACGAGGGGCATCTTCCTCCTGAAGTACAAAAGTTATTCTATCATACCGTATTGTCTCTGGTGATAATGAAGATAGCCAGTTTCTTTATATTCGATCTGTATCACGGCATGTGGAGATTTACGGGCATCAAAGATTTGATGAATGTAATAAAGGGCTCCCTGCTCGGTTCTCTTATGTTTATTGCATACATAGCTGCAATTTACAGATTTAACAATTTTTCCAGGTCTGTAATTTTAATAGAGTTCATATTGAGCATAATTACAATCGGCGGGCTGAGATTATTTGTCAGATTATACTATCAGGACGGTTCTGACTTCATGGAAAGCCTCATGTTCTGGCGGAAGATAAACAAGATCCGCAAGAGGATTATTATTCTCGGCGCCGGTGAAGTGGGGGAAAGGCTTTTAAGGGCTTTAAACCATAATCCGGAACAGCCTTACAATGTTATAGGTTTTGTCGAAGAAGGCCTGGTCAACAAAGGTATGAAGATCCATGGCGTGCCGATTCTCGGCATTGTTTCAGACCTGCCGCAGTTAATAGATTATTATTCAATTGATTATATTTTTATTGCGGCCCCGAGCATGCGCTCAGAAAAATTGAAAATGCTGATCGAGGAATGCACTGGCCTGGGGATAAAGTTTAAGGTAATCCCCTCAGTGACTGACTGGCTTAATGATAATGTCAAAATACCATTACGCGATATAAATGTTGAAGACCTTTTAAAAAGAGACACGGTAAATACTGATATGGCATCAGTAAGACGAAGCCTGGAAGGGGAAAACGGTCATGGTGACCGGGGCAGGAGGTTCTATAGGTTCAGAGCTGGCAAGACAGATACTGGAATTTAATCCGGAAAAATTAATCCTGCTCGATAATGCTGAAACGCCGTTGTTTGATATTGATAATGAACTTGCAAAAAAAACAAAGGGGACAAAGGTTATTGCATGCATCGGAGATATAAGAACAAATAGAGGCCTTGAGAGGATTTTCAGGATGCATAAGCCCAACTATGTCTATCATGCTGCGGCTTATAAGCATGTTCCCCTGATGGAAATAACGCCTGATGAAGCTGCAAAAAATAATATTATCGGAACATATAAACTCGCAAGCGTGGCCTGCTCTCATAATGTGGAAAAATTTGTACTGATCTCTACAGATAAAGCGGTTAAGCCGTCTTCGGTAATGGGGGCGACAAAACGGGTTGCAGAAATGGTGGTTCAGGCCATGAACGGGAAGGGAACATGTTTTACTGTCGTCAGATTCGGCAATGTCCTCGCCAGTAACGGAAGCGTTTGTCCCGACATTTGAAAAGCAGATAGAGGAAGGCGGTCCTGTTACCGTGACACACCCTGAAGTCACAAGATACTTTATGACTATTCCGGAGGCGGCGATGCTTGTCCTCCAGTCCGGTGCGATCAGTAAGGGAGGAGAGCTTTTCCTGCTTGATATGGGAGAGCCGGTTAAAATTGTTGATCTGGCGAAAAACATGATAAGGCTTGCAGGTCTCGTTCCGGACAAGGATATCGAAATAGTGTATACCGGTTTAAGACCGGGAGAAAAGCTGCATGAAGAGCTGCTGATAGCGGGAGAAGGCGTTGTATCGACTGCATACGATAAAATAAAGATATGCACTCATAAAAACGGTTTTGATAAAAAAAGGCTCTTTGATCAAATAGAAATTTTGAGCAGGGTGGTTGAAAACGAAACCGATCCCAATAGAGCGCTTGATATAATTAAGGATCTTGTTCCGGCATACGCCATACAATCAGATCAGTCGGAGAACAATCACATGGACAATGTAGTGGAGCTTAATGCTGCGAGAAAAGCTTGAAGTTTACATGACGCTTGTTCTGATGTCTTGAGATTATAGTGGGCTCGGTGGTTTCCCTGATGAAAGAAATTCAAATACCAGACAACATACTCAATAAGAGAACCCGATTTAAAATAATAAACATTGATTAATACTAATTAGAATGTCAAAAAACTAAAGCAATCCCAAGTATAATTGATTCGGACAAAAGAAAAATTAATTTAGTGCAGGGGAAAACTGAATGAAGACAGCGTTTATTACGGGTATAACGGGGCAGGATGGTTCGTATCTTGCGGAGTTGTTGCTGGGGAAAGGGGTATCAGGTACATGGATTGATAAGGAGGGCCAGTACCTTCAATACTGATCGGATAGACCATCTTTTTAAAGATTTGCATGACCCTGAAGCCAGGCTTTTCCTTCATTATGGAGATCTTTCAGTATCAGGGCAGTTAACCGATATGCTGCATAGTATAAGGCCTGATGAAATATATAATCTTGGGGCCCAGAGTCATGTCAGGGTCAGCTTTGACATGCCCGAATATACCGGGGATATAACCGGCCTTGGAACCTTGAGGATTCTTGAGGCCATCAGGAAGACCGGCATCAAGACTAAATTTTACCAGGCTTCGTCATCGGAAATGTTTGGAGCTGCATTGCCTCCGCAGAATGAAAAGACGTTGTTTCAGCCGAGAAGCCCCTATGCCGCAGCAAAGGTTTATTCGTACTATATCAGTATAAACTATCGTGAGGCTTATAATATGTTTGCCTGTAACGGCATTCTTTTCAATCATGAATCTCCAAGGCGGGGGGAGACGTTTGTGACGCGCAAAGTCACACGTGCGGCCACCAGAATAAAGATGGGCCTTCAGGACAAGCTCTATCTTGGAAACCTTGATGCAAAGCGCGACTGGGGATATGCCGGGGATTTTGTTGAGGCTATGTGGCTCATGCTCCAGCATGAAAGGCCTGATGATTATGTGGTTGCCACAGGTGAAACGCATTCGGTAAAGGAGTTCGTGCAGAGAACCTTTGAGAAGCTGGACCTGGATTATGAAAGGCACGTTGTTATTGATCCGAGGTATTTCAGGCCTTCGGAGGTTGATGTATTGCTTGGTGATGCGTCCAAAGCAAGGAAGATCCTTAACTGGCGGCCCAAGGTAACTTTCGATAAGCTGATTGATATGATGGTTGAGTTTGACATGGAGGCTGCGAAGAGGGAGAAGACACTTACCGATGCCGGGTTTGCCTGCAGGAATGAAGGCAGATTGATATAGGAAGCATCGTTCGTGTAGATTCAATCATATGTTGAATCATTGAGTAGATAAAATGACAGAAGCGGGATTAAGGAAACAGATATCAGCATTGATAGCTGAAATTTACCACTTGCAGGATGAAACAAGCCCATTTATTCCCGGTGTGACACCCGTGCGTTATGCCGGCCGGGTTTATGATGAAAAGGAGATGCAGGCTGCAGTTGAGGCATCCCTCGATTTCTGGCTTACCGAAGGCCGCTTTACCGAAGAATTTCAGAAACAACTTGCAGCAAAGGTCGGTACCAAATATGCAATTCTGACAAATTCCGGTTCATCTGCAAATCTGCTGGCTGTATCGGCACTTGCATCGCATCTTCTTGGTGAGAAGCGACTCAGGCCCGGCGATGAAGTTATTACTGTAGCCGCAGGCTTTCCCACTACTCTGAACCCGATTATACAGAATGGCTTTGTCCCTGTGTTTGTAGATGTCGGAATACCCACATACAATGTTATTACCGAACAGATAAGAGAAGCGATCGGTCCTAAAACGAAGGCAATCTTCATAGCGCATACATTGGGAAATCCCTTTGATATTGAAGGGGTTTTAAAAATAGTCAAAGAACACGATCTGTTCCTGATTGAGGATTGCTGTGACGCCCTCTGTTCAAGTTATTCCGTAACGAGTTCTTCGCAAAAAACATCTTTTGTAGGTACGTTCGGTCATATTGCCACATGCAGCTTTTATCCCGCACATCACATAACTATGGGTGAAGGCGGGGCTCTGCTGACTTCTGACAAAACTTTTGCACGGATAATCCGTTCATTGAAGGATTGGGGACGCGACTGTTATTGCGGGCCCGGTCAAAGCAACTGCTGCGGCAGCCGCTATACAAAACAGTTCGGGGAACTTCCCGAAGGGTATGACCATAAGTATGTATATTCACACATTGGATATAATTTAAAGGCAACAGACATACAGGCTGCCATTGGAGTCGAACAGCTTAAGAAACTGGACCGTTTCTGTCAGACAAGGCGAGATAATTTCAGATTATGGGTGAGTGGCTTCGAAAAATTCAAAGACCACTTTATTCTTCCCGAGGCGACACCCAACAGCGATCCGGCCTGGTTTGCATTTCCCGTATCAGTCAAGGAAAAAACCAGCTTTTCACGAACGGAATTAACCACTTATTTGAGCGATCATCTGATAGAAACAAGGAACTTGTTTGGCGGGAATCTTTTAAGACAACCCGCATACCTCAACATCCCGCACAGAAAAATTGGCAATCTGGAGAATACTGATAAAATCATGAACAGCACTTTCTTTTTAGGCACGTTTCCGGGTATTGGAAAAGAGCAGATCGATTATACAATTAGCATAATCGATAGGTTCATTGGAGCAAGTTAAGGCTATGCTGAAGGATTTCTTTAAAAACAAGAGAGTTCTGATTACAGGCCACACCGGGTTTAAAGGCTCCTGGCTGGCGTTATGGCTCAATGACCTTGGTGCCGAAGTAACCGGACTGGCATTGGAGCCAAACACCGAGCCTTCCCATTTCAATCTGGTGAAACTCGAAGATTTGATAACCCATGTTAAAGGCGATATAAGGGATATCAGAGCAGTCGAGAAAACATTCAGACAATCGAAACCGGAAATAGTCTTTCACCTTGCGGCTCAGGCATTGGTGAGGGATTCATACAGTGAGCCCAAAATTACTTTTGACACTAATGTTGGCGGGACCGTAAACGTGCTGGAATCGGTACGCAATTTTTCTGATGTCAAGGCAGTGATTATTATTACATCTGATAAATGCTATGAAAACAGGGAATGGATCTGGGGATACCGTGAAAATGACCCTATGGGAGGTTATGATCCCTACAGCGCCAGCAAGGGGGCTGTTGAAATAATATGTGCTGCGTATCACAGGTCATTTTTCCAGAAGACGAATACCGGTTTTGCAACAGCGCGGGCGGGAAATGTTATTGGTGGCGGGGACTGGGCAAAGGACCGTATTATCCCGGATTGCGTAAGGGCACTGTCAAGCGGGAATCCCATTGCCATACGTAATCCCGATGCAGTCCGTCCGTGGCAGCATGTGCTGGACCCTTTGTCCGGATATCTCCTCCTGGCAATGAAGGTCTATAATAATCGGGAAAAGTTTTCCGGCTCATGGAATTTCGGTCCTGCCGGAAGCGGACAGATAAGAGTAATTGAGCTGGCAGAAAAATTTATCAGAGCCTGGGGCAGCGGCAGGATAGAGAGACCTGATCCGGAAATAAAAGCTCCCCATGAGGCGCACCTGCTCAGGCTGTGTATTGACAAAGCGGTTCATATCCTCAAGTGGAGGCCGGTGATTGACAGCAGAACTGCCGTTGATTGGACAGTTGAGTGGTATAAGGCATGGCATGAAAACAAGGCAAGCATGCAAGATGTATCGCTGGAACAAATAAGAAAATTTCAAATATTAATTAACGAGGAAGGTTTCTGATGGCACAAAATATACCTGTTGTAATCCTTTGCGGCGGTATGGGGACGCGCTTGCGTGAGGAAACGGAATACAAACCCAAGCCCATGGTCGAAATTGGCGGCAGGCCGGTTTTATGGCATATAATGAAAATCTATGCCCACTATGGATTCACCGAATTCATTCTGTGCCTTGGGTATAAAGGCAATGTCATCAAGGAATATTTTCTCAACTATGAAATGATGTGCAATGACTGCACGGTTCAGCTTGGCAAAGGCAGCAAGATAACTTTTCAAAATGACCATCAGGAACAGGATTTCAAAATCACCCTGGTTGATACGGGTCTGCATACAATGACCGGCGGAAGGATCAAACGCATAGAACCTTATATCAAGGCCGATACATTCATGGCCACATACGGTGACGGGCTTGCTGATATTAATATAACAAAGCTGCTTGAATTTCACAAATCGCATGGGAAGACGGCAACCCTTACTGCAACCCGTGCACCTTCGCGTTATGGAATACTCGATATGAATGAAGATGGACATGTAAAGAGCTTCAGGGAAAAAGTCGAGACTGAATGGATTAACGGTGGATTCTTTGTTTTCAACAAAAGAATGTTCAATTATCTGGACCCTGACTGCATTCTGGAACGAAAGCCTATGGAGAATGTTGCCGAAGACGGGCAGATGATGGCATATCGACATAATGGTTTCTGGATCGGGATGGACACATACCGTGAATATGAAATGCTCAATAGGATGTGGGATATGGAACAGGCGCCCTGGAAACTGTGGTAATCTGATTTAATTTTAAATGGACACAAAAATAAAAGTTTCGGATTTCTTAGCTGAGTTTTTATATGACCAGGGAATAACCCACATTTTTGAAGTTATCGGGGGAATGATAACCCATTTAATAGATTCCATACACAATCAGGGAAAAATCAGGCTTGTAAGCGTGCACCATGAACAGGCTGCCGCCTTTGCCGCCGAAGGCTTTTCAAGAATGTCAGGTGTTCCCGGTGTTGCATTGGCAACAAGCGGGCCCGGTGCGATAAATATGCTTACAAGTATTGGAAGCTGTTACTTTGATTCTGTTCCTTCAATCTTTATTACAGGCCAGGTAAATCGTCATGAACTGAAGGGCGACAGGAATATACGCCAGCTGGGCTTCCAGGAAGCCGATATTGTATCAATGTCGGCTCCAGTTACTAAAGCGGCATGGCAGATACAAAATCCCGATGATGTGCCTTCAGCTGTGAAAAAGGCCTTCGAGCTTGCCACTTCAGGCCGTCCGGGGCCAGTCGTTTTGGATATTCCCATGGATGTGCAAAGATCCGAGATTCGCTTGACTACTCAGAAATATTGCAGAAGTTTTGATATCGGATCTTGTGGTAATGAAATATTTACCGAGGTTTTTAATGATTTAAAAAATTCGGCCAGGCCAATAGTTTTAGCCGGAGGCGGAATTAACTCGGGCAATGCTCGAAACAGTTTCAGGGAATTCATAGATTCGGTGAAGATACCCGTTGTCAATTCCCTCATGGCCGTAGATGTTTTGCCGTATGAGCATCCTCAGAGAGCTGGTTTGATAGGTTCATACGGTAACCGCTGGGTAAATCAGGCTGTCGGGAAAGCAGATCTGATGCTTGTGCTGGGCTCTCGCTTGGATATAAGGCAAACCGGGTCTCAAGCAGATGCATTCAAAGGTGAAAAAATCATATATCATGTAGACTGTGAAGAAGGTGAAATCAACAACCGTGTTAAAAAGTGCAAACCGGTTTTAAATCAATTGAACAGCTTTTTAAATGATTTCACAACTTACCTGAGAAGTCGTGAACTGCCTGATTATTCCTTGTGGATTGAAGAGATAAAGAGCTTCCGCAAGTGCTGGCCGGATACCGGGGAGATTAATAATTTGTCTGGAATAAACCCTAACCAGTTAATGCATTCAATATCAAAGGTTTCCAATAAAGCTTGTGCTTTTGTGGTTGATGTCGGCCAGCATCAGATGTGGGCTGCACAGTCGGTTGAAGTAACAAACAAACAGAGGTTTCTGACTTCAGGCGGTATGGGAGCTATGGGATTTGCATTGCCTGCCGCTGTCGGTGTATCTTTTTCAAGACCCGGAGAGCCTGTTGTTGTGATCGCTGGCGATGGCGGTTTTCAATTAAATATTCAGGAATTGGAAACTGTGGCACATCACAAATTGCCTGTTAAAATGGTAATTTTAAACAACAGATGCTATGGAATGGTTCGCCAGTTTCAGCAGAGCTATTTTAAGGAAAGATACCCTTCAACTTACTGGGGATATTCAGCACCTGATTTTAAAAACGTTGCCCTTGCCTATGGGATCAACAGCAGGACAATTCACGATAATTCGGAAATAACGGAAGGGCTTGGCAGCATGTGGGAAGATCCCCGGGAACCTTTTGTTTTACAGGTGATGCTTGATCCTCTAACAAATGTCTATCCAAAAATAGCATTCGGTTTGCCGATTACGGAGATGGAGCCGTTAGCAAAACCAGTGACAATGGAAGGCACCTAATATTAAACGGCTTTTTTAATGATCATTCCTGAAGATATTACGTCAATAATCAGCAGTGTCGGAAACAAATTTTTTGCCCTTTCGGGGCAAAGGCTGTTTATTGCCGGTGGAACCGGCTTTATCGGCAGTTATCTTTTAAAAACCGTTGCATCTTTGAATGATAATCATCTTGAGGACCCCTGTAATGTAATTGTTCTGTCGAGAAACCCGGATGCATTCTTTAAAAAAATGCCTGATATGGCCAGGCGAAGTGATTTGAAAGTTATCAAAGGTGATATCATCAATTTCGATTTTAATAGTTTCAACTGTGATTATATTATTCATGCAGCAACTGAAGCCGATCCCTTAACCGTTAAGAACGATCCGCTGGGATCGATGGAAACTATCACCCGGGGGACTTTGAATGTTTTAAACCTTGCTGAAAGAAACAAGGTTAAATCCTTTCTTTATTTAAGCTCCGGCGCAGTCTACGGTGTACAGCCTCCCGAACTGGAACAGATACCGGAAGATTTTATTCAAGGGCCGGACTTGTCGGTGCCGGGATCAGGCTATGCGGAAGGGAAAAGATATGCAGAGGTGTTATGTTCAATATATGCTCAACAACATGGTGTCCCTGCCAAAGTTGCAAGACTGTTTACATGTACCGGTCCATATATCGATTTAAAAGCAACTTATGCGGTTTCTGATTTCATAATGAGATGTCTTGGAAAAGAACCGATAATAATAAACAGCGACGGGACGCCGGTAAGGTCGTATTGCTACAGTGCTGATTTGACGGTAGCACTATGGGATATTTTGTTGAGTGATGCACGGCACGCATGCTTTAATGTAGGCTCTGACGATAGTATATCGATTTCCGGTTTAGCCTGTTTCGTTGCTTCATGTTTTGATGAAACTGTTCCGGTGATAATTAATGGTCCTGCTTCAGAGGGGAAGCTTCCCTCCCGATACCTGCCGGATATAACAAGACTTAAGGATAGTTTTGATTTCAATCTGCAATATGATTCGCTTGCAGCCGTGAAGAGAACGATTGACTGGATTAAAGAATCTCCGGCAAATATCAATTATCAGAGTGGATAAAGACAGCTTACATGTAACGGTCTGTGTTCCTGCACATAACGCCGGTTGGTCATTAGCCAGAACTATGGATTCAATACTTGCCCAGGACTATCCTGACATTGATGTTTTTGTGTGCGACAACTGTTCATCAGACAACACAGCTGAAATTGCTAAAAGTTATGAGAACAGGGGTGTCAGATATTTCTTCAATCCCGTTATATCTGGTGGCGCTGAAGGCAACTGGAATTATGCTTTAACTCTTGCGAAAGGGCCTATGATCGCAGTCTATCATGCGGATGATCTGTATAACCCGGGAATCGTCAGAAAACAGGTGGAGTTCTTCAAATCAAACCCTGGCGTCAGCTCTGTATTTACAATGACGCAATTAATCGATGAAAAGGACAGACCAGTCAAAAAAGGCTCAACTTCACTTCCAATTGAGTTAAGGAAAAAAAACGTATTCAACTTTGAAGAGTTGATAAATGCAGTCCTGGAATATACAAATTTCATGATTGTTCCGAGCATGATGACGAAAAAGGAAGTGCTGGAAAAGGTTGGTAATTTTAACTGGCCTGAATTTAAAAGCGCAGCAGATATCGATTTGTATCTGCGGATGTCCCAAACAGGACCGATCGGGATTATTGACGAACCGTTGCACCAATACCGCATTTCAACACATCAGGACTCTAATGTCATCCATAATTCAAGGACACATCTTGCGCATTTTTTCTGGGTAATGGATTATTGGCTTGAATTGCCGGAAATCAGTCAATCAATAAAACCTTCGGCACGAAGGGTTTATGATATGTACAGGGCATCAGACCAGGTTCTGTGTGCCATGAAAATGCTTGTACAAAACAAACCGCAAGATGCAAAAGGATTGCTGCTTCAAGCTATGAAAACAAGCAACTGGATGACCGGTTTAAGCTTTCAGCCCCGAAGAGTGCCGTATTTTTTGGCGGGATTATTTCTGTTAATGAGTACCATGGCCGGGTTTGGAACATTTTCAGGGAAGCTGACAAATGCCCTGTATCAAAAATATCTATGGCATATGAGACAGCCTGTCAGGACTATTGATGATAAATAAAAATTCCAGGATTTATGTCGCAGGCCATAGAGGGTTGGCCGGATCGGCGATTTTGAGAAAATTGAAAAGCGACGGATACCTGAATTTAATTGTCAGAACACATAATCAGCTGGATTTAAAAGACGCCAAAAGCGTCTTTTTACATTTTAAGAGAACAAGGCCTGAAGTTGTTTTTATTGCGGCTGCAAAGGTCGGTGGAATTGCAGCCAATATCGCCGAGCCGACAGAATTTCTTTTGGATAATCTGAAAATTCAAAACAACCTGATGGAAGCATGTCTGGAATATAAAGTTGCAAAGACTGTTTTCCTTGGAAGTTCATGTATATATCCCAGGGAGTCTCCTCAGCCGATGCGTGAAGAATATTTCATGCACGGACCTGTAGAACCCACAAATGAATCTTATGCGATAGCCAAAATAGCCGGTATACGTCTGGCACAGGCCATGAATAAGCAGTATGGACTTAATATAATTTCTCCTATGCCGTGCAATTTGTATGGCCCGGGCGATCATTTCGAGTTCGAACGCTCACATGTGATATCGGCACTTGTGAGGCGTTTCGCGGAGGCAAAACAGACCGGTTCCGAATCTGTTACACTATGGGGCACAGGGAATGCCCGCAGGGAGTTCCTGCATGCCGATGACTGTGCGGATGCGTGCCTGTTCCTCTTGAATAATTACGAAAGCCCTGAGATTATCAATGTAGGTTCAGGTGCTGATTTTACTATAAGAGAACTGGCAGAGCTGATTGCAGCCATTGTGGATTATAAGGGTCAAATACTCTGGGACATATCAAAACCCGATGGAATGCCCCGCAAACTTCTTGATGTTCAAAGGCTGAAATCATTAGGATGGCAGCATTCTATTGAACTTGAAAGAGGCCTCAGGATGGTTCTCGAGGATTTCTATAAATGGCAAAAATCAAACAAGGGTTGATTGTGTATGAATAGTAAAAAGAAAGAAGATTTGAGGAGATCCATTCAGGCATACATTGAAGATGCTTCAGGCTCTGAAAACGCAGAATCACGGAAATACTGGTATCCGTTAAGTTGCGCAACCTATGAGACGGAAGAAATCATGGAGGCGCTTGATTCCCTGTGCGCGTTAAGGACCACAATGGGTGAGAAAACCGTAAGGTTTGAGCAAACCTTCAGCAGGATGTTCGGCCATACCGAATCAGTTATGGTAAACAGCGGATCATCCGCGGATCTTTTAATTGCCTTTGCTCTTGTTAATCCCCAGGCGAAGCTCCTCAAGTCCGGTGATGAGATCCTTGTCCCCTCAGTAACATGGCCGACACAGATATGGTCCGCCATGATGGCAGGGCTTAAGGTCAGACTTGTGGATACGGACCCCTTAACTCTCAATGTGGACCTAAAGGACCTGGAAGGGAAAATTACCTCCCGGACAAGGGCAGTATCGCTTGTTCATCTTATGGGAAATCCATGCGACATGGACAAGGTTATGGCCCTTTGCAAAAAGCATGACCTCATCCTTATTGAGGATTGCTGCGAGTCTCTCGGGGCGAAATTCAAAGGCCGGCCCGTGGGCACTTTCGGAATGGCCGGAAGCTATTCATTTTTCTTCTCGCACCACATTACGACCATGGAAGGCGGTATGATAGGTTGCAGGGATGAGGAATTGTCTGACCTGTTCAGACTGCTGCGTGCACATGGATGGGCGCGTAACATGAAGCATATCAGCGTCGAACCTGAGCCCGATATTGATGAAAGATATATGTTTTTAAACTGGGGATTCAACGTAAGACCCACTGAACTCCAGTCAGGCTTTGGGCTGGTTCAACTTGGACGCCAGCCGGCATTTCATGACCAGCGCAGAAAAAACGCAGTATATTTTGAAAATTATTTAAAACAGTACGGGGATATTATGGCGCTGATGCAGGTAAACCCGGATTCCGAATGCTCCTGGTTTACCCTGCCTGTCATTCTTAGGCAGGAGTGCCCTTTCAAGAAAGAAGATTTCTTGAAATATCTTGAAATTCAGGGGGTCGAAACAAGGCCAATAGTGGCGGGCAACCTGGCGCTTCAACCCGTTGTCAAATTGTTTCCAGGCCTGTTCGACAACAACCTGCCTGGTGCCAATCAGGTCCATAAATACGGGTTTTATCTGGGGCTGTATCCTTTTGAATCAAAAAAGCAGATGGATCGCCTGTTCGAAGTGTTTGACAATTATCTGAAAACCTACAGGTAAAAAACCCAGGTCATGAAAATACTTCTTGTTGCGGCTTTCGGAAGGGATGAATCCGAATCCTACGAGTATTATAATTTTTATCTTCCGCTCAGACGTATAACAGAAACGGTTATAAAGTATGATTTTATAAATAAAATGAATAAGCTGGGCAGGCAGGGGATGAACAATGACCTGCTCGGAACGGTCAAAGAATTAAGACCTGATATTGTAATTTTTGTTCCGCATACAGACCAGTTTATTCCGGAAACCGTTGATGAGATTAACAAATATGCGCTCACTCTGTGCTACTTTTTCGATGATATATGGAGGCAGGAGTACTCTAATTTCTGGGCCGGTCATTTTAGATATGTAACTACATCTGATGTAAACGGTTTAAACAGATTCCGGGATGCAGGCTTTACAAATGTTCTCTATTCGCCGTTTGCCTGCAACACCGGCTATTTCATAAAGAAGGACATTCCCAAGATATATGATGTCAGTTTTATCGGCCAGTTTCATCCTTACCGCGCATGGTTCATAAGAAAAACAAGAAAGGCGGGATTTAATGTTTTTGTTCGAGGCTTGGGATGGGATAGCGGACCGGTAGACTATACTCAGATGGTTGATATATTCAATCAAAGCAGGATAAACCTCAACCTGTCCAATTCGGTGTCATGGGACACGAGATATTTGATGGCGCTTAACAGGCCTTTTACGGAAACGCTTCGTGCCTGGCGCAACACTGCATTTGCGCTGTTCAAGACCGATCATAAAATCCATGAGCAGGTGAAAGGACGTCATTTCGAGATAAATTCATGCGGCGGTTTTCAATTGTCATATTATGTGGAGGGCCTGGAAAAGCATTATAGTATTGGAAGAGAAATCGCTATTTATGATTCGGTAGACATGATGGTCGATAAAATCGGCTATTATCTCAAATATGATGATGAGCGTGAAGATGTTGCACAGAACGGATATATGCGCACCCTGAAAGATCATGATATGGAGTTCAGATTCAGGACCATATTTGAAAGCCTGAAATTGAACATCAGTAGGACATAGGCCAAGGGCGACATATTGAAAAAAATCCTTGTCCATTCGATTTCCGGTGGAAACAACAGGATGTTCAACCCTGATGTACGCGATGCATATAATGATCCTTACATCTATTTGCGAGAAAGGCTTCTGGATAAAAATTACCAGTTAATGACCGCAGATGAAAATTCTCTGGATGACTGTGAATGGATATTTTTTTTTGATATTTCGAGCGTATTTCCTTATTCAGGAATAAAAGGAAATATGAAAAAACTGATTAGAAAGGCTACAGGCAAACCCCTTATTCGTGATCTGTTTTCTGAATGCCAGGGGAGTTCATTAAAAGACAGGGCCGTTCTTTTTCTCTGGGAAGCCCCGGCAGTATACCCGGCCAACTGGAACATGGAATTTCATAAACTGTTCTCTGTAATATTTACCTGGAATGATTCGGTTGTGGATAATAAAAGATATTTCAAAATATTCTGGCCCCAGACTAGGTTTGTCCCTGATATTCCTCCGGTACCATTCGCAGAAAAGAAACTCCTGGTCAATATTTCAATGAATAAATATTCGAGCCATGAAAGGGAGCTGTATTCTGAACGAAGAGGATCAATCGAATATTTTGAGAAAAATCATCCGGATAATTTTGATTTGTATGGAATCGGATGGAACCATCCGGCCAGATACTCTGAACGTCTGTTTCCATTTATTCGTCACGATTACAAGTCATACAAGGGTACTGTAAAAAACAAATGGGACGTGTTTCAGCATTACAGGTTTTCAATCTGTTACGAAAATATCCGTGACGAAACGGGATGGGTCACGGAAAAAATATTCGACAGCATGCGTTGCTGCTGTGTGCCCATTTACTGGGGCGCTCCCAATATAAGAGACTTTGTTGATGAGGATGCATTTATTGACAGGCGCAATTTCGGATCAAATGAGGAACTGGGAGATTATATCCTCGGCATAAACGCTCAGAGGTACCAGAAATATCAGGATGCAATCAGGAACTATCTTGCAGGCGAGAAATTCAAAAAATTCCTTCCTGAGAATTTTGCAGATACGATTATAAACGTTTTAAAGTTGTGAAACACATCTTTTGAAATATGTGAACCAAAGCAAATCCTGTTATCTGCCTTAAAAATATTCCACACATAAAACCCACCATAGATGTCTCCTCATATAAGTTTTTTCAAAATAGGATAAAACATGGACCGGATTAGCAGAACCTCTGTCAATATGCTATCCAGCTTGCTGGGTTATGCAATCCCTATGGTTATTAATCTCGTTTCCACACCTATATTGCTGCATGCAATAGGCGAGAGCGCCTTCGGCCTGCAAAGCCTGGTGGCTGTTATCATTGGATATCTGACAGTAATGGATATGGGTCTTGACTTGCCGATAACCAAATATCTAGCAGAAGATAATGCAAAGAGTGATTTATTATCCGCAAATAAAATGCTGAACAACACCCTTCAGCTCTATATGATAATCGGTGTTGCAGGCATGGCAATAATAATAATTTCATCAGGGCTGCTTGCTGAAAGAGTATTTAAAGTTCAGCCGGATATGGTTCCACAGGCCATCAGTGTCTTCAAGCTTGCAGGCATAGGTTTTCTCGGCAGTGTGGGCATGTCTTGGGGACGCGCTGTATCCATGGGTTTGCAAAGGTTTGAGATAACCTATGGCGTCGCAATAATGACTAATCTAAGCGGGGTCTGTCTTGGTTTATTAATGGTGTTTCTAGGATATGGAGTGGTTGGTTTTGTAATGATGCGAGTGCTGTCAACAGTAGCTGCCGGGTTTGCATATTGGCTGTTTGCAAGGTGGCTTCTGCCATTTTATCAGTTTCAGCTCGGTTTTGAATCTGCCACGTTAAGGCGTGTTAGGGCTTATATAGGTTATGGAGTAATAAACCGTGGCATGAGCGCTTTGGTAAGCCGCCTTGATCAGACATTGATTGGCGTCTGGCTGGGAGTTGCGGCTGCTGGAATATATTCCATACCTTTCATGATTGTGAATTCAGTTGGATATATGATTGCATATATGCTCGGCTTTACTTTTCCGATGGCAAGCGAACTTCACTCTACAGGTCAACACGAAAAGCTCAATGATATTTATGCAAAATCAACAAAATTCATTACTGTGCTTGCATGCATGATTTTCATTCCTTTATTGATCTTTGGTCAGCCATTCATGAATTTGTGGGTTGGCAGAGGGGTTGAAGAACAGACAAGGGTGGTGCTTGTCCTGCTTACAATTTCATTCTTTCTAAGTACTTTATTTGTTACACTGCCAAATAATATTGCAGTCGGAACAGGAAGGATAAAACAATTTACGATATACAGCGCATTCAGGGCTGTTGTCTTGGGAACCGGATGCCTTTTCCTGATAAGACCGTACGGCCTTAAAGGCGCAGGCATGGCGCTTTTATTAACCAACCTGGTGGATTTATCATTCTTGATAGTGGTTTTGAAATATTATTTAAGAATTTCTCCTTTTAACCTATTCCTTTCAGCTTATTTTTTTCCATTGATTATTGGTGCGTGTCTGGGATTTTTAGCAATGTTCTTAAGACCGATATCGGGCACCTGGATTGGTTTAATATCTTCTGTCATTGTATTTGAGGTTCTATATATTACTATTGGAATCATAGGTGGATTATTCAATCAGACAGAAAAAATTGCTTTGAAAAATTTATTATCTGTTATTTTGAGTCGTTTTCCTGCAAGAAGGTCTTCTTAAACAGGTTATTTATCCTGATGAACCTGAGAAATGAATTTGTAACACTTTAAAGGATGATTAGAAATAACCGATGGATCTCAAACTTTTTAAAAGACAGCAATCAACCGAAAACACCCGTAATACTTTTGTAAACAGTGCAAAAGTAACTGGCCTTATATTCTGGGTTATCCTGTTTATTTTAGGTATATTTATTTATCCGGGAACGAAAATAGTTTATACGGCTTTCTCGATTGCTTTCGGTTTAATGATTATAAGTGGATTCTATAAACAAATCAGTTACAGCTATCTTTTCATGGTTGTTTTCTTATGGTTGGGGTTTTGGTTGAAATTTACTGTCCATCTCATATTTAATTATCCATTCGTTGAAGCAATAGGCAATTTTTATGGGCATGGTTTATCATGGAATATTGTGAAGTATATTAAACCAGTATCATATTTGAAAGAGAATTGTCTTGGATTTGACAAAACATTAATTATAGCTTCAATTGCATCAATTGGAGTAACAATCTGCCGAATTTTGTATGATTTTTATTATTCGATGGTAACCCCACAGAATCAATTTGATGTGCAAAAAATACCATCGTGTTATCGTACCAACAGAAAAACAATTTGGAGCATTCTATTTATTCTTATTGCTGCCATAAATGTTATAAATATTGTTTACAGTATTCAACAGGCCGGATTGGTTCCAGGAAAAATCCTGGCATGGCCGCTGAATTCATTAATAGCCTGGACTGTAAGCATTGGCTCTGCCATGGGGGTAGTCACATTTCTCTGGTGGGATATATCCTTGAAACGAAATATTTCCTTAACAGTCTACACTGTATTTATTGAAGCTTTTTTTTCTACGATCTCTTTATTGAGCCGTGCTGTTTACATCTTTCATGTAATCCCGGTGATGTTTTCTCTTTATAAAAATAGAAGGATCTCATCTGGGATTTCTTTAGGTAAAGCAATCATAATGACTGTTATTTTTATCTGTCTATTTGTTCTTTCCCTCTCTTGTGTGACTGAATTACGAGAAAAATATTATTCAGAAGCAATGAGTACCTCAATTTATGAAGATAAGAATATCTATGAAATAAACTTTTTTATTAACAGAGGATACCATGTCGGATTCCTTATAAAATTAATATCCGATTTGGCAATTGATCGCTGGATAGGGATTGAAGGCCTCATGGCGGTACAATCCTATCCCGAAAGGGGAAAAAATAAAATTATAGAAGCCCTTCTCGAGAAGCGGAAAATAGGAAAAATAACTTTGTATCAGAAAGTATGCAATTCGCATTATCAATACATGGACAATAATAAAACTCAGTTTGCGAGTATTCCCGGTGCTGTAGCCTTTTTATTCTATAGCGATTCTCTCTGGGTTGTGATGTTTGGAATGATGATATTAACATCACTTATATTATTTGTGGAAGACCTTGTTATGAGACTGACAGGTAATCCGATTCTCTGCTCGCTGATAGGGCTTTGCATGGCAAATACTGTAGCACAATTCGGCCTGACTCCAAGGCAGGATATCCCCTACTATTTAATGATTTTAATTGCAATAACGGCTATCTGGCTGATTCAGTCCGGGTTATTTGAAAAAATCCTGAAGATCAGGAATATTAACTAGGAAAGACAATAATGAATAAATCACCATCGAGACTTATTTTAAATGCAATGAATGTTCATGTAGGAGGCGGGAGGTCCTTATTGCTTGCATTGTTGAATTCGATACCCAAAAGAATAAAGATTTTGGCTATACTGGATTCACGAATGGACTTGCCAGGATATATATCAGACAATATCAGCATAATTCGTACCAAACCAACTATTTTTCATCGCCTGATTGCCGAGAGACGGCTGTCACTGAATGTCAGATCCGATGATAAGGTTTTTTGTTTCGGAAATCTGCCTCCGCTGTTTAAACTTGAAGGATATGTTATTGTTTTTTTACAAAACAGATATCTTATTGATAAAGTGGCGCTAACCGGGTTTCCTATAAAAACATTTTTAAGGCTTAAAATGGAGCGCTTATGGCTGCATTTTAAATATAAAAATGCTGATGAATTCATAGTGCAGACTCCTTCAATGAAGGAACAGCTTGAAAATTTTATTGAAAAAATTAGCCCTGTAAAGGTAATGCCGTTTAGTCTAAGCAGCATTGGATATTCCCGGGATATTAATAATAGTACAGCGGAAAGAAAAGCGCCTGTGTATGATTTTGCCTACATAGCTTCGGGTGAACCACATAAAAATCATGAGAAATTGCTGGATGCCTGGTGCCTGCTGGCAAAAGATGGATTGTTCCCATCCTTATGTTTGACAGTGGACAAGTCAACCTGGCCCGAATTATTTCATATGATCGAATATAGGAAAAAGAAGCACGGACTTAGCCTGAACAATATGGGTTTGTTATCACATGAGGAAGTGAACCATCTTTATGCAAAAGTTGGGGCATTGATTTATCCTTCCACCTTCGAATCATTCGGAATCCCTATGGTTGAAGCAAGACAGGCAGGACTGCCGGTCTTGGCTGCAGAGCTTGATTATGTGAGGGATGTACTCGATCCCGAGCAGACGTTTAATCCAAATTCTGCGTTATCCATTGCCAGGGCTGTAAAAAGATTTTTAGGACAGAATGAACAGCCCTTGCAATTGCTTGATGCAGAGAGCTTTATGAAATATATCACGGAAAAGCTTGATTAACTCTATGATGACAATATACATCATTTGTTGTGAATATTACGAAAAATCAAAATATCAAGAGGACAAAAATGTTTGCTGGTAAAAACCTACTGATAACAGGTGGCACCGGATCTTTTGGCAATGCCGTGCTTCAGCGTTTTCTGCATACGGATATACGGGAAATCCGCGTTTTCAGCCGTGACGAAAAAAAGCAGGAAGATATGCGGATTGAACTGGGTAATGACAAAGTGAAATTTTACATTGGGGACGTCCGTTCATATGAAAGTATTAAATCGGCTTTGGACGGAGTGGATTTTATTTTCCATGCAGCAGCATTGAAACAGGTTCCCTCCTGTGAATTTTATCCCATGGAAGCTGTGAGGACAAATATCCTCGGAACTGAGAATGTACTGAATGCAGCATTAGCCTCGGGAGTGAAAAAGGTTATATGTTTAAGTACAGACAAGGCGGTTTACCCTATAAATGCCATGGGGATATCAAAGGCAATGATGGAAAAGCTTATGGTTGCAAAAGCCAGGATTACAGATGAAAACAAAACAATTTTTTCAGGGACACGCTATGGGAATGTCATGGTCTCACGCGGTTCTGTTATCCCGCTTTTTGTCAAGCAGATCAGAGAAGGAAAACCCCTTACGGTTACCGATCCGAACATGACCCGTTTCCTGATGTCTCTGGACGACGCCCTAGATCTTGTGCTCTATGCCTTCAGCAATGCGAAGCAGGGTGACATATTCGTGCAGAAGGCCCCGGCCTCTACTATATTGGATTTGGCACTGGCGGTAAGGGAATTGTTCAAGGCGGATAATGAAATAAGAACTATTGGAACAAGGCATGGTGAAAAATTGTATGAGACCCTTTTAACCCGTGAAGAACTGGTTAAAGCTGAAGATCTGGGGGGGTATTACAGGATCATCCCGGACGACCGTGATCTGAACTACGGCAAATATTTTACAGAAGGCGAAGAGCAGATATCCCATGTAGAAGATTACAATTCACACAATACAAAACGTTTAACAGTACCCGAAATAAAGGAAAAGCTAAAGAATCTTGATTATATCAGGCAGGAATTGTGCGGAGGTGTAGGTTGCGTTTATTGATTCTGGGCGGATCAGGCATGCTTGGCCATAAGCTTTTCAGGCATCTGTCACTGCTGTTTCCTGAAACGTATACAACATTACGGCAAGGCCGAAACAATTTTGAAGCAGGAGAGCTGTTTAAAAACAACAGGGTTATAGATTTTGTTGATGTAACAGATTTTTCAATGCTTACAGGCATAATGAAGTGTGTGGGACCTGACTTTATCCTTAATTGCATCGGTATAACAAAGCGGCGCAAGGAAGCGGATGAATCAATTCAAGCCATATTGATAAACTCTTTATTCCCTCATAGACTGTCCGAATGGGCTCGCGGCAACCATGCTAAAGTGGTCAATTTCAGTACGGACTGCGTATTTGACGGTCATGCCGGGAATTATGATGAAACCAGCCCAACGAATGCTGTAGATATATACGGCAAGACAAAGGCTTTAGGTGAAGTTAAAAACGGGCATGCTCTTACCCTCAGGTCCTCTTTTATAGGCACTGAACTGGGCTCCGGCACGGAACTCCTGGAATGGTTCCTGTCGCAGAGGGGAACCGTATACGGTTTCAGGAATGCCATTTACACCGGATTAACAACATTTGAATTATGCAGGGTGATTGAAAACATTCTGATCAAACATGCTGGTGCAAGCGGGCTCTACAATGTTTCAAGCGAACCGATCAGCAAGTATGATCTCCTGATGTTGATCAAGAAAAAAATGGACCTCGATATCGAAGTCGTCCCCGATGATGCCGTGAGATGCGACCGCAGCCTGAACTCAACAAGATTCCGCAGGGAATTTAACTACACACCGCCATCCTGGGAGGCAATGGTTGAAGAGTTGAGCAAAGATATAAGGGATAATGCGACTGCATGATAAAAATCATTGAGGAGATTAAAGTATGCCTTTAAAAGTTATGACAATAGTCGGCACGAGGCCGGAGATAATAAAACTGAGCAGGGTTATGAGCGAGCTTGAGATGCACGTGAATCATGTGCTTGTGCACACCGGGCAGAATTACGACTATGAACTGAATGAAATATTTTTCAAAGAGATGGAGATCAGAAAACCGGATTTTTTTCTGAATTCAGTCGGAGAGACCCTTGCACAGACCATCGGCAACATAATAGCCAAATCGGATGAGGTGATGGAAAAAGAGAATCCGGATGCCGTTTTACTTTATGGGGATACCAACAGCTGTTTATCAGTAATACCTGCGAAAAGACGCAAAATACCAGTTTTCCATATGGAGGCAGGTAACCGATCATTTGATCAGAGGGTCCCGGAGGAGCTCAACCGCAAAGTAGTCGACCATTTAAGTGATATCAACATGACGCTGACAGAACATGCCCGCAGATATCTTATCAGTGAAGGATTAAGACCGGAAACAGTTATTAAAACAGGTTCTCCGATGAAAGAGGTTTTAGAATACTATATGCCTGTAATTTCCAAATCCGGTGTTTTGAAAAGGCTTGAACTCAAAGAGGGAGTTTACCTTGTTTTAAGCACTCACAGGGAAGAGAATGTGGACAGTGAGGAGAATTTCCGCAATATTCTTGATTCCATAAACGCACTTGCAAAGAAATATGACATGCCTGTGATAGTTTCCACCCACCCGCGCACAAGAAAAAGGCTTGAACAGCTTGATGTGTCTCATCTTGATAAAAGGATAAGCTTCATGAAGCCGCTGGGATTTTTCGATTATGTCAAGCTGCAGCAAAATGCATTTTGTGTGATCTCAGACAGCGGTACAATAACGGAAGAATCTGCAATTCTTGATTTCCCTGCAGTAACAATCAGGCAGGCGCATGAAAGACCGGAAGGTATGGATGAAGGGACTCTCATCATGTGCGGCCTCAAAACACAGAGGGTTATGGAATCTGTGGATATTGTCACTAAGCAGTATTCAAGGGAAAAGCGTCAGTTCAGGCTCGTTCAGGACTACAACACAGATAATGTCTCGAAGAAAGTCCTTCGGATTATTGTAAGCTATACGGATTATATTAAACGGACTGTGTGGAGAGAATCAGTTTGAGACCTGCTTGATGTTACTGAATATATAACCAAGGCCGGATAGTCAGGGCAATAGATGAAAGTCCTTATAGTTGTTGTCTATTATCTTCCAAGCACAGTGTCCTGCGCCAAGCTTATACATGACCTTGCAGGAGAAATGATAAACAATGGTCATGAAGTCTCAGTGGTCACAACAGATGAATCAATTACCGGCAGTGTAAATATCTCCAATGAAAACAGGATGAAGATTGTAAGGGTTCAGGCTGGAAGGATAAAGTCAGCTTCAAGGCCGATCCGATTGCTGAATGAATGCATGCTCTCATTTACAATATGGCGTAAGGCAAGGAATTATTTTTTAAGAAACAGGTATGATCTGGTTATATACTACTCGCCTACAATATTTTTCGGGCCTCTTGTTAAAAAGCTCAAGCAGCTTTATTCATGCCCGTCTTATCTGATTTTAAGGGATATCTTCCCGCAGTGGGCATTGGATTCCGGTGTTTTAAGAAAGGGCCTTCTGTACAGCTTTTTTAAATGGATCGAAAGAATCAATTATGATGCAGCCGATCATATAGGATTGGAGTCGCCGGGAAACCTGAATTATTTTTTAAAGAATTTTCCGGACAAGAAGAACCAGCTTGAGCTGCTGTATAACTGGACCTCGCTTGCCGAAGAAAAACTCCCTGCTACAGACTTCCGCATACGGCTTGGTCTTGAAGGGAAAGTGGTGTTTTTTTACGGAGGCAATATAGGGGTGGCCCAGGATATGGACAATATAATCAGGCTGGCCATCGGGATGAAGAATGAACCGGACGCATACTTCCTGCTGGTCGGAGATGGCAGTGAAGTGAGCCGCCTTGTATCGATAATAAAAAAGGAAGGATTATCCAATATCTCCATTCACCCGTCGGTAAACCAGCAGATATATCTTTCCATGCTGGATGAATTCGATGTAGGGCTTATTACGCTGGACCGCAACCTCAAGACATTTAACTTTCCGGGGAAAATGCTTGGTTACATGTTTCACCTGATGCCGATACTGGCCAGCATCAATGAAGGCAATGATTTGAAGGCGGTTCTGGACGAGCATGAGGCCGGGCTTGTATCAGTTAATGGAAATGATGAGGATTTATATAATAATGCAATGAAGCTCCTCAGGGACAAATTCCTGCGGGAAAGGACCGGCAGGAACGGGCGCAGGCTTTTGGAAGAGATGTTTTCCGTCGGTCATGCGGCTGGACAGATCATGTCCCATTTTATTGGGAAATGATTAATAACCATCTTAAAATTCTTGTCACCGGAGCAACCGGTGCTGTCGGTCCGGTCGTAGTGAATGAATTGCTGAATGCAGGGCACAGGATACGCACATTGTCGCTGGATTATGCTCCTGATGGAACATGGCCTGAAGGAGTTGAACAGATTGCGGGAGACATAACAGATCAATCAACAGTTCTTGCTGCAATGAAAGATATGGATGCAGTGGTTCATCTTGCAGCCCTGCTTCACATTGTCAATCCCCCGGAAGCCCTTAAAGAGCTCTATGAGAAAGTTAATATAGGCGGTACGATTAATGTAGCAAAGGCGGGAATTGCCTGCGAAACTAAACGCATTGTCCTTTTCAGTACAATAGCAGTTTACGGAAGTTCGAACGGGACTTTGTTGACTGAGAATTCTCCTGTGAATCCCGATACATTTTATGCCCGGACCAAACTGGCTGCCGAAAGGATCATATTTGAGGCAAAGAATAAAGATGGAGGCCACATTGGAACGGTTTTAAGGCTGGGAGCTGTTTATGGTCCGAGAATAAAAGGCAATTATCACAGACTGGTCAAGGCATTAGCTAAAAATATTTTTCTGAATGTTGGAAATGGCGAAAATAGAAGGACAGTTGTTTATGATAAAGATGCCGCCAGAGCTGCCGCTATTGTTTTGGAACATCCCAGAGCTGCTGGAAAAGTGTATAATATTTCAGACGGCATTCCTCATAATATGAACGAGATAATCTCTGCCATCTGCCTTGCAATGGGAAAATCGAGACCGGGATTTGCATTACCTGTGAACCCGGTACGGTTTCTGGCGGGTTTAATGGAGGACATATCAGGAAAGCTCGGCTTTAATTCGCCTATAAACAGGGCCACTGTTGATAAATATGTTGAAGACATTGCTGTTGACAGTACCCTAATACAATCTGAGCTGGGGTTCAGGCCAGAATATGGGTTGTTTGAAGGATGGAAGGAAACGGTAGAGGCAATGAAAACAAACGGAGAATTGTAGTTTTATGAAGCGTCTGTTTGATATTTTCTTATCTGCCTCAGCATTGACTGTCTTGCTGGTCCCGCTTGCTGCGATCGCCTTTATGGTTAAACTGACTTCAAAGGGGCCTGTTCTATACTGGTCGGACAGAGTGGGAATTAACAATTCAATTTTTAAAATGCCAAAGTTCAGGACAATGAAGATTGATACACCCGTGGTCGCAACACATCTCCTTGACAATCCGGATACTTATCTTACAAACATCGGATCCTTTTTAAGGAAAACCAGTCTGGATGAATTGCCGCAACTGATTAGTGTATTGAAAGGTGATATGAGTTTTGTCGGGCCAAGACCGGCACTGTACAATCAGGACGATTTAATTGAGCAAAGAACAGGAAAAGGAGTCCACAGGCTTATTCCCGGCATAACCGGTTGGGCCCAGATTAACGGAAGAGACGATATCCCGATTCCTAAAAAAGTTGAACTAGACGAATATTACCTGAAAAATTTCTCTTTCATGCTGGATATTAAGATTTTGATTTATACTTTTTTCAAGGTTTTGAAAAAGGACGGAGTTTCACACTGAGATATAGAATCAGTCCCTGGCACAATGATTCAACAGGAATGAAATGCTTAAACGAATAGAAGAAATCAACGATAACTGGCTGCTGCTGGTTCTGCTTATTCTTTCAGTCATAAGTCTGATCCCGCCCTGGATTCATTATGACATTATATCTGAAGATGGGGCATTTCATTACATACCGGTTGCCAAAATGTATCTTGAAGGTGATTTCTTCAGAGCCTTATCGCTGGAGATGCCTGTTTATCCGGTATTGCTTGCGGCGATATCATTATTTACTGGTTCAGACTTTGAACTTGCTGGCAGATTGCTCTCGGCCGTTTTCTATATAATGTCGGCCATTGGCTTGTTCAAACTTTCCCAAAGTGTTTTTAATTCAAATGCTGTGGCTTTTGTTTCCGGTATCTTCATGATAACGAACAGAGATTTAATGGATTTAGGCGTTGACTGTCTCAAGGATACATTTGTTTTATGCCTAATTATTTGGGCAACATATTTTATGACATATTGGTCATTG
Organism: Desulfomonilia bacterium; assembly: GCA_963664325.2. Classification (GTDB taxonomy): domain Bacteria; phylum Desulfobacterota; class Desulfomonilia; order UBA1062; family UBA1062; genus DATCTV01. The sequence continues at coordinate 83,221 of CAXXDQ010000002.1, forward strand.
GTAAAAAGAAAACATGTGTTTTTTATTTTAAGTATATTTCTTTACCTGATTGGAACCTCAGTTAGAAGTACTGCAGTGATTTTTTTGATATCCCTGTTTTTAATCTGGGTAATCTCAATTAGAAATTGGAGATCGCGTTTAGCTCTCATTCTTTTACTGATTACTGGCCTTGCGGGGGCATACTGTTTCAAAGGGTTGATTGCTCAATATGGAAATTTGCGCAGTTTTAATCTTGACCTGTTAAAAATTAACTCAAACATTTTCATGCAGGTTTTGAGATATTTTGAATGCTATTTCACTGCTAGCAATCCGATGGCCGTGATCATTGCAGGTTATGGAATGATTTTATTATTCAGAAGGAATATTTATACTAAACTGGTTACAGCAGTATTTTTTGTTTCACTTCTGTTCTTTGGAATGAGGGATTACATTTCGGACAGATATATGATGCCGATGATAATAATGCTTTATCCTGTTTCTGCATATTTTATAATAAAGTGGTTTTCTTCCGGGAAAAAAATTGTCCAGTTTATTGGAATTTTGGCAATCGTCTACAGCATCGCGCAATGGGTGGACCTGTCTTTTACCAGACCTGAACCCAGAAGGCTTGCGATAAGGTATGCCGGGCAATGGATATATGAAAATTATGGATCTGATCTGAAGATTTCCACAAATCAGGCCCGCGTGATTTTTTATGCAAGGAATAATTTTAAAATTGAAGACAGGCCGAAATTTGGAAATATCGATTTATCAAGTCCGGCAGATATTATTGCAGTAGATATCTCAAAAGATGACGGGGCTGATATTAAAAAGAACATTGAAAAACGAGGAGGAAGCTTGCTGAATCAAGTTTATCCAATTTATATTTACAATCTTAAAAAATAACAAAATATGTCAACGTATCTACTAACTCGATATACCTGGAAGAATTGGTTATACTTATGTTGACTTCTAATTTTAAATGATGATAAGTCCTCCGATGGATGATTGTTCTTTGATGAAAATAGCCTTGGAAGAGGCTGAAATAGCTGCCAAAGAAAATGAGGTTCCGATTGGTGCAGTGCTCGTTTTAGGAACCCGGATTTATAGAGATCATAACAGAACGATCCAGAAATCAGACCCGACTGCCCATGCTGAGGTTGAAGTGATAAGGAAGTCTGCCAAGGTGTTGGGCAATTATCGACTTACAGGATCTATACTTTATGTTACGATTGAACCATGTCTAATGTGTGTCGGGGCTATTGTACATGCGCGAATCGGCAAGCTTGTTTATGCTGCTTCCGACAAGAGATACGGAGCCGTGGAATCATTATTCCAGGCATTCGGGCTTGGACTCAATCACAAACCTGAAGTGCAGAGCGGAATTCTTGCCGATGAGAGTGCAAGCATTATCAGAAAATTTTTCCAGACTAAAAGGAAGGGAGAGGTACCGAAGTGGCTGTAACGGGGCCGACTCGAAATCGGCTGTCCTCCCAAAAGGGGGACCGTGGGTTCGAATCCCACCCTCTCCGCCAATAAATAGAAAAATATTAGAATCGATTGAGATAAAACAATTTGGTTGAATAATCTGAGTTATTTGAGAATAATCCGGAGAGATGCCCGAGAGGCTGAAGGGGCGCGATTGGAAATCGCGTGTATCGCCAAAAGCGATACCGAGGGTTCGAATCCCTCTCTCTCCGCCAATATATGATAGTGGCAAGTGATGGCTGAAGGAAAGATAACCCCGGCAGAAGCCACTTAGATTCAAATAATGTCGAAACAAGGCCTGGTAAAGGACCGGGTCTCGTGCAATACGGCGCTGTGAATCCCGTCAGGCCCGGAAGGGAGCAGCGGTAAGCGGTACGTCGTATGTGTATGTTAAGGCCCGGTCCTTTATCAGGTTTTTTTTGGCTTTTTCTCTTGAAACAAGGACTGGATAAATAATAATATGCCTCGCATGTATCAGGTGATTGCACGTAAATATAGACCACAGTGTTTTGAAGATGTTGTGGGTCAGGAACATATAACAGTGGTGATAAGAAATGCAATTGAATCTGAAAGAATTCCTCATGCTTTTGTTTTCTCTGGACCCAGGGGGGTAGGAAAAACGTCAGTTGCCCGTATACTTGCCAAGGCATTGTCATGCGAAAAAGGCCCGAGTGCAAAACCGTGCAATGAATGTCCGATATGTATGGATATAACTGCTTCAAGGGCTGTGGATGTATTCGAGATTGATGCTGCTTCACATACGGGTGTTGAAAATATTAGGGAGCTGATTGAAAACTCGCGTTATGCTCCCAGTACATCAAGATATAAAACATTTATAATTGACGAAGCACACATGTTATCAAAAAGCGCTTTCAATGCATTGTTAAAAACCCTTGAGGAACCGCCACCTCATGTGATTTTTATTTTGGCAACGACCGAGCTTAACAAGATACCACTTACAGTATTATCAAGGTGCCAGAGTTATGATTTTAGAAGGATATCTGTAAATGAAATAGTAAACCATATCAGGAATGTATCATCGGGTGAGGGATTTCATATTACGGATGATGCCCTTACCCTTATAGCAATCCAGGCAGACGGCAGCATGCGCGATGCCCAGGGTATGTTGGAGCGCACGATGGCAACCGGTCATGGGGAGATCGGTATTGATAATATCGAGAAACTGCTTGGTTTGCTGTCAATGTCAAAAAAACATGAGGTCCTGAATTCTCTCTTGAATAGTGATGCAACAGCATTATTAGGTCTTATTGATGAAGTTTATAGATACGGTTACGATCTGACGCAATTCTATAAAAGTATTATTGAACAATTCAGGAATATGATGGTCTTAAAAACCGGATATGACAATATCCCCTTGCCATCGGAAGAGATAAATTTTTTAAAAAAAATGATAAAGGATTATCCCTTTGAAGAAATACACAGGGCATTGAGTGTTCTAATCAGATCTGAAACTGATATGAAGTTTTCGAGCCTGCAAAAGATAACACTTGAAACCATCCTGCTAAGAATTATTTTTGCACCCAGATTGTTTGATCTTCAGCAGTTTACCCAGCCGAACAACTCAAATGCAAATTGTAAAATCAGTACCATTACCTCCAATGAAACGGATCAGAGAAACAAACGCAGAGATGCCTCCTCAACTGAAAAAACCTGGATCGGGTTTCTCGGTTATTTGAATAACCATGAGGCGCCACTATACAGTATTATTTCAAATGCGACGTATGAAGGTGATGACAATGATATTATCGTGTTGAGTGTTTCTTCAGAATTTCATGCCGAACAGATACGCAGGGATAGAGTCGAAATTGAAAAAAAGGCCAATCTATATTACGAAAGAAATATTAGTATTAAAATTGAAATCAGTGTGAACAATCAGAATGGGCAATCCATGAAACCTTCAGAAATAAGAGCCAAGGCAGTAAACACTCCTGTTGTTAAAGAAATAATGGCTGAATTTAATGGATCCATAAGAGACTTCAAGCATGATCAATGATACCCTTACGGCCATCAAAGGAATCAGTGTCGGCCATGAATCTGATTTTGAAGGCGGAACAGGTATTACGGTAATTATTTTTGATAAACCTGCAATCGGTTCCGCAGATATATCGGGAATGGCAACATCAACCAGGCAGATTGATTCACTGGAGATAATGCATCCCGGAACTTCTATTCATGCATTATGTCTGGCAGGCGGATCGGCTTTCGGATTGGAGGCTGCAGGAGGGGTTGTTAAATACCTTGAGGACAAAGGGGTAGGTCTTGATTTATCTGTAGCCAGACTGCCTGTTGTTCCAACTGCTGTTATATATGACCTTTCATTTATGAACGCAAAGGCCAGACCCACACAAGCAATGGCCTTTAAGGCCTGTATAGATGCAAGCAGTAAGCCGGTTGAACAGGGTGCAATAGGTGCCGGTACTGGTGCAACATGCGGTAAATTAAGAGGTGTAATTTATGCAACAAAAAGCGGGTTGGGTTCCAGTTATATAAAAGGATTCAATGATGTCGGGATAGGTGCGCTTGTCATAGCAAATCCTTTCGGTGATATATTGAATGACAAAGGAGAAATTATAGCGGGCGCAAGAGAAGGAAATAGCTTCCTTGATACAAACAAGGCAATTGTATCAGGTGAAAACAGGAATAAAATAGGATCACCTTCGAACACTACTCTTTGCGTCCTGGTGACAGATGCTTATCTGGATAAAATATCGGCACTTCAGGTTGCCAGGATGGCAGGGAATGGTCTTTCAAGGCATATATCACCATTCAATACACCTTTTGATGGAGACATTATCTTCTGTCTTTCAATTGGAAACAAGGAAGCACATCCTCTTCATCTTGGTGTTATAGGCGCCAGAGCTGCTGCAGCAGCTCTGATGAATGCAGTGATGAAAGTCGAATCTCTCGGTGGGCTTCCGGTTTACAAAGAAATTGTGAGATAGTGCATCATATTCCTTTTGGTGAAATCCGGATATTATCATCAGATGGCGATGCCTTTTGCCAAGTCTGTGATGCATCAATAATAAATTTTTCAGGCGTTTGTGTATAAATGATTAATCACGGCCCAATCAACATACTTATTCTCGGATTCTTGGATGTCAATTATTAGAGTTCACAAATAATTGAAAAGTTCAGTGAATCATTATTGACGCTTACCGGTGTTTATGTATCATTATATTTAATATGAAAAACCGTTTGATAAAATATGACAGCAATGAAAATTATGAGAATTGAACTTAAATATAAATTTTCTGTTTTTTTTATATTCTATACGTCTACTTTATTTGGCCTGATATTTTTCTTAACACCCCACCAGTTAATGGGCAGCTACCGTGATGTCTATGAAAGTGGTGACACTGGTACGGCCTTAAAAGAACTTCTTCATGACGCACAAAAGGGAGATGCAGGTGCTGAATTTCAATTAGGTGTTGTTTATGAACAGGGCCGGGGAGTTTTGCAGGATTTTTCAGAAGCGGCCAAATGGTATAAAAGAGCTGCTGATGGAGGGCATTTGGAGGCACAATATAATCTGGGGCTTTTATATGAAGAAGGCCGTGGAGTGGACAAGGATTATAAAGAGGCGGCGATTTGGTATAAGAAAGCTGCTGAAAAAGGGCTTGCAGAAGCTCAGTATAACCTTGGACTTATGTATGAGGAAGGAAGAGGCCTGCAAAAAAGCAATCATGAAGCGGTCAAGTGGTATAGAAAAGCGGCAGAACAGGGAATGGCTGAGGCGCAGTATTCACTGGGAATAAAATATGAGACAGGTGAAGGGATTGGACGTAATTATAATGAAGCTGCCAAGTGGTATAAAAAAGCTTCTGATCAGGGAAATGTTTATGCCCAATACTGTCTTGGGAGTCTTTATTGCAATGGTAGAGGGGTGCAGAAGGATTATAAGGAAGCTGTAAGATTGTATTTGAAAGCTGCTGATCAGGAATTACCAGAGGCTCAATTTGCCCTCGGTTTGATTTGCGAAGAAGGTCTTGGAAGATCCGTTAATTTATCTGAGGCCCTTAAATGGTATAAAAAAGCTGCCGAACAGGGACTAAGTGAGGCTCAGTATAATCTTGCTGTTAAATATGAAAATGGTGACGGTGTTCCACAGAATTATTTTGAGGCGGCAAAATGGTATCGGAAGGCTGCGGAACAGGGTGATTTGTACGCACAGATAAACCTCGGGAGCATGTACAGCAGTGGAAGAGGTGTGCAACAAGACTATAAAGAAGCTGTTAAATGGTTCAAGGCAGCTGCAGAAAATGGTTTGGCGGAAGCTCAGTTTAATCTCGGTTTGACATACGAAGAGGGGATGGGAGTCCAGAACAATTATTTAGAAGCTGCGAAATGGTACCGTAAAGCTGCCGAACAGGGGCTTGGTGAAGCTCAATATAATCTTGGAGTAATGTATGAGGATGGATTGGGAGTTGAACAGGATTATTTTGAAGCGGCCAAATGGTATAAAAAAGCTGCTGATCAGGGATTAGCTGATGCCCAGTATAATCTCGCATCATTTTATCATGATGGCAAAGGAGTTGCCCAAGACTTTATATTAGCCCACATGTGGTATAATTTGGCAGCGGCTCAGGGTAATCCCAATGCCTCTCAGAACCGGAATGATCTGGCCACTATAATGACTCCGGCACAGGTCGCCGAAGCGCAACGATTGGCTCGTGAATGGAAGCCAAAACGGAAAAAGAAATAGGTTGATCCGTAATTGTTACGATTTAATCTGATTCTTGAGCAATTGAAGATAGAGTACCCGCCAGCTATCCTTTCTGAGGGATAATTAAACTAAATCAGAAAGGAGAGCTGTCAAGTCGGGTCGGAGAGCTAATTCAAATACAGTTTATCAATCCTTGCCCTCTGTTTTTGTTATTGATCCTCTTATACCAGCTTTATAAAGCCTTCCGCAGGTTTCAAACATGATATAACGGGTAGCCAACAAGGGGATGTTCTTTTGCTTTGCAAGTTCTATTGCCTCGTTCAGGGGTTTTTTGCCTCTGACAAATATAATTGCTATTAAATCCATTGTATCTGCAGTACGAACAACGAGCGGGTTTGTCAGGCCTGTTAAAAGTATGGCTCCTGGTTTTGCGAAGGAGAGTACGTCACTCATGAGGTCGGCCGCAAATCCTGCTTTAACTTCAATATCGAGCCGTGATTCACCGACAATTACTTCTGCATCAAGCAGCACCATTAAATCTCTTAGGGTCATATTCTCTCCGCTTTTAATTTACCTTTCTAAAGGGACATAATGTATTCATGTATGGCCTTTGCGGCTTTTCTTCCAACTCCCATTGCAAGAATAACTGTAGCCGCTCCAGTAACAATGTCTCCACCTGCATATACACCTTTTCTTGATGTTTGTCCTGTTTCTTCATCAGCAATGATATATCCCCATTTGTTGGTATCAAGACCTGGTGTAGTGCTCTGAACCAGGGGATTTGCTCCAGTGCCGACTGCGACTACAACAGTGTCAACTTCCATTATATATTCGCTCCCTTTCTTAGGGATAGGTCTGCGTCTTCCAGATCCATCCGGTTCGCCAAGCTCCATTTGCTGGCATTCCATACTTACAACCCATCCTTTCTCGTTTCCTATGTATCTGATGGGAGTGGTCAGAAGATGCAGTTCGATCCCTTCCTCTTCGGCATGGTGAATTTCTTCAATTCTGGCAGGCATTTCAACTCTTGATCTTCTGTAAACCAGATAAACCTTTTCTGCACCGAGTCTCATCGCTGTTCTAGCAGAATCCATGGCAACATTACCCCCGCCTATCACTGCCACCTTTTTTCCTCTGACGATTGGCGTATCATATTCAGGGAAAAGATAAGCCTTCATCAGATTCGATCTTGTCAGGTATTCGTTTGCAGAATATACCCCATTAAGATTTTCTCCGGGTATATTCATAAATGTTGGCAGACCTGCACCGGTTCCAAGAAACACGGCATGGAAACCTTCTTCAAACAATTCGTCCACAGTAAATATTCTTCCAATGACATGAGAGGTTAAAACCTTGACACCCATTTGTTTTAAATAATCTATCTCTGCGGCAACAATGGCCTTGGGTAATCTGAATTCGGGTATACCATAAACCAACACCCCTCCAGGAATGTGCAATGCTTCAAATATTGTTACATCATGGCCGAGTTTGACAAGATCTCCGGCAACTGTAAGACCTGCAGGTCCTGAGCCCACAATTGCAATTTTTTTACCGGTTGAAGGTGCAATTTCCGGAATTGATATGCTTCCTTGTGATCTTTCGAAGTCGGCTACAAATCTTTCAAGTCTTCCAATGGCTACACTTTCCCCTTTTTTTCTGCGGACACACTTTTCTTCACATTGTGTTTCCTGTGGACACACCCTTCCACAAATAGCGGGTAAAGCATTCGTTTGTTTGATTTTTCTTGCAGCATTTAAAAAGTCACTTTGAGAAACAAGATTTATAAAACCCGGTATGTCTATTTCAACGGGACAGCCTTCAATGCAAGGTTTTGTTTTGCATTGAAGGCAACGATTTGCTTCTGCTATAGCTGCTTGAGGTGTATAGCCCAGAGGGACCTCTTCAAAATTGCGTGATCTTGCCTTTGCGTTTTGCTCCGGCATTGGTTGACGTGGAATATTCATTCTTTCCTTTATATCCATTTATTACCTCCCAGACCTGCATGAACAGAGGTGGTTATAAGATTCTTTTTCCTGATCGAGATATATATTTTGTCTGTCAATAAGTTCCTTGAAGTCAACAAGATGCCCGTCAAATTCCGGACCATCAACGCAGACAAATTTGGTTTTATCACCTACACTTACCCTGCATGCACCACACATGCCTGTTGCATCAACCATAATTGAATTTAATGAAACAACGGTGGGTATGTTATATTTTCTGGTAACATCACAAACCGCCCGCATCATTGGCACTGGACCGATAGTGACAACCAAGTCTATATGTTGTTTTCCCGGCAGTAGATAATTATTCTCAAGTGCCTGGCTGACAAAACCATGATAGCCATATGAACCGTCATCGGTTGAAACAATAAATTCGTCTGAGACGGCTTTCATCTCATCCTCAAGGATTAAAAGGTCTTTGGTTCTTGAACCGATTATGGATATTACATGATTTCCTGCCGCCTTCATCCCTTGTGTTATAGGGAAAATCGGTGCAATTCCAACTCCACCACCGATACAAGCTACGGTTCCGAACTTTTCAATATGCGTTGGTTTTCCAAGAGGTCCAACCAGATCAAGTATCTCCTGACCGGGTTCCATCTCAGAAAGAAGAGCTGTTGATTTGCCGACAACCTGAAAAATAAGTGTCAATGTTCCCTTTGCTGCATCCGCATCAGCAATTGTAAGAGGAATTCGTTCCCCGTATTCATGTATTCTTAAAACGACAAATTGGCCGGGTTTCCTTTTTAATGCAATTTGCTTTGCATCGAATACAAATGAAAATACATTTTCCGATAACATCTTCTTTTCGATAATCTTTGCAGGCATGCATGCCTCCCGAGTAAGTTGATTTCTGTAAATATTTATATGTCAGCAGTTGTTTTTATACAAGCCCGACTTTGTGGTTGAACACTTTGATATTAATATGCTTTTTATGATTTTTAAAACCGCCATTGGAAGTTTTCTTTCATTTATACATAGACTCTGCTGTTATTTTTAAAAGGTCACATTGGATTGTAAAGGTAAAGAAAAAGGGATGCTAATGCATCCCTTTTTTCTCAATCTTTGTTTTCTTCATCTGAAGGAGGCATCACCTCTTCGTCATAGACTCTTTTGATTTGTCTGTGAATCCCTCTGGAAAGAATCAATGCAATCAGGAAGAGCAGTATTAATGATACTATTACAACCAATATTGTTGATTTCTGCCATTTCGCAACCTTATCTCTAATATCTTTTGCCTTTTCCTGGCTGAGGTTATGGTAGAGATTCACGTCAATAACCATACCGACCCAACCTATGCCTTTGGGCTTACTGAAGCCGTTTCCATAATAAGGTATTGTGGCAAAAGCAACAAAGTAACTACTATTATCAAGGTTATATGTACGAGATCCGGATTTTCCCAAAGATGCTTCTTCATGAATCTTGGGCAAATTTTCATCTTTGAAACCAATTGATAAAAGATTCATATACCCTTCACCAGATGCTTCAAGGTTTTTATAATTATCTTCCTTAAGCATTGGTACAATATTATGATTTTTATCAAGGCCTATTATTAATGTATCGTCGGGATGCGATAAAATGTTGCCATCCCGGTCAACCAGAAAGACATAATTATTGTCTTTAGGATTTACTGATGCAAATATCTTTTCCGGATCAGTTGGAACTGTGTGGTCAACAAACTCCCTGACATGCTGGAAATTCAGAGCCAATTCAATAACACCTGCAAATCCAGATGAATCGAATACAGGCGTGGCAATGCGTTGGATACCTTCAAATTTTTTTCCGGAATCTACATCTTTTCTATTTACGTGGTATCCGACTACTGGTCCTATATAGAATTCACCAGGTGCAAGTGATTTTGCTATTTCAAAATAGTCTTCTTTCCCATATTCACCGTTGCCGGGATTTGACATATTTTTCAGACTTTCTTTTGGAACAACACCTGCATTAGTAATTTTAATCTGCTCCATGCCTGTTTTATCTAAAAAGGCAATTTCTTTGTAAATAGGCATGGGAACTTTTACTAAACCTATATCAGATGATTTAATTACGCCAAGATTATTAGTTGTCAGAAATGTTGTGTATGCTTTCTCATCTCTTGGAAGTATGGATGCAATTTTTATATCTTTTTCTCTATCTGTATAGAACTGAGCAATTCCTTCAGCTATATTCTTGGCTCTTAGTTCGACAGATTGTTTCTGCGGATTATCCAGAACTCTCAAATTTGCCTGTGTTGCTTCTTCTCCAACCTTGACCACTCCCTTGCTTATCACAATACCTGTTATTGTAAGAGGTAGTACTATCAGGATAAAAAAGCTTATCGCAACACTTGCAAAATTAAGTTTAGTGTTTTTTTCTCCCTGATCCATAACCATCTCCTCGCCCTGTTATTACCAATAAAAATTAAATATGCTAAGCTCACCCCAAAAAGGAGAACAGATAACTGTTATATATGGTGAGTTTCTTCCTTCTTCCCAATTACGCATTTAATTTTTTATCATGCGTAAATTTAGCAGATACCTGGTATTAACCAAGAACTACTGCTTTGAAAGGGTTAGCATAAAGGATAATCAGAGTAATAACCAGAGCATAGATGGCCACGGATTCTACCATTGCAAGACCAATCATCATGGTCATCATAATTTTACCCTGAGACTGAGGATTTCTTCCAACAGCTTCGCTTGCTCCTGCAATTGCATTACCCATTCCAAGTCCAGTTCCGACTGTCCCTAGCCCCATACACAAACCTGCTCCGAGGATTGAAACGGCAATAAATATTACCTTTGTCCAGTCTGTGTAACCGGTTGCAACTGCAACTGTTTCAGCTGCCATTGCAGCACTTGATAAAACCAGGATCATGAAAACACAAAAAACAAAAATCTTCCTGCCCATTAGTTTACTCCTTATATTAATATTTTTATTTAATTTTGCTAATTTTACCCTGAATTCAAAACATTAGTCTGAATAGCGATTCATTTTATACACGATAGAATTTGGTGTTGCAAGGGAAAATTTACCGCCTTGCAAGGTAACCGTTGAGGATATCCTTGTTGATTCCAGGCTCTTCTTCAACGGTTTTCAGGTCTATTTTTCCTGTTTTTATTGCATTCGCAAGGCTTTCTTCGACCGGGAAATATTCACCTTGAAGAGATTGAGCCTGGCCCTTGATAAAATGAATTTTGTTTTCACGAATAAATTTTTGGACCCTTGCTTTTCCGAGGAGAAGTTCCCAGACGAGTGCCCCGCCTTTATTCTCTTGAGCTCCAATTCGTTTAATTGAGAAAACACCCATAAGAGAATGAGAGAACAGGGCCTTCATATTTTCATCTGATAATAGAGAAAGATATTGGTCGGTAGTGCTGAAAACATCTATACCCAGCATTCCAACAATTACAAGAATTCCTTTCTGTGATGCCTGCAGCGCAATTTTTGCCATAAAGGCATCAGTTACCTTTGAAAATACAAGGATATCAGGATCATATTTGAAAACATCTTCGAACAGTACTGATATATCTTTTGTTGTATCTTTTCCAATTTCGCGCTGAATAACATTTGCAAGTTTATGTTCATGGAGATATTCAATAGGGTCTTCAAACGTAACGATGTTGCAGCTTTTGTTTGAGTTTATATAATCAATAACAGTAGCAATAGCTATGTTTTTCCCCTGTCCCACAGGACTTGAAACAATGAATAGTCCTGTTTGAGATGTTAGAGCTGACATTAAAAAATCAGGAAACCCCTGTGTCTTATAGTTTGGAATATCCTCAACGAGCTTGTGTGCATTTATTGACAGTTCTCCGTCACGGTGCATGAAAATGTATAGCCTGTATCTGCCGACCCCTCTTTTAATATAGGTAAATTCAACTTCCTTTCTTTCTCTCAATTCTTCGATATATTCTTCTGGCGTGATTTCCTTTATGATCTTATCAATTTGGTCTGAGGTAAAGGCCGGAAGATTTGTTCTGGTAAAAATGGCATTTTTCCTGATTGCAGGTGGAGCCCCGATCGTAAGATGAAGGTCTGTCGTGTCAGGTTCATTTAAAAGCTTAAATATGTAAGTAGCATCGGTACTAATTATATTCATGACATTGGGGTTGCGATCAACGTTTTTCAGGTGAAGATTCATCTGGCCATAACCTATTGAATTAAGTGCGGAGAGGATATCTTCCAGTTGGGCTTGAGAAGCCAAGATTACTTTAATATCGCGGTTTAGAAGAAATTTTACATTATCAACAAGTACAAGGTTCATTGGGTCTGACATTGCAACCTTCACAACAGGACCTTCAATGGCAATTGGTACAGCCCTAAATTCTTTCATCCTGTCTTTAGGAATGATTAGCTGAGCCTCTTTAGTAATAATCTCATTTCTCATGTCAAGAAACGGGATACCAGTAAGGTTGCTTAAAATACCAAGGATCTGATCTTCTGAGAGATATCCTAGTTTTATTAGAGCTTCACCAAGTTTGAGGTCTTGCTTCTGTTGAGTTTCAAGGGCTGTTTTGAGCTTTTGTTCATCCAGGAGTCCAAGTTCGACCAACACTTCACCAATTCGTTTGCGAGTGTTTTCCATGAAACTCTCCTTTTATAATCGGGTATCAGCGTAAAGCAAAGATACGAGTATTCTATGAATTATAATAGGTAATAATAAAAGGGAAAAAAATATATGCTGAATAAAAAAGCGGGGTAATTGCCCCGCCTTTTTGAAACATACTTTCTTATCTGAATTATTTTTCCTGCATCTCAGTTGTTGTTACTTGGGCCAGTGCATTGGAATTGATGTTGAACTTGAAGTCGATCTTGAACTGGACAGTCCATGCGTTTGTTAGTTCGAATTTGTCAGCGCTCAGGTTGGGGCCATATATTGTATATTCTTTAACATCAGGATCAACCGCAGTCGTATCAAGCCACTTAACCAGATAAGGTTTTGGGGTCAACGTGTCCTTATAGAAATCTCCGGCCCAGAAATAGGAACCTATCAATGAAACATCAAGGCCGGGGAAAAGGTTGTAAGTAAGAAAGCCTGTAAGTTCTGTGCCAAGATATGGCGACACGTTGGTTGTATACTTCACGCTATTATCCATAAATACGAACGGGACTATACTGTGACCCTGGTAGTCAGTATATTGGAACCATAAGGCGTAATTGATTGGGAATGATGACCAGTATTCATCCTCAAAATATTTAACATTTGAGCGCCATGCTGCAACTGCCTGTCCCTGGAATTCCCATTTCTTGGCAAAACGGTATTTTGCACCAAGCCTTCCCATTGTCATATTGTTGAAACTTATATCGTTCTGGTCGAAGGCCTCTTTTGTGGCAATGTTAACAAGCGCGTTAAAATATTTGTCTTCAACTTCACCGAGAAGAATAACATCTAATACTGACGGTGTCCTGTATCCTTTTGGATTATATTCATCCCACAAGAATCCATTTATTTCAGTCCAATGGCTGATGCCTGTAGTATAAACAGCCGTTGCAAAAGGAGTCACTTTACCGATGTCATAAGAGACATCAAATAGTGCAATACCAACTTTACCTTCGACAGGCCCCATGTCTTTTATGGGCAGATAATGTGCGGAACCCGGTATATAGCTTGGAAAGGAATATCCTGCTGGGGCCTGGGCATTACCATTGTCCATGAGGGCTTTAAGATCGTCACCGATACTGCTTTTCGTTATCTCCGCCAAGGTGCCCATTCCGGTACCGAGATAATGGAAATAATGGAGATTGCCTTTGTTATAGTTGAATTTCCACTGGGGCAGGCATATCCTCATATTGGTGGCAGCCGATTTGGATGCGCCCAGACGGAAATCAAGCCACTGCTCTGATTTTAATGTCTTGTCGGGTTTTTCATATATGGTGACAACCCTTATTTCATCCATGTCATCCCTGTCCAGGTAATCGCCGTTTCTGGTGTTAGGGTTATAGTAAGGGACATCAGGGTCTTCATAATAATACTTTTGCTCGGCTTTCTTGTTCCAGGCAACGGCAAAAGTCCAGCCGGGCAGGGCCTCATCAAACTGTGCCGCCCATACAAGACCATTGCTGCCGTCATTAAAGCGGCCGGCAACAAACAGCCCTACCGGCGTAATCATCTGGACAAAGGCCTCGGTCAGCCTTATTTCCTGGTCAGCCTTCTTTTTTGAATAAAGTACATAACCATTGCCCTGGTCAATTGGCTCGTATAGCGTTTTGGTGTTGTCGTCAGAACTGAATATCATATAATCAATATCAACTCGTGCCTGGAATGTAAGTTTGTCAGTAAAAGCAATTGACGGGACAAGGAAAAGCTCATTTTCGAGCCAGGCCTCGATTTTATCTGTCTGGCCATTTGCCGGGTTAAGATCACTATTACTAGGTGGTGGGGAAATATTATACTGGGCTTTCTGGTTGCCGTCGTATCCGTTGATATCGCGTTCATGAAAATATTTTCCGAACATCTGGTAATCACCCTCAAGCCCGATTTTAACGTCCTTCCAGTTCCATTGGGCTGCTTCGTTAACGGCAAATGCGGCGCTTGAGATAACCATGAGAGTAAACAGGATAAGAAAAAGCTTATAAAGGAACCTCATGTAATCCTCCTCAAATTTTGTTTATCTATGCAATCAAAGCAGGGCCTTTTAAGCCCTGCTTTGATTTTATAACGATATGCCCTAAATGTTCAATGATTAAATTAATTTTAATCCAAGTTGACTGTGTTGATGAAGCAGAGACCTGATTTGCCTAAAGATGCTTCTTCTGTTGCCATTGTCAGGAAACAGCGGCCCGCATCGGAGAAGGAGCTGGCATCCGACAGGATCATGCCGAAGCCGAAATCTTCATTGTCATCGCCGGGGTCGTTTGGATCATCTCCTGCAATTTTACCTTCAAGCTTTGCGCCCATCAGTATGGACAGTTTAAGGTCGCCCTTGGCGGGGTTGTCTGAAGGGAGCATAGCCTTGAGGCCGTCTACAAGTGATGCAACAAAAGTTGGTGAATGATCGAACATCATGATGCCCCTGTCGTCTTTCAATATTGCGCAATGGGCATATTCAGGCACCAAGGTCAGATAAATATCCAGGTAGGATCCAAAATCCTTGTACTTATCATTCTTAATTTCAGCATTGTGTGCACCTGCGTCAAGCTTGAATGCCAGATCGAGGGACATCATCCATTTCGGGACGCCCACCTCCTGGTATTCGATTCTGAGGTCGTTGATTATAAGGAGCGGCTTGTCTGTCGAGAAATCAAACGTTATCCCTTCTTTCTTGAATGATATCTTCATTTTCTTATCGATGTCCGCTGTGGATACAGCTGTGGGTATATAAAGGGCTTGGTTAAGAACTATGTTGCCGTTGAGCAGTGAACCCACAAACTGGGACATGTTTTCCTGCGATAGGCTAACCTCGATTGCTGAAGGGTCTCTGGTAAATTTATCAAGGGGAATTTCAGAATTGCTGCCTGAATATAGCCTAACACCGCTGGGGAATGTTGATATTTTATCTGCAGGTTGGGCAGCATCCGGCATGAAGAGGCCTATGCTTAGGGCTGCCATGTCATCTGTCGTACTTTTCGGAATGCCGTTTATATCAAGGAAAAGATATCTCATATCTAGAGAAAGGCCGTCCATGTTAACATCTTCTGTAGTAGGGTCCTCATCCAGATCGGCCATTCCGCCAAGCATTGATTTAAGTTCCATTGATTTGATACCCATATCGATTGGAATTTGGAGAAATTGCCATAACACGGGAACAACAAGCTTAAGTGTCGGAGAGACTTCACCCGTTTCGTTGCCTTTAAGGCCGTCAGAAAGTCCAAGAATTGCCGGTACACCAAGGTCAGCCTCCATTATCCCTGTGGTTTGTCCTGCCTTTGGTTTCAGACTATTGATCGTTATTCCGCTAAGCGACATTCCGGCAGCGCTTGCTAATATATCCTTGCCAATCAATACGCCAAGCCCGTTTCTTATAAGTGAACTGTATGCAGGCGTATCGACTGTCGTAAAAACATATTTTGCCTTTGAGGCCTGCTTGTTCGGATGAAGAGCCTGGATAAGAACCGGGATCAATTTGTCGGTATCAGATACAGGGTAGTTGCAGGTAAATAGATTAAGATCTGTATTATAGGTTGCCGTTATCTGGTATTCGCCGCCATCACCTACAAGGACTTTGTCGACAGGGAATGTTCCTCCTTCTACCCTGATACCGAATTTTGCTTTTGTGCCAGGATCAAGTTTTGCACCATCATCAATAATCAGGTAGCCTCTTCCATCCCCCGAATCCTGAAGGAGCGTGATCGTCGATGCATCGGCATAGGTTGTTGCTTCTATTGCAACGCCAGGTTTGCCAGATGCCTCGCTGCTTGTCGATACTACATCGGATTCGCTGCCACCGCCTGAACAACCTGCCAATATCGACAGGATCAATGCGATCATGATTAAAGGTATCAAGTTTGCAAGTTTCTTCATTGCCATCCCCCTTATATATAGGTGTTTTTTCTTTTATTTCATTTCGAGCAATATATATGCCATCACTCTAAATAAAAATTAATGTTAAAACCGACCAGATTTTAACCAATAAATCAGCAAGTTATAATGGTATAATAGGACTTCCCCAAAACTTGCATGACATTCTAACTGTTCAATGTTTAATTTTAAGTGAAAAAAAATTCTTTGCAAGAGAAATGTTTTACCATGCTTTATAAAATAATTAAAGACATATGAGAGTCAAGTGTTGAGCCATGGTTTGACCGCCTTTGACTCGTGTGATAATGATCTCAGACGGAAGCGGTCAGGTCCTGGTGGTCCTCCCGGACTTCAAATCCGGTGTGCTGGTCGTCGAGATTGGCTGGTGGGTTCGATTCCCATGCGCTTCCGCCATATTCCCGAATTATCAGTTCTGATAAAAATATCATGGGATTTCTCATGATGATTTTCTATATGGATTGAGCCTAAATACTGGTGATTAATTATTCAAGAAAAGGCCGGAAATTTCCGTTAAAATAAAAAACTCGCTAAAAGGAGAAATTTACGTGGAATACACAGAAGAAGTTCAGCACATGTGCCAGGTGGTGAAAGGCCCCAGGAACGGACCTGCGCCTATTCCCGAGGAAGGAAAATGGATACAGGCAAAAGAAATAAAAGACATTTCAGGTCTCACGCACGGTGTTGGTTGGTGCGCGCCGCAGCAGGGCGCCTGCAAACTTACTCTCAATGTCAAGGATGGTGTAATCCAGGAAGCCCTTGTTGAAACAATCGGCTGCACGGGCATGACTCATTCCGCTGCAATGGCAGCCGAGATCATGCCTGGTAAAACAATCCTGGAATCCCTCAACACCGACCTAGTCTGTGATGCAATAAACACGGCCATGCGCGAGCTGTTTTTGCAGATTGCATACGGCCGTACTCAGACGGCTTTTTCTGAGGGCGGACTGCCTGTCGGCGCCAGCCTTGAAGACTTAGGTAAAGGTCTTTGCAGCGTATGTGGAACCATGTTCGGCACAATTGCCAAAGGACCGCGCTATCTGGAAATGGCCGAGGGCTATGTGCTCGAACTTGCATTGGATGCGGACAACGAGATCATCGGCTATAAATTTGTCCATATCGGCCGCATGATGGAGATGATCAGGAAGGGCACTGACGCAAACGAGGCGCTCAAAAAGGCTACAGGTGCTTACGGCCGCTTTGCCGAGGCGGTCAAGGTAATCAATCCGCGGCACGAGTAGGGGAGGAGAATATGGCACTCTTTGAAGGATACGAAAGAAGGATTGCACAAATAAACCCTGTGCTTGAGAAATACGGTATTGCATCAATTGAAGAAGCGGAAAAAATCTGCAAAGAAAAAGGTCTTGACATATATAAGATAGTCAAAGACGTACAGCCGATATGCTTTGAGAATGCCTGCTGGGCATATGTTATGGGTGCTGCGATCGCCATCAAAAAGGGTCAGAAAAAGGCAGCCGAGATCGCAGAAACCCTGGGTGAAGGTCTACAGGCTTTCTGCATTCCGGGTTCGGTGGCGGATGACAGGAAGGTCGGCATCGGCCATGGTAATCTGGCCGCCATGCTGCTCAGGGAAGAAACGAAATGCTTTGCATTCCTTGCTGGCCATGAATCGTTTGCAGCGGCCGAAGGCGCAATAGGCCTTGCTAAATCAGCAAACAGGGCGCGAAAAGAACCTTTGAAAGTAATCCTTAACGGTCTTGGCAAGGATGCAGCCCATATTATTTCCCGTGTCAATGGATTCACCCATGTCGTGACAAAGTACGATTATCTCTCAGGCAAGCTCACGATAGTCAGCGAAAAAGCATATTCAACAGGAGAACGTGCAAAGGTCAGGTGCTATGGGGCTGACGATGTACGCGAAGGCGTGGCCATCAACCATTATGAGGGTGTTGACGTGTCGATTACGGGAAATTCCACAAACCCGACCCGCTTCCAGCATCCGGTAGCAGGAACATATAAAAAGGAGTGTCAGGAACAGGGAAAAAAATATTTCTCAGTGGCATCAGGCGGAGGAACCGGACGAACACTTCATCCCGACAACATGGCAGCCGGACCTGCATCATACGGCATGACCGATACAATGGGCCGCATGCATTCGGATGCCCAGTTCGCAGGCTCTTCATCCGTGCCTGCGCATGTCGAGATGATGGGTTTTCTCGGAATGGGAAACAACCCGATGGTGGGTGCGTCGGTAGCGGTTGCTGTTGCAGTGGAACAAGCCATGAAATAGAGAAGCAGGGCCTGATAACTAAGGAACATCAGCTGATAAGCTGTGAAGTAAAAAACATTTGTAACATTTAACTCAGCCTGACAACTTATCAGTTCATCAGCTGATTAAAATGTTTTTAGAATTGCGAAATATGCCTGACTCTGTTTGACGCAATAGCCGTTAGAACTGAAGCTTTAAATCCGCGCCGGCGGCCCAGCCGCTGAAATGTTCACCCCAGAAGTATGATGCGCCTATGCCCAGCCAGCGGGTTTTCCAGAGTTTGCCCAGCATGTCGAGGACGATCCGTCCGTTTACGGTGTAAATACAGTTTTCTTGAAAACCTTCGGATGCATCACCGAAAAGCCCAGTGACGGCTATAAATCCGCCGGTATGAAGTTCCCGGCTAATCAGATTGATTCCCAGAGGCACATCGATATCAATCTTGTTTTCCCATGTCTGGGAGTTTCCGTTTACCTTGAGATCCGGTGAAGAACTTCTGAAGTCTTCTGTATGAAAATAATTAAAGCGCGAATAGAACTCGAATGAAGTACGCTTTAGATTGAATGTGTATTTTATATCCAGTGATGGAACCACTGTCCATGTATCCATTTCCCAATCCACTAGCGTCCCCGAGAATGCGGCATTGAATTCATCGCCAAGGGAATTGCCGGGCTTGAACTTGTTGTCGGTATGCCCGTAAATAAAGCTCACAACCGGAGCTGTGCTCAAATGTTCGGTAAAAAAGAGTCTTGCCCCTGCACCCAACTCGATGAAAAAATTGTCATAATAATTGGAATTACCATCAAGATATCCTGAATAGTAATTATAATTTGCCGTCATATAGCCCAGGTTACCCTTGAGAACAGGCGCCCATTTGATGCCGCTCGAACCCATTGATCTTGGAGGGGCCACTGTCCCGCATCCGCCAAGTTTGGTGATATTCAACTTGATATTGTCGGTTGTCTTGAATTCGTAGAATCCGCCTACTGCACCGTTATCGCCGCCGAGAATAGTAACCGCCTCGATGCGCTGTTCGGTTGCATTCTCAAGCTGGTCAATGATTTCAGGAGGCGGGGCGGGCAGTGCGTAAACCGAAAGCGGGGCGGATATGAGAATTATCAGTATTAGAAAAAACCTGTAAAAACCGTTTTCGATTCTCCATGTTTGGCTGGCTTTACATGAGGTATTCATCCGGATATTTTACAGATGTAGTTATCACCATGCAACTCCATCCTTCATTATTATCGGAACTGGTGCAGAATAGCATGTTAAATGAAAATGATTGAAAGACCATATCATGTTGAATATCTTCAAGGTGAAAAGTACTGCAAGATCGCTTGGGATAATTGGAGGTCTTTTAGGGCAATTCCATATCGTATTTTCCATATCATCGCTTGTAGGGATGTTCGTATCAGAAAGAAAAACACGGAAAGAATGGCCTGAAAATGAGAGGTAAAGAAATAACTTAAATGACAAGGATTTTTATAATTCTGAAATAAGACCAAGCGGCTATCATGAAGTTGTTTTTGTCTGCATGTTCAAAGGTTTTTCCAGATGGTTGTCCTCAAGGAGCCTGATGTCTGAAAAGATGTCTTTTGTCATGCCGTCTGCCGCCATACGGCCTCCATTAATTACTATCGTCCTTTCACATACATCGAGAACCAGATCCAGATCGTGAGTAGCTATTATCTTCGTGTGCTTGAAGGTCTTGAGCCAGTCGATCAGCTGTCTTCTCGATTTGGGGTCAAGGCCGCTGCTGGGTTCGTCAAGGAGAAGTATGTCGGGGGTCATGGACAAAACCGTCGCAATTGCCACCGCCTTTTTCTGGCCACCCGAAAGTCTGTACGGCGGCCTGTTTTTCAAGTGAATTGCATCAACCATTATGAGTGCCGTTTCCACCCGGTTTCTGATCTCTTCCACGGGAATGCCCATATTGAGCGGTCCGAAAGCCACATCGTCATAAACAGTAGGCATGAAAAGCTGGTCATCGGGGTCCTGGAAAATCGTACCGACCCTTTTACGCACATCCTTGAGAGTTTTATCGGTAAGTGGAAAATCACCGATCCTGACGATACCCGATGACGGGGTCAGACAGCCGTTTAAAAGCAGCAGCATTGTCGATTTTCCTGCACCGTTCGCCCCTACAACGCCAACGCTTTCTCCGTGGATTATTTTGAAATTTACACCGTCCAGGGCCTTTGTGCCGTCCGGGTATGCATATTCAAGACTGACAGCTTCGACAATGTGATGGCTCATGATGCCATCCTTATTATCAGACTGCCGAGCGCCTGCGGCAGGTTATAAGTCCTGCACAGGAAGAAAAACATGCACCAGAGTAATATGTATGAATAATCCGCCGGTCTCATTTTCATGGTTTTCATTATCCTTATCTCACCTTCGAAACCTCGCGAAACCATTGCATTATGGATGCGTTCCGCCCTGTTTATTGACCTTAACAGAAGTTGACCGACAAGAGAGCCGATGATTTTTATGTCAGGGTATGTTCGGAATGACCTCAGGCTGTGTGCGCGGATCATCCTTAACGCCTCATCGAACAGCACGAATATATACCGGTACATGAATAGAAGCTGTACCGCAAAGACCCTGGGAATCTTGAGCCTGATAAGGCCAGCGCACATGGTTTCGAATCCGGTTGTCGCAACCAGTGTAAGAGCGGTTCCAACTGTCAGGATAAACTTAATCATAATCGATATGAATGAAATTGTGCCGCCTGAGATGCCCAGGCTTCCGATATTCATTACGATCTGGCGGTCAATAAAGGGGTTGGCGATCCCTATGGCGATGGCAAATGGGGACACTGCAAGTATTTTCACGCCCATGTTTTTTAAAGGAATCCTACCCAGAGACATTACGACAACCGGATATATGATCAACGGCAGCAGGCCTGAAAGTTCATACTTCGGAAAAGAAACAGTAATAAAAATAAAACAAATGGTAACAAGAAACTTTGAACGCGGGTCAAGCTTGTGAACAGGTGTGTCCTTAAGGGATAGAAGGTTAAGGCTGCCGATTGAGTTCAATGCTTTCTCGATACCTGCCAAAAGTACTCTCCGTGATATTTATTGAGCCTGCTCAAAATCATCCGGAGGAAAGGAAGAGGGCCTTATCCTCCGGATGATCGATATCAGACTGTCAACAAGATGTTCGCAACAGAAAATGATATCAATTTTTATGTTTTTGCCTGATTGCCTGCTTTTCTGAGAACCATGCCGATGAGAAAAGCCAATGCAAGGGTAAGGATTCCTCCGATAATTCCGGCAAAAGAAGTTCCTGCACTTATTCCCGGCCAGGTCTCGGAGGTCTTTTCCTCCACGGATTCGCTCTTGGAAACGGTCTGCTTAAAATTATAATCAGGCAGTATTGCGGTCTTTTCCTGAATTGATGAAAGCGCTTTGTGGATATTGTCTGTGGGCGGGGCCAGTTCTTCCTTTCCAGCAGTGCGGAACACGGACCATTCGAGGCCGTCAGGCTGGGATGAGGCGAACCATGCAAGAATGCCTCCTGTCAGTGCTGCGGTGATACCGATGGCAATAACAATACCTTTTATGGGAGTCTGTACTTTGAGGCCTTTTCTATGGGTTATGATCTCAGGCCTTGCCTTTATGACAAATGAGACCACTGCTGCGGTAACGATGCCTTCAACTATACCGATTGCAAGATGTATCGGCTGCATGAGAAGAACAAATGTTTTGAACGGGAGTTCACTAATTCCTGATGACATGGTCTCAATGACTACGCTGGAGGCCCCCAGTTGAAGTCCGATAATTGCTGCTAACAAAGAACCAGTGATGATTTTCCCTTGAGTCGGTTTTTCTCCAGCTATTTTTTTGTAGATAAGGGGATAGGCGACAAAACATGTCCAGAAGCCAAGATTGAATATGTTACAGCCAAGGGCAAGCAGTCCGCCGTCTCCGAATATGAGTGCCTGCACGGTCAGGATAGAAGCCATGACAATGAACCCTGCGTAAGGTCCCAACAGAATAGAGAGAATAAGTCCTCCTCCAAGATGGCCGCTTGAACCGGTGGCTGGAATGGTAAAATTGATCATCTGTGCTGAAAAAACAAATGCCCCCAGTACGCCCATAAGCGCTGTCCGGCTGTTCTGACCCTCGTTTGATAACTTTTTAGACGAATAAGCCACAAGACCAGCTGAAACCGCCCACATCGCACCACCGACTGCCGGTGATATAAGCGCATCAGCCATATGCATGACCATAACCTCCAGAATAAGAATCGAAGATAACGTAGCACGAAAATAAAAATAGTAGCAAGTATAAAATACTTTTCAGACAAACGTAACATTGGCGGAATTATACGGGAGTTTTAAAAATTGACTGAACATGAATGAAGCGGGTATCATGAATCATGTCATCTTTGCTGGTTTGATTAACAAAAACAACCGGAGAAATTTGGCTTATTTCTCAACTTTGTTCAGCAAAACAGTTTTTTAATAAAAAATCATAGAGAGGAATTGCGCTATGAAAGAGCGAACAATAACCAGAAGGAACATGATAAAGCTGGGGGTTCTGGCCGGAGCTGCAGCCTCCTGCCCTGGAGGAGCAGGGCTGATTTCCGGTCTGCTGGAATTACCTGGTGCTTCTGCATATGCAGCCGGAGCCCCCAGGTCGTTACCTATCAGAAAAATTCCGGGGTTCACAGGCAAACAGCCTAATATAGTACTGATACTGTGTGATGATCTGGGGCAGGGTGATCCGGGATGCTACGGTGACAGAACCATTCGTACACCCAACATCGACCGTCTGGCCTCCGAAGGAGTACGTTTTACCGATTTTTATGCCTCGGCTTCATTGTGTACGCCCTCGCGGATTGGCCTTCTCACGGGACGTTATGCCATACGGTCTGGCATGGTTTTTCCGATGCAGTCCGGTGGACAGAGCATGACGGCCAGGATCATGCAGTCTGTCGGACGCGGGTTCGGAAGGCTGGGAGCCATAGATCTCTCGGTTAAAAGCCTGGTAGATGGTATCCCCGCTGATGAGATCACCATCGCTGATGCTTTGAAGGTGGCCGGATACAGGACGGGAATGATAGGCAAATGGCATCTTGGAGATTTCAGCCATAACCCTGAATACCACCCTATGCAGCATGGCTTTGATGAGTTCTTCGGAACACCCATGACCAACGATGAATTGCCCAACCCGCTTTTTAGAAATAAAACCATGCTGGAAAAGGATATCGGTTTGAACCAGGCGAGGCTCACCGGTCTTTCGACCGGTGAAGCAATCGGTTTCATCAGGCGTAATAAGGACAGGCAGCCGTTCTTCCTTTATCTGGCTTATCATGCGCCGCATCTGCCGCTGGTTGCCTCGGAAAAGTTCAAGGATAAATCCCGTGCCGGCATCTATGGAGATGTGGTGGAGGAGCTTGACTGGGGCGTGGGTGAGGTATTGCGATACTTGAAGGAAACGGGTCTGGAAAAGGATACGATAGTTATTTTCACCAGCGACAACGGTCCCTGGTACAACGGCAACCCCGGCGACGCGTATAGAGGCAGGAAGGGGGAAAGCTATGAGGGTGGATTCCGCACGCCACTGATCGTGAGGTGGCCGGGAAAGATCGCTGAAGGAAGCGTATGCACGGAACCGGCACAGAACATTGATTTTTTTCCGACCCTCTCGGCCCTTGCCGGCCTTAATCTGCCCGCAGACCGCATTATCGATGGCAAGGATATGCAGGGGCTTTGGACGGGGAAGGATAAAAAGTCACCCCACGACGCGTTTTTCTTCTATCATGTGGAACAACTTGAAGGTTTGCGGGCCGGCGACTGGAAATACTTCCGTCATGTCAACCACTATACCTGGCCGCAACCTCTCGACAAGCCGACTACGACCTTCGGCAAGCTTTCAAGGGACAGGTTTCTGGGGAATTGGCCGAATCTCTACAACCTCAAGACTGATTTAGGCGAAAATTATGATCTGGCCTCGCGGTATCCCAATGTCTGTACGCAAATGGAAAAGATCATGACAGACTGGGAAAAGGGCATTACAAATAACCGCAAGGGATGGATAAAAAAATAGTTTATGGGACTAAACTTGCTAAATTTTTATATGGGAGCGGAAAGGACTGAACTTATAGTCTGAAAATAATGGTCAAGAAACCCTTACAGAGCATCCTGGTCAAACCAGCCGGCCCCGATTGCAACATGGCCTGCACCTATTGCTTTTACACAGGCAAGCAGAACCTGTTTTCTGAGACCACTGAACACCGTATGAATGAAACAGTGCTCACAGAGCTTATCAGACAGTTCATGGGACAATCAACAGCTGATGTCTCCATCGCCTGGCAGGGCGGTGAACCGACTCTTATGGGATTATCTTTTTTTAAAAAGGCCGTTGAGCTGGAAGAGCGTTTTGGAAAAGGAAAAACAATAGGCAACGGCCTGCAGACCAACGGCCTCCTGCTCGATAAAAGCTGGGCCGGATTTTTCAAACGGTACAGCTTCCTGATAGGGCTTTCCATTGATGGTCCCGAGCATGTACATGACCACTACCGCCGACGGCTCGGGGGGCAGGCAACATGGCACGCAGTATACGACAGTGCCAGGCTGCTGCTTGATGCAGGTGTGTCAGTGAATGCCCTTACTGTTATCAACGATTACTCGTCACGCTTCCCGGATGAGGTCTATGGCTTTCACCGGGATGCCGGTTTGAACTACATGCAATTCATCCCTTGCCTGGAACCTGATCCCCGACACCCGGCCCGAGCTGCATCATTCTCGGTTTCCCCTCAGGCCTACGGCGAATTCCTTTGCCGCGTGTTTGACCTCTGGCTCAGGGACTTCAAGAACGGCAAGCCGACCACTTCCATACGCTTCTTTGAAGCGCTATTGTTCAGCTATGCCGGGTTTCCTGCCACGGAATGCACCCTGATGCCAGAATGCGGCCAGTACGTAGTGGTTGAACATAACGGTGACGTCTTTGCCTGCGACTTCTTTGTCGAACCCGAAAGGAAACTGGGAAATATCTTGCATGTCCGTTTGGATGATATGCTCAACTCGAGCAGACAGCTGGCTTTCGGCAAAGGCAAGTCCGATCTTCCTTCCGAGTGTGCGGATTGCAAATGGCTTGCGGTATGCCGCGGGGGATGCCTGAAGGACCGCCTCCTCGGTATGCACAACGGCAGGCTCAATTATTTCTGCCCTTCATTCAAGCTGTTTTTCACCCATGCCGATTCCGGATTGCGGAAATTGGTAGCGGAATGGAAGCTTGAACAGGTTTCCGGAAGCGGTCTGGCTGTGCCACATTCCGGTCATACCGGCCGCAATGAGCCATGCCCGTGCGGAAGCGGAAAAAAATACAAACGCTGCTGCGGCAAGGGATAGTTGCCCGCCCAACATAAATTTTACCCGAGCCGCCTATACGATATCTACTGCCTTATCACCCCCATAATCCTCGTTTTCTTGACCGTCTGGGCAACCATAGGGCAAGATTGATCAGTATGAAAACAGGCAATTGTCTTAATGAACGCTGCTGCTTTATGAACCTGTTGAGGATATTCCGCGGGGAGTAAAATTCATTCAGAAATGCCCTGTAGCCGTTTTCAAGCATATCGGTGTCGAGGGTTTTGGGGCGGACTATGACACTGTAGCCCGTATAGTTTTCATATGACCCCCTTTGAAGCAGCCTGCCTTCCTTATCCGCACAGGTATGAAAATCCGTGCCGGGATAGGGGATAGGCAGATTGGCCGCCACGCTGCACAGAGAACTGTCGTTCAGGAAGTCAAGCGTTTGGCGGAAAACACTTTCATCGTCTGCATCAAGGCCGAATATCAGGCCGCCGATGACTAAAATTCCATGTTTGTCAAAAACTGATAACAGCTCCTTATATTTCTTCACGTTGTTGAATGACTTGGATACGGAATCAAGGCTCTGGTTATTGATGCTTTCCAGCCCTACGAAAACTCCTTTGCAGCCGGCCAGTGAAGCCAGATGTATGAGCTCTTCATCGGCTGCAACACTCAATTGCGTCTGGAAATACAATCTCTTTTTTAAGGGCCTTATCGCAGTGAAGAGTTCCTTTGCGTATTCGCCGTCAACAGGCAGGTTGTCATCCATAAAGATAATATCCGTCGAGTCGGACTGCCGTATATCGGAAACTACCTGCTCAACGGGCCTTTTGCGATAGGTTGGATGAATATACCTGTTGAAGCAGAAAGAGCACCTGTTAGGGCAGCCCCTGGTAGCTTCGACTGGATAAACCGGCAGATAGAATTTGGAATGGAGCAAATCCACCCTCGGGCTGTTGAGATTGGATATATCAGGGGGTTCTTCATTATAATAGCGTCTTTTAAGAGCGCCTGCTTCCAGATCCCTGAGAAGCTCATCCCATGCGCCGCCTTCGGCTTCTCCAATAAGGACCGAGTCAAAGTATTCAAGCACTTCCCCGGGGACTGCTGTTGCATGCGTACCTCCCGCAACTGTTTTGATGCCGGAGGAGGCCGCCTCCTGCGCAATGCCGTATGCAAGCATGGCATTGTTGCAGGAAAAGGTAACACCTATCAGGTCAATTCCGTCTTTAGGGATTTCGATCTTCTCCACACGTCCGTCAAGGATTCTTACAGTATGCTTTTCAGGTGTGGCCCCTGCCAGCCTCGGGAGCGTAAGCGTCCTGAAGGTGGTATAAGGAAGACTCCTGGGCTGGGCGTCAATAAGGAGAATATTCAATCCCGGCCCGGTGTTGTCGACTTGAGAAAAAGTATTTTTGTTATCAAGGCTGCTCATGATAAGACATTCATAAAATGGAAATGTCTTGTTATCGGCGTCTTTCTGCTGCATTGTGAGAAAGTCAATAATCGGCAGAAGATAGTCCTTCCATGAACAGTAGATGTCGGAAAAACACACAGCCCACGATTCGGGATATTTTGGAGGGACTACTGTTAAAGGCCACATGTGCTTTTGTATGATGTCCCGTTCCCTTTCCGAAAGTTCGGTTACTGTCTCGGCATTTTTAAGCGCTATCCCGGGGTGCTTGAAACCGTGAAAGTTCGGTCCCTCCCTGAGCCAGTCATAGAAGAACAAATCATGCAGCAATGCGCCTCTGGCAGTTGATGAGCAGTCGAGAGACAGGAATCTTGACAATTTGAATGAGAGCCATGAGACTTCCAGAACATGATCGAGTCTGGTTTTGCCGAAATGATGATTGCAGTCTTTCAGCCTTGCAACATCATCATTCATCAGAAGAGGTGAAACAATACTTATGAAGTCTTCTTTCAGTGATTCCAGTTCCTGACTTTCCTGATATTTCCAGAATATACCTTCCAGGGTTATAAGCAAATCCACTGTCATCAAAACAGCGCTTGTTAAAATAATTATATCAGGAAGCGGCTGCAGTGATCTGTGCGAAGACAAGACATATATAACGATTGGGCCTAATACTGCATCAATAGCCAGCGCCATACATGTCCAGTAAACAGAGAATCTCAGGCACACATACCCCTTGATATTAAAATGCTGGTCAGAGTAATCCCACAACCTGATCTTGAAAAATTTATCAAGACTCCAGCCCGAGATAAGCTCGAATCCGCTCAAAGCAAGTAAATAGGCCATAGCTTTTGCAGGCAGCCCGTAATTTAAGGTTATGGCCTGAACGGCCATTATAAGAAGCATGCCAAAACCATAGACCGGCAGGTAATATCCTGCCAGAAAACCCGGATTTACAAACCTTCCCGCATGTATTGACCGGTAAATAACTTCCAACACCCATCCCAGAACCGATGCTACGACAAAACAGTAAACAAGGACTTTCATACTTCCTCCCGGAATAGTAAATTTCTATTTGATATGAACCGTTGAACATATTGTTATATTGTTCAGCGTGATGATAAAAAAATATCCCCTTTTAATATTCATGTGAGAGACATGATTGACTATGCTTCAGGCTTCTTTTTTAATTAACAGTCCCCGGCAAAATATATCCAGAAGCTCTTTCAATCCATCCTGTATGGCATCGGGATCTCCCGAAGCCGGGATGAAGGTTTCTATGCCCTTGAATGCCGCAATCAGCATTCCCGCGACAACTGAAGCCGGTATCTTCCGGAACTCGCCTTTGACCTGGCCTTCTTCTATAATCGATTTTAGCAGTTCGGTTTCCTGTTTGACGAAGGCATCTCTGCATTTTCCTTCTACAATGCCGGCATCGTTTCCCGCAGTCTGGGATATTTTATGCAGATTGATGGTATGTTTGATTTTATCAAACCTGGTCAGCATATATGCGATAAGCCTGTCGCTCGGGCGGACGCAGGTCTGAACCGCTTTTCGGATGTCAGCCATCAAAAGGGCTGCTTCTTTTTTTATAACCTCGACAAAAATTAGCTCCTTGTTTTCATAGTAATGGTAGATAGCTGCTTTTGTCAGGCCGCATGCCTTTGCTATATCGTCGGTCGTACACTTGCGGAAACCGAGTTTTGCAAAGAGAAAACGGGCTTCGTTGAGAATCTGCTCTTTCCTTTCCAATACATTTGCTACCATTAATTTCCTCCGGAAAAATTTATTGCTTAATTAAATTATTAAACAAATATCCTATTGGGTCAATGGTTTAATTCGTGCTGTATATACAGGGGGCTTGTCACCGGAAATCTTTCTTGATGTTTGTATCCGTAAATACCCATGGATAGTTTTTTTCTGGGCAGAAAAAGAACAGGTGAGGCCTCAATTATCCGGAACTTCTGTTTCAAAGGCATCTAATACCGGGATTCTATCATCTCCATAAACGCTTCTATCCTGGTTCTGAATTGACCCTCAGTGAATTTGCGCTCGTCCACGCAGTCCACTTCGAGATTGAGCACCGGCACGCCTATTTCACGAAGGCCTGCCTCGATAAGTCCCCGTGCTCCCGTACCCTGCCTGCAGCCCCAATTGCAGGGATTGATGGCCCCGTGAATCTTGTAATCTTTGGCGAGTTTCTTCAGATGTTCGATCCTGCGGAAACCTGAACCGTTGAACGGAATGGATATGGACCGCCGGGCCAGCCCTTCAAAGGGGTTATCAGGATCGATCGGGTCCCATGTAATGTCGTTAAGCTCGTCACAGACTATCACTGCCTTAAAATCTTTTTCGAGGATATCGGCCAGCGGGTTTTTAAACTGGATGCGGTTCTGAATCCACAGGAGGCGGACCTTCTCACCCGGGACCCCGCTTTGATTGTCCCTGATCCTTTTTGCAAATTCGTCCCGGTATGCCCGGGCAACGCTTACGGCTTCAGGGCTGCCGAAGAAAAGCGCCATGACAATGGAGAAGTTGTTCAGATCCTTGCTGTTGGCAGGCGATGGATAATGTTTTGCCAGGTCAAACACCTCAGCCATAATCTCGCTGGTTCTATTCGTATTTTCGATTGCGGTTCTCAGCCTGTCCATATCCAGGGCGACTCCGGTGTGTTTTGTAACAAACTCCGTAAGGCTCCTTATCTGATCAGCCAGGTACCCGACTTCGGAAACCGAATCTCCCTGAGGTATCTGCAGGATGAAAAGCGGCTTTTTAAAATGTCTTGCAATGTTCTCTATTACTGCAAGACCACCGCTGCATGGATTTGTTGTACCGACAAGCAGTTCAGGTTCCGGCATTATACCCTTCAACACGGCTCCGGTCACGGACCTGTGATAGCTGCACGCATCCGAGGAGTAACCGATGTGATCGGCCGCCTCGATAATGTCGCCCACCATGCCGGTTGAGGCAAGCATGGCGCCGATGAATTCAACGAAGCACGAGGTCATTCCCATTGCGTAAAGCAGGTCGAACGGGGCGGTAATCCCGCACCATGCAACTTTATCCTCGCCTGAATAAAGGCGTTTTCCCATCCTTGCTATCTCCAGGGAATAAAGTTTCCTGGGACTCGCCTTGCCGCCCTGGTTTTCGATTGATGTTACAATGCCCTTTTCAAGGTCTCTAAAGTAATTTTTCAGCATGATATTTACCCCAGCATTTCGATAAAGGCTTCAATCCTCGTTCTGTGCTGCCCAATTGAGCGGGTTGTACAGTCTCCTTCAAGCATGAGCATGGGGATGCCTTCTTTTTTTAGGGTCTCAATGATAAATGGAAGCCTGGCAAGATACGGATCGCAGAATTTGGCCGTGTGGCATATAACGCCGTCGGCATTGCATGCCCGCGCCCTTTGTACGATATTAAGAGCTGCCTTTCCTGGATAGGTGTTGTCGAAGGTGCGTGCACAGGACCTTCTATTCAGAATCGAGCGTGAAAGAGAGGTATAGAGATCATCACCATCCGTGATATCTATTATCTGGAAAAGTCTTGAGCCCGTGCAGAGGTCGTCATCCACTATGCGAGCCCCGCAATCCTCGAACAGTTCAAAGGCGTCTTTGTCCGGAAGGATATTTCCAAACAGGAAAATAGCCGGTGATTTGACTGATGTTTCTTCTGCCTTCATATCTGACAGCAGGTCCTCGATGTATTTAACGGCCTCACTGACAGGCCTGGTCGCAGCTTCGTTGAATGCAGCCTGCAATGCCGCTTGTCCGCCCTTTGACATACCGGCATGTACCTTTGCGGCAAGCTTGTTCAGGGCATTAGCGAGCCCGTTGTATTCATATACGCTTTTTAGTATGAGCTCATCTGTAATCGCTTTTCCGCTTAATATTTCAAGTTTTGCTGCCAGACGTCTGAGCTCAATTGCAAAGAATTTTATGGAAGGTTCATCCGTAATAACCGGCAGATCTATCAGGTAAGAGTTGTCAGAGCCTCGTACAACCTTCCATGCATCAGACAGTCTTCGCATGGCATCACAGCTGTTCATGAACACCATGCCTGCAATTTCGGGAAGTTCCTTTGCCATGGCCCGGTCAAGGATCCTTTTAACATGGGGGCACAGGTTGTCATGCAGGTGCAGCCCCGCCTTCTCGGGGCTCTCGGCCAGCGGCAGTACCCTGTAAGGCTGAAAGCCTGCCGCCATCAGCAGTACAAGAGGGGTGTATGCGCAGGCATATCCAATCAGCCCATTTTTATGATTGTTCATCCCTGTCCTCCTCATGTACATTTGCTAAAACCTTGCGTAGCGTGTCCTTCAGGGCCGCCATTTCGGCCTCTCCGATTCCGGCTAGCACTTTTTTCAGGATTTCATCAGCCGCCCCAGCAACCTTATCCTTGATGGTACGACCCGCGTCGGTCAGGCAAATTTTCAGTTCCCGCCTGTTGCCCGGGTCAAGCACTCGCTCAAGAAGGCCGTCCCTTTCCATCCTGTCAAGAAGGCCGGTCATCGTGGAAGGTTCCAACCCCGCCCTGCGGCCAAGTTCGGTCGCCTTAAGGCCGTCTTCATTCCACAGGCTAAGGAGTGCCCCCATATATGCCGGCTTCAATTCCGTCAGACCCGCATCTGCAAATCCCTGCTTGAACGCCGCTGTAATCGCCAGGGAGACACGGGTGATCAGGAAATAAGGGCATTCCCTGGGATTTTGAGAAAAAAACTTATAATCACAAGATTTTTTTGATCCCATATCTCATCTCCTAATTATTGTTACGTAAATTACTGAAACGTATTATATTGTCAAGTAATTTACGTATAAAAATAGTCTGCTGTCGCGGAAGATGTTTGTTCCAGGGTTTTCCTATTCTTTTAAGCCCTTATCCACCAGGTGAAATATGTAAATAAGGATTTGCTTCTTGATAGAGGCCGGCTTTTGGCTTAGTGTCAGGATACATCCATCCAGGAGGTATTCATGATTGGTGTAGTTTCCGATCTTGTTTTTATGAACCACGACACCGGTGAAAATCATCCGGAAACACTTTACCGTATCCCGTATATCAATTCGCTGTTTTCGCCCCCAGGCCCCGGTATTTTAATGGTTGAGCCTATGGCCGCAGGAGTCGACGATATTCACCTCAACCATTCAAAAGACTATATAGAGCTCATAAAAAGAAGCTGCGCCCGCGGCAGCGGATACCTTGACCCTGATACGGCTTATTCGACAGGTTCTTTCGAAACAGCCCTGAAGGCAGCAGGCAGCCTGATCAAGCTTGTCGATATGGCGCTGAAGAAAGAGATAAAAAGCGGTTTTGCGTTTGTGAGGCCCCCGGGGCATCACAGCCTTTATGACAGGGCGATGGGTTTCTGCCTGTTCAATAATGTGGCTATTGCAGCCCGAAAGGCAAAGGCAGAATTCGGCATCGAAAAAGTAATGATAATCGATTTTGACGTTCATCATGGAAACGGCACACAGGACAGCTTTTATGATGATGATTCTGTGCTGTATTTCTCG
Organism: Desulfomonilia bacterium; assembly: GCA_963664325.2. Taxonomy (GTDB): domain Bacteria; phylum Desulfobacterota; class Desulfomonilia; order UBA1062; family UBA1062; genus DATCTV01. The sequence goes on from CAXXDQ010000002.1 coordinate 116,311, forward strand.
AGTCACCAGTATCCCTATTATCCCGGCACGGGGGGGCTTAGGGAAACCGGATGCGGTAAAGGAGAAGGTTTTACAGTCAACTGCCCGCTTGGTTACGGTAAGACCGATGGTGAATTTGCCTCTGTTTACAGTTATGTCCTTGCCCCTGTACTTAAGGCCTTTAAACCTGACCTTGTTCTCGTATCAGCGGGGTTTGACGCGCATATGCTCGATCCTATCGGCGGGATGCAGATTACAAGCGAAGGTTTTGGTATGCTTGCGGGAATCATCATGGATGCGGCGGCTCTCGTCTGCGCCCCTGTAGTTTACGTGCTTGAAGGCGGATACAGCCTGGAGGGTCAGAAGGAATCCGCTTCGGAGTTAATAAATGTTTTAAAGGGAGAACAACCCCCGGATATAATGCCAGAGGAATGCAGTGAACTCGACGGAATTATCGCCCAGCATAAAAATTACTGGCCTTTATAGTTAATAGTAAAGTTTTTTTACTATAGTGCCGACAACTCCCTTTATGCCGGAAACCAACTATATCCAGGCCATTGAAGTAAAGGAATACCAGCCGGGTGAGATCATCGTCAAGGAGGGTGACTCCAACGAAAATTTCTATGTAATCCTGGGCGGTGAAGTGCGTATAAGCCAGCTTAACAAGACCATCAGGCTGCTTTCGGACCATGACGTATTCGGGCTCGAAAATTATTTCAGGGGAAACAATTACAGCACCACCGCCAGGGCCAGGAAGACTTCTAGAATAGCCACCTACAAATGTGAGCATATCGAAGAGATAGCATACACAAACCCTTCACTTATTTCTATAATACTCCAGTCCGCCTACACGCAGCTAGAACAGACAACATCGATAGCGGAAGCCAACATCCCGTACACTGAGGTGATAAATCTCGATGTACGTGAATATGCCGATGGTGACGTGATAATTGATGAAGACACATTCGGCACTGAAATATTCAGGCTCACACAGACCGAGGGTGGGCTCGATGTATTGAAGAAGGGCCGGTCAATCGCAGTCATCAGCAGGGCAGGGGAATACTTCGGCGAGATGAGCTTCATACTGGGCGAACCTAGAAGTGCGACTATCCGTTCAATCGGAAGGAGTGTTGTCGAGGTCATGTCCGTAGAAGACGGCGGTTTTGAAAAGATAATCCACGAAAACCCAGAAATCGCCGATAAGATTATCAGCGGCCTTGCCAAACGCCTCAAGGAGGCAAACCTTAAACTTGTGAAATAAATATGCTGTTAAACTGGTGGCATATGACAGCTAACACGGCGCCGGCCTTTTCAATGGGTTCTCAGGTTTCATCGTAGAGCACACTTTCAATCGGTTTCTTGGTGGAATTTTAACTAAAACAAGCTGATAGGCATGGTCTTTCCCATACCCGTCAGCTCAATATCTGATTATACTGTCACGGCCAGGAATAAAATCCGCCTATCCTCTCACCGTCCCTGCGATATACTACAACTGTCGGATTTGTAATCCCGGTAAGCTTTTCAACCGATTTGACTGCATTTTCATAATAACCCACTTCATCTATAACGTGATAGTTCATGGCCGTATTGGCTGCCATGATCCTTCCGTCGCCGACTATTTTAATATCGGCTTCCGTCATGGCGGGTCTGTTCTTTTTAACCTTGGTAATGAAATCTGCATACATTTCATCAACTATTGACTTGTAAATGGCCTTTTCATCTTCGGTCATATCTTTCTTCGGTGAACCTGCAACCTTGTATTTACCTGAAGCTATTGTCTCATCACGCACGCCCAGTGTATCCATGAGGCCCTGGAAGCTTATGAAGGGAATAAACACACCGACATTTCCCACCATCGAAGTCGGCAATGCCACAATCCTGTCAGCAGATAGGGCTATCATATATGCTCCTGATGCGCCCATGTTCGTTATGCAGGCAACAACAGGAATTTTCTTTGTGGTCTTGAACTCCACTATCCTCCTGTATACAAGATCGGATGCCGTTACCGAACCGCCGGGAGAGTCGATCTTGAGTATCAGGGCCTTTATGCTTGGGTCCTTGCCTGCAATATTCAGTATGCTGTCCAGGCGCTCAAGTGTGCCTTCCTGGGCAGTGAACATCTGCTTCATGCCGGTGGTAGTTATGATCCCCAGAATTTCCACAACAAGGACTTTGCTGTCAGTGCCTTTGTTGAGTACCCTTTCCTGCATGTTGGGAACCCGCATAAGACTCATGAGGTCAATTGAAACGAATGCGCAACCTCCAAGGGTCAATAGTATCAGTATAAATAAAACCGGCAGAAAAACTTTTCTATTTATCATGTATTTTACCTCCTACGGTAATCTCGGGTATTAAAAGTGTGGGCTGCGCATCTCCGACAGGCACACCCTGTCCGTCCTTGCCGCAAGTGCCTATGCCCCAGCCCAGATCGCTGCCGATATGTTCGATCGAGAGCAGTATCTTGGGACCGTTTCCTATGAGTGTTGCCCCTCTGATGGCCTCTCCGATTTGGCCCCTCTCAATCAGGTAACCTTCGGAAACTTCAAATACGAAATCTCCTGTTACGGGATTCACCTGTCCACCGCCCATCTTTTTTACATATAGACCCGTCTCGACCATTCTGACAATATCATTAGGCGTCTCTTTTCCGGGCGCAATTATCGTATTAGTCATCCTGGGAACCGGCCTGTGCCTGAACGATTCTCTCCTGCCGTTCCCGGTGGGTTTGAGGTTATATTTTGAAGCAGTGATCAGGTCGGTCATATATGATTTGAGTATCCCGTTTTCCACAAGGACGGTCCTTTCGGAAAGTGTCCCTTCGTCGTCGCACCCGATGCTTCCCCTCCTGCCTGGCAAAGTGCCGTCGTCTATTACGGTTATTGCGCTTGAAGCCACCTGCTCGCCGAGCCTCCCAGAATAAACCGAAAGCCCCTGGCCGGCGAAATCGGCTTCAAGCCCGTGCCCGATTGCCTCGTGCACCATTGTGCCACCGGCATCACTTGAAAGCACCACCGGCATCAGCCCTGCCGGGGCATTCCGGGCGGAAAGGGACTGCGTTGCACGCATCAGTGCTATTTCAGCAATATTTTCAGGCCTGGTTTCCTCAAATATCTCAAAACCGCGCGTGCCGCCTAAAGGTTCATATCCTGTTTCCATGATGCGTCCGTCGGAAACCACGCACTGTACAACAAAAATGGTCGAGCAGATATTATCCTTGCAGGTAAACCCGCTGGAGTTAGCAATAAAGACCTGTCTGTGCGAATCGGAATACATGACTCTGACCTGGACAACCCTGCTGTCATTCTTCCACGCATACTCCTCAGCGCTTTTTACAAGAATGATCTTTTTCTCAGGGGCGACCGACGATGAAAGTATATTTGCTTTTGTCACCTGTTCCGCTGTCCTTTTCCTAAGGGAAACGACACGGCCTTTCTCTCCGCTTTTTATAGATTGGGCGACGGTTGAGGCCAGATCGGTAAGGTTGCTGATGTCATTGGTGTATGCATAGGCGCTTGCTTCCTTGTTCACTACTCTTATTCCTATACCGAAATCATTCGTCAGATTAAACTTCTCAATCCTTTTCGCCTCGGATGAAATAACGGTCCCTGTCTTTTTTTCAGCAAAAATTTCAGAAAAATCGCCTCCACCTGAAAGTGCCATTGTCAGGATTTTTTTAACATCAATATGTTCTATTTCATCAAATGCATTCACAATCTTTCTATCTCCCGACATTTTTCAGCTCCCTCTGCATATCCCGTTTTACGTCCCTTTCCTTGATCTCATGCTTCTTATCCGGCGCCGTTTTGCCTTTTGCCAGCCCCAGTTCAACCTTTATGCGGCTTCCCTTGAGGTAGATGGACAATGGAACAAGGGTAAGTCCTTTTTCCTTGACCTTGCCTGAAAGCCTCAGTATCTCCCGCTTGTGAAGCAGGAGTTTCCTGGGCGCCCTGGGGTCATGGTTAAATATGTTTGCCTGTATATACGGATTGACATGCAGGTTTAAAAGGATCATCTCGCCGTTTCTTACTATTGCATAGCAGTCCTTCATGCTTGCTCCGCCCTGTCTTAAAGACTTGACTTCCGAACCGGACAGGACGATGCCTGTTTCATAGGTTTCACTGATTTCATAAGAGAACTTCGCCTTTGAATTGTGGCAGAGCGTCTTTGTCTTAATCTCCTGTTTCAATTGGGCGTTCCTTTATTCAGGGTATCATTGTATTCTTTAAAGAAAATTATTTAATCTTCTTTTGTATAAAAATTTAGTCGAGAACAGTCTCAAAATCCGAATGCCTTTTGTATTCGTCAAAGATGAAAGCCTGGATTTCTTCCGCAGTCTTCATGCCCAGCAGGTGATCAACGACATTTGCACAGTTCGCAAGGTCGATTTTTCTTATCATTTCTTTGATATGGGAAATTGCGAAGGCATTCGTTGAGAACTGGTCAATGCCCATTCCCAGAAGAATCGGCGTATAGATAGTCCTTCCAGCCATTTCACCACACATCGAAACTGTTATGCCCGCCTGGTGTGCACAGTCAACTATGTATTTGATGAGCCTCAGAACAGCCGGGTGAAGCGGGTCATAAAGGTAGTTTACATATTCGTTTCCTCTATCGATTGCTATTGAATACTGGATAAGATCATTGGTGCCTATGGAAAAGAAATCAACTTCCTTCGCCAGAAGGTCGGCTATTATCGCGGCGGACGGCACTTCTACCATTATGCCGATTTCAATATCTTCGTCAAAGGGAATCCCTTTCCTTTTGAAATCATGTTTGATCTTTTCAAGAATTTCCTTCGCCCTGTGGAGTTCTTCAATACCGGAAATCATAGGAAACATGATTGATGTGTTCCCATAGTTGCTGGCCCTTAAAATACCCCTAAGCTGTGTTTTGAAGAGTTCAGGCTCCTTAAGGCAGAGTCTTATCGCTCTCAAACCCATTGCAGGATTTGTTTCTTTTTTTATATCCCCAAGATGTGAATTAAGCTTGTCTCCGCCCAGATCCAGTGTCCTAATTATTGTCTGATAGGGGGAAACCGTTTCAACTACGGCCTTATATGCCTGGAAATGCTCTTCCTCGGTGGGTATGATTTCACGGTTGATATATAAAAATTCGGTCCTGTACAGGCCGATCCCCTCTGCTCCATGGTCAAGGACAGTCTTTACCTCTTCCTTGAATTCGAGATTCCCAAGGACACTGACTCTGGTCCCATCCAGTGTTATTGCCGGTTCCTTGGCCTTTTCCTGCAATTTCATTTCGAGAGTAAGATGTGACCTTGCCCTCTGTTGGTAATCAGATATCTGGTTATCAGTCGGATTAACGATAACCACTCCGGAAATGCCGTCAAGTATGAGCCTGTCGCCGGGATTGATGGATGTCGATGCCTTCTCAAGCCCTACAACTGCAGGGATTTCAAGTGAATGGGCAATTATTGCAGTATGCGATGTCTGTCCGCCGACGTCTGTTGCGAATCCTAAAACCATATCCTTATTCAGCATTGCCGTATCAGCCGGAGAGAGGTCATGCGCAATGATTATGCTTCTGTCAATCAGGTGAAATCCCTTGATCTCCCGTCCTATAAGGTTCATCATGATGCGTTCACCGACAAAATTTGTATCCGCAACCCTGCTTCTGATGTAATCGTCTCCTATCGAGGCAAAACTTTCTTCAATATCCTGAAGTGCAATTTTCAGTGCCCATTCGGCATTTATAAGGTTTTTTCTGACAAATTTTTTAACCCTCTCGGTAAGTGAGGGGTCACTCAGCATCATCAGGTGAGTCTCCAGAATAAAGGCGTGATCCTTGACCGTATTATGGGATTCAAGCTTCTTTTTCGCTTCCTCGATCTGTCTGTATGAGGCCTCTACAGCATTATCAAAACGCTTGATTTCATCTTCGACAAGACCTTCCGTTATACGTATTTTCGGATAGCGCTCAATGGCCTTCCTGTCAATTATTACTGCATTACCGATGGCTATACCCGCTGAGGCAGCCACACCGTGAAGTATGTGTACATGATGCTGTTTCACAATAATTCTCCGAATCCTTCTTTTACAAGTTTTGAGAGGGCAGATAATGCCATGTCTTCGTCTTCACCTGATGCACTGATTGTGATCTCGGTACCCATGGCCGCAGATATGGTAAGAAGCTCCATGATGCTCTTGCCGTCTGCCTTGACATGATCTTTTGCAACCTCAATCTTTGATATGAACGCTGCGGCTGTCTTGGCAAAACTTGCCGCAGACCTGGCATGCATGCCAAGTTTATTCGGTATTATAATTTTTTCCTGTCTCATATCTTTATAATCGTCATTATCAGTATAAGTATAAACAGCCCATAAAAAATTAATAGAAAATCCATCTTTTTGTAAAAAGCAAGCATACTTATTAAAAATGCCGGTATTGCTATATAATATTCAGCCTTGAGACTGCCGGGTGCAAAAACAATACAGACCCCGCATAAAAAGGGTATCAAAAGTGATATCATGCCTGATCTCTCGATCGAAATCGCCCTTCCCACAGAGAGCGCTCCCTGAGGGCCGTACTTGTATCCCTGCCAGAAACCCCAGCCCATTATCCAGAAATGGATCATATTGTAGATTAGGAGCACAATAAGTATTCCCCAGAGCCAGCTGGCAAGTCCTGAAATGAGACATAAAAGGCATACAATAGGTTTAAGTGCTGCCCAGAAAAAATTGTCTCCAAGAGCGGCCAGTGCAGATGATACCGAGGGCAGAACCCTGATCACATCATTTGAATTGCCGTTTTCTACAAGGTTCAGATAAATGCCTTCGACCGGAGGTGCCATATAGGGCTGTGTATTGAAATGCCTGCTGCCAAGATCTGTTTTAATTTGCGGGTTTTCTTTATGAAAGGCCCTGATCCCCGGTGCGATTGAAAAGATAAATCCAATATACTGCATGTTCTTGAATGTCCACGCACCCTGAATAAACAGAGAACGGAAAAGTATGTTTGATATGGTTTTTATCGGCAGTCCCACAATGAATACAGACCTACCACAAGCCTGCAAGCCGCGTCAATGAAGTCACCTGAAGCTTGACGGTTGACATTTGTTTGACCCGCGTTTAGCGTGAATTAATATTATTTAATGGAGGTTGACAATGGCAGAATACAAATTCCCTGATAAGTTCTTGTGGGGCTCCGCGACTGCATCGTACCAGATAGAAGGGGCATGGAACGAAGATGGCAAGGGCGAAAGCATATGGGATACCTTCTGCCGCATCCCAGGAAAAATAAAAGACGGCTCCTCCGGCGATGTGGCCGACGACCACTATCACCGCTATGCCGAAGATATCGATCTGATGAAGGAGCTTGGCCTGCAGGCCTATCGATTTTCTTTTTCATGGCCGCGCATATTGCCTGCAGGGACCGGGACGATAAATCAAAAGGGTCTCGAATTTTACGACAGGCTCATCGACAAACTCCTTGAAAAAAAAATCATTCCCTATCCGACTCTATATCACTGGGATCTGCCTCAGGTGCTTGAGGACAAGGGCGGCTGGGCTGACCGGGACACGGCGTACCGTTTCGCGGATTATGCTAAAATCCTGGCTGAGAGATTCGGGGACCGCATAAAAAACTGGATAACCCACAACGAGCCGTTTGTCGTTGCCATTGCCGGGTATTTCATGGGCGAGCATGCACCCGGAAAGCAGGACCCAGTCGCAGCAATGAACGCGGCCTACAACCTGATCCTTTCGCACGGGCTGGGGCTTGATGTCATGCGGGCGGTACTGCCCAAAGATTCCGAAATCGGCATCGTATTAAGCTTGAGTCCTGTGCATCCCCTTACATCAAGTCCCGAAGATGCAAAGGCAGCCCGCAACATGGACGGCGTCTTCAACAGGATGTTCCTGGACCCGGTATTTAAGGGAAGCTATCCGGAAGACATGCTCACTATTTTCGGCAGCTTCTTCCCTGAGATCAAACCGGAAGACCTTAAAATAATGAGCAGGCCGGTCGATTTTCTCGGAATCAATTACTATTCACGGGGTGTTTTCAAACACGACCCCGATTTTCCATTTGTTCAGGCCACACAGGTTAATCCTGAAGGCAATGAATATTCAATGATGTGGGAAATCTTCCCGGAAGGTTTCCATGAGATTATTAAAAGGGTATGGGAGGATTACAAACCGGCCAAGATAATCATAACCGAAAACGGCATACCAGTACCTGACGGGGTAGACTTTGACGGCCGGGTACGTGATGAGCGCCGCATCCGCTATGTCAGGGACCATTTGAAACAGGTTCACAAGGCTGTTTCAGAAGGTATCCCGGTCAAAGGATATTTCCACTGGTCCCTCATGGACAACTTCGAATGGGCGCTCGGTTATACTATGCGTTTCGGCCTCGCATATGTGGATTACTTAACGCAGCAGCGCATCATCAAAGACAGCGGCCGCTGGTTCAGCCAGGTCATCAAAGATAACGGTTTTGAGGGATGAGGCTATGAAATATGATCACATGAGATCGAAGGATCGCATTGATTCCCTTATAAAATCTAACCGATGCCATTGCAGGGAGCCCTTTTATGGAAAGGCGGTGAAGCGTTCCCTTATTTTAATATTGGCATCAGCAATTCTTCTGACAGCGATTCTTCCCGGAGCAGTCTCTGCCGGGGAAAAACTTAAAATTTGTTATGCCGGAGCCAAGGGAAGCGTGTCACAGGCATTAAGCCTGGCGAAAGACTTTGAAGTTGCGACTGATGCGAATGCCGATATCTATGTCCTTAACGGACAAATCGATAATCCGAATAAGATTCTTGATCATGTGAAAGAAGGCGCGGGCCTTGTCCTCATAATGGGTAAAGATATAAAGGATAGTGATCTGAATATCCTTTTTGAGGCCCCGGTCAATCTAAAACCGCTGATAAAAGAGGAAAGCATAGATAACCTTACAGGAGCGGAAGGATCAGTTGTTGACGATATTGTCTGGAACAGTTCGCCCCAGGTAAGGGAGCGCACCGAAATCAGCGGCATTAAACTGACTACACTTGTTTATGGATACGGGAGCAAAGAAACAATTCTTGGGAAATACACTCTGGGCAAAGGCCGGGTATATATTTTCACACCTTATCTGACTGACAAGGCTAATAAGGATTTTCAGGAATGGCCTTATTTCAATTATTTTATCTACAACCTTGCTGTCAGTGCAGCCGGCAGGACGCCGCAGAAATTTGCTGACTATCCCGCCTCGCCGGTCCCCCACAAAAACGAACGGCTGACAATCGTCACTTTTCTCCTACTGGTAAATATCACATTTTTCGGTCTGTTCGCAATTGTTAGACGCCACAGCATTAAGCACCCCGAGGCCCTGGACCTGATAGTAAGCAACCGCGAGAATTATGAAGTCCGCGAGCAGGGCACCGACTGGGAAAACATAGGCTTCCACCGACCCCTCGGCGGGTTCATGTTCGCCCTTACCATAGGCCTGATACTTTTCGTCCCGCTCATAATCTATCAAAACCTCATACTGCCTTCATTCCTTCTGCCTTCTGCACAGGGGCTCGGGCTCTGGTTCCGTGTACTGCAGTTCTTCGAGGTGGCATGGATGTTCTTCGATATGGGCACGAGCACGGCCTTCATGAAATTCCTGAGCGAATACCGCATCAAGGACCCGAGGAAAGGCATACAGTACGGCCAGATGTTCGTGTGGTGGCAGATGCTCACCGGCGCACTCCAGGTCACAATCTTCGTGGCACTGTCAAGTTTTTTCCTTCCCAAGACTACCTATGCGATCTACACATGGATAATAATCATCCACGCGATCATTCAGACGCCCGGCATCTACCAGCTGATGCGTTATGCACTGACCGGTTTCCAGCGTTTCGATTATGCACAGATTGTTGATATCGGGTTCGCAGTCGTCTTTCCTATAATCGCGCAGCTCATCGTAGTATATCCCGTCTACAGGTGGGGGCTTGTTCATCCGACGATAGGCCCTGCCCTTGGCGGCGCGCTGGGAATGGCCATGGCACTCTATGCTACCGAGCTCCTTACATTCTTCATCGGCTATTTACTGTACCGAAGAATCGGCTACAGCATGAAGATACTATTCCTCGCTCATTTTGACTGGGAAGTCATAAAGAAGAGCCTTAAGTTCGGTGTGTTCGACATGCTGGGATCGCTCGTCGTGTCCGGGGCGCAGGCCCTTGAGATATTTATTACGCAGACCAAACTGATCAACTACACCGAGATATGGGGCAACTGGATGCTCGCCAAGAACTTCGTCTTTGCATTCCAGGTTATCGGGACGCTTTACAACAACCTGATGCCGGCCATCTCAGAGGCATATTCAAGGGGCAGGAAAATCCTCAGTCAGTATTACGCTGCGCTTGCTTACAAATACGGCGGCATGATCAGCTTTCTCCTGGGGGCGTTCCTTCTTGCAGTCTCCGACCGGTTCATCCTTGGTGCAACGGGCCCTCAGTTTTCAAGGGCTGCACTTTATTCGATCCCGCTCATGGTATGGGGCATGATACAATATCCTTCATGGGTGGGCGACAATATACAGCGAGGCGTCAACAAACCGTGGCTGATCACGGCATTGTGCACAATGGAGCAGACTATCCGCGTTACTCTCGTCTTTATACTTTTGGACAGGTTCCAGGTTATCGGTCTCATCATCGCCTACTTCGTCGGGCTGCTGACCAAGGACATAGTGTCCTATTTCGTCAATGACAAGGTGTGCTTCAAGCAGCGCTTCTTTTTCTGGCAGTCGATAGGCGCACCGTTCCTTGCTGGAGTTATCCTTTATGCAATTCTGAGAATACTGGGCACATATATATGGAAATGTGATCAGATCACAAGCATGATACTTTTCTTTGTAGGCGCAGTACCGGGGCTGTTCATCTACAGCTTCCTTTATGCATTCTTTGGCGGATGGGATGTTGATACGCTTGAAGAATTCAGGCATGGCGCTCAGCTCAGCAATTTCATGAAACCCCTTGCCATGCTAACTTACAAATGCTCGAAAATGGGCGCAGGTCTCAGTCCGCTGCATAACCGCTTTCCTATTACAATCAGGGAACAGGCGCTGCTGGAAGCCCAGTCCCTTATGAAGGAAAGGGTGGAGCTGTAAAAAGCAGGAGACAGGAGACAGGAGACAGGAGACAGGAGACAGGAGACAGGAGACAGGAGACAAAAAGATCAAATGAATGAGACTGTCAACAAAATAATCAAGCCAGCAAAAAGATTTGAAGAACTGCTGGTCTGGCAGAAAGCACATAAAATGGTTCTTGAAATATATATGATCACAAAAGGTTTTCCAGCTCAGGAGATTTACTGTTTAACATCTCAAATGAGAAGGGCTGCAATATCAATACCTGCTAATATTGCTGAAGGGTTCAAGAAAAAGGGCAAAGCAGACAAGTTGCGTTTCTTAAATATCTCTCATGGCTCACTTGAAGAACTTAAATACTATTTAATTTTGTCTCATGATCTTGGATATATTTCAAAAAACAATTTAACATTACTAATAGAAGAGGTCAGTAAACTTATTGAAGGTTATTCAAAAGGGATAAGGAATTCGGAATGACCCTGAATTGTATTCCAGCCGAAATCAGATTGTTTTTATGGTTTTATACTGTCTCCTGTCTTCTATCTACTTTTTTACTGATATTGCAAAAGTGTACTTATTAAAAAATATTTAAGGAGTTAGTTTATGGCCACCATACACATCATATCTCACACCCACTGGGACCGGGAGTGGTATCAGACCTTCCAGCAGTTCAGGATGAGGCTGGTTCATCTGATGGACAAGCTACTGGAAATTCTTAAAAGCGATCCGGAATATAAACATTTCATGCTTGACGGCCAGACCGTGGTGATTGACGATTACCTGGATATAAGGCCTGAAAGGGAGGCTGAACTAAAGAAGTACATCAAAAGCGGCCGCATACTGATAGGTCCGTGGAGATGCCTGCCCGATGAATTCCTGGTCAGCGGCGAAGCCATGATAAGAAATCTTCTCACCGGAAAAGCCGACTGCAAAAAGTTCGGTGCCGTCATGCCGATCGGCTATATACCTGACACGTTCGGCCACGTCTCACAGCTTCCTCAGATTTTCGCAGGTTTTGGATTCAAGGCAGCATCGTTCGCCAGGGGTCTGTCCGAGGAGCCGGTTGAGCTGATCTGGGAGGCGCCGGACGGCACGAGCGTGCTCCTGTCTTACCTCAGAGACCATTATGGAAATGCAACATTCTACCCTGCAAAAACAGGCGATAATTCTCCGAATGAACTCAAGGCGATCATTGACTCATTGCTCCCGCATGTAAAAACAGGGCATGTACTGCTCATGCAGGGCACGGACCATGTTGAGCCGGACAGGACAACGCCTGCACATCTGGAAAAGGCCCGTAAGGCTCTAATGGAGCATACGATACTCCACTCCACCCTTATCGAATATTTCAATGGGGTCTTTTCTGAAATTGAAAAGCAGGGCCTGAAACTTCCTTTTATCAAAGGCGAACTGCGCTCACCAATCAGAAACCACCTCCTTCCGGGCGTGCTCTCTATGAGGATGTGGATCAAGCAGGACAACCATGAATGCGAGGCCTTGCTAGAAAAGCTTGCTGAACCGCTGAGCGCCTGGATGTCTGCTCTGAAATGGGAAAACGTTGAACTAGAAAAATTCAAAGATTCTTGGCTTATCAGCAATATATACCCGTTTGTGAAAAGGGCCTGGAAGATGCTGCTTGAATGTCACCCCCATGATTCCATTTGCGGCTGCTCCATTGACCAGGTTCATGAGGAAATGCACTCGCGCTTCGACCAGGTTATGCAGATAGGAGGGGAGGTAACGCGTCACGCCCTGAGCTCTCTGGGAATGAATGTCAGCACCTCATCGGTTGCGGGTTCGGAAAAGCTGTTTTCATCGGTGCTTGTTTACAATCCTGTCACGCAAGCAGCCACGGGAACAGTAGTCGCGAATGTGCTTTTGCCTCTCGGGTCGGAATCTGTCGAGGTCATAGACCATGAAGGAAATGTTATCCCCCATGAAATTATCGAACCTGCCCAGTCTGAAGATTATTTCAATTCGCCCCTGGATAAGGGAGGCATACTGGGCATGATTGAAATGGCGACACTCGGCAAGCTGCCTGATATCGTAAAGGTATACGATATCAGTGCTGAAAGAATCGGGGAATGCCTTAAGCTGGAGATCGGCATTTGCGAGGTTGCCGAGGCCGTTGCCGATGTGCTTGCCGGAATGGATGAGAAGATCGAGGCCTGGCTGAATGACGATTCCATAAAGAGCTATCATCTGCATGTCATGATAAATAAACCGGCTGCAATAAGATTTCTGGCCAGAGATGTCCCAGGGCTCGGGTATGCGTCATTCGGTATCAGGAAATCGGATTCCTCCCGGGTGTCATCATATCTCAATTCCACAATGATCGAAAATGGCATGTTCAACATTAAGGCAGACCCGGAAACCGGCACCATAACCCTGACTGACAAGAGAACAGGAATTACATACAAGGGGCTCAACAGCTTCTCGGACGGCGGCAACAAGGGTGATGAGTATAATTACTGTCCCCCCGAAAATGATGTTATCATAACTTCCGGCGAGGCGGAGATGCTTTCAATAGTTGCCGAGGAAACACCATGCACAAAAACGCTTGAGATCCACAAGATACTAAACATCCCGCAGAGCCTGACCGAAGACAGAAAATCAAGGGACGAGATAACACTGCCCCTGGAGATAGTCACCCGCGCGTCGATATCGGAAGGTGTTGAAAGGATCGACATAGACACTTATGTGGACAACCCCTCTGGCGATCACAGGTTGAGGGTTCATTTCCCAACGCATTTTAAAGTTGAATCTGCTTTCTATGACTCTCATTTCGATGTCATCGAAAGGCCGCTAGGATGTGCACCTCCGAACCCTGCATGGCCTGAAGATGCAAGGCCTGAAGTTCCCCAGAAGGCTTTCACGGATGTGACCGACGGTGAAAACGGGTTTATGATTGCCAACAGGGGTCTGCCCGAGGTTGAAGTTATAGATAAGGCTGATGGTACGGAGATTGCCGTTACCCTTCTGAACTGCGTCGGATGGCTCTCCCGTGACGATTTTGCAAACCGCAGAGGACATGCGGGGCCGCCGCTGACTCCGACTCCCGCTGCGCAGATGATAGGTGGTCATGTCTTTTACTATTCGATAATTCCGCATAAGGGCGGTTATGGCAATGCCGCAAACCTTGCATATTCATTCAATTCTCCGGTGACTGCCCTGTTGACGACAGTACATGAAGGAGACCTCCCTGTCAGGGCGTCAATGCTTGAAGTTCAGCCGGCATCATTCGTTGTAAGCGCGATCAAGCCCTCCGAAGACGGTAAAGGCATAATCGTGCGCGGCTACAGCATTGCAGATGAAACCACACGGGTTTCCCTGAAGCCCCTAATGAAATTTGAAACTGCAGTAAGGTCGATGCTTGACGAGACACCAATTAGAAAAATCGCCATACGGGATGACGGGAGCGTTTGCTTTTCAGCAAAGCCGAGAGAGATCGTTACCGTAAGGCTCAAATGAGAAAAACTTGTGACATATCATGCCACGCTGCATTACAAGGCATATAAAGGTGACCTATGTCAGAACTTGTAAGATTCGGCGTATCGGTTGAAAAAGGTCTGCTGGATAAATTCGATCGCCTTATCAGGGACAGGAGCTACACCAACCGCTCCGAGGCGATCAGGGACCTTATCCGGCAGGAGCTGGTCAAGGACGAATGGGAAGAGGGTCAGGACGTGGCAGGCGCAATCACTTTCATATACGACCACCACAAGCGGGACCTGCTTCACACTCTGGCCCATATACAGCACGACTATCAGGACACGATAATATCTTCACAGCACATCCACCTCGACCATGACAACTGCCTTGAAATAATCGCTGTAAAGGGAAAGGCTGCAGAAGTCGTAGCCCTTGCCTATGCGCTTCGCTCGGTCAAGGGTGTCCGCCACGGTGATCTGAGCATGACAAGCACGGGTAAGGCGATAGACTGAGACGTATGAATGCTGACCAGCAGGGAATGTATTATCCTATTGCTGGCCGATAAAGGCTTCAATCATCCCTGCAACCGTGCCGGCGGCCCTGCCGTTCAGGTGAAGGTGGTCGGTCAGCAGGTAGTAGCCGTGGATTTCAGAAATCTTATCGTAGCTCTGTCCGAGAAAGAAATGCCTTGCGATTGAGCGGTACATGACAAAGTCTTCAGGCGAATATGAAAATCTCGGCCTGTGGCCGCTTGCAATAAGCATTTCAGTAAGCTTCTCGTTAAGCGGAATATAAGTCATGCCTTCTTTTATAGCGACATCTTTGATTATGGCGCTGAATTCCTGGGCAAGCTTGAATGCCGGATGTTCAGGTTCTTCACCGATAGGCGGGATTGACAGGAGCGCAATCCTTGCCTTTGTGCGGGTTTTGAGCGTTTCGCAAAGCTTTGTAAGATTTTCCCTGAACCATATCTTGTCCGGTCTTTGCGGTATACCCTGGTCCTTGAACTGCCTTTTAGCGACAACAGGGCTGAACGTGCCGTTTGTGTCGTTCGTGCCTATCAGTATTGTAATATAGTCCGGGTTGCAGGCGATAATCTCGTCGGTTCTTTTAAGGACATTCCATGCAGTTTCACCGTTTATGCCCGCGTTGACGACGGCAATGTTCTTTGAGGCCAGTGCGTTCCTTAGTATTCTAACATAATCATAGCTGACGGTCCCGTGAGTGATGCTGTCGCCCACGCATACCAGCACCTTCTGGCCGGGCTGTTTGCCGCCCTTGCCGATGAATTCCCTGGGATTGTTTTCGGGAAGCTTCTGCGCCCGGTTATAGGCATATTCATATACGACAAAGAAAATTACGATGAGAATGACAACGGCTGCCAGTATTTTTTTAACCATGATTATACCCTCCTGAAAGGTTCGATAATGCTTCCATCAGCAACGGTTGTTCCTTCAATAACAGCGCTATGGCCGATAGTGCAGTTTATTCCGACAGCTGAATCCTTTACCCATGCACCAGGCATTATAACCGTATTTTTTCCCACATGGCTTTTACCCATAATATGAACACCGGGCCATATTTCAGAGTCGCGGCCAATTGTCGCTTCGGGGCCAATCCATGTGCAACCGGGAGCCTTGATAGAAACGCCTTCTGCCATGTGCTTCAGGTTGATCCTTTCCTGCATCACTGAGGCTGCGTACGCAAGCTGGTCTCTCGAATTGATGCCGTTCGCCTCGTCCGCCTCCCTGGTCTCGGCTCCGACAACGCCTTTTGCCATTTTCACGATGTCGGTAAGGTAGTATTCACCTTTTGCATTATTATTATTCAGACGGCCTGCCGCTTCGATTAGGAATTTCCTGTTTACGATATAGATGCTGGTATTCACTTCATCAATGGTCTTTATTTCAGCGGTTGCATCGATTTCTTCGACTATGGCTGTGACATATCCCGAGCTGTCGCGGATTATCCGGCCATATCCGGCCGGGATAGGCAGTCTTGCCGTGAGGACCCCCATCTGTGCGCCGGAAGGTTTGTATATCTCTATCAGTCTTTCTATGGATTCCTTTCTTATAAGGGGCATATCGCCGGGGATAATGATTATGTCGTCGGCATGGGTTTTCTCGAGCAGTTCGCGCGCCGACAGCACGGCATGGCCTGTGCCTAGCGGCGGGTCCTGAACGGCTGTCTTTATGCCCATTGAAGAAAGATAGGGACCGACCTGAACACTACCGTGGCCTATGACACCTATAATGTCAGTGCCCAGTGAGAAGCCTATGGAAACCGGGTACCAGACAAGCGGGTAACCCAGGATTTCATGCATGACTTTTGATTTATCCGACTTCATCCTGGTGCCCTTGCCGGCAGCCAGTATAAGGGTTGATATGCTCATGGATCAGAAAAATAACATATCGGCCTTTTAATGGCAATTGGCGTTAAAGTGGCAGCTGTTTTTTCTTGTCTGTGCGGGTGGCATTGTTTTGTGTTATACCGGCAATATTCTCCGAGTCTGATTAGGGAGGTCTTTATGGGAACGAGTATGAAAATTTCCTTACTGGTGATCCTGGTATTTATTTTATCTTCATGCAGCACAACAAAGCCGCATCCGTTCAACCCGCAGGCCGAAAGGCAGATGGAACTTGTCGTCGTAAACACATTAAGCGGTCAGGTTGCTGGTTATATAACCGATAACAGGATCGATGCGTTTCTCGGAATTCCCTATGCCAAACCGCCCAAGGGCGATTTGAGGTTTGCGCCTCCTGTAGAAATAGAACCCTGGGCGGATGTAAAGCCTGCAACCCGTTTTGGTCCGTCATGCCCTCAGATCAAAGATGAGTTTGAACCCTCATCACTTCTTTACCAGGATGAGGACTGCCTTAGCCTGAATATCTGGACACCCGGGGCGGATGATAAGAAAAGGCCGGTCATAATCTATATACACGGAGGCGGTTTCGTTAACGGCGGTACCGGTGATCCGTTATACAACGGTTCATATATATCAAAACGGGGTGATATTGTTTTTGCCAGCGTCAATTATCGTATCAATGCGTTGGGCTATCTCTATCTCGAGGACTTCGGACAGGAATTCAAAGGCTCAGGAAACATAGCCGTTCAGGACCAGCTGATGGGCATCAGGTGGATAAAGAACAACATTGCAAAATTCGGCGGCGATCCCGATAACATAACCATCATGGGCGAATCGGCGGGCAGTGCGAGCGTTATGGTGCTCATGGGGCTGCCCCAGGCGAAGGGACTCTTTGCCAAAGCCATTGCCGAAAGCGGCGGATGCAATCTTGTCAGGACCAGGGAGCAGGCCTCGCGCTATACCAAGCAGTTCCTCAAGGCGGCAGGCGTCAAGGATGTCGCCTCCCTCAGGAAGCTTACACCGGATGAGATTGAAAAGGCGGTTGAAAAGCAGCTTGACGAGGCGGGTTTCGAGGCTGACCTTGTTTTTGCGCCGGTAGTGGACGGGAACATCATCCCCATTGATCCTTTAAAGGCGATTGACAGCGGGTCCGCCAGAGGGATCACCTTTTTAAACGGCACCAATCATGATGAATACCGCTACTGGATAAACTACTCATGGATGTTGAGGTTCATTTCCATGAGCACCATACTCAAAGCCGTTCCGGACGTGAAGGCCAGGCTCGGCGGCAAGGATAAGGAGCTGATTGAATTCTACAAGAAGAAGAATCCGCACTCTGGCATCAGTGACGGCATGTTCGAATTCGCCACGGATCTGATGTTCCTGATTCCGCATATTCAGGTGTCCGTTGCCCAGTCGAAATATGCAAATGTCTGGATGTACCGCTTCGACTGGAGGTCTCAGGTCAAGGATTATTTCGGAGCCTGCCATGCAATCGAACTGCCGTTCGTATTGAAGACGTTCGACTCGCCGACCCGCTGGCAGATAGTGGGCCCGAATCCTCCGATGGGCCTTTCCGATACGATGCAGGATGCATGGGTGGCGTTTGCCCGCACCGGCAATCCGAATCATGCGGGCATGGAGAAATGGCCACGATATGAGGCCGGACAGCGGGCCACCATGATATTCAATACTAATTCCATGGTTGAGAACGACCCGGAAAAGGATGTGAGGCTCATCTATAAGGGCATCACGTACTAACGCTTTTGGTTCTTTGCCGGAATCGGTACCGGGGCGCTTGAATAAAGGGACCTTAAGATGTATGTTGTTTAATATACATAATAACTTAATACATTGTGTTTACAGGGCGTAAGAACAAAGCAGACCGAGGAGAGACGAAATCGAGGAGTGAGGCATACTTTCATGGTATGCCGCAACGACGAGATGAGGAGCGACAAAGGTATGCACAGTTATGACGCCATGTATAAAATCCCCATAAGGAGTGTGCCTGATGGAAGGAAAAAAGCTCTCGGTTGGAGTTAAAGCCGGGTACGGTGTATGCGATTTCGGGGGGAACCTGTTTTTTACAGCCACTGCATTTGTTCTGTTGAACTATATCACCGATACGATGGGGCTTGCTGCAGGGCTTGCAGGTACGGCCCTTTTTATAGGAAGGGTATGGGATGCCTTCTATGACCCTATTCTGGGTTATTTCTCGGACAAGACAAAAACGCGATTGGGAAGGCGCAGGCCATACATGCTTGCAGGCGCTATACCTCTTTTTATTGCAATGGTGCTCATGTTTACAAATCCGGCCTTTTTCAAGCAGGGCATGAGCCAGACCGCCATGTTCATATTCACCACTGTAGTTTACGTAATTCTCTGCACCGCCTATTCAACGGTCAACATACCATATTCTTCGCTTTCCCCTGAACTCACGGATGACTACCATGAAAGGACATCGCTGAACGGCTTCAGGTTCGGTTTCGCCGCCATAGGTACGCTTGTCGGTGCAGGGGCTGCCTGGCCCATTGTAGGACTTTTAAAGGACAAGAACATGGGCTTTGTGCTTCTGGGGATAGTCTACGGCGGCATAATGCTGATTACGGCCCTGATCACGGTATTCACTGTTAAGGAACCCGAGAACCTCAAACCTGCAAAATCCAGGGGCTTCATAGAAACATACAAACAGGTCTTCAAGAACGGACCCTATCTTCTGATACTTGCAACCTATATCCTTCATATTGTCGCCATAACCATCGTAAGCGGGGTTGCGGTCTACTATTTCGATTATATACTGGCTGCAAGGCAGACCATCGATGCCAAGGCGCAGACAACACTGGCCATGCTCATACTCATAGGAGTAGCATTTGTTTTCATCCCCATCAGCGTTATTCTTAGCAAAAAAATTGGAAAGAAGCTTGTCTATGGCATTGGCTTCATTGTTGTCGCGGCGGTACTCCTGGTGCTCTTCGCCGTTGGGCACAGGCTTCCCGTTAGCTTTACACTGGGCATGATGGGGGTGATGGGGACGGGTTTTGGATTTACCTATGCACTTCCGTATGCAATTGTTGCAGATGCTATTGAATATGATTATATGCGGACAGGCGAGCGCAGGGAAGGATCTTTCTTCGGCATATGGACATGGGGTCTCAAGCTCGGGCAGGCGCTGGCAGCGCTCTCGATGGGCTGGATCCTTCAGGTCATGGGTTATGTCAAGGAAGCGCTTCCGCAGTCACCATCCGCCGAACTCGGCATCAGGCTTCTTCTCGGGCCGATACCGGCGGCGGTTTTCATACTGGCAGTAGTCGCCCTTTATTTTTACCCGATAACTGAAAAACGTTATGAAGAGATTAAGGAACAGATCAAGAAGATGGAAGAGACGAAATAATAACAACCAGGGGGCAGAAAACAGGAGATAGGAGACAGGAGACAGCAGTCAGGAGTCAGTAGAAAGACTGAAAACATTAACCCATGACTGGATATAAAGGGATTATATTTTGATTCCTGTTTCCTGACTGCTATTTTGATTTTTTCAAGTGCTTGGAAAACATATTCCGATTGACTAGATAAAATAATTGTTAAAAGACGAGGAATATATGGATCTTAAACCGCTCTTTGAGCCAAAGACAATGGCAGTAATTGGTGTATCCCTTCATAACGATTTGAATCCGGCAAATGTCATTTATTATAAAAACCTTTTCCGGTATCCGGCTGAGGTTTATGCGGTCAATCCAAAGGCCGGTGTACTGAAGGGCATGCAGTCGTTTTCATCGGTTGCCGATATCTCTGATCGGATCGACCTTGCAGTAATAGCGGTTCAGGCGGAGCGTGTACCCGGCACCATCGAAGAGTGCATAAAGGCGGGTGTAAAAAGCGCCGTCATTATATCCGGAGGTTTTTCCGAGGTGGGAAGAAAAGACCTCCAGGACAGGGTTACGGCGATTGCAAAAGAAGCTGAGTTTCCAATTATCGGCCCAAATTGTATCGGGATGTTCGTTCCTGAAAAGGTCGATACGTTTTTTTGAACCTCAGGAAAGGATTAACACACCCTTAAAAGGTAATATTTCCCTTATCAGCCAGAGCGGCGGCATGCTGCTGGACATGATGATAAGATTCACGGCGGAAGGCGCCGGAATGTCCACATGTGTAAGTATAGGGAACAAGGCGGTTATAAAGGAAAAAGACCTTATCCGATATCTGGCGACTGATGAAAAGACAAAGGTCATATCTTTTTATATCGAAGGATTCAATGAAGGCGAGGGGCATGAATTTGTTGAAGCTGCTAAGGCATGCGGTAAACCTGTAGTCGTGCTTAAATCCGGCAAAACCCCTCAGGGCAGCAAGGCAATTACAAGCCATACCGCTTCTCTCGCAGGCGACTATAAGATATTTTCATCTATTATGAACCAGTACGGCATTGTCGAAGCCAAGGGCCTGCTCGATCTTATCTATTTCAGCCAGTGCCTGAGCTGTTATCAAAAGCATATTCAGGGCAGGCTTGGCATATTGACCATAAGCGGCGGTCACGGGACGCTTGCTACAGACCTTGCACTTGAGTATGGCCTGGATATTCCTGCTTTGAGCGATTCACAGCAGGAGGCGATACGGGCTGTCCTGTCTCCAAGCATAAAGAACATAGCTTCATGCCACAATCCGGTCGATCTAACAGGTAGCGCTGTTGACGGTGATTTTGTCGAAGCCGCACGGGCGCTTGCCCTTATGGATGATATTGATTGCATTGTGGCATTACTGCTGCCTTATGCGCCTGCGTTAA
Organism: Desulfomonilia bacterium; assembly: GCA_963664325.2. Classification (GTDB taxonomy): domain Bacteria; phylum Desulfobacterota; class Desulfomonilia; order UBA1062; family UBA1062; genus DATCTV01. The sequence goes on from CAXXDQ010000002.1 coordinate 137,942, forward strand.
GCATGGACTTGGGTGCCTTGCTCAGTACCGTAAAAAGGAGGTTCGACAAACCCATAATTGCTTATGTCCCCCGTCTGGAAAAATACAGGATCCTGATCGACGGTTTTGAACTCAATAACATACCGGTAGCCCACAGCATAGAGGGCTGCATGAAGATGGCTCAGGGCTTAATCAAATACAAAGGAAGCGGCACGAAAAGCTGATGAGTGGTGCTTTCATTACCCAAAAGATTGAGGCGGGTAATCTTCGATATGGACGGCACGCTGCTGGACACGCTCAAGGATATTGCCGATTCCATGAACATGGCGCTTAAAAGGATAGGACGGCCCGAGCGTGATTTTGAATACTTGAGATTCAGTGTAGGCTACGGTGTTGAAGAACTTGCCAGGAGGGCCATGCCGGAAGGCAGCAGCGAAGAAGATGTGAAAAAATGTGTTGAGATAATGCGGGAGATCTACAGCATTCATTACAAGGATACGAGCAGGCCTTATTGCGGCATAACCGAACTGCTCGATAAACTGAATGAATTGAAAATCCCGATTGCGATACTCTCCAACAAGCCTGAGGATTTTACAATAAAAATGACCGAAGAACTTCTGGGAGACTATAAGTTTGATGTTGTGCGCGGGGTGAGGAAAGATTATCCGAAGAAACCTAATCCCGCGGTCCCTTTTGATATAGCTGCAGGGTGGGGAATATCCCGGAAAGAATAGCCTTTGTCGGTGATTCCGCAGTTGACATGCAGACTGCCAATAATGCAGGTATGTTCGCAGTAGGAGTGCTGTGGGGTTTCAGGCCCCGTCAGGAAATCGTATCAGCCGGGGCCATGGCGCTGATTTCCCACCCGATAGAGCTGATCAGCATTCTGTAATTCCAGGGAAAGATAAAGAGCTGTTTCTCATCTGCCGATAAATCTTATTAGAAAGGTATTTAAGACCGGTGAGACTCAACACAAATGTTCCATCAGGTATAGGGCTGTAATGGAGATATGAATTATGGCTGAAAAAAACTGAAGGATAAATGCGTGAACCCGGGTCAGGGTGTAAATAACAAATTATGAAAAGTCCCAAACCGGATAAATCAATATATGAAGGCAGTCTGACAAAGCTGTATGAAAGGTTCAACGAGCCGGTTATTCCCATGAAGTCGATTGTAAAATGGCTTAACGGCTTCGAGGATGAGGACAAACGGACGGCGCTGAAACTGCTTGAAGCTATAGAGTACCATTCGCAGCCGAGACTGGTAAGGGAAACCAGATTGCTTCATGGCAAAGTCCAGGAAAGGCTTGCTTCAGACGGTTTTGATGAAAAGACACTTGCCGATGTGGATTTCAGCCGTGAATTTACATGCAAGAGCGGTGATGTCGTATCCTATATTTACCGAAATCAAACCTGATCCCGGTCATAGACTTCAAGACCTTCGATGAGCTTTCAAGTCAGACGGAAAAGTGCGCAGGGCGGTACAAAAGACCGTGCTCTTCTCATTCTGGATGACTATATAGGCACCGGCTCGCAGTTTATTTTCCAGTTTATCGGAAGAAGCGAGGAAGACATCAGGGTTCTCAACTGTTACAGGAAGGTTTATCTTGTTTGCTATATCATCCATGAGGACGCCCTCAAAAAGTTCAGGCTTCTGGCTGATGGTAAAATTGAAGAAGCTTTGGCAATTGAGGAGGAGCAGTTTCCCAATTTAAATATGTATGCCGAAAAGAAAAGTTTCCGCCGTGCTTTGTCAAAACTTGACTGGAAAAATATAGAGCTTGTCTATCTTGACGTGGATAAGCCCATTCTGGATGCCTCGAATGTTTTGTTAAGCATGCAGGAAAAAATCGATATAGAGAGACTCTTGGACAAATTCAAGCATGAAGGATATTCAGGCACATCCTTTCTGATGGGGAATCATACATTTTTTTACGGCGCACCGAATTCCCTGCCTGAGATTTTGTGGCCATTATTCAAACGCATTGAGGATTTTACAGTTTATACAGAAGGTACCGACGGGCTGATCGGCATTGGCAGCGATGTCATCAGATATGATATTGATGAGGTTCTTTAATATTAACTTAATTGAAATCATGTGTGGAAGCAGCTGCTGCCATGGAACCGGGAGAACCGATCAATAAATATGGAGCTTAATTTTTTGGAAAAACCGTCCGATTGAATAATCATGAAGCATATGAAGGGGAGACTCTATGAAGAACGCATCAGACTCCGATAATCTTACTGACACAATTATTGTTGACCGGATTATACCCTGTCAGATCGTCCATATATTTATAATTTTCGTGGCAGTCATATTCATGCTGTATGGGTGCGGCACAACAAACAGCAACGGCTCTTGTCCTGTAAAATATGCACTTCAGAAAGTTTCAGGAGAGAAGGCCTTTAATGACCCGTTCAGTTACTGTAAATGTGCCGGAACAATTGATGTCCCTGACAACAGATATAAAGGCGAAAAGCTTCCGGATTCTTTGATACCGGATATTAAAAAAAAGATGGATCTGGCTGATGATGTTACCCCTGATTATATCAGGGATACAACCACATGGAGGTGCATGGACGGCAAGGTTTTCATCTGCATGACAGGCGCAAATCTCCCGTGCCTTGAAAAGGCGGATACAAGCAGGAAACCGGATGAGGCGATGAATGATTTCTGCAAGGCCAATCCTGATCTAGACTATATTCCGGCTGCAGTAACCGGCCGTTCGACTGTGTATGAATGGCGGTGCTCCGGAACAAAACCTGTTACTGTAAAACAGGTGAGCATCCCGGACAAACAGGGTTACCGATCAGATATATGGTTTGAACTCGGCGCAGATTGAAATCAGGTCAGGCGGATTTGTACAAAATGATAGAGAAGCAACAGACAGGACTCCATATCCATGCAGGATATTTTTTTCTTGTCCTTGCAGGATACTCGGCGACACTAGTAATCAACAAAATTCTAGTCAACGCATTTCCGCCTGATGTCTATGGGGACTATTCAGTGCTGACTGCCATGCTGCAGGGGCTTGCGCCTCTTGTAACCATAGGGCTTGAGCATGCCATCTTTTCATATTTCCCAGCCTACGATCTCCAGAACGAGCATCACAAAATAAGGGCCTTCTTCATGTTCAGCATGAGAATCGTTATGCTTACAGGCGCAAGCCTTGTGATAATCTCGGGATTGTTTGCATGGGTTTTTCACTCCAGACCTGATGCCGGAGACAAATTGCACATCTCTCTGATGTACCCCTGGGTGGCCTTTTTTCTGGGGATACTTTCATACTATGTGTGTCTCTTGAGGTTCAAAGGGCATGCATTCCTGGCATACATAACCGGAAACCTGCTTCAGATAATACTTTATGCCATGTTGATATTCGTAACAAACAAATATGTCAGCCTTACAATTTTTTCGGCAATGATGTTTTATGTGGCAAGCTACGCTGTTGCAATATTCATCATTGCAATCTTCGCACACTCAGGGTTCGGAAGACTTACTGGGAATGTTAACGAAGAGGCCTTCACCGACAGGAAAGGATGGCTTAAAACAGGTACCGGCCTGATGATACAGTTCATGGCGACATATTTCATTATTGCTTTGCCCATAATGATTATTGACGGGCACCAGAATATCCCGGAAAATGATGTCGGCATTGTCGCCCTTGCTCTGAACATATTCATCATTCCTTTCTCCCTTGTCGAGACCACGATTGATGCATCGGTCATACCCGGGCTTGCATCGGACTTTATCACTGGCGACAGGGCCGGGTTTGTCAGACGTCTGAAAGCAATAAACCGCATCAGTATGGTCCTGGCGCTTGCTTATTTCTTGTGCGTTTTTATATTCGGGGTAAGGATAATAGAATTCTTCCATCCTGGTTTTGTTTCTGCATATTCATATTCCCTTATTTTCTGCGCCGGTTTTGCTGTGAACATGGGCATGCTTACAACCCAGGCGGTTGCTCCTTTCATAGGGCTCAATGCACAGATATCAAAACTTTTCGTATTCTGTTTTTTCTTCGAACTTTTTACAGGAATTTTTGCAACCCGGCTTTTCGGGATAAAGGGTATGGTTTCGGTACTTGCCATTGTGCAGGTTATGCTTGGAAGCGTTCCGGTATGGCTGGTCTATAAAAAGCTTAAAATCTGGTCATTATAACGCGGTGTCATAAAAAGACCCCTTGAACTTGGCAGTGTATTTGTCTTATAAGCTTACAAAATTTCTAATTTGGAGGACCGGTTATGAAATACAGTTCATATGAAGAGGCATACAGCCGTTCCATGAATGATCCCGAAGGATTCTGGGCTGAAGCCGCTGAAACGGTGGCATGGGTTAAAAAGTGGGACAGCGTTATTTCGAGTCCCAAGCCAAACTTCTACAGATGGTTTGAAGGCGCCGAAATGAACACCTGCTACAACGCAGTAGACAGGCATGTCGAAAACGGAAGGAAAGACCAGGCCGCAATTATTTATGACAGCCCGGTCACCGGAATAGTCAAAAAAATCACATACGGTGAGCTCCTTGCCCAGGTCTCGCTTGTTGCCGGCATGCTCAAGAAGCAAGGTGTTGAAAAGGGCGACCGGGTTATCATATACATGCCTATGATTCCTGAAACTCTTTTTGCCATGCTGGCGTGTGCACGTATAGGCGCAGTTCATTCGGTTGTTTTCGGCGGATTTGCACCTAATGAGCTTGCTGTAAGGATTGAAGATGCAAAACCGAAAGTCATGCTGAGTGCAACATGCGGCATTGAGCCCAAGGGTGCGATTGCTTATAAACCTCTACTTGATAAGGCGATTGAGCTTTCCGGGCATAAGCCTGAAAAATGTATAATCTTTGAACGCGAACAGGTCAGGGCTGAGTTGATTCCCGGACGTGACATTGACTGGAAGGAAGCCATGGTCGGGGTGCAACCGGCAGAATGCGTTACAGTAAAGGCAACAGACCCCCTTTATATCCTTTATACTTCAGGTACGACAGGCATACCAAAAGGCGTTGTAAGGGATAACGGCGGCCATGCTGTTGCATTGATGTGGTCTATGAAGAATATATATGCCGCCCTGCCCGGAGATGTCTACTGGGCCGCATCAGATGTCGGCTGGGTTGTCGGGCATTCGTACATAGTTTATGCACCTCTTCTTTACGGCGCCACGACTATCGTATATGAAGGCAAACCGGTCGGCACACCTGACCCCGGTGCATTCTGGAGGGTAATCAATGAACATAAGGTGAAGGTGCTCTTCACTGCACCGACTGCATTTCGTGCCATAAAAAAGGAAGATCCTGCCGGCACATTCGTTAAAAAATATGACATCTCATGCCTTAGATATCTTTTTCTGGCAGGTGAAAGGCTTGACCCTGATACCTATCACTGGGCGAGTAATCTTTTGAATATCCCTGTCATTGACCACTGGTGGCAGACTGAAACGGGCTGGGCGATTGCAGCCAACTGCGTGGGTATTGAACTGCTGCCTGTAAAAGCAGGATCTCCGACAAAACCTGTACCGGGCTACAATATAAAAGTGCTTGATGAAAACGGCACCGAGCTTCCAAACGGTTCAGAAGGAACGATTGCGGTCAAACTGCCACTTCCTCCAAGCTGCCTGCCAACTTTATGGCAAAGAGATGATGCGTTTGTTTCTTCATACCTGAGCAATTTCGAAGGATATTATACGACCGGCGACGGCGGGTTCAAGGATGCGGACGGTTATATCTATATCATGGGCCGTGTTGACGACATAATAAATGTTGCCGGCCACAGGCTTTCAACAGGCGGTATGGAAGAGGTTGTCGCCAAGCACCCCGATGTTGCCGAATGTGCTGTAATAGGGGTCGATGACCAGCTGAAGGGGCAGGTGCCTGTCGGGTTCGCGGTTTTAAAGGCGGGTGTCACCAGAGACCCAGGTGTGATTCAGAAAGAGGTTGTCAAGATGGTCCGGGACCAGATCGGCGCGCTTGCCTGCCTTAAAGATATTGCCATTGTATCAAGGCTTCCCAAGACCAGGAGCGGAAAGATACTCCGCGGGACAATGCGCAATATTGCCGATGGCAAGGAATACAAGGTGCCTTCTACGATAGAAGACCCGGCGGTTTTGGGTGAGATAGGTGAAGCACTCAAAGGTGTAGGCTATCCGAAACAGTAGTAAAGGAAAGAAAATTATCTATTGATCATATAAGTCTGTCCGGTTTTTATGCCGGGCAGACTTTCTTTTTATGATACCGTACATTCAGGCCGGTTATATCCCGCCTGCGGTTTTTGTTGAAGGAGCGGCCTCTGCAACCGGTTTCCCGTTGGCCGACTTCTTTTGAGAGACGTTTTTTTCCTGGGCTGCCGCCGCTTTTGCGGCGACCTGGGCCGCCTTCTTTTCATTCAGCTTAGCTATGAATGCCTTGCAGTCCGGTGTTGAATATTTTTTTCTTTGAGCAATCTCCATTGCGGAATAGCTGTAAGTGTATTTATTCTGAGGGCTCCAGAAAAGCCAGCCCGTTCCGCATGAATCCAGCGTCGCCTTGATCTGGGATTCCATATACCAGGGGCCGAATCCTTTGGTAATACCCATTGGAAAAGCCTGTAGCCATGGCCTGACGATTACTTTATCTCCAACGAGTTCTTTCATCATGGATATGCCGTCATAGACAAATTTGTAAGGCTCGTCGGCAGGATTTTTTATTCCGGAAAAGCCCTTTTCAAAATGTGACGGATAAAGCATGGGGGAAACAATATCCACGTACTGGGAAAGCATCTTTACGTCCTGACCCACAACCATTACATCAATTGACCTTTGCCATATGACAATTCCGAACATGTCCATTGAAAGAAGGATTCCTTTTTGGGATGTAATGTCATGAACCCTTCTGATGAAATTTGTAATGATGTCAGGCCTGGTTTTGCCTTCTACTCCTGTGTTTCTTTCTGAATCTGCATGGTAGCGGATATAATCAAGCTGTATCTCGTCGACTCCGGTGTTCGCGATTTCCCTGATAACGGTAAGCAGATATTCCTGAACTTCCGGATTTGTAGGGTTTAAGAACTGTTTGGTGTAAACCCAATTCGGTTTGGTACGTGCCATTATCGGGTCTCTGAACACAACTACCCTTGCAACAACATGCATGCCCATGCGGTGCAGCAGCTCGATCATCTTGGAAATATCCTCGATATTTGGGGTGTAGTTTTCTTTTGGGCAGTATTTTTTTGGTATGTCACTTTTGAATGTTATGGCTCCCAGATCATCTTTTGCGTCAAAGACTATCGTATTACCTCCGCACTGCTTGAGCCTTTCCGCTGAATCAAGTATAAAACGTGTGCCGGCATTCGAGGTGTTAATATAAAGGCCTTTGGCAATAAAGTCCTTTGGTTTTGGAATTGCTTGGGGTCTTAACGGCTGAGCCCATGCAATTGGAATTTTTATAGTCTGGCCGGGTGACAGGCCGGCGGTTATGCCATTTATATTTTTGATAGTATTGAGGAGCTCCTTTTTTGTGTAGGCGGAAGTATATGGCATAAATTTGGAAGCAATCCTGCTGAGCGTTTCACCTTTCTCCACTGTGTACAGATATGTTCCGGGCTGGGGCTGGGATGGCTGTTGTTGCGGCTGCCGGACTTGCTGAGCCTGAGAAATCGCAGTTTGGGAGATCGGCTGATTATAGTTCGCCGAATAAAGAGGTTCCATAAATATCAAAACCAATCCGATTGCCAATAGATGCTTCAGTTGTCTTATTTTCATTGAATCATTATATTATGACAGGGTTCGTATTAACAAGAAAGATATCAGCTATAGACGATAATTTCTAAACACAGCCGATTGATTCCAGGGCCTTTAAACACTGATCAGCATTTTCAAACAGGATTGTTTTAATGCCCATGTTTCCTGCCGCTTCAATGTTTGCAGGCGAATCATCGATAAACACTGTCCGGGCAGGTTCAATTCGGTATGTTGAAAGGAGGTACATGAATATCCGGGGATCAGGTTTGACCATATTGATCCTGCATGAAATAACGGCACCTTCAAAGATGTTCAGGAATGAATATTTCTCCTCAAGGTAAGTTATTGATGCAGCATGCATGTTCGAAAGGCAGAAAAGACTGTGGCCTTTGCTTTTGAGCAGATGCAACAGCTCTATTGTTTCAGTCTCAGGGATCAGAGAAGGAGGGACGCTATTCATGAACCGGATTATATATTCGGGGTTTAATCCGGTTCTGTCGGTGCATCGTTTAACGGCTTCAGAAAGCGAGATAGACCCGCGGTCCAGTTCGATCCAATCATTGTGTTTAATGAGCTTTGATAAAAGAATTTCCTGAATCTTAAAATCATCTGTGAAACTCTGTACCAGCTTTTCGGGTTTCCAGGAAACAACCACTCCACCCAGATCAAATATAACGTTCATTATTATATGAAAGGCCTGCCTGGCGCAAACAGCCAGGCAGGGTGAATGAATCAGCTGCCGAATTTTGCTTTTACGGCTTTGAATGCCTTGTCTGAAACATCGAGTGTCTTTTTGATGTCATCTTCAGTGTGTGCCGCGCTGAGGAACATGTTGTGGTGCCAGAAGAAATATACACCGTTGAGCGAGCACTCCTTGCAGAACAGCTGCGCACGTTTGTAATTTGTCTCATTTGTAAAATGAATGAAGGGAAATGGATTCGGTCCTGACACCTTGAACTGAAGTCCATGACCTGATGCCAGCTGCTCAAGGCCGTTTCTCAGCTGCAATCCTCTTTCATTACAGATCCCGGCTGCATCAATGGCTTTCATCTCGTCTATGCATGCTATAGCGGCAGCCATTTCGGGAGAGTTGTTCCAGTATGAACCGGTCTGGAATGGTTTTGATGCGGTTAATTTCATTTTCTCACTGCCCACTATTGCAGATATAGAATATCCGTTTGCGATGGCCTTGCAGTAACATGCGAGGTCCGGCTTGAATCCGAAATAATGAGCCGAGCCCTTAATGTCCAGTCTCCATCCCGCCCTGACATCATCGATGATAAGAACTATGTCGTTATCGTCACAAATTTTTCTTATTGCCTGCCAGTACCCCGGAGCAGGCAGTTTCTGCTCTTCAAACACGGGATGATGGTACGGCATGAACATTGCACCTGCAACCTGTCCCTTGTTTTCATCAACCAGCCTTTGGAAGTCGGCCACATCTCCCCAGTTAACCATTAATATCTGGGATCTGTCAGAGGGAGAGATTCCTGAATGGTTAGTCCCGGCCCAGGGCTGAGTCCCGTGATAATGACCTTTGCAGAGAATAATCTTATCACGTCTTTTATAGGCGCGTGCAATTACTATCGCCCAGGAAGTGGTGTCGGCGCCATTTTTTGCGAACATCGCCCAGTCTGCAATTTCGATTGTTTCGACCATCTTTTCGGCCAGTTCAACCAGAAGAGCGGTGGGAGGCATTGTTGATGTGCCCAGCTTTGCCTGCTTTGCAAAAGCCTCGTCAACTTTATCGTTTGCATAACCAAGGATCATTGGCCCGTATGCACAGGCATAGTCAATGTATTCATTGCCATCTACATCCCAGAATCTCGGGCCTTTTGCCTTGGAAATAAAATAAGGATAAGAGCCCGGGATTAAAGTGGCCGGGTTAAAGTGGCCATATATTCCCTGAGGGATAACTTTAACAGCCCTCCTGAACATTTCCATTGATTTATCAAATTTATATGACATAACGATTACCTCCTATTGAAGATATACGCCGACTTTGTCGAGGTATGTATTGACAATATCGCCCATATGTAGATCGCCTTCAAGAACCATATCGCCGAGGCATATTGCTGCAAACACATCGACCTTGTCGTCGGCAAGGTCCAGGAAGATGTCTTCATTTGCAAAACCCATAATCAGGTCAGCTTCGTCTGCCTTGCCGTTCCTGCCTATTGTTGAACCGCCTGTGAACAGGATATTGGCCGCATAACCATTCTTTATGCTGAGCTCCGCCACACCATGCAGCGTATCGGCTGTCGCTTTTGATTCTGGCTCGTTATTGCATATGGCTGCGATTGTTTTGGCTACGGTGTTGAGCAGCAGCTTGGATTTGAGTTTTTTGGGGGGATTGGGTCCCTGAAGTATTTTATCAAGCCGGTCACCAAGCTTGATAAATGTCAGAAGGCCGGGTGCCTTGTGGAATTTCCATGGCATTATCAGCGGGATCGGAATACCGAATCCTTTTTTCGAAAGCATATTGGTCATCCATTTCTTAAGCGGGAAGAACATGGTAATGTCAGGATTTCCGGCTTTGCCAGGGGTGACTTTTATAGTTGAATCACAAATGCTGATGGTAGCTTTCGGACCGCCTATTCCGGCAACAAAGAGGATGTTGACTTTCTTGCCGGCAATCAGCGCAGCAGACTCAGGGTCATCCTGAGCAAGGATCTCGAAATTCGTGAAGATCGCGTCCAAGAAAACATGTGCTAAAACATTTTCATTTGGCATATGTACCTCCTCAGTATTTGTAGGTGTGAGCGATTGCTCACTCGCTATTTGCTATCATCTATCATATGTGTAGTCAATACAATTTTCTATATCTATACGCTTGCTATACCATAGCGTTTGAGATAGCTTCCTATGAATTCTGCAATGATAGTCGAGAAAAGCATGTCTTCCCTGCTGAATCCCCCGGGTGTTTTATCTGCCAGATTGAGCACCCCTTCAACTTCATTGTCGTCTTTGATCAATAGGCACATAAAAGATTTTGTACTGTATTTGTCCTTATTATGAAAACCGATTTCTTCTTCAATGTTTTTTATCAGAAGTGATGTGTTGCGCGAAATTGTCAAGTTCATGATGCTTTTATCATGATTGTCAACATGGATGAAAGGATCATCTCCAATATCCTGGTGGTTGTGTGCCCTTAGTTCAAGTTCTCCGGATGAATGATTTTTTATGAAAAGCGAACAGTACTTAGCCCCTACTGCTGCAGGCAATTCATGCGTGACGATTTCAATCAGTGTCTCGACTGTCCTGGCTGCCTTTATGGCTTTAATATGAGTGTAGATATTTTCAAGATATGCGCCTTCCATAATTTTCCCTCCGCTTAATCATTACTTCATCTTCATATCGGTTTCTTTTTGTATTATGCTTTAGCAGTAAATAAATATTTGTAAAATTATATTTCCTATTTTTTACACCAATACCATAATAATGTGAAAATTCGATGCTTGACTTGAATGATTATTATGTATGTATTATATTATAATTAATTAGAATTAATAAATGAGGTATTAATTGGAAATACTTGATACGCTTGAAGACAAAATTAACCAACTTTTACAAACGGTTGAAGCCTTGAAAAAAGATAACAGCGGGCTCACCGAAAAGCTTATAGAAAAGGAGGAAGAGGCTAACGGTCTCAGCACGCAGATTGAAGCGTTAATAGCTGAGAAGGAAAGAGTGAAAGAGAAAGTCGAACACCTTATTAAGTGTGTCGAAACATTTTAAACACTTGCAGAACTCGGTATCAATAAAGATATTTGGACAAGAATATAAAGTAAAATCCAGGGGAGACGATGATTACGTTCAGTCATTGTCAAGATATATTGAAGAAATGGTCGATGATGTCCAGAATCAAGGTAATGCCGTGACCACTTCGGATCTCATTGCCATGGTTATGCTTAACATGGCGGATGAGGTTAAAAAAACAAAGACTGAATTGGAATCTCTGAAGGAAATACTAAACATCCGGGTTGGTCAGCTGATAGACCGGATGGAGAAGAAAGGCAAGTAATCTCCCCTGATTTACTTATAAAAATTTGTTTTCCGAGGTGTTCTTCAAGGCTGTCTCTTTTGTTTTGCCCATGCGAAATATATGAATGGAAAGGCTGGCATCAGGCAAAGCTTACTTGAAAAAAGGGCAGGAATGAGCGAGGCCATAAAGAGTGAGCTTTCAAATATAATTTGTAAAAATATTCTGGATTTTAATCTGTTCAAAACGGCAGTATGTGTTGCTCTGTATTTCCCGGTTCGCTCTGAAGTGGATATTTTTCCATTAACGGTGGTGAAGGGTAAATATTTTGTTTTTCCAAAAGTAGTAGAAAGTGATCTTTTTTTCTCTCACGCTGAGTATCCCGATGGTTTTATAATCGGTGCTTTCGGCATTCCAGAGCCTGCCACTGAAAAATATATAGATTTCAACAAAATCGACCTGCTTCTTGTTCCCGGGATTGCATTTGATAGAAGTGGCTACAGGCTTGGATACGGCAAAGGCTTTTATGACAGATTAATCTCCAGACATGCCGGAATTATTTCGTTGGGGATATGTTATGATGATTTTCTGCTTAAAGGCCTTCAGGTGGAACCCTGGGATACCAGGGTTAATTATATGGTTACGGACCAAGGTGTTCTACATACACATTAAGAGGTGAAATGATGATGACGTTTTATATCGTACTGGCAGTTGTTGCCGGTGCTGCAGCAGGATTCGGGTTGCACTTCGCGGTGAGCAAAAAAGCTAATGCGAGTGCAGAGATTGATACTAAAAGGATAAAGGAAGAGGCTATAAAGGAAGCCGGAAGCATTATTACTGATGCAAATCTGCAGGCAAAAGAGATTATTTTTGATGCAAAAAAGAAAAGCGAAGATGAGGCAAAAGAAAGATTTAAAGAAGTATCTGCAGCAGAAAAGAGAATCCTGCAGCGTGAGGATTTGCTTGATGGCAAACTGAATCAGCTGGACAAGAGGGAACAGGAAGTCAAGCGTTCTGAAAAATCTCTGGGAGACAAAACAAAATATATAGATTCATTGAAAGCCGAGGTTGAAGACATAAGAAAAAAACAGATCTCAAAACTTGAAGAAATAAGCTCTATGACAATTGATCAGGCGAAACAGGCATTGATGGAAATTCTTGAGAGTGAAGCACGGCATGAAGCCTCCAAGATGATTAAACAGATTCAGGATGAGGCAGAGGCGGAAGCGGACAGGAAAGCCAAGGAGATACTCTCGACAGCGATTCAACGCTATTCTGCTGATGTCGTTAGCGAGAGGACCATATCGGTTGTAAATCTGCCCAGCGAGGAGATGAAAGGTCGTATAATCGGAAGGGAAGGGCGCAATATAAGATCAATTGAAGCAGTAACCGGGGTTGATCTGATAATTGATGATACCCCAGATGCCGTGATCATCTCAAGCTTTGACCCTATTAAACGTGAAATTGCGAGACAGGCTCTTGAGCGGCTTGTAGTCGATGGCAGGATACATCCTTCACGTATTGAGGAGGTTGTGGAAAAAGTTACCGTTGAAGTGAATGAGGGTGTCTGGGAATCCGGTCAGCAGGCAACTTTTGAGGTCGGTGTTCATGGCATAAACCCTGAATTGATAAAACTTGTCGGAAAGCTGAAATACAGAACAAGTTTTTCTCAAAATGTCTTTCAGCATTCGCTGGAAGTCGCACATTTATGCGGCATAATGGCAGCAGAGCTGGGCATTAACCAGAAAATAGCCAAGCGGGTCGGATTATTGCATGATATCGGGAAAGCGGTCGATCATGAAGTCGAGGGATCACACGCCATTATCGGGGCTGAGATTGCCAAACGATATGGCGAATCAAGCAAGGTTGTTGATGCAATAGCATCTCATCATAACGAGGCACAGGTAAGTTCAGTTTATTGTTTCCTGGTACAGGCAGCAGACTCGCTGTCAGCAGCGCGTCCGGGTGCAAGAAGGGAAATGCTGGAAAATTATGTGAAACGGCTGACAGACCTTGAAGAGATTGCCTCTTCATTCAAAGGGGTCGGTAAATCATTTGCAGTTCAGGCGGGCAGGGAACTCAGGGTAATGGTTGAAGCAGAAAGTGTCAGTGATGAAGATACGCAGATCCTGGCAAAAAATATTTCCAAATCAATAGAAGAAAAATTGAATTATCCGGGACAGATAAAAGTTGTAGTTATAAGGGAAAGCAGGGCCGTTGAATATGCAAAATAAGAGCAGGTGATGGAAATGGATGCTGATAAACAGTTGAGGGAGATAAAGAGAGGAACGGTTGGAATAATATCTGAAGAAGAACTTGAAAAAAAACTCAGGAAGGGGAGACCCTTAAGAATTAAGGCTGGATTCGACCCTACTGCTCCAGACATCCATTTCGGCCATACGGTCGTTCTGAATAAAATGCGTCAGTTTCAGGAAATGGGACACGAGGTGATATTTCTTATAGGTGATTTTACAGGAATGATAGGTGATCCAAGCGGCAGAAACTCAACCAGAAAAGTATTGACACGAGAGGATGTCCTAGAGAATGCCGCAACATATAAAAAACAGTTTTTCAAAGTCCTTGATCCTGACAAAACGGAAGTGAGATTTAATTCGGAATGGATGGACGGTATGACTGTTGCAGATTTTATCAAACTTACTTCACATCAGACAGTGGCGCGTATGCTCGAACGTGATGATTTCAGCAAACGCTTCAAGGGCGAGCAGCCGATAAGTATTCATGAGTTCCTTTATCCGTTCGTTCAGGGTTATGATTCGGTGGCTTTAAATGCGGATATTGAACTTGGCGGGACCGACCAGATATTCAATCTCCTGATGGGCCGGGAAATTCAGAGGGTGTATGGTCAGGAGCAGCAGGTGGTAATAACAATGC
>CAXXDQ010000002.1:157500-303249 GCA_963664325.2 Desulfomonilia bacterium
TATCTTGGGTATGTTTGTGTAGGATAGGTGGGAGGCTTTGAAGCCGGGACGCTAGTTTCGGTGGAGCCAACCTTGAAATACCACCCTGATGTATTTGAGATACTAACCTGCTCCCGTTATCCGGGAGAGGGACACTGTCTGGCGGGTAGTTTGACTGGGGCGGTCGCCTCCCAAAATGTAACGGAGGCGCGCAAAGGTTCTCTCAGGCTGATTGGAAACCAGCCGTCGAGTGTAAAGGCATAAGAGAGCTTGACTGCGAGACCGACAGGTCGAGCAGGTGCGAAAGCAGGTCTTAGTGATCCGGTGGTCCCGAATGGAAGGGCCATCGCTCAACGGATAAAAGGTACCCCGGGGATAACAGGCTTATCTCCCCCAAGAGTTCACATCGACGGGGAGGTTTGGCACCTCGATGTCGGCCCATCGCATCCTGGGGCTGGAGTAGGTCCCAAGGGTTTGGCTGTTCGCCAATTAAAGCGGTACGCGAGCTGGGTTTAGAACGTCGTGAGACAGTTCGGTCCCTATCCTCTGTGGGCGTAGGAGAATTGAGAGAATCTGTCCCTAGTACGAGAGGACCAGGATGGACGAACCTCTGGTGCTCCAGTTGTCGCGCCAGCGGCATAGCTGGGTAGCTACGTTCGGAACGGATAACCGCTGAAAGCATCTAAGTGGGAAACCGCTCTCTAGATTAGTTCTCCCTTTCCTTAGGGAACTGAAGGCCACCTGAAGACTACAGGTTTGATAGGCTGGGTGTGTAAGTGCAGCGATGCATTAAGCTTACCAGTACTAATTGGCCGTGAGGCTTGACTCATCAAATACTCCCTTCCGAGCTTTACCTTTTTATATAACTCGGACTTATACGAAGATTTTACAAAGCGTTCCCGGTGACCATGGCATAGGGGAAACACCCGATCCCATCCCGAACTCGGCAGTTAAGCCCTATAGCGCCGAACGTACTGCATGGGTAACTGTGTGGGAGAATAGGACGTTGCCGGGATCATTATTCAAGAGCCCTGAATTCTTTCGAATTCAGGGCTCTTTCATTTATATTCCAATTTCTATTCAAGCGCTGTCATTGTCGGCTGCGTCGGAATGCTCCTCGGAGTACGTAACTGAGTACACCTGCGTCGCTTCCTCCTCGCCTCCTCGACATCATCTTGAATATAAATTGGAACAAACACAAGTCATGTTATCATAAACGTCACGGTTGGATATTGAACTGCTTAACAGCTTATTGGCTCAACAGCTTATCAACTGGTTTACTTGCCTCGCATTTCCACTGCGTCACTCCTAGGTCTACATCGTTCTGACGCCCTGAACTGTAGCCTCATTTCTTTTTTATTTCCTTTTGACCTTGGCGACATAATCTTAAATGCAAACCGGAATTAGAGGATTGATTTCTAAATTTCGACCAAGAAGTGTCTTAATTATGGATTACCAATAAATCCCTTGATTATACTATTTTTAAGATTATTATATCATTTGCTGTTTTGATAATCTTAAAAGGGAGGTTGTTATGAAGGTGTTTTATTGTCTATTTATTTTTATTGGGTTTTTCATCTCGGCTTGTGCAATTCAGATACCCACAAACATCAGATTAAATGATACACTTATGCTCGATACCGAATCCAACGTTAAAGATCAGGTCAACATTGAATTTATCTCGAATATCCAAGACGGCATATTTCCGCAATGCAAGCAGAATACCAAAGAACCGGATGGCAATTATCAGGGTTTAATGATTGAAGAAAAAACCGCATTTGAAAAAATGTTAAATGAATATCTAGGAATGAAATTTTCAAATGTTGATAACAATTCAAATACAAAGATAACAATTCAATTAAAGGATTTCTGGGTTAATGGGTATTCAACCGATAGTGCTGCAAAACAAACATTAGTGGTTTTAGGCGGAGGGGAATTAAACTATGTCTTTATCGCCAACCTGGAAGTGTATGTTAAGATAATTAAAGACAACAAAACCATAGAAAAGACGATTAAAGCTACCGGGGAAAACCTAAGTGTCACTGGTATTGGAACAGGAACTGAGACGAGCTATATTTATAAGGGAAAACGTGGGGGTAACTATACCAACTCAGATGCAATCAATATAGCAAACAATAAAGCAATTATGATGATTAATAAATTTATTGAGGCTAATCAGTTGTGATTAAAAGAAACATGGAGGGACCTTCTTCGATAATTTAACTAATTTCAAACAGAACCCAAAGAGAATTCGAAAACATAAGGTGTCAGGCCTTTAAGCTTGACAAGTTAAGAATCCCAAAGGTATCATTCCTTGATCCTTGACAAAGATGATACAAGCAGCCATCAGGCTAAGAAAAGTAGGCTTCAAGACCGGCAGAGGGGGCAGTCCTCAACAATTGACAGGAAATATGAAAAGTTGAGAATTAATTCCTTGGTACCGTCTTGTATACTTTCTGTTTGCAGTCACCGGAGATTTCGCATTAAGGATGGCGGCGTGCGGTTGACATGAGCCGATATGTATATTCAATTCTGTACAAAGGAAAAGTCAACTAGGACTGATTACGTCACAAGGTGTAGCGCAATCTGCTATACGCAGACAGTTACCATCAAAATCATCTGAAGTAACCGGTCCGGACAAGTCATGCTTGCATAATGTCAGGACCGTCTCCTCAGGTTTTTTACGGACTAGAACCATTAGCACAGGTTTTCTCCAAACAGGTTTGACTATATTGTTATCAACAATCTTCATTACCTTTCCTCCATATGTATGTGGAGTTTATTGTCTAAATTTGTGCTTAAACAAAGCAGGTAATGAATATACAATATAATGCTTCCACAGTTATATCAACTTAAATAAGGCAAAGGTTTTGTCTTTTAGTTCTGTAAAAATTAGTCAATCCAAGGGCAACTTAAAGACCTGATGAGGACGCTGATGACTAATTATCCAACTGCTTATCGGAATAGCACCCTAACTTAGCATTCCAAACTTAAGCAAGACTGAGCAGGGGCATGCCATGCCAAACAGGCCTGGCGTGCCCCTGACGCACTATTCTAAACGGTTGGCCCAGATGTTGTTGCGCGTGCCGTCCGATTGCCACCACACCGCCAGTGCGTTTCCGTCGGCATCGCAGGCTATCTGGGGTTTAAAGGCACCCCCGGCGTTGTTCGTTTCGATCAGTTCGGCCGTACCCCAGCCGGTGCCCGCCGTGTAGCGGTTGGCCCAGATGTTGTAACGCGTACCGTCCAATTGTTCCCATACCGTCAGCGCGTTCCCGGTCGCATCAAAGGCTAACTGGGGATAACTGGCATTACCGGTATTGTCTGTCTCGATCAGTTCAGCCGTGCCCCATCCAGCACCCGCCTTGTAGCGGTTAGCCCAGATGTTAATGCGCGTACTGTCCGATTGTTGCCACACCGCCAGGGCGTTACCTGCGGCATCAAAGGCTATCTGGGGAGACAATGCATCCCCGGTGTTGTCAGTCTCGATAAGCTCAGCCGTGCCCCAGCCAGAGCCCGCTGTATAGCGGTTGGCCCAGATGTTGTAGCGTGTACCGTCCGATTGATACCACACCACCAGCGCGTTCCCAGTGGCATCAAAGGCTATCTGGGGAGACCATGCCTCCCCGGTGTTGTCCGTCTCGATAAGCGTCGCCATGCCCCAGCCGGCATCCGCCGTGTAACGGTTGGCCCAGATGTTGTAGCGGGTACCGTCCGATTGCTGCCACACCGCCAGTGCGTTTCCGTCGGCATCGCAGGCTATCTGGGGATAATATGCATTCCCGGCGTTGTCCGTTTCAATCAGCTCGGCCGTACCCCAGCCAGAGCCCGCCGTATAGCGGTTGGCCCAGATGTTGAAGCGAGTACCGTCCGATTGATGCCACACCGCCAGCGCGTTACCGGCGGCATCAAAGACTATCTGGGGAAAATAGGCACTGCCGGCGTTGTCAGTCTCGATCAGCTCGGCCGTGCCCCAGCCAGAGCCCGCCGTATAGCGGTTGGCCCAGATGCTGGAGCGGGTACCATCAGTTTGATCCCACACCGCGAGCGCGTTTCCAGCAGCATCAAAGGCTATCTGGGGATCATAGGCGCTTCCGGCGTTGTTAGTCTCGATAAGCGCCGCCGTTCCCCAGCCAACACCCGCGGTGTAGCGGTTGGCCCAGATATTGAGGAGGGTACCATCCGATTGATACCACACCGCCAGCGCGTTACCGGCGGCATCAAAGGCGATCTGGGGATAATAGGCATTCCCGGCGTTGTCAGTTTCGATCAGCGCCGCCGTGCCCCAGGTGCCATCGCAGGTGGTGAAGTCGAAGCTGTAATCCGCAGCCATGGCGAACCCGAGGAAGTTCTTGATGCCCTTGGTGAGCGTGACGGTATATCCACGCAACATTACGAGATCGGACTCCGGGGTGAAGGTGGCCACCTTGTTGGCATAGGTCACGGTGCCTGTTACGGGATTGCCCAGGCTGTCCTCCACAAGGAACGTCCCCGCGTTGACGCTTTTGGGCTGGGCTGGCAGGTCGAAAGTCACCTGGATTACCGCATTCCGCGCCACTCCAGTGGACCCATCGGCAGGGTTCGTCAGCGTCACCTTGATGCACCCGGAACAGAACAGGACAGCTACTAATAATCCGGCACACAAACCTATGATCCGTTTTCTACCATACCACATTCAATACCTCCTCATATTTTTTTCATAGCCCATCTTTCTTACGTTTTGATGGACAGCAATCGCTTCTTATCTGCTCATTCATGTCCGTCCGGTTCATAGACTGCTTACGGATCCAGTTTATTTACTCTTCAGCGCTGAACAATCGCTCAGTATGCCTATGACCAGAAACATGATAAAGACAGGAAACTTTCTTTTTATGATATCCTACTCCAATAAAAAATCAAATCCCCTTCTTTCTGTAAATCAGTACCCAAAGGTGCCAGGCAGTAAAGACCTGATACCCAGAGGACTTTGACGGTGAACCGCTTGAGAAATTACATAT
Organism: Desulfomonilia bacterium; assembly: GCA_963664325.2. Lineage (GTDB taxonomy): Bacteria > Desulfobacterota > Desulfomonilia > UBA1062 > UBA1062 > DATCTV01. Next base: position 162,477 of record CAXXDQ010000002.1, read on the forward strand.
ATTTGACGATGGGGTTTCCGATAATGGGCTCGACATCCATCATGAGAAGCTGAATTTTTCTATATGGCTTACTTATGCCGCGCTCAGCCGAACAGGAGATTTCCCTGTCTTTCTGATCGAGCGCCTGGCGGTAAATCTGCACCGCCTTTTCGCGCAGGCCCAGAAGATCATTGCAGCGCGCAAGCCAGAGCAGAGATTCCGCCTTCATCCTGGAATCACGGTAAGGATAACCGGCATTTTTCTTCAGATGAGGAAGCGCATCATCGAACCGGTGCATCTTCAAAAGAAACAAACCCGCCACACGGTCGAATATCGGTTCGTCAGGCAGTATTTCAGAGGCCCTCCGCAGGTGGAAAACCGCCCGCGAATCGTCGAAACGGTCCAGATGTTCCGTCCATGCCTGTTCATAGTGTTCAAGAGCCTGGGACTCCTGTTCCGATAATTGCGCACGTCCGCCCGTGAGGTCGCCTGCGTCAGCCGCATTAGCGCCGCCTTCAAACAGCGCGCTCAATTTAAGTCCTATATACTTTTCAGAGAAGCACACGGGGAACGATCCGTTTCCTATATAAATCGAGTCATCGCCGGGAGACAGAACTATCGACATGGCGTTGTTCGTGGCAGCTACGATATCGCCTGCGACGCGTTTCCTGCCTTCGCGCGGGTCGGTGAAATCGCTTAATATCGATACGGCATCGTCAAGGGTCAGTTTCCCGTATTTCTCCCTGATGAGTTCGTTTATTCTCATAAATCTGGCCGTGCTGTGGCGCCACCACGCGGTAGGGGCGACCTCCAGCTTCTTCATTTCCGCTGAGATATGGTGGTTCGTCCTCACGAGAAAATCGTTTTCCGGCCGGATGATTTCCGCATGATGCGCGGTAAAGCCGAAAACCGCGGCATCGCAGGCGCGCGTATCGCATATCATAAAAGACAGCCCGCCGATTCTCTTTCCGGTCTCCATTATCCTGATCGCATCTTTGAGGTTTGTCGCATTCGAAAGAATTTCTCCGGCAAGAGTGAAAAGCGGCCTTCCGCTTATGGCCACATCCTTCATGAAATTCGTGAACGGCATTATGCATATCCCGGCCTCATTCATGGCGAATCCGCCGACAGGGATGCCTGCCGCGCCGATCCAGAAAAACGCCTGCCTGCCGTCAGGGTGAAACACCTTCACGCATTGATATGTATCCCACAGGCCGCGACCGTAGAAATCGAAGTTGCGGCCTAGTATCTGCTTGCCGTCCTTTGTCGCTGCTCCGCGTGCGAAAAATGTAGAACATCCCAGCGCCGGCATCGCCATCGGGGTCATCGACCTGCCTGCAAGAAAGTGCAGTATGTCGGCAAACAGTATCACACCCTGGCCGGATTTTTCCGGCAGACCGAGCGCATCGGTGAAACCTTTCTGTATCTGTTTCAAAGGCTCGCCGATATTATTCAGATTCGCTTTATGGAAAATGTAATAAAGGAGCTTTGCGATCGCAGGAGGCAGGCCGCGGGAAATTTCCGAAACCGCGCTGTGCGCCACAAGCGCTTCTATAAGGTTGCCATAATATTGCATCACATAATCATCAAGCATGCCGCGCACCAGCTCACAGTGCTGCCGCCCCATTTCCTCATATGTGCCTTTAAGGTGCATGACGAGCATTCCTTTTTCAGCGTTCAGGGATGCTTCCCCGCTTTTTCGCGGAAGAGGAAAAGGTGCTCTGCCGTATATCTGTTCTGCCATTTTGTATCTCTCCTTTTAAAACTGGTGGTACAAAGTGAAACTGTTCCCGCGTCCATAAACAGGATTCTGAATATAATGTGTCGAATGAAATGATGCAAGGTCTATTGGTTGGAATATGGGGAAGCTGATAACTGATTTGCCCATTGCTGTTTTAAGAAAAATTGTTTTTTTGTTCCCGATCTCGGGCTTGGGAGTCGGATCGTCCTGCTGATGATTCAGCCTCTTCCCTGTCAACTGACGGTATCCGTCATCTTCCGCTGAAGGTCGTTGTTTTGCATTGAGCGTTTTCCTTGGGGGATTTGCTGCTGTTGACACTTGGGATCTTATTCAATATTTATTTCTGACATATGCGGTGGACAGTATGAATTCCGACAGGATGAAAAGACTTTTCGCTCAGGCCAATGAATTCAAGGAAGGGGACCTCGCGGTAGGCGGTACTTCCGACGAAGCGATCAGGAAGGATGCGAAAAGGGAGCTGGCCTTGATGAAAATAGGCGATATCGCAAGGCATGTTTTTATCGAGGATGAGATCACTGAGGCCATACACCGTTCCATCGATCGGCAGCTGCTTCGTGAGATATCGCACCTCAAGGTGTCCGACATGAAGGAAGCCCTGCTAGGGACGGGCGCCGCATCATGGGCCGGCAGGTATTCCGACGGCCTGCCGAGCGAGGTTATAGCCTCGGCGGTCAAGATCATGAGCAATGAAGAGCTTTCCAGGGTTTCCAACTCGATATTCATTACTATAAGCGGCGCAAATCCGCAGGACGGTGCGGAGATAGGCTCTTCAGGGCATTTCGGTTCCCGCATCCAGCCCAACAGCCCAGGGGATGATGAGGAGGAGATACTTTTTTCAGTTCTGGAGGGCCTTGCCTTCGGGTGCGGCGATGTCATAATCGGGCTCAACCCGGCAAGCGATGATGTGGAAACAATCGCAAGAACGGAGAAACTCCTTGAGAGAATTGTCTTGAACCTCAATCTTCCCACGCGCTACTGCGTGCTTTCGGATATGGTCAAGCAGACCTCCGCCGGGAATATGACCAGGCTCGATGTGGGATTCCAGAGCCTTGCGGGCACATCCAAATCGCTAACGGGCATGCTGGGGCTCGATGTTAAGGGGCTGCTCGATCTGGCAAAAGGCTTTGACGGCCTTTATTTCGAAACCGGCCAGGGATCGGAAGTAACCAACTCTGCAGCACGGGGGGTTGACATGGTTACACTTGAATCCCGCTGCTACGGGCTTGCCCGGTATTTAAGAAATGGTTCAGGCAATAAATGGATGATAGTAAACGACGTCGCAGGCTTCATAGGACCGGAAGTGTTCAGGACTGGTGGGCAGCTGCTGCGGGCATGCCTCGAAGACATGGTGATGGCGAAGCTTCACGGCATAACGATGGGGCTGGACGTGTGCTCTACCTTCCATATGGGTATCGATCCGTTCGAGCTCAAGGCGCTGACTGAAAAGATCGTACAAGCCGCCGCTCCGGCCTATCTGATGGGTGTGGCGGGCAAGGCTGACCCGATGCTTGGCATCCTGACAACCTCATTCCGTGAGCATCCGAGACTGAGAAGGCTTACTGGCAAACGCATTTCCGGTCCTATGGCGGGGAGGCTTGCCGGTCTCGGTGTTCTCGATGCAGACGGCACGGCAAGGGGCGCTCCCCAGAAAACATCTATGCTTTATGCAGCGTACATAAAGGCGGTGGGAGATTCAAGGAGTCTGGAAGAGCTCAAAACATCCGGACTCAGGAAAATCGCCAGCCTCAGGGAAAGGGGCATGGACATCGGCTATGGGTCTGAGGAAAATCTCGACGATCCTCCTCCGGTAACAGAAAGGCTCGGCTCCATATACGCACATGCGCGGAACGCCCTTTACGCCGCGATCGATGCTTCTGTAATCAGGGACTGCTGCCCCGGGTCTGCAGAAGTCTCAACCATATCGTCCGACAGGGAGGATTATCTTCTCCATCCTCCATCGGGCGAAAGGATAGGCGGAGAAGGTGAGAAGATCCTGAAGAGGCTTTATTCTGCGGATAAGAAGACCCCGCAGATAATGATGGTCATCTCGGACGGACTCAACGCCAATGCGGTGAACGAGAATTTGAGGGATGTGTTGCCGGCGCTCAGATGGCATTTAAGGTCGTCGGGATTTCATGTCGGCGAAATCGATGTCGTCATTAAAAACGGCCGCGTACGCGCCGGATACCATGCCGCCGAATTGGCGGGGCCGGAAGCCGTCATCCATTTCATCGGCGAAAGGCCTGGTACGGGATTGAATCAGCTTTCGGTCTATGTGACTTACGGAAGGGACGCCTCTTGCAATAACATCTTCAGCCCTGACATGGACCATTCCCTGACGACCGCCATATGCAGCATAAACAAAAAAGGCAAGCGTTCTGAAGCTGCTGTAGAGGATATCATGAGATGCGCCATAAGGATGTTTGAACTGAAGTGTTCGGGAGTCAGGCTGGGAAAAGTCGACAGATCTTCTTGAACCGGTGGCCTTGATACGGTTTGCCTTTTTCTGGAACGAATCCGGGATTTTGTGTATTATGAGGGGTAATAATTTCAAAGGAGGAACTGAGTTAATGGCAGTAGTAGAATGGAAAAAGGATGAAAACGCAGCGATCATATACATGAACAACGGCGCCAACAAGCATAACCTGGCATTCGCCCGGGCCATGCTGGCTGTTTTGGACGAAATCCAGGCGGATAAGGATATTTCTTCCGTCGTTCTGACCTCCAGCGATGAGAAGAACTTCTCGCAGGGAATTGATGTGGAATGGCTCATGCAGAAGTTTCAGGAAGGAGACAAAGACACCATCAGGGCCTTCATGTACGGCATGAACGAGGTGTTCAAAAGGCTCCTGCTTATTCCGCTGCCGGTTATTGCAGCTATCAACGGGCATGCTTTCGGAAACGGCGCAATAATTTCCTGCGCATGCGATTTCCGCTTCATGAAATCCGACAAGGGCTTTTTCTGCTTCCCTGAGGTGGATCTGGGAATTCCTTTTCTGCCTGGCATGATCGCTTTCATCAAGAAGGCCATGCCCTATTACCTCTATAACGATTTGAAGCTCACCGGCAGGCGGGCCGGTGCAGTGGAACTGTACGAGAAGCATTTTCTTGACAGGGCCTGTCCGGATCAGACCGCACTTATGCAGGAAGCCGTTGCCTTTGCAAAAGGCTTAAACAAAAAACGCGGGATATTCGGCGAGCACAAGCGCCGGCTGCACAAGGATATCGTCGCCGTCATTGACAACGAGGATAAGGCTTTCATAGAGCCGCTCAACCTGATGGTGACCGATTGAAGTGATAAAAGAACAGCATGCATGAGGGTCGCGTCCGGACATGATATTTCCTGGCCCTTACGGCCTGTTGTCGGAAGCGGCTACTCTTTTTAGAGTCTGCCGGATCAGGGCTCTCATCAAATGTCCCGCTTTTTATAAATGTTTAAGGTAACCCCTGATAGATTATGAAGTTTGAAACTTGCCAGTTGCATCTTCACTATGAATTTCAAATTTGATTTACATTAAGCTTTCATCTATATTAGTTATATTCTCTGTCATGTCCGTTCAGCAGCAAGAGAGATTAATTGAAAATGTAATGATTTAATATAGACAAGAAACAAATAATATTTACATCCGGCAACAGTGCCAGGAGTCTTAATAAACAGCTTGCTTTTGATTTGGAATAGTTTCGAGAACTAAAAAGGGGGTTTCTGTATGAAAAGAATTGTAATGCTCTTGTCGGTATTGCTTTTATTATCAGGCCTAATAGGTTGTAAAGAAGAAATCACAAGTGCCTATCCTGATCCCAATATAGTCGTGGAGCTGCAGCCGGGCGAGAATATGACCTTTAAAGTGGAAGGGCCGGTCAACACGCTTACTACCAAATGTGTGTGGATATTTCAGACAGAAGCAGATGGTTATTGGGGACCTGTGCAAAACGGCTATGTCCTAGAACGTAAGAACGAATATAAATTTGAAGTCAACCCGGCTGGAGAGACTACGAATTGGTTCAAGATAAGTTGTTTCGTACTGCATTTTGAGTGGATGAAAATCTCTGGTGAACCGCCGCTTTGGGGTTTCTGGTGGATCGAGAAGGATAGTCGAAGCTGGTATGTCCGGATTAGACAAGACATGAAACCCGTATGGCAGGGGAATTATTTAATCAGAGACAATACCGATATACAATTACTTGACGGATACACAAAAATCACGGGAGATTTATCGATCTTTGAAAATAATACACTTTCCGATCTCTCAGGTCTTGAAAATCTGACTACAGTCGAGGGTGATGTTAACATCAAGAGTAACAATGGCCTGGTCGGCATTTCGGGACTGGAAAATCTTGTCACAATAGGGGGGAATTTCTGTCTCTTAAGCAATAGTGCATTATCCGGCATATCAGGCCTTCGTAAACTTACTACGGTGGGGGGGAATTTGTTTATCATTGATAATCCTTCCTTAACTTCAATTTCAGCGATGCGGAATCTCACAACCGTGGGCGATTATCTTAACATCCGCCTGAATTCAACGCTGACGGAACTGGGCATGGACGGGTTGTATTCAGTGACAGGAGATTTTAATATAGATAGCAATGACATGCTCTGCAATTTCCTGGCTGAAAGTCTTCGAGATCAGGTTCTTTCAAGAGGTGGCATTGGCGGAAAACAAACAATTGATGATAACCTGTTATGCGATAAACCATAATGAGTTGAAATGACGGTGCAGGATCAACCTGCACCCTCACTTAAGGAATGCCATATCGCGACGTTCAGGATAAGATATCAAATTTTCGTTTTGTATGAAGAGACCAAGGAGCGTTCATTCATGTACAGATCAGTGTCGCGCCGTAAAAAACGCATATTCAGCCTCTCGGCGGGGTTAGAACCCAGCCTTTTTATAGGTGCCGGATCAGGTCCGACTCAGGATGTCCGTCTCCTTTAAATATCCCGGGTAATTTCTATTCTGCCCGATCATGGTAGGCAGTACTCTCAGGAACCTGAACATCCGCTGGGCCTCCTGGCTTCTCCGACTTTGATGTCCACGCCGTTTTTTAGGTAAATCGATATCATGCTTTTGGACCTCCGTGCTTTCTGAGGGGATCGCCTGCAGAACGACGGCGGCATATTTCAGGGCTTGTTTCCTGTCTTTGTTGCACAAGCTCGATCCGTAATATATAACTTTGATCGGCAAGGTCTGAAAAAAGGAGGCGGATATGGATTATTCATATGATAATGTATTGATGAAAATGAGGAAAGATGCCCCGGCCGGAGATGGGGAGCACGGATATTTCAAGAACAAGGACGGTTACAATCTTTTCTACCGGATATGGAAGGCGGACAACCCGAAAAAGATAGTCGTATGCCTTCACGGCGCGTTCGCGCATGGGGAATTCTTCTCGCTTGTCGCAGACAGGTTCGTCCCGAAAGGTGCAACTGTTGCGGTCTTCGACTATCAGGGCCACGGAAGGTCTGAAGGAAGGAGAGGCGATGTCCTTAAAATGGAGGACTGGCACCGTGATGCAAAGGATTTCGTCGAATTCATAAAAACAAAAGCTGACGGAAACCTTCCGGTATTCCTCCTGGGCGAATCCATGGGCGGTCAGTTGGCTGCCGGCATCTCCGCATTGTATCCCGAACTGCCTGTGGCAGGCTTCATCCTTTTCTCCCCTGCCGTCAAATTCAAGTCCGGCAAGTTTTCCGAGATGCTCATGAAGGCCATACCCAATATTTTCAATCTGCTCTTCGCGCCCGGAAAGCCTGTAATAGATATAACGGGCAATCCGGCGGACGGGATAGTCGACCCGCTCCATCAGGAATATGATGCCAGAGACCCGCTCAGATTTTCCAAGGCATCACCCCGCTATCTGCTCGAACTCAATAAATCCGCCAAGCTGGCCCTGGCACAAGGACCTGTGGCGACAAGGAAACCTGTAATTGTCCTGGCCGGGACAAATGATACCTCGGTTGATATTGAGGCGGTAAAAGATTACTTTGAAAGGCTTGATGCCGGAGGAGACAAGAAAATGATCCTTGCCGAAGGTGCAAAGCATTCGATACTTGACGACCCGGCATTTCTTCCGCATTGGAAGGAAGTGTACGAATGGCTGAAAGCGCATTGATCTGGTTCAGGACGCTATAACTTTGCATACCTTTGATTCGGGCAAATGATAGCCCTCACCCTTCGGGCGTATCTTCGATAAGTTAATTTTTGTGATGTGAAAATTTGTCGCTCCTTATCTTGTCATTCCGACGTACGTTAAAAGTACGCCTCATTCCTCGACTTCGTCGCTTCGCGGTCTGCTTTGTTCTAACGCCCTGACAAAACAAGATTCGATATGACAGATCATTGTATTATTCTGTGATATTCAATATAAATAATTATGGAACCTACAATATTTGCTTCAAAACTTTCCGGTATGAATGCTTTGGTGTTTGGTGAACTACAAGGCTCACAAAGAGTTTATGTATATTTGCATGGCAGCGGAGAATTTGGAAAGGGCATTCATTCACATTATATAAATCCAGGTTTTGCAACTGTCTTGAGAGATGACAAAATTAATCTGAAATATCCGTTTGTGATTCCATGCTGTATAACAGGAGACTTCTGGATTCCAGAACAGGTTAAATTGCTATTAGATGATATTCGCAAAGACAATGATATAATGAGCATAGATCTGATAGGCTACAGTCGTGGTGGTTATGGCGTATACGAATACATTTCCCAATTTTCCGATATACATACGGCAACTGTTATAAATTCAAGAATTCCAAAATCAGATGCATTTATTACTTCTATCCCGCTTCTAATAATTCATGGAAGACAGGATCAGAGTGAGAATATTGAGATTGTTAGGAGATTCTATAAGTCTCTTATTTCAAACCAATCTAAAGTCAAAATGATTGAGCTAGATGGCGGCCACTTTATTATAGAAGAAGTATCTAAAAGCGAATGGTTGTATCATTGGATTGATTCTGCAGATATCTAGGGATGGGACCTTGATAACTGAATAACTAAAACGTCCTGTTCTTATCTTCTGGATGCTCATTGATATCGAATGCTTTAAACGGTTATGGTTAAATAAATTACTTTGTGGTGAATCTTGGCCTTTTCATGTTTATGTTGATATACGTGTATAGTGGAGGAGAAATTATGTTAGCTATAAGACTGCCAGCGGATATTGAAAACAGACTTGATACCCTTGCCAAGAAAACAGGCCGGACAAAGACCTTTTATGTAAGGGAAGCGATACTCGAACACATAGAAGACCTTGAAGAGGCTTATGTTGCCCTTGACCGGCTTAAGAAACCTGCGAGACGGTTGAGCATGGAAGAAGTTGAGCGAAAACTTGGGACTGAGACAAGGACGTTGATAACTAAATAACAAAACGTCCTGTTCTTTTCTCCTGGATGCTTTGATATCGGATGCTTTAAAAGGTTAGGTTTACAGGGCGTAATAACAAAGCAGACCTAGGAGCGACGAAGCGGAAATGCGAGGTGTACTTATACGTACTCCGCAGCGTTTCAGTTAGGAGCGACAAAGATATGCGAAGTTATCATACCCTGTACGAGAGTCCCAAGCCTTCATCGCAGCCCGTCATAATGTTCATGCACTGAACTGCCGCGCCGGAAGCGCCTTTGCCGAGGTTATCCAGCCTGCACATGACGCATGCCTGAGTGTCGTGGCCGAAAACAAAGATGTCGGCCCGGTTTGTCCCGTTGCAGGCCTGAGGGTCTAGGCATCCGTCGTCGAGCGCGTTGTCGTCGCCGAAAGGGGCGACCTTTATAAACATTTCGCCCGAGTAGTATTCCGAGATGACGGTATGAAGGTCTTTCGCCGTCAGCCTCTTGTCGAGCTGGCTCAATACGATGGGGACGGTGACTATCATGCCCTGCGAAAACGGTCCAAGCACCGGATTGAACAGGGGGGGGCTTGCAAGTCCAGTAACCTTTGTCATTTCCGGGACATGTTTGTGCTTGAGGCTGAGCGCATAAGGCCTGCACCCCATCATCCTTGCATCGCCGGCTCTGACTGATTCATACTGTTCGATGAGCTTTTTGCCGCCCCCGCTGTAGCCGGTCAGGGAAAAGCATGTAACTGGATAATCCCTTCCGATAACACCGGAAACAATGAGCGGATAGAGCGCAAGCGCAAAACCCGTTGCATGACAGCCCGGTACGCTTGTGAAGCGGGATTGCCTTATAGCTTTCCTGTGAGATGGGCTCAGCTCGGGCAGACCATAGGCCCAGTTATCAGCTGTTCTATGGGCAGTCGAGGCATCGATGATCTTCGTACGAGGATTGTCAAGGAGCTTTACCGCCTCCTTTGCAGCTGTATCGGGCAGGCAGAGGAAGACTATGTCCGCTTCATTGATCATCTCTTTTCTGGAATGGATGTCCTTGCGTTTTTCCTGATCAATCTTGAAAATGTTCAGGTCAGGCCTGGCCTCGAGCCTTTCATGGATTTTAAGACCCGTTGTCCCTTCATGCCCATCAACAAATATCTTCATAAATAAATCCCCGGTTACATTACCTTGTTAATCAGCCAGTCATAAGTATCCCTGGCTGTCTGGATGTCGTCTTTTGACGGTTTCCATCCTAGGGCCTTGGCCCTGGCAATGTCAAATACATAGTCCTTGAGCGCTATCTCCAGGTGCTGAGGTTCAAGAGGCGAGATGCCGATGCCCGAAAGAAGCCTGACTGCAAACCTCGCAAGACTCGCGGGTATATTGAGCTTCCTGGGCACCTTTCCCGCATGCCTGAAAAGCTCTGTCGTCATCTCCTCCAGTGTCGGCACATTTTCGCTCCCGAGATTGAGGGTCTTATTGCTGAACCCTTGATCCTCAATTGCGAGCAGGCATGCCTGTGAGACGTCGCCGACATTGACCATCTGGAGCCTTGTTTTTCCGCCGCCGGGCAGCAGGGCAAGTCCGCCTTTCGATATGGAGCGCATCTGGTCAAGAAGGAACGGCTCATTCTGGCCCGGACCGTTTATGGTAGGCGGCCTGAAAATGGTTATATCAAGGCCCATTTCCATGTATTTGCTGCACAGGATTTCACAGTCAAGCTTGTCGCGACCGTACTGGCAAAGGGGTTCAAGGGGCGCATTTTCAGGGCATGGACACGGTACGTCCACTCCGTAAACTTCGACCGAGGAGAGAAAGACTAACTTCTTCAGTCCTTGTTTGATGGCGGCGGACAGGACATTAAGAGTACCCCACACATTAATCCTGTGCATCCTGTCTTCGTCCCTCACGAACTGGGCGAGAGCAGCCGCCGAGTGGATGATTGCGTCGCAGTCTTTTGCCGCATTTTCCACGGCGGCAGCCTCGGTAATATCCGTTATTATTTCCGTGAAACCCGGATGGGACAGCCCTGAAGGTTTGATATCAAGACCCTTGACCTCGTATCCTTTGTCAAGCGCCTGTCCCACAATGTTTCTGCCGAGATATCCCGAACTCCCTGTAATGAGTAGATTCATAATGCCTGCCTTCTTTTCAGGTTACAGTTTGCCGTACTTCTTATACACTTCAAGAAGAGATTTTCCCTCGCGCAGTTCCTGTCTTGACCTCCGTTCCGCCGCAGCCCTTTCCTCAGCCATCTCGACAACCTCAGAAAGATCGATGTCCGTAAGGGGTATAACGACTATCCCGTCACGGTCCGCAAAGATGATATCCCCCGGGTTTACCCTGACCCCTCCGCAGAATATCGGAGAGCCTATGCCGACAAGGTCGACCCTTCCGATTGAATCGGTAGGGATGCTGCCCTTTGCCCAGACCGGGAAACCGATATCAAGAACGCGGTTTATATCGCGGATGGGGCCGTCGACGACTGCGCCTTTCACCCCGCCGAAAAACTTGCATGTATGAGCCATGAGTTCACCGAAACCTCCGGCGCCGTTGAACCCGTTTGTATTGATTACGACTACCTGGCCTTTCTTCATGGAGCCGAAAATCGATTCAAGCATGCCGGCAACGAACTCGGGGTCATAGTCGGCAAGCCTCATGCTTTTTCTGGTCCGGGCCTCTTCCATCGTGAATGCCGGTCCCGCAATCGCCGCTTCAGGCAGAATCGGGGCGAATCCCGCATGCATGCACTGGTTCATGAATCCCATTTCGTCAAGCGAATCCGCTATGGCCGGCGTATAGGTCTTTTCGAGCCTTTCGCAAAAGGCGATGATGCCGTCATGAGAATATTGTTTTGCCATGAAGGTCCCCTTAAGAGTTTTCAGCAGATGCCCTGTGTTCAGGGACTTTGACAAGTATTATCGTGCTCAGGAGAATGACGAATGCCGTAAACAGGAACATCATTGTGTATCCATGCCATTTCCCGGGCCATAAAAGGTTCAGATAGTCGATCGGCATTCCCAGAAGCTGTGCAAGCAGCGGCGCGCCCGCAGTCGCCAGGTTTGAAAGTCCCATGAGCTTTCCGGCGTCCTCCCCCTGCGCCATGTTGTTGGCAAGCGACCAGTTGGCCGCCAGGAATATGCCTGTGCTGGTCCCGAACAGGCTTCCATAAACAAGAAGCTGCATTGACGAATGTGCCAGCATAAGCAGCAGTGAACCAGTTATGCCCAGTACGCCCGCAATGACAAGCATTTTTATATAGCCGACCTTTCCGCCCAGCCATCCCGAGAGGACGGCAAAAAGCATCAGGAATACCCCCAATGCGGCCATCAGGTCCGTTGTCGCCTTGACCGGGTCATCAGCTCCGACCTTGTCTTTGATGAAGTACATCGCAAATGTCTGAACAGCGGTTAAACCGAATAGAAAGAAAAACCTGGAAGTAAGGAGCCACCAGTATCCCTTGGGGGCTTTGACGTCCCAGACAACCAGTGTGTTCCGAAGGACTGCAACAATATTGATAGGTGCTTTCGGCTTGTCTGTTGTGGGCTTTTCCTTTGACCACAAAAGGGTGATCAGGGCGCATACTGCAAGCACGATAATAATTGCGAGCATGGCCGTAGTCGGATGGGTGGTCCCTTTAGGGATGAGCATCCCGAGTGCAAGCATCCCTACAACCAGACCGATCATCTCGGTAAAAATTTTAATGCCGCTGGCGATGCCTATCTTCTCTGCAGGCACCACATCCGGCAGCAGGCCCTGAAGCGGCCCCTGGGCGATATTAGAAAAAACCTGGAGAAGCATGAAGCCTATGAACACACCCCATATTCCAGCAGCCCAGCCAATCACGGCAAGGAAAACCACGTCTCCGATGGTGCCGATAAGTATCATCGGCCGTCTCCTGCCCCATTTTGAAACCCAACCATCACTGATGGCGCCTGCTACAGGCTGAACCAGAATTGCAATTACGAGCCCCAGGATTTTTATAAGTCCGAGCCAGGTGTTTTTCACGGTCTCGGATACAAGCCCGAGCATTATAACAGGAATAACTATGGCGTTCAGGCTGTTCCACATGAAGGACATCCCGAACCAGTATGCATTTATGAAAACAACCTGGAACCTGTCCACTATCTTCATCTTTCCTCCCCTTGAAACATATTTCTTAAAGTCAGCACGTTATAATTGAATTTTTAATTCATTCTATCCTGCAGGACGTTAGAACAAAGCAGACCAAGGCGCAACATAATCGAGAAATGAGACGTGCTTAAGCGTACGCCGCAATAACGAGATGAGGAGCAACGCCGGTATGCAAAGTTATAACGTTCTGTATTTACCATCTCGATTTCAGATACAGCGGTTCAGGCTTTACCCGGTCCTTGAACCCGCCGGCCATGAACAGCTCATAAACTTCATTATACTGCTTCAGCTTGTCATAATCCAGTTTTACTCCGAGGCCCGGCCCGGCAGGAACTTTCATCCCGCCGTTTTCATAGGGGATGGGGCCGCCGATGATAATATCATCATCAATATAATGATAATGGGCGTCGGGGGCATGATGTATGCTGGGGAGCGCGGCGCCGAGGTGCAGTATGGCGGCCATGGATACGCCGAACTCGGTCCCAGAATGCATGCCGAGGTCGAGGCCGAATGATTCGCACAGCCTTGAAAGGGCCTTGACAGCATGCAGGCCTCCGTACCAGTGCGGGTCGGCAAGGATCACGTCAACCGCATCCATGATGGCTGCCGGGCCGATATCCTCCCAGCCGAAGCAAGCCATGTTCGAGGCCAGAGGCATGAACGGGGCCATACGCTTAAGCTTGGCCATGGCTGCAATTCCCCAGACAGGGTCTTCAAGGTATTCCATGTTGAGGCTCTGGCAGCTTTTAGCGACCCTGACAGCCGTGGTAAGCGCCCAGGAGCTGTTGGGGTCCAGCCTCACAGGCACGCCGGGCATGCGCTCGTTCAGATGCCGTACCGTTTCGACTTCGAGGTCAGGTCTGAAAACTCCGCCCTTGAACTTGATTGAGGCGCAGCCCTTGTTTTCGCAGAGGTCGGCGCAGTGTTCGACAATACGGGAATCAGCCTCTTCCCAGGGTATGTCATCACCGCCCGGCGACTGGTAAAAGATGTATGCCGAGAGTGGAACGAGGTCACGCATCTTGCCGCCAAGCAGGTCATGTACCGGTCTTCCTGCCGCCTGGCCCTGAATGTCCAGGCAGGCGAATTCAATGGCTGAAAACGCATTGGCAAGGTTCGGTCCGAACATGCGTACATAAAGGGCGTTGTTCAGCCTGGCCCGGATGCGCTCCAGACTGAATGGGTCTTCGCCCACGATGTGGGCCTTGCTGGCCTTGAGGACTTCCTCCATCTGCCTGCCGCTGGGCGTGAGCGTGGTTTCGCCGAGGCCAGTAATTCCTTCATCGGTCATCACCTGCAGAATGACCCGGCCGAAACCGGGATGTCTTCCCCATGCATGAAGAAGCGTCATTTCAAGCGGGATTGCAACCGGTGTAACAACCAGGTCGGTTATTTTCATTTTTCACCTCCAATATTTATGAACCGGCATGTATGCCGATAGTCTGTACCCCATAAGGGCGAATTCTTATCCTGCCGTCAGGAACCGGTGTGAAATTATCAAGGGCCATGTCACAGGAATATATTTTAAGAGGGAAGGGCGAATGGAGCCCGGCTTGCAGCGGACGGCCTGTCGGATTGTAAAGCCTGGCGAATATCCGGCCATGTCTTACAAACAAAGCGCTCAGCAGGACTTCATCGGGGCTTACCGAAAAAAAACTCAGTTTGTCGATTGGATTTTCTGAAAGAGTCTGGCTGCATAATGCAAAGGATGCCGGAAGCCTTGTTTCTTCCGCGCATTTTATGGCTTCGAGCCTGTTTTTGTAGGGCAGCAGCGAATAGCGGAACCGGTGTATACCATTCAACTTTACATATTTCGAGCCGTTCGGGCTGAACGAATCATCGCTTGCATACATCCATGAGGGGGGTGACCATGCAAGCGCGAGCCTGAGAATGCCGGCATCCTTGTCGTAGTGAAAGCCCCTGGCGCCGGGGCAGATTACGGCAAGCCCCGAACCGTCATGCTCGATTCCGGCCCAGTTGTTGCCGATAAAGGTTTCAATGTTTGTTACTTCAGATATGAAAGGCGCCGAACGGATGACAGAACCCTTGCATAAGGGAAAACACACGCACAGCTTTTTGCCGTCCATTGCATAGAAGCCCTTGCCGTCTGAAGGTTCAGGGCCGAAAGTCAAGTTTTCGTCAAAGGTGAATCCTGCCTCCACATCGATCCTGGCAAGGTTTTTGTAGAATGTATATGCCTGTGTGCAGGGTATGCCGGCTAATTTTCCGGAAAGCTCCCATCTGCAGAAGATATCGCCGTCCGCTGTTGCGACAGGAGTGCTTCCCGTTTTTTTTGAATCGAGAAGGGCTCCGTTGATGACTGCGCTGAAATATGAGCCTTTGTCGATCAGTGCAAGATCCCCTGCAGATATGCTCAAAAGACCTTTTTCCAAGGAGGCTTTATAGAAACCGTTGGCAAAAGACGGATCATTTGTTATCCGGCGCCTGCTTGTCTGCATGTCCGTTTTTTTAAGCTTCAGTACACTAAGACCCAGGGGCGGGATTTCATGCTGGAAGTATGTTCTGTCGGTATCCGCCTGACATTCAAGCTCCGTATCATTATAAAAGACCTTCCATGCGCCCGGTATATGAAAAACATCACTCCTTTTCCCTGCATGGGGATTGAACAGGATCAGGCAGGGTGTCCCCTCTTCATCGGTATTTATCTGAGGCAGTAGTTTCTTGAATGAGTAAAGGGTCAGCTTTTCTGCCGAAAGCAATACATCACGGCAAAGATCCTGCGCATATGCCGATATGGGTTTTTCATGGGCCAGGCTGAGCCAGGGTCCGCAAATATGAAAGTCATGATGCTGTGCTGTCAGCAGCGTCTCCCATGCATGGTGCAATTCATTCTCCCTGCTGATCCTCCCCAGTGCATGGACAATCGCATCTATCCTTTCGGCGGCGAGAAGCGCCGATTCGGCATCATCACGCGCGCTTAAAAGAGAATCGCTTTCAAGGCCGAAGGGCAATGACATTATAAAATCGTCTGAAGAGAATCTTTTAACAGGGACATTCCCGTAATCACGTCCTGCGGCATGCTCTTTGAAGAATGAAGTGAGTGTTGTAAAATGGATGGAGTTTTGATTCGCAAGCCCGGCGGATACGGGTATTGGAGATTCATGGGGAGACAGGTCTTCCATTGCTGAAATAAGCATCGGAGCGGTTCCCATATCTGTAGCCAGGCAAGCGGATGATTCGAGCCATTTCTTATTCCACTGGCTGCTGTGGGCACCGGAAATGTTGCCTCGGAGCAACCCTTCATACAGGTCATTTCTGTTCGAGTAGTCCATCCAGCCGTACCTCGGGACCGCAGTTACGGATGAGCCGTCAGGGCCAATCCAACTGATAAAGGGTGAATTGATGCCTGTTTCCCCGCCGAAAGGAGCCCAGTGCGTCCTTACAAGCGCATAGGGGATGGAAAAACCGTTCAGTATCTGCGGGAGCTGCGAGCAGAAACACGGCTCCTGGCAGGCATAGGCTGAGACTTTGAAGCCGGCCGTTTCCCGGATTGTTCTGAGCCCGTGCTCGAACTGCCTGATGACGGCTTCTCCGCTTATGGTCTGGAGAAGGGGCTGCGAAAAGGTCCCGTTAACTACTTCAATCTTTCCTTCGTTAACAAGTTTTTTCAGGCGTGAAAAGGCGTTTTGCTGGTTATCGGCCATGTGTTTGAAAGTTGCTGCATCAAGTTCAAGCACCAGCGGGATTCCCAGCTTTTCCGCCCTGTAAAGAAGCGTGTTGCCTACGGCAGGCCAGATGAGATTATTCCATAGCCCGCCTTTTCTCAGTATCAGCCAGTCCCAGTACAGAATGCCGCCATGATAGCCTTCCATGATATAAACAGGCGATTTTAAACTGATGTTCTGAATGGACTGGTCTGTTCTTTGCCTTTTGGACATAAATGAATGAAACCATGCAAAGAGCCTGAGAAAATTACGGGCAAGAATCGGGGGCGCATGCCGTGAAGAGATTATTTCAAGTAATGTGTTATCTGACATCTCCCTGCACCCTGTCAGGATCCCATGTCTCACCTGCGATCAGAACTTTCGCACCGAGGGATGCCGATTCCATCAACAGCTCCCATTTCCTGAGCGTTTCATTAACCAGCAATGATGTGTCCCCGGTAATCTTCACCTTGCCTTTGAGGTCAAGCCATTTTCCAGAACAGTCCATATGCAGCGGAACAGTGAATTTTGGCGCCACGGTCTGTGCAAAGCGGGTTGCATCTCTCAGGTCCATCCCGTCCTTTCCGAATATAGGATAGTATGCGCATGCTGCCTGAATAAGTGCAGCATCAATGGCAAAGGACATGAGGCCGCGTATTGTTTTTTGAGAAAGTCTTGTATCGCCGCTGAAATATACTGATTTGCCTGCCTCAATGACAAATCCGATTGCATCCGAAGCCAGCGGGTGCTCGGCATGGATGGCATTAAGGCGAATGCCTTTGAATACAAACATATCACCTTCGGAAAGTGCCCTGATGTTTTTCAAACCGAATTTTTCCGCCCTGCGGGCCACCCTTTTCGAACCTATGACCGTACATCCTGTCCTGTTCGCCAATTCCATGGCCTTCTGATCGAAATGGTCTATATGATTATGGGAAACAAGCATTGCATCAATTGCAGTTATCTCATCAGGTGCCATCGACGGTCCGACAAGCCTTGGCGCAAGGATTTTCTCAAGACGGTTGCATGGTCCAAACCAGGGATCGGTAAGGAAACGCACACCGTCGGTCTCAATCGACACCGTCATATGGCCGATCAGCCTTATTTCCATATGTGTAAGCCCCCTCCAAGAAGAAGAATGAAAGACGATATTCTTAAACCCTGTTGCCCTTATGCGGCCGGTCAAGACGGGAATGGAATTCGGAAACCTCTTTTATATGCTTTTCCATGGCGAGTCTGGCCGCGTTTGTTTTACGGGAATGGACGGCGGATAGCACCAGCCTGTGAGAGTCAAGTTCCCATTTGAGATAATCCCTGTCCTTTTCAAGGGATTCTCCCAGAGAAACTAGCATGCCGATGATCGATTCCATGAACCGCATGAAGACAATATTGTGTGAAGCCTGTGCAATGCGTACATGGAATTCGCCGTTAAGCGTTGTTACCGGCCTGTTTTCCGAAATCAGATGCGCGCACTTCTCAAGCAGCTCACTCATCTGATCGTATTCGACTGTCGTATGCCGTTTCGCGGCCAGGCCTGCGATAGCGGGCTCAATGAGCAGCCTTGCTTCAAGAAAATCGCTGTTTGTCTCTGAACCTACAAGAGGGGTGAAAATATGCGGATTAACTATAACGTTCTTGGAGATGTCCTTTACGAATGTCCCCTGTCCGGGATGCGTTTCAAGAATTCCCATTATGGCGAGCGACTGAAACGCTTCGCGTACTGACGAGCGGCCGACCTGATATTTTGCCATCAGGTCCTTTTCTGTCGGCAGACGGGAACCGGGAGCAAAGGCCCCGTTCCGGATATGTTCAATGATGATCTTTGCAAGCGACTCGGAAAGATTTGTTTTGATCAGCGGTTCCATAAGCACCCTTCATCATAATATCATAATGTCAGACATTATATCATAGAAGCATCCGGGTCAAGACTAAATTATGCCTTTGCTAAACCGGCCTGATGATATCGAAATCAAGATGAGGAAAATAATATGAATGAAAGATATAAAAAAGAATTTTATGAGACGGGTTGAAGTTGTTGGTGTATTTTTATATACCGGTTACATTAAACTTTTTTTAAGCCGGTTGCAGGCTTCTTAAATAAGGCCGGGCAAAACTGAAAATAAATTATGTACAGGGGTAAAAATGGCCGATCAGGAAAAAGCAGGTGGAAAAATCACCCCGATTGGGTTGACAGGCGGCATATCAACAGGGAAGTCAACTGTTTCAGGGATGCTTTCTGAACTGGGCGCTGTCGTTATCGACGCCGATAAGATCGCTTTTGATGCAGTCCTTAAAGGGCAGCCCGCCTGGCAAAAGATAACAGATTGTTTCGGTGAGTGTATTCTTCTAGGAAACGGCGAGATTAACAGGAAGGCGCTCGGCGATATCATCTTTAATGATCCGGATAAAAAAAATGCACTCAATATGATCGTCCATCCCGAGGTTTTCAGCGAAATGGGAAGGCAGGTCATTGAGGCGTCGAAGAGACCCGGAACCGTTATCATCCTTGATGTGCCGCTGTTGATAGAATCCGGTATGGACAAGGGCATGAGCGAGGTCATACTTGTCTATACTCCCGAAAAAGTCCAGCTTGAAAGGCTTATGGCAAGGGATAATATAAACAGTGCCGAAGCGATGGCCAGGATCCGCTCCCAGATGCCTGTTGAAGAAAAGAAAAGGCATGCAACAATAATAATCGATAACAGTTTCAGCATCAGGGAAACACGTGAGCAGGTAATAAAAATATTCAACCAACTGAAAAACAGGTGCGCAAAGGTTGACTAGGATTAAATTTGCGATTATGAAAAACCTTGACTTGAACAGCAGGACAGCCATTCAAAACGAGAGGTGAGTTATGGATAGAAACGATCAGATTCTTGTAAACAGGGGCCTAGCCCAGATGTTGAAGGGTGGAGTCATCATGGATGTCACGACGCCTGAGCAGGCCAAGATCGCCGAAGATGCGGGCGCCGTCGCAGTCATGGCGCTTGAGCGCGTGCCGGCAGATATCCGTGCACAGGGCGGTGTCGCAAGAATGAGCGACCCTGCGATAATCAAGGCGATAAAGCAGGCTGTGACAATCCCCGTAATGGCAAAGGCCAGGATCGGCCATATCGTTGAAGCGCAGGTGCTTGAGGCCCTCGAAATAGATTACATTGATGAGAGTGAAGTTCTGACCCCGGCCGATGAGGCCAATCATATTGACAAGCATGCATTCAGGATTCCGTTCGTATGCGGCTGCCGCGACCTGGGAGAGGCATTAAGACGTGTGGGTGAAGGTGCCGCCATGATTCGCACAAAAGGCGAGGCGGGCACCGGCAACATAGTCGAGGCGGTCCGCCACATGAGGACGGTCATGCAGCAGATCAGGCGGGTTGTTTCCATGAGCGATGACGAGATTTATTCATATGCAAAAGAGATCGGCGCACCTCTTTGCCTGGTAAAGGGAATCAAGGCTGACGGCAAGCTTCCTGTCGTGAACTTCGCAGCGGGCGGGGTTGCAACACCCTCAGATGCCGCGCTCATGATGGTGCTGGGCGCAGACGGCGTATTCGTGGGCTCCGGTATATTCAAGTCTTCAAACCCTTCGGTCATGGCAAAGGCGATAGTTGAAGCGACTGCCCATTATGACGATCCGAAACTGATTGCACGTGTCAGTGAAAATCTGGGTGCAGCAATGAAAGGCCTTGAATTGGCTGCAATTCCAAAAGAAGAGAGGCTGGCAACAAGAGGCTGGTAATGATCGGGATCCTGGCCCTTCAAGGGGATGTCATTGAGCATGTCAACAAACTGACAGAGAGGGGAATCCCCAGCAGGCTTGTAAGATATCCTGAACACCTTGAAGGAATCCGGGGGCTGATACTGCCCGGTGGAGAAAGCACAACTTTAACAAAGCTGATCCGTCTTTCCGGTCTGGAACAACCGATAAAAAACCTGATCAAGTCAGGGCTTCCGGTATGGGGTACATGCGCCGGGGTCATCCTTCTTTCAAAGGGCGGCATTCTTGAATGTCTTGACCTTGAAGTCGAAAGAAACGCCTATGGAGCACAGCTTGACAGCTTTGTGAAAACCGGAACTTTTCTATCAAAACAGATCCCCATGGTTTTCATCCGTGCGCCCAGGATAAGAAAAGTCCGGGGTTCATGCGAAATCCTAATTGTCCTTGACGATCACATCGTCGCCGTACGTTCGGGCAATATCCTTCTTTCAACTTTCCATCCGGAGCTTACCGACGATCCTGTATTCATCGAATATTTCCTGTCGATGATCAGCCGGAAGCCGTGACATTGGCCGGATATACGGCCCGGCCTGTCACATGAGGTTGATGATTACGCTTCCCATAACGGTCAGGAATACGTTTGCAAAGGCGAAAGGAGCCGCAAAACCAAGCACCGGGGTATTGCTTTTCGAATCCTCCTGCAGAGTGTTGAGGGCGGCCGGTATAACTCGTGCACCGGTGAGGGAGCCAAGAAGGAGTACGGGGTTCATTTTAAGCAGATACCTTCCGAAAAGAAGGCCAGCTATGATAGGGACAATCGCCAGCATGACTCCTGCCAGGAATACCGATAATCCGGTCGTCTGAAGCGCGTGAAGGGCCTGTTTGCCGGAGGCTAGGCCGATGCAGGCGATGAAGAGGTTCAGACCCAGATCATTGAGAATCCACTGCCCTCCTTCGGGTATCTGGCCGAAAGTGGGCCTTTGGGAGCGCAGCCATCCGAAGATGAGTCCGGCGAAAAGCACACCGCCGGCTGATCCCAAGGTTATCGGAACGCCTGCAACTGGAAGCACGAATAAGCCTAAGAGTGTCCCAAGAACGCACCCTGCGCCAACCATTATCAGGTCAGTTGCCGCCGTAGGCCTTTCCGCATATCCGATTACTTTTGCAACACGCTCGACATCGCTCTTTTCGCCTACGATCTGCATGATGTCGCATTTGTTTATAACGGTTCCGCCCAATATGGGAAGTTCGGAACCCTGTCTTGTTATCTTTCTCAGGAATACGCCGTGGGCCCCAGGGAAATAGGCAAGCTCATCGAGGGATCTGCCGGAAATCTGGGGATTAAGGACGCATACGTCAAGGGATTCCCCGATTAAATCCACAATTGTCGATACATCTATCTCATGGCCTATGTAATCCTGCGCATTCACCAGACCAACATGCTTGCCTGTCGTGACAAGGACATCTCCAGGATTAACAACCATGTCCTGTGTGGTATCCAGAACGTCATCGTCCCTCTTGATCCTGTTGATGGCTATCCTGGCGGGTGCGAAGAGCCTTTCAACATCACTTACGGTTTTTCCTACAGCCATGTCATTTGTGGCCTTATAGGCCCTGATCTCCACCTGTTTTGACCAGGAAAACAGCTCGGGATTCTTCGACATGTCCGATGAACCGCCCATTGCCTTTTCGAGTTTCCCTGCCTCATCCTTCAAGTTTATTCTCATCATACCGGGAAGGATCTTGAACAGGAATATCACTCCGACTGTCCCGAATATGTATGTTATCGCATAGGCAATCGCAATATTACCGTTCAGCAGGGCCTTGTCGGTATCTGCAATATTGAGGTGCTCTACCGCGCCCTGCGCTGTGCCGATTACCGCAGACTGTGTCATCGATCCTGCAAAAAGCCCTGCAGTTGTGCCCTGGTCAAAGTGCAGGAGCTTGCCCAGGAATACAGCCGTTATGAGACCTGCAACGGCTACGACAAGTGAAATCCATAAATAGTTAAGACCTTCTTTTCTCAATGCCCCGAAAAACTGAGGGCCCACCTGATAGCCGATGCAGAAGGCAAAGAGCGCAAAGCTTATGCTTTTCAATATTCCCGGAACCTCGATGCTGATCTGCCCGAACGCCATTGCCGCAATCAGGACAGAAGCGGTTGTCCCGAGCCCGAAGCCCTTGACCTTGATTTTGCCGATGGCATATCCGGCCGCAAGAGAAAGGAAAACAAGTATTTCAGGGTTTTGTTTTACAATGCCTACCATATCTTCAACCATTATAACCTCCGGGATTTCATCCTTGCTGCATTATAATACTGCATGCTAGAATCAACTAACTTGTTATTAATACTAAATTTTGCCGGAGGCGTACATGAATCTTTTAAAAGATATATTTGCAAATGAGGTTTTTCCTGCAATCGGCTGCACCGAGCCTATTTCATGTGCCTATACCGCGGCTGCTGCTGTTGAATTGCTTGACGCGCCCGTTGAAAAAATAACGCTTTTCGTTGATCCCGGCACATATAAGAACGGTGCGGCCGTAACGGTTCCGAACAGCGGCGGGGCGAAAGGCAATGCCATTGCGGCGGCACTCGGTGCGGCAATTGCAAAATCAGCGCTGCGCCTTGAAATATTAAAAGACGTCTCTCCCGATATTCTGAACAAGGCCAGCGGGCTTGTCAGTTCAGGAAAACTTGAATACCGCTGCAAGGAAGACGAGAAGGCGTTTCATGTTGAGGTCGAGGCTGCGGGAGGCGGCTCTACAGTCCGCTGCACAGTTTCGGAAGGGCATACAAATATTACGGAACTGGAAAAGAATGGTAAGTCAATAATGGAAAAACACCCTCATGCCGGTTCAAAGGAAAAAGGATACAAGGATGTCATGAGGGAAATGCGGCTTGAAGACGTCCTCAAAAGCGTCATCCAGATGGACGGCGATGACAGGGCGTACATACAGCGGGGCGTGGACATGAACATTGCCGTATCGCTGAAAGGCATTGATATGAAGAGGACTGCCTATCAACTCAAGCACATGATGAAGGATGGAGTCATGGCCAACGACCTTTTCTACAGGGTCAAGCTGGCGGTTGCGTCCGCTGTCGATGCCAGGATGGGCGGTATGCCCGAACCAGTCATGACAAGCGGGGGAAGCGGAAATCAGGGCTCACTCACAATACTTGTCCCTTATCTGGTAGGCAGACACCAGGATGTCGAGATCGACAGGATTCTGGAAAGCATAGCGATATCCCATGCGGTAAATTCTTATGTTAAATGTTTCATGGGGGAGCTGTCCGTCATATGCGGGTGCGCAATAGCGGCAAGTATTTCAACGGCGATCGCCCTTGTCTATCAGAAGGCCGGGATAGATATGGAGAAAATCGCTTTTGCTATAGATAATGTAATAGGTGATCTCTGCGGTATAATCTGTGACGGCGCCAAGCCCGGATGTTCGATGAAGATTATGAGCGGGGCTGAAACGGCAGTGAGGTCGGCTTTCATGGCACTTGCCGGTTACGGGCTGTCGGCGGCTGACGGCGTGCTGGGAAATTCCCCTGAGGAATCAATAAAAAACCTGTGCAGGGTCTCATTTGAGGGTATGGGGCTGGTTGACCCTACCGTGGTTCATATCCTCCAGGATAAATCAGTCAGGAGCGGTATGGCCTGATTCCGTAGGTTTTTATTGGCATAAGAGATGATTTGAGATTAATGCCCTTGACACAGCGGGCATTACACCATAATTTTTAATAAAGTTTTTTCAGGTAATTTTTTATTACATATGAGGAGGACGGAAAATGAGTCCAGCCAGAAACCCGCTTAAACGGCCGGCAGCGGCAATAATTGCACTTTTTGCTGCGGTATTTATGCTTGGCCTTTCGCAGTGCGAGCCGATGCCCGATAAAAAACCCGGTGAATTAGGCCGGTGGGTTGACCCGTTCATAGGTACAGGCGGCATACCCTGGGCAAGCGCCATGCTGTTTCCCGGCGCAACATCCCCTTTCGGAATGGTGCGCTTAAGTCCTGACACGACATTTCCGGGCGGTGTTAATGTTTTCAAATGCGGGACCGCAGGGTATTTTTACGGTCTTAACCATATATGGGGTTTCAGCCACACCAGGCTTTCAGGCACAGGCGCGGTTGATCTCGGCCATTTCAGGGTGACGCCTGCAGTCGGGAACTTCAACCCTGGTGACAGGCTGAAGAAGCCGATTTATTTTTCCCATAAACAGGAAGTTGCCACCGCAGGATATTATGCCGTCAACCTGCCGGGTATAAACTGCCTTGCCGAGCTTACTGCGACGACGCATGTAGGCGTTCACCGCTATACATTCGGCACGGGCAAGGATGCGCATATTCTGCTCGATGCAACCAGCTTCCTTGCGGGTGGACATGCAACCGAAGGCAGGGTGAAGATTCTCCCGGACTTTCAGGAAATTGAGGGCGAAGGCCGTGTCATGACAGATTTTGCCAGCCGATACGGGGGTCTCAAGGGATATTTCGTGGCCCGCTTCAACAAACCTTTTGCATCATTTTCCACATGGAGCAACGGTGTAAATATTGCCGGCAGGCCGGAGGCCTCGGGGGACGATGCAGGCGCTGAAATCAATTTCGGCAATATCAAGAACCAGCCTGTTGAAATTAAAATCGGAATAAGCTTTGTCAGCCTGGAAAATGCGAGATTGAATCTTGACGCCGAGGCAGGGACTCTTGATTTTGAAGGCATAAGGGATGTCATACGCCAGACCTGGGAGGAATGGCTTTCGAGGATATCAATTGAAAGCAGCGACCCTGTCGTCAAGACCAATTTCTACTCGGCGCTTTATCACACAATGATAATGCCCACGGATTTCACTGATGTGAACAGGCAATATCTCGGGTTCAAGGGAATCATCGGGGTAGCCGGTGATTTCACATACCGCACAGACATGTCCATCTGGGATACGTACCGGGATGAACACACGCTGTTGATTCTGATCGCGCCCGAAATACAGCGGGACTGCCTCAAGAGCCTGGTACGCATGGCGCGTATAGGCGGTACATTGCCTCGCTGGCCGTCAGGGAGCGGTTATACTGGCTCCATGTTCGGAACTCCGGCCGACCTGGTTGTAGGGGAAAGCTGGCTTAAGGGCATTACGGATTTCGAGGTGGAAGAGGCATACGAGTACATGAAGCTGACATCAACGGAAAAAGGCCCGTCAGGTGCGGATGTGAGGGACGGCAATCCTGACTGCCTCGCCTGTGGCTACTGCCCAAACGACAAGATGGAGGAATCGGTAAGCAGGACGCTGGAATATGCTTGGGCCGACGGGAGTATATCACTCCTGGCCGCAGCGCTCGACAAGCCGGCAGATGCTGTTTTTTTCTGGAATAAATCAATGGCCTACAAAAATATCTTCAATCCGGAGACCAGATACTTCCAGCCGAGGAATTCGGACGGCTCATGGCAGGAACCTTTCTTCCCTGACATAACAAGCTATTATGACGATATACTCCCTGAGAAATACGCAATCGCTTACTGTGAAGGCGGCCCCCGGCACTGGAGATGGACGGCCCCGCATGACCCGGAAGGCCTTCTATCCCTGTTCGGCAGTGCGGATTATTTTGTCACTGAACTTGAAAAATTCATGGCTGATGCCAGCAAAAACCGCGGTGCGATTGACCCTGGTCCTGCATACTGGATCGGAAATGAACACGACATCCATACCCCTTACCTTTTCAACGAAGCCGGAAGGCCTGAGCTTACGCAAAAATGGGTCAGATGGACGCTTGATAACCGCTTCGGGACAGGCCCCGACGGCATGGACGGTAACGATGACTGCGGAGCGCTGAGTTCATGGTATGTGTTTTCGGCAATCGGTCTTTATCCGGTTGCAGGAACAGACCGTTACTGGATAGGCGCGCCCATAGTTGACAGGGCCGAAGTCAATATCGGCAGCGGAAGTACTTTAACCGTTATTGCCGAGAATCAGTCCTTGGAAAATATGTATGTACAGAGTGTGACGCTTAATGGCACAAAACTTTTATCGCCATCCTTAAAGCATGCCGACATTATGAACGGAGGCACTCTTGTTTTTACTATGGGACCGTTGCCGGCGGCCGGCGGAGGGTACTGAAGGTTCTGTTTTTATAAAAAATATTAAGATTGATACACTACTGGCTATTGCCAAGCCGGAGAGTGCCTTTGATTTGAAGCCGGTTATCAAAGAACAAAAAAACGCCCTCTCGGGCGTTTTTTTAAATCCTGGCATTCAGCCAGTCATGAAGATCTTTTAAGGCTAGAGCCCTCATATCCGGCGATTCGTTATATACCTCGTGTTTGAACCCTTCATATCGCTTGTATGTCTTGTCGGCAGAGCCTATGCTGTCGAACAGCTCCTTCTGTTTGGAGAATGAGATATCAAGTGTGCCATACTGAAGCATCACCGGCATTTTTATCTGGCCGGCATTCCGGGCACCCTCAATAAGAAACGTCATCAGCTGTTCGGCCAGCCTGGGCGTGATTTTTCCGCATCTGAGCTTGTCGTTTATGTAGGCATCAAGGATTTCAGCATCATGAGTTATAAAGTCCGGAGCCAGCGGGAATTTTATATGGACTGACGGGAACAGCTTTGATCCTATTTTAGAAAGTATTATGTCCGATTTTTTTGTAGTTGGTCCATGGTATGAACCGGAACCGGAAAGTACGAGGCCCTTTATCCCTCCCGGGTGACTTTCTACAAGGTTCATGGCAATGATGCTGCCCATGGAATGGCCGATAATGAAAAGCGGTTCATCTGGATACTCTTTTTTGATGATGTCTTTCATGAATTTAAGTTCGTCGATTATGTATTCGGTAAAACTGTTGACATGGCATCGTCTGCCCCCGGACTTTCCATGCCCCCTGTGATCTACACCGAATATAGCATATCCATCCGGGACAAGTTCGTTAACTACATTCGTATACCTTCTAATGTGTTCATCATAACCGTGGATGATATTGACAACTGCCTTGGGTTTTCCTTCAGGCAGCCATGCCATCCAAGCAATATCGATTCCGTCATTTGCTTTGAATATTCCTTCTTTCAACAGCATAAAGAAACCTCCACGACTTTAATTGCAGTCTAATTATGTCACAACGGACAAATTATCACAATCTTTTGATGCTCTATAAAATAAGTAAAACTGTTTAAGATATATTGACACAAAAGGTTCATAAGGGTATAGAATGAACGCTCATTCATAAGTAAACTAAAGAAACCTTAGGAGGATATTATGGCAAGTAAGTGGATAGACGAGAGGGATATGAGGTTCCTTCTGTTCGAAGTGTTTAACATTGGAGAGACCCTGCTTGGTAAAGGCCGCTATGCGGACCACGACGCCGACACGGTCAACATGACGCTCGATGCAGCCGCTAAACTGGCTGTAAACGACATAGCGCCGACCTATCCTGATGAAGTGCACAGGAAACCGGTTGAAGCAACCTTCAAGGATGGCAAGGTCTACGCACCGGAAGCATACCACAGGCTTTACAAGCTCTATACCGAAGGCGGCTGGATGACTACATCGGAAAGCTATGAACTCGGCGGCCAGCAGCTCCCGGCAGTTGTTTCGGCGACATGCGCAAATATGTTCCTTTCATGCAACCAGGCATTCCTGATGTATCCTGGTCTTACTCACGGTGCAGCAAGGCTGGTGGAAGATTTCTTTCAGCATGAGCTTCGTGATATAACTCTTCAGAAAATGTATTCAGGCGAATGGGCCGGAACAATGTGCCTTACCGAGCCGGGTGCA
The DNA here is from genome assembly GCA_963664325.2 of Desulfomonilia bacterium. Lineage (GTDB taxonomy): Bacteria > Desulfobacterota > Desulfomonilia > UBA1062 > UBA1062 > DATCTV01. The sequence goes on from CAXXDQ010000002.1 coordinate 190,839, forward strand.
GGTTCAGATGTCGGAGCGCTCAAGACAACTGCAAAAAGGAATGCGGACGGCACATTCTCAATCACTGGTACGAAGTGCTTCATTTCAGCAGGCGACCATGACCTTACACCGAATATAATCCATCCGGTTCTTGCCAGAATAGAAGGCGACCCGGAAGGGACAAAAGGCATTTCGATATTCATAGTTCCGAAATACAGGTTCGATGGGGCAGGCGCCATAGGCGAATACAATGACGTTGCCTGCGGGAACATAGAGAGCAAGATGGGTATCCACGGTAACGCGACCTGTACACTCAATTTCGGTGAAAACGGAAAATGCATCGGGTATCTTATGGGCGAAGAGCGCCAGGGCATGCCAATCATGTTCCACATGATGAATGAAGAACGCCAGGGTGTCGGCACAATGGGGGTATCCCTTGCCGGTGCTGCGTTCCTGCATGCGCTTTCCTATGCCAAGGACAGGGTGCAGGGCAAAGAGCCGGTTGAGTCAGTTCTCGATCCAAACGCACCTGCTCGAGAAATCATCAAACATCCGGACGTACGCAGGATGCTTCTCAAGATGAAGTCAGGTGTTGAAGGCATCAGGGCACTTGCTTATTTCTGCTATTACGCCATGGACCGGGTAATGATTGCGGAAGCAGAAGAAGAAAAGACAAAATGGATCGGCATGATAGAAATGCTCACACCAATGGTCAAGTCATACTGTACAGATCTTGGAATGGAAATATGCAGCACGGCGGTTCAGACTTATGGCGGTTACGGTTTCTGCCGCGAATATCCCGTCGAGCAGATGATGCGCGACCAGAAGATCAACCAGATTTACGAAGGCACCAACGGCATCCAGGCGCTTGACCTTTTGGGCAGGAAGCTCGGTATGAAAAAAGGTGCGTACTTCATGACACTTCTTGGGGAAATCCAGGAAAATATAGCTGCTGCAAAAGCCTACGAAGACCTTGCTGACGAGGCAGGCATTGTCGAAGGCGCAATGAATGCGATTGCAGGCCTGGCAATGGGATTCCGCGGTATGCTCAAGACAAACCCGTATAATCCCCTTATCAATGCATGTGATTTCCTCAATGCCCTTTCGGAAGTTCTCGTGGGCAGCCTTCACTGCAGGATGGCAGCAGCGGCGAAGAAAGGACTTGCAGCAACGACAAGCGATGTGGACAAGAATTACTACACAGGCAAAATAGAGGGAGCCAGGTTCTATATCCAGAGAACAACTGCCCTTGTTCCTGCAAAGTGCCAGCTTATGAGCAAAATCGAAGAAAGCGCACACAGGATCACTGAAGCTCAGTTCGCAGTCTAAATTTCTTATCACTGATTAAAAAAGGGGGGCTTATATCAGCCCCCTTTTTTATGTAATACCCCTGTAACAGCCGCCATAATCCTTTGTGGTCATTTGTTCGTGGCCGGACAAAAATTCTCCGGAAACCGGTTCACCGATAAAAAGAGTATGGTCTCCTGTTTCAATTGTTTTGACGATTTTAAGGTCAAGATAGCCTATAGCAGATTCGGGCATTAGGTTCCCGATACCGGTACGCCTGGATTTCACTCCTTCGAACTTGCGCCTCCAATCGGGTATTTTAAATTTTTTCACAAGCAGGGTTTCATCCCTTGGAAGAACTCCTATGGAGAAAGCCCCTCCATTTAATATCTGGCTGTGCGAAAGCCTGCCGTGTCTTATTGCAACAGCAACGAGAGGCGGTTCGTGCGAGCATTGCGTCACCCATGATGCTATCATGGCGTTGTCCTCATGACCGTCCTGTACTGAAACAATGTAAATGCCGTAGGTGAACCTGTCCAAGACATTCTGCCATTCATTATCCATATAGCCTCCGCAGGTATAAATGTTCTATTATATACTACATTATGAATGGGATTTTTTGCACTAAGGATTTTACAGAAGGTATGGATGGCTCTTCTGCTTCAATAAGGGAGAAACTTGTAAAAGACCTTGGCTCGGATAAAATATTTACGCTTAACCAGGTGCATGGCGGCCATATTGTCCGGACTTCTGAAATTAAGCATTTTGAAATACCGGAGGCCGACGGTATCATTTCGGAAAATTCAGGAGACATGCTGGTCATACGCAGTGCGGATTGTGTGCCTGTTCTTATTTCATCGGAAGAAGGTGTTTCCGCCGCAGTTCATGCGGGGTGGAAGGGCCTTGCGTGCGGCATTGTCGGCAAATGCGTATCGATGATGAGAAAGATGGGCGCAATTAATATAGATGTTGCAATAGGTCCTGCAATAGGCCCCTGTTGCTTCTGTGTAGGGAATGACGTTGCTCGACTGATAGCTTCTCAATCTGCAAGAAGTGAAAACGGCATTGAATATATTGATCTCTGGGAAACGGCAAGATATCATGCATTGTCTGCCGGAGTTGAAGGAAATAGAATATCCGTTCTCCGAATCTGTACCTGCTGCAGGGAAAATCTTTTTTTCTCATACCGCAGACAGGGTGATGCTGCCGGAAGGCAGGTGTCAATTATTGGGGGGAATGCCAAAATATTGCAGGGTTTTCAGGTATGAAAAACAGAAATGGTGTGACATATTGCTGCTGCAAGGCTGTTGGAGATTTATGGGAAAGGGATACAGCCGATCCTGGTATGCTTCTCATCGCAGGATCCATGTTCTGTGAATACATCAGAGAATCGGGAATATAATCATAATAAAGCTTCAGGCCTTATGAATCTCGAATAATGAAATAAAAAAACCTGCGGTATTCTCTATTACCGCAGGTTCCGAATAATGAACTTACCCTGAAGAATGGGTTATTAATTATTTTCTGCCGATTATTATCCGTTAAAATTTAAACCCTACCGATACGGCGCTTTCAATCTGCTCGCTGAACACATCTTCATCGATATCTCCCCACCATTCGACAACATCAGCCGTTGCCAACTGATGCTGCGTCTGGGTTCCTGACGTCTGGATCTGCCTGTAACTGAAGTCTAGGCCTGCAAAGATATGCTTTGTAAAATCATAGGAACAATTGAAACGGACCGCGTTCATGTAACCGTCACAGTCACCTTTACTGATTTTTGACCTTAGAAGGTGCTTGTCTTCATCTTTGGCATTTACAAATGGTGAAAACTGGTAGGTTAATGCTCCCTTGAATTTTTTTGTATAAAAGTTTACGACGAGTTCCGCATAGGGCACCTCGTAAATCACATCATATGTCCCGATCCTGCCGCTTACATAATCATGAAGTACATCAGGATATGGGGGAGACCACTGGTTCAGGTTGCTTGCGACATAACTGAAATCCTGCCACAGGTATCCCAACCCTATCTGCATACCCCAGCCCTGATATTTCAGAAACTCAAAATTCAAGTTGGCATCAAATACTTTTGCATCCAGGTCCACGCTGCTTTCTGAATATACATCAAGAAGATCGGGGGAGCCTATTCCATATGCATAATAGTAATAACCCCAGTCCGAGTCTTCAATTTTCTGCTTCGGCTCTGAAAGGCTCATTTTATATGAAGCCGCACCGAACAGTCTCCAGTAGCTGGCGGTAAGGTCGGCCGAACCCATTACGACATTCAGCGGCCATGCGAGTTCGCTTATTGGAAAACGATAATTACCGGAACCTAGTTGAGGGCTTTCGAAATTCCCCCCTATCCGGTAAGTGGTCTCCCCTTGAAGGTATCCGATTCCGGCTGATAGCCTGACATCGGGTCTTTCGGCAAAAGCGTTTTGAGCCAGCCCGAAGACAAACAAAAAAGCCAGGTAAGCAACAGTTGTCTTTCTCATAAATAACGCCCCCTCTTGTGAGGAACTTTATTCCTTAACACTACTATCGGAATTTTCATGTTTAAAGCTTTAAGATTTATTTATTAATCTATAAATTATTTTATCTGATTATTAAATGTGATTCCAATAAAATATCGTAACTTCTGATCAGAAATGCAATCCTGCATATATGGAAAGGCCAAGTTGAGAACTGGATATTTCCTGCTCTATTTTTACGGAATACCCGGGTCCTGTCTGTTTCTGCTTGCCTTCGGAATATATATAAAGATAGTCCACCCGGTTTCCGGCATAAAGATACTTTGTGAAAAAATATTTTATATCAATATTTGTCTTTAAAAACATACCGGTACAGTCACCTTTTGATATTTTATCCGTAAGGATATGATTATCATAATCCTTGGCGGATACAAAAGGCGAGAGCCCCAGATCACTGCTGACAACAAGTTTCTTTACAGGTTTGAAGCCGAAATTAAATTTTAAATACGGGATGTTATAGGTAACATTATATTCAAGAACTCTTCCATGTTGATAAAGATGGTAAGGGTAGACACCATATTTTTTCCCTGCGTTGGTATTGCCGAAGTAACTGAAATATGATGGATACCACTGGTCGAGATCGGAGACGGTAAAATCGAAATACTGCTGCAAGAATCCAAGGGCGATAAGCATTGAGAATTTTGGTTTATTAACAATTTTACAACCTATGTTTATGTCCCATATTGTAGCATCAAGTTCAGCATTGCTTTCCGAATAGATATCAAGTGAATCGGATGACGTCTGTGGTAATTCCGAATGACAACCGTAGTAAAGGTAGCCCCAGTCCGAGTCTTTCATTTTACCAGTATCCGCCGACAGATTCTTGTTTAAAGACCCTTCGATCCTGAGTAAATTCGCAAATTCGATTGCACCTTTAACCGATAAATATTCAGAATCAAGTGGGAATTCCAGTTCACTGATGGGAAAGCGAAATGATCCCGAATTGTTGTTTACAGTACAGTCACCGCCAATCTGGTATTTTGTATATCCGCTCAATAGAATCAGGGATGCGTCAATTTCCGATATGACTTCGGCCCTTGAGGGAATTGCATCAGCAAATAAAAGTATCAAAATCAATATAAATTGAAGCCGGTGCATTGTTCCAACCTCTCCGAATGATAAGCTGATTGATAAAGAACATTTCATCAAATACAACAGATTTGCAGCAAATGGCTATTTAGAAAAAATCGAAGGTCTTTTTCATTGATTTATGCTTGTATTATTGATATGGATAACGTTCTTAAAATTTACGATAACAATTAGGAAATTATGCAAGCTAAGGCTATAAAAAAATACGGGAATTTCAGTGGAGAAGGCATTGCATCCGACACACAGCTAAGAGTATGCATACTTACCTACCGCGGTAATCCCTCTTCAGGCGGACAGGGTGTTTACGTCAGGAGAATCAGCAGGGCGCTGAAAGATCTCGGTCACAGTGTGGATGTCGTTGCCGGTCCTCCTTATCCTATCCTTGATGAAGATATAATATTACATAAATTGCCAAGTCTTGATTTATACAATCCCGATGCCCTGTTCAGGACACCCGGGATCAGCGAACTCAAATCCCCGATAAATCTGCTCGAATGGATGCTTCTCAGTTCAGGCGGTTTTCCTGAGCCTTTCACTTTCAGCCTCAGGGCATATTCATTCCTGAAAAAAAACAGACATCGTTATGACGTCGTCCATGACAACCAGTGTCTTGCCTATGGCATGCTCGGGATTAAAAAGTTGCTCCCTCTTGTGACGACGATACATCACCCGATTACAAAAGACAGAGATATTGAAGTGGGTGCCCAGCCGAATATACTGAGGAAAGTGCAAAAATGGCGGTGGTATTCTTTCCTGGGCATGCAGAAGAGGGTTGCAAGAAATCTGGGGCATCTCATTACTGTCTCGGAGGCATCGAAAAAGGATATAAGCCTGGATTTCAAGGTTGACTCAACAAATTTCAATGTTGTGCCCAATGGTATTAATACCGAGATATTCTATCCTATACCCGGAAATATACGTCCCGATAACCGCCTGATTGTAACAAACAGTGCTGACACGCCTCTTAAAGGCCTGAAATATCTTTTGCATGCAGTCGACAGGATTCGCAGGAAACGGGATATTCATTTGACTGTGATCGGCAAACCGAAGCCGGACGGTGCGATTGAACGACAGGTAAGGGATCTGAACTTGAAGGATGTGATAACATTTACGGGTCGTATAGATGAAAGTGAATTTGCCAGATACTACGCTAACAGCACGATTGCGCTGGTTCCGTCCATATATGAAGGGTTCGGGCTGCCGGCAGGAGAGGCGATGGCATGCGCCGTCCCGGTAATAAGCACAACCGGAGGGGCACTGCCTGAAGTTGTAGGAGATGCCGGGTTGCTTGTTCCGCCTGCTGACGATTTGGCACTTGAAAAAGCTATAATAACTCTGTTAGACAATCCCGGCATGTGCCATAAGCTCGCAAAGGCGGGATATGAAAGGGTCATCAGGAATTTCACCTGGGAAAACACAGCTCTCGCAACGACGGATGTTTATAAAGAGGCAATATATGCTGACAGTTGATTACAAAAGGCTTGATCTGCCGCCCGGCTCGTGGGTTCTTGATGCCGGATGCGGAGGAGGCCGCCACCTCAGCGAGGCGTTCAGGTACAAGAATGTCCATGTCGTGGGAATCGACATGAACAGGGAAGATGCAACAAAGGCAAAGAACACGCTTAAGATAATGCGCCATGAGGGTGAGGACGGAGGCGGTATAGGCCACGTCTCCATAAGTGATATAACGAAGCTGCCTTTCGCAGATGCCTCTTTCGATTGTGTAATCTGCTCGGAAGTGCTCGAGCATATCCCCGAACATGAAAAGGCCATCAGCGAAATATTAAGGGTGTTAAAAACCGGGAAATCACTTACTGTAAGCGTTCCACGTTATTTCCCGGAAAGAATATGCTGGGCCCTTTCACGCGAATACCACAATGAAACAGGCGGGCATGTCCGTATATATAAAAGAAATGAACTGATAAAGATGCTGGAAGATGCGGGAGCAAAACTTGTAGGTTCGGGTTGGGCTCATGCGCTTCACAGTCCGTACTGGTGGATAAAATGTATGGTCGGCCACAAGAATGACGATGCATGGCCTGTGAGGCTCTATCATAAATTTCTCGTATGGGATATTATGAAGAAACCGTTTCTGACCAGGTTTCTGGACAGAATCCTTAATCCTGTAATTGCCAAGAGCGTTGTTCTTTATCTGACGAAAGGTGAGTAACATGGGTGTTGTAACTTCAATGGCTGTGCACGGTCATGCGGTTGATATGAATCTGCTGGCGGATTCCATTCTGAATCTGCAGCTTGCAACAGGTGAAATTCCCTGGCACAAGGGCGGGAAAACAGACCCCTGGGATCATGTTGAAGCAGCGATGGGGCTTTCCATAGCCGGTTCAATGGATGAGGCCAAGAAGGCTTATGAATGGATGGCCGATTTTCAGAACGATGACGGAAGCTGGTATTCCGCTTATAAAAACGGTGAACCCGAGGACAGGACAAAGGAATCAAACATGTCCTCATATATCGCGGTAGGGGTTTTCCATCACTACATGATTACCAGAGACAAGCAGTTCCTGCGAAGCATGTGGGCTACGGTGAACAGAGGGATCGACTTTTCACTGGGCATGCAAACGCCGAGCGGAGAGATATACTGGGCGAGAAATCCGGAAGATCAAATTGATACGATGGCGCTCCTGACCGGTTCCAGTTCCATCTTTTTAAGCATCAGGTGCGCCCTTGCAATTGCCTATATCCTCGGCAAAAGCAGGCCGCAATGGGAAAAGGCTATGGTAAGACTGAGGGATGCCATACGTTTCAGACCCCACCTTTTTAACTGCGAAAAGGCCAGATATTCCATGGACTGGTATTATCCGGTTCTGTCGGGAGCCATGACGGGGCTTCAGGCAATCAAACGAATTGAGAAATCATGGGACACGTTTGCCGTTGAAGGACTTGGCATCAGATGCGTTTCAGACAGGCCCTGGGTTACGATGGCCGAGACCTCCGAGCTTACACTCGCCCTTGCCGGAATGGGGAAAAGGGATCTGGCAGCACATGTTTTTTCCTGGATAAGCGATAAGCGCTTTGAGGACGGAACATACTGGTGCGGAGTAACATTCCCTGACGGCGTCATCTGGCCCGAGGATAAAATAACATGGACCAATGCGGTTGTCATGATGGCGCATGATGCCCTTATGGGTATTACAGCCGGTTCAAATATATTCAGCCATTCGTTCTGGGAAAGTACCGCCATTTCACAGCGCCACAGAAGTTTATTCATGGGGGAAAGCCTGAGAATAGAAAGTTCTGATCATACAGCAGAGATGAGAGGCTAGGCTTAAATTGATAAAGGATCACAGGCCTTATTACATCAAGAAGCTCGACCTCTGGTTCAGGGATTTTTATGTCGAGCGTTTTATAAAACCGCAGCTTGAATATCTCGGGGACGGCTACACATTCATGAAGCCCTGGCATGTCCATGTATTCGGCGGGCCCATAAGAATCGGGGAATGTGTCAATGTAATCTCGGCCCCTGATTACACGGTAAGGTTTACCATCTGGCCTGAAAACAAAGGGATGGGGAGCATTACGATCGGCAGCTATTGCCTTATATGCCCCGGGGTGAGAATAAGTTCTGCAAACAAGGTGGTTATCGGCGATGACTGCATGATTGCAGGCAAGGCATACATTACCGATTCAGACTGGCATGGGATATATGACAGGGTAACGTCAATGGGAAGGACTGCACCGGTGACAATCGGTAATAATGTATGGGTCGGTGACAGCGTCACCGTCTGCAAGGGTGTTACAATCGGTGATAACAGCGTTATCGGCGCAGGTTCCGTGGTCACGAAAGACATCCCTGCCGATTGCATAGCGGCGGGGAATCCGGCAAAAAAGATCAGGGATATTGACCCGGCAAAAAACATTCACAAACGTTCAGACTGGTTCTCTGACAGGGAAAGGCTTGAAATGGAACACGACGAACTTGACAGGAAGATGCTGAAGAATAATTCAATTCTGGGCTGGTTCAGGTCCATGGCATTTCCGAAAAGGGGCGACTGATGAGAGTCGCCATTGTCGCATCACCCTATCCGCTGGAAGAAGCGCCATCACCTCCGCTTGGCATATGCTATGTGGCGGCGGCTTGTGAAGAGGCCGGAGCTGATGTAACGATACTGGATTACATCGTAAGAAAATATTCCCCTCTTAAGCTTGCAGCGGAAATGGACGCCTTCAGGCCGGACGTTATCGGAGCAAACTCTGTCACCTTGAATTTCAAGGGCGCAGCGGCCATAATGCAGGATGCTAAGAGGCATAACCCGGATGTGATTACCATGATGGGCGGTCCGCATGTGTCGTTTGATGCGGCAAGTACGTTGAGAAAATATCCCGAGATCGACCTCATCGTGATAGGCGAGGGGGAGGAAACGCTGAAAGAGCTGCTGCCGGTCATACAGAACCGTTCAAGATGGGAGCATGTGGCGGGAATAGCCTTCAGGAAGGATGGGGAAATAGTATTCACCGGAAGGCGGGAGTTGATCCACGACCTTGACACCCTGCCGAAACCGGCAAGGCATCTTCTGCCCATGAGCCGTTATCAGGCGCTCGGTTTCCCGGTAAGCATCATAACCAGCCGGGGCTGCCCGAACCAGTGCATATTCTGCCTCGGCAGGAAAATGGTCGGGTACAAGCTGCGCTACCGCTCTCCCAAACTAGTGGTGGACGAGGTGGAAGAGATTCTTTCCTACGGGTTTACGCGCATAAACATTGCTGACGACCTTTTCACATCGAACAAGGACAGGGTGAGAATATTCTGTGACGAGATAAAAAAACGCGGGATCAAATTTACATGGACCGCATTTTCCCGCGTCAACACGGTCGATGAAGAAGTCCTTGCCATGATGAAGGAGACTGGCTGCGATACGGTCAGCTTCGGGATCGAGACCGGCAATACGGAAATGATCAAGCGGATCAAGAAGGGTATAACGCTTGAGCAGGCCAGAAAAGCGGTTCAGGCATGCCGCAAGACGGGCGTCACACCTCATGCATCCTTTGTGATCGGCCTGCCAGGCGAGACCTGGGAGTCGATCAATGACACCAAAAAGTTTGCTGAAAGCTTAAATATTGATTACGGCTATCACCTCCTGGCGCCTTTCCCGGGCACCACAATCTGGGAAGAGACCGACAAGTTCGACATCGAGATATTGACGGATGATTTTGACCTTTATGATGCAAACCATGCGATTGTCAAAACCTCGGCGCTAACACCCAAAGACATTGAAAACTTTATGAACGAACACCTGCATGTCCACGAGGAAATCTGGAAAGAGGTTGTCCGCCGTGTAGATGAAGGCATATCGACGGAATATGAATGGCTCCGCGTGGTAGGCCACAAGCGCATGAACCTTGTTTTCAAGATGCTGAACGGCGACCTTGTTGAAGAACTTGGAAATTTCGATGAAAGCCGGGCCTGCATGGAAGGTCTGACAGCAAGAATTGCAGCGGCGACGGATACGAGTCTTGAACTGACAGAGCAGACGCTCAAATCACTCAACAATGAAGGCTTTATCAAATCCCGCCAGACATCATCCGGGATTCAATGGTTCTGGACATTCAATAAATTCTCGGACTATCCGCCCGAGTTATAAAATATTTCTTACCAGGCCAGTCCGCCTGAAAACCTGACCTTTTTGTTTCCTTTGGTTATGGTTCCTATCGGATATGCCGGATGTCCATGGGCTTCAAGACGAGTTATCATTTCCCGAACCGAATCTGGAGAACAGACAACGGTCAGGCCGATGCCCATGTTGAACGTACGCAGCATGTCGGCTTCGGACATGTTCCCTTCTTCTTTTATAACCCGGAATATCTCGGGCATGCGTATTAAACCAAGGTCTATGACTGCATCAAGGCCGGAGGGAAGTATGCGGTTGAGATTGTCCTGAATGCCGCCGCCGGTTATATGAGCCAGTCCCATCAAGCCTTTATGATCAAAGAGGCCTTTTACTGCATTGTAATAACATACATGGGGCAGCATGATTGTTTTAATGAACGTATTTCCGGACACGTCCCGGGTTTTGAGTTCGGGATTGTATTCCAGGAGTTTCCTGACAAGGGAATATCCGTTTGTATGAAGGCCGTTGGAGGCCACTCCGAGAACAATGCCCGCCTCTGTGATTTTTGAGCCGTCGATTATACTGTCTTTCTCAACCACTCCGATGGCGCTGGCGCTGAATATATAGGTTCCGTCGGCAATAACGCCGGGCTGAACGGATGTCTCGCCGCCGACAAGAACACACCCCTGTTCTCTGCAGGCTTTACTCATATTTTGAACGAATGATGAAACCAGCCCCGCATCAACAGTTCCGCACACGATGCAGTCCTGAACATAGAGCGGTTCGGCACCCATTACGATGATGTCGTTAATGAGGTGGTTAACGAGGTCGTAAGCAATATCGGGTGTCCTGCCAAGCTCGTGCGCGATCTTCTGTTTCGAGCCGGGCTCCTCTGTTTTAAAAACAAGGATTGGATGTTTGAGATTTGAAAACCGGCCTTCAAGAAGGCTGGCAAAGGCCCCCATGCGGTTTAATACCCTTTTGTCGCCGGAATTTACGCTGTCTGCGATTTTTTCCTTGACGGCATCGGTTGCATTTATATCAACACCGGCTTTTTTATAGCTGAAGTTCATTTCACCCTCTCTCTGAAAACCGAACTGAACAAATTATTTTCTGTTTTAATAAGACCTTTAACAGGAGTCTGATTCCATGAGCAGGCTTATACCGGATAAGCGTGCCTATTCAATCTCCCCCGGTTTAAGCCTTTTGAGAACCCTCAGCGACCCTGTCCCGGGAAGTTCATGGAAAAGCCCTGTTGCGGCGGCTATTTTGTATACCTCGTATGGGGCTTGTCCGCCGTCCTTGGGGTCTTCGAATATATCATGCATCAGGAGGTAACCGCCGGGCATGATGTGCGACGACCACGACCTGTAATCTGCAAGGGCGGATTCAAATGCATGCGAGCCGTCAATGAAAACCAGCGACAGGGGAGTTGCCCACATGCGTGCCGTTACAAGGGATGTAGACACTATGGGCACAACGGTTTCTTCAAGCGATGCCATTTCCAGAGATCTTCTCAGGAATCTGAAGGTATCCACCCGTCCGGTATTGTTGTCAAAGAGTTCCGGGTCATGATATTCCTGGCCGGGCTGCTGCTCTTCCGAGCCTCTGTGATGGTCTATCGTAAAAAGGATACCGGAGTTTTCTTTGCACCCAAGGCCGAGATAGAGAGCGGACTTGCCGCAATAGCTTCCAATCTCAAGGCAAGCTCCCAGACAGCTTGCCTCTTTTGCGATTTCGTAAAGTCTTTTCCCTTCTTCTTCAGGCATGAACCCCTTGACAGGCAATCCGGGAATATCTTCAATCTTCATATCCAACCTCTAAGCAACGGTAAAACCCAAAGTCAAGGGAAAAGCCTTTTGGAATTTCAGGAGGGGAATGACCCCGCCTGAGCTGAGGCTGTTCCTCTCAGGCGGGACGGAGTTCGTATTATGCCTTCTTCTTTGAAGCGCAGGGTTTGGCCGATTTTACACATCCGGATTTTTTTGCTGCAGGTTTTGCAGCTTTGACTGCAGGTTTTGAGCATTTCGCCATTTTATCCACCTCCTTGTTTTCATTGTAACCAGGACCGTCAAGCTGCCTGTTCATCTTTCCGCTTTTGAATCCTTCAATGTCCAGGCCGTAAAAAACGAATCCCGATTTATGAAGCATATCGGCAATAACCTTCCTGTTGTTTAATACAGAATCAAAATCATCGGTTTCGATCATGGAAATGCCCCCATGATAACATCTCAGACGGAGGCTGCCTTTGCAGAATTTTTTTATGAACGTCTCTGCCGTGTCAACCCTTCTGAGCGCTTCACTATCCAGGCGCATCCCGTAGGCGAACCTCGTGCACATGCAGGGTGAAGGCTCGCTGTTCCAGACAGAGAGGCCCAGCTTTTTTGCCGCCTGCCTCAATTCGGGTTTGGTCAATTCATGCTCAGCGAAAGGATGCCATATCCCATCCTCGTCTGCAGCCTTTATGCCGGGACGGTAATCCGAGAGGTCGTCAAAGTTTACTCCATCGGCGATAATTTCGAAGCCGGACCCGGAAAGGGCTTTCTTGACCGCCCTCTGCCTTAATTTGCGGCATATGTAGCATCTTTCGGGTGGATTTGATGAAAATACTGCATCATCAAGTTCATCGAGTTTTATTGTGAGAAGCTTTATGCCGATTTCTCCGGCGACAGCAGCAACCTGTTCTTTTTCCCGGGCCGGGGTGACGGGCGAATCTATGTTGACTGCGATTGAATTTCCGGGCAGGGCCGTTTTTGCGATCAGGCAGAGAAGAGCACTGTCGAGGCCGCCTGAAAACATTACGCCCAATCTTTTTTTCTTTTTTATCGAGCTGCCAAGTGCTTCAATTTTTGTCATTTGAAGCGCGCCTTATGATTCTGAGTATCCTTATAGCTGCGGCGGATGCACCGATGGTGTTGCCTATGTTGACTGTTACGACCCCGGGAGCGCAGGTCTGGAGCATGGATATCATGGCGCCGATTCCGCCGCCTCCGATCCCGTAGCCGACAGGAGTAGGTACTGCAATCACCGGCCTGTCGGTGACAGATGCAATAAGTGTAGGCAACGCACCTTCCATGCCTGCAAGGATTATAAGGACTTCGGCATCTTTCACATCGTTCAGGCTTATATAAGGGCGGTGAATCCCGGCGACTCCTGCATCAAAAAATGCAAGCGTCTTTGCGCCGGTTGCCTCCAGGACGAGTATGCATTCCCTTGCAAACGGGATATCAGAGGTTCCTGCAGTGATGACGCCGACGGTGCCGAGGCTTTTATCTTCGGGCATGGCACCAACTGCCATCATCCTTCCCGCATTTTGAATCCCGGCTGAAGCAAACTTTGCCTCTATCGACGAGGTCTGCGTTTCCGAGACATTTGAGATGAGTATAGGCGATGATATTGACAGCATCCTTTCAACGATGGCCAGCACCTGCTCGGTTGTTTTTCCTTCCGCGAGCACAACCTCGGGGAAACCGAGTCTTTCCTGCCTGTGCATGTCCAGCATGAATTCTTCCCCGCGTTCGTAGAAAACTTTCATTATCATTTCTTTGGCCTGGGCATCATTAATCAACCCGGATTTGTATTGGTCCAATATTTCTTTCATTTTTCATCACCTGCATCTTTCATATGGGAGAAAAGTCTTTTCGCAACCTCGTCCCGCAGCCTCTGGACAGGGATTTTCAGTTCTTCTGAAAGTCTTTTCATATCCTTGTATTCAGGCTTTTGCCTGAGAGTCCCGTCAGGCGTGACGACCTCTTTTATCCTGATTTTCCCATATGCGGTATCGAGTGGGAATTCCCGCCTCTCAAGGGTTTTCCTCTCTGCGGGGAAATATCTTACGCCGATTGTAGTTGTATGCAAAAGTATGGCCGAACATACCGGATCAAGGCTGTCCATTCCCGAAAGCACGCGCAGGACATTTCCCGGACGCCCCTCTTTCATGATGCACGGGATAAGGCACATATCGATTGCCCCCGCCTCTCTTATTTTACCGGCAGCGGCATCCCAGTCTTCGGGGACCATGTCATCGATATCTGATTCGATGACATAGACCTGTTCGTCTTTTACGGAAGTTTCGCAGAGAATCGACCTGAACATATTGGGCCAGCGCGGGAATGTTTTTGTCCCGCAGCCGCAGCCTGAACCCTTTATTACAAAACCGGGAAAAGACTCCGGTATGGTGAGGGACTTGATTACTGCAGCACCGGTTGGCGTCACCAGTTCTCCGACGATTTCAGTCATCCTTGTCGGCAGGCCTTCCATGAGCAAGAGGGTTGCAGGCGCGGGAACAGGTATGGTGCCATGCCTGGATTCAACAGTTCCAGTACTCAGGGGCAGCGGGGTTGCGTATATGGCATCAGGCCTGAACCAGTCTATTGCTGCTGCAATTCCGACGATGTCGAATATGGAATCTAGGGCGCCTACCTCATGGAAATGAACATCGCCTTCAGGGACTTCATGAACTCTGGCTTCCGCAGACGCAAGCAGGCTGAATATGTTAAGAGCCCTTTCCTTAATTCCTTCAGCAATCCCTGAAGAGCTGATGATGTTCCGGATATCCGCCCACGGGCGTTCGGTCTCTTCATCACGAACATCGAAACCGAGTTTAAGGCAGGAGATGCCGTTCATTTTTCTATCCTCAAGACGAATAGCCGGCTTTCCAAGACCGAGAAGTTCCAGCGTATCCTGTATATGGCTGACCGGACAACCCAGCCCGATAAGGCTGGCGAGAATCATGTCGCCGCTTGCACCTCCGACCGGGTCAAATATAAGGAGTTTCATTCTTTGAAAGATTCCTCTGCGCCATCAGCTTTCCCGATGGTGTCAGAAACAAGCATCCATACCCTGTCAAGAACGCCGTTTGCGAATGAGGGACATTTGGGTGAACCGAAGCGCTTTGCCAGCTCCACTCCTTCGTTTATCGCGACCTTGTACGGTATATCCTTTCTGATGGCCAGTTCATAAGTGGCTAGCCTCAGTATGTTGCGGTCGATACGGCTCATCCGGCTTATCCTCCAGTTGGAAGTAGCCTTTTCTATCAGGGAATCGATGCCCTGAAGGTTATTAAGAACGCCTGCTACGAGGTCCTTTGCATAGGGTTTTACATATTCATCTTCGATAAAGTGCACCAGAAAACTGTCCAGGGTCTCCTGCGTATGACGTCTGTTGACATCTGCCTGATAGAGATACTGCAAGGCAGCATCCCTGGCCCTGGACCTAACCTTCATAAACCGGACTGCTGATCAGACCTGTGAGTAAAGGTCCATCATTTCAAGAAGCGACATGGCGGCATCAAAACCCTTGTTGCCGGCTTTCGTTCCAGCACGCTCCACGGCCTGCTCAATTGTGTCCGTAGTGAGCACACCGAAAATCACCGGGACATTGACTTCCATTGAAACATGGGCGATGCCCTTGGAAACCTCAGCAGAGATATAATCGAAATGCGGGGTGGAACCCCTGATTACTGCACCCAGGCATATTACGCCGTCAACGGTCCCGCTTGATGCGACCTTTTTTGCCACCGGCGGGATTTCAAATGAGCCCGGCACGCGGTATATGGTTATGTCTTTTGAGTTTAGGCCGTGTCTTGCAAGCGCGTCGAGTGCCCCGTCTATAAGGCGGGCAGTGATGAATTCATTGAACCTGCTCGCTATTATTGCCACTTTACGGCCTGCACCCAGCAGTTTTCCTTCAACTGTCTTTGCCATTAAACCACCTCCAGTATATGACCCATCTTTTCTTTTTTTATCTTCAGATATTTTTTGTTCATATCGGTAGGGGGAATTTCTATGGGTACCCTGTCGACTATTTCCAGGCCATATCCCTCAAGCCCGATAATCTTTTTGGGGTTGTTGGTCATGAGCCTCATCTTTTTTACGCCGAGAGAAACCAGTATCTGGGCGCCGATACCGTAATCGCGCAGGTCCGGTGCGAACCCGAGTTCCACATTGGCTTCAACAGTATCCATGCCTTTTTCCTGAAGGTGGTACGCCCTAAGTTTGTTCAGAAGACCAATGCCCCGGCCTTCCTGTCTCATGTATACAATAACACCTTTTCCTTCAGCCTCAATCATTTCCATGGCGGCCGTCAGCTGATCGCCGCAGTCGCATCTGAGCGAGCCAAGCACATCCCCGGTAAGACATTCGGAATGGACCCTTACAAGAACCGGCTCTTCAGGGGTGATCTTGCCTTTGAGAATTGCGAAATGGTCTTTATGGTCGATGTCATTTTCATATCCGACAAGCTCGAAATTACCGTAAATCGTAGGCATCTTCGCCCTTACGACCTCCCGCACCAGTATTTCATTGCGCATGCGGTATGCAATGGTGTCCGCTATCGTGCATATCTTGAGGCCGAACTCCTTGGCAAAACCCTCCAGGTCCTTCCTTCTGGCCATGGTGCCGTCGTCCTTCATGACTTCGCATATGACTGCACCCGGCCTCAGCCCCCCCATACTGCACAGGTCGACAGAACCTTCAGTCTGCCCGGTCCTTACCAGAACGCCTCCTTCGCGGGCCCTGAGCGGGAATACGTGGCCCGGACTTACAATGTCCGAAGGTTTTGCGTTTTCTGCGATTGCCGCTTTTATTGTTGTCGCCCGGTCTGCCGCGGATATGCCTGTAGTAACACCTTTGCTCGCCTCGATTGAGACGGTAAACCCCGTCCCGAAAGAACTCTTGTTGTTCTTGACCATGAGTTCAAGACCGAGCTGGTCAACTATCTTGTGATCAAGCGCGAGGCATATGAGACCTCTGCCGTGCTTAGCCATGAAATTAATGGCTTCCGGTGTAATGAACTCGGCTGCCATTGTAAGGTCGCCTTCATTCTCCCTGTCTTCGTCATCTACGAGAATTATCATGCGGCCGCTTTTTAATTCGGTTATCGCTTCTTCGATTGTACAGCTTGGCATTTTGTTATCCTTCAGATGAAACCGTTTTGCTTCAAGAGATCGCCCAGAGTTGCGCCGCCCTTGTTATCCATCATTCTTTGAACGTACTTGCCGATTATGTCAAATTCGAGGTTTACCCTATCACCTGAGGTTTTGAGTGTCAAGGAAGTGGATTCAAGCGTGTACGGTATGATGTTAAGCTCGAAAGCATCGCTTGAAATGCTGTTTACGGTGAGTGAAATGCCGTCAACAGCAATCGAGCCTTTTTCAATCACATATTTGGAATAGGCCCTGTCGAGCTCTATCCTCAATCGTATCGATTCGCCGGATGCGCTTTTTTCCCTGATGCGGGCGACGCAGTCGACATGACCCAGGACGATATGGCCTCCGAGCCTTGCTGACAGCGAAAGCGCGCGTTCGATATTGACTTTAGAGCCGGTTTTCATTTTGCCCAAAGTCGAACGGGCGACGGTTTCCCCTGATGCAGTGGCGGTGAATCTCGAACCTGTAATTTTAGTGGCGGTCAGACATATGCCGTCGACAGCAATACTGTCCCCGACCGCATCGCTCTCAAGGTCAAGACCTGAATCTATTTCAAGTATAAAACCTGTGGCAGAAGGCCTCATGCTGACAACGGTTCCGACCGATTCGATAATTCCGGTAAACATATCTATTCCTTTATATGGGCTTCGATCATGATATCACCACCGATTGTTTGAATATCTTCTACCATAAGGCCAAGAGCATCATCAATGCTTGAAGTCGTACCCCATGAAACAAGCTGTATCCCGGAGCCGAGGATTTTTGGTGCAATGAAGAGAATGATTTTATCTGCAGCCGATGTCTTAAGCAGGCTTGATATGACAGAGCTTCCGCCTTCGACCAGGACCGAATGAATGCCCATAGCGCCAAGGATTTTCAGGATTTCATTCCAGTCGAATAAACCTTCATTATTTAATCCGGATCGGATAATTTTTGTCCCTGTATCTGTTATTTCAGGCCGGTCTTTATCCGACGCAGTGATCACCATGCATTTTTCACCCAGACATTTCGAGCCGGCCAGGATTTCAAATTCCTTGTCTACTATGACGCGAAGCGGGTCACGGCCGCCGTCAATCCTGCATGTAAGAAGCGGGTTGTCGGTAATGACCGTACCGATTCCCACAAGTACCGCATCCATGATGTTTCTCATTCCATGGACCCTTTTTCTGGATTCTTCGGAGCTTATCCATTTGGAGTTTCCGTTTGACGCCGCAATAAAGCCGTCAAGCGTAGTGGCCGCTTTTAAGGTCACGAAGGGTAGGCCTGTTTTCATCCATTTTGCATACCATTCAATAAGCTTGCCTGCCTCTTGACCGCATATACCGGATACTACCTCGATGCCTTGATTTTCAAGTGATTTGCCGCTGCGGCATGAAACGACAGGGTTGGGGTCATCGACTGCGTATACAACCCGTTTTATTCCAGCCCTTATTATCGCCTCGGTGCAGGGCGGGGTTTTGCCGTGATGGCAGCAGGGTTCTAGGGTGACATACAGGGTGGCCCCGGCCGGGTCCTCCGAACATGAATTAAGTGCATGAATCTCGGCATGAGACATTCCGGCCCTTGGATGGAAACCCTCACCGATAATCCGGCCGTCTTTTACAATGACAGCCCCTACCGGGGGATTTGGCGCAGTCCTTCCCAGGCCTTTATAACCAAGCTCTATGGCCCTGTTCATGTATGTTGCTTCGTCCATATACCTGACCTTTATACCAGTTATTTTTATTATTCACTATTAACTGTATTAAGGCAGGTACTATATCCATGATTAAATCTCCACAGAGAAGAATTATAAACCATATTCAAAGACTTGCCTTTGGGAAAAATATTGGTTTGCCTGTTTTTTGATTTGCCTACTTGACTACAATTCTATATACGTTACCTTGAGATATAATGCGTTTCAATTTTCAAGACATCGGTGCTTGCAGGGTTTTTCCTTTAAGATAGCAGGAGGCTTTTTTTATGGATGAACAGCTGAATCTGGGCACCATAGTTTCTGTCCGTGGGAGTGTAGTGGATGCGCATTTTCCATCCAGGCTTCCTTCAATTTTCAATATCCTCAGAACCGGGGATAACAATGAGATAGTAATAGAAGTAAATACTCACCTCAATTCGACAACCATCAGGGGTATTTCCCTTACAACCACACAGGGACTTGCGAGAGGGGCTCAGATAAGCGATACAGGCAAGCCGCTCAGCGTACCTGTCGGCAAGGATCTACTGGGCAGGATGATGAATGTCTTCGGAGAGCCTATCGATTATAAGGGAAATGTGCCTGGTGAACTCCGCTCTATCCATGCCAAACCAATACCTCTTAAAGAACTGTCTGCCTCATCGGAGATTTTTACCACAGGCATCAAGGCCATCGATGTCCTGGCGCCCCTTGAGCGTGGTGGCAAGGCAGGCCTGTTCGGCGGGGCAGGTGTCGGCAAAACCGTTCTCATAACGGAAATCATACACAACACAGCAAAAGCGCATGAAGGCGTCAGCATATTCTGCGGAATAGGGGAGAGGTGCCGCGAAGGCGAAGAGCTTTACAGGGATATGCGTGATGCCGGGGTTCTGAAAAATACTGCCATGGTTTTCGGCCAGATGAACGAACCTCCGGGCGCGCGTTTCAGGGTCGGTCACGCGGCGCTCACAATGGCCGAATATTTCAGGGAAGATGCCAAGCAGGACGTGCTCATGATGATGGACAACATATTCCGCTTTATCCAGGCGGGTTCCGAGGTCTCAGGCCTGATGGGCAGGCTCCCGTCAGAGCTCGGTTACCAGCCTACGCTTTCGACCGAGCTGTCCGAGCTTGAAGAGCGCATATGCACCACCAGGTCAGGGGCCATCACTTCCATACAGGCCGTCTATGTCCCGGCCGATGATTTCACTGACCCTTCAGCGGTGCACACCTTCAACCACCTTTCCGCCTCCATTGTCCTTTCGAGGAAAAAGATGAGCGAAGGGCTTTACCCGGCCGTCGACCTTCTGCAGTCCAATTCGAAGATGCTCATGCCCGGCATAGCAGGGGAGAGGCATTACAGGATTGCGCAGGAGATCAGGCGTACACTGGGCATATATGAAGACCTCAAGGACATTATCGCTATGCTCGGTATCAATGAGCTTTCAAGGGATGACCAGCGCATGGTCTACCGGGCAAGAAGGCTGGAAAGGTTCTTTTCCCAGCCCTTCTTCACTTCCGAACAGTTCACCGGCCTTCAGGGAAGGATGGTGTCGATTGAAGACACTCTTGTCGGATGCGAGAGGATACTGAATGACGAGTTTGCGGATTATCCGGAGTCAAGTTTTTATATGATTGGGACAATTGAAGAGGCAAAGAAACCTTGAACGTGAAAATTCTGCTCCCATCGGAAGTGTTCATGAAAGCCGAGGCATCTAAGCTGACTGCCGAGGCTGTGAACGGTTCGTTCTGCCTGCTTCCCAAGCATGTAGACTTCGTCTCGGCAATTATTCCGGGAATCCTGATAATGGAGGATGCAGAGGGCAGGAAGTCTTTTTATGCGGTCGACCAGGGTATTCTGGTCAAAAAGGGGGATGACGTATTCATATCGACCAGAAACGCATTTTCGATACCTGACCTGGGAATGGGCAAGGAAATAGTCGAAGAAAGGTTCAAAGTGATAGACGATAGGGAAAAAACTGCCAGAGCAGCTGCGTACAGGCTGGAGGCGGATATGGTACGCCGTCTTATGGAGATAAGGGGAAATGCCTAAAATAAGGAAATCACATCAAAGGCGTGGAATGAAGAGAGAGGACAGGTTTGCAGTCGAGGTAGGAAAGAGAGAGGCGAGAAAGATCAAAAGCGAACTTGAGCCTGACCAGACCGTCTGGTTCGGGCTGGGAATGTTCGGGATTATCGGCTGGTCGGTCGCTATCCCCACCCTCATCGGTGTGGCTTTGGGCTTGTGGATAGACAACAGATGGCCTACTCAATATTCCTGGACTCTCATGCTTCTGGTGGCAGGTCTTTCGCTGGGCTGCCTTAACGCATGGTACTGGGTGAAAAAAGGGGGGATTACAAAAGAATGAATCCTGTGATTTTGCTGCTGATGTCCTTTCTGGGCGGTGCTTTGCTCGGGGCGTTTTATTTCAACAGCCTTTGGAAAACGGTCAAGAAGGTGACCGATGAAGGCAAGCAGGGGATGTTCATGATAACCGGGTACTTCATCAGAACAGGTATCGTGCTTGCAGGTTTCTATATAATCATGTCCGGCAGCTGGCAGAGGATTGTTGCTGCGCTGGCAGGGTTCATTCTGGTGCGGGAAATAATGAAGCGCGTTTTCGGCACACAAAGGGCGGCCTTATAAAATAATATGGAAATTTTATCGCTTAATCAGATAAGCCCGGACCAGGTTATCCTGTGGCACTGGTGGTTTATCACGATTAATGCAACGCTCGCTTTTACATGGATGGTAATGGCCATCCTGGTTTTGACCTCGTGGCTTGTTACAAGAAATATTACATCGAGTGAAAATATATCAAGATGGCAGGGTCTGCTTGAAGCGGTAGTCATGGGCATCCGTGAGCAAATCAGGGAAACCTCGCAAGGCGACCCCGATGAATACACAGCTTTTATTGGCACGCTCTTTTTATTTATCGGCCTGTCAAACTTTCTGATGTTTGTGCCCGGGTATGTAGCACCGACTTCTTCTCTGACAACCACCTGCGCACTCGCGATATGTGTTTTCATTGCAGTGCCTTTTTATGGAATCAAGAATCAGGGGATTGTGCATTATCTGAAGGAATACTTCCAGCCCACAATAATATTTTTCCCGTTTCATGTAATGGGCGAAATAACGAGAACGCTGGCTCTTATGATACGTCTCTTTGGAAACATGATGAGCCACGACAAGGTAATAGGGATACTGCTGGCGGTCACGCCGTTTCTGTTCCCTGTCGTAATGCAGTGTTTAGGCCTTCTGATAGGTATGGTTCAGGCCTACATCTTTGCGATACTGGCCATGGTTTACATAGCATCGGCTTCCCAGGCTCAGGAGGAAAAGCATCAGGCGGTAGCTTGAAAAGGTGTAGAGACAAATAATTAAGGAGACAGGTTATGGACAGTGTAACATGGATCGCCGTAGCTTCCATCATCTCAGCCGGACTTGCCATGGGAATCGGTTCTATCGGGCCTGCACTCGGTGAAGGAACGGCAGTCAGCCAGGCCTTAAGCGCCATCGCCCAGCAGCCCGACGAGAAGAATTCGATTACGAGGACCCTTTTCGTCAGCCTTGCCATGATCGAGTCGATTGCAATTTACTGTTTCGTCATCTCGATGATCCTGATATTCGCGAATCCATTCTGGGATCATGCCACAAAGGCAGTGAAATAGACGAAAATGCATATCGACTGGTTTGTCCTTCTCGCACAGATAGTTAACTTCATGATCCTCGTCTGGCTGCTCAAGTTCTTTCTCTATGGAAGAATAGTAAAGGCCATAGACGAACGTCAGGCAAGACTCGCCGCAGCAAAAGAAGAAGCCGACCGAATGAAGGAAGAGGCCGATGCTGCATCAAAGGAATATGAGAACAGGAACAGGTCTCTTGAAGAAAGGATGTCGGCCATGCTTGATGATGCCAGGGTAAAGGCTGATGAAGAGAGAGCCGAACTTACCGAACGGGCAAGGAACGAAGTGGATGAACTGAAGAATGCCTGGAAGGATACTCTTTCAAGCGAAAAAACGGCTTTCCTGAATGACCTCAAATCAAGAGCGGGCTCACATGTCCAGGAATCCGTGAGGAAGATATTGCACGACCTTGCCGATGTCAGCCTTGAGGAACGCATTGTCCTTTCGTTTATGGATAGGTTAAAGGATACCGATACCGAAACGCTTGAGATGCTGAAGCAGGCTGATCAGGAAACAGGTGTAACCGTCAGGACATCTTTCGAGGTCGAAGAAGAACTTGAGAAAAAGCTTGTCAGATATTTAAGGTCATTCGTTGCGGAAGGCGTACCGCTGGTACATGAAGTCATATCCGATGAGATTGCGGGCATTGAGCTTGTATCAATGGGAAAAAAGATTTCATGGAGCATCGGGGAATATCTCGATGATCTGAAACAGAGGTTTAGTGAGGCGCTGAAAGAAGATATACCTGATGCGCCTCAGACTGTGACTTCCTGAAAAGGCAAGGAGAAAAGAAATGGGAGCGGATACGGGGGCTCTAAATAATGTCCTTAAAGATACATTTACAAGGCTTAAAAGCTCGCTTGACGGCTACCGGCCCGAGATAGCTGCAGAGGAAGTGGGAACCGTCACCTTTGTCGGTTCCGGAATTGTCCTTGTGAAAGGTCTTTCCGGGGTCAGATCCGAAGAGATTGTCCGTTTTCCGGGTGATCTTTATGGCCTCGTGTTCAATGTGGATGCAAACGATTCAGGGATAATAATGCTTGACTCGACAGAAACATTGAGAGCAGGCGATGAGGTAAAACGCACGGGCCGGGTCCTTGATATTCCTGTAGGTGAAGCCTTTCTGGGCCGGGTGGTTGATGCAATCGGAAGGCCTCTGGATGGATTGGGCGAGGTCCATGGCAGCGAAAGGATGCCCGTTGAAAGGCTTGCGCCGCCCATCATGCACCGCGATCCCGTGACCGTTCCTCTTCAGACCGGGTTAAAGGCTATAGATGCGCTCATCCCGATCGGCAGGGGGCAGCGCGAGCTGATTCTCGGCGACAGGCAGACAGGCAAGACCGCTATCGCTCTGGATACCGCAATCAACCAGAAAAACACCGGCGTAATCTGCATCTATTGCGCAGTCGGAAAGCAGGGGGCTGATGTAGCAAGGACGGTTGCCGTACTGAAGGAATACGGCGCCATTTCGTATTCCATTGTAGTGGTGGCGTCAGGGGAAGATGCGGCTGGCCTGCAGTATGTCGCTCCATATGCGGCCACGTCCATGGCGGAATACTTCATGTCGAAAGGGAAAGACGTGCTTATCATCTATGACGACCTTACGAGCCATGCCAGGGCATACCGGGAGCTTTCACTGCTGCTCAGGCGTCCGCCGGGCCGCGAGGCGTATCCTGGTGATATATTTTATATACATTCGAGGCTTCTGGAGAGGTCGACGCACCTGAGAAAAGAATATGGCGGCGGATCGTTGACGGCATTGCCGATAATTGAAACCGAGGCGGGCGATATTTCATCATACATCCCGACAAATCTTATTTCCATTACGGACGGCCAGCTGTACCTTTCCACCGGCCTTTACCAGAAGGGCGTATTGCCGGCTATTGACGTCGGGAAGAGCGTGTCGCGTGTCGGCGGCAAGGCCCAGCTCCCGGCTTACAGGGCCGTCGCAGGGGACCTTCGCATATCATATTCCCAGTTCGAGGAACTCGAGAGCTTTTCCCGCTTTGGGACAAGGCTCGATGAGGCGACAAAAAAGACGCTTGAACGGGGCTGGCGTGTACGCGAAGTCCTGAAACAGCCGCAGTTCAAGCCCATACCGGTTGCAGAACAGATTGCTGCGATGCTTGCAGTCACAAACGGGGCATTTGACAATATTTCCACGGCAAATGTAGGTGAAGCCGAAAATGCTCTGAGAAAACATGTGAAAGAGAATCAAAGCGGCATATGTTCTCAGATCGAAAGCGGAAACAAGCTTACCGATGAAAACAGGAAGGCGCTTCTTGATGAGGCTGTAAAAGCCGCCGCTCAATATACGGAAATGACTGAAGATGGAAACGGTTGAAACGCTGAAGAAAAAGATCAAGAGCACGAACGACCTTCTGGGCGTCGTGAAGACCATGAAGGCTCTGGCGGCAGTCAGCATAAGACAGTACCAGCGTTCGGTCGAGTCCCTGGAAGACTATACGAATACTGTTGAAATGGGACTTGAGATCGTTCTGAAAGGGCAGGCTGAGCCTGCGGGAAAGGCAAAAAAGCCCAAAAACATAGGCGCAGTTGTTTTCGGCTCGGACCAGGGACTTTGCGGACAGCTGAATACCCTGATTGCTTCTTATACGGCGCTTGAACTCCAGATGACGCAGGTGGATTTTGACGAGGTGGTATTGATTACAATCGGTGAAAGGGCAAGGGATTACCTCGAACTTGCCGACCTGGATGTAATAGAGAGTATTACTACACCAAGTTCGATATCAGGGATAACCCCAGCAGTTCAGGAACTGGTGATGATACTGTACGACTGGCACTTTAATCAGAAGGTCGAGCAGATTTATCTATTTTTCAACAAGTACATATCAGGTTCCAATTACATGCAGGAAGGTATGAGGATACTGCCGATTGACCGGGAATGGCTTAATACCTTAAAACGACGCAAATGGGATTCAAGGACGTTGCCGTTCTTTTCAATGAAAAAGGAAACATTGTTTCATCATCTGGTGAGGGAGTATCTTTTTGTGAGCCTGTACAGGGCTTTTGCAGAATCGCTTGCAAGTGAAAACGCCTCCCGCCTCGCTGCAATGCAGAGTGCCGAAAAAAATATCGAAGAAAGGCTTAACGAACTTAATCTTAGTTATTTCAGGCAGCGCCAGTCCAAGATTACAGAGGAGCTTATCGATATCGTTTCGGGATACGAGGTGCTGAAAAATTCCTGAAGGACCAGACTCAGATACCCGGTATCTTTGTCCTGAAAAGAAAGAATACGGCACCCATAAGACACAGGCCTGCCCAAAGGTAATCGATTGAAGGCTTTTCCTTGAGGTATAGCACAGAAAACGGCACGAAAACTGTAAGAGTAATCACCTCCTGCAATATCTTGAGCTGTCCCACATTCATGACATGGTGTCCAATCCTGTTTGCCGGTACCTGTATCATATATTCAAACAATGCAATGCCCCAGCTTACCAGCGCGGCTATGATCCAGGGTTTGTGAGAGAGGTTCTTAAGATGGCCATACCATGCAAAAGTCATAAAAATATTGCTGAAACCCAGGAGTATTATTGTCGATATATAAGTTTTCATATATTCATTTATTCCTTTCATGTTGCTGTTCTTTAATCAAAAAAAGGTATTTTTTTTATCAGACCGGTCGGGTATGTCAATAAAAAATCAGTTCAGTCTTGCAAGAATGCCCCTTATTGCTGTAAACTATTAAAAAAGAGTATATAAACTATCAAAGCATTTTTAAAATTGAGGAGGAACCTGATGAAAAGATACTTGATAGCATGTGCAATGTTTATGGTTTTAATAACTTCCCCCTGTTATGCAGGAGTTACAGCCGGTGGTATTTCTGCTGGGTTTGAGGACGGATGGTATTGCTTTGACCCGCAGGAACACCTCACCAATACAACTCAGGCAGGTATTTGGGTAGGTTATGATGCAACCAAGAAAATCGGGATTGAAGGCAAAGTCGCATACAGCGGTACATTAAACAACGCAGAGACACAAAAGGTCAGGAACTGGACATACCGTGTTGATGGTTTGTACTACTTTTTGCCTGACGCGACATTTGTGCCTTATGCTGCAGTCGGAGTGGGCGCCAGGTCAACCAGATTCTTCAACGATACTATGGATGTGGATGCGTATGTCGGGGGCGACCGCAATTATCTGGCAGTGGATTTGGGCCTTGGCGTGAAATATTTCATAACGGATTATCTGGTGGCAAGGCTTGATGTCAGAGATGTTATGCTTCCAAACACTGATAAAGACAAGTTTCTTAACAACATTGAAGCCACCCTTGGGATAGGTTTCTATATAAGCAAAAAACCGAAAGCAGCGGCTCCTGCTCCTGTCGCAGCGGCTGCACCTCCTGCACCTGCTCCTGAACCTGCTCCCGTTGTAACTCCGCCGCCTGCGCCCGAACCAATACCGGCTCCTGTTGCGCCTCCTCAGGTTACTACTGTTATTGAAAAAGAGATTATTGAGAAAGGTAAAGTAACGCTTGATATCAAATTCAGAACAGGCAAGGCGGACATTGATGAAATGTATACGAAAGACCTAAAGAACTTTGCAGATGTCATGAAAAAACAGCCTAACCTGAAAATATATATTGAAGGACATACAGACAATATCGGACCTGCGGCAATGAACAAGAAACTTTCCCAGGCTCGTGCTGATAATGTGAAAAAATACCTAGTAGATAAATTTGGAATCAATGGTTCAAGAATGACTGCAATAGGTTATGGTGAGGATAAGCCGATTGCGGACAACAAGACAGCCGAGGGCAGATTGAAAAACCGCCGAGTCGATGCTGTTGTAGAGTATGAAGATATTCAAAAGGTAAAAAAATAGTTTCCTTATTGATCAAATATATTTTTGACGCCTCCCGGGTAATATCGGGAGGCGTTTTTGAATAATTCATATCAGATTGACCGGGTCAGGGAGATTCCAACAATGAGAAAGCTATTTGTTGTTTCTTTGTATATTCTATTCCTGATTATTTCCGGATGTTCGGGTAATGGCGGCAGTTCCTCCCCATCTTCATCGGGACAATCAAACCAAGGACTTGTAACAGACATCCCCGCACTGTATTCAACCGTATCGCAAATAGACGTAGAAGTCTTTTATGAGCCTGGCGCGGTGCCTTATGAAGGAACTACCCAGAATGGTTTCTCATACTGGAGCATACTTGAGGCAAATATCTCAGTTTTGTTTGAATCAAGGTCACTGATACCAGATGTATATGTTCCGAGAAGTGTTGACGAAATGACTGTTCTCTCAGAACAGAACAAGTCATCCTGGACCCCTCAGGATATATTGAACCTGGCCGAATCTGTCGTTGATGATTATACATCTTCACCCAGTACCGAATTTTACATTTTTTTTGTCAAAGGATATTTAAACGAGGAAGGTAAAAATGAGACTACTGTAATCGGCGCATCCCTGACAGGTACTCCAATAATTGTAGTATTTAAAGATGTTGTCATATCAACAGGCGCTTCTCAGGCACTGTTGAAATATGTTGAACAGACCACACTTGTTCATGAATTCGGACATGCGATGGGGCTTGTAAACAACGGGGTTCCTCTTTCCAGCAGTCATCAGGATACAGCTCACGGCCATCATTGTACAAATAATGATTGCGTGATGTACTGGCTTAACGAGGGGCTTGCCGACCTTATCGCATTTGTGCAAAATTATATGGCCACCGGTGATCCTGTAATGTTCGGTTCTGAATGTCTTAATGACGCAAAGAGTTATAAGCCCTAGATAAGCAGAAGGGACTGAACAGCTGAGTTAGATGAGGACGACAGGCCGCCCTTTCCGCTATGTGGGGCCTTTCTTGAGAGTTCTGCATGAATCCTGATGCTGAAGGTGGCAGAGAAAAAAAGCCATGGTCTCAGATATCCTTCCAATCCACCAGATTGCCTTCCACCATGAAGGCACAATTATTATCGCTTTGTTACAGGCCACACTATCAACTGTTTTTTTAGCAAATACATATGGATCCATTGGCCTGAAGTGTTTTTCAGCTTTTGCCTTGACGTCTTCCGGTAGCTTGATAAGCATTTTTCCGAACCTTCCGCCTTCAATTATTGGGGTTCTTATGACGCCTGGGCATATAACGCTGACTTTAACGCCATGTGGACGGGCTTCAATGCGAAGGGTTTTTGAAAGTCCCAGCACGGCATATTTGGATGCTACATAACTCAATAGATACGGGACAATAATCAAACCTGCCATTGACGAAGTATTAACGATATGTCCGAAACCTTGCTTGATCATAATGGGATATGCCGCTTCGATGCCATGCACAACGCCGTGAAGGTTTACATTAAGCACATTCTCCCAGTCCTCATGTGAATATTGAATTGCCTCGCCGAATATTGCGATTCCGGCATTGTTGAAAATGTAGTCTAACCTGCCCCTTTTTAAATATACCTCGTTGACCAGCTTTTTCACTGCTTCATGATCTGTTACATCAAGAAAGACGCTTTCCGCTTTACCGCCTTTTAATTTGATGGAATTTGCTGCATCATCGGCAAGTTCTATCTGCAGATCGGCAAGGAATAAATCGGCCCCCCTGTTTGCAAGTTCTTCTCCGAGCGCACGTCCAATACCTGATGCACCCCCGGTAATTATTATTACCGCATCCTTGAATGTTCTGAGTCCTGTTTTCTCCATACCCAATGCCTCCTTGTCAATTTATCACAGCTATTGCCCTGACAGGCGAACCGTCTGAATTTATCAGCTTAAGAGGGAAGCAGCAGAATATAAAACTTCTCTCTGCCAATTCAGATAAATTTGAAAGATTCTCGATGATGACAATATTCCTGCTCAGAAATATCTTATGAATTTCCATATCTGTTGTTTCAGGCTGGTCAATCGAAATCATGTCAATACCGACACCTTTTAACTTGAATCCCGCAAGCCATACTGCAGCATCTCTTGTGAGGACAGGATATCCTTTGAAATATTCATTCTCACCCCAGTATTTTCCCCAGCCGGTATGCAGAAGCACGTAGTCCTTTATTTTCAGAATGTCTTTGTATGGCATCAGTTCGCTTAATTCAATACTTCGATTTTTTATGACATTCCGGGACAGATCAATTACAACCCCGCTTCCGATAAAATGGTTGACACCCAAATCCTCAAGGCTTGGTGCATCTGTCAGTATATGTAACGGGGCATCCATATGGGTTCCTGTATGCGAATAAAGGGTGATCTTCTTTTCCGCAAAGCCACACTGTTCAATGGTGCAGGGATTTGTTATTACGGGCTGCTCGGTTCCGGGGTAAACAGGCATGTCTTCTGAAATTGTGCGGCTGAGGTCAACAACATGGCCAATGATCATATTTTCTCCCATCAATTTAATGAATCAGGTGATGAATGAAAGACAATCAGCATTATTACCAGCGGTTCCAGTTGTGATCCAGCTTTCCAATACCGTTTATGTTGACGGTCTTGCCCCTGATCACGGCTTCGCCTTTAACCTCGAGCAGCTGCTCGTAGTAGTCAATATGGATATACTCTATCAGAGGTGGAATTCCCATGCGGGTATGATGTCCTGCAATCGGGGTTATGATTAAATCAAGATCAGGTGATTTGACTGTCCAGGGTTTTTCGGGCCGGGCCGGGTCAAATCCGAAATGAGCCGGAGAATATAGATAATTCATTTCTCTATCTTGCCAGAGGCATGTGTAATGATGAGGAACCCCTGCATCATAATAGCAACTCAGAACGACTCCTGCGACATCCTTACCCCAGAAATGCAGCCAGTGAGCGGTTGAATGCCGGGGCTGTACACCCCAGTTGTGTTCATGGTAGCCGACGCCGATTAATTTGTATTCCGAACCCTCGATCTTTATTGTCCCTGTGGCTTCATTATTTATAAACTGGTTAATCGTGTAGTCGATATGCCGGGTAAGCAGACGGTTGGCATGAAGCGGAGCAATGGGTATATGGAAGCACTGGGCCTTTATTTTGTCGGTTGATACGTCGATGATCCAGCCCTGTTCGGCGCTTCCGGAGAATCTCATGTATCCCCATTTCCCGCTTGCGGATAATTTTACCCTGCTGCCGGGCTCTGCAGTAAAAGAGCCCATGTGGTCTTCAGTGAAGCGCCTGTTATTTTTATAATCGATTATCTTTATGGAGACATAACTTGAAGGAAGGGCCTTAAGAGCAAGGAAGACATAATAGAGCTTCTGTTCGGTATCGATACCTTCAAAATACCACCACTGCTTTTTTCTGACCAGTCCGGTTATGCCGAACCTCGAACCGTCTATTTCGATGCGCCCTTCATTCTGCATAAATGCTCCTTAAAGTTTTTCCTTTATGAACGCCACCGCTCCCAGCATGGAATCAAACATGAAATCGGGGCTTGCTTCCGCCAGCTCGTCGCGCGCACCGTAACCGTAGGTTACTGCCGCCGTTATTATTCCGTTTGCCTTTCCCCCGATTATATCATGTTTCCTATCGCCGATTATCATCGTATTTTGAGCATTGAGGTTTTCCTTTGTAATTATGTGTTCTATAAGATGTGCCTTTTCCGTAAGCTTGCCGTCCAGCATACTGCCGTAGGCGGCATCGAAAAATTTCATGATGTCCATGAATTCGAGAATTCTCAGTGCATAGACTTCGGGTTTTGAAGTCGCGAGCACTATTTTCCGACCGGTGTTTCTTATGGTTTCGAGCGCTTCAGGTATTTCGGGGTAGAGTATGTTTTCATACATCCCGACATCTCCGAACCTTTCTCTGTAGTGTGCGAGCGCCCTGGAAAGCAGCTGTTCATCCGATGTATTAAGAAGTTTTGAGAACGAGGTTTTGAGAGGAGGTCCGATAACCCATATCAAGCTGTCTGTGTCAGGGACGCCTGTTCCCATTTTATCGAGGGCATATTGAACGCACCGCGTGATGCCTTCTTTCGGGTCTGTGAGGGTTCCGTCTAGATCGAACAGGATTGTCTCAATGTCTTTCATGGGTAAAACTGCCTTCAACAAGCCGAAGAAAAAAAGAAAGTCTATTCAATAAATTAAAAACTGGTGCCGAGGGAGGGAGTTGAACCCCCGACACGGGGATTTTCAGTCCCCTGCTCTACCAACTGAGCTACCTCGGCACACCGGAGTTGTCTATTGAATTTGTGGAATGTTGTCAAGAAATTTTATCTTCTCCGAAATCAAAGCTGGTACCCTTGTTTCCACTTTGTTTCAATAGATCTTCCGTCGAGGTCGGACCTGTTTGTTTTTGCGTATTTCCGAGGATATCTTTAGACATGTCGCCAACCCTATTAATCAAGAAGCCTTCGTCACCCGTATTCAGTTCCGGTTGCTTTGTATAGATGTTTAATTTTATTTTTGCCTGAACCATGTCTTCTCCGCAACTTTTACATCTGTCCAGATAATCGAAGCTCGTATAGCCGCACCTTGTACACTTCATATTGCTGACCTCCTTAAGTATTATTTTTTTTATCGGTCAAAGAGATAAAATTCATTAATACGATATTTTATCATTCGCAATCGTAACCTTTTTATAAAATGTATCATTATGCTTGTGTGGAAAACGTTGGGATATATATGAAATTATTTGCCACTCAATGTATTTTGTTTTAAATAAACTTAGAGATATCGATAAGTTATTTAAGTACATAAAGGCATATTAATTGCATAATATTTTTAATTACTTTTATATGTTTATTAAATATTTGGAGGAAATATGAAAAGGTTTTTTTTGCTGCTTGCTTTATTGGTCGGTTTGAATACTGCCTGTTCCACATCGAATGATAATACAACCGGGACAAACAGCATTGCCCCAGCCGAATCAAATATCAAGGCAGATGCGATCACATCCGCCCTCAATCAACAGGGATTTGAAGTTGTCAAACAGGTGGTTATAAACGGAGATGTAGGTGTCCTGGCAAAGCTTCCGGGGAGCCTCGATAACAAACGCTGTATTGTTCTTACTGGGAAGCCATACAGCCTTGGTTATGAGATGGGAAAACTGCTACCGAACGGCACATATAACATGGTGAAGGTTTATACAGATAACCTTATTGAGGAATATGCCTATGTCAAGAAAGGCACTGTTTTATTCGATATGGTAAAAGAAATGGCTACTTCTGTTGCAAAATCGGCTGTTACCAAAGATGGAGCGATACCTGATTATTTAGAAGAAGAAATGAAAGGGGTCGCTGACGGTGCTAACTCAGCCAATTCGTCTTTTAAACAAATAACCGCTGATGACGTGCTTGTCCTGAATGAAGGACTGGATTCACTTTATTCAATTCTTTTTACCCACAAACTTCCAAATACCGAGGGTGCCACGCAGGATATACTGGGATGTAACGGATTTGTTGTTTCCGGTAACGCAACTGTCGGAGGAAAGGTTTATCATGGCAGGGACTTCATGCTTGCAACCGGTGGCGTCTACCAGGACGAAGCACTGATGGCAATCTACATCCCGGACCAGGGCAAACCTTTCGTCACCCTTGGCGCGCCTGGTTTTGTAGGCCAGACAACCGGACTTAACATTAACGGCCTGTCAATGGGTGTGGATGTTGTCTTCGGCGGAGCGACCAGAGAAACACCCGGCCTCGGATGTCTGCTTGTAATCAGGGATATAGTTCAGAACTGCTCAAACCTTGATGAAGCGGTTGAAAGGATGAAGTCACAGAACAGGGGAGTATCCTGGGTTTATGTTATAGCTGATGATGAGAAGAGCTATAAATATACAAACGGGATTGTCGTCGAGGAAGGGATGGCATTTGATAAAAATAAAAAGGAATTTAACGGCCCTGACATATTACCGCAGTTTATCCAGAACTCAATGGCGGACCTGATCAGCAAACTGCCTGAGGAAAAACCGGAGAGAGGGGTTATCACAAGGCCTCAGAACTGGGTATATCCTGCTGAATTTATAGGTGTTGATAAATTTCCGCCGCAGATAGAGGAATATGACGATGTTGTGATTGCTGCAAACCATTATATTCACCCGAGGATGGTCTTCACTACATTTTCTCTATGGATGCAGTTTCTTCAGAAGAATTACTGGAAAACTTCAAGAACACTTGACAGGTATGCAGATCTCGAAAAAAGAATTCATGATGTGTATGGGAAAATTGACTTTGAGACAGCACGTTATCTTATCGATTTCATGAACCCTAACAGAGAAGAAGATTCAAAAAATAACGGTTATGAAGGGTGGACAAGATATACGGTCAATGGCGAGATTCAGGGCTTTCACGCCTTGTACGACAATCAGGATCTGATAATGGAATGCCTCTATGGATATTACAAGCCTGATGAGCCGTGGGTCAGGATCGACCTTAAACCATTCGCTGATATTGCCGATCAATGAGCATTGTCTGGATTTCAGATCAGTGAAGAATCCGAGATCAATAGATTTTCAGCCGGAGTTCTTTGCTTGAGGGTCCTTCATTCAAAGCCGCGGCTTTGATGGACAGTCTTTCAAGGTCTTTTGATTTGGCCGATTTGAACCAGTGCTTTTTCACATATCCGTTTTTGTCAAGCAGCATGACCCTGAACGACTTGCTGTTATTGCGTATGGATGCTGCTGTTGCCAAATCTGTGTGAAAGCCGGAATCATTTTCCTTAACCGGACATGAAACAACAGTAATGATGTTGGAATCGGTTAAAGCCAGTTTCTTGATTTCGTCATATTGTTTTTTGAAATCAGTGTTATTCATATCCGGCGTTTCAATAAGCAGCAGCATGGGCTGCTTGTCTGCATCATCAAGTATGTCGGCATATTCAATCAATTTTGTTGATCTGTAAGCATTCCCCTCCTGATCCATGAACGTGAAGTCAACCATGTCAGGTACTGGTTCATTAGGTGTCGACATCAATAATATTGCCGCTACAATAAGTATGACCATGATTTTTGTTCTTGCCCCCGATTTTGCATAAGACTTTATTGCAAATATGACTTGATTTCAAGCAGGTTTTAAAAATCACGGATGGCAAAATTGCTTTTGTTGATGTAAAATTCTTCCGAGGTAAAAATTATGTGGACTTTTGATTACATCAGACAATCATGCAGGTTCGTAGCCGAGAACGCTGAATTTGTGCATATCAGGCAGGATATAATTGATGATTACGCGGAGAAGCTCGCGAGTGTCAAGCCCGATAAACCGCATATGGATGCTGCATGCCATTATATAGGGCATGGAGATGATACGGCTGCTTATCTGGTTATATTGAATTCAATAAATTTCGGTTCCGGTTATTTCCCCTATTTAAAAAAGAGGCCTGACATGTCCGGATATTATACGATTGCATCTGGATTGAATGATTATTTTAAAAAAATCCCGCTAACGGCAAGGGATTTGACAAATATATCATCTGAGGATTGTGCGGCAATATTGGGACAGGAAAAGGGTAATCGTGTCGTGCACGAGTTAATGGAGCTTTATGCAACTTCACTCAGGGATCTCGGGAATTATATTGTAACTCATTATGATTCAAGTTTCCTTAATTTGATTGAAAAATCAGGGGCGTCCTCCGAGAAGCTTGTTGAAATCCTATCAGCCATGCCATTTTTCAAAGATACAGCTGAATACAAAGGCATCCAGGTTGCTTTTTTCAAAAGGGCTCAGATACTCTCGCTTGATCTTAATATAGCCTTTAACGGCCAGGGAATTGGCAGGTTCGACGATCTGGATAAGCTGACAATGTTTGCAGACAACCTTGTGCCTCATGTGCTCAGAGTTGACGGGATTCTGGAATATGAAGACAACCTGGCGTCGAGAATTGACAATTCTGAACTAATCTCACCGGGTTCTCCTGAAGAAATTGAAATTAGGGCGTGCGCAGTTGATGCCGTTGAAAGAATTTCTCAGACAATGGGAGGTTATTCGAAAGGTGCATCTCCCGCAATTGTTGATAATATTCTCTGGCACAGGGGGCAACAGCCCTATTATAAGAAATTAAAGCCAAGACACAGAACGCGTACGGTATTTTACTGATTTTGATAATGTTATGATGATATGAATATATGAGTTACAAAAAAATCCTGTTTTTCTTAATATGTTATTTTACATTTTCAGGACAGATGCTGGCATCCGAGAAAATTCTTACTGTCGGCATATGCGGACCAAAACCCGATAACAACAGGTTTTTTTCATATATAACCGATGCCGAAAAAATTATAGCAGGAACGGTTTTCAACTCACTTTTCAAATATTCTCCCGTCAATCCAAATTCGGTTGAACCGGAACTCGCTGAAAGCATACCGAAACCCAGAATGTCTGGCGGCAAGCAGAACTGGACATTTACAATCCGGAAAGGTGTAATGTTTCACGACTTGCCTAGCTGCAGGGATTATGAACTTGAAGCAGATGATGTTGCATATTCCATAAACTTGCTTGCCGGTCAGGATAACGGTAAATTTCCTTCAGGTATACAGGTGCGTATTGAATCGCGAAACAGGATCACCCTTATCCTTGACAGGCCTTTATCACCGAACCTGTTTTTACCAAAACTGACAGGGTACAACGGACTTTATATCATAAGCAGGAAAATCCTGGAAGAAGAGGGCCTGATTTCAGGGACTGGCCCGTTTATGTTTGTCTCCTGGACTGCAGATAATTGCATCGATCTGACGGCAAACAAATCTTATTTTATGGGAATGCCAGATATTGATTGCGTCAGATTCGTTTTCAGCTCGGATATGTTGAGAATGGAACAGGACTTGTTTAGCGGTGATCTGGATGTATTGATACCCCCGAAAGGCTATTGCAAACCGGTTAAAAATGATGAGAACCTCAAATATTTTTATTTTTACAGCGGCCGTTTTATATATCTTGGATTCAACCCGCAAACCGTGCCTTTTAATGATGTGGAACTCAGAAAGCTAATAGCGATAAATATTGACAGAGATGCAATATGCTCCCAGATGGATGGATGCGAGAGGCTGTACGGACTGGCTCCCCAGGAGACTCCGGAGGGCATGACCCGGGATGAAATTAAGAAGCTTGGTCTTGATTACGGATACCAGGAAGGTTTAAAAAAATATCTGCCTGTTCGGGCAGGAAAAACTGTAGATAATACGGTTGATTTCTGTACGAACGATAAGACCGTTCCGAAAGAAATACTCAGCTCGATCCAGCACTCATTGGCGGATATGGGACTCGAAACAGCCACAGGTGATTCTGCAAGCAACATTCAAACATGCATGGAGAACTCTTCCGGACTGAAACTGTTGTCAATTGGCGTTCCCGAAAATATCCAGGCGCTGCTGGACGTCTTAATAGCCAGCGGAGCAATTGAGAAAAAATATAAATATCTGATTGAAGCTTTTATGAAAGAAACCTCGAACAATAAACAGGGTGAGATATTAAAACATGCTCAAATGAAGATTCTATCGGATCTCAATATCCTGCCGCTTTTATTCTTAAGGGAATCTATTATGTCCGGTAAAAGAATTCGTCTGGGATACGATTGCAGCCGGCAGCCGTTTTTCACGGTCACTGAAAAAACGGGGTTTGTCGATTGAATCAACCAACAACCTAGGGCAGAGGTTATGGACGTGCCAATAAAAGTATGATAGCTGCATAACTTGAAAGTAACCATAATAACCTATTCTAGTAAGGAGGAAACCATGAAAGTCTTTAGATCGTTTTTATTAATAGTTCTGGCAGGCTTAATAATTTCCGGTCCCGCATTTTCAGCTGAGCTGTTAAAAGTCACAGTGTTCACCGATGCCACATGGCCGCCGATGGAAATGGTTGACAAGAACAAGAATATTGTCGGGTTTGAAATTGATCTTTTCAATGCAATAGCAAAAGAAGCCGGTTTTAAGGCTGAATATAAAAATACCGCATGGGATGGAATTTTTGCTGCAATGAAGGGGAACAAATACCCTAATGCATGTGCTTTATCTTCGATTACAATTACCGAAGAAAGGAAAAAAACTTATGATTTTTCCGACCCGTACATTACCGTAAACCAGGTCCTGGTGGTTCCCAAGACTCAGAAAGTTCAAACCATGGAAGACATGAAAGGGAAAAAAATAGGAGCCCAGATAAGTACAACCGGGGCCATGGAATCAAAAAAGTATACGGATGTCATTACAAAGACATATGATGAAATCGGACTTGCATTTGCAGACATGGCAGCCGGAAGGATCGACGGTGTCATATGTGACACACCTGTAGCAAGGGATTATGCACTTCATAAATCAGAGTACAAGGACAAGCTGAAAATTGGACTGGAAATTCCAACCAAAGAGCAGCTTGGCATCATGACCAAAAAGGGTGACAAGAAGATTCTTGACCTTATCAATAAAGGACTCAGGGCAGTAAAAGCCAAGGGTACAGACAAGCTGATTGAAAAGAAGTGGCTGTAAACTCTGATCATTCAAAGGGTCATCCCGTTCAGGTAATCGAAGTAGGGGATGGCGTAGCCATCCCCGTCAAATCAGACACGGGATTGTTCACAGCCTGGAGAATCTCGTTTTTCGGTGCTATTGCCGCCTTTATAGCCCTGATTGTTTTTAAACCCGATCCATACCTGAGCATAATCAAGTTTGTTCCTGACGGCATTCTTATAACATTTCAGGTTACCGTTGAATCGATTCTTCTGGCGCTTGTGATAGGGCTCTTTACCGGGCTGGGCAGAATCTCTAAAAACAGATATGTCAATGGCGTCGCATCGCTCTATGTTGAGATTATCAGGGGTATCCCGCTTTTAGTTCAGCTTTTTTACATCTATTACGCCCTGGCCAAGTTCGTCAATATTCCGGATATGTTGAGCGCTGTTATTGCAATGGCTGTCTGTTACGGGGCATACATGGGGGAGGTGTTCAGGGCCGGGATTCAGGCGATTTCAAAAGGTCAGATGGAAGCGGCGCGTTCGCTGGGCATGACATCATCACAGGCAATGATACATGTAATTCTTCCCCAGGCAGTGAGGACGATCCTGCCGCCGGTCGGCAATGAATTCGTGGCGCTGTTAAAGGATTCGTCGCTGGTTTCAATCCTTGCCGTATCCGACCTGCTCAGAAGGGGCAGGGAGTATGCATCTGAGACATTCACCTATTTCGAGACTTATACTGTTATAGCTCTGGTTTATCTTATTATTACGCTGTTTTTCTCTAAACTCATAAGCATCATGGAGGAAAGGGTAAATGCCGGAAAATAACAGGCGCAAAATGGTGGAAATAAAGAATGTGAGCAAGTTCTTCGGTACGCTCAAGGCGCTTGATAACGTATCGATTGATGTTTACGACGGTGAGAAGGTTGTTATTATAGGTCCCAGCGGGAGCGGAAAGAGCACGCTGCTCAGGTCGATCAACAAGCTGGAAATGATAGACAGAGGCAGTATTACAGTCGATGGATATGATTTGTACGATAAAAAAACAGATATAAATAAAGTCAGGGAGGAGGTTGGAATGGTGTTCCAGGCATTTAACGTTTTTCCGCACAAGACCGTTATCGAAAACCTGACTCTGGCTCAGACTGTAGTAAGAAAACGCTCGAAGGAAGATGCAAAAAAAAATGCAGTTGAACTGCTTGGCAAGGTGGGTATTCTCGAAAAAGCCGATATATATCCCGCCAAACTTTCAGGCGGTCAGCAGCAGAGGGTTGCCATAGCAAGGGCTCTTGCAATGCAGCCGAAGCTTATGCTTTTCGATGAACCGACATCCGCATTAGACCCCGAAATGATAGGTGAAGTTTTAGATGTTATGGTTAGGCTGGCCAGGGAAGGTATGACAATGATCGTCGTCACTCATGAGATGGGTTTTGCCCGTGAAGTTGCAGACAGGGTCGTATTCATGGACGAAGGAAAAATACTTGAAGAAGGTAGTCCCGAACACTTTTTTAAAAATCCTGAACATGAGAGGGCAAAACAGTTTCTGAGCCAGATTCTTTAAGGCCCAAACCGATTGACAACTATTTAATCTCTATGTAAAGACTCAACGCATGCCAGCGTAGCTCAGTGGTAGAGCAGCTGATTCGTAATCAGCAGGTCAAGGGTTCAACCCCCTTCGCTGGCTTCAGTTCTTATTCGATACAGGTTGTATCCGGAGGTGGATATGCAGGGAGAAAGTAAAAAATCTTTGTTCAATCCAATAATAGTAATGTCGATAATTATTTTCATCGTGGGATTCGGCCTGGGTTTCTATATCTGGGGCTATAATAAGGCTGAAAAAAAGGATTACAAGGAAATGCTTAGGGATGCAATCAGCTATATTGACAGCATGGAACGCTTAAATTCTGACATGTCCAAGGAGATTGATGGACTTAAAAAGGATAACAGCATGCTGAAAAGTCCTTCAAATGCTCAGCTTGTCGGTCTCCAGTCAAAGATTCTTTCGCTTCAGAACGAAAATGCAAACCTGAGGGCAATGGCCGGTCAAAGCCAATATCTTATACAGGAAAATGCCAGGCTCAATACAGAAATTCAAATGCTCAGATCCAGGCTTGGATCTTCATCAATGCCGGACATGCAGCAGGTTGCGCCCCAGCAGGGCATGAACACAATGCCACCGGCTGCGGGTGGACAGAAGGTTAAGCCGTAGAATTAGTACTGGTCGATTATTTTAACAAATGATTCCGCAAGATACGGATCGAACTGAGTACCTTTACACCGTTTTATTTCAAGGATCGCCTGTTTTGTGCTTAGTGCAACCCTGTATGGTCTTTCAGAAGTCATTGCGTCAAACGTGTCAGCCAGGGCAATAATTCTTGAGAGCAGCGGAATATCATTACCTTTAATTCCTGACGGATATCCTTTTCCATCATAACGCTCATGATGGTGTCTGATTATTTCAGTCTCACGCTGCATTATGGATATTGATTTTAGAATATCGGCACCGATATCAGGGTGCTTTTTGATTACAGAAAATTCTTCCTGTGTTAAAGGGCCGGGTTTCAAAAGTATGCTGTCTGGAATTCCGACCTTCCCTATATCATGCAGTTTGGATGAAACATAGAGAATATCCCGGTCTATCTCATCCAGACCGAGATGATCAGCCTGCATTATAGCAAGGGATGTCACTCTGGTTGAATGCTGAGATGTATAAGGGTCTCTGGCATCCATGATTTTTGCCATACTGTAGAGCGTTGAGAGTGTGTTTTCATATAGTTCCTGATAAAGAACCACGTTTTCCATCCGTTCTGCAGTTCTCTGAAGCAGGTATAGTATCTTGTGTTCATTATCTGTTGTAAGGACAACACTGGTTTTGATACTCAAGATTCCGAATATCTGGCTTTCAATTATGAGCGGGAAAAACGTATTTATGCCTTTAGTGTTTTCCCATATGCATTCTTTTCTTGAAACATGTCCTTTCAGGAAATTATCATCAAAAATAATATTTCCTTCAGATGTGGCAAGGGATCCGTCATATTGGGTTACTGGGAAAAAGCTGACTTGTGATTCAGGAAATAATTCTCTGGCGAGGTCTATTATTGCATTGATTAGCTCATGCACTCCTTTAAGCCGGGTGATTCTGTAGGACATATTTTGAAGAGAATTGATTTCCTGAGATTTGTCTTCTATCTGTTCTGTAAGATTGTCGATCATGCGGTGGAAATCTAATTCTTCGGAGAAGCGCCGGTTCTCTTCAAGTATGGATTTTTCACGTTTAGCCTTATTTATAATGTATTGGATCTGTTTTATTTTGAATGGTTTGGTAATAAAATCTGATGCGCCCTGCTTCATTGCATCAATGGCCATTTCAATAGAGGCATGTCCTGTAATCACTATGACAGGCAGGCTCATGTCTTTTTCCTTAATTTTCTTAATGAGTTCAATGCCAGTCATGTTGGGCATCATTGATATCGGTCAGTACACATAACAGCGGACCTGAATCCAAAAGAGCGCATGCCTGTATTCCATCTTCTGCTGTAAGCGTTTCAAAACCCTGTTCAGCCAGTATTGTAGAAAGTGTATCTCTGATTCCAGGATCGTCATCAACGATCAGAATTCTTTCCTTAATGGCTGTTTCGCTTTCTTCAGCTGGTTCTGTCGTATCAGTCATGATTTAAAACCTTCTTTCCAAGTTATATTTCTAATCAGGCAAGCAAACTATTTATCGAAAGGAAATTGAATAAACTTTAATAATTTATTGGTTTTTAAGGGATTTTAGGTGTTCTATTCCTAGACTGTGCTCGCTGAAGGTTCGTGAGAAGAGGTGACGGCCGTTGCCTCTTGATACAAAGAATAGATATCTGGAATCTTCAGGCCAAAGAGCCGCTTTAATGGAACTTTTACTCGGACTGCAAATCGGCCCAGGCGGAAGTCCTGGATACAGATAAGTATTGTAGGGGGTATCCCTCCTCAGGTCATCAGGCTCGATCTCCCTTCTGAAACCCGGAAGTCCGTATATGGCAGTGGGATCTGACTG
Organism: Desulfomonilia bacterium; assembly: GCA_963664325.2. Classification (GTDB taxonomy): domain Bacteria; phylum Desulfobacterota; class Desulfomonilia; order UBA1062; family UBA1062; genus DATCTV01. The sequence continues at coordinate 232,938 of CAXXDQ010000002.1, forward strand.
CAGCTTCATTCCCAGGTGGAGTCTGTTGTGGAATACGGAGGAAATGATTGCCTTTTCGTCTTCGCACTGTGCCTCCTTTTCTATCATTGACGCAAGCGTCAGTACTTGAAGCTCAGTAAAATCTATCTGCTTTGCCCTCAATTTCATTTCAGGAGAATACTTTTCTTTGAACCTTGTCACCATGCGGTCAATTATTTCATTCGGAGTCATATGCGGTATTATTTCATATGTGTCAGGGTATAGAAATCCCTCCATACTGGGTGCGTTAACTCCGAATATCTTTGTGGTGTCTTTTGACTTGGCAATTCTGATAAAATCCTCTTTGGAAAAATATATTTTTTCCGATTCAAGCCTTTGTGCAATATCATAAATATTGTATCCTTCTTTTATGGTTAACCTGTATTTGACATAGTCGCCCACGAAGAGCATCTTCAAGATCTCATCAGGATAGTGGTTTCCATCAAAGCGGTAAGTCCCGGCACGCAGGTTTTTAGCCTTCTGCCTGACCATGGCAAGGGCCATAAACATGGGTGCGTTTGTGACTATATTGTTCTCCTTCAGGGTCTTGGATATTTCCCAGGCGCTGGTCCCCGGCTTTATCTCGACTGAAATAAGTCTGCCAGGAGAGATGGGCGTATATGAAAACAGTAATATACCTCCGGCAAGGCCGCATATAAGAACAAACAGAACTGTTATCAATATAATTCTAATTTTTTTCTTTATCATGATTTTTCGAGTCAATGTAGTTTTGCAAAATTATACTTGCAGCAAGGGAATCGACAATCCTCTTTCTTTTTTTGTGCTTTATGTTTATGGAGGCAAGCATGTCATGTGCCTCAAATGTTGAAAGCCTTTCATCCCATAGATTAACAGGGATTCCAAGTGTTTCTTTCAGTGATGTTGACCATTGGATCACTGCATTGCCTGAAGGCCCAAGTGTTCCGTCCATGTTGTAAGGAAGGCCGATGACTATCTCTTCAACATTATAGTCGCTGATCAGCTTGATAATGGTTTTATAATGAGAATCATCTGGCCGGACATCGATGATTGATAATGGGACGGACATGGTTTTCTCAGGATTGCTTATTGCAATACCAAACCTTTTGACCCCGTAGTCAATTGACATTATGATTCCCATATTCAGCCGTTAGAGAGTTTTTTCATTGCTTCAAGGGCATCATCCTCACCTATACAGACCAGTATATCACCTGTCTGAAAAACATAGTCAGCCGGTGGATTAAAGATCATATTGCCATCGGGATTTTTTATTGTGACTACAACAAGACCTATATCTGTTCTGATACGTGAATCTTTGAGTTGTGTACCTATAAGTAATGATCCGGGTTTTATTTTAAACCCTTCCATCTGTATGCTAATATCTTTATTCCTTTCTCCAGCCGCCAGATCGAGCAAATCCATTATAGTAGGCTTAAGGATAATATTTGCCATATATTGTCCACCGATAAGATAAGGGGATACAACTCTGTCCGCACCGGCCCTTTTCAGGTTTCTGATCGAATCTTCCGTTTCTGCCCTTGCAAGTACAAATATTTTGGGTTTAAGTTCTTTTGAAATAAGAGTTATATAAACATTGGATACATCTGAAACTGCAGTTGCTATAAGGCCTTTTGCCCTGCTTATTCCGGCCCTTTGTAAAGTCTCTTCCTGGGTTGCGTCTCCGTGCACAAATGGGATATGCTCTTTTTCAAGGATTTCAAGTGCCTGAGAATCGCTGTCAACTACAACAAATTGTTTCCCGGACTTGTGAAATTCTTTCCAGACCAGGGAGCCTATCCTTCCGTTGCCGCATATTATATAGTGCCCATCAAGTTTCATGATTTTTCTGTCAAGCCTCCTTTGTCCAAGCATTTTTTGAAGTTCGCCTTCAATAATAAACCTTGTTGCCGTCATGAATGTATAGGCTGCTACGCCGACACCCAATATTATGACTATTGAATTAAATATTCTTCCGGAAGTTGAAAGAGGATGGATTTCACCATATCCGATCGTCGCGATTGTCGTCAGCGTCATGTAAAAGGAATCAAATAAAGGCCAGCCCTCTATCAGATAAAATCCCAGAGTTCCCAAAAATGTAACGGAAAGCAGTAGAACCAAGACAAGTATAATTCTACCTGAAGGACTGATATTTTTTATTGCCAAATGTATTCCTTTACTTCGGCTTTAATCGTGGATGTGTTTAATACAGGCTGTCCGTAAAATGCAACTGAATAAGGTATTTCGTTAACTTGCGACAGAACACCAAGTGTATTGCTTCTGTCCATTAATACCGCATCGATATCAGGCTCCTTTTTTATTAAGAAGTCGTTATCAGTCGGCACTTTACCGGCATATACGGTCTTGGCAGCAAGTAATCTGTTATCTTTATCATATATCCTTATTTCAACCTGCAAAGCTTTCAGGGGTTTATTTTCATTTTTTCTTACAATCCCCTTTATTATTAGAATCTGCCCCTGGTTCTCAAGGTTGAGATACTTGAAAGTGGTATCTGTTTCCTTTATTAAAAAGGGATAAACTGGTCCCTGCCGAGTTGAAGTATCACCGTTTCTTTCAAAGAACCTCAGTCCTCCGCCCTTGCTATATGAGAGTATTAAAGCGATAATTACAATGATCATTGCAAATAAGCCTGTCAGAGTATTTCTTATACTCCGTGGTCTGGTTTTCTTAGTAATTTCGGGCTGTTCAACAGCTGTTTCGTGGACAACCGGAGACCTGTCCTCAGAGAAGCTCAGGCCTGTGTCAATCGGGAGAGATTCATAAGAAATACCCTGTATCCTATCCTTGTTCGAGGTGCTTTCTGTCTCGTGTACGCCTGTTTCAGATTCAACTGCATCGGGTGCTTTCTGCTCGGGCATGAAGATGTGGGAACACACACTGCATCTCATTTTGATTCCCTGTCTTTGCAGGAGGGTATCATCAATCTTGAATTTACTTGAACAGTTCGGGCAAGTTATAATCATTTCATCCCTGTTTTATTTCCTTTTCGCTGAGGACGTAAATCTGGGGCAGCCCTCTATATTTTTCGGCGTAATCCAACCCGTATCCTACTACAAAACCGTCATCTATCTTGAATCCCCAATAATCAGGGCTGATATTGACTTCACGTCTGCATGATTTATCAAGGAGCGTACAAAGCTTTACAGAACTGGGATTCTTGAAAACAAGCAATTCTTTGAAAGCAAAAAGCGTGTTTCCCGTATCCAATATATCATCTATAACAAGAACGTCTTTTCCTTCTATATCAATTATTTGATCAAATGTGATTAAAGGCTTGGAATTCGGCATGTCCTTATTGCCGTAAGTTGATATCCTTATGAAATCGATTTGGAACGGGACGTTTATATTTCTTACAAGATCTGAAGCGAACATGAAAGAACCTTTAAGTATGACCAGTATGAATAAGTCTTTTGACTTATATTCTTTACTTATCTGCAAGCCGAGATTCTCGACTTTTTCAGCTATCTCACTGGCACTGAAAAGTAATTCCATGTCCGTTTTATATAGTATGGTCAGGGATGTGTCAATGTAGTGATATCAAGCATTTGGTGCGTATTTTTTTAAATCGGAATCATATTAATCGAGGCTGTCCAGGTAATAACGATAACCTGCCATATAAGACAGAATGCTCGCGGCTTCCTCGGGTGTTGTCAGGCACATTGCAGGACCATATGAGGTGTGCTGAAGCGTTTGGACTCCTTCGCCAAGTGATACTGCAATAATGGGCTTCCCTGTTTGTTTCTGTAACCGTGCCATTTCAGAGATAAACTTGTTTTCAATCCGTATTTGATCTTTGATTACTGAAAGCTTGAGTTCCTTGCTTAATAAACGACCGAGGACCTTCTCTTGAGATTCAATAAAATCTTCAACGATTTTTAAGGTGCCGACAACTCCTAGGGCGATTAAAGAATCGATCATATCCCAATTCGCCAGGAGTTCGAGTGTTCTTAAGTGCAGTTCGGGCTTATTTTCCCCTACAAGGTCGATTGGATTTGACTTGTTCCAGTACGAGGGGACGTGCTTGTTCAGCTCCTTGATGATATCTTCCGACAATGCAGGAAGGACAAGACCTTGACTTTCACATTCATCGGCAGTGACTACACCCCAGCCGCCGCCAAGACTCATTATTCCTACTCTGTTGGATTTAGGAATAGGAAGGTTCGTCATTGCACCCGCCACATTAAGCAATTCCGTGGGATTTTTAACCTGGATTATACCAGTTTGTTTAAACATGGCAGAGTATGTCTCAAATGATCCAGCCATTGCCCCGGAATGTGATTGAGCAGCCTTTGATCCTGTCTTGGATCTTCCTGTTTTAAGTGCCACAACAGGTTTTTTTCTTGTTACTTTCCTGGCTATATCCATGAATCGTCTGCCGTTCTCGACACCCTCAAGATACATGGCTATACCGTTTACTTCATCCCTTTCTCCGAAATATTCCATAAGGATGTCAGCCTTAAGAATTGCCTCATTCCCGGTGCCTGCGTAGAAACAGACGCCCATTCCCCTGTTGATTGTCCACTGGATAATCTGTACTCCGATGTTGCCGCTCTGGGAGATGACTCCAAGGCTTCCTTTACCGGGAAATACGGGAACTCCGATTGCAGTCAAACCTGCATGTGTTGATATTGTTCCCATTGTGTTAGGTCCTAAAAAAATCAGGCCCGAGTCCTTGGCAATTTCATCTATTTCATTTTCAAGCTTCAGTCCCTCTATGCCAGTCTCCCTAAAACCTGAAGATATTATCACAGCTGAAGCCGTACCCTTTTTTATGCAATCCTTTAATGCATTAGCAACATGCACAGCAGGAATTGTAATTATTGCCAGGTCAACTTTGCCGGGAATCGACTCGAGATCAGGATAAGTTTTCAGATCAAGGATTACATCCTTTTTTGTATTGACTGGGTATATTTTTCCCTTGAATCCTCCACTCAGAATAGCGGTTGTAATCATGAACCCCCATTTTCCCGGAATATCAGAGGCTCCTATGATTGCAACTGATTCCGGGAAAAACATTGCATCAAGCTTATTTCTGAGGTCTTTATTCATAATTTTATCTCCTTTACCGTAAAATCAGCTATTTTGGGAATCCTTAAAAATAATTTAATAATAATACTATTGCCCATTTAATATAAATCTTTATAATATAAATTAAATATAAATTTTTTTTTAAACAGCGGGGGAGGGGCATCATGGAAGAAAAAAGATTACATGAAAGAATTCAAGTAGACCTAATGGCTCAATTTAACGAAGACACACCTGAAACATATATTGGTCGTGTCACAAATCTTAGTATGGGTGGTATGTTCCTTAAGGTATCAAATCTGAGCGAATCCGGTACTCGTGTGTTTATCGATATTGATGCAGAAAGTATAGGCAAGGTTGTCTGGACTCAAGGTCATGTTGTCAGGACGACACCGTTTGGAATGGCTATCGAATTCGACCGTGCCGATACAAAAGGATTAGAGTCTCTTTTGACTGCTGAAAAAGCAATAACAAGCAGAAAGAAAACATAATCTTTTTAGAACCGGCATCACCCTGTCAGAAAAGAGTAGGTATACTATGATGGGGTGAAGAATTACCAATCATGTAAGATATTATTAAAAAAGCTGATTTACCCTTTTCATGGTTTGATAATCTCTCAGGTAACCTTGTTGACATAAGGCTAATACATGGTTTATTTCTAATAATACATCTTAAATAAAGGAAGTGAGGAAGATGGAAGAAAAAGATTTGCAGCTTATAAACAAAATTATACTGAAAAATCCTGAGCTTAAAAAACTCTGGGAAGAGCATCTCGATTACAAGGCAAAACTTGATGAGTACAACAGGAAAAAATACCTTAGTGCGGAAGATGAACTCAAACGCAGAGAAATACAAAAACTAAAACTTGCCGGTAAGGACCGCATTGAAGATATTCTTAGGATGAACAGAGATTAAAGATTATCTTTTCTTGACAATTAAGAGGAATGCATGACCAAAATTAAGGGCGCATCAGCGCTCATCGAGTCCCTCCGATGCGAGGGTGTAAAGCATTTATTCGGTTATCCGGGCGGAGCCGTTCTGGATATTTTTGACATGCTTTATGATTCAAAGGACATTGAGTTCATACTGGTAAGGCATGAACAGGGTGCCGTTCATGCTGCAGACGGTTATGCAAGGGCGAGCGGAAATGTAGGAGTCTGCCTGGTCACTTCGGGTCCGGGAGCAACAAATACAGTAACAGGTCTTGCAACGGCATATATGGACTCCATCCCCGTAGTCGTATTTTCAGGGCAGGTGTCAACGCACCTGATTGGCAACGATGCATTTCAGGAAGCAGATACTGTAGGCATTACAAGGTCATGCACAAAACATAATTTTTTAGTTAAAGATGTGAACGAGCTCCCTAAAATAATCAAGGAAGCGTTTTATATCGCACGGACAGGCAGGCCTGGGCCTGTTTTGATTGACCTCCCAAAAGACGTAATGAATGCACAGGCTTTATTCAAATACCCGGAAGAAGTTCACCTAAGGGGTTATTCACCGACTTACAAGGGACATCCGGGTCAGATAAAAAGGATTGTTGATACCATACTCAAAAGCAAAAGACCTGTGATTTATGCCGGGGGTGGGATCATCCTTTCGAATGCCGCAGATGAATTGAGAGAGTTTGCCCGTACAACACATATACCGGTGGCGTTGACCCTTATGGGTCTTGGAGCATACCCTGCAGACGAGAGGGGATTCCTCGGGATGCTTGGCATGCACGGTACATATTATGCCAATATGGCTGTACATGAATCAGACTGTCTTGTCTCAATTGGTGCACGGTTTGATGACCGTGTAACCGGAAAGATTGATGAATTTTCACCGAAAGCGAAGATAATACATATAGACATCGACCCCACTTCCATAAGTAAGAATGTAAAAGTGGACCTGCCAGTAGTGGGAGACTGCAGGAGTGTACTCTCAGACATGCTTGCACTGCTTGAAATCAGGTCAAAAGACCTTGGTGAGCTTAACCGTGAAATCGAGCCTTGGAACAAGGAGATTGATCACTGGAAAGAACATATGCCCCTTAAATACGATTCTTCTGATCAGCTAATCAAACCCCAATATGTTATTGAAACCATAGACAGGATTACCCCGGAAGATACTATAATCACAACAGAAGTCGGACAAAACCAGATGTGGACAGCACAGTTTTACAGGTTCAACAAACCGAGGCTGTTCCTTACCTCCGGAGGATTGGGGACAATGGGATACGGTTTTCCTGCGGCAATAGGCGCCCAGGCTGCATTTCCTGATAGAACGGTTATCGATATAGCAGGAGACGGATCGATACAGATGAATATTCAGGAGCTTGCAACAGCCGTACAATATAAACTCAATGTGAAGGTCATGATACTCAATAACTCCAACCTCGGTATGGTCAGACAATGGCAATGCCTTTTCTATAGAAAAAGATATTCTTATACTGCCATGAATTTTTCCCCTGATTTTGTAAAGCTGGCCCAAGCTTACGGAGCGAATGGATTTCTGGTAGATAAACCGGCGGATGTTGAAGATGCCATAAAAGAGGCATTAGAAATTAATGGTCCGGTATTTGTTGACTTCAGGGTTGACCCGGATGAACATGTCTATCCAATGGTGCCTTCAGGTGCGCCTATTAAGAACATGTTGCTGGTATGAGGAAGGAGTAAGAGGATAGGATTGTATGAAACATGTAATATCTGTTCTTGTTGACAATGAAGCAGGTGTCCTGACCAGGGTATCAGGGCTTTTTTCAGGGCGTGGTTTCAATATCGAATCTTTGAGCGTTGCTCCGACTCTGGACCCGAAGATATCGATAATGGTTATTACTACAAGTGGCAATGAACAGGTTCTGGAACAGATAAAAAAGCAGCTTAACAAACTCATAAATGTTATAAAGGTTGTGGATTATGTCGGTAAGGAATGCGTGCAGCGGGAAATGGTTCTGGTCAAGGTTCAGGCAAGGGATGAAAGCAGGGCTGAGGTATTGAGGATTGCAGAAATTTTCAGGGCAAAAGTGGTTGATATATGCCCTAAATCTTATACGCTTGAGCTTACAGGAGATAAAAACAAACTGGGTGGTTTTATAGAAATATTAAAACCGTTAGGTATAGTCGACTTTATAAGGACGGGAACGGTGGTAATGGAAAGAGAAATGCAGGGAGGCAGAATCGAGCTATGATGAAAGTATATTATGACAAGGATGCAAGTCTTGACCTGATCAGATCTAAAAGGGTTGCTGTAATCGGGTATGGTTCCCAGGGTTTCGCCCACTCCAACAGTTTGAAGGACTCTGGTGTTGATGTAGTGGTCGGTTTAAGAGAACAGAGCAGTTCATGGAAAAAAGCTGAAAACGCAGGTCTGGCTGTAATGGACATCAGTGATGCAGTGAAATGTTCCGATATTGTAATGATACTTCTTCCGGATGAAGTTCAGCCCGAAATATATAAAAAACAGATTGAACCCTATCTCAGGGATGGCATGTACCTGGCCTTTGCACACGGATTCAATGTCAGGTACAAACAGATTGTTCCACCTGCAGGGGTAAGCTGTTTCATGGTTGCCCCGAAATCTCCGGGACATATGGTGAGATTTGAGTATGCTCAGGGCCGGGGAGTTCCCATGCTGATTGCCGTTCATAGCGATGTCTCAGGCAATGCCAGGGATATGGCTTTATCATATGCCTGTGCCATAGGGGGCGGTAAGGCGGGAATCCTCGAGACAACATTCAAGGATGAGACCGAAACAGATCTGTTCGGCGAGCAGGCGGTTCTGTGCGGTGGTGTAACTGCACTTATCATGGCGGCCTTTGATACGCTGGTTGAAGCGGGATATGCCCCGGAACTTGCTTATTTCGAATGTTTGCATGAGTTGAAGCTGATTGTTGACCTGATATATGAAGGTGGCATCACCAACATGCGCTACTCTGTTAGCAACACGGCACAGTACGGGGATATTACAAAAGGCCCTGTCCTTATTGACAAGAATGTTAGGGATAAAATGAAAGGGCTTCTAACTGATATCCAGAACGGAAAATTTGCCGAAGAATGGATCAGTGAAAATGCCGCAGGAAGACCCGTCTTCGATGATCTGACAAGGAAAGGCGAAGAGCATCTGATTGAGAAAGTTGGAGAAAAGCTCAGAGCGATGATGCCATGGCTCAAACATGGTAGAAAGGTAAACAGACAGGAGAACTAGCTATGAGGAGAAGAAGATTCAGAAGATTGAATAATGAAGAGTTAAAGAGGAAGATCCCTTTATTGCCAAATTTTGTTACAACAATAGGGCTCTTTTTCGGATTTTTTTCCATCATGTTTTCACTCAAAGGGAATTTTTACAATGCCGCGATCATGATAATCCTGGCAGGTTTTATTGATGGAATTGATGGAAGAATTGCACGTGCAACCAATTCAACTTCAGCCTTCGGGAAAGAATATGATTCCCTCTGTGACGTGATATGTTTTGGTGCAGCCCCTGCACTGATGGTCTATCTCTGGGAACTGTCAGGGTTCGGCAGGATGGGATTCCTTGCAAGTTTTGTCTACGTTGCTTGCGGGGCACTGAGACTTGCACGCTTCAACACGGACACTACAGGCGACGGGACAAAATTTACGGGCCTTCCGATCCCGGTTGCGGCCGTAACTCTCGCCAGCATACTTCTTATTTATGGAACGATGAGCGAATATCAGAATATTCCATACGCGGTCTCATTTATTGAATCAATCAAAGGTGTTCCGATTCTTGCAGGCGTGTTCTTCCTGGCATTTCTTATGGTCAGCACCATAAAGTACCCGAGCTTTAAACATGTAACTTATATAAAAGCGCATCCGTTCCAGCTCCTGGTTGCAGGGGTGCTGCTGCTAATGGTAATAGCTTATCAGCCTGAAATAATGGCTTTTCTCCTTGCCATGACCTTCGTAATCGGCGGGATAATCCTCAATATTATCCAATATCTTTTTCACAGAAGCAGGAAGGTTGCGAGCGAGGAAATGAATGAAACCATCCCGAGAGAGAATCATAATATTTGATACAACACTGAGAGACGGGGAACAGTCCCCGGGTGCCACAATGGATGTGCATGAAAAGGTAATTGTGGCAAAGCAGCTTGAACTGCTCGGTGTCGATAAGATTGAAGCCGGGTTTCCCATAACCTCGCCGGGGGATTTTGACGCCGTGCAAGCAGTTGCATCTGAATTGGTAAAACCGCAGATAATAGGTCTTTGCCGTGCCAGAGAACAGGATATATTGACTGCATGGGAAGCCGTCAAGGAAGCGAAAAATCCAGGGCTCCATACATTTATTGCAACTTCGGACATCCACCTCAAACACAAACTCCGTATGGAGCGCGATGAGGTTTTAAGGCATGTCCAATATGCAGTTGGTTTCTGCAGATCCATTTCTTCAAACATAGAGTTTTCTGCGGAGGATGCAACCCGTTCGGATTGGGATTTCCTGGCTGAAGTTTTTACAGCTGCTATTGAGGCCGGTGCAGATACTTTGAATGTACCGGACACCGTAGGTTATACTACTCCGAAGGAATTTTCTGATCTTATAAGACATCTTAAAAGTAAGGTTAAGGGAATTGATAAGGCGACCCTGTCCGTACACTGCCACAACGATCTGGGGCTTGCCACAGCAAATTCGATATCTGCAGTTCTGGCGGGTGCCCGTCAAATAGAATGTACAGTCAATGGAATTGGCGAGCGGGCAGGAAATACATCACTTGAAGAAGCCGTGATGATTATGAATGTCCGCAAAGATCTTTACCATCTGGAAAATGGAGTAGATACCTCTCAGATTTACCCGGCCAGCCGTCTTGTATCGCATATAACGGGTATTCCTGTTCAGCCGAACAAGGCGATTGTAGGTGCAAACGCCTTTGCTCATGAATCTGGCATTCATCAGGACGGCTTTCTGAAGGAGCGTCTAACATATGAAATAATGACCCCTGAAGCGGTCGGCATAGGAAAATCTCAACTGGTGCTGGGAAAACATTCCGGCAAGCATGCGCTGGACAACCGTCTGAAGGGAATGGGTTACAATCTTAACGAAGATGAGCTGAAAAAAGTTTTCAACCGCTTCAAGGAGATTTCTGATAAGAAAAAGAAGGTTTACGATGCCGATATTGAGGCGATAGTCATTGAAGAAATCTATAGAATTCCTGACAGGTATGAACTGAAAAACATAAACGTCAGTTCAGGAACGGTAACCATACCGACCGCAACTGTACAGCTCTGCATTGATGGTGAGATTTCTCTTGATGCAGGTTTCGGAAACGGCCCGGTCGATGCACTGTTCAAGACAATTATAAAAATGACCGGAAACAATGCTGAACTCCAGAGATTCAGCGTAAGTTCCATAACCGGCGGGACAGACGCACAGGGTGAAGTCGCGGTCGAACTGAGAGATCGCGATCTGGTATCGGTGGGACATGGCTCTGACCCTGATATCCTTGTCGCGTCTGCAAGGGCGCTTGTTAATGCGATGAATAAAATGGAGTTCATAAAAAAACGAAAGCCCATATAAACTGGCAAGGGAGTATCCTCAATTGGGATCTACAATTACCGAAAAGATATTATCCTCACATATTGAAGGCAAAAAGGTTAAGCCCGGTGAGTTCGTACGCCTTCATATAGATGTCGCACTTGCGAATGATATTACCGCCCCGATAGCCATTAAAGAGTTTGAAAATTCCGGTGCATCAAATCTTTATGAACCGGACAGGGTCGTATTTGTGCTTGATCATTTTACTCCAAATAAGGACATAGACTCTGCCAGCCAGTGTAGATTTGTCAGGAAATTTGCAGGAAAACATGGAATAAAAAATTTATTCGATGGCGGAAACTGCGGTGTGGAACATGCACTTCTCCCTGAAAAAGGCCTTGTACTGCCGGGTGATGTAATTATTGGTGCGGACAGCCATACCTGCACATATGGAGGATTGGGGGCATTTGCCACAGGGGTGGGCAGTACTGACCTGGCCGCAGCGATGATAACAGGACAGGCATGGTTTATGGTGCCCGAGACCATGAAATTTGTTTTCAATGGCTCACTCCTGCCCTGGGTCGGGGGCAAAGACCTCATCTTGTATCTTATCGGCAAGATAGGCGTGGACGGTGCGCTCTACAAGACAATGGAAATCTCCGGCAAGGCAATAGAAACGCTAGATCTCAGCGGGAGGCTTACAATTGCCAACATGGCCATTGAGGCGGGTGCAAAGGCGGGGATAATTGAGGCTGATGATAAAACAGTTGATTACATTAACAAACGGGCAACAAGGTCATACACAATATATAAAAGTGATGAAGATGCAAATTTTGAATCTGTGCACGAATACGATTGTGCCAATATCGAACCGCAGGTTGCTTTCCCACATTTGCCAGAAAAGGCAAGGGGAATAAGCGAAGTCGGTGAGATCAGAATAGATCAGGTGATAATCGGCTCATGCACAAACGGCAGGATTGAAGATCTCAGGGTTGCTGCAGATATTATGAAGGGGAAGCGTATCAATAAAGATGTTCGATGCATTATCCTTCCGGCAACACCGGAAGTCTATCTGAAGGCTGAAGATGAAGGGCTGCTCAGAATATTCCTTGAAGCGGGAGCCGTTCTTGGACCGCCGACCTGCGGCCCATGCCTGGGCGGGCATATGGGCATTCTTGCTGAAGGAGAAAAGGCTGTATCCACTACCAACCGCAACTTTGTTGGCAGGATGGGGCACAGGACTAGCGAGGTTTATCTTGCCGGGCCTGCAATAGCTGCCGCATCATCGATTACCGGGAAAATATCGTCACCAGAGGAAGTGAAGTGATGATCCAGGAAATGAAAGGAAGAGCATTTGTCTTTGGAAACGACATTGATACAGATGCAATTATACCAGCCAGATACCTGAACACCTCTGATCCGGAAATACTGAAAAAACATGTTATGGAAGATGCTGATTCCGAATTTGCCTCAAAAATAGGTCATGGTGATATAATTGTTGCCGGAAAAAATTTCGGCTGCGGATCCTCTCGTGAACATGCGCCTATTGCAATAAAAGCTTCAGGCATCAGTTGCGTCATAGCGGAAAGTTTTGCCCGTATTTTCTTTCGTAACAGCTTCAACATAGGGCTTCCCATATTAATATCTGTTGAGGCTTCCAGAGATATTAGGCAGGGCGATCTTCTGGAAGTTAATGCGGATGAGGGAGTTATCAGAAATATTTCTACAGGGAAAAAGTACAGTTCCAACCGGTTGCCTGATTTTATCACAGAACTCGTAGCAGATGGCGGGCTGATTGAACATATTAAAAAGCGCGGCAGTATCTGATTAATATGAAATAATTAGAAATATAAATAACCAGTATATTTTATCAAGAACAGCTATTCAAGATGTTTACGGAATAATAAGTTCGGATACATTATCCCGGGAATAAAAAAATCCCCCCGGCAGAGACCAGGGGGATTTGCGTGAATGCCCTCTTACTTCGCTGCTGGTGGAGCTGCAGGTGCCGGAGCTGCAGGTGCCTCTGGAGCCGGGGCTGCTGGTGCTGCCTCTGGAGCCGGGGCTGCTGGTGCTGCTGGTGCCGGAGCTGCTTCAGGAGCTGGAGCCGGAGCTGCAGGAACTGCCTGCTCTGTTGTTGCAGGAGCCGGAGCTTCTTCTTTCTTTGCACAGCCTACTGAAACTGTTACTGCAAAAACAACAAGTAATGCTACTGCTAGATTGATCCATTTGTTCATACCACTATCTCCTTTAAAATTTTTATTTTTGTAATTCTATTGACTGCTTTATTTGTTAACTATTACAAACTGGTCGTTTCTGTTCTTGGCCCAGGCTTCTTCCGTGTGTCCTGGATCAAGGGGTTTTTCCTTACCGTAACTTATCGTGGAAATACGTTCTTTTTCAACTCCCAGTGTTACTAGGAAATCCATAGCGGCTTTTGCTCTTCTCTCGCCCAGGGCCAGGTTGTATTCGACGGTTCCTCTTTCATCGCAGTTTCCTGCAATTTGAATTGTAACGTTAGAATGAGCTTTCAGGAAAGTTCCATCCTGATTCAATATTTCCTGTGCCTCAGGTTTTAAATCAAATTTGTCAAAATCAAAATATATATTCTTTTCCTGAAGTGCCTTAATTTCATCATCAAGACTTGGCATAGGGGCTTGGGTCTGTATCTTGACTTCCTCTTTGGGCTTTTCCGGAGCTGGTGCTGGTGCCGGTTCAGCGACCGGAGCTTTAATTTCTTCCACCGGTTTTGGAGGCTCAGCCTTTTTTGCGCAACCACTAACCACGAATGCCAGTACGATAAATAGTACTGCAATCGAACCGAAATAGGATTTTCTCATCAGATACCTCCTGCGTAGTTTTTTTAAAATTAATTGTTAATTACTCTTTACGTTGTGATGGTCAAGTGGAAAAAGCTTCTCTTGCTATTAACAATCCTGAACATGCTTTTTTATTATAACGACATAAAAGCCTTGTCAACAAGAAATCTCCTCATAAAGTAGCTTGTAAAGCCACTTTATGGGCGTTTTAAATTAAAATGCTCTAATGTCCGATTAAATTTTTAGGATAATATTTTCAACCTGTTCTCCTGTATTGTCAAAAAGCATCATATTTTAACTGTCTTTAAGTGCTGGCATAGTGTCTCTATTTGAGCCTTCCCTGTGTGTTTTTGCAGGGTTTGTAAAGCTGGATTTGTTTGGAAGGAGATCGCTGTTACTCCCAATCAAAATAGTATAAGTTTTTTGTTACTCCTAAAACAATTGTATTCTCAATCCATGATCTGCCATGATACGGGATATTTACGGACTTTGCGAAATCCCCTTAAGCATACGAAGCCAATGATTATAATGATATTATAATTAAGAAAAATATCTTTATAACCAAAAACGATTCCTTATTTTTAAACATCGTCTGAGAGGCTGTCGAGTCTTACCTCATAGACTGATTTGAGGCTGTCATATTCAGATGTAAGTCTGTCCAGTTCATCGAAGAGAATATTGATCCTGCTTTCATTCTTGCTAAGGATAATTGAAAGTTCGGCAATCCTTTTCCCGTCTCTTTCCTGTGTTGCAAAAGTTATCGATTCGTTTAAAGTCTCCGATTCCTTTTCAAGGGCTTCTATCTCATTTTCAATATTTTCTATTTTCTGTTCCAGCGGTTTAAGAACCTTTGAGCGCTCTGTAATGATATGCGATCTTGCTTTTCTTAGCTCTTTCTTCCCAAGTGCGGCATCCATGTTGTTGTCCGATTGTTCCTGCTTGAGGGGTAATTCATCATCGCCCCAGCCGCCCTTATCAAGGAAGTCCTGATAACTGCCCTCGAATACGAACGATTTTCCATCCTGAAAAACTATAAGCCTTTCAGCCAATGCATGTAAAAACATCTCATTGTGCGTTACAAGAATAACGGCGCCGTTGAAGCTGTCTATTGCAGAGAGAAGCGCATCGCATGATTCCATATCAAGATGGTTTGTGGGCTCATCCAGAAGAAGCATATTGACGGGAGTTGCAAGGATTTTACCAAGCATGACCCTGCTTTTTTCCCCCCCCGACAATACGGCAATTTTTTTGAGCGCATCATCACCTTCAAAAAGCATTGCGCCGCAGATGTTTCTTGCAGTCTGCCTGTCGACATCAGGTGCGGAAGCCATTATTTCCTCTTCAATAGTGCGTTTATCAGCAAGTATGCCGACATTGGTCTGTTCGAAGAAAGACCATTCAACACCCTTGTTCCAAATGAATTCACCTGTTATCTGCTTGAGATCACCTGCAATAAGACGTAAAAGTGTAGTCTTTCCTTTGCCGTTCTGTCCCACAATGCATATTTTATCGTGTGCGCCGATTGAGATATCAAAGCCGTTAATAAGCGGGTTGGCTGGAGCAAAAGAAAAACTGATGTTTTTCGCGCTCAGGACATATTTTCCATTGTATGTCTTTTCCCTGAAACTGAATTCGAGTGTTTTTAGATTTTCAAGCTTGTTCTTTTTCTCCTGCTTTTCCAGGGCCTTCACCCTTGACTGGACGAGCCCTGCAAGTCTGGCCTTTGCCCTGAAGCGGGTGATGAATAGCTCAACCTCTTTTCTCTTCCTTTCATCATTCAGCCTTGTTTTTTCATAAATCTCTTCATCCTGAGCCATCTGCGTATAGTACTTTTCCGTGGTTCCTGGGATTTTCCGCAGCTTTTTCCTGTGAATGCCTATCACATGCGTTATTACCTTATCCATGAAACCGCGGTCATGTGTGATAAGCATAAGTTCGCGGGGCCAGCCTTGAAGAAATTTTTCAATCCACCTTATGGATGTAATATCCAGGTAATTTGTGGGTTCGTCGAGGAGCAGCAGATCCGGTTCTGAAACAAGCACCTTGGCAAGGTTGAGCCTTATCTGGTAACCGCCGGAGAATTCAAGGGGGTTTCTGTCCATGTCTGACGGCTCAAAACCCAGACCTGCAAGCACCTTCTCAACCTTCCAGGAATGTTCCTTTTCTGCCTTGGGCAAACCTTTCATGCCTTCTTTCAGAACCGTATCTTCCGTAAAATCAAGCTGCTGCTTTACATAACCTATACGGTAATTGCGGGGGATTGTAACCGAACCTTCATCAGGGAAGTCTTCACCTGTAATAATTCTCAGAAGTGTTGTTTTGCCGTGGCCGTTACGCCCGACAAGACCGACCTTTTCCTTCTGGTTAAGCTTGAAACTTGCTCCTTCGAACAGTGTCTGTTTGCCATACGCTTTTCCTAGATTGTCAATGCTTATCATATGCTGATTGAAGCTATAAGATCAGAGACAAGCTGTCAATCGTGCAGGTTTTTTAATCTGCCTGCCATCGGTCAGATGTATATAAAAGGTGATTTTTATAAATTGACTGAAATGTCAAAAATTAAATTGACACGTCAATCAACTTTCGATATCCTTTTCTTTATGGCTAAAGATGATAAGCAGAAAATTATTATTGATGCTGCATTGGAAGTCTTCAGGGATAAAGGATTCGCTAATACCCGCATGGCCGACATAGCCAATCGCGCAGGGGTTTCATACGGTCTGGTCTATCATTATTTTTCAAGCAAGGAAGTTCTTTTCGACGTTATTGTTGAGTCATGGTGGAAAAGTCTTTACGAGATGCTTGAGAGGGAAAAGGCGGTTGAAGATGGGTTTGAGAACAAACTCAGAAATATAATAAGCTTTTTCCTTGATACCTATGACAAAAATCCTAACCTGATGGCGATTTTCGTCACTGAAGTTTCAAGGAGTTCTGTATACCACACAGCAAGAGGGCTTTCCAAGTTCAGGAAACTGTTTGAGCTGTTCGAACAGATAATGGTTATAGGGCAGAAAAAGAAATTTCTTCGGAATGATGTGGCACCTCATTATCTGACCTATATTTTCCTTGGTGCCATCGAGGCCTTCCTATCTGTTGCAGTGCTGGGTAATGAGAAGCTTTCAAATGACAGGAAAATTCGAGCGACGAATGCCATCATAAGCGTATTCCTTAACGGGGCAAAGGTATGAGAACCAATTCTTTGAGCTGCAAGTCAGGATCAGGGCGTGAAGTTGCAATCTGTATGTTTGATTTCATACCCGGTAGTTGTCGAT
This sequence comes from Desulfomonilia bacterium, assembly GCA_963664325.2. GTDB lineage: Bacteria > Desulfobacterota > Desulfomonilia > UBA1062 > UBA1062 > DATCTV01. Next base: position 250,543 of record CAXXDQ010000002.1, read on the forward strand.
GCATTTGAAAGGTCAACTGCATATCCATACTACTTATTCTGATGGCAGGCTGACCCATCAGCAGGCTGCAGATACGTATTCGGGACTTGGTTTTGATTTTATAGCATATACAGACCATGACCACCTTTTGAAGGCGAACAATTGTGATTCGATAAAGGCGGTGAAAACAAAAATGATAGTTTTCTCAGGCATTGAACTAACATTAAGCACCCGCTGGGGCTATGTTCATGTCAGCCGTATTGAAGGGGATAAGGAGATTCTGCACACATTTAACCATCCCGGGGAACATGGATTTTCAGTAAAGCATACGCTTGAGGCGATAGAAGACGTTTCCAACGGTCTGAGTATTGATGCGGTTGAGATAACCCATCACGGCTTTCTTTCAAAAGAATATGATACCGATATGATTCCCTACCCGAAGGTCGCAACCGATGACTCACATACAACTCTTGGCTGCGGAAGGGCATGGATAGAGCTTGATGCTACAAAGAAAAAAGACTCAATCATCAAGGCTATAAAAAACGGCGACTTTGTCTGCTGCTATGTAAAGACGCCTCAAATAAAAATGGTCATCGCATGATGACTTCATAACAGTCTAAGGAGGTTCAAGGATGAAAAGGGTTGCTATTTGTGCAGTTGCCCAACACAAGATCGAACCGGACATCTGGTATAAGCGTTTCCAGGGAATGCTTATCGACGTTATGGATGACATACGTTCCCAGACCGGATTCACCTACGATGAGGAAAAAGGTGTCAGGAACATTGTTACATGTTCCGACGATGTGTTTGACGCGCGTACCATCTCGAACAACGGCGTAACTGACGCTGTCGGGGCTCATTACAGGGGCGAGGAAAAAATGGCTCAGGAAGGCCTGAACGGCCTTGGTTATGCTGCTAGCCTTATACTTGCCGGCCATGACGATGTTGTCTATGTAGCGGGACATTCCAAGGAAAGTCAGTCTGAAAGCCGTCTTCTATGCACCAGCCTCGCATTTGACCCGTTTTACGGGAGGCCCCTTGGGCTGGATTTCATGAATGTCGCGGCGCTGCAGGCAAGAGCATATGCTGAAAAATCCGGCATAACCGATGAGCAGCTTGCAAAGGTTGTTGTCCGTGCCCGCCAGTGGGCTGCAAAAAATCCTTATGCGAATGAAACTAAACAGCTTGAGCTTGGCGATGTTATGTACTCGCCTTATGTTTGTGACCCGATAAGGAAGAGTCATGTCTATCCCGTGTCTGACGGTGCCGTGGCGTTTCTCCTTGCTTCGGAGGAAAGGGCGCATGAATTCACCGACAATCCGGTCTGGATAACAGGCTTTGCCAGCTGTATGGACAGCTACTTCCTGGGTGACCGCGACCTTGCCGGCAACTTCGCGCTTAAGAAAGCATCCGAGCGTGCCTATAAAAAGGCCGGAATAAAGAATCCGAAGAAGTCGATCAAACTTGCCGAGGTCATGGACTGCTATGCGTATCAGCAGCCTATGTGGCTTGAAGGTCTCGGACTTGCGGATGAGGGCAAAGGCGGTGAATTCATAGATGACGGCGGGACCGATAAATTTAATGTAAACCGTTCGGGTGGTATGCTTTGCGGATCACCGATGATAATCGGCGGCATGTACAGGGCAGCGGAAGCGGCTCTCCAGCTCATGGGTAAGGCAGGCAAGCGTCAGGCCAGGGGCGTTAAATGCGCTGTTGTTCAGAGCACCACCGGCGGGGCAGGCCAGCACCATGCAGTTCTGGTTCTTGAGAAATAGGGGGTGAGGTATGGGACATAAGAAAAACAGAAATGTGGCAATTGTAGGAATCGGCCAGACCGAATACTCGAGCCATAAGGAAAACCAGAACCAGGTTGAAATGGTGAATGAAGCAGTCAGGGCTGCATTGGCAGACTGCAATGTAACCATGGATGACATAGAATGCGTTGTCCATGGTAATATGGAACTTTTTGAAATGGTGCATCAGCCAGATCTGTGGCATTCGCTTGGAACGCTTGCCTACGGCAAGGACGAGTTTCGTCTGACAACCGGCGGGACGGTGGGCGCGACGCTCGTCTGTGCCGCTGATAACCTGATTGCCTCAGGCATGTATGATGTAGTGATGGCGATAGGAATGGAAAAGCTTCAGGAAGGTAACACGACAGGCGGAATCACAAATATGGCGGACCCTCTCTGGTTCAGGCACCTTCAGACGGGAGCGCTTACCGCAACCACAGCAACGACCATGATAGGGGAATTCGGTGAGGAACGGGCCGAAAAGGCAGCCATGCACTATCGCATCATGATGGACAAGCATGCATGCCTCAATCCGCGCGCACACAGGCGTTTCGGTCTTGAGTATGAACAGATGAACGATCTCATGACGACATCACCCAAGCTGGTTGGTGATCTCAGGCTTATCCACATGTGTTCCCAGTCGGATGGCTGCTGCGTCATGATTCTCGCCACTGAAGAAAAGGCTAAAAAACTTGCCAGGAAAGCGCCAGTATGGATACGCGACCATATAACCGTACATCGCGAGGAAACTTTCAACTGTTTCGGAATCGAACGACCTGAGATGACGCATCATTTTGCTGCCAGACATCTTTATGAAAGAAACGGCATAAAAAAGCCCCTTGAGTATTTTGACGTCTTTGAAATGTATGACCCGTCAGCATGGTGGGGACTGGACTGGCTCAGGGAATTTTTCCTCCTTGAAGGTGATGAACACTTAAAGATGCTTGAAAACGGCGACTGGGACCTTGACGGGAAACTTCCCATCAATCCGTCCGGTGGCGTCATTTCGACAAACCCGATAGGGGCGACTGCAATGGTGCGGCCTGCCGAGGCAGCGCTTCAGATAAGGGGAGACGCAGGCCCGCATCTGCTTAAACGCGAAGTTAGGCATGCACTTGCCTCCGGCTTCGGAGGGACGCTGTGGACCGTGCTAATGATGCTTGAAAAAGATCTGGACTGGTAGGAGGTGGAAGATGGCTGAATATTTTGGTTCAAGAGTGGAAGATATATTCGGTACGATGCCCGAGAGGTTTAAACCCGAGGGTGTAACCGGCGTGGATGTGGTCATAGGTTATGATATAACCGGTGATGGCGGCGGCAAATGGGCTGTAACAATCAAGAATTCTACTCTCAAGGTTGAAAAGATTGAAGGCGATCTGCCCAAATGCTCGGTAACTCTGAATACGGATGCCGAAGGATTTGTAGGCGGTGCGATCGGAAAGATTGACACCGGCGAGGCCTTCTCTTCAGGCAGGCTCAAGGTAGCAGGAGACATAACAGCACTGCTCAATGTGCTTCCCAAGGCGTTTGACAAGTTTATGCCTGTCGTAAGGGCAAAGGCGATAATCGACAGCATGCCTGAGCGCTTCAGGGCCGACAAGGCTGAAGGCGTTGACATGAAGATAGGTTATGACCTGACAGGCGCCGATGGCGGCAAGTGGACTGTTGCCATAAAGGACAATGCCTGCACATTAAAAGAGGGCATAGACGCTGACAACACAGTCACGCTTATCATGGCTGCGGACATATTTGTCGGGCTAAACACCGGAAAGGTCGACCCGGGTACCGCATTCAGCGCAGGGCAGGTGAAGATAGACGGCGATATGATGGCCGCCGGAGCCACAGCGAAACTGTTCGCCAAGTTCGAGGTCGCCGGTGCCGATGAAAAGCAGGGCGTAGAGCTGATAAGCCTGAAGTGCATTCCTTCTATAAACCACAGGTTCGCTACAGGCACGCACATGGGGAAATGGTTCAAGGGCCTGAAGGAAAAGAAGTTCTTTGCATCCAAATGTCCCGTCTGCGGAAGAACCCAGATACCTCCCCGTGAAGTCTGTGCAGTCTGCAGGGTTCGGGCTGATGAATTCGTTGAAGTCGGACCTAAAGGGACGGTAACTGTTATTGACAAGGTGTATTTTGCCAGCCCTGACCCGCTCAGCGGAAAGGTAAAGCAGACGCCTTATGCGGCGCTTTTCATGATTATGGACGGCTCGACGTTGGGCGAAAGTTTCGCACACGACATCAAAAAGGAAGATTTCGAAAGGATTCGTCCCGGCATGAAAGTCAGGCCGGTCTGGGCTGAGAACAGAACAGGAAGTTTTACGGACCTGCTCTATTTCGAAATCGATGACTAGGGAGGCATGATATGGCAGTGAGTAATAAAATAGACAAGAGCGAATGTTTTGTAATGGACGGAAAAATGGCCCTGCCGAACCAGTATTTTGCAGGCAGTGTCGGTTCGAAGTTCATAATCTCCTTGAGGGATGCGAACAGGATACTCGGCGTAAAATGCAGCAAGTGCAACAAGGTTTATGTACCGCCGAGGGAATACTGTGAAAAAGACCTTGAAAAGCTTGATGAAAACTGGGTTGAGCTCGGGAATGAGGGTGTGGTGACTAACTACACCATAGTGAATTACTGCGACAAGCACCTGCCCGTAAAGCCGCCTTACATACTTGCGCTTATCAAGGTCGATGGCGCTGACACGCCTTTCGCCCATATTGTCCAGGGCGTTGCACCGGAAGATATAAAGATAGGAATGCGGGTAAAAGCGGTTTATGCCGCTGAAACAACGAATTCGATAAGGGATCTTGATCATTTTGAGCCTGCATGATGCGGGCGTTTTGAATTAGGTAATAATTTCAGGTTTGATTTTGAACAGGGCGTAAGAACAAAATTTCTTCCGCCCTGTATAAAAAAACAAAATGGGAGGTAATTTAAGATGGCTGATAACAAGGTAATAATCTGTGCGGCTCTGGCGGGCGCTGCTACAATGAAGAACAACAACCCTTCGGTTCCCTATACACCGGAAGAATTCGCGATCGAGTCTGAAAAATGTTACAACGCAGGCGCTGCGATGGTACATGTTCATGCGCGGCAGGATGACGGCTGGCCGACTCATGACCATGACAGGATCAAGGCTACTCACGATGCGATCAAGGCCAAATGTCCCAAGCTCATAGTCAACATGAGTTCGGCGGTCGGTATGGGCAAGACAGCCGAGCAGCGTATAAGCCAGATCGTGCACGTCAGTCCTGAGATGGCATCTCTGAACACCAATACAATGAATTTCTCAGTGCTTGACCGCAAGACGGGTGCAATATTCATAGACTTCGTTTTTGAGAACACCTTCACAATGCTCCAGGACTTCGGCAAGGCCATGGAAGCTCAGAAAACAAAACCCGAGATCGAGATTTACGACATGGGCGGCCTGGATAATGTCCTTCTTGTAATGAAGCAGGGCTTTTTCTCGCAGCCCATGAACTTCAACTTCGTATGGGGTGTTGTCGGCGGACAGGCCTTCAGGCCCGATTCCTTCGTAGCCATGTATCATGCACTTCCGGCAGGCGCCAATTTCACGACCTGCGGTGTCGGTATCGAACAGTTCCCGGCAAACATGATGAGCTGCCTTATGGGCGGTCATATGAGAGTGGGACTCGAGGACAATACCCGCATGCCCGACGGCGAAGTTGCCAAGGGCAGCTACGAGCAGGTCGAATGGGCTGTCAATGTTGCGAAATCACTTGGCAGAACCCCGGCGACGCCTGATGAAGCAAGTGCAATAATGGGGACGACCAGAAGATAAAACAGCTGACTGGCTGACAGGCTAATGAGCGGATGAGCAGAAACCGGGCCGGTTTTTGCCGAAAAGCTCAACAGCCTTTCAGCCTGGTTCTCGAGCTTTCTTGCGAATTTACAGGAGGTCTTTATGAAGGAGAATCTTGGGCAGATTTTCAGAAGACAGGCTAAAAAATTCGGCAGCAGGCTTGCCGCTGAAAAAAGAATGGATGGAGTCTGGCACGGCATTACCTGGGATGAGTACTATATGTCGGCAAAGGAAGCAGGTCTGGGCTTATACAGTCTTGGGGTCAGGAAGGGCGACCGTGTATCCCTTTTATGCACCAACAGGCTTGAATGGATCATATCCGATATGGGAATAATAGGCATCGGGGCGGTCACGATACCTATTTATCCGACAGTGCCTTCATCGGAAGTGGGATACATTAACAACAACTCCGATGCCAAGGTGTTCATCGCCGAAAACAGGGACGCCCTCAACAAAGGTCTCGAAACAATAGGACTGTGTCCGGAGCTTTTAAAGATAGTTGTTATCGACCCGCGCGGAGTTGACATGGCCGATGAAAGGCTTATGACTTTTGATGAACTCAGAAAGCTGGGCGCCGGAGTCGATAAAAAAGAACCGGGCCTTTTCGAAAAGCTTACCGATGCGGTCAGGATAGAAGACCTTGCGACGTTCGTCTATACGTCCGGTACAACAGGGCATCCGAAGGGAGCCATGATAACTCACAAGAATATCCTGGCGGTGTTCGACGGCCTTGACAGGATTGTCCCAGCGGACGAGACCGATGAAACGGTTCCATTCCTGCCTCTATGCCATGTGTTCGAACGCATAGCGGGCCATTTCTACGGTATGAGGGTCGGCGTTACAGCGCATTATGCGCAGGACTTCAATACGATCGTCGAGGACATACAGGCCAAGAGGCCTACAATAGTGCTCGCCGTGCCCCGCGTGTGCGAAAAGGTCTATGCAAAAATACAGGCCCAGGTCAAGCAGCAGCCGCCGATCATGCAAAAGGTTTTCAAATGGGCGACTGCGGTTGGCGCCCGGGTGAGCAAACTGAAAGAGAAGAAGCAGCCGATCCCTCCTCTTCTGAATATCCAGTACAAAATCGCCTACAATCTTGTTTACAAAAAGATAGCGATGGCGCTTGGCGGCCGTGTCCGCTGGATGACTGCTGCAGGGGCTCCTCTTTCGCGAGAGATTGCGGATTTCTTCAATGCGGCTGGTGTATTTGTCATTGAAGGCTACGGCATGACCGAAAGCACTGCGCCTGCAACTCTCAACACTATCACCGACTATAAGCTCGGAACAACCGGCAAGCCTCTCCCGTGCAATGAGATCAGGATCGCTGATGACGGTGAAATCCTCATCAAGGGCGATAATGTCATCCAGGGCTACTGGAAAATGCCTGAACAGACAAAAGAAGCCTTTACGGATGACGGCTGGCTGAAAAGCGGTGATATAGGCCATCTTGATGCAGACGGTTTCCTGGTAATAACCGACAGAAAGAAAGACCTTATCATAACCGCAGGCGGGAAAAACATTGCGCCTCAGAACATCGAGAACATGTTCAAGCAGGATCCTTTGTTCGAACAGGTGGTTGTAATAGGCGACAACCGGAAATACCTTGTTTCGCTATTCAACCTCAACCAGGATGAGAGTGCTCGAATAGCAAAAGAGTCCGGCATCAGTTTCAGCAATCCCGAAGAACTTTTTGATAAGAAGGAGTTTTTAAGCCTTGTTGACAAGCATGTTCAGGAACTCAACACAAATCTCGCAAGAGTTGAGACTATAAAATACTACAAGGTGCTTAAAAATACATTCTCGGAGACGACAGGTGAACTGACACCGTCGCTTAAGGTAAAACGCAAGGTCGTTATGAATAAATACAAGGACATTATAGAAAGCATGTATCCGGTTGACGGAGAATAAGAAAGAAAGAAAGTTATGAGTAGTCAGTGGTGAGTGGTGAGTTAAAAATAAGATTCCTCTCACCACTTACCACTCATAACTCACCACTACTATTTAGGAGGTTAAAGTGGACATTATAGAACAGGGAATTGGGGAACTTTTCACGGATCCCGATCCGGACAAGGCAAGGCTTCACTTCCGCCACAAATCGCGGAAGCTGGAAAACAAGCTGATGCCCTTGAAGGAGGCAATTGAGAAATATGTGAAGGACGGCGAGTATCTTGCCATTGGCGGTTTCGGTGCAAACAGGGCTCCGATTGCGGCATGCCACGAAATCGTCCGCCAGGGAAAGAAAAACATGGGTTTCGCGGGCCACACATCCACCCATGATTTTCAGATACTGGCTGCAGGTGAGGTTTTTAACAGATGCGATGTCGCCTACATAATAGGGCTTGAAGCCAGGGGCCTGTCGACTGTTGCACGAAAGTATATGCAGAGCGGGAAGGTTCAGGTCACCGAATGGTCTAATTACAGTCTGGCGGCAAGGCTCAAGGCGGCAGCGATGGGTGTGCCGTTTGTGCCCACGAGGAACCTTATGGGTACCGACACATTCAAATACAGCGCAACAAAGGTCGTCGAATGTCCCTTTACGGGAAAGAAGGTTGTCCTCCAGCCTGCCCTTTATCCAGACATATCTATCATTCATGTGCACGAGGCCGATATATACGGCAACTGCCGCATAAAAGGCATCATGATTGCCGATGACGACCTGGCCAGGGCAAGCAAAAAACTTATCATCACATGCGAAAAGCTGATACCCAATGAAGAAATCCGTCGTGATCCAACCTCGACAAGGATACCGTACTGGCTTGTGGATGCCGTTTGCGAAGTGCCGTTCGGCGCATACCCGGGCAACATGGCCTATGAATATTTCTCTGACGAACCTCATCTGAAGGAATGGCTTCAGACCGAAGAAGACCCGGAGAGGTTCAAGGAGTTTTTAAAGAAATATATCTACAACTGCAAGGACCATTACGATTACATCGAGCTCAACGGGGGCATACACAAGATTATCGAACTCCGCATGAAAGAACACATGCTCCACAAGGAGGTGGCCAATGGCTGATTACAATACCATGGAACTGATGATTACGGTTGCCTCCCGCGAGCTTGAAGACGGTGCCACGGCAGGTGTCGGTACAGGCGCACCGTGTGCAACCGCCATGCTTGCGCAGAAGACGCACGCCCCGAACCTTGTAATCATGTTCGAGGCGGGCGGCGTCAGCCCGATTCTGCCCGAGATGCCTATCTCGGTGGGCGACTCTCGCACCTTCAACAAGGCGATCATGGCGACCAGCATGGCAGAGATCATGGAGACCTGCTGCCGCGGTTTTGTCGACTATACATTCCTCGGCGGGGCCCAGATCGACATGTTCGGAAATCTCAACTCGACCAAGATAGGAGGTGAACACCAGAAGCCCAAGGTGAGGCTGCCGGGTTCGGGCGGCGCAAATGATTTCGGATCGTTCTGCTGGAAGATGATGGTCATGACAGTACAGGATGCGAGGCGCTTTGTTGAAAAGACCGATTTCATAACAACACCGGGATGGATCAAAGGCGGGAACTCGCGTTATGAGGCCGGCTTGCCTCTCGGCACCGGACCATACAAAATAATAACGAACATGGCGGTTATGGACTTTGAACCCGAGAGCAAACGCATGAGGGTCATATCCATCAATCCCGGCTATACTTTCAAGGATGTCCAGGAAAACTGCGGTTTCGAACTTTTGCAGTCATCAAAGATAAAGGAGACCAAGGCTCCAACCCACCATGAACTGTCCATCCTTCGCGAGCAGGTCGATCCGTACCGTTACATAATTGGAAGATAAACAGGAAGTCAGGAGACAGGAGTAAGGAGACAGGAGAGATGAAGGAACCATTAACCTCGAACTTTTCCTTTACCCTTTTTAACAAAGAATGTTGGAGATCAATTCAGGTTTGATGGGGTTTCTATACTGTCTACTGACTACTTGATTTTTAAGGAGGATAACATGTCAGGCAAAGTAGGGATCGTGGATGTTGCCATGACAGCAGGCGCACCAAGCCCTGATAACTTTCTAGACCAGGTATTCAGGGTCTGCAGGGAAGTTCTCGACAAGGCAGGGTTGAGCCGTGACGAGCTTGGTACTGTCATAAGCTGTTCATCGGACGTTTTCCATTCGGGTATGAGCTGCGCAAACGCCTATTACTGGGATGCGGGAGCCGCCTTGCTCAAAAACGGCAGCCGCCAGGACGGGGAGAGCCTGTTTGCACTGGCTTATGCCGCAATGCGCATAATGAGCGGCAATTATGAAACAGCGTTGCTTCTGGCTGTATGCAAGGGTTCTGAAAATCCGGAAAATGATGTGATCACACATTTTTACACGGACCCTTTCTACCTGAGACAGCTGGGTCTGAATGAAACGATAGCCGCTGCGCTTCAGAAGCGCGAATATATGGAGCGGGCCGGGATTACACAGGAACAATGCGCTAAAGTGGTTGTCAAGAACCTGGGCAACGCCCTGGGCAATCCATATGCTCATGTGAAAAAAAGAATAGGCGTTGACGACGTGCTCGCATCCGATATGGTCATGGACCCGATTCATGCACTCGAAGTAGGTCCCAAGTCCGAAGGCATGATTGCGATCCTCCTGGCCAATGAGAAGAAGGCGAAAAAGCTTGCCGCCAGACCTGTGTGGCTCAAGGGCTATGGTTCGTCCCTGGACAGCTTTTACCCTGGCGACAGGGACCTGTTGAAAGGCCAGCTGCCCAATGCCGCAAAGCGGGCCTATGATATGGCCGGCATCAGAAACCCAAGAAAGGAGATAGACTGCTTCGAAATAACCGAGCCCTATGCCTTCCAGGAGCTTCTCTGGTGTGAAGACCTTGGCCTGTGCGGCAAAGGTGAAGGCGGAAAGCTGATAGACAGGGGTGCCACTTCGATGAAAGGCGGAATGCCCGTCAATCCATCGGGTGGGGCTCTGGCCATGAATCCCTATGTTTCGCGCGGGCTGTACCGGCTGGCCGAATGCGTCCTGCAGATCAGAGGGCAGGCGGGCGAACACCAGCTGGGCCGCGAGGTCAAAACAGCGCTGGCTCACGGCACGCACGGATTTGCCGGACAGTGCCATGCTGTTGCAGTAGTGGGCATATAGGAGGCGGCTATGGGAAGACCAGTTGCAATTATCGGATCCGGACAGACAAACCATGGCAAGCGCTTCGACGTGAACTATCCCGAACTTGTCAACGAAGCGGTCGAGGCCCTGATGGCAAATACGGGCATAAACCTGAAAGACATCGACGGCGTTGTCTTCGGCACCATGCCCTCCATGATGGAAGGGGTGGCGCTGACTCATTTTTATTTTGCCGATGTGCTCCGTGCAGTCGGCAAGCCGATTTTGAAGACAGAGACATGCGGCTCAACCGGCATATCGATAGCCATCACAGGCTATTACTGGATAACGTCCGGCATGGCCGACCTGGTGCTGGTCATAGGTTCTGAGAAAATGAACGAAGGCGATTCTCAGGCCACCATGACCACCATACTTGACCCGTTTTATCAGAAGTACTTCATCTCGGGCGCGCCGGGCATTTTCTCCATGCAGTCGCAGGAATGGTCGAAACGTTTCGGAATACCCGAAGAGAAAGTCAGGGCCGCTGCGACGCGCATATCGATCGACCATCACAACGACGCGTTCGACAACCCGCATGCGCATATCAAGCAGCACCTTACAGAAGAGCAGGTGAACAATGCGCGCATCATAACATATCCCGTCAGGCTGTGGGATGTATGCCCCACCTCTGACGGGGCCTGCGCGATGCTTATGGCATCGGAGAAAATGGTGCGCAAGCTGGGGAAAAAAGCCGCGTGGGTGAAAGGCGTGGGCTACAGCGGCGAAGAGTACTGGTTCGGCGATTCGGACAAGGTCATATGGCAGTCGGCCATTCAGGCTGCAAAACAGGCCTATGACATGGCAGGCATCAAAAACCCGCGCAAGGAGCTCGATGTTGCGGAGGTATATAACCCGTTCACCTTCCAGGAGATGCTTTACTACGAGTGCTTCGGCTTCTGCGATTTCGGCACCGCCTGCGACCACACCCTCAAGGGCGTATTTTCCAGAGAGGGCGAACTGCCCTGCGACCCGTCCGGCGGTACGCTCTGCACTAACCCGATCGGCGCGACAGGCCTTAACCGTGTTGCCGAGGCAGCACTGCAGGTGACCAACCAGGCGGGAGCGCATCAGATACCCAAGGCTAAAACAGCGCTGGCCCATGCAATGGGCGGCGTCGATCAGTACAACGGCGTCATGATCTTAAGCTCGGTGAAATAGGGGGAGATGCCATGAAAGAATTCAAGACGATTACAAATACGATCAAGCTGCCCCACAAATACGGGGCAGGTCCTGTCATAACGAGGTTCTATGACGGGTTGAGGCAGGGCAAGATCCTGGCCAACGTATGCCCGAAATGCAAACGCGCTTATGTCCCGGCCCGTTCGATATGTCCCGAATGTCTTGTTAAAATGGACAAATGGGTCGAGCTCTCAGGAACGGGCGAGGTCGTTTCCTGGGCCTATACCGATAAAGCTTTTTTCGGCTCACCGTGCGAACCGCCTTTTGTGACCGCACTTATAAGGCTTGCGGGAACCGACTGCAATTTCCTGCATCTTATCGGCGGCGCGGATTTGAAGACGCTGGCTAAAAAGCTCAGGAAAGGCCTCAAGGTCAAGGCCGTTTTCAGTGATGAGAAAAAGGGCCATATGCTCGACATCAAATACTTCGAGCCGGTGCGTTAGGGGGTGCATGATGGCGGATCAGATAAATAAAGAATGTGATGTTATAACCGACGAAATAAAGGTGGACTATGAGATTGCCTATGGCCCGACATGGCTGAAATTTCTGGACGGGATGAAGGAAGAGAAAATCATCGGCAGCAGATGTCCCAAATGCAGCAGAATACTTGTTCCTGCGCGCTCCTACTGCCCCCGCTGCTATGATGAAGTGCACAGCTTTGTCGAGGTTTCCCAGGTCGGCTCGATCGTTTCATGGGCCCTGACCGAATACGAATATTTCGGCATGCCGACCAAACCGCCTTTCATAGGCGCCCTGATCAGGCTCGACGGAACCGACTCCAATTTCCTGCACCTGATCGGCGGGATAGACCTGTCGGACTCGGAACTGGTGCGCAGGACGGTCAAAAACGGCATGAAGGTCAAGGCGGTCTGGAACGTGGATAAAAAAGGCCATATCCTGGATATAAAGTACTTCACTCCTGTGAAGGAATAGAAAAACAGCTGATGGGTTCATGAGCTGATTAGATGATAAGCAGAATCAAATGCTTCAAGGGTTTGCTTAACAGCTCAACAACTTAATAGCTTAACAGCCAATAGGGGAGGAAATATATGGATTTTACATTGACAGACGAGCAGAGGATGTTTCGCGAGACGGTCTATCAGTATGCAAAGAAGGAAATTGCACCCCTTTGCGAAGAGGCTGATCTCAAGGGTGATTTCAGCTTCGAGGTGTGGAAGAAGCTCGGCGACATGGGGCTTCTGGGCCTGCCATTTCCGGAGGAACTCGGCGGTTCGGGAGCGGATATCGTTTCATGCTGTCTCTCGGGCGAGGCGCTAGCGCACGCAGGGGTCGACGGCGGGCATCTGCTGGCGCTCGGCGCGCATACGTATCTCTGCGCTGCGACGCTTTATCATTTCGGGACTGAAGAGCAGAAAAAGAAATACATACCCAAGCTGGCTACCGGTGAGTGGATCGGGTGCATGGGCCTGACCGAACCGGGTGCCGGATCCGACGCCGCAAGCATGAGGACCACGGCGGTCAAAAAGGGCGACAAGTATATCCTGAACGGGTCCAAGACCTTCATTACCAATGCGCCGGTTGCACAGGTCATGGTGGTCTATGCCTCGCTTGACAAGGCGAGGAAACACGAGGGGATAACGGCGTTTATCGTTGAAAAGGATTACAAGGGATTCTCGACAGGCCAGCCGTTCCACAAGATGGGCTGCAAGTGCTCGACCACCTGCGAGGTCTTTTTTGAAGACTGCGAGGTCCCGCTGGAAAACTGCCTGGGCGGCGAGTTCAAGGGATGGAACATGGCGCTCAGCTCGGTCGAGTGGGACCGCTGCACGCTGCTTGCCCCGTTCCTCGGCACAGGTTATTTTGCCCTTGATGCCTGCGCGAAGTATGCGAACGACAGGGTTCAGTTCAAGAAGCCCATAAGGGAGTTCCAGGCCGTACAGAACAGGATAGCCAATATCAAGATATTCAACGAGGCGGCGAAGCTTGCTATCTACCGTGTCGCTTCGTCGAAGGACAACGGGCAGATGCTCAACCCGCTGCTTGCAGCGATAAACAAGATGTATGTGGGCGACCTGGGCTGCGAAATGGCGACCGATGCGGTCATGGTGCACGGGGGATACGGATTCATGCATGAATACCCGGTCGAGAGGAATTACCGCGATGCAAGGCTCGGCACAATCGGCGGCGGGACTTCGGACATCATGCGCATGATAGTTTCACGCATCATGCTCATGTAGGGAGGTAGTAAGATGATAGACTATGAACTCAAAGAACAGGAAGCGCTAATCAAGCTGAAGGCCCTTGATGTTGCGACAAAGGCCGTTGCGCCTGTTGCCGCAAAGCTCGATTCAGCCGCAAAGGCCGAGGCGGCGGCATTGATGAAGGATAACCTCAAGAAACTCGCACAGGAGGAGCTCCTTGCCCCCGGCGTGAGCGAAAGCGGGATCGACCTTATAACGCATTTCGTTGTCGGTGAAGAGATAGCAAAGGCCTGCGCTTCCACATGGCTGAGCGCACGCGCGACAGGATTCCACTGTGCAGGGGCGATAGCTCTTTTCGGCACGGCTGAGCAGAAAGCGAAATACCTGAATGCCCTTGTCAGGGGCGAAATCACGGGCGCAGCGGCTTATACCGAAGACGGAGCCGGAAGCGATCTTGGTTCATGCGGGGCGACAGCCGTTAAGGACGGCAGCGTCTGGAAACTGAGCGGTGAAAAGAACCTGGTCATAAACGCGCCTATTGCCGACATCATCCTGGTTCTTGCCTGGACGGATACGGCTGCTGGCGCGGCGTCCCTTTTTGTTGTTGAAAAAGGCGCCAAAGGACTGACAATCGGAGCGGGTGTTGAAACGCTCGGCATATGCGGATGCCCGGTCGCCCCGATAAAACTTGACGGCTGTGCGGCGGCAGGTGTTCTCGGTGGAGATGCGGGAAAGGGGATCGCCCAGGTCACGAAAATACTTGAAATGGGAAGGATAGGCGTGGTCGCCTTGAGCGTTGGAATCGGTACCGCCTGCATGGAAAAATCAACAGCCCGTGCCAAATCCCGCAAGGCTTTCGGAAAGCCGATCGGCGCCTATCAGGAAGTGGGCTTCAAACTGGCCGACATGTTCACGTTCAACGACCTTGGCCGCGCGTTAGGTCTGCGCGCCGCCTGGGCTTTCAACAACAGGGAAAACGAGGCGGAAATACTCGCTGCGTGCGCCAAGGTGTTTGCAGGAGAGGCGGTCACAAAGATCGCAAACTGGGCCACCCAGGTTTTTTCAGGCCACGGCTATGTAAAGGGTTCCGAGATCGAAAGGCTCTACCGCGACGCACGCTTCTGTGAATTCTGTGAAGGCACATCTGAAGTCCTGCGCACGGTCATAGCAAAAAACGAACTGGATAAATTTAAAGGGGTGTAAAAGATAGGAGACAGGATACAGGAGTAAGAAGACAGAATAAAAGCGGTTCTGATTTTCTACTGACTCCTGGCTCCTGTCTACTGAATACTTAATTATTACTTTAGGGAGGGAAGAGGATGTCGTTTGATGCAAAGTTTGTCGGCCGGAAATACGGGCCCATGACCTACGAGGTGGGCAAGGAAAAGGCAAAGGAATATGCTCGCGCGATAAAGAGCAGCGACCCGCATTATCTTGATGAGGATTTTGCAAAGGGCACCAGATACGGCGGCCTGATCGTGCCTCCGACCTTTGCGGTCGTTTATTCGGGTCTTCTGTGCGGTCCTTTCTTTCTGGACCCTGAGCTGAAGATCGACTTCGCCATGCTGGTTCACGGCGAACAGGCCTTTGAATTTTTCGAGGTGGTCAGGCCCGGCGACGTGATAACGTCCTGGGGTACGATTTCAAAAGTGGACAACAAGGAAAAGCTCGATGTGGTATCCTTCGAGGTGCTGGCAAAGAACCAGAACGGCAAGGACGTCTGCAAGGCGACCTATACGTTCGTGATAAGGAAAAGGGGGTAGGTCATGGCTGTCGACATTAAGAATCTCAAGGCTGGAGATACCTTCACTGCGAAGGAGGAAGTGGACAGGTACCGGGCGATCCTTTATGCAGGCGCATCAGGCGACTTCAACCCCATCCATATCGACCCCGAATTCGGGCAGATGGTGGGTCTTGGCGGCGTGATACTTCACGGGCTCTGCACGCTGGCCTTTACGGCTAACGCCATAACGAATTTCACAGGCGACCCTGGCATGCTGAAAAAATACAGGTGCCGCTTTGCAAAACCGGTACACCTGGCGGATGTTATAACGACTGAGGCAACCGTAACGGCCGTACAGAATAATACGGCGAGTCTGTCTTTGAAGGTTACGAATCAGGAAGGTGTTGAAGTACTGACTATGATTGAAGCCGAGCTTGGATAGCAGCACAGCGCGTGATAACTTCGCATACCTTTGTCGCTCCTTGCGGAAACGTTGCGGCGTACGTCTAAGTACGCCTCACATTTCCGCTTCGTCGCTCCTCGGTCTACATTGTTCTGACGCGCTGTATTTCTAAAAAGGATAAGTTTCGTTTTCTCCTGGCCTCCTAGAAATTGGCTTCGTGTTTCGCTCCTCAAGCCGAAGGCGAAGAGACATCATCTTTAATGCGAACAGGAACATAAAATAAAGTGAGGCATACATCTTGTACGCCTCACGTTTTTTCTGATAACAAACATTTTTACTTTGGGAATTCCGGTAGTGGGTCAGTTTGGAATAGTTCAACTTTACTTGACGTATTTTTATATTCATGCATAAACATAAATGATGGATTGGCAATTCCTAATTGGGCTTGGAATCACTGTTATTTTTACATTTTTGCAATTTGTGGTGAAAAATATGCCTAATTGGATATCTTGGCCTTGTATAAGCATTGGTATCTTATTGATAATTTGGGGCGTACCAATTATTCATAGGAATATACAAACTGGCCCATTTATTCTTTTCATAGTATGTTTTGCTGTACTGGTCGGACGCGTTGCTTGGTATTTTGATAGAAAGCTAAACATTAATCAACAGCAGCTAGAACCGACTAAACCTATAACACAGAATATTATTATCCAACCTCCAGGCGCAGGAAATCTAAAACAACGTGCCAATGAGCTATCAAAAGAAATCCTTATAGACCTCTATGAGCATGGTTGGCCGTTGATGACTGCGCCGTCTAATCGTCCTAGACTTCAAGATGGAATGCCCAAAGACCCAAATGAAAGCCCCAAATGGGCAGAAAGGAGAACTAGAGCTTTTATGTTTTGTTATTTTAATAAGGTTATTATTATTCGGGATGAATTTGCTATGCTACATATTAGGGAGCAACGACTAGATGATACTATCAAGTATCTTAATATGGCCGTGGGTACTAATAAACAGCTTGCCAAAATAAATATAGAAAATACACATAAAATTATAATGACACCACAAGAAATCGAAACTGTTGCTGAACTACTTAAAAGCATGGCAGCAAAATTATAAAATCAACAGTTTTTCTATAGACCAAACAAAAACCTAACGTGTCATACCTTTATTCTTGCAATTTTAAATCTTGTCCGCGCATTTAATAAATGATGTTGACTGATTTGACTTACGGTTTGCTCTTGTTGCTGATCTGTGATCTTGTCAGTGTACTAAAGATGATTTTTCTTAAGGTTCAAGGATATGCGGAATACAACTGAAATTCATCGGACTGATATTATTCAAGGGCTTCAATATCTGCCAGGTCCTGAAGACGGCCGCTGGCTTTTTTGTTAATTTTAAGGCTTTCTATATCGATGAAGTTTACCGTGACGCCGTCTATTTCGGTTTCAATGCGCTTCTCATAACAATCATTAAATTCAACTCCGGAGACCGAACAGAGTATGTCGATTCTATTGGGCGGATTACCCAGCTGAATAGTGTGGCCTTCGACAAGGAAGTCATTTTCAGTTAGCCCGAGCGAACCGAAACCGAACTGATCCAGCGCCTTGATAATGGAAGCTGCATTTTCAGGCGACAGGGCGATCCATATGTCGATATCTTTTGTGTAACGGGGGTGTCCATGGACTGCAAGCGCATAGCCGCCTACGACAAGATACCTGACCCCGTTACTTTTTAATAATTGTATAAACTCTTTGAAATCCCTGTTCAGCACCGTATCTCCACTGATTGTATTCCTCTCTTATTTCTTCAAGCGCGGTGATCCGCTCTTCAACCGGTCTTGATTGCCAATACAGAAAATCATTTGAATCTTTTTGAGCTGTTTCTTTCTTTGAATATACAGGAGATATGCTTCTGATCATGATTTTAATGTATCATAAAACAGCTCTCGTAACAATTTATTCCCGCTATTATAAGACTTCCCGCAACAGCGTCGTCAACCCTCGCTGTTCTCGGTGAAGTATTGCTGTATCCTATCGGCGGCGTTCTGTCTGATGTTGAAGAAATAGAACGGGTAGTCGAAGGTGTGGTAGACTCCCAGCGGAAAGCCGAAATAATAGTCGGCCGGATCGACGCTGCTGCAGATCACCACGCCTCTGGTCTTGTTGACGGTGGCATCGGCCAGGTCAGGGATGCGCAGCAGTTCTCCGTATTCGTCAAGCACAGGCGTTCCGCCGGTTGCAGGGTTCAGCTCTATGGAACCGCGGTTCTGCTCTGCGGTCGCCGGAGTCTCTTCTGTTGTCCATGAGATCGGGTTTATGGCGATACCCCCGGGACGCGTGACCGGGTTCGTGCCGTCAATGACCGGGGCCTCGGTGTTCCATGAGACGATGACGCCGGTATCATTGCTGTCCGTGGCGAACTTGAGGTGCGGGTTCTGCGCAAGGTAATCGAAGGTGACTGACTGTCCGATGATATAGGCGGCGATCATCCGCCTGTAAACGTCAGGGTGCGCCTTCATGTAATCCGACAGGATGAATATGAGCACGGCCGAACCCTGCGAGTGCCCGGCCAGGATGAAAGGGCGGCCGTTGTTGAAGTGATCCAGATAGTATTCGAAGGCCGCGGTTACATCAATCAGGGGCTCCTTCTGAATGTTTTCGTCCTGCTGGGCGAAAGGCAAGGACAGTTGATACCTGGCGTCCACCTGCCGGTAAAAGGGCGCATAGATGTTGGCATAGGGGGCAAAGGCGGCGGCTGTCCTCTGTATGGCGGTTTTGGCGCCCTGCACCATCGTCGGGTTGTCGATGGCGCAAAAATTCGGGTCATCCGGGGAGGCCTTGCTGTAGGCGGTCGGATAAACATAGAAAACATCCACAGTCTTGTCGGTCGAGGTGGGGGCCGCCAGCCAATGTGCTGCTATAGAGTAATCGGTGGGTGTAATGGCAGTATCTTCCGAGTTGGCGCTGTCTCCGCAACCCGTCAATACAAGCATGGTGAGGCACAAAGCGACAAATTCGAACCTGCGAACCTGTGTCATAAATTTCATAATTCAATATCCTCAAGTCTTTCTATGATCGGTCTTCTATCCATTGTCCGGTCCGGCCTGGATGAACTTTCCGATAAAATATCTTTCGACAGGTATCGGCTTCATCTTTAATCAAACTTTTCAGAAAGCCAACCGAGGGGATCTTGCGGGTAACAGTCTCAGTCATTGTTTCTGCAAAAAAACCGGGTGGGGGTTGTCCGTGGACTGCAAGCGAATAAACACCTGCAGCCTGCATTAAATGTTTTTTCTTAACCCCGGCCTGATCAAGAAAGATTAAAAATTTGCCGATAAGTTAATTAACCACAGGCAGTTATGTAAGAGGAGAGATTAATGAAGCATTGCATGATGACTCTGGTAGCGATCATATTATTGTCGATGAGTTGCGTTTGCGGCTGCGGCTCAGGCAGCTCCAGTTCCAATGACGACGACCAGACGGCCGTAACGATCAGCAGGGTGAACGACACATATTACATGGTCGATCTGTACATGACCAAGGCAAGCCATTATGAGATCGGAAGGCAGTACGCCCTGCAGATAAAAAAGAATGTCCCGGATTTTGAAAAGCATATTGACAGTATCCTTGTTAATACAATCGAGCTGCTCCAGATAATGGACCCGTATATCGATTTCAAGACGCTCAGCACAAGAGCGAACGCCATATTCGCGAATGTCCCTGAAGACTATCGTCAGGAGATCCTGGGGATGCAGTCCGTCTTTTCAAGCGATGATGATACTCAGGACAACGGTAGGCTCTCCAAGAACAAACTTCTCGTCTATGCCCTGGGCCCTGATGTCGCCCGGGCAGGCAACTGTTCCGCTTCCGCCGCTTTCGGCAGCGCAACGGAAAACGGAAAGACGATAGTCGGACGCCACCTCGAATGGAACGATTACACACTGGAGGACCTGTCCTATCTGCATGCTGTTATGGTCACGCACAATGGCTCCAAATCGATAGTGAATTCCTGTTTCGCGGGCCAGCTCTTCGTCATCAGCGGTTTTAATACCAGCAAGGTGTTTGCGGCCATCCTGGACAGCGATGTCGCAGAGGAATATAAGCTGTACGGTAATGAAAGGTCGTATGTAATGGACCTTCGATATGCGCTGGAAAACAATACGACCATTCAGGATGTCGCCGGTTTTCTCTCGCGCAAAAATTACGCCTATGACTTCAATATTTTTCTGGCGGACGAAAATGTTGCCAAGGTCCTTGAAAACGACGTCGATACGCCCTTCAGCGGCTTGAGAACATCGACATCCGTATTAAAAGATGATGAGGACCTTGAGCCGTGGCCGTTTGCCAATGCCATATCCTGCGTCAACTTCTTCGTGCTTCCCGAAACCGTAGACAACCTCGATGTCTGGGAAGGCAACATGCCAAGGTGGGACAGTTTCATCACCCTTTACGGACAGTATCTGGCCGAGGGGAAGATCACGACCGACGTGATGAAGGAGATAATGTCCTATCCCGGTCCCGAGGGCGACTGCCAGGCGGAGAACGGCGCCATATGGAGGGCAGATGACGGCGATTCGGTGATGCAGTCCATCATAATAAGAATGGACACGCTTCAAACGTGGATATCCTTCCAGCCGGCGGGAAAAGACCCGATTACAAAGCCCAACTATATAAAGGTCTTCAGCGGAAGTCCTTTTTAGGGCCGCTTCCGGGGATTGGTGGAATTGACATTTGTTCAGGTGAACCAAAGCCCGTGGGGCGAGCGGGCCGCCTGCCAGAAGGAATAAAGCTTATCAGCACTTTACCCTTAAAAATATCTGAGATTGCTGTCTGACATTATCAGTTCCTGTTGCTTTAATTCTCTTTTGGCTCAGATCATTCATTGCCCCGGCCATAGTTTCGTTATATCCTGTAAGCGCAAGGAGTAAATTATGAACAAATGCCTCATTATTGTTGATATCCAGAATGACTATTTCCCCGGCGGTAAAATGGAGCTTGCCGGAATTGAAGAGGCCGCGCAAAAGGCCAGTCTTCTGCTGACGGAATTCAGAAAGACGGGGTTGCCCGTCATTTACATACAGCACATTTCAATGGCGCCCAATGCCTTTTTTTTGATGCCCGGAACGGATGGAGCAAAAATAAATGACATGGTGGCTCCCAAAAAGGACGAAACGGTTGCCGTAAAAAATTATCCGAACAGTTTTCGTGATACATGCTTGCTTGAAATCCTCAGGAATATGCATATTGACGATCTTGTTATATGCGGCGCCATGAGCCACATGTGTATTGACGCCACTACCCGTGCGGCCTTCGATCTTGGCTTCAATTGTATTGTCGCCGAGGATGCATGTGCGACAAGGGACCTGTACTTTAATAACAGAATTGTAAAAGCTTCGGAGGTCCATGCATCCTTTATGGCTGCTTTATCCTATCCTTTCGCCAAAGTGGTTACTGCAAAAGATATTTTGAGAGACATGGCATAATAAGGGAATGACTTAAAGGATCCGGTCAGATAACTTTTCCCGGGGGCTTTATGAAGGCTTCATTGCCGCGAGTTTTGTCTCAAGGTGATTGACTCGTTGTATGAGTGTGTGAGATAAACTGTATTATTGCTATACAATAATTATGAGCGAGGTGTTAAATGACGTCAGAAAAGCTGGGAAAATATTTCGTGATTGTCCTGATGGCTGCACTCACACTCATGGTTTCCTGCAAGGTCAAATCCGTAGGCCCGTGGCATCCTGAACGCACATCCTACCCGAGAACGATCTATAAGGCTAGTGAGCTCGATGCGATCAAGGCCAGACTCGACCGGTTTCCCTACAATGTGCTTTATAACCGTGTTCTGTGGCAGGCTGGCCGCACTCCGGCACCGCCGGCTGAGAAGTTTGTGCCTCCAACCCAGTACGACAACGCAAACATTGCAAAATCCGCGGCCTTTGTTTTTGCCGTGAGCGGAGACGAAGCGAGCAGACAGAAAGCTGTAGACATATTAAAAACCATTCCCCAGGAATTCGATACTCTCACCTTTGAACTTTTTGACCGGGACATAAATATTGCGGAAGCCCTCATGTGCTATGCGCAGGCCCTCGACATGCTGCTCGGCGCCGATGCCTTGAACTCTACCGACAGAAGCATAATAGAAGAAAGGCTGGGTAATATCACGGAAAAGTTCTTCAACAACTGGGCCGAGCTTATCTGCGGGGTTTACGAATTTGCCCGCAATAATCATCATACCAAGATGGCGTCCGCTTTCGGAATGGTAGCAATAGTATTGAATAATAACCCGATGGCGAAAGTGTGGATAGATTATGCCATGAACGAAGTCGATACAGACCTTGGCAGCCTGGTTACAGCCGACGGCGGCTATGCGGAGGGCCCGTACTACTGGACATATTCCGCAAGCAATGTGCTGCCTTTTGCATGGGCCTACCATCTGTTCAATGAAGGCCAGGCCGAGACCTTTACAGACAGGCCCTGCTATTTGAGCGGGCTCGGGCAGAACGGAAAAGCAGTCGTGATCAAGGACTTCTTTTCTGACTGGAAGATCAAGGCCCTTTCCGAGTGGATGATAAAAGTGCGGCAGCCTGACGGATTCACGCCGCCTTATGATGATTCAAATTTGGGCGGATATTACAATGCCATAATCGCAGGAGTTTACAGTGAAGGCGTATTCGCCTGGGACTGGCTGACATCTTCGGCATATCTCCAGTCACAGAACTGCGCGGACCTCAGTGTCGATATAATATGCGACTATGACGACAGCATCACTCCTGTCAAACCCTCATGGCAGCCCAGCATGCTCATGAAAGAGGCCGGCAATGCGGTTATGAGGAGCGGCTGGGACGCGGATGATTCATATGTGATGTTCCTGGCCGAGAACGGCAAGGCAAGGACGAACGGCTACGGGCATGAGCACCCTGACGGGCTCAGCTTCATCCTTTATGCGCTCGGCAAAAGTCTGGCCATAGACAGCGGGTACATCAATTATGAAAACCATGACATGGTAAGGCATGCAAAAAACCATAATGTCATACTTGTCGACGGCAAGGCCCCCGAGCCCGGGGTGTATACGTCGGGCGGGGTTGATGCGTTTTTCAAGGATTTCATGACAACGCCTTTCATGGACTACTGTTCGGCCTGGACCGAGTTCTCGGGGGTCCGGCACAGCCGTTCACTTCTGTTCCCTGGCAAAAGATATCTGGTTGTGTCGGATGATATCAAAAACAACGGGACGCTGGTGCATACCTACAACTGGCTGCTGCACGGAAACGGCGGGGGGTCCACAGGCGGGACATTTACTCCCGCTGCAGACGGCGGATTGTGGATTAACGGCAATGCCGGTCTCAGGGCTGTGGTGGTTTCGCCTGAAGGAAGCCTTAATCTGAGCACTCATGAAGATTATCACGGCTTTGACTGGGGTGACATAGAAACCCATACAGTGCTGCAGGCAGACATCCAGGTAAAAAATGCGCGCTATCTTGCGGTTTTGTATCCCTATGCGGTTGGAGCAGTTGAGCCAGATATAAAACCAATGGATGACCCTGACGGTAAAGCCATCAAAATTGCAGAACCGGAAAGCACTACACTGGTAAGGGTGCAATCGGCATCCAAAAAAGGGCAGTCATGGTCAGTAGGCGGGATAAGCGGCAATCCTGAATTTCCTGCCATAACAAGCGATGCGGGACTGGTCCGGGTTGCGGCCGGAAGCGATGGAACCCTGAAAGAAGCTTTCCTGGAAGACGCATCGAGCCTTATAATCAATGATACTGAAATATTCGGTTCGGAATCAAAAATCATCCTGGCCCTTTCATTCGGCGAGGGCCTTATCAGCGGCCATATCATAGCGCCTTCAGGAACCAGCCTGGATTTGTTTACGGACGGAGCTCCCCTGTCCGTAGAGGGCGATACTGTAAGCGGTTTCGTTTCAGAAGGTCCGGGCATGACACGGATTACTTTTTCAGGCCAGGGCGATTTTACTGTCTACCTGTCCGGAAGTTCGATATTAAGCAGACTGGCAGCAAAAGAAAAACTTCTGCCGGGTTTGTGAAACAGCATCCAATGGCACCCGGGGTGGCAGCCGGGCGCCCTGGTTTCATTAAAGGTAACCCCTGGGGAAGCGGCTGAAAACCGTTTGCTGATAGATGATAAAGCTGTATACCAATTGATTTGAAGGGCAATGACTTATGCTTTTGGCAACATCCCCAATCCGTGTGAAATGAAAAGCAGAAATAACAGCTTTACCGTGATAGCCGTGTTCATGATCGTTTTTTTATGCATGATTCCGTGCATCCTTAACGCGAAACAATTTTCCAGGCTCGATACAAGGGATGTATCCGTCTATTTCGATGAAGCCCATGCCCTTGCCGCCCGTCAGGTCATCGAGCTCTATCCTGCAGTCAGGGCCGGACTGGAGGCGACGCTGACCTGGAAAGTGGATTTCAAGCCGGCCGTGCTGCTGGCGCCCGACAGGAGAACCTTCGCTGACATGGCGGGCAGCCCCCTGGTTGTCGCATATGCCGTTCCGGACAAGATGCTCATCGTCATTGACTATTCGAGGATGAACATAGAACCGTTCACCCTCTCGGCCACACTCGAGCATGAGATGTGCCACCTTCTCCTCCACCGCTACATACAGGAAACACCGCTCCCCAGGTGGATCGATGAAGGGGTCTGCCAGTGGGCCAGCGGGGGGCTTGCCGAACTTGTCACCGGCAACAGGCAGTCCGCCCTTGCCTGGGCCGCCTTGAGCGGCGGGTTCATTCCGCTGAACGCCCTTTCGCTTAATTTTCCGCAGGACGGGCAATCCATGGCCCTGGCCTATGAAGAGAGCCGGAGTGTGGTCGAGTACATAGTTTCGAACTTCGGGAAGAGCGGCCTTCTTAACATCCTTAATGCCATGAAAAGCAGCCAGGATGTAAGCGATGCGGTAAGCATGAGCCTTGGGATGTCCATCGAAGAGCTTCAAAAAGAGTGGGAGGTGAGCCAGCGTAGCTGGACCGTCGTCATATCCGCCCTGGCCGCAAACCTCTATACTATCCTCTTTGTAATCGGCGCCCTGCTTACTCTGGCTGTCTACATGCGCCTGATCATCAGGAAGAGGCGTTTCAGGGATGAAGAGGAAGAGGAAAACTTAAAGGCGTAAAGCTGTTATTCTTTACAATTCCGCTCTGGCATTCTCAGAATAGTTGATGCATTATGATTTGTAATTCAGGGGGGAGGCGGCAGGTATTAAAGATTGATTTGTATTTAATCTCCTGACCATATAATTACCGGAGGTTCCTGATGGGAAAGGTCTTAACTTTTGTAATGGCAATGCTGGAAAAAGGATTTCATAAAACGGCTCCGGCGTTGATCGATGCGGTTTTCCATGATGTTCCGGATATGCACCTGAAGAATGAAGATATACTGAAGAATTTCGAGGAAATTCTTAACAGGAACAAGACAGCTGCTTTTGGCTATACCGCTTTCATTATGATATTCAACCTGGTTCCCCTTATGCTTTACGGGAAGCCATTTTTAAAGCTTTCCCCTGAAAAACGGCATGAGCTTCTCAAACGTTTGATCGACTCAAATTTCATTGTCCCGAGAATGATCGGCGTTGCGGCCAGCTTCCCGTTCAAATTCGGATATGTAAGTTCGGCAGAGGTGCATGATTCACTGAACGTCCCATACCGGAAAGAGAAGATATGTCCGGAGCCCGAACCGCGCTGGATGAAGCAGATAACACCGGCGGCCGGTTTTGAGTCCGATGAGCTTATCGAAGCGGATGCGGTTGTCATCGGGACCGGAGCCGGCGGAGCGGCTGTCGCCAAAGAGCTTGCGGAAAAAGGGTATGCCGTGGCCATCATCGAAGAGGGAGAGTTCTACCGCCGCGAGTCCTTTACGGGCAATCCGCTGGACATGGTACCCATGCTGTATAAGAACAACGGGTTTACCGGGACATACGGCAACACTGTCATTCCACTCCAGAGGGGAAGGGCGGTGGGCGGCACCACCCTGATAAATTCGGCAACCTGCTTCAGGACCCCGGAAGATGTGCTCAATGAGTGGGTCGGCATGGGACTGTCGGATTTCACGCCGCAGGCTATGGAGCCTTATTTCGAGCGCGTTGAAAAGATGATCAGTGTGCAGGAGTGCGAGGCCAGGTATATCGGCCCGATAGGCGAGGTCATCAGGGACGGCTGCACCTCTCTCGGCTACAGCTGCGGTCCTCTCAAGCACAACATCATAGATTGCGACGGGCAGGGCGTATGTACCCAGGGCTGTCCGAAGGATTCCAAACAGTCCACCAATTTAACCTATATCCCGAAGGCTTTAAATGCCGCGGCCCAGCTTTTTACCGGTTTCGAAGTGGCGGATATCCTTACAGAGGGGGAGCGTGCGACAGGCATAAGGGCTACCGGAACGGGAAAGAACGGGCGGAAGGTGACGCTCACCTGCAGGGCCAGGGCCGTTATATTGTCCTCCGGCACGTTCGTGTCCCCGGTGCTTATACAGAAGAACCGTCTCGTCAGGGGAAACAAGTGGGTCGGAAAAAATCTCACCATACACCCCTGCGTCTTTGTCGGCGCCATGTTTCCGGACCGTGAGATGAGAAACAACGAAAGCATCCCGCAGGGATTCATGATTGACCAGTTCGAAGAAAAGGGATTGCGGTTCGAAGGCGGTACGCCTCCCTTCATGGTGCTGGCAAGCATACTGCCGGGCATCGGGAAGGAATATATCGACTGGGTTTCGTCATACAGTCATGTCGCGATATTCGGGTGCATGGTCAAGGATACAAGCACAGGTTTTGTAAGACCTGGGCTTAATAAAGCCCCCTTTGCGTACTACAGTCTGTCAAAAAGAGATACAGAGAGCCTTGTCGAATCCATGCACATCCTGGGCAAGGTCTATTTTGCTGCCGGCGCCACAAAAATCTTTCTGCCGGCTTTCAACCGCCCGCTAATCGAGAGGCCTGAAGACCTTGATACTATTTTGAGCAGGAACTGGAAACCGAGGGACATGATCCTCTGCGCGTTCCATGCCGTGGGTACTGCCAGGATCGGACTGAACAACTCGGATTCCGTACTGGATACCAGTCACCAGTGCCACAGGGTGCCGGGACTGTTTGTTGTCGACGGAAGCAGCATACCGACGAGTCTCGGCGTCAACCCGATGGAGACGATAATGGCGATGGCGACCAGGGCGGCTGATAAGATTGCGCCCATACTGGACAGGTGAAGGCTCGAAAGTGAAAAGCCGAATGGGGGGTAAGATGGATCTGATAAAAATCGACGAGAAAACCTGCAACTCCGACGGGATATGCGCTGCTGCGTGTCCGGCAGGTTTGATCAATATACAGCCGGGAGAATTTCCCGAGATGATTGAGGGTGCGGAGGAAATCTGCATAAGATGCGGGCACTGCGTTGCGTCATGCCCGACGGCAAGCCTGACTCACCTCTTTGTACCTGTCAAAAAATGTCAGGCCATAAGAAATGATCTGAAGATATCATTTGAGCAATGCGGGCAGTTCCTCAAGAGCAGGCGCTCCATAAGATCTTACAGGGACAAGCCTGTCGTGCGCAGGGACATTCAAATGCTTCTCGATCTGGCGGCTTATGCGCCGTCCGGCCATAACACCCGGCTTAACAAGTGGCTGGTGATCGACAACAGAGATGAATTGAAAAGGCTTTCCGGCATAGTCATCGACTGGATGCGCTTCATGCTGGATGGCATGAGGGAATTCGCCCTTTCAATGCATATGGACCGCGCCGTCGAGAGATGGGAGGCGGGAAAAGACGTCATACTGCGCAAGGCCCCGGCCGTTGTCATCGCCTATGACGAGCCCAAAAACCCGATGGCCGCTTCAAGCTGCACGATTGCCCTTACATACCTTGAGCTTGCAGCGCATGGCATGGGGCTCGGGGCCTGCTGGGCGGGCTACTTCAATTCAGCGGCAGTACTTTTTCCGCCGATGAAAGAGGCGCTCGGCCTTCCCGAATCTTACCAGTGCTACGGGAGTATGATGATAGGCTATCCCAAGTTCGATTATGTGAGGCTGCCGGTAAGGAAGAAGCCGGACATCTTGTGGAGGTGAAACGGGGGCTGAAATGTGGCAGTCCGGGTTTTGACAGGATCTATTTGTATGAGCCGGGGTATAATCCGACAAAGACGTCTGCTCGTTAAAACATCAAAAACTGAAACTTTATATCTGGCAATAACGGCTGACTTTGTTTAAAATTGTCCGCAATGACAGAACCTGCGGCGGCAAATAATCCATATGATAATCCCGAGATTCTCCTTTCAATAGAAGGCCTGCATACTTATTTCTTTACTCCCGAAGGCACAGTAAAAGCGGTTGACGGGGTCAGCCTTGACCTCAAGAAATGCAGCACGCTCGGGATTGTCGGCGAAAGCGGCTGCGGTAAGACCATGCTCGCATTGTCCATTCTCAGGCTTGTGCCGGCACCCGGTAAAATCACGGGCGGCGCGGTCTTCTTTAATGGTAAGGACCTTCTTAAGCTTGCTGAAAAAGAGATGCGCAATATCCGGGGGGATCGCATTTCAATGATATTCCAGGAGCCTGTGACCTCTCTCAATCCGGTTTTCACAATCGGCTCGCAGATAGCGGAGGTGGTGCTCCTTCACCAGAAGGCCCGTGCCTCGAACAAAAAGCAGGCCCTTGAAATTGCCGCCCGCATGCTCGGTCTTGTAGGCATTGAGGACCCTGTTAAGAGGATCAGAGAGTATCCGCATCAGTTGAGCGGCGGCATGTGCCAGCGCGTCATGATAGCAATGGCCCTTGCTTGCAGGCCCGAACTGCTGATAGCCGACGAGCCGACAACGGCTTTGGACGTGACCACCCAGGCACAGGTTCTTGATCTCATGGATAAGCTCAAGGAGGAGCTGGGAACATCCGTCATGTTCGTCACCCATGACCTGGGCATTGTCGGCCAGATCTGCCAGGATGTGGCCGTCATGTATACGGGCAGGGTGGTGGAGTACGGTGATGTGGACATGATATTCAATGAACCGCTTCATCCTTATACGATAGGGCTGATGAAATCCGTGCCCGTCGCCGGTGATTCGGCCAGGGGAAAAAGGCTCTCTGCCATTCCCGGGACGGTCCCCGGTCTGATCGATATGCCGCAGGGGTGCAGCTTTATAACCCGGTGCAGCATGAAGATGGGAAAATGCAATATCGAACCGCCAGAGATTACTGTTGAAAACGGCCGCAGGCTCAGGTGCTGGAGGTATGTTTGAATAAGCCTCTGCTCAGCGTTAGTAACCTTAAAAAGTCATACTCGATAAGCGCCGGCCTTTTCAAAACCTCGGGCGTGGTAAAGGCGGTGGACGGAGTCGGCCTTGAGCTCTATCCCAATGAAACGCTCGGTCTTGTCGGCGAGAGCGGATGCGGCAAATCCACCCTTGCAAGGCTGATACTGCTGCTTGAGAGGCCCGACAGCGGGCAAATAATATTTTCCGGCAAGGACGCCCTGGCCGCCGGTAAGCAGGAGCTCAGGAATATAAGAAGGAATA
Organism: Desulfomonilia bacterium; assembly: GCA_963664325.2. Taxonomy (GTDB): domain Bacteria; phylum Desulfobacterota; class Desulfomonilia; order UBA1062; family UBA1062; genus DATCTV01. The sequence continues at coordinate 280,236 of CAXXDQ010000002.1, forward strand.
TGCAGGTGATATTTCAGGACCCGGCAGGCTCGCTCAATCCGCGCAAAAGGGTCCTTTCGATTATAGAAGAGCCCATGCGCATACACAGGATGCTGCCGGTACCCGAGATCAGAAACCGGGCATTCTCGCTTATGGAGATGGTGGGCCTCGGACGGCAGATGGCCGATCGCTACCCGCATGAGTTTTCAGGCGGACAGCGCCAGAGGATATGCATAGCTCGCGCCCTGGCGATTAACCCCGAACTGGTAATATGCGATGAACCGGTAAGCTCCCTTGACGTGTCCATCCAGGCTCAGGTCCTCAACCTGCTTACCGACCTGAAGGAGCGGATGGGTCTTTCCTACCTGTTTATCTCCCATAACCTGTCCGTCGTGGGGTATCTCTCAGACAGAGTGGCCGTAATGTACATGGGGAAGATTATCGAGCTGTCTTCGGCCGGGGATATTTTTGATAGGCCCCTTCATCCTTACACCCGCCGCCTGCTCGATGCCGTGCCTTCCATAAGAAACAGGGGCAAAAGATTTGTCATAAGGGATGAGGCGCTTAAGATGCCGTCAGGCTGCGATTTTTTTTCGGGATGCCCGGACGCTTTGGAACGCTGCAGGGATGAAAAACCTGTTTTCGTTGAGAAGTTTCCCGGTCACCGCGTTTCATGCTTTTTATAGCTGAAAGAGTGTTCAATCCTCATTTTATATCTGTGCCGGCCGGGGAAAGAGGGCTTACGGGTTTTAAATAATCGCCGCCCTTTTGTCCATGTCGCGCTTTTTTTCCTGCAAAAGGAACAGGACTTCGGCAGATGTGGACCTGACATGGGCAAAGATGTTCTCCTGCGGTTTGAGCCTGCCTTCCGCCGACCTCCTGATAATGCCTTTGTTGTTTTCAACGGATGCAAATACGGCCTGGAGTCCCATCCTGGCGTTGGCGTCCCTTATGACAATCTTTATAACAGGAAGATCGTGTCTGGTTTGCATAAATCCTCCGGTGCGGTTTGTTTGAACAGGGAATCGTTATCCATTAAGGGGCTTCAATGGTTCCGATGCGTTTCTCGAAGCCTCGATACCCATGACTGCGGCGACGCCGCCTGCGATTGTCGTGACATAAGGCACCTTGTAGGCGATGGCGGCTTTTCTGATATATGAATCATCATGCCTGGACAGCCTGCCGCTTGGCGTATTTATTATAAGGCTGTATTCGCCGTTCTTGATGTCATCGACAATATTCGGCCTTCCTTCATAGACTTTCAGCACGACCTCGGCATCGATGCCGTTTTCATTAAGGTACCCGGCAGTGCCTTTGGTTGCACAGATCCCGAAGCCAAGCGCTTTAAGCCTTTTCGCCGCATCCAGCAGTTTAGGCCTGTCGTTCCTGGAAACGGTAATCAGCACCTTTCCTTTGTCGGGAAGGCTGAAGCCGGAGGCCTCGATGGCCCTTGAGAAGGCCAGCCCGAAATTATCGGCAATGCCGAGGGACTGCCCCGTCGAACGCATTTCCGGGCCCAACAGAGGGTCGGCACCGGTAAATACGTCAAAAGAGAATACTGCCTCCCTTACCCCGTAATGTTTTAGCTCGGGTTCGGTAATACCCATATCCCTGATCTTCATCCCGAACATGGCCTTGACGGCGTATTCCACCATCGGAACGCCGGTAACCTTCGAAACGAGCGGGACCGTTCTGGAGGCCCTCAGGGATATGCCGAGGCAGTACACATTGCCTTCATGAACTGCGAACTGGGCGTTCATGAATCCAGTCGCGCCCAGGTGGCGTACGATGCGCGATACGTTCTCGCGGATTTCAGCGATATTCTTTTTTGAGATATTGAGGGGAGGCACGACACAGGCGGCATCCCCGGTATGGATTCCTGCATGTTCGACATGTTCGACTATTGCAGGAATGAATGCGTCCGCTCCGTCGCAGACTGCATCAACCTGGGCCATGAAGCCGCCTTCAAGGAATTTTTCGACATATACCGGGAAAACCGCATCCTGGAGATATTTTTCCAGCGTCTCCATGTCATTGGCTATCACATTCGAACGGCCGTCAGGGGTCTCAGTTTCAGGCAGGATAATTACGGGAAAGCCGATATGTTCTGCAGATGATTTCGCTTCATCGGCGTTTAGGGCTGAATCGGCATGCGGAACTGCTATTTTTACCTCTTTTGCAATCGCTGCAAGCCCCTTCCTGCTCTCAGCCCATGTGGCCTTTTCAGGGGGCGTCCCGTAAATATTCATTCCGGCGGCTCCAAGCCTTGCTGCAAGCGCCTGTGCATTTACGCCGCCGGTCTGGCAGATTATGCCCCGGGGGGAATGCTCAAGACAGATTTGTGATATGCTTTCAAAATCAAGCGCGGTGATTATCACATCGATACCGGTACCCGGGATTGATGCAATCCCGTAAGGGTTCGAGTCTGCGGCTTTCACGTCAATACCAAGAGATTTAACGGCAGCTGCAGCTTCGAAGCTCATGGCCGAGAGTTCCTGGCCTTCGCCTATCCTTGCCGGACCGCTGCATATGATAATAACAGGACCGTCATCCGATGTGGCCATCTGTTTAACTTTTCCTCCGGAGACAGCGGCGGCCGGGTCATTCATCCGCTCAATGTAGAACTGCTTGATTTTTGCCAGTTCGGAAATATCGGCAGCGGCAGCCTCCTTTTCAAGCAGTCGCCTGATTATCGCCAGCCTGCCGCCGACAGGCTCCGAAAGCAGGCAAAAAAGTTCATCCCGTTCAAGGCCCGCATAGCTCTTGTCTGAACGGCTGATTTGAGATTTCAGGGCTTTTTGAAAGGCCTCGCTGAAGTTCTGTCCTATGCCTATGGAAGCGCCTGTAGACTGCATTATTGTATTAAGCCTGCCGTCCGCACCTTCAAACTTGTCGAACTGGAAAACGGGTATCCTTACGGCTGTTGCTTTCGTTCCGGGTATTACATCAAGGCCCTGTTCTTTGAGAGTCATGCCGGCGGCACACTTGGCGGCAGATTCTGCAAGATTGATCCCCGTTGCGGCTGCGGCAAAGGCTGTCGAGCGCGAATAGCGGGGATTGACCTCGAGCACGAGCAGTCTTTCAGTCTGCCTGTCATAGCCGAACTGTATGTTTGCGGTTCCTCTTATGCCCAGTTCCCCGGCAATAACCGACGAGATATCACCCATCGTCTCCTGAAGGCCTTTATCAACAGTCTGCATGGGGATCACTGCAACCGCATCACCGGAATGTATTCCCATCTGGTCAAGGTTTTCCCTGAAGGCGGCCGTAACCGCATTACCTTTCCTGTCGCTCAGGACTTCGGTCTCAAGCTTGTCCCAGCCGAAAAGTGATTCCTCTATCATGACGGGTGAGGATGACCCTGTTATGCTTCCGGCAATCACCCTCAGATCCTCGACGTTATATACGAGAGATGTCCTGCCGGCGCCTGTGACTGCAGGCCTTACAACGACAGGATAGCCGAAGGCGGAGGCGTTTCTTTCAGCCTCGTCAATGCTCAGGGCAAGCGTTGATTTCGGCATATGTATGCCCAGTTTTGAAAGCCTTTCCTTAAGCAGCATCCTGTCTCCGGCGGTTTTTATCGTATCGATATCGAGCCCCATTATCTCAACGCCGTTAAGGGTTCCTGACGAATAAAGCCCTAAGACAAGCGAGAGCGCATGTTTGCCCCCGAATGTCGGCAGAAGGAATTCCGGTTTTTCCGTCCTGAGAATATCGGTAACGGATTTGGCTGTAATCGGCGCAACATATGTCCGTGCCGAATAAGTCAATAATCCGGCCGGATTAGCATCGATGGCCAGAACGTCGAATCCTGACTTTTTCAGTATGGCTGCAGCGGCGGCGGCCGCAAAATCCAGTTCGCCGCCGTGTCCTATCCTTACCGGGCCGGGACCGATTATCAGCACTTTGCCCATATCTTTTTTTAAAGGCATAAAAACCCCTCGGGTATTTTGAAAAGAAGGCCGAATCTTAAATGAGGCGGGTGTTCATAGTCAAGGAATAACATGAAAGTTTTCAACGGCAGCCCCCGATGCAGGGGGGCCGCCGTTTTGTATGAAGCTACTTTATGCCTTTGCCTGCCATGTAGTTTGCAAGGTCCGCCACCCTGCAGGAATAACCCCATTCGTTGTCATACCAGGCAACCACCTTGGCCATGTTGCCGTGCTTGACCTGCGTAAACTTCATGTCGACGATCGAGGAGTGCGGGTTTCCCTTGAAATCTATTGACACAAGCGGTTCGTCCTCGCAGTACATTATATTCTTGAGCGTGGATTTGGCAGCTTTGCGCAGCGCGTCATGAAGCTCATCCGTGGTTACATCGCGGCTCAGCTGAGCCACGAAATCAACCACCGAAACAGTGGGCGTTGGAACGCGCAGGGAATATCCGTCAAACTTCCCCTTGAGGTCCGGAATGACAAGGGCCACTGCCTTTGCCGCGCCTGTCGTTGTCGGGATAATATTCAGGGCCGCCGCCCGGGCGCGTCTCAGATCCTTGTGCGGCATATCGAGTATGCGCTGGTCGTTCGTATATGAATGGATCGTCGTCATAAGGGCCTTTTCAACCCCGAAGGACTTGTGAATTACTAGGGCCGGAGGCGCCAGGCAGTTTGTCGTGCATGAGGCATTGGATATGATGGTGTGCTTTTTGGGATTGTAATCCTTATGGTTGACACCCATGACGATCGTGATGTCCTCATCCTTGGCCGGTGCCGAGATGATGACCTTCTTTGCTCCGCCATTTATATGTGCGCTGGCCGCTTCCTTGCTTAGAAAGAGCCCTGTCGACTCGATAACGATATCGGCACCCACATCGCCCCAAGGAATCTGCGCAGGATCCCTGAGCGCGAAATTTTTGATTTTATTGCCGTTTATAACGAGGCTGTCTTTTCCAACTTTTATCTCTCCGGCAAATCTCCCGTAGTTGGAATCATATCTGAAAAGATGGGCATTGGTTTCAGCAGGAGAAAGGTCATTGATTGCAACAACCTCCAGAGTCTCCCTGTATCTCTCAAGCATTGCTTTGAGCACCTGGCGGCCAATCCGGCCAAAGCCGTTTATTCCTATACGAAGCATACTATATCCTCCTTTAATTGTCGTCTATACGGTATTTGTGGGCAATCAACAGGTCATAATCGGTCTTTAGAAGGTTGTGGAATTTGCAGTTTTCAATCGCTATCCCGCTGAGATTTGCCACTGCTTCAAGGAAATGGCGTTCTTCCACGCCGAATTCCCTTATCTTGTCTGTATAAACCCTTAAAACGCCGATAATGTTTTTTCCCGCCTTGACCGGAAGAACGAGAACGGATTTGATTCCTTCACACCTGGCGCCTTCGCCGTACTGGAAATTTGGGTCGGTACAGGCATTTTTAATCCAGATGGTTTCACCCTTCATGACCTGCTGGTCAATTCCGCTCTCCTTAATGAGCACGGGGCCTTTCCTTATATATCCCTTTGAAAGGCCGTTCGCCGCACCCATCATCAGAACGCGCTTTTTTGAATCAAGAAGCCTTATGGATGATGCCTTCACATTCATTGTTTCAACGACGGCCCTGACGATTTGTTCGAGAACGGTAGTCATGTTCAGAGAAGCATTGATCATCTTTGCCACTTCGAATAAAGCCAGAAAATAATCCTTATCTCTTGAGCTCATACACACCTCCCATTTGCGGTATTTCTTAAACAGCTTTTTAGGACTGTTCTGCAACTTCTAATAATAACTGCAATCCATACGTCAAGGGCAAACTTCCCGGTTGAAAGATTAAAATAGTATTCGGCAAGAAAAGAGATAATCTGAAAGGATATTTTAAAAATATGCGGCTTGCATATAATTAATGCGGATTGTATGTTCTTTTTTATGAGAAAAACCCTGATCATACTTGCCGTTTTTATTGTATGGGCCTCGAGTGTTTCTGCTGTTGGCTATGAGCAGGAGCGCGAGATATCCAGGGATGTGGACGCATATCTTGAGGCGGAAGGCTATATACTCCATGATTCCGAGGCGGCATGGATAGTTCAGTCCCTTGCAGACCAGTTGTCCGATCATATAAAAGACCGCATCTACAATATCAAAGTCCAGATTGTTAAAGATCCTTCCATAAATGCGTTTGCCATAACTGACGGTCATATCTATATCAATTCCGGTACGCTCATCTTTGCTAAAGACATGGACGAACTTGCCGCAGTACTCGCCCATGAAATGGGCCATTGCCAGTTGAGGCATATCCCGAATTCCATGGATAATCAGACCAAGCTTACCGCTGCATCCGTTGTGGGAGTCATCCTGGGCGCCATTGTGACAGCTGCGAACCCGGCTGTGGGAAGCGCCATACTCTTATCATCAGTAGGCGGCGCGCAGAACATGAGCCTGGCCTATACGAGGATGCAGGAGGCCGAGGCCGATTCGTTCGCCATAAGGCTCTTGAAGGAGTCGAATATGGACCCGTCGGCAATGGGACGGTTCCTTATAAGGCTCAGAACCTATACGGACACATCCAATATACCGCAGTACATGCTGACGCACCCGTACACGCAGGACAGGATTGCGGCAATCGGGGAAAACCCGACGGAACCCAAGCCTGACACCAGATACTGGCTGCTTTATTCAACTGTAACCGGCGGCCTTATGAATGACAAGGAGATAAAGCTCCGTTCGGCCGGAATGCCTGAAATGTATCTCAATCTGGCCCTTGGCATCTCAAACGCAAGAAACGGAAAATTCAAGGAGTCGCTCTCGGAACTCAAGGATAACGAGCTGCCTCAGGCCAGGGGCTGGATAGGGATCGATTATTATTACCTGAATGAAAAGGAAAAGGCCTATCCTTATCTGAAGTCTGACCTCAAGAATCCCGTTGCGGTAAACGCCCTGGCGGACATAATGATGGATAAAGGACAGTATGACGAGGCCATAGTGATCCTGCTGCCTTTCTCCTCCCAGAGCCCCCGTGCCGCATACACCCTAGGGGTGCTGTACGAGAAGAAAGGCAAAGACGGGCTTTCTCATTTTTCTTTTGCCAAATATTTTCTGTCAACGCGCAACCTGGCTGCATGCATGCACCATATAAATATTGCACTCGCGGACAAGACGCTTGATGAAGATACAAGGAACCAGATAAAGTCGATGAAGGATACGGTCTCCAAACTCCAGAAATCCTAGCTCAACTCCTGTCTCAGGATAGCCCTGATCTTGGCCACCTCGAAGGTTTCCGCTGCGCCGCTGTCTTCGTTTATCGCTTCCATAAAACCTGCTCCCGAGCGGATGTAAATATTTATAGGACTGATCCTGTGTGCCGAGGACTCTCCGTACCCCTTTTTCGGATAGAAGATTATAATATCCCGGCCTTCATTGATAACATTCTCAAGCATTTCTATGCCCTTGTTGCCGTAAGGGAGAGGAATGACCATGCCGTAGGGATATAATCCGCCCCTGGCGAACGACTGTCTCGGCTGCTTGACGGGTTTTATCGGCAGCAGCCTTCCCCATGCCGGCTCTGAATCATCGGGCTGTTTCTCATGTTCGACAAGGACTCCCCTCTTTTCAAGCAGCGCCCCCATTTCTCTTTCATAGTTTTCAGGAATCCTGAATATTCCCGGCTGCAATTCTTCCAGCCCGTGGGGGACCTTGTCCTTGTCCGACGTCAGCAGGAATGTGCCGCTGATTATGCGGGCACAGGAAATCGTCCCGGTCCATGCCGATATGGTCTTCAGTATATTGTCAGGCATGGTGTGCTGTGAGATTCTGTCAAGGAAGGCCATGATCTTTTCTGCGGTCCAGGAAAAACCGATGGCCCTCAAAACGGACTGTCTTGTTATACGATAGATGCTCACAACATCGGCCCTCATGAGTTCGGCAATTTCTCCTATGCTCAGGTGATCAGAGAGATTGAAGTCCTTGGGTACGATTATCTCCATATCGGGCTTGATTATTACCTGGTCTTTCCATCTGTATGTGCCGGATTCGATTTCGGAACCGTCCATTGCATTGTATATTCTACCGTCGAACCTGAGATATTGTCCGGATACGTCTTCCCTGAAAATCCCGATTTCGATCCATTCGTTCACGAGCCTCTTCGAGATGTCGAAAATCTCCTCAATGGGCGGCGTTATCCTGGCAAGGCTTATGACAACGATGCGCTCAAGAACGGATTTAAGGAGAGTCCTGTCGGAAACGACCGTGTATATCTCGCCGTCGATTCCATAAGGCCTGCAGGAATTGATAAAGCGCCACAGTTTATATCTCAGCTCGCCTTCATTCGCTATTGTTTCGGAGGTCTTTCCAAGGACCATGATCTCACCGCCGGCATCCTTTAAACAGCCCAGGGAGGAGAGCTCCCAGTAGATATGCCTGATGTCCATGATCGAATCCAGTTTCTCCTCGAGCTGCGCCCATCCTTTCTTGAAAGGCTCCAGTCCGACCCTGCACTTCAGCTCAAGGGTTTTCAGGGCATTGATCATCAGGATATGCTTCCATGTTTCAGGTACACGGTCTTCTTTCAACGTCAGGCCGTCTGGAGTCGTGCATTCGATATCTGAGCGAACCCTTGAGATCATTGAAGGTAGAAGTATAACAGGGTCCCGGCCGGTAAGGCCGCCCTGAAACACGATGCCCTTTCTACCGAGGCCGGTGAGCACCTCGCGTGCTTTGTTGATGTCATCCTTATATATCCTGGAAAAAACAATCCAGTCCATTTCTCCGCCGGATACGCAGATATCTGCAATCAGCGCCTTTTCCTGTTGATCAAGGCCGTCGTATATGGCGTTAACCCTTGACGGGTCATTAAGGTCCGTTACAAGCCCGGACGCATCGCTTGCATGTCCGAGTATGTTCCGGGAGATCTGGCCTGCCATGCTTGAAGGTATGCCAGTTATCAGTTCATGTGTTGATGTCATCTTCAGTCCATTCCTCTATGCGGTACTTGTAGCCCTGTTCGGCCAGAAACACCTGGCGTTTATGGGCGAAATCGTCCTCTGCGGAGTTTGATGTGACAAGGCTGTAAAAACTGGATATGCGTTTTTTCGGTCTCAATATCCTGCCCAGCCTCTGGGCTTCTTCCTGGCGCGATCCGAAAGTTCCTGAAACCTGTATGGCGACCGATGCATCGGGAAGGTCGATTGCAAAATTGGCAACCCTGGAAACGACCATCACAGGCACATTGCCGTTCCTGAACTCCTGATACAGCTCGTCCCTCTTGATATTCGGTGTAGCCCCTGTAATGAGCGGGGCTTTCAGAAATGACGACAGCCTTTTAAGCTGCGTCAGATACTGCCCGATTATAAGAACGGGTTCATCGGAGTGCTTCTTTATCAGTTCTTTTACAACATACTCCTTGTAGGGGTTTTCCGATGCAGTCCTGAACTGGATCCTTTCGCTCTCCGTTATATAGCGCTTTTCCAGGTCCCTGGGCATCGGGAGCCTTATCTCATAGCATATTGCCTCGGCAATGAAACCCTTTGATTCAAGCTCCTTCCAGGGGACATCATAGCACTTGGGGCCGATAAGGGAGAAAGTATCCTCTTCGAGGCCGTCTTCACGTACCAGTGTGGCTGTCAGGCCGAGCCGCCTTTTGGCCTGAATCTCGGTGGTAGTCCTGAATACGGGTGCAGGCAGGACGTGAACTTCATCATAGATCAGAAGCCCCCACTTCTTTGCCATCATGAGGTGCATATGCTCAAAAGGCGAGGTCTTTGACCTCCGGTGGGTGAGGATCTGATATGTGGTTACCGTAACCGGTTTAATGTCCTTCTTATGGGCCGTATATTCACCCACGTCATCGGGACTGAGGCCGGTCTTGTCCAGTATCTCGCTTATCCACTGATGGACTGCCGCCACATTCGTGCACAGTATGAGCGTACATGTATTTGCCTTTTCCATCACGCCCATGCCGACAACCGTCTTGCCGGCTCCGCACGGAAGCACGACAATACCCTGACCGCCCCGGGCGCTGCCTCCTGCCCAGAAATTATCAACGGCCTCGATCTGATATCGCCTCAGGCTGAAAGCGTCTCCGGTTGATGCAATTTCCTTAAGCGGTATATCGAGGGGGTCTCCCTGTTCATAGCCTACAAGGTCATTAACGGGAAACCCCAGCTTTATCATCAAGTGCTTGAAACGGCCGCGAACATCTTTGGATATGCTGAATCCCCTGCCCGGTAACGCAGATATGATGCATTCCTGTACCAGCTTGCTGGCAAGAAGTCTTTCCAGGATATTCTTTTCTTTTACCTCTACAACAAGTTCATCACCTCCGGGTAAAAGCCGTACGGCATCCCACCTGGAGAAGGCGTCCCTTATCCTCGTTTCAACGATTGATGGAATCTCGTAACGTGAATAGAGCGCTAATGCAGCCATGACATCTTCGCAGTCTGTTCCTATGGCTGCGGCATTCCAGAGGCTTATCGGCGTTATCCTGTATGTGTGCACATACTCCGGTGATTTAACCAGCTCCGCAAAGGGAAGAATGGCGTCACGTGCGTCCTCATAGGCGTCATTCTGCACCTCGAGCAGGATACTGCCGTCGCTCTGAACTATGACTGGTTTATTATCAGCTAATGACATTTGAATCTTACTAAAATCTCACAGGTAACGTGAAAACGCAACGGGCAAAAATTTACACATCTTTTGTATTCAATAAAAAAGTTATGATGTTATCTGAGTATATTTTCTACATATGTCCGGGTGAGCTTTATGAATTCCTGAATGCCGAGTTCCTGGGGTCTGCGGGAAAAATCAATACCGGATGATTTCTCAAGAAAGAGCAGCGTCCCGGGCGTTATTTCCGGAAGATTTAACAAAGAATTCCGAAGCATTTTACGTCTGGAATTAAAGGTGCAGAAAACAACCTGTTTCAGGACAGCCAGGATTCGGGGGGGAAGGGGATCATTTTTTGGCAGAAGTTTTATTAGAATGGAATCGACCTTGGGCTTCGGGAAAAAGTTGCCTGGTTTAACAATGGGGCCGGCAAACGCGTCAAAGCACGATGCCATAAGCACGCTCAATGCCGAATAGAACTTTGTGCCGGGTTTGGCGCAGATACGCTCTCCGACCTCTTTTTGAACCATGACGGTTATTGAGGAAAAATGCCCTGGAAAATTCAGCAGGTTTGTGATTATCACTGTGGCAATGTTATAGGGAAGGTTGGCTATCAGGTGCGAACCTGCCGGGACAATGGATGTCATGTCACACTCAAGTATGTCGGCGTTAGAAATTTCTATATTCGGTTTGTCCCTGAAATTCCTTTTAAGGTCTTCTGCAAGTCGATTGTCCTTTTCAACAGCTGCGACCCTGCCCGCAATATCAGAGAGCTTTTTTGTCAGCGCCCCTTTCCCGGGGGCCTATCTCAAGTACCGTTTCGCCGTGTTCAAGACCTGAAAACAGGATGATTGTGTCAATGATATGGGTGTTTACAAGGAAATTCTGACCCAGTGAGCGCTTCGGCATTACAGTTCGCTCCACCTCGATACGGCGTTCATGTCCAGACCGCCTGTGTCACCTTTTTCAAATAGTTTTATTGAGGCTATGCCGATCATGGCGGCGTTGTCGGTGCAGTATTTCTTATCGGGCAGCACCAGCCTCATACCTGCCTCTTCCGTGCGTTTCTTCAGTTCGTTCCTGAGCGCAGAGTTGCAGGCGACACCCCCGCTTACAACCACCAGGTTAGTATTGAAATCCATGGCAGCCTTCATCAGCCGGGTCACAAGTACATCGATTGCCGCCTCCTGGAAGGCAGCTGCGATCCTGGGCACAAGCTCTTCCTTTCCCGGCGCCGGGGTTCTTTTTGAAGGCAGTCCTGAGAAACTCAGGTCCATGCCCGGGAAGAGTTTCAAGTTCACGACCAGGTTGAGGACCGCCGTCTTGAGTCCTGAAAAACTGAAATCATAACCCGGTTCCTTCAGCATGGGTCTTGGCAGATCAAGGCCGTGGTCCGCTACACCGGCCGCCATTTTTTCTATCACCACTCCGCCGGGATAGCCCAGGTTCAGCAGTTTGGCCACTTTGTCAAAGGCCTCTCCTGCGGCGTCGTCCATAGTCTGTCCTATTAGGGTGGTTTTCTCGGGCTCAAGGACTCGATAGATGGAAGTATGTCCGCCGGAAACAACCATGCCCATGTGGGGGTAGGAAAGCTCGCTGTCAATACGTACGGCGGCAAGATGGCCGTCAAGATGATTTACGCCGGCAACCGGTATCTCAAGCCCGTAGGCCAGCGCCTTCGCATAGGAAATCCCGACAAGCAGGGCGCCTACAAGTCCCGGTCCCTGAGTTACCGCTATGCCTCCCAGGTCGCCGAGTGTCATTCCTGCATCCTTAACTGCAGTTTCGACAACCGGTGAAATCAGCTCCACATGCCTGCGGGCGGCTATTTCGGGAACGACGCCGCCGAACGCGGCATGATCCTTTATCTGTGATGCAACGATACTGGAGAGGATTTTCCCCTCTGTAGTCACGACCGCGGCCGCTGTTTCGTCGCAGGATGTCTCTATGGCCAGTATGTTCACTTTTGAAGGTCTTTCCTTGTAATGACGGTGAGAACCTTGCAGCCTTTTGCCTCGATCGCCTCTTTCCCGCCTTCCATGCGGTCAAATACGGCAATAACCGTGTCGACTGCAAAACCGTTTTCGCGCAGCCTGTCAATGGCCTTGATGGCGCTGCCTCCCGTCGTTATGACGTCTTCAACGACGATAACCTTCTGCCCGGGGCTGACCGGGCCCTCCACCCAGTTCATGGTGCCGTGGGCCTTCTGCTCTTTCCGTACTACGATCGCGTTTATCCTCCGTCCTTTTTCAAGTGCTTTCATGGCGGCGGCAAGTGCAATCGGATCCGCTCCCATGGTCATTCCGCCTATGGCATCGGCCTCGACTTTACCTATCATATCCGAAACGACCTCACCTATCAGCGTTGCGCCTTCGGGGTTTAACGTGACCTTTCTCAAGTCCACGTATATGTCGGATTCTTTTCCTGAAGACAGGGTAAATTTTCCGAATTTTACCGCATCTCTGGCCACAAACTTTTTCAGTTCATCAAGTTTTGTCATGAATATCCTCCATTTTCAGACGTCTCAAATATACTTATATCATCTTATTCTCAATTTAAACCTCATTTCCAAGAAAAACCTTGACAGAAAAGGTGGCGCAAAGGATACAAAACGGAATAAGTTCTGTGCGTTACTGCAAGCAGAAACAATCAATGCATGGACATTTTCAGGAGGGAAAAATGAAGAAGCTTGTTTGGGTATCAATTTTCATGACGGTATTGATTTTTACAGGGGTTTCATCTTCTTCGGCTGCCGAAGATATCAAGGTCGGCGCAATTTTGAGACTTTCACAGGGCGCGTCCGACGGGCTTCCGGCAAAAAGGGGTATTGAGATCGCGGTCAGGCAGATCAATGCCAAGGGCGGCATCAACGGGAAAAAGCTTGTGGTTATTTATGAAGACAGCAAGGATTCCCCGCAGGCTGCAGTAGCTGCATACCAGAAACTCGTCTCTGTCGACAAATGCCAGGTCATAATCGGCCCCATGATGAGCGGCGAGGTTCTTGCCGTTGCACCTGTCGCCCAGAGGGACAAGATCGTTGTCATCACGCCAAATGGCACATCGCCGAAGATTTCTCAGGCGGGTGAGTATATCTATCGCGGCTGTACGAGCATTGACAAACAGGCCGAGGCCCTGACCAAATATGCAAAAGAAAAAATGAAGACGACATCGGTCGCGATCCTTTACAGCAACGAGCCTTACGGCAAGGGCTGCAACGAGCTGTTCACAAAGAATTTCACGGCCCTCGGCATTCCGGTCGTTATCTCCGAGAGCTTCATGGTGGGAGACCGTGATTTTTCTGCCCAGCTTACCAAGGTCAAGCAGCAGAAATTCGACCTCCTGTTCATACCCGGTTACCTCCAGGAAACCGCGCCCGCTATAAAACAGGCCAGGCAGATGGGTATAACCGTCGCCTCAATGGGCGTGTTCGGCGACATGGCGCCGAAATATATTGAACTTGCAGGCAAGTCCGCCGACGGGCACGTCAATGCCAGCGAATATAACGAGGACTACAACACGCCGGTGAACAAGAAGTTCAAGTCGGAATATTTCAAGATAGTCAAGGCTGACGCAAAAGAGCCCAACAACATCATGTTCGCCGCAATCACCTACGATATGACCAGACTCGTAGCCGATGCCATTGCAAAAAAAGGCTACAATGCTGACGGGATAAGGGCTTACCTTGATACGGTTAAGGATTTTGACGGTGTCACAGGCAAGCTTAGCTTTGACAAGGACGGCGACGTGATCAAGCAGGGAGTTTACCTGTTCAAGGTTGAAAAAGGAAGGTACGTAAAGGTCGAGTAGGTTGCTCTTTCAGCAGATAATAAACGGCCTGGTGGCGGGAAGCGTTTATGCGCTTGTCGCCCTGGGCTACACCATGATCTTCGGCATTCTGGGCATAGTCAATTTCGCCCAGGGAGAGATATACATGTTCGGGGCTTTCGGGGCGATTCTGACGCTCAAGGCAACCGGCAGCCTGACTCTGGCAATCCTTGCCGGTATTTTATCGGCATGCATCGTGGGGCTTTTGCTCGAGCGTATCGCCTTCAGGCCGCTCAGGGGTCTGCACCCGCTTATTCCTCTAATCAGCGCAATAGGCGCATCAATCTTTTTAAGCTCTCTCGCAAGGCTTCTGTTCGGGCCTGAAGACAGGCCGTTCCCGATAGATTTCGGTTTTGAAGGGTTCAATATATTTAATGCGCATGTGACATGGCTGCAGCTTGTCATTATGGCGGTATCAGTCGTCATGATGATCGTGCTTTGGATGTTTATGAATATGACCAGGCATGGAAAAGCCGTCAGAGCCGTTGCAATGGACAGCGATGCGGCCAGGCTTTCCGGCATAAATGTAAACAGGGCCTATGTTATCGTCTTTCTCCTGGGCTCTGCTCTTTCCGGGGTCGCAGGGATTCTGATGGCTGCATATTATAATTCCACATCGCCCGGCATGGGCACCCTTCCAGGGTTAAAGGCGTTTTCCGCGGCCATACTGGGAGGGGTCGGTTCGATTCCCGGGGCCATAATCGGAGCTCTGGTGCTCGGCATAGCCGAGAACCTTGGCGCCGCATACATATCGTCGAACTTTAAGGATGCATTCGCCTTCATCGTCCTTGTACTGGTGCTTGTAGCAAGGCCCAGGGGTATTCTGGGGTCAGGCAGATGAGCGTATACATATTCCATATCCTGGTCATGACCGGCATATTTGCCATGCTTGCATTAAGCCTGAACATTCTTGCCGGTTTTGCGGGGCTCGTATCTCTCGGGCATGCGGCCTTTTTCGGGATCGGCGCCTATGTGAGCTCGCTCCTGATGATTAAAGGTCTGGGCTTTGTACCGGCCTTCATTTTATCTGGTGCAATCACCTCCGTGCTCGGGTTGACGCTTGCCATGCCCGCGCTCAGGGTCAAGGATGACTATCTCGCGATAGTCACACTCGGTTTCGGCATAATCATGGGGCAGGTCTTTTTAAACCTCGACATCACGGGCGGTGCTGACGGGCTTGTGGGAATCCCGCCTGTAACCTTGTTCGGCAAGCCTCTTTACTCAAAGCCGGGGTTCCTCATGCTGGTCCTTGGAGTTCTCGCAATCATGATCACAAGCGCCTGGACGCTCAAAAACTCTCGCATAGGCCGGGCCTGGGCCGCCGTCAGGGACAATGACACGACAGCCGCGTTCATGGGTATAAACGTCTATTACTACAAAACGCTTGCTTTCATTGTAAGCGCATTCTGGGCCGGGCTTGCCGGGAGCCTTTATGCACACTACACGGCATACATCAATCCCCATACCTTCGGCATGCACACTTCTATCCAGGTTCTGTCAATGGCGGTGCTGGGAGGTCTGGGCAGTATTGCGGGCTCGCTTATCGGGGCGTTCATTCTTACTATACTGCCGGAGCTTCTAAGGAAGCTTGCCGATTACCAGGACATCTTTTATGGGGCCCTGCTTGTAGCGCTGATGGTTTTCAGGCCGCAGGGGATAATGGGCCGGGTCAAGATAACAGAAATCTTCGGGAGAAAAGCCTAGTGCTTACGCTCAGAAACATTCATGCCCACTATGGCCGCATTCATGCCGTAAAGGGGGTCAGCATTCACCTCTCGGAAGGCGAAATCGTGGCATTGATAGGCGGGAACGGCGCAGGCAAGAGCAGTATCTTGAAATCGGTTTCAGGGCTTCTCAGGACCTTGTCGGGTGAAGTCCTTTTAGGTGAAGAAACAGTTACGGGAAAGTCGCCTGACAAAATCCTTAAAATGGGCATAGGCCACGTACCTGAAGGCAGGAGGCTCTTCAAGGGGCTATCTGTAAAGGATAACCTGATCCTGGGCGCCTATTGCCGAAACGACAGGAAAAAAATCGCCTCGGACATCGCGTCTATGGAAAGGCTCTTTCCCATCCTTGCAGACAGGCGCTCACAGATATCAGGCACGCTTTCCGGGGGAGAACAGCAGATGCTGGCCATAGCCAGGGCGCTTATGGCAAAGCCCAGGGTACTGCTGCTTGACGAGCCCTCAATGGGGCTTGCACCGATAATCACCTCCCAGATTTATGAACGGATCAGAAGGCTCAATTCGGAAGAGGGGTTGAGCATCCTCCTTGTAGAACAGAACGCTTCGATGGCGCTCAATGTGGCGCACAGGGGCTATGTCATCGAGACCGGCCGTATAGTCATGGAAGGTACGACTGCGGAACTCAGGGACAGCAACGAGATACAGAGGGCGTACCTGGGCAAGGGGTACAAAGAGGTCTGGGAATGATGCTGAAGGCTGAAAATTTAAGCAAGAGCTTCATGGGCATTCATGCATTGAACCGGGTGAGCCTGGAGATTATGAAAGGCGAGATCCTGGGCGTCATAGGACCCAACGGTGCAGGCAAGACTACTCTTTTTAACGTATTGACAGGTTTGTTCCCACCTGATTCGGGCAGCATACATTTCGCGGGCAAAGACATAACTCGATTCAAACCGCACAGGCGCGTCGGACTGGGCATGACCAGGACTTTCCAGAACCTTGAGCTGTTCCGCGACATGAGCGTCCTGGAAAATGTCATGGTCGGAGGCCATCTGCAGCTCAGGACTGGATTCTGGGCCAGCATGGTGATGGCGCCCTGGAAAATAAAAGAAGAAAAAAGGCTTCAAAACAAAGCCCTGAAGCTCCTCGAAATCCTTGGCATCAGCCAGCGAGCGGGTGAACAAGCCATCAACCTGTCGTACGGCGATCAGAGAAGGGTGGAAATCGCCCGTGCGCTCATATCGAGGCCACATGTCATGTTCCTTGACGAGCCTGCCGCCGGAATGAATCCCAGGGAAACCGGAGAGCTCTCTTCCCTGATAATAAAACTGAAAAACGAGCTTGATCTGAGCATCGTTATAATCGAACATGATATGAACCTTATCATGGACATCTGCGAACGGATCATAGTCATGGCTGAAGGAAGTCTGCTCGCAACAGGGGTACCGCAGGAAATAAGGAAGCATCCCAAGGTGCTGGACGCCTATCTTGGAGGGGAGGTCTTATGATGTTTGAGACAGGTTGTGAAACGATGAAGGCATCTGAACTGAGACAGGTTCAACTTGAACGGCTTCAGTCGACACTGAACCGGGCATACCTTAATGTGGCCCATTACAGGAGGTCCCTTGATGGGGCAGGCATTCTTCCGGAAGAGATAAAGTCGCTTGATGATATAAGGAAACTGCCGTTTACAACCCGGGCGGATATAGAAAAAGGGTATCCCTATGACATGTTCGCCGTTCCGCTGCGTGAAGTGGTGCGCATACATGCATCATCCGGCCAGGCGAGAAGGCCGATTGTTACCGGATACACAGCAGGAGACCTCAAGGCATGGGCGAGGCTCATGGCCAGGTTTCTTACAGGTACGGGCATAACAAGGGATGATGTAATTCAGATTTCATTCAGATACGGGCTCATGACTGGCGGGTTCGGCTTTCATGCCGCAGCCGAGCTTCTTGGAGCATCCGTAATCCCGGCCGATATCGGAAATACGAACGAGCAGATTATCATCATGAGGGACTATCTGACTTCTGCACTTGCCTGCACGCCCGGTTATTCCCTTATCCTTCTGGACAGGCTGGACGAGCTTGGCATCAATCCTAAATCCTTGCGCCTGCGCCGTGCGATACTGGGAGCAGACAGACTGAGCCCTGCCGTCAGGTCAAAGATAGAGCAGGGGCTTGGTGTTGAAGTGTTCGACAGCTACGGATCGAGCGTCGTGATGGGTCCGGGAATTGCCGGTGAATGCAGCGCGCATGAAGGGCTGCATGTATATGAGGATTTCTTTATTGCCGAGGTGATCGATCCGGCCACAGGAAACACGCTCGGAGCCGGCGAAAAGGGTGAGCTTGTCATAACGACACTCATGAGGGAGGCTTTTCCCCTGATACGCTACCGCACGGGTGATATTACGATGATTGAACCTGATGAATGCAAATGCGGAAGGACGCACATGAGGCTTGCCGGATTTTACGGCAGGACGGATGACACGGTAAAGGTAAAGGGGATCAGTATAGCGCCAAAGCGCATCAGGGAGATATTGATTTCACTGGGCATTGATAACAGGAGCCAGCTGCATATCTACCGTGACAGGGCGTATGAAAAGGCCGACA
This sequence comes from Desulfomonilia bacterium, assembly GCA_963664325.2. GTDB lineage: Bacteria > Desulfobacterota > Desulfomonilia > UBA1062 > UBA1062 > DATCTV01. The sequence goes on from CAXXDQ010000002.1 coordinate 298,862, forward strand.
TACTTCTCGAAGTCGGCGAAAAACTGTTTTTCGACGAAATGCGCACGCAGAAGACTTTTATGGAGAAACTGGAGAAGAAGTTCCATACCGATCTGGGTATCCGGGTCGGTATAAAGATTGTTCCGGCGTCAGGGTTTAAGGGCGACGGAGCAGTAGTTGACGAAAGGAGCTGAGCATGACCAGGGTTCCGATCTTGCTATGTGTTACGGCCTTTGTGACTGTGATTTTCCTTTCCCTTAGCTTTGCGGGATTTTCCAAGGATATTGAAACAAAAGCGGAAGAGGTGAAAAAGGAAACCGTCGAGACTCTTGAAAAAACGGGCAAAAAAGTCGAACAGGGTACTGTAAAGGCGGCAGAAGGTACGGAAAAAGGAATAGATAAAGCAGTAAAGCCTGTTGAAAAAGGCATGAAGAAGGCAGCAGACGCCACAGAGAAAGGAATGAAGAAGGCGGCTGTTGCAACAGAAAAAGGGGTTAAGAAGGCTGCTGTTGCCACTGAAAAAGGCGTAAAGAAAGCTGCTGACGCAACAGAAAAAGCTGTTGATAAGGCCGTTGATAAGACAAGGAAAGCATTAGACTCAGACAAGACCGTAGAGCCGGCTGAAAATAAAAAATAATATTTTTTTCATGTACCTGTTATGATCAGTAAACCGTTCTGGCTATTTTTTCACCCATTCTGACCTTGGACGGGATGGATTTGGAAGCCATTTCAAGAATGTCGTCGTCAAATCTGATGACCCCTTTTTTAAATACGAGGACTATTGTCGAGCCTCCGAGGCCGAAATAACCTTTTTCTTCACCTTTGAACTTTTTCCCGGGATCGGGGCTGGTCCGGATCATGCGGCCCACATAAAGCGCGCCCACTTCAATCATCAGGAATTGCCCCAGCTTTTCATTGCTCAGGGTGCTTATATCCCTTACATTGACGTCGAACGGGCGATAGCCATGCTCCATCGCAATCGGGTTTACTGAAAAAAGCCTGACGCCCAGTTTCAGGCTTTTTTCGAGCGTGCAGTCGCACGGGAAATGGTACCTGTGATAGTCTGTGGGTGACAGGTATACTATGGCGATTGACCCGCCCATATATTCACCGGCCAGTCGCGTATCCCTCAACAGGGAAGCAAGCGTGAAATTCTGGCCTTTGATTGTGAATGCCGGAACGCCGGATATGTCAGGGAAGATGCTCAGTACGCCGTCCGCCGGGGACACAATGGCATCGTTGTCGGCACAGACCGGCCTTGCCTGGGGTTTGAGCCTGCGGTCAAAGAACTCGCTGAAAGATGAATATCGGTAGGCCGGTTTTTCGAATTCCGTTTCATTGAGATTATTTTCGGCTACGAAATCCAGCACCTTTTTCTTTGAAAACCGCGTGTAGTCTTTTAGCGCCATCAGCGTGCTGAAAAGCGGCCATGTTGCTATTTTGCTCATTATAAACCGGGCTACCGGGTTTTTGTGTACGAATATTATGGCTTCGCTCCTGTAAAAACGAACATCTTGAAGCTGTTTTGTATTTCTATCCCAGACCTTGTCCATTAAAGGCCTCCCGGCTTTTTATCTATCTTATAAAATGTTCATGTCAAGATGAGCATACACTTAATGATGTCCTTTTTGCGTATTCTCGATGTATGTGCAATAAGAAGTTTGCTCATGCTATTCTTGTCCGGCAGAATTTCTGTAACCCGTTCCGATTAAAACATCCTTTACCAGTTGCGTGATACTTAAAGAGAAGTGCGCAATAAGCGTCGGCTAATGGCTTGACGAAAACATGAATATCCGGCCCTTGAACCGCCATGCTTTTTGAAACCGATACTTAGGAAAGGTATGGACAAGGATTCTTCCTCATGCCGGGAACGCAGAAGAAAGTTCTGATATTTATAGCACGGATATAGTTTTATACAGAAGGGACTCTTATCCCTCTGGCATTGGTCTTATGTGGACTTACAGACAGAATCAGGGCAAAAGAGTGCTTGTTTTTTAAAAGACCCTATTGTATAGGACACCAACTTAATCGGACAGGGGGTACGGAGGATGTCAAACATGGATGAAATCAAGACAGACCGGGAAAACGTAAACGAAATCGCGGAGGAAAATTCAGGGCAGGGAACGGATCAGACCAATTATGAGGCACTGTATGGAGAAACATTCGGTAAATCGCTGTCAATCGGAGCGGTAATAACAGGTACGGTTGTTCAAATCGATGCCGAAAATATAATGATAGATGTCGGTCGGAAAATGGAAGGTAGCGCCCCGTTAAAGGAATTTCTGGATGAGAACGGCAATATAAGCGTATCTATCGGGGACGAAGTAGAAGTTCTGGTTCTAAGCCTGGGTAAAAATATCAGACTGAGCAAGGAAAGGGCAAGATCGATCAAGGTCTGGGACGATATAATAAAGGCGTATCAGGATAAGACCACCATAACCGGCAAAGTTTTAAACAGGATAAAAGGCGGCCTGATGGTCGACATGGGCGTTCAGGCGTTCCTCCCAAGTTCTCATGCATCGCTTTCCCAGCCGACAGAAGCGGACCTTGAAAAGCTGATCGGAAAAAAGATTGAAGTTACGGTTATCAAATACAACCGTAAAAAGAACAACGTTGTTGTAAGCCACCGGGATGTTCTTGAACAGGAAAGGGATGCCAAGAAAAAGGTCCTGCTCGGGACTATTAAGAAAGGCGATGTGGTAAAAGGCCTGGTAAAGAATATTCTTGCATACGGTGCGTTTGTCGATATCGGCGGAATAGACGGACTCCTGCATATAACCGACATGTCATGGGGAAAGCTGAAAGACCCCAAGGAAAAAGTGGCTTCGGGCCAGGTTATCGATGTCAAGATAATCGACTTTGATCCCGAGACGGAGAAGATCTCCCTGGGCATAAAACAGCTTTCAACAGACCCGTGGGAAGGTATCGAATACCGTTATCCGATAGGAAAGAAAGTAAAGGGCAGGGTGACTTCGCTGACCAACTACGGCGCTTTCGTAGAGTTGGAAGAGGGTGTTGAAGGACTCGTCCATATTTCGGAAATGTTCTGGTCGAAAAAGATAAGGCACCCCTCATCAGTGCTGAAGGATGACGAAGAGGTCGAGGTCCAGATACTGGGTGTCGACCAGAAGGAAAGGCGCATTTCTCTGGGCCTCAAGCAGACAACGCCTAATCCATGGGATCTGCTGAACCAGTATTATATCGAGGGTGCGGTAGTCGATGCCAAGGTTAAGAATGTAACGGATTTCGGAGTATTCGTAAGCGTTGATGAAAATATTGATATAGACGGCCTTATACACGTGAGCGACATATCATGGGATCCCAAGGTTAAGAACCCCAAGGATATGTTCAAAAAGGGCGATATCGTTAAGGCCAAGGTCCTGACCATTGACTCTGATTCGGAAAAGTTCTCGCTTGGAATCAAACAGCTTGAGCCTGACCCTTGGACCCAGATCGCCAACGAACATCCTGCTGGAAGTATAGTAAAAGGCAAGATAACAAGCATAACCGACTTCGGTGCATTTGTTGAAATCGCCCAGGGCATCGAGGGTATGATCCATATATCGGAAGTAAGCCGTGACAAGATAGAATCCCTGGCCGAAGTTCTGAAGGTCGGGCAGGAAGTGGAGGTTGTTGTCTTGAGGGTCAGCCCTGAAAACAAGAAAATAGGCCTTTCAATAAAGGCCCTTGACGATACGCAGACCAGGAAATCGCTGCAGGAAACAAGCAAGGCCCCTGACAAGGTTGCAACTAACCTCGGTGATCTGCTTAAAGGCTGGCAGAAAAGCTGATAGTCTGCCTTGTTAACCAAAAAGCAAAACAGGCGGTTTGGGAATATCCGGGCCGCCTGTTCTTTTTTCTAAAATATATCCCAGACAACCCGTTTCCCTTCCCTCATGCGCAAAGACAGTTCAAGGGTGCTCCCTGTCCTTTTTGCCTGAACCTGCTGCCCGTCAACAAAGGCCTTTTCTCCGGGTATGCTTCCCGGAACTTCGATGTTCAATTTAAGCGAAGAGCTGACCGGCAGGCAGGCATATCCGCTTATTCTTTCAGCAGAGACATCTACACCGAAGAGGCTGCATGAAAAAGAGTAGTTCCCGTACGGTATCCCGGGCGATATTGTCCAGGAATCGGCTCCTGCTGAAATGCCTGCAAGCCTTGCCAGGGCGTACATCATCTGTGAATGTGAGTGGATATTCTGAACCGGATAAGCCTGCGCGCCCAGGCTGAATACAGGGCTTTTCTGATACCACGACTCGCCGGGACGCGCCGAGTCCGGGCTGTTAAAGGCGTCAGGCCCGCTCCATATGCCGTACCATTTGTCAGGGTAAAGCCCGGCATGCCAGGCCAGCGTGTTCTTTTTAAAGACTTCCCATGAAAGGCTCTTGTCAAAACCGGACAGGGCGAGG
>CAXXDQ010000003.1:0-1210899 GCA_963664325.2 Desulfomonilia bacterium
GCTCAATGACGGCAGCAGGGCATAACGGTCTGCAAGGTTGTTATTTATTGGGAAGATATGGGATACGGGAAGGATAAAGATATAGTGCAGTGCGATAAAGATTGTAGTCAAATACCGCCGCTTTATTGCCGAATATAAAGCAAAACCGGTCAGCAACAGGTTCAGGGCAAAATAAACCCATGCCTGCCAGAGCGAGATGCTTGTAAACAGTTTAATCGGGTAGTCTGCAGAAAAATATACGGTTGTGGCATATAAAGATATATATTCAATAAATATCTGCGAAACCGCCAGCAGATTATTCCAGAAAGTCCCCCCGTGATAAGGCTTTATCCCGCCGACATCGGTCATCATTCTGACAAGCCAGACCGATAACGGAAGCACAATGATAAAGGCCGCCAGGAAAAACAGTCCCTTTCTGAACCAGTATCCTTTTTGCGGGTGATGAAGCTGCAGACAGATATCCAGGACAACCATAAACACGGGTATTATGAAAGCGGTAGGTTTCGACAGGATTGCAAGCAGAAGAAATCCGAAGCTTAGAAGCGAATATACCCACCCCTGAAGTCCTTTTTCGCTTCTGCCCTTTCCCTTCGGGAAAGATGAATTTCCCCCGGCATCGGTGGGAAGGGATGCCGGGGATGATGAAATCCTAGCTTTGACAAACGCCCAGAGGCTGAGCATTGTGAACAGGCCTAGAAGCGGCTCTTTTCTTGCGTACAGCCAGACAACGCTTTCAACATGAACCGGATGGACTGCATAAATAAGAGCAGAAACCGACGCCCAGAAATAAGCTTTCCTGCCTACAATTGAAAAGGCCTTGAACAGTTCCAGAAGGAAAAGCCATGCGGCCAGGATCATGAAAAAATAAAGAACCATGCTGTGGACATGGATGGCAAGAAAGGGTTTATGAGGGGAAACGGCATAATCGATTACATAGGAAAAATCTCTGGCAGGCTGATATGTACCGGCTGAATTTATTGTGAATATCCGTTTGAGATTGGCTGAAGTCAAGGCATAATTATCAGGATTATTTATCAAGCCCGGATCATCCCAGTTTGTGGGCATGTTATAGATGATGTTGAAATAAAGCCCGAAAATAATAACCGCAAGCAGTATAATGAAGGCTGGGATCTTTTTATTCATTCTGGTTTTTTATCATGCGGCTTATGAAAATGTAACACATAACTGGATAACTTTTTCCGGTGTGATTTTAAAAGAAGAAATGTCGGATAATGTATGGTCTTTTAAAATATTCATGAATATTTTTAATTCGTGATTCTGATCTTGACCTGTGTTTCAGACGCCTTTTGGGGATTCCCCATGCTTGTATACAGATTTGCCAGTTCACTTACAATCCATCTGTCTCCGCCGATCCTGACAAGCGTATCATAGGCCTTGTCGGCAAGCTGCCGGGATTCTTCTTTTTTCCCGGTCTTTAATGCGCAGTAACCGGTTCTGTAGAATATGAACGGCATCATGAAATCCTGCGTAATGTATTTTCTTCTGATTATCTCTTTATTCACTTTATATAATGTCCGGTAGTCTCCTTTTTCCCAGAGGGCCTCGGATATGCCCATAGCGGCTGTATACTCATAGGCCTTGCAGGAGAATGACAGGTTGAACATCCTGATTGCATTATCAAGGTCTTTCTTTGCCATGCTGCATAATGCAAGGTCATACATTGCCGTGCAGTCCATGGGATTTATCTCATGTGCCTTTTGAATCAGTTTTTCTGCCTTATTGATATTCCCCTGATCAAGAAAGAATGAACCCAGGTTCAAGTTGGCAAAAAAAGATTCCGGGTAGAGATAAAGCGTGTGCTCCCAAAGCGTTTGCGTGTTTTTCCAGTTCTCGTTGAGCCTGATGGTTGTAAAGGAATATATGAAAACAAACAGGGCGACAATTATTATACAAAAAAATTTGATAAAAGCGTGCCAGAGAACTTTATCCTTTGAAACATTTAGCCAAAGCCATGAAACGGCTAAACCTGTCAGAACGCAAAAGCTCAATGACGGCAGCAAGGCGTATCTGTCGGCGGTGACCTGTGGAAGTGGCAGGACATGTGATACCGGAAGTATTAAAATATAAAACCATGCAGCAAAAAAAGGATAAATGTATTTCCCTTTTTTAGCCGAGACTATTGCGCCGGCTATGATGGCTACATTGACAAATATGGAAAGAATGGCCTGCCAGTCCTTCAGGGACAGGTAAAGCCTGAAGTCATAATCAGGCGCATAATTCAAGTTAAAGATTATCAGTCTGATATATGTTGTGAAAACCTGCGAAACCGCCAGCAGGTTGTTCCAGAAGCTGCCCCCATGATAATCTTTTATCCCCCCCGCATCATGCATCATCAGTATGAGTCTTATTCCCTGCCATAAAGAAAATCCCAGTATCAGCAGATAGTATGGGGCCCGTTTTCTGAGGAACAAAGGGTCTTTTTGCTCCATCTGAATCAGCAGGTCGAGCAAGAGAATGAGTGCAGGTATCATGATCGCCAAAGGCTGGGAAAGCGCGGCAAGAAGAAGAAATATTAGACTGGCTGTATAAAATTTTAATCCGTTCTGCTTTCTGGCCTTGAGGAAGGCCCATAAACACAGGAAGACGAATAAACCTAAAAGAGTCTCTTTCCTGGCAAAAAGCCATGTCACGCTTTCCACATGAACCGGGTGGACCGTATAGATTAAAGTAACAATATATGAAATGGAATATGCTTTTTGAAGGGAGAACGCCTTGAATAATTCGTATAAAAACAGCCAGCAGGCCAATATCATGAAATAATAAAGCATCATATTGTGAATATGCAGTCCCCAAAGAAGAGGCTGCCCTTCTTTCCAGAGCGCGTAATCGATCATGTAGGATATGTCGCGTACAGGCTGGAATGTGCTGTTTTTCTGAAAATTCAGTGAATGGCTCAGATTATCAAGAGTCAGGCCTTTATAAAAGGGGTTGGCATAGATGGAAGGGTCATCGTAATTTGTCGGCAGGTTATTGATCGAATTTGAATATATTGTGAATACCAGCAATAAAAGAAATAAGGCAAGAAAGGTACTTCTTTTGCTGGAATCATCCATTTGATTATTATACCGGAGAGTTGAATCCAAAGCAAAAGCCATTGTATAAAAAAAGAGGCCAGGATAATACCTGGCCCCGGTTTTTTACATGCTGGGATACTTAATTAGTTCTTAGGTACATACTTGTTTGGAAGACCACCAGTAGCAGACCAAGTTCTTGTGCCACCACCTGTTCCTGAAGCAAGTTGAATACCTCCGCTAATACCACTAATGTTCTGTAATGTAGCGGTAAGTGTAAATGTACCTCCGGCAGATGCCGCGGTTGCAAAAGTGGCGTATTTTGTCGGGAGGTTTACGCCTGTTGAAGTAGCAATTAATGCAGCGGTTCCAATAGCAGCCGCAGTTGCATTTGTACCATTTTCTGCTGTAAGATGCTGAAGAGCGCTGACAGCAGCACCCATGGCATTTGTTACCTCTGAAATCTTTGCTTTTTTTGTATAATCGCTATACGCAGGGATTGCTATGGCCGCCAGGATACCGATGATCGCGACAACGATCATCAACTCGATCAGTGTGAATCCTTTTTTGCTTTTCATAAAGACTTCCTCCTTAAGGAATATATTATTTTTTTGTTACGTTTTTTATGATGTAAAAATACTCATATAATTATTGTTATCGGTTACCTGAACAAAAACTTTAGCATTTATTTTAAAAATAATCAAGAAAGTGGGAAGGCACAGCACAAAAATACAGAGTTAAGGGGCAAAGCCAAAACTGGAACTTTGGAAGTATGCCAGCTTTGACTTAGCCCCGGTTTATTTTAGGTTCCTGGATACTTAATTAGTTCTTAGGTACATACTTGTTTGGAAGACCACCAGTAGCAGACCAAGTTCTTGTGCCACCACCTGTTCCTGAAGCAAGTTGAATACCTCCGCTAATACCACTAATGTTCTGTAATGTAGCGGTAAGTGTAAATGTACCTCCGGCAGATGCCGCCGATGCATAGGTGGCGTATTTTGTCGGGAGGTTTACGCCTGTTGAAGTAGCTATTAATGCAGCGGTTCCAATAGCGGTTGCGGTTGCATTCGCACCCCTTTCAGCTGAAAGATGCTGAAGAGCGCTGACAGCAGCACCCATGGCATTTGTAACTTCAGTAAGCCTGGCCTTCCTCGTATAATCACTGTAAGCCGGAATTGCTATGGCCGCCAGGATACCGATGATCGCGACAACGATCATCAACTCGATCAGTGTGAATCCTTTTTTCCTTCTCATTAAAAATTCCTCCTGAATATATGTATTGTTTTTTTATTGTCTTATATGCTGAGTTCTTTTGATGCCAAAATGCCCGTTCAATTACATCTGTCGGTGGAGTAAGACTGAAACTTTAAGATTTGTTTAAAAAATTATTCGATGAATTATTTAATAAAGGGCATTAAGTCTTCATAACATTACACCCTGCTTTTGCTTCTGCACTTTGTTCCGAATAAATTCAAGAGGACCTGATTTTCTTATGTCTTAACTTTTCTCACTCCAGTCAAGCAGCTCCCTTAACGAAAATATGCAGTCCTGGATATTGTTGTACACGGCGAGGCCTGCTTCCTTGAAGATGGCGCATATCCTGATTCTTGCCTCTTCAATCTGAATGCTGTCTTCCGTAAATTTTGAAAATATAGGGATTACCGGTTTAACCATTTCGCGCGCCGCATCAGCAATGGTATGCGGACCGCTTTCCGTCTGATCGCTCTGGAACGTGCTGATGAAATCGACACTGAAATACGGGATGATGACATCGATGTTGGGGTCGCTGTCCATTTCCTTCATCGTATGGGCCATCACGTTGAAATCAAACCCGTATGCGCCCAAATCAACGGGGTTCAATGTGCAGGTGTTTATATTCCTTATCATTGTCGATATGCCGTCCTGTGTCTTTTGATCAAGTGCCGGCAGTGTAAGCCCGTGCTCATATGCGAGATCTGTGAACAGGACAGAGGTGCCGCCTCCTGCACCGAGAAATCCGACCCTGTGGCCTGTTGGCATTCTGTAGGATGTTGCAAGCATCAGGACGTCCATCATCTGCTCGAATGTGTCAACCTCAATGCACCTGAGCTGTTTCATGACCGCAGACCAGATCTCATTGCTGCCTGCCATTGCCCCAGTATGGCTGGCCGCAGCCCTTGCCCCTTCATTGGTCCTTCCTCCTTTGAGGATGGCCACAGGTTTTATTGAGGTAGCCTTTTTAAGCGCATCGTAAAAACGCTTGCCGTCTTTTACATCTTCGATATATGCGCCGATTGCGGTTACGGTTTCATCCCCGGCAAGATAATCGAGCAGCTCTTCGACTTTCATATCGATCTGGTTCCCATAGGATACGACCTTGTTTATTGGGATATGCCTTGACTGTGCCATGCGCACGAAGTTGCTGGTGACGGCCCCGGACTGACCCAGGAATGCCGCTTTGCCGATGCCTGACTGGCGAAAAAACGGGTCAAAGAAAACTCTGGATTCGGTACAGTGGACACCGATGCAGTTCGGGCCGATTATCCTGGTATTTCCCTTTGCACTGAGCAGTTCCTCCTCGAGTCCGCTCTCCCCTATTTCACTGAATCCTGATGTAAAGAAATGCAGGTACCCGATACCTTTTCGAGATGCGGCCTTTACGGTATCCAGAGCTGCTGCTGCAGGAACGGAAGCGATTGCCAGGTCAACACCGTCCGGGAGGTCATCAAGGCCTGCATATACCTTTGCCCCGTCTATTTCCTTATGGGTGGGGTTTACAGGATATAATGCGCCTTTAAATCCAAGTCCCCTGAGAATCTGATAATATGGAATTTTTCCGCCGCCTATTTTAGGCGAAGCGCCTATCACTGCTATGCTCTCTGGATAAAAAAGCCTTTTCATAGTTAAACCTCCGTTTATCTGTGAGGTTTTCTCTATAGTACACTTTCAGGATAAATCAACAGTCATTCAATATGTTGTTATAAAAGGCAATTTTTCTTCTGTATTGAATCTTTATGCCTAATACTGTATATTAATAAATGGCATAATATTTGATTACATCACAAGAGGAGAGATGTTATGAATAGGAAAATACAGCTGTTTGCTGCTTGCATCATTATCTCCCTGACGGTTACCGGATGTTTAGTGCTCCCGCCTGACAGTGTTTCGGTTAAGCAGAAAACAATAAGTTCCGTGGAAGTATCATGGAAGGCCAACCTGCTTATAGCCGGAGGCTTCACAATTGAGAGAAAAGCGGAGGGCGGGAGTTTTGAGGTCGTTGCCACCCTGCCCATGAAGCCGGTTATCCAATGGTCATTTGAGGATGCAGACCTGCTGACGGGAATCAAATACACCTACCGTATCCGGTCATATTATGAGGAGCAGTTCTCAGAATATTCCCCTGAAGCTGACATTGTCCTTTCCGAGAATCCGCCGTCCGATTCTTTCATCATCGACCACAGATGTGCGAAGCTAGAATTGATTCCGGAACAATGGATAAGCCAGGCGAAGGGCAGTCTGCACATAGCATACGGGCACACGTCGCACGGGAGCCAGATAGTGACGGGCATGTACTCTCTTCCGGGATTTAAAGGTTCTTTGTATTCATATAATGAAGGGGGTACGGGTGGCGCACTGGACCTGAGGGACGAGGCGATAGCGAGCGGGTATGACCTCGGGAATCCTGACAGGACATCCTGGGCGGCCGCAACAAGGGAATACCTCAGAAACAATACCGGTGTTAATGTTATAATGTGGGCATGGTGCGGTCAGGTTTCCACCTCGACGGAATCCGACATAAACACTTATCTTAATCTCATGTCGCAGCTTGAATCTGATTTTCCGGGTGTAAAATTTGTTTATATGACAGGGCATACCGACGGTACGGGACTTTCCGGAAACCTGTTTATAAGAAACAAACAGATACGCGATTACTGCATTGCCAATAACAAGATACTATATGATTTTGCAGATATTGAAAGCTATGATCCCGATTGGAATTACTATGGCGACAGACATGTGACAGGTGCCTGCAATTATGATTATGACAATGACGGGGTAACATCGCAAAGTTCTGATGAACCCCCGCTGCCGACCGGTAAAGATCACAACTGGGCGCTGGACTGGCAGAAATCGCACACAGAAGGTGTTGACTGGTATTACTGCGGTTCAGCCCATTCCCAGCCTCTGAACGCCAACCTGAAGGCTTATGCCGCATGGTGGATGTTCGCCAGACTGGCCGGATGGGACGGCCAGTAATATATTATCGGGTTTCAAACGATTACAAAAACGGGAGGCAATAACAATGAGTTGTATCTTCTGCAGGATTATTAAAGGCGAAATTCCCTGTACCAAGGTTTATGAGGATGACCAGGTATTAGCATTCGAAGATATACAGCCGATGTCAAAGGTCCATAGTCTTATTGTCCCGAAAGAACATATCGAAAATATCAACTCAGGAATCAATAAAGACCTCTGGTTTGCTGTTCTTAAAGCTGCCCAGGAAATCGTAAAGAATAAAGGCATTGCCGAAAGCGGCTACCGTCTGGCCATAAATTCAGGTCCTGACGGTACACAGATTGTGCCTCATCTGCATGTGCATATTCTTGGCGGCCGGATGCTGGATGCGAAACTCGGGTGATAATCCTATTCAATATTTATTATCAGGCCATGCACATGTTCACCCTCTGGATGAGACGGCAGATACGGGTAGTCCGGCCCCTGGCTGAGCTTGCCGCCAACCCTCGCAGTTAAACCGTATGATCCTGCGGCTTTGGCCGTTGCTTTCATGATTTCATATATCCCGAATCTGGGGCTGTATGATGCGAGTGCAAACATCATTCCCCCTGACTTAACCCTGCTCATGGCCAGAGAAAAGACATTGTTGTAGTCTTCGGGCCTGGAAAACGGCGGCGGGTCGCAAATAACAATGTCGTATTTTGAAGATTCCCGTGAAAGGAATGCCGAGACGTCCTCCCTTTGATGGTGCCACACAAAAGAGCTTATGGAGTTTGCCTCCATATTTCTTTTTAAAATGGCCTGTGCAGGTATGGAATTATCCACTGAAGTAACTGTTGAGGCCCCGGCCATACATGCCGATAGGGCAAAACCGCCTGTATATGAAAACAGATCAAGCACGGATTTACCTTTGGAGACAGACCTTATGAAAGACCTGATGGGCCTGTATTCAAGATAATATCCGGTCCTGTCACCTGTCCTTACATCAATGAAAGTCCGTATACCTTCCTCCTGAACTTCAATATCTCCCTCAGGCAGTGTCCCAAAAATGGGACCCGACTGCAGATCCAATCCTTCCGCCTTTCTGGATTTGGCATCCGATCTTTCATGTATAGCATAGCCGGGATAACGGGTTTTAAATAAGTCAATGATATCTTCCCTGAATTTTTCCATGGCCATGCATAAAAACTGGATGACTATTACATTTCCGTATCTGTCTGCAACGAGTCCGGGCAGTCTGTCTCCTTCAGCGTTTATCAGCCTGTTGCAGGTGGTCGTTCCGGGGACTATGTCCTTGCGAAATAAAATGGCCTTATCGATCCTGCCTGCAAGCATCTCTTTGTCGACATTATCCCTTCCGAGAGTAAGAACCCTGACTGAAATCTGTGAGTAGGGATTGTAAAATCCCTGGCATAAAAAACGGCCTTTTGAATCCAAAACCCTGCAGATATATTTATCTGAATGCGAATCCACCCTGTCGATGGCACCGGCAAAAATCCATGGATGACCGGCAAGTATCGGCTGTTCCTTGTTTTCCTTGATCCTTACAATAAACATGGGTTGCCTCTAACACAGTTCATCAGGCCTTGCCAGCATCTTTAGTATTAATTGCCGGGTATGATAAAATGAAATCCGCAAGCTTTGACACATCACTGAATGCGAACCTTGGAATGTCTGTGCCCGGGTCAGTATCACTTACTAGACCGATAAAACGGCCCTCATATTCCATACATAACGGCAGATTATGAACGGCAGGATTGAAGACCTCGATTTTAGGAAACGGGCCGTCCTTATAACCTTCCAGAAGGACAATATCCATATCCATTCCAGCCAGTTCAGCAATCTCCAGGTCGCTTTTTTCGCAACAGTCATACATCATCATACCGTGAGGCGAAAATATCATGATCCTTGATGCGCCGCTCTTGCGGTACCTGTATGTATCTTTGCCTTTAATGTCAAATTCCGGCATATGTCCCGAGTGTTTTACCGCCGCGACCTTCAGGCCTCTTTTTGTAAGTTCTTTGATCAGGAGTTCTATAATGTGTGTTTTACCTGACCCGGAACTTCTTGCGACAAACGATATGATATTTATATTCATGGGCGCTGATTATCCGGTCATTGCGGCAAAATCAACATTTTTTTCATATCATACTGCTTCAAGGATCAGACATTTAAGATAAGCGGTTTCAGGCATTGCCAGCAGTGACGGATGGTCAAGGGCCTGTCCCCTTGACTCGAGAAGTCTTAATTCTTTTCCGGCGGAAACGGCCGCCTTCAGGATAACCTCATGGAAAATTTCAGGACTCATATTGTGGGAGCAGGAGCAGCTCACAAGGATGCCGCCGGATTTAAGTGCAAGCAGCGCCCGGCGGTTTATGTCGATATATCCCCTTATGGCATCAGGCAGGTCTTTCTTGGATTTTGCAAATGCCGGCGGGTCCATGATAATCATGTCTTGTGAATTGCGGTTTAATGATTTCAGGACATCAAGGGCTTCGGCCTCAATGAATTTGCAGTTGAGTTTGTTTATGGATGCATTATTTTTTGCACGCTCAATTGCAAAGGAAGAACTGTCAATACCTGTTACGCTTGCTGCGCCTGCTGATTTCGCAACAAGGGACCATGCACCGTCATAGCAATAAAAATCCAGTACCGACCGGTCTTGGGCATATTTGCGTATTGCTTCCCGGTTGTCTCTCTGGTCAAGAAAAAGGCCGGTCTTCTGACCATTTAATACATCGACAACAAAACCAAGACCGTTCATTTTAGCAAAGACTCTTTCGGGCAGCCTGCCGTATGCAATGTATTTTGCTTGTTCCAAACCCTCAAGGAGGCGGGCCCTTGAATCGTTTCGAAAGACAATCGCTTCAGGGCTGAAAAGTTCAATTATACAATCCTTTATAATGTCCTGATAATCGGACATGAAAAGAGTATTGGCCTGACAGACGAAAACATCACCGTATCTGTCGATAACAAGGCCTGGAAGGTTATCCGATTCACTGTAGATAATCCTGTATGTATTGCTTTCGGGATATAATATTTTTTTTCTCTCTGATGCATCAAATATGCGTTTTAAAAAAATTTCCATTCCGGGCTCTTCCTCTTTTCTGGATATGATTCTGGCAGCAATCAGGGAATTAGGATTGATGTATCCGGTGCCGAGTAGGGCCTCTTTATGGGAATAAACCTTAACCCAGCCTTTAGAGAAATCTTTTAAAGGCTGGGCTATTTCATTGCTGAATACCCATTTGTGACCTTTGATTAGTCTTTTTTCACACCCCTTTTTCAATTTCACAACCTGCATAAGAAATACCCCTGATATGTTTTGCCGAGGCTATTACAAAAGCCATCATGGTGCAAGGGCATCAGCACCATACATAGGTTTGATGTGTCCATAAAAATACGAAATCCAAACTCTGCCCTTGTTTTGATATTATTTTCAGCTATAATATAAAATAATAAATTCATGTCATGGGGCATAACGAACAATGGGGGAGGTTACATGGATTCTGCTGAAGCTGGCTTCATAGAAAGAAGGAAACATCCTAGAAAACAGGCAAGGCACCTTGCACTTGTGAAAATAGGCTCGAATCTGTTTGGAAGAGGTTATACAAAGGATATAAGTCTGGGTGGTATCTGTCTCGAATCAGTAAGCATATTCAGACTCATCAAGCCTTCAAGGGTCAATGATCTGATCGGCCTTTCAATATCCGCCCAGTTTGCTGAGTCCCAATTGACAGTAAATGGCAAAGTCGTACGTATAAATCCTTCAAAAGGCGAAGCAGCCATAATGATTACAGAAACTACTGATAATTCCTTGTGGGAAGGTATGTGCGCTTAACTTAAAACGATTTTTAAAACCTTTTCTCTTCCGGTATATCAAATATTATCCTTAAAATCTCTTGAATTGTGTTTTTAAAAAAGGCAATAATCCCTCTTATGCTAGGGTAGAAACGGAGGATCACATGCTGTTTGGGTATATTCTGACAGGCTTGGGCTATACGCTGCATATCCTTCTTAATGCCTATATGTGGATAGTCATTGTCGGGGCTCTTTTATCATGGGTCAATCCCGATCCCTATAATCCTATTGTGCGGTTTCTGCGTTCAGTAACAGAACCTTTATTCTACTTCATCAGGATGAAGTTCCCTTTTCTCAGGGCAGGCGGGATAGATTTTTCTCCCATTATCATAATTGCGGCAATATATTTTCTTGATTATGCCCTGGCCGGATACCTTATTGCCCTGGGGACTCGTTTGAGAATGGGGTTCTGAAAACAACCGTATGGCGGAATGGATTAAGGCAAAAGGCGAAAATATCCTGATTTCAGTCAGGGTACAGCCCGGTGCCTCAAAAGATGTCATTGCCGGGATCAGAGAAGGCTTTCTTTTTATAAAGCTTTGTTCACCGCCTGTTGACGGAAAGGCCAATGATTCCCTTATCAGGTTTGTTGCGAACAGACTTGATATTTCAAGGTCGTCAATTCAAATAGTATATGGAATAAAGAACAGGAAAAAACTGCTTGAAATTGCCGGCGTATCGACAGCAGATGCTGAGAATGCACTTACCCCGTTACCTTAACCCCACGATAGCCAAGCAGGAGGAGCTCTTCAGCCATATCTTTAATATCTCCGCCCGAGACCCTGAAGTGATGAATTGTATCATCTTCATTTAAAGACATGCCTACGCTTATTATGTAGCCGCCTTTTGATTCTATTATTGAGACTACTTCATCGAATGATCCGTTTACATGCTTCAGGATAACATCTACCCTTGCCCCGCTTTTCAGAACACCCATCAGATCGATAAATACCCTGAGAATATCAATAATTGTAAGGATACCTACAACTTTGTCTTTCTCAACAACAGGGAGCGATCCGACTTTTTGTTCATATATAATGCGGGAGGCTTCTTCAAGTGTCGTTTCCCGTGTGACTGTCACTGGATTGCTCATCATTACATCGCCTACCCGTAAAGTTTCGAGCATGCCGGTTAGGATTGCCTGCTTTGCGTCTGTCGATGTGATAAGGCCGACAAATTTTCCGGCATCTACAACCGGCAGGTGCCTAACGGACTTTTTTTTCATCAGGGACAGGGCTTGCAGAATGCTCGAATCGGAAGTGATTGTAACAACGTTTTTAACCATCCAGTCATTAACTTTCATATGAAACATATATCAAATTTTATCAGTTTAAAAAACCATTAAAAGAATACGTGCGGAAGCCCTTTGATGCTGTTATATTACCGATATGACGGCTGCGATATTAGTTGGTTTATGCTCCGGTTTTATGGCTGGTCTTGTCGGTGTAGGCGGGGGATTTATATTTGTTCCTCTCATTATGTCCATATACACTAATGTTAATATCCATAAGGCAATTGCCACATCAAGCGGTTTTGCCGTTGCAGCCGGCTTAAGCTCTTTTATAATCCATATACGAAGGGCTTCACCCTATATTGATATAGCAGCGGGTTTTCTCGCAGGAAGCCTGGCCGGAGCAGTTACGGGTCCTTATATCTCACTCATGATTGCTGAAAACATACTGACAAAACTCTTTGCAGCCATTGTTATATTGCCTGTTATTATGCGCGCCCTCAAGTTTTCCATAAAACCCAGGATGATATATATTGCGATGATGGGACTTGTTATCGGCTGCTTTTCATCCATTTTCGGCATAGGCGGCGGGATACTCATTATGCCGGTTCTTGTTCAGGCGTTCAACCTTGACCTGAGAAGGTCGCTTACCACGTCCGCCTTATTTATTGCTGTTAATTCGGCGGTGGCCACGACTGTATATGCCTTCAGAGGTTTTGTCATGTGGGAGATACTTCTTTTTGCAGCGCCTGCCGGTATTGCAGGGGCTTGGCTTGGCGCAAGGGCCTCACATAAACTTAAACCCATATATATCAAAGCCGCTCTGGTGGCTCTTTTGCTGGGAGTAGTTGTAAAAATGCTGCTGGCATGATTACTACTGCCTTATATGCCTTATCAGAGGAATATTTTCATAATCTATATTGAATGAGGCCCTTAAAGGATTAATGTCTATGCCGCCTCGCCTGGTGAAAAGACAGTGAACCATAAGTCTTTCAGGCATGCATGCCAGGCTTATATCAAAAAAGATTTTTTCACAGCAGGCCTCCGCAAAATCTTCATGATCACGAAATGAACAGATATAGGCAAGTAATGATTCATGAGAAATTTGAGGCCCCGTG
The DNA here is from genome assembly GCA_963664325.2 of Desulfomonilia bacterium. Classification (GTDB taxonomy): domain Bacteria; phylum Desulfobacterota; class Desulfomonilia; order UBA1062; family UBA1062; genus DATCTV01. The sequence goes on from CAXXDQ010000003.1 coordinate 13,458, forward strand.
TAATCGACAATGACGGTTGCCCAGTCAGGCTGAGAAGTGATCGGGCAGTTTGTATGAAGCAGGTTACTTATAAGCCTTTCTCTGGTTTTTGCAGGGGAGGTCTGCAGGAGTTTCGGATCCGGCATGTTCCTGGTGATATCTGTATCCAGGCGATCTATGCTAATGCCGTAAATCTTTCCGGGTGAAACGGTTTTGATTTCTTCATCTGAATAAAGCCTGACTTCAATCCACGGGGAGACAAGGACAGGTTGCAGGTCTGTTTTTATTGCTGAAGCCACTTCATCTTTGGAATCGAACCTTTCATACGACAGACCGTTAAGATACAGTTTCAGGGATTTCGATTCGATGAGGTTTGCGCTTGTCCTTGGATAGATGAGTTCCATTATGGCTATAACGGGCCTGCCTTTTGCATTCAGCCATGAGACCTCATATGCCCTCCACAGGTCAAAACCATACATAATGATACCGGGTTCAGGCCTTTTCACAGGATACAGAATGGCTGCATCCCTTTTGCGAGGTCCTTCAACCTTTTTTCCCAGGAGCAGTCCTTTCATACTTCGTACCTTGTCGGATCAAGACCCTTGTCGAATCCAAGTGAAGCTTTCCGTTCATTGCAGGTCGCACACTTTCCGCAATGCAAATCCCCTCCCTTATAGCATGACCATGTGAGACTGAAATCAAAACCGATACTTCTGCCGATTTCCGCTATCCTTGTTTTTGATATGGACACAAAAGGCGCAGTTACCCTGACCCCGGTATAAGTTCCTTCGGATGCAGCCTTGCTTATGGCGTTCACGAAAGATTCCCTGCAGTCGGGGTAAACCGGATGATCGCCTGCATGTGCAGCAATGAGTACATCCCTTATTCCAAGATTTTCAGCCAGTCCTATGGCAATCGAGAGCATGATCCCGTTTCTGAAGGGCACAACGGTAGAGCGCATGTTGGTGTCATCATAGGAACCTTCAGGTACATCATCACCCGAAAGCAGAATAGTTGAAGAGAACAGTTCATTTACAAAGGGTAATGCGATCGTTGTAAATTCGGAATTGTACTTGTGCGCAAGGACTTTTGCCATAGCCAGTTCACGTGCATTGTGCCTTGAACCGTAATCAAATCCGACGGCATGTATCTTTGAATATTCTTTCCTGGAAACGGCGAGTAGCACTCCTGAATCCATGCCCCCGGACAGAAGAAGGACTGCGTCATTTCCTTGAACCTGCGTATTCATATTCCCCTTTTAGTGCCGTAACAAAGGATATGCAGCCTCGGTGTCATGATAAATCCATTTTTAACGCAGAACTGAAAGACTTCCGGCATCATGTCGATCTGGGCTTTTCGTGTGTGTCCCTGCGGCATGATAAATACTCGGGATGCGTCGATATCATTATCACGGACAAACCTCTTTATTGCCCGGCCTCCCTTGCTTGAATCATACAGGAATTTCAGGCAGTCCGCCTTGGGAAGATCCTTTTTGTCTATAAGCCATCTTTTGTCAGGTCTTTTCGGGCTGAGCACAATAAAAGCGTTTTTAAGCTCAGGGATGCCGGCCTTGCCGCTTGTCTCGTACTGAACCGAAAAACTGTTCTCAACGAGCGATTCATGAAGCAGGAGTACTTCATTTTTCTGCATGAAAGGCTCCCCACCCGTTATTACTATATTTGAACATCCGATTGCTTTAATCCGAGACAATACATAGTCTACCGGCATGTCTTTGCCGCCTGAAAGTGCATATCTGGTATCGCACCAGGCGCAGTACGGCTCGATGCATCCTGCAAGCCTTACAAATGTGCACGGCCTGCCTATCCATGGTCCTTCGCCCTGGAGAGAGTAAAATATTTCGATTATCTTCATTTTTAAAGTTTGATAATTCCTTAAATCGGTTCCGGCAAACCCTGCCAATACCTGCGGCTGCTGTTAAATACGGTAAAGAACCTTTGCCGGAGAAACATCACGGCTTATGCCCTTAATTTTTGTCTTCGGCATGGGCTCAAAATTTATGCCGTTGTTGGAGAAACCGCATGCCAGCTTGTAAGTAGTTTCAGATACGATTATTTCTCCATTGGCGGCTATTGATTCAAGTCTTTGAGCCATGTTCACGGGTTCTCCTATAACCGTATAGTTCATATGCTCGCTTGTGCCGATATTCCCGGCAAGTGCGTTGCCCGATGCAATGCCGACGCCTACATCTATAGGTTTAAAGCCTTCCTTTATCAATGCTTTGTTAAGCTTCTTTACTTTAAGCTGAATTTTGATTGCACATTCTATTGATCTGATCACATCCTTCTGATCTGAAAATGGAATCCCGAATACGGCCATGAATCCGTCACCCAGAAATTTGTCGAGCATTCCTCCGAACTCGAATATGCATGGAACGACGCTTTCAAAATATTTGTTGAGGATTTCCACGACATCCTTGACATAGTATTTTTCAATCATGGGGGTAAATTCAGTGATATCTGCGAACAGGACCGTAACAGGTTTTATTTCACCTGAAAGCTCGTTTAAACCTTCATTTGCAACCAGGCGTTCTGCAAGTCCGCGGGAAAAATAACGGCTCAGGTTGATCCTCTTTTTCTCAAGGGTGATGACCTCTTTGTAGGATTTGACAAGAGATATCGTAATAGAGAGCTGGTCTGCTATAAGCTCAAAAAAACGGATATCATTTATCGTAAATGCATCATTATTGCTGTCTCGAAAATTGATGACTCCTATGCACTTGCCTTCGGATATTATAGGAACACAGGCCAGTGAGCCTTTCTGTCCTGTTCCCTTGTCTGCAAAAAGTTGATCAACACAGACATCAGTCAGATAAATCGTACGAACATTATCTATGACTTTTCCGGCAACCCCTTCTCCTCTTTTCAGACGTATCGCCTTGCGTTTTTTAGCCCCGAAAAGTTCTGACGCACCTACTATGTAAAGTTCGTCCCTTATCTCGTCGAGGACCATAAGGGAAATGCTGTATATGCCGGTATAATGTTTTACTATCTCCAGCTGCTTTGAAAATAGGTCTTCCCATGTAGAGATACTGGTTATTTTAAGCGTTTCACCTAGTTCCTTGAGAAGCGACAGCTCTGCAATTTTCTGTTCATAGGCATGTTCAAGCGCCACTATTTTTTCACTGAGAATGGTTTGAAGTTCCTGTTTCATGTTTATGATAAAAGTATCATCCCCGCTTTTTTCTTCATATCTTCATACGTCCTTGAAATAATGTCCAGACTCAATGATACGTTTGGCCGTCTTAAAAATTCTGATGCAAAGTAATTAATCATGTCAATGTCAAGATGCCCGGTATGCGCTACATAATCAGCCACGTGAATTGTGACGGCCAGGGGTTCATTAACGGCAAATGCCGGCAGATGATGAGCCCTGAGTCCATCGACTATTTCTTCGGGAAGTTGCCACCTGTCGGCAATATATGCACCTAACTCTGCGTGGCTCAGGCCATACTGGGTTTCTTCCTGGGCAAGTTCATCAATACCGGAATATCTGTTAATATCTCCCGGAAAACCCGCATGTTGGACAAAGGCAATTTTCCCGATGTCGTGCAGCAGACCTACTGTATAGGTAAGGTCTGCCGCCCTGCAACCGAAAAATGCCCCTAGCCAGTGGGATATATGTCCGGTCAGCAGGCAGTGCATCCAGAGGTTTTTTATTTCTGAAGAAGAGATGTTCATAATGAATTTATTGAGCGCCAGTGAAATGGAAAGATTAATTACCTCGTTGTTTCCCAGTATCACGATTGCATGTTCCACGCTTTCAATTTTCCTGTGGAAACCGTAAAAAGCGGAGTTTACAACCTTCAGAACCTTTGAAGTTATTGCAGGATCGCTTTCGATGATGGAGGCCATTCTTGAAGCACTGGCATCTGGATCTCGGGCTATGCCTATGATCTTATGGGAAATCGAAGGCAGCGTATTAAGCTGATCAAAATTTCTGAACTTTTTAAGAGTCGTTGTGCCGGTTTTCTTTTTCTTTTCGAATTTATCTGTATAAGACCATTTTTCAAGTATTGAATCCAGATCATTCTCATCCTGATGCTCCTGCCTGGAAATCCTTCCAACCGCACCGGCCGGCAGCAGTTCTTTTATGTATTCCTTGCTTGATGGCGGCATCTCATTAATAATTTTACCGGATACATCAGCCTCTTTTGCTATGAAAGAATAGAACTGGTAAAAGGTCGAGCATACATATCTGATCTCAGGGTCTTCCTTCTGCTCGGCTGCCGATGTTTCCTTGATGCTTTCCCAGATGCTCTTCGCCCATTGTGAATTTCCTATCTGATTAAGCCGTTCTATTGCAAGAAATACAAGGCTGTAAAGGTCGGTTCCGTCAGTGGGATAAACAGCGATTCCCTTAGGGACTGACATGAAAGCTGCGGATGCTTCATTTACAGATACTCCTATCATCGCGATTAGTTCGTAATCCAGGTATGAAACATGCGTATCCATGTCACGGCTGTAGGAAATAACCTTGTCTTTAAAACCGGAGGGGACGGCTATGAGGGCGAGACTCCCTCCAAGCACCGCCACCTTTTTAACTTCTATCTCCAATGGGCGAATTCTTTCCGCATCATGCATGACACTTATATCGTCACAAGGCTTAACATTCTTGACTTGGTTTTTCTCGTGCACTAGGATGCCCTGCATGATCAGTGTTGAAGAGGCCAGAAAAACCATATTGTCAAAGATTAATGTACTGCCTGCAGAGAAGGTTTTCATAACTGAAGCAACAGGTAGGTGCCTGGCGGAAGATATAATCTCGGAAGTCGATGTGCCTCCCTGGGACAATTCTGCGATGGACGGTTATGCGGTAAGCATAAAGGATATAGAATCCGTTCCTGCACGAATTCATGTCAGCCAGGATATTCCCGCAGGCGCCATTCCTTTAAAACTTGAAACTGGAACTTCAGCCAAGATAATGACAGGGGCGCCGGTGCCGGAGGGTGCTGATGCGGTTGTCATGAGAGAGGACACCGAGGAAACGCAGGAATGGGTAGTTATCAGGAAAAAGCCGGGAAAAAATGAAAACATACGGTTTAGAGGTGAAGATATTAAAAAGGGGTCCGTCGTTCTAGGAAAAGGCACCATGATAAGCCCATCTCATGCAGGCCTCTTTGCATCGATCAGGAAGATGATGATTTATTGCCATCAGATTCCCCGGATAGCAGTACTTTCAACCGGAGATGAGATAAGGGATATTGATGAGGATAATATTAAAGGTAAAATCACATCATCAAATACGTACTCGCTGATAAGCCTGATCAGACAGGCAGGAGGTGAGCCTATTAATCTGGGTATCGCGCGGGATGACAAAAAGCATCTTGAAAAATGTCTTTCTGCCTCTGGACGGGCCGACCTGATAATAACGTCCGGTGGCGTTTCAGTTGGCGACTACGACATGGTAAAGGATGTTTTGACATCAGGCAATAATGTAATGGAGTTCTGGAAAGTAGCCATTAAGCCTGGCAAACCGCTTGCATTCGGGTCAATTTCAGGAATACCCGCAATAGGCCTTCCGGGCAATCCCGCTTCAGTCGTCGTTGCATTTTACCAGTTTGTAAGGCCCGCGATTATGAAAATGATAGGTTCGGACAGGGTTTTATTGCCGAGAATAAAGGCAAGGCTGAATGCGGATATAAAAAAGAAGGCGGACAGACCTCATTATGTAAGAGCGACACTGACACTGTGGCCCGAGCCGTCAGTAATGCCATCAGGCGAACAGGGGTCAGGGGTTCTTTCAACAATGACATCTTCGAACTGTTTTATTGTTCTTCCCGGGGAGGTTTCTATAGCAGAAAAAGATACTATTGTTGAATGTGAGATTTTTAATCCCTTGACTCTTTGAAGCTAGCCACTATTACTAACGTATGCCATGAGGCTGGCTGCTAAAAAGGCAGGTTATAAAATAAAAAAGAATATTGACAGGCCTGTCCCATTATGTTTATTTGCGAACTTCCATTTGAAAATTCGGAGGAAGAGATGCTAAAACCAAAAGATCTCCAGGAGATTAAGGGAATCCTCCTTACAATGAAAAAGGAACTCCTTGAAGACCTCGAAGAACGTATTAAATCAAGTGATGTCTCTGATCAGAGAGTAATCGGTGATATTTTTGACGATGCCGACCTTGAACAGTCAAGGGAATTTAACCTGCTTCTGAATACGAGGGAAAAGCAGAAGATAAAACAGATTGAGCAGGCACTCTTAAAGCTGGAAAACGGTGAATACGGCATATGCGAAAACTGCGAGGAAGACATCCCTGTCGGTCGTCTGAAAGCCATGCCGTTTGCCAGCCTGTGCGTAAAATGCAAATCAGAGCAGGAAATCATCGAGGGTCACGCAACAGTATACCCCAACGAGAAAGGCTAGACTATGTCACACAGGGTTGAGGTCGGACCCAAACCTCACCTTTTTGATGCCCGCGGTGAGAGGGTAAAAAAACAGATTCACCACGCCCTGCCTGATATTTCAATCAATCATATCACATGCCTGGATATTTATAATATTGACGGGGACACGAAAGAACAATGGTGCAGGGAGGCCTTCTGCGATCCCGTCATACAGGATTTCGCCTTTGACCGGGTCCTTGAATATGACTTCAACTGGTATATCGAGATAGGATTCAAACCTGGTGTAACTGATAATGTCGGCCACAGTGCGGCGTATGCGCTTGAACTGATAAGCGGTGAAAAGATGGAGGTTTTCTTCGCCCGCGGTTTTTTGATCAGTGCTGACATTGACCGCAGAACCGCAGAGAAGATAGCAACTGAATGTCTTTCAAATACACTTATTCAAAATTACCGAGTTTTTTCACCTGTAGAATCGGCCGGCATAGCACCCTATATACCCAAAGTAGTCGATACGCATATCCCGAAAATAAGTGAGATCGATCTCGAAATCCCTGACGATGAATTGGTAAGTCTGTCCCAGGACAGGACCTTGGCGCTCACACTGACGGAAATGAAGGCGATCCAGACATACATGAGAGCTCCTGACGTCAGGGAAAAAAGGCTCTCAGCAGGTCTTGGAGAAAAAATAACGGATGTCGAGATTGAGGCCCTTGCCCAGACATGGTCGGAGCACTGCAAACACAAGATTTTCAATGCGGACATCCTCTATATTGAAAACGGCAAAGAAGAAAGGATAGCATCTCTTTTCAAGACATACATAAAAGGCTCAACGGATGAGATCAGAAGATCACAGGGTGAAGAGGATATCTGTGTCAGCATATTTACAGACAACGCAGGCGTAATCAGGTTTACAGATGATTATCACCTGGTTTTCAAGGTGGAGACTCACAATTCGCCTTCCGCACTTGACCCCTACGGCGGTGCGCTTACAGGGATTGTGGGTGTGAACAGGGACCCGTTCGGAACCGGTCTGGGTGCAAAACTGATTTTTAACACTGACGTTTTCTGTTTTGCCGATCCTTTCTATTCGCAGGATTTGCCTCCAAAGATACTTCACCCGATGCGCATATTCGAAGGTGTGCGGGAAGGTGTCGAGCATGGAGGCAATAAAAGCGGGATACCTACTATAAACGGTTCAATAGTTTTCGATAACCGTTATCTCGGCAAACCGCTCGTCTATTGCGGAACGGCAGGCATAATGCCTAAGACGGTCGCCGGCAGGCCATCTCATGAAAAAGAGATTCTTCCGGGTGATAAAATAGTCATGTCGGGGGGCCGGATCGGGAAGGACGGCATTCACGGTGCGACGTTCTCATCCGAAGAATTTCACGAGGCGTCGCCCACATCTGCTGTTCAGATAGGTGATCCCATCACCCAGAAGAAGCTTACGGATTTTCTGCTTCGCGCACGTGACAGGGGATTGTACAGGGCCATTACCGACAACGGGGCAGGCGGGCTTTCATCTTCAATCGGTGAAATGTCGGGCATGTCGGGCGGGTGCCTGATAGAGCTTGAAAAGCCATTATTGAAATATGCCGGCCTTAACCCATGGGAGATACTTCTTTCCGAGGCCCAGGAGCGTATGAGCCTGGCTGTTGCACCGGAAAACGTCAAAGAATTCCTGTTACTTTCAGATGAGATGGGAGTGGAATCCACTGTAATCGGTGAATTTACTGATTCAGGCTATTTCCATTGCACATATAAAGGTGAGACAGTTGCATTTCTGGGTATGGAGTTTATGCATGACGGACTTCCCAGGCTTGATCTGAAGGCGGTATGGGATGACAGAATGGTTCAGGAAGACGAGATTCCGGAACCAGCCGATCATAATGCAAAACTCAAAGATATGCTGAGGCGGCTTAACATATGCTCGAAAGAATATGTCATCCGGCAGTATGACCATGAGGTCCAGGGCGGGTCGGTTGTCAAGCCCCTGACAGGTGCCGCATGCGACGGCCCGGCTGATGCCGGTGTTGTGAGGCCCCTGCTTGATATGATGGACGGCGTAGTGGTATCTAACGGAATATGTCCGAGATATTCGGACATTGACGCCTATCACATGGCGGCGAACGCCCTTGATGAGGCGCTTAGAAATTATGTCTGTACAGGCGGCGATCCCGGACACTGGGCGGCACTGGATAATTTCTGCTGGTGCGACCCGGTTCAGAGTCCGAGAAACCCGGACGGCGCATACAAGCTTGCACAGCTTGTAAGGGCGAACAGGGCGCTTTATGATTACACAGTCGCTTTCTCATGTCCGCTGGTCTCAGGCAAGGACAGCATGAAGAACGATTACATCAACGAAGGCCTGAAGATCTCAATTCCGCCGACGCTTCTTGTATCGGCCATCGGCAGGATTGAGGATGTCACAAAAGCTGTTACCATGGATGTCAAGAAACCGGACGACATCGTCTATCTGCTTGGGATTACAAAGAACGAACTCGGGGCCGGCGAATACCTGGCGTCATTCGGAATTATCGGTTCATCAATACCGGAAGTAGATGCCAAAACAGCATTTGAAAGGTATAAAAAGCTTCATTCGGCAATCAAAAAAGGCCTGATAGCCTCAGCTCACGACTGCTCTGACGGGGGGCTTGCAGTGGCGCTGGCCGAAAAGGCCTTTGCCGGGGGATTGGGAATAGAGGCTGACGTCGCCGAGGTAAAGACGGAAGGAAAATTGACCGATACACAAATCTTTTACTCTGAGACTGCAAGCAGGATAATCATAACGGTCAGACCTGAAAATGCAGAGGCTGTAGAAGCGCTCTTTGAAAGAGACATATCACGGATCGGCCGTGTAACAAAGCAAAGGAGCCTTATACTGAAAGGCACAGGCGGCATAATTGTAGAAAGCGGCATAGAGGAACTCAAGGCGGCGTGGAAAGAGCCGCTCAATTTTTAGCAGGCCATGGCAAAAACAATCAAAGCACTTGTAATTACAGGATCGGGAACAAACTGCGAAATGGAAATGGCGCATGCCTGCAGGCTTGCCGGCGCCAAAGCAGATATTGCACATTTGAGCGATATCCTGAGCGCAAGGGTATGCATTCCAGATTATGATTTCCTGAACCTTCCGGGAGGATTCCTTGACGGTGACGACCTTGGAAGCGCAATGGTCGAGAGCGTAAGATTAAGGCATGCCTTGATCAAAGGAACATCCCGCACCATGTACGATGAGATCATGGCCCTGATAGAAAAAGGCGGAATCGTTCTTGGTGTGTGCAACGGCTTTCAGGCGCTGGTCAAGACAGGGCTGCTTCCAGGCAACCCGTTCGGAAAACGCAGGGTGTCTCTGTCTTTCAACGACTCGGCCAGATTTGAAGACAGGTGGGTGAAGATGACGGTTAATGAAAAAAGCCCGTGCATATTCACAAAAGGTCTTGATACTCTCGACCTTCCTGTACGCCATGGGGAAGGCAAGTTCATAACAGACAGTGCCGATACACTAAAAGAAATAACATCAGGCAACCTGGATTGCCTCTATTACGCGGATGCAAAAGGTAATGCGACAATGCAGTATCCTGCGAACCCCAACGGCAGCGTGAACGGAATTGCGGGAATATGCGATGCAACAGGCCGCGTATTCGGACTAATGCCCCATCCCGAGGCATTCACCCACTTCACCAACCATCCGCAATGGACTCGCGGCATTATCAAAAAACGTGCCGAAGGCATGCTTCTTTTCGACAATGCGGTAAAGTTCTTGACTGGCAGTATATAGGCAAATTTTATATCAAACCTATAATGTATTTCTCTGGCCAGCCTTTCTGGAAGACTTGATTTTTGCTGCCATGAACTTTTCTGCTTTAATGAGACTGTCAAGGCCTGTCTTGTCGGGATTAGTAAATTCAACCGCCACCCCTAATCGAGTGCTCCTTACTACATGCCCGCTTACACCAATTATACGGCCAATATTTTCGGCATCAATATCAATCACGATTTCAGTTCCAAGATTCAAAAGCTGAGAAGTTACCATAAATAAACCGCCCATGCTGATGTTGGTGATTCTCGTGCTGTAAGCCCCGGAGTTGCCTTCGCGGAATAAAGCCTTTAACCCGACATTGATCCTGTCATATGTTCTTTTCTCATTCATGAATAACTCCTTTAAATTCATTAAAATAAATCGTATGGTTAATGTTTAAATACATTTTTTATTCATAATCAACATAATAATACAAGTATAACAAATCATTAACACAACGTAAATATTCTCGATTTGCATATTTAAAGCCGGGTTTAACCGGCATAATCAGGGGAGGCTGGAAAATTACTTAGTATGAATGTAATTGGCATACTTCAGCCTCGATTTGCAGATAATCCAATCGAACTCCGGAGTTAATAGTTGCATTAAACAGATATTTCGATTTGCCCTAAAACGTGTGCTCTGGTAGAAGATACTTCGTGCGTCTTTCCAGGGTTGAAATCAAAGGATTTAAGTCCTTATCCAAAAAGACGGTGCTCACGTTTCCCGGTGCGGTCACGTGTATAGCCGGACCGAACGGGTGCGGCAAAAGCAATGTCATCGATGCGATCAGGTGGGCCGCTGGGCGAGCAGTCTGCAAGGGCCTTGCGCGCAGGGTCAATGGCGGACGTCATATTCTCCGGAACCCGGGATGCACCTCCCTTCCTCAATGGCAAGCGTAACCCTTGAATTTGTCAAGGACGGCGGCATATTCCCTGCATCCATGGACGGTTTTGAGGCCATATCAGTATCACGCAGATTGTTCAAATCGGGCGAAAGCTCATATGAGATAAACAATGTCAGGTGCCGGCTGAAGGACGTAACAGACTATATTCCTCGACTCGGGACTTGACCGGCAGGGTTATGCAATAATCGAACAGGGCAGGGTCAAAGACATAATCCTGGCCAAACCCGAGGATATCAGGCATGTGATCGAAGAGGTCGCCGAAGTCGGAAGGTTCCGTATAAAAAGGTCCGAAGCTATAAAGCGTCTTGAAACAACATCGGGTAATCTCGAGCGGATAAAGGACATTCTTACCGAGGTTGCCAAGCAGAGGGACAGCCTCAGGGCTCAGGCAACAAAAGCCAGAAGGTACCAGGCATTAAAGGACAGGATGAACGAGCTTACAAGACTTCTCTGGGCGAGTGAAATCAGGGAAGTCCTGAATAAACACCAGGACCTCAATACCCAGCTCATATCTGTCGAAGATGAGGTCAAAGCTGCAAAATCGGCTGCAGCAAGAGAAGCAGCCATGTTTGACAAGCAGTCCTGATAAACTAAACCAGATGAAAGTCAGAATTGATGAATTAATATTCATCACTGAGTGATGCAAAGGCCAGACACGGACTTGCCATAGCGGAAAGGGATGCATCGATCGAGCGCATGAAGGATATCCAGTCGACACTGCTGCATATTAACTCGAAAATAGAGGCCGCCGGGGCGGAAACAGAGGCGGCGGTTGTAGAATTAAAGTCTGCCGGTGAAGAAAAAAGAAAAGCTTGAGCTTGATGAGGCCGCTATTGTTGCGAACCTCGATCTTTTGGGTGATAAAGTTGACAGGTTGTCTGCTGAACTCTCCGGCATTTCTTCGGAATATGACCGGAACCGATCGGAGCTTTTTGAGAGGCTCGGCAGCTCAAGGCTGGTTGATCAGAGGATTAATTATCTCAATCAAAGGCTGAATGATATGGCATCGGGCATATCAAAAAGGCGGGAGGAATTAAAAGAGCTCAAGGCTGTTATCAAAGAACAGAATGAAATGCTTGTAAAACATGATGTCCGGATTAAAGAGCTCGAGGATAAAATCAAGACCGTTAATGATGAAATCCTTGAGATATCAAATAAACGGGATTCGCTCTCGGATGAAATTGAAGAAAAGAAAAAGGCCCTGACTGAAAAAGAAAAAGAATATGCAGGGATGAATGCCCGGATAGAAATGCTGGACCGCATTGCAAGCATAACACCTCATGCTTCGGAAAATTCCCGGGGGAAAACGCTTAAGCGCGTTGCCGATACCATAAAGGTCAAAGCCGGTTATGAAGATGCGGCCGGAGCCCTGGGTGACATGCTGGATTACTTGATTATCAAAGATCATGATGAATTTCTGGGATCAGGGATTGACATCGCATCATCACCGGGATTTATTCCGGCAAAGCCGTATATTGAAAAGAACGAAACAGAAGTAATGCCGTCCCATGAATCCGTGCTCGGGAGCATGGGCAAATTCATCAATCCCCAGAAAGGCTTTGAAGCGATTGTTGATGCGATTACCCGCAGAAAATACATTGTGAGCGATATCAAGAGCGCGGTAATGCTCTGGAAAAAGGGGCTCAGGTCGCATGATTACATAACCGCCGATGGCGTAGTGCTTGAGTCCACAGGCGTCCTGAGGGTTAATACTGAAAAGGACAAATATGCAGAGATGTTCAAGGCCAGGGCCGAGATCGAAGAACAAAACCGGTATAAAGCCGAGCTTGAAACAGAAATGAACAAGTTCGGGGAAGCCATATCATCATCAGGGAATCAGCTTTCCGGTTTGAACGCCGAGATAATAAAACTGAATGATAAGCTGTCCGATCTTGATAAGGAACGCCAGTCGGAGATTTTATCAAAGCAGTCTCTGGCAGGCAGAATAGATACGAATGAAAAGCGAACTCTGGATTTCCTCAAGGATATCAAATCCTGGGATGAGATGACTTCCGGGGTCAAGGATGAGATCAAAGCGGCATTGCAGGAAAAAGAGGGGGCCGAGATTATGCTGTCTGATCTCAAGGAGCAACTGAAGAGGCTTGAAGCAGGAAAGCTTGAGGCATCACAGGTGTTCAACAAGGCCCAGGAAGAGAAAAATGCAATAACGGACAAGCTTGGCAGATTAAGGGTGGAGATGGCCTCTGTACTTGAAAGGATAAAAGGGCTGAATTTGCAGTCTCAAAAGAGACAGGCGGAACTGGAATCAGACATGCAGAGGGCCTATGAAATCAGTGTCAAGGAGAAAGAGATAACATCAATGCTCGAAAATGCGGAGGAGGTTGTGATTAATACACTGGCCGATATCAAGGCCAGAGAAGTTGAGCTTGAGGATGCCATGCCTGAATTTACAAAATTTTCCCAGGAGGCGGGAGAGATAAGCGAACGCGAACAGGCACTGAAGTCCGGACTATCTGCATTGGAGGATAAGAGGAATATGATCATCCTTGAGGCTAAAGAGCAGGAGATTGCTGAAAGGATGATGCTCGAACGATATACCGGAAGGTTCGGTGAAGAGGTCCTGCCCGGGATCCCGGACAATTTCGACTTGGAGGCATCAAGAGAAGAGGTTGCAAAACTCCAGGGCCGGGTTGAGGTATTGGGACAGATAAATTTTGCTTCAATAGAATCATATGACGAGGCACAGGCAAGGTATGATGATTTTCATGCCCAGTACCAGGACCTGGTACTTGCAAGTGAAAGGCTCAAGGAACTCATTACCAGCATAGAAAGGGAAAGCCAGAAGGAATTTGCCTCAACGTTCGCCAAGGTCAGGGCAAACTTCAAGGAGATATTCACCACGATGTTCGGAGGCGGGCAGGCGGACATTGTCCTGCAGGAAGGCGGGATGGATGCGGGCGTGGATATTTACGCTTGTCCTCCCTTCAAGAAGCTCAAAGTCATGAGCCTCCTTTCCGAAGGGGAAAAAACCCTCACGGCAATATCGTTCATCTTCGCCCTTTTCAAGGTAAGGCCGTCGCCTTTCTGTATACTGGACGAGGTGGACGCACCCCTTGACGATTCGAATGTTGAACGTATCAACCGCCTGATACGAACATTCTCGAAAGAGTCCCAGTTCCTTGTTGTTACCCATAATAAGAATACCATGGAAATGGCGGATATAATCTATGGCGTCACATTCGATGTACCGGGGATATCAAAAGTCGTTTCGATGGACCTTCAGAAGGTGTGATTCCGCCTTACGGCAAGTTCGTAGACTGCAATTGCCGTTGATTGTGAAACATTAAGGGAATTGAATGGCCCTTTCATCGGGATATGGGCCAGGAAGTCCAGTTCCCCAGTAATGACCGGCCTGATGCCTGAATCCTCGCCTCCCATTATGATGGCTGGTTTTTTTAAAATCAGGAACTGCCGCAATGCTCTCTTTGGCCCTGGCATCGAGTCCGACAAGCCAGAAACCATTTTTTTTTAAGCTCTTTTATGGCATGGCGGAGATTGACCACCTTGGCCACCACGGCCTTTTCAGTAGCCCCTGCCGAGGCTTTGACCACGGCCGGTGTGACAGAAGCAGCCCGGTCTTCGGGAATTATGACGGCAGCGCCCGCCAGCGCATAGGCGGTTCGGATTATGGAGCCGAGGTTCTGAGGATCTTCGACCGAGTCGAGAAGTACGGCGAAATCAAGTGCGGCGGCATCTTCAACGGACGCATAACGGAATGGGGAAACTCTGGCGGCTATGCCCTGATGGTTTTTGACCCCGGCTATGCGGTCAAGATCGCTTCGCGTTACAGTGCTTAAAGACACGCCCCTGGCAAGAGATGCGATTTTATCATGGCTCTCTCGCGCCACAAGGATCTCAAAAAACTTCCTTTTCTGAGCTTTAAGCGCCTCTTCAACGGGGTTGAAACCGTATATTACCTCCACCCTTTACTCCTCAATCCAGCTGATAGAGTATTCAGCAAGTGAGGGAAGCCTTGATATTCGGGTTAGCTTCGACCCACCGGCCGGCAAGCCCTGTTTCTTTCGCTGACAGCTCAAAATGGGACATGGCTATGCCCATATCGATTTTCTGGATATCAATAGGCAGTACTTTTGCATAATTCTCCGTTCTTTGCAGGATCAGGTGGACGGCGTTGCCGTCTATGACCATCCGCCAGGGCTGTTTGTTGGAGGCCGAAGGCCCGAGTCTGACCATCTCGAGCGGAATTGCATATTTCCCTGCAGCGGACTCGGTCAAAGACGCATCGAAGGATTTCATGAAAAAGAGTTCACTGAAGGTTTTACGTTTCTTTGAACCTGCCATAAATCTGAATGCATGGTCTATAATTGTGCGTCTGCCGGCAGCATAGCCTACAGGAGTTACGGCAGGTATGATTTCGGTTGCTTCGAGGCCGACCTTGTCAGAAAACACAGTTCTTTTGAAAGAACCGCCCAGCCAGCAGGTGCCAAGGCCCAGGGATGTCGCAAACAATATTATCTTTTCAAGCTGGTATCCGTAATCTTCCAGGGCCCTGGGATTATCGTTAACCGCGCCTGCAATGAAAGTTGCGGCACCCCGGACTACACCGTATGTACCTTTCACTCCCTCCTTTTTATCTTGCGATGTGAATATTTTAAACCTGGTTCTTGAGCCTGACGGCGGCGAGGAAAGACCCTCTATGAACACATCGAGCTTCTTGAGGATGTCGTTGTCGACTGGTTCGCCGGTGTAGCTTCTCCATGAGCATCGGCGCTTGATTATTTCATTTACGGGTTCACTAAAAAGGCTTGGCATGTTTCACCTCTCGGCAATTGATGCACTGCTTTATAGCACCTGAAAACAAACTGGACAACATCGAGCGCATTTGGCAAGCATTAATAATGGCAAAAGAAATTTACGCTCGATCGGAAAAGACAGGACAGACCGGACTTGATTTCAATCCCCAGTTCAGGGCGGCGATTGAGCTGCTGGAGAACAGCAAGCAGAGCCTTTTCATAACTGGCAGGGCAGGCACGGGCAAATCGACCCTGCTAAACTATTTTCAGAGAACCACGGCCAAAAGGCATGTAGTGCTTGCGCCTACCGGTGTTGCCGCAATAAATGTAGGCGGCCAGACCATACATTCATTCTTCGGTTTCGGGCCCGACGTAACGGAGAAATCGGTAAAAAAAATCAGGAATGTCAGTTCAAGGAATATTTACAAGAAAATAGACACCATCATAATCGACGAGATATCCATGGTCAGGGCTGACCTGCTCGACTGCATCGAAAAGTTCATGAGACTGAACGGCCCGGATGAGAAAAAGCCTTTCGGCGGCTTGCAGATGGTTTTCATAGGCGACCTCTACCAGCTGCCCCCTGTTGTAACTTCTGCCGAAAAAGAAATTTTCAAACTGCACTATAAGAGCCCCTATTTTTTCAGCGCCCGGTCTTTTGAATCCATGGACATGGAATTCATTGAGCTGGAAAAGGTCTACCGCCAGCACGACGATGAATTCATAAGGCTTCTCAACGCCATAAGGAACCGCTCGGTTACTGATGATGACCTGGCGGCAATAAATAAAAGGCTTGACCCCGAATTCGAGGCGCCCGGGAATGAGTTTTACATCCAGCTTACAAGCACGAATGACATGGCGGATAAAATCAACGAAACCGAGATGGCCAAGCTTCCGGGTAAGATTTATAAATTCAGGGCAATCATCGACGGCGATTTCGGGAACGAATACATGCCCACAACAAAGGAGCTGAGGCTTAGAAAAGGCTCCCAGATCATGATGCTGAACAACGACCAGCAGGGCCGCTGGGTGAACGGCACTATAGGCGTCATGACCGGGACGGCAAAGGACGAAGACGGGAATATCATTATTAAAGCCAGGCTTGATATGGGAGAGGACGTCTTTATCAACCCTTATACATGGAGCATTTACAGGTTTTTCATCGAAGGCTCGCAGCTCGCTTCCGAGATCGTGGGGACCTTTGCCCAGTACCCTCTCAGGCCGGCTTTTGCCGTCACCATTCACAAGAGCCAGGGCAAGACTTTCAGCAGGGTGATAATCGATCTGGGCCGCGGCACGTTTGCACACGGCCAGCTTTATGTCGCGCTTTCAAGGTGCGTAAGCCTTGAGGGCATAGTGCTTAAAAAGCCGGTAAAAAAAGGGCATATACTTCTTGACTGGGAGGTCGTCAGGTTCCTGACACGGCACCAGTACGCCCTTGCTGAAAAAAAGCTTAACCATGATGACAAGCTTCGCATAATTGAAAACGCAATCTCCGGGGGCAGCCAGATTGAAATCCTCTACTTAAAGGCCGGGGATGAAAAGTCCCGCAGGATAGTGAAACCCCTTGATGTCAGGCAGATGGAATATAAAGGACATTCCTTCACAGGGCTCGAGGCCTTCTGCCGGTCGCGCAGGGAGCGCAGGACATTTAATGTGGACAGGATTCTGGAGATCAGAATTGCCTGATTCCATTTTCTATTCAAATACTCTTGAATCACTGCTCCGTATGTCGTTTCTAGGTTAAGAAACGACGAGAAAAAGGCTCTTTGCTTCCTGTTTAGAACCTCAAGCCGGAGGCGCAGAGAATTCTTTGTTATTACATTTCTCATCTCAGTCAGAACGACATGAGCCGTAATAATGCAAGAGTCTTTTGTTTAAATCCGATAGACAAATTCACTGACTGAGTGTTCATCCCTGGGAGTTCGTATATTGATCATTTCCTTCAATCAGTCAGTCGGCGTACATGCTTTCTATCTCTTTCTCATATCTCTTGTTGATTATATTGCGCTTGAGTTTGAGCGTAGGGGTCATCTCATCCGTCTCCTGGGACCATTCTTTGTCGAGGAGCGTGAACTTCTTGATCTTCTCGACCCTGCCCAGATGCTCAGTGCTCTTTCTGACCTCATCCTCGAAGAGCGCCTTCACTTCAGGCATTGCCAGGAGATCCTTTCTCGGAACCGTCTCTAACCCATGTCCAGCCGCCCATTTTTTCAATTCGGAAGACGCCGGGACAATGAGTGCGGTCAGATAGTTCCGGTTGTCGCCGATGACTGCAGCCTGCTCGATAAAGGGAGATATCTTCAAGCTGTTTTCAATGTTCTGCGGAGAGATATTCTTGCCTCCGGATGTAATAATAAGATCTTTTTTACGGTCCGTGATTACAAGGAACCCGTCTTCGTCCCATTTGCCAACGTCTCCGGTGAGGAACCACCCGTCCCGCATGGAATCCTCTGTCAGGTCAGGCTTGTTGTGGTAGCCCAGGAAGTTGTTCCCCCGGATAAGGATCTCTCCGTCGGGCGCAAGCTCCACTTCGAATCCGGGCATGGCCTTGCCCACCGTCCCGTAACGGCACTCTTCAAAGGTGGTCATCGTGCCTCCGATTGTCTCGCTCAGACCATAGAACTCTATTACCTGAATTCCGATACTGTGCACGAACTCACCCATTTCGGCGGATAATGGCGCACCTGCGGAGACGGCGAATTCAAGACGGCCGCCCAGGCCGTTTCGGATTTTTCCGAAGACGAGGGCGTCCGCGGCCTTCCATGCGAGGTTAAGCCACAAGGGAAGAGGCTTGTGCGCATTGAGACGCTTGCTCCGGCTCCGGCCCGTCTGCATAGCCAGAGCAAAGATAAGACGCTTGATAAATGGACCGTTCGAGGCTGTACCGACTATCCTTGCATGCATCTTCTCGAATATCCTGGGCACGGCGCAGAAATATGTAGGCCTTACCTCAGCCATGTTCCTGGCCAGGGTATCGATGGACTCGGCCAGGGCCATAGGCACGTTGCGGAAGATATTGTAATAGTAGCCTGACACACGAGGATAGAAGTGCGATAGGGGAAGGACAAGCAGGCATAGTCCTTTATTGCTGTCGATTCTGATCAGCCGGTCTATGGAATTCAATACATGACTGATGTTCAGGTGGCTCATCATGCAGCCCTTGGGCGGGCCGGTAGTCCCCGAGGTGTACACGATGGTGGCCAGGTCGCCCGGCTTCACCTGCTTGCGCCTTTCTGCAATCACACCCGAGAGTTCTGGCAGAGATGCGCGTCCGCTTTCCAGCAGGGCCGCAAATGATACGATATCTTCATCAGTATCTCCATCGATGACGATTATCTTCGGTCTTTGCCGCGGATCGGGAAACGCGTTTTTGATCTTATCGAGTTGCTCCCTGTTCTCCACGATCACAATACCGGCATCGGAGTCGTTTATGATATAAGCGCACTGTTCCGGCGTGTTGGTATGGTAGATGGGCACATTGACCCCGCATGCTGCCATGATGCCGAGGTCAGCTATTATCCACTCGAGCCGGTTATAGGACAGGATGCAGACTTTATCGCCTGGCCCAAGGCCGAGCTGTACGAAGCCTGCCGCGCAGTATATCACCATATCCTTCAGGCCTTGCCAGCTGAGGTCTTCATAAGCCCCGCCTTTCCCCCGTTTATATTTGATTATGGCCCTGTGAGGGTTAGAAGCGGCATAGCAGTCCATAAGATCAGTAAGAATGAACTCTTCAAATGGTTTTGTCATTGTCATAGCGAATACCCCTTTCGAGTAAGCAGCATTTCCATGAATGCGTCCGCACGGGTCTGGAACTGTGCGGTGGAGAAGTTTCTGTCATCCATATGATCGGCATCGATGATGAGAACCGGTACGTCCATCTGTTCAAGCTCCCGTTTTATGTCCATCTGGCCAAGCGTGATGGGCACGCATGACTTGTTCCTGTGGAGTATCGCACCATCGATTGAGTATTCGCGGCAGGCCTTCAGGACCATTTCCTTGCGCTTCTTGACGGACACGCAGGAAACGAGCGGATAAGAAATCAGGGTCTTCCTCGCCAGGGTTTCCATGGGATTGTCCGCATCCAGACGCAGCGACCATGCAGCCGAGTAGGTCTCAGCCACAACCACCCCGCCCATCTTCTCGAAGTAATTGAAAAGGCCCATGTTGTACCAAAGCGGGATATTGTCCCAGAATAGCCTGACCTTCTCGTCTTCAAGTATGCCGGTGCCTTGTTCGGATTTCTCTTTCAGTTCGTCCCTCACGCGGGTCAGGTAGTCGACTGCTGTCTGCGTACCCTGCCGTGTCACCATAACGAACATGATGCCTATCTCCGAGGCGGAGATCGGAGTAGGTATGAAACGCCGGTAGCTCATAATCTCGTCCCAGAGCTCACAGGCCTTGTCGGAAAGCCTCACGACTTCCTTGAGCCTGTCATAGTCGAGCTTCCGGCCGGTTACTTCTTCGAGGAAATTTACGAGCCGTTTCATTTCGAAAACGGCATAATTTATATGGTGATCCTTGATGTTCTCGATGGCGACCTGAGGCATGTCGGCATAAAAGGTCCTGGCCTGAGGAAACCTCCTCATGAGGGCCTGAAAGATTTTCATGACAGGAGAGCATCCGCCCTGGGGCGGAAGTATTATGTCCGGTTCGGGCAGGCCGCCCAGAGGGTTGTCAGGCCCGCCCATCATGCCGTGAACATAGCCGATTATATTTCTCAGATAACCGCATAGATCACGCGAATAGCCCATGCCTTCACAGACCTCGAAGTTCTTGCGGGTAAGCCCGAAGGCGGCGCAGACGGGAGACCAGTTTTCCGGGAAAACAGGCTGCAATCCCATGGCATAAAACAGTTCGATGCCGCCGTTCATCGGAGGCATCCACCCTACAGGTCTTCCTTCCTTCTTTGCCTCATGACACTCCTGATAGTATTCGGCAATGATAAGCGGAAGCTCCTTGGCGGTTTTCAGTCTTTTCTTTGACTTTGAGCTCTTCTCCATATTTCACCATCCGATCATTTCGAAGAAACCTTCGAGTCTTGTTTTCAATTGACTTTCCATGATCCCGGTTTCATCCAGTTCCACCATGATGGAGGGGATTCCCTTGTCCTTGAGAGCCTCGTTCAGGAACGGGTAATCACCCAGATGAGGAGTACAGTATTTCTGGAAAATGAAGACAACGGCACGCGCCTTTGAATGCGTTATCAGGTCAAGCAACCTGGGGAGTCTTTCTTCAGCGCTTGTCCTCGACGGACAGGGAAAACGGTTCATGAAGCGGTCGATGAGCTGATCCATGGGATCGATTCCATGCCCGTACGCCGGAACAAAGTTCCTCATTCCCGTGCACAGATCATCCGCCACGACCCAGCCTCCTGATTCCTCTAGAATCCTGAGGACTTTCGTTTCTTCTATAATGCTGCCGGAAACGAGGATCGGCAGGCCATTACCTGGATCGCAGGTTTCAGGCAAAGCCCCGATCAGTTCCTTAAGCATGGAGAGATAGCGTTCGGGAGTTGTTATGAAACCCGCCTGGACTATAGTCAGGAAATCTTCTGCGCTGAGGGGCAGCCTGTGCTCGTAGCGAAGCTCATAGAGTTCGGACATGAGTGTCCGGATTTTCCCGTAGATATCGAGAGAACAAGCCAGACGTTCTAGAGAAAAATCTCCGCCAGCGTGTTTCAGAATTTCTGAAAGATCCTCGAGTCCTGATCTCAGAAAAGATCTCGATTCAAGCTGATCTACGTAGGGAAGCGGGAGGATATGGAAAAGATCGGCTCCCATATTCGCTTCCCAGATATTGGCGACCCCGCAGGCCGCGTCGCATGTGTATCCCTGGACAAGACCGTCCAGACATTTGTAGGAACCGCTCAAACCCCTTTCCACCACCTTTCTCATATATGGACAGATAAATTCCGGGATAAGTGTATATGCCTTCTCAATAGTTTCAGTTTCCCCCATTATCCTGACAGGAATGAACCCTGAGGCATGAATCAATTCGACTGGAGTGTAAGTGCAAAAATAACCGATGAGCCTCTTGCCTTCAGATACAAGGGTCTGCAACTCCTGATCCATGTTCCGAACAATATCATCGAAAGGTTTTGCCAGATCGGATATCATGTGTGTCGGTCCCTCCTTCTTTATCGGATGGAAATTAATACTCTGTCTGCCGCCATTGAATGTTTCCCTGTCATGACACGCCCACCGCATTTATCATCTTGAGATCCAGGATCTCTTTCTCGGTCAATCCCATATGCGTCAATATTTCACGGTTGTGATAGCCGAGAGCCACTCCGCAAGTCGGGGCATAGTAATGGCCTGACCTGAACTTGATCGGGTTACCTATCTGCATTACCTTGCCGCCATTACCGGTAGACACTTCGACCACCATGTCCCTTTCGGACAGAGGCGGGTTAGATATCGCTTCGCTCACGGAATATACCGGCTCGACGCATGCATCGCATGCCATGAATTTCTCGCGCCAGTATGCCAGGGGCTTATCCGCGATGATATTCCTGACGCACTCCTTTGCGTTCCAGTTGAGAATCCCAGTCTCGATTATATCTGGACGGCCTATTGTCTCACAGAACACCTTGAAGAACTTTTCCTCGATCGGTCCTACTGAAAGATATCCTCCGTCGGATGTAGGATAGAAGTCATACAGAGCCCCTCCGCTCAGGAAATCTTCCCGCTGTGGTTCTTGGGCGCCTGCCAGGTGTCCGGCAATGGTAAACAGCGACATGGAGAAAACACCGTCCGTTATTGATACGTCGATATAGTCGCCTTTCCCCGTATTCATGCGGTTGATGCAGGCAGCCAGCACACCTATGACCACATTCTTCGAGCCGCTGGCGATATCCGCTATCTGTATACCAGTTAGCACTGGCCCGGTATCTCTCCGTCCTGAGATGGACTCGACGCCTGAAAGCGCCATATAGTTTATGTCATGGCCGGCCCGGCATGAAAACGATCCTGTTTGGCCGTATCCGCTGAGAGAACAGTATATGACCGAAGGGTTGATCTTAGAGAGTACCTCGTAGCCGAGACCCAGACGTTCCATGGTGCCGGGCCTGAACTGTTCGATGACGACATCGTATTCAGAAACAAGCTTGTAAATGATCTCCCGTGCTTCTTTTTTCTTCAGGTTCAGCGACAGTGATTTTTTTCCGCGGTTGAGGTGCGCGTATACTGCGCTCATTTCATCGACATATGGAGGGTAAAGCCGCACGATGTCCGGGTTTTCACTGTTCTCCACCTTGATGATGTCCGCACCGAGATCAGAAAGAATCATTGTTCCATACGGCCCGGGGATCAGGTACGAGAAGTCGAGGATCTTGACATGGGACAAGGGTCCTGGTTTTGCCGGTGTTTCATCCTTTTTCTGAATCATCTTATTATCCTTTCTTGTGATGTGGCAGTACGAGTTGGAAGAATGTAATAGCCTCGCGGCTTCATCCGCCCAACACTTTTCTAAGGTCTTTCTTCAGGATCTTGCCGACATTGCTTAGCGGAAGCTGGTCGAAGAACTCGATCTTCTTCGGTATCTTGTAAGGCGCAAGCCTCTTCTGCAGATAGGATAAGATATCTGCCTTGAGTTCGTCGCTTCCTTTCACTCCGGGTTTGAGGACAACTGCAGAGGCCACGATTTCTGAGCCCGGTCTCTTCGCATCGGGAAGTCCTACGGTTGCAGCCATGGCGATATCAGGATGTTCAACCAGCACTTCGTCCACCACGCGGGTGAACACCTTGAAGCCGGAAACATTCACCATGTCCTTGATCCGGTCCACGATTGAGAGATACCCGTTATCATCCATGATACCTACGTCTCCGGTGCGGAACCAGCCCTCTTTGAGCACATTCGCCGTTTCTTCGGGCTGGTTGTGATAGCTTGAAAATACCTGAGGTCCGGAGACAATGATCTCACCGGGCTCGCCAAAAGGAACCTGTTCGCCCGTATCCGGGTCTACTATCTTTACACCGGTGTCCATGAAAGGGATCCCGACCGAGCCTACCTTTTTCACTCCGTTGAATGGGGGAGCGGCAATGCACGTAGTGGTTTCTGTCAGACCGTAGGTCTCGATCAGCTTGCCGCCGGTAAGCGTTTCGAACTCTTTTATATTCTCGGCAGGGAACGGCGCCGAACCGCTTATGAAATATTTGATTTTACTTAGATCTGCTTTTCTAAACTCCTGAAGCTTCATCATCTCGAGGTATATGGTCGGTACGGCAAGAATTGCGGAGGGCTTGTAGCGCCTGATGGCCGATACCATGGACCCCATGTCACGCGGGTTCGGCACCATGACATACGTGCATCCGAGGGCAATGCTCGTCATGGTGATAAAACACCCCGCCATATGGAACATGGGGTACGGACAGACAAGGGTCTCCCCGCCTTTCCTGAAACCGTACCAGACCTGGTTCTGGATAATGTGCCTGACCAGGTTTCTGTGGGTCAGCAGGGCTCCCTTTGGATTGCCGGTCGTGCCTCCGGTGTATACCATCACGCATGGGCTCGAGGGATCGGCCTTTTTGTTCACGAAATCCTCAGGCTTTCCCTGGATGGATTTCGTAAAGCGTACTACACGGATCCCCGGTACATCACCAACCGGAGATGTCGGGATTTTCTTCATAAGCAAACCGGGTATCTTCTTGAAAAGAGGGAGATAGTCAGCGATGGAGGTAACCACGATTGTTTTGACTGAAGTTTTACCGGCCAGGGGGGCGACTCTGGCGAAAAGGAGGTCGAGGGTGACTATGATCTTGGCGCCGGAATCGTTGAGCTGGTATTCGAGTTCCTCCGGAGTAAGGAGGGGGCTCACCCCCTGATATATGCATCCCGCTTTCTGTATCCCAACAAGTGAGATATAGCAGGCCGGGATGTTGGGCGTGTGGACGGCGATGAAGTCGCCGGGAACGGAGCCTTCTCCCACAAGAAAATTTGCAAACTTGCTAGACAATACGTCCAGCTCCCGGAAACTGAACGCCTTTCCCATATAGTGGAACGCCACCCTGTCGGGCAGGCTAACAAATGCATCTTTTATAAAATCCTGATAGGAGACGTCCGGATAATCGAGAGATTCAGGGACCTCCCTGTCATAAGATGAAATCCAAGGCTTACCGGAATAAAAGTCATTCATGACTACCCCCAAGCAAAGTTTAAATACACATTGATTATTGTATACAATATTCTATTTATGTCAATTTCAATATTTCCTTCCACCTCCAGTTTTTCATTCCAGCGGGTGATATATGCAATCTGAAGGTCTACTTGTTCATTGACAAGAATTCATTTGTACGTATTAATTGCGCCGATGGCAGAGACGATCAAGAAACACAAACATTCCTGAGATGGAAGGAAAAACACGGTATCTATGAATTTTCGAATATCAGACAGTCTTCCGAATCAAATTACGAGATACTTGACCGAGCAGATTGTCAAGGGAGATCTCAAACCGGGTGAATGGATTAGGGAAGTGCACCTTGCCAAGGAACTTGGCGTAAGCCGTATCCCTATCAGGGAAGCTCTTCAATCACTCCAGAAAAACAGGTTGGTGGAACTCATTCCCCGTCAAGGTGCGCGGGTCGCCCCCATCTCAAAACAGTATGTTCGCTGGCTGTATGAACTTCTGCAGGTGCTGTACACCCTTATACTGCGCCAGGTAATACTTTCTTCCGATGAGGACCGGATCAGAAGGCTTGATGCGGCACTCGAAAAGATCGAGGGCATCTCCCGTATAAACGACGAGGATGTTTATTACGATATGCGCTTTGAATATGCCATGATCTGCCTAGAAGTCACCGACAACCATCTCCTGAAAGAAATCATCACGGATTTAATACCCAGCATTATGAGGATACAGCATATGGCGCTTAAGCAGAGGATCATCAATATTGAGGGTACTTTAATTCATCTCCGGGAAATCAACGAATCCATTAAGAAAAGGAATGTGAAGCAGGGGCTCAAGGCAGTCAGTGAACTATTGGCAAGCGATATGGAATTTGCACTTAATATCATCCAAGATTAAAGTTCTTTTATAGTAGACCTCCCAACTATTTATATTTATTGTTTCGTACCCAACACCCTTATTCCAAAGGATTTTTGTATTTCAGCTTCGGGAATCTTTTAAAATCCTTGTCCGTGGAATACAGCGTGCTGCTGTGTTCGATGGCGAGAGCCGCAAGATGGGCATCAGAAACCAGATTGGCTGTTGCTTGGCCTGATACAAGCATGTCCGTGAAAACCTCCCAATGTCTTGCCGTCGGATGGATTATCCTGGTGCACGGCTGATCAAACCATCCTGCAACCCTGTCAATCGCCTCTTTCATCGACAGGGGGTTGTTGAAAACCCTCGGATTTGTGCCGATTCTTATGAATGCATTGATCACTTCCCAGCACAGACATACCGGCTCGTCTCCTGAAAGAGCCGAACTCCACCATTGAAGGGCTTTTCTGTTTAATGGGCTGCCCGAATTCTCGGCGTAGAGCAGGATATTGGCATCCACAAATATCACTTGAAGTCCTCGCCTTCTATCCGGCTCAACAATTCCTGGATATTGTCTATAGAGATTCCGGATTTCTGGCCCATGTCCCGGGATTTCATGCGATAGGTCTTTTGCTTTTGTTTCGACTCGATCAGGGAGAGCCCTTCCCTCATGGCCTCGTTGATTATTGACCTGAAGGGTCTTTTTTTCTTTGCCGCAACGGCCCTGGCTCTGTCCAGCACGTCCTCGTCTATAACTATTGTCGTTCTCATGAAAGCATCATAGCATCATAGAAAATGATGTCAAGGCATCATTCAGCTGGAGATCGTATGTACTCAGCGGAGTTATTCGAAGGCGAATTAACAAGAGATGAAACCGGATAGGCTTCCATTTCTTCTGCTGGATAAGGTTTGAGTAGTTTCTCGACATCGCCTCTGTCGTGCCCAAGCCATAAATCACAGGAACCGGCAGGCAGGATCACCGGCATCCTTTCGTGTATGTCTGCAACGAGCGGATTCGCAACAGTGGTGATTATGGTCCCGGAGACTATGGCATTCCCGCCCTGTTCCCAGATGTCCCAGAGCCCTGCAAAGGTGAAGGCCTTGGAGTCCTTCATGTGTATGAAATAAGGCTGCTTTGTTTTTCCGTTCCTTTTCCATTCGTAGAATCCTTCGGAAAATATAAGGCAGCGTCTTTCTCTTATGAGTTTTTTAAACGCAGGTTTTTCAGTAAGTGTCTCTGAACGTGCGTTGAACATTTTATATCCGATCGAGGCGTCTTTAGCCCATGACGGGATGAGCCCCCATCTTATCAGCCGCACCCTGTTCGAGCCGTCGTTCAGTATGGCAGGAATCGCCTGCGATGGCGCTATGTTGTAGTTTGCGGAGAATTCGATCTCGAGCTGTCCGGTATCGGCCTCGGGCATTAGACCCTTGATCTTTGAAGGGTCTGTGAAGATAAATCTTCCGCACATGCCCCATTATTTAATAAAAATGGTTTTAAGCCAAGACTGTATTTGCTATTTTGTAAACAGCTTCGATCAAGGAGGTTAAAATGAAAAAGCATTCAGGTCTACTTTTGATTTTATGCATGTTTATAATATGTTCCGTTCCTGCTGCGGGAGAGACCATACCGGCCGGCTTCAAGGGCAGCTTTGTAGATGTTCAGGGACAGCAGATAAGGGTCTATCAGACGGGCACAGGGCCCGACATCCTGCTCATCCACGGTCTGCCCGGTTGCATCGAGGACTGGGAAACCGTAATGCCGGGCTTGTCAAAGAATTTCCGTGTAACGGCGTATGACAGACCCGGCCACGGTTTCAGCAGCGCCAAGAAGCTCCAATACAACATTAAGCAGAATACTGACATTGCCTTTGCATTAATAGAAAAATTAAAGCTCAATAACCCGGTCGTTGTAGGTCATTCATACGGCGGCACCATGGTTGTAGCCATGGCGGAGCGAAACTCATCCAATGTCAAGGCATATGTATCTGTCAGCCCCGTGACTACAGCCGGGGGAAAGCCGGATATGATAATAAAAATTCTAAAAACCCCTGTGATAGGCCCTGCCAGCGCATGGCTTGTAAAATTATTCACCGGCTGCAGCATGATACAAAAAGGACTGAACGAGGCGTTTGACCCCAATCAAAAAGCCATGATGCAGAGTTCTGTCGATGTAAGGTGCATGATATTCAGCCAGCCGAAAGTGATCAAGACCTTATCGCATGAAGAGATGACAATGAGGCCGGATGTGAAGAACATGATGCCGCTTTACGGGACTATCAGAAAGCCTCTTTTCATAGTCCACGGAGAAAGCGACAGGGTTGTTCCTGTTTCGGATGGGATTTTGTTAAACAAGGCCGTCCCTGGCTCAAAGATAACTCTGCTTAAGAACACGGGCCATATGGTTCAGTATGCCAGGCCGTCCGAACTGATAAAGGTGATTGAAGAGGCGTCCCGATAATGTACTGGGAATGATCATAAAAAGAGGAATGACTATGGATGCGAAACAGATTGTCACAAATTATCATAATGCCTGGACCAGCGGCGACATTGAAACTGCGCGCGCTTACCTGGATGACGGTTTGGATTTTCAGGGAAGCATCGATACCTTCCACAGGGCGGATGATTTTATTGCCGGTCTCACGATGTTTCAAAAGATGCTCCGGGGTGTGAACCTGATTCAAGGGCTCTATTCTGAGACAGGAGCCGCCCTGCTATATGACTGCGATACGATGAGCCCCGCGGGTGTTATCAGAACAGCGGAATTCTTTGAGGTCAGAGACGGCAAGATCAGATCCATCAGGCTGGTCTTTGATGCAACTGAGCTTCGCAAACTTATGGCTTCATAAACTGACAAAAGTATCGTTTTTAAACCCCGAAGGACTTTGCAGACCGCGAAACGGCGAAGGCAAGGGGTGAAACGTACAAAAGCGTACGCCGCAACGGCGGGCCGGGAACGCAATAAATTTTTGCATCACAAAAATTGACGCATCGAAGATGCTCCCGAAGGGTGAGGGCTATCTGCCCGAATCAAAGCAGGCCAAGGAGCGATGAAGGCAAGGAGTGAGACGCCCAATTAAATTTATTCCGGTTAGCATTCAAGATTATGCCGAGGAGGCAAGGAGGGAGCGACGCAGACATACTTTGACGTATGTTGAGGAGCATTCCGACGCAGCCGACAACGGCAGGGCTTGAATGCAAATCGGAATTATGGGTAGGCGCGGTACATCATCCTGGGGAACGGGATGGTCTCACGCAGGTGCTCAAGCCCGCATATCCATGTCAGCGTGCGTTCGATGCCGAGCCCGAACCCCGAATGGGGAACGCTTCCGTAGCGCCTCAAGTCTATGTACCAGCCGTAGCGTTCAGGGTCGAGTCCCTGCGCCTTGATTGCGGCAAGCAGGACATCGATGTTTTCCTCACGCTGGGAGCCGCCGATGATCTCGCCGTAACCCTCGGGTGCAAGCAGGTCGGCGCACATCACTATCTCTGGCCTTTCGGGGTGCTGCTTCATGTAAAAGGCCTTGGCCTCCCTGGGGTAGCATTCCACGAATATCGGCTTGTCGTAAAGATTCGTAAGGATGGTCTCGTCGGCTGCACCCAGGTCAGAGCCCCATTTTATTTCCGAACCGTTTTTATTGAGTATCCCTACGGCTTCGTCATACATGATATGGACAAAGGGCGGCACGATCTTCTTTAATGGCTCCAGGTCGCGCTCTAGCAGTCTGAGTTCGGCACCGCAATCCCTGATCGTGTTCTGGATAATGTTGGAAACAAAATCTTCCTGAAGCTCCATGTTTTTCCTGTGGTCATTGAACGCCACTTCCGCCTCGACCATCCAGAACTCTGTCAGGTGGCGGCGCGTCTTCGATTTCTCCGCCCTGAAGGTCGGACCGAAACAATAGGTTTTTCCGAAGGCGGCAATGCAGGCTTCCAGATAAAGCTGGCCCGTCTGCGACAGATAAGCCTTGCCCATGTCGAAATAGTCCACTGAGAAAAGATTGGTCGAATCCTCACCGCAGGTTGTTGTAAATATAGGCGTGTCGATCAGGGTAAAGCCGTTATTAAAAAAATATTCCCTTACATGATGGACAAGGACGTTCCTGATCCTTAATATCGCTATCTGCCTTGGCGAGCGCACCCAGAGGTGGCGGTTCGTAAGCAGGAAATCAGGGCCATGCTCTTTCTTCGTAATCGGGAATTCTTCGGATTTCTGGACTATTTGAATATCGTTTGCAAGGAAATCATACCCGCCTGCCGCGCGTTCTTCATTTACTGCTTTTCCTGTTACGATCACCGACGATTCGATCGGGAGTTTTTTGATCTCTTCATAAAAATCACCGAAAGTATCTCTTTCTGCAATAACCTGACAAATTCCGGTCCCGTCCCTCATGAGCAGAAATGTTAGCCTGCCGCTCGAGCGGCGGTTGTAAACCCAGCCTTTTATGGTGACTTCTTCGCCTGTATGCGAACCAAATTCCTTAATAGTGCATTCTGCCATGATCTGCTCCTTATATTGACCTCATGCCGCGATGATAAACAAATTTATCTTATCCTGTATGTCCTTAGCAATAATAAAGAATATTTGATCACGTTGTTTTAGCATGCTATTTTATCAAAATGAACAAATTCCAGAAGGCTGTAGCCACTTTTTTCGGTGTAGGTTTTGCACCCAAGGCATCAGGGACATTTGCATCTCTCGCCGCAATCCCCTTTTATCTTTTGCTGAGAAAGCTTTCATTGCCGCTGTATCTGCTGTCCATAGGAAAGATAGCGGCAGCAGGCATCTGGGCCTGCTCCGCCGCAGAAAAGGAATATGGAGAAGACCCCTCTGAAGCGGTTATTGATGAAGTGGCGGGCATGCTCATAGGGCTTGTTTCCCGGACAAAGGACCCTAAAGAAATCACACTTGCTTTTCTGATATTCCGAGCTTTCGATATCATCAAGCCGGGAATAATCGGAACGCTCGACAAGAAGGTCAAAGGCGGACTAGGAATTATGGCTGATGATATTGCGGCAGGCATTTTCACCGCAGGGTGCATGGAAATAATACGCTGGATGAAAAGGTAGGCATATGAAAGCGGCATTGATAATCACGGGTTCGGAAATCATTACAGGCAAACGTCAGGACGCCATTGTCCAGCCTTTTGCCGTTAAACTGCTGGCCAAAGGCATACCGGTTGCAGAGGTCAGGATGCTGGGTGACAGCCCGGCAGACCTTTCTGAAACAGTTGCCGGTATAAAGGCCGACCTTGTAATCGTAACCGGCGGGCTTGGAGAAACACCGGACGATACAACAAGAAAAGCCGTGGCGGCCATTCCCGGGGTACAAGACATGAACCCGATCGATAATCCTGTCGGCTCTGCAAAGGGCATCGACCTGAAATTTCCCGATAAGCGCGTGGTATTTTTCCCGGGCGTGCCGAGGGAGGCTTACGCCATGATTAATATAATCCTGGCAGGCATGCCTGATGCAACCCTGCCCACCGTAAACATACCGGTATTCGGCATGAGGGAGCAGGAGATTGCAAAACAGATCGGCGTGCTGGCCGAGCGGTGCGGCTATCTGCCCAAGGACATGGAGATAACTGTAGTGGCGCCGGTTGAGCTTGAAAAACAGATAAGGGATATACTCGGAAGGCATGCCCTTGAAGAGGCCGACCTTTCGACGACCGTCGGGAAACTGCTTGAATCGAAAAGGCTCAGGTTCGCTGCGGCAGAATCATGCACAGGCGGCCTTATCGGCCATCTCGTCACTTATGTCCCGGGGAGTTCGAAGTATTTTCTCGGCTCGGTTACGGCCTACGGCAATGATATCAAAACAGGCGTTCTCGGCGTTCCGGCCGATATGCTGGCCGGATACGGCGCTGTCAGCGAACAGGTGGCAGATGCGATGCTGACAGGCGTTTTAAAACTTACCAATGCCGATATAGGCGTTGCAACAACCGGCATTGCAGGGCCTGGCGGCGGAACAGCAGAAAAACCGGTAGGGACGGTATGGATTGCCGCAGGAACCATGGATGAAAGGGTAATCAGGAAGTTTAATTTCTGGTTCGACCGTCCCGGGAACAAGCTCATAAGCGCCAAGGTAGCCCTGTACATGCTGAGGACGTTTATTTATGATAAGGGCATTCATAGCTCTGCCTTTGCCTGAAGCCGTAAAGGATGCGCTCTTAGAGGTGTCCGGCGTGCTCAGGAAAACCGTCGATGCCAGATGGGTGAAACCCGAGGCCATGCATCTGACAATGAAATTTCTTGGTGAAATCGATGAAAGCAATCTCGAAAGCATTGGGGGAAGACTTGATGAACTGGCGTTAAGTCAATTGCCGTTCAATATGAAACTTGAGGGACTGGGGGCATTCCCGTCCGAGAAAAGAGCCCGCGTGATATGGGCCGGAATTGATACCGACATTTCAAGATTACGCAAACTGGCAGAGTCAATAGATGACCTGTCGGCAGATTACGGGGTGGCAAAAGAGGGCAGGACTTTTACCGCTCATATTACCCTTGCTAGACTAAGGGAACCTTCTATGATAAACCTTGACGTAAGGATGCAGGAGATTACTTTCATAATAGATAAAATGCATTTTTATAAGAGTGATCTGACGCCGCAGGGGGCAAGGTATACTTTGCTTCACTCAAGCCCTTTTACGGGCAGACCGGGAGGATGATATGGAAAATGGAAGGAAAAGGGCGCTTGAAGACGCAATATCACGTATAGAGCGTTCATTCGGCAAGGGCACCATAATGCGCATGGGTTCGGATACCGTGCAGGCGGTGCCTGTAATCTCAACCGGTTCCATACTTCTTGACCACAGGGCGCTTGTAATTGGAGGAATTCCAAGGGGTCGTGTGACCGAGATCTACGGTGCGGAATCTTCGGGAAAAACGACACTGGCCCTTCATTGCATTGCATCAGCACAGGCGGCCGGCGGCACGGCGGCTTTCATAGATGCCGAGCATGCACTTGATATAAGCTATGCAAAGGCGCTGGGTGTCAATATTGACGACATGCTTGTTTCACAGCCGGATTCCGGCGAGCAGGCCCTGGATATTGCCGAGACCCTCGTGCGTTCGAACGCCATAGATATAGTCGTCATCGATTCCGTTGCAGCGCTGGTTCCCAGGGCTGAGATCGAGGGTGACATGGGCGATGCGCATATGGGACTTCAGGCAAGGCTTATGTCACAGGCGCTCAGGAAACTCTCGGGTGCAATATCCAAGACCAACACAACAGCTGTATTCATAAACCAGACAAGGCAGAAGATCGGCGTAATGTACGGCAACCCGGAAACGACCACCGGCGGCAATGCGCTTAAATTCTATGCATCGGTCAGGCTCCAGATAAAGAATATCGGTCCCATAAAGGACGGCAGCATGGTGACCGGAAACCGTACAAGGGTCAAGGTGGTCAAGAACAAGATGGCGCCGCCGTTCAAGGAAGTCGAGTTCGACATCATGTTCGGCGAGGGTATTTCCGCTCACGGAGAGGCGCTGGATGTCGGTTCCGAGCTTGGCATAGTGGAAAAAAGCGGTGCCTGGTTCAGCTACAACAAGCAGAGGCTGGGGCAGGGTCGTGAAATGGCAAAGGCCTTCCTGAAGGATAATCCGGCGGTATATGACGATATCAGGGAAGCAATAAAGGTTAAGCTGGCGGCAGCCGCACCTGCGCCATCGACATTGAGTGAGGAATAATATGAAAGGTGGAGATCCGTTTCTCGGTGTAAGTATTGACGATATACTGAACACGGCTGTTCAGATGAACGCCTCCGACATCCATCTCAAGGTGGGGTTGCCGCCTGTTTCAAGAAAATTCGGGGCGCTTATCCCGCTAAGAGACTATCCAAGGATGACAAATGAAATACTGTCTTCCATTATCGATTCGATCCTTAACCCCTACCAGAGGGCAAAATTTGACACCACGAACGAAATTGACCTTGCATACAGTCTTGAGGAGATCGCCAGGTTCAGGGTAAACTGTTTCCGCCAGAGGGATCACCTCGGTATGGTATTCAGGATAGTGCCCACGAATCCGCCTCAAATAGACGACCTCAACCTTCCTGAAGTCATCAAAAAGATAAGCATGGAGCAGAAGGGGCTTATCCTTGTAACCGGTACCACGGGTTCAGGCAAGTCGACCACGCTTGCATCTATGGTGAATCACATCAATACGAACAGGAACTGCCATATCCTGACAATCGAGGACCCGATCGAGTTTCTGCACAAGGACAGGAAATCCATAATAAACCAGAGGGAAGTGGGCACTGATACTAATTCCTTTTCAATGGCCTTAAGGGCCGCCCTCAGACAGGATCCCGATGTAATTCTGGTCGGAGAAATGCGCGACAAGGAAACCATAGAAATTGCATTGACCGCAGCGGAAACAGGCCATCTGGTCATGTCCACACTGCACACGCTGGATGCGGTTGAAAGCATCATGCGAATAATAGCGGTCTATCCGCCCCATCAGCATCAGCAGATAAGGCTTCAGCTTGCAGGCGTCCTGAAGGCTATTATTTCACAGAGGCTCCTGCCCATGAAAAGCAGCAAGGGAATGGTGCCTGCCGTCGAAGTGCTGGTGGCCACATCGCTTATAAAGGAGTGCATAACAGAAGAGCACAGGACCAACGAGATTCCTGACGCCATTGCACAGGGCCATATAAACTACGGTATGCAGACATTCGACCAGTCGCTGATGACTCTGGTCAAGAACGAGCTGGTTCATTATCACGATGCCATGAGATATTCAACCAACCCGAATGACTTTGCTTTGAGAATGAAAGGCATCATGGGTACAAGCGACAGCAAGTGGGATGCCTTCGAGGCTACGACCGGCATGTCACAGACCGAAGATGAGGCGCCCAATCAGGAATCGGGGAATGAAAAGCTTTAATTCAAAGGAAGAGGCCGTAAGCTATTGCCTGAATATCCTTTCCAGGCGCGCCGCAAGCTCCTTTGAATTAAAAAAAAACTCTCGGCAAAAGGAACAGACGAGAAGATAATCTCGCTTGCAATTGAACGTATCAGCGAGCTCGGATACATTGACGATGCGGCTTATTCAAACCGGCGTGCCCAGCTCCTTGCCGGCCGGTTTTACGGAGATTACTACATAAGGTATCAGCTTATTCATGAGGGCATACCCGAGGATATGGCCGACAAGGCTGTTGCAGCTATTCCCGAGGGGCTTTCTGAAGAGAAAAGGATTATCGGGTATACTGAAAAGTTGAAAGATCGCAGGAAAGACCTTGTTCGGGTACTTGCCAATCGCGGGTTTTCCTTTGACAGCATATACAAAACAACTGGAATTTACGGAGTCGAGACATGAAAGGTTCAGAGGTCAGGGAAAAGTTTCTCAGGTATTTCGAGGAAAAGGGACATACAATTGTCAAAAGTTCATCATTGGTGCCGGGCGACGACCCGAGCCTTTTGTTCACCAATGCCGGTATGAACCAGTTCAAGCCGGTTTTCCTGGGCAGTGAAACCCGGCCGTATACCAGGGCCACTACAGCACAGAAATGCGTGCGTGCAGGCGGCAAGCACAATGACCTTGAAAACGTCGGGTACACGGCCAGGCATCATACTTTTTTTGAGATGCTCGGCAACTTCTCCTTCGGTGATTATTTCAAGGAAGGCGCTATCGTTTATGCATGGGATATCCTCACAAACGTCTATAAGCTGGATGCCGGACGGCTTATTGCGAGCGTTCATCACACGGACGATGAAGCGTATGACATCTGGCGCAACAGGATAGGTGTGCCTGAAGAAAGGATCGTTCGCCTGGGCGATAAGGATAATTTCTGGTCCATGGGTGATACAGGGCCATGCGGGCCGTGCTCGGAGATAATATTCGACCAGGGGCCGACGGTCGGGTGCGGCAGAAAAGAGTGCAACGTGGAATGCGGTTGCGACAGGTTTTTGGAGATATGGAACCTGGTTTTCATGCAGTATGACAAGAAGGCCGACGGCACAATGACCCCCCTGCCGAAGCCGAGCATAGATACCGGAATGGGGCTTGAACGGATAACGGCAATACTTCAGGGCGTTCCCAGCAATTATATGACAGACCTTTTCATGCCTCTGATCGGGTTTACCTCAACTCTAGCCAACAGGGAATACGGCAATGACCCGGAAATGGACACTTCCGTAAGGGTGATAGCCGATCATGCAAGGGCCTGCGCATTCCTTATAAGCGACGGGATACTTCCCTCCAATGACGGCCGCGGATATGTATTGAGGCGTATAATCAGGCGCGCCTCGCGCCACGGCAGGTTCCTCGGCATAGACGGCGCATTCCTGCACAAGGTGGCCATGAAGGTTGTTGAGGAGTTCGGCGGAACATACCCTGAACTGGCTCAGCGCAGGGATTTTATCGACAAGGTCATTGCCAATGAAGAGGAGCGTTTCCTCGTGACTCTGGATAAAGGACTTGCCCTCCTGTCCGAGGCCATGTCGGATTTAAAGCCGCAGGCCTTGATTGACGGTGCAACAATATTCAAGCTCTATGATACCTTCGGCTTTCCCCTTGACCTCACCGAAGACATTGCAAGGAGAAAAGGTTTCGGAATAGACCGGGAAGGCTTTGATGCCCAGATGGAACTCCAGCGTGAAAGAGCGCGTGCCGGCAGCTCGTTTGCTGATGCCGACTCAGGGAAAAACATATTTTCAGAAATGGAAAAGACGCGGTTCGTGGGGTATGAAACGCTTATAGAAGATGCGGTGGTCAAGTCTATTTTATCTGCTGATAATATCGAACCGATCGATATCCTCACTGCCGGACAGACAGGCCTGGTGATAACCGACAGGACCCCGTTTTATGGAGAATCAGGAGGCCAGGTGGGAGATACCGGCATTATTGAGACCGGCGGGTTTGAGGCCGTCGTCACAGACACGCTAAAGAAGGAAGACGTGATCCTTCACAAGGTCAGTGTCACAAAAGGCTCCCTCAAGGCAGATACCGGGGTTAGGTTTGTTGTCGATGCCGCCAGGCGAAAGGCCATTGCCCGACATCACAGCGCAACGCACCTGCTCCAGAAGGGAATTCGGGATGTTCTCGGGACACATGCTCATCAGAGCGGGTCCTACGTAAGCGATGAAAGGCTGAGATTCGACTTTACTCACTTTGCCTCTCTGGAAAAGGATGATATCGCCAGGATTGAAGACATTGTAAACGGCCTTGTGCTGGCCGACCTTCCCATATGCACTGAACTAGCGGCCAAGGAAGACGCCATGTCAAAGGGCGCCATGGCGCTGTTCACCGAAAAATATGCAGACGAGGTAAGGGTTGTTACAATGGGAAATGGCGTCTCTGTCGAACTCTGCGGCGGTACGCACGTAAGAACCACCGGCGAGATAGGCCTTGTCAAGATAATATCGGAATCAAGCGTTTCTGCAGGCCTAAGGCGCATCGAGGCTGTTGCCGGGCTTTCTTCTCTCAGGTACCTGAGAGAACTGGACAGCATGGTAAAGGCATCGGCAGATGCACTTAAATGCGCTATCCCTGATGTACCCGAGAGGATAGCCTTGCAGCATGCCCGCCTGAAAGAACAGGATGCGAAAATCAAGGAACTGAACATAAAAATTGCAACCGGCACGGGCACCGGCGGCGAAGAGGAATTAACCCTCGATTCCTTTAAGGCAGTCATAAAAAGGGTTGCGGCCGAGGATATTCCGCAGCTCAGGGAAGTGGGCGACAAAATAAAGGAACGTATCAAATCGGGCGTTATATTTCTGGCGGCACCCGGCGGAGACAAGTCGACTTTCATGATAATGCTGACAAACGACCTTTCGGGAAAACTGGATGCCGGCGCTATAATGAAAACCATCCTGGCAGAAGTTGGAGGCCGCGGCGGAGGAAAGGCGCTTTTTGCACAGGGCGGGGCCGATGCCGGTAAGCTTGAGAATGCAATCAATGCATTTAAAACAGCCATAAAGGGGGCATGATGAGAAAGGCGACAGTTAAAAGAAACACAAAAGAGACCGATATTGCAGTAACCGTAAACCTTGACGGCGGAAAATGCCTCATCGACATACCGTCCGGATTCCTGACACACATGCTGGACTCTTTTGCCAGGCATTCGGGCATGGGGCTCACCGTGAAGGCGCAGGGGGATATCCAGGTGGATATGCACCATACGGTCGAGGACATAGGCATTGTGCTCGGGCAGGCTATAAGGGACGCCCTTGGAAGCAAAAAAGGCATAAACAGATACGGTTTTGCAAAGCTCCCCATGGACGAGGCCCTTGTGGAAGTATCTCTTGACCTTTCGGGCCGGCCTTATTTCATGATACACGGCGAAGAAGATTTTTTCGGACAGGTGGGAGATATTGAACTTGACCTAATACCTGAATTCCTGAAGGCGCTGGTCTTCAATGCAGGCATCTCCATGCATATGAGCGTGATCTCTTCCGGCAACGCCCATCATCTGGCCGAGTGCTGCTTCAAGGCCTTTGCAAGGGCGATAAGGGATGCGGCGGCAATCACCGGGGAGGATGTGCCATCAACCAAGGAAGTCCTTTAAGGTATCTGCACACCAGAGTCAGAACAAAAGATTCGAACAGGCATCCGGGCAGGCCAGATATGGTCGAACTTGAAGGGGTGATGACCGAGGTCGAGGATATAATCGACCGCTGGGTTTCCGCACACAAAGACCCTGAGGATTTTCCGAGCGAATACTGGAAGATAAAGGTGTCGGGAAAGAAGTATATTCTCATGTACAATACGCTGTTTGACAGCTGGTGGCTCAAGGAGTGCGAGAAATGATCGTCATACCTGCAATCGATTTGCACCACGGGAAGGTGGTC
Source organism: Desulfomonilia bacterium (assembly GCA_963664325.2). Lineage (GTDB taxonomy): Bacteria > Desulfobacterota > Desulfomonilia > UBA1062 > UBA1062 > DATCTV01. The sequence goes on from CAXXDQ010000003.1 coordinate 52,077, forward strand.
CGGCTTAAAAAGGGCGATTTCAATGCGGTTACCATTTACAGCGATTCGGTTGCTTCAATCGCCAGAACCTTTGAAGAGGCGGGCGCCAGTCGCATCCATGTGGTCGACCTCGACGGCTCGCTTGAGGGCAGGCGCATAAATGCCGATTCGATAAAGGCGATATGCGATGCAGTGAATGTGGAAGTGGAGCTGGGCGGCGGGATAAGGACGCTGGCCAATGCCGATGAGGCGTTCGGACTGGGCGTGTCCTATGTTATTTTAGGGACCGTCGTTATAAGTGATCCTGAAGCCGCAAAAGAGATACTCAGCGCCTTTCCGGGTAAGGCGGGCCTCGGGATAGACGCCAGGGACGGCAAGGTCGCCACGGCGGGCTGGACAGAGACCTCAACCATGGATGTCCTGGAGGTTGCAAGGGAGTTCGAGGATTCGAATCCCGCCTTCATAGTCTATACCGATATCAGCCGCGACGGCATGCTGACAGGCCCCGATGTCGAGGCGACTGAAAAACTGGCCTCATCGGTTAAGACGCCGGTTATAGCCTCGGGCGGCGTGTCGAGCCTGGAGGATCTGATTGAACTCAACAAAATAAAAGGCCTTTATGGCGCGATAACAGGCAAGGCCATATATGAAGGCAAACTCGACCTGAGACAGGCCATTAAAGATATAAAGTAACATTTTCATTTAAATAAAGGCATGATGTGACAAAGTTTTGATAGAACTGGACAGGGATAAAGAACTCAAAAGTAAAGTCGGCTCTATTTTGTCAAGAATAAAGGCCTGATACGATAGGTTCACAGGGGTGGGTAGATATTGATGATTACATGTTCAAAATGCGGTACAAGTTATAAACATATTAAAAAGGAGACAATGGGATGGATATTGCTTTTGTTTGAACTACTATTTATTTGTTTGTTTGGTATGATAAATATCGTTGATTCTATTCTCATAATTCCTGGAATATATTGGATAATTACAAAACCATCAAAGAAGTTTATTTGTAGAAAATGTTGTCCAAATGGGAAATTACCAGTGGAGCCAAGGGTGTGATACCGACCGATAATGTGTCACCCCAATTTGAAAAGTTATGCAGCGAACCAAATGGTGTCAGGCCTTTAAGCTTGACAATTCTGTTGATTGGGTTTAGGTTTTTGACATGGGAAGGCCGTTGAGAATCGAATATCCCGGAGCACTGTATCATATAGCCAGCCGGGGCAACGAAAGGTCGGACATATTCAGGGATGACGCCGACAGATTGAAGTTTCTGGACATGCTCAAGGATTACCATGAAAGGTTCGGCATCCTCATTCATTGCTATGTATTGATGGATAATCATTATCATCTTGTCGTTGAAACCCCCATGGGCAATATCCTCAAGGTGATGCACGGACTCAACAGCGGGTATACGGGATATTTCAACAGAAAATACAATCGGTCGGGACATCTTTTCCAGGGCAGATACAAGGCGGTCATTGTGGATAAGGAAAGCTATCTGATCGAATTGTCCAGATATGTCCACCTCAATCCGGTCAGGGCCGGGATGGTCGAACATCCCGAACAGTATGCCTGGAGCAGCTATAAGGGGTACTTGCAGAAGAAGGATTCATCAGACTGGGTGGAGTATTCCTGGATTCTGGGGGCGTTCGGGAACAGAAATCAGCGCAGGCATTACAAGGAATACGTATCACTGGGAACATCAGAAAGCCCGATGAAAAAACTTTACGGCCAGATCGTGCTTGGCTCCGAAGAATTCATATCAAGACTAAAAAAGGTATTGCCGAAGGACAGCGGCGAAGGGGTATTGAAGAAGAGGCAATTAAATTCCTGTTCCGATCCGCATACGATTCTTAAGATAACCGCCGAAGAGTTCGGTATGACACCTGACGAGCTGAAGACGAAGGGCGTTCACAGGGATACCGCAATATATCTTGTGAGGAGATATTCCGGGCTGGGCAACAACGGGACCGGCGAGTTGTTCGGTGGCATGCATTATACGGCAGTGAGCAGGCTGTGCACCGGTTTTTCAAAAGAACTGGACAAGGACAAAAAACTCAAAAGAAAAGTCGAGACTATTTTGTCAAGAATAAAGGCCTGACGTTAAAGGTTCCTTAAAAAAGATAGTAGCGCAGCCAGATATAAAGCATCGAGATAATTACCGACTCTATCATCAGCGGCATGCCGTAGAGCATGAAACGCATAAATGTTACAGGCCTGCCCATCTTTTCTGCGATGCCGACGACAATCACATTGGCTGATGCCCCTATGGCGGTGCCGTTGCCGCCGAGGCAGGCGCCGAGCGCCAGCGACCACCATACGGGCATAAGCCCCTGGTTGTGAAGAAGGGCGGCACCCGAGAGATCAGGCCAGAGCTGTTTCGCCATGTCTATTATGAGCGGGTTCATGGTCGCCACATAAGGGATGTTGTCCACAAAGGCCGAGGCGAATGCGGAAAACCACAGCACGGCCATGCTTGTCCCGAACAGGTTTCCGTGGGTCAGGGCCAGGAGCTTTACAGAAAGCCATTTGATAAGCCCCACCTTTACAACGGCGCCGATTATTATAAAGAGCCCTATGAAGAAGAACAGGGAACTCCATTCAACCTCGGCGAACAGCCTGTGAGGATCTTTAGTCCCGGATATGAGCAGCAGGCAGGCGGCCCCAGACAGGGCGATGGTGGCCGGTTCCATATGAAGTGTGCCGTGAAAGACAAACCCGGCCATTGTCAGTATGATGACAACCAGAGATTTTATAAGAAGCCTTCTGTCTTTGATGGCCTCCTTTTCATTCATTGCCATGACGCGAAGTCTCAGCTCCTCCCTGACCGTAAGCCTTTTTGCAAAGACGATCCACAGGGTGAGGACATAGGCCGCAAGGATGATCATTATCACCGGTGTGAGATTATTGATGAAGTCCATGAATGTGAGGCCCGCCTTTGAGGCTATCATTATATTAGGCGGATCACCGATGAGCGTTGCCGTCCCTCCAATGTTTGAGGCTATCGCCTCAGTAATCAGATAGGGCACCACGTCGATCTCAAGCGCCTGGCATATGAGCAGGGTCACCGGTGCTATCAGCAGCACGGTGGTGACATTGTCGAGAAAAGCCGAGATGATGGCCGTCACAACAGAGAAGATGGCCATTATCCTGAAAGGCCTGCCTTTTGCAAGTTTTGCGCTTTTGATGGCGATGTATTCGAAAACGCCTGTAGGCCTCATTATGTTGATTATCACCATCATGGCGAAAAGAAGGAATATGACGTTCCAGTCCACGCCGAATTCCGTTGAATGGAAAGCCTCTTCCTGGGTGAGAATTCCCAGTACTATGATTAATGAAGCACCGGCGAGCGCCACTACTGTTTTGTGAATTCTCTCCGATATTATCAGGGCATAGGCTAAAATAAAAACAGCAGTTGCCATAATGAAAACGGGTGTGAAGCTTATCATTTCAGAAACAGGTCCTCTAAAACACATTCTTTATTCCCCGTTTTTTCCAGCTATTGCATCGGCAACAGTAAAGAATATGTCGGATTCATACAGCATGCCCGTAAGCCTTCCCTCCGAATCAACCACGGGCAGCGTCGAGATGGAATACCTGAGTATATGGTCGACGCACTCCATGAGAGGGTCGTCTTCCTTAACGGCGGTAGCGGGCGGGTTCATGATCTCTGAAATCTTTTTGCCGGAGGCTTCCTTTGCGAGCGTTTCGAGCATCCCGTCCCAGGTGAAAAGGCTCAGGTCTGAAAGTGATAAGTATGACGGGTAAACGGCCCTTAATATGTCCCTTATCGAAACAATGCCTGCCAGCTTTCCATTATCATTAAGCACTGGGAGGCTCTTTGATGAAGAGGTCCGGTCCTGTTCGCGGTGGGTCCTCAGCATCAATACAAAATCTTTTATCTCGTGTTCGGGTTTCAGGTAGAGCGAAACAGGGACCATAATGTCATGTGCTTTCATGGGCACCTCCGTCTGAATTCCTTTGTGTTACAGGCTTGCATTTCGCCATTTTCTTACCGAGTTGATGAAGTATATCCGCGAGCAGTCTTCAAGGGTGTCAGCCTTAATCACCCTTTCGGAAATTACGCCCGCTTTTATTAGCGAACTTCTGAACGTGCCGTCTAAAAGTCCGCAGGAAACAGGAGGGGTGAAGAGCTTTCGGCCAATTTCAGCGACTATGTTCGAAGAGCTGCCCTCGGTTATCTCTCCGCGCTCGTTATATAAAATGACGTCATCAAAGCCGGGCCGGGAGGCCCTGGCCTCTTCATAAACCCGGCGGTTTGTTGTCTTGTGATAAAGGAACACATTGCCGGAATCGACAGGTGTTTCCGCCAGTGCGACCCTTATAGGCGCAACAGGTTTTACAGGTTCGGAAACTATTTCGATCCCGCCGTCATGCGCCAGAAGTATCTTGACCTTGCATGGTTTCTTCTCGAGCCTTCGGGCAAATTTATCGAGCAATGCGAGGGACTTGTCTTTAAAAAAAGGATAGCAAAAGTATCCGGCGGATGCCGATATCCTGGACATATGTTCTTCAAGGAGAAAATATCCATCCTCAGGCGTGAACAGGATAGATTCCAGGAGCCTGAATTCAGGAAGGTTGCGGGTGAGGACTTTCTCTTTCATATGGTACGCCTCGTGTTCATATTGAGTTTCCAGTTCTCAGACAAGTCCATTTGTATATCCGGCAACAATGAACCGATAACCCCAGTCTATTGAATCAAGATTAAGCACATGTCCATACTGTTGTACCCAGCTGCCGTTGGCAAGGTCATTTTGAAGTTTCTCAATGCCGCAGCGAACCTGAGCCTTATCGGCAACTGCAAAACCTGACATGGCCTGCCTCACATTCTTGTTCAGATAAGCGGACGGCTCTCTCCAGAAAGCGGCAAGAAACTTGTCATTAAGATCAGGCGGCAGCCTGAACACATATGCCCTGGCCCTGTTTCCTGTTGCCTCTGCAAACAAACTCACCAGTTCATTTACCGGAGGGAAAATCCTCATGGCATCCGCCCATATTTCAGGGAAGTAATCAGCTATCCATGGGTTTTGAGCTTTACGCGGATCGAATGTAAACCATACTATGGGTCCTTCGGGGCATATACGGTTCATTTCACTTAATGATTCTGGAATTGAAGTGAAATGATGGCTGGCCATTATGCTGACAACCGCGTCAACCGATGCATCCGCTAACGGTATGTTTTCAGCAACGCCTTTGATCCACTCTACTTTACTATTCTTGACGGATTGGTTTTTCATTGTTTCCGAGGGCTCGACTGCTTTTACAAAAAACCCATGGTCGGCCATCGCATTGGCGTAATTTCCGGAACCTGCGCCGATGTCGGCGATTATTGAGTTTCCGGGGATGTTCAGATAATCCATGATGCAACTGACAATCCTGTGATCCGCCCTGCGGTGTATGGAATAATTCTTACCGATTTTATCATAGAGAACAGGTTTCATGTCGATTATGTTTAATACATTTTCAGCAAAAAACACACTACAAGTAGGCGTACATAATCCCAAAGGTGTTTTAGAGCGAAGTCCTTAGAAATTCTTGCCAATGAACGCTTTCACTTAAAAATAATTTGCTTAAAAAAACTAATGACCTTAATCTGGGCTTCCGGCTTTCATTTTCAGTCATAAAAAATCTTTGAACTTTGTAAAATTCAATGGACGTTTCAATAAGCTTTTTATTGAATATAAGTAAAAAATCATAATAGATACTTTCAAGGAGAGGCTGATGGAAATAAGCTCGTCTTTTATCGGAACCATATTGAAACCGCTTAAAAAAACAGTCACGCTACGGGATGTTATGAACTACGCGGCAGGGGTGTTTGATGCAAATCCCTGCTATCTCGACGATGAAAGACCCGGGGGCATCATTGCACCGCCCATGTTTGCAGTAAGGCTTACATGGCCCGTAATCGGCAACATCCGGGATTATATCGAGGATGCAAGCTTCCCCGGGGAACTGCTGACGACAATCGTACATTATACGGAACACATCAGGTTTTCAGGGCCTGTCAGACCCGGGGATGAGATTGAGATAAAAGGGGAGATTGCAGCCATCCTTCCCCGCAGCACGGGAACGCATATCGTTCTCAGACTAACAGCTTCTGATAACAAGGGGAATCATGTCTTCACCGAACACATCGGCGGCATGCTCAGGGGGGTCACCTGTACGGATAAGGGAAGGGGTGCGGAGGACCTGCCTGTATTGCCCGGATTTGATAACTCGGTAGCGGCCTGGGAGAAATCTGTCAGGATAGACCCCCTCGCCGCTCACATCTATGACGGTTGTGCTGATATTCACTTCCCCATACATACGTCCCCGGGATTCGCTCATTTGGTCGGTCTTCCGGGCATCATCCTTCAGGGGACTGCAACCCTGGCGTATGCCGTGAGGGAAATTACGAATGCCGAGGCAGCAGGCGATCCCTCAAGGATAAATACGATTGCATGCAGATTTAAAGGAATGGTGATGCCGGGCACGGATATTAATATCAGGCTCCTTCATAAAAACGGCAAAGGCGGGTTTTTCTTCGATGTGCTTAACGACAAGGGAATGCAGGCCATAGGCAACGGTTATATTAATATTGCATAATCATGGAAAATAAAGACAAACACCATTGCCGCTATTGGAGGAGAAAGCGGTTTCCTTGCGGGTTTCAATTGGGTTTATGGTTCGATTTCAGGACACTTTCGGTATAACCGTGAACATGACCGCAAAAAAGTGTGAAACGCTGCCGCCAAGGACGAACAGGTGCCAGATGGCGTGGTTGAAGGGGAGCCTTTCCCAGGCATAAAAGATCACGCCGAAGGTATATGAGAGCCCGCCCGCGACAAGGAATATGAGGCCGGAAGTCGGCAGAAGCGAGAACATGGGCTTGAATGCAACCACCCCTATCCATCCCATGGCGATATAGAGTATGAGGCTCAATATCTCGAATTTCATCTTTGTAAGGGTCTGCAGCAGCACACCCAGCACGGCCAGGCCCCATATGATGCCGAAGAGCGTCCATCCCTGGCCGCCCTTAAGCGTTACAAGGGTGAAGGGCGTATATGTGCCTGCTATCAGAAGGAATATGGCCGAGTGGTCGAAGACCCTGAACACCTTTTTCACCTTCTTGTTCTGTATGGCGTGGTAAAGGGTTGAAGCGGTATAGAGAATGATCAGGGTGGCGCCGAATATGCTGCATCCGACGATATGGCGGGCGGTGCCGAAGACCGCTGCAAACGCCGTGAGTATGGCTAGCGCCGCTATTGCCAGCACTATGCCGATGCCATGTGTTATACTGTGTGCAATTTCCTCTGAGAATTTATATTTAGGAAGTGCGATTCCAGGCATTATCGGCTCCTTAAAGGTTATTCGACTGGCAGGATTAGCATATAATATCTTAAACATCAAAGGGCATTTGCTTTATGCGGATCAAGACTTTCGCAGATCAGGAACATGCCTATGCATAGGCGTATATTCATAGGTTTTTATCGATCTGTTAATTAAAGCGAATTGAAAAGAGATGCCGGAACTGTATAATATAATCCGAACACGGGAATTATGCTTGAAGGAGACTGTTATGCCGGAAGCGTTTATACGCTATATGAGTGCAACACCGAAGGATATGAAAGAGGCGATCGGGAAGGCGCCTTTTGCATATATTCCGCTCGGCGCGCTTGAATGGCACGGGGAGCAGAATGTGCTCGGTCTTGACAGCATAAAGGCTGAATTTATCTGCGAACGTGCCGCTGAGCTGACGGGCGGCGTGGTTTTCCCGGTTATCCAGTGGGGGGCCTATGACCCGCTCAATTTTCCCTATACATTCAGGTTTCCGAGATGTCTCATGCGCAGGATGCTTGAAAGCATTGCCGTGCAGCTAAAGGAGATGGGATTTGAAGTGGCCGTGTTTCTTTCCGGCCATTACCCGCCCACCCAGATCAGGCACCTCAAGGGGATGTCGAGGCGGTTTTCGAAAAGGCATCGCGGTTTTCATGTACTGGGCCTGCCGGAGTTTGTCCTTGCAGGCGATATCGACTACCTGGGCGATCATGCCGCCATGTGGGAGACGTCAATGATGATGGCTATCGACCCTGCACTGGTGCATCTTGAAAACCTGCCTGAAGATATAAATTTTGCCGAACGCGCTATCAGACACGGGGTATTCGGCAGGCACCCCCGCATGGGCGCATCTGCAGGACTCGGGGAACTCGCCCTCGACACGATTGCATCAAGACTGGGAGGACTTGTTTTAAAGGTCTATGAAAGCCGGTCTCTTGAGCCGTATGAAAAAGCCTTGAAGGAATTTGACAGGATTTACTATGGGACATTCAATCCTTTCGGGCTAAAGAAGATTTTTGCAAACCAGGGCATTACATCGGCAAGGGACGGATTTGAATTTTTCTGGTGGTCACTCTTTAAAAAGGGAAAATACAATTCTGGTTACCGGTACCCCGGCAAAAGGTAAGTTCTTTTATTTTCCACCCTTCAGTAGCTTGTCGAGTCCGGCAAAGGCCTTGAAGGTTGTGGAGCTTCCGGCAGACCTGTCCTGTCCGGAACTGCCGTATTCACCCTCGCCTGAAAGTATCGAATGCTCGTTGTCGTGGCAGTAGATGCACAGGAGCTCCCAGTTGCTGCCGTCGGGCGGGTTGTTGTCATGGTTGTGGTCCTTGTGGTGAACAGTAAGCTCCTTGAGCTTTTTGCCCTCGAATTCACGGCCGCAGCGCCCGCAGACATGCGGGAAAAGTCTGAGCGCGCGCTCCCGGTAGGTTTTTTCGCGTTCCTGCTGAAGCTTTTTTGCCTCGGCAATTATATCGGAGGCGGTGTCTTTATTTCTGTTTTGAGGCATGCTTTTATTATCTTGTCGTCCATCCGCCGTCGATCCTGAGGTCGGACCCGGTCATGTAGGATGCGTCATCTGTCGCCAGGAACAGGATTCCTGTTGCTATTTCCATGGGGTTTGCCCATCGGGTGAGCACTCCCTGTTCCTCGAATTCCTTTTTTATCTGCTCAAAGGTCATGCCCCTCTGAGATGCCTCTTTCGCCACATCGCTCCTTAACATCGGCGTATCGGTCGCACCCGGGCTCACGCTGTTGACCCTCACTCCGTATGGGGCCATGTCAAGGGCCAGGGCCTTTGTGAATCCCAGCACCCCGTGTTTGGTCGAGCAGTAGTTCGCATGGTTGTTCTGCCCGATGTGGGATGCGACCGATGTGAGCGTTATGATGGTGCCTGATTTCTGCTCTTTAAAATAGGGAATAGCCGCCTTGCAGGAGAAGAACGTCCCCTTCATATTGACATTGAGCAGCAGGTCATAGTCCTCTTCAGGGAAGTCTTCAACCTGGCCTACCCTTACGACTCCGGCATTTGCAATAAGCACGTCTATGCGTCCGTGCTTTGCCGCCACTTCGTCTATATGCTTTTTTATCTCTCCATATTTCGTGACATCTGTTTTGGATATATGAATATTTTCTTTTCCTTCACCGGCAAGGCTGAGAGTTTCCTTGAGCCCGGCCTCATCTATATCCGATGCATATACAATTGCGCCTTCCCTGGCGAAAAGTATTGCCGTTGCTCTGCCTATTCCCGAACCTGCACCAGTAAGAATTGTCACCTTGTTTTTTACCCTCATAAGTGTACTCCTTGTTTTAGCTGATAACTGTTAAGCTGATATGCAACACTGTTGATTCCGATCAGCAACTTAATAGCTCAACAGCTTATCAGCTTGGCTGCTGAAATCTTATCAGTTTATCTTACGAATATCCCTTTATCAAGTGCTGACAGTCTTTCAACGCCAGTCGCAGTTACCCGGTAGCAGTCTTCCGCGCCTACGAGGTTGGATGCAGGGAATGACTGCCACACCTCAAGGTCGAGCACCATGTTTTCCTCGAACTCGATGTCGAGCTGGCGCATGGGGCTGAATATGTGCGCTTCCTCGCATTCAAGGCCGAGGCTGTGCGCTGTGATAAAAGTCATGCCGAGCTTTTTCAAAGACTTTGCGTAGGCCTTGGCCTCCTTGTACAGTTCGAGGGCCTTGACGCCGGGCCTGAGATTCGCCTCCAGAAATTCCTGGATCTTTATCATGCGCTCAATATGTTCCGTTCCGTTTTCCGGTATGTCTCCTACTACGAACTGCCGGCTTATATCAGATATATAACCCTTATAGACCGCGCCTATATCGATGCGGTTGAACTGCCCCGGATCTACCGTATACCCTATTCCGGGGGCCTCAGGGTCTGATGCGCCCAGCCCCATGGTCAGGTGGTCCCAGCCCTCCGCCCCTTCTTCAATTACTGTTCTGCGTGCAATCTTTAAAAGTTCATTGTCCGTGATGCCGGATCTTGCAGCATCAATGACCGCCATTATCGCTTTTTCCGCGATTCGCGTTGACTGCTTTATCCTGGCTATTTCTTCACCGGTCTTGACAAGTCTCATGTCGAGAAAGGCCCTGTCGGCATCGAGTAGCGTTGCTTGAGGGAAGCGCTGGCGCAGAAAATCAGCCTGGTATCTGGGCATCTGGCTTTCAAGCCCTATGGTGTTGCTGCCCAGCCCCCATTCCTCGATCTTTTTGCATATCTCCTCGAGCGTCTGCTGCGGGCTTACCGTGCCCGCCACCTCGTCGAGCCATGTCCATTTCTTTGTGCTCTGATAAACCATCCATGTTGCGGCAAATTCTGCGCCGTCTTTCCTGACGATTGCCATTGTCGGGAACTGGTTGGACAGGACAAAAAGTATCGGGTTAGGCGCCACATGGAGCGTCGGCATGCCTGTCGTATAAAATACATTCACAGGTGTCGCCGCCACAAGCACGTCTATTCCATGCTGCGCCATTATCCTTGATGCCTTTTCAGCTGAATATCCGATAGGAACAGGTTTAATATCATCCATAATCACCCCTTTAAGTTATGCATACAGGGCGTCAGAACAAAGCAGCTTGCTACGAGACGAGGAGCGACAAATTTTTGCATCACAAAAATTGACGCATCAAAGATGCGCCCGAAGGGTAAGGGCCAACAGCCTGAATCAAAGGTATGCAAAGTTATGACGTCCTGACGCTTATAGCTCAATGTCCATCAGCACCTGCAGTTTCTCCAGGTCTTCCATTGAACCGGTCGGTTTGATCTTTCCTTCCATGAAGGCATCGATAGGGTCGATATCGCCGTTTATAATGCCCATGAACATTTCCGAGTCAAGCGAGAGACTCATGTCCGCATCTTCTTTTATGCCTTCAACGATGTCGACATTCGAACCCTTGAACACCATCTGCAGTCCTACATTCACATCCGGGAAAACAAGCTGCATGGTCTTGTTGTAGCCGTTGAAATGCTCGGCCATTTCCGGGTCTTCGGCTATGGCTTTCCATTTGGATAATCCTTTTTTGAGCTCCTCTTTCCCTGCCATAAAAACCTCCTTAATTTTTCTTTCTGTATACTGTCCTGCCTGATTCAGAAGCCTCGTAACCCAGCAGGATTACCTCCAGCGCATTTTTCCCCATCTCTCCTGTAACAAACGGCTCAGCGCCCGATGTAACGCATTCATAAAAATGCTTCACTTCGAGCTCAAACGTAAGCGGATAATATCCCGGGTAGGTCCGATGTTCAACCTCGGGGCACACCCATTTGCCCTGATCCGGCCCCGGCAGGGTCGAGAAAAGCTTTATAGGCTGTTCCCAGTTGTGGTCTTCAAGGATAGTCCCTTTTGTACCATAAATCTCTATTTTATTATTCCACTCGCTTGCAACCGTAAAGCTGCAGTCAATGCTCCCGAGAGCGCAATTTTCAAAACCGACAGAGAAGGAGCAGTTGTCGTCCCCGGTGCAGTTCATCTCAGGAAGGCATCTGCCGGCCCTGCCGCTGATGCTCTCAATATCCCCTATCAGATAGTGCATGACAGCCACTCTGTGAACACCGCTGTCCATCCAGGCGCCGCCTCCCGCCTCTGCAAAACTGCCCTTCCAGCAGGTGGGGTCGCTCATGTTTTTGACTTCCGAGCCCCCTTCGTAGGTCCTTATCATCTTCGGCTGGCCGATAATACCGGCTTCAATAAGTTCTTTGATCTTACGGTGAGCAGGGAGGAAAAGCTGGTTTTCCGCAATCATGAATGTCTTGCCGGCTTTCTTTCCTGCCATGATCATCGCATCCGCCTCTTCAAGCGTATGTGCAATCGGCTTTTCACACAGTACATGCTTGCCCGCTTCAAAAGCCTCAATGCAAATCCTGTAATGCAGATGATGCGGAAGACAGATATGAACACAATCAATGTCAGGCCGCCTCAGGACTTCGCGGTAGTCCATGCTTAAATCCGCACCAGGGTTCTTTTTGCCGACCCTCTTCAGATTCTTCTCGTTCAAGTCCACAAGGGCCGCCACGCTGGCCAGCTCGGGAATCTTCCCGATCGAATTTGCATGCCAGTTCCCGGCATTGCCTACACCGATAATTGCCGCTTTCAAAGCCATTATCTCCTCCTCTACAGGGCGTCATAACTTTGCATACCATTGTCGCTCCTTGCTGAAACGTTGCGGCGTACGGCAATGTACGCCTCACATTTCAGCTTCGTCGCTTCGCGGTCTGCTTTGTTCTTACGCCCTGTAATAAAACCTGCCCATTTACAGTATGACCAGTTAGTTCCCATAAGGGTTTTGTTCAACAACCAATTCAAACCGTCATTCCGCCGTCGATGGACAGGCATGTTCCTGTGCAGAATTCGTTGGCGGCGAGCAGGAGGATGCCTTCCGCTATTTCTTCGGGCCTGCCAAGCCTGCCCATTGGCTGGCGCGCTGTTATCTGTTTTCTTGCCTCCTCGGCATTGCCTGTCTGTATGAGGCGCACCGCGAGCGACGGCGTGTCTGTCGTACCGGGCAGTATTGCATTAACCCGGATTCCGTCTGCGATATGGTCCATTGCCATGGCCTTTGTCAGAGAAAGCACCGCGCCTTTGGATGCCGAATATGCAGCACGGTTGGCGACGCCCTTTATGGCCACCGATGAAGAGCAGTTGATGATAACGCCTTTTGACGCCTTCAGGTGCGGGATTGCATAGAGCGAGCAGAGCCATGTGCCGCGGACATTTATTGCCATTGTCTTGTCAAATTCGGCCACAGTGCAATTGTCAATACCGCCGGCCACCACTATGCCGGCGTTGTTGTGGAGGATGTCCAGCCTGCCGAATCTGGCGATTGTTTCATCGATCAGGCGTTTTACATCGTCTTCTTTTGCAACATCGCATTTGATATAAACGGCCTCGCCGCCGGATTCGTTGATTGTTTCCACGCCCCTGCAGGGTACGATGTCGCTTAATACAACCTTGGCGCCTTCCTGAGCGAACAGTATGGCTGTCGCCTCGCCAATGCCTGCCGCTGCCCCGGTGATTATGGCAATTTTGCCTGCGAGCTTCATTTTGCAAGTCCTGTTATCTTCCTGGCTTCGGCATGTGTTGCCACCGGCCGGCCCATCTTTCTGGACAGCCATACGGCCCTTTCGATGAGTTCGGCGTTATTTTTTGCCGGTCTGCCGTCCTCCATGAATGGATTGTCTTCGGTGCCGATTCGGATATTGCCGCCCGTGCTTATTGCAAGCGTCGCCATCTTGGTCTGCTCTTCACCCATTGTACTGACCGTGTGAAGGCAGCTTTCGGGTTTGAAGCGCATCAGGTACTGATAGCTTTCGATCTCCGGCGGACACCATGTGCCGCCGGGCCAGCCGAAGAACATCGTAATGATATGCGGGGCCTTGAGAATGCCTTTTTTAACAAGCCAGTTCAAATTCCAGTAGGACCCCGTATGCCAGACCTCCCATTCGGGCTTGATATTATACTCAGTGCACTTGAGGGCATATGCCTCGAGTTCGGTCAAAGGGTGAAGCTTGTCGACTGTGACTGCCGTGAATTCTTCCGCATGATGGTTGAGGATAATGGAAAGCATGTCCGGTTTGCAGTCGAAGTCGGTCTGGCGCTCTTCGATCGGAAAGCTTGACATGCCGGCCTGAATAATGGCGTCGGTCTTTGCCCTGATTTTGTCTACTATGTATGTGGCCTGAGAGCTTCTCGGCAGATGGACATGAAGAATGGAAGCGCCGGCCTCCGCGCATTCTACGGCGTCTTTAATAAGGTCTTCATCATTATCGGACCAGTTCCTGACATCCGGGTGAATCCATGAATTTGCCGTTGTAGCGGTGATGATGAGTTTTTCCATTTTTTATTCTCCTGTTTCCTGGATGATATTTGTTTCGGCAGCCGCTTCTTCCTGCCTTCGTCCAAGCAGAAATCCGCTGATTATAATGAGAGCGACGCCTGAGAGCATATATGCTACAGATGCCGAATCGGGCGCTTTAAGAGCGAACACATAGAAATATACCAGGACAGGCGCGATCTGGACAGGCACCTGCTGGACCGGTATGATGTTGCTGGCCTGTCCGTAGCGGAAACATTCCTGAGTCTGCCACATGCCGATGAAATTCGTTCCGACAAGGACAATGCTTGCCGTTACAAAGATCACTATCTGAGATGTCGAGCCCTTGCCTTCGAGCACCAGGAATATAACGGCTACAAGAGGCGCTATCCAGAGATTGGAAATTGCGAACGGGAAGCCGTTTGAAACACCCATTACAATGCCCTTTCTTCCGCCGGACTTGAGAGACACTAAATGCGATATCACCCAAAGCGCGGTAAGGCTCAGGCTGAAAACCGCTATTCGCATGAGCGCAGCAGTTGTTTCAAGGCTCGCCACGACAGTTTCGCCCTTTATTTCAAGCCTGCTGAGGCCGAGAAGGGTAATACCGATTATCATGAGAAAAATTCCGGTGATCTCGAATGCATCAAGACTTTCACCGTTCATCCAGACCGAGCCCAGCGCTAGCACGATAAGCCCTGACGCCATAAGGCCGGGCACCAGAGCGGGCCCGATGTAATCCTGCGCGATCATGAAGCAGGCCGTTCCCGCACCGATAGACAATACCAGACCCGTTATCCACAAGGGATTCTTGAGCAGGGTTCTCATGAATTTTGATTTTTTGATTTCCTCAGGCAGGTTGTTCACGGCCTTTTTCTGCAAGAGCTGTCCCGTTTGATTAAGGACGCCGCTCAATATTGCAAGAACTACTCCTATTATATAACCCTTATGCATTATATCACCTTATCCCGGTTAAATTGGTCTTACCAATTTGCAGAAAAACAAACTAAGTGTCAACGGAAATTACTGACAAATTTAAAGAAAAGGTCTTTCAAGAGGATTTCAAATCATTTTAAATAATCAAGAGCAGCCATAACAACTCCATACTTATTATATTAAAAAACTCACCACTCAAAACTCACAACTATATTTTTCTATCTCTCGGCCCTTGCTCCTCCCCCCTTCATCAGCTTTTCCACTTCGGCCAATGAGGCCATCGATGTGTCGCCGGGCGTTGTCATTGCCAGCGCGCCGTGCGCTGCGCCGCATTCAACCGCGTAGGCCGGATCGCCCTTGGCCATAAGTCCGTATATGAGGCCGGAGGCAAAGCTGTCGCCGCCGCCGATGCGGTCCATGATCTCGAGATTATCCCTGTGCTGCGCCTCGTAAAATTTGCCGTTTGCCCAGCATATCGCCCCCCAGTCGTTTATGGTCGCCGACTTCACTGTGCGCAGTGTAGTCGCCACAACCTTGATATTCGGGAATTCCTTTACAACATCATCGATCATCTTTTTATATCCGGCCGTATCAAGGGAGGAAAGGCTTTCATCGGTTCCTTCGACCGTAAAGCCCAGGCAGGCAGTGAAGTCTTCCTCGTTGCCTATCATCACATCCACATATTTCGCCAGTGAGCGGTTCACCTTTTGTGCAGCTTCCCTGCCGCCGATGGTTTTCCACAGAGACGGCCTGTAATTGAGGTCATAGGAAATAATCGTTCCGTGCTTCCGGGCGGCAGTGAACGCCTCTTCGATGACGCCTGCGGTCGTATCCGAAAGTGCGGCATATATGCCCCCGGTATGCAGCCAGCGAACACCAAGCCTGCCGAAGATCTCTTCAAAATCAATGTCGCCCTTTTTCATCTGAGAGGCGGCGGAATTGCCCCTGTCAGAGACGCCGAGCGCGCCCCTTATCCCGAAGCCCCGTTCCGTGAAGTTAAGCCCGTTCCTTACATTGAGGCCGACGCCGTCGTACGGCAGCCATTTTATGAACCGCGTATCCACTCCGCCCTGAAGGATGAAATCTTCGATAAGCCTGCCAATGGCGTTTTCGGCAAATGCGGTGACCACTGCCGTGCGCATCCCGAAGCAGCGCCTCAGGCCGCGCGCTACATTGTATTCGCCGCCCCCTTCCCAGGCCCTGAATTGACGGGCGGTGTGTATCCTGCCCTCGCCCGGGTCAAGCCTGAGCATGACCTCGCCGAGCGATATCTCGTCGAATTTACATGTTTCTGAAGGTTTTACTGTAAACATACTTCCCTCCTTAAACTGACATTGCAATCGCCGCTGCCTCTTTACAAAGCCCCGAGATCTTTTCAAACTTTCCCTGCTCGATCATCTCGGAGGTCGCCAGCCATGTGCCGCCGCAGGCTAGCACTTTCGGGAAGGCCAGGTATTCGGCCAGGTTCTTTGTGTTTACTCCGCCGGTCGGGATAAATTTGATTGACCCGAGAGGGGCACTTATTGCCTTTAAGGTCGTGAGCCCGCCATAGGCTTCGGCCGGGAAGAATTTCAGCGTTGATAACCCCAGCTTCATTGCGGCCATTACTTCTGTCGGCGTGCATATTCCCGGCGTTATGGGGACATCCTTGTCAAGACAGAATTTTACTACTTCTGCGTCCAGCCCGGGTGAGACCATGAACTTTGCCCCGGCGGCAATCGCTTTTCCGGCCTGTTCAACAGTAACAACCGTTCCGGCTCCCACCAGCATGTCGCCCCTGGCGGCAATAATTCCGATTGCCTCTTCGGCCGCAGCAGTCCTGAAAGTAACCTCGACAAGAGGCAGACCGCCGGCCTTGAGGGCATCGGCCAGAGGCATTGCATCTTTTGAATCCCTGATGGCCACGATCGGAAGAACCCTTGAATTTCCAATTATTGCAAGAACATCGCTCATGATCATGTCCTTACTAAAAATTATTTGTAAGTGTTCAATAGATGATTTTGATATAATGGTCTATATCCAAGTGCCGATAAGTTACACAGAATAACAGGAGGCCACAGATGACTCATAGGATAATATCATTAATGATATGTTTGTCGGTGATGGCATCGGTAGGATCTGCAGCAGATTCCCAGCAGCCTGTGCCTGAAAGCAAACCGGCTGGATATATGCTTCAGCTTGGTGTCAACACGGCGATATTTGACAAGCCCGGCGGAACAAAGACAACCGTGCTGGCAAAAGACCTGATGGTATGGGTTTCCGGGGAAAAGGACAAATATCTGCAGGTAAGCACGGGAGGATGGGTTAAAATGCAGGGGGTTCCTTCTCAGCAGCCTCCCTTCAACCTGATGCTCGGAAAAAAAATAGATGTTTACAACATGCCCGGGGATAAATCGGAAATTGCAACCGTGCAGAAGAATGTGATGATAACCATAGTCGAGACAAAGGACAGTTTCGGACGCATAAAAATCGAGGGATGGATGCTCAAACCGGGTGCAGCGGCAGAAATGAAAAAGACAAGGCCGGACCCTTATACGGATATCAAGGACAAGGGAAATAGTGTAATAGATATAATTGATAACAGGATTGTTCATGATCCTGATACGTCATTATCGGAATAAATTGAGCGATTGCTTTCCGCCCGGGACAATATCCTTTAAAATAGTGCGTATCTGCTCTTGACACGGCAAATTGCTTCGGTTATATCCGAGCCTCTATTCAGGCCAAGGAGTGTACACATGAAGACGTTTATAGCAAAAAAGGAAGAGGCCGAAAGGAACTGGGTCCTAATTGATGCCGCCGATAAGGTGGTGGGCAAGGTTGCGGTCGAAATAGCCTCCATTCTTCGCGGAAAAACCAAGCCGGTCTTTACACCGCACGTGGATACAGGCGATTTTGTGGTTGTCATCAATGCGGAAAAAGTCCAGCTGACAGGCAACAAGCTTGAGAAGAAGACATATTACCACCACAGCGGTTATATGGGCGGAATAAAAGCGGCTACTGCAAAGAGCCTGATGGCAAAAAATCCCGAGGAAATACTCAAACATGCAGTAAAAGGCATGTTGCCCAAAAACAGTCTGGGCAAATCCATGTTCAAGAAGCTGAAAATATACACAGGTTCAAACCATCCGCACGAGGCTCAAACACCAAAGGCAATTAATCAGTAAAGAGGGGAACATATGGCACAGATAGAGAAAATATACGCAACGGGAAGAAGGAAGAATGCATCAGCCCGCGTGTGGATCAAGCCTGGAAAAGGCTTGTTTACGGTCAACGGCAGGGCGGTCGGCGAGTATTTCGACAGAGAATCATTAAAGCTGATAGCACTTCAGGCTTATGATGTGACACAGACTTCCGGGCAGTTCGATACATATGCAACAGTCGCCGGAGGTGGCATATCAGGCCAGGCAGGAGCCGTTCGCCACGGTATATCAAGGGCCCTTTCGGCATTCGATCCTGATAAACTCAAGCCGACGCTCAAGGCAGCAGGATTCCTCACACGCGACCCGAGAATGGTCGAAAGAAAGAAATACGGTCTGCACAAGGCTAGAAAGAGACCGCAGTTCTCCAAGAGGTAATCTTTCACGTAATTTTCGAATAGTCACGGTGCAGCAGGCCGTGTAAAATGCCTGCTGCACCGTTTTTTATGCACAGATATCTTCGTGTTTTCCGGAATATAATCATGCAAATGATTTCCTGCAGAGAAATGAACCTGCTGATTTGTCAGCAAAGTTCATAAACTGATTTTGTTTTTTGTTGACCCTCAAGCCGGAAGGAAAACTATATTATTAAATTCCAGACTGTTTTGTGGTAAGATTTATTATTCATATGAGTCGGGGAGGGGCCTGTGAAAAGATTATTTCTTGGTTTTATCATCATATTGATATGTTCCGCCGGATGTCTGAATAAAACCAGCAGTAAAGATTCTGCGGCTGGATACGATCTGTTAAGAATTCAGGCCCAGGAAACAACATTTGATGAAGAGCTTGGCGGAATGGGTATCTATTATGGAAATTTTCATTCCCACAGCACTATATCAGGTGCCCAGGGAACGCCCGATGAAGTCCTGACATGGGCCAGGGACACAGCAGGTTTTGATTTCTACGCAATGACCGATCATGCCGAGGAGATAACTGCCACTGAATGGAAACAGATGCGGGAAGCCACTGACCGGTTTAATGAAGACGGCGTTTTCGTTGCCATGAGGGGGTTTGAATGGAGCAGTTCTGTTTTCGGGCATATCTGCGTCTACAATACCGACAGATACACAAACAGCGTTTTCAGCCCGTTCCTGCTCATGTTCTACTTCTGGCTAAACTGCAATGACGGGCTTGCACAGTTCAATCACCCCGGCAGGGAAGAGCTTATGTTCAGAAACTTCATGTATCTAAGGTGTGTGGCTGACAATTTCTTTGCAGTTGAGACCGGCAACAAGGACACCGGGAACAATGATTATACCTATCTCGATAAATACCCTGATGCGCTTGACAAAGGATGGAAAGTGGCCCCTACGAGCAACCAGGATAATCACAGCATGAATGCGAATTCCCACAGGTCCGTAGCAATTATGGAAAGTCTTACCCGCCAGGGGTTAATTGATGCAATGAAAGCAAGGAGGATATATTCATCCGATGACCCCAACATTGAAATCATATTCAAGCATGATGATACATGGATGGGTTCTGAGGTCGAGACAGCAGACGAAACCATCAATTTCAAGATATGGGTCAGGGATGACGAGCCGATAGAAAAAGTGACGCTTTATACGAACCATGGAGTTGTCGCCGCGGAAACCATTCCAGATTCCGAAACCCCGGAAGTCAGATGGGAGCCCGAAATAGAGATAGGAAACTCGACCTACTTCTATGTACAGGTTGAAGAAAAAAATCTTTATGATGCTGATCTCGAAACACAAATAGCGGTCACAGCCCCCATTTGGGTGAAGCGAAACTGAAAAGAGCAGCAAATAAGATCTCAGCATCTGACATGCCGGCTCTGTTGTTGTGAATTAGTCCATTAAAGAAAAGGGTTGAATAATTTCATAAAGCCCTTTGCCCTGTCTGGATTTACCTTCAGGATGCTGCCAGATTAAGGTACTTCAATTATTTTACGCATGCATCACGTTCGATTATTGCCATGACCTGTTTTAGCAGGCTGTGGAGGCCTGCGGAATCGAGCAGTTCGAGGTTGTTTACGGCTTCCAGGATCGGCACTGCCTCGTTCTCTCCTGCCGCATCTCTCAGTTTGCCGGCAAGCATCTCTTCCACAACGCTTTCTGGCGTACCTACAAAACCGTCCGGCATGCCGACATGCCTGCATATGGCAGTTCCGTCACTGAGTCTGGCAACAACGGTTGCCCCGTTATAAAATCTGTACTCCCTGTCATCAACAGTATCCGGTCTGCTTTCGGGGAACTCTTTTTCCAGCAGTCTTGAGCGTTTGATATCTGCAGGCATTGATGCCAGGTCCTTCAAGCCGCCGTATTTCTTGTAAAAGGGAAATAATTTTAATGGATGCTTCAGAAACAGGGAAGTCGCATCAGGAATCGGCGATGAGTGCTTCAACATCTGAAGGGATGCCATTGGATCGTGGTAGACCTTTGTCCTTTCTGCAAGCGACCAGACAGCGTCCCTGGAAAGAGAGGCCTTTGAGAAACTCTCTGGTTTGAGGTTCCCGTCATGCAGCATCAGGGAGCAGTTTATAGGCAGGGAGAAGTTCAATGTCGTAAGAGTGCTGTTTTTGCCTTTCATGTACGGCCCGGACAAGTCATCCATCTTCTTGGAAAGGATGTTGCAGTAAATTTCTACAGATTCGATTGCATCTGTAACGGAGCCGGCTGATTTCATCCCGTTTAGGATCTCTTCACAGGCCTGAACCGGCGCTGCGATATAGGCGCATCCAGGGAATTTTTTGAATGACAGCGTCCTTGAGAAAAAGTCTGTTCCAAGGCTGTCCCAGACAGCAAGAAGCGGCAGGTATGAAAAGGTCCGGTAAAAGCTTGCGCAATCTTCAAATGGATCGGCGCCGCCTATTCCGGTGTCTCCGGCAAGCCCCGATTTTATGCCGATATCAAGAGGAGCGTTTGCAGTCATGCATTTTGCGGGAGACCCGAAAAAGGTATCCATCATGCCATATACCGGGTATGCGAGGGCGAGGGTTATGCAGGACTTGATCATGCCTTTAACTTCATCATCCTTCATGCCGGCCGAGCGCATTCTGGCGAGTTGTGATGCTGCAGTTATCTGGTGAACCGGAGTCCACATCTGGCCGTTGTGCGGCCCCAGGAATATCGAGGCGCCAAGCCTTCCGCCGATTTCATTGCCGATTGTCTGCAGTGTTAAAAATTCCTGGCCGTCAATGCCGTATTTATCCGAAAAAGCCAACGGAGTTATCACCGATGAATGTCCTGAATGTGCCGCGAACATGAAATCGTCATAGTCGTACAGCATCGAAAGCGTTGAAAGTGCGCAAGAGAGCTTCCATGCATCGCTCCTGTCCTCCGGATAGAGTCTGTCCATTATCCATCTGAAATAGGGGCTCTTTTTCCCATGAAGGATGGCCCCGATCATGGAGAGAATCTGCCATTTGTTTCGCTTTATGATGGATTCGGGAATATCATCAAACGTCAAGCCGGTTTTCGGATTAATATAGTCAGCTATTTTATCAAGTATTCTCGACACTTTTATTCTCCTTGGTCATAATAATAATTCAAATATAGGCCTGAAGCCTATTTTTGCAAACCTCAACCTTGACTAGGCAGCGGCTTTGCGCATAACGTTAAGCATATCCCAATAAAGGAGGGCGGCCATGGAAATAAATATCAGAAAAACTGCAATAGCAGGCTCATGGTATCCCGGGAATCCGGAAACTCTGAAAAGGGACATTCAGAAATATCTGGACAATGCGGAAACAGCCCCTTCAAAGGATAAGCCTGCCGTGATCATTAGCCCTCATGCAGGATACATGTACTCCGGTCCCGTGGCAGCGTATGCATACAAGGCGGTATCAGGCCATACCTATAAAACAGTGGTGGTGATAAGCCCGTCGCACAAGGCTTTCTTCCCGTTTGTCTCGGTCTGGGCGGAAGGCGGTTTTGAGACGCCCCTGGGAAAGATCGATGTAGATACGGGTCTGTGCAGTTCGCTCATGAATGCTTCACGATACATCCGGGATGAAAAGTCGCCGCATGTCGCAGAGCATGCACTTGAAATACAGCTTCCTTTTCTGAAGCATATCCTTGGAGATTTCAGGCTGTGTCCTTTGATCATGGGGGAGCAAAGCCTCAACATGTGCAGGGAGCTTTCAGAGGCCCTTGCAGGGAGTATTGCAAACCTGGAAGAAACACTGGTTGTGGCAAGCTCGGACCTGTCGCATTTTCATCATGCCGAGCGTGCACGTGTCATGGACGGGAATATGGCAAAACTGATCGGGGAATATGACATTGAGGGTTTGAGCGAGGCCCTTGATTCAGGCAGAAGCGAGGCCTGCGGCGGGGGGCCTGTAATGGCTGCAATGCTATATGCAAAAGCCAAAGGAAGGATGAATGTTAAAGTACTCAAATATGCAACCTCCGCCGACATAACGGGCGACAGGTCTTCCGTGGTGGGCTACCTTTCGGCAGTGATATCGTAGTACCGGAGAGCTTGATGGACAGAAAGAATGCAATCGTTGAATTACTCAAAAGAAGAGTTGTTATCCTGGACGGCTCGACCGGAGTTCTTCTCCAGTCAAGGGGGATGCCGTCAGGCGTATGCCCCGAGGCATGGTGCATTGAAAACCCCGAGAAAATACAATCCATACACTCGGATTATGAAAAAGCAGGCGCGGATATTGTCTATACATGCACGCTGGGAGGCTCCGGGCCGAAACTCCAGGAATACGGATATACTGATGTCTATGACATCAACAAGAAGCTGGCCGGGATTGCTCTTCAATCTGTCGGAGAAAAGACTTTTATCGCCGGCGACATAGGCCCTACGGGGTTATTTGTTGAGCCTTTCGGGAACCTGGGCTTTGAGGATGCCGTAAACATTTTCAAGGAGCAGGCCAGGGGCCTGATCGACGGCGGAGTCGACCTGTTCGTAATTGAAACAATGATAGACATACAGGAGGCAAGGGCCGCACTCATTGCAGTCCGGGAGCTTACGAACGCCTTCACGATAGTTACCATGACCTATGAACCCGGCGGCAGGACGCTGGGAGGAACAGACCCTGTTACCGCCCTTATAACCCTGCAGGCTCTGGGTGCGGATGCAGTCGGGTGCAACTGTTCAACCGGCCCTGAACAGATGCTGCCGGTCATTTCCTTGATGAAACCTTATGCGAAGGTGCCCCTTGTTGCCAAGCCCAATGCGGGTCTGCCGAAGCTGATTGGCGGCAAGACTGTTTTCGACATGGAGGCTTCCGAGTTCGGGTCGTTCGGCAGGGCCTTTACTGAAGCTGGCATCAATATGATTGGAGGCTGCTGCGGGACAACGCCTGCACACATAAAGGCTGTTGCAGAGGCGGAAAAAGACACCATCCCCCAGCAGCCTGCAAGAAGCTCTATTTCGGCGCTCAGCTCAGGAAAAGCCCACATCATCCTTGATAACGACAGGCCTGTCACAGTCATTGGCGAGCGAATCAACCCTACGGGCAAGAAGATGCTGCAGGCCGAACTGAAAGAAGGCAGCCTGAGTCTTGTGCGCCAGTTTGCCCGCGAACAGATAGATGCCGGGGCAGACCTCCTGGATGTCAATGTAGGCGTACCAGGAATTAACGAACCTGATGTCATGAGATCGGTTATCGGCCTCCTGTCATCCGTAACGGACCTGCCGCTTGCAGTCGACAGTTCGAAAGCCGAGGCTATTGAGACTGCGCTCAGGCTTTATCCCGGAAGGGCGCTTATCAATTCCATCTCCGGTGAAGAGGCCAAAATCAGGACGCTGCTCCCTGTTGCGGCAAAATACGGGGCGATGTTCATACTGCTCCCGCTTACCGACAGCGGAATTCCGCTAAGCTTTGAAGAAAGAAAAGCGGCAATAGAAGATATTTTCAAAAAGGCCGAACCCTATGGTTTCACGAAAGATGATTTTGTTGTTGACGCCCTGACCATGACGGTTTCGGCGGAACAGGATGCCGCAAGGGTGACGCTTGATACTATCGAATGGTGCACGAATGTCTTTCAGGCCCGGACAGTGCTGGGCCTGTCCAATGTCTCATTCGGGCTGCCGGAACGCAGATGGATAAACGCCTCGTTCCTGGCTATGGCCGCTTCCCGGGGTTTGAGCCTGGCGATTGCAAATCCATTAAGTGAAGAGCTCATGGCTTTAAAGCTGGCTTCAGACGTCCTGACCGGCCGTGACAGGGGGGCCAGGGCCTACATATCCCGTTATACCGTCTCCCCAAACAATATTCCCGTCCAGACCGAGACCCTTCCTCCATCCCGGCAGGTGGCGAGGGCAATTCTAGACGGCAACAGGGATGATATATCCGTCCTTGTTGAAAAGGCTTTGTCGGCGGGAACAAATGCCTCAGGACTGGTCAATGAGATCATGATCCCTGCAATCAGGCAGGTGGGCGACCTGTATGAGAAAGGCACATATTTCCTGCCCCAGCTTATTGCAAGTGCCGAGACCATGCAGAAAGGCTTTGCCGTGCTCGAACCTATGCTCGATCAGGCATCCGCCGCTAAAAAGGGCAGGATTATCATGGCAACCGTTAAAGGCGACATACACGACATAGGAAAGAATATCGTTGTCCTTCTGCTCAGAAATAATGGCTTTGAGGTCATCGATCTTGGCAAGGATGTGTCAAGCGAGGCGATCATTAAGGCAATAAGAGAATACAAGCCGGATATTGTCGGACTATCTGCGCTTATGACCACCACAATGACCAGGATGAAGGAAGTAATTGAACTTGCCCGAACAAACGGCATAAACACCCGGTTCATGCTCGGAGGCGCCGTGGTGACGAATGAGTATGCTGTCTCGATCGGCGCCCTGTATGCCAAAGACGGTGTCGAGGCCGTCAAGATCGCGGAATCTATAGTTTCTTAGGATCTGTCACTTGTTTAGCAGAAGCTTTTGCGTTTTATTTGCTTTTTGAGGTTGTCGCCGGCTTTTTCAAAAGCTCCTCGACCTGGTTTGCCAGGTCATAGCATGGATAGCAGAACAATTTCCCGTCCGGTCCGACAAGAATTTTGGTGGGGACCCCCCTGATGCCGTAATTGCGGGCGACAGCCGCCTCAGTATCAAGCAGGGTCGTATAGGTGACCTGGTATTTTTTAATGAACGACTCCACCTTCGTTTTGCTTTCATTCATGTCAATCGCCAGAATCTCCAGCTTGCCTTTATATTTGCTGGCCATTTCATTTACTTCAGGAACTTCCCTTTTGCAGTAGGGACACCATGTGGTTGTGAAAATCAGCAAGACATTTTTGCCCTTGAAATCCTTCAGTGAAATATTTTTTCCGTTCATATCCTGCAATGTGAAATCAGGCGCCATGGGCATACCGGCTGCAAATACTTCAGCCGCCAAAAAAAACGCTCAGCAACGCCGACACCAGAACAATAAGTTTCCCTGTCTTCATCCGATCTCCTTTAAACTGACATGCTGCCGGCCATGAACAGGAAGTATTCACCTATCCCGATCATTACGAGGCCGAATATCTTCTGAATCCATACCATCCATTTGCCTGGTTTTGGAAGACTTTTTAAGAGTCCGGTAAAAATCCCTACCAGAAACAGCAGCGTGCCCATTCCTGTTGCGAATACGAATAAAAGGCTCATGCCGAAGAAGAGATTCTGTTTTGCCGCCACATATCCCAGGACAACGCCGAGTACGGGTGCCGTGCAGGGGCCTATCACAAGGCCTGAGACAATTCCCATAAGCAGCCCGGATGCTATGCCCGTCTTTCTGCCATGCCGTCCATGCGTTTTTATTCCCGGGAGAGAGAAGGTATAAACGCCCAGCATGGAAAGGCCAAACAGTATGAATATGTTCGCCAGTATGAAGAATGTCCAGGGATTGGTCTGAATCCTGCCGAAAAAGCTGCCGGTCAGCGCTGCAATTGCACCGAGAGCGGTATAAGTGACCGCCATGCCCAGGACATAGGCCGTTGTCCTGATGATTGCCTCGATCCGGCTGGTACCGCCGCCGCCGACATATGCCACGGTTATCGGTATCACCGGGTACACGCACGGCGTAAGGCTGACAAGGAATCCGCCGAGATAGACGGCAAGGTAGGACATAAGCAGCGATGAGCCCAGGTAAATGTCAATATTGTTTGTGATGGATTCAATCATGTCAGGTCCCTGATGAGGTGCTCGATCTCATGCCGGCTGGGTTCACCCGCAATGCGTTCGTATTCTGAACCGTCTTTAAATGCGACAATGGTCGGGAGGCTTAAAACTCCAAGCCTTGCAGGGGTAGCTGTATTGGAGCTTATGTCCAGTTCGCCGAAAACGATCTCCGGGTGACTGGCTGAGAGTTCTTTAAGGAAGGACTCGACTTTTTTACAGCCTGAACACCAAGGGGAGGTGAAAAGGACAACCGCTATGTTCTTTGAAAGAGCTTCAATATTTTCATCTGTTATTTCTTTGAGCATATTTAATATTCTAACATAAGCCTTGTTTATAGACAATTGATACGCTCTGTTCCTTATTGATGCGAATCAATATGGAAGCGATTGACCTGTCCTGCAAATTGGTCGATAATTCAGTCTTACGTTTAAAGGAGGGTTTATGAAGACAAAACTGAGAGCCGCACTGATTATAATCATTCTGCTTGTTTTCGGATGTTCGCATGCGCCAGAGCGTGTCCCTGTCCCGAAGGCTGAACCCGTATCAGTCAACGATGCTGCGGCCATCGACAGGCTGTGCAGCGCAATAAAGCTTCAAACTGTCTCTTATGACGATGCATCAATGATTAATCCTGCCCCGTTTGTGGAATACATGGCATTTTTAAAAACCGCATTTCCTTTGATAAGCAAGAATCTCAAGCTCGATGTCATAAACGGCTACAGCCTGCTTTATACATGGCAGGGGAGCGACGCCTCACTCAAACCCGTCGTACTCATGTCGCATTATGATGTCGTGCCTGTTGATGCGAACACGGTCAAGGACTGGAAGCAGCCGCCCTTCAGCGGCAATGTCGCTGACGGAATCATCTGGGGCCGAGGCGCACTGGACAACAAGCACAGCATGATCGCAATAATGGAATCTGTCGAAACCCTTCTTAAAAGCGGATTCAACCCCAAGAGGACGATATACCTCGCATTCGGCCACGACGAGGAAATTGGCGGCATCAATGGCGCGGCCAAGACGGTTGAGTTTCTTAAGGCAAAAGGCGTCAAACCGGAATTTGCAATCGATGAAGGCGGCTGCGTGAAAACCGACGGGCTTGCCGGCGTCAAAATCCCCGTCGCGCTGATCGGCATTTCT
Organism: Desulfomonilia bacterium; assembly: GCA_963664325.2. Lineage (GTDB taxonomy): Bacteria > Desulfobacterota > Desulfomonilia > UBA1062 > UBA1062 > DATCTV01. The sequence goes on from CAXXDQ010000003.1 coordinate 79,588, forward strand.
GAAAAAGGCAGCCTGAATATACTTCTTGAAGTTGATGACAAGGGCGGCCATTCCTCCATGCCGCCGAAGCATACCGCCCTGGGTAAAATAGCCCGCGCCATTACCAGGCTGGAAAACTATTCGTTCCCGGAAAGCCTTTCCATGATCAAAGGGACAATCAAGCCGATTTCCGCCAGAATGCCGGCTGTCAACAGGTTTGTCATTACGAACACATGGCTGACGGGGCCGCTGGTAAAGTCTATGCTTTCAAAATCCCCGGACATGGCTGCATCGATCCATACAACAATCGCCGCCACTCAGGCCACGGGCAGCAGCAAATCTAATGTGCTTCCCACAAAGGCTACCGCTGTTGTAAATTTCAGGCTGTTTCCAGGGGATTCGGTCGAAAAGGTCGTGAAAAAAGTGACTGAAGTGATTGACGACCCTGATGTCAAGATCACAGCAATGAAGCCTTATTTCGAGGCATCTCCGGTTTCAAGCACTACCTCTGAAGGGTTTAACGCAATCGTAAAAACCATAAGGCAGACGCTTGAGGACAATGAAGAGATAACAATCGCGCCGTATCTTATGCTTGGCGGTTCCGATGCCAAGCACTTTGGCGCCATATCGCCAGATACCTACCGTTTCCTGCCGGTTTTCATGGATAAAAAGGATCTCGACACAGTCCACGGGACAAACGAAAGCATCGGGGCAAAGAATTATTTAAGGATGATACAGTTTTACGCGCAGCTGATAAAGAATGTGCAGCAGTAATAGATAAGATTTTATAATCAGCGGATGGCGGAGGGTTCCGAACAGGTTCGGAACTCTCCGTAAACATATGCAAGCCGGCCTGTTAGGTGGTTTTTCTTTCTGCCGGACCGTTAAAACCTCAAAGAGCCTTATCCACCTGAATTTAGTTGATAACCTCTGCAATTTCTGAGTATAGTATCCGGCTGAATACACAAGAAAGGGAGAACATATATGAGTTATTCTGTAGGCCACGAAAAATTGAACGCATGGGTTAAGGAAATGGCGGAAATGTGCAGACCGGACGGCATCCACTGGTGCGACGGCACAAAAGAGGAATACGACCGCCTTATGAAGGGAATGGTGGATGCAGGCATGGCGACACCTTTGAATAAAAGGCCGAACAGCTTTTTATTCCGCTCTCATCCAAGTGATGTTGCAAGGCTTGAATCCAGGACTTATATAAGCACCGTCAGCCAGGAGGACGCCGGACCCTCAAATATCTGGATGGCGCCTGACGAACTGAAAAAAATAATGGCCGGCCTTTACACGGGCTGCATGAAGGGCCGGACGATGTATGTTATTCCGTTTTCCATGGGCCCGGTCGATTCGCCGATCGCCAAGATAGGCATCGAGATAACGGACAGCCCTTATGTCGTCTGCAACATGCACATCATGACCAGGGTCGGTTCGAAGGTTATTGAAAAGCTGGGCGTTAACGGAGAATTTATCCCGTGCATGCACTCTGTCGGCGCCCCGCTTGAACCGGGCAAGAAAGATTCATCATGGCCCTGTGCTCCGCTTGAAGATAAATATATCAGCCATTTCCCGGAAGAGAACCTGATCTGGTCATACGGCAGCGGATACGGCGGAAACGCGCTCCTCGGAAAAAAAATGCCTCGCGCTGAGAATCGCTTCCGCCATGGCCAGGAGGGAAGGCTGGATGGCCGAGCACATGCTGATCTTGAGGCTGACCAGCCCGGAAGGGAAACGCTTCCACATCTCGGCGGCGTTCCCCTCGGCCTGCGGCAAGACAAATCTTGCAATGCTGACGCCCACAATTCCGGGCTGGAAATGCGAGTGCATCGGCGACGACATAGCATGGATAAAGATAGGTCCGGACGGAAGGCCTTATGCGATAAATCCCGAGGCCGGGTTCTTCGGTGTCGCCCCCGGGACATCATATCAGTCAAACCCTGCGGCAATGGATTCGATAAAGGAAAACGCCATCTTTACCAACTGCGCGCTCACTGACGACGGGGACATCTGGTGGGAAGGCATCGATGCGCCTGCACCTGGGCATGCGATAGACTGGAAAGGAAACGACTGGGCGGCGGGCAGCAAAGACCCCGCCGCGCATGCGAACGCCCGCTTTACGGCGCCAGCCAGACAGTGCCCGGTAATCTGTCCGGACTGGGAAGACCCCAAAGGCGTTGCAATCGATATAATGATATTCGGCGGAAGGCGCGGAAGCGTTGTGCCTCTGGTCAATGAGGCGTACAACTGGGATCACGGCGTATTCCTGGGTTCAACCGCTTCATCCGAGACAACGGCCGCAAATATCGGCGCAGTAGGAAATCTGAGACGCGACCCGTTTGCCATGCAGCCTTTCTGCGGGTACAACATGGGTGATTATTTCCAGCACTGGCTTAACATGGGCGACAAGCTGGGCGGCAAGGCCCCGCGCATTTTCTATGTCAACTGGTTCAGAAAGACCGCTGAAGGCAAATGGCTGTGGCCTGGCTTCGGTGAAAACAGCCGTGTGCTCAAATGGATGTGCGAGCGTGTCGACGGCAAGGTTGGTGCGGTTGAAACACCGATCGGGCTTATGCCCAAGCCTGAAGACCTCGACCTTGCAGGCCTCGATGTTCCTGCGGCAGACCTGAAGGAACTTCTCAGGGTTGACGTCGAGGCATGGAAGGCGGAAGTTCCGGACATCGAAAAACACTTTGCCAAGTTCGGCGACCACATGCCCGGGCGGCTAAAAAAACAGCTTGAAGAGCTGGCGAAGAGGCTTGGTTAAACAATTTGAAAGGCCCTGATAAAGGGCCTTTTCCATAATGCATGCCGATAAAAAGGATCATCAGCGGAGGCCAGACCGGGGTTGACCGGGCGGCGCTGGATGCTGCAATCGAGCTGGGCATACCGCATGGAGGCTGGTGTCCGAAAGGAAGATTTGCCGAGGACGGTAAAATCCCGGAAATATATAATCTCAAGGAAACGCCATCAGGAACATACAAAGAGCGCACAATTTTTAATGTCAGGGATTCCGACGCAACCCTTATTATCACATGGGGCAGGCCCAGGGGAGGGACCGGATACACCCTTAAAGAGGCAAAAGAGCAGAACAGGCCATATTTCATCTTTGATGTAAAAACAGGCGCGGATACTGATTCCATGGTAAAATGGGTCAGGGATAACGATATCGGGGTTCTTAATGTCGCCGGCCCCCGTGAAAGCTTCATGCCGGGGGTCGTTTACGGACTGTCAAAAGAGTTTCTGATGAGACTATTACAGATATTCAGCATCAGGATGTCTTGAAATCTTCCTGGCGTTTGATCGAACGGTACCCTCTTTGAATTTTTGGATGATGTTTCAATTGAAAATCTTGGACAACAGGCATGATTGTGGTGTATAAATTTAAAGCATTTAATTTTTATGGATTCTGCTTTCTTCTGAAGAGCAGCAGCTTTTGAATATAATGTACAGACAGGGTAATTTTTTCAAGATGTAAATATTGGCCGGCTTTTGCCGTTACTGGGGATTCTTATATGCGGGGGGACTATGAATATGAATTCAATGATTATCAAACGTAAACTTGCCTGGCTTATTGCAATCCTTTTTCTCATAACCGGATGCAAACAGGCGGTGGCGCCGGTCCTTAATGACCTGAGCATCAAGGCATTCAGTTCGCGCACCATAACCGTTAATTTGCCGACCTTTGCGACAAAAGGCGATCCTGTGCCGTCCGTGGAAGCCTATATCGGAACGACCGGGACGATCACTGCTGACGGGTTCACCGTCGCCGGGTTTTCGGAGGGACCGGTAGATGTATCCAGGGACGGCTACCAGTTCAGGGGCCTGACCACAGGCGCAGTGTATGACATAATCGTAATCGCCAGAAACAAGGCCGGCTTTTCTGTCAAAAGCCTGACCGGCATCGTGCCTGCAGTCCCAGCGATAGACCCTGCATCGTATCAGCAGATCGGCACCGATGAAATGGGCATGTTCCGCTGGTACCTCTCGGCCAGCGACGATGCTTTGGATGACTTCAGCAAGATCAAGTCCTGGGATTTAGACCAGTTCTACATTTCCTCATACCGCTACAGCATCGCCTTCATGACCTATTTCTTTGCGCTTGAGCAGTATCACAAGCTCCCGGCCTGGCGCGAATACATACAACCCCGCATGGACCGCCTGATCCAGAAGATGCTGCGGAAAGAGGTCTGGCAGTACTGGGCCGTTCGCAGCAAGGGGGTTAGCGTTATAGAACCGCTCCTTAACACGCCCTATCCGGAAGAGCACGACCCGGTCGCTAAAAAGAACATCATGTACTCCGGACACCTGGGGCAGATGATCGGCCTATATGAAATGCTGTACCGCGACCTGAAATGGGACGCCCCCGGTTCCATTGTCTTCAAGTGGAGCGATACCGAGGAGTATGTCTATAACAACTATTCACTCCAGAAAGTGATGTACGACCAGATGGTGAACAATTCCAACCACAGCATAGAATGCGAGCCTAACGCGGTCTTCGGGGAATGCAACCAGCATCCCATCCTTTCATTCATGCTTTATGACCAGGTCCATGGAACCAATTTGGCCGAGGCCCGCAAACTGTTCCTGGATTTTTTCCTAAGGAACATGTTCATCAACCCGGTCACGCATGAGACCATAGTCATGTACCTCGTCAAGCAGAAGACGATAATGAGCCAGGAGTTTTTAAGTACCGGCAACGGTCTGGCCCTGATATCGGTTCCTCTCGCATGGATTGGACTAGCCAATGCCCGCGCCTCGATATCGAACGGGTGGAACGGCGCTTTCATGCATGCATGGGAGCCGGAGCTTATTGAGCGCCACTATCCGTTCCAGAGAAAGAACCATGTGATAGAGCCTGACAGCAGCACCGCACATCTGAAAGTTGAGATGATCACCGACCAGATTGCCACGCCCTTATTCGCCATGCTGTCAGCTGAAGTTGGTGATACGGATACAAGGGATAAACTTATAGCCTGGTGCAAGGACTTCTACAAACCGACCTGGGATAACGGGATGCTGCATTACCCGGTGCGGGAAGATACCTATGTCAATCTGTCCAGGACGGAATGGACCCCGTGGCCCCAGGCCTTTACCGGTGTGCTTGTGGCCTTTGCCGCCGCCAATTCGCACGACGGCATACTGACGCTCCACAACAAGCCGTTCACCCAGCGGGACTTCGATTCTCCCCAGGTGACCGGCCTGTCCTTCCGAATGTCCTGCTCAAGCGGGCGATCTACGACTTCGAAAAGGAGGCCCTTGTCATAACGACCGAGGCCGGCACGGACCAGGGCGGCACCACATCGTTCAACGTGACGAAACTTGACCCGGGCAGGACCTGGAAACTCGTTATGGACGGGGTGCCGCAGGAGGAATATTCCGGGGTGAGCTCGATTTCAGTCGATGTTTCCCTGAATGCCCGGCATGATATCGTTATGATTGCGGAGTAGGAAGCCGGCGGGAGAATGGCAAAACCAACAAGTTGATCAGCGTCCCGTTCCCTGCTTGGGCCTGGGAGATGGGCAATGGATATAAGCGTTATGTTGTGTTATAGCAGGGTTTTAAAATAATAAACCGGAGGTGTTCATTATGTGGGCGTTAAAGAAGGTGTATTATCGTATTTATCAGTTCGTTATGGGTTTCGGGATGAATTTTCTTCCCTGGATTGAACCCGTAATCATCGACGGTGCGGACAGCATAAAAAAACTTTCTTCCGTCATCAAACAAAAAGGCATTAAAAACGTTCTTATCGTTACCGATTCCGTCCTTATGGGCCTTCACCTTCTCGATTCTCTCTTCGAGGCCCTCAATTCTGCAGGCATCAAGTATTCACTCTACGATCAGGTACAGCCCAATCCCACGATCGACAACATCGAAGCGGCGCTTAAAATCTACAATGCAAACAATTGCCAGGCCATCATCGCCTTCGGCGGCGGTTCGCCGATGGATTGCGCAAAGGTGACCGGCGCCCGCGTTGCCCGCCCGAACCGACCTGTTACAAAGATGAGGGGCCTGTTCAAGGTTGTGCTGCCCGCTCTTAAAATGGGATCCATTCTGCCGCCGATTCTTTTCGCGATTCCCACGACAGCAGGAACCGGTTCCGAAACCACGATTGCAGCCGTTGTATCGAATTCCCAGACGCATGAAAAATATCCGGTAACCGACCCTGTTATCCGCCCGAGATACGCTGTCCTGAACCCCCAGCTTACAGTAGGCCTTCCTCCCCACATTACATCAACAACAGGCATGGATGCACTGACACATGCAGTCGAGTCCTATATCGGCAAGTTCTACAACAATACGGATACGCTCAAAAAAGCCATTCTGGCGGTGGAAATGATTTTTGCCAATGTCGAAAAGGCCTACAAGGACGGCAAAGACCTTGAAGCGCGCGCCCAGATGCTGCTTGCAGCGTATTATGGGGGGTATACCTTCACACGCGGCGGCGTCGGTTATATTCACGGCATCGGCCATAACCTGGGCGGGATGTACGGTGTCCCTCACGGTTTCGCAATGTCGATTATCATGCCTTATGTTCTTGAATGGTACGGCGAAGCAGCGCACAAACCACTTGCGGAACTGGCGGAATTTATCGGTATTACAAAACCCGGCATGAGCCAGGCTCAAAAGGCCAGGGCTTTTATCGATGCGGTTAAAGACCTCAACAAGAGATTGAACATCCCGAACAAGATTGACAGCATCAAAAACGAAGACATCCCGACAATCGCCGAGCGCGCATTACTCGAATGCAACCCTACATATCCCGTCCCGAAGCTCATGAACAAAGAGGAGTGCATGGCGGTCATCAGAGCCATCAAGGCATAACAAAGAAGAAGAGGAACTGCTTCGGCAGTTCCTCCCTGTTTTTTATGACCAATGGTATCACGTTCTTAAGATTGTAAATTTAATATTTAGATGATTAATAATCAAAACTAATAAATTAATCAGCATCCTCTAGTGAATTCGTCTCGGAATCTAATCAAAAGCTTAAAAGTTGGCTCTATAAACCTATTAAATGGTATGGAGGTTTTATTCTTGTTCATTGATACCTACTTGATCAGTGGTGTCGGATTGGTCAGAACTATAATACATAAAAGTTGTCGAAATTGTATTTGAATTGGATAATGGCTCTATTTGTTGTATTTGGGGTTGATTTTTTTTTATGCTATCGGAAATCCTTGTTACTTCATTTATTAGTTCTTCAGACCAGCCAAGCTTGATAAGAAGTTCATTTTTAATCATGATTGTGTCTCCTTTCTTATTGAATGCCTTACAAATCGATATTGTTCAGACACAATTATTTTTAAAATTGGAGTTTTATCGAAAAGCCAATAACAAAGCGCCCATAACTTTGATATGGCATTTTCCAATTCCAAAGAAGGATGATCAATTTTTAATTTTATTTTCTCCCATAATATTTCTCTAGAGATGGAATGTCCGTGACTCTTCCAGATATCATGAGTTGCTAAATCTCTAGCTATAGCGAGCGCACGTTCCTTTTTATATGAATCTGTAACAGGAGTCTGACTTGTTTCTCTAATCATCCAATTCTTAAATTTATAATTAACAAGAAATTCTTGAGCCATTGTGATTGAGTATGTTGATGCAGTTATTGCATCTCCCAATTCTTTTTTATCTATACTATCAATTATCCTAACAGCAGTCCATGGAACTGAACCACTTTTTTTTAAGGCCTGATCTCCTTGGTCTTGTAACTGACTTATTAGTAATAATAGTGCTTGTGCCGGAACGAACCTTCCATCTTTGGTAGGAATTTGTGGATCAATAGGACCAAGGCATGCAGTGGGAGTCATCCAAATATGATCACCTGACAATGAGAACAGGGTTCCTGCGCTCATACAAAATGATGGAATTAGAAAATCAACACTCTTAAAACGTGATCTAAGAAAGTTTACAAATCGACTAACTTGATGAGCAGATCCTCCCATAGTTGCAATGAAAATATCTATATCTTCAATATTCATTGGTACCTGCTTAAGCATTTCTGAGAAGGGAAGATCGTCGGAGGTTACAATTCCAGAATCACTAGTATTTTTTATTACATTACCAATATATGCAAGACAAGGACGAGATCTAATATTCTCAATAGTTTTTAAACCTTTTATAATTTCATTAATAAGATCAAGATCAGGCTTTGGAATAATAGATACTATGCTTCCATATTCATTTCCTTCTTTTATGCTTTCATAAATGGAATCAACCGTTTTAGTTCTTGATACTAGTGATTGCATTTCTTTTTGTGGGGCACTCGTTGTTCTGGCTGTTTTTTTACGTTTTGACAATATAAACCCCCTTTCTCTACTGTAGTATAATAATATTGAAATATAATAATTAAGATATTTACAATATACTCTCTGCCTTTCCTCTCTTCAAGCTTCGAAAATAACATATCAATTTAATAAATTAAATTATTACTACAGTAGGATTAAGAGCGTTACGAAATATAAGTGGGACCAAAAGGTTGAGGCACGTATCTTTGACAAATTATATTACAAATAGCCAGTAGGTGTTTTTCCAAGTAAAAAATTGCTATGATGCCTTTGTTTAATTCGGTTCTGCATTCATGATGTCTCTTAGCCTTCGACTTGAGGAGTGAAGCATGAAGCTCAAGATCCCATTATCGCAAAGACAAGGAGGAAGTGATGCAGGCATACATTAACGGATGTCTCTTCACCTTCGCTGTGCCCTATTTGAGGAGCGAAACAGGATGTTCATGATCCCAATGCCGCAGCAACGAGCCAAGGAAGTTATAACACCCTTTATCTTATTCCGGTTTGCATTCGAGATGATGCCGAGGAGACAAGGAGGAAGCGACGAGGTGTACTCTTCTATGTACTCCGAGGAGCATTCCGACGCAGCCGACAAAGGAAGCGCTTGAATGCAAGCCGGAATCAAACTATTTCAGCGAGACGGTTTACGAAGGACCAGGTATCCTTCCAGCCCAGACAGGCATCTGTGATGGACTTGCCGTATGTATTTTCGCCCGGTTTCTGCGCGCCTTCAACGATATAGCTTTCCACCATGAGCCCTTTGACCATTTTCAGGAGCCTGTTTGAATGCCTTCTGCTCTGCATTACCTCCATGCCTATCCTGGGCTGCTCCTTGAATTTCTTGTTCGAATTGGCGTGGTTGGTGTCAACGATGATGGCGGGGTTATTGAGCTGCCTGTCGTTATAATTCTCCGCGACCATCATCAGGTCTTCATAGTGATAATTGGCAATGCTCCTGCCGTAATGATCCACCGCACCCCTGAGGATTGCATGGGCCTGCGGGTTACCCGATGTGCGCACCTCCCAGCCGTTATGAAGGAATACATGGCTCTGCTGTGCGGCGTAGATCGAATTGAGCATAACGGATATGTCTCCGCTCGTGGGGTTCTTCATGCCGCAGGGTATATCGCACCCGCTTATCGTTAGCCTGTGCTGCTGGTTTTCGACCGAGCGTGCTCCAACGGCAATATAGCTCAAGAGATCGTCAAGGTAGGCAAGATTCCCCGGATAAAGCATCTCGTCCGCCGCAGGGAGCCCTGATTCGGACAGCGCCCTGATATGAAGTTTTCTCAAGGCCTTTATGCCTTCGGTGATGTTCGGTTTCTTGTTCGGGTCGGGCTGGTGCATCATGCCTTTGTAGCCTTCGCCTGTCGACCTGGGCTTGTTCGTATATATGCGCGGAACAAGGACAAGCCTGTCTTTTACCTCCTCCTGCAATTTTGAAAGGCGCGAGACATAATCGCAGACGCTGTCCTCGTTGTCAGCCGAGCATGGACCTATCACAAGCAGGAATTTATCGCTGAGAGAGGTGAAGATGTTTTTTATTTCAGAGTCCCTCTGGGCTTTCAGAAGGCTCAATTCAGGCTTCAGCGGGATTTCATCTTTTATTTCATCGGGGTTCGGTATTTTCTGGATATATTCAAAGCTCATCTTATACTCCTGGAATTTTAAAGTTCAGTAATGAGGAGACAGTAGACAGGAGTCAGGTGACAGCATAAAATCTCTAAGTTCTTTTTCTGATCCTTTTTATCATTTCTACTGACCCCTGTCTTCTGGCTTCTGTCTCCTGATACTCTACAGCCTATATCAAATCTGGTGGCTGCTATCAATTGACTTGACCCTTAATCTTTCAGACGATATAAGCCCACACCATGCCAAGTGAAATAATAAATTATAAAGACAGGGAAATCATGCTGGTAGGCACTGCCCATGTTTCGAAAGACAGTGTCGACGAGGTGAAAGAGGCGATCAGCGCATTCAAACCCGATATCGTGGCCGTCGAGCTTTGCAAGGGCCGGTATGACGTCATGAAGAACCCGACTGCCTGGCAGCAGACCGATATCGTAAAGATTATCAAGGAGAAGAAGGCGTCCCTGCTGTTTGTAAACCTGCTCATGGCGTCATTCCAGCGCAGGGTCGGCGCCAAGCTCGGCATCAAGCCGGGCGAGGAAATGCGTGTCGCAATCGAAGATGCCGAGGCCGCCGGCATACCCGTGTCGCTCATTGACAGGGGCGTTCAGACAACATTGCAGCGCACATGGAACAAGCTGTCTTTCACGGAAAAGTTCGGGCTCATGTTCCAGTCGATCATTTCCATCCTGGGTGCCGATGAACTGACCGAAAAAGACATCGAACAGCTCAAGGAAAAGGACATGCTCACCGCGGCGCTCGAGGAAGTGGCTAAAAAGGCGCCCGTGGTAAAAGAGGTGATCCTAGATGAGCGGGACTCATACATGGCCGCAAAGCTCTCGGAAATAGACGCCGGGAAAATCATTGCCGTAATCGGGGCCGGGCACATGGAAGGCATTAAGGCAAAAATCGGCACGCCGATCGATATAGCCGAACTGGAAAAGCTGCCGCCGAAAAAAAAGAGAATCGGGGGATGGATTTTACTGGCACTGCTGGCTGTTCTTTTTGGCCTGGGCTTCTACTTCGGCGGAAGGAACAAAGGCTATGAAATGGCAATGTGGTGGGTCATCTGCCACAGTTCCCTCAGCGCGCTCGGTGCGGCCATAGCATTCGGGCATCCCCTTACCATTCTTGTTGCGGCCGTGGCGGCGCCTCTTAAGATCTTTCATTTCGGATTTTCGTCCGGCTGGTTCGCGGGTCTGGTGGAGGCCTTGCTTAGGCGTCCGAAGGTGTCGGATTTCGAGAACATTCACAGCGATATCGAAACGGTCAGGGGTTTCTGGCACAATCAGATAACGAGGATATTGATGGTGGTCGTGTTTACGAACCTGGGCAGTATTATCGGCACCTTTGTGGCCATACCCATATTGACAAAGATTGTAATCAAGGGCGGTTAATTCCTGACAAAACTGAATTTTCCCCTGTCGTCCAGCTGAAGCCAGGTACGCTGGTCCGCAAAGGCGGGCAGGACGATAAGGTCTTCTCTCATTATACCCCTGTGGAGATGGCCGCATATGACGGTATCCACACCTTTCTGAGCGCATATGCCCGGTTTGATTTCCGAGTTCAGAGGCCTTATTGCAGAAGAGGACTTAATCATCATGGCCGCAATCCTGTCCTTAGTTTCCGCTTCAAGGCGTTTGTCGAGGAATCTCAGGAGCGGCCAGCCCAGGCTGTGGAGAATTTTGAACCCCGGGTCATTCGTTGTAAGGCTGTGGCCGTGTGCCAGGAGGAATTTCTTTCCGAAAAGCTCTATTTCAAGTTCTTCCTGACCGACAAATCCCGGCACCCCGGAAGGTTTCATAAGGAAGTCCCTGTTGCCGGCCAGGACGGTAGCGCCTTTTCGCCCGATCGCATCAAGTATGTTTGACACCCTGGGCTCGATTCCTGAATACCAGTATTCAAAAAGGTCGCCCAGTATGAAAATCTTCGTATCGGCCGCTTCGAATTTTTCAAGCCAGGCAAGAAAGAGCTCTTCATCGGCTTTATTGCCCGGCCTTATGTGAAGGTCAGCTACGAAAATGTGCATAGAGGCATCAAACCAGAAATGCCTTGATATATCAACCCAATCCTTGTATTCACTATTAATCATTGGTTTTACGCGCTCCGGGATACCGCTTCAATGAATGGCAAAACAAAAACTTAACTTAATACAGGAGGTAAATCATGGGTGGTACGTATGCAACCGTAACAATTGTTGTTATCGTCCTTCTGTTCCTTTTTTCGGCGATCAAGATATTGAACGAATATGAACGTGCGGTTGTATTCAGGCTCGGCCGCGTTCTGCCGGAACCCAAAGGCCCTGGTATTATAATCATCATCCCCATCGTGGACAAGTTTGTCAGGATTTCGCTCAGGACAATCGTCCACGACGTTCCGACCCAGGACGTTATCACCAGGGATAATGTCACGGTAAAAGTGAATGCGGTTGTTTATTTCCGTGTGGTCAATCCGCTTAAAAGCATTATTGAGGTGGAAAACTACCTTTACGCCACAGGCCAGTTGAGCCAGACAACGCTCCGCTCCGTATGCGGACAGGCCGAACTCGATGACCTCCTGTCCAAGCGCGAGCAGATAAGCGCCCATATACAGGACATCCTTGACAAGCAGACCGACCCATGGGGGATCAAGGTATCGGCCGTCGAGCTCAAACACATCGACCTGCCTGAAGAAATGCAGAGGGCCATGGCAAAACAGGCGGAGGCCGAACGTGAGAGAAGGGCAAAGATAATAAATTCCGAAGGGGAGTTCCAGGCAGCGCAGAAGCTGTATGAAGCGGCCCAGATAATTGCCGCCGAGCCTATTGCGCTTCAGCTGAGATTCCTTCAGACAATCAGGGAGATATCTACCGAAGGCACCACGAACACGCTTATCCCGGTGCCGATAGACATCCTGTCCGTGTTTATGAAAAAGTAGCATCTTTGATGAATGGGGCCGATCAGGAGCAGAAGTAACGAGCGCTTCAAGGCGCTCCTGGATTTAAAAAAAGACAGAAGCCTGCTTATGCTGGAGGGCAGGCGGCTTGCCGAAGACGCCCTGTCGCGCGGTTATGAACCGGTCCTTTCCGCTGTGACGCCTGCTTACATCGAATCGTACGGGACACCCCTGTTTGGCTTTATCCTGCTCTCGGAAGAGCTTTTATCTAAACTCGCTGACACCCAGACACCACAGGGCATAGTCATTTTTCTGAGACGCCCCTATAAAACTATTGAAGAGTTGAAGAAACACGACAGGCTGGTCATCCTTGACGGGCTTCAGGACCCGGGAAATGTCGGCACAATTGTCAGGACCGCCGAGGCATTCGGTTTCAGCGGCATTATTGTGACTCCGGGCACGGCGTCGCCCTTTTCCGAAAGGCGGTCAGGGCGTCTATGGGTTCAGTGCTCGGTATTGATATTGCAGAGGCCGGTGCAGAGGGAATCGGTTCATTCGATCACAAAATAATAAGCCTTGTCCTTGACGGAGGCGAACTCGTAGGGCATGAGATGTTCGCGGGCCGCTTTGCCCTATGCCTGGGGCAGGAAGGTTCGGGTATAAGTCCGGGTATCCTTAAGCTGCCAGGCAGAAAGGTGTCTATCCCCATGAAGGGCCGGACGGAATCACTTAATGTCGCTGTCGCCGCAGGGATAGTCATGGCAATAGCGGCAGGGGCTGCGAAATGACTCCTGAGATTTTTCGGAAAAAAGGAGATGAGCGTGGATTATTTCAATAAAAAAGTTGTCCTGATAACAGGGGCTGCCAGGGGTATAGGTTTTGCGACGGCGGAACTTCTGGCCTGCCGCGGGGCCTCGGTAGTCATAACCGACATACTGGAGGAAAGACTTAAAGAATCCGTATCGCTTTTGAAATCAAAAGGTCTGGATGTAACAGGGTTTCCTTCCAATGTGACGGATTATGAAAGCTGCGCCCTTGCAGTAAAAAAGACCCTTGAGAGCTGCGGCAGGCTGGATATTCTCATAAACAACGCAGGCATAAGCATAGTAGCCAACTTTGAAGAGTGCATTTCGGGCACCTGCGCCAAGCTCATGGATGTGAATTTCATGGGTTCCGTGAACATGACCCTTGCCGCACTCGATGCGCTCAAGGCGTCAAAAGGGCATGTTATTTTCGTATCAAGCGGAACAGGCGTAAGGGCGATACCCACAGGCAGCATTTACGGCGCAAGCAAGGCCGCGCTCAGAAGCCTGGCCGAATCCCTCAGGCTTGAGTTCAAACCCTACGGGATCCATGTCGGGGTGATCACTCCGGGATTCACGACATCGGACCCCACGAAGACCGTCATGAAGGGCGACGGTACGCCGCGTCCCATAGACCGGGCGCCTCATGACACCCCTGCCGGAGTTGCGGCCGGTATCGCCGCACTTATTGAAAAGAGACAGCGCGAACGCATTCTCACACCGGTTGGAAAGATAGGCAATATTCTTCAGAGGCTGAGTCCCTTTATCCTTGATTTCATACTGGCCCGAAAGGAATTCAGGAATTAGCCTGAGATTTTATCTGATTTGTTTTTTGCCATCTCTGCCGCGAAAGTCTGTACAGGCAGTGTTCGCGCAGCGGAGAGCCGGCAGGCATGCCCGGGTGCTCAAAGGTTTTTTTATCCTCGATCATACCAAGTTTTTTCATCACGGACCGGGACCTCAGGTTTCCGATTGACGCAAAAGAGACGATTTCAGTCAGGTTCAGTTTTTCAAAGCCCACGGAGAGCGCATCCTTTGCGGCTTCAGTAGCATAGCCTTTGCCCCAGTGCTCAAAGGCCAGCCTCCAGCCCACCTCGACACAGGGAGAGAACGGCAGTTCAGGGATGGGTATGTGCAGGCCTGTAAAGCCGATGAATTTTTCTCCGCCTTTGATCTCAACAGCCCAGAAACCCCACCCGCGTTCTGAAATCAGGGACTCGATCCTGTCCGCCATTGCGTCGCTTTCAGCACGGTCTAGCAATTTGAGGAAAAACTCCATTACCATCGGGTCGGCATTCAGCCTGGCAAATGCCTCCCTGTCTTCAGGCAGCCATTGCCTGAGCCTTAGCCTTTTGGTCTCGAATTCGATCAGGTCATTCATAAGTAAATTTTATACCATTATGGAAAAAGCCTGCCAACACGTCTATAATGTTTAATATCAGAAATGAATCGAAGCCGTTTACAGGGAGGTAATGAATGATTCAACATTATCCAATCATACTTATTGCGGCAGCTGTTCTGCTGGCAGGCCTTCTGTTTTTTGAAAAGAAGGAATCGACAAAAGGGCTTTTAAGCGTCAAGCCTCTTCTGTCTGTGCTTTTTATTGTTGCAGCGCTGACGCAGGTGCACATGAACATGACATATTTCTATCTCGTATCTGCAGGACTGGTCCTATGTCTGATCGGGGATGTCTGCCTGATATT
Source organism: Desulfomonilia bacterium (assembly GCA_963664325.2). Lineage (GTDB taxonomy): Bacteria > Desulfobacterota > Desulfomonilia > UBA1062 > UBA1062 > DATCTV01. The sequence goes on from CAXXDQ010000003.1 coordinate 94,873, forward strand.
CTTTTTCAATAAAAAGGTCTTTACAACGGGCCTCGGTGCGTTCCTGGCCGGGCATGTCATGTACACGATAGCATTTTTTACCTGCGGTACAACTGGCGCCGTCATGTGGGCAACAACGGTCGCCTGCCTGGTTCTCAGCACCGGCGTGTTCTTCTGGCTTAAACCCAGCCTGGGGACCATGCTGGGGCCGGTAATTGCCTATATCGTGATCATATCGGCAATGGCCATCGGAGCTTCGGCATTAAAGAGCAACCCGGGTCTTGATATGACCGGCAAAGCCCTTGTTTATGCGGGCGCCCTCCTGTTCTATGTGTCCGACATATTCGTCGCCCGCCACAGGTTCGTTAAAAAGGAATTCATGAACAGGGTCATAGGCCTGCCCATGTATTATACGGCGCAATTCATGATAGCGTTTTCAACCGGACTCATCTGAAGGGGATATGCTGCTCGAGATACCATACGATAAAAGCTCACTCGCCGTTGATGTGCCTGAAAGCGCAATTGTCTACAGGTCGAGCTATCCAGAACCGGCCGCATCTGCTTCGGCAATAGTGTCCGGGGCGCTCAAGAACCCGACAGGATCACCTGCCCTGCAGGAGGCGCTTTCAGGAAGGCGTGAAGGCAAAGTGGTTGTCGTTGTTTCCGACATCACAAGGCCTGTCCCTTACAGGGATTTTCTCCCCGCTTTCATTGGAGAAATAGAATCGGCCGGCATAAGACCTGAAGAGATACTGATACTCGTGGCCACAGGCATGCACAGGCCGGGCACCCCTGAAGAAAGACGGTACATGTTCGGCGGTATTGCTGAACGATATCAGATCGAAGACCATGACGCCCAGGGGGCATTGAAGGAAATCGAAGGCCTGAGCTTTTCCGGCAGGCGAGTTTCTCTGAACAGGAGCTTTGTCGATGCCGGATTCAGGATAGTGACAGGCCTTGTTGAGCCTCATTTCATGGCCGGGTTTTCAGGAGGCAGGAAGGCCGTATGTCCGGGGCTGGTCTCGCTTGAGACGATTGAGGCCTTTCACGGTTATGATTTCCTGTCCAGCCCCGGGGCCGCAAATGCCGTTATTGAAGGCAATCCATGCCATGAGGAAGCCCTCTCCGTTGCCAGACTTGCCGGCGTTGACTATTCACTCAACGTCGTCCTTGATGCAGGCAAAAGGCTTGTCGCCGCATTTGCAGGCGGACTTGAAATGGCTCACGAAAAGGCCTGCTCCTTTGTCCGCGGGCATGCCTGCCCGACAGTAAAATATGAAGCCGACGCCGTTATAACAGGATGCGGCGGCTATCCGCTCGATGCGACATTCTATCAGTGCGTCAAAGGAATAGTCGGCGCAATACCCGCCGTAAAACCGGGCGGAAAAATAATTGCCGCTGGCTGTTGCCGGGAGCATATGGGCTCAAAGGAATACCGCGACATCATGTTCGCCCACTCGCATGACTGTGACGGCTTTATTGAGCATATAAGAAAATCATGCAGGGTGGAGAAGGACCAGTGGGAACTGCAGATGCAGATCAGGGCCATAGAAAAAGTCGGAACCGGCGGGCTGGTTTTTTTAAGCACCGGGCTCGACGGGGAAGAGGTTAAACATATATCGGCCGGGTCTGTTAATGCTGATCTAGACTCGATCAATAATTCGCTCAAAGAGATCGTCAATAAGCTGGTAAATGACGGTAAAAGCATTGCCGTGATCCCGGAAGGCCCTTACTGCACGCCTTTGTCAAGGAGCTTCATATGAGCATAGTTTACGAATCTGTCGGCATTGTCCATTCCCCGATTAAGAAAGCCGGGGACGCACCGAGGTTTTTCACGGTATCCGATAAAAAAGGGACAATCGAGATTTACCCGCAATATGCAGAAGGCCTCAAATATCTGGATCGGGAGGAAAGCATAGTCGTAATATTCCACTTTCATCTCTCGGAAGGCTATGAACTTATGCAGAAAAAATGCACCACAGGGGAACTCAAAGGCGTGTTTACCCTGTGCTCGCCGAGAAGGCCCAACCCGATAGGCATGTCCGTTCTCAGGCTTGAAAAGGTCGAAGGCAATATCCTTTTTGTTGCGAACCTCGATATGGTCGACGAAACGCCTGTACTCGACATAAAACCCTTCAGACATTTCAGGTGACAGGGAAACCCGTAAATTAACAGTATAACCAACAGCTGATTGAAAAAATCAGGTTTTTGTGGTTTTATTGCCTGTCGCAAGAAATCAAAATTAACGGGAGAATAAAATCCATGCAATACGACATGCCCCTGTACAGACCGCCGTCCGAGTCCCGGTCGCTGATATTCCAGGTTACGCTCGGCTGTTCGTGGAACAGATGCCTTTTCTGCGGCATGTACAAGTCCAAGCGCTATCAGGTAAGGCCGTGGACAGACCTTGAAAAAGACATTATCGAGATGTCCCGGAAACAGCCCGACACAAAGAGGATATTCCTGGCTGACGGCGATGTCATAGGGGTTGATGCCGGATATCTCATGAAAGTTCTGAGGTTCTTGAATGACAGATTTCCCCGCCTTGAAAAGGTCAATGTCTATGCCGGGCCTACAAACCTCATGGAAAAGACCGAAGAGGAACTCAGGGCCTTCAGGGAACTCAAACTCAGCACGCTTTACCTGGGCATAGAAACCGGAAATGACGAACTGCTTAAAAGGATAAAGAAGGGCGCCACAGCAGCTGAGATAATTGAAGGCTGCACTAAGGCGCTGAGGGCGGGTCTGAGAATGTCCACGATAATACTGCTGGGCCTGGGCGGCGTGGAGGGCAGCTTTGTCCATGCCAAGGATTCCGCCAGGGTGGTAAATGCAATCGATCCGCAGTTTGTCGCATGCCTTACGCTCATGCTCGGGCCTTATAAAGAACTTTACGAAAAAAAGCTCATGGGCGGGGGTTTTGAACTGCCGGACAAACATGGAACCCTTCAGGAACTGAGATGGTTTGTCGAAGACCTGAACCTCACCAGCTGCCGTTTCGGCACGGAGCATGCCTCGAACTACCTGCCGATAAGCGGCGATATCCCGGCTGACAAGGAAAAGATTTTAAGGCTTATAGACAGGGCGCTCACTGATGAGAAGATGCTCAGGCCCGAATGGGCCAGAGGCCTGTAGATTGACAAGCAAAGCTCAGGTGATATACACCTTATTTCCGGAGGGAACAAATTGATTACAGCTGTCAAGGGCATGAATGACATCCTGCCAGGAGAGATTGCAAAATGGCGGTTTGTCGAAGAAACGGCAAGGAAGGTTTTCAGCCTGTACGGTTTTTCCGAGCTGAGGACGCCCGTTGTCGAGAAAACCGAACTCTTTTCCCGTGGCATGGGCCAGGATACCGATGTCGTGGAAAAGCAGATGTATACATTCACAGACAAGGGAGATTCATCGCTCACGCTGAGACCAGAAGCCACGGCATCGGTCATGAGGGCCGTCATCGAGCACGGGCTTTTGGGCCAGGAGCCGGTGCAGAAGCTTTTCACAATCGGTCCGATGTTCCGTTATGAGAGGCCGCAGAAAGGACGCTACCGCCAGTTTCACCAGATCAATTGCGAGAGGCTGGGCGAGGCGGGACCTCTATCCGATGCAGAGACGCTTGCCCTGGCCTATGAGATTGCAGTGGCGCTGGGGCTCTCTGGTGTTGTGCTTGAAGTAAACTCGCTTGGCTGCCCGGCATGCAGGCCTGCGTTCAAGAAGGCGCTTCAGGACTTCCTTGAGGCGAAAAAAGAAGGCCTCTGCCCGGACTGCCTGAGAAGGATGTACACAAATCCCTTGAGGGTGCTCGACTGCAAGGTGGAAACCTGCAAAACCGCGGTGGAAGGGGCGCCGGAAAATTCCGGATACCTGTGCGATGAATGCAGGACGCATTATGATACGGTGCTGGCGGGACTTGACGCCCTTTATATCCCTTATGAAAAGAATCCCAGGCTGGTAAGGGGCCTTGATTATTATATCCGCACCGCCTTTGAAATGACCGCAAAAGGTCTTGGTTCGCAGAATGCAGTGGGAGGCGGAGGCAGGTATGACGGGCTTGTTGCAGCGCTTGGAGGTAACGACGTGCCAGGAGTAGGCTTCGCCTTCGGCATGGAACGCCTGTTGATGCTGATCCCTGATATGGCCGAAGAAAAAAAGGGCTGCTTTATTGCGGCTCTTGGCGAGAATACGAAAAAAGAGGCTTTAAAGCTGGCTGCACAGCTAAGACGAAAGGGAATAAGAACGGAACTGGCGCCCGAGAAAAGCTTCAAGGTCCAGATGAAGCAGGCCGGTAAATCAGGTTATCCTGTATGCCTCATAATAGGCGATGATGAAATGGCCGCCGGAACAGTGGCCGTCAAAGATATGAAAACGGGCGTCCAGGATCAGGTGAAACAGGAAGATCTGTTAAAAAGGCTGGCGGATATTGTCAGATAACTGGTTTTAAAAGCAAGAGGCGGGTAATGAAAAACACTGAAACTGGTGCGATATTGAATGTAAATTTGATTTTGCTTTCTTACTCACCACTCATTACTCGCCACTATATTTATTAAAGGAGAATAGCGTGAGCTCACAAATAGCCGGATTTAAGAGGACCCATTACTGCGGCAATGTCGGCCTCCCTGATTGCGGGAAGATGATAACCCTCATGGGCTGGGTGCAGAAAAGACGCGACCTGGGCGGGCTTGTCTTCGTAGACCTCAGGGACAGGAGCGGCATATGCCAGGTGGTATTCAATCCGGAGACCGAACCCGAGGCCCATTCAACCGGCGGAACACTGAAGATGGAATACTGCATTGCAGTGGAAGGTGAGCTCAATCCCAGGCCGAAGGAAATGCAGAACCCGAATATGACGACAGGCCAGGTGGAACTGGCAGCAAAAAGAATCGTAATTCTTAACGAGGCAAAGACAACCCCTTTTGTGATCGAGGACGCAACGGACGCAACCGAACTTCTCAGGCTCAAGTACCGTTATCTTGACCTTAGGAGGCCGGCACTTCAGAGGAATCTCATACTCAGGCACAAGGCCGCCTTCATTACGAGGCGTTTCCTCGATTCAAAGGGATTTGTTGAAGTCGAAACGCCGGTTCTGACAAAGAGCACGCCTGAAGGTGCGCGCGACTACCTTGTTCCCAGCAGGGTGTTCCCGGGGAAATTCTATGCCCTTCCGCAGTCGCCGCAGCTTTTCAAGCAGCTTCTTATGATATCGGGCTTTGACCGCTATTTCCAGATTGTAAAATGCTTCCGTGACGAGGACCTCAGGGCGGACCGCCAGCCCGAGTTCACGCAGATAGACATGGAATTCTCTTTCATGACCAGGGATGACATCCTTGAACTTTGCGAGGGGCTTATCCGCACCATGTTCAAAGAAACGATAGGCGTTGATCTGCCTGTGCCTTTGCCAAGGATGAGCTATGACGAGGCAATGGACTTATACGGGGTGGACCGGCCGGATACGCGTTTCGAAATGCTGCTCAAGGATGTCTCTGACATCTTGAAGGACAGTACGTTCAAGGTATTCACCTCTACGGTCGAGTCGGGCGGTGTCATAAAGGGTTTCGTAATCAAGGGCGGCTCCATAATGTCCCGCAAGGAGCTTGACGACCTCGGCGGATTTGTGGCGGATTTCGGCGCCAAGGGTCTGCTCTGGGCCAAGCTCGGCGATGATGGCTGGCAGTCAAGCATTGCGAAGTATTTAAGCGATGACCAGAAAAAGGCGGTGGAGGTCAGGCTTGGGATGGAAAAGGGAGATGCGGCCGTCTTCATTGCGGGGCATTCTTCAATGGTTAACGCAAGCCTGGGTGCGCTGAGGCTCCATGTCGGCGCAAAACTCGGCCTTATACCGGAAGGCAAGTTCAGCGCATTATGGGTTGTCGACTTCCCCCTGTTTGAATACAACGAAGAGGAAAAAAGACTGGTCGCCGTGCATCACATGTTTACTGCACCAAACGAAGCCGACCTTGGACTGATCGACACAGATCCTCTCAAAGTCCGCGCGCAGGCGTATGACATGGTCATAAACGGGAGCGAGGTCGGCGGCGGCAGTGTCCGGATCCACAGGCGGGATATCCAGCAGAAGGTGTTCAACTCAATCGGCTTTACTGAAGAAGAGGCAAAAACAAAATTCGGGTTCCTGCTTGATGCGCTGGAATTCGGCGCACCTCCTCACGGCGGTATAGCGTTCGGCCTGGACCGGCTGGTCATGCTCCTTGCTGGGGCTTCATCGTTAAGGGATGTAATAGCCTTCCCCAAGACGCAGAAGGCCTATTGCCAGATGACGGATGCCCCCTCTGAGGTAAATACCGCTCAGCTTGCAGAGCTGGGAATCAAATTGCTGGATGTCGAGTTATGAGGTATCTATTTGCTATTCTGCTGGTCATAACGCTGGCGACAGGTTGCGCCACTGCATCCAAGGATAATAAGGCTGCAAGCCAGGTTCCCGGGCCTGCATCGGATGAGGAAAAGATCACAGCAAGCCTTGAATGCCTCAAGATTGCAACAGAAGCCAGAAAAACTGGCAATGCCAGCGAGGAAAAAACGGCGCTTGACCTTGCGCTCAAGTATCTCAGGGAAATTGACAATGAAAACCGTATAGTGCTGTCCGATTCGGCAGAGGCGTTGCGCAGCATTATTGCCATGTCAGGCTTTGAATATGCCCCGAAGGAATCGAATGAGCTGCTCGTAAACTATTTGGAATTGCAGAATGCCTGTGCCGAGCATGATGACACCAGGGTTAAGGCACTCAAGCAGTCTTTTGACGCAACATTTGAAAAGGCAAGAGAAGCCACAGCAGAGGCAAAAGAGAAAAAAATTGAAGCCCTCGGGAAAGAGATGGCCGTAAAAAAAGAAGATGCGAGAAAACAGGGGGAGCAGGATTCTTCATCCGGTTACCCGTCGATATATACTGTTAAGAAAGGAGACACTCTGCCTAACATTGCTGCAAGGCATGACATATACAACGACTCTTTTATGTGGCCTTTGATATACAAGGCCAACAGGGATCAGATTAAAGACCCGAAGGTTCTCTATGGAGGGCAGGAACTCAAGATACCAAGGGATGTAAGTCTCGACGATATAATACAGGCACGCAGGGAAGCAGGTGCGTCCGAACCTGAAAAAATACCAAAGGATGCGTTGATTCCAAGGAGGACAAAGTAAGATGGCGAGATGGGACGAAAGATTACGGATTTTCTATTATACTCCGGGCAAAAACTTTCCATCAGGCGTAGAGGACAGGAAAGAAGGCAACTATTACCGTGCAATCTTCAATTACGAGGAAGTCCCCAAGATTGATTTTGATATGAGGATCATCCCGATTCAGCCGGCTGATGATATATTCATTACCGATACGACGTTCAGGGATGGCCAGCAGTCGATGTCTCCGTTTTCGGTAAAACAGATAGAGACCATATTCGACTATCTCAACAAGATCAGCGGCGATAAGGGCCTTATCAGGATGAGCGAGTTCTTCCTTTATACGAAGAAGGATAAGGCTGCAGTGACGGCCTGCAGAGAGAAAGGCTACAAATTCCCGAAAATAACGTCGTGGATACGTGCTCACAAGGAGGACCTGAAGCTGGTCAAGGAAATGGAGATGGATGAAACCGGCATCCTGACCTCCGTATCGGATTATCACATATACCTGAAAATGGGGCTCGACCGGAAGAAGGCGCTTAACGAGTATCTGGGCGTGGTGAAGGAAGCTCTGGCCCACGGTATAATTCCAAGATGTCATTTTGAGGATGTAACAAGGGCCGATATATTCGGATTCTGTGTGCCGCTTGCCAGGGAGCTTATGAAACTCAGCGAAGAGTCCGGGATAGACGTCAAGATAAGGCTTTGCGACACGATGGGCTATGGCGTAAGTTTCCCCGGGGCTGCCCTCCCGAGGTCGGTTGATAAAATGGTAAGGGCCTTCATCGATGATGCGGGGGTGCCCGGAAGGCTTCTCGAATGGCATGGTCATAACGACTTCCATAAAGGACTTGTAAACGCCACTACGGCATGGCTTTACGGCTGCCAAGGGGTCAACTGCGCCATACTCGGCTTCGGTGAAAGGACCGGCAATACTCCCCTTGAAGCGATGGTGTTCGAATACCTGCAACTAAGGGGCATGGACAAGTCAGTCAGCACCGTCGCCATTTCAGAACTGGCTAATTACGTGAACTCTGAAATGAACTATAACATACCGCCCAATTATCCCTATGTGGGAGAGAATTTTAATGTGACCAGGGCCGGCATACATGCAGACGGTCTGGTTAAGAACGAAGAGATTTACAATATATTCGATACATCAAAAATACTTGGGAGGCCTATTGCCATTGCCATTACGGACAAGTCAGGCAAGGCGAGCCTGGTCCATTGGATAAACAACCACTACAAGCTTGACAGGGAAAACCTCATAGACAAGCGCCATCCCGGCATTACAAAGATGTACCAGCAGGTTATCAAGGAATATGAAGACGGACGCATGACTACAATGAGCGACGAGGAACTGGAAAAGCTCACCATGCGCTTCATACCCCAGCTCTTCCTGTCAGGCTTTGACCTTATCAAGGCGGAGGTCTCCGAATACGCCAGCAAACTCATCGAGAAGCTGCTTGAAAATAGAAACATGATGAGCATGAAGCGCGACAAGATGGAGGAAGCGCTTACCGAGTTTATCGAGGAATATCCATTCATCCAGTTTGCCTATGTGACGGATATGAAGGGCATAAAAGTAACCCGCAACATAACGCAGCCGGAATACAGGGGGCACTTCCTTCATAAGATTAAAGAACATGAGGACTGCTCCGACCGCGAGTGGTTCCGCAATACGGTCGAGGATGGAAAGCTCCATGTAAGCGGCATCATGTCATCGAGAATAACAGGGGCACTCATCATGACCGTCTCTGCACCCATTACCGATGACAACGATGACATGCTCGGTGTCCTTGGTCTGGATATTCGCTTTGAAGATGTGGTCAAGGTGATACAGAGCGTCTATGAATCGCAGGGAATGGCGATGAGCCCGAGAGATATTCATAAGTACCATGCCCTTATGTGGGAGGAGATGAATAAGCAGAGTTAAAAAACAGTGGTGGGTTGTGAGTGGTGAGTTAATAAAAAGTTCCATTCATTTTACTCATTAATGGTGTTTCAAAACTCACAACGACAATTTGAGGGAGAATAATAAATGAGCGGAACGAAGATCACCTTTGATAATGGAAAACTGAATGTACCGGATAACCCGATAATATGTTTCATAGAAGGCGACGGTACAGGCCCGGACATATGGAAGGCGTCACAGGCGGTTATGGACGCTGCCGTAACAAAGGCCTACGGCGGTAAGAAAAAGATAGCATGGCGCGAGGTCCTGGCCGGTGAAAAGGCGTTCAATAAAACCGGCAAGTGGCTGCCGGATGAGACGCTCAAAGACCTTGAGGAATATCTGGTAGGCATTAAAGGCCCTCTTACAACCCCGGTCGGCGGCGGCATCAGAAGCCTGAATGTCACGCTCAGGCAGGTGCTTGACCTCTTTGCATGCGTGCGCCCGGTGAAATATTATGAGGGAACGCCTTCTCCTGTGAAATGCCCTGAGCTTGTTGACATAACGGTATTCAGGGAGAACACGGAGGATGTCTATGCCGGATTCGAATGGCAGCAGGGTACCGAGAAGGTTTCAAAACTTATCGATTTTTTAAATAATGAAATGGGGACAAAAATCAGGCCCGATTCGGGTATAGGCATAAAACCCATTTCAATAACCGGCACCAAGCGTCTTGTCCGAATGGCGATGGAGTTTGCAGCCAGGATGAAAAAGCCGGTCGTAACTCTGGTCCACAAGGGAAATATCATGAAATACACCGAAGGTTCCTTCAGGGACTGGGGCTACCAGCTTGTCAGGGAGGAGTTTTCGGATATTGCCGTGATTGAAGATGAATTGAAAGGCGCAAAGGCGCCCGCCGGGAAAATCCTGGTCAATGACAGGATAGCGGATTCCATGTTTCAGCAGGTTCTTTTGAGGCCCTCCGAATACAGCGTTCTGGCGGTGCCGAACCTGATCGGCGATTTTATATCCGATGCGCTGGCGGCACAGGTCGGCGGGCTCGGCATGGCGCCGGGAGCAAATATAGGCATCCCGGTTGCAGTGTTTGAAGCCACACACGGCACGGCCCCGAAATATGCCGGCCAGGACAAGGTAAATCCCGGTTCTCTCATGCTCTCGGGCGCCATGATGCTCGATCATATCGGCTGGGCCGGAGCTGCTGAACTGGTCAGAAAAGGCATTGCGAATGCAATCTCTGATAAAACAGTCACCTATGATCTTGAACGGCAGATGACCGGCGCAACGCTTGTAAGCTGCTCGGGCTTCGCTAAAGCGATAATCGAAAGAATGTAATACCGGGCTTCATAACTTCATATACGATTGATCCGGGTCATTTATGACCCTCGCCCTGCGGGAGCATCTTCGGTGCGGCAATTATTATTAAGCAAAAATTTGCCGCTTCCTTGTCCCGTCCAAGCAGCGTACGTTTATGTACGCCCGGTTCCTCGGTTTCCTCGCTTCTAGGTCCGTTTTGTCATGACGCTCAACAGTCTAACAGGATATTTTGTTATGATAGCCAGAGAATAGATGAACAGGTCTATTCAGCCCGTTCTTCAATTATATTCAGGAGTTCTTTTTCCCCAGCAGATAACCGAAACCAAGGCCTATTAAAAATGTCCCGGAAACTATTATCCATTTGGGGCCTGAAAATAGTGTCCAGATAAGAAACTGGAAGGAAGTCTGCTCAAAGTTCTGGAGTATGAAAATGATTCCGAAAAGGACTAAAAGGCCGATCACTATCCACTTCGAATTTGACTTTATCCCGCCAATATCCATCTTCAAAGACTCCGTTTTAAATAGATGAAAGAATATTGCATGTGCGGGCTTGAAGTGTCAACAGACTTTAGACCTAAAAAATAGAAATCCCGCCATAATGCTGGCGGGATTGTTTGGTTGAACGGATATTTTATGCCTGCGCCGATGCTTCGCTGAATTTCTTTGTAAGCCTTGATATCTTGCGTGATACGGTGTTCCGATTAAGGACGCCCTTGTTCACGGCGCTGTCAAGTTTGGCTATTGCTGTTTTGAATGTGGCCTTTGCCTCATCTGTGTTTTTTTCTTCAAGCAGGGTGAATGCCTTTTTAATAATTGTGTTGATTTCAGATCTGGAGCTCTTGTTTCTTATGCGCCTTTTTTCGCTCTGCTTTACCCTTTTAAGTGCAGACGGATTGTTTGCCATAACTTATATTTCCTCCTAAGTATTCTCGCTGTGAGCTAAAACCTAATATATAGGGCTTAATTATAAGTCAAGGTTTTTTATAGCGATGACCTTAAAATGGGCAAAAAAAATGCAGGTCTTTGGCGACCTGCAACATATGAGGAGGTTCTACGGGGAATGAACCTTGAAGAACCTAATATTACCTATCGGCACGACTTTTAAAATACTTAACACTTTTTTTTTATTTTTTTTAAAATATTTTTTATTTTCTTTTTTTGATATATTATTCCCATGAGGAAATCCGCTCAGCCACTTGCTTTCAGGATAAGGCCGGCCGGCCTTGACGACCTCATTGGACAGACCCAGGCAAAAAAATATATTACTGATTTTCAAAAAGGTGCCGCCAAGTCGGCCATATTATGGGGACCTCCCGGCAGCGGAAAGACGACCGTTGCAACAATAATTAGCAGACTCTTTCCCGAAAGGTTCAATTCCCTGAGTGCGGTAACAAGCGGGCTGCAGGAATTAAGGAAGATTACCGGCGAGGCCGACAATAAAACCGAAACCCCGATCGTTTTCATAGACGAGATACACCGCTACAACAAGGCACAGCAGGATGCCCTGCTGCCCCATGTGGAGAGCGGAAGGATAATATTCATAGGTGCAACGACCGAAAATCCTTCTTTTTCCATAATTTCCCCGCTCCTTTCAAGGGCCAGGGTGGTTGTGCTCGGATCGCTTTCAGCCGATGAAATCACTGCAATTCTCGAAAGGGCCCTTAAGGATGATACGCTCAGGTCGCTGGGGAGGGAAATAGAACAGGAGGCAGTTGCCTCGATTGCAGGTGCGGCCGACGGTGATGCAAGGGCTGCTTTGAACCTTCTTGAGTTCATAATGACAAGGTCCGAAAATCCCGTCATCAGAAAAGATGACCTTGAAGGGCTTCTTGAAAGGCCGCTTTATCATGACAGAATGGGCGAGTATCACTATGACCTGATCAGCGCCTTTCATAAATGCGTACGCGCTTCCGATGTCGACGCCAGTGTCTACTGGCTTGCAAGGATGATGGAGGCGGGCGAAGACCGGGTATATATATTAAGACGCATGATCCGCATGGCCTCGGAAGACATAGGCATGGCCGACCCGAATGCCTTGCGCATGGTTATGGCGGCCAGGGATGCATTCATTTCCGTAGGCATGCCGGAAGGGGATATCGCCCTTTATCAGGCTGCCGTATATCTGGCTCTGGCGCCGAAGAGCAATGCCCTTTATATTATGGAAATAAAGGCAAAGAAACTGATAGCAAAGACAGGCACGCCACCCGTCCCCCTTGCCATCAGGAATGCCCCGACAAAGCTGATGCAGGAGCTTGGTTATGCAAAGGGTTATGCATACGCGCATGATGACCGGGAGGGTGCGCTCCTGATGGAATACATGCCGGAAGGCCTTGAAGGGACAACACTTTATACACCTGGAAACGAAGGTTTTGAAAAAAGGCTCAAGGAGATAATAGATGCTAGAAACAAGGCTAAGAGAGCTGCATCAGGAAAGGCTCGCAAACCTGATTGAGTCAGGCGCCCAATACGTCAGAAAGGATCAGATCGAGGCTGATCTCGATGCGTTCGACCCTCAAGCCGTTAAAGATCTGATTAACGGCCGGAACATGTACACACCGCTTGCGGGTGCAATCGAGCCTGTCGAGATCATTCCCGCCGGATTTGCATCAAAAGCTGAAGCGGGGCCGTATTATGCCTGCGGTGAAAAACTGATATCGGAGGGAAAAGTTGCCGTAGTGGTTGTGGCCGGGGGACAGGGTTCAAGGCTTGGCGTTTCGGTCCCCAAGGGCACTGTCGAGGTGAGTCCTGTAAGGCACAAGAGCCTGTTTCAGATTCATTCCGAAAAAATCCTTGCTTTAAAGAAACGTTATGGCGCCCCAGTGCATTTTTTTATTATGACCTCCAGGGCAAATGATAAGGATACAAAAGCCTTTTTTTCCGGTAACGATTATTTTGGTCTGGCTCAAAACGAGGTGCATTTCTTTATCCAGGGCATGCTCCCTTCGTTTAACAGTGACGGGGGCTTTATTCTTTCACAAACAGGCGGGCTTTTCATGAACCCTGACGGGCATGGCGGGACATTTTCTGCATTAAGGCGTAACGGATGCATAAAATTGATGCAAGCCCACGGAATTGAAGAGCTGTTTTACTTCCAGGTGGACAACCCGATTGTGAAAATATGTGATCCGCTTTTTATCGGCCTGCACAAAAAAAAGGCGGCACAGATGTCTTCCAAGATACTCAAAAAAAGAAATCCGGAGGAAAAGGTGGGAGTGATTGCCCGGACAGGCGGCAAAACATGCGTGATTGAATACAGCGACATGCCTCATGACCTGCTTTATGCAAAGGATGAGAAGGGTGACATGCTCTACTGGGCCGGTTCGATTGCAATCCATATGATAAATGTGGCCTTTGCAGACTGGATAACATCGGAAGGGCTTTCAATTCCTTTCCACAGGGCCGTAAAAAAAATTCAGACACTCGATGAGACCGGAAGGGCTTCGGAAATAAACGGTATTAAGTATGAGGGTTTTGTATTTGACGCGCTGCCTTTAACCAGCTCGTCGGTTACGCTTGAAGTCAGGCGTGAGGATGAATTTGCACCTGTCAAGAACGCTACAGGGGAAGACTCGCTTGAATCCTCGAAACAGATGCAGTCCGAACTGCACAGGTCATGGCTAGATAGTGCGGGCCGGACGATTTCACCGGATGCGGCTGTTGAAATAAGCCCTCTTTTCGCCCTCGATGCCGGGGATGTAAAAAGGCGTGTTTCGGAAATCCCCGAACTTGCCGGGTCAAATATATATATAGAATAACCGGAGGCCTGATTGAACCTTTTCCTCTCATTCATAAGTTATCTGAAAAAGGCATACTGGGAGATTATCATCTGGGTAGGCTCCCTGATTGTACTGGGCTTTGTCGTCGCCTTTGCCATGTATTCCTTCAGGATTGTGGAAAGGGAGATGGCCGCGCAGTTCAACCGTGAACAGGAGCTACTGGCCGAGCAGATGGCAATGGGCATACAGCAGTATATGAACGACATCATCAACGTGATGAGCCTCACGTCGCGTATAGAAACTGTTGCAGCCGGAGACCGGGAACAGGTTACGATAGCCATGAAAAACGCCTATACATCCCTGAGGAACAAGGTGAACTTTATATTCTGGGAAGACACTTCGGGGATCATGCAATACCATTTTCCGTCAGACGTCCTGCCTGGGATTGACGGTAAGGATTTCAGCTACCGCACATATTTCAGGGTGGCCCGACAGATGAAGGTGCCATATGTATCAGATATAATACTTGTGGGCGGAACTGAAAATAAGGATATACCTGATAAGTTTGAGACCTTCGTCATAGTATTTCCGCTTATCGGGGGAGATAAAAAGTTCAACGGCGTAATAGGATGCGCCATCGACCTTAAAAACATTACCGTGCAGTACGTGGCGCCGATCCAGCCTTCGAAAACCGGATACGCCTGGCTTGTGGACGAATCCGGGATGCTCCTGTACCACCCGGACCCTGCACTCCTCGGCATGAACCTTTACGATGTCATCATGAACATGAAGAAGGGGAACATCCCCATCCAGGGTATAGAGGAAGTAAGGCAGGAGATGGAGGTCAAGAACAGCGGAAGTTCCGAGATCGTATTCCCGCATTATCCGAACGGCGACCTGACCAGGAAGCTCCTTGCGTTTTCGTCCGTGCATTTTTTGAACAGGCGTTGGGTTACCGTTGTCACTTCACCGTACCGCGAGGTCGTATACCTCATGCAGGGAACCTTCAAGAACACCCTCACGCTCGGGTCTGTCAGCATAGCATTCATTGTCATTGCAACACTTTTTGTCCTGAGGATCAACCGTGCTCGTACGAGGGCCGCCGAAAGGAACAGATGGGCGGACCAGGTGCTGACGGCGCATAAGAGGCTTGAAACTGTATTCAACGGCGTGCCCCATTTTCTTGTAACGGTTGACGACAGGATGGTTATCAAGGATGCAAACGAGAACTTCTGCGGTCTTTACAAGAAGGAGCGCAGCATGATGACCGGCATAAACTGTATTGACGATTTTCCCGAAAAACAGATTTTCTGTCCCGAGGAGGTCATACAGGCCGCCTTTGATACCGGCGCAATCCAGACATTAAGGGACAGACTCATTGAGATCGACGGCGAAAAACGCTATTTTGACATCAGCGCCATACCCCTTGCAGGAACAACTGGGAATGCGGACATGGTCGTCCAGTACGGCGTCGAGATAACCGAAAAAAAGGCGCTGACGGAAAAACTGATTCAGGCGGAAAAGCTTGCCGCAGTAGGCCAGATATCTGCCCATATGGCTCATGAGATAAGAAATCCGCTTACCTCGATCATGCTGCATTCTGAGCTTCTTGGGGATGAAGTCAAGGCCGGAATGGGCGAGAATACAGAGGCCATGAGGCTACTCAAGGTTGTAATTGACGAAATCGACAGGCTCTCGAACATCACAGAAGAATATCTTGCATATGCCAGGCTTCCCATGCCGAAAAAACAGGTGATCGAAGCCGACACTGTCGTTTTGTCCGTTCTGGAAATGATGCTGCCGGAGATGCACAGGCGCAACATCAACCTGAAATATGCCGAACCCCGTATTTCCACAAAGATCAATATTGACAGCGGCCAGTTCAGGCAGGTGCTTATAAACCTAATCAAGAATGCCGTCGATGCCATGCCGTCGGGCGGGGAAATAGAAGTATTGATGATGGAGAGAGGCAAGCATCTCGTATTATTTATTAAGGATACCGGATCGGGAATTCCGAAAGATATAAAAAGGCGCATATTCGATCCTTATTTTACTACAAAAGACAATGGAACGGGTTTGGGGCTTTATCTGGTGCAATACATAGCCAATGCCCATGACGGATGGGTGGATGTGGAAAGCCAGCGTGGTTCCGGCTCCACTTTCATGCTGACTCTGCCGGTTTATAATGAAGAAATGGAGAAAGAGAATGATCAGGAAAGCCATAATTAGTCTGGCGATTGTCCTTTGTACGGCAACGGCTGCAGCGGCGGACGGGGCAAAAGTCACGGCAATGGTCCCGCCGGGAATGGGCGAAGTATTCATGATGTCGCAGGGCACTTCCGAGATGCTAAGATTCATCCATTCGAAATACGACTCGGATGTCAAGAGACTTGAAGTCCTTTATAATATTCCGGCCCTTAGGAATCAGATGGATAAATCGAGCATTTTGAGCAGGACCGAGAATGACGCTATGACTGCGAAAGTGCAGGCTATAAGGAATGAATATGTTTCCAGGTTAAAGATTAAAATCGACAAGGTGAATCCTTTCATATCCCCGGAGACATCCGCCACAGGGGAAATAGAATTCACTTATACGGCCACAAACAATTCGGACAGGATAATTGCCGACATAACCTATACCCCCGTGATAGGAAAAATAGAAATACAGACACCCTCAAAACTTGTGCTTGACTTCATCGACAGGGCCACACTCAAGGTCGGGCTTGCGCCGGGAAAGACAATGATCACGACGGAAAAAGACCCTGACAGGTTCTCATTCGTCATGGGACAGATGAACAAAAACGACCTGGCCTATGTCATGAAAAATGTTGAAAAGGGATTATCCCTCAAAATTAAAGATATACATTTCGCAAACTCGATTGAATACATGGATCAGAGCAAGCTGCTTACCGTCGAAGAGGCTTTTCCTGAAAGGTTGAAAGACCTGGTTGCCGTCAGTTCAAGCGAGAAAAGGACAGCCGATGAAAACCTTGATAAATATAGAAAAGCCCAGAAGGAGTTTGATGCCGCAAAATCGACAGCCCTGCTGGAATTTAACCGTGAGGCAGGGGAGCTGAAGAAATCGGCAGTGAGATATACCTCCAGGGCCGACAGGAAAGGGCGGGCGGTTTTTAAAGAGGTGGCACCCGGAGATTATTATATCTACGGGAGCAAAGACGGCCGTGTCGTTTTTCAGGAAATTTCCGTCAGGAGTTCCAGATTGAAAGTCAAGGCGGAAGAACTCAGAAAGGACCCGTTCAAGCCATGAGCAGAAGAATACTCGTTGTCGATGATGAAGTGGGCATAAGGGAATCGCTCAAGGTCATCCTGGAGAAGGAAGGTTATGCAGTGGACACGGCCTCGAACGGAGAGGACGCCTTCAAGATAATCAGGCAGGGCGGGATAGACCTTCTGATAACCGATATCAGGATGGCGGGCATGGACGGACTTGAACTCCTGAAGCTCTGCAAATCTGTATCGCCCCATTCGGAAGTGATAATGATCACCGGCTATGCTGCTGTGGATACGGCCGTGGAGTCCATGAAGGAAGGGGCTTATGACTACATAACCAAGCCATTCAAAAAGGCCGAAATATTAAAGGCAGTGGGCAAGGCTATAGAGAAACAGACGCTGGCTCTGGATAACCTCAAGCTTAAAAAACAGGTCGAATCGCTCGAATCAGGCCTGATCGTGGGCGCAGAGAGCCGAGCCATGCAGGATGTCATCAACATAGTCAACCAGGCCGCCCCGAGCCAGGCAACCATCCTGATACTGGGAGAGACCGGCACCGGTAAAGAGGTTATCGCCAACATGATACACCGCCTTTCCCCAAGGGCTGCGCGTCCCATGATAAGGGTCAACTGCGCGGCCATCCCCGAGACTCTGATCGAGGCGGAGCTGTTCGGGCATGAGAAAGGCGCTTTCACCGGCGCCGAAGGCCGAAGGGAAGGCAGATTCGAGGCGGCCGACAAGTCGACCATCTTTCTGGATGAGATCGGAGAGGTCCCTCAGCCGGTGCAGGTCAAGCTTCTGCGCATACTTCAGGAAGGACAGTTCGAGAGGCTGGGCAGCAACAAAACCGTCACCGTTGATGTCAGGATTATCGCCGCAACGAACAGGAAAATCGAGGATATGGTCAGGGAAGGCCGGTTCAGGGAAGACCTTTACTGGCGTCTCAATGTAATAACGATCAACCTTCCGCCTCTAAGGGAAAGGAAGGAGGATATTCCGGCGCTCGTCCACCATTTTCTTTCGCGCTATGCCATGAAGAACGGCAAAACCGTAAGCGGCATCGAGTCGAGGGCCATGGACATGCTCATGGAATACGCATGGCCGGGCAACGTACGCGAGCTTGAAAACATCGTGGAAAGGAGCGTCGTGCTCGACAGGGACGGCGTTCTCGGCGAGGACGACCTGCCGCGCAACATGGCTTCGACCGGTATCGCCCAGACAAAGGAAATGCTCACGTTCACGGTCGGCACTCCGCTGGAAGAGGTCGAGCGCCAGCTCATGGAAGAGACGCTAAAATATACGAAGGGCGACAAGGCCATGGCCTCGCGCCTGCTTGGCGTGTCCACGAGGACCCTGTACAGAAAATTCGACAAGACCGAGGATGAATAGTTGGTTCCGTTCCGCATTCAAGCGCTGCCGTTGTCTCTTCGCCTTCGGCTTGAGGAGCGAAACAGGGTGCACGAGATCTCATTTTCTTCTTGCCTCCTCGGTTTCATCTTGAATACATAACGGAACTCTGCACAGAACATTATAACTTTACATATCAATCCGGCAAAAACCAAAGGGCCTTGAAATGGGACAAATTAATAGATTTATCATGGATCAGGGCCAGGCACCTTTTCGTTTCTGAGTACAGCAATATCAACTGACATATGGATTGAATTCCCTTTTCTAGTTGAAAAGTATATTAATGGAAACAGCACAAAGGTGTTTCAGATAAAGTACTGCTGAGCGGCGGGAATATTGAGGTGGCACTAAGAGCCCTCTGCAGGCCGGATGCCAAAGATTGAGGATATCGGCTCAAAAAACTTTTCAAGGAGATCTGAATATGGATATCAGCGGAAAAGATGAAACAGTAATCGAGACAAAACAGTCCAGACGGAAATTCCTTGCCCTTGCCGGGAAAGTGACGGCCTTTCTTGCGGCGCTGCCTGTTCTGAACATTGCAGGCGGCAAAGCCAGGGCCTCGGGTGCGCCCGCCAGTGAGCCGCAAACAGCCGTTTCGTTCAAAAGCGGGAATTATACGCTGCTGAAAAACGGCTTTATTGTCGACGGAACCGGCAAAAAGGGTTTTCAGGGGAATCTGCTTATCTCTGATGACAGGATAGAGAAAATATCCGAGCGTGAAATCAATGCCGAGGGCAAAGTCGTTGACTGTGCCGGATTGACCGTAATGCCGGGCATTATCGACGCGCACTCCCATATGGACTGGTATCTGCCGATCAAAGGGCATGAGGAACTCAAGCTCCCATTCACGGCCCAGGGGATCACCACTTTTATGGCCGGGCAGTGCGGCTTCGCAAATGCCGGGTATCGTGAAAACTCTCCTTTCGTCAGCAAAATCGGAAACAGCCTGTTTCCTATGGACCTCATCCATATCCAGTGGAACACCATGCAGGAGTATTTTGATTATCTGAAGAAAAACGGCATGACCCACAACATGATGAGCCTTGTGGGGCATGGCACCACCAGGACTTCAATGCGCGGGTTTGACGCCTCGCCTATGACGAACGACGAAATGAAGGAGATGCTCAATCTGCTTGAAAACGCCATGGACCAGGGCGCTTCCGGCGTCTCATTCGGCCTGCAGTATGAGCCGGGAATCTTTGCGCATGGCGACGAACTGCGCCAGATCGCCAGGCTCGTCAAAAAGAAGGACAAGCTTATGACAGTTCATCTGAGGGCATACTCGGCGCTGGCACCGGGGTACCCCATGAGTACGCCGAAAATCCTTCTGGATTATGTTATGCCTTTTGACGGTTATGAACCTCATAATCTGATAGCCATAGACGAACTGCTCGATGTTGCGCGGGACACGGGTGTGCGCCTGCAGATATCCCACCTGATATTTGTAGGCGAAAGGACATTCAAGACATGCGATGAAGCGCTAAGCCGCATTGACAGGGCGGCAAAGGAAGGGGTGGACGTCAAGTTCGACACCTACTCGTATCATTGCGGCCAGTCGATACTTGGTTCCATTTTCCCTGCATGGTTCCTGGCGCAGGCCCCGGCTGCCTATACCGATACAACAATGCTTAAAAAACTAAGGAGCGAATTCGGCCTGGCTCAGCGGTTCCTGGGCTTTGGCGTTAACGATATCCAGATTACATATGCGGGCAATCCCGAGTTGAACGAGTTCAACGGCATGTTCCTCTCGGAGATAGCGAAGAAAAGAGGAATGGACTGGTTTGACGCGACTATGGATATAGCCAGGAAAACCAATGTATCCGCTGCGGTGCTCAATCACAGGTATTCCAACCTGCCGGTTGTCGAATCCCTGATGAGGCATCCGGCCTCATTGTTCATGACTGACGCCCTCCCGGAAGCACAGGGTGTTCAAAATCCGGCTGCCTACGGGAGTTTCCCGCTGTTCTTCCAGCTCGCAAGGGAGAAAAAGATTATTTCCCTGGAAGAGGCTGTCTGTAAGATGACCGGGGCAACCGCACAGCGCTACAGGATAAAAGACAGAGGGTTCCTGAAAGAGGGGCTTGCGGCTGATATCACGGTTATCGACTGGAAAAACATTAAGGACAACAATACGGTTGCGGAAACAAACAAAAATCCCACCGGAGTGGAGGCGGTATTCATCAACGGCGTACAGGTGGCTGATAAAGGTAAGGCAGACGGTTCGATCAAGGCAGGTAAAGTTCTGGTATAACGGTGATATAGAAAAGATTATGCCGGGCTTCATAGTTTGAGCCCGGCCTGGGAACTGAAGGAACTTATCCTGAGGAACCGACTCTGGAATATCCCCCCGACGGGGTTTACGGCAGGGAAACGACAGAGAAAAGACAAGCGCGGCAAAGCAGATTATTGCACCGGGTTCATCGATTTGTTTTCAAACTAATAATGAAATCTGGCTGATAAAATTTACGGCTTGCATGAGGAAGAGGGATAAAGTCTCAACAAGACCAATGATTTATTGCGGAAGTATTAATTTCGATCTCGGATCAGTGGGCTTAACTCTTTGAATGATATCTGGAGTCTGAGAAACAAAAGATAAAAGCACGCCATTTGTAATTTCTTTCTCTTCCTGCACTACCAAAAAGGAACAAACCTGCTTTCCTGACTGAATTCCGGACTTTCAGCCAGGGCCTTCTGCTCGTTGTCAAGGCAGTCGAATACATATGGCCGGTCAAGATACAGTCTGTACGCCTTCATTTATTAAGTCTTATGTAAGGGATATCGCAGCCTAATTTAAGGTTTTGCCTAATTGCCTGAGAATTCTGCAAAGCACATACATGAAATTATTTTATCAGATAAAACTCGAATAGAGACAGGATACGGAAAACAGACCAAAATTCAGAAAACGAAAGGAGTAACTGTAATGAATGAAGATAACAGGAATCCGGTAACGGGCAGGGCCAACAAACACATGGCCGATAGAGGCGCATCGAACCGGGACTGGTGGCCGAACCAGTTACGGCTCGATATCCTGCACCAGCATTCCTCCAAGTCCAATCCGATGGGAGAGAATTTCAACTACGCTGAAGAGTTCAAGTGTCTCGATCTGGCCGCCGTGAAAAAGGATATTCTGGCGCTTATGACTGATTCGAAGGACTGGTGGCCGGCGGACTTCGGACACTATGGACCCCTGTTCATCCGCATGGCGTGGCACAGCGCCGGCACGTACCGCACAGGAGACGGGCGCGGCGGCGCAGGGGGCGGCAACCAGCGCTTCGCGCCCCTTAACAGCTGGCCCGACAACGTGAACCTCGACAAGGCGCGCAGGCTTCTCTGGCCGATCAAACAGAAGTATGGCCGGAAAATTTCATGGGCCGACCTGATGATCCTCACGGGCAACGTCGCTCTGGAATCGATGGGATTCAAGACTTTCGGCTTCGGCGGCGGTCGCGAGGACATCTGGGAACCGGAACAAGACATTTACTGGGGCTCAGAAGACGAATGGCTGGGTGACAGGCGTTACTCAGGTGACCGGGATCTCGAAAACCCGCTCGCCGCAGTGCAGATGGGTCTGATTTATGTCAACCCTGAAGGCCCGAACGGCAATCCGGATCCGGTCGCTGCGGCACGTGATATCCGCGAGACCTTCGCCCGCATGGCAATGAATGACGAAGAAACTGTTGCGCTAATAGCAGGCGGCCACTCCTTCGGCAAAACCCACGGTGCCGGCGATGCGAAACATGTGGGACCCGAGCCTGAAGCTGCCGGCATCGAGGAGCAGGGCCTAGGCTGGAAGAGCAGCTTTGGCACAGGCAAAGGCGGTGACACGATAAGCAGCGGTCTGGAAGTCACCTGGACGAACACGCCGACGAAGTGGAGCAACAACTTCTTCCGGATACTGTTCAGCTTTGAGTGGGAATTAACCAGGAGCCCGGCCGGTGCACACCAGTGGATACCGAAGGGCGGCGCAGGCGCAGGCACCGTGCCGGATGCCCATGATCCCTCGAAGCGTATTGCTCCAGCCATGCTGACCACGGACCTCGCCTTGCGGTTCGATCCTGTTTACGAAAAAATATCAAGGCGCTTCTACGAAAATCCGGATCAATTAGCGGACGCGTTCGCCCGAGCCTGGTTCAAGCTGACACATCGCGACATGGGTCCCCGCACGCGTTATCTCGGCCCGGAGGTCCCTGCGGAGGAACTCATCTGGCAAGACCCGATTCCTGAAGTCAATCACAAACTGATTGATAAAAAGGATATTGCCTCCCTCAAGCGCAAGATCCTTGCTTCGGGCTTGTCCGTGTCGGAACTGGTGTTGGCGGCCTGGGCGTCGGCGTCCACGTTCCGCGGTTCCGACAAGCGCGGTGGTGCTAACGGCGCCCGCATTCGTCTGGCGCCGCAAAAGGATTGGGAAGTCAATCAGCCAGACCAGCTGGCGAAGGTGCTCAAGACCCTGGAAGGCATCCAGGGCGGGTTCAACAGCGCCCAGTCCGGCGGGAAGAAGGTCTCGCTGGCTGACCTGATCGTTCTGGCAGGTTGCGCCGGTGTCGAGCAGGCGGCAAAGAATGCCGGCCGGAAAGTGACGGTTCCCTTCACTCCGGGACGCATGGACGCCTCGCAGGAGCAAACCGATGTAGAGTCTTTCGCCGTGCTTGAACCGGTCGCGGATGGGTTCCGCAACTATCTCAAGACCAAATTCCCGGTGTCGGCCGAAGAGCTGCTGGTCGATCGGGCGCAGCTGCTGACGCTTACAGCGCCAGAGATGACGGTTCTTGTAGGCGGCATGCGCGTCCTGAATACCAACTTCGGAAAGACCCGGCACGGTGTCTTCACGAAGCGGCCGGAAGCGCTGACCAACGACTTCTTCGTGAACCTGCTCGACATGAACACGACATGGAAGGCGGCTTCGGTTGACGGGGATATATTCGAAGGACGCGATCGCGCCACGGGTGAACTGAAGTGGACCGCCACGAGAGTCGATCTGATCTTCGGTTCCAACTCCCAGCTCAGGGCCCTGGCGGAAGTCTATGGATGCGAAGACTCTCAGGAGAAGTTCCTGCACGACTTTGTAGCGGTGTGGAACAAGATTATGAACCTTGACCGTTTCGACGTAGCCGGATTGTAGCTTAAATGCCTTCGAAGGCTTATGACCAGGCTGTGGAAAAACGGTTATATGGATTTCCAGGGCCCCCCCGGCATAAGCCATCTCAGCTGTTATGCCGGGGCCAGGCAGGCCCATTTTTATTTAATACTCTGGCCGCTTATTTGAGGCTTGAACAGGAAAAGGGGCCAGTCTTCCGAACCCGGGCTTGACGCCTGCTGACGACCGGCCTGGTTCAGAATCGATGCCGGAACATCGCTGCTGCTCGAAACCTTTACATTATCGATGAACGACATTCCCACGGGAAAGTTCGGATAATAGGTGTTCTCGCAGATGTCATAAAAATCGAGTGAGTCTCTAAGATAGTTCTGCAAGAAGTCAAGGTCGCCGTAAGGGCAGCATCCGCCCATGTCTTCTCCGTAAGGCACGATGTCTGTCGCCCAGCAGAGTTCCGTAAAAGAAGAGGCCTTTCCGCACGGCCCGAGATCGACAAAGCCCTGGGGATTATTGAGGGACACGTTTTCCAGCAGCGTCACGTAGCGGCTGCCTCCGTCAGTGTAAAAGGTGTTCCCGCCTGCATGGATTCGCTTGTTTTCAGCCACGTTGAAGGCTATCAGCTGGCCGTCCTCAATGGAAGTCCCCTGGAAACCGGTACTGTAAATGGCGCCACCGTCCCACAGTTTTTCCAGAAAATATTGGATATGGTTGTGCAGGATCATGTTACCCTCAGCCGAAGTGGGGGTCGTAAAGGTTCCCCACATGTTCGGCGTGCCGCCCGGCACGCCCACGAATCCGCCCGGGTCGAGCAGCGCCCATCCCCAACCGATGGCGATACCGGACCATGATGTGTGATTTATATCGTTGTGTTCAACAGTGCTGCGGGTGGTGAAGCCGATATAAATTCCGGCGGCGTCCCAGAATTCCTGACCTGTGTATTCGATCAGGTTGTTCGAAATGAGGTTGTCCGTTGTAAGCTGCGAAGACGTTGCCGGGCGGGCGTCTTCAAACGTATTGCCGCCGAGCTGGATACCCGTGGATGAAATATCGCTGATTGTGTTGCCCGTTATCCGGCTGTTCTGGCTCCCCATGCCGAAGTCAAGCCCTGCTGCGCCCATATGTTCGACGGTATTGTTCTCGAAAGTTATGTGCTGCGTATAAATGAAGCTCAGGTTGCCGGGCGTGCGCACCGTGTTGGGGTCGTGCCCGATGATGTTGCTTTGATGTCCGTTCCCGGTAATAAAAAAACCGCTCTGGTCCAGCGCATAGCCGTCGGAAGTGTTGGGGCCGAGCCAAGTCGCATACTTAAAGCTGAGCCCTTTGAAATTTATATAGCTGACCGGGCTTGCCACGTCTCCGGTTACGGATAGCAGGGTCTCGAGAACCGGCAGTTCCACATCGGCGGTGTCCAGATCTTCGCCTTCAAGGGGAATATAGTAGAGGATCTTCGTGACCGGGTTAAGATACCATTCGCCCGGCTGATCCAGAAATTTATAGGCGTTTTCCCACCAGCTGAGAAGCTGAAAGTTCCACGGCTCCGGATAGACGTTGGCATTCGTCCAGCACGGGTTCTGCATTACGACCTCGCTTCCTCCGTTTATCTGCGCAACGGGGCAGCGCATCATCTTCCACTGCGTGGCGGTCACTGCTTCGACGGCGGTCGGATTGTCCCAGTCAGGTGGTATCTGCGGATCTGTACCGGATGTATAGGAATATGTGTAACCGGTTGCGGTCGGCGTGTAGTAGTTCGGATAATTCACGGTACGCGCTCGCGTGGCGCGTACGCCGTTGACATAAAGCTGCCTTGGCATCGTGCTTGTGTTTACGTGCGTCTGGGCCTGCCAGATGTTAAAGTCTTCATCGTACAATGTCCATCCGCTGACCTTAACCGCCCCTGACATGACCGGCGTCTCTCCGGAGACGGCCTTATATGTGATCTGTGCGGAGCTTGTTCCTGAATCCTGCGAAGTAAACGCCAGCGGTTCGGTAAGAGGGTACAAACCGCCTTTGATGTTAACAACAATATTGCACACCCCCTTGTTGCTGCCGTCTCTGATCACATCACGCGCGTGTCCTATGGTCAGGAACGGATCGTTTGAACCGCCTGTTCCGGCATCGTTCCCGTTCGGAGAGACCCAGTATTCCTGAGTGCATGAACTGATCCCGTTATTGTTGCTTGATGAGCAGGATATCACGAAAAAGAGGAGCACCGAGACAACTGAGCACAGGATTTTTTTTGCCGGCTTCATACTGATCCTCCGATTTAATAATTCATGACCGCTTTCTTTCAGTTGGCGATTTTCAATTATCTGTAGCTGTTGACACAATCCATATAATCCTCTTTTGACATTTCACCGATGCCGCACCAGTAAACCGGCCAGTTCGCATCAGTTATCGGGTTGCCTGCATCATTTCCGGAATAATAATAACGCCTGTAAAGCTCCTGCCTGCAAGGATCAGTCTTGAGTAATGGAAATAATTCTTCAAGAGATGAATTCAGGAAAATATTATTCAGGATATATGATGCTGAAAAATCGTAGTAGCTGTCGAATTGCCCGGATGATTTCGAGAGATCATAGGAAAAGGAAACATAATCGGTAATCGAAAATGAATTCTCAGCAAACGAAAAGATCCTGTACGCCGGGTTGTTGCCGTCGACCGGGCTTATCGACGGTGACACAACGAGCGCGCTGACAGGAAGAAGACGGAATTCGTCCATGTGGGTGTGCCCTGTGAATATCATGGCTATTGTATTCGGGTAAGCCGAAAGGATATTGAGAAAGCGCGCTTGATAATCATCGACCCACATCATTTTGGCATCGTCAAGATGACCGCTGCCGTTGATCAGTTTCCTGTTGGAAGATATATTCGCACCGAGGGGTATGTGCGTTACCAGCCAGACCTTTTGTCCAGAGGAGGCGGCCGATGCAAGAGTCGTTTCGAACCAGTCGAGTTCAGCTGTTGCCGCCGCCTCTGTATCGCTTGCGGCTTTCGGCGAAAAGAAGATCGAGTTGAGCGTGATAACGAGAAGGTTCGGCCCTAAAGGCGCTGCCGAATAGTATCCTCCTGCCTTGTATGTGCCGAGGAAAGAATCGTGATCAGCGGCGCCGTTTAAAAAGCCGGTGTAGAACGCTTCTGCGGTATCTGCCAGGAACGGGCTGTCCGGTTCTATCAGGAAATCTCCTTCATAGGAGTCGTTATTCCCCAGTGCGAACATGACGGGTATGTTGCCCAGGTGGGCGCGCACCTCTATCGCGAAGAACTCCGCAGTCTTCAAGAGGAACGATCTCATGGCCGGTATATCCTCGCTGCCGTAAAGGGTGTAGAAGCGCGTTTCAAAGTCATGCACGAGAATGTCGCCGGGAAAAACGGCTACTACCGAACTTGATGTTAGGTTTGACTTCATGCTCGAAAGAGCCAGTGCGAACAGGGGATAGTTTGAATCTTCTCCCCAGGTGGATGGCTCGGAAATGCTGGACGATGCGAAGATGCCTTCCCACTGACTTGCATCTGCAGCGACAAGCGAATTGAAGAGCGTCGCGTCATAGAACGGATTGAAATGGACATCTGAAAAAACGATGACGTGCGAAGTCCCGGGAGTATTGTCGCTGCTGTTGCCGCACGCTGTCAGTGCAACAACTGAAAAAATAACGACGGATAAAACAGCCGAGTGAAGTTTTTTCATATGGTACGCTTTACCGGTTTTTTTCTCATTTGATGTCCTCCTAGCCCTGATACAGTCTATTCAATTTTATCGGCAGATCCCTCCCCGTTCGTTAATAGTTGTTTTTTAATAAATTCCTGCCATATTTATTCAGAGATATGAACATGAGCCGGGGAATTCATAATTAAATATAACTTCCTTGAAATCATATGGGTTCATCCCTAATATTCTTTATAAGAATTGTATAAGCGGGAGAAAATGATGGATGCCAACAGGCTAACACAGAAATCTCAGGAGGCTTTTGCCGAGGCCCAGAATATTGCCGTCAGGTACGGCCATGTGGAAATCGATGTCGAGCACATGCTTTCGGCCCTCATTACCCAGCAGGACGGCCTTATTCCGAGGCTCATTGTAAAGATGGACGTGCCGCTGGAGCCGTTTAAGGCCGAAGTGGAAAAGGACTTGAACAAGAGGCCCAAGGTCTCGGGTCCGGGTGCCGAGGCCGGGAAGGTTTACATTACTCAGCGTCTTAACAGGCTTCTGGTCAAGGCGGAAGAAGAGGCCAAAAGGCTCAAGGACGAATATGTCTCGGTTGAGCATATCCTGCTGGCCATGCTGGACGAAGGCAAATCGCACCCTGCGGGGAAAATCCTGGCGCAGTTTAATATCACGAAGGAAAGGATATTGAATGCGCTCACGGCGATACGAGGGAATCAGCGGGTTACGAGCCAGAATCCCGAGGCGGCATACGAGGCGCTGGAAAAATACGGGATCGATCTGGTCAAACAGGCGAGCCTCGGCAAGCTTGACCCTGTCATCGGACGCGATGCCGAGATCAGGCGCGTCATAAGGATACTGTCCCGCAAAACAAAGAACAACCCTGTGCTCATAGGCGAACCGGGCGTCGGAAAGACGGCCATAATAGAAGGCCTCGCCCAGCGCATTGTCAAGGGCGACGTGCCTGAAGGGCTCAAGGACAAGACGATTTTTGCGCTTGATATGGGCTCGCTGGTGGCGGGGGCAAAATTCAGGGGTGAATTCGAGGAAAGGCTCAAGGCCGTGCTCTCGGAGGTCAAATCAAGTGATGGCAGGATAATCCTGTTCATTGACGAACTGCACAATATAGTGGGCGCAGGCCGCGCCGAAGGTTCGATGGATGCCGGAAACATGCTCAAACCCATGCTTGCGCGCGGCGAACTCCATTGCATCGGCGCCACCACCCTCGATGAATACAGGAAATACATTGAAAAGGACGCCGCGCTTGAACGCCGCTTCCAGCCTGTCATGGTCGACCCCCCGACGGTCGAGGACACGGTGTCGATTCTGAGGGGTTTGAGGGAGCGCTTTGAAGTTTACCACGGCGTCAAGATACAGGACAGCGCCCTGGTTTCGGCCGCAGTCCTCTCCAACCGCTACATCTCGGACAGGTTTCTTCCCGACAAGGCGATCGACCTGGTGGACGAGGCCTGCGCCATGATCCGCACCGAGATCGATACCATGCCCGCCGAGCTTGACGAGGTGACGCGCAAGGTCATGCAGCTCGAGATAGAGGCTGCGGCGCTGAAAAAAGAGACTGACAAGGCCAGCCATGCAAGGCTCGCCGAACTTAGAAAGGAGCTTGCCGACCTCAATGAACAGTCGGCAACACTGAGGGCCAAATGGGAAGAAGAGAAAAAATCAATCCAGTCCTTGAGGGGCCTGCGCGAGGAGATAGAGCAGACCAGGCTTGAGATCGAAAAGGCGGAGCGGGACTATGACCTGAACAGGGCTGCCGAACTCAAGCACGGCAAACTGCCGCAGCTTCTTCAGAAGCTTAATGATGCGGAGGAGAAGAACGACACGACGCTCCTGCGCGAGAGCGTGAGCGAGGACATCATCGCGGAGATAATCTCGAAATGGACCGGCATCCCGGTAACCAGGCTTGTCGAGGGCGAAAGGGAGAAGCTCCTCAGGCTTGATTCGATACTGCATGAGCGGGTGATCGGCCAGGATGAGGCCGTTCAGGCTGTGGCGGATGCGGTTATCAGGGCGCGTGCCGGTATCAAAGACCCGAAGCGGCCGATCGGCTCTTTCATTTTTCTTGGACCCACCGGCGTCGGCAAGACGGAACTGGCAAAGACGCTGGCAAACGCACTGTTCGACACCGAGGAAAACATGGTGCGCATCGACATGAGCGAGTACATGGAAAAATATGCGGTCTCCAGGCTTATCGGCTCCCCCCCGGGGTATGTCGGCTACGAGGAAGGCGGCCAGCTGACCGAGGCGGTACGCAGAAAACCATATTCCGTAGTGCTTTTTGACGAGATTGAAAAGGCGCATCCGGACGTCTTCAATGTGCTCCTGCAGATACTTGACGACGGCCGGCTCACAGATTCGCACGGCCGCACGGTCGATTTCAAGAACACGGTCATAATAATGACAAGCAATGTCGGCTCCCAGGATCTGATCGAGGGCCTCGACAAAAACGGAGAACTGACGGAAAAGGCGCGCACTGCTGTCATGAACGAATTAAAGCGCAGCTTCCGGCCGGAATTTCTGAACCGGGTTGACGACACCGTTCTGTTCAAATCACTGAACCTGAAGGAAATAGAAAAAATTGTCGTCCTCCTAACCGGCGATTTGAGGAAGCGCCTTGAAGACAGGGATGTGAAGCTCGACCTTACCGGGCCTGCGCTTGAGTTCACTGCGAAAGAGGGCTTTGATCCCGTCTACGGGGCGAGGCCTCTGAAGCGCTTCATCCAGCGAGAGCTCGAGACCAGGATAGGCCGTTCTATAATCGCCGGAGACGTAATTCCGGGCGGCACGGTCCATGTGGACGTCAAATCTGGAGAGCTCGTGTTCAGGATCGACAACCCTCAATAATCACTTCTTGAGGTAGTCGCACCAGTAGCAGCCGTCCGTACCGGGAACCTTTGCCTCGGCAGAGGTTTCAATATCGACATAAGCCAGGTAAGATGTCGTACCGAAAGGCGTATAAGGGCTTGCAT
Organism: Desulfomonilia bacterium; assembly: GCA_963664325.2. Classification (GTDB taxonomy): domain Bacteria; phylum Desulfobacterota; class Desulfomonilia; order UBA1062; family UBA1062; genus DATCTV01. The sequence continues at coordinate 125,306 of CAXXDQ010000003.1, forward strand.
CGATTACGGAATGAATTACGAGCAGGCTTTTATCGTCTTCAGCCCATATGGGCAGCCAATCCACATGTGTCCCCGGGCTTTGCCAGACGGTCTTCAAGTCTGTTCCCTGCCTGCCTGTCCTGTCAATTGTTACGGTTTTAAGTTTCCAGTGGTTGAGATTGGCACTCTGCAGCCCTTCGGCGAACCAGCACCCCGGCCCTTCGTAGGAACTGAAAGCGATCCTCGAATCATCCGACGACCAGGCCGGGTCAACCTCGACATAGGCTCCTGCTGTATTGGAAACCGGGAAAATCGCCTCAAATCCGGTATGGCCGCCGTCAAGTATCCCGGCATATATGACCGCCTTGCAGCCGGTTTTTGTCACATCGTAATTGAAGGCTATCATGGTCCCGTCGTGAGACCACTCGGGGTCATATGTCCAGGCGTCAAAGCCGCATGTTATGCATCTTTCATTCAAACCTCCGGCATCAGAAATATAAAGCCGCGTTTCATTCGAGCGTGAAGACCAGTAAACCACTTCCTTTTTGTCGGGTGAAAGGTTCGGATTATAATCCGGAAAACTGTTGTCGGTGACCCTGGTTTCCCTGCCGGAAGCGATATCCATCACATAAATCTCTGAGTTTTCATTTTCCCCCTTTGAATAGGCGATCATGGAACCGTCTGAAGATATGTCTACGTTTTCAGGGAAAAACCCGTCAGGGACAAGTTGCCCGAATGAGCCGCCGGTTATGAGGTATATTTCGCCCGAGGAAGGAAAGGCAGGGTCCAGGTAACAGTTTGCGAGTATATACGTTTTAACAGGCGCAGACACCGGTAATTCCTGTTTAGCCGTTTCATCACTGCCCCCTGAACCGGAGCATGCAAAGGCATATACAGGCAAAAGAAACATAATAGAACAGAACAGGTTCCTCATAACGACTCCTGAACAAAGCTTCTTTCAAAACAATAAAGCCTTAAACCGGTGAGGACTGTTGCTGAAGAAAGAAGTCCTGCCGGAAGGCCCGGCAAAACATTCATAATAATTCTTCCCACGACGTCCTCTTAAAAAAATTTCAGGTGTCTGAATCTGCACGCTTCTTGTGCTTGACCTTGCGCGGCAGCTTCCCCTTTTCGGGCTCAATGGCCCCGGCCTTGCGAAAATGGGCCTCTATTGCCAGCAGATTGCGTGCCTTCGGCTTTTTAATTCGTTTAGGCATAAAATGGTGACAGGCCTTGATCCTTGACAAAAACAAAATATCCTGACACCTTCAGTCTCCCTTCTCTTATAGTCCCTGCTGATTATGTAAAAGACAACTCCCGGATATTCTATTCATAAAGGCCTTCCCATGACAGAATTAATACCCGTCTCACCCCTATTCGTCAAGATTCAAGGCCTGAGACTATTCAGTTCCAAAGCCAGCGGCACTAAAGATATCCATGTGCATGCCGATGTTAGTACAAGACTCCTCGTGTCATGAAAATAAATATCCGGAGGAATGCATGGCAGAATCTTTAGACGTTTTCGCTGATGTCAACCTTGAACCGCAGCCATACGAGAGCATGGACTTCGATCATATCCTCGTCATAGGCAGGACATATGATGAATACAACGACATGTTCCTGCTCGACGACATCAAACCCTCGGACGGAAAGATATTAAATGTCGCAGGCGGAGTCAGCTCTTATACCGCCGAAGCAGCCGACCGCGGGTTTACGATATTTTCCGGCGATCCCGTCTACTGCCTCGAACCGGACGCCATTGAAGGAAAATGCGAAAACGACATAGAAAACTCGATAAGCAACCTGAAAAGACTTCCTCACATGTTCAACTGGGGACATCCCTTGAGGGATATAGACCATGTCCGCGAGAACAGAAGAAAGGCCTACAAAACATTCCTGGAAGATTTCAGGAAGAACCGCTGGCGCTATCTGGACGCCTATTTCCCATACACCCCGTTCATGGCACGCAATAATTTCGCGCTCTCCCTGGTTTCGCACCTGCTGTTCGTATATGATAATTTCATCGACTATGAGACGCATGTGAAGATCATAAAAGAGCTTTTGCGGATAACATCCGGTGAAATAAGGATATATCCCCTAGTCAACCTTCAATTCCAGCCCTGTGAAATCGTAGAACCCATCATGAATGATCCGAGATTCGAAGGGGTCTCTTTTGAAATACGCCCGTCACGGTACAACTTCATTAAAAATGCCGATAAGATGATGATTATCAGAAAGCCGCAATAAAACCCGGAAAGCGGCTGCCTGCACGGCTTACCGCATGCTCGTCAATGCTGGCGTCAGAGGGCGTAGCGTGCCGGTATGATGCCGTGCTTGAACATCTCGTACAGCTCCCGGATTTCCTCATCGGTATAGATTGCAAGCAGCCTCAGTATTTCGCAGGCGAACTCAACGCTGCCCAGTCCGCTCGCGGTTATGAGGTTCCCGTCGGCTACTGCAAGCCTGTCTACATAGAAATCATCATCCGCATAAGCCGGCAGCATGGCCTTTAGATACCCCTTGGTGTTGCTAGTATGCCTGAGCCCGTGCGTCAGCCCGGCCCGCACAATCTCCAAGCTCGCTCCGCATATCGCGGCTACGACGACGCCTTTTGCATGGAGTTTGCGGAGCAGCCCGATCACATCCTCATGAGGTCCCTGCTCCCACATCTCCCCGCCCGACATGATGAAGACGGCGGCATCTTCGGGTTTGACCCCGGCAAGGGTAATATCCGGACTGATCCTGTAGCCTCCCATAGTGGTGACGGCATCTGCGGAAAAGCCGACCGTGACTATGCCGAACCTCTTTGACTTGTTTATCTCGCACAGGGCAAGAGCCGGCTCCCAGTCCGCCATACCGTCAAAGACAAATATATATGCTTTCAATACCATAAGAAGTATCCCCCTTCACTGATGCCCGGTTTGCCCTTTGACGCATTTTAGTATCCCGGTCTTGCCCATACATATCCATGAATTCCGTATCTCATGGTACGGCGCGGGAACTTTCCCTTTCCGGGCTCGATGGCGCCTGCCTTGCGGAAGGGGGCATCCACGGCCAGCAGATTGCGGGCCTTTGGTTTTTTAATCCGGTCCGGGTTTACTGGCATAAGGCATATTTGTTCAATAATGGCTTGTGGTCAGGCCCTCAATGAGTCGATGAACTTCCTGATCCTGTCCTTATATTCTCCGGCATGCGCCGATGTAATGGAACCGATATGGGAGGCCCCTTCAACGAGCATCAACTCCTTTGGCGGGGCGGCAATGTCAAACATCTTCTCTGAATGGGCGAACGGCACGACTTCATCGGCTGTGCCGTGAATGAAAAGCTTGGGGACATTGCTCATGGGAAGCGTATCAAGGGCGGATATATCCGGCACCGTGCATTTGTATTTGGGATAACCTTCCATGAAAAGCGCACGGAAGGAATGAAGGGCACAATCGAATATGGCGCCTCTGAGCGCCGGAACCTCCGGCAGCACGCGGCCAAGGGTGAATCCGCCCATCGACTGCCCGAACCCGAAAACGTCTTTCCCGAATACCTGCGGATTTGAAAAAATATGGCCGAATACGCTTAAGGCATCCTCCTGAATCCCGGTGAGGCTGGGAGTACCGGGCGACCTGCCGTAGCCCCTGTAGTCAAAGGTGAGAAGGTTCAGGCCCATTTCCAGTAAAAAAAGCGAGCCCAGCACATGCGAGGTCATGTTCTCGGCATTGCCGTGCAGGTGCACGACAGTTGCCGGGGAGCCGGACAATTTCCCGGGGTGTATGAGCCAGCAGTGGATTTTATCCTCGATAAAAAATTCCCTGGTCTCCCATCCGTCCTGTGACGGGTGGTAGTACGCGAACGCGTCGGGGTAAAAACAGTTCTGTTCGGTAATGACCATAATTTGATATTATATCTGATTGTGGCCTGTCCGCAATACCGTAAGGGATATTTTATTGACAGGTTTAATATGATGATTGATGCATTGTAATATTTGCATATTTAAACGAGTATCGTGGAGGCCGGTATGAGAGATGAGGCTTCGGAAAAGGTTTTCCGGGACATAATGAGGCATGTACCTCTTGCCGGTAAAACCGCCGGGGAACTCAGGGAAAGCTTTGAAACGCTGTGCAGGGAGTATGATTCCGCCCAGGAACTTATCAAAGAGAAAATACGGATAAAGGATATCGATGCATTCTGGGTATACCCTCCGGGGACCCCTGAAGGCCCGGTCATATTGTTCTTCCACGGAGGGGCTTTCATTCTCGGCTCAACCGGGGATCACATAGAAGTCATCGGGAGGCTTTCAAGGGCCTCCGGCGTGCGCGTATTGAGCATCGACTACAGGCTTGCACCAGAGCATCCGTTCCCTGTCGCAAACGGGGACTGTCTTGAGGCCTATCTGTGGCTGACAGGAGGCGGGTTAAGTTCTGGCAATATCTGCCTTGCCGGAGACTCGGCCGGAGGTACGCTTGTTTTGAATACGCTCTTAAGACTTAAGGATATGGGAGAAAAAATGCCGGCCGGCGCATACTGCATGTCACCGGGAACTGATATGAATCATGATTCCGATTCGATCAAGCGGAATCTTAAAACCGACTGGCTCACTCCTGATACCTTTGCAGGCGTCAAAATTCTATACCTGGCCGGGGCAGCCCCGAATCTTCCCGGGGCGTCCCCACTTTATGCCGACCTGAAAGGGCTTCCACCCCTGCTCATCCAGGCCGGTACTGCCGAGATGCTTCTCGATGATTCGATTAAATTTGCCGGCAAAGCCCGAAAGGCCGGGGTTGACGTTACCCTTGAACTATTAGACGGCATGTTTCACTGCTGCCAGCTTTTTGCATCGAAACTGCCCCAGGGGCAGGAGGCCCTGGAGAGCGCTGGACGCTTTATCAGATGGGTTCTTCATCAACCTAAATGAACTATAAAGATATATTGAAGAATCAATAATCCGGATTATTTCAGTGTGGAATCAGGGGTTCAAGTGGTAATAAATCAGAGGTGTCAGTTAAAGTTAAAACATCCACGTCTGACCAACTGAATGGAGATTTTATAATAAGGTCAGGGAACCGTCGCCTCAAATTATTTATTTCTTGCTACTCAAAATTATTGGCTATTGTGTATAGTTCTCATTGACAGGTTACGTTTTCATTGATACTCATATTATCTGAGTTGTTTTGTATTTTGTAATTATGCACTAATTTATTATATTAATTATATAAGGAGAATTGGATTATGTTTCAACATCAAAATAGATTTCATTTCGTTTGTTTATTTGTCGTTGCTTTGTCATTTATTGTGTCTTCATGTGTTACCGTAAAATGGGAACCAAGTACGCTTCCTAATGCTACATCCCAATGTTATTATGACACAGTGGTAAAAATAACGCCATCTTCTGCAACTATGCCTTTTTTTACCATTAGTTATAGTCCGGGTTCAGGAAACCTTCCTGCGGGTCTAAAAATTATTCAAAAAACTCCAGGGATAAATGAATTCCACATTGAAGGACTGATAACAGATGCACCAGGTGTTTACAACTTTGAAGTAAAAGCTTTAAGTAAAAGCGAAGCAGATGATTTCAACATATATACACAAAAATTTACCCTTAATGTTTTAGATGGAAGATGGGCAGCATTTATACACCTCTGTTTTGACAATAGTCTAGAAGATTGGTCTAATCTAAATGTGTTTTTATCGCGTCTTGAAGGTATTAAATCGCGAGACACTAATAATAATCTGGATATATTTGTTTTATTTGACAAAAAAAATTCTAACAATTACGACAATGGTTATTACAAGTTAAGTGGTGGTTCTTTCAAAAGTGATTTGGTAAAATCTTTTACTAACATTGATTCTGGAGATCCTCAGGTCAGTTATAATTTTATTAATTGGGCAAAACCTCAGACCAATGCTGCTAGATATATATATATATTAAAAAATCATGGTAATGGGTTTTATAGTCAAAACTCACAGGGTACTAATTATACATTAGGTATAGGTTATGATGACACATTTAATGATTCTTTAACAATAAAAGAATACGGAAATGTTGTAAGGTATTTAAAAGCTGGAAGCAAACCTCCAATTGAGTATCTTGTATTTGCCGATGCATGCTTGATGGCACAGGTCGAATTGGCTTATGAAATTCGAAATGATGCCAATTATCTTGTAGCTTCTGAAAATAATTTTCCTATGGGATCATATGAATTTCTGGAAGAGACTCTAAATCATCCAGATATGTCAGCGCTTACTCTTGGCAAGAACATATGTGATTCGGCTTATAATCAATTTAATCAATTTAATTTAAATATGAATTTCACGTTATCATTAACAGATCTTAGTTGTATAGACGCATTGAATAGTTCAATAAATGATTATTCTAATTCGGTATTGAATTATTTTAAAAATTACCCAAAAGCAATTAATCTTAATAAGTCTTATTTTATTGGCGCGGGTGCTCATGCTTTGGCATCAGATGATGGAGTTTTACCATATATGGATTTTGGATATTATATGGCCAAAGTTGCTAGTGACTACTGGGATCAGGGTATTAAAGATAAAGCCGCAGTTGCTTTGCAAGCTTATAATAAATCAATTGTATACAAAAGAAATTATGGCTATGAAAATTACACTGGACTTACAATATTCCATAATCGTGAAAGTCCTGTTTTTTATATTGATCCAAACTGGTATAAGCAGATTACTTCTTTTGGCGCAACGAACAGCTGGTCAACGTTATTAAAAGAACTGGAAATACTTAGTTTTCCCTATTTGGGGTTTGAAAACGGTGTATTAGGAGATGTTTTAAACCCTTTAGGCTGGGTATTTGATACAAACACTTGGACTAGTATAGGCTCTGGAACTGTTGAAAGTGCAATTCAAACAGTAGGCCAGGATCCAATTGATTCAACTTTACCGAGAGTTTATAGAGGCAACTATTCTGCTCGATTAAATAGTTCAAGTGGAAATTGTCACATAAGCACTGCAATATATTCGATTCCACTTGTTCTAACTTTATTCGGGTCACCCCCCCCATTAATATTTTATTGGTCAGCGGTATTAAGCAATCCTGGTCATCCATATTATCAGCAGCCATATTTTAAAATTGAGGTGATAAATAGACAATATAATATCGTTTACTTAACAAGGTATCATTATTCAGGTGATCCTTTATGGTCAAGCTGGAAAACAATAGTTATAGGTTCTGCCCAATGGAAAATTATCCCCTGGCAGAAAGAAACAATAGATCTCAGCATCTTCACTGCGAACCCATTTGAAAATGAAATAAGAATTACAGCTGCGGATTGTTCTGAGAGTGGCCATGGGGGATATGTCTACATAGATGCTGATAATTAGCACTGGTATAGAATATATACCATGTTTTCAAATAACATTTTAATAAGCACTTGGAGATTCTGTGTTAGTTTATTGCAATATGAAAACCCTAAGAAAAGGCTAATAATTATGATGTTAACTAATAGAAAGAATATTTTAATAATTACTATTTTTCTTTTTGTTCTTTCCTATCCGGTTTATTTGCATGCTACAATTGCAACTAGATTAGTTTCAGGCAGAGTGCTTGATAAAAAAACTGGTGAACCTATAAGAAACGCTATTGTCTATCCCGGTACAGGAGATGATGAATCAAGAAGAAGGACCACTGACATAAAGGGAGAGTTCAAAATACCTGTTTATTGTACAGGTGTTCTTAATGTTTATAAAAAAGGTTATTTGCACTCAGGGAAGTTTATGGATCTTTCAACAGACAATATTAATTTCGAACTTGAGAAAGTTCCTATCCAACAAATTACATTGAAAGGGAAAATTATAGAACAAATAGTCGCCAAAGGCACATATAGTGAAAACCACTATTTGAAAATAGAAATTTCTCCTGAAGTTAAAATGTTTATATTTGATAAAATAGGATACAATCGATTATCTGACAGAGAAAAATGGATTGGCAAGAAAGTACGCATAGAGGGCTACAAGGGAATGGGCACCGCCGGCTGGCAGTGGGATCATGTGGAGGGCATCTATATTGAACACATTAAATTATTACCATAATAAATAAAAAATTATTTGTTGTTTTTTTCTTTTAATATGCCGTGCCATTATTAAGATTTAGTAGTTTTACCAAAACACTAAATATTTCAAAAAAGTCTGTCGAAAAAATTGACAAGCTTTAAAATCATAAGATATAGACCATCAAGACCCGAGTCCCGATGAATATTTTCCCATTGTAGACCATTTTATGAGGAAATTTTTTTGTCACTTTTCATCATTTTAGTTTTTCGACAGTCTCAAAGAAATTTTATATTAATTTATCAACAAGTTATTCTAAAGACAACTGCAAGGAACCGCTAATCGCCCGTGTAACAATTGTTGAAGGAAAGGTTTATTGTCTAGAATAATACTGCCCAAAAAACGAATTTTCCAACATCATTGACAGTGTTGCTGTCAGGATTCAAAGTCAAGCCGCTTTCTGAGAATCTCCCTCTGCCTTTTGAATATGTAATGGACGATATCCTCTTTCGTATCAGGGGCCATGTGCAGGAACCGGGCGACAACGGAGTGCTGTTCTTTTCCCTCCACGGCAAGGGTTTTGACCCTTATCACCTCTGCAATCACCCTGATATACAAAAGCGGCGACATGGGCAGAACCATGTGAAACTCGATAATATCCATTACATCCAGAGGCGTCTGTGAAATGAACCTTATCCCGCCTGCGCTGATGTTTACATCTTTTGGCGAGGACCGGATAAGCTCCTTGAATTCATCGGTCAGTAGCATCAGGATAACTAGGTCAAGCTTCCTGTTTAATTCCCATATGTCGTGGTTTGCCTTCGCATCATGGGTATAGGGTATGTCCTCAGAGCCGGTTATTCCATATCTGCCCTTGATGAAAGAATTTATAAGCAGCTTTTCCGAATGTATCCTTGCCAGGGCGAGCGATATCACATCCTCGCTTTCATGGACATGGCCCAGAAGCGTCGCCTTGTAGAATATCTTGTCATTTATCCGGACATCTTCTCGGCGTTCATCGGCAGGTTTTGCCTGAGCTTCAATGCTGAGCCTGATGCCGGTATTTGTCGTCTCGATGACTTTGGCCAATACGGAATCCTTGCCGTCAGATATCTTTATAAGATTCTCAGGCTCGATACTGAAAGGTTTGGCCGGTCTGAATATGAATATATCCTCGCCGATCAGGTCGGTTATCACGCCCCCAATGATATTGCCCTTGGCCGTTTGTAGCGACAGCGGCACCCTGATATCCAACAGTTTGTCAATGTTCATATGAGTTTTTTTATCGGCAGGAGATGGTCCATATATTAATAAATTTTTCAAAACGTTGTTTTTTTCCCTTTATTGTGCAAGTTATGAATATTGAAATAATGGTATCGTTGCGCTATAAAAAAGATTTAAGGAGTAAACGGCCATGAAAGAAAAGTTTGACGAGACCGACTGGGACATAATCGGCCTGCTTGCAACCGACGGCAGAATGACGGCAAAGACCATGTCAAAAAAACTCGGACTTGCCGAAGCGACTATCAGAAACCGCCTCACCAAGCTGGCCAGATCCAACCAGGTAAGAATCGCAGGTCTTATCAATCCTGACTCGTTCGAGGACAAGGTTGTGGCTCTTGTTGCGGTCGAGGTCAAGGAAGTTGCCAATCTTGATGTTATCGGGCAGCAGATATCCGAACTTCAGAGCGTGCAGAATGTAACCATAGCCTCGGGGCGCTATGACCTTATTATCGAGATTCTTGTGGATTCGAACAAGGGAATTATAAAGTTTCTGGAAGACGAGCTGGCCAAGATAAAGGGAGTTGGAAAAACCGAAACGTTCCTGATTCTGAAAAGCTTTAACAAATGGGTTATCCCTGTTTAAAACAGGTATTCTAAATATTACATACAAAGGTGCAATCATGAACAAGGAATTTATCGAAATCCGCTGGCACGGCAGAGGCGGGCAGGGGGCGATTACGGCAGCAAAGATCGTTGCCGGCGCCGCTTTTGTATCTGGTTATTCGGGTGTCGTAATGGCCCCGACATTCGGTACCGAGCGCAGAGGCGCTCCTGTACTGACATCGCTCAAGATATCCAAGGAGAAAATTTATGACCTGTCTCCCATCGAGACACCGGACATAGTAGTGGTACTTGACCACCTGCTGCTTAACGAGGCGGACGTAACACACGGGCTGAAAGAAGGCGGAATTATCGTATTGAATACCCCGAAGCCATTCGAATCATACGCATTCAATGGTTTCAGGCTGGCGACAGCCGATGTTACGGCCATATCGGTCGAGGCGGGCCTTCCTCATGGCATGGTAAATACAGGGATTATCGGATCACTTGAAAAAGCAATGTCCCTTCTGGGCATGGATATCCTCATCAGGGGAATCGAGGATGAGTTCAGCACCAGAAGGCCTCAGAAAAACTCGCTGGCTGCCAGACTGGCCTATGAAAGAACCGTTGTGGGAGGCTGAAAATGGGGACCAGGAATTACAGAAGGAAGACTTCTCACAGTGAAAGCGGACCCGGTGACGGGGGAAGGACAGGCTCATGGAGGGTAACAAGGCCGGTACTTAACAAGAGCCTTTGCATTCCCTGCAAAAGAAATGCTGAGGCATGTTTCATATGCTGGCTCTTTTGTCCCGACGTGGTGATTTCAAGGACTATTCCGCCTACCATCGATCTCGAATACTGCAAAGGTTGCGGAATCTGCGCCGAGGAATGCCCGACAAAGGCAATTACCATGGTGGACGAGTCGGAGTTTGCCGACGAAGAGGATAAGGGGTAGACGCCATGCATATTATAGAAAACGGAAATGTGGCCGCAGCGATAGGTGTCAGACTCTGTGGGGCAAATGTCATTGCCGCGTATCCTATAACGCCTCAGACGCCCGTAACGGAGAAACTTTCGGAATGGGTTGAATCGGGAGAGATGAAGGCCGAATATATCCCTGTTGAAAGCGAGCATTCGGCGCTTGCAGTCTGCATAGCAGCGACCTCGACAGGGGCGAGGTCTTTTACGGCGACAAGCGCTAACGGGCTTCTGTACATGCATGAGCAGGTGCAATGGGCCTCCGGTGCAAGGCTTCCGATTGTCATGTGCGTTGTAAACCGTGCCGTAGGGGCTCCGTGGAATGTCTGGAACGACCAGCAGGATTCGATTTCACAGCGTGATACCGGCTGGATGCAGATTTATGCCTGCGACCATCAGCAGATAATAGACACTGTCATAAAGGCCTATTACCTGGCCGAGAAAACGAGCATACCGATCATGGTCTGCTATGACGGATATATCCTGTCTCATACGTACATGCCTTTCGATGTGCCTGATAAGGATAAAGTCGACGCCTTTCTGCCGCCGTTCAAGCCGGACTATGCCCTTAATCCGGATGAGCCGGCCAACCTGAACACGGTTACGCTTCCTGATGTCAGGGTCGATGTCAGGGGTGAACTTGCACACGGATACATGGAGATAAGATATCTTCTGCAGGAAGACCTGAGGGGGGCTCTGACAGTAGCAGCAGAGACGGAAAAAAGGTTTACCGATATCTTCGGAAGAGGCGGCGACCCTTACATCGAGACATACCTTTGCGACGATGCTGAATACGTGGCCGTAGGGCTGGGCTCTGTTACATATCAGCTCAGGGTGTCGGTTGATGTTTTAAGGGCCGAGGGCATCAAGGTCGGGGTGATGGGCGTAAAATTCTACAGGCCCTTCCCTGATGAGGCCGTTGCAAATGCATTGAAGGGTAGAAAGGGCGTGATCGTATATGAAAAGGCGCTCAGCTACGGTTATGAAGGTGCGCTGGTTTCGGACTTGAAATCCGCACTTTATGAAAATCTTGCAGGGACAGGCTCGATGCCGTATGTCCAGAACTACATTTTAGGCATCGGCGGACGCGATATAAAGACCCATGACCTTACGGAAACTCTGAGGGCTGCAACAAAAGGCAGGCTTTCCAAAAAGCCCGTATGGATCGGGCTCAAGCTATAGGAGAATTCACATGCAGGCTAAGACAACTATACTGACTTTACCGGCGGAGGAGTTTGTACAACCTGGCACAAGGGCATGTACGGGCTGCGGCCTGGCGATTGCCTATAGAATCGGACTTAAGGCGCTGGGGAAAGACACGATCCTGGTAGTGCCTCCGAGCTGCCTTACCGTACTTCAGGGTCTCTTTCCGATTGCCTCGACAAAGCTTCCCTGCCTTAATGTTACATTTGCCTCAAGCGCCGCGGCCTCTTCAGGAATACTTGCCACGCTCAGGGCGCAGGGCAAGGATAATATCAAAGTGGCGGCATGGGCCGGTGACGGAGGTACAAGCGATATAGGACTTCAGGCGCTTTCCGGGGCCGCAGAACGGGGGGAGAATTTCATATACCTCTGCTATGACAATGAGGGATACATGAATACGGGGGTACAGCGATCCGGAACCACCCCGATAGGTGCAATTACAGCCAATACGCCGTTCAAGGGAAAGCTTCAGAATAAAAAGGATGTCCCGGCAATTATGGCCGCCCATAACCTGAGCTATGTTGCCGCATGCTCAGCCGCCTATCCGCTTGACCTTTATGACAAGATTAAAAAGTGCGTGGACATGCCGGGAACCAAATATTTTCATATTCATATACCCTGCCCGCCGGGATGGGGATTTGATCCCAGAAACGGGATTAAAGTAGGCAGGCTGGCAGTCGAAACGGGCTACTACGACCTTTATGAAACCATAAACGGGGATTTCAAGCTCACAGCCGCTTCGGAAAAACTGGTGGAAAAGCGCAAACTCATACCCGTCAGGGAGTATTTCAGGGCGCAGTCAAGGTTCAAGACGCTAACCGAAGAACAGATTGCCGGTATTCAGCAGATGATTGATGCGAAGTGGGCCGGGTATTATAAAAAGGACGAGGAATAAAAAACGAGCCCGCCATCCGGCGGGCTCGTTCTATTAAGTGCCGTTACCTTACATCCCGAGCCGGTTCTTATATATTGCAGAGGGCTGATTTCAGCGTATGCGTATTGAGGTTGCCGCCCGACATGATCATGACCACCTTCTTGCCGGCAAGCCTTTCCTTTATCTTGACTGCCGCCATAATGGAAGCTGCGCCTGCCCCTTCGGCCAGATTATGGGTTGTATTCAGGGCAAGCCTTATGCCTTCCAGTATTTCTTCCTCTGTTAAAAGTATGACATCATTGATTGTATCCTTGAGAATTATGTAGGGCAGATTGAATACACTCCTTGCCGCGAGCCCGTCTGCAACGGTGTGCGCATCATCCAGAATAACGATATCGCCTTTTTTCCAGGAATTGTAGAAGGATGGTACATTCTGGGCTTCAACGCCGATAATTTCTATATCGTGTTTGAAGGCGCGGGCCGTTTTGACGAGAGAGGCGCAGCCCGCCCCGCCTCCTATCGGGCAGATTATAGTATCGACATCGGGCAGGTCTTCAAGTATCTCAAGGCCCATTGTGGCCAGACCATTTAAAATTTCGGGTTCGTTGCCCTGCTGGACATAGTAATAACCCGCGCTGTCCACGAGCTCTTCACAGTAGGACTGCGCGTCATAGAAATCTTCGCCGTGCACTATGAGTTCGGCGCCATAGCTTTCTATTGTCCTGTTTATTTCAGGGTTGTTGTTTTCCGGAACAACGACCGTGCAGGGCACGTGGGAAAACTGGCCCGCCCATGCCATGGCCAGGCCGTGATTGCCCCTTGTGGCTACGAGGATGCCGTTCTCAAGCTCTTCTTTCGACATGTGATGATAGAAATTCAGAGCCCCTCTTATCTTGAATGAACCAGTGGGATTATGGTTTTCATGCTTTATGTAAGCCTCGCATCCTATGAGCCTTGAAAGCTCTGAATAACAGATAAGGTTCGTCCTGTTTAAGTACCGGTTGATTACCGACCTTGCCATTAAAGCCCTTGTAAGGTTTACCTGTTCACTCAATACTTCGTATTTTTTAAGCATCAGCCCTCCCTGATAATCGGTTACAGCTTGTAGCCTGTCTGCCTGGATTTACCCCTTAACAGGTTTAATGCATAACCCAATACTAATCCTAATATAATAAATCCGCCACCAATAAGGGTAAATTTCACCCTTTCGGAAAGTTTTAGATTTTTGTTTTCCCTTGCAAGGTCGTCAAGCTGCCTGGATTTCAGCTTTTCCGTCTCGGTAAGTTTGTTGTACGATCCCTCGAGGTTCAAATAATCGCTCGACGCCTCTTTGAGCTTCTGGAAGGCATTTTTCGCCTTCAATATTTCAACAGCCGAATTGCTAAGTTTGTATTTAAGTTCGCGGTTTTCCTTTTCAAGGGCCTTGTTCGTTTCCTGAAGCGTCTTTAATGAATCGTCCTGCGAGGCCATCTTGGCATTAAGCTGCTCTATGATCAGGCTTCTCGGGGATTCATTCGTCAGGTTGGAGATTGACGTCCAGCCTTCAACTCCTTTCGGGGTCACTACCTTTACCCAGGCTCCCGACTGGTCCCTGACCTCGAGATAGTCATTTGAGTTGACGGTTCCGACAGCGGGAGATGAATCCCCGGGGAATTTCTTTAATGATAAAGTGAGGCGCTCCTTTACATAATAGCCTTTGGCTTCAAGCATGCCGCAAAAAGCCATGAGCAGGACGGGCAGCAATACCATCTGGACCATGCCTTTTTTAATCATCGTTCAAGCCCCCTGATTATTTCGTCAAGCTTCATGCGGGTATCGGCCTCAAGCTCTTCAAGATGGTTTTTTGTATCGGCCTCGAATCTCAGGACAATAACGGGCTGCGTATTCGATGGCCTTGCCAGCCCCCATCCGTCTTTGTTCTCAAAACGAACGCCGTCGATATCGATACATGACGGGTATTTTTCTTTAGCATAGCGGGTGAATTCGCCAACCGCCTTGAATTTTATATCATCAGGGCATTCAAAGCGTATTTCGGGCGTGTTGTACATCTTGGGGAGCCCGTCAAAAACAGCCTGGGAATCAGCCGCATTGGACAAAACCTCTATAAGCCTTGCCGCGGCATAGATGCCGTCATCAAATCCGTACCACCTGTCCTTGAAAAATATGTGGCCGCTCATCTCCCCTGCAAGAGCGGCTTTTTCCTGCATCAGGCGCGCCTTCATGAGCGAATGACCGACCTTGCCCATGATCGGGATTCCGCCGGAGCTTTGTATTATATCAAACAGGACCTTTGAGCATTTTACCTCTCCGATGATCTTTTCACATGGCTTTTCTTTAAGTATGGCGCTTGCCAGTATGGCTGTAATCATGTCGCCGTAAATGACGTTTCCTGTTGCATCGACAACGCCAATACGGTCGGCGTCGCCGTCAAGGCCTATACCCAGGTCGGCTCGGGTTTCCAGCACCCTGTCCCTGAGCATCTTTACACCCTCGGTTATGGTAGGGTCCGGGTGATGGTTCGGGAAATTGCCGTCAGGCTCGAGACACATGCCCTGAACATCCATGCCAAGCCTTTCGAGCACCATCATGGCCGCCCTCCCTCCGACGCCGTTGCCTGGATCAAGGATGATTTTCAGCCTGTTTGGGCAGGCCGCGATGCGAGAAACAATGTCTTTTACATATTCCGGGATGAGATCATAAACGGTTAAACTTCCTTTTCCAGTAACCTTGGTGCCCTTTTCGACATAAGCCCTGAGCTTCTGGATTTCGCTGCCGAATATGGTTGTCTTTCCAAGGGCTATTTTAAATCCGTTATTGTCCGGCGGGTTGTGCGATCCGGTGATTGCAAGACCCCCATCGAGGTTAAACCTGAATAGGGAAAAATACATAACAGGCGTCGGGGCAAGGCCGATGTCAATGACGTCAATGCCGCTTGCGGTTACATTATCGATCAGTATCTCTTTAAACCCGGGCGAGCTCAGGCGGGCGTCCATGCCTATCGCAACTTTTTTTACACCTTTGTCCGTCCAGTATGCGCCTAGTGCCGAAGCGAGTCTCGATACGAATTCATCATCAAGGTCTTTTCCGACGACGCCTCTTATATCATATTCCCTGAAAACCTGTGGGTTCATTATGCCTCCGAGTGTGACTGCCCATGTCTTTTTAAATAAAGGTAATAAGAGAGTCAATGTCAAATGAATATGAATTTTTCAGAAAATGGCAGGTGCATAAAAATCAGTTATGAATACCGATTAACCAGTCAGCCGATAAGTGAATTTGCCGATAACCTGACAGGCAGTCTAAGAGGCAGTAAAGATCATACTTAACAGCTCGACAGCTTAACGGCTCAAGACATGTTGATCCGCCCCAAAGTCATCGATGAGGTGAGACCTTGAGATGCAAATTTATAGAGTCCCGCATAACTAAGCTTGACAGGACGAGTTATTACACCTCTTATCCGGTAATGAACATACTGCTTATATATCCGCCTGTGGCCAAACCCTCCGAACCCCCTGCCGGCATTGCCAGGCTTGCAGGGTTTTTAAGGGAAGGCGGCGTCGGCGTAAAAACATTGGACGCATCCCTTCATGGCCAGCTTTATCTTATGAACGCTGAAAGCGTTTCAAATGACACATGGACAACAAGAGCCTCTGGCAGACTTCAAAAGAACCAGGCCGCATTAAGAAACATCGACACCTATCGCAGCATCGCCAGGTACACCCAGGCCGTTACGGAAACGGAAAGGGTTCTATGGGCATCCGGCAGGCAGTTCTCGGCGGATTCAACGGTAAGCCTTGCTGATTATCATAATGAAAAACTTCTGCCCGCAAGGAGCTCCGACCTGCTTATTTCAGCCGAAGATCCTCAAAGGAATCCTTTTTACAACTATTACTCCCGCAGGATCATCCCTCTCATCGAGAAGGAATCGCCGGATATTGTGGGCCTGTCCGTCAATTATCTCAGCCAGGCCTTATGCGCATTCGCTTTGGCGGGTCTAATCAGAAGATTTTTTCCGGATGTTCGTTTGGTATTGGGAGGCGGGCTCGTCACCACATGGAAAGGCCTTCCGGACTGGAAAAATCCATTTGAAAGCCTTATCGATGATGTGGTCGCAGGAAACGGCGAGAGGTTTTTCGGTGATATCTTAGACCTCAACAGAAATAAGATCGGATACAGCTATGGCTACATACAGGAAGACCTGCCGGAATATCTTTCCCCGGCCAGGATAATACCCTTCGCCGCATCGTCTGCATGCTGCTGGAACAGGTGCTCTTTCTGCCAGGAGAGGGCAACTTCAACAGAGAGCTTCTCATGCCGTACCGGGCCTGCACTTAAGTCCCTTTCGGCAATTGCAGATGAATATTCACCGGGCCTTGTTCACTTCGTGGACAGCACCGTTCCGCCCGTCTTTTTAAGGAAACTTGCCGTAAATCCCCCGGGCATGCCCTGGTACGGTTTTGCCAGGGTGACGAAGGAGCTTACTGACAGGGATTTCTGCCGGGCCTTGAGATTTTCCGGGTGCAGGATGCTCAAGCTTGGCATAGAGTCGGGCGATCAGAGAGTGCTCGACAAACTGGACAAGGGCATCGACATCGGTCTTGCGGCTCAAGCGCTTAAGGCCTTAAAAGGCTCTCACATCGCCACATATGTTTATCTGCTGTTCGGAACCCCGCCGGAAGACTACGAATCGGCTCTAAGGACGCTCGATTTTGTCAGAAAAAACAGGGCTTCGATTGATTTCATAAACGCCGCGATCTTCAACCTGCCTGCCGCATGTGCCTGTGAACCGGGCATCGTTGTGCGGGATTTCTATGAAGGCGATCTGAGCCTGTACCGGGATTTTGTCCATCCCGGTGGCTGGGACAGAAAAAAGACGAGGATGTTCCTGGACAGGGAGTTTAAGAGGGATGCCTCTGTATCGGCTATTCTGAGGAAGACCCCCAAGGTGTTCACATCGAATCATGCCCCGTTCTTTTGAACGGTTTCATCTGCGATAGCGGCCTTCGGGCCTGGTTTCCTTTGCCTTGTAGAGTTTTTCATCGGCCTTTTTTATGAGACTTGACGGGTCGCTTACTCCGTCTTCGCCGACTGATGAGATACCGTGAGTGAAATGGGCGAGTATCTGTTTTCCTTTGAAATTTAGGCAATTGGTTTTGAAGAAGTCTTTGATCCTGTTTACAAATTTGCCTGCCTCGGCATCGGGAGTCCCGGGCAGGATAAGAACGAATTCGTCGCCGGCGAAACGGGCGATAATATCACTTTCCCTTGCCATTTCGGTAAGGCTCGATGCAACGAACCTGAGCAGGTCATCGCCGTAGTCGTGACCGTATGTGTCATTGATCTTTTTAAAGTGGTCGAGATCCATGAAGACAAGCGACATCGGTAACAGGTAGCGTTTGGCCCTGGCAAATTCACGCTTGAGTGCGTTTTCCATGGCCCTGCGGTTCAGAAGCCCGGTCAGGGGATCTTTGAAGGCCAGCGTGTTCAGTTCTTCGTGGGCTGCGACATTGGATAGGCATATTGAAACAATCATTCCGAGCTGCTCCAGGAACCCCGTATCGATCCCCGGCTGATAACGCTCCGGTGAAGTATCGGCAAAATTAAGACTGCCTGCCGGTTTGCCGTCGAATGTTATCGGGACCATGGCGAAAGACCTGAAAGGAATCTCCTGTCCGAAAGGCAGGAGGTTTTTGTACACTTCAAGGCCCGTGTTTGCAAGCCTGGGCTTGTGAGATCCGCCCGTTATTTCCATAAAGGCTTCACGGTCGATGAAATTAAGATGCATTAGAAAATCTTCGGATGCGATGAAGGTTTTAACAAGCCGGGTCGCCCGGCTCGATGTTATCAGTGAAACCCACACGTAAGGGACTTTGAACCTTTCCTCGATTCCTTTTAAAAGCCTGTCGAAAAAATCCTTGAAATTATGAATGGAAAGCACGCTTGCCTGGAGTTCAAAAAACCGGTGCGCAATCCTGTCGTTTTCGCTGAGCCTCTCAATAAATGCATCCCACTCGTGTTCAGGCATGTGGCGCACTGTCGTCCCCTGAGATTATTAACGGAAAAAATACTGAAATACTTGAGCACCTTGCATGTTGAAGCAATAGCCTTGACATGGTATCCTTTGTCAATCGAAATCGGGAGGAAACAACATGTTTGATTTCATAATGAGTGATGCTCAAACGAGTCTGAGAAACGAGGCCAGGGCTTTTACAAAATGGGTTCCCAAGCAGCTGATACTGGACATGGATGCAGAAAAAATCCAGTTTCCGCATGAATATCTCCTCGAGGCCGGCAGGCGGAACCTGCTGGGAATAAGGATTGCGAAACAATACGGCGGCCGCGGTCTGGGCTGGGTCGATGATTCGATAGTGGCCGAAGAAGCCGGCGTTGCGAGCTATTCACTGGCCTGCCTTTGGGGAGTGGGCGCCGATATCGTGGCCGAAGCCATCTGTGAGTACGGCAGTGAGAAGCTCAGGCAGGAGGTCGTGGTCCCGCTGCTGGCGGGAAAAGTTTATGCCGCCGAGGGACTCACGGAACCCAGGGGCGGTTCGGACTTTTTCGGTGCGACCACCAAAGCTGTCAAGGATGGAAACGGCTACAGGCTCACGGGCCAGAAACGGTTCATCGTGGGCGGAGAGGGTGCGGATTATTTTCTCATCTATGCCAAGACCGATGAGACTGCTCCTGCGCATAAATCCCTGACCGCATTCATCGTGCCGCGGGATGCCGGGGTCAAAACGGAATATATATACGGCCTGATGGGGGTGCGCGGCGGTGGAGCTGCAAGGCTGATACTCAAGGATGCCTATGTGCCGGAAGAAAATATACTTGGCGGCCTTAATAACGGCTTTGAGGTCTTTCAGCGCATGATGATCCCTGAACGCCTGGGCACGGCAGCCATGACGATAGGCAGCGTCCGTCCGGCGGTGGAGATAGCAACGAAATATACGAGCAAGAGGAAGGCCTTCGGCTTCGCCATCCAGAACTTCCAGGCGGTCGGATTCAAGGTGGCTGACGCCGTCATGCTGCTGGATGCCGCCCGTTCGATGGTCTATTCCTCGGCGCTGGCAATAGACTCCGGCAGGGTGACGCCGGGCCGGGCCCGGCGCATGGTGTCGCAGTCGAAAAAGTTCGTGACCGAAAGCTGCTGGGAGGCCGTGAACAACGCCATGCAGGTCATGGGCGGCATCGGCTACACCAATGTCTACCCGATCGAGAGGATGCTCAGGGATATGAGGCTGTCCATGATCTGGGTGGGTACGAACGAGATCATGCAGTACATCATCCAGACCGAGTGGTACAAGGAATACTGGAAGACAGTCTCAAAGACCGACCAGCGCGATGTGGAGGCGGATGCGCTGCATGCGGATGCGGAGGAGGAAAAGGTCTACGAATAGCGCTACAGGGCGTTATAACTTTACATACCTGTGATTCGGGCAGATAGCCCTCACCCTGCGGGCGTACCTTCGGTACGTCAATTTTGTGATGCAAAATTTGTCGCTCCTTGTCGAGGTCATTGCGGTGTACGTCAATGTACGCCTCATTCCTCGACATCGTCGCTTCGCGGTCTGCTTTGTTATAATGCCCTGTAGTCTTAGTTTTTTCTGCGTTTCCTTTGTCGGTTTCGCAGCTAACCCTGATCAAATCAGCCATTAGGCTATTAAGCTGTTAAGTTGAACTTTTTTATAACCCTTTGATTCTGCTTAACAGCTTATTAGCTCATCGGCTTATCAGCTAATCCTGAACACAAATCTAAATATATGGACATCACAGGTGCGCCTTGTTAGATGTAATCATATGAGGAGAGGATATTTCCCGGGACACTTTCAAAGAACGAACTCCGATCTCAGGCTCCTTGCCGAACAGGCGTTCTCAAGGGCGGCGGGCGCCCCTCTCATACAGGGAAACAGCGTCCGAATCCTGAAGGACGCCGCCGAAAACTACCCGGCCTGGCTCGAGGCAATGCGCGGGGCCCAAAAGAGCATACATTTCGAGACCTACATCATCTATGACGATGCTGTCGGCAATGAATTTGCAGAGGTTATGGCCGCCAAGGCCGGAGAAGGGGTCAAAGTCAGACTGATCTATGACTGGCTGGGGGTTTTGGGAAAGACATCGAGGCGTTTCTGGAAAAGGCTTACAGGCGCCGGGGTGGAGGTGCGCTGCTTCAACCCGCCCCGTATCGATCACCCCCTGAACTGGCTGAGCAGAGACCACCGCAAGATGATTGCAATAGACGGCAGCACAGGGTTTGTATCGGGCCTGTGCGTGGGCCGCATGTGGGCAGGCTATCCGAAGAAGGCGGTCGATCCGTGGCGTGATACAGGCGTCATGATTTCAGGGCCTGCAATTGCCGATATCGAAAGGGCCTTTGCGGATGTATGGGCGAGTCTGGGTCCGGGTCTGCCCGAAGAGGAGATGCCGAAAATCAGCACCCTCCATCCAGCGGGCGATGTGAACTTGCGCGTCGTGGCGAGCGTCCCGAACATCGGAGGGCTGCTGAGGATGGACCAGCTCATAGCGGTAGCGGCGCGCCGGTCCCTTTGGCTCACGGATGCATATTTCCTCGGATTTACCCCGTATGTTCAGACGCTCATGGCCTCGGCAAGGGACGGTGTCGATGTCAGGCTCCTTGTCCCGGGTACGACTGATATCCCGGTACTGAGAGCCATTTCAAGGGCCGGCTACCAGCCGCTTCTGGAGGCCGGAGTGAGGATATTCGAATGGAACGGTCCCATGCTCCATGCGAAAACTGCGGTGGCGGACAGCAGATGGGCAAGGATCGGATCGAGCAACTTGAATATTTCCAGCTGGCTTGGAAATTATGAACTCGATGTGGCGGTTGAGGACGAAGCCTTTGCCGTTGCCATGGAGCGGATGTATCTTGAGGACCTGGCCCATTCAACCGAGATCGTTCTGAACAAACGCCATACGGCGAGTCCCGTTCAGAAACGGCCTAAAAATGGGCACCCGGTAACGGGCCTCAGGAAAGGGGGCATGAGCCGGGCCGGCGTGGGCGTCATACGCGCGGGCCGTGTCGTTGAGGCGGCCATTACGAACCGCAGGATACTGGGTCCTGCGGATGCGCAGATCATGATCAGCGCAGGGCTTATACTGCTGGCCCTTGCCGCCGTGTCAATATTGTGGCCGCGCGTGCTGGCCGTCCCGTTCGCATGCCTGAGCATATGGTTTGCCCTGGCGCTCCTTATGAGGGCGTTGAGGACCCGCGCTGGACATGGCAGAAAGGACCCGCCCCAGGAATAACCGGGTCCCTGGGAAGTTCTCTTCCTCCTCGATTATTTCTTCGTCTCGGGTTCAGGCTATCAGCCGGAAAAGATCAGTTCAGACAGAGAATACCGCATAATATAGTCTGAATTGGTTATTTTACACTTGACCGATGGTTAACTTGAAATGAAAATGCGCATACCAATGGCTGACATCGACAATACCAACATGGATTATATGACTCTGACCGATCCATCTCAGGATGACTTATATCCAAGATCGAAATTGCTGCAGGTGAAGCAGCATATCCGTTATCTCGGGAGTTGTACCTGGAAAGGGTTTGTGCGTTTGATGGGTGATACGCGCATCCGTCGCATCAACAGCTATTTCATCACCCGGGAGCATCAGGCTTATATGGACAGGAATCTCCTGCCCGGGGATATAATAATTGTCCGCAAGAACTGGTTTCTCAGCAACATCTTCCTGCCGGGATTCTGGTCCCATGCGATCCTGTATCTTGGTGAACCCCGGAAGCTCCTGGCGTACTTCGACACGGCGGATATCCGTGCGTATTTTTCAAAAATCACCGGCAGCGAAATGGGTCTCATGCAATATCTTGAAACCCGCTGTCCCGGCCAATGGAAAAGCTATGCGCATGGATCGGCAGCCGAACCATACTGCGTCATCGAGGCCATCTGCGATGGCGTAGTCTTCAATACCCTGGACAAGGTAACCGGGGATTACGCTGCAGTACTGCGTCCCTGCCTGAGCAGGCTTGCCAAGGTGCAGGCAGTCGTCGAGGCCTTCCTCCATGTGGGCAAGCCCTATGACTTTGATTTCAATTTTGCCACCGACAATACATTGGTCTGCACCGAGCTTGTCTGGCGAAGCTATAGGCCGGCACAAGGAAAAGAAGGCCTCGATCTGCCGCTGGTCCGTATCCTGGGGAGGCATACTTTTCCGGCCAACGAAATGGCCCGCCTTTACACTCAGATGCGACGGGATCACCGGTCACAACTTGAATTCATCCTGTTTTTCGATGCCATCGAAAGGAGCCGGACCGCAGTGCTGTCCTCGGAGGAAGAGTTTTCCAAAACCTACCTGCGCAGTAAATGGGACTTTGTCCTGCCGTGACAAGAGGTATTTTACTTTAATCCAAGGGTGTCACGTTTAAGGCCTTTATGATCAGTAACCTGCTTATTTGTATATGTCTGGGCAGGGGAAACAGATTTTTCATCCATGTCCAAAAAGGTAACTAATTTCACAAAAAATGGTTTTAAATATCTCCCATGACTTTGCCTGAACCAAAAAAATCTCACAACCAACCGATATCATATGATAAAATGGTTATTCCCAATTTGCATATATTGATTATGAGCAAGCTGTGATTATAATATAACTATCACATTTTATAGGCAGCGTTCCCAATTGGTATAAACATCCTTTGCTATTGGAGCCTGCATCCTGTTTTTGTCCATTATGGCTCCCTTGGAATAACAGTAAACCAGAAAGGGGGTGATGTGGGTCGGAAAAAGGCGACTTGTTTCAAACAGTTCAATTCTATTAATCCTATAGGAGGTAAATTATGAGAAAATGTTTGATAGTGCTGGTTATATTGGCATTCGGCTTTATGTTCTCGGGGTGCGCAAAGCAGAAATCCATTACAGCCAGTGATGGGGACTCAACTTCGCAGATCAAGGTGGATTGGGTATGGACATTGCCGTCCGGAGGGCATTACACACTCCTCAGGGCTGACACGCCGCTTCCCTCGGCTACTTGGACAACGATAGTGCCAACCACTAAGGCCAAAACATACACGGATACGGATGTTGATCCCGATCGTGCATATTTCTATAAGGTTCAGGCTTGGAACAAAGATGCGACTTTGGCCTCTGAAAGCTGGCCTGAAGGCGGAAACACAGGTCTAACAGAGAATCCCACCGACTCGAATGGCGTAGCTCTGAAAGCCAAACTAGTGGCCTGGGAAAAGGCTGGAAACTGCATCCATGTGTATACCGAACTGTTGCATCCTGATCCTGCTTCGGAGTTACCTATCGATGACACCATTGATGGAACGACGGGAACGCTCCATCTGAAAATGGCGCTCCTCGGGACCAATCTGGCCGAAGCCGAATTTACTTTTGATGACTTTAACTGGACATGCACTAACGATATCACTGTGGACGGATATCAGTATGCCCCGGTTAATCCCACCGGCGGCTACAATGGAGTAATGAGGGGCTGGACCGAATACGATGATGGATGGCAGACATATGAACTCATTGTGACCAACAAGCATTCATCCGGAGGATTATGGTATGTAGGCGACAGCACACATGGGGTGGCGGTCTTTACCTATGACCAGGCCACATGGCTGGGCTGCGATGGATGCAATACTCCTGGTTCGTGCTTGTGTCCATGAGGTCCAGGCGGGACACATTTCTTGAAAAGAGTTTTGGATGGGAATGCGCCGCAAAGCCCCCTGCCTCTTGGGGGGCTTTTTTTGCCGTGGACATCCGGCGAAGGAAAGGCTTTGTCATATGACTTGTTGGTCTTGAGCGGTCAATTTAATCCAATACAATGCCCATTCATGGTTATTGTTAGGGCGGGCGAAGCGGGTTAGCGAATACCGGCGACCACATGGCTACGGAAATGGGTCGTCTTGCGGGGGAGATCCTTCCAGTCGGTATCAATGATTATGTTTCCGTATATCGGGCCTGTGTATGCACCTGGCGAGAGCTTAAGGACCAGTTTCGCCGCAGCCCCGGGCGCCAGGCCGGATATGCCCGATGGGGTGATCGATGCCATTCCCGGAGGGTCAATCGCGATATGCGTAAGCGTTACCGGACTCTGCCTCCTGTTCCTGATGAGAATATCCCTCTGACGGACAGATCCGGGTCGTATATCACCGAAATCGATAAATTTAGGTTCAACCTGTAGTATTGAATAGATACTTGCTTTTACGGTCAGGCTTAGCAAAGGGGTTTTCCGGTCATTGGTTTCTATCAGGAGCACCTTCTTGAACTCGCCTTCCCATGTGCCTGTTTTCACGTCAACCGTAATCGCCCTCGATTCGCCAGGTTTCAATTGCGGCCCGCCCGGGGCGCTTACCTTGACCCCTCAACAGGGTTTTATTTTAATAATAAGATCTCCCCTGCCTGTATTCTTCAGGATAAATGTGTGGATTAATTTTTGTCCCTGGGAAATTTCACCTATATTAAAAACCGCAGAATCAACTACAGCAGTCGGGGATGAGCAGGCGGCAGCCAGAATAAAAGGCAACACCGGTATGGCTTTGACGATCAGACGGATCAGCTTCTTCGACATCATGCGGCCTCCATCAAGAGAAATTGTTCTGTCTCAATAGCGCCCTTAGTATCTTGCTGAGTTCGTGGTATCCTTGCATTATGAATATCATAGTATTTACAGGGGGTAAACAGGGAACGGGCACAGAGTTTTAACGCCTTAAACATTTTCCGGGCATCCGAGCTGGGAGGAAATCTGTTTGGATGTAAGCCTTACGGCAGCGATTATATCCGTTTTTCTCTTCTCAATGTTCCGGGGATTGCCGGAAATGGTGAAGGCTGCGATCAGCATCCCATCATGGTTGAAGATGGGGCCGCCTATTCCGGCCAGACCGTTTATGGATTCCTGCCTGTCATAGCTGATGCCGTCTTTTTTCACCTGCTCTAATTCCTCAAGGAAGGCTTTTTTTGTTCTTATGGTATTCGGCGTAAAGACATCAAACGGGTAATCCTTTAAAATTTCGTCGCGCTTGCTGTTTTCCATATGTGCGTACAGCATCTTGCCGATGCAGGTGCTGTGTGCCGGAATAACTGATCCCGCTTCAGGGAAAACCATATACCGGTTTTCAGGTTCGGTCCTCATTATGATTGTAACCTTCTCGCCCACGAGCACGCCCACGTTGACGGGCTCCATGAACTGAAAGCAGAGTCTTTCAAGCCATGCACGGCCCAGCGTGACTACATCCATGCCGGTTGCGCATTTCATGCCCAGCTGAAAGATTTGAGGACCCAGCCTGTATCTGCCGGTCAGATGGTCCTTTTCCAGAAAACCAAGGGTATCTAGAGTGCCGACAATGCTTGATACTGTCGTTTTTGCAAGGCCCAGGCGTCTTGAAAAATCGGTTATGCCTATGGGTTTTTTCTCGCTCAGAAATAGCTCAAGAATATCCGACGCCCTTTTTATTGATTGAATAAGCCTTTTTCCGCCCATGATTGCCGCCTTTCTTTTTTTGCATTGACTATGAAATCCTTATAACATAAAATAACGGAACATGATACGACAATATCGTACAATATGAATTAATTGCAAATGGATAAAGGCTTAGTTCTTAACGGTATCGAACAGGAGACATGCCGGGCCGGCCTTATTTCCCGGCGGCAGACTGTTTTTAATATGATAAGCAGACAGCACAGAAGGGAGCGTTATGAAAAGATTGAATTTGAAGACTATACTGCGGGACTACCTTTGGTTCGTTAATTTCAGGACCATGATCAAACTGACGATGTGGTGGGCATGGCCCCGCCGCAAGCGCGTCTTTTTCATATTTGAAGGCCGTGAATACACCTATGGCGAGGTTTATCAGAGATCCCAGGATTTTGCCCGCTTCTTTTCGGCCGAGCGCGAGAAACGTGTAGCCAGGGGCGCTCTGCCCGGGGACGGGCGCCTTCGAGTGGGAATTTATGTGGATAACATCCCGGAATTCATGTTTGCCTCGCTCGGCGCAGGGTTGAGCAACTCCATACTTTTTGCCATAAATACCGGTTTCCGCGGAGAAACACTTTCCGCGGTAATTAACCAGTCAGACATCTCCATGCTTATTATCAATTCAAGCACTATTGGCGAAGCCGAACGGGTAAAAAAAGAGATCAACATCGCTGAGGCAGACATACTCTACGCCGGGACCAAAGACGAAATCGAGGGAAAGTCTTACAGGATCCTGAACGGGGCTGTTGACGCCGCCGCTTCGAAACCGGGCAGATACCCTATACCCCGCATCGATAATTTCAGTCCGGTTATTGTCATCTATACCTCGGGGACGACCGGCGTCCCGAAAGGTGTGCCCTGCACGCATGCCAAAATGATCGGCGCCGGATTTGTGGTGGAGACCGCAGTATGGCTCACGAAAAAGGACAGGGGCTATATCTCGATGCCGCTCTTCCATTCCAATGCCTGGTATATAGGCATACTTCCCCAATTGATTGTAGGCGGCAGCTTTGTGCTCAAGCGCAAGTTCAGCGCGAGCGCCTTCGAGGAAGACATGCTGAAGTACGGAGTAACCTTTCTGAATTATGTTGGGCAGCCACTTCACTATATCATCGATTCGCTTGAAAAAAAGTACGGAAGCCCGGAAGCAGTGGAAAAGGCTCTTTCAACGCATCCGCAGAACAAGTTCAGGGTTGCCTACGGAAACGGCGCTTCGATAGTCGACCGTATAAAATTCAAGAAGTATTTCAATATGGATCATGTCTATGAGATATACGGCTCCACCGAGGCGGTGATCACAACTGCCAACCGTCCCGGAGATCCGATTGAATCAATGGGTGAGGTATTGAAATCGGTTTGCATACTTGATGAAAAAGATAAGGAATGTCCGGTCGGGATTGCCGATGAAAGCGGAAAACTTGTGAACTATGATGCGGCCGTAGGCGAGATCTGCCGCAGGGTAGGCGAAAACAACCTCAGGTTTGAAGGATACTTCGGCAACGCTACCGCCACCACGCAGAAATTCCGCAAGGGGATATTCCATTCAGGTGACATCGGTCATATAAGGATAATCAACGGCAAGAGGTATCTCTTCTTCAACGGACGGACCGATGACTGGATCAGAAAGGACGGAGAAAACTTTTCAGCCGAAAATGTACTTAAATATGCACAGGATATACCCGGAGTCGATCTGGCCATAGCCTATGGCGCACCTTGTGATGTATCAGATGAAAAGGTGATGATCGCCATACAGATGAAAGAAGGCTTCCAGTTCAACCCGGATGAAACATACGCCTGGTTGATGAAGCAGCAGAAAGAAGGCGGCATGGACCCCAAGTGGATGCCCGATTTCATCAGGATCATAGGGCGCTTTCCCTTGACAGACACTCACAAGATTGTTGTCCGGCCGTACAAGAAGGAGCATTACAATCTTGAGAACAGTCCCGACATGAAGATTTTCTACCGCAGCAAGGGGGATACCACTTTTTCCCTGATGACCACGGAAAAATATCAGACCATGAAGGAGTGCTTTATCAGAAACGGCCGGGGACCCCTGCTGGGATAGGGACATGCCCGGGGTGGTCGGGCCTTTTATCTTGCCCGGTTTTCAGCGCCGGAAATGTTTGACTGTGCACGTGTGAAGAATGTTTTTTTATCCGATCTCGAAGATGACATTTATGACATGCGCAGGTTTATTCAGGGTCAGTCTGAAGGCGTCCCGGTATTCGTTCGGCCTGAAGTGTTGCATTGTATATCCGTCAAGGGAGATCCGTCTGTCCGCCATCATCTCATTAGCCAGATCAAAGCTGGATATCGTGCGTCCCTTGCAGTTTTTCATGTGTCATCATTTATCTTTTTACCTCTAACGGTAGTCGATGAGGCTGTCTATCCTTCCAGTAATGTCCTTGACTGCCGCATGCATGTCTCTTACGATCACGGCAACAGAATTGTTAGGACAGACAGAGGCGCAGCGGCCGCAACCTTTGCATGTCCCGGTGTTGTGGCGGGCCTTACCGTTTTTAAGCATAACCGCGTCCATGAAACACTCCGCCACGCAGGTTCCGCAGCCCGTGCAGCGCTCATCATCCACAACGATGTCGATGCCCTTGAGCATTACCAGCGATTTTGCCGCTTCACGAGGGAAATACTTGCCCGAGTTGAGTATGGTGCAGCAGCATCGGCAGCAATAGCAGACGGTCAAAAGTCTACCCCTGTCGCGTACGCCCCAGATGAAGTTGTCCACTTTGACGCGTCCTGTCATGGGTATAAGCCCGTCTGAAACAAGCTTGCGGTGATGGGCGATCGCTTCATCAACCGGGATATGGCGCGCTATCCTGGTGTCGATCTCGCGTGTGCCGTCGCCCATGAGCAGGCAGCCGTATTCGACGGGATGCTCCTTGCACTGCTTGGCGTCCCTGCATGTGCAGCGGTTTATGATAACGCGGTGCGAGGAGCGCCTTATCAGCTCCTCGACTATAGCATCGGGCAGCGGCGAGCTGGCTGCTCCTTCGATCGTTGCATTGATGGGTATATAAGAGATGTTGAGATTTCTTTTCGAAAACATCGGGACGGTCAGGCGTTCTATCAGACCGCCAATAACAGGCCATTTTGTAGCCTGTGCGCTTATCCATGTGATCGGCCAGATCCTGGCCAGGACATACAGCCACCATTCGGGTCTGCGCGACATAAAACCCCCTCTTATGTTCAGCGCCGTCTCTTGATCGCGACGCCTTTATCCGTATTTGCAGCCTCCGGATCAGCATTCAGTGGCGGGACCCCAAGGATAGCGCTCAGGTTTGCGGCAGCCTTTATGACTGCGGCCGCTTCCTGGGCGCTGTAACCTTTCATACCTGCGCGGATCTTTTCATATGAATGGTTTTCCGATGCCATCATAAGCTTTTTCCCTTCTTCTTCGAGTTCGACAAGAATATTGCGCCTGTCGGACAGGTCAGGGGAGCGCCTTACGAGCCTGCGCCTCTGAAGCTTGTCAACGGCGCGGCTTGCGGTGCTGATGTGCACGCTCAGCTCCTGTGCGATGGAGCTCATGCGCACCGGCGAACTGCGCCTGAGAAAATAGAGGATGTACGAGTCCTGATAGGTCATGCCGAACAGGCGTACCTTCTGCCGGTCGAACTGATAGACCACGGCCATAGCATTGTAGAGTATCTCGTCGATCTGTTCGCGGCGCAGGGAATCGATAAAGGATTTCTTCATGAAAGGGCAGCCTAGCAAATTATTTGCGCATATGCAAACAATATGAAGCACCCACTGTTGAGAATGTTAAATGGATGTTTCGCACTCCGAACCGTCAGCCGAGGCTTCTGGCGGCAGGGCGGCTTTTCATCAGGAGTCCGATCAGGCCGGAGATGAAGGGCAGCAGGAATATGACGGTCAGCGCGGTGTTCATCCCCCATGTGTCGGCGATGTGGCCTATGATTATCACTGCAAGCCCGCCTATGCCGCCCGCGAAACCCATTGAGAGTCCTGCTGCGAACGCCTTGTTGTCGGGAATCGCCTCCTGCGCGGCTACCACTGTGACGGATATGCTGGACAGGAGCGCGGCGCCCGAGAGCATCATGAATATGATTCTCAAGGCGCCTTCTGTTGAGAAGAACGCGAACAATAAAGGGGTCGACAGCATAAGCGAGGAAACGATGAGAGGCTTGCGGCCATAGTTGTCGGAAAGGTAGCCGCCCAGTATGCCGCCGAAGACGCCTGAAAAGAGCATGATCGTGACCATGTATCCTATTGTGACGTTGGAGTATCCCTTGGACTTGAAATACAGTGGCAGGAATGTGAGCAGCCCTGTGAATGCCAGCGACCTTATGGCGATCACGCTGATTATGGCCGAAAGCTCACGCGCGGCGCGCCATATGGAACGGAACACCTCGGAGAGCGCAAGCATGCTCGGCGTAATGACCTTGTCTTTTGGAGTGAAGAAGATCAGCAGCAGCGAGACGAAGACGCCCGGAATCATGATAAACGGCGAGGCTCCAAGGCCGAAGGCCTGGAACAGCGGTATGAAGAGCAGGGGGGCGAGCGCAAAGCCGATGTTTCCGAACGCCACGAATCCCGAGAGTAAAAGGGCCTTGCGGTTCCCGCTCAGTATGTTGACCATGGTGGAAGCCTGCGGATGGAAGGCAGCCGTTCCCAGCCCGGCAAGGGTCGCAAGGCTCACGAGTGCGGTATAGCTGCCGACCACGCCGGTCATGCTCAGCATCACGGCCATCCACAGCGTGCCGACATAGACGAGCCAGCGCTTGCCCTTGCGGTCGAGGAAAAAGCCGAAGAACGGCTGGGCTATGGAGGACGATATAGTGAAGGAGGAAATCAGGGCCGCCGCCCTGGTGGCCGTGAAGCCCGGCCTTGCAACGACCAGAAACAAGAGCATCTGCGGCAGATAGTTGCTGTAAAGGTCGTTCATCATGTGAGCGAGCGACAGCACGCCTATCGTCGTATATTTTCTGTACAGGCTTTTCATCGGATCGCCTCAAATTATTTCCGGGCCTCTCATTCTGGCCCTTGGTCCGGAATGATATAGCCGGATATTTACAGGATTTCTAGTCCCCAATGATTTTTACCAGTACCCGCTTCCTGCGCATGCCGTCGAATTCGCCGTAGAATATCTGCTCCCACGGGCCGAAATCCAGCCTGCCGTTCGTGACCGCCACCACCACCTCGCGCCCCATGATCTGGCGCTTCAGGTGCGCGTCTCCGTTATCCTCGCCGGAGAGGTTGTGCCTGTAGAAGCTCACCGGCTCATGGGGCGCAATCCTTTCTAGCCAGTCTTTGTAGTCGGAATGCAGCCCGCTCTCATCGTCATTGATGAAGACCGAGGCGGTTATATGCATGGCGTTCACCAGGCAAAGCCCTTCCTTTATTCCGCTTTCTTTAAGGGCCATATCAACGTCGGGCGTTATGTTTATGAACTCAACCCTCTTCGATATATTGAACCACAGTTCTTTCCGGAATGACTTCATATCCATCTCCTTACCGGTATTATGTGATTAATTTATATATTATAACTTCATGGTGCATGGCAAATCCGCATTAAGGCAACAACTGGTTTAATGTGCAAGCTCAGCTTGATAATCATATTTGTATCTTGGGTACGGCCCGGGACCTGATGCCGGACTTGCTATAATTATGCCGCGATGTTAATATGGCTAAACATTTTGAATGAAATTCAAGGAGAAATTCTATGAGGAAATATCTTGTTTACATTACCGCAACAGTTTTCCTGATAATTATTATTTCCGGATGCAAACCGCCGCAGAACACGATAACCCAGAATACAACGCTTGATGTATGCGCAATGGACCCCCTCTGCCAGCAGAAGATGGTCCTGGCCCATCGCGGTACCGGCAACTTTAATTTCTGGGCAACGGAAAATACGATTGTCGCATTCGACATTGCCTGGAAGATGGGTGCGGACAGCATTGAAACAGATGTCCGCAAGACCTCGGACGGATACCTTGTAATAATGCACGACAGTACAGTCGACAAAACGACCAACGGCAGCGGCAGGGTTGAGGACATGACGCTCGCCCAGATCAAGGGGCTTGAAATCCGCTCACTTAACATCAGCGTGCCTGTTCAGAGCGTACCGACATTCATGGAGGCACTGGCTTTCATCAAAGGCAAAACGCTTCTCGATGTTGACCTGAAGACAAACGATATAGTGGACGTAGTAAATGAGATCACACAGGCCGGAATGACAGACGCGGCCTATATTGCAATAGGCTCTACAGCTGAAGCCTACGCCGCGAGATCGGCAAATCCTGCCGTGGCACTTATGCCCAAGGTGAAAAATGTGGAAGAGGCGAGGGAGTTTGTTGATAATCTCAGCCCCATTGCCTTTTTCGAGATTGAATTTGCAAATGCCACGCCGGAGCTTATTGAATATGTTCATTCAAAGGGTATCAAGATCCAGATGAACGCACTGCTCAACTATGACTTTCTTGGCAGGGCAGGTTATGATACTCTGCTCAAAAGGGGCGCCGATATTATTCAGACAGACCGGGTCGAACTCCTTGTGCCATACTTGAGTGGGTTATAAACAGTGATCTGAATCGGTGATCGAAAACAGCCGTTACAGGCAGCCATTCGATATTTCATGCCGCTGCAGCGGTTTCAGTACCGATACTTATAATAAATATTTTCATGCCGCGGTTCTGGCTCGCCCCGGCACGTCTGTCAAAATTCATAGCCTGTCTGACCGCCAAGATTCTGTAAACAGAAAAAATCAGTTCAGCATAGCATGTTCCGGCAAATGGATTTGCAGGAGGCATATGCTTAAACATGCTGATTTCAGGGATCAGCAATTCAGATTTTTAGCAGCCTAATTTCAGGGTTTCCCTGATTGAGATAATCTCCGTCCAAGCGGATAGCTGTAATCACAGCATCAGTTTCAAAATCAAATACATGGAGGAAGAGATGAAAAAGACGACGGTTTTACTGGTACTTTTAACTGCATTGGTCTGTACGGCCGCCTATGCGGCAGAGAAGGAGTACAAAGGCTACATTTCAGACGTCCTGTGCGGATCGGGCGGCAAGGACCCGGCTGGAAATGATCTGACGATGAACCCGGAAAAGCACACCCTTGCATGCATGCAGGCCCCGCAATGCGCTGCCTCGGGCTATGGGATTTTCATTAAGGGCAAAGAAGGCAAATATGTTTTTCACAAATTTGACAGCAAAGGAAGCGAGATGGCAAAGAAAAAGATCATAGACGCCGCAAAGAAAAAAGAAGGCATTATGGTTGCTGTAAAAGGCTCCCTTCAGGCTGACGGCTCTATTAAAGTAAAAAGCATAAAAATGAACAAATAAGGGGGATGCTGATATGTTCAAACCTAAAAAAATTCTGGTTCCCACTGACTTTTCAGAGAATTCAGACAAGGCTTTAAAAGAGGCAATTGATATTGCCGAAAAATACGATTCAAAGATTTATCTGCTGCATGTTATCGACAAGGACTTCCTCCAGCAATGTGCAGTTGATTACTGCCTGCCTATCGAAGATGTGGAACGGTACGAAGCGGATGCCGTAAAAAATCTGAAAGAGAAGATGAAGAATGAGGTAAACAAATATTCCGGCTCCAAAGCTGTAGAGGTAAATTTTGATATTATGAAAGGTTTACCATACAAGGAGATTATAAAGGAACAAAAAGATAAGGATATAGACCTCACGGTCATGGCCTCACACGGCAAATCCGGGTTCAGTAAATTCATGCTCGGAAGCGTAACCGACAAAGTGGTAAAAAGCTCAAGTTCCGAGGTCTTGCTGGTCAGAGAATAATCTCAGAGCCATTACCCTGATTGCTGCGGGAATCCTGCACGGCGGACTTGTTGTTGCCGGATATGCTTTGTTTGAGTAAATATCCCTGAGTAGTATTGTAGATGAGGGCTATATATGAATATGCAGGGACTTATGCAGTCTCAAGTCGGGGCTTGTGGGAACCGGTCTGTGATGTTTTCCTCATACCGGCTTTGCCCCTCGGCCGGGATATAGGGTAATGAAAGACTCTGTTGTCGATGTCGAGTTCGGTCCTGTCACCATGATTGAGCTTAACCGGCCGGAGGTCATAAACAGCCTGAACCTTGAGATGGTGAGGCTCATAAGGACTGCTCTCATTGAGGCTGAAGCAAGGCCCGACTGCCGTGCGATAATGTTTACCGGCGCAGGCAAACGGGGGTTTTGCGCAGGCGGGGACATCAGGGCCTTATGGTCTCAGGTCAAAGAGGGATATGTCAAAGAAGCAGGGAACTTTTTCAAAGAGGAATACACCCTTGATCTGCTTATCCATGAATATCCTAAGGCGGTTATCGTGGTTGCCGACGGCGTGGTCATGGGCGGAGGTCTCGGCATTGCCGCAGGCGCTGATATAATTATCGCCACTGAGAAAACATTAATGGCCATGCCTGAAACGCGCATCGGTTTTTTCCCGGATGTCGGCGCAACAGGCTGGCTCTTTGAGAAATGCGGGAAAGGTTATCCCGGCTTTCTGGGACTTACCGGTTATGAAATGCGCGGTGCCGAAACACTTCGAATAGGTCTGGCGACGCATCTCGTTTCCTCGGACGCCCTTGAAGAGGTTTTCAGTGTTTTAAAAAATGCAGGACCGTCCCTGCCTCGGCCGAAAAACGAAACCAGGGAGGCAATAGCCGGGCTGCTTGAAAAATATCTGATCAAAGATATTCCCGCTGATCCTGAAATGGATGCTTGGGTTGCCGGGCATTTCGACCGGACGGATGATATTGCAAACCTCATAGAATCTCTCAATGTTTGCAGCTGGGGGAAAGATTATTGTGAGAAGTTCCTTGAAACCCTTCATGAGCGTTCTCCAACGGCATTGAAGCTGACCTCGATGCAGCTTGCCCTGAACAGAGGCAAGCCGTTGGCAGAGGTTTTCGCAAATGACTTGAAAGCGGCTGACTTCATAATCCGCCAGCCAGACTACATCGAAGGCGTACGCGCAAGGGTGATCGAAAAGGACAATGCCCCGGTGTGGAATCCTGATAATATAAAACTGGTTAAGGATATCAGCCTATAGCGTGCGGTTTTTCATGCCGTTAACAAGTTCGGCCAGTTTGCCCATATCAGTTGAACGTTCATGCAAAGGGCGCTTGTCATTGAAATAGCCAGACAGCGTCTCCTCAAAGGCGGGATTTTGAGAGTTCGTGTAAAGTATACCGAGGGGAAAGGGTCCCGTCTGAGTCGCCATTTTGAAGGCGTTTTCACGATCGGACGGGTCGTATGAGCCGTCAAGGTAATAGGTGTGATCCCTGTACCATTGATGCGTATTGACCTTGTTGAAGGAAACGCAGGGCTGGAATATGTCCACCAGCGCATAACCCTTGTGCATAATCGCTTTTTTGATGATTTCCTTTGTCCTTTCGACATCGCTCGAGAAGGCCCTGGCCACGAATGAGGCGTTCAGAGAAATAGCCACGGCCAGGGGGTTGAACGGTTCGAGGGTTACACCGGTTATCTGCACGGGCGTTACAAAGCCGCGGGGACTGGTCGGGGAGGCCTGGCCTTTCGTGAGTCCGTAAACCATGTTGTTGTGGACTATATTCGTGATGTCGGGGTTCCTGCGTATGGCGTGGATGAAATGGTTACCGCCTTCCCCGTAGGTGCATCCGTCGCCGCTCTCGGCAATTACAGTGAGCCTCGGATTTGCAGCTTTTATTGCCGTGGCTGCAGGCAGCGACCTTCCGTGCAGTCCGTTGAAATAGCTGGCCCTGAGATATTGAGGTGTTTTGGCGGCCTGGCCGATTCCTGATACAAGCACCAGTTTTTCCGGGCTGATCGAGAGCTCGGTGAGAGCGACCTTAAGCGCCTTCAGGATGTTGAAATTGCCGCATCCCGGGCACCATGCAATATCGATTGCCTGGTTGAATTCAAAGCCGTCAGCCACTGTTTTTCCCCTTCAATGCCCTTTCGAGATCCTCGATGACATCTTCGAGCATGAACGGCATGCCGTCGTATTTAAGTATGCGCTCATCAAAATCGATGCCGGTTTCAAGCTTGATCAGTTTTGCGAACTGGCTTGTTGCGTTATTCTCTATAATGATCCTGTTTCTGGCGCGGCTGAGTATTTCAGAGGTTTCAGCAGGCAGGGGATAGACCTGTGAAAAATGCAGGAAAGCGACATCATCCCTGTCGATCGCCTCAAGGGCCTCCCTGACGACATTGAAGGTGGAGCCCCAGCCAACTACGAGGTGATTAAAAGATTGAGGGCCTGTCAATGTAGGAGGAACGGCGGCTGATGCGAGCCCTTTAAGTTTGTTAAGCCTCTTTTCAACCATAGATGAGCGCATCAGGGCATCCTCGGTTATATACCCGCCCTCATCATGCTCGTCGCTGTCCGCACAGACGATGCCTTTTCCGAAACCGGGTATCCCCCTCGGGGAAACGCCGTCTGAAGTGAACTGATACCGCCTGTAGTCTTCCTTGGTTTCAATGACATATTTTTCGGGCTCAATAAGCTTTATGTCCGGTGGCGCTATACAGAAATTCGAATCAAGATAATGCTGGTCGGTCAGTATTATAACGGGGACCTGATACTTATCCGCCAGCATGAACGCCTGCCGCGTAAGGGTTAAACCCTCCTGTATCGAGCCGGGAGCGAGGATTGCGCGGGGAAATTCACCATGCCCCGAATAAAGCGCATGCTCCAGATCCGCCTGCTCGGTGCGCGTCGGCAGACCGGTAGCAGGACCGGGACGCTGGCCTATGTGAATCACCAGCGGGGATTCTATGGCGCCTGCCAGGCTCAGGCCCTCGACCATGAGCGCGAAGCCGCCGCCGGATGTAGTGACAAACCCCCTGCCTCCGGCATACCATGCACCCAGGGCCATATTGACGGCGCTTATTTCATCCTCGGCCTGCTCGACTACCACGCCGAAATCCTGTGCATGACGGGCAAAAAACACCAGTACGCCCGTTGAGGGAGACATCGGGTATGAAGAGACAAAATTACACCCGCCCGCTAAACCGCCAATGCCTATGGCGTCCACGCCGCTCATTACCAGATTGTTTTTTACCTCTTCTGAAATCCTCACGGCAGGGAGAAGGCCTTGAGCCTGATTCCTGAGCTGTGCGCCCGAGTCATATCCAATTAAAACGGCCTCGATGCTTTTCTGTTTGCGTTGAGAGTCGCTTCTTGAAAATGAGTGTTCGAGCCTGGTTTTGACAAATCCAGGGTCAATCCCCATCATGGCCGCTAGTACGCCAAGGACAACCATGTTCAGTGTTATCAGGCCTCCGGCATCCTTCGACAGTTGTACAAGCGGGACATTTAATATTTTAAAGCCTTTCTTGAA
Organism: Desulfomonilia bacterium; assembly: GCA_963664325.2. Lineage (GTDB taxonomy): Bacteria > Desulfobacterota > Desulfomonilia > UBA1062 > UBA1062 > DATCTV01. The sequence goes on from CAXXDQ010000003.1 coordinate 162,951, forward strand.
AAACTCCTCAGGTATGAGATCAAAATCACCCAGTATTAAAGTATTTACAGTAACCCTTTCTTTAAACCGCTCAAGCGCATTAATATGCAGGGGAACGAAGATATCTATTCCCCTGCGGTATGAATTTACCGGTTTTGATGCAATGCGTACCTGGGTTGAATTGTTGCCGCCGCGGATGCGCGACATGAATTCGCTGTATGAATATACAAAATAGCCGGCATTTTTGAATACATCCAGCAGCAGAATTTCAAGCTTCTGCAAACCCTGTCCTGCTTCACCTGAAATGAGAATAGAGATATCAGTTTGTGAAGCTGCACCCATATTATTTATTTAAAATGGTCTTCTACCCGAACAGTTTGCCTGCAATCTTCGCCACATGACGGCCCTGATACTTTGCTCCTGCAAGTTCGTTCTGGCTGGGCTGGCGTTCTCCTGACGGGCCGGCTATGGTTGATGCCCCGTAAGGAGAACAACCGGTGATTTCGTCGATGCGCATCTGGGCGTCAAAAGAATACGGCAGGCCTACAATGACCATTCCATGGTGCAGGAGCGTGGTATGGACGCTCAGGATTGTTGATTCCTGGCCTCCGTGCTGCGTGGCGCTGCTGGTAAATACGCTGCCTACTTTTCCCACGAGGGCTCCCTTGGCCCAAAGCCCGCCAGTTGCATCGAGGAACTGCCTCATCTGGCCGCACATATTGCCAAAGCGGGTGGGTGTGCCGAAGATTATCGCATCCGCCTGGACAAGGTCTTCAACCCTGGCTACAGGGATATGGGCGAAGGCCTTCCGGGCTTCAAGCGCCCCCATCTTTTTCAGTACATCATCACCGAGGGTTTCCGGTACCCGGTGTAGTATGGCCCCGGCGCCGTCAACTTCCCGCACGCCTTCAGCCACGGCCTCGGCCATCTTATAGATATGGCCGTACATGGAATAAAAAAGCACAAGAACTTTCATGATTTCATCCTCCCGGTTTTTTTAACTTGGTATTCATGACGGTTTTTTCAGTCGCCTCTACTGCCTTGATGTATTTTTCATGGATCATCTTTGCGTCGAATTCATAAAACCAGGCAAGCATGGCATCCTGCTCTTCTTTTGAAAAATATTCCAGAACCGGATAGAAAAAATGCTTGTCCTCTTTCTCGATGTGTTTTGGATAAAACTCTATAAGGGCCTTTAAACTGCCGGTGATTTCAGCAAGGGACGGCTTGTCGCCTTCAAGAAATCTGATCTTTGCCTCTACAAGCTTCCCTACGGTCTTACGGGCGAACTGATGCTCTTTTACAAGCCCTTTCATGATTTGGATGTGTTCGGCCGTAAGCGGTTTTTTCCCCAGTTCCTTAAACAGGATGTCTTCTTCCTTTCCGTGGTGGGTGCGGTCTGCATAGGTCTGTATGAAGTCAACAACAGAATCTATGAATACCGGATCGAAATTGCTTTGAGACTGAATTACAGGCAGCTTTATTTCCACTGTGCGCAACATACGCTCGATAAGCCTGTGCTCCCACATCAATGGCCCGATAAACTTCATTTGACCTTAAGGTTTACCGTCTTTGAACCATAAAAGCTGCATGTTGCGGTCACTTCGAAATCATCACCTGCGGCAGCGGGAATATTATAAAAATAAGTGAAATATTCTTTTTCAGGCTGATTTTTATAGGTGTTCTTGCTGATAATCTGGCCGTTTTTCTTTATATCCACATTTTTTATGTAATGGAAGCCGGGCATCAGCGAATAGTGCGTGATCGCTACCGCAAGCGTCTGTTCGGCAGGATTATAAGTGAGCTGAATATCCTTGGGCGGGGTGGCTTGAGCAATACCGGGCAGAACACCCAGCAGCAATAAAGAGGAAATCAGACATATTCTTTGAGACAAGCTTTTAGTTCTGTCTTTCATATTATCTCCTTTGAAACAAATAATTTTCATCAAATTAAAAAGTTATACCGACAATAACAATCAGGTTTTTCCCTATAACCGGCTTCTAAAAACCTGAGATTTTTTTATCTCCCTCTGCAGGATTCATTGTTGATCTTGGTATATCCATGATCCTTCTTTCCGCAGCCGGCTGAAGTGCTTTTATAAAACTTGGTTTACAGGTGTCTGATTCGGGCTCCTGTCTTTCCTTACATGGCCAGGAAGCGCTGTCTGATATTTTCCATCCTCTTGCGGTTCACCCCGAAATCCGAATGTCCGACCCTGGATGCCGAGCGGAATTGAATTGTTTTGTCCGAATCATTAAACAGGAACTCAACATCGTCCACAAAACGGAAGACGGCTGATGTAAACTCGGCATGCAGGTAATCGTCAGAAGTCTTGACAATTCTGGTCCTGGGCATCGAGTTAATGACCGCAATCAGTTTTTTCATCGCCGCATCCTGTGTTGAAGTATACTTCATTGGTTCGATAGAGTGTTTTGAATCCGCTGCCTGGGTTGAAACGCAATTTGGCGAGGACGGACATCTGGCGAGCTGCCCGTCTTTAACCCCCAGCCCGTCCGCCTTTGCTGCTGAAAAACCGGCCAGGACCATTGAAGCAGCCAATAGCATAGTAATTTCTCTGGACATCTTTTAAGCCTCCTTTATGCGGGTTTTTCATGGGGCCTTTCAAGGATGTGATCAAGGTCCTATTATAGGGTCACAGCCTCGTCCGATCAAGGAATTCAGGAGTGAAAAATACAACTTTTTTAAAAACAGCATCATTGCCTTTTTAAGTTTCTGGACCTATTTCTTATATAAACGGAGGGATAATGAAGAACTTTGATTATGACCTCGGCATAATCGGCGGAGGCGCCGCAGGGCTGACAGCTGCAGCAGGCTCTGCGCAATTCGGGGCTAAAACGATATTGATCGAAAAATCCGGCAGACTGGGGGGAGACTGCCTCCATACCGGGTGCGTGCCGTCAAAAACCCTCATCAGAACCGCCGGGGTCTACACGCAGGCAAAAAGTTTTCCCGAGTTCGGCCTTGGCCCGATGGATATCCCGTCCGTCAATCTGGGTTCGGTAATGGACCACGTTCACAGGGTGATCGGGGAAATACAGAAACACGATTCACCTGAACGGTTCTGCGGCCTTGGAGCTGAAGTCAGGTTCGGCGCTCCTGTTTTTACTGATGATCATACCGCCGAAATTGACGGCAGGAGCATAACAGCCCGGTCATGGATCATAGCAACGGGCTCGCATCCGGTACTGCCGCCAGTGGAAGGGCTTGAACAGGTCCCTTACTGGACAAATGAAACCGTGTTTTCCCAAAGGGATCTGCCGGCACGTCTCATCGTCCTTGGCGGTGGCCCGATAGGGCTTGAGATGGCACAGGCCTTTGCAAGGCTCGGTTCAAAGGTAAGCGTGGTCGAATTCATGGATCAGATACTGGGACCTGAGGACCCCGATATTGCGGAGATCCTCAAGCAGCGCCTCCTTGAGGAAGGAATCGACATCCTTACTTCGACAAGGGCCGTCAATGCCGAATACATGGAGGGCGTCGTCAGCTTAAGAACTGCCCCGGTAAAAGCAGATGGGCCGGAGAATGTTATCAGGGCGGATGCAATCCTTGTTGCGGCAGGAAGAAAGCCGAACACCGAGGGACTTGGCCTTGAAAATGCGGGGGTAGAATATTCGGTGCGAGGCATACAAACCGACAGCAGGATGCGCACAAGCGTCAAGCATATATACGCCTGCGGAGATGTGAACGGGCTGATGCCGTTCACGCATGTCGCCGGGTATGAGGCCGGGATCGCCCTTACAAACGCTATCCTGCGCCTTCCCCGAAAGGCTGATTATTCAAAGATCGGCTGGTGCACTTATACTGCGCCGGCTGTCGCGAGCATCGGCTATAACGAGAAGCGCGCCCGGAAGGATGGTATCGGATACCGCGTATTTGAAGAGGAGTTTAAGGATAATGACCGGGCTTTGGCCGAAAATGAGGCATCGGGAAAGATCAAGCTGCTTTTAAGCGGCAGGGGTAAAGTGATCGGCTGCCAGATCATCGGCGCACATGCCGATGATCTGATTCACGAGTGGGTGATAGCTTTTTGTAATGATGTGAAACTTTCGAGGATTGCAGGCGCAGTTCATATCTACCCGACACTCTCCGAAATATCGAAGAGGGTTGCGGGCAAGGTTTTTTCTGAAAAGATATTCAGCAGGCGTTCAAGGGACCTGCTGCATTTCCTTTTCAGCCTCAAGGGCCGGGCCTGCAACCTGCCCGAATAAGCGTGCTTGTCCGTTAGAATAGCCGGCGCACAAGAGGCAGTTTGAAACGGTAGGGGGCATAACGAAAAGGCATGTCGAATTTGAGGGTGTTTTTGACGATGCCCTTGTAATGGGTGAAGGTGTCAAAGCCCGTCTTGCCATGATAGGCTCCCATCCCGCTGTTGCCCGCGCCGCCGAAAGGCAGCAGATGCGAAGCGACATGGACCATGGCGTCATTTATGCACACGCCGCCCGACGAGGTCCCCTTCAGTATCTTTTCCTGGTTCGAAGGGTTACTTGAAAAGAAGTACAGGCTGAGAGGTTTCGGCCTTGAGTTTACGAAGGTAATCGCGTCTCCCAGATTCTCATATTCAAGAACAGGCAGGATGGGTCCGAATATCTCTGATTCCATGATCTTGTGTTCAGGCCTTACATTATCAATAATGGTCGGTGCTATATACCTTTCATTTTCCGCCGTTTGGCCTCCGGCAACTATGTCGCCCTGATCCATAAGACCTTTAAGCCTTGTGAAATGAGCCATGTTGATAATTCTGGCGTAATCAACACTCGATATGGGATTATCTCCATAGAAGGACGCGATCTGTTTCTTGAGCGATTCGACGAGCTTATCTTTTATTTTTTTGTCTGCAAGGAGATAGTCCGGGGCTACGCAGGTCTGGCCGGCATTGAAGAATTTGGCCCATGCGATACGCTTTGCGGCATGGTCTATGTTTATGTCCTTATCGACAATGCAGGGGCTTTTTCCTCCCAGTTCGAGGGTTACCGGAGTGAGATTGCGTGCGGCGGCCTCCATGACAAGTCTGCCTATATTCGTGCCGCCGGTGAAAAAGATATAGTCGAATTTTTCATTGAGAAGGTCAGCCGCTACGCGGGCATCGCCCGTGACGACCGTGATGAATGAAGGGTCAAAAGACCCGGAAACCATCTCCGCCATTACTGAAGATGTGTAAGGGGCGAATTCGGAAGGTTTTATTACCGCGCAGTTTCCTCCTGCAATTGCTGATACGAGCGGAGCGAATGCAAGGTTGAACGGATAATTCCAGGGGGCGATGATAAGGCTTACGCCCCAAGGTTCGGGCATGATGTAGCTTTTGCCGGGAAACAGGTGCTTGGGTGAATGTATTCTCCTGGCTTTGGTCCACGAACACACATTATTCAAGGCATGCTTGATTTCATTTTTGACAACTGCGATCTCGCTGGCATAGGCCTCCAGCACAGGTTTTCTCATGTCTTCCTGCAGGGCTTTGACGATCTTTCCGTCACTTGATTTGATCAGGCAAAGGAGGTCATTAAGCCTTTTCTTTCTGAAAGAGACATCCTTTGTCATGCCTGAATTGAAATACCCCCTCTGGGCCTCAACGATCCGGCGGATATCAAATTGATCCATAGTATTCTCCTTTCAGTTAATGCTGATTAGGGAAATCATATAACTTGAATATGTCCGGACAGGCATAAAGGAAAGGGGCAAACTTGACAAATCCGGGTTTTTGGAGCGTGATCGGCTGATGACTCCCCTTTTGAATAAAATCATTCAGGCTTTGATGAAAAGCATAAGCTCCGCATTGCATCCTGTCTTCAGCAAATACAGCTATAGTTTTGGAGAAAAAAGGTAATGCACCAGTGGATTGTCCGGTTATGTTTTTTTCTGGGGGTCTTCGCCATTGTCGCATTCTGGGAATTAAAGGCCCCGCGCAGGCCTCCCGCCACGGACAAGAATAAGCGGTGGTTTGCAAATATCACCATAGTCGTTTTAAATACCGGTCTGGTGCAGGCCCTGTTTCCGGTTCTGCCGGTGGGGCTTGCAGTGATGGCACGGGCAAAAGGATGGGGCTTGTTCAACGGCTTTGAACCGGCATATTGGATTAAATGCCTTGTGAGTTTCCTGATCCTGGATCTTACTGTCTATCTCCAGCATGCGCTTTTTCATTACCTTCCGTCACTCTGGCGCCTGCACCGGATGCATCATACAGACCTTGATATTGACGTGACGACAGGCAACCGTTTTCATCCCCTCGAAATCATTCTTTCCACATGTATCAAACTTGCCGTTGTCGCTCTGATCGGCGCCCCGGCCTTTGCGGTCCTCCTGTTCGAGATCGTCCTTAACGCAGCCTCCCAGTTTAATCACGGCAACGTCCTTCTACCCCTAAAGGCGGATTCATTCCTGCGTTTTGTAATTGTCACGCCGGATATGCACAGGGTTCACCATTCGGTGGTGCCGGCGGAGACGAACAGCAATTTCGGCTTTGCACTTCCCTGGTGGGACCGACTGTTCGGAACATACCGGGCATTGCCGCAAGCCGGCCATGACAACATGGGCATCGGCCTGAATCAGTACCGTAATCCTGAACAGTTAAAGCTATGGCACCTGCTGCTTGATCCCTTTAAGTAAATACATATATTAAATTTTTAAATCCTTAATGCATACTGTTGGAAAGGGCGGGGTAGTCCGTATAGCCAGCGGGACCTGGTGTATAAAAGGTATTATGGTCAGGCTCCTCCAGAGGCGCCCCCAGGCTGATGCGCTTCACCAGGTCAGGGTTCGAGATATAGTACTTGGCGAATGACACGGCATCGGCCAGCCCTTCCCGGATCACCCGGTTTCCCTTTTCAGGGTTGAATCCGCAGTTGATCACCAGGCTCCCCTTGTAGCGCGGTCTGAAATACTCGGCGATCCTGATGACAGCATAGGGCACCGTGTCCACAGGCAGCATGGGCTCTACGAAATGGGCATAGGCAAGTCTCCTGTAGTCGTTAAGCCTCTCCACGACATGCTCGAAAGTCGGGATGGTGTCCTTATCAATTGTGATTCCGAAAAGCCCGTGCGCCGAAGGGTTGAGCCGTATGCCGACCCTGTCCTGTCCCACGGCACCTGTCACTGAATCAAGGGTCTCGAAGAAAAATCTCGCCCTGTTCTCGTGGCTCCTTCCGTATTGATCGGAGCGTGTATTTGAGCAGTTAGTGAAGAACTGGTGGAACAGATACCCGTTGGCTGAATGGATCTCTACGCCATCAAAGCCTGCCGCCATGGCATTCAGGGCTGCCTTCCTGAAATCATCAGTGATGGCATGGATCTCGTCAATTGTAAGGGCATGGGGTGTAACCGTTTCCTTGAACCCCTGGGGCGTGTAGGAGCGGTCATGGGGATTGATTGCTGAAGGCGCCACAGGGAGACTGCCTTCATGGAAATCAGGGTGTGACACACGGCCCACATGCCAGAGCTGGATGAAGATGTGGCCGCCTTTTTCGTGAACGGCCCCGGTAACAAGCTTCCATCCCTCGACCTGTGCCTGGCTGTAGATGCCCGGGGTATTGACATATCCTACAGCCTGCTTAGAGACCTGAGACCCCTCTGTGATTATAAGCCCTGCAGCAGCACGCTGCCTGTAATACTCGGCTATCAGTTCCGTAGGCGCGTTTTCCGGATTGTCCGCCCGGCTTCTCGTCATGGGCGCCATGAACACACGGTTCGGCAGCTCATAAGCGCCTATCCTGACAGGCTTTAACAGCTCATTCTCCTTCACGGGACCCTCCTTCCACGCGGTAATCAAGCACGGCACCTCCATTGCAGAAGTGGTAAGGCCTGATTGAATTTTCTGTCAATGCCGTTATTTTTTAAAGATCTCTGTGAAAAAAAGCTTCATGTGTTCCCAGGAGCGCTTATCCGCAAGCTCATTGTAGGCCACTCCCTTCGAAGGGTCCGAACCCGATGCCGGGTTAGTAAAGCTGTGCACTGCCCCTCCATAGCTGATCATCTGCCAGTCGACCCCGGCCTTGCGCATCTCATCCTGGAATGCGCTTATCTGCGATGCGGGAACATTCGGGTCATCAGCCCCGTTAAGGACGAGAACATGCGCCTTGATATTCCGGGCATCAGCCGGGTCGGGAGTATCCAGCGTTCCGTGAAAGCTTACCACGCCTGCGATATCAGCGCCGCTTCTTGCCAGTTCAAGGACTGTCGTTCCCCCGAAACAGTAACCTATGGCCGCCACCCTGTTTTTATCAGTCATGGGATTGTTCATCAACTCATTCAAACCTGCATTTGCCCTTTTTCTCAAAAGGATGCGATCACCGGTTCTCAGTTTCCCGGCCATGGCCCCTGCTTCCTTAGGGTCTTTTGTGGAAAAGCCGTTTCCATACATATCAGCGGCAAATGCCAAATACCCCAGGCCGGCCAATTGTTTTGCACGCATTTTGATATAGTCATTAAGGCCCCACCATTCATGGATGATAAGGACAGCTGGGCGGGCACCCTTGACGGAATCATCATATGCCAGGTAACCTCTGAGCTCCTGGCTATCCTGCCGGTAGACTATGGTTTCCGTCCGTACAGTTGCCCATGCCGGAGAACCCGTCATCAGCGACGCTATTGCGGCACCGAAAAGACCGGTTAAAAAAAATCTTTTCATGTTTTTATCTCCTTTTCCGTTTAAAATGAATTCGCGACATCCCGGGATGAACTTATGAGCCATTCGGTCATGAAAACCCAGATTTGGAATTTTATTCAGTTACCATCAGAACGCCGGTCATGTCTTCGTGCCTTTCGCCGCAATAGACGTCGCAATAAAAAGTAAAGCTTCCTGTTTTTTTCGGAGTGAACCGTATGTTGGTTGTCTTCCCGGGATAGATATCGGCACGCAGACCCAAGCCGGGACAATTGAACCCATGCTTGACGTCCAGCGAGGTCAGTTCCAGAACTACCGGAACATCCTTCATGAGTGTAATCTCAGAAGGGATGAATTCGAAGCGCTTGGCCTGCACCTCAATTACCTGTCCCGAATCCGAATCCTGCGCCAGAACCGGTAACCCTGTCAGAAAGAGGGCGCAAACCATTAGACTCAAGGTGCTGGCTACGCTGAATCCTGCCTTGTTTTTATGCATGCTGATCCTCCTTGATCGGAATTTCGCTTATGACACATTGCTGTTTGGTTACCTGATCGTCTATGCTCCGGAAACCAAGTCCTTTATAGGGCGCGGCCGGGTCCCAGGGAACCGGGGCCTTTTTGGGCACGGAACCAGGTGCGGGCAGCGGGTACATCAGGCCGCGTGCGGCATGGTGCGCAATATGGCCGGTCATATCGTGATGCTCCTGATGGATATGGCCGTAAAAGACTGTTACGTTCGGAAAAGGCATCAACAATTCAACGGCTCTGGCTCCGTCCGGAGTGGCCCATTCCCATTGCGGGTACAGGTCAAAGAGAGGGCGGTGCGTAAGGACAATGATCTGGGAGGTCCTGTCGATTTTCCTAGTCTCCCGGCCCAGCCATTCCAGCTGGGCGTCACCGAGGCTCCCGCGCGGGTCCGAGACATTATCCAGGACTATGAAATGAACCCCCTTGTGGTCAAAGGAATAGTGGGTCTGGCCCAGGATTTCCTGATAGGCGGCGCCGTTATCCGCCGCGGCGTCATGTTCACCGGGCAGGAATTTGATCGTATCCTGCTTGAGGGTCTTGGTGATGTCACGGAATTCCGACAGCCTCCGTCTTCTCTCGGCAGGATCATCCGTGGAGTGGGTCAGATCTCCGGTAAAGACGATAAAGTCAGGTTGTGTTTTAAGGTTATTGACAATGGATATGGCCTTCTTGAGCGTACCGGTCGCATCGGGGTTGATGGCCGGACCACTGAAACCCCAGTGGGTGTCGGACATCTGGACAAAAGAGAAGTCATCGTCAACCTTCATACCCCCATAGGCAAAGGCCCGGGAGCCGATACTGGACAAGCTTATAAGACTGACCCCGCTGATGCCGATCAGGCCGAGAAACTCCCTCCTGTTGATTTCTTTCATTTCATGTACCTCCTTTCTTTCCTGTTACGGACTTAAGCAGCTGCAGGAAATCATGGCACTTGTCATCGGCCTGATTTGGGCAGCTAAGCTATTTAACAACCAGTTCGTTCCTGACCTGTGCAACACCGGCAATGCCGCGGGCAACCTTCTCAGCCTTTTTCACTTTTTGCTCCGAATCGACAAAGCCGCTGAGAAGAACGACCCCTTTGTATGTTACAACATCGATCTGAAATATTTTCAGTGACGGTTCGGCCAGAATCGCAGCTTGTACCTTGGCGGTGATGACAGAGTCGTCGACATACTGCCCGGTGCTTTCTGTCTTTTGCGTAGCTGCACAGCCGATGGATACTGATAAAAGAATTAAACATATGACTGGCGTAATAATCCTGCTTCTATTCATCGTATTTATCCTTTTGTTTTTTTATTAAGACATCTTTATCAGGGTGCCGCGCAATTTATGCAATAAGGGTTATCCTGATTTGTTGCTTCAAAAAACCTGACGAGAAAAAACGGAAGGGAAACTCTAAAAAGATCCGAACCGGTCTGTTCATGACCATTTTTAAAGTTCGTTCCCTCAAATATACCGATAATGACTAGTCGCCCGGGATGGCCGGACTATTATTTAGCCAGACCCCAAAATAAATTCGGGTAACGTGATCATAGTTTGATGATTCAGCGCAGTCGGCGCATAAGGTTTTTCGAAGGCATAAATCATGTTTTCCCTGATAGAGGTAATTCTCTTAATACGTTTATATTTCTAAGCGAAATGATGAATAGTATTTACCTGTTCATCATTTACACATCAATAACTCCTCTTTAAACAGGCCCCCTCTGGCCTGTTTTTTTTATATTCCAGATATTTTCAGGGTCTCGCTGGTCAGGGGGTGTATGTTCAACATATGAATCGTATTGTTGAAAATCGGATGCCAGCTGATACACTTAAAGACAGTCCTAGAAATTTACCATTTTGTAAAAGACCCGTTTTGCCAGTTCCGCGCATAATATGTAGCTTATTACAATCATGAGCAGCATGACAAAGAATTGGACAGGCAGCACTTTGAATCCGAACAGCGCAGCAAGCTGCGTGAACGGCAGAATCAGCGCAAGCGCCGCGATAATGCCAGTGGCAACCGCCAGATAGCGTCCGGGTGGACTCTTGAAAAATGGTCTGCGGCTTCTTATCACGAGCACGATCAGGGCGGCCGATATTACAGATTCCATGAACCATCCTGTCTGGAACTGCTCGGGGCTGGCATGAAGTATCCACAGCAATGCGCCGAAGGTCAGATAATCAAAGACAGAACTCAACAAACCAAAGACGAGCATGAATTTTTTTATAAAGCCTATATTCCACCTTCTTGGAACTTCCAGCAGTTCGGCATCCACGCTGTCAGTGGCGATAGTCATTTCAGGAAAGTCGGTCATCAGATTTGTGAGAAGTATCTGCTTCGGCAGGAGAGGCAGAAACGGCAGGATCAGAGATGCTCCCGCCATGCTGAACATGTTTCCGAAATTGGCGCTGGTGGCCATGAAGACATACTTGAGCGTGTTTGCAAAAGTCCGGCGGCCCTCGATCACACCCTGAAGCAGCACCTTCAGGTCGTTTTCCAGAAGCACGATGTCCGAGGCCTCTTTCGCGACATCCACCGCACTGTCAACCGAGATTCCCACATCAGCGGTGTGAAGGGCTGATGCATCATTGATCCCGTCACCCAGATATCCCACCACGCTGCCTGATTTTTTCAGGGCATGTATTATCCTTTCCTTCTGGTTGGGCTCTATCTCGGCGAAGATGTCAATTGAGGGCGACATGCGTATCAGGGCCTCATCGCTCATGTCATGCATGTCCGAGCCCGTAAGAATCCTGGTTGCAGACAGGCCTGTCTGGATCCCGACACTTGCCGCCACGAGTCTGTTATCGCCCGTGATTATCTTAAGCGCTACTCCCAGCTTTTCGAGTTCCTTGACAGTATCGCCGACGCCTTCCTTGGGCGGATCATCAAAGACGATAAATCCCATAAATGTCATATCTTTTTCATCAGCCTTGCTGATCGACCGAGCACTGGAGAATTCTTTAACGGCAATTCCGAGTGTGCGCAGTCCCTGGGCGCTGTATTCGGCAAAGCGTCGGTCTATTTCAGGCCTTAAGCTTGAGATATCCATTATATCTCCGCTGTCGCCTTCCGCGTTCGAACAGGCATCGATGACGTTTGCAAAAGCGCCCTTGGTTATCATGGTGTAAGTGGATTTATCACCTACGAGGATGCTGAGCCGTTTGCGCAGGAAATCATATGGTATCTCGTCCAGCTTATTCTCTTTGAGGATGTCGATGCCTTTTATATCCTTGATCGCCTGGTCAATCGGGTTGTTGAACCCGGTCTCAAAGGCTGCGTTCAGGTAGGCAAGTCTCTTCACCTTTTCGCTTGCGCCTCCGTGAATGTCAAAGGCGCCCTCGAGCCTTACCCTGCCCCGGGTGAGCGTGCCTGTTTTGTCTGAGCACAGGATGTTCATGCTGCCGAAGTTTTCTATGGAATTCAGCTTCTTTACAATCACTTTCAGTCCGGCCATGCGCCTTGCGCCATGGGAAAGATTGATGCTTATTATGGCCGGCAGCAGCTGCGGCGTCAGGCCTACGGCCAGTGCCATCGAGAAGAGCAATGATTCCAGTACCGGGCGCTTGAGGAAGACGTTGACCGCAAAGATTGCTATGACTAGGATAAGCGTCACCTCCATGAGCAGGTATCCGAAACGCCTCACCCCCCGTTCGAATTCGGTTTCTTCGGGCCTGAGTTTCAGACGGTCTGAAATCTTTCCGAATTCGGTGCGTACTCCGGTGTTTACCACAAGGGCTTTCGCCCAACCGCTGACGGTATTCGTCCCCATCCATAAGGCATTCAAGCGCCCGGCAAACGGGGCTTCGGCATCAGTAACCCCATGCACTTTTTCAACAGGATAGGTTTCCCCGGTCAAAGAAGCCTCATTGACATAAAGATCCCTTGATTCGATTATCAGGCAATCACCGGGGATGATGTCCCCCGCCCTTAACAGGATGACATCGCCGGGGACTATCTGCTCGAGGGGTATTTCGGATTCGGCGCCATCCCTTATAACGTCGGCCTTTACCTGGACCATGGACAGAAGCTTTTTTACTGCATTTGCAGCCCCTTTTTCCTGCCAGAATCCCAGCAGGCCGCTTATGATAACGATTACCAATATGATGACGCTGTCTGTCGAATCATGGAGGATTGATGATATTGCTGCGGCAAAAAGCAATATCAGGATAATGGGGCTTTTAAACTGTGAGACAAGTAGTGTTACCGCGCTATCCGACCTTGCAGGTTTGAGCAGGTTGGGTCCCTCCGTATTAAGGCGGGAAGATGCTTCCTGGCCTGTGAGGCCGTTTTCGGATGATCCGGCAAGGATTATTGCCTGTTCTGCGGGGATACTCCAGTATGGCTTGTCTTTAATGCCTTCGAGCATTCAATATCCAGTCAAACGTTTAGATGGTATGGCAGTTCTGATTGCTGCAGGTATTTATCTCCTCATATCATTATTGCAATGAATAATTAAGTACAAACAATCAGGCATTACCTGATTCCGGGCATAAAAATATTTTAAATATTTTTCCTGTGATAATGGATTATGTCATCAACTCCGTTCACATCATAATGGGTGAATTTGATTCCAATGCCTTTTTCGTTTGTGCGAACCACATGTCCGTGCACCCATGCGATCTTGCCGTATTGCTCAATATTCAGATCGGCCTGGATATGTTCTCCCGCATTATGTTTGAATTGTGATTCCAGGAACATTCCGCCGAAGCTGATGTCCCGCACTAACCCCGGATGATCATTTTCAGATCCGCTTCTGTAGCGTGCGGGAACGTTGACTTTATTCCTTTCGAATTCCCGCTTTTCCGTTAAATTCCCACTGTCGTCGTCTCCTTTGCGTTTCATTATACCCTCCTTGTTTTTGATGTTGGCTATTCTGACCTGTTCTTCGTACTTCTCCTGATCACGGTACCTGTTGATAGCAGCCCAAGGCCCAAAAGAAGGAGCGTGGAAGGTTCTGGAACCGGAGCAGGTTCAGGGACCGGGTCCTGGCAGGAGTTATAGTTGAGTCTAAAGGAGGAACGGTCCAGGTAGAAATCTCCTCCGAGCGAAGCCAGCGTTACGAACAGAGAGCCGTTATTGAATATGACATTGCAGCTGTAAACCCCGGGTTCGACATCCCCGGTCGCATATAGCCCGGAACCGGGAAAATCGAGAGAAATTTCAGGACTGTCAAACCTCTGGTTGCCGGCATCATGAAAGCTCAGTGATAAAGTCCCGTTAACGTAAGCCGGACCGGCCTGCGGATCGAAGCTTAGAGCATGAGACCATCGTAAATAATCTCCAAAGCCGTCAAGACCGTTAACAGATCCATAGCCATAAGATAATAAAGTTCCCATGCCCTGGCCTGTTGATATTGCATCACTGCTTGAAAATGTAAGTGCATTCGAATAGGTTATGGGTGCGGAGAATGAGGCGGAAGCAAGTATTAAAACCAGTAAAACCGCCAGTATTAATTTCAGTTTCATGTTATCCCCCTTTACTTTTCTTTGAAGATATCTAATCAGTGACATAAACCCCTTTTATAGCCAGCATAATCAATTTTTTCCCGGTTTTTCACAATCAGGCAAAACCTTAATTTATTCCTCTAAATTCCTGATAGGAAGGGCTGAAAGGAGCTCTTAGAACTGCACCCAATGCCCGAGGAAGAAGAAGAATATTATTGCTATGACATGAAGAACCCACCAGTTGGGGGTCAGCCATTTAAATCTGTTCATAATTGCCTCCAGAGCAGATGGCCAAGGGTATAAACAGCGCTTATTGCCGCCAGGTGCACAAGCCACCAGCCAATGTTGGGATAACGGTATGTAACGCCTTTTTTCTCCTTGTCCACGGCGTATCCGAATGTTTCCAGGTCGAAGAGGGCCTTGCCTATAAAGAAGTTGGTCCAGAGGATCAGATTGTCGGAAAGCAGCGTCTGAACAATTACTGTCGCGAAAGTCGCAGGCTGCGGCCAGTTTGCAATTGAAAAATGGGTCATCAGGACCGTGCCGATGATGGTCAGCATTCCGTTTAACACATAGCCGTACTGGACCGTTTTCTTTGCTGAAAAAAGCACGGGGACCACAACGACGCTCAGTATGCCGATAATCAGAGGGATTATGTTAGCGGTATTATTTGATATGGAATGAATTCTCAGGTGCAGCAGGAATCCCCCCAGGGAAATACTTACAAGTGCGGCGAGCAGGGTCGATTTTGTATAAGTCCTCAGGGTCATTTACGCCTCCTTTCATTACTCCGTGAACTTCACCTCTACGGATTTCACGTCCCAAAGAGGTTCAATCTTATCCATTATTTCCTGAGTGATATTGGCTGCAAACTGGTGATTTGCAGGAAGGTCGATGGTTACCAGCACCACCCCGTCTTTAATGCTGATGTCATTCACAAGATTCGTTCTCACAAGGTCCAGACCGGACAGGGGATTCATGACTTTTTTCAGGCGCTTTTTAACCGTCTCTACTGTTGTTGGAACCTTTTCACTAATCTTGCCGTTCAGCTCTTCATAATTCTGAATAGCCGAACGCAGTCCTTCAACGGCCAGAACAGAACAATGCGCCTTTATCGGCGGCAGCCCGCCCAGGGCATCGGCAGCCTGTTCCCATGTGATCTTTTTGGCCTCTTCAATGGTTTTACCTTTGGCGAGGTCGGTGATAATGGAGCCAGTAGCGATATTCGAGGCGCAGCCGTATGATTCGAATTTGACATCCTCGATGCGCTTACCGGTCTTGTCAACCTTTATGCTGACCGAAACCATGTCGCCGCAGGCGGGGCTGCCCTCTATGGCCTTTCCGTCAGGGTTTTCTATCTGCCCCACGTTGTGCGGGTGTTTGAAATGCTCAAGTACTTTTTCATTATACGGGAACTTCATTTTCTAACCTCCTGACGGGGTTCCTTTCCCAGGGGACTGATCTTGCGCAAATCGCTTACGACTTCAGCAAGGACATCTGCCAGCCTGTCCACTTCCTGTTTCGTATTAAACCTGCCGAATGTAAAACGTATGGAGCCGTGCGCCTGCTCATGATCCCCGCCGATACCCATGATGACATGGCTGGCCTCAAGTGAGCGGCTGAAGCAGGCGGAGCCGGTGCTTACAGCGAACCCGTGCATGTCAAGATGCAGGGTGACGGATTCGCCTTCCACATAGTGAAGTGTAATATTGGCGTTTTGGGGAAGCCTTTTAACTTTATGTCCATTAAGGCTCACGTCAGGGATTTCGGCCAGCACACGGTTGATTAGATGATCGCGGAGCTTTATGAAGCCTGCGTTTTCTTCCGGCTTGACAAGCTCCACAGCCTTGGCGAATCCGACAGCCCCGGGAATGTCCTCGAGCCCGGCCCTCAGGTTGAATTCCTGGAAACCGCCGTCCATCCACTTTGAAAGAGGAGTTCCCTTCCTGATGTATAATCCCCCGACACCCTTTGGTCCGTGGATTGTATGGGCGGAAACCGTTATCATATCCGCAGGAGAGTCGCGCACATCCAGATTAACGCGGGTGAAAGTGTGGGTCGCGTCCGTATGAAAGAGCACATGCTTCTGCCTGCATAACCTTGCGATCGCCTCGATATCCTGAATGGTCCCTATTTCCTGGTTTGCGTGCTGTATGGTGACCAGGATTGTCTTGTCGGTGATGGCCTGGGAGAGCTCGTTGAGGTCGATAAGCCCGTCTTTACCTGCGCCGAGGTAGGTCGCCTTAAACCCCTGTTTCTCGAGCGCCTTCACACTGTTGAGAACAGGGAAATCTTCTATCTTCGTTGTGATTATATGGCTCCCTTTCTTTGATTCCGGTCCCGACGCAATCCCCTTGATCGCCATATTGCTTGATTCTGTGGAACCTGACGTAAAGATGAATTCATCCGCAGCAGCGCCCAGAACACCGGCAATTGATTTTCGCGCTGCTTCCAGGGCCTCCTTGGCTTCTATGCCAAGCGAATACCCAAACTCGGAAGTGGCGACGGAATATACGTCAAAAAAGTATGGGGTCATGGCCTCGAGCACACGCTCATCAAGCCTTGTGGCTGCCGAGTTATCAAAATAGGATGACATGTTTTCTTCCTTGATAAATGATCAGATGAAAAGGTTGATGGCCGAGTTCCGGGCCTCATCGATATAGGTTCCGACAGCGCCGTATTCATCGATGATACCCTTGATCAGGCTTTCCTTCTTTATCCCCATGATATCCATGGTCATCTGGCATGCTATGATCCTGCCCCCCAGTTCCTTGAAATCATCAAGAAGGCGCCTGAGAGAGGCCATGTTTACCGCCTTCATGCGGCGTTTGATAAGCCATCTGCCAAGCCCGCCGAAATTCATTTTTGAAAGCGGGCCCTTCTCAAGGCCTTTATCAACAAGCCTCTCAAGGCCCCAGAATGTAAAATAGATTGTAGCTTCCATTCCCATGGCCAAAGCGCCGTTTGCAATAATAAGCGCGCTGTAAAATTTATCCATATCGCCGCTGTGCAGGATGATTGTTGTTTTTTCCGTCATGACACTGCCTCCATCACCTGCGGATCCTGATCTTCCAGACGCCGCCGTCTTCCTCGACATCTAAAAGCTCCAGACCCAGGGCCTTAACCGCCATCGGTATCTCTTTTTTCGATGCCGGGTGTGTTCCGACAGCCTCTATAATATCTCCCGGAGAGGCCTTGCGCAGCGCTTTGCGTACCTCGACAAGCGGTACTGGACAGGTCTCGCCCTGTACGTCAACTTTAATTTCCGCCATGCTACACCTCACTTTCTCGGGGCTATACTGCTATGGATCACTGTTCAGGCAGTATTGCGGTTAGTTTATCTGTTCAGCCAGATAGTTCTCTTTACCGACCTGCTCTATCTGCCCCAGTTCCATTTCTATGACATCTATGTGGCCCTCTTCGTCTTTGAGTATCGACGCAAACAACTCCCTGCTCCCGTTGTCGCCGACTTCCATGGCGAGTTTTATTGCCTCGTTGTATCCCTTCAGGGCGACAATCTCGGATGCCAGGTCGTTGTTGTGCTGGGACTCAACGCCGGCGCCGATATTGATCTTATTCAAATGACTTAAAATCGGCGTGCCTTCCAGGAATAGGATCCTCTCTATAAGCCTTTCCGCATGCTTCATCTCATCAATGGCACGCTGCCGGTTGATTTTATGGAGTTTTTCATAGCCCCAGTTGTCGCACATCTCGGCATGAACCATGTACTGGCTGATGGCGGTTAGTTCATCGGCAAGCAGGCTGTTCAGTTTATCGATGATCTTGTCATTTCCCTTCATTTCATCCTCCCTGGAATTGATTTTTTGAATACTCTCATGCTGTATCTTGGTGTTAAAACCGTGCAACAGCGTTCCTTTTTAATCCGGATAGGGGAACTGACAATAATTCACAATCAGGGATTCCCTTACTTTTGGCTTCTAAAATTCTGACAGCAAATTATTCCTTTACAGCTTGACATTTTATTGATGCCCTGTATGCTATAAAAACTGTGTTTGTATATCAAATCGGTTCGATTAAAACTTAAACGGCGACAGATGAAGACAATTTTAGAAAATAAATCTATCCCCTGTTTAGATATTCCTGAAGACGTTTTAAAACTTTTATCCGTTGTGGATGAAGTTATCTGGATTATGTCAAGCAGTGGAAAAGAATTATATTATGTGAATCCAGCCTTTGAACGCCTGTATGGAAAAGAAGTTTCCGGGTTCTATGACAATCCTGATCTCTGGCTTCTTTCCGTTCATCCGGATGACAGGCGTATTGCCGAAGAAAGCATTGAAGAGCTTCTGTCGTTTCGATATTCAAAGGCGGAATACCGCATCATAAGGCCCGACGGAACCGACAGATGGATCCTTGACAAGAAGCATATCATAAAAAAAAGGAGAAGATTGCGTGCCTCTGATAGGCTGTATCCTACGCGACATCACAGAGCAGAAGATGGCGAACGACAAGCTTAAGGAACTTCATGAGGACTTGCGTTCCCAGACATTCAATATGAGCCTGGCCGGGGAGAAGGAGAGAAGGCGGATTGCGACGGAACTTCATGACAATGTGAGCCAGAACCTGGCTTACTGTAAAATAAAACTCAAAGAGATCGAAAAAGACGGCAATTATTCCGGGTTGGCCGGTGAACTGAACGAGATCAATATATTGCTGACTGAGGCCATAAAAAATATCAGGTCACAGACATTCGAGCTCAGCCCCCCCCTTCTTTATGACCTCGGGCTGGAACCGGCAATCGATTGGCTTGGAGAGAATATAATTGCAAAAAGGGGAATGAATTTCCGGCTGGACAGTGATGAATATCAAAAACCGATAAGCAATGAATTGAGAGTGCTTTT
Source organism: Desulfomonilia bacterium (assembly GCA_963664325.2). Classification (GTDB taxonomy): domain Bacteria; phylum Desulfobacterota; class Desulfomonilia; order UBA1062; family UBA1062; genus DATCTV01. The sequence goes on from CAXXDQ010000003.1 coordinate 182,364, forward strand.
ATTCCAGATCGTTCGGGAACTTCTGAACAATATCGCCAAACATTCCCAGGCCAGGGAAGTCATGGTATTTATCAGGTATGCAACGGACACTGTCATGATAAGCGTTCAGGATAACGGCATAGGTTTTGAAGAGTCTGAAATGTCAACAGGGCATCAGCAAAGTCATGGTTATGTAAGCATCAGGGAGCGGCTGAATCATATAGGCGGATTTTTCAGCATTAAATCCAAACAGGGTGCGGGAACAAAGGTAAACATCGTTGTTCCCATTAATGAGAGGGGAATGATATGAAGACAAAAATCTTGCTGGCGGATGACCATAAAATAATGAGGGAAGGACTCAAGACGATTCTGGAAAAACAGCCGGAATTTGAAGTGACTGGAGAGGCTTCAAACGGTATTGAAGCCATTGATGCGGCAATTGAGAAAAACCCGGATGTGATTATTATGGATATCAACATGCCCGATTTGAACGGCATTGAAGCGACCTTGAGAATCAAGCATGAAAAGCCTTCGATAAAGATTCTGGCCCTGTCAATGCATGACGACAGAAAATTTCTAATAAACATGCTGAAGGCAGGGGCTTCAGGCTATCTTCTGAAGGATTGCGCGTCGGATGAATTGATTGACGCCATTAGGGTTATCAGGAAAAACCGTTTGTTCATAAGCCCTGACCTTGTTGATGACATGGTAAGAGACTTTGTAATGTCGGCCCAGATTTCCGACCTGTCGGTGTTTTCAATACTCACCAAACGGGAACGCGATGTTCTGCAGAGAATCTCGGAGGGAAGGTCAACAAAAGAAATTGCATTTGATCTCAACGTTAGCGTCAAGACCGTGGAGACATTCCGTTACAAGATCGAAGACAAAACAGGTCTGCACAGCATTGCGGAACTGACAAAATATGCAATCCGCGAAGGGATTACAACCTTGTAAAATGTTCCCCGGGAGATTGCTATTTGACCATCAGGACCTGCGAAGTTGCATTTCTTAAAACCCTCTCGGCCACGCCTCCCATCATGTGCTTGATAAAACCCGTCTTTCCGTGGGATCCGATGATTATGAGGTCAATGTCTTTATTCTGTTGTTCTTTAATTATTTCTTCATAAGGGTTTCCCTTTTTTATGTCATATTCGATTTCTACGGCATGGTCCTGAGAAAAATTTCTCACTTCATTCTTCATCAGCTCCCTTGAATTGATGACGCTGTCGGTATTGTATTTTTCCATCATTTCAACCGGGATGCAGTAATCGACTGCGCACTGCTGGACCGTATTATCGATGACATGAAGCAGATAGACCTTTGAATTGTATTTTTCCGCAATATCAGAGGCAACACTTAAGGCGATATCTGAATGTTTAGAGAAATCCGTCGGCACGAGAATCTTCTTTGGTTTAAACATACTCTTCTCCTTCATTCATTTTATTTTTAATTTAATGAGTTATATAGATATTGAAACCTCAGGCTTCACAATCAGGCATAGCCTGATATCGGGCTTCCAAATACCTTAATGATTATTTTCAAAAAAATAAAAAAACCGATTTGTTGTGTTTAGTGTTAACTCTGCTGAATAAGTATTTACCTGAACGGACTGGGCGGCAGGTGCCGCAATTTAAGCAAATAAGGTTTTTCGAATGCGGATTTCAGGTATGCCCCTATAGTCAAAAACCGCTGATTTTTTTAAACAGTATCAGGAGCCACAAATAAAAATGGTGAATCGAAAGTATAAAGGAGCCTTATATGAAGGTGCTTTTACCGGCATTAACCTTGATGACAATAATCTTGTTTTTTGGAAATCCCGCCGCTGCCGAACAAAAGGAGATTAAAATGAGCGGTAATAACAGTATGACCAAGACATCCGGGATGATGAATTCCGGCTGGAAGAATTTCAAGAAACCCGATAATGCGGTTCTGAAAAAAATGCTTACCCCGATGCAATACAACGTGACGCAAAATCAAGGGACTGAACCCGCCTTCAAAAACGAATACTGGGACAATAAGAAGGAAGGCATCTATGTCGATATAGTCTCAGGCGAGCCTCTTTTCAGCTCCAGGGACAAATATGATTCGGGCACCGGCTGGCCCAGTTTCACAAGGCCTCTGGAGCCGGACAACATCGTTACCAGGAAGGACAGAAGCCTTTTTTCGGTCCGAACCGAGGTCAGAAGCAGGCACGGCGATTCGCATCTCGGGCATGTATTCAATGACGGTCCGCCGCCCACAGGGCTTAGATATTGTATGAATTCGGCATCCCTGATGTTTATCCCGAGAGAAGACCTCGAAAAAAAAGGCTATGGTGAATACAATAAAAACTTCACCCACCAGAGATGATTCTTTACAAAGGAGCTGTCATGAACCTGCGACTGGCAACATTAATACTGACAACCGGTCTCATGTTGATTTCCATGAATGCCCAGGCCTCTGATGTTTATAAGTCGTCAGCCAGGCCTCATTTTGAAAAGGCCACTTTTGCGGGCGGATGTTTCTGGTGCATGGAAGCGGAGTTTGAAGGGCTTGTTGGAGTAATATCCGTAGTTTCCGGCTATACGGGAGGCAATAAGATTAACCCGACCTATGAGGAGGTCTCTTCAGGTTCCACGGGCCATGCGGAGTCTGTAGAAATCACTTTCGATCCCTCGAAAATCAGCTACGCGAAACTGCTGGATGTTTTCTGGCATAATGTTGACCCGACTGTTAAGGACAGGCAGTTCTGTGATATTGGCAACCAGTACCGTACTGCGATCTTCTATCATGACGGTGAACAGAAGCGACTTGCTGAAATGTCCAGGGACAACCTCATCACTACCGGGCGGATCAAGCCTCCGGTTTACACCGAAATCGTTCCTGCGGGTGTTTTCTACCGGGCTGAAGAATATCATCAGGACTATTACAAAAAGAATCCCCTGCGCTACAGATTTTACCGCTACAACTGCGGCCGTGACAAGCGTCTGAAAGAAATATGGGGAAAAGAATAGGTCTGGTTTGTAAACGGGCTTCAGGGGTGTGTGCATTCAATTCAACAGAACTGTCTGGCTATAGTCTTATTGAATATTTACCATTCCGGATTAATATTCCATTATACTTCCGAATTGATATTTACTTCGATTTTTTAGTATGCTGACCTGCTGAAGGTGGTCACTGAATAGGCTCGATATAATGGATATTTAAAGGATAATGCCAATGAAGAAAAAGACAAACCGCTCATTGTCCGAGAGGACATCAGATAACGGCCCGGCAATGAATCCTGTAAAAACCGCTGAAACTGAAAAAAAATCATCAGGCCGGGCCCTGGCAGGTAAGAATTCATTAAAAGAAGGGTTTGAGAACCCTGTCTGCCGTCAGGGTACAGAGTATGACATAAATGAGCACGTGAAAAGAGAGGAAGAGCTTGAAAGGCTTAACCGGACGCTCAAGGCCCTCAGCGACAGCAGCAAGGCATTAATGCGGGTAACGGAAGAATCGGAATATCTCAAGGAAGTCTGCAAGATAATTATTGAGGACTGCGGTCACAAAATGGTGTGGATAGGTTATGCCGAAGATGATGAATACAAGTCTGTAAGACCTGTTGCATATGCCGGATTCGAAGAGGGCTATCTGGAAACACTGAATATCTCATGGGCGGACACGGAGCGCGGGAACGGTCCGACGGGAAGGGCCATCCGTACAGGAACAATCAACACATGCAGGAACATGCTGAATGATCCCCTATTTGAACCATGGCGGGAGGATGCAATAAGACGGGGGTATGCTTCCTCTATAGTCTTTCCGTTAAAAGAAGGAACAAAGAGCTTTGGCGCTATATCCATATATTCGCCTCAGCCGGACCCGTTCTCGGAAGATGAGATAAAACTGCTGACGGAACTTGCGGATAACCTTTCCTACGGGATCATATCCGTAAGGCTGCGTAATGCGCATATGGAGGCGGAAAAAGCCTTGCGTGAGAGCGAAGAACGTTTCAAGGCCATCACTTCCAGCTCCCCTGACCACCTGTTAATGCAGAACAATAAACTGGAATATACGTTTATTAAAAATCCCCAGCTGGGTCTTACTGAAAAGGACATGATCGGAAAGACCGATTACGACTTTTTATCAAAGGAAGATGCCGACAAAATTACAAAGATTAAAAAGCAGGTTTTAAAAACAGGCAGGCCATCACATCTGGAGACATTTCTTATCTCTCCTCAGGGCCACAAGGAGTATTTTGACGGCACATATGTTCCTAAGTTTAATAGTACAGGCCAGATCGACGGTCTGATAGGGTATTTCAAGAATATTACCGAACGCAAACAAATAGAAGAGGCGTTATTCAAAAGTGAAGAGCAATACCGGACCCTTTTCAATTCCATGACGGAAGGATTTGCTCTGCATGAGATAATTTACGATGAAAAAGGCGAGCCGGTAAATTATTGCTTTCTGGAGATAAATCCTTCCTTCGAAATGCTCACGGGCCTTAAGAAAGAGGATGTTCTCGGCAGGCTCATGACTGAAGTGCTTCCTGATGAAGACCCGCAATGGATAAAGATTTATGGTGATGTGGCCATTACAGGCAATCCTATACATTTCGAGCATTTTTCTCAGGCTCTCAAACGACAGTTCGAAGTTTTTTCATATTGCCCGTCACCGGGACGTTTTGCAGTATTGTTTATTGACATCACTGAACGCAAAAAAGCCGAAGAGGAGCTGGACATTCATCGGAGCCGCCTTGAAGAACTGATAAAGATAAGGACGGCAGAACTTGAGATAAGGAACAAACAGCTCGAGAACGAAATCAATGAACGCGTTAAGTCGCAAGCGGCCCTGAAAGAAGCCGGCGAATACAACCGCTCGCTTATTGAAGCAAGCCTTGACCCCCTTGTCACGATCGGTGCCGACGGAAAGATAATGGATGTTAATCATTCCACGGAACAGGTCACGGGTCTATCAAGGGAAGAACTCATAGGAACTGACTTTTCGGACTATTTCACGGAACCGGACAAGGCGCGTGCAGGTTATGAAAAGGTTTTTATGGAAAGTGCTGTTTATGACTATCCCCTTGAGATCCGGCATATTGGGGGCCATGCGACACCAGTCTTATACAATGCATCGGTTTACAGAAACAAAGCGGGTGAAGTAGTCGGTGCATTCGCAGCAGCACGCGATATCACGGAACTCAAAAAAGCGCAGGAGATGCTTCTGAGTATCAATGAAGAGCTGGAACACAGGGTGCTGCTCCGGACTGCCGAACTGGAGGCCTCAAACTATAGACTCAGGAATGAAATAATCGAACGCAAACAGGCTCAGGAAAATTTTCAGAAATCCGCAAAACAATGGAAGACGACATTTGACGCTGTTAATGACGTTATCTGGCTTTTGGACAATGACTACAGGATCATTCGCTGCAACAGCGCAACGGAAAAATATTTCGGGAAAGATATCATGGACATTCTTGGCAGCTACTGCTGGGAAATCGCCCATGGAGCATCCGAACCGATATGCGATTGTCCCTATATGCAGTTGAAGCAGGGAATGGGAAGGACAACATGCGAGCTTCAGTCGGGCCAGCGCTGGCTTGAGGTGAGTGTCGATCCGATTTATGACGATGAAGGCAATATGAACGGAGCGGTCCATATCATCCGGGATATAACCAATCGCAAACATGAAGAGATAAAAAGAAATAAACTGAAGGAGCAGCTTCGCCAGTCACAGAAAGTGGAAAGTCTCGACCTGATAGCCGGCGGCATAGCGCACGAATTTAACAACCTGCTCCAGAACATCATTGGCAATCAGGAGCTTGCGCTTTGGGGAATGAGGGAAAGCTCCGCAGAAAAAGAATACATAAAGACAGCATCCAAAGCGGCACAATATGCGGCAGGCCTGACATCACAGATGCTTGCGTACTCGGGAAGGGGACACTTTGTTCTGGAGCAGGTTGATCTCAATCAGATAATCATGGATATGGATCAGGTTCTAAAGAGCTTGATAAGCAACGAAACCGCATTGTCTTACCGGCTTGAAAACGATCTGCCGATGATTAATGCCGATAAAATACAGGTAAGGCAGATGATTCAGAATCTTGTTGTAAACGCATCTGAGGCAATCGGAGCCTCTGCCGGCCGGATTTTAGTGTCTACAGGCACTGCCCAGTGCCGGAGTGAAGAACTTGAAACACAATGGATGATCGGGCAATTGCCCGACGGCCTTTACGTATATCTCGAAGTATCTGATACAGGCTGCGGCATGGATGATGAAATTCTTGACAGGATCTTCGACCCGTTTTTTTCCACTAAAAATATCGGCCGCGGTCTTGGCCTTGCTGCGGTTCATGGAATTATACAGGGACACAGGTGTTCGGTTCAGGTCAACAGCAAGCCCGGCTCCGGCACAGTATTCAGGGTCCTGTTTCCGGTTAGTGGAAACAAAGAAATTATCGAGATAAAAGGTGTTGCAGAGAAGCCCGCAGCAGGCAGTAACAAAGTCATATTATTTGTTGATGATGAGGAAGAGCTTGTCAATATCGGAACTGCGGCCCTTGAGATGGCAGGCTACAAGGTCTTGACCGCCTCGAACGGCAAAGAAGCTCTCGAAATATTTACCGCCAATCTCAATACCGCAAAAGCGGAAGACAGGATAGCCTGCATCATCCTGGATTATATTATGCCCCGCATGGACGGGGAGGAAGCCATGCGGGAATTCAGGAAAATTGCTCCCGCGATACCTGTTATTCTCACAAGCGGCTACGGGGAAGATTTCGTGTTCCGGCATTTTAATCAAAATGATCTTGCAGGTTTTGTAAAAAAACCATATTCCTTGAATACATTAACTGGATTATTGAAAAAAACGCTTTGCATTGATGACTAACTTTCAGCAAAACAATAAAGTAATAAATGTAGTAAGGTATTTGGAGGCTCATAATAAGGATTACCCTGATATAAAAAAAGATATATTAAAACTATCTATCGCTAAGGAGGTAACATATGAAAAATCAAATTATAACCGGACTCTGTTTCATTTTCGTTATACTGCTTACTGTCCCTTCATTCGCGGCAACCCAAAAAATACAGCCTGATATTCCGCAGTCGGTATTTCAAGCACTGAAATCTCAAAATATAAGCGCATCCGAGTTAAAGGCGCAAAGGCAGAGCATATTCGACAAGATGGATGTGGAGAAGGACGGCAAAATCAGCAAAGACGAATTCATGCTTTATGAGAAGAGTATTTTCGCGGGGCTTGACAAGAAGAAAGATGATGCCCTTACTCCCGATGAGGTAAATAAAACCTGCCAGGTTTACTTTGTATGCCTTGATGCGAACAAGGACAACAAGGTCACGCTGCAGGAATTTGAGGCCAAGCTGGATGAGACGTTCAAGCTTATGGACGGAAAGGACAAGGACGGTTATATTACCAGTAAAGAATATTTCTCTTACTGGAAGGCCAAGGATAAGGCCGACAGATAAAGCTTATACAACAGGCTTAAATTCACATCTTCTGCCGCAGTTCCCTTGCTGCATGGTGCACGGCGTCCACAGAACTGCTGAAAGGCGGCGAATAGGCGAAGTCCAGATAGGCGATCTCTTCAATATTAAGGCGGGACCATAAGGCCACCGCCAGTGCGTTGATCCTGGATACGGCGCCTGTTTCGCCTATGGCCTGGGCGCCCAGAAGTTTTCCTGTGGATCTGTCGGCGACAAGTTTCAAGCCAATTTTTTTCTTTCCCATCAGGCTTCCGACAGCGTTGCCCCAATAGATATGGCTGACGGGGTGGAACCCGGCAGAGCCGGCCTCATGTTCATCAATTCCAGTGGCTGCGGCCTCCAGGTTGAAAACTTTAAAAGACTGTGACCCGACAACACCGGGGAAAATATCAGGCATGCCGGCGATATTATGTCCGGCGACCCGGCCTTGTTTATTGGCGATATCGGACAGTGGGATATGCACCCACTGACTGGTGACCCTGTTAAAGACCTCGCAGCAGTCTCCTATGGCGAAAACATCTTTATCGGAAGTCGTCTGGGAAAAATCAACGGCAATCGCCCCTGTCCGGCCTATCCTGATACCTGCATCCATCGCAAGACGCACATCCGGCCTTATTCCGACCGCTAGAAGTATCATGTCAGAATCCAGCGTCATATGTTTTGTTGCCAGGCGCAGAGGGGTGAGGGAGCCTTTCTCAATAGATATTACATCCTGATTCGGATAATAATCCACTCCGTTTTTATCGAGTTCCTCAAGGATGGTTTTTGACAACCCGGGGTCCCAGCGCATTACGGGAAATTCAACCTGGTTAACCATCTGAACCTTGATGCCCAGACCCTGCAGGGCTTCGCTCATTTCCATGGCTATGAATCCAGCACCGACAATTACGGCCTTCCTGCAGGATTTTTCTTTAATGTATTGCTTGATTCTGAGAGCGTCAGCTATGTTTTTCAGTGAAAAAACACCTTCAAGGTCCTCTCCCTCAATGCCCGGGCTTATAAGCCTTGAGCCTGTGGCCATGACAAGGGTGTCATACGGGACTCTTGAACCGTCCGACAGCCGGACTGTTTTATTATCCCTGTCCAGAGACTCTGCCCGTGTTTTCAGAAGAACATTGATTCCGGTTTCCCTGAATCTTTCAAGGGCATTGCCGATGATTTTATCCTCTCCTTTGATTACATCACCGATGTAATAAGGGAGAGGTCAGGTTGAAGGGGCTATATATCCGCCTGATTCGATAACAGTGATGTTTGCTTCAGGATCGGTCCGTTTGACTTCGGCAGCTGCAGTGGGACCTGAAGTTCCACCGCCTATTATGACAAGATTACGGGTCATGAAATATCCTCCTTTCTCAACCCTTGAGCAGGTTCAAAATATAATATCCAGATGGACGGGAGAATGAGCTGTTATATGGGTATCAGCGCCTTGAGCCTGCGTTTGCGGCCGGCCGGTTTTTTTTAGGCTTTGATTTGAATATGAATAGAAAATCATTTTCTTCCTTGCCCGCCGGATTATGATTTGTTGATTGTCCGGATGGGGTATTCAGGCGGCATTCCCTGAATACTTTGTTCATTCTTTCCTGAAGAACCAGTAATTCCCTGATTTGAGATTTCACGTTCCTTGCCATGAAGTCAAACCTCCTTCCGCTTAAGGCATCATAAGGTCTATGTTTTCCTCAAGCGCGTTTTTGAATTTCTCTTTCACGCTGTTTTCTATCTGGCGTACCCTTTCTTTCGAGATGGTATATTTCTGTCCCAGATCCATAAGGGTTTTAGGGTTGTCAGTCATAATGCGCTGCTGCATAATATCCTGCTCGCGCAAAGTAAGCCCGTTAAGGGCAGAGCCGATCTTTTCTTTCATGAAACTGGTGCGCTGGGATTCCATAACCTGATCTTCAGGGTTGGATCTTGTGTCTGCAAGGATATCCATGAAGCTGGTTTCGGAACTGGGGTTTATCGGACAATCGAGCGAGAAGCAGCTTCCGGAAAGCCGGATTATTATCTCCTCGATATGCTTTGGACTTGCATTGAATCTTGCTGATAATGCATTTGACTGGTCGGTAATGCTCTCTTCGGAAACAAATTCTTCGGAGAGAGCCTGGTTCAGCTTGTAAAAAAGTCTCTTCTGAAGTTTTGTCGTTCCTATCTTAACAGGCGAGAAAAACCTCAGTATGTAGTCATTTATCGCGGCCTTGATCCACCATACGGCATAGGTCATCAGCCTGTAACCCCTGTAGGGGTCAAATTTGTTGATCGCCGTAATCAATCCTATGGCGCCTTCCTGAAAGATATCCTCAATCGGCAGCTTGTATCCTGAATATTCGAGAGCAATGTAGACGACGTTTTTAAAGTTGGCGTTTGCAAGGCTCTGAGCGGCTTCAATGTCACCCTGTTCTATAAAGCGTGTTGCAAGTGCGAATTCCTCGTCCCTTCCTAGCGACGGAATGCCTTCGAACCTGTCGAGGAGCTCTGCAACCGGGTTATTGTGTAGGCTTTTATTGTTCATTTTATTTATTTTTTATTCAGCATGGTCATGATTTCACGCATGAATGAAGGCAGATCCGAGGGCCCCCGTGAAGTTATAAGATTTCTGTCCACCACGACCTCGCGGTCTTCGAAAAATGCACCGGCTTCTTTCAATTCCACACCTACGGATCTGTATGAAGTGGCATGCCATCCCTTCAGCAGTCCTGCACTTATCAGGACCTGAGGTCCGTGACATATTGCTGCTACCGGCTTGCCTGATTCGAAAAAACTGCGGGCAATCTCAAGCGCCTTTGTGTCCTTTCTCACTTTTTCCGGGGCTTTGCCGCCTGGAATGACAAGAATGGCGTATTCTCCGGCGTTTATTTCACCGAAGGCCCTGTCGGCATCCACCTTGTAACCATGGATCCCTTTTATAGGACCCTTTGCCTGTGCCGCCACATCCACGTCTATGGCGGCTTCCTTCAGCCTGTAATATGGAACCAGCAGTTCAAGGTCTTCAAAATTGTCCGAGCTTATGATCAATGCCTTCATCATGTCCCTCCGTAAATCCGGGGATTATTCAGTCTTGAAGTGAAAGATACAGTCCGGTCACTGTTTCAGGAGATCTTCAAGCCTTTTGTTCACTTCCGGCCAGTTGACTATGTTCCAGAAAGACTCTATGAACTTTGCCCTGTCGTTTTTATAGTCGACGTAATATGCATGCTCCCATACATCCAGCACCATAAGTATCCTGAACATCGGATAAACATTGATGTTATGCTTTTCCACCTGCATTATCACCGGCCTGTTGGTGAGTCTGCAAAAGGTCAGTGCAGCCCATCCCGAACCCTCGGTGCTTGATGCCGTCAGGGAGAATATCTTTTTAAACCTGTCGAACGAGCCGTACTCTTCATCTATGACCTTCGCTATTGTCCCTGACGGAATTCCGCCCCCGGGCCCGCCTGCGGGTGCCAGATTTTTCCAGAACAGGGAATGAAGCAGGTGTCCGCCTATATGGAATGAAAGCTCTTTGAAAGTGGCTTTCGCGTCAAAATCGAGGCTTTCCGTCCTTGCCTTGTCCATTTTTTCGAAAATGGCGTTTGCTCCGTTTACATATGCGGCATGGTGTTTGTCATGATGAAGCCTGAGAAGTTCCTCCGATATATAAGGTTGAAGAGCGTTATAACCGTAAGTGAGATCCGGTAGTACATACTGTTTTTTTGCTTCCATGATTTTTGTCTCCTTTTCATTTTTTGTTTTACCCTTTGACGGCGGAGCTGAATTCCATTTTTTAAAATTGTTTCAGATCCTGTTATGAGTTATCAGCCGGCACCGGATTTTCCTCAATCAGGCGAAACCTTATTTTCTGTTGCGAAATACCTGATAATCAAGGGGATATAAGAGCTTGCAATAAAGGGCAGGTTTTCAGTGCTTTTTCCGCCTGCGGAGAACTGTAAATCCGCTTTTGCCGACTTCGTTTCAAAGGCAGTTACTTTTTTATTTTAAAAAGATTAAGGTAAAAGAATGTTCACCTATCAGAAGACGAACCGGTATTTTGCCCAGATTGCGGACGGCATGGAGGAACTGGGCAAGGAGGAGCTTGCCTCGCTCGGGGCAGAGGATATCAACGTTGTCTTTCGCGGGTTGTTCCTGACGGCCGACAGGGAAGCCCTTTACCGCATCAATTACATGACCAGGCTGTGTACGCGCATACTTGCGCCGCTCATCACCTTTGACTGCCACAGCACGAAGTACCTGTACAGGACCGCGCAGGGCATCGACTGGCCGGCGCTCTTTTCCGTTAACCAGACATTCTGCATCTCGGCGAATCTCACTAACAGCAAGATAAGACATTCCCAGTATGCATCGCTTTGCCTGAAGGATGCGATAGTCGACCAGTTCAGGGAGCGTTTTGAAATGAGGCCAGATGTGGAACGGATAAACCCGGACATCCATATCAACCTGCACATAGACAGCAACAAGGCCACCATTTATCTGGATACATCGGGAGGCTCGCTGCACAGGCGGGGATACAGGAATGAGGCGGTTGAAGCGCCCATGCAGGAGAACCTGGCCGCGGCAATTATCAAGCTGTCGGGCTGGGACGGCCGGACGCCTTTATATGACCCGATGTGCGGTTCAGGCACATTGCTTTTTGAGGCCTTCATGCACTGCTGCCATATCCCTGCCGGCTACCGGCGTGATAATTTCGGATTCACTTTTCTTCCCGATTTCGATAGTTCACTCTGGGGATCTGTCAAATCTGAAGCAGATGCAATGGTGAGAGAACTTCCCAAAGGACTGATAGGCGGGAGCGATATTCAGGAGCAGGCGGTTGCAGCGGCGCGGGCCAATGCGCGGAATCTCCCCGGGGGCAGGGCGATAACGTTTAAAAGGTCGGGGTTTATGGACCTTCCTGATCTCAATGAAACTACCATTGTGTGCAATCCGCCTTACGGCAGGCGTATGGGTACAAAGGATGAAATGGGTCTCATGATGAAGGATTTCGGGGATTTTCTCAAACAGCGGTGTAAAGGCTCGACAGCCTACATATATTTCGGAAACAGAGAGCTCATAAAAAAAGTCGGGTTGAGGTCGGCATTCAAGATCCCGCTAAAAAACGGCCCACTCGACGGCAGGCTGGTGAAGTACGAGCTTTATTGATATGTCAGACTCAAATAAAAAGGCAGCAGGTTGTTCCTGCTGCCATGGAACTTTTGATCGTAACCGGTGCTAAGCTGTTTTCGGAGGCTTGATAAGAACGGCTGCAAGCAGAATACCCAGAACAGCAAGGCCGGCCGTCGGCCAGAATGCAAACTGCAGTGAGCCGAAGATATCTTTTGCAAATCCCGAAATCAGTCCGCCAAGGATTGCACCTATGCCGTATGCGAAAAAGACAACGCCATAGTTCCTTGCATAATTTTTAATTCCAAAGAATGCTGCCGTAGATGTCGGCGCTATTGCAAGCCATCCGCCGAGGCAGAGCCAGAACAGGATGAATGACGCCACATAAAGTGCTACATTCCCTTCCTTAGCAAGGAGCATTATGCATGATGCGATAAGTATGAGTAAAAGGTTCAGCAGTGCAGCTGTACGGGGAGTGGATTTGTCGATGATTGTTCCGAACAGCGGCCTGCCTACAGCATTGAATATTGCGAACACGCCGACAAGCGATGCTGCGAACGCCTTGTCTATTTTAATAACCTCTGTACCGACAGTACTTGAAACACCGATAGCCATAAGGCCTGCAAGGCTTCCTATCAGAAAGCACAGGAACACGCCCCAGTATGTGCCGGTCTTCACCATTGTTGCAGCGTCAAGGTCCACAACCGCTGCCGTTCCCGCTGCAGGCGTCCAGCCTGCCGGTTTCCATCCGGTGACCGGGAATTTGAGAGGAAGGGACAGGAGGAATATGATTACAAGGAATGCAATGCCGAAATATATGAATGTCGTGGAAAGGCCCACTGAATCAAGAAGCAGGCTGGCGATTTTTGCGGTAAGAAGGGCTGACCCGCCGAAGCCGGCAACCGTAAGGCCGACAGCGAGGCCCTTTTTGTCTGGAAACCATCGTGCGGCAATGGCAATCGGGCAGCCATAGGCCAGTCCCACTCCGCTGCCTGCGATAACGCCGTAAGTCAGGACCAGCAAATATATATTTGTTGCAAAACCTGAGAGGAACCAGCCGGCGGCAACAATCAAACCGCCGATTATTGTCAGATTCCTGGGCCCTATTTTTTCCATAATTCTGCCGCCAAAGAACATTGTTACGGCAAAGAAAGCCAGGAATATCATAAACGGCAGATTGCTCTGGAATGATGATATCTTGTTTATTGATAGCAGTATATCAAGCTTATCGGGATTGAGCCCTTTGAGATGAGTTACGAACGCCTCGGCCTTGATGGTTTCCTTGACAGGATCAAGTTTGAATATCTCGATGACATAAGGTACATCCAGGGTTGAGTGCCTTGCCTTGAGTTCGGCGGCCTTGTCTTTTTTCAGGCCGTATACCTTGCCAAGCAGCTCTTTGCCGTGTTTATCCTGATTGATGGCCTCTATTTCCGGAACAACTGCAATTGCGGTTAATGTGTTGAAATACTGTTCAACCGGTTTTTTGAATACGCTGTAGGCGTAAACGGTGCCGAGACACAGGTTGATAACAAGTCCCAGTATAACCAGCAGCCACCTTCCCGATTCGGGCTTCATACCGAACAATTTTGTATCCTCCGACATAAAAATATCCTCCCATGAATTTTAAGAAATTAGCGACGGACTATATTGAACTAGAGGTTCCGATGTCAATCGGGAAAGTGACATATTGTATTACCAGCTTAATATTAAAGGACAATAAAATGAATTTCCAATCGGTTGTGAATTACAGTTATATCTTGCAAGAACCACGGTTTGGGGGTATGCCGTTTCAGATATTAATAATTAAAGATTATCAAGGAGGGGTTTATGGCAGGTAATGAAAATCTTGAAAGCAAACGCTGGGGAATAGCCACAGCCGCTGTTGTCATGCAGCTGTGTCTCGGTACGGTTTACGCATGGTCGGTCTTCAAGAAGCCTCTGATGGGAGCTCACGGATGGGAAGAAGCAGCCACGCAGTATACCTTCATGATATTCATGTTCACGATAGGTTGCGCTGCTGCGTTCGGCGGGACTCTCGTTGACAAAAAAGGGCCTAAGTTTGTTGCAACGGTCGGAGGTATTCTTTTCGGTTTAAGCACGCTGCTCGCTGGTGTTGCAGACCAGATAGGCAGCCTTCCTCTCCTGTATCTTTCTTATGGTATTATAGGCGGGCTCGGTAACGGGTTCTGTTATGTTACCCCGATAGCCACACTGATCCGCTGGTTCCCCGATAAGAGAGGGCTTGTTACAGGCCTGGCAGTCATGGGATTCGGTTTCGGTGCATTCTTCATGGGCAAGATCGCGCCCATGATGATCGGATCTTTTAAAGGCGGACTCACAGCATCAGGTGTCGCCCTTACATTCTATATATGGGGAGCCATTTTCCTGGTGCTTGTTGTCGGCGCAGCCCAGTTTTACAAGAACCCGCCGGCCGGCTGGCTTCCGGCAGGATTTACACCTTCCGCAAGCTCTGTCTCGGCGGCGGATTCACTCATGTTCGGCCAGGCTGTGAAGACCCCTCAGTGGTGGATGCTCTGGGCCATGCTGTTCCTGAATGTCTCGGCCGGTCTCGGACTCATCTCCCAGCTTTCTCCGCTTGCACAGGATTATTACAAACCCCTGGTTACCGACCCGTCCATAACGGGTGAAGCCCTTGTCAAGGTTCTCGCTGCGGCAGGCGGTACGGTGGTATCCATAACGGCCATATTCAACGGACTTGGCAGACTTTTCTGGGCCAGGGTTTCCGACTCCATTGGCAGAAAGGCCGTCTTCGGGACCATGTTTGCCACACAGGCCGTTATTTATATCCTGATTGCGCTGGGAATCCTTTCAAATTACTGGGTATTCATGATTGCAGGCTGCTACCTGCTGGCATGCTACGGCGGCGGTTTTGCAACCATGCCTGCATTTGCTGCGGATAACTTCGGACCCGGCTACATAGGCAAGGTGTACGGCTTCATGCTCACGGCCTGGGCCTGTGCAGGCCTTGTCGGCCCGTTCGTGTTTGCAAAATTCAAGGGTCAGGCCCTTTATATTGCTGCGGCGCTGCTCATTGCAGGACTTTTAATAGACATTGTATTCAAGAACAGGACAAAGAAGGCTGCGGCATAAAAAACAAAAAGCGGGCTTTGGCCCGCTTTTCTTCACTGATAAAATCCCTTTACAATGCATTAATTTTCCCTCATAAAAATCAGGAAGCCAAATAATCAGGGAGGTCTGCTTGTCAAAAGAAATTATTTCACAGATATTAAGGAACAATGAAAAGTTTGCCGCCGACCGCGGCGAGGGCTATTTCAAGCCTCATTCCACAAGCCAGCAGCCCAAGATAACGCTTGTATCCTGCTGCGACTCCCGCGTGCAGCCCGGGATAATAGACCCCGACCCGATAAATAAAATATTTACCGTCGAGACTATCGGCAATCAGATGACATCGGCCCAGGGTTCGGTTGACTACGGCATTCTTCACCTGCACACCCCGGTGCTTTTGATCATGGGGCACACGGACTGTGGAGCGGTAAAGGCGTTCATGAAGGGCTATGATAAGGAAAACGATGCGATCAAACGTGAACTTGACAACATGAAGCCGTCGCTCAAGGCTGTTGCCGATGGAGCGGATTTCAATGCTGAACTGATAAGCAACATCAAGAAAAATGTCGATTATCAGGCGGGTGTAGCGGTTGAAAGGTATTCAAAGCTTGTTGATGCAGGCTCGCTTATGGTGATAGGGGCGGTATATGATTTTCAGAATGCCTTCGGCAAGGGATATGGAAGGCTTCTGATCAGGAGTATAGATGGTAAAACCGGTCTCAAAAGGGAAGATATGCTGGCCTGCGGCGTGGATTTGAAAGATGCGTTAATTCAGGATTGAGGGGTAATATTGACGTGACCCTGGAAGAAATAAAAAAGGAACTGGACGGAGAAGTTATTGTCGGGCATGAGAAGCTTGCAATTGATCTGAAGACGGCATTCGCTGCAGACCTGATGAGCGACGTCCTTGCTTTTGCCCGGTCGGGCTGCCTTCTGATAACCGGGCTGACCACCGCGCAATCAGTCAGGACTGCGTTTGCCCTGGACATTGCTGCAATAATCATATGCCGCGGTAAAAGCCCGCAGGAACAGGCTATCGAAATAGCAAAAGAGCTTCATATCCCGATTATACGTACGCAATATATCATGTTCGAAACATGCGGAATACTTTACAGGGCCGGTATTTACGGCTGTATACGCGAGGTCTGCAGCGGGGATAATACCTGTGGCACCTGACAGCAATTTCGGGGGATATTTTACAGTCAAGGGCCGCGAATTCATCGATGCAGGCCTGATCTCAAGCCAGATAAAGAAAGTGCTCAAGGAACACGGTGTTCCTGAAGAGGCGGTAAGGAAGGCTGCTGTCGTAGTATTCGAGGCCGAAGTGAACATCATCTCCTATGCGGACGTCGGGACAATATCGTTCAGGGTTGAGGACGGCGTCATCACCATCGAGGCAATAGATAAGGGCGCAGGCATTCCCGATATAAAAAGGGCGCTGATAGAAGGGTTTTCAACAGCGGACGACCAGGTAAGGGAGATGGGATTCGGGGCCGGAATGGGACTGCCGAATATCAAGAAGTTTTCCGACATATTCGAGATAAATTCGGAAGTCGGCAAGGGGACAACCCTTAAAAGCATAATAAAAATTCAGGAAAAGGACGGGCTTTGATATGGATTTAAAAACTATTGTTAAAAGCCTTGGTCTTGAGGTCTTCTGCTGTGAGAACAGGCTTGAAGGATCTGTTGACGGCGGTTATTCGGGCGACCTGTTGAGCGATGTCATGGCAAATGCCAAAAAAGGCAACGTATGGATAACCAGGCAGGTTCATCCGAATACCGTTGCCGTTGCTACACTTAAGGAGCTTTCGGCGATCATTGTTGTCAAAGGCGCAAAACCCGATGCCGACACCTTGAGCAGGGCCGAAAAGGAAGGCGTTCCTGTCCTGGGGAGCAGCCTGCCCGCGTTCGAGACTGCAGGCAGGATTTTTAAACTCTTTGGGGCTTC
Source organism: Desulfomonilia bacterium (assembly GCA_963664325.2). Lineage (GTDB taxonomy): Bacteria > Desulfobacterota > Desulfomonilia > UBA1062 > UBA1062 > DATCTV01. The sequence continues at coordinate 199,941 of CAXXDQ010000003.1, forward strand.
TTAAGGCCCTGCACTTCGTACAGGCGGGGTGATGCGCGTATTTTCCTGCGACCTTCATATACACACATGTCTTTCCCCCTGCGCCGAACTCGATATGCACCCTTCGGCCGTTGTCAGAAAGGCGCTCGAAAAAAAACTGGATGTCATCGCAATATGCGACCACAATGCCTCTGAGAATGCCGGTTATGTAATGAATGCTGCAAAAGGAACGCCACTGGTTGTCCTTCCGGGCATGGAAGTGACAAGCATGGAAGAAGTTCATATGATTGCCCTTTTTGATACCCTTGAAGCCCTCCAAGCGCTCCAGAAAACAGTTTATGAGAATCTTGCGGGGCAAAACGACGAGGACGTATTCGGGGTGCAGGCGATTGTAAACGAACTCGGGGAGGTCGAGGGCTTCAACCAGCGGCTGCTGATAGGTGCTACAGGCCTTTCCTTGAACCGTCTTGTGGACACGGTGCATGCACTTGGAGGTCTTGCCGTTCCCTCGCATATCGACCGTGAAATGTTCGGCCTGCTGGCCCAGCTGGGATTTGTCCCCCCTGATGCCGCTTTCGATGCGCTGGAAATTTCCGCCAGGACGGGTATAAAAAAGGCCAGGGAACTCTACCCGGAGCTTTCCGGACATGCCTTTATCACGTCGTCCGATGCCCATTATATTTCAGATATCGGCAGTTCCCCGACATGGCTTTTCCTTGAGGCCCCGAGCCTTGCGGAAATCGGGCTGGCCCTTAAGGCCGCAGCCGGAAGAAGGATTGAGGAGCGATAATGATCGAACTGGCGCTCCACATACTTGATATCTCACAGAACTCGCTCAGGGCCGGTGCGAGCCTCGTTGAAATAACATTGGTTGAAGATATCAAAAAGGACTGTCTTTCCATATGTATAAAAGACAACGGCTGCGGCATGAATGCTTCGGAAATCGAAAAGGCGCTCGACCCGTTCTATACGACAAAAAAAGTTAGAAGGATAGGGCTCGGGCTCCCCATGCTCAAGCAGGCCGCCCTTCAGGCCGAGGGTAATTTCGTAATTGAATCCGAGCCGGGCAAAGGGACATTAATATCTGCGGAATTCAGGCATTCCCACATAGACAGGCAGCCCATCGGTGATGTTTCAGGGGCTGTGGTCGCGCTCGTTCTTGAGAAGCCTGAAGTCGATATACTCTTCACCTACAGAAGGGACTCCTTCGAATACGTACTTGACACAAGGGAAATCAGGGAAACCCTTGGCAGCGTACCTTTGAATAACATGGATGTAATAGGATATATCAGGGACAGCATAAGGGAAGGCATGTCCTCATCTGATTAATGAGAGGGAAGGCACCGTGAACATTAAATCCTCGGGATTTAGGCGCTATTTCAGGCCGTCCATCGCTCGGCGCATGGCCGTTACCCTGACGCTCTTCGGCATTGTTATCGGATACCTGGTTTTTATAATCCTTTTCACCTGGGGCGCAGGCGACATCATAAACCTCGTAACAAAAAGGTTCGAAGAAAACATTTATTCGCTTTTCCCGGATAACAGAGGTGACAGTCTTCTTGGCCTCATTGATATAAAAGACAAGGGTTCGTTGAGAGCGGTAAACCTGTTTGCCGAATTCTCTTCGGGGATGAATTCCATTGACGACATAAGGCTTTATTACAAGGCATATGGCGTCTGGTCGGAAATATATATGGGGGATAACGATACCTTCCATACAAAAGACGTCAGGGAACCGGATACCATAAAGAAGCTTGAACAGATCATGACCGGAAAGAAGATATCCCTGTCGAAGATAAACTTCGGGTTTTCGGACAGGCTTGAGGTAACGGACAACCTGACAAGACCGGTCGATAAATACAACTATGTGCTTACATACAGCATTGCAAGGCCGTCGATAATCGCATTTATGAAAAAGAATCCGGGCCAGAACCTCGTGTTCTGCATGCTGCTGCTTCTTTTTTCATATCTTATAGGGCTTGTATTCGGCAGGGGCATTGTCAGGCCTGTTGAAGAACTTTCCCGCGAGGCCAGAATTATCGCATCAGGCGACTTCGAGCGGGAATTCCATACAAAAAGCAGGGATGAAATAGGCAAACTTGCAGACTCGCTCAATTCAATGGCCGCAAGCATACGAGCGGCCATGAAGGAGCGGGAAGACCTGATGCTGGGTATCCTGACCGCGCTCACCCGTTCAATCGACGCCAAATCGCGCTGGACGGCCGGCCACAGCGAGAGGGTCACAAGGTATACAATGATGATCGGCTGGAGGCTCGGCCTCAGCGATGAAGTCATGGACAAGCTCATGGTGTCGGCAGTCCTTCATGACATAGGTAAGATAGCCGTACCGGAGGCCATCCTTGACAAGCCTGGGAGGCTTACGGAAGAGGAATTTGCGATAATCAAATCTCACCCTTCAACCGGCGCGGGCATAATCAAGGACATTCCATCGTATGATGCCATACTGCCGGGCATACTCTATCATCATGAGCGGTGGGACGGCAAAGGCTACCCGGAAGGGCTAAAGGCGGAATCCATCCCGGTCTTTGCAAGGATAATTGCGATTGCCGACGTTTACGATGCGGTTACTGAGGATCGTCCCTACAGAAAGGCCATGTCAAAGGATGAGGTAATAGCGTTCATCAAAGGCAATAAAGGCAGGATGTTCGATCCCCATATTGCGGATGAATTTGTTTCGATAATAAGCGATAAGGATGCAAGTAAAGCTCACTGAAAATTGGTTGCATCTATGCGGAATCAAAGGTAAAAACAGCTCTTTGATATTTTACGACACCATGCTATAGCTTTGCTCTCCGTCTGGGTCATTTGCATGGGCTTATGTGCAGTATGTAATGACGGTTGGAAAGTTCATTGAATATATTGCTAGGAGATATCCATGGATAAACACAAACTTGAACCGGTAAGGTTCGTAACGGCAGTTGCCCTTTTCGACGGGCATGATGCGTCAATCAATATTATCAGAAGGATTCTTCAGGATGCGGGCGCCGAAGTCATCCACCTCGGCCATAACAGGGGAGTCAAAGAGGTCGTCCGTGCCGCCATCCAGGAAGGCGCCCATGGAATTGCGATGAGCTCTTACCAGGGCGGGCATGTAGAGTTTTTCAAGTACATGATCGACCTCCTCAGGGAAAACGGATGCGGATATATAAAGGTTTTCGGAGGCGGGGGCGGCGTCATCGTCCCTGAGGAAATAGAGGAACTCCAGGCCTATGGAGTCGCAAAAATTTATTCCCCGCTTGACGGCAAGAAGATGGGCCTTAGGGGAATGATCGACCACATGATATCTGTTGCCCGAGATGTGCGGATTCCGGATGTCAGGGGCGACATGGCATCATTGAAGAACAGGGACCAGGCCCTGATCGGCCGTCTGATAAGCATGGCGGAGGCGAATATCATGGGTTTCAGCACCCGGTATGAAGAGATCAGGTCCGAAATAAAGCCTGTCCAGGGCATACCCGTTGTAGGCATTACAGGAACAGGCGGATCCGGCAAGAGCTCCTTCATCGACGAGATGGTCCGCAGGTTCATCGAATTTTATCCTGACAAGACCATTGCGATAATCTCAGTTGACCCGTCGCGTTCAAAGAGCGGCGGCGCCCTGCTCGGAGACCGGATCCGCATGAATTCAATCGAAAATGACAGGGTGTACATGCGCTCGATGGCAACAAGGCTTTCAAAGGACGAACTGTCCATAGCCATCCACGACGCCATCGATATAGTAAAGGCCGCGGGCTATGACCTGGTGCTGGTTGAAACCAGCGGCATCGGCCAGGGCGATGCCGCCGTCTCAAAGATCAGCAACTGTTCGATATATGTAATGACAAGCGAATACGGTGCGCCTTCGCAGCTGGAGAAGATCGACATGCTCGACTATGCGGACATGGTGGTGCTGAACAAGTTCGAACAGCAGAAGGCCCTTGATGCTCTCAGGGATGTGAGAAAGCAGTATATGCGCAACCACGACCTCTTTGAAAAGGCAGAGGATGACATGCCCGTTTTCGGTACGGTCGCGAGCAGGTATGATGACAGGGGCTCGGACAGGGCCTTTGCCTTTCTGATGAAGCTTGTGGCCGAAAAAGGCGGCGTCGACTGGAACCTCCCCCCCATGCCGGAAGAGATAAAGGAAAAACCTAAACCCGGAATCGTTGCGCCGGAAAGGGAGCAGTATCTGAGGGAAATTGCCGGGGCCGTCAGGTCATACCACAAACATACGGATGAGGCCTCGGACGATATCAGAAAGTATGCAGTGCTCAAAGACCTGAGCCGTGATGAGACCGGAACCGACAAGAACCATCTTGCCGGAGTGCTGCAGAAGGTGGAAGCTCATATCCAGCAGGAAGATAAAAAGCTGCTCAGGGAGTGGGAAACAGTATCAAAACATTATACCGGAAAAAGTTACAGCTATTCCGTCAGGGGCAAGGAAATTAAGGTTCCCCTTAAGAACGCAACTCTTTCCGGCCTTGAAGTGCCCAGGGTCGCCCTGCCCGATTACAGGGACAAGGGTGAGATATACAGGTGGGTCAGGAAGGAAAACGTCCCGGGCTCATTCCCGTACACGTCGGGAGTCTTTCCGTTCAAGCGCGACTGGGAAGACCCGAAGAGGCAGTTCGCGGGTGAAGGGACACCCGAGCGCACCAACAGAAGATTCCATTACCTGTGCAGGAACGATGATGCGAAGAGGCTTTCAACCGCCTTCGACAGCGTGACGCTCTACGGGGAAGACCCTGACGAAAGGCCTGACATCTTTGGAAAAATCGGCGAGAGCGGGGTCAGCATATGCACGTTCGAAGATATGAAAAAACTCTATGCCGGATTCGACCTGTGCTCCCCCCTGACAAGCGTTTCAATGACCATCAACGGGCCGGCCCCGATCATGGCGGCATTTTTCTTCAATACGGCCATAGACCAGCAGATGGAGAAGTTCGAAAAGGAAAACGGCCGCAAACCCGGCAGGGAAGAGCTGGCCAATCTGAAAAAATGGGTCATGTCGAATGTCAGGGGCACCGTTCAGGCTGACATTCTCAAGGAGGACCAGGGCCAGAATACCTGTATATTTTCAACGGAGTTTGCCCTTAAGATGATGGGGGACATACAGCAGTTCTTCATCGACAACGACGTCAACAACTTCTACTCGGTGAGCATCAGCGGCTACCATATAGCCGAGGCCGGGGCCAACCCAGTCAGCCAGCTGGCCTTCACGCTGGCAAACGGCTTCACCTATGTCGAGTATTACATGTCCCGCGGCATGGACGTGACCGAATTCGCCAAGAACTTCTCGTTCTTTTTCTCGAGCGGCATGGATGCCGAATACAGCGTCCTCGGAAGGGTGGCCCGCAGGATATGGGCCATAGCCATGAGGGACCTGTACAAGGGCGACGAAAGGGCGCAGAAGCTAAAGTACCATATACAGACCTCGGGCCGGTCTCTGCACAGCATGGAGATACAGTTCAATGATATAAGGACCACGCTCCAGGCCCTTACCGCGCTGAACGACAACTGCAACTCCCTGCACACGAACGCCTATGACGAGGCGATCACGACGCCGACCGAGGAATCAGTCCGCCGCGCAATGGCCATCCAGCTCATCATAAACCGTGAATTCGGGCCGTCCCGGAACGAGAACCAGGCGCAGGGCTCATTCTTCCTCGAATGGCTTACCGACGCTGTCGAAGAGGCAGTGCTGCAGGAGTTCGAGCGGATCAGCGAGAGAAAAGGCGTGCTGGGTGCAATGGAAGTCCATTACCAGAGGGCCAAGATCCAGCAGGAATCGCTCAATTATGAGCATCTGAAACACAACGGCAAGCTGCCCCTGATCGGTGTGAACACTTTCGAGAACCCCGAAAACGAGGGGCAGGAAGACAGGCCGGGCGCATGCGTAGCGCTGACCCGGGCGACGAATGAGGAGAAAATGGCGCAGCTCAACAACCTCAGGGCCTTCCAGAAAAAGCACAAGCAGAAGGCGCCCCAGGCGCTGAAGCGTCTCAAGGAAGTCGCGCTTTCAGGCGGCAATATATTCGAGGAACTCATGGAGACCGTGCGCGTCGCCAGTCTGGGCCAGATAACAGGTGCGTTATATGAGATCGGAGGCCGATACAGGAGGAACATGTGAGCCGCATCGGTAAAGGCTATGTCCAGATTTACACAGGAAACGGCAAGGGAAAGACGACGGCGGCGCTTGGGCTCGCTTTGCGCGCGGCAGGACATGGCCTGAAAACCATAATCGTGCAGTTCATGAAAGGTCAGCATTACGGCGAACTTGAAAGCGCCAAGATGCTTGGCGGCCTTGTAACAATCGAGCAGTTCGGCCACCCCCAGTTCTGCAAACTTACCGACCCGCCCGATGCGGCCGATGTCAGGAGGGCGCAGGCTGCACTCATGCGTATCCGCGAGATTATTTCAGAAAAGGCCTGCGATGTGCTTGTCATCGATGAGGCGACAACCGCCGTCATGTTCAACCTGATCAGGGAAAGCGACCTGCTTGAGCTTGTCAAAGACAGGCCCTCGGGAATGGAACTGGTTCTGACCGGACGCGCTGCGACGCCCGCCCTTATCGAAGCCGCTGACCTGGTCAGCGAGATGAAGGACATAAAGCACTATTATAACAAGGGCGTGCAGGCGAGGAAGGGCATCGAAAGCTGATGTTTTCCATTCCGCATTCAAGCGCTTCCATTGATTCGGGCCATTGACGGCCCTCACCCTCCGGGCGCACCTTTGATGCGTCAATTTTCGTGAAGCGAAAATTTGTCGGCTGCGTCGGAATGCTCCTCGACATACGGTAATGTATGCCTGCGTCGCTTCCTCCTTGCCTCCTTGGTATCATCTTGAATGCGAAACGGAACAAAACAAGGCGCGTTATAACTTCACATACCTTTGTCGCTCCTTGATTCGTCGCTGCAATATTGGGATCACGAACTTCCTGTTTGGCTCCTCAAGCCGAGCAAAGCGAAGGCGAAGAGACATACCTTGAAAGTATGTTTCACTCCTCATCTTCGTCACTTCGCGGTCTGTATTGATTCGGGTTATTGATGGCCCTCACCCTTCGGGCGCATCTTTGATGCGTCAATTTTCGTGAAGCGAAAATTTGTTCTAACGCTCTGCATGTTTTGATGACAATTATCTGCATTATTTCGGTCTATAATGGCTCTTAACCTTCGGGCGCATCTTCGATGAGTTAATTTTCGTGAAGCGAAAATTTGTCGGCTGCGTCGGAATGCTCCTCAACATACGGTAATGTATGCCTGCGTCGCTACCTCCTGGCCTCCTCTGCATCATCTTGAATGCGAAACGGAAGATGTATATTCCCACATCCTTTTCCCTTCATTAATGATTCTTTGTTATTAATAAAATATTGATGCAGACCTTAAATGAAGAATTGAAATCGTGATTTGAAAATCAAACGAATTACGCAACATGCATATTAATTGTCAGGCGGATGTTCCGTACAGGATGAAGGATCAAACAACTCAAATAAGGGAGCGAAATGGGATATATACTGCGGCTGGAAAATGAACATGATTACAGAGAGACGGAAAACATAACACGCGAAGCATTCTGGGATGTGTATAAACCCGGATGCAATGAACACCTGCTCGTGCACAAGCTGAGAGCGGCTGGCGCTTTTGTAAAAGAGCTTGATTTTGTCGTCTGTTACGGTTCAAAAATCATCGGGAACATCATGTGCTCCAGGGCCAAGGTTATTGATAAGGATAACAATCAATTCGAGGTCCTGTGTCTTGGTCCTGTAACTGTGCTGCCCGAGTATCAAAAAAAGGGGATAGGCAGGCTCCTGATCGAAGGGACCATAAAAGAGGCCCGGAGATTAAACTTCAAGGGCATTTTCCTGATGGGGAATCCTGCTTTCTATACAAGGTTCGGATTTAAAAATGCGAAGGTGTTCGGAATTCAGACCTCGGAAGGCGGGAACTTTGATTACTTTATGGGGCTTGAGCTTAAGGAGAACAGCCTTAAAGGCATAACGGGCAGGTTCCATGAAGATGCAGTATTTCAAGTGCCGGAAGACGAATTGGAGGAGTTCGAGAAGGAGTTTCCCAAAAGAGAAAAGCATGTGACTGATACGCAGTTGAAATGAGAAGAAGAAACCCGGCAATTCCTTCCCATTCGCATTCAAGTGCTTCCTTAAGCTGTTCCGCTGTGGTAGCAGCGGATGATCAACACGTCAGGCAGTGACTGAACCTATTCACACCCGAAAGGAGATTTGTTGAAATGGACATTCCACGGATATTCAACATTACCGAAAGTGCTCACCGCATCCATAACCCGTTCACACCCGAAAAGCTCGCCACTTTAGGCGCTGCGCTGCGTATGGAATCGGGAACCCGGGTGCTCGACCTCGGCAGCGGTTCGGGGGAGATGCTGTGCTCCTGGGCGCGTGATCACGGCATTATCGGCACCGGCATCGACATGAGCCGGCTGTTCACAGAGCAGGCAAAACTCCGGGCTGTTGAACTCGGCGTCGCCGATAGAGTCAAGTTCATCCATGATGATGCCGCAGGCTTTGTCTCTGACGACAAGGTTGGCGTGGCGGCCTGTGTCGGCGCAACCTGGATCGGCGGGGGAGTCGCCGGCACTATCGAGCTTCTGGCGAGGAGCCTCATCACCGGAGGGATAATCCTCATCGGCGAGCCCTACTGGCGGCAGATGCCGCCGACAGAAGATATTGCCAAGGGGTGTCTTGCCCACTCGATCTCCGATTTTCTCATGCTTCCTGAACTTATCGCGTCTTTCGGCCACCTCGGCTACGACGTCATTGAAATGGTTCTGGCTGACCAGGACGGCTGGGACAGGTATGAAGCGGCCAAATGGCTCACCATGCGAAGGTGGCTTGAAGCCAATCCAGGCGACGAACTCGTAAAAGAAGTTCGAACCCAACTGACCTCGGAACCCGTGCGCTACGCCACTTACACGCGTGAATACCAGGGCTGGGGTGTGTTTGCACTGATGTCGCGGTGATGAGGAAAACTTAAGGGATCAGTCCGCAACAATTGACATAACGCAGGGTGAAGGTTTCCGGATCCTTCACCCTGATTCCTAGAACAAATATTTCAAATAAAGCGAGGCGGATGTTCCGCCGAAGTCGACATTTTGATCCCAGTCATTGGACTTGAGTTTTGCCTGGGAATATTTTCCCTCGACGCCCAGGGCCAGGCTATCGATGATCCTGTATCCGGCCCCTAATATCGCATGCCAGCCGATACCTGTGCCGCTGGTCTTCATACTGCTGTAATCCAGTTTGCCCCAGTAATATCCGGCTCCTCCCCCTATGTAAATTTCCATCTTGTCCACAGGGTGGATCTTGCCTTTGATTGTTGCAAAGGCCCCGTAACAGGTCGCCGTGTAGTCGGATATATCTTTATATTTAGTGTCATAATATGTTCCGCCGAGTTCTGCAGAGAAGTTTCTGCCGAAGTTTCTGCCGTAATCGACTTCGTAAACCAGGGCCTGTTTGAAATCCTTCAGTCCGTTTGATGATGAATTGGGCCAGAACCAGCCGGCCTTGAGATTGATATAATCGTCAGGTTCCGCGGCAATGACCAGTCCCGGTATTGACAGAATTATTGCCATTGATATGACGGTGAGCAGCTTTCTCATGCATCCCTCTCATTTAATGTTTTGAACAAAGTATAAATGTTTTAGCCTCACGGTCAAGAACAGTTTGTTTTCTTGTATCGGACTTAAAGAAAATCCCGGAGGTTTTCGATAAAATTAATGGTAATTTAAAGAACATTTGGGTTGAGAAGGAAGCTGAAAAGGAGTAATCAGCATATCAAACATTATTGGATTCATGCGGCTTTAGTTGGTAACTGCTCCTGTTTTCAGGCTTCATCCAAAGATAGATCGGACGAGGAGGATAAATGGAAATGATAATAAAGGGTATGCGAGGTTTTGTCATGGCGGTAATACTGACGACCCTTATGCTTCTTGCCGGTACCAGTTCATATTCTGCCGATCTCCAGGCTCCATCCGGCGATTTAAGTTTGCCGAAACCGAACAATTCATTGCCTGACGGTACTGATGTTCCTCAAGATAACGCGATTACGAGCATAAAGAAGGCCCTTCCCCCTGTTCCCTACGCGAATGAAGGATATGCCGTTTTATTCCCCACATATTTAGGCATGATGGTAGGCGGATTAGTGGGCCTGCCTCTGGGAATGGCGTTTGTATTGCCGGCAGGTATCGTGGGATACGGCGTTTTCCCGATCATCCTGTATGAAACCGGGAAAGACCCCGAGAAAGACAACCCCGTACCGATAGGTGACGACCTGGCGGTAATGAGCAGCAAGCCGGTCGTGTGGCTTGCATACGGTACGGGCTATATTGTCGGCTTCCCGTTTCTCGCAGTGAAAAAGATCGTTTATGACCTTCCCAAAAGCCTGTTCTATGATCCGTTCCATAAAGATAAGCAGGCCGCTCAGGTAAAAGAATAAGATAATGGCGCTGTATTGCAGGGCTGATCATGAAGCTTGAACAATCTGATTTCGGACAGCTGAGTGACGGCAGCAAGGTAGGCCTCTGGCGTCTGCAGGCCGGTGATATCGAGGTCAGGCTGACCAATTTCGGAGCGGCGATAGTATCAATGATTTGCCCGGACACATCCGGGAATATGGCTGATATAGTGCTCGGCTATGACACCGTCAATGAATACGAGAACGATAAGATATATGCCGGCAGCACCATTGGCAGAGTGGCCAACAGGATCGATAAGGGCAGATTCACCCTTGACGGCAATGTCTACGAACTTCCCAGAAACTCCGGAGAGGTTCACCTGCATGGCGGGATAAACGGTTTCAACAAGGCTTTGTGGCAGGCGCAGGAGCTTGAAGTGGAAAACGGTCTCGGCCTTGAAATGAAATACCTGAGCCTTGACAATGAAGAAGGCTATCCCGGCAACCTCCAGGTCAAAGTGGTTTTTTCCCTGAAAAACGATAATTCCCTGAGAATCGATTATTATGCGCAGACCGACAAAAAGACGATTGTCAACCTTACAAACCATTCATATTTCAATCTTGCGGGTTCGGGCGACATCCTTGACCATGAGCTGTGGCTCAATTCGGAATACTTCCTTCCCATGAACAAGAATTTCGTTCCTATCGGCGCCGAGCTTTCGGTGAAAAATACGCCGATGGACTTTCATAAACAGACAAGGATCGGGAACAGGATAAACGACAACTACCAGCAGATAAAGCTTGCCGGGGGATATGACCACAACTATGTCATCTCGGGCAACGGGGGAGAAATGAGGAAGGCGGCCATAGTACATGAGCCGCAATCCGGCAGGGTCCTTGAGGTATTTACCACGCAACCGGGAATACAGTTCTACTCGGGCAACTTTCTTGACGGGAGCGTTACCGGAAAATCCGGGAAGGTTTATCAGAAAAGAAACGGCCTCTGCCTGGAGACGCAGCATTATCCGGATTCTCCGAATCATAAAGATTTTCCGTCAATCGAACTCAGCCCCGGCGATACTTACAGGCAGGCGACAATCTTCAGGGTTACTGCAGAATAATAAAATATTTTCCGCATTATATGCGGAGATCGATTTTTTTAAGGGGAGGGTATCATGAAAAGGGCGCTGAGGAGGCCTTTTACAAAAGACTAGCAGGGAGGAGAAATGGAGCTTTTAAAGAAACTGTCCGAGTCAGTATGCAGCGGCGATATGGAGTCAGCTCTTAAGCTTACAGATCAGGCGCTGGCCGGAGGCGTTGGCGTATCCGACATACTGGAGCTGGGTCTGATCACCGCGATGTCAAAAGTGGGCGAAGACTTCAAGAACGGGGAAATTTTCGTGCCCGAGATGCTCATTGCGGCACGGGCCATGAACAAAGCCCTTGAAAGGCTGGAGCCTGAAATGGTCCGCGGGAACATCGAATCAAAGGGCACGTTTATCATCGGTGCCGTCAAGGGCGACCTGCATGACATAGGCAAAAACCTGGTGGGAATAATGTTCAAGGGTGCCGGGTTCAGGGTCATTGACCTGGGCACCGATGTGAGCCTGGAAAAATTCATAAAGGCCGCGAAAGAATATAACCCCCGATATAATCGGCATCTCTTCACTCCTGACAACTACAATGCCCTACATGCAGACCATCATTGAAGGGTTGCGCGCCGAAGGCGTGGGCGCAAAAATTATTGTGGGCGGGGCGCCCCTCAACAGGGAATTCGCACTCAGCATCAATGCCGACGGTTACGCTGAAAATGCCGCGGAAGCGGCCGATCTCGGCAAAAGTCTGATGGGAATATGAAGATATGATGGAGCTCTCCGATGTAATGCCCATCGAGCATATCGACGACTGGGAAATGCGCATCAGAAGGCAGGATGCAGCTTTCAGATTCGAAATACTTGACAGGCCGATGGTTGATTTGTCGTTTTTTGAATATAACCCGGACTATCCTTTTCCGACCAAACAGCACGACTCATTCGAACAATGGTGGCTGGATATCGATTATCAGGTTGAACTCTGGCTGGCCCTGACCATGGGCACATGCTGCATGGGAGACGCTCTGCCCAAGTTCATACCAAACCTGGGGCCTGATTTCTTTGCCGCATGCTACGGCGGGAAGATGGTTTTTGAGCAGACCACATCGTTTATAGAACCGTTTCTGGAAAACTGGGAAGACGCGGACAGACTGGAGTTTGACTGGAAGAACCCCTATTTTCTGAAAATGGAAGAATTATATCAAGCCACACTTGAAGTCGGCAAAAACAGGTTCTATATTGCCTGGCCCGACATACACGCCGGCGGTGACTGCCTGGCGGGGTTCAGGGGGCCTGCGAACCTGGCCATGGACCTTTACGACAACCGTGAACAGATCAAGATATTGCTTAGGAAAGTAACAAAGGATTTTTTCAAGCTCTACGACCACTACTATGACAAACTCACAAAGGCCCATCAGCCATGCACCGGCTGGCCGGGTCCGGTTTCAACTTACAGATGGCATGTTCCGTCAAACGACTTTTCTTACATGATCTCGCCCAGGGACTTTGACGAGATTTTCCTCGAGGGCTTAAGGGAAGAGAACCGCTACATGGAGGCTAACATCCACCACCTGGACGGCCCCGGCTGCCTGAGGCACCTGGACAGCCTGCTGACCATCAGGGAATTGAATATGATCCAGTGGGTTTACGGAGCAGGCCGCGGCAGGGCCGGCGATTATATCGAGCTCTATAAAAAGATACAGGCCTCAGGAAAAGGCCTCCAGTTCCAGGATGTGGAGGTTGACGAAGTGGATAAACTGATAAGCGAGCTCAGACCCGAGGGCGTCTGGATGCACGTGAATGTTGCGGACAGGGAACAGGCCGAAGCCGTGCTGAGAAAGGTTGAAAAGTGGAAGTAGAATATAATCAGTAAAACCATTCGCGAGCCTACGCCGTACCTGGTTAGATGTTAATGTGCGGCTTGGGATGACAGGCCCTTCGCCAATTTATAATTTCTTATGGAATTCGCTATGGGATATGGTTCGCAGATACCCTGAGATTTCAACAAGATATTTTCAGGATAGGTGGAACAAAGCAGACCCCATTAATTCAGCCAGATGATTTCCTTAATGAACTTATTAAAAGTGACAGAATCAAATATATTGAGATGGATTATGTAGACTTCACTAATCATAATCGCTGGTTGCTGTAATGTGGGGTCTCGAACCTTAATCTTGCATAGGCCTTGACTTGCCGGGAAAGCGGCTTATAATTCAAGCATTGTTAAATGTAATCTGGTCCGGCATCGGCCGATTATCCGGAGGAGGGTGCTGTTAATAAATCAAAATCATTTCATCGCTGATTTCTCCTCTCATACTGTCTGGATAAGCCGGATGGGCATTGGGATATTGATATCGTCATCTGCCGGTCAGCCGACCGGCCGGTGCTTAATACATAAGGAGGTACAGGGTGAATAGAATTTTAGGATTGACCGTATTGATCGTCATAATGGCATGTGTATCGGGGTGCATCATCTCCGCCTCTCCCGATCCGCATGATACCATCGTCATGCAGTTGAACGAATACCAGTATTTCACTGTTTCCAATGTGCCGGTGCCGGGTGCAAACATGAGCGAGGCCACCTGGGAGGCCGATCGCGACCCGGGATGGTTCGAGTCCCAGCTCAATGGACCGACCACTTTCAGTCTGAGCATGATGCCGCAGAGCGCAGGACGTTTTTCGATATCTTGCCATGTCGTGGATTTTCTCGGGTCGCCCACCGGGCCCGGCATCCATATGATAGACCTGTGGTCAGGCTCGCGAACCTGGACGGTTATCGTCCAGGGCGTTGAAATCACGCCTAAGACCTGTCTTGCACAGACAAGCGGGATCACCCAGACGTATACCGCCCTTGTGTATCCTGAAGGCGCCTACGCGTTTGCCTGGTACCTGGACGGGCAGCTGGTGTGCACGCAGCAGGTTTTCAATTTTACACCTGCGCCGGACCAGGTCGGCCACCATGTCCTCGTAGTCACGGCTCAGCTGGGAAACACCGTCTATACCTCCACCAAGGACATATATGTGCCGCTTGCAAGGGTGGGGGGCAATGCCTGGGATTATGCCTATAACATCGCCCCCACCGCGGATGGCGGGTTCATCCTCGCCGGATCATCAGAGTCGGATGATATCCCTGCCCTTCCCGGCATCGGGGAGAAGAACGATTACCTTGTCAAGTTTGACAGCGCCGAGATGGTATGGCAGGAAATCCTGGGAAAACCGAACGCGAAGTTGGAATTGACGCATATCACCCAGACCCCTGATGGCGGATATATCGCGTCCGAATACCTGGATTATGGAGAAGGTCACATCCTCCGGTTAAATGAAGCGGGAGACCTTGTCTGGCGCAGTGAATACGGACAAGCCCCACTGGAAGATTCTTTTGCAGCCGACCTGCAGGGTACTGCGGACGGTGGCGCCATCATGATCGAATATGATACCAACGTGCTGGCCAAGCTCGACGCACAGGGCATTGTGCAGTGGCTGAAAGAGCTTTCAATCGGCACGGCAACCATCAATGCCGCGGCCCAGACCGCGGACGGCGGGTATCTGGTCGTCGGACTGGTCCAGCAGGATGCTATCCCGGGTCTCTCAGTCCAAGGCTCGGGGGATGGTCTGATCATAAGGCTTGATGCTGCAGGCGAACCGCTCTGGTACCAGCGTTGCGGCGGTAGCGGATGGGATAATGCTTCCGGTGTCAGGCTTACATCCGATGGCGGGTTCATCGTATGGGGAATGACAAGCTCGGAAGATATTCCCTCGGGAGCGGTTCCGGGATTTGACAGATATGGCCAGAATCAATATCTCTGCAAATGCGATGAGCTGGGAAACATACAGTGGCAGAAACGGTATGGCTACTATTTTATCAGTAATGTCCAGACTCGCTCGGACGGAGGCTATCTCCTGATCGGTGATGACCATTCCCCGGTAACCGATGCCCTTGAAGGTTTGATCATCAGGCTCGATCAGAACGGGAACGAGCAGAACCGGTACATGATTGGCGACGGGAAAAGTCACGTTTCCTATTCCGTGTTGCCCGGGGGGATGCTCAGGACCGCTGCGGGAGGATTTCTCGTAGCCGTAAATCTCGCCGACGATATCTTTCTGCTGCCGTTTGACTCCGAAGGTAAGCCGTGATGGGTTGGCGGGCCGCTGGAAAATAGGCTGTAAAGGGCCGGGACACAGGGTCCTGGCCCTTTTGTTTGTCTGTAGATAATGAATCCTGTAAGGTTTTCACATCTCATGCAAAGCGGTGAATTATCTTGAAGCCGCAAAATTACTGTACTGAAACTTGATTTTTAAAATATCGGTTCTCAATTTGTCATATAGATGAGCACGACAGGGATGTCTCCGATAATGAAAAAAAATATCAGGAGATCATGGCCGAACTCGATGCGCGAAGAAGCATGGCTGCCTGACAGGCTGCCGGTGAATCTACGGCCTGCAGCAAAGGCTGTTTTATATCGTCAGCCGCAGATGCCCTAGGCTTCGATCTCGAAACCGGCATCCTCGATCATGCGCAATGCCTCGTCCTGCGGCTGGCCGCCCTCGGTGAGATAGCCGTTTACGAATATCGAATTCACGATGAAAAGGGCCAGAGGCTGCAGGCTCTTCAGGTGGACCTCTCTTCCTCCGGCAACGCGTATGTCCGCTGCGGGATTGAGAAGTCTGGCCAACGCCAGCACTCTGAGGCAGCGCATGGGTGTAAGCCCGGTCTCCAGTGTTTCGAACGGGGTTCCCTTGACCGGGATGAGGAAATTAATCGGTACGGATTCCGGCTTTATCTTTGAGAGCGTCATGAGCATGTCCACGATGTCCTCGTCCGTCTCGCCCTGGCCTATGATGCCGCCCGAGCAGAGTTCGAGCCCTGCGTTGCGGCATGTCTCAAGGTTGCGGACACGTTCGGCCCATGTGTGCGTGGTGCATATGTTGGGGTAGTGGCGTTCGCTGGTGTTGAGATTGTGGTTGATGCGGTCGAGCCCTGAAGTGCTAAGCCTTAGCGCCTGATCCGGCGTGAGAAACCCAAGCGAGCAGCAGATGGGAATCCCGGCCTTTTCCTTGATGGCCCTGACTGCGCTGCACAGTGCGTCTACTTCCGCATCGCTCAAGGTAATTCCGCTCAGCCCGATACAGAAGCGGTGCGCATTAAGCCTCTTTGCATTGGCGGCTTCGGTTATGAGCGTTTCCGTTGCCTTTAGTCCGTGGCGCGCGATCTCGGCACCCGAGACACAGGATTGCGAGCAGTAATGGCAGTCTTCGGTGCATATGCCGCTCTTGGCATTGCTGAGCACCTGAACCTGAACGCGCCTTCCGAAAAAATGCCTGCGCACCTGCCATGCCGCATTAAAGAGGCTGAGCGAATCATCGCCGGAAGCGGCAAGAATGGTGAGCGCCGTTTTTCTTGACAGCACCTTGCCTGATATTACGGATTTCGCCAAACCGGAATAATTCATTTTATGACGTGTATGTTTTTTCCCGTCTGCGGGCAAGGAATTTATCAGGCCGGAACAGTTATGCCTGTCAGTCGTTTATCATAAGGCCTCATGTGTCACCTTGAAATGAAACAAAATGGTTAATTTGTCATGGATCAAAGCCAGGCATCGTATCTATTTTTCTTTCCATAACATATCCCTCAATCCGCTGGAGCTGGAAGCTGACCATGATGATGCCGTTTCGATGATGCCGGGGTTTGCCCAGACTGTAAGGCTTTTCCTGGCGCGGGTGATCCCGGTGTAAACAAGCTCTTTCGTGAGCACCTCGGAATCCTTTTCGGGCAGGATAAGAAGGACATTATCGAATTCCGAACCCTGGGACTTGTGGACCGTCATGGCGAAGACGGGCTCGTTTTCCGGAAGCCTCGCTACCGGGATACTTCTAAGCCGGTTCCCTCCCTCCTGCGCCTGCTCGAACCAGGCTTCGAGCACGCCGTCCGGCCTCCTGGCGACTATGCCGACATCACCGTTAAACAGCCTCAGCGTATAGTCGTTCTTCGTTATCATGACCGGCATCATGTCGTAATATCTGCCGCGGGGCGAGATGAGTCCGGCCGATGCCAGTATGCCCTCGACCGCAGCGGTTATGCCCGATACGCCGTAGGGGCCTTCCCTCAGGCCGCACAGTATCCTGAACGAGTTGAAGAGCGTGAGTTTATCGCTGATTGAACCTGCCTTTATGTAAGGCGAAAAGCGCTCTATAACGGTCTCTGCCAGCGCCCGCCTTATCCCGGATTTTTCCGGCGCAGGCCTGATGATAACGCCGCTGTCCTGCCCCGGCATTTTGGAAGCGAAGCTGCCGTCCCTCACACATGCGCTCAAAAGGCCAATCCCTGAAGAAGAAGAGAAGCGGTAGTTCTTCCTGAGTTCTACTATCGAATCCTGGAAGGAGCTTTCACCGTGAGGAAGCCTGAAGCCGGTAATGCCTTCCACGAGTCCGCAGAATTTATTTGAATATTCATGCGCGTCCCCGCTGTCGCATATGTCGCCCAGCACGAAGCCTTCTTCGACCGAGGACAGCTGGTCTTTGTCGCCTAAAAGTATCAGGCGCGCACCTTCCTTCATGGCCGAGGCAAGCCTCGACATGAGCGGCAGCGACACCATCGAGGCCTCGTCAATGACTATCACGTCTGCGGAAAGGGGCCTCTTTTCGTTGTAAACCGTCCTCGCCGGGTCGCCGCCAAGGCCGATGAGACGGTGTATGGTCAGGGCTTCCGAAGGGATGGCTTTTTTTATCCTGTCCTCGCAGTCAAGCGCGCCGAGCGCGTTCGCCACCGCCTCGCCCAGCCTTTTAGCGGCCTTTCCCGTGGGTGCGGCAAGTACGATTTCAAGGGTCGGGTCCTGTTCGAGGATGAGGCAGAGTATCCTCGCCACGGTCGTGGTCTTGCCCGTTCCCGGCCCGCCCGTGATTACGGAAAAGCCTCTTGTGGCCGCGGTGATTGAGGCGACCTTCTGCCAGTCGATCCTGCCTTCATTTCCGGGGAAGAGCCTGTCAAGACCTTCTCTGAGCCTGCCCGTTTCAAAACTTACAGGCTGTGATGCAAGCGTTAGGATCTTTACGGCAAGCCTCAGTTCATACAGGAAATATCTCATCAGGTAGAGTCTGCCCGCGTTATCGAGAACGAGAGGGGCGATATCATCACCCCGGCTAACGACACCTGAAGCCAGAAGCTCGTTTTCCCAGATTGCTGCATCGGGTATGACACCGATGCCTTCGATTTCTCTGCCCGCGTATCCGGCAAGGTCTGCGCAGATGTTACGCTCACTCAAGGCCCTGGCTGCGAGCGCTGCTGCGGCCGCAGCCGAGTGGCTGCCCGAAAGTCTTTCGATGAGCCCGGCGAGGTGAAGGTCTATCTGGGCGAACGTTTCGTCAGGCGTCATTCTTCTCCCCCAGCAGCCCTGAGGCCAGTTGATCAATGGTGTTTTCATCAGGTCTTGCGCGGTATATGCCTGTCCTGCTTTCATTGTCCACGCCCCTTAGAAATAGGTAGAGCACTCCGCCGAAATGCCTTTCATAACTGTATTCCGGAAGCCTGAGCATGAGGTATCTGTGAAGGGCGAGCGTGTAGATGTGGTACTGCAGCACATAGAATTCGGCCGTCATCTCGCCTTCCATGGTCTCTTCGCCGTAGTCTTCAGTCTCGGGGCCGAGATAGTTCGATTTCCAGTCGATGATGTAGAACTTTCCGTTGAGTTCGAACACGAGATCGATGAAGCCCCTTAAAAACCCGCGCGACGGCTTTATGTCGAGAGTCTCAAGGATGGCCTTAAGCCCGCCGTCCATACCGGATCGTCCGATTGCCGCCTTCAGACTCTCAGAGTCAAGGCTTGCGACGGGGAGCATGAATTCGAGTTCTGAAAGCCTCTCATCCCGGCCTGTGCCGCATAATCTGCACCCGGGTTCAACCTCCACGGAAAGGACGTTTCGCACAATTGCGTTTATCGCACCCAGCCACTTCTCATCGAAGCCGTGTCTTTTCATAACGTCTTTGATGAGGTCCGTATCCGGCTCCTTGAAGTCGATAAGCTCCATCACCTCGTGGAGCATGTTTCCTGTAGCGGCGCCCTTCGGCATGGACGGTATGCCCAGGCCTTCGGGCTGGTTCCCCCTGCGGTCGGTGGATGCGTCCACGTCGCGGCCGTCCGAATACGCGCCCATGCTCAGCGACGTATAGCTCATGATGCCGAAACGCGTGTCGATGTCCGCCTTGAACGCCCTTGCGGCAAGTTCTGGTGCGGCCTTTTCAGGGATTGCGCTTTTTACGGCTTCCGCAATAGGAGCGGGTTCGAGCCTTATGTAATCCGAGTCGAGGGTTGATGCGTCCTCGCCTCTCAGAAGCGCTTCGAGAGCCGTGTTCTCGCCCTTCAAGGTTCTGCAGCTTATCAGGTAGCACCTGTCAATCGCGCGGGTGAGAGCCACATACAGAAGGCGCATGCTCTCCTGCATGGATTCCTCGGCGCATTTTATTTTGTTTGAAACCCTATCCTCGGAACCCAGGTCGAGGACGCGCACGCCGCCGTCATTGAAGACCACGTCTTTTGTATCCGTCTCGTCCCAGGCGAACGGGATGAAGACCACCGGGTACTGCAGGCCCTTGCTCTTGTGGACCGTGGTTATAATTACCGCGTCCTCGTCGCTTTCGAGCCTCAGTTCGGATTCGCCGGGACCGGCGTTTCCGCTTATCCTCTCGTTCAGCCAGACGACAAGGGAATCCATTCCGGTTTTACCCGAGGTCTCGGCCATGTGCAGAAGCTCGGCAAGGTGCTGCATGTTCGTAAGCCTGCGCTCGGCCCCGGGCAGCACGGCGAGCCTCTCTCTGGCGCCGCCGCCGTAGAACTCTCTGAACATGCGCATGAAGCCGTGGTCCCTCCAGAGTTCGTGATAATTAAGAAATCCGGTTATAAGGGCGTCCCTGGCGACGGAATCTTCATCGAGCGAGGCCAGTTCATCGGCCGTCATGCCGTAGAGAGGACTTGCCAGGCAGGCCTTTATGAGGTCGAATCTTGAAGGCTCCCTCGCGGCGTCGAGAAGAAGCCTCATCAACCGCGCCTCGCTGCCGGAAAAGACCTTTTCATCGCTCGTTACGATGCACTTCACGCCTCTCCGGACAAGGGCATCCCGGACAAGGCCCGCCTGACGCCATTTGCGTGCGAGCACGGCGATGTGTCCGGGCCGCAGGTTCCGTGCGCTTATGAGCCTTGCAGCCTCGGCAGCAACCGCTTCGGCCGCCTGGCGCGCCGCTTCCTCCTTGTTAATGTCCGCTGAAGGGTCTCCCAGCGTCCATATCCTGAGAGGTTCTCCCGTGAGCGCTGTCTGCGGCTCTTTTCCCGAGGGTTCTACCCTTTCGTACGGTATGCCTTCATGGCCGAAAGGCCCTTTTTCGAAGAGCCTGTTGACCGCTTCCACAAGGGGGCTTACCGACCTGTAGTTCGTATCCAGTCTGTGGGTGTTTTCTTCGGGTATGCCTTTCTTGGCAGCCAGATATGTGAATATGTCGGCGCCCCTGAAACCGTATATGGACTGCTTGGGGTCGCCGATCAGATACATCGTGCCGTCCGGGAATATCGTGCTGAAGATCTCCCACTGCACGGGGTCGGTGTCCTGGAATTCGTCTATGAGCGCGGCCTTGAACTTCTCCCTCACGGCGTTCTTCATGCCTTCGCCGCCTGATGCGAGCGCCTGCCTCATCATAAGGAGCAGGTCGTCGAAATGCAGACTGCCGAGAGATTCCTTTGCAAGCGGCATATTACGCCTGTAAAAACCGGTGAACTCGCGCTTTAGCCATATCGTCATCACATCAAATGCATTATCAAGGCTGGTGAAGATTTCAGCAAACCCGTCGCAGCAGACGAAGAAGGGATGAAGGGGCTTGTTGGCCGGCAATTGGGACTTTTCAGCCATGAAGGAATGCTTGAAATATTTGAACCTCTCGAAGATGACCGGGGTGAAACCCTCTTCAACAAAACCGTCCATCTCCTCTATGGCCTT
This sequence comes from Desulfomonilia bacterium, assembly GCA_963664325.2. Taxonomy (GTDB): domain Bacteria; phylum Desulfobacterota; class Desulfomonilia; order UBA1062; family UBA1062; genus DATCTV01. Next base: position 221,413 of record CAXXDQ010000003.1, read on the forward strand.
TATGACGGTCTTTTTCTGGTAGGATTTTCTATTAAGGAGACCGGATGTCTCTAGCATGCCGCAAACTTCGGTCCTGGACTCTCTCCATATCGCCTTAAGTTCGGCGTATGCGGCCTTCGCGGAGACGATCACGCTTTCGATATCCGGTCTCGCAGCCTCGGGTATGATGCGCGCTTCCGGGCCAGCCATGCGGGCGGTCTTCAGGAAATCTTCGGGAGAGGGCTTCGCCCGGGCAAGATACTCCAGCGGCAGGTTGTAGATATGTTTTCTGAAGAAGTCCCATGCCGTATTCATCGCGATGTCCGTCTGGTCCGGGATGAGTTCGAGCGCGTATGCCGAGCCCGTCTCGAATGCCATCTCGTTCAGCATGCGGTAGCAGAATCCGTGTATGGTGAATATTGCCGCCGTATCGAAGGCGAGCACGGCGGAGCGCATGAGACCCGCGTTTGCGGCAGCACCCTCTTTTTCCAGCCGGGCCTGTTGTTTTCTCAGACGGGCGCGAATCCTGTCCCGCAATTCCGATGTCGCGGCCTCGGTGAACGTGACCACGAGTATCTGATCCGGCCTGAGGCCGCTTTCTATAAGCCTTACGTAGAGCCCTTCTATGGAGTATGTTTTTCCGGTGCCTGCGCTGGCCTCTATCAGGTGGACGCCGTGAAGCGGGATATTATTCGGGTCGAAAATCATAATTCTTCCCACCTCATATTTTCAAGGAGTTCGCCGAAAAAGGCCGTGCTTACCTCTTTGAAACCTCCGTCCATGGGGGAAGCCTCGCCCGGATATATGAGGTAATAAGGGTCTCTGTCCTTTTCGCCCTCGTTGAAAGCTGTTCCTTCCCATGCCTTTTCTGCTGCAATGAGCGCTAAAGCTTCGCCTTTTTTTTCTATGGCCTCTGCGTAGTCCATAGATATTTCCGGGAAGAAATGAATGGGACGGGAAAGGCCCGATGAGAATAGATCGAGTATGTTCCCAAGCGTTTTCCGCGGATCGGCGAGAGGCCCGAACCTCATCACGGCAGGGATGCGGTCATTATCCTTTTTCTTTTTGAATCCGGCAAGGAACGATGCCCCGCCCTCTTTAAAGACATTGAACATGACATGCGTGAGCCATGCGTTCACGATATGTCTGGCCTTTATGACAGAAGGCCTGAAGGAAAACGGAGCGCCTCCTTTAAGCTCGAAGCCGCCCGATATGACATGGCCCGCCGATGTGATCTCGAACCTCTCGAATACGGCAGGGCCTGCGCCCGCAATATCCCTTACGGTTGCAACGAGCTCTTTCGCCTGCCCGAGAAGCTCCCCGTAAAGGGCCTCTCCCAGCAAGGCATGCGGGAGCAGGCCGCCCGCTTTCAGCACTGGCAGGGGATCGGCGTCCTTCATGAGGCTTTCCACGATTGTCCGGCTTATCATGAAATTCCGGAGATTGTCGGGTTTTATGGCCTCCCTGTCCTCGATCTCTTCATCGCCGCCTTTTATGCTTATGCCGAGACTTCTCCTCAGGAAGAACCTTACAGGGTTCCTGAAGAATTCGCTCAGTGTCTCGGCGGAAAGGTTTCTGAATTCAGCGGCATCGCATTTTACGGGTGAACATATAAACGGTTTTACCGGGGCGGCATCCTTGCGGATGAGAGCCTTTGCGGTTTCGCAGTCGCCTTTAGAATAGCTGAATAGCCTTTCGTCTTCGCCCGTGAAGTATTTCGGGGAAAACCCCTGAAGCCTGTGTCTCGTTACGAACCTGTCTTCAAAGGCCTTATCCCACTTGTCCGGATCGTCCTCTTTCAGCCCGTTTATGTCGAAATTTGCCTTTATGTAGTCGATGAGTTCGCTTACCAGTACGGACGGCGGCCTCTTCGAATTGTCCCTTATGTCCTGGCCGGTATAGCTTATGTAAAGCCTCTTGCCTGCTGAGATAATGGATTCTAGGAAAAGGTACCTGTCGTCGTCTCTCAGTGAGCGGTCACCCTTTTTCGGTCTTTTCCTGATCAGGTTGAATCCGGCGGGGATATCCTGCCTGGGATAGGCGTCGTCGTTTATGCCGATGAGGCAGATGGCCTTCATCGGTATGCTCCTCATGGGAAGGAGCGAGCAGAACGTGACGCCTTTTGTGAGGAACCGGCCTGTCACGGGTTTTCTGATAGAGGTCTTTATCAGGTGCGCGACTGCCTGCATGCAAAGCCCGCCCTGACAGGGGCTATCTTCCGACAGCTCCGATATTGCGGCCCTGAGGGCTGCTGCACCCTTGATGCACTCACTGGTGTCGAGCATGTCGTCCACCATTTTCAGAAGAAGCTCCGTCCATTCGCCAAGGCCTAGCTTTTCCGAAAGCCTCATGCCGTAATGAAAGGCCATATCGGTGAACGTGAGGAATTTTCCGAGCAGTTCGGCGCGCTCTCCCTCTATGCCGTCAATCGTCAGGATTCCTTTATAAAGCATGCCGCCGGGCATGGCGTATCCCAGCAGCAGCCTGTCGAGGCCTGCCCGCCAGGTGTTCTCGCCGGTTGCGTCGAAGCCGAGCCCTTTCCTGTTTTCCGCATCAATCCCCCATCTTATGCAGGCGGTGTTTATCCACTCCCTTATGATGGAGGTATCGTCATCCGATATTCCGAACCTGGCCCTTATTACCGGCTCGTCAAGCAGGGAGATGATATGAGAGGCCCTGAAGCGTTTGTCCGAAAGGCCAAGCAGGCCGAAGAAGCCGTCGGTGAGGGGTTTTTCAATCTCCTGGGTATCGGAGACGTTGAAAGGTATGAATGTCTTGGTGCCAGCCTCGCCGCCGAAGACCGCCTCGATGTACGGCGCATAAGTGTTTATGTCGGGCGACATCACGAGGATTTCCTCTGGCTTGAGCGTCGGGTCCTTTTCGAACATCGAGAGGAGATTATCCCTGAGCACTTCCACCTCGCGCATAGGGCTGTGGCAGGAATGTACGGCGATGGACTCGTCACCGGGGTCTATCATGCGTTTAGGCGAGTCATTGCCGCCTGAAAGGTCGAGTAAGCCTTTTTTTATCTGGCCCAGGACTGAGGTTTCGTCAGGCTCTTCCCAGAGGCCCTCTTCATCCGTTATCGTTTCATCCTGGCCGTAGAGATATCCAAGGAAATCGCCGCCCTGCTTTCCCATAGAGGCGAGCAGGCTGTTGCCTGTTTCGAGATGCAGGTCCTGAGCTGAGAGTCCCGCCTTTTTTTCTTTCCCGATGATCTTCCTTTCGGATTCGATATCCATCCAGTACTGGCGGCAGGGGTTGAGCACGAAAACGTGCACGTCCGCAGTCAAGGCGCAAGCCTTCAGTATCTCCAGATGGAAATTGGGAAGGTGCGATATCCCGAACATGCATATGCGCTTTGCATTGCGAAGCGGCTTTTCGGAAACCAGCCTCGCAACGAGGTCCCTTTTCAGGCCTGCGGGATGGGGCCCCAGAGCGGAACTAATCCTGCTCCAGATTATTGCCTGCCATTCCTCGGCCTCTTTTTCCGGGCTGTCAGCAAAAAATCTCTTGCCGTTTTCCCATCCGAGAACGATCTCCGGCCTGAAGACAAGGTACTGATCGAATGCGTCCGCTATGCGCGCCGAGAGCTGCACCAGCCTGACGCCTGTCTCGTCGCCCGAGACATATCTCTTAAGGGCCATGAATGTTTTTTCTTTCCCGGCGGCCTCTATTATCCCCATTATCCTGAAGATAAGGCGTTCCGGCGCATATCCCTTATCCGGCGCAGCGCCGAGAACCCGCTCGAAAAGCTCATATACAAAGGCGTTGGGGAAGGGGAAGCGACCGTTGGACAACACCCCAAGGCTTTCCGCAATGCGCATGGAGATCCAGCGCTGCATACCCCTGCTCTGTACGATTATTGTCTCAGGCTCAAAGGGATTTTCGATGCGGTTTTCTTTTATCAGGCCGGAGAGTCTTTCCGCCAGCCTGAGTAAACTGTTTCCTGTATGCAGGTAAAGCCCTGGCATGTGTTCAGGCCTTTTTCATGAATACGCCGTCCTGCGAAATTATCCCGCCCGTGTCAGCAAGTCTTGCGAGATGTTTGGAGACCATATTTGACTCTCCATAAAAGAGTATTTCATCCATCCTGCTTTTATAATCGCATCCGTAAACGGGAGATATCCAGGTCATATCAGAGATGCTTACCGGAATTCCCTGCGGCATTAAATCAAATATAAGGCGGTCCCTTGATTCGATCACGGATTCATAGGCCTCAAGACGCCTCAGGGCATGTGCCCTGTTGACGGGTTTTGCATGCGATGAAATGTATGTCTCAAACGGCAATGCCCTTATTTCAGCGATTGACTTGATGAACAGGCTTATATCGCTTTCAGGATTTCCGTACCAGGGCCCGAACGGGCTCAGATCGATATCAAAACCGAACACGAGTTTCCTGTCGGGCTCCCACAGGCAGTAGTGGTCATTTGTATGTCCGGGGGAGGAGATTGCCGTCAGTTTGATTTTGCCGGTGCTGAATTCATGGCCACCGGTGAATGTTTCAGCATATCTAAAATCTCTGTAACCGGTTGCAGGAAGGTACTCTTTTTTCCATTTTTCAGACAGTTCGCTCCCCACCATCCGGTTTGCAAGTTTGTCGGCATTTCCGATGGAATCGGCATTTTCAGACGGAACCAGTATGCAGGTTCCAGCACTGTTTAAAAGCCATGATCCCGAGGTGTGGTCAGGATGGGAATGCGAAAGAACCGCCAGATCGATTTTAATGTTTTTAAGGATGGTTTCTATAATGCTTATGCCGCAGCCTGAATCAAGGAGGAGGTTTATTCCGTCTGTTATGAGGAATGAATTGGAAAAGGGCGACCGGCTCCTGTTCAGCCCGTGAATGATATGTATCTGATCATCGATTTCCGTAATTTTAATTCCATCTGAGATCAGCTTTTTAATGGGCATTGTTTCCAGGGGTTTGTTTCAAACATGCACGCCCATTCCCATGAAGGGAATGGGACGTGATTTATTATATTTACGTCTGCCGGTAATTCCGGCAGGAAAGGGTTTACAGTCCCAGCATCCCGAGGACTTTCTTGCGTCTTTCCTCACTGCTGAACACGAATGCGGCTGCTCCGCCAAGACCGAGAATAAGCACTAACGGATTTGTAAAAAGCTTCAATACTTTGAAAATGAGTTTTAAAATTGCGCCGAGTCCCTTGAAGACGATCTTTGTAATCTTTAGGGGGATCGTGATAACAAGTAAAACCAGCTTAAAAGGCAAGAGGATGAGACTTTTTATCAGTGCAAGAATACCTTTCATTTAAGAACCTCCTGGAAAATATTTTTATTATCCGGATTATAAACCGTTAACAGATTCACTTCAATCTTTTTCATCCGATTTCATGAGCATGGAGAGCTTGAAAAGCGAAGGCAGCACATTTACATTTTCAACCCTTACATGCCCGGGGACCTTGAGTGCGACAGGCGTAAAATTCCAGATTCCTCTTATGTTTGATTTAGCCAGAGCATCTGCAACATCCTGAGCCGAAGACGGAGGCGTCGCAATTATGCCTATCGAGATCCGTTCGCTAAGGACTACTTCAGCCATTGAATCCATCGGATAAACAGGAATGCCGTCGATTACTGAACCGATGATGTCAGACCTTTTGTCGAAGAGGGCCCTTAAAATAAAATTTTTTTCCATGAACAGTCTGCTGTGCGCCAGTGCAAGCCCGAGGCTGCCGATGCCTACAAGCGCCATGTTAGCTCCTCTTGATATGCCGAGAAGCTCTTCAAGAGCCGCCTTGAGGCTTGAAATACTGTAGCCGCTTGCAGAGCTGTCAAGTCTGCCGAGCGACATCATATCCTGGCGAATCGTTGACGGGGTAAAGCCCAGATGCCCTGCTATCATGTTAGATGATACCGACGTTTTTCCCGCCTTCTCTATATCCAGCACATATTCATAATAAAGCGGCAATCTGGCTGCGACAGGCAAAGGGATCTTAGGCATTCTATTACCTTTCTAAAAAATAACAGAAATTATTTTCATGCAGTGTTATCTGAAGATGATATCTTGTCTTGTGATCAGTCATTTGTTTGTTTTAAAAATAAATCAATAAAATCGCTTACAATTCTGAAACGGTTTTATTTATTCTTTGGCGCCGGGCGGAACAGATCCTTGAACTCCGGCAACTTGACCAAGTTGTCGAACCTGCTCTCCAATGCGGCAAAATCTCCCATCAGTCTTTTCCCGTCAGCGGTAAGTTTAGCCCCGGTCCTGCCCTGTCTGCCTTTTTCTACAAGGGTTATGCCCAGTCTTTTTTCATATTCCCTTATCCTTCCCCATGCTGCGCGATAGGACATCTCAAGCTCTTCGGCGGCCTTATGAAGCGAGCCTGTCTTCTCAATAAGCTCAAGCAATGACTGCACGCCCTTCCCGAATACGGGCATTCCGTTTTTTTCTATCCAGAGTCTGTATGAAATCTTCATGTTCTAATATTATTAACATCCATTTTTAAATTATCAAGATGCCATGTCATAAAAACTTTATGCATGAGGTTGTCTTATTGTATACTGCCTGATATAACAAACGGAAACCCATGGTTATCATTTTATGAATATTAAAAACGTTTTCAACCGCTTAACAAGCAATCTTTCATTGTTAAGGCTTGCGGTTTTTGTAATGTTGCTCCTGGCCGTCCTGCTGATAATCGAGACGGCAACGACGTTTATAATCCCTATGATACCAGGGGATTCCCTCAGGACAAGGTACCTGCTTAATCTTTTTGCAGAAAGCAGCCCCGTGTTGCTCGGGTTTATCGCGTCGGTACTCTGTCTCCTTATTGTCGCCTATGTCATGAAGATGTCGATAATATCAAAAATCACCCTCAGACGTGCAGGGTTAATACTTTTTCACCTCGGAATACCAGTAATGCTTGCGGGTTACTTTGCAGGAAAATTCGGACTAGATGCCGAGATGCATATACCAAAAGGGCAATCATCAAATATAATACACACCAAAGACGGAAGAACGGAGATGCTTGGCTTTTCAATCAGGTGCGAGGGGTTTGACGTAATTTATAATAAAGACGGCTCTCCGGCTGAGTTCGTTTCATATCTGAGCTTTATTAAAAATGGCGGGGTTCAAAAAAAATCAATCCTGCGAGTAAATCATCCCGTCAGTTTTGAAGGAACGACATTGTACCAGTCCGCATATGCCTGCGAAGAAACTTCAATAATTAAGATCACAGACGGCAGTAAAACTACATGGTTTAAAACGGGGCCGGGTGATGAAATAAATCCTGTGAAAGGCGTGACGGTCCGGACAGGCCAGATATTTTCCGATCTCATGGATACGGGGCCTGCCGTGGAACTTTTCATCGAAACGCCTGATGGCTCGTACAATATGTGGCTTCTAAAAAATCTGAGGAAAATCATTGAAAGAAAGCCGGACTTCCTTGAAAGCCATCGTGAATTCGACCCGGCTCTTGTCAAGCCATTCATATTTATGCTGGAAGGCCTGAATTCGAGCTGCACAACGGGGCTTTCCGTCAGAAAAGACCCGGGATTAATCCTTGCAGCTTCTGGCGGGATAATGTTTGCAGTCGGGATAATCATAATCTTTATTCCACGGCCCGAGCCTGAAAAGCGGAGAGCATGAAATGGATGCTAGGCTGACAATAGGTGCCCTGGTCTTATATGTATTTTCATTCCTGTGCCTGAGCAACAGGAAGACCTGGATAATTACTGCCGGAAAGTCCTTGGCCGTGACTGCTTTCGGGCTGCTGACAATAGCCCTTGCCCTGCGCTGGGTCGCTTCATACAGGGCAGGTTTTGGCCATGCCCCGGTATCGAACCTGTATGAGTCGCTTGTCGTGCTCTCATGGTCCTTTATGCTTGCCGCGCTATTATTTTTATGGATCAGGAAATCTTTGCAGGCGGTCATGTTTGCCTGTCCTATTATCGTGATGATCCTTTTGTATGCATGCTTTGCGCCGGGCGTGGACAATTCGATCAAGCCTCTTGTGCCGGCCCTTAAAAGCAACTGGCTGCTTATCCATGTGACAACCTGCATGACCGGCTATGCATTGCTGGCGCTTGGCACGGTTCTGACAGCGTATGATGCATATTCCAGATCTGGGCAAAAAAACAACAGGGCCCAGGAAGCGGCATCGGCATTCATTACCGCCGGATTTATCATTTTTTCATTCGGCATCATGACAGGCGCGGTCTGGGCGCAGACAGCCTGGGGAAGATACTGGGGATGGGATCCCAAGGAGACATGGGCATTAATCACATGGCTTGTTTATGCCGCAAGCCTGCACGCCAGAAAGAAAAGCGGCAATTCAAGCATGTTGTATGCAGGTCTGGCCGTCTTCGGTTTGGCCTGCATAGTCTTCACTTATCTGGGCGTTAATTACATGCCAGGTTTGCACAGCTACTTCTGAGCCCGGCCCTACAGCGGCATTTCATTACACAGCAGTTAAAGGTTTTATGCTTGATAGTGTGAAAAAGGCTGGGCCATCGGCTTATATGCTCTCAATATACAGCGGCATGAAATCTCGACTTGACATATTATGTTGTGATTAACATAACATTCGGATTGCGGGATTTATTTTTTCCCGCATAGCAAAGAAAATGTGAAAGCAAGTGACGGGGATTATGTTTAACGGGCAATAAGCTTTGGCAAATCGATATTCTGTGGAAAAGAGGAACCCATGAAAAATCACAAGATCTGGATCATGGCAACAGGAACCGTGCTCTTTATATGCGCCGCTTTTATATGCTACGCGGCATATACGCATGAAGGCGAGATCGATTCGCAAAAATTTCATGCCGTCTATCCCCGGACTGCAGGTACCAAACTTGACGATTGTTCCTTATGCCACAGGGGCGGCTCCAGTGTATCCGGAGGAAAAACGACTAACCTGGGCAGCTGCCAGTGGTGCCATTACAAGAGCAATTATGGCAAAACAGAAAAATATGATTATGCGGAAACCCTCAACAATTATGGGAAGGACTACCTCAGACAAGGCAGAAATGAAGCTGCAATAACGGCTATCCAGGATCTCGACTCCGATGGAGACGGGTACTCGAACAGAATAGAAATTGCCGCCCTCAGGTATCCCGGCGATCCGAATGACGACCCTGCGAAAGTTGCCGCACCTTCAAAGGTTTTCACGCGCGGGCAGCTTGAAGCCATGCCTCAACATACCCAGTTTCTCTTGTCTAATGCAAGCAAGTCAACAGATACCTATGCCGAATACACTGGTGTTCCGATGGAGGACCTGTTGAAGCCGCTGTTGCTGCCATCGGCGACTGAAGTTACGGTCCTTTCCCCGGACGGTTACTCGCAAACCCATCCATTCAATTATGATGCAACTCTCAACGTCTATTATGTGTACGGCAAATACCCTGCTGCAAAATTCTTTTATAACGATCAGGCCGACGTGGCAAAACACCCTGAAACCGGATGGTGCGACTATTCGGCTCCATCGGTGGGGAAAAGGGTGAACGGTGATCGGATCGTCAACAAAGACGGGTTGAAGATGATACTTGCGTTCAAGAGGGATGGACAGTACCTGGCACCAGGCGTGCTGAATCTCCAGAATAAGCTAGATGGTGAGGGTCCCTTCAGAGTCGTCCCGCCCCAGAAGGTTGTCGGTCCTCCGGACCAGAGATCGACAGCGAAAAACGCACAGGACCCTGGTGCATGGATCTGGCCGTACCTGCCAAACGGGGACCACAATGTAGGAGCGTCGACCCGTTCTACAACAATCATGAGGGTAGGTCCCTTGCCAAAAGGGACAACCGACATTAATCTCCTCGAAGCCGGCTGGAACTATATCGGCCAGGATAAAATCGTAATCTATGGGGCCATCAACCCGCTCGAAAACATCAATGAAAAGCTCATTCAACTGGCGGCCGCCATCGACTCAATGCCTCCGGAAAACTTTACGACACCGACCGGGAAAGCGGCATTGAAGAGCAATGTGAAATCAGTACGGAAGATTCTTGATAAAGGTAATTACAGCGAGGCCTATCAGAAACTGCAGGATGACATCATGGTTAAAATCAATATATGTAAAAATTCTGCTCATCCAGATGGAAGCGACTGGCTGAAAGACTGCGATACCCGGACAAAGCTCCACTGGGCTGTCAATGACATCATGGTGCTGCTGAAGATTTTACTATGACCTGCTTAAATCAATTATTCAAGGTGGTACGTGATGGGAATGACAAGCTGGGCCTCACCGGGCGGCCTGGGGAATGGTGCGGTGTCGCGGACAGTCTTGATGGCGCTTTTATCCAGCACTATATAGCCTGAACTTTGAATTATCTTGAATGCCCTTACAGAGCCATTATCCGTTATGACAAAGGAAAGAAGGACCTTTCCCTGCCAGCCCATCCGTCTGGCCATATCTGGGTAGCTGACGTTCCCCAGGATTTTATCCCGGATATAGGCAAAATGTTCGTTTAAATATTTCGTCCTGGCCGATTCTATGCTACCGTCACCGTTGCCCATGCCTGGGTTCGTCCCCGTTCCTTCTTTTATTCCTCCTGCGATACCGGGAGAACCTTCCTTCATATCCTTTGCCTGATCCGATATTTCCGCTCCCATGGGGCTGCTTTCCAGATTATTGGCTTCCGGCAGTTTCTCCACCGGCGGGACTTCCTGTACAGAGGATTTCCGGGGGGCCTCTTCCGGTTGCGGGGGAGGTTCTTCTTTCTTCATGACTGGACGGACTGCGGGACTAATCAATTTTGTATTCATCAAAGGTGTCGGAACAAGCTCCTCGACCTTCTTGACTTCGGGAGGGGGCTTCAGCAGATCAAAATCCATGACCCTAGCCTTCTTGTATTGCCCCAGGAAAAGACTTCCAATGACGGCAAGGACAATAATTGCGGTATGAAGCAGGAAGGATATCTGGAAGGCTCTGGTCTGGTAGTTCATGGACCTTCCTCAGTCTGGAGACTGATGCGTTTAAATTCAAGCCCTTTGATAACGTCCAGGACGCTGACGAAGTTTTGAAGGATGATGCTGCGGTCCGCCCTGATCAGGACAGGGGCTTTTTTGTTCATGTTTCCCAGATCGCTTTTCAATTCCTCCAGAGATACAAGTCTGGAGTTCAAATAAATTTTTCCGGCCTTATCGATTTCAATCGTCTGGGTTTTCAGTATCTCCCCCGAGCTTCTATGGGCTTTGGGCAGGTCCATGGGGATCATTCCGCTGGCTATAAATGAAGAGGTCGTGAGCACAATCGTAAGGAGCACTAGCATGACGTCGACCAGAGGAATGACATTGATGTAGTCAAACTCTTTTTCTTTCATGTTCAATTTCCCAGCTCATTTGCAGGACCTTAACTTTTCTCAAGAGAAAATTGTACAGGGAGACAGCGGGGATGGCCACCAGAAGACCTACGGCAGTGGCCTTCAATGCCAGCGCCAGACCTACCATTATCTTTCCCGTATCCATAAAACCTTCCTTTCCGATCATGTAAAAGGTAAGCATGATGCCCAGAACAGTTCCCAGAAGGCCGATGTACGGTGCATTGCTGCCGATGGTTGCAATGAGGTGGATTTTTCTGGTGAGCTCAAGTTCCAGACTCTTTTGATCCGGGTAAGCGTCAAGTTTTACATGTTTAAAAAAATAAAACCTTTCGATGGCAACTCCGATGGCAATGATGCTCAGGAAGATCAGAAAACCTATGATTCCATAATCTACGACAGCTTTAAGCCATTCCATTTTCTCTCCTCTGTCTGCACCTATTTATAGGGCACAGGTGCATATATGTAATCCTTCTAAAAGCTTGCCCTTGCGCCTGCATACCACATTCGGCCGGGGCCGGGGTTGAACGGGTCGGCGTTATAATCATCAAGTATATTTTTGCACATTATATATGCCTCGTAGTGTTTTAAAAATTTCTGTGAAAGCTTGACGTCTATTGAAATGGGATTGTGGAGTTCCTGTTCATAGAAGTATGATGTGGAAAAAGGATCGGTGGATTTAGGTACGGATGCCATTACATACTGGATCTGATTATATTCCATATAGCCGAAAATGACCAGGCTTGTGCCTGTTTTAAAATATGTCCTCAAGTCAAAGGTTATTTTATGTTCAGGGAACTTCTCAAATTTATCGCCTTTATTTATAAAGGAATCGTCGATATCCGCCTGATTCCTGGCAAAGATATAGGTGTATGAAGGCGAGAAACTGACATCCGCTATATTGAAGACATCCATAAGATTCAAATTCAGTGTTGCCTCTAAACCGTGTATGACTGCAGAATCAATATTTCTGTATATATAGTCGTCGATCTTCGTAATATAAATTTTTGTGATTTTATCTTTATAATTGCTGTAAAAATAATCCCCGCCGAATGTCAGTTGCTTATCAAATAATGAGAGTTCAAAGCCCAGATCAACATTGATCATTTTTTCGGGTTGAATAATAACATCCCTGCTTCCCAAGTCAGATGAAGTCTGATAGGGAGACAACGTTTTAGAATATGCCTGAAGCGTAGGGAAAGACGTTTTCCTGGATGCGGCAGCCTTGAGTTTTAAAACGTCCTTTACAGGCTCATATAAAATGTCTCCAACGGGATTGAAGGAATCGCGCGTCCCCCAAAGCGTGGAATCATCCGCGGCAATGTACTGGTCTACCATTTCCGTGCTTCCGTCAATTCCAAGTTTTCTCTGGTAATTTATTAGATCCTGGGCATCATAAGAAACTCCTAGCGTCAGATCTATATCTTTCATTATATGCAGTTCGTCTTCAATGGCGCATGTAAGATAAGCGGCCCCGATTTCCAGTGTTTTGTATTTTCCTGTGCCGTAATATTTAATGGTTGTTGTTGACTCATCATTGTATGCCTGTTCCTCTTCCAGATGATTGTTTACATAATATAGGAAAGCAAAGTTCAACCTGTTCCATGACGAAAGTTTGTATGAAGGATATATGTTGAATCCATAGGTGCTGCTCGTCCATATGGACCATGTCATGGTGTCTGTATCCCTATGATATGCCAGAACTTTTTCCAGAGGATCGGCATAAGCCATAAACTTGTTGGTATTTTCATAGTAGTAAGCATTGGCTTTCAATCCGAAGCCGCCTTTCTCGAAAATTATATATGGAGATACGGCGAAATCATTGTATTCGGGCCAGCTGCTTGAAATGTTGCGCAGGATATACGTGGTGTCAGGCAGTAGCCAGCCTTTCTCCTTTGTATAATCGTTATAAGTATACATGCTTCTCATATCTGTAAAGTAAGAGCTGTTTTCCATTTGAGTCAGATTATAAAAACCCGTTGCCCCTATATCCAGTTCAGGCGTTATATGGTATCCGACTTTACCGTTCAGTTTGTATTTTTCGTGCCCTATGTGATCCCATATCCCTGATTCATTCAGATAATAAGTGGCTGCGGAACTGCTTGGATGAGAGTAGATATCATTCAGGGTAAATCCGTAAAGATCATAACGGGAAAGCTTTAAAAGCCAGTCCTCACGTTCCTGGCGGTCGAGTTTATCTGATACCTTATACCCGTCCGACTTGTCATACATGGCGGAGAACTGATAGTAAAAGTTACCAATAGGCGCACCATGAGCTATGCTTGCAACGAAGTTATTATATTCGCCATACTCTGCGGTGACATCAAGGTAAAGTTTAGTTGGTTTTTTTCTGATGAGATTGATTGAACCGACGGCGCCCTTCGTGCCGTACAAAGCAGACGTCGTGCCGCGGCTTACAATGATCTCCGCTATATCCGTCAGGCCTATGTTATCAATGTCCATGGTTCCGTTGAAGGAATCGATCAGAGGAATGTCATCCACCATTATGGCTACCTTTGACATGTCATATCCGCGCATGTAAAACTGGGTAGTCCCTTTTCTCTGCGTTGAGACCTGAATGCCCGGCACCTGATACAGGACGTCCTTAAGCACTTTATCGCTTCTCTCTTCTATATCTTCTTCGGTAACCTCGGTTGTTGCGCCCCCTTTTACTATCTTGCCTTTATCAATATCTTTAATGCGGCGTTCCTTGACGACAATTTCCTCAAGCTGATATTCATTATCGGTTTTAGTTTTTTTGACCGGTTTGTCCTGTTTTTCCGAAGGCTGGTTTTGTGATTGCACTTCACCTGCTTTTTCGGTCTTGTTCGTTTCCTGTGCCATTAATTGTACACCATACACAAACAGCAACAGTGTTATCAGACTTAATAATCTCATTGTTGCATCCCTATGCCCAGAATCTATTTTTGCTGAGAAAATGAATGCCGGTAGATATACCGGCATTCATTAGTGTTTATTCGGTATGATATCAACCGAATAAAATTAGTTCTTATTCATCATATGCTTTCGTGTAAGCCGGGGGATTCTTGGCTGAATAGTCATACGCAACGGTAGAACCGCTGATGAGCTCTATCCTGACCGGGAAATTGACCTTGGTGCCGCTGATAACTTTATTGGAGGAGTCAACCTGGACAATGAAATCATAATCAACCAGATAATAGGCCTGCTGCATTTTTGCGTACGTCCAGCCGTTTTTATAGGTACCATCCAGGGCAACGATCTTATAGGTATAGTTCCCCGGTACATTGGTGACATAATCTGTAAGGAACTGTGTCAGTGGAATAACCTTGACATTGGTGTACGTTCCAAAGCTCTTCGTTTCGTAATTGAATTTTGTAGTCCACAGGCCAGTGTTTGCATGGAAGAATGTGTCATCCACATAGTTGTCGGTGGTTGCCTGGACTTCAAAGGTGGCAATTGTCCCGGTTGCATCCGGTCTCTTAACATCGATCTTACGGAACATATATATGTCATAGGCATACTTCGTATTATGTTTACTGGCAACACCGACTGATGCCGGTAAAAATACCCTTCCACTATAGTGCAGATCCAGCAGATATCCCTGGATAAACTGATCCCATCTCAGGTCGGGGGTATAAAGAGCCAGTTCGAGAAAATGCGTTCTTATGCTGAAACCATCCATATTGGACCTAGTGAACAGCGAATATAATGCCCGGGCATCATTGGTTCCCAATGCTTTATCAGGATCCGGGGTCGCTGCATTCACTGTGGCTTTGTTCACGAACTGGTCCAGTGAATATCCTGAAACATATACTGGCGGGGGACCGGCATTATAAAGGATATTATTCGTCAGCACATAGCCGGAAAACAGGTCTGCCGCCTCATCTGGCCAGGGAGATGCGTGACTCAGTGAATATGAATATTGATCCGGGAGGGTATAGTGCAGATAGCTGGCAATACCGACAATAACCCTTATGTTCCACGATTTGCTTGAAGATGAACTGCCAGTTTCTTTAACTGTAAGTATGTGGTCGCCGACCTCCGCATCCGTCGGTGCATAGGTGTATGTCTTGCCTGTCGCCACCTGCACGTCATCCATATACCATGATGTGGCTGATGTGGCTGTTACGGTGAAGGCCTGGGTCTTACCGGCCACAACAACAACCACGCTCTTGTTGCTGGGCGTTACAGCTGTGATGCACCCGCTTATCAATGCTGCCAGAGTAATCAGCATGATCAGACACAAAACACTCTTTCGGTTTTTCATTTTTACCCTCCTTAGTTCTTGATCTTGTCCTGGGTTTTAAATTTCTCTGCCCTTGTCATGTTCACGGGCCTGTCAGTGACGTTCTCCTGCCCTTGGATCAAATTCCATACTACAATCTGAAAAAAAGCAGCCGTGCATGCCGGCTGTTAACATGCATGCAGGGCTGCTTTTGCTGCACTACTGTCCAAACAGCATAAGCAAATTATCAAAACGCCGCAAAAGCAGGCGCGGCTTTGGCGGAATAGCTGTACGCAACCGGGGATGGGCTGATGAGTTCAATCCTGACCGGGAAATTGATCTTGGTGCCGCTGATCTCATTGTTTGAGCCGTCAACCTGGACAATCAGATCATAGTCCACCAGATAATAGGCCTGCTGCATTTCGGTATACGTCCATCCGTCCTTTGAGGAGCCGTCTACGGCGACTATCTTATAGGTGTAGTCCGCCGGCACATCGGTGACATAATCCGTAAGGAACTGTGTCAACGGGATGACCCTTGCATCCGTGTAAGTCCCGAAGCTCTTGGTTTCGTATGTAAATTTCGTGGTCCATAAGCCGGTCAAGGTGTGATAGGCAGTATCGTCCACATAGTTGGATGTAGTGGCCTGAACTTCAAAGGTGGCAATTGTCCCTGTTGCATCAGGTCTCTTCACATCGATCCTGCGGAACATGTAGATGTCATATGCCCACTTGTTATTATACTTTTTAGCAACGCCGGTGGATGTCGGGAAGAATGCCCTTCCGTCGTAGTCTATCCTCAGCAGATATCCCAGGATGAACTGGTCCCATCTCAGATCAGTAGTGTATGTTCCCGAACCGACGAACTGTGTACGGGTGGTGAAGCCGTCATTGTTGGAACGGGTTACTAAAGAATACAGAGTCCTGGCATCATTCGTCCCCAATACCCCGTCAGGGTCCGGTGTCGCTGCATTTACCACATCCTGGTCAACAAACTGGTTAAGAGCATATCCTGAAACATATACTGCCGGTGGTCCAGCAGAATACAGAATATTGTCTGTCAGTGTATAGTCGGAAAACAGTGCGGAGTGCTCATCTTCAAGTGTACCTCCACCATTTTTGTATGCTAGTTGATCAGGGAAGTTATAGTGCAGATAACCGGCAACGCCAATGATAACCCTTACGTTCCATATCCTGCTCTGGGTGAAAGGACCGTTCTCCTGTACTTTGACTATATGGTCGCCGAGGTCTGCGTCTATCGGCGCATAGGTGTAGGCGCTCCCATCCGCCACCTTCACGTCATCAAGATACCATGATGTGGCTGATGTACAAGTGGCAGTGAAGTCCTGTGTCTGGCCGCTCACGACAACGACCACGCTTGCATTTTCAGGCGAAATCGCCGAGAACCCGTCTACCGATATGTTCCATGTCCTTATTTGGGCAAAAATACCAACGCCGTTATACCCTTTTTCTTTCACTACCAGCACGTGATTCCCGACCTCTGCATCTGTTGGTGCATAGGTGTAGGCGCTCCCATCCGCAACCTTTACGTCATCAAGATACCATGATGTGGCTTCTGTGGCAGTGACAGCGAAGTCCATTGTTGTACCACTGGCGATACTGATCACGTTTGTGTAGTCAGGGGTAGCCTTCAAGATACACCCGTTCAGCAGGACAACTGCAATGAACAAGAACAGAACTCCCGATAATCTCCTCTCAAATCTTTCCATAACACTCTCCTTATATTTTTTTGAAATTATTTACCTAATATCTGAAAAACCAAATTCTGTTATTTTTCATCATATGCCTTTGCATAAGCCGGGGGATTTTTTGCAGAATAGTCATACTCAACAGGTGAACCGCTGATCAATTCAATCCTGACAGGATAATTTATCTTTGTACCGCTGACCACATTATTGGAAGCGTCAACCCTGATAATCAAGTCATAATCCGGCAAATAATAAGCCTGCTGCATATCGGCATAGGTCCAGCCGTTTTTATAGGTGCCGTCCAAGGCAATGATCTTATAGGTAAAGCTTCCCGGTTTATCAGTAACATAATCAGTCAGGAACTGTTTCAATGGGATGACCTTTACATCCGTGTAATCTCCAAAGCTCACGGTTCCTACAGTGAATTTGGTAGTCCATAAGCCAGTGATAGAGTGATAGTATGTGTCATCCACATAGCTGTCGGCGGTTGCCTGGACTTCAAAGGTAGCAAGCGAGCCGGCTGCATCAGGTCTTTTCACGTCGATCTTGCGAAACATATACATGTCATAGGCATATTTATTATTATGTTTTTTCACAACACCGACTGATGCCGGGTAAAATACCCTTCCGCTATAATTCATGTCCAGCAGATAGCCCTGGATAAACTGGTCCCATCTCAGATCGGCAGTATATATTCCTAAACTCAGGAAATGAGAGCGGATGCTGAATCCATCCATGTTAGAGCGAACCAGTACAGAATATAATGCTCTGGCATCATTCGTTACCAATATGCCGTCAGGGTCCGGGGTTGCCTCATTTACGGCAGCTTTGTCTACAAACTGACCCAGCGCATATCCTGAAATCAGCGATCCGTCCTGATAAAGAATTGAATTTGTAAGGGCATAGCCGGAGAAAAGGGTTGCCGCCTCATCTGCAGCTTGACCTCCATTTTGCACATACGAATATTGATCCGGCAGGGTGTAGTGTAAAAATTGAGGTGCGATGCCGTCATAAGGCGTATTTTCAGAAGGCGTGTTAACACTGTCGCTTCCTCCTCCTCCGCCACCGCCTCCGCCGCAGGCGCTCAGAAATAGTGCAAGCAATAAAACAAAAAGCAATTTGGATATTTTGTTCATATGTAACACCCCCTGAATTTATTATGAAATAATATAGGGTATATCTAACACACTCCTTTCAAAGCCATCTGCTTGATCCAATAATTCATATTGAATAGCACCCAATTATTATAAGCACACTATATATTATGCATCATCAAACATAATGTCAATGAAGTTTTAAGGGTAAAATACCTGGTGCATTAATGATCATTAAACTGAAAAGGCATAATGATATTTTTTTGTTAGGTCTGCCTGGCCATATTTATTGTTACAAAGGACAAAACAATATTAATTTGCCAAAAATTATTGCACTGTTCTTCCGGGATATATGAGCATGAAAGGGAAATGCACCCGAAAACCATTAAAAAGTTTTTTATATGATGGATGATTATACGCGCAACGTGTATGTTCGAAAAAATTACAAAGGATATTGTATGCCTCCGGCTGAGTTCGAGAAGCTATTTAAAGACATTCCAATTTTAAACTCTGCATCATGTTTGAAACTTTCGTCCATATTTATAAGCGTATTTCTGCGACCTGTAAGAAAAAGGCTTCATCCCTTAAGTAAACATATCATGGAAGGCAAATAGATGGTTTGGTTAGCAAGATGTCCTTCCGTCCGTATTGTGCTATTCCTTTTGCTGCTGGCATCATGCGCACATAACCCCGGTTCGCATGCACAGGAACAAATACCTCCGTGGAAGTTCGCCGTTCTCTCTGATACTCAGGGTTCCCGGATGGCAGAGTCCCGGAAGCCATACATCAACGAAAGAATCCTTACGATAATTGTGCGCGACATTGTCCTTGAACAGCCCGATTTTGTACTTGTTGCCGGTGATCTTGTGAACGGCTGGCTCCACAACGGCGGGACAGATTATCCAACCCAGTTTGAGGAATGGAAAAAGATCATGCAGCCCGTTTATGAGGCCGGGATCAGAGTCTACCCCATACGGGGCAATCATGAAGACGGACCGGAGCGCTTTGCCCTGCCTCCTCTTCCGGCTCGCCTCGAACCGCCGGCCGACACGCAGAGAGCACTCAAGGAGGCTTTCCAACAGGCCTTTGACCAGGACTATATACCGCATAACGGCCCTTCAGGAGAAGAGGGGCTCACCTACAGTTTTCGTCACAAGAACGCCCTTATAATCGGCATAGACGTCTTCACCAATCATCAGCATAAAGTGAATCAGGCCTGGCTTGACGCCCAGTTGTCGTCCAAGACAGAGGCGCATCTCTTTGTTTATGGCCATGAGCCTGCATTTGGTGCAGGCCACATTGACAATCTCGCATTTTTTCCTCAGGAACGGGATCAATTCTGGAACTCAATCAGTAATGCAGGCGGACGCGTATACTTCTGTGGACATGACCATATGTATAACCGCGCCGCTATCGCTGATAAAACCGGGAATGTGGTTCGCCAGATCGTATCCGGCACGGGCGGGGGTACACCGATGACATGGTCAGGCAAGTATGGCGAGGCAAAGAAAGTCAAGGGGGAATATTCCAAGAGCGGCCTTTACGGATATGTGCTGGTCACCGTTGAAGGACCCAGGGCAACAATAAAGTGGAAGGCAATAACTGATGGTCAGACCGGTGATGCCTGGCAGGTTCTCGACACTTTTTCTTATACCATTTCTGAAAGGTCGGATAAGCAAGGGCAGATCCGACAATTCCCGGTGGCGGACAGGCTGCCGGCTTCTCCCTAGGGGTTTCAAAAAAGAAGTTGTTTCTGCGTTAATATCAAAAGCGACAAGTAACGGAGAGGTCCCAGTTCTTTTTTTATCTAGTGGTCGACGCCAACCATCACATCAGAGGCTTTGATTATTGCATAGACCTCCTTGCCTTTGGCAAGGGCCAGTGATGTTGCGGATTCAAGGGTAATGATTGAAGTTACCTGTGCACCGCCTGCCAGTTCGATTACGACTTCAGCATTGACAGCGCCTTTTGTGAATTTTACCACCTTGCCTTTTAAAATGTTTCTCGCACTGATCTTCATATTTGTTTCCTCCTTTTCTATTGTTTATTAATTACATGAACCCCGGTGGCCTTGAATGATACAGTCACAACTTTGCCTTTTTCAAGCATTAATTCGGCTGCAGAGTTCTCAGTCACATAAGCGGTAAGTGAAAAGCCGCAATCAATATCGATCTTCAGGTAAAAGCTCTTCGGGACGATGCGCGTTATAATACCTGAAAGGACGTTTCTTGCACTGGTGTTGAAATCCTGAGAAAGCGAAACAGTGACGTTTTCAGGTCTTATTCCCAGCAGGACTTTACCGCCTGTTTTTGCCCGTCCAATTGCCTCGAGCTGCCTGTTCGATGCCTCGACTATAATCATGCTGTTTTCTGATGATTTTACTGTCCCTTCTATCAAGGTTTCCATGCCCATGAACGATGCTATGAATTCATTCTCGGGATGGTTCATGACATCGACAGGGGCGCCTTTCTGCACGATCCTTCCCTTATCCATTACTGCAATTACGGTTGATAGTCTTAGCGCCTCATCCTGGTCATGCGTCACTATAACGGCGGTCGTGCCCGTTTCTCTCAGCACTTCACCAAAGTCATCAATCATAATCTCGCGGGTAGGTTTATCGAGTGAGGAAAAAGGTTCGTCCATGAATATTATGTCCGGCAGGACTGCGAATGCGCGTGCAAGACTGACCCTCTGCGCCTCTCCGCCCGAAAGGTTTCTTGCTGAACGCTTTAAAAGATGGGTGATGCCGAAACGTTCCGCCTGAAGATTGACCATCTCCAATATATCCTGCCTGTCCGCCTTCCTGAACCTTAGTCCTGATGCAATGTTGGCGAAAACACTCGTGTCGAAAAGGAGCGCATCCTGGAAGACGCAGGCGGTCAAACGTCTGTAGTCAAGCATGTCCCCGTTATGGGACACCTCTTTCCCTCTGAAGACGATTGTCCCGGATGAGGGTTTAAGCAGGCCTGCAATGGCGAGCAGCAGGCTTGACTTGCCTGCGCCATTGGGCCCGATGAGGGTAAGGTGCGATCCTTTTTCAATTTCAAGTTCATCAATATTGACAACCTCAACTCCGCCGCGGGCGACTTGAAAAGATGTTATTGAAAGTATGGGTGCCTGCATGCTTATCTCGGTCGTTTTCTCTGCTGTATCATTGTAAGTCCAAGATTAATAAGGAATGTCAGCAGGAGAAGTATAACACCCAGTGCTATCGCCACGTCAAAGTTCCCTTTACCGGTTTCCATGACAGTGGCCGTTGTAAGCACCCGGGTGTAGTTCTTGATATTGCCGCCCACCATTATTGAAGCGCCCACTTCGGATATAACGCCTCCGAAGCCGGCCATAATGGCGGCCATCAAGGGCAATCTGGCCTCTTTTGCAAGCATCCAGAGCATCTGGGCCCGGGTTGCCCCGAGCCCCAGTATTTGAAGGCGCATTTTTTCTGGCAGGTTCTGAATGGCTGCAATGGAAAGCCCCATGATTATGGGTGTGGCGATAACCGCCTGGGCAATGATTATAGCGGTCGGCGTATAAAGAAGCCCCAGACTTCCTAGCGGGCCGTTTCTCCATAAAAAGATTGTTACAAAAAGGCCGACAACCACTGGCGGCAGTCCCATGCCTGTGTTTATGGTGCTGATGACAAGTTGTCTTCCCGGAAACTGATTCAGGCCTATCAGCATTCCTAAGCCTATACCCAGAAAAAGGCTTATGAAAGTGGCAAGGCCTGAGACTTTAAGAGTAAGCAGTGTGATCCCGATTACTTCCGGGTCAAAAGAAAAAAGCAGGACTATAGCCTGCCATATGCCTTTGAAGATTAGATCCATGAGTTAAATATAAGGGCCTTCCTTGTCCAGGGGAAGGCCCGCTCAACCGGAAATAGGAGAGGTTGCCTGGTTGAGTTCAAAATACTAATATTTTCTACTCGGCTTTGCCTGCATCGGGGAAGAACAACGGCGAGCCGTATTTCTTTACGCCGAACTTTCCAATGTCGGCCTGAATTTGCTTTGACACCATGAAGTCGGAAAACGCTTTTGCGCCTTCCGCATTGACCTTCGGGAATTTTGCAGGGTTGATTTCGATGACGTGGTAGATATTGAGCAGGCTCTTGTCACCCTCGGAAAGAATAACGAGCCCAAGGTTTTTCTTCAATGAAAGGTATGTTCCGCGGTCTGCAATTGTATAGCCGTTCTTTTCTGCGGCTACATTGAGTGTCTGCCCCATGCCGAGCCCTGTCTGCTGATACCATTTCTGGCCTTCGGGATTAATCCCGGCGGCTTTCCAGAGCCCCTTTTCCTTGGCATGTGTGCCGGAATTGTCGCCGCGTGAGATAAACAGGGATCCGCTGTCGGCAATCAGTTTCATTGCATCTTTAACCGTTTTTGCGGATTTTATTTTTGCAGGATCTGACTCGGGTCCCACAATGATGAAGTCGTTATGCATGATGAGTTTGCGGTTTACACCATTGCCGGCATCCATAAACTTTTTTTCGGCGTCAGGTGAATGAACGAGCAGCACATCTGCCTCACCCCTTTCTCCCATTGCCATTGCCTGGCCAGAACCGACGGCTATGGTTTTGACAAAATAGCCGGTCTGCTTCTCGAATATTGGCAGAAGCTCATCAAGAAGGCCTGTGTCCTGTGTGCTTGTCGTTGTGGCAAGGATGACCGTCTTGTTTGCAGGGGCCGCTTGCACAGGAACGACAAGCATCAATGCGGTGATAAGGGCAATGATAACAGTTAAAAATTGCTTTCTCATGGTATTATCCTCCAGTTATTTGTTTTTAATATATGCTTTTGATTCAGGAACAAACAAAGCTTGGCCGTATTTGTCAACGCCGAAGGTCTTGATGATTTTCTGGCCCTTATCAGGATCGGTGAGCCATGCAGCAAAGGTCAGGGCGTCTTTCGAGTTGACGTCTTTACATTTGTCCTGGTTTACCGGAATAATGCTTATATGGTTTATAAGTGCTTCATCCCCTTCGACAAGAATGACCAGATTTGTCTCTTTCCCGGCACCGAGCCATGTCGCCCTGTCTATTATAGTGTAGGCTTGCCCGTCGGAAGCTTCCTTAAGTGTTGCCGTATTTCCAAGGTCTCCTTTTAATCCTTTGAAATACCATGCGCCCTGCGGAACGATACCGGCCTTTTTCCATATGGCGAGTTCTGCGACATTGGTCCCTGATTTATCCCCGCGGGTTAAGAACTTTACGTTTTTGCCGGCGATTGCAGTAAAGGCTTCCGATGCTGTTTTCATGCCTTTAATACCTGCTGGATCAGCTGTCGGGCCCACTATTACAAAGTCATTGTACATCAAAGGCATACGCTCGGTTCCGAAACCCTCTGCAATGAATTTATCTTCAAGCTCCTTTGCATGTACCAGAACGATATCCACCTGGCATTTGCGTGCGATATCAAGCGCAGCGCCCGTGCCTGCCGAAATATGCCTTACTGTTATGCCTGTATCTTTTAAAAAACCCTGCTCCAGGACATCTATTATGCCTGAATCGACCGGTCCTATCGTGCTTGCCAGAAGTACGAAGCCGCTGTTTCCTGCGGCAACTGTCTGGGTATAAATGACAAGGATAAAAAAGGCTGAAATTAATATTTTCTTCACATTATCCCCCTCATGTCTCCGGCCATATTACCGTGCCGGAACATTTGAAATCGTAATGTTCGAATGCATTGGCCTGGGCCTTGAATTCATCAGACCTTAAAACCGATATAAGGTCCTGAACCTGACGTTTAAAGAAATTATTCTTGGCAAGCACCATGTCGAATCTTTCGCTGGAAAGCGGAAAAAAATTAAGCCCCAGCATTGATGCTACAGAACCTGTGGCAACGCCAGCATCGGCCCTTCCCGATAACACGGCAAGACCTACTTCAAGGTGTGTAAAAACCACATTATCGTAACCAGCGATTGATGATGGATCAATGTCTGATCTCTGAATAAGATCATCAAGCAAAAGTCTTGTCCCCGAGCCCGCCTGACGGTTTACAATCCTTATGTCTTTTTTCCAAGGTCCGGAATTGTTTTAATGTGCTTGGAGCTCTTTGGGGATGTTACTATACCTGTCTCCCGTGTAAACATGCTCAGTATGACTGCATCCAGCCCGGGTGCCAGTCTGGAGATGAACGGGAGATTGTACTGTCCGCTGTCCTTATCGAATAAATGTGACCATGCTATATCAACCAGGCCTTTTCCTAGCGCTGTAAGCCCATGAGAACTCCCGGTATTGGCTGAAAATACAATAATATCGGGATGAGACAACCTGAACGTTGAAAGTAGAAGGTCGAGTACAGGGTCGTTGCTGCCTGCGGCGAGAAGAGCACCCGGCATCCGGGCCGCCTTTTCCATTGCCTGTTTCATGCCTGCCCTGACATTGTCCTCAATCCATGAATCAATTATATATTTAGGAAATATCCATTTGCCGGTAGCCTTGGTACACGGGATTTTACCTTCTTTTATAAGTGCATAAACCTGTTTTTCATGTATCTCGAGATAGGATGCAACCTCTTTTGTGTTCATCATTTCTTTTGACATGATCGCTTTCCAATAAGTCTAAATATCCTTGTTGTCCAGAAAAAAGATACACATATTAACTCGTATTTACATATATAGGCTGCCGGTGGAAAAGGTACCGCTCCTTTTTTATGAATTATTATTTTAAAATTAATTTCCGATAAATATTTAAACGGTAGGCCAGATATGGAGAAGATATGATCAAATCCGGAGAAATTGATACTGGAATACTGGACATAATGCATGACGGGATATATTTCATAGATCTTGAAAGAAAGATAACGTACTGGAACAAGGGTGCGGAAGCAATTTCCGGGTTCAGCAGGGATGAGGTTATCGGAAAAAGCTGTGCAGACAATATCCTGATTCATATTGATGCCGCCGGCACACAGCTTTGTGATGTTGCATGTCCTGTCAAAGCGGCATTGAAGGATTGCTCGGAAAAAGAGGTTGATGTGTTTCTGCATCACAAGAAAGGTCACAGGGTACCTGTAACGGTCAGAACAGTACCCATTCTCGATAATTCCGGCAGTGTATCAGGTGCAGTTGAAATTTTCTGGGATAATTCGGAAAATGCTTTGGATGCAGGTCTTGTTGAAGAGCTGAAAAAGGCAGCCCTCTTTGATTACCTGACTGGTCTTCCAAACAGACGCTATCTCGAAATGAGGCTGAAGATTGCATTTGATGAAATGAAACGGTATGGTTTTCTGTTCGGGTTGATATTTACCGACATTGATCACTTTAAAAAGATAAATGATGAACACGGCCATGAAGTGGGTGATAATGTCCTGAAAATGGTCTCATCGACACTCGGCTCGAATCTCCGCTCCTCAGACCTGGCTGGCCGATGGGGAGGAGATGAGTTTATTCTGGTCATAAAGCATCTGAAAGAACCTTCGCGCATTAAAAACACTGCTGAGAAATTAAGGATGCTTGTAGAGGAATCGGGCCTTATCTTTAAGAATGAAACAATAAAGGCTACTGTCACCATGGGGGCGGCTATTGTAAGGATGGGTGATACTCAGGAAGCCCTTATAAAAAGAGCTGACAGCCTGCTGTATAATGGAAAGGAATCAGGCAGGAATAAGGTGGTTTTTGAAACTTAAGCCTTAGACTGTTTCCTGCGCTCGGACTCGCTTAAAAAACATCCGCCAATACATTTTGGTATGCACCGTCCGTTGCACGGCTCAACATGGATTGTAACGCTTGTGTCGGGAAAATGCTCGGAAATGTGCATCGAAAGGTCATCGGTAATGTCATGGGAGGCTTCTACTGTCATATTGGGATCTACCATCAGATGAAATTCAACAAATCTGTAATGTCCAGCTTTTCTCGTGCGCAGTTGATGGAATCCAAGAACCTGTGGCCTATGCATTATCACAAGCTCATGTATCCAATCGATCTCGGAAGACGGAAGCCCGACATCCAGGAGGTCCTTTGCGGATTCTTTAGTAAGGTCGAAAGCTGCTTTGATTATCATGAGTGCAACGACCATGGCTGCTATGGGATCTACCCAGTGGAGGTTGAAGGGAAGTTTTAACAGGTCGTCAATGAACAGGGCGATCATTCCGAGCATGACGCCACCGGATGTATATACATCAGTCCTTAAATGCCAGGCATCTGCAATAAGAGCTACTGAATCAGTCTCTTTGCCGACTTTGAACAGGCTGTGTGAAACAATAATGTTGACCACAACCGAGAGGAACATGACAAGAACACCAAGGCTGGTTTCTCCGACAGCTGTCGGCTTAATGAACTTGTGAATTGCCTCATAGATGATCCATGTCGCAGCAAGAAAGATGAGAAGGGCTTCAACGGTGCCTGATATGTTTTCGATTTTACCGTGGCCCCAGGGATGCTGCCTGTCAGCGGGAATTCCCGAGGTTCGTACTGAAAATAGTGCAATTACCGCAGCCAGGAGGTCAACTCCGGAATGTATGGCCTCGGAGATGATCGAAACCGAACCTATGGCAACACCAACTATGAGCTTTAGCAAAACAAGGGTTGAGTTTGATACAACGGACAGTGTGGCTACCCTTGTTTTCTTTATGTAATTTTTAGAATTGTCAATGGACATGATTACACCCTATTGTGGTTAAATATAGTTTTTATACATATATGCATGTTATATTATTAATTACATACGCATAAGATTTTGACAATTAAACAATCAAGGTATTATCTGTTTTTAATATTATAGATTCTGTATGGCTGTTATTGCCGTCAGGTGAGCCGTCCCTGAAGAGGTTCCAGGTTTATGGGGCTTCGGATATCATCAAGGATTAATGAAGCTATCGCTTCAGACTGGTAATGAATGTAAATCACAACTCAAACTCCACCTTGACTGGACAGAGCTTTAATAATCTTAACTGTTATCTGCTAAGCCTGCTCAGGAAGGATATTCTTAATACGTTCAAGCAGGCCAATAACAAGCTTGTCCCGCTCTTTGAGAATGTCTTTGAATTCAAAAGTCCGGGCATGATGCAATTCGATTCTTGTTACTACTTCTTCCTTTTTTAATAACATGCTGATAAGGCCAAGTTCTTCTTTACTGACTTCAAGATTTAACATGGATTACTCCTTATCAAACAATATTTATGGATCTGTTTCTAGATCCTATTCTTTTATCCTGTCTTTGGCTTCAAGCATAAACTCATAGAATTTATTCATCATTGACATAAATTTGCGTTTCTTATTGTATACAATAAAAAATTCCCTGTGGGCATCAAGACCTTTAACGGTCAGTGCCGACAATGTACCATCCTTGACCTCTCTATTAACTACGCTTCTTGACAGAATGGCGACTCCAAGATTTGCTTCAACTGCTGCCTTTATTGCCTCGGTACTTGTCAGTTCCATGGCAATCTTGGCTTCAAAACTGTATTTCCTGGCCATGTAGTCAATAATGTCCCTGGTTCCTGAACCTTCTTCTCTGGCGATAATTTCAACAGGTTCTTCCTTGATCTTTTCAACAGTCAGATATGGAAGTTTTGCCCATTTATGTTTATTTGAACAGATAATGACCAGTTCATCCTTCATGAAGAATTCTGATTCAAGGTCGGGATGCTTTGGTATCATCTGCACAAATGCAAAGTCAATCTCACCTGAGAGAACCTGATCCGTTGCCTCCTGTCTGTTTAACGAGTGCATCGATATTTCGGCCTTTGGATATAGCTCTTTAAATTCTCCAAGGAATCGTGGAAGTATATAAATACCTATAGTGTTGGGAGCCCCAATGGTAATCTTTCCCTTGTCACCGCTCCCGAACTCGCTCATGACCGCCTTGGTTTCTTCTATGAGGGATATAATTTTTACAGCGTAATTGTAAAAAACCTGGCCTGCATCAGTCAGTGATATTTTCCGGCTTATTCTATCAAACAGCTTTACATTAAGCGAGTCTTCAAGATCCTTTATCTGAATGCTTACCGAAGGCTGGGAGAGGTGGAGCTTTTTTGCAGTTTTGGTAATGCTTAGAGTTTGAGCAGCCATGTAAAATATTCTTACTTGATGAATATTCACTTTTCCTCCAAACAGAGCCAATTTTATATATTTTTATTTAATTAACTCATAGGAGAAATGTATTTGACATCTGTTTAATAATCCTTATATATGATTATAAGCTATAGCACAAGTCTATGGGCTATAGACCTCCTTTTTTAGGCCCACTACCACCTTATTGAGTGGGCCCTTTTTTTTTGCTATTTAGATGATAATGAAAAAAAAGGCCGGATTCAATGTACCGTTTGAAATTCTTAAAAGCTTCACGAGCATAAAAAGTAAACCGGAGCAGAAAAAAACGAGTTTGTCAGTTGCTGAACCGGCGACAGCAAATAATCTATCGAATGAAGATGTTTTTAACATGGCCATGGCAGGTACAAAACGTTTTAAACAGAACAGGATAACTCCTGAAGCTGCAAATAAATCGATGCTCTTGGAAAACATAAGTAAGTCCATAAACTCGGAAAATATTGAAGTTCTGAATACTCTGAAGTCTATTGTAAACGGCAGTTCAAGGTTTGATATAAGGCAGACGGGAGAGTATGTTGAAGGGCATATAGTTCCACTTGAACCCTTGATAATTGAAAAATTGAAAAAAGGAGAACTGGCTGTACAGGCTTATCTGGACCTGCATGGTCTTATGATGGAAGAAGCAAAGGATAGCTTCTCCCTTTTTATCAGGAACAGCTATGCAATAGGGCATCGTTGTCTGATAGTTATTCATGGCCGCGGCCTTAAATCCAATGAAGGCCCTGTCCTGAAAAATTGTGTAGTAAACTGGCTGTCTTCAGGGATTTTATCAAGTTATATTCTGGCATTTTGTTCTGCAAGACCTTGCGATGGTGGTACGGGAGCGGTTTACGTACTTCTAAAAGCAAGGCCTGATAAAAAAAAGAAAATAAAGAGAACGGCCTGAAAGGTCATATCAGACCTTGATTCATCTTTGAATTGAAGTGCCCATTTGATAGAGGATTCCGCTAAGAGCCGTTTTCATATTGATGCTGCTATCCTGCATTGATCTTAATTCATTCAGGGTTCTCGAAATATTATTAAAAAAATTAGAATCCTTAGTAAGTAAAGAAAGTGAAAGGACTTCTTCATTGATTACATTACGGCCTCCGAGATAGGCAACAATGAAATCCCTTATGAAAGATTCAATGAGCGATAATGCGATTGAGATATCACCGTCTTTTCTGGTTATGGATTCTGCAGCGCTGAAAGGGTCACTTCCGTTCAGGGTATCGATTATTTTGTTTCTTATGAAATTTACATAATCCACATCACTGTCAACTAGACCTCCGATAGCACCGGACGTCAGCTTCAGGATGACCGGATCAATATTCAGTTCTGTACTGTCGGGGGAAATCGGTTTGAATGTGATTTCTTGGCATCTCGAAATAATTGTAGGCAGGAGCAGACTGGGTTTATGGCTTATTAAAATGAATATTGTAGTATTAGGAGGCTCTTCAAGAGATTTTAAAAGTATGTTCGCACTGGATTTATTCAACGTTTCGGCCGGCTCGATAACAACTACCCTGTACCTGGCAAGAAATGGTTTCAGGCCGAGTTCGTTCAGTATTTTCTTGCGGACATCGTCAACCTTTATTTCAGAACCATCCGGGACAATTTTAAGCAGGTCAGGGTGGTTTCCACTATCGGCTTTTATGCAACTGCCGCATTTGTCACATGGATCGGCAGGTGATGCAGTACAGTTAAGCGCCTTGAAGAATTCAAGGGCTACCATGCTTTTGCCTATCCCCTTCATGCCTGAAAAAAGAAGTGTCCTTGGGATTTTGTCTGTATGGATGTAGGATCTCAGCAGGTCAATTTCTCTTGAGTGGCTTATTATATTTTTCCACATATTTTATTTTCTGTGTGAGTTATCTCAAATCTTTAAGAAGCTGTCTCCGTTCCTTTGACAGGTCGATAATTTTCTGTTCAACGGCTTCTGTCTGCTTGATGTTGTTGGCTGCAATATAAGCGTCAATGGCATCCTTGACATATTTTGCTTTGATTCTTCCATTTTTTGTATCAGCAACCTTTTCCAGGGTACTTGCCAGTATTAAAGCAACATCATAGTCCTGATATTTCCCGAGATATTTTTTACATGCACTTATAGTTTTTTGAGAGTCATTCAATGCGTAGGAAGATTCAACAAGACCTTTCAGATTTTCCTTTGTTTCTTTTAACCCACTGAGTTTGTTGAAATACTTATAGGCTTCAGCATTGCGGCCTTGTTTCAGATAAAGGGCAGATATCCTTGAAAGGGCATCCGGGTCCCCGGGCTTTATTTTCAAGAGTCTGTTATAGGTGTTAAGCGCTCCTTTGGCATTGCCTGCATTTTCATAAGCGACACCAAGGTTGAACATTACAACAGGGTCATTCGGCGACAGGTCCAATGCCTTTTTATAGTATTCAACCTGGGATTCAGGATCGCCGACGCTACCCATTATCTTTCCCAGCAGAGCGACTGCATTCTTATCTGTCGGATATAAACTGATATATCGTTTTAACAGGGGTTCTGCAGTTTCATAATCTTTTTTCTTGACGGCATCCTGTATGACGGCAACAAGAACCTCTTTGCTGGTGGATTCATATGAAATGGATTTGAATAGCTCAATGGCCTTTGCCTTATCGCCTTTTTCTTCATAGGCTCTACCCAGTTCGAGCAAAAGCGCGCTGTTGGTCCGGTCAATAAGAAGGCCGTCTTGGAGATATGATATCTTTTTGTCAAGGTCAGACCTGGCCCCGGCGGTCAGGGCAAGCCTGTAATAGGTTGAGGCTGTTTGCCTGTTACTGTTTATTATATTTAAATTAAGTTTTTCGGCATCATCGAGAAGGCCGAGCCTGATATATATATTTGTCAGCTTTGTTAATATGCTTTCATTGTACCCGTCACTCTCCAGCTGTTTTTTGTATATGCCAATTAAACCCTGAAGATCGCCTTTTCCAATCAGTGCATCTTCAAGTTGATTTAAGAAAAAGCTGTTTTGAGGAAAAGTATTAAATGCGTTTTTCAGTATGGTGATCTGCTCGTTCGTATCTCTGGCGGTTTTAAGCTGTTTTATGAAATCATCTTCGCTTACTTCGATCTCTATTGGGACTTTTGCTATGACTCGGCTGATATAATAGATATCAATGGGGATTGATCTGATGCCTGCATTTATCAACTGGTTTCTTATTTCGGATGTGGATATGCTCTGGTTCAATTCGCTCTGTTTTCCGAAGCCCTCTATATCGGCATTCAAGTAGCATTTGAAAAATGTGTTCGCGTTAACCCCCGTTATTACAAGTTTTTCATTTCCATGAATAAGGAGTGACTGACCTGCCCTTACAGTTCTTGGTTCATCATTAATTTTGATATCAATGGATATAAATCTGGGGGGGGTCCTTAAAATAAATGATATGACAGACTCCCTCACCTGTCCTACTGATCCCCCAACAGGCAGGATAAAAAATAGTGTTATCAAAATAACAGCCAGGATCAGGATAATTATCAATATATTTCCGGTACCGTTCCTGTTTATATTCCTCATATTCATTTAATATCTGTAAAGACTGAAAATTGTCCACCGGTTTTTGTCGAAACCACCTCATTTTGGCAAAGCCAGCGCATAGTGTCCGGGGCTTTATAAGTTGACAATAAATATATAAGTAATTAGTTTAATTTTTGTCGGCATCAAAATATCTTCTCTTCAATAGGGGATAAATATGTATAGGGTTCTTACCGTTGAAATTATCATACCGGTTATTATTATAGCTCTTTGCTCATGTTCGTCAGCAATGAAATCACGGCAGGAAAGCGTGTCTGGTCAGAAAATTCAGGATAATGAAACGGAATATGCATCACAGCAGGAAATATTAAGTTTCAAAGATTATGATACCAATAATGACAATAAGATATCTGTAGACGAATATATCGCTAAACAGCAGGAGATTTTCGATAAGGCGGATAGGAATAAGAACGGAGAAATTGATATTGATAAATTCATAGTCTACTGGTGCGGTGATGCATCACTGAAGAAAGGTGTTAAAGATCCGACTTTAGGTCCAGTATATCGGGAAATGGACATAAATAAAGATGGAATCATTACTTATCAGGAATGCAGTGCCTATTGGCTAAAGATTCTCAACGAAGCTGATTTGGATAAGAACAATAAAATATCAAGATATGAATACAACGCGCTGATGAGGGACCGTTTCAAGCGTCTTCTGGATGGCCCCGACCAGGACGGACATATTACGAATCAAGAATACGATTCTTTCTGGCCGTACGTGAGGCCGTAAATAAAAATTTAACAAGTGAGGTTAAAATGGCAGGTTCGCTTAATAAGGCAATTCTCATCGGAAGGCTTGGTAAGGACCCTGAAATGAGATTCACCCCCTCGGGAAGGGCAGTGACTAATTTTACTATGGCAACAAGCGATTACTGGATGGACCAGAACAATGAACGTCAGGAAAGGACTGAGTGGCATAGAATTGTGGCCTGGGGAAAGCTTGCGGAAACATGTGCAAAGATTTTGTCTAAAGGTAAACTGGTTTATGTTGAGGGCAGGCTGCAGACCAGGGCGTGGGATGACCGTGACGGAAATAAACGCTATACAACTGAGATTGTGGCAAATGCAATGCAAATCCTTAGCCCAATGGATAATTCGGAGTCAAGGGATTATAATGATACCGGCACTGTTACTCAGGAACCCGAGGGATTTGACGATATTCCGTTTTAGGGTTTAATGTCTATTAAATGTTGAACTTATAATCGGGAAGGGCATGCATTAATACAAGCAATTGTTCCCTGCTTTCAGTGATTTTAATTTTCTGGAATGCTTTCTGTATGCAAAGTGAATGATTCGTCAAATAAAGATATGAATTTGTCAACAATTTCAGGGTCAAGGACGTTTCCTTTCATGGAGGACAGAATTTCGAGAGCGGTCTCTTTTGAGAATGCGTCGCGGTAAGATCTTTTTGTTGTAAGTGCGTCATATACATCAGCTACAGCAACTATCCTTGCTTCTAAAGGGATATTGTCACCCTTCGATCCGAATGGATAACCGTTTCCGTCGAATCTTTCATGATGATACCTTATTATGTTTACTGTAATCTCAGAGAGGTGAGCATCTTTAACAATGTTGACACCCCATAAAGGGTGATTTTTTATGATATGCAGCTGCGCCTCATCCAATGGACCTTCACCATGCAGAATGTTTTCAGATATACCGATTTTACCGCAGTCGTGGAGCCATCCCCCATATTTAATCGCATTGAGGTTCTCGGGTTGAATATCAAGTGCCTGTGCTATCAAGATCGAATACTCGGCAACCCTCTCGGAATGTCCTTTTGTATATGAATCTCTTAATTCAAGGGCATGTATGAGGGAAAGCATTGTCGCTTCATCACCTGTCCTGATCGATTTTTTAAGTTTATAGCGCTTCATGGCGTCGTCTACCATTTCAATCAGAGACTGATTATCCCACGGTTTAACTATAAACCTGAAAGCCTCGGCTTTGTTTATTGCATCAAGGGCGGTCTGGAGATTGGCGTAACCGGTCATTAAAATACTTACAGTATCAGGTGATATAACGCGTACCTTGGATAGCAGCTCTATTCCGGTCATGGTGGGCATCATATTGTCGGATACAAGTACGGCTATTTCATTGTTTTTTACACACTCAAGCGCATCCTGCGCATTCAAGAAGGTAAGAATATTGAAACCGCTGTCCTGGAAAATTCTTTCAGCCAGACTTAAAACAAACTTTTCGTCATCTACAAAAAGTATCTGCTCTGACATAATCCCCCGCAAATGTAATTCAATAAACTGTTAATAGCATATTTCCTCCTTTTGCAAAAAAATAAATAAAAATATCTGAAGAATATCTTCATTTGTTTGAAATGGATAGCGGGCATATGTTAAAGGTGAAATATGCGGAATATAGGAGAAATCGTCGCTGTATACATTGATGACAAACCTTCAATATATGCCAGAATTGAGGATTACGAAGCGGATGTAAAACCCAGATGGTTCAAGGTTAGAATGCTGTTCCTGACCTTTCCCCCACAGGAAGTGACCTGGATTCTGAGAGAGGGCCAGGTTGATGGCGAACCGTTCACAATGAATGATATTCCAGTTAAACTTAAAACCGTAAGCAGCCATAACGAAACAACAGACAATGTTAAAACAAAAGCACAGCCTCCCAAAAGATCCAGTGGCAAGATCATTAGCCTTGCCGAAAGGGCAAAAATTTCCAGAGATGAGAAATAACCTGTTTGTAACAGGGTGATTTAAATAACGCTCTGTAATTGTTTCATTACCGGTATATGTTATTGATACGGGATGACGGTTGCCTTATATATTGATGTTATTAAAGTTATTAAATAATATTTGTTTGTTTCACTAAAGAAGATATAAGGTCTTGCCGATAGGCTTAGCGAGGAGTGCAATGGCTACCGAAAGAATTGGCGAAAAATTAATTAAAAACGCGCTTATCACACCCGAACAGTTGCTGGAAGCACAAAAAGCCCAAAGGGTCAGCGGTGTGAGGCTTGGCTCTCAACTTGTAAAGCTCGGCTATATTTCCGAGGAAGAACTGGTTCAATTTTTAGGTCAGCAGTACGGACTGCCCTCTATTGTCTTGAAGAATGTCAAGACGGATCACGAAGCGATAAAACTCGTCCCGCAAAACATCGTATTGAAATATAATGCCATCCCGTTTGAAAGATCTGGTTCAACACTAAAGGTGGCAATGACCGATCCATCGAATATATTTGCTGTTGACGACATTAAATTTCTCACAGGGTATTCAATCGAAGTGTATGTAACATCTGAGGAATCCCTGAGATGGGCGATTGACAACCTCTATGGCAAAAACGAAGAGGAAGCGATTGAAGATACTCTGTCTGGTCTTGAAGGGTTTGAAGATGGAATTGAAATTGATGAAGGGTTCGACGATGTTACGGCCGGAGCACTGGCCCATGAGGCTGAAGAAGCCCCGATAATAAAGCTTGTAAATCTTATTCTTATTGACGCGATTAAAAAGGGGGCTAGTGATATTCATATCGAGCCCTATGAAAAGTTCGTCCGGGTAAGATTCAGGCTTGACGGCATGCTGCAGGAAATAATGAAACCGCCCATGCGTTTTAAAAATGCTATTACATCAAGGCTCAAAATTATGAGCAAGCTTGACATAGCAGAAAGAAGGCTTCCGCAAGACGGAAGGATAAAGCTGAGGGTTCAGGGCGGCAAAGAGGTTGAATTCCGTGTTTCAGTATTACCGACACTGTTCGGGGAAAAGGTTGTTTTGCGTATTCTGGATAAGGCGACTCTGCAGCTTGACATGACAAAACTCGGATTTGAGGAAGAGGCGCTGAAGTATTTCAAGGAAGGCATTTACAAACCATGGGGTATGGTTCTGGTTACAGGCCCCACAGGCTCCGGCAAGACAACGACTTTATATTCGGCTATTTCCGAGTTGAACAGGATAGATACCAATATATCAACCGCCGAGGATCCGGTCGAGTTTGATCTGCCGGGCATCAACCAGGTACAGATGCACGAGGAAATAGGACTGACGTTTGCTTCCGCATTAAGGTCTTTTCTAAGGCAGGACCCTGATATAATTCTTGTCGGGGAGATCAGGGACTTTGAAACGGCAGAAATAGGCATCAAAGCTGCCCTTACAGGCCATCTTGTCCTGTCAACACTTCACACGAACGATGCCCCGGCAACAATCAACAGGCTTCTTAATATGGGAATCGAGCCTTTCCTTGTAGCATCTTCGGTCAACCTCATAGTTGCCCAGAGGCTTGCAAGAAAGAATTGCAAGGAGTGCATTACAGACGACGATGTCCCGTCGGGGACTCTTGTCCAGATGGGAATGGACCCTGAAATTGCGAAAAAAGTTGTAGCCAAAAAGGGGAGCGGCTGTCCTGCATGCAATAATTCGGGGTACAAAGGCAGAGTTGCCCTTTACGAGGTTATGACGGTAGGAGAATCTCTCAAGGAATTGATCCTGATGGGTGCATCGGCATCCGAGATAAAGAGAGAGGCGATAAATCAGGGGATGAAGACATTAAGGCAAAGCGGTCTGACTAAAATAGCCGAAGGTGTAACATCCGTGTCCGAAGTTCTCAGGACAACTATGCCGGATTGATTGGAGGTATTGTGGAGAGCACAATTTATGACCTGTTGAAAAAAATGGTGGAAAAGGGCGCATCCGATCTTCACGTCACTACTGGATCTCCACCGCAGATAAGGGTGAGGGGAGATTTGTTCCCTCTGGACGAGCCGGCTCTTACACCGCCTGACACCAGGCAGTTGCTATATTCCCTGCTGACCGAGGCGCAAAAGCATAAATTCGAAGAAGATCTGGAACTCGATTTTTCATTCGGCCTGAAGGGGCTGGCACGCTTCAGGGGCAATGTTTTTATTCAAAGAGGCGCACCTGCTGGTGTTTTCAGGATGATCCCCTACGAAATCATGTCTCTGGAAACACTCGGATTGCCGAGTGTTACCGGAAAGCTTACCAGCTATCCCAGGGGGATGGTCCTTGTAACGGGTCCTACCGGAAGCGGAAAATCAACAACGCTTGCGGCATTTCTCGACAAGATAAACCAGGAACGCAAGGCTCATGTTATAACGATAGAAGATCCTATAGAATTTGTTCACAAACATAAGAATTGTCTGGTCAACCAGAGGGAAATTGGAAGCGATACAAGGAACTTTGGAAATGCACTGAAGCACATTCTCAGACAGGATCCGGATGTCGTATTCATAGGTGAAATGAGAGACCTGGAAACAATGCAGGCGGCGCTTACGATCTCTGAAACAGGACACCTGGTTTTTGCAACGCTGCATACGAATTCATCAGTTCAGACTATTAACAGGATTGTAGATGCCTTTCCCTCACACCAGCAGCCCCAGGTACGGGCTCAGCTGGCATTCGTTCTCGAAGCGGTTATTGCCCAGCAGCTTCTGCCAAGAGCCGACGGTTTGGGCAGAGTCCTGACATGTGAAGTAATGATAGCTACACCTGCAATAAGAAATCTTATCAGGGAAGACAAGATTCACCAGATATATTCTCAGATGCAGGTAGGACAATCAAAGCACAACATGCAAACCATGAACCAGTCTTTATATAACCTATATCTTAAGAAACTGATAACCCTTGAGGATGCCCTGGGGTGGGCGGTGGATGTTGATGAACTCAAACAGATGATGTCTTCAACAGGTGGGATAAAGATAAATTCTGGAGGAGAGAGGAGATAGCCTATGCCAATATTCGTTTGGGAGGGCAAACTTGCTGACGGGACTGTAAAAAAGGGTGAGGTTGATGCCGGAAGCAAGGCGGCAGTAAACACCATCCTCAGAAGGCAGAAGATAACTCCAACAACAATAAAATCTAAATCAAGACAGATCGCACTGTTCAAGAAAAAAGTTA
Organism: Desulfomonilia bacterium; assembly: GCA_963664325.2. Taxonomy (GTDB): domain Bacteria; phylum Desulfobacterota; class Desulfomonilia; order UBA1062; family UBA1062; genus DATCTV01. Next base: position 259,132 of record CAXXDQ010000003.1, read on the forward strand.
AGACGAAAGAACTTGTTGTTTTTGTCAGACAGTTTGCAACCATGATAAATGCGGGACTCCCTCTTGTTCAATGTCTTGAAATACTGGGAGGCCAGCAGGACAACTCCGAATTTAAAAGGATTATTACGATAATCAGACAGGATGTGGAGGGAGGCTCGACATTTGCCGATGCTCTCAAAAAACATCCGCAAATATTTGATGAGCTTTTTGTCAACCTGGTAGCGGCAGGTGAACTTGGCGGAGTCCTTGATGTAATTCTTAACAGGCTCGCTTTGCATATGGAGAAGGCTGAAGCGATCAAAGGCAAAGTTAAAAGTGCAATGGTATACCCGATAATCGTTGTTTGTGTGGCCGTTGCTGTCGTCTCAGTACTTATGATATTTGTCATTCCGACATTTAAAGAGATGTTTACCTCGTTCGGAGGAACCCTGCCGGCCCCGACCCAGATTGTTATAGGCATGAGCAATTTCTTCAGGGGGTACTGGTGGGTCTTGATAATTATTATTGTGGTAATTGTTGTCGCCTATAAAAACGCAATGAAGATGCCTAAGATCCGATATCAGAAGGATAAGATAATGCTCAAACTGCCTTTATTCGGGCCTCTTCTCCGAAAGGTCGCGGTTGCAAAATTCTCCAGGACGCTTTCAACCATGATATCTTCTGGTGTGCCGATTATGGATGGCCTTGAAATAACATCAAAGTCTTCTGGAAACATGGTGATTGAAGAAGGCATTAAAAATGTCAGACAGTCGATAAGCGAAGGAAAACCGATGGCCGAACCGCTTGAGGCAACTGGACTCTTTCCCGGCATGGTTGTTCAGATGGTTTCCGTTGGCGAGGCAACCGGAGCTCTTGATAATATGCTTTCCAAAATTGCGGATTTTTATGATGAAGAAGTCGATGCCGCGGTTTCGGCCCTTACTTCTTCACTGGAACCTTTGCTCATGGTGTTTCTCGGCGGTACAATCGGATTCCTGGTAGTGGCGATGTACCTGCCTATCTTCAAAATGGGTGCGGTTGTCGGTTAGTCCCAGATGAGTATTTTTGAGGCCATGATGCTGATATGTTTCGGGGCGGCATGGCCTTCATCTATTTATAAATCCTATACATCACGGACATCCCGGGGGAAAAGTCTTGCATTCCTGATCATTGTCCTTGTCGGCTATGCAGCAGGAATCATGCATAAGGTTTTTTACAGTTTCGATCCGGTTATTTATCTTTATATAATCAACGCACTTATGGTTCTGGCGGACATTTTTCTTTACTTCAGAAACATCAGATTTGATCACAGCCCGGTATAACCGGAGAAAAAAAGTTCCTCATTAACAAGCGTTTTTCTGCTTCCTTTTATTTCAACTACCAGAAAGCCATTGGAGTCTATGTCTTTGATATCGATTTCAGTTCCGTCGGACAGCATGGGCTTGAAGTCGGATTTTATATGATGTCTGAGGAAGCATTCTTTTATCGGATCGAATCCGTCTTTTATTAGTATATGATACCACTTCCCGATTGAATCAATGATAAGGCCTGAGACATCAATGATATTATAATGGTTGCCGGAAACAAGTTTAAGGGACACTGCTTTAGAAACAAGATCATCGGGCCATTCAGTCTGATTAATGTTAACCCCGATGCCGACGGCCGTGATGGGAGGTCTTGATTCGCAGAGGATTCCTGCAATCTTTCTGCCTTTGACAAGGATGTCGTTAGGCCATTTAATAAGAGATGCTTCACCGGGAAGGATCCCGGATATAGCCTCCCGTGCAGCCACACCTGCCATCACCGTATATCTTGTATCTATACCCGGCAATGTAATGCTAAGAAAAAGGTTGCCCTCAGGCGAAAACCACTGGTGTCCCCTCCGGCCTCTTCCGGCGCTTTGCCTTTCTGCTGAGACTGCTACAAATGGTTTTCCGTGATCAAGGGCATACCTGTTGGTCGAATCTACAGTCTCAAGGTTGATAAGCTCTGTTGCGAAGCCTTTTTTATCAGCCTTCAAGGAGTTTTCTGGCCCTCTCTATTTTTTCAAGCTTGAAGCTTAACTCTTCCTTCAGCCTTTTCTGCTCCTCAACGACCTCCGGGTCGGCCTTCTCCATGAAATTTCTGTTTGAAAGTTTCTTGTTTTTTGCATCCAGGTCTGAGCTTACGTTTTTGAGCTGCTTGTTCAGCCGGTCCATCTCCTTGCTGATGTCTATGACGCCTTCAAGCGGTATGTATATTTCCATGTCGGCCGTTACTGCAAAGGCGCTCTCTTTTCGGGGCATCCTCTTCTACAAAGGAAAGCCCCTTGACCCTCGCAAGCCTTTTGACAAGATTTATATGGCCTTCAAGTATTGTCCTTACATCGGGCGATTTCGGTTTGAGTATTGCATCGAGCTCAATGGACGGTGATATGTTAGATTCGCCCCTTATGCTCCTTATCCCTGAAATCAGCTCGATAATAACATCCATGAAACGGGCCTCATCCATGAAACTGAAACGTTCGTCAACAGAAGGGAAATTCGTAATGGTTATAGACTCTGGTTTTTTCCCGGGGTATGAGCTGCCAGACCTCTTCCGTTACAAAAGGTATGATCGGGTGCAGCATTTCCAGGATCGTCCTGAATACATGAACCAAAACCCATTTAGTCGTATCCGCTGTCTCGCTTTCAAGCATGGGTTTTGAAAGTTCGATGTACCAGTCGCAGAATGTGTGCCATGTAAAGTGATAAAGGATTTCCGCCACATCGTTGAACCTGTATTCATCGAGCGCCGAACGAGTGTCTGAGCAATCGTCTTGTTGAGTTCCGTCAGCACCCATTTATCCGAAGTCGAGAGCTTGAGACCCATTGCTTCAACCGACTCTGGATTGAAGTCATCGCCGATATTATTCAGTACAAAGCGGCCTGCATTCCATATCTTGTTTATGAAAAAGCGGTAGCCCTGTATGCGCTTCTCGCTCATGCGGACATCCCGGCCCATTGCAGCAAAAGCGGCCAGGGTAAACCTGAGTGCATCCGCGCCGAAACGGTCCATCTCGGACAATGGGATCGACGAAATTCCCCTTGGTCTTGCTCATCTTCTGCCCGTGCTCGTCGCGGATCAGGCGCGTGCAGGTAAACCGTATGGAAACGGCACATCTCCCCGGTGAACTCCATGCCCATCCATGATCATGCGCGCCACCCAGAAGAACAGGATGTCAAACCCGGTCACGAGGACACTGCCCGGATAGAATATCTTGAGTTCGGGTGTCTCATCCGGCCAGCCCATTGTTGAAAAAGGCCAGAGAGCGTGCGGATGAAAACCACGTATCAAGCACGTCGGTTTCCTGCCGCAGGTTGGCGGAAGAACATTTTTGTGCATTTATCCGGGTCAGTCGTGCTTACGATGACCTCACCGCAGTCGTCGCAGAACCAGGCGGGAATTCTGTGTCCCCACCATATCTGCCTTGAGATGCACCATTCACGGATGTTGTTCATCCATTCGTAATATGTCTTTTCCCATTGCTGGGGGATTATGCGCGTCGCGCCTGTTTTCACAGCCTCGGTTGCCTTTTCCGGCCAGGGGCTTTGTCCTGACGAACCACTGCTTCGAGAGGTACGGTTCGATAACGGTCCTTGCAGCGGTAGCATTTTCCCACGGGGACTTTGTATGGCGTCTTGCCAACTAAATAGCCTTGCTCTTCCAGGTCTTTTTCAAGCTGTTTTCCTGCATTCGAAACGGTCCATCCCCTTGTATGGTCCTGTATTTGATGACATAAAGCCTGATTCGTCGATTATCACGATAATCTCAAGGTTATGCCTTATTCCCATTTCATAGTCGTTCAGGTCATGAGCAGGTGTTACCTTGACCGCGCCTGTGCCGAATTCCAGGTCAACAACAGGGTCAGGTATGATTTCTATCGGCCTGTTGATTATGGGCAGGATGGCATTTTTCCCCACAAATGATTTATAGCGGCTGTCCTCGGGGTTTACGGCAATGGCCGTGTCCCCAAGCATGGTCTCGGGCCTTGTCGTGGCGACCACCACTTCGCCGCCATTTTCCATGGGGTAGCGTATATGCCACAGAAAGCTGTCCTCTTCCTCGTGATCGACTTCGAGGTCGGAAATCGCGCTGTGACATCTCGGACACCAGTTCACGATGTAATCGCTCCTGTAGATCAGGTCTTCATTATACAGGCTTACAAAAACTTTTCTGACCGCCCTGGAAAGGCCTTCGTCCATGGTGAACCTTATTCTGTCCCAGTCCGCATGACGCCCCCAGGCGTTTGAGCTGGTTTATGATCAGGCTGCCGTGCTTTTCCCTCCATTTCCAGACCTCTTCGATAAAGGCCATCCCTTCCCAGTTCGTGGACGGGAAGTCCCTTTTTCGGCCAGGTGCCTTTCAACGACAGTCTGAGTTGCGATTCCTGCATGGTCGGTCCCGGGCATCCAGAGGGTGTTGTAGCCGTCCATGCGTTTATAAACGGCAGAGTATGTCCTGAAGAGTAGTATTGAGGGCGTGTCCCATATGAAGGACGCCGGTTATATTGGGAGGCGGGATGACTATGCAGAAGGCCTGTTTTTTTATTATCAGAGGGTGCATGGAAAAATTTTTTGGTAAGCCAGAATCCATACCATTTCTGTTCAATATCGGCCGGGGTGTATTCCTGGTCAAGCATATTACATCTCCTGAATTAATCTTCAACCCACCCCATATCATTTATTAACAAATATTAGTCAATCTATCTTTTTCAGTTTTTCAATCTCTTCCCGTATCACCTTTTCAATAATGCCCGGCAGATCCCTTTTAACGGATGAGGCTATCTCATTGACAAGTTCAGATACAACAGGTCTGACAATGGATTCCACCATATCAGGGATATCCTTTTTTAAATATTCTATGGCAGCCTCGATGCCGGCCTTTTCAAATTCCGGTTTTGCAGACTGTTCGGGTCTATGTTCGAATTCCTGTTCAACTTTATCCTCTAAAGGTTTTTCAGCCATAACCTCATCAGGCTTTTCTTCAAAGGGGAACTCATGTTCGTCATTCTTTGGGGATGGTTTGGGCTCCTGCTTTGCTGCTGCGGCTATACCGTCCAATGACTCCCTGAACACCTTGTCAAAGTCGAATTCCTCTTTAGATTTATTTTCAGGCTGGTCGTCATTCAAGAGTTCCCTGCCCAGATCAAAGGTCTCTGCCTCGATTTTGAGAGTTTTTTCTTCAGTCTTGGGTTTTTCCGGAGCCGGTTTTTTGGCAGGGTCCTCTTCATCCATTAAGTCCGTGAGATCAATAATCAGGTCGTCATTGTCATTTGACATGATGAACTCCTTCGATATGTTTTTCAGTTTTTCATAACCGGCTGTCCGGTGGATTCCATTACGCTCATCCAGAGCGGTCCCCCGACATCAATTTTTTTCCTCTCACCGACGCTTAAAGCAATAGGTATATGCACATAACTGTTTCCCCAATTGCCTATGAGCATATCGGTCTTCCCCGACATGCCTGCATGCACCGCCATCTGAGCCAGAAGGCCGCAGAATATTGAATCGGTAGCATCGGCTTCAATACTGCGAATCATATAACTGGGGTCTATATATTTAAGATTTATAGGTATGTCTTTGCCGGAAAAGAATTTCTGAATGTTATCTTTCAGGAAGATACCTATATCCCCCATTTTTATATTTCCCGAGGCATCTTTATGTGCTTTGGCACTGTCAAAAAATTTGAGACCTGCACCCTCGGCCACCACTACGACCGCATGACCCCGCTCTTTAATCCTTTTCTCGAGACAGGAGAGGAACCCGTTATCCCCTTCGAGATCAAAATCCATTTCGGGGACAAGGACAAAATTAGCATCGCCCTGGGCTAACGCTGCATATGCGGTTATGAAGCCCGAATCCCTGCCCATGAACTTGACAAGGCCAATGCCGTTAGGCGCGCCTTTTGCCTCGGCATGCGCGCACATAATGGCCTTTTTCGCCTCTTTTACCGCGGTGTCGAAGCCGAAGGTTTTCGATACGAAGCTGATGTCATTATCGATTGTTTTGGGTATGCCTATAACCGAACATTTATAGTTCCTTGAGAGCACTTCTTTTGCTACGGCGGAGGCAGCCTTTAATGTCCCGTCGCCTCCGATGAAAAATAAAATATTGAGGTTAAGCCTTTCAATTGCATCGACTATTTCGGTTATATCCTGGCCTCCGCGTGACGAACCGAGAACCGTTCCGCCCCTCTCGTGTATATGTTCTACCGTTTCCGGGGTCAGGTCGATTATCGGGTGGGCGTAGCTCGGTATGAAACCCTGAAGGCCGTAAGGTATTCCGCATATGTTATGGACGCCGTACATATAATAAAATTCCATTACAATGCTTCGTATGACATTGTTTATGCCCGGGCAAAGTCCGCCGCAGGTCACTATTCCCGCCTTTGTCTTTGACGGGTCGAAGAATATCTTCTTCCTGGGGCCCGCTATTTCCAGGGTTGAAGGATACCGTCCCTGTTGCCTGCATCTTTCCAGGGAGGCCAGTGATGAGTCAATCAGTGTCCGTTCGCCGTCTTCAACAAACATCGTGCCCATAACGGGCGAATCAATCCTGGCATTTCCCAGGGAAGCGATTTTCGTATCTATATCACCTTCCATATATGTAAATGAATTACCTGAAGCCATATGTCCTCCCATGCAATTCTTTTATCGGTTTTATTATGGTATTTCTTTATTCACAGGCATAAAAAATATTAGTTTCAAACCGCCTTTGATGAGAAGCGTATATGTGATATAGCCGCCTTATGCAAAAAGGCAAGTATGACTTGTTTATAATCGGCGCAGGACCCGGCGGATATACTGCTGCGATACTGGCCTCAAAAAAAGGGCTCAAAGTCGGATTAGCCGAGGCGGGTAAAACGGGCGGAACCTGCACAAATCTGGGATGCATCCCGACAAAGAGTTATATTGAAAGCGTTAAACTGTTTGCTGGAATAAGGAATGCATCAAGGTTCGGCCTTGAAGCGGAAATAAAACCTTTAAACCTTGAGAACATCTTCAACCGTAAAGAGAGGATTATTACAAGGCTGTCAAAAGGCATTGAGTTCCTCTTGAAGACAAATGGTGTAGAGCTCATAAAAGGTGCTGCCACCATTACCGGACGGAATGAAGCGATGATTGGTAATGAGATTTATAATTTCGACAATCTGATCATATCGACAGGTTCCGGGCCGAAGCCGTGCCCGTTCGATGTCCCCGGAATATGGACCAGCAACGAGGCGCTGTCGGTTAAAATAATACCGCAGTCCCTGCTGATTGTAGGCGGCGGTGTCATAGGCATGGAAATGGCCGGTATTTTTTCATCTATGGGTGTTAATGTTACTGTTGTCGAAGCGCTGGAGAGAATATTGCCAGGGGAGGAGCCGGATGCCTCGCAGTTCCTGGTCAAGGTAATGAGAAATGTCCGCTTCATGACTTCCTCTATTGTCAAAGGGATCGAAAAAGGAGAATGGTACAAAACCAGTATTTTATCAGGCGAAAAGATCGAGATGATAGAAACAGAAAAAGTCCTGTGGTGCACAGGACGGTCGCCGGTCGTACCTGTTGGCGTGGAGAATCTAGGGATAGAAAGGCATGCCTCGGGCGGTATAAAAGTGGACAAAGGGATGAAGACTTCCGTTCCATGTGTATACGCAATAGGAGACGCAACGGGAGAATGGATGCTTGCCTATATTGCATCAAGGGAAGCGGAAGTGGCCCTTGAAAATATCATGGGCGGGGATGCTCTGATGGATTATTCATGTGTGCCGTCGATAATATTTACAAGCCCTGAAATAGCATCGGTCGGTAATATGCACCATGATGCTACCGGATTGATAAAGGGGACATTCCCTGTGTCGGCGCTAGGAAGGGCCAGGACTGCTGAAGCCAATGACGGATTTGCAAATGTCTATACAGATGAGAAAGGCAGGCTGGTAAGAGTGACCATTGCCGCCCCCCCATGCAACCGACCTTATTGCATGGGCAAGTCTCGCGGTCGGAAGGTGCATGACTGTCCAGGAATTTCTTGAACCGGTGTATACGCATCCGACGTTCTCCGAACTTATTAAAGAGGCTGCTGAGGATACTCTTGGACTGAGCGTTCACAAAGGATAGCAAGCGGTGGAAGGGATGATAAAAGGTGTTGTGATATCTGTTAATACCAGCCTTTTAAAAGGCGAGAAAAAGTCCCCGGTTGGCAAGGCTCACATTGTACCCTGTCTCGGTATTGAGGGGGATGCCCATGCAGGCCCCGGAGACAGGCAGATAAGCCTTCTAGCATGGGAAAGCATCGAGAAGATGAGGGAAAAAGGGTATGATGCAAAAAACGGTGATTTTGCCGAAAACCTTACGATTAAAGGTATACTTCTCTGGGAACTGAAACCCGGGGATGAACTGAAAGTCGGCAGTAAAGTTGTTTTGCGGATAACCCGGATCGGAAAAATATGCCACCAGCGCTGCAGTATCTATTATCAGGTGGGTGATTGTGTAATGCCGAAGGAAGGAGTTTTTGCAGAAGTTGCAAACGGGGGTGTTGTCAAATCCGGTGATCCCGTAGAATTAATAAATAATGATGATAAACGTATTGCTGTTTAAGTTTGTACAGTCATTCTGACGTAATGTTTTAAATGAATAAAATTATCCTTACCGGCCTTATAGTTATCCTGTGTTGCAGTGATGCCTTCGCACTGAAATCAATGGAAAAAGACGGTGTTTATTTGTACTATCCAGAGGAAGAAGAGGCCTTGGCTGCATCCCTGATGACAAAGCTTGACCCGATAATGGATTTTCTTAAGTCATACAGCCTTAGCGTCCCAAAACCACTGCATGTGATAATCGATGAAAAAAAAGATTATCCCGGAGTGGACGTACATGTGATCCCCCATTACGAGATCCGCATTCCGATCAAGGCCCCAGGCGTACTGGATGAAGGGTATATGGAAGAAGACCCCTGGGGTTATTTCCTGTTTAAGGGGATGTGCCTTCAGTCGATATATACAATCAGGTCGGGTTTGCCGGATGCGTTGCATTATGTGTTTGGCGAAGTAATGTCGCCGAACGGTATTATGGCCCCATGGTTCGACGAGGGTTTTTCAAGCCTCATGTACAAGCTGTATTGCGGCAGGCCGGTTCAGGATCCATATGACAAGGCGATATTCATGGCATCGCTGAAGCCTGATATCGCCAAACTGAGCAATCATCCCGGGATATGGCCCGGCCATTATGCCTACAGGATTTTCGGGAGGCCCTTTATCGAATGGGTATATGGCAAGTACGGGATGAACAGGCTGATGGATTTCATAAGGGTACATGGAAATGGTATTATTCCTCTTGAGATTGATCTGAAGGCGAGGGAGGTCTTTGGCAAAACCTGGCATGAGATGTGGGAAGATTTTATGGGAGAATCCGCCAGGGATTCCGATGATGCGGCAGGCATATTTATCCAGGGATACTGGCCTGAACCTTTTATCTACTGGAATAATTCGGGTGTGTACCCCGGTGTGGAAAGAAATTCCGTATGCGGCAGGTACGGATACAGAAATACAAGAGGAACAGTATGGCTTCAGGAATATGACTGGGAGGAAAAATCACGCATCGTTGCATATATGGACGGGATTTCCAGGATTACCGAGGTCAAGCATGTATGGGATGCGGGACCGGGTGACGTTGCGGTTACCAGAAAAGGCCATGTCCCGTATCTCATTGATCTTAAATCGAAGGATATCCTCGGCATAGAGACGTTGATCAGAAGCTCCGAGTTCATACCTGGACCCCCGGGGGCTATACAGATGTCAGGTCCGGTCAGGGATGCCAGGGGAAGGATTGCCGTTTCCGCCAATGTAAAAGGGAACTGGGATATATGGGTCTATGATAAAAGCTGGACCCGAATGACGGATTCGCCTTCGACAGAGATGGACCCATGGTGGGATGGCGAGACGCTTGTATATGCCTCCGATTCGTCAGGCAAATTCCAGATATATACGCCGGGAACGGTTCAGCTGACTGACACCCCGCATGGTGCCGTCATGCCCAGGGGGGGCAAGTATCTGAGCCTGATGCATAACGGTTGGAGGATGGAGAGTTACAAAATCAGCGAGGAGACCGGCAACAAAATACTTTCTCTTCAACCGACAAGCCCGGAAAGCATATCTCCGGATGCCGATAAAGGAAATAAATACAATCCTTTTAACAGCCTGTTTCCCAACTGGATGATACCGGATTTCTATGCCGATTTATCCGACGTGCAGATCGGCCTGGTTACGTACAGCAGGGATGTCTCGACAGACTATACGTTAAACGGCGGGTTCAGGTATTCATTCTACGAGAACTATCTTAGCGCAAGGCTTGGCGGAAGCGCAAAAGGCCTCGATATAAACCTGTCAAGATACCCTCTTGATTATTCCTCTGATATTGCTGACGTCGACGAATCAAGGCTTGAGGGCAAGCTTGCATACCGTCCTTTCAACAACAGATGGTTTGAACTCTCATGTAACTGGCTGGGCTGGGAAGAGCGTGAATTTGACGATGTCAATGGTGAAGACATCTGGGGGGCTGTCAGCATTAATAAGATTTTCGGAAGCCTTGGAACATCCCTGACCTATGAACACTATTCCGGTGGCATGAACTCCGCCTATGCGAGCTTCAGGCTGAAAGAAGGGAAAGAGATATTCAGTGTGTTCAGCCTGAGTGCGGCAAGAACATGGGGTGATTATGAACCGGGACACGGTTCTTTCAGAATGGGAGGGGATGTAGGAGAAGGATATTTTACCAGAAGACCGTCAAGACTTTATCCTTTAAGGGGGTTTCCATCCAACACTTTTGAGGCCGGTCAAGCGTATACAGCAGGGGCCGAGGTCTATTGGCCGATCGCTAACATTCAGAAGGGCTACAAGACAATACCACTTTTCCTGCACAGGCTCAAACTGGGAACATTTGTGGACAGCGGCATATGTTCTGATGAGGTATCTACGGATGACATTGCTTTAGGGGCTGGTATTGAACTGGTCACATCCATGGAAGTTGCTTGGGGGGTAATGACGGAATTCAGGTTCGGGATAGCCTTGCCGGTTGTCAAACCTGATTATATAGACAGTGCTGGGTATGTGATCTTATTACAGATAGGCCGGCCTCTTTAATTGGAATACGCAGACTATTTCCTAATTTGTTGAATGCGGCCATTTCAAGGCCTCCCAGGCTGATTTTAGCGAAATGAATGGTATATGGCGCTTAGTTATAAGAAAGAACAAATTTAAAGAATCTGTTTCTGTTGATTAATCCATTATTTTATCTGCCGGCCGGAATTCACTGACACCGGTTTTGCACCTATCAGACCGTCTCAGGGTATCAGACTTCAATCTCTTTAAGGATTTCTTTTAGCCCTTTTTTAATCTGTTTTGTATCTTCCTTTTTTTGAAGAAACTGTCTTTCCAGATCATCATGCCTTTTTGTTAGCTTACCCAGTTCCTGCCTGATGGATGCCAGTTCATCATTCAGTTTTTTAATTTCGCCGTTAAGATCGACTTCGCTTGATATATCATCAACGAGTGAGAACAGATCGGTTACCTTCTGTTTTGTCTTAGAGTCCATAGGCCTCCCGCTTTGCCTTTAGCCTTATCTGTGCCAGGGACGCATGCACCTGTTCCAGAGTTGATTTAAGTTCAACAATCTCATCTTCAAGCGGCATGCGTTTATTGTTTTCTTCTTCCAGAAGGGATTCAAGCTTCTTGATCCTCTGATATGAGGCTTTGAGGTCTCTTTCAAGAATGGAGGCCTTGACGTCGAGCAGGGCCTTGTCTTTGACCTCGCTTTCAATCTTTGCTAACCTTTCCTCCAGATCCTGCTTAAGAGATATCTGTTCGTTTAAAGCCTTATCTTTTTCGCTGATAATCGTAAGCAGCCCCTGTATGTAAAGGTTGGCATCCTGAAGCTGTTCATTAAGGAAATCGATCTCCCTGTTCAGATGACTGGCTGATGTTGCAGCGCTTTGAAGGGCGGACAACTGCTGGTTCAGTTCAAGATTTTCCTTGAGAGCGTCTTCAAGGGCATGGTCTTTAAGACCTAGCAAACGATTTGCCTCCTTCTTTTCTATAATCATGCTGGTAAACTGGGAATCGATTTCTTTTAATGTCTTTTCCGTATGTTTTATTCCTGCAGGAATCATCTTGTCAGGGCGCTGTAGCTGTGTTTCAAGTTTAATTTCCACAGGTTCATTTTCATAGGTATAACTTTCTGTTTCCTGCTGCTCGAAGTTTTGAATTTCAATTGTTGCAGGTTCCATTTCTTCAGTTCTTGAGGTTAATTGAACAGGGTTAATGTTCCATGGTCTGTTTGGTCTGACTTTCTGGATTTTCGGCATTTTTTCCGCAACATTTTTATCAAAGCCGTCTTTCATTACACGCTCCCTTTTATTAAGATTATATCGCTTAAGCTTAATATTTTACATTCAGTCATTATAATACCAGGTTCTTAAAAAACAATCGGCAGTTCAGGAAAAATTTCCTTAATCATGGAGTCGATATCGGATGCGCCCCTGCCCTTGGAAGTATATAAATGTATTGGAAGCCCCATACTGGCTGCCTCTGCCATTTTTGTATCCTGCCTGACAATGGTGCCGAGAAGGTAATCGCTGTAATGCTCTTTCAGGGCTTCTTTTGCCCGCTGGCAAATATTTAAGGCCGCATTATAGTGATTTATGATTATATGGATGCTGTCTAATATAAAATCAAAATCTTCTTCTATTCCGGAAAGTGTTTCAAAGAGAATCTTGAGGCCGTGATAGGAAAGAAAATCTGCCAGGACGGGTACAAACAGGTCTGTGCTTGCAAGAATGCCGTTAAGGTTTAACAGGCCGATTGAAGGAGACGCATCCATTACGATAACGTCATACTGATCCTGAACTGTGGCAAGACTCTTTTTAAGCCTCAATTCCCGTGCATTCATCGATGTCAGTGCAAGTTCAACAGGAGACAGGTCGAGGGTTGCCGGAATAAGCTTGAGATTGGACATAGGGGTATCGATTATTACATCTTTTATATCCATGCGTTCGATCAGTACATTATAGAGAGTCGCCTCAAAATGATCTGAAGATATGCCAAGACATTGCGTAAGATGACCTTGCGGGTCGAGGTCTATCAGAAGGACTTTCATACCGAGATGTGCAAGCCTGAATGCATAAAAGGCAGACAATGTTGTTTTACCCGTGCCTCCCTTGAAGTTCAGAAAAATCTGCCGCTTTTTCATTTTCAACAATGGGCCTTTGCCAAGCCTGTCAAGATAAAGAGGTATGTCATGCGGCCAGTAATAACGTATACCGTCAATTAGTGTTGGCTCCGGGAACATGCCCTCGGATTCCATTTTTTTATGCTGCGACTTTGATATTCCTATTAGTCTGGCAAAATCCTTTGCTGTGTATTTGGGCTGATTCATTATATATCCTTGATAATTTTCCACCAGCCCTGCCACTTGGCTACTATCCAGGAAAGTTCATCATCGGTTGCGCCGGATGGATTGCCGAAGTCTTCGCCGGTTATCTTTTTCAGCGTGCAGATAGCCTGTATTTTTACTTCGGCATCTTTATCCTTAAGTGCGTCGATAATATTTCCGGCATCATTTTTTCTTCCCCATACGCTGGTAAGTTTAAGTGCGTCTTTTCTAACTTTCGAGTCTTCGTCCTTGACAGCGATGTGCATTATTGAACTCAGACTTGATCTGTCATTCATCCATGAGAGGTAGCTGATTACCCTTCTTCTTACATAGGGGTCATGATCATTCAGCCAGGCTATTCCTTCGCTAGGTTTGAACGAACCGTTTCTGAACAGGTATCTTATTGACTGGCAACGAATATTCGGGTCCTTTTCTTTGGTGCCTTTGTAAAACACCTTTGTAAAATCGCCCGGTGTATCGAAAAGGATGTCATAGATTATTGTTGCAGTATCTCTATCGACTGATTCCAAGGCCTCAAGTATCATATTTTGCGATGTTTTTCCATGCTGTGCCAGGGCTTTTACAGCAAGCCTTTTTATCTCAGGGTTGCTGTCCTTTAGATCCTGTAGGATATCATTCATATTTAATTTCAAGAAATTTTCCTCCTGCCTGAACATTGTAAGTATAAATGGGAAAAACAAAGGTAGTCAAGCCATTCATTGTAATGATATTTGTATAATATGAATGTGGCCGAAGTCGTAGTTTTTTCTGGTATGCCTAAAGTACTGTCATACAGGATTCCCGCTGATATGTATATTTGTGCGGGCATGAGGGTAAATGTTCCCCTTAGAAATTCCATCAAAACGGGATTGGTTATTGATATAAAGGAAGGAGAGAATGAAGGATTAAGAGATATAAACGAATCACTCGACTCGATTCCTCTTATACAGCAAGATATAATCGATTTGCTTGTCTGGACTTCGAGATATTATCATGCCCCGATAGGTGCTTGTATGCAGCTTGCATTTCCTCCTCTAATCAGAAAGGGTATAGATGCAGGAAAAATATCTGCCAAGCAATCAATGCAGGACAGGAATATTGAAAGTCCTCCGAAACATACCAAAGAACAGGCACATGCTATTGAAACGATATGTCCTTTGATTGAAAGAAAACGTTTTCATGTTGTTGTACTCCATGGTGTGACAGGTTCAGGAAAAACCGAGGTATACATTGAGGCGGCAGTAAAAACTCTCTCAATGGGCGGTTCGGTTATTTATATGGTTCCGGAAATTGCCTTGACACCACAGACCATTCACCGGATAAACAGCAGGATTCCTTTTGAATCGGCAGTGTTTCATTCAGGACTTAGTCCGAATGACAGGTCAAGGGAGTTTATCAGAGTCACATCTGGAAAGGTCAGATTTGTAATCGGAACCAGATCGGCAATTTTTGCCCCCTTAAAGGATATCGGTCTTATTATTGTCGATGAGGAACATGACCAGAGCTATAAACAGTCCGATGGCGTAACATATAATGCAAGGGACCTTGCTATTATGAGAGCCAGCAAAACCGGTGCAGTCGTAATTCTCGGTTCTGCGACTCCCAGCATTGAGACATATGAGAGAACCCAGAAGACTAGTCATACACTTATTACCATAAAGGAAAGGGCGGGAAATGCCTCGCTTCCGAAGATATCCGTTATTGATATGCGGGGACGCAGTGAGGTTATTTCACAAGAACTCGTTACGGCTATAAACGAAACCCTTGAGAAAAACCAGCAGGCACTTCTTTTTCTTAACAGACGAGGATTTTCTTCCGTCATGATCTGCCCAGGGTGCGGTAAGGTGCTGGAATGCAGGAGGTGTTCAAGAGGGCTAACCTATCACAAATCCAGACAGCATGCGATATGCCATTATTGCGGACATATCCAGGCTGTACCGGAGATATGCCCTAATTGCGGATGTATTGAAATGAAACATGTCGGGCTGGGTGTAGAAAGAATAATTGAGGAGATTGAAGGACTAATTCCCGGTGCAAGACTACTGCAGATGGATTCGGATAAAATAGATACAAATTACAGGCTTAACAGAGCACTGAAAGCCATATCAGACAAGGAAATCGACATAATTGTCGGGACCCAGATGATTTCAAAAGGGCATGATTTCCCCGATCTTACTCTTGTCGGTATCATACATGCCGAACAGCTGCTTTATATGCCTGATTTCAGGGCAGCTGAAAGGACCTTCCAGCAGGTTGTCCAGGTTGCAGGAAGGGCCGGCAGGAAAATGCCTGATACAACAGTGATCCTTCAAACGCTGATACCCGAGCATCCTATTATGGGTTTTATATCCGGGCATGACTATTCATCTATGATTTCTTTTGAAGCAAGGGTCAGAAAAAAGACCGGATTCCCACCGTTCAGATACATGGCCAGATGTATCTTTTCTTCTCAAAAAGAAAATGAACCTGAAGAATATGCAAGTAGGACATCGAAAAAACTTAAGGAATACGGAGTCAGTATTTTAGGACCAACGCCGGCCCCCATAGAGATGCTCAGAAATTCCTACCGATGGAATTTCTTTGTGTTATCTGGAAACAGAAGCAGACTGCATTTATGCCTTGATAATTTAGGAAAGATGAAGTTTCCTTCATCACTCAAAATCAAGATAGATATAGACCCTTATGATATGCTTTGATAATCTGGATATTTAGATATGTATAATGTGGATATTGTAATTATCGGAGCCGGGGTGACAGGGCTTAGTATCGCATCATCTCTATTACTGAGGAAAGATCTGAATATAGTTGTTATTGAAAAGGAGCCGGGTCCAGGCAGAGGTATAAGTTCAAGGAGCAGTGAGGTAATACATGCAGGCATTTATTACCCTGAGTATTTTCTAAAAACAAGGCTTTGCGTTCAGGGGGCAAGGCTTCTTTATGAATTTTGCAATAGATATGAAGTGCCGTCAATTAAGATTGGCAAGCTGATAGTTGCATCTGATAATTCGGGTGTTAATGCAATTGAAGTCCTATATGAACAGGGTACAAAGAATGGAGTTGAAAATTTAAAACTGCTTGACAGAAAGGATTTGAAAAATATTGAACCTAATATCAGAGGCATTGAAGCCTTATACTCTCCCGACTCTGGTATTATAAATTCACATTATCTGATCAAGGTTCTTGAAGCGCTGTTATCTAATAATTGTGTAAAATTGCTTTATAACACAGAGTTAACTGCCATGGACTTTTCGAATACAGGATATATATGTACGGTAAGAGATCTTTCAGAAGAATACTCTTTCCGGTCAAGAATTGTTATTAATGCGTCAGGTCTGAATTCTGACAGAATTGCGGGGATGGTTGGGATCGATATCGATATGACTGGTTATAGAATTTATAAAGTCAAGGGCGAATATTTCAGGCTGAAAGCAAGCAAGGCAAGCCTTGTTAACGGCCTTGTTTACCCGAGCCCGGATAAGGATATGACAGGGCTTGGCATTCATGTAACCAAAGATATTGCAGGAGGTGTTCGACTCGGACCAAATGCATTTTATATCGATCAAATGGATTATGATGTCGACCCATCCCACAAAAATGAATTTTATTTTGGTATCAAAGACTATTTGCCATTTGTTGAAAAACAAGATCTGTCACCGGATACGGCTGGCATAAGACCGAAGATCCAGGCAAAAGGGGAAGAGACAAAAGACTTCATTATCAGGCATGAGAAAGATAAAAGTCTGCCGGGTCTGATAAATCTTATTGGAATAGAGTCTCCCGGGCTCACATCATGTCTGGCGACAGGAAAATTTGTTAATCGCATTCTGTATGATGATGGTTTGCTGTAAATTGTCTGATGAAAAATTCAAGGATAGACTTTCGGTTCTTGACAAGATGGTCTTATGAATCTATTTTAACTTTATGAGCAG
Organism: Desulfomonilia bacterium; assembly: GCA_963664325.2. GTDB lineage: Bacteria > Desulfobacterota > Desulfomonilia > UBA1062 > UBA1062 > DATCTV01. The sequence continues at coordinate 276,466 of CAXXDQ010000003.1, forward strand.
AGATAGAATATTTTGTCCGGTATGTGCATGGAGGGGGGACTGCAACAAGAAATTCAAATCGACGGGCGGTATTAACTGCCCCGATTTCAGCAGGGATGTTACAATAAAAGCTATAGAAGAGCCGTCGCCACAACCAAAGAAGGAAGAAAAGAAGCCCAAAAAGGGTCTCTGGCCTATATAATTTTTAAATATTATCTTTAAGGCTGACGGTTCTGAGCAGAGTCCCTTCATCTGTTACGATGAGTATAAGAATTTTGTCATCTGTCACAGCAAAATCTACACCATAACCTAATGTCGATCTTAAAGGTATGGTTTCTGTGAAGTCATTCACATTCCAGGTGTAAACCCTAATCTGGCATGATTTATATATGGTGACTTTATCGAGCACACCCCAAAGACCCTGATTGTTGTCGATCGTGATCATACTATTGGAATCTACTACAATACGCGGGGGTAAAAAGTAATCAATTTCTGTTTCCCTGGACTCCGCATCTTCAGACGCACTTGATTTTTTTTCAATATATATTTGCTCCAAATATAAAGGCAGCCGTGAAAATTGGATTTCGGATGTCCAGAGTGCTTTTTTGTCTACATCCGAGAAGGTAAAGGCCCCCTTGAACTTTTCCCAGGAACTTTTCGATGAGTGTTTTGGATTTTTCATGTCCTTGCTGTAAACACGGAGCTTTCCGTTGGTACTGGAAAAGGTTATTATTTCCTTTCCGTCACTCCATGGCATTATATCAGCCCTTACGGATGCCAGCGGGTCCATCGATACCGGCAGCAGATCCGGGGTTCCTTCAACAGCCTTTGTTGACGACCACCTGTTGATCTCCTGGGTTAAATCAGGGAGCATGGATATATCAGTCTGCAATAAGCCATTACCCATTGGTAGAACCACTCCTGTCCAGGTATTTATGGTCACTCCTTCTTTTATCTGATTGGTTAAAAAAACATCCTTGTTATAACCGCCATTATATTTAATCAATGCAATGATCGTATCATTGTAAGGCCACATACGGAAAATCGGACCTGGCCCTTTGCATGTCCACCATGCATTTGCCTTCCCATCTTTTATTATATAAATTGTATTTTTGGCGGAAACATAAATATTTTCATTTAATAAAACTATAGATGTTGCTTTGAAATCAAACCTGATATCTTTGGTTACAGCTGGAGCTACGGGAGGTCTTGTGAGAGAAAAAAGCGATGAAATCATTTCATCAATTGTTGATGTCAGTTCTGAAAATGATTTCATATCCTTATGATAAGCTTTCGGAGGTGTGCCATCGAGTATTGCATCGAAGGAATATATATCTCCGAGTTTGTTAATTCCGATATCGAGCTTGTTGTATTTCCCAGTATCGATGCCCCTTGCAAGGCATCTTGTCTCTATAGTTCTGTTTATCGCATCTTTCTGGTTTTTTAATTCATCCGGTCCGTTTATCTGGATGTCTACAGCCATTGCAGACAATTGAGATGTGATGCCAAACAAGGCAATTATTGATATTATCAGAATGGATAATTTTTTCATAGCTTCCCCCTAATTTCTAATTGTTATATTTATTATAACATATCATATTATATTAACAAAACATTTGAATAAATATCAACAAACCGACATTTATTAATTGTATTATTAGATCTGTTAATAGTATATGAATGACGATTCATTTTTCCTTGACCTGATTGTCGCATTCGGTTATATGATGGCACGTTGCGAATAAAACCAATAATTAAGGAGGCAATTTATGGCAGAAGATACCATGAGTATGTACGAAAAGATTTTCCCGGTTCCTCCCAAGGTTAGGGAAAAGGCCTACATCAAGAGCAAGGCTGAGTATGAGGCAATGTACAAGGATTCAATCGACAATCCGGAAAAATTCTGGGCAAAACAGGCCGAGAGACTCGACTGGTTCAAAAAGCCGACAAAGATCTGGGACTGGTCATTCACTTCACCTGTGAGCGTAAAATGGTTCGAAGACGGCGAGCTTAATGTCAGCTATAATTGCCTCGACCGCCATATTAAGAACGGAAAAAAGAATAAAGCAGCTATAATCTGGGAAGGAAACGACCCGTCAGAAAGCATAACATTAAGCTATATGGATATGTACCGAGAAGTAAACAAGGCCGCCAATGTTCTCAAGCAGCTTGGTGTTAAAAAGGGCGACCGTGTAACAATATATCTTCCAATGGTTCCAGAACTTGCGATTACGATGCTCGCCTGCACAAGACTTGGCGCTATCCACTGCATAGTTTTCGGCGGTTTTTCGGCTGATGCGCTTCGCGACAGAATAGTAGACAGCGACTCCAAAGTTCTTATCACATGCGATGGCACATTCCGCGGTGCAAAGGCTGTTCCGCAGAAAGACAATGCAGATAAGGCAGTCGAACAATGTCCTTCGATCCAGAAGATGATAGTGGTTAAGAGAACTGGCGACCAAATCAAATGCGCATGGAAAGACGGTCGCGATCTCTGGTACGATGATCTTATGAAAGATGCAGCTCCTTACTGCGAACCTGAGAAGATGAATGCAGAAGATCCTCTGTTCATTCTTTACACATCAGGTTCAACAGGAAAACCCAAAGGTGTTGTTCATACGACCGGCGGTTACCTCTTGTATGCATCGGTAACGCATCAATACATATTTGATTATCATGACGATGATATATACTGGTGCACAGCTGATATAGGCTGGGTAACAGGACATACCTATATAGTTTATGGTCCTCTGGCAAATGCTGCAACTTCAATAATGTTCGAAGGCGTTCCCAGTTATCCCGGTTTTGACAGGTTCTGGGCAGTAGTTGAGAAGTACAAGGTTGACATATTCTATACCGCCCCTACAGCGATACGTGCGGTTGCAAAAGAAGGCGACAAATGGGTTGACATGCACGACATTACGTCAATCAGAATTCTCGGTTCGGTAGGAGAACCCTTGAACCCGGAAGCCTGGAGATGGTACTATGAAAAGATAGGGCGCAGTGAGTGCACGATTGTTGATACATGGTGGCAGACAGAGACAGGCGGTATTCTGATTACCCCGCTGCCGGGTGCTATCGATATAAAGCCTGCAAAGGCTACAGTTCCTTTCTTCGGTATCGAACCCTGCATAGTTGACGATGACGGTAAAGAGCTTCAGGGTGTAGCCAGAGGCAATCTCTGCATCAAGAGACCATGGCCGGGCATGATGAGGGGTGTATGGGGCGATCCTAAGCGTTTTGAAGATACATACTTTGTTCAGTTCCCTGGTAAATATTTCACAGGTGACGGTTCCGAAAGAGACGATCTCGGCTATTACAAGATTACAGGCCGCGTTGACGACGTTATAAATGTATCCGGTCACAGAATGGGTACGGCAGAAGTTGAAAGCGCTCTTGTTTCACATCCGAAGGTTGCAGAATCAGCAGTTGTCGGCTTCCCGCATGAGATCAAAGGCCAGGGTATCTTTGCTTATGTTACCTTGAATACAGGCGTTGAAAAAACTGATGAACTTAAGAAAGAACTTATAGCTCATGTCCGTAAGGAAATTGGACCTATAGCAACACCTGATCATATACTCTGGGCTGACGGTCTTCCTAAGACACGTTCTGGCAAAATCATGCGACGTGTTCTTAAAAAGGTTGCAGCTGCTGATTATAGTGATTTCGGTGATACATCGACACTCGCAGATCCGAATGTTGTGAATGTTCTGGTCGACGAAAGAAAGAAACTGAAGTAAGATTTGGTTTTGGAGCCGGGGGCATATTTTGCCCCCGGGTTTAGATACTAACTGTTCTGAAATTTTGCTGTAACTTTCTGCATAAGGTGAAGGGATCTATATGAGAGGTGAAGAAAAATACAGAACAATATTGAATGCTGCAAAGCAAGTATTTGCTAAAGAGGGATTCTATAACTCCAAAGTTTCGGAAATAGCCAGAGAAGCCCATGTGGCAGACGGTACTATATATCTATATTTCAAAAATAAAGATGATATTCTAATATCTCTTTTTGAAGAAGAACTTACAAGAATCATTAAACTTGTAAAAAGTGAGCTTGAAGGCATTGATGATCCCAAGCAAAAAATAGTCAGATTTTTCGAAACACACCTCGGAATGGTTGAATCAGATAGACCTCTGGCTGAGGTAATCCAGGTTGAATTAAAACAGTCAAACAAATTTATGAGAGAGTACAAAAATAAGCATTTTCTGGCTTATCTTAATATAGTTGCAGAAATAATAATCGATGGACAACAGCGCGGGGTGTTTAGAAGGGATATAAAACCTGAAATCACATCAAGGGCAATCTACGGATCACTCGATGAACTGTCCACATATCTTGTAACATCAAAAAGAAAAAGGTTTGATGTCCGCGATATAGCAATAGAGGTAGCTGCATATTTTATAAACGGGCTCTGTTAACAGTTTAGCAGGTTTTTTAAAAGGGGTTTTGAATGCAGATAAAAAAAGCAGCTGTTATTGGCGGCGGGGCAATGGGAGGCTCAATTGCCCATCTTTTGACCACGGTCGGGATTGAATGCTTTGTCAAAGACGTTGATCAAAAGTTTGTCGACAAGGCCATAAGCCTTTCAAAAGGTGTTTATGAAAAACTTGTAGCCAAGGGTAAACTTGCTGTTGAAAAGGCGGAAGCAAGGCAGGCGCTATTAAAAGGCGGCATTCAATATGATCTTGAATATATGAAAGATGTTGACCTTATTATTGAGGCCGTACCAGAGATACTCAAACTCAAAAAACAAATATTTGCCGAACTTGATAAAATTTGTCCTGAAAAAACCATTCTTGCCTCGAACACATCATCATTGAGTCTGACTGATATAGCCGAGGAAATTCAAAGAAAAGACCGATTTATAGGACTTCATTTCTTTAATCCGGCACATGTAATGAAGCTGGTGGAGGTCATTTATGACCAGAACACTTCACATGAGACCCTTGAGGAAATGATGAAATTTACAACCATAATTGATAAGGTCGCCATCAAATGTAAAAATGCACCAGGGTTTGTGGTTAACCGAATACTTATTCCATACATGAATGAGGCTCTGCTTGCCCTTATGGATGGGTCGGGCACAATGGAAGAGATAGATGAAACAATGGTTAAATTCGGAATGCCTATGGGACCGTTTACACTCTGGGATCTCGTTGGTCTGGATGTGGCTATGCACGCTTCCGTTTCGCTTGAAGAGGCATTTGGAAAAAGAACTCCTGTACCTGACATACTCAAAGTCATGGTCGGTAAAAAAATGTTTGGCCAGAAAACCGGCAAAGGTTTTTATGATTACTCAGATAAGTCTAAGAAAACAGCCAACACCGAGGTCGAGAAATATTTAAATAAACTATGGAAAGAGAATCCTCCTGAGGGCCTGGATTTTGAGCCTGAGAGGTTGCTTGCTGTTCAGGCGAGAGAGGCCCTTCTGATTGCTGCCGAAGAAGTTGCAGGTGCTCATGATATAGATACCGGGATGGTTTATGGAACGAATTTCCCAACCAAAGTTGCATATGGTCCCCTGCACTGGGCTGAAGAAGTTATGGGCTGGTCGAATGTTGCAGATATAGCTGAAATGTATGCGAACGAAGTTGGCCCTGAAAGGTTTACTTTACCTTCTTCAATTGAGGCTCTGGCAAATGGTGGCAGTATATTTATCAATTGCACATATGAAGTAGACAAAAACGGAGTTGCATTAGTAACAGTGGAAAATCCTCCGATGAATGTCCTAAGCGTCAAAACTGTCAATGATATTTCAAACTGCATGCTCAAGGCAATAGCAGATCCTTCTGTAAGGGTAATTGTTCTTACCGGCAAAGGAAGGGCATTTGTTGCAGGTGCAGATATAAAGGAATTCCAGCAGATAATGACGCTGGGTAGTGCCAAAGAATATTCAGAGCGCGGCCAGCTGATGACCAATATAATAGAAGGTTCAGATAAGCCAGTTATATGTGCCATAAATGGCTTTGCATTGGGCGGAGGACTTGAACTAGCAATGCCCTGTCATATCAGGATAGCTGCAGATTCGGCTAAACTCGGACTTCCAGAGATAAATCTTGGCATCATCCCGGGATTTGCGGGAACACAAAGATTGCCTAGACTTGTCGGAAAAGCAAAAGGCATTGAGATGATACTGACAGGCGCACCGATAAATGCTCAGGAGGCCTTGGCTGTCGGGCTGGTTAACAAGGTAGTGCCCTTGGCGTCATTGATAGAGGAAGCCAAAGATTTGGCTAATGTGATATCAAAAAAAGGAAGGGTTGCTGTTTCTTCCGCCCTGATGTCCGTAATGGATGGATACGATGAAACTTTTGAAGACGGATGCACGATTGAGTCTGAAAATTTTGCACGCGTAAAGGTGTCAGCGGATGGAGTTGAAGGTGTTGATGCCTTCCTGACAAAACGTGCTGCAAAGTTCAGAGATATGTAAAATAAGGCTTGAGGCCAATAAACGGTAAGGAGGTTTAATGTGAACAGTGTAGTATGCATTAAGCAGGTACCTGATACCGAGACATTGATCAAAATTGACGGCTCGGGAATAGGTATTGCGACGGACGGTGTCAAATGGGTTATGAATCCCTATGACGAATTTGCAGTAGAAGAGGCCCTTAAACAGAAGGAAAAGGCCGGAGCTGGTAATATAACAATCGTATCGCTCGGTCCGGATAGGGCAATCGAAACCATCAGAACAGCCCTTGCAATGGGTGCTGATAACGGTATCCATATACAGGATGCCGATTTTGCAGCCAAAGCAGACCCTTATGCTACAGCTTCTGCACTTGCTGCAGCAATCAAGGGAATTGCAGATGTAAAGACTATCTGGTGCGGAAAACAGGCCATTGATGATGATGCCGCCCAGGTTCCGTCAATACTAGGCGAATTGCTCGGTCTTCCGGTTATCACAATGGTCACGAAGTTCGAAGTAGCCGGGGATAAGGCAGTTGCAACAAGAGAAATAGAAGGTGGCCAGGCAGTTATTGAAGTACCTCTTCCAGCTATTTTTACGGCACAGAAGGGTCTTAATGAGCCCAGGTATGCATCACTACCCGGAATTATGAAGGCAAAGAAGAAGCCGGTTGATGTAAAGACGGCAGCAGACCTTGGTGTCGGCGCAGCAGCGAAGACCGCTATAAAAAATATGACCCTTCCGCCCGCCCGCCAGGCCGGCAAGAAAATAGAAGGTGACGATGCCGATATTAAGGCAGCAGCACTTGCTAAAGCCCTTAATGAAGAAGCAAAGGTCATCTAGGGGAAGGAGGATAGGACAATGGCAGGAATATTAATAGTAGCGGAAGTTCAAAAAGGCGAAATCAAAAAGGCTGCGTATGAAATAACAAGCAAGGCGAAGACGCTTGGAGGCGAGGTTTCAGCGGTTATAGTAGGTTCAGGTGTAGCTTCTCTTGCAGGCAATCTTGCGAAGTTCGGGGCGGATAAAATCTTTGTTGTTGATGCACCTGATTATGCCAACTATTCAACAGAAGCCTATGTACAGGCAGTTGCAGCGGTTGTGGCGAAGGTCAGCCCGTCGGTGATTCTGATTGCGGCGTCTGCACAGGGTAAAGATCTGACGCCGGCCCTTGCCGCCAGGCTTGGCGTAGGTTCCATATCCGACGTAGTCGACCTTAGTATGGAAGGCGGCAAGGTTGTTGCAAAAAGGCCGATATATGCCGGCAAGGCATATACAATGATAGAGTGTGTTGCAGATCCGCAGGTAATCTCAGTAAGACCGAATTCATTTATTGCTTCAGAGGTAGCGGGCGCGGGTGCAATTGAAAATGTAGCGGTTGCACTTGATGCTGCAAAGATCAAAGCTGTTGTTAAATCGGTTGAAGTAGCGGCATCCAAAGAACCGGATCAGACAGAAGCTGAAATTATTGTATCCGGTGGCCGTGGCATGAAAGGTCCTGATGAGTTTAATATTCTCCGTGAACTGGCAAAGGCACTGGGACCAACAGCAACAATCGGTGCATCCCGTGCAGCAGTTGATGCCGGCTGGATCGGACATGGTTATCAGGTCGGACAAACAGGAAAGACCGTCAGCCCCAATCTGTATATTGCATGCGGTATCTCAGGCGCAATCCAGCATCTTGCAGGTATGGGTACCTCCAAGGTGATTGTGGCAATAAATAAGGATGCCGAGGCTCCTATATTCAGCAAGGCAGACTTTGGTGTAGTCGATGACCTTTTCAAGGTTGTTCCTGCACTTACCAATGAAGTCAAGAAAATAAAGGGAGCCTAACCTAGAAGAAAAAAGGGCGGGGATCTCCCGTCCTTTTATTTCGCAAATACGGGGCGGCATGCAGTAATGAGCTGCATGCGGCCCGGTTTTTGGGAATAAGGTAGTGATTATCAAAGCTCTATAGGGGGATATATGATCGCTTCTTCTGGTATCACGAGAGAGATATTCTGGAATGTCAAGGGAGACGGATTCCCGATTGTTGAGCCGCTTACCTACATACTGGCGCTTGTTGCAATTGTGATAATGATCCATGGTCTGTATGTCGGTGGTTTTTGGACCAGGTTGAAAATTGCAATGAAGGCAACCGGAACAGAAACAAACAGGCTTAATAATATTGGAAAACGAATTTGGGATACAATTGTTGATGTGTTTGGCCATAAGAAAATACTTAGAGAGCCATTCCAGGGCATAATGCACTTCCTGATATTCTGGGGGTTTGTAATCCTGTTTGCAGGCGCAGGAATTGATTTCTTGCAGGTCGATGTCATTGAGCCTATATTCCATTATCATTTCATGGAAAACGGTTTGTATATAGGATATTCACTGATAACTGATACTGCCGGCCTCATGGTAATAATCGGTCTCCTGATGGCGCTTTACCGCCGCTATGTGATGAAGCCTGCATGGCTTGATGAAAAACCGGAAGACAAGTGGATACTTTGGCTGCTTCTGGCAATTATCATCACTGGCTTTATGGTTGAGGGGCTTCGTATGCAGTCGACAGAAGCCCAGCCGGGCAATCCTATGCACAACTATATGTGGGCCAGTTATGTTGGTTATGTATTTTCCCTTATATTCAGTGCAATGAGCGTGCAGGCTGCAAAATCCACGCACCTGGTTGTCTGGTGGGTGCATTTCTTCACCGCGCTGGTATTCTTTGTATTGATAGCTTACACCAAACTGCTTCATATATTTACTATTCCGGCAAACGTTCTGCTCAAGTCCGATGCGGCTGTTCCCCAGATCAAGTTCATGCCGCCTGAAATGTTCGAAAATGCCGAGACGTTCGGGATACACAATGCCGAAGAATATTCATGGAAAGATATATTCGATACGGATGCATGTGTACGGTGCGGCAGATGTGTTGAAGTATGCCCGGCAAACCTTACCGACAAACCTCTCAAACCGAGAGATGTAATACAGAACCTCAGGTCCCATCTTGAAGCCAAGTCCAAGCTGATCATCGGCCCGGACGGCAAGGTCAAGGCAATTCCCGACGATCAATACACAGGTCCGCAGCTAATAGGTGATGCAATATCGCCAGATACGTTATGGGCATGTACGACATGTATGGCGTGTGTAGAGGCATGCCCCGCTTATATTACACAGTTTCCGAAACTTATTGACCTCAGGCGTTATCTGGTCATGATGATGTCCGACTTCCCGCCCGAAGTGCAGGTTGTCTTCAAGGGTTTTGAGAACAATTCCAACCCGTGGTGCATCGGTGCTCACAGCCGCGGCGATTGGACAAAGACCTGCAGTTCGATTACCCTTAGCGATGGAACTATTAAAGAGCTGCACATACCGCTTATGTCCGAAAAGGGAGGTGCTGAATATCTGTTCTATATCGGATGTGCAGGATCTTTTGATGAAAGAAACAAGAAAGTCACGATTGCACTTGCCAAACTGTTTAACGAAGCAGGTCTTGATTACGCAATACTTGGCACTGAGGAAGGCTGCTGCGGTGATTCTGCAAAGAAGATTGGAAACGAGTACATTTACCAGGCACTTGCAATGGCCAATATAGAGACGTTTAAGACATACAATGTTAAAAAGATCATTACTTTGTGTCCGCACGGGTACAATACGCTTAAGCACGATTACAAGGAACTTGGCGGAGACTTTGAAGTCTATCACTATACTGAGATTCTTGACGGCCTTATCAAGAGCGGCAAGATTAAGATGAAAAAGAAAATTGAAGGACTTGGGAACATCACACTGCACGACTCGTGCTATCTCGGACGCTACAATAAAATATATGAACAGCCGAGAAACATACTGTCATCTCTCAATAGTGGCAGTCTGGTTGAAATGGCCAGCCATCATGCAAAGAGCTTCTGCTGCGGCGCAGGCGGCGGCAGGATGTGGATGGAAGAACACCTTGGAACACGTATAAACCAGAAGAGGACGCAGCAAGCGTTGGCAACCGGTGCGAAAACCGTCTGTACCGCATGCCCATTCTGTCTCACCATGATTTCCGACGGCATTAAAGAGCTTGGGTTCGAAGAAAAACTACAGAGTTTTGATATCGCAGAACTGGTAGTTAAAGCAGCTGAACTCGAATAGTTATTGTAAGAAAATTCATTAAAAATAGGGGTACTTAAAGTACCCCTATTTTTTTCTTGCCTTCTGATAACCTCTAAGTATACCTCAATATCAGGGGTACTATCGCATGAAAATCGGTTTTCTGGTTAAAGATAAAGCTCAGCTTGAAAACCTTATAAAAGGCCTCAAGAACCAAGGTTGCGATACAGCAGTTTATATTGCCCCCGACCAATTAAAATCAATTGATATTATGAAACTTTCTGAATTTATATATGAAACAGATTGTGATGTCATACATAATGAATTAGGTACACTTCCGCTTGCTTTGAATCAGGGAGGAATAACTCCCATTTTAACTATCTTGTATTCCTGCCTGAGTGATGAGGATTTATTCATTGTCACCTCTTCCTCTAAGAGATGTTATTTTGCATCGGATAATATGGCGCTTTTCCCCAAGGAAATATTAAACAGGGCCTTTACGCTGAACGGATCGGACATAACAGGTTCATATTATGGAATTTATGAGAATATTCAAAAGGAAACAGCACGAGTTGACAGAAGACCATGGGGCTTTTATGAGGTTCTATCCGATAAGAATGATCACAAGGTGAAGAGGATTACTGTAAATCCGGGTAAAAGGCTTAGTCTGCAGTCTCATAAAATGAGGTCCGAGCACTGGATAGTTGTAAAAGGCAAGGGAGTTGTTACCATTAATGACAATAATTTTGAACTTGGAGAGGGCGAATCAATAGACATCGTGAAAGGAGCAGCCCATCGTATTTTAAATCCGGATGAGATCCCACTTGTATTCATTGAAATTCAAATGGGGGATTATTTCGGTGAGGATGATATTATAAGATTTGAGGATGATTTCGGGAGAATCTGATCATGCATAACGAAAAGTACTATAAAGAGGTTAATAAAAAACTCCTCAATGAGGCACAAAAAGCAGGACTTTCTATTATTGAAGACAAAATAAATCGCAGGGGCGGCGTATGTCGCCTTGATGAAAAAATAATTGTAATCTATGACAGGAATACTGTTTGGCAGGAACGCAACAGGCTTATTGCTGAGGCTCTTGAGCTGGCCGGCAGCAATTCCTCACACGGAAATGAAACTGATGAGGCATCTGAAAAATAGAGCGGTTTGATAACTATATGTCTGTTTTCTTCAGCCATCAAGAACTTCACGGACCTTGACAGCCAGTTCCTTTAAAGAAAACGGTTTTCTGAGGAAATATAAACCTTCGTCCAGCACACCGTGATGAGCAATGATATCAGCCGTATAACCCGACATGAACAGACTCTTAAGGTTCGGATACACAGAAAGAAGCTTCCTGGTCATTTCAGCTCCATTCATTTCTGGCATAACCACGTCAGTTATGAGCAGGTGGATCTTTTCATTAGCATGATCTTCGGCAAGACGTATGGCCTCTCCCGGGCTGGTGGTGGCCAGCACTGTATATCCTAGGCCCTCGAGCATATTTTTAGTCATTTTCAGTATTGCCGGTTCATCTTCAACCAGAAGAATTATTTCATGGCCGCCCATAACAGGGTCTTCTGCTCCCTTTTCCTGTGTCTCATCTGTTTCGCCCGAATATCGTGGAAGGTAGATGGTGATTGTCGTGCCTTGCCCAGGCTCGCTGGACACATTGATGAAACCTTTATTCTGCTTGACGATTCCATACACTGTTGCCAGACCCAGACCGATGCCCTTCCCGAGTTCCTTGGTAGTGAAAAACGGTTCGAATATATTAGCCAGTGTTTCCCTGTCCATACCGCAGCCATTGTCGCTGACGGTAAGTTTTGCATATTCTCCTGGTTCAAAGTCAAAGTGGGCGGAATGGTAGTCCTTTTCAAACAATGTGGTGTCTGTCTCAATTGTTAAACTGCCGATACCTACGATGGCATCGCGGGCGTTGATGCAAAGGTTGGCCAGAATCTGGTCAATCTGGGACGGATCCATCTTGACCGGCCACACTTCCTTTCCCGGCAGCCAGATGAGATCAATATCCTCACCGATTATCATCCGCAGCATTTTCAGCATGCTTTCTATGGTCTCATTTAAATCGAGAACCTTGGGGGTAATTGCCTCCTTGCGTGCAAAGGCCAGCAGTTGTCGCGTGAGATTTGTGGAGCGTTGGGCCGCCTGTTGGATTTCCTGAAGGTCTGTATGGAGCGGATGTGACGGGTTGATTTTTTTTAGGGCAAGTTCCGAATGCCCAAGGATCACGGCCAGCATGTTGTTGAAATCATGGGCTACTCCGCCTGCCAGCCTTCCCACCGATTCCATCTTCTGGGCCTGGAATAGCTGGGCTTCCAGTTTTATCCTTTCCTCTCGTGCTCTTTTGCGAGAAGTGATGTCATACCCTATGCTTATGACTGTCTCATCTGGAAGATTATAGCTGGCCCACAAAGTTGTCAGTTCTTTTCTGTCTCTAGTTAAGGGATGCCATTCTTTAAAGGTGTTATCCGGATTTGTGATGAATGCTTCGACAGCTTCATTACGTACATTCTGATCAGGGAAGAGCAAGGCAAACGGTTCTTTCTGGGTATTGATATCATAAATTGTCCAGCCGAAAACTTTCTCAAACTCACTGTTCATTAATGTGCAGCAGCCATTTTTCTCAAATCCTAAAATCATGATAGGCGCATTCTCAAAAAGTATTCTGAAGCATTCTTCGCTCTTGATCAAATCTGATAACGCCTTCTTTCTCTCCTTTCTTAAAGCAGCCTGTTCCAGTTCCCTGTTTATTGCTGGAAGCAGCCTGGAAAGATCGTTTTTCGGAACATAGTCATTGGCTCCAAGAATCATGGCATTAATTGATTCATTTTGAAGCATTGTTCCGGAAACAATTATTAAGGGAAGATCTATGCCGCTGTTCTTCAATATTTCAATTGCCTGAAATGAGTCGAAAGATTGCATGTCATTATCGGCTATAATGATGTCCCATTCACTTATGCCAAGCTGTTCTTTCATTTCCTTTGCCGTGAAGATGCATACATGCTGCACACGATAATTTTTTTCAAGTTCCTTGAATAACGATATTTTATCTTTGTCTGAATCTTCGAGAATAAGCACACGCAAAGGTTTTTTGTCATTTTTATTCATAGCTCTCTCCTAATCTCCGGATTCTGCCTTTGCCGGAATGATCTCTAAACAATCATATCATCGGCGCTTACATAGCACACCTGAATATATTCATTCCGGGGAGCTTCATAATACCGATGATGGTATATACTCATTTCAACATTATAAACCCTTTGAGTTGCGGTTTCCACTCAAACCAATTCATCATGAAAATATTTTTTACCCCGGATTGCATTTTTCGATCAATTCAATTTCGATTACTTTTGTCAATAATTAATCACCTCAGAAAAAGCATGTCGTCATACTGGAGAAAGTCTGTTGCCCATTTCAATACTTCAGTAATCTCGTCCTGCAACAATGTAGTTTATGGTTGCAGATGGCAGACAGTAAATATAACAAATATGAAATTGATGCAGACCTGGAAAACCATATATTATAACATGCAATGCTTAGGAAAAGGTAAGACGCATCACTTGAAAATAAATAAAAAATTAAAGAAGCAGCATTATAGGAGACGTTATGAAAAGGGCAATAAATCTTGATGAACATCTTGGTATCATGGTGAAGCAAGTTAAAAAAGTAGCGGAAATGCTTTGGAATAAAGGCTGGGCAGAGGCAAATGCAGGTAATCTTTCCATTGATATAACAGAAAATTTCATATTTTCTGACAAGAAAAAGGATATTCCGAAAACAGATATAATGCTCAGGCAAGAAGGATATACAAACCTTGGAAACAGAATATTTCTGATAACCGGGTCGGGATGCAGGTTCAGGGACATAGCTGAACATCCTGAAAGCGGCATGTGCATAGTGCTAATATCTCAAGATGGATCAGCATACGGCATATCAGAAGCTTATGGTTTCAATAAGGACATCAGACCAACATCGGAGCTATCAACACACCTTTTGCTTCATGATTATTTCAGGAAAACAGGCTTGAAAGACAAGGTCGTAATTCATACGCACCCAACCGAACTGGTGGCTCTCTCGCAGATAAAACGGCTCTGGAATGAAAAACTGTTGAACTCGAAGCTTCACGGCATGCTGCCGGAGGTGAAAGTCTTAATTCCAAAAGGGGCCGGACTGGTTGACTATGCCCTTCCCGGTTCGGAAAAACTGGCTGAATCCACCCTGGAAAAAGCGATTAAGAGCCACAAGGTCATCATATGGCAGAAGCACGGTTGCCTGGCAGTTTCAGATACTCCGTTCGGGGCATTTGATATAATTGATATATTAAACAAAGGAGCACAGGTATTACTTGCATGTCTGAATGCGGGTGAGACGCCTGAGGGTCTTAATGAAACTGAACTTATGGAACTAAAGCAGGCTTTCAACCTTCCATATTGAGGCTTGATTGTCATGTCAGTTCATCTCGCGATCGATCTTGGTGCAGAAAGCGGCAGGGCAATACTCGGAATACTTGAGGGAAAAAGGCTTGAAATTCATGAGATTCATCGCTTTCCGACAGGTTTTCTGAAAATAAGTGATAGGCTGTACTGGAATATTTTCAGATTCTTTGAAGAACTTAAAAAGGCCCTGCATCTGTGCGCCAGAAAGATTATTCCTGATTCTATCGGTATCGACACATGGGGGGTTGATTTTGGACTTCTTGATACTTGCGGGCAATTAATCAGCCTGCCGTTTTCCTACCGAGACAAACGCACCGAAGGTGCAGCGGATTCATTTTTCCATAAATTAAACAGGGAGGAGGTCTATAAAATAACGGGAGTTCAATTCATGGAATTCAATACACTTTTCCAGCTTGAATCCATGAGGAGAGATAAATCTCCGCTGCTAGAGATTGCCGATTCTATTTTGTTCATTCCTGATATATTAAATTATTTTTTATGCGGTATCAAAAAGACCGAGTTTACATTTGCCACCACTTCGCAGATATTCAATCCGTCTTTGATGACATGGGATCCTGATCTTATATCTGCGCTCGAGATAAAGCCGTCATTGTTCCAGGATATAATATCACCGGGGTCGATATTTGGAAACCTGTCAGCCGATATTTCAAAAGAAACCGGAATTCCTGAAGTTCCAATCATTGCTGTCGCTGCGCATGACACGGCCTCTGCTGTTGCTGCAGTCCCTTCATATGACCGCGACTGGGCGTATATCAGTTCAGGGACATGGTCGCTCATGGGCGCTGAAAATGACAGACCGGTAATAAACGAGGCGTCACTCAGGTCGAATTTTACAAATGAAGGTGGAGTACAGGGCCGGTGGAGGATTCTGAAGAATATTGCAGGCATGTGGCTTCTGCAGGAATGCAGAAAGGCATGGGAATCAGAAGGATACTCTCCATCTTATGATAAACTGATCAGCGAAGCAGGATCAGCCCGGGCTTTTTCAGTACTGATTGATCCTGATTACAAAGGTTTTAAATCTCCTACTGATATGCCCGAGGCCATAAAAAAATACTGTATGGAAACTGAACAGCCAGTTCCGCAAAACAGAGGAGAAATAACAAGGTCAATTCTGGAAGGCCTTGCACTTAAATACCGATTCGTACTCGGACAACTCAGAGAGATATACGGTCCTGATATAAACAGAATTCACATAATCGGCGGAGGGAGTAGAAATGACATGTTGAACAGGTTTACTGCAGACGCGACTGGACTTCCGGTTATTGCAGGGCCAATGGAGGCAACCGCAATAGGAAATCTTCTCATGCAGGCGTTTGCACTTGGCGAAATAGGAAGTCTTGATGAGCTGAGAGATATAGTACGCAGATCATTCGAAACAAAAAAATATGATATATCCCCCGGCAGGGACAAGTGGGATACAATCTATGATGAGTATAAAAAACTGATAAAACGGGGTGTTTAAATGGATGAAACATTGATTCAAAAAGCATACGAAATCGCTGAGCAAAAATATGCGGAATATGATGTTAATGTATCTGAAGTGCTTAAGAAAATGAATAGCCTGTCATTGTCCGTACACTGCTGGCAGGGTGATGATGTAAGGGGTTTTGAAATATCGGGTTCGGAACCTGGCGGCGGTCTGGCAGTAACGGGCAATTATCCGGGAAGGGCAAGAAATGCCGGAGAGCTTCAAACAGATTTGAAAACCGCACTGTCCTTTATACCGGGCAGGCACAGGATTAACCTTCATGCAATCTATGGAGATTTCTCGGAATTCAACAAGGACAGGGATTCTTTAACTTACTCCCAGTATTTGAACTGGGTGGATTGGGCCAAGGAGCAAAGCTTGGCCCTGGATTTCAATGCTTCATGTTTCGGACATGTAAAATCCGCTGATGGCTGGACTCTTAGTTCGCTTGAAGAAGACAAAAGGCTCTTCTGGGTAGAGCATGTAAAAAGATGCCGTGAAATAGGGGAATATTTCGGAAGAACTCTTGGTGAACCCTGTGTACATAATCTGTGGATACCAGACGGCTGCAAGGACAGCACGATGCTGCGTGTTAAAAGAAGAGAGAAACTGAAGCAGTCATTATCAGAGATATATTCTGTGCGTCATGACAGGACATGCCTGATGGACAGCGTTGAGAGCAAACTCTTCGGCATCGGTTCAGAAGCTTTTGTAACAGGATCTCATGAGTTCTATACGCAATGGGTATCTGATCATAATTTTAAAAATACAGATAATGTGATGCTGTGTCTTGATATGGGTCATTTCCATCCGACCGAATCTGTTGCTGACAAGGTATCTTCAATTCTTATGTTTCATCAGAGGCTTCTTCTTCATATAAGCCGGGGATTGAGATGGGATTCCGATCATGTTGCAATCCTTGATGATGGTTTAAAGGAATTGATGCTTGAAATAGTAAGAGCTGACGCACTTGAAAGGACATATATTGCACTTGATTATTTCGATGCATCAATAAACAGGGTCGGAGCATGGGTTGCGGGGGCACGCTCAACCCTTATGGCTGTTCTTTTTGCACTGCTGGAGCCTCGTGACAAAATAAGGGAATATGAATTGGAAGGGGATGATCTAAGCAAGCTGGCACTCATGGAAACATGTAAAGCCATGCCTTTCAGTGCCATATGGGATTACTGGTGCGCTGCTAATAATGTACCTGAGGGGATTTACTGGCTTGATAATATCCGGGCATACGAGAAGGAAGTATTATCGAAGAGATAAACGGCTAATCCAGGTGAAAGATTTCTTCAAGTTCGAGCATGCCCTGATCCGGATTCAACCCGCCGAGATTCTCAAAATAGGGCTCCATGAAAGCCTGCCATCTTGTATTTATTTCTTCCTTGGACATGCCTTCAAGAGAATCCTGAAATGTTCCTGGTGTTTCGAAATATCCGAATAACAAGCCGTCATTTTTTAAAAAAAGCGAATAATTGTGCCAGCCGGTTTTTTTCAGCGCTTCAAGCATCTCAGGCCAGACTTTTTTATGGTGCTCTATGTATTCGTCAATCTTATCCGGTCTAAGTTTTAATATAAACCCGATGCGATTCATATTAAACCAGGCTAGATCTTGCCCCTCATCTGATAGAGCCTAAGTTCACGGCTGGCATCAGCATTTTTAGGATTGATTCTTAATGCAGTCCTGAAAGCATCGACTGCCTTGATGGAACCTTCATTTTTAAGGACCCATCCGAGGACAAGATAAAAGTAATCGGTTTCAGGAAAGCGTTTAATTGAGTCCCTGAGAGCTTTTTTTATTTCAGAGGTGGAGCCTTTGTTTGTCTGTAGTCTCATGAACATGGCATTTATAAACGATTCATTGTAGGCCTTTTCATCCGGCGACATTTTTACGCATAGCCTGAGCAGATCTAGCGCCTTATCATAGTTTTTAGCCTTTATTTCGTCCTTCGCCTGCTGATAGATTAATTCAGCCTGAAGCTGGTTATTGACCCACTGGTCGACTTTAGGTTTGCCCTGACGTTCATTTTGGATATCGCTGTAAGCCTTCTGGATATTTGTGAAGATATCATTTGCCAGGTCTTTGACCTCAACATCTGATGCATATGCATATGAGTCAGGGTGGTTATCTTTAACGAGCCGGATATAAGCCCTTTTGAGTATATCATCTGACGCATTGGTATCAACTCCTAGTAGCTCGTAAGGTGTTTTCACTTTCATTTCTGTTAATTTTCCGTTTAATTTATCAATCAATGCCTTGTGCTTGCTTTCTTCGAAAGTAACAAGGCCGCTGCAGTAAAGTGCAAACACATTAACGGCTGTTTGGGGATTTTTTAGTACAATTTCTGAAATGGTCAGTTTTTCTATGTTTTCAATGTCTATTGATATTCCTTTCGGCATGTCTTCTTTTAGAGGTTTGGGTTTTACCGCGGCATAAGGCATAAGGGCTGCGATTGCTGAAGAAGGGTTATATCTTTCAGTAATACCCTTTCTTAGAAGGTAGGATAGCTCATCCATGGTAAGTTCCGGATTTTTATTTATTATCTTTGGAACCTCCTGAACCGTACCTGTCTGCCAGTCAAAAATATCCAGAAATCGTTTTTCAATCTGGAATATTAATGCATCCGTAAGTTGCGACTGGCTAAGGTATCCGAGTGATATTAGTGATGCCCCATGCTTGATCCTGTCTATTCGGGCTTTTTCAAGTGATGCTGAGTTCTGTTCATGTGTAATATAGCCTTTTTCTATAAGGATATAACCCATGAGTTCATCAGCACGGTTTGACTGTATGGCGCAGAGCCTTCCTTCTTTGAATATGATTCCTTTTCTCCATTGGTCGCGTGAGAGGAACAGTATACCTGAATATTTGTCTTCGATTATGTCCTTCATTAAAAGGGGGAATGTAATATCTTCAAGCCTGAATTGTTCCATGCTTTACCATATTATATAATTGCCGGGTCGTGCAACATATTTTAATATATGAACGAGCTTTTAAACTCAGGAGATTTTGAAAAAAATTGGCCAAGTCAGTGAAGCTTAGATGTTAAATGAGAACTGTTGAAAAATGTCGGCCATTTCATATGATCGATTAAAACAGATCCCGGAGATCATTTTTACGGCAGAATAATTATTTCAAGAATAGGCACCGGCATGGACAAAAATAAGTCTTTGGTATATTGGAAAAATTATTCGCCTTCCAGACGAAAAAAAACAATGTGAGGTGGTCATGGTTGTTCTTTCAACGAATTTCGGGGACATCAAGATAGAAATGTTTGATAAGGAGGCTCCGATATCAACAGAGAATTTTCTGTCTTATGTCAGAGATGGTTTTTTTAATGGAACAATATTCCACCGTGTCATCCCTGGGTTTATGATACAGGGAGGAGGTTTTACACCTGACATGATGGATAAAGATACAAAAGCCCCTATTAAAAACGAAGCGAAAAACGGTCTTAAAAATGAGCGTGGTACGCTTTCCATGGCGAGAACCACAGCTGTTGACAGTGCAACGTCACAATTTTTTATTAATGTTAACGATAACAAATTCCTCGATCACGGGGTGCGCGATTTCGGTTATGCGGTTTTTGCAAAAGTGGTCGAAGGCATGGACGTGGTCGATAAGATCGCAGCTGTTAAGTCCGGTAAAAAAGGTTTTCACAGCGATGTGCCGCTTGATCCGGTGATCGTTATATCTGCAAAGATTGAGGATTGAGATGTAATCGGCTTATCATTTCTTGCAATATTTCTTTAGCCCGATATTATGGAAGCAGATATTTTAAAAGGCTTTAATATGGACAGGAACTAAAGAAAAGGAGGATAAGAGATGGCTTTAAAAAAACAGTTTGTTAAGGCAAAAAATCTGTTCAAGGTGACATTTTCCATGCCGAAAGAAGCATTGGGAGGTGCCTCTAAGGTGGTACTTGCCGGCGACTTCAACAACTGGAGCACCAAGAATGATATCATGAAAAAACAAAAAAACGGTTCATTCCAGATAAATATATATTTGGAACCAGGCAGGGCATATCAGTATAGGTATTTCATGGACGATAACAGATGGGAAAACGACTGGGAAGCCGATAGCTACATCCCGCATCCATTTGGAGATGGCGATAACTCCTTGGTAATACTTTAAGATCCTATTAATCCCGGACTTCCGGAGTGTTTATGAAAGTCTCGGAAATAATGAAGACGAATCTTGTAACAATATCACCCTATGAGCCGATCGGCAAAGCCATAAAAATCATGGAACAATACCGGTTTAGAAGGTTGCCAGTAGTTCGGGACGGTCATCTTATCGGAATTATCACCGACCGGGACATAAGAAAGGCTCTAAATTCTCCATTGGTGTTCCATGAGGCATCTTATGACAATTACCTTCATAATGAGATAAAGATTGAGAGTTGTATGAGCGCCTGCCCTATATCGATAAGCCCTTATGCGGATGTAGTTGGAGCCGCAAGAATTATGGAAGAGGAAAAGATCGGCGGGCTGCCGGTAGTAGAGGCAGGCCGTCTTGTAGGTATTATAACAGTGTCCGACCTGGTTGAATTACTTATCAGGATTTTGACGGAGAAATCTGCCTGATACTGGAGTCAGACAGAAGGATCCTCCTTTCTAGGGGCTTCTTCAAAGGGTATTTCGAGTTCATAAACACCGTACTCAAGCTTAACCTTCAAGGGATATCCCGTCTTTGAAAACACCTTCATCATCGGTGTATTGCGAGCCAGGACGTCAGCGGTGAACCCTCTGATATCCCTGTCAACGGCAATTCTGCAGAGGTGATTTAATAAGAATGTCCCTATGCCCCTGTTCTGGAAGTTGTGGTCGATCGTGAATGCCACTTCAGCGGTGTTTGTGCCCGGGTCCCTGACATAATGACCCAGGGCGATTACCTGTTCATGTCCGTCCGGGGCCTCCTTTCCTAGCACACCCACGACTGCCATTTGATCATAGTAATCAATGGCGGCCATCGGCATTGCCAGTTTGTGTGGGAAATTTCTCAGGTTCTGGAAAAACCGCGTATAAACATCCTGTTCGGGCAATGAATATACAAGGTCCTGTATGGCCCGTTCGTCTGTAGATCTTGTCGGCCTGAAGAAGATATCTTCACCTTTTTTGTCCTTAAGCCACATTTCATATTCCCTTGGGTATGGAACAGCAGGCAATATCTGATCCTTGTAGACATAACCCTGCTGTTTGGCGCATTCAAGCAGCCAATCCCTGAATTTGGGGTGTGCTATATTGATAAGGGCAAGCGCCCTTTCTCTGATAGTCTTTCCATGGATGTATGCATAGCCGTACTCGGTCACGACATAATTTACCGAGGCCCTCGTTATGACAACTCCGCTGCCGGGATCGAGAAAAGGGACTATCCTCGATATTGTTCCGTCATCGGTTGTTGAGGGCAATGTCATAATTGAACGACCACGGTTCGACATGCGTGCCCCTCTGACAAAATCAGACTGTCCGCCTATACCGCTGTAAAACCTGAAGCCAAGAGAATCTGAACATATCTGTCCGGTAAGGTCGACGGTAAGGGCGGAATTTATGGCCGTGCACCTGTCGTTTCTCCTGATTATGTTGGCATTGTTAACATAGGAACAAGGCCTGAATTCGAACAGCGGGTTATCGTCAACATAATCATAGAGCTTCCGGCTGCCTGTACAGAAGGAAGCAACGACCTTGCCCTGGTTGATATTCTTTTTCCTGTTTGTTATGACCCCCGCCTCTATGAGGTCAATAAGGGCGTCATTAAAGACTTCCGTATGTACGCCCAGGTCTTTTTTATTAATAAGATATGGGAGCACTGAGTTGGGAATGCGGCCTATGCCGGTCTGTATGCAGGACTCGTTTTCAACAAGGTCGGCAATGATGCTGCCTATCCTTTCGATAATTTCGGTCGGGGCCTTTGACTGGAATTCAATCAGAGGAAGGTCATTTTCTACGAAAGCATTTATTTCGTTTACATGAAGGAACGAATCACCGTGCGTACGTGGCATGTTCGGATTGACTTCGGCAATTATATATGAAGCGACTTCTGCGGCGGTTTTAGTTATATCAACCGATATTCCCAGGCTGACATAACCATTTTTGTCAGGAGGAGACACCTGTATGAGCGCCACATCAATGCGCAGGTTCCCCCTCATCATGAGGTTGGGGATTTCGGAAAGGAAAACCGGTGTATAGTCTGCCCGGCCTTCCTCAACGGCCTTCCTTGTGCTCTGTCCTATGAAAAGGGCGTTGTGGCGGAAGTGCTCGGAGTATTTATCTTCAGCATACTCGGCATTTCCCAGATCAAGGAAATGGTATATCTCTGTGTCATACATCTGAGGTGCTATTTCTATAAGGGTTTTTACCAGCAGCTGCGGTTCGCCGCATGCGGAGCCTATGAAAATGCGGGAGCCTTTTTTAATGTTTTTAAGTGCTGTCAATGCATCTGTAAGCCTTGACTGATAGGTTTTTCTCCATTCATAGATCATAACCTAGAGAGTACCGATAACCGTTTAAAAGTCAAGAAATCTGTTGGAAAAGCATTCATGACCCATTATTTGCATGGATCTTAAAGAAGCAATTATTATTCAGGAACTTCAGTCTTCTGGATCAGCAACATATTCCCCGGGTTGCAATATCGGACTATTGCTAATATATAGCTGGACAATGGGAAAGATACTGATCAGGGGAGTGAACTGGATAGGTGATGCCGTAATGAGCATGCCTTTTATCAGCGGGCTTGCCCATGCATGGCCGGATGCTGAAATCCATGTCCTTACAAGGCCTCATCTTGCGGAACTGTATAAATATAATCCGTATATTGAAAGTTTAATCCCGGTAAATGATAAGCGCAGGTTTTCAGGATGGAGGGGGGTAATTAAGAAAATCAGGAAAATGAAATTTGAACAGGCATTATGCCTGCCGCATTCGTTCAGTTCAGCACTCTTTCTGTTTTTTGCAGGGATTGAAAAAAGATACGGGCGGGCGTGCAGCGGAAGATCAATGCTGTTCACCCATCCTGTATACGGAAAAATTGAAGACTATACCGCTCATCAGTCGGACTATTATCTTGAAATGCTCTTTGCAGTAACAGGATTTATGCCCAATGAGAGGTTGCCCCTTGTTTATCTTTCAGATGT
Source organism: Desulfomonilia bacterium (assembly GCA_963664325.2). GTDB lineage: Bacteria > Desulfobacterota > Desulfomonilia > UBA1062 > UBA1062 > DATCTV01. The sequence continues at coordinate 300,020 of CAXXDQ010000003.1, forward strand.
GCAAAGGAACAGGGCTTCGGAACTTCTGATGAATCTGAAACGACCGGTTCTTGGTATTTTCTGCTCGGCAGCCTACGGGCCTGCAAAGATATGGCCGCAGGAAAACTTTGCAGAACTCGGAAGGAGGTATATTTCAAAAACAGGCGGATCAGTTCTCCTATTCGGAGGAAGTTCCGATGCTCAGGTAAATGAAAAGATTATGGCTTCAATAGGAAATGGTGCGCTTAATATTGCAGGCCTGACAGATTTGCTTGAAAGTGTTGCCGTGATGGAAAGATGTGATGCAGTTGTGGCGAATGATTCCGGGCCGATGCACCTGGCTGCTGCAAGCGGGACAAAAACGGTTGGTATTTTCGGGTCAACCAATCCTGCAAGGACAGCCCCGCTTGGCATAAATGCAACATATATATCAAAGAACCTGCCCTGTGCCCCATGTATGGCTCATAAGTGCAGGCTTGGCACATACGAATGCTTAAGGAGCATTACCCCTGATGATGTCCTCAAGGAGATTTTGTGAAGATTAGCGTCTGTATGATAACATTCAATAATGAGCGTACAGTGGAAAAAGCGCTTGAAAGCGTAAAGGCCTGGGCAGATGAGATAATCGTCGTCGATTCCTTCAGCACCGATTCCACGCCCGAAATTGTGAAGGAATATACCGATAATTTCGAACATAGAATATGGCCCGGTTTTCGCGACCAGTATAATTATTGTATAGAAAAGGCAAAAAACGATTGGATTGTGTTTATTGATGCCGATGAGGTGATCCCTCCCGAGCTTGCATCAGAGATTATTGATCGGCCCGATGCCGATAAGGGCAGATATGATGGTTATATTGCTCACCGGCGCACCTTTTACCTCGGGCGCTGGATACAGCACGGAGGATGGGTGCCCGATTTCGAAGTAAGGCTGTTCAGGAAAGACTCAGGAAAATTTGAGGGAGGCATGCATGCAAACGTCAAAGTCAGGGGCAGGGTGGGCGAGCTCAGGTCTTCATTCTATGAGCATTATAATTACAGGGATATTTCAGATCAGATTGTCACAATAAACCGCTATTCAGAAACCGAAGCTACGGACAAACTTGCAGAGGGCAGGCGTTTCAGGACTATTGATCTGCTTTTCAGACCGCCATTCAGGTTCGTTAAGGAATATGTCTTCAAGAGGGGATTTCTGGACGGAATGCCCGGGCTTGTTATAGCCGTTTCCACCATGTATTATGTATTCATCAAATATGCAAAGCTCTGGGAGCTTGAGAAAGGGCTTAAAAAAAATGGCTGATTATTCGTCGGCATATAACGGAAGGAAAGTGCTCATAACAGGCGGTCTCGGTTTTATTGGCTCCAACCTTGCCATAAAACTGGTTTCACTTGGCGCCAGCGTTACGATTGTCGACAGCCTGATACCTGAATACGGCGGCAACCTTTTCAATATCGAACCTGTAAAAAACAAGGTTCAAATCAATTTTTCAGATGTGCGTGACGAGCATTCAATGAAGTTCCTGGTCCAGGGGCATGACTTTCTGTTCAACCTTGCTGGCCAGACAAGCCATATCGATTCCATGCAGAATCCTTATACCGACCTTGAAATTAACGCACGTGCTCAACTCTTCATTCTCGAGGCATGCAGGCATAATAATCCTGATATAAAGATCGTGTTTGCAAGTACGCGCCAGATATACGGCAGGCCGCAATACCTGCCTGCGGACGAGAACCATCCGGTCTGCCCTGTTGACGTAAACGGCATAAACAAGGTGGCAGGCGAGTGGTACCACCTTGTCTATAACAATGTTTACGGGATACGTTCGTGTGTGCTCAGGCTTACGAATACATACGGGCCCAGGATGAGGGTTAAGGATGCCAGGCAGACGTTTTTGGGCATCTGGATAAAAAACATAATTGAGGGCAAACCGCTCCTTATCTATGGCGATGGGATGCAGGTCAGGGATTTTACATTTTCAGAAGACGCTATTGATGCATTTCTTCTTGCTGGTGCAGCCGAGATAGCAAACGGAAATATCTATAACCTCGGGGGAGACTGCAGGATCACCCTTAAGGACCTGGCAGCCATGATTATTGATATAAACGGTTCCGGCGCAAGTGAAACGGTGCCGTTTCCCAAAGAGAGGAAAATAATAGACATCGGTGATTATTATTCAGATTTCTCCAGGATTGAAACCGGACTCGGATGGAAGCCCGCCATATCACTTGAAAAGGGCCTGAAGATTTCGCTTGATTATTTCAGGCAGTATGCCGCTCATTACCGGTAAAAAGATGAAGGAAACAGGGTTCATACCGGTTGCAAATCCCAAAGCGCAGGCTGAAAGATTCAGGAATGCGATATTTGATGCTATTAGCCGTGTTGTTGACAGCGGATGTTATATCCTTGGAAGTGAAGTTACGGCATTTGAAACGGAATTTGCATCATATATCGGAGCCGGTCACTGTATTGGTGTTGCAAGCGGCACTGATGCGTTGATGCTTGCGCTGAAAGCTGCAGATTTGAAGCCCGGAGACGAGGTTATTACTGTTTCACACTCGGCCGTTGCAACGGTTGCAGCGATAGAGCATGCAGGCTTTGTTCCGGTTTTTGCTGATATTGACAAAATAAGCCGCTGCATGGACCCTGATATTATTGAAGCTCTTGTCTCAAGAAAAACAAAGGCCATAGCACCTGTACATATCTACGGTCAGCCATGCGACATGGCGGCTATAATGGGTATTGCAAACAGGTATGGTCTCAAGGTTATAGAAGACTGCGCGCAGGCTCATGGGGCCATGATTGGAAACAAGAAAGCCGGCACTTTCGGGGACGCAGCGGCTTTCAGCTTTTATCCGACAAAAAATCTCGGGGCGCTCGGTGACGGGGGTGCAGTTGTCACCAACGATGACATGATTGCAGATAATGTTAAATGGTTGAGAGAATACGGCTGGAAAGAAAGGTATATCAGCTCGATCTCTGGTGTCAATTCAAGGCTTGATGAAATGCAGGCTGCGATACTGCGTGTGAAGTTGGGACATCTGGAAAAAGATAACGAAAGGCGCAGGCAGATAGCATCGATGTATCGCAGAGCGGTTTCAACAAGCGGGATTAAGTCACCTGGAGAGATTCCGGGCACCACTCATGCCATGCACCTTTATGTGATCGAGTGTGAAAAAAGAGAAAAGCTTCGTGAATATCTGTTGGGCAAAGGAATAGGGACTGCCGTCCATTATCCGCTCGCGATCCATCAGCAGTCTGCATATCTGGGAAGGATGAGGGGCTGCGAACAGCTCGCAAATACAGAAGAGATATATAAGAAAATCCTTAGTCTGCCCATGTATCCCGAGCTTGATGAAGATCAGATTGCAAGGGTATGTGAGAGTCTGAAAACATGGCACTGATATCATGAAAAATATTGTGACCGGTATGTTAAGATCCTGGCCAGTTGATTTCAAACTGAATCTACATTCCTTATAACCTGGAATCATGAAAATTAGTTTTGCCATTGAGAAATTCGACCCAAAAACAGGAGGTGCCGAGAGGTACTGCTGGGACCTGGCACATTTTCTTGCTGAAAAAGGTCACGATGTTTCAGTTATATGCATAAAGGCTTCTGCTCCGGAAAATAAGGGAATAGCCATACATGAAATCAGGGCAGTAAAATTTCCACAGGCATTACGCCATCTGAGCTTTGCCTTCAGCCATTATTTAAAGGCCAGAAAAATGAAAGACCGGGTTCATTACGGGGTGGGCAATACTTTTTATATGAACGTCTATCAACCCCATGGAGGACTACATGCCGCTTGGTTTGAAAAGGAGAGTCAAAGATATACCGAGAATTGGAGACCAATCATAAAACTGATAAAAAGGTTGAGCCTGAAGGATATAGTCCAGCGCGGGCTTGAATGGTGGACTCTGAAAAGAACGCGGCCTGTTGTGCTGGCAATATCAAAGATGGTGGAAAATGATATCAGGGCTTACTGCGGGAAATATCAGCCTGAAATCTATCTCATCCCGAACGGTATAGATACAGGAAAGTACTCGTCCAGCAAGGCCAGCAGGCGCAGCTCGATAAGAGAGTTTTACGGCCTTAAAGAAAGTGATTTCGTATTCCTGTTCGTGGCCAACAATTTTATCCTCAAAGGTTTCAGAGTCCTTACTGAAGCTTTTGGAAAAATAATAAAGACAGGTGCCAGGCTGCTGGTTGCAGGTGAACCTGACAGCATGTCAAGGAAACTGGCTGATATGTTTGGTGATACGATTTTTTTTGCAGGTAAAAGTACTGATCTCGATTATATTTATCCTGCGTGCGACTGCCTGGTCCATCCGACTTTCTATGACGCCTGCTCGCTGGTTGTGCTCGAAGCGCTTGCATCGGGAATCCCTGTAATTACAACGTCTGCCAACGGAGCGGCCATGTTCGTTGCTAACGGGAAGAACGGGTACGTTATTCCGGCCGCTGATGTAAATGCATTGTCGACAGCCATGGAAAAAGTGATTTCCGGAGAGGTGCCGCATGTTGAAAAAGCCTCATTCGATGATTCCAGGGCAGTCTTTGAAAAAATAGAGAAGGTCGTAATCGCAAAGGGGCAGGGAAGATGAGGATGCTTGCCCTGATACAGGGCGAAGAGATTGCTGCAAGCAGGTACAGGATATTGCAGTACCTGCCTTATTTAAAGGAAAATGGCGTCGATACGGATGTCATGGAGTTCCCGGATTCAATACAGGAGTATGCCAGACTGTATTTGAAACTCGATAAATATGACTGCATTTTTGTCCAGCGTAAACGTTTCCATTTCCCCTTCCTCGGATTATTCAGGAACAGGGCAAAAAAAACAGTCTATGACCTTGATGATGCAGTCATGTATAAAAACTCTCTGGCAGGCAGCCCTTATTCACGCACCAGGCAGCGCCGGTTTGAAAACATGGCCCGGGCTTGCGATGCCATAATTGCAGGCAACAGCTTTCTGATGGAGCAGTCGCTTCCCTATAATTCAAACGTAGTGCTCATCCCGACATCAATTTCATCTGAAAGGTATGGTCTGAAGGATTACAGCAAGCCTAAAGATATAGTGACTATCGGCTGGATAGGCGATCACGGCAGTATTCATTATCTTGAGGGGATGGCGGATGTTTTTGATGAGGTGGCCAGGCTGTATCCCGGGAAGGTTGAGCTCAAGATTATCTGCGATGTCTTTTTCGACTGCCGCATAATGCCAGTAAGAAAGGTGATTTGGTCGGCCGAGACTGAAGTTGATGAGTTGAAGGACTGCGATATCGGTATCATGCCTCTGAAAGATGATCCATGGTCATGGGGCAAATGCGGCCTTAAAATCCTTCAGTATTTCGGGGTCGGAATACCTGCCGTATGCACCCCGGTCGGGGTGAACAGGGACGTTGTTAAACATGGACAAAACGGTTACTGGGCCAGCAGCAACAGCGAATGGGTCGATATGCTTTCAAGGCTGATTGATGATTCGGAACAAAGGAAAACCTTTGGGATTGAAGGAAGAAAGACACTTCAAACCGGATATTCGGTTGAGGCGAATTCACCGCTGATTCTTGAAGCAGTAAAGGGAAGCCGCTGCCAGGAATAATTTTCCTTACACTCAGCCCTTTAGTGCATATAAGAGGGCTTTTATATTATTTTGGATGGTTTTTATCCTCCATGGCGACTTTAAGAAAGAGACTGAAAGGCATCTTATTGCCTTTATATATTTCTTCTCATCAATGTATATTATGCCCATATCTCTCTGTGCTTTTGCGGACTGGTAGAGATAGATAAACATCCAGAGCCGAGTTCTTTTTTTCAACATGAACAGATATTTCCTATAAATTATAAATTCGTTGAACGGCATAATCCGCGAAAGCCTGCTGCTCGTATTTTCACCGTGCCAGCGGTATTCCACAAGCGGCTGGCTGATGAAGCCGATCATTCCGTTATATGCAATCCTGATAAACAGGTCATGTTCTTCGCAAACGGCAAAGGATTCATCAAAGAGACCGGTGATATCAAGGATGCTGCGCCTGATCAGGGTCGATGATGGTGTAATATAATTTCTTCTGTAAAGATCGATAAAAAGGTTTCCTTCCACTGTTTTCCCGATGTGGTGTTCTGATGTCCTGTTGACAGGCTCTCCTGAACCGAATCTCTCTTCGGGTGTATAAACCATGCAGTATTCCGGATGGGCATTGAGGAACTCTACTTCAAGCTCTATTTTATCTGGCTTGAACAGGTCGTCTTGGTCCAGAAATGCTATGAAATCACCTTTCGCGGCATTGATGCCTGAATTGCGGGCACCCGAAATTCCCTTGTTTTTCTGTTCAATTAAAATGACAGGATATTGTTTTACTACATCAGCACCCCTGTCAGTCGAACCATCATTTACAACAATAATTTCAATTTCCGGATAGGTCTGATTCAAAGCGCTCTTGAGCGTTTCCTCTATAAACTTTTCTCCATTAAAAAGCGGGATAACAATGCTTACCAAAGGCTTCATGAGTTATGTCATCTTACGCTCAAGGATTCTCCCAATTCCCTTACAAGTCCCACATAGTAGTTCCAGTCATCGAAACTAACATCCGGCGGTACGTTGTGGTCAAGGCTGGGTATGTATCCGCCGTGTTTCAGCATTTCAGGAACAACCCGCATGACCTCGGCATATATCGCATCCTTTCCCTTGGCGAGTTCGAGTTTGTCGATTCCGCCCCAGATGGCAAATTCTCTCGGCCATTCCCGTCTTAGGCCAACTACATCCATGCCGGCATTGACCTCGAACGGCCATATCATGTTAACACCTGCATCCACAAAGGGCTTTATGAGAAGCTTCATGTCACCGTCCGTATCAACGCCTATGATCGGGATCCCCAGTTCATTCTTAAGGTAAGCCAGCAGTTCCTTGTAATAAGGGGTCATGAAGACATCGAAGAGCTTCGGAGAGATTATCGGGCCGTTCTTATAGCACATGTCTTCCCACAGGCTTACAAGGTCAGGCCTGCGTTTTTCCGCAATCTTCTGGATTACTTTCTTCCACAAATCCACCCAGTGCCTGGCAATGTCGTGAATAAGGTCAGGCTGCCTTCGATAGGCGATCATCAGGTTGGTAAAGCCCATAAGGTGCCTATGCGTGCCGAAAAGCCCGGGAATATAAACGGTAAGTGGCCAGTCGGCGGTGCCGTCAAGACCGAGCAGTATTTCAGCCTCGGATAGTCTTCCTGATGAATCCGGATCAAGCCGCCACTTGATATCTTCCCAGTCTTTTCTGCTTTTGACCGGCGATTCAAGCCATGTCGGAATAGCGCTTGACAGATTGGTGTGTTCTTTAATTATGGAACCGGAACTGTCGCGTTTGACTGTATATTCACAGTCAATGGTTATGATCTCCTCATCAAAGAGCGGATCAAACCCGGGGTTTAAGTGAACGCCCATGATAATCGGAAGCTGAAGGTCAAAACCTGAATACATGTAAGCGGTCATATCATCCGTTATTTCAGGTGGTAATCCCTGAGGATGCCATTTTTTCTATCGTTTCAGGCCAGAAACCGATTGTCTCCATCCTGAATGGTCTGTCAAGAGGCTCAAATGAAGCTGTTGCGAGCAGGCGTTCACGAGATGTCATTATCCAATCTCCTCAATCGCCAGGGGATACTTTGACATATATTCACAGCCGTCTTTTAAAATTAGTATGGGGTTCTCGTATCTGAAACCGATGCCTTCGGATGGCGCTGCATACTGCATGGCGCAGATAAGGAGTTCGTTTTCCTGATAGACATGGTCCGGGTCTGTCCAGAATGGAATGGGCCCGTCATTCTTTGCTCCTATCCTCCATTCGTCGCCAAAAAGGCCGATTCCGTGTTCGCAGCCGGGTACAACAAAATCGGCGCAACCGCGGTCTTCTGCAAACTGCATCATCAGATCAGCAAGCTTGGAAGGGGTGACACCTGCCCGGTAATTGGCAAGTACAAGGCTTATCAGGTCTGTAAAGTTATTGGCGTGCCATCTCTGCCTGGGTGTCTCGGGTGCAATCAGATAATTATGGGAATGATCGCCAAGCGCCAGTTGGAACATGGCGTGGAAGTCAAGCATCAGTGGCTCGCCTGCCTTGAACTCGCGTGTGGTCGGCGGGGTGCAAGCCCCGAGTCCGGTCCTGTATCCGCTGGATATTTCATTGAGACCGGCGAAGTTCCATTCGGAAACACTGCCCTCTTTTCTCATTGCAAGGGCTGCAATGCCTGCGATAACCGTTTCGGTCATACCTTTCCATCCGCCGTTCACAAGAGCCGCCCTGGCAGCCTTATGCCCTTCATCAACTATGCGTGAAGCTTCACGGAAACGGTTGATAGTCCCGATGTCCTTGATTATGGAAAGGCTGTCAATTATCTCTATGGCATTGACAAACTCGAAACTCTCAAGGGCCTGACTCAGCATCATGAATTCATAATGGCTGAGGTGGCCTTCGGCGGTATAAGTCGCCATGCCATCCTCATAACCGATTCGTCCCTTTGTCAGGCCCAGATTGTCTTTTATGAATTCACTGATTGCTGAAATCTGGTCCATACCGCCCATTGGTGCGTACGCCCTGACATGGTCTTCGTCTAGCCATGTTTCGTCCCCAAGCCTGACTGCATCAATTACGAATGTGAACAGGGTGGGATCTCCCTGCGACGGAATTATTATATAGCTGCGCCACGGGCAGAACGCATCGATCACCCAGCTTATAGTTCTGATCCTGGAACCTATGTATACATCGATTCCAGCCTTTGCCATTCCCGCCTGGATTGCTTTTACTCGTGCAGGGTTGTCAATATAGAAAGAGTCTTTGGGATTAAGAATCCTTGGCATGGTATCCTCCTAATAAATGGCTGGTACGCCGGATATTATCTTGTTCATCCGGTCTGCAAGAGAGGCCAATCTAAGTGCTCTGGCCATGTTGCCCTTCAACTTGAGCTTGCCCGTCATAAGCGCACGCTGGCTCCCGAGTTCCGCCCGGGAGATTTTTGCAAAGGTTTCATATTCACCGCTTATGGTGAATTCTGCCTTAGGGGGTTCTCCGGTTCCAGTTTCCACCTTTGTCACGGCACCGTTGTCGCATTGTATATAAAGGAATTTTTCCCCACCGCTGGGACAGTTTTTGTAAATGTTGGACATTGATGTTGACACATTGTTCATTTTTTCCGGCGGTAACTCAGCTTTCAGTCTCTTGAGAACTTCTTCTGCCCAGGAACTGCTCAGGTATATTAGATTTTCGCTCATAAATATCCTCCTTTTATCTGTTCTGGGTAAATTCTTTTCAGGGAAACAGTATATAATAAAATTAAAGTTTTTTCTTATAAAATACGATTTGTTAAAAAATGGCGCATATACTGATAGTAGAAGATGATATCAACCTTGGGCAAATGCTGTTCCAGGAATTCAAGTCGCAGGGTCATGATGTCGAACTGACGGCTGATGCAGAGGCAGCTCTTCCTAGAATCAACAAGTATATCTATGATCTCATGCTTACGGATATCAAACTTCCGGGGATGGACGGTCTGGAACTTCTAAAGCAGATCAAGACTGTAAGTCCCACTACGATCGTGCTTGTGATGACCGGCTATGCATCTGTGGATACGGCTGTTCTTGCAATGAAAAACGGGGCTCAGGATTTCATTCAGAAACCCTTCGGATTCCATGAGATCAATCAGAAAATTGAAGATGCACTTTCAATAAAGCGCATGAAAAATGAGATCGATTATCTCAGGCATACCCGGGAAGACCTGATTTACCGTACTTCCAACATAATATCAGAAAGCAAGGCGTTCAAAAGAATTCTTTCGCTGGTTGGAAAACTTGCAAATGCCGACTCCACGCTTCTCATTTCCGGGGAAACGGGTGTCGGGAAAGGTCTTATAGCAGGTGCAATACACTATAACTCACACAGGTCAAGAAACAACTTTGTTCAGGTAAACTGCGCAGCCCTTCCTCTGAATCTTCTGGAAAGTGAACTTTTCGGACATGAAAAAGGTTCATTTACCGGAGCTGTAAAAATGCGTATAGGCAGGGTGGAGCAGGCAAACATGGGAAGCATATTTCTGGACGAGATAGGTGATATGGATCTATCGCTTCAGGCGAAGATACTGCGCGTCCTTGAAGAGCGGGAAATTGAGAGAATAGGCGGTACAAAAACAATTAAAGTGGATGTCAGGGTTATTGCGGCAACCAACAGTGATCTTTACAGTCTTGTGCAGGAAGGCAAATTCAGGGAAGATCTCTTCTATCGTATAAATGTTGTAAATATCCACATTCCACCGATAAGAGAAAGAAAAGAGGATATAATCCCTCTTGTCAGATATTTCATGCGTAAATATTCCCAGGAGTTTAGCAAACCGATCAAGGAAATTGAAGAAAAGGCAATGGAGCTTCTTTTAAATTATGACTGGCCCGGAAATGTTCGTGAAATCCGCAACTGTATTGAAAGGGCCGTTTTGCTTTCTGAAGGGGAGTATATAAAAACAGTGGACATAACAATAAATCCCTCAACAAGAGCATCTGAACAACACTCTGAAAACCCGTCAATGTCAAGCCTCGCCATCAGCGAAAAAGAGATGGTCCTCCAGGCATTGAAAAAATATGATTGGGTTCAGAAAGATGCCGCAAAATCACTTGGAATAAGTAAACGGGTTATGCACTACAAGATACAGAAATATGGTATAACCCATCACAGATGGCTCAAGAACCGATAGCCTCTATAAACACTGGTGTCATTGATGAATCAAGCTTGGTTCCGGACATCATATAAAGCTCTCGGATTGCCTCATCCTGCATCTTCTGCGGTCTGTATAGTCTAGGTGACATCATGGCATTATACGTATCCGCAATCCTTAAAGCCCTAGCGCCAATGGGTATTTCAGATCCTTTCAAGCCCCTTGGATACCCTGATCCGTCCATGTTTTCGTGGTGGTGCTTTAAAATATCATCATCGCAGTTTAACACACAGGCATCCTTAAGAATATTTGCGGAGATGATAGGGTGCCATGATATTTTCTTTTTGTCATGGGAACTCAGTTCATCCTTTGTAAGAATGGAAGAAGGCATACCCATATAACCTAAATTTGCCGTAAGGGCGGAATTAGCCCAGCGGGTTGCATCTTCTTCTCTCATCCCCAAAGAAGTAGCAAGTGTAAACATATGATCAGCAACTTTCAATGAGTATCCGATCGGATAACCTGCCTTCATGTCTGAAAGAATGGAAAATACACTCAGGATTGACTGACTCCAATCCTGAACATCGGTTGACAGGCCCTTTATATATGCCCATGAAGGGGAAATATATGTAACAAGCCATTTATATATCTCTTCCGACAAACCTTTATGTTTAAAGAAACCTAGATCTGCATTTCCCCATACCAGAAGGTCACCTGGAGGGGTGCTCCTTAACTGGATTTCTTCAGCCTGACACTGCAGTTTGAGGATATCGATAAACTGATTGAATGTTTCAGGCCCTGGGGATAGGCTCAACACTTTTTTTACAGGCAATTCTGCAGAGAGATTGCTCGTCCGGATGGTTCCGGTCTGAAGGAAACATGCACATTTGAGGCAGTTTTTTTGGGCATAAGTAACTGCCTGATGGACGGCATTTATTAGGCCTTTTATATCCTGCGCTTCGTCCGGCATTGATGCTATTCCGATATGCATTGAAAGCAATAGATTTTCTTCCAAACCCCGGGATGCTTTTTCAATGGCTATCCTTGCCTGTTCTGATGTACATCCTGGCAGTATAACAAAAAAACTCATGTCCTCATATCTGATTATATTATCATAGCACCTGAGAGATTCTTTCAGTTTTCTTGCCACTTTCCTTAGCGATGATATTCCTTCGAGGACCCCATTGCTGAATCCGTTTTTTTCCAATTCGTTCATGGTCACAAGCGCAATGCTCATAGGATATGAAAGTCTTCTGGCTTGTTCTTCATATTGATGAAGTATTTCTAGCAGAACATCCCTGGGTTTTATGTCCATTTTCATATCTATGTGGTCTCCAATTCTTTTTCCATTGCCAAGGGCATCCCTGAATGTTCTTTCAGACAAAAGGACCACCTGTTTTACAAGTGCCAATTCGGTCGGGTTAAAAGGTTCTCCTTCTTTCCTGTAAAGCTCAAGACATCCCACCGTATTTGAATCGAGGTAAAGGGGCAGTGCCATCATCGACGAAAAAGAAAAGGGTATGTCATCCTGCTCAAGCAGGGTTTCTGTAATATCTCTGATCAGAACATGTCTTCCGGTTTTTTTTACTGTATGGGTGAACAGATTACCTTTATCAAGCGATTTGGGGACGTTTCCCTGAATTCCCCTGCAGAACCACATATCCCATGGCTCCCATATATAAACAAGAGCTGTATCGAAGGATGTCACCTGTTCAATTACATATGAAATGATATCGGGAATTTTATCTCTTCTTACTTCCAGTCCTTCGAACAGGGAAACTTTGAAAATATGAGGTATGGCATGGGCGTTTTCCCTGATGAAAGCTGGAGTAAACTCCTCAACATTTTCAACAATGAAATCATCCAGTAAATTCTCTTTATCCATGGGCCTGTAACCTCAATTATTTATATAAAAAACATTCAGATTCTATAATCTTTTCATGTTTAAGCACTATCATGCTCCTATAAAAAAAGAAATTAGCAAACATGATGCCATAAATTGGTTAGATTGCAACTAATTGATTATATTAAAATTAGAAAGTGATTAGTGCAATAAACAATGTTAATACTTTGCCATGAAATTTCGAATTATGCAATTTTTTATCTTCTTTTAAGGCAATATATTTCACATCCTAATTAGCTTTTCTCTGATAAAGAATCTTTGCAAGTCTTATTCCTGAAATATAAAGCACTGTGAAGTATGTGACAGTTCCAGTCAAAATGCATCCTGAAAGCATTACAAGGCTTTTCATGTTCAACCCAGTATGCCAGAAATTATGTAAGGTTAACAGAAATAGCACGATCCCCATAAGACCTGATGCTGAAAGTATTTTCAGGCAATCTCTGTACAGGGGCCTGCCGAATCTTATTTGCTTTTTTACAAGGACAAAATGGAAAACGATAAGCTGGAAAAGAACAGATAAGCTGCTTGCAAGGGCAATTCCTGCATGTCTCATGAAAGTCATCAGCAGCAGGCTTAAGATGATATTTACTATAAGGGCAATCCATCCGATATTAACAACGGTTTTTGCCTCCTGCATTGAATACAAAGCCTGATTCAAGATACGGACATAACCGATTGCCCATAGAGATATTGAATACATTTGCAATGCGTAGGCAGTTTCTCTTGCATCTGTAATTGTAAAGGCGCCTCTCATAAAAAGAACAGTCGTGACAGGTTCTGCCAGTATAATCAATGCAATAGAAGAAGGGACCGTAAATACGAGAACCATGACTAAGGCGCGTGTTATAAGTGATGAAAGTTCGCTGTTGTCCATGCGTGCAGACGCCGTGCTCATTGCAGGAAGCATAACATTACCAACAGCAAATGCAAAAATACCCAGCGGGAGTTCCAGAAGCCTTTGGGCATAATATAAAAATGAGATGCTGCCTGTTTTTAGAAACGAAGCTAGTTGCGTTCCGACAAGAACGTTTATCTGGTAAATGGATGCGCCTATTGCCGCTATTCCCATTAATCTTGTCACCTGCCGTATATTTTTATCCCTGAAATCAGCATTGAATCTAATAGGAACTTTGTATCTTTTAAGTGGCGGCAGTTGCAGGAGTACCTGAGCGACTCCTCCAGAGATTACTCCCCATGCAAGTGCATCTGCCGGGGATGAAAAGAATGGATACCAGACATAAAATAGTACAGGGATTCCAATCATAAAAATGTTCAACAATATAGGAGCTCCGGCTGGTGCAGCAAAATGACCTACGGAATTCAGAATTCCCATAAAAAGAGATACTATCCCTATAAGAAGAATAAATGGGAACATTATCCGGGTCAGATGAACGGCAACCTGAAAATCTCCTGTGTTAATTTTTCCAAATGCCAGGAGGGCGACAAGCCCAGGGGCAATTAATTCTCCGAGGATAGTGATGATGACAAGGCTTATGAACATGAGGGTGAAGATGCTTTCGGCCATCTTGAATGCCTTTTCAAGACCTTCTTTTTCCTTTACCTCATTGAATACTGGAACAACGGCAATAGTTATCGCACCTTCTCCCATAATTCGTCTGAGGAGATTGGGTATCCTGTAGGCAATAAAAAAGGCATCAGCGAGGCCTGTGGCTCCTAAAAGCCAGGCAGTGACCATGTCACGTACATAACCTAATATTCGGCTAACGCCGGTCAGGCCTCCAACAGTGATTATATTTCTACCGAATCGCTCCTTCATAATGCCTGTATGGAGGCCAAAATATTCACCATTCCTATTTTGCAAGTACCTCTGCTCTTACCGGTATGATTTTTTCAGGCAGGTTTGGGATATTGGTTTTCATGAGTATGGTTCCTTCAATGATTCCGGGATCTTTGCCTGAATCCAGTTTTAGCAGAAGGTCTTTTGTTTTGCCAGGTTTAATAACAATATTTTTGCTGGGGGAGATGTCTAGATTTAGCGCAGGATTGACATCTATAACACTAATAGTCACATTAGTTTTTCCATTGTTTGTAACCTTTACATGCATGTCAAGTTTCGATTTGATAGCTACTTTTCCGAAATTAATAATATATTGAGGGGTTATGGATAAAATTTCCCTAATGGTCGCATATATGGTCAATATGAAAGCTCCTTTGTTAGGGTCATTTGTCGTGACATTTATCTCTTTTCTATATGAGTCCCTGAGATGAGCAGTTTTTATTTCCACATTTATCTTTCCTGAAGTTCCTGGCTCTATCGGCCCCACCGGGGCATTGATTTTAACCCCTCAACAGGGTTTGACCTTTACCTCAAGTGGTTTGTCTCCTGTATTTTTAATAATAAAGTCATGAACAATCGCTTTTCCCTGTGGAATTTCTCCCGCATTGAATCCATACTCATTAACTACGGCTTTCGGCGTTGCATTTGCCGCAGATGATATGACTGTCAATAGCATTATAGTTGCTATTGCTATAACTCCTTCTTTTTTCAACATAATCCCTCCAATATGTTTTCTGATTTGAAAAAGATTTATACCATAACAGTATTACTGCTTCCAAACACTTTCTCATTTGTTCGTGATAACATGAAGGTTTCATGATTTTTATACCGGTATTATTGACTTTTTTGAATGCACAGAATACACCAGATAACAATGAGAGGAAAACTTGAACAGACTAAAGCAACAATTGAATTAATATCAATTGAAGTTGAGAGAGTTGACGCTGAATATAATGAACTCTGGGTAAGTTTTGAATATACATGCCCCGGTGGTGAATATAAATCAGCCATGCCTGTCCCGACAGGTAATTCAATGGATATGACCAATCATTTTTTCCGTGAACTGACAAATGAGGCAAGACATCTGTCTGAAATGGAAGGAGATGAAAGTTTAATAACAAACCTCGTTGTATCTAATAAGGCATCCACGATGCTCCAGATAAAAAATCTTTATCAGCGTGTAATCGAGGCTCTTGACTATGAAGGGATTCTAAGTGAGAGCGCTTCCTACATTGACCTTTGCACATCCGGTCTTGATTTCAGAACGCCCTCCAACAGCCTTTCTGTCAAAGACTTTGAGGAAAGGTTCAGGATATTCATGAGCAGGGCAAAAGACAAAATGTCGCATGGATATTATACAATTGCAGCTGATGACCTGGAAAAAGCAAAGGTCTTGTGTTCAAGCAGTTCCATAATCTATAAACTGATCGGTATCTGTCACAGGGAGTTGGGACATCTTGACCTCGCACTTGAGATGTTTTTAAAATCCCTTGAACTTGGTGATAATGACAAAGACACTTTCTTATATATTGCAGAAATTTATTTCTTCCTTGGTGATATGGAAAATGCATCAGATATTCTGAATAAAATAATTATTAATTATCCCAACGACAGTCGTATTCTTGTCGAGCTTGCAAATGTTTTATACCAGCAGGAAAAGGATTACATGGAAGTAATTGAAAAGGCATTTCAGATTGATCAGGAAGAGACCAGAAACGCAATTGCCCAAACTTTTGTTTTCAAAAAAAATGGCAATAAAGACTCTAAGAAAATATCGCTGGATAAGGCATCGGAAATGCTTAAGATACCCTCAAATACTATAATGTCTCTTGCTGCCAAGCATAAAATTCCGGCAAGGCAGGATGCTTCAACTGAAGGGCTCATCTTTGATGAGAAGGAAATATATACCTGGGCATTGGTTTACAGGAGGTTTGGCCTGCTCCAAAATGAGATCGAAAGAATTTCTTCTAACTTCAGAGAACAGGACGATAAAGACCTGGCTGTTCTTTCCTGACAGCAAAAATCTGTCACCTGTTGTTGTTGTCTGTCACGGCATCCCTGGCAGCAAACCTGTTCAAGGCGAGAGAGGATATATCTCTCTTGCAGAGGAGCTGGCAAACAATGGGTTTCTCAGTGTAATCTTCAATTTCAGTGGATGCGGGGAATCGTCAGGGAATATTGATCTAAATATTTGGGATAAAGATCTTCGAACCGTATATGATTTTGTTTCGGAATTACCCGGGGCGGACAATAATGAAATTCATATGATCGGTTTTAGTGCAGGCGGTGCGATATCTGTAAAGTTCATCATATCGGAAAAAAATCAAGTTAAAAGCCTTATGCTTCTGGCAACACCGGCGGATTTATCACAAATAATCCCTGGTGATTCAGGACTTATGGTAAGGCATTTCAAGGGACTCGGCCTTATAAAAGATGCGGATTTTCCACAAGACATCAATAGGTGGTACAAGGGTTTTTCATCGCTCATGACTGAAAATCTTATACGATGGCTGCCTCATGGAACGTCTGTCTGTATTATACATGGAACTGAAGACGAGTTGATTCCTATTTCCCATGCAGAGAGAATATATAAGGCCGCACCTAGTCCCAAAAAGCTTATAATACTTGAAGGGGCATCCCATCAGTTAAGAAGAGATGTCAGAGTTCAGGGGATTATCATTGAATGGCTTAGATTACAAAAGAATTGATACCATGCTGCGCTTATGAATATCAGCGAATTACAGATCTGGCTCCAACATAGTTCTTTTTGTAATAATTTGTATCCAGTGATTCCACGGTGACCGAATGACCGGGTCTTGGGGCATGTATAAATTTACCGTCTCCTACATAAATCCCGACATGGGTAATCCTCCTGGGGGCATTTATGTATTTGACTATTTTCTTTCTCGGGTTTTTTTTGTTTCGTATTTTAATTTTTTTATATGGGGAATTAGTTGAGAAGAAAACGAGATCTCCCTTCTCAAGTTCGTCCTTTTTTCTGGGTATCCCTACATGGAACTGTTCCCTGCTGGATCTGGGAAGATTTAACCCCATATCCCTGTAGACTTGCATTGTAAGACCGCTGCAATCCGTTGCACTGCTTGTTGCACCTCCTCTTTTATAGGGAATGCCCTTGTAGGTGTCTGCAACACTAACGAGCTTTTCCCTTAATTCCGGGTTATCATTAATGGCTGGATCATTCATATTGTCTTCATCTATATCTGATTCACTTTCGTTATCATATGAAGCCAGAATGGAACTGCGTTTCTCCTGAGAGTACGCGTAATGGGCATTAACCTTTTCCTTCCTGTTTACTGCAAGCATACTTTCGTTATGCTTTTTAATTCTTGCGAGTCTCAGATGGTTCTTCTTCTCATTTTTAGCCTTGAGCAGCTTTTTGTTCATTTCTCGTGTTTCTTTTTTAATCCTTGCTTGAATACCGGGAGGTGCGTTAAAAACCGAACAATAGGTGTTATCAGTAGCAGAAGCAAAAATATTTTCGGATAATTCTTCAGGGTCCATTCCGGGAAGCGAGGCAAGATTTTCGACTTTCTTTCCAGCCGCACCGTTTGCCTGGGTTTTGCTTTCCGATTTAAACTCTGAAGTAATGCCAACCGTATTGGGGTTTATCAAAATTGCTTTCCCAGAATATATAATTTTTCTCTTTGATGATGGTGAACTATACCATATTTCGGTAACAGCTGATTTCTCCCGGTTTATTCTGAGGTCGATTTCACCACCTGGCCTGATCCTTTTGATAATCCTCTTGTCAGACTTTTTTGATGCATACAGGGCATCGGCAATGGAAATACCCTGACTGGTAAGTATCGTGACAAAGGCATCCCCTTCCTTGATTTTATACGTAATTTTACCTGGAACAGTTTTAGCCTGAAGGGGTATTGTTTTGAAAGTAGCCTCTGGATTGAAGACATTCTGATTTGCAGCAGGCATTGCATTTGCCTGAACCGCTAATCCAATCAGAAAAAATAAAATATTTATTATTATAAGCCATCCATAGGACAGCATCTTTGATCTGCTCACAAATAACCTCCAAATAGCCTTTATGATTTATCAAACGATGTTATTCAGGAGATCATGAATTACTAAAATCAATATACAACAAGATATATGTATAAGTCAAATTTCAGGAATTGTGTTTATATTACAAGAAGTTGATAGAAAGTAGAACCAAAATTTCAATAATACCCAACCACATTTTGTTATACAAACTTATATCTCTTGTTAAGTTTGCCTGTATATACCGGCAGCCCTTTTCTCGTGTGCCTTTCTGGAGATTGTTGTATCACAGGAAAAGCTGAGTCCTGTTTTCTGAATCAATTCCTTGATATAATCCAGGTGGGGGCAAGGAGGGCCGTGATAATTGTCCTTGCTTATGCAGCTTGCCAGTTTAACCAGGATTTCATGGGCCTCGATATTATCTGACTGCTTGGCCTTCTTTTTAAGCAGGATCAGTTTGCGGTGAATAACCCTGCCGCAGCAGCCGCCGCAGGTGAACGACAGTTTCCTGACGTCATCTGCGAGGTCGAGATTTTCAAACCCTCCTGTCCTGGTGACAAACGACTTGTCGCAATAATATCCCGGGCATCTCTGATGGACTAGATGACATTGAATGATTGCTATCAATTTTATCATGCTAATTTCTCTCTTTATGAAAAGGATGACAGCACTGTGTTCATTCCTGTTTCAACAGCGCTTGTGATGGAGGAGAGCCAGGAAAAACCAACTCTTACCATATTGTCATTAAGCGTTCGGATTACCTCCATGTAATCAATGCTGTCCGCAGGCAGACCGGCAAGGAAATCCTGTTTCAAGAATGGATCTCCTTCATGGTTCCTGAGCTCTTTTAACATATTCTCTACTTCAGGCCATCTTGTATGAAATTCTTCCTGCTGCCTGATAACCTCCGACAGGCGATCTGTTTTAACAAGTTTGAGACTTTTGACGGATTCCGGGATTTTGGCTGCAAGGGCCTTAAGCCTTGATATCCGCTCATCCAGACCAGAATCGATAGCTTCAAGAGATGCCTTCAACAAGCATTCGGAGAGAAACATTGATCTTACATTTGAGTACCATTTCCTGAGTGCAATAAGGTTGGCGATATAATATATATTATTTTTAACCTTTCGTTTTATCTCAAAATAAACTCCTGGGAAGAATTTGAATTCCTTGACATCCTGAACAGAACCTGTCACCAGTTGGCCCTCTGAAAGGTCTCTCCTGTATACGATTCCTGCCGCTATTGTTGAACCGAACCCGATGCGTGAAGGCCCTACGAGCCCACCCTGACCGCCAAGAAATATGGGTCTCTCTCTGAGAAACACTCCGCGAGGCACATCTCCCATTATGGAGGCTGTTGCCTTGTCCATATTGGGTGTAAAGTTGAAATGTATGTATGAACTGCCGACCTCACTGTGATTCTTCCGGCTTGTTCCGCCTGCCATCATGCAGTCACAAAAATTTATGAGACTGCCCAGTGTAACAAAAGGGAACAGTATCGTTTGTTTAAGTCCCACAGCATGCGCAGCATTTGCCTCTTCTTCCATAATGCAGCCCTCACGTACATGGGCACCTGAACTCATACTTGACTTATCAAGGAAAACCGCCTTCTTGAAATAGCCGCCTTTTAATTCAACATTGCTGCCTATTGCGCAGTTTTCTACTGTGACAGGTGTCTCTTCTCCCAGCTTTGAACCTTTTCCGATAAAGGTTTTTTTACCGGATATGCGGCAGCCGGGATATATGGTTACACCCTCTTCAATATGAGTTGGGTCGATATCATCCGATATGAAAACGGTTTGAGGTGCGATAATGCTAATTCCCTTATTACTTAAAGTTTCAATAATACCCTTTTGCATATTTGAAATTTTTAAGCCCCCTTATCCCTTATTAACGACCTAACCGATTGTGGCCCTTACAACAGCTGCAATCATTTCGCAGTACTTATCGGTCTCTTCTTTTGTCGGACCTTCAACCATAACCCTGCACATCTGCTGAGTGCCTGAATAACGTACAAGAACCCTGCCTTTATTGCCGAGCGCTTTTTCCGCCATTTTTATTGCTGATACTATTTCGGGCACTGTCTCGATATCTGGTTTGCTTTTTACTGTTATATTTATAAGCTTCTGCGGAAAAACCTTCATCACATTAAGTGCTGATAGCGGCCTGTTTTCCTCCTTCATAACTCGTGCAAGCTGCAAAGCTGCAATTATACCGTCTCCTGTTGTGTGGTGTTCAAGAAAAATGATGTGTCCTGAGTCCTCGCCTCCTATTATTGCGCCGCTGCCGAGCATCTCATCAAGGACATACCTGTCACCCACACTTGCTTCAATGTGCGATATGCCCAGTTCCCGTAGTGCTATCTTGAAACCCAAGTTGCTCATGACTGTCGTAACGACAAGGTCGTTTTTGAGTTGGTTCTGCTTCTTCATGGCCTTTGCGCAGATGGCTATTATCTGGTCCCCGGTAAGAACATTACCTTTTTCATCCACGGCAATCATCCTGTCCCCGTCGCCGTCAAAAGCGAACCCTGCCTGCGCGCCACTCTTAATGACTTCTTCGGCCATTTTTTCGGGATGCTGCGAGCCGCATCCTCTATTTATATTTCTTCCGTCAGGAGTGTTTGCAAGGTTTATCACTTCTGCGCCGAGCTCAAAGAAGACTTCTGGCGCCACCTTGTAGGTTGCACCATTTGAACAGTCCAGAACTATCCTCATACCTTCAAGGCTTAAATCTGACGGAAATGAATTCTTGATAAAAACAATATATCTGCCCCTTGCATCGTCTATCCTGTATGCCTTGCCGAGTTCGCTGGACGGGCTTTTCAGTTCATTCAGATTTTCTGAAAGAATCAGACCCTCAATGGCCGACTCTTTTTCATCAGGCAGTTTGAACCCTGTCTTTGAAAAGATTTTGATACCGTTATCCTCATACGGGTTGTGGGATGCCGAAATTACAATGCCTGCATCCGCACGCATACTCTGGGTGAGAAATGCGACACCCGGTGTAGGCATGACTCCTATAACAAGGGCATCCGCACCCATGGAACATACACCTGAAACAAGGGCGTCTTCAATCATATATCCTGAGAGCCTTGTATCCTTTCCTATGACGATTCTCGGTGTATGCCCGGCTTTTCTGCATGTGTAGGCTATGGCCATACCAACTTTCAAGGCGACTTCCGCTGTCATGGGATATGTATTTGCAATCCCGCGTATCCCGTCAGTACCAAAGAGATTTCCCATTTCAGATCTCCTTCTTTATAATATCTGCAATAATCTCCGGGGCCTCTCCAAGGAGCAGTTTGACCGGCATAACCCGGATAAATTCGTCTTTCCATGCGATGTTTTCTTCATTAAGCATATTCCTGATGTCACCGAGTTTTTCGCCCAGAATCCCCTTTTTCTTTTCCATGTCGAGCTCGGTTTCGAAGTCGACATGGAACAGCACAAGCTGCTCAGGAATAAGGGTCGGCCCGAGGATGGATATTATGACAATGGAGGCACTGTCAGACCTTCCGCTTCCTGCATATATCTCGCGGTTTTTTATAATGGCCCTTTTCGTGCCCATAAGCGGCGCACCTGTATCTGCCCGTGATTTGAGATTAGCTGCTACGCCTCCTTTCTTTTCCAGCTTTATCTGAGACGAATCTGAAGGCATTCCGTCTTTATCAAGGCCTGTTATATTGTATTGGGCGAATCCCTTTACCGAGTTGATAGCCGGCTGAATTCTCTTAATGGCTAGGATATCCTTCTGTGAAAGGTTTTCTGTTGTGAAACCGAGGGCGTATAGAGAATCGAATATTATGCCTTTTAATGTTTCCGCTTTTCGGCTCGTCCCTACAGTTACGGTCTTTGCCTGGTGTCTTATTGCATCAACGGGCCTTGCCAGTTCGTCAATGGCCTTTCCGAGCGTCATATCAAGCATTTCCAACGGTGAAGATGCCTTTCTTCCCTTGAAATCCTTTCTGTATTCTTCAGGGGCTATCCTCCCGGTGGCATATTTAAGAAGAAGGGTAAGGTCGGTTGCCGTATCTGCATTAAGGTTTGCCAGGTGGCCCATGCCGCGCCATGCATTGAAACATTGCGAGAAATCGTCGACTACATCATGCAGTTCCCTGTCAGCCATACTTTCGAATACGGACAGGCCCTCTTCTTCATGTTTTGCCAGTACATCCGAAAACCTAATTCTGAAATCCCTGAAATGGCCTGCCTGGTCGTCAAGGCTTAGCGCCGCGTAATAGCCCCATATGTGACCTGCTATCGTATTCATGATGACAGATACCGGGAACGAGGCCCGGGGTACATTGAAAACATAATCTGCGATATTGTCGAAGCGCCTCTCGTCTTCGTCTGCGATAACCACCACTCTTGACGCATGCGCCTTGAAAATTGCAGAATCCTTTACGATGTCCTCCAGCACTATATCCGGGCTTCCTGCTGCCATGATTAGGATCAGCGGTTCTGCGGAGAGATCGATATGTTTCTTGTCCTCTATTATGTCGGATGAAATGGTCTTGTAACAGAGTTCACTCAGCTTGATCCTGACCTCGTCAGCTGCCACTTTATTTGTTCCGCTGCCGACTACCGCCCAGTATTTCTTGAGTCTCACCAGGTCCCAGGCCGTTGTCCTTAGATCCTCCATCCGGGCAAGTACATGGCTCATAAGTACGGGAGCCCTTTCCAGGGACTCAAGTCCATGGATGATCTCCTTGTCTGGTATGGCATTTAAGTGCTTGGCAAGAAAGAGCGTGAGAACATAGCCTGCGACTATCTGCGAGTAGAATGCCTTGGTTGAGGCAACCGACATCTCTATGTCACGGCCGTCGCTTGTGTACAAGATACCGTGGGCTTTTGTAGTTATATCCGACTGTCTGCGGTTCACTATTGCAAGGACAGAAGCGCCTTTTTCCCTCGCCATTGTTACTGCACGGTTGGTGTCGGTCGTTGTCCCGGACTGGGTGACCGCTATAACAAGCGACCTGGCGAGATCATCGTCTAAAGCAAATCCGCTCAGGTCGGTTGCCTTTTTTGCCTGCACATTGAGGTTCGTGTTTTTCAGGTAAATGCCCATGGCCTCTGCAATTGCAGATCCTGCAACAGCTGCCGTACCCTGGCCGATTATATATATATTGCGGATCCTGCCTTCAATCAGGTCCTGTTTTATCCTCTCAGGGATAACATTTTCGCCGAGATTAAATTTTACAGTATTACCAGACATCTTATATTTGCCCCGGAGTGTCTTTTTAACCGATATGGGAGAATCCATTATTTCTTTTATAAGGTAATGAGGGTACATGCCGCGGTCTATATCGCGTGTAGTAATCTCCGCCTTTTTGATTTTACCGCCATCAATAAGTGCAGGATGGCCGTCATAATACATAGCCTCGATTCCGCCCAGACCCGGCCCTTTATCGTTTGAAAGTATGAATATCTGGCCTGATGAGTCAGGATCGTCTTCTGCTCGGACATTTTCTCCGTCCATCTTTATGAACACGGGCGTTTCTTCAACAAGACCGTAGACCTCGGATGCAAAGGAATACTGGTTGTCTGAAAGGCCCACAAAAAGCGCCTGACCGCTTCCATGAAGGGCAAGATATACCTTTCCCGGTTCCAGGTTTGACTCCATTGCAATTGCATGGGAGCCTTCGAATGAGGATACGGCCTTCCTGAAGGACTCCTTCAGGTCGCAGCCGTCAAGAAGATGCCTTTCTATCTCTATCGGTATAGACTTGGTGTCCGTAGTCACCCTGGCATCCAGAAGCCTGCCTGTTGATTCGCATTTGGATTTTATATCAAGGTAGTTGTCGATATCTCCGTTCAATGCAACATTGATAAAGAAGCTGCCGCTGCCGTAAACTGGATAGGTTTTGTCAAGGACAGCTGTTCCTGCTGAACACAGCGTACAGTTATTCACCGGATGGCAGTTGGGTATGTTTATGGCGCCTACGGAGGCCCAGCGGGTATGCGCCAGATACATCTCGTCATCACAGCCCTCGGCTAGGAATTCCTTCAGTATAATGTCCTGAGAAATGAATCCTCTAAGTTCTCCGCAGTTCTTTCCGAGTTCCCCGGTGATGGATGCTGTCTTGTAGGTAAAAGCGGCAAAACCGTCTGAAATACTTATTGAATGGTTCATAAGGTCGCCCTCCGTGGTCCTGTCGATGAATTCCTTTTGAAGGCCGAGGGCATTGAGCTTTTTAATCACATTATCCGTTGATGGTTTTTCCAACCTGAAGGCAATTTGTACGCCTGTTGAATCCCTTCCCCTGACTTCCAGCCTGTCCATGGCATTGAGTATAAAATTCAGGCGCTGGTATTTACTGAATTGTGAAAGGTTTGCAATATCCCTGCACAGTCCGGCGATTTTTTCCTGATTCTTAAGGAGGTCTTCTCTAAGACCCCAGAGTATGTCTTTGAGTTTGATTAGGCGGCTTGATACTGTTTCCAGGTCATATACGGACATTTCAGGGGCCGATGCTTCTATGAACTGTTCCTGTGAACAGATGAACTTGTCTAAATCGAGAGAAAGCTTTTTCAGGCTGTTGAGCCGGCCATCCCTGTTTATCTCAAATTGCAGCCCGATGTCCTGTTTAATCGAAAAGAGCATGCCTTCAAGCTCGTTGAGAATATCAGGACTTAAAAAATCCGAAGGTTTTGAATTTTCCAGTCCTTTTGAAAAAGCCTTTTCCATCAGATTGGAAAATCTTTCGGGCAGGGAGCTGTCGGTCTTTGCACCTCTGATGGCAAGAATCCCTGCAAGGCCGCAGTTAAGTCTATCCGGCTGTAATGGGAAAAGGATTATGGACCTTTCAGGTACATTCTCAGGTCTGCGTCCGATAAATATATTATATGAAAATATGTTTCTCAGCCCCGATACAATTTTATCTATCATCACCATCATCTCCGAAGGGCTTAGAAAGCAGTTTTATCAGCCAATCCAGGCGGTAAGATGATTCTTCGGCCGCTTCCACCAGCCTGTTCAGGGTACTGAAAAGATCTGCTCTCTTTTTCTTCTCTTCCGGATTCAGCTCGATCTTCTTAAGGGTAAATATATAAAGCAGCCATACGGCCAGCGCCTGATAGGATTCCCTGTTAAACCATTCAATGTCGTTATAGATGTTTATGCCAAGCAAAGAACGGACATCGTCATCCGTAATAAGGTCAAGTGTAATCTCGGGCAGACTCTCAGCAAGGGGAACTTCCCTGTCTTCTTCGGAACAAAGAATTTTTAAGAGGTCAATGGCGCGGTTTCCGTCAACTGAACATTCATAATGCTCAGAGAGTGATTCCTTTATGATGCCTGAAAAAAGCATCTCGTCAAGAAGGAGTCTTGTACGCCGGCCGGTGTTGTTGCCTGTGAACAATGCCCCGAGGTTGTGAATCATAGCCCAGATAACGGCGAAACATAATAACCCTGAATCTGTACATGAAGGAAGTTTGTCAATAAAAGAGTTCTCGGAAATAAGGTCTCTATTCTCAATAACCAGGTTTATTTTATCCAATGTTTTCTTAACAACATCTTCAGTATTGGCCTTTATGTTTGTGACTTTTCTGATTTCTATTATAAGCCTTCGTAGCCTGTCTTCAATCTTGTTAAGTTCTGTTGTCAGGCCTGTCCCTGTGGCGTTGATCAAAGCCTTCATGTTTTCAAAACCAATCAGCTCTCTAAAGGCCATATGTATGTTTTCGAGGTAAAGATCCCTGAATACTTCTTTTATATCAGGCACGCCCCTTCCGGAGAGATACTTTTCAAGCCTTGCATAGAGTCCATCGGGATAATCCTGTACCTCCCTGAAATCCATGAATATATTTGACTGAAATGCCCCCAGCTGAACGCTCAGGCCGTTATCCGAAATCTCCTTGCCGCTTCTTATATATTCAAGTGAGCTTCTGTAATCTCTAAAAATGTAATATACATTCGGGTGGTTTTTCAGCCTCAACCCTTCAGAGATTGTTTTATGTACAATGTTTCTCTTCCCGTCTGAATCAATATTGATACCTACTGATCTTCTGATATGACCCCTGGCCTCAGCATACCTGTTGTTATAGATGATCATGGCGCGCTCATCGCCGGCCATGTTTGAGTAGGCGAACACGTCCTCGTTTATCCAGCCGCTGGGACTTATTACATCATACAGAACGAAGTTTTCCACACCGCTGAAAAGGTGTCTTTTTTTCAGAAGCGGGAATATTTCGGTTTCATGTCTGCTTACAAGATCATTGTCCTGCTGCTCGTCCCTGTAGGCCCTGCGGTATTCCATTCCGTATTTCTCTGAAAACCCTTCTATCTGGCCATGGCCGAACATGGGAAGTCCCGGCATTGTGACCATCAGCATTGCGATGCCGAAATACTTGTCGCCCTTGCCGAACTGAACGACAGCAGGTTCCTCGTCTGGGTTGTTCATAAAGTTTACGAAACGCCTTAAAATCTCGGGATTGAATCTGAGCACATTTTTCATCACATCCCTGTATTTGCTGTTTTCCTCTTTCTTGAGCATGTTCATGAATGCACTGTTGTAGACGCGGTGCATGCCGAGGCTTCTTACAAAGTATCCTTCCATGAGCCAGAAGGCCTCGGCAAGCAGGAGGGTATTAGGCGCCTCTGCTGCGAACCTGTCGACAAGCTCACGCCAGAATTCCTTTGAAAACATCATGTTGAAATTATCATTTGAAAGCCCAAGGCCAGCCCTTGAAGGGATATCTCCGCCCATGCCCGGTACGGGATACCACAGGCGCTGAAAGTGTTTTTTTGCAAGCGTCATTGCCGCATCAAATCTGATCACCGGGAACCTTCTGGCAACGTCCAGGGTCAGGTCTATTACGGCCTGTCTTACCTCGTGCTTCAGGTGGTCAAGCTGCGCTGTATCATTCCAGGGCATGTGAGTGCCGTCATTTCCATGGTATATATATCTGACGTTCCCGGAAATTTTATCTATACGCTTGAAAACTACTGCCGCATCGGTCCTGCTCCAGTAGCCGTCCTCGATGTAAAGCCCCACCCTGTCGTCGTCCGAAAGGTCTGGGCCGGTAAAGGAATAGGACGGGAATGGCGGATAGTCGAGCTGTATGAACCATTCTGGATGTTCGATCACCCATTTCGAATATATGCCCATATGGTTGGGCACCATGTCCGTCGCAAGCCTTATGCCGTAAGCCCAGGCCCGTTCCTTAAGGTTGTTGTATGCATCTTCACCGCCGAGATCCCTGGAAATGGTATAATCATATATTGAATAGGCCGACGCTTCCGCCTCGGGGTTTCCAGTCATCTGCTTTATCTTCCTGGATGCCGTACTTCTCTCCCACACGCCGATGAGCCACAGGCCTGTAAATCCCCAGCGGGAAAGCCGCTCGAGCTCTTCATCGGGTATCTGGTCCATACGCTTGATATCCCTGCCGTATTTTGCCGAAAGCTGATTGAGCCAGACATAGGTTGATTTTGCCATCAGGACAAGCCTGGGCATCCAGTCTGTGTCTGGTGTGAACCTCTCAATTTCTTCTAGTCCTGCCGTATTAATGCCTGAACCGGATAATCCATCATCTCCGAAGGTGAGTATTTGTGTAGGTCCCGGACCTGCAAATCTTGATGTCCTCTCCTCCTTGATCAGATCGATACCGCCCAGAACCCTTATCAGCAGGTCTTTCAGCAGTTCTCCCCAGCGCGTTTTTATATATTCGAGCTGACCGTATAGCGAATAGGGTGAAGCCATCTGCGGCTCTTTCAGCATCTCGACAAGAGGGTTGCCGAACGGGCCAAAAACCGGCTGAGTCCTGTAATATTTGTCAATCTCGGCAACTATTTTCTCATATGCTGTGCCTTTAAGCATGGAATCGTCAAAGAACTCCATAAAGGGCATAAAGGCGGGATTGCTGTTTGCAAGCGAGAGAAGGAGAAGCTCCTGCAGGATAATATGAGCATTGGGGATATCACCTGTTGATGACTTGAGATAATCACTAACGGAGACATATCGCTTAAACACATCAGATGGAGGGAAAAGGGAAGTGAAAACTTCAAGACATTCATAAACACGATTTTTACCGATTTTTTCTACTATCCATCTAAAGGCATTTTCTATTGTATCAGGTTTTACAGACTGTCTGTAGATATCTACTACATGGTGCAGGGCTTCATCTATAAGTCCCATGGCATAAATATCGCCTGCGCTGAGGAACGGCGGTTTTTTAGGATCGCTCTTCCTTTTATTGTTTATTCTTTCTGCGAACTGCCGGACGCCGTGAATATTTGCAAAAATTACATTGCCGGAAGTTGAAAACAGCGTTTCGTCAAATTCGAACTTGTCCCTTGCAGCTTTTGAAATGTGGAATTCAAACATAAGCTCTCCCGGGGGCTGCCTGTGAAGAATCAACCAGGACAACCTGCCACATATCTATGGAAAAACCCCTTGCTTAGTCAATAGATTAATCTTTTAGGATAAGCAGAAATTTAATTATCAAGCCTTTCGGAAAGGAAATCGATCTCCTTCCTGGTCTTCAGGTTATTTTGATATTCCGATTCCATGACCTCAATGCTGTGCATGACCGAGGTGTGCTTTCTGTTAAATGCATTTCCGATTTCCTGCAGGGTCTCCTTTGTATATCTCCGGCAGAAATACATTGCGACCTGTCTGGGGTATGCAAGCATTTTTTTTCTCGAGGGAGATATCAATAATTCTTTTGTCGTACCGAAGTGCTTGGCTACAAACTCGAGTAAAAATGGTATGTCAATACGAGATTTGCGTTCAAGTGTCCCTTCCAGTATCTCCATTGCAAGTTCAATTGAAATCCCCCTTTTCATGAATGTGCTCATGGCGCACAGGGTAAGGACGACACTTTCAAGCTCCCGTATATTTGTATCGATGTTCTTACTGATAAAATCAACCACATCATCGGATAATACCACACCCTCTCTGGTTCCCTTTGACCTTACTATTGATGCCCTTGTCTGTGCATCAGGCTTTTTTATATCAATGACAAGACCGCCTTCGAACCTGGATTTCAGCGATTTATCCAGGTTGTTAATAGTCGAAGGAGGCCGGTAACCGGAAAATATCACCTGAGCTCCATTATGTGTCATATCGTCTATGATACCTGAGAGTTCCATCTGGGTTTTTTCCTTGGAGCACAGCATATGGACATCATCTAAGAAGAATATATCCGTTTTCCCCCCGCGGTATGCCTGCCTGAATTTATCAAGACATCCGTTTCTGCTGGCAAAGACATACTCCTGAGAAAATTCCCTTGCCGATGTAAATTTGATTTTGGCATTGGGTCTGGTTCTGATCATTCTGTTCCCAATTGAATGTGCTATGTGGCTTTTCCCAAGTCCGATGTCCGAATTGAAATACACCGGATTATATCTGCCCATACCATCCTCTGATACTGCGACTGCAACCTCATAGGCAAACGAATTGCATTTTCCAACAACAAACGAATCGAATGTAAATCTGGGATTAATGCCGAAGGTTGAATTAAGCATACCAGGAGAGGGAAGCATCATTTGTACGGGCACGGCCTTTGTAGACGACAGAGCCTTTGTCCCGGTCGTGATCGAATATATTATATTCACCGGTTTTCCAGTCTCTGTTTTGACGCATTTGGAAATAATGTCCTGATAATGACGC
This sequence comes from Desulfomonilia bacterium, assembly GCA_963664325.2. Lineage (GTDB taxonomy): Bacteria > Desulfobacterota > Desulfomonilia > UBA1062 > UBA1062 > DATCTV01. The sequence goes on from CAXXDQ010000003.1 coordinate 330,020, forward strand.
TTTACATGCTGCTGAACAAATGAGCTTGGACATATTATCAACAATTCATCATTGTTTTCCTTTAATTCAAATTGTGAGATAAGGGCCTTTTCAGGTGCCGTAGCATTTTCTGCAAGCCTATCCCGCAATTTTAACAGATCAACATTAAGCACGCACTTCCTCCAAATAAAAAAGATCAGCTAATTCCCGAGAACCTCAATCCAAGAAAGTGAATGGATGATGCTACCGGAAAATATAAAAATCAAACCTTGGAAAGTTCGATTATGAGGACATATCGGATAAATGAAATAATCTAGTAATTACAATAAGATGAAGTGGGCAATGGCACAGCATCAGATTCGTTGACATCATCAGGCATACCTTGTCCGAATATGGCGGTTACTACTAAAACAGGATTTTTCAACAATTTGTAGAAAACTTTTCAGCTCTAAAATGCTGATGATTCCTTCAAAAACCTTTAATTTTTTTATAAAGTTCTAAATATTCATTTGCCGGACTTTCCCATGAGACATCCGTCCTCATTGAATTTTTCATCATCCCTTCAAGGAAAGGCCTATTTTCGTTATACATCGCTACCGCATACCTAGCTGCCCCAAGAAGGGAAGTGTAATCAGGGAATGTAGCCCGGATGGCGTTAGGGTAGTCCCTTTCCCCAACTGCGATTACGGTGTCGGCAAGGCCGCCCACGTTTGTCACGATCGGGATGGTGCCGTATCTGAGGCTTATCATCTGGTTTAACCCGCAGGGTTCAAACCTGGAGGGCATCAGAAAGAAGTCACTGCCTGCTTCTATAAGGTGTGCCAGCGCTTCGTTGAATCCGATATTCAGGCCAATTCTGCCGGGGTAAGAAGAGGCTAGTTTCTTGAGCCGGTTCTGAAGCCGGTCTTCACCGCTGCCCAGGATCACTACAAACGCATCATCGGCAATATCCGGAATAATGTCCGCAACAAGATCAATACCTTTCTGGTTAACAAGTCTGCTTACGAGTCCGAAAACCGGCGCATCATTTTCCTCATCCAGTCCGAAATATTTTTTCAGTTCTGATTTGCATTTCATTTTACCTTTCATGTTTCCAATACTGAAATTTGCCGGCAACAATCTATCGATTTCTGGATTCCATTCATCAATATCTATACCATTGGTTATTCCATAGAGTTTTTCGCTGACTGAGCTGAGCAGCCCCTCAAGACCGACCCCGAATTCCGGTGTTTTGATCTCTTGAGCATAACTTTTACTCACCGTGCTGACGGCATCGGACAAAACAATTCCGGCCTTCATTATGTTAATCCTTCCGAAATACTCCATGCACCATGATGAAAAATAATCACGAGGAAGAAGAAGCAGAGGCCATAAAGAGATGTCAAAATTGCCCTGATAGGCCAGATTGTGAATGGTGAACAGCGTTGATATGTTTTTAATTTCAAGAGACTTCAGATAGGCACTTGCCAGAGCTGTCTGCCAGTCATTAAGGTGCAGTATATCGGCAGAAAGGTAACAGGCCAGTTCTACACAGGCCCTGGAAAAAAATGCAAACCTTTCAAGATTATCCGGGAAGTCGTTGTTCTGGTACGTATACAGGCTGCTTCTGAGGAAGTGCTCATCGTTTTCGATGAAAAATACATGCCCATGCTTGTATATGCCGGCATTGGCAAGTCCGTAACCCATTGGGAAAAGAAGATCGGTAACATGCTCCGGTTTTAAACCCTTATTTTTTATACTCCCGTAGTATGGCATTACAGATTCGCAATCTATACCTTTTGACCTGAGCGCAGCAGGCAATGCCCCGGCAACATCTGCTAGTCCGCCGGTCTTTGCATATGGTGCAACCTCTGATGAGCAGAACAAAATCTTTCCAAACATAAAAAAAAGAGTAACATAATAGATGGTTGAGAGCGAGATTAAATAACACACCGGTATCAGATCGGGGGGGGGTAAAATGGAAAGGTCGGATGAAGCGGAGAAATTGTTCAGGGACGGGTTTAACTGTTCGCAGGCAGTGTTTTCAGTTTATGCGGAGGAGATGGGCGTTCAGGCTGAGATGGCAATGAAGATTGCCTGCGCTTTCGGCGGCGGAATGAGGCTGGGAAACACATGCGGGGCGGTAACAGGAGCTCTGATGGTGATCGGCCTCAAATATGGAAAATCAAAAGTTGACGATAATGAGGCCCGGGATAAAACCTATGCCCTTGCAAAACAGTTACAGGCAAGGTTCAGCAAAACGAACGGTTCAATTATGTGCCGTGACCTTCTCGGATATGATTTGAGTACGCCAGAAGGTTATGAAAAAGCAAAAGAAAATCAGGTCTTTCTTAAAATATGCCCGAAACTTGTAAAGGATGCCGGGGTAATAGTTGAAGAAATTCTGAGATTGGAAACAAAAGCTTGATAATGCGATTTCCTTACCACTTATGCAGCAAGTACAAAAAGATCTTCTGGCATTTCATCCTGATCACGCCCAGTGCAGCAAATGCGCGGCCAGGATAGGCTTTTCATGATTATGATAATTATGTTTTGCGATAGTAAATATTTAATATATACTTGTTAATTAATGAGGAAATTATGAATTCAGTGTTCCTGTATACACCCAAATTCAACGAATATGATTTTGGAACATCCCATCCGTTCAAACCTTACAGGGCTAAAATGGTTTATGAGCTGTGCTACAGGTACGGTCTTCTCGATGAACCGTGGATAAAGTTGGTTGAGCCTTCTTCTGCAACCGATGATGTAGCCAAGACGTTTCATACCGAAGATTATATCGATACCCTTAAGAGCGCCAATAACGGTCATTTCGATTTCACCATGATGGAATACGGCCTGGGATCGGGTGACAATCCTGTATTCAAGGGGGTTTATGAGCTTTCAATGGCCATGCTCGGAGCAACGATGAAGGGTGCGGAGATGATGGTAGCTGGCGAGGCCGACATTGCGTTTAATGTGAACGGCGGGCTCCATCACGGCAAACCGGCATATGCCGAAGGGTTCTGTTACGTGAATGACATTGCGGTGGCAATACGCTATTTCCTTAAACACGGTTATGAAAGGATAATGTACGTTGACCTGGATGCTCATCACGGTAACGGGGTGCAGGATGCTTTTTATGATTCAAGCAAAGTGCTGTTTCTTTCGCTTCATCAAAGCGGGGATACGATATATCCGGGAACCGGTTTTGAAAGGGAAATCGGGACCGGTAATGGCCGCGGATATACGGTAAATGTACCGCTCCCTGAATATACTGACGATGAGGCTTATGGCCGCGCATTCAATGAGATCTTTCACCCCCTGGTGCAGGCATTCAAGCCTGAACTGATTGTTGCCCAGATAGGCCTGGACACGCTTAAGAGGGACCCGCTTACAAACCTGCGCTGTACAAACAACGGCTACACACGGATTATCGAGACTATAAAAAATTCATGCCCTAAGATCATGGCACTCGGGGGGGGTGGGTATAATATAGGGGATTCGGTAAAAGGCTGGAGTCTTGCATGGGCTATTCTTAATGGCCTTAATCCTCAGGATAAATATGAAGGTATTGTAAGCGGCAATCTTTACAGCCCTTCTCATTCAGGCGGAAGCCTGTATGACGAACCATATAACCTGTCTCCCGTCCTTAAGGAGGCTGTAAATAACTTTATAAACTCAAAACTTCAATTTATCAAAAGTAACATATTCCCAATTCTGGGTGCGGGTTGAAAAGCTTGACAGAATTCGGAATTGACCTTAAATCAGGCAGAATTTCCATATCAGGGAGGTTTAAAAATGGAAGATCAGAAAAAAACATACAGTTTTGTTGATAAAAGAGGCGAAAGCAAGCCTGAAGAGCCGGCAAAGAAAGTTGATGAAATCTTAAAGGATGAGCCTCAAAAAGCGCAGGAAAGTCCCGGGTCTGATCAAAAACAGGAAACTCGTTATAATGGAGAAGTCCCGCGCATCGACCTATCAACCCTTGTCATGAGCTTTGCCACAAGCGCAATAGTGGCAATGGGTAAAGCTCCGGATCCGAATACCGGCCAGGTCTTTCTGGATTTTGCCATTGCACAGCAGAATATTGACATTATTGCCCTTCTTAATGAAAAGACCAAAGGCAACAGGACACGAGAAGAAGACAACCTCTTTGAAGGTGTTCTTTATGAATTACGGATGCTTTTCGTAGAGGCAAAGAAAGGGGGAACAAAATGAAAAAGAAGATCCTGTCAGTAAGCATCATTGCGATAGTAGCGGTCTGTTCAGCCATAATAGGCATGATGATAGCCACGTCGTTCAAGCTTCCTGAAATTGGGAAGGCTTCAAATTTCTGGGAAGATGGTGACCCGAAAGCCAATCTCAAGGTAATCATGCCGTCGTTAAATGCCCTGGCGCAGGAGCTTACTCCTTCCGTTGTCTATATAAAAACTTCAAAAGTCGTTCAGCAGAAAGAAATAATGAAAAAATATCGTTCGCCGTTTGGCGGAGGCCCTGACGACCCGTTCGAGGATTTCTTTAACCGGTTTTTTGAAGGAATGCCCAATGCGCCTGAAAAGCAGGAACAAAAGAGCCTTGGTTCAGGTTTTATTATTTCAACTGACGGGTACATCATTACAAACGCACATGTAATAGAGGGTGCGGAAAAGATAGTCGTATCCCTTACGGATAAGAAAGATTATGAAGCCAAGCTTATCGGAAAAGATACAAACACGGACATAGCGCTGATCAAGATCAATCCTGAGACAAAACTGCCGGCGGTTAAACTTGGAAATTCAGATATTCTCAAAATCGGTGACTGGGTGATGGCAATCGGAAATCCTTTCGGCCTCAGCCATTCAGTAACAATAGGAATTGTAAGCGCCAAGTTCAGAATTATCGGGGCTGGACCCTATGACCAGTTCATTCAGACCGATGCTGCGATAAATCCGGGGAACTCAGGCGGGCCGCTTATAGACATGAAAGGACAGGTTATCGGTATAAACAGTGCTATAGTCGCATCCGGTCAGGGCATAGGCTTTGCTATCCCGATTAACATGGCAAAGGAAATACTGATGGAGCTCAAACAGACAGGCTCTGTCACCAGAGGCTGGCTCGGCGTGGGAATCCAGGAAGTGACCCCTGAGATTGCCAAGGCTGTAGGACTTAAAGAACCCAAAGGTGCAATGGTTACCATGGTTTATCCGGGAGACCCGGCAGCTAAAGCGGGAGTAATGAAAGGTGATGTGATAATTTCTGTAAACGGTCAGGAAATCAAGGATCCTTCAGCTCTTACTCAGATGATAGGTACGTTTAAACCGGGTTCCAAAATAACTATAGGGGTATGGCGAGGAAAGAAGGAACTCAAACTTGAAACCAAGCTGGAAAAGAGGACTGATGAACATATTGCAGCACTCGGTAAAGAAGGCGAGGAGAAAAGTGCACCGGACAAAGAGTCAAAAGATTCTCTGGGTATAACGGTAAAAAATATTACACCTGATCTGGCAAAAAGGCTAAGACTTGATGACGCCAAGGGTGCCCTTGTCATGGATGTGGATGATAAGAGCCCCGCATCAGGAATAATCAGAAAAGGTGATGTCATAAAAGAGATCAATTACAAGGGCGTTGACACGATAGACGATTACCTTGATGCCGTAAAAGGGCTTCGAAAGGGAGATTCCATCCTAATGCTTATAGTCAGAGAGGGAAAGTCCCAGTACCTGGCATTTGAGATCAAGTGAGGGTTTTAAGCCCAGCAAAGATTAATCTTTTGCTTGAGGTTTTAGGCAAAAGGAACGACGGGTACCATGAGCTTTTAACACTCATGATGCCCGTGACCCTTTTCGATGTTTTATATCTTGAGAAAAAAAAGGAAGGCATCGAACTCGATGCCCCCGGTTGCGGGTGTCCGACTGCTGACAATCTGGTTTTTAAAGCTGCAGAATTGTTCAGGCGCAAAACAGGATTAAATAAAGGGATAACTATCAGAATTGATAAAGAAATCCCTTTTGGTGCAGGTCTGGGCGGGGGCAGCAGCAACGCGGCGCATACGCTTGTAGCCCTTAATAAATTATTCGGGACAGGACTGGATGAAAGTCAGCTTTCTGAAATGGCTCAGGAAATAGGCGCGGACTGCCCGTTCTTCATTCATGGAAGACCTGCAGTGATGGGCGGCAGGGGTGACATGCTGTTAGCCGACGTTTTGATTGAGGATAGGGCTTATCTTCTTGTCATTCCACCATTTGGAATATCGACTGCAAGGCTCTTTTCTGAGTACAAGATGTCATTGACTAACAGCAAACATGCGTTTAAAATAGAGGACATAACTGAGAAACGTATTGCACCAGAGAGATATTTGTTTAATGAACTTGAAGATAATGCATTTGAGTTGCATCCGGAAATAAAAACAGTTAAAGTAGATTTAATCCGTGCAGGCGCTCTCGGAGCCCTGATGTCGGGAAGTGGATCAGCTGTTTTCGGGGTGTTTGAGGATGCCGGGCATCTCGAACATGCAATGTTTAAGTTGAGAAAACGAGAGGGGTATAAATACATACCCACAACTAGAACGCTGGGGGGAGTCAATGGAGATTACAGAAGTTAAGGTTTTTCCGGTTCAGAATAACGACAAATTAAAGGCTTATGCATCAGTAGTATTTGACAACTGCTTCGTGGTCAGGGACTTGCGGGTTATTCATGGTGCAACCGGACTCTTTGTTGCAATGCCGTCCCGTAAAAGAAAGGACGGTACGTTCCGTGACACTGCCCATCCTCTCAACATGGAAATGAGAGACATGATTGAGAAGACTATCTTAAATGAATACGAAGAAAGGTTGTCTGACGACGAGGTCCCACAGCAACAGTAAGATTCGCTCCAACTTATCTTTATAATATTCCAGGTTGGGATATCGTCTAAGATCAGGATATAAGATTTAATATCTCATTATAGGCGGTTGGATATCTTCCTTTCGGCCGCTCATAAAACAATAGGAGCAGAATAATGATGTCTGATATCCGGGTGTTTGGCGGCAATTCTAATAGTGTGCTTGCAGTCAGTATATGTGATATTCTTGGTTTGAAACTAGGCGAAGCAAAGGTTCAGACTTTTTCAGACGGAGAGACTTCAGTTGAGATTAACGAAAGCATACGTGGAAAAGATATATTCATAGTTCAATCAACATGTCCTCCCAGCAATGAACATGTAATGGAACTGCTTATTTTGCTGGATGCGGTTAAAAGGGCATCGGCAAGCAGAATAGCGGCTGTAATACCATATTTCGGCTATGCAAGGCAGGATAGAAAATCATCAGGCAGAACACCAATCAGTGCAAAACTCGTAGCAAATCTTCTGGAAACTGCAGGTGCGCACCGCGTGCTTACGATTGATCTTCATGCAGGACAGATACAGGGATTCTTTGACATACCCGTTGATAACCTTTATTCAAAGCCGGTTATTCTGGAATACATAAAGGAAAATTACTCTGATAATATTATTATTGTTTCACCTGATGCGGGAGGTGTTGAAAGGGCAAGGGCGTTTGCGAAGCCGATACGCGCGGATCTGGCTATTATCGATAAACGAAGGGAAAGAGCCAACCAGAGCGAGGTTATGAACATCGTCGGCGATGTAAGGGGAAAGATATGCATGCTTGTAGACGACATGGTTGATACAGCAGGCACTCTTACCAATGCGGCCAGGGCGCTTATCGAGGCTGGTGCAAGCAAGGTTGCAGCATGCTGCACGCATGCGGTCTTATCAGGTCCTGCGATAGACAGGCTTAACGCTTCTCCAATAGATGAACTTATCGTTACCGATACAGTGCCATTGAGGGGCAATGCAATTGGAAACAGCAAGATAAAAGTTATTTCTATAGCGCCGATACTGGCGGAAGCCATACGAAGGATATATACAAACGATTCTGTCAGCGCCCTGTTTATGTAGGGGCAGGGCTGTATCCAATATTTTTATATTATTCTCCCAACTCCGGCCTGAACTGCAGGGCTTCAGCCATATGCCTTTCGTTGATGCCAGCCGAACCGTCAAGGTCGGCAATCGTTCGTGCAACTTTTATCACGCGTTTGTAGGCACGCATGCTGAGGTTGAATTGTTTCATGGCGGTAATAAGAAGCGAGCGGCATGAACCGCTCAGACTGCAAATTCTTTCAATATCATTATCCGGAATACGGGCGTTTATGTATCCCCGATCAATCTGCATTTGCCGTGCTTTCATTATATTATCCCTGATTTGAACCGAGGGCATGCCTGGCGTATGATTCATGACATTTTCTATTTCCACAGGGTCAACCCATACATGCAGGTCAATCCTGTCGAGAAGCGGTCCTGAAACCTTGGACAGGTATTTGGAAATTTGAACCGGTGTGCAACGGCATTCTTTTGCCGGATGTCCTTTGAAACCGCAGGGACAGGGATTCATTGCCGCGATAAGCTGGAACCTTGCTGGAAAGGTAACTGATATGGAGGCCCTTGAAACAGTCACTTCTCCATCTTCCATTGGCTGGCGCATCGCTTCAAGTGCCGACCTTTTGAACTCGAGCATCTCGTCCAGAAAAAGTACTCCGTTATGGGCCAGGGTTATTTCTCCCGGTGATGGATTTCCACCTCCACCGATGAGACCTGCTTCTGAAATAGATGCGTGAGGCGACCTCAAGGGTCTTGTTGAAATTATAGAATTTCGGGTCAGTCTGCCTGCGACAGAGTATATCCTCGTGCATTCAAGGATTTCCTCTCTTGTAAGCGGCGGTAGTATTGAAGGCAGCCTTTTTGCCAACATTGATTTTCCTGCTCCCGGTGGTCCTATCATGAGCATATTATGTCCGCCGAGTGCGGAAATGGTAATGGCCCTTTTGGGCAATGCCTGACCTACAATCTCAGACATATCAGGTTCGTGATCGGGTTTTTTGGGAATGATAATTTCATTGCGGATGATCCCCTCAGGGTCTTCCTTTAGAATTCTGACGGTTTCTTTAAGGTCTCTGCTGGGCCATACCCGTATTCCTGAAAGAAGGGCCTCATTAAGGTTTGCCCTGGGGCATATAATACCTTTGAGACCTAGGGATTTTGAAAGGAATGCTGCGGATACGGTGCCTTTTGTTGACCTTACCGAGCCGGTCAAACCGAGCTCACCTACGAAAAGATATGATGAAGAAGCGTCTTGAGGGATAATTCCCATAGCGGTAAGTATTGCTATGGCAATCGGCAGGTCATAAACGCCGCCTTCTTTTTTTACGTCGGCTGGGGCGAGATTGATAACAATTCTGAGCGGCGGAAAATCAAGACCTGAATTGATTATTGCAGAGCGTACCCTGTCTCTGCTTTCCTTGACTGCGTTGTCAGGCAGACCTACTATTGAAAAAGAAGGCATCCCATGCCTGACATCAGCCTCAACAGTTATGCCGATTGCATCCGTGCCAAGAATGGCAGCCGATTTAACACTTGCTATCATTTCCATATTAATAATCGTTAGGAATGGAATGTCTAGGTTTTTTTTATGAGAAGGCTGAAAGAACCATTAAAAACAATATCACAGACAAAACAGGAAATATTTTTTCAAGATTCATATTTCTAAAGATTTTAAAAGATATAGGCCGTACTCAATGAGATGTAAATGGAGTCTTCATGGGCATTAACTACTGTTCCCTCCAGTATATTCGTGTCTGCAAGTTTATAACCTACAGTCTTTCCATTTCCGAAAACATATTGAGCACCCAGTGTAGTAATCACATGCTCAATTTCAATTCCGAAGCTTGCTGTAATCCCATAAAGGTCAATTTGAGGCAGTTCGTTGGGTTTGCCGGGATCAGCGTCAGGGGCAGATGAAAAGCTTGTAAAAAAGCCTGCGCGTACAGGATATTTTTTATTAATGTAATATTCTCCGCCTGCCTGAAAGTCCGTGACGGCCTTATGGCTGCGCCTTATGTCTATACTGCTGGTACAATCAGGCTGGGAGCATCCGCCATCATCCTGAAGCCAGTCATAGCTGTGGGCAAAATGGTAGGTGGCATCAAATCCCAACGCGAATTTTTTGGGAACATTATATGATATTCCCATCTTGATCTGTGCTGGGATACCGTTGTCTGCCTCGAGATTGTCGTCATATAACGAGATTGGGTCAGGGGATTTGCTTGAGCTGCTCACTGCGCTTTCATGCAAGGTCCCCTTTCCGGCTATTCTTATTGAGGGGGATGTTACGCAAAGCCCAAGGTTTAAGGCTTCGGTCAATTTATACTGCATGCCGGCGGAAGCGATGGCTGCATAGACGTTATACTTGTAGTTTACTGAACCGGAATAGCTGTAGTCTTTCCAGAACAGGTTCAGAAACTGGCTTGATGATGTATATGCGCAATAGGCCGAAACGCCGATGTTTAATTCGTCATTCACCTTATATCCCAACGATGGGCCTATTAGAAAAACCTGGAGGCTGTTTGTAAAGTTGTAATAATGCTCCTTGTTGTCACTTATGAATGATTCGATCTCCTTGTCTGAAATCTGCATGGGCACGAAGACAGAAAACGCCCATTTCAGCTTGTCTTTATATGGAAATATTACACTGACGCCTGTCGGTATTGTGGCAAGCGTGCTGGCGGTAAGATTCTCGCCTGGAAAGAGGTTGTCGTCTATTTTTATATGCTGAATACCATACAGGTTTGCACTTGCCGAAATTGAACCGGATTGTGAGTTCGCAAGTCCTGCCGGGTTGTAATAACAGGCATCCATACCCTCTGCATCGGCACTTACAGCACCTCCCATTCCTGAAGCCCTGAGCCCGAGTATATAGGGCTGATAGTTTGATTCATTTGCCGACAACTTTCCTGGCCCCAAAATGCATGCTGCTATCAGCAGCAGGATTGTGATGCGCTTATGCATTTTGCATCCCCTGACAGTGAAGGTTATTAAGAATCACGTCATCCTAAAACAGAAAAATAGGGTAAGAATCGGGATTTTTCCCGAAACAGGTAACGTCATCAATTTTTTCTATTTTCTTTCCCCTGAGCACTGAATAAAGGAACCGTTCCACCCCGAGTCCTCCTCCGAATGTTTCCGGGAAATACGGCCTGCCCTTTTCATCGGACATTCTGGCCGCCGACAGGAACGGGCTGTAGCCGGCCAGGGGTTCAATATTTGTGATATTCCCGTCCTTGAAAACAGGTCTTTCGGCAAGGATATTGTTATCGAGCAGTCTTTCGATAATAGGCTCATAAAGCCATTCACGGATTGCGCCGGACAGGATTTCAAGGGCCGGCAAAAATTTGCCGGTGTCCCGCTGCTTAGCCTTAGCACAGATATCATAATTGTAAATCATATCGGAAGTGAATGAGGAAATCGGAAACCTTGTGCCATCCGGCAGAAGATAGGGATATATGAGGTCGTAGTTTTCACGCATAAGGCCGGTCACCCAGAAGAACTGTTCTTCCGTTTCCTCGCCTGCCATCGATTCGGCCCTGGCTTTCCCGTATTTTTGAAGAATATTATCATTCCGGAACCTCGGGAAAGGTTGTTTCGGAACTTCCAGAACTACGCCCAATGATTTAAGTTCGTCTTCATTATTATCGACTGTTGCGCTTACCGCGGCAACAATCATACGTTCAAAGAAATCATAGGCCCTTTCAATGTCCTCATTCAGTATTGATTTTACTTTTTCGGGTTCATTCTTGTACTGATCGAGCGTAATGCCACGGTTTCTTTTCACCTCTATATCGATCTGTGAGAAGTCAATCAGGTATTTGCCCCGCTGTTTTCGTTGGGGGCTTTCAATCTCGAGCCTGATATTTGGTGAATCGACAAAGATGCCCTTTATCTTGGGATTAAAACAAGCCAGAAATTTGTGATAGATCATGGAATGTGTCGTAACATAAGGCATGCCCTTGTAATGAATTGAAGGCACATGCTCAACATCATGTGCAAGCGGGTCGGTAATAGGGCTCATAAGGATGCGTTCAAGGTTGAAAAGCCCTTCGTTGGTTAAAAAATTTGTAATTGCCGTTACCATTGTAGTTCGAATGGCCATAGCCGAATAGATGGTGTCACCGATCCATTTATTGACGTAGTTCTCGCGTACAAAATCTTCGAAAGAAGCGCCGGATTCAATTAACGATGCCTGAAAGTGAAACAGGTCCTCACCTATAAATGACATAAAAAACCTCCTTTATGTAAGCTTTTTCTTTTGCCGGATTTTAGGGAATAAAAAATAATTTTACACATGGCGGCATCAAGTAACAATAGAAAATTTTTTGATGGGCGGCAGATATCTTGTTCAGACTTTATTTTTAAAAAATTCCCATGGGAGTATCTCATCCTCTCCCCTTTTTCTAAGCGCATAATAGTCGGGATTCCTCTCCCATGACCTTAAAGCATCTTGCCAGTGTGATTCCTGGATGTCTGCAAGCCTGACAATCAACTCAAGAAGATGCCTGTCACCCCGGGCGATGACAGCCTGAAGATATGCCCACTTTGGGCCTTCATAGCTGAGACGGATGTTGCTTTGATGCCTGAGGCCGTCTTCAATTCTTTTAAGCCTTCTCTTTGCATCTTTAATGTCCACCATTTCCATACGCTCAAAGTCCGTACGGGGTTTTGGTACGAATGTATTGACACTGACCTGTATGTTTCCGATCCGTTTGTTTCCTCTTGAAATCCTGATGAAACTCTGGCGGCAGCGCTTGACAAGGTCAATGATCGAATCCACATCCTCTAGTGTTTCGCCGGGCAGTCCTATCATGAAGTAGAGCTTTATATCCATTATGCCTGCAGACACGAGAGCCTCAATGTCATTGAGGATGGTAGCGTTGCTTATGTCTTTGGACACGTCCTTTCTAAGGCTCTCCGAGCCGGTCTCCGGGGCAAGGGTAATGCCTTTGCTGCCTGAACGTTCAATAAGCCTGATCAGGCCAGGGGTGATCATGCCCAATCTCAGGGACGGAGGGGCAATATTTATATCAATTGCACGGATAACCTCAAACATGTCCGCAGTCTGCGGGTGATTGTTCAGAGAGGCGCTGACCATACCAAGTTTCAGTCCGGAATCCTTTGCTTTTTCAAAAACAGGGATCAGGTCCTCAAGTTTAACCGCCCTGAATGGAGAATATATCTTCCTTGCGGCGCAGAACATGCATGAAAAAGGACAGCCCCTTGCTGTTTCAACAAGGAACATGTCGCCGAAAGCGGTAGTTTCTGTGACTATTGCAGTATGTGCGGGAGATTGAACAGGGTTTATTGTACTGCAGGAAAAGGCCGTATTGATCAACCTGCCGGGTATGTAAATACCGGGACGGCCTTCCAGCCTGTCCAGGAATTCCTCATAACCTGAGCTTTTGATAAAGGCCTCATACAGCATTTCGGGCGCAGGTTCTCCGTCACCGAGAAAGCATATGTCAAGCATATCGGCCACAGGTTCGGGGTTCATCGTTACTGCAGCCCCGCCTGCTACTACAACCGGTGCCCCCTTTCGTTCCGAGGCCAGAACGGGTATCTTCGTGTCCTTTAGAAACCTTGCCGCATTTATCCAGTCGAGTTCATAAGAAACAGAAAAGGCTGCTATATGAAAATCCGATATGGGCCGTGAGTTTTCCAGGGAGCGGGGGAAATCTGAGAAGAACCGTTCACAGACGATCCCCGGATGAGCATTGAATGCCCTGTACATGGCATGGATGCCGAGATTGGACATGCCGACAAAATAGGTGTTCGGATAAATCAGGGCAATATTTAGCCTGCCGCCAGGGTCTTTTCTGACAGCGCCCTTTTCATGCATCTATTTCAAGCCCTTTGATTTTGCGGTGGAGATTGCTGCGTTCAACCCCGATCATATCGGCGGTTTTTGATATATTGTTCCCGCACTGCGCCAGCTTTTTGGAGATGAAAATTCTCTCGAACTCGTTTCTGGCATCCTTTAAGAGATCAATATCAAAAATTCTCTCGAATTCGGATGTGGTTTTTGATGTCAGCGGGGATACATTATCCGCAGAGATGGAATTTCCCGGGGTCATTATAACCAGCCTTTCAAGGATATTTTTAAGCTCCCTGACATTTCCGGGCCAGTCATGCTGCATGAGCTTTCTGATGGCACTTTCGGTAATGGTTTTTTTAATACCGTTATTAAGGACCGCATACATTGTGAGGAAGTGCTCGATAAGCTGGGGAATATCCTCCTTGCGTTCCCTTAAGGGCGGGACAAAGAGCGGTATGACATTCAATCTGTAATACAGGTCCTGTCTGAAGTTGCCGTTTGCAATCTCTTCTTCGAGATTTTTGTTTGTTGCTGTCAGGACCCTCACATCCACCTGTATGGTCTGGGACCCTCCTACACGTTCAAAACGCTGCTCCTGGAGTATGCGAAGTATCTTGGCCTGCGTGTTCAGACTCATATCGCCTATTTCGTCAAGGAACAGTGTGCCATTGTTAGCCAGGTCGAATTTACCGCGCTTGCGCTCTATTGCCCCTGTGAAAGAACCCTTTTCATGTCCGAAGAGTTCGCTCTCAATGAGTTCACCAGGTATTGCTGCGCAGTTGACCTCGACAAAAGGCTGGATATTCCGTCTGCTCAGCTTGTGCAGCCTTCTTGCCACAAGCTCTTTCCCTGTGCCGTTTTCACCAAGTATAAGCACCCATGAATCTGCAGGAGCTGCCCTGTCGATTTCTTCCTTCAGCCTGATAATGGCAGGGGAAGATCCAATGATCTCGTCATCTTTTTCCGTCTTTTTCTTTAAGAGAGCGTTCTCAACGGAGAGCTCTTTCATATGGAGGGCGTTGTTTATGGTAATTATAATGCGGTTCAGGTCCAGGGGCTTTTCAAGAAAATCAAGGGCCCCGAGTCTTGTTGTCTTTACCGCAGCATCGATGGATCCATGGCCGGTCATGATTATTACAGGAAGGTCAGGGTTTGATTTCTTGATTACCTGAAGCGTCTCTATCCCGTCGATGCCAGGCATCCAAATGTCCAGCAAAACAATGTCCACATCCTGCTTTTCAATTATCTTGAGGGCGTCTTCACCGTTCGATGCCTGCATTACATAAAAACCCTCATCCTCAAGGCTTCCTTTTAATGAGAGCCTGATATTATCTTCATCGTCAACGATCAGTACTGTGTATTTCATGCCTTCTCCTTAACAGGTAACTCGATGGTTATAATTGTGCCGGTCGGCTGGTTATCGCGTACCCGGATGAATCCGTTGTGGTCCGTAATAATACTTTTAACTATTACCAGCCCCAGGCCTGTGCCACCTCTCTTGGTGGAAAAATACGGTTCAAACATCCTTTCCTTCACCTTTGCTGGGATACCGGGGCCGGAGTCCATAATTTCAAGCCTGGCAAAGCGGATATCCCGGTTATAGGAGGTCTTTGCCGTGATTGTTTTTATGGGGACATTCGATTCCTTTAAAGCGACCGTCGCGTTTTCAAGCAGGTTGGTAATGGCCCTGTTCATTTGCGAACGGTCAAGCTCGACGCCAGTCAATGTTTCATCGGTTTCAACGATGTATTCGATATCAGGATGGGCCTGTCTGTAGAGCGCCACGGCGTCAGTCAGCACTTCGTTCAGGTTATCCGGCACAGGCATTGAAGACGGCATCTTGGCAAAGGCCGAGAACTCGTCAACCAGACGTTTCATCTCCTCCACCTGCGTTACGATGAGACGGGTGCATTCGTCAAAGACTTCAGGATCGTCATTGATCCTGTCAAGATAGCGGCGCCTCAGCCTCTGGGCTGAAAGCTGTATCGGCGTAAGAGGATTTTTGATCTCATGTGCGATTCTCCTCGCGACCTCGCGCCATGCCGCCACGCGCTGCATACGCTGAAGTTCGGTAAGGTCGTCGAACACGACCACCATCCCTATGTATTCATTGTTGTCGTCATAAAGCATTGATGCGTGAATAAGCAGTGCCAGCCTTCTGCCCTCTATGCTGAGCACGACCTCTTTTTCGATCACCATGCCTTTGCTCTTGCCGATGGCTTCCACAAGCCCCGCAACGATAGGCATATGTTCTTCCTTCAGGACCTCACGCCATTTCCGTCCGATAACCTTATCTATTTTTATGGCCAGCATTTTCTGGGCGCTTGCATTTATCATTGAAATATTGTCATTTGAATCAACCGATATGACGCCGGTCGATACGTTTTTAAGAACGGTCTGGATATACCTGTTACGTGCTGCAAGTTCATTGTAGGTCTGCTCGAGGTTTGTCCTTGATTCCCGCAGGTCACCTACCATTAGGTTGAAGTCTTCCTGAAGGATCCCCAGTTCGTCGTCCGATGTCACATCGACGGAAAATCCCAGGTCGCCCTTTGAAACCCGCTGCGTGCCTTCAACCAGCTTTTCAATCGGGTTTGTAAGCCCTTTCGAGAGGTTCAGCCCGTACCAGATCGCTGAGAAAATGACAAGGAGCGTCACGGAAGTAAGGGTTATTATGAACTCGGTCTTTATCCAGCCTTTGAGCCTGAGGCTCTCGATATAATCGTTATATGAGGTGCTGATAAGGCCGAGTCTTCCCGATAGGCTCTCGGGAACATAGTAATCAACAGCAAGAACACCGACTATGTCCTTAGGGTTGAAGGATGAATGTATCGGAACTATGCCTTCAATAATATCCGCCTTGCCTGCCTGGATTACCCTGCTGTTGCTCTTGCCGTTCATTGCAGCTTTTACCAGGCCTGATTCCGGGTCCGGCAGGGTGGATATCCCCAGTTTCGGAGAGATGATCTTGACCAGCTCTTCTCCCTGAGCTGAAAAAACCGCCACGGCAGACAGCCTGAACATCTCCATCCTGTCTCCGAGCAGGTCCTTCAATATATCGAGGTTTCCTTCACGCAGGAGCCTTCTCTGAGTTATCTCCTCCGATATGAATGTTGCATAGTGCTGCGCGTCAACCGAGGCCTCCTGATAGTAAATGTTTGCTACATTTAGGGATTCCGCAATGGCCTTTTTGACCTCTTCGGAAAGCCAGCCTTCCATGCTCCTGTCTACAAAGATTACACTGGTGAAAAACAGGACCATCGCGGGAAAAATTGTTAGCGTAACAAATGCCGCAACGAGCTTGGTACGCAGCTTGGAGCCGAGCATACCCTTTCGGCGTTCCAGCATAAGCTTGACGACATTTCTTACCACGAGGAAAATAACCAGAATTAAAAGGACTATGTTAAGGTTGAGCAGTGCCAGAAATGTTACATGGCTCGATGGCAATGCCTGGAACTGGGGCAGATGTTTCTCCACCCAGACAAGACCTATGATCAGGCCGGTCAGGAGCACTGCGATACTGAATTCTACAGTCTTTTTTGACATACTATTCCCTGCCTGAGATCAAACCGGACCATATGGATCTTGCCAGTTCAACATGAAGCCTGTGATTTGCCCTGGCAGCTTTTATCAAGCCTGTAACAGGCCTTCCCAGTAGCCACAGGTCTCCCAGAAGGTCAAGTATCTTGTGCCTGACGAACTCGTCTTCAAAGCGAAGGCCTCCGGGATTGAGAATCATGTCGTTATCGACAACGACGGCATTATCGAGGCTTCCTCCAAGCGCGAGCCCCATGGCCTTCATTGCATCCACATCTTTTAGCCTTCCGAATGTCCTTGCCGGAGCTATCAGGGCCTTATAATCCTTTCCCGAATAGATGTATGACTGTCTGCCAATTGCCGGTTCGGGAAAATCAATTGAATAGCTGATGGAAAAATCTCCAGGGGAAATTTCAACATATGCATTGTCATCACCTACCCGGAGCCTGGACTTGATGATGAAGGGGTCTATTTCTCCTATGGCGCGTGTTCCTGCCTGGAAAAGTGCGTTGAAAAAAGGCAGCGCCGATCCGTCCATTGAAGGCATCTCATCACCGTCTACATGCACTTCGCAATCAGTGATGCCGAGACCGTAAAACGCACTCATGAGATGTTCGATGGTGGAAATACAAGTGCCTTCCGAACCGATCATCGTATTGAGTCTCGTATCCACGACATAGTCCGGCCTTGCAGGGATTATAAGCTCGTTACGAATGAACAGGATGCCTTCTTCGCCAGCCCGGATGCTCAGATTAACCGTGTTACCCCTGTGAAGGCCGGTCCCATCAATCGTTATTGTTCTTGCAACTGTTTGTCTGAGCATGAGACAAGACTATTTCAGGTGGGTTCAATAGTCAACCGGCGTTAGCATATTATCAGGCGATTCGTGACATGGCTTTGTCGGAATTGTATTTTTTGCTAATATTGTCCTGTCAATAATTCGATAAATGAATTCAGAATAAAAATAAGGAGCGGCCATGAAACTGCTAGTCCTTCTCCGTCATGGAGAAAGTGCATGGAACAGCGAAAACCGTTTTACGGGCTGGACGGATGTAGGCCTGTCAGACAAAGGCAGGCAACAGGCCCATGAGGCGGGAATACTGATAAAAAGGGAAGGATATATTTTCGATGTGGCTTTTACTTCACTGCTTAAAAGGGCAATCGATACGCTCAATATAGCCCTTGATGAATGCGGACAGTCCTGGATACCCGTGGTCAAGAGCTGGAGGCTTAACGAAAGGCATTACGGGGCTCTACAGGGCCTTGACAAGGCTCAGACTGCAGAAAAATACGGTGAAAACATGGTTCATCTCTGGCGCAGGGGTTATTACAACAAACCCCCTGCGCTTGAGAAATCAGACAGCCGATGGCCCGGACATGAAATCATGTACAGGGATGTAAACGATGACGAAGTCCCCCTTGCGGAATCTCTTGATGACGTTCTCAAAAGGCTTATGCCGTTCTGGAACAGTGATATCAAACCCAGCCTGAGGTCAGGTAAGAAGGTTCTCATCAGCGCGCATGGCAATTCCCTGCGTTCTCTTGTTAAACACCTTCAGAATCTTGATGAGGAGCAGATTGAGAATGTAGACATCCCGACGGGAGTACCGCTTGTTTATGAACTGGGTGATGATTTGAAGCCTGAGGACATCTATTATCTTGGTGACAACGAAAAGATAGATACCGCCTACAGGTAAATCCATTCGAAAGGAGAAAAAAATGCGCGATAAGATTATTAACCTGCTTGGAGAAACTGTGGCAAAAGACCTGCTCGATCACAAGTGTATTGTCCCCAAAGACAGCCTGCACCTGCCCGGGCCGGATTATGTGGAGAAAAACATGATGATCTCAGACAGGAAGCCTTCTGTCCTCAGGAATATGCAGGCCCTTCTGGGCTGCGGAAGGCTTTCCGGTACGGGCTATCTTTCAATTCTGCCAGTGGATCAGGGAATAGAACACAGTGCAGGAGCTTCTTTTGCTCCGAATCCCATATACTTCGATCCGGAAAACATTGTTAAACTGGCCATCGAGGCCGGATGCAGCGCCGTTGCATCAACACTCGGCGTGCTCGGCTCGGTTGCAAGAAAATATGCGCACAGGATTCCGTTCATCCTCAAGATCAACCACAATGACCTGCTGATATATCCGGAAAAGCACGACCAGATACTGTTTGCAAATGTCAATCAGGCATTCGACATGGGAGCCGCAGCAATAGGAGCGACCATCTATTTCGGGTCCGAAGAGAGCTCCAGGCAGTTGATGGAAATAACAGAGGCGTTTGCGCTTGCACATGATCTCGGACTTGTAACCATTCTCTGGGCATATCTGAGAAACGACGGGTTCAAGAAAAACGGCGTTGATTACCATACGGCCGCGGACCTGACCGGTCAGGCCAACCACCTCTCGGTCACGATCGAGGCCGATATTGTCAAGCAGAAGCAGCCGACAGTGAACGGAGGCTACAATGCCGTCAACTTCGGCAAGACAAATCCGAAAGTCTATACGGAGCTTTCAACGAACCATCCCGTCGACCTCACGAGGTATCAGGTGATGAACTGCTACATGGGCAGGCAGGGGCTGATCAATTCGGGTGGTGAATCCAAGGGCGAGACAGACCTTGCCGAGGCCCTAAGGACGGCGGTGATAAACAAGCGGGCCGGCGGCATGGGGCTCATATCGGGAAGAAAGGCTTTCCAGCGGCCCATGAAGGAAGGCGTGGAGCTTCTTAATGCTATTCAGGACGTTTATTTGTCCAGCGAAGTTACGATTGCATAATGAATTGACACCCTGATTTGTTTCATCCTATAAGGGCTCGCATGTTTGGTGTCGGTGGGACGGAACTATTCATAATCCTTGTTATTGCCCTTATCGTGCTTGGGCCGAACAAGCTTCCTGATCTTGCCAGAATGCTCGGCAAAGCAATGGGTGAACTTCAACGGGCGACAAGCGATCTGAAGCGTGAAATAGATGTTGCAGGGGAGCATAAAAACGAACCGGCAGCTCAGAAGCCCGATGAGAAAAGCAGCGGGAATGAAAATATTCCGACCGGGAATTCTTCTGAAGAAAAAGTTCAAAATGGAGATGACAAACGGGGGGCGGACTGATTGGATGACCCGAAGCTTCCCATAACAGACCATCTCTCGGAACTGAGATCAAGACTTATAAAGAGCATTCTGGCCGTAGCGGCGGGATTCGCAGTAAGCTACGGTTTCTCGGAGAAGATATTCAGATTCCTTATAAAACCGCTGGTAAAGGCTATGCCACCAGGCAGCCATCTGATTTATACAGCGCTGCCTGAAGCATTTGTAACATATCTCAAGGTATCTTTTTTTGCAGGGGTGATTCTTGCTGCCCCGGTTATTTTTTATCAGCTCTGGAAATTCGTTATGCCGGGTTTGTATGAGAAGGAACGCAGGTATGTCATGCCTTTTGTCCTCATGGCGACTTTCTTTTTCCTGCTCGGGGCTTCATTCGCCTTCTTTGTGGTGTTTCCCTTCGGTTTTAAATTCCTTCTGGGGTACGCGTCGGGTGATATATATGCAATGCCCAAGCTTAACGAATACCTGAGCTTTACGGTGACGCTGCTGCTTGCATTCGGAGCGATATTCGAACTGCCGGTTATAATCTTTTTCCTTGCGAAAATCGGCATCGTTTCCCCTCAGTTCCTGAGAAAACAGAGAAGATATGCGATCCTGGTCATCGCCATTGTGGCAGCGGTTCTCACTCCTCCTGACCCGATCAGCATGATGCTTATGATGGTGCCGCTTCTGGTGCTTTATGAATTCAGCGTATGGGTGGCGTATTTTGTCTGGAAGCCGAGAAACAAAGGGCCGCAAGAAGAGGATAAAGCTCAGTAGATTTTGGGCGGCCTCGGTCCGTAAATGAGTGTTCCGATCCTGACAAGGTTTGCGCCTTCTTCGATAGCGTTAATATAAGAATCGCTCATACCCATTGAAAGCCATTTTATATCCGTATTAGGCAGCGCAGAGACGGACAGCTCGTCAAAAAGCTTTCTGGTGAGTTTGAAACACTGCCTTAATCCCTGCGGATCATCGATAAAGGGCCCCATCGTCATGAGCCCGTTAAGCCGGATATTAGATAAGCTGCTTATGTATCCAGCCAGCTCGTGGACTTCTTCAGGCATGGCACCTGCCTTCTGCTCTTCACGGCCGCTGTTTACCTCTATCAGGACCGGCATGATCATGCCCTGTTTTTCAGCAGCCTGGTCGATCAGGAAAGCCAGTTCCTTTGAATCAACGGTTTCAATCATGTCGAACATCGGGACAATGTGCTTCACCTTGTTTTTCTGTACGTGGCCGATGAAATGCCAGGATGCCATATCTTTCAGTTCGCTGATAATCCCTTTCGCATCCTGCATGTAGTTTTCGCCTATCATTGTTATACCGGCTTCGATGGTTTCCCTAACTTCTTCGATGTTCCTTGATTTTGCAGCTGCAACGACCTTGACATTCTCAGGAATATTTTGAAGGATCCTTGTTATGTTTTCAGTTATATGGCCCACATAAAACCCCTGTTTAGGATTTATCAACCTTGGCCATAATAGCATCTTTTTCTTTGACAAAAAATGACCAATACGATACTTTTCAGATACATTGATATGTTAATAATTTTAATGATATAGGGCTGTCTTCCTGGTTTTTATCGCTGCATATGCCTTATATCCTTCCAAGAAAATAAGCAGATACATGAGGGAGTTATGGTTGGATTTAAAATGGATGAACTGATGGTTGGGACTCATACATTTTCAAACGGGTCTTTTGCCGGCAGGGAACTGCCGCTCAATTTTTCCCTGACATGGGGCAGCGGCAGTCTGCTCGGATTCCTGAATCCGTGGTCGGATGAATTTCTGAGAAGTGAAGCCAGAGGTTTTATTACGGTGGGAGGTCTGGTGAACAAGGCCGACTGCATTGGATCTCTGAAGCTCATGTATTTTTCAGGTCGTAAGATTCGCTATGAGCTTGATTTCAAAGGTGACGACGGCAGGGCATACAGGTATGTTGGAGAAAAGGTGAATATCTGGCCCTGGAACCTTCACAAAACTCATGTCACCTGCTATGGAACGATAACGGATGCCACGACGGAAAAAATCATATCCAGTTCGGTAGTTTATTTCCCGTTGAGGGAGATGCTTGATTTCCTCAAGTCGGCCAGGCTGGTCATATCATGATTAAAGTGAATATATCCCGGAGTGTGGAATGCCATATAAAATTTTAAGTAAAAAGGATGCAAAGATTATTGCCGCAATGGCAGGCGGGGTAATTCCCAGGGGCGGGTCAAGCTTTGAACTGGGAGCTGCCGACATTGAAGAGAAGTGGCTTCCCAGGACAGATTATATACTTTCAAGGATGTCTTTGATAACCCGGTTCACACTTAGAATGACGGCGCATGTGCTCAATTATGCCTGGCCGGTCATTTATATGAAGAAATTTAAACAGCTTGTCAATATGGACGAACAGGAGAGGACGGAGCTTTTGCACCTGATTGAGAATTCCCCATTCCCCGGACCGATCTCGCTATTGGTTATAAAAGTCCTGGTGTTCCCGGCCTTCTATGGTGTTCAGGAAGTCAAGGATGCAATAGGGTACAGGGAAAATTTCGATCACAGGCAGCATTTTGAAGGTATTAAGGATTAGAGGCGGGACATGATAAGGGAGAATGAGGATATAAAAGGCCATGTGAATATCGAGGCCGATATATGCGTTATCGGGACAGGAGCAGGCGGAGCGGTTGTGGCAAAGGAGCTTGCTGAAAAAGGACTTAAAGTAGTGGCGCTCGAGGAGGGCAGCTGGTTTACCAGTAAAAATTTCAACCAGGACCCTGGCGACATGACGGGAATGATGTACCGTGAGGGCGGGGCAACGATGGCTCTTGGACTGCCGCCGGTATCGATTACACTGGGCAAGGCCGTCGGCGGCACGACAATCGTTAATTCCGCGACATGCTTCAGGACACCGCGCCATGTTGTTGAAAAATGGGCCGCGGAGTATGACTGTGCTGGCCTTGATTATGATGCGCTTACGGGATATTTTGACAGGGTTGAAAAAGAGATTAATGTCACGGAACTGACCGAGGACATACTCGGCAATGTCTACCAGATTGTCAAACGCGGGGCAAAAGCCCTTGGTCTTGAGGCCAAACCACTTAAACACAACGTCAAGGACTGCAAAGGGACGGGAAGCTGCCAATGGGGTTGCGTCGAAGACGCCAAGCAGTCAATGGACATCTCATATATTCCCAGGGCCGTCACTGCAGGTGCTGATATATATGCCAACTGCAGGGCGACAAAGATCAATTTTGAAAACGGGCGTGTTACCGGAGTCGAAGGGCTTATCATTGACCCTTCGACAAACCGCAGGCGCTACAGGATGAAGGTAAAGGCAAATATCGTCTGTCTTGCCATGGGTTCTTTGATAACGCCGGCCTTCATGCTGAAAAACAGGCTTGCCAACACTTCGGGTCTGGTGGGCAAGGGTTTGACGATCCATCCCTGCGGCCGGATTGTGGCGGAGATGGAAGAGGAGGTAAACGGACATTACGGCGTTTCCCAGGGGGGACAGATAGATGCCTTCAAGGATGAAGGCATAATGCTTGAAGGGATATTCGTTCCTCCTGCGGTTATGTTAATGGCTCTACCCGGGGTCGGGGAAGAGCACAAGTACCTGGCAAAACATTATAAAAACCTTGCGGCATTCGGTGTCTTGATATGCGATTCCACAAGGGGCTATGTGAAGCCGGGCAATTTCGGCTATCCCTTTCACGCGTTTTATTCAATGAACCAGGAGGATACGGAGAAGCTTCACAGAGGACTGGTGATAACTGCTGAGCTGTTCCTTGCCGCCGGCGCAAAAAGGGTTTTTACCGGCTGTATCACTATGCCGGTCGTCAACAATAAAGAGGAGCTGCTCCGCTTTAAAAATCTTAAGGTCAAGCCCTGGCATTTCGAGGTTATGGCATTCCATCCGCTTGGTACCTGCCGTATGGGCAATGACCCTAGAAAATCGGTAATCGATATCAATCTGGAAACACATGATATAAAAGGGCTGTTCATTCCGGATGGAAGCCCGTTTCCTACCTCGCTTGGCGTCAATCCGCAGGTTACCATAATGGCGTTTGCAGCGAGGTGTGCAGATTACATTTCAGCGAATATAAACAAATATAAGGGGATATGAAATGAAAAGTATAGTTGCCGTTCTGATAAGTATTGTTTTTTTTCTGCCTGGTAATGTTTGCGCTCAGGAAAAGTTAAACCTGAAAATGGACAAGGCAAAACTGGAAGCGGGAAAGCTCCAGACATTTACCGTTGAGATGAAGGTCGAAGGCAAGGGCAAGAAAAAAAGAGGCATCGGCGTGCTCCTGATAAATGCCACGCCTGAAAAAACATGGAAATATCTTTGCGACTGGAGTTCCATGGGCGAGTATGTACCCGGGCTGGAATATTATAAAACAGTAAAGATGATAAAACCTGTCGAGGCAGGGGAAATAGGGGAAGTCCTTATGGAAGGCAAGCTTAAATTCCCTCTGCTGACGGTGATATACACCCTCGATGTGAAAATCGACGGGAAGAATTTCAGGCAGGACTGGAGCCTGGCCTCACAGAGCCAGGTGGATGAATATCAAAAGCAGGGAATAAAGATAATCCGCTCTACCAGCGGGCTCAAGAATGTTGAAGGTTTCGAATATATAGAACCTTATGATAGCGGCAGAAAGACCGTGTATTATTATGCACCGATTGTTGAAACATCTGTTCCCGTTCCGGCGTTTGCAGAAAGATTCATGACGAACAGTACTCTTCCGGGTTATATGGAGGGTGTCAAGAAGCGTGTTGAGTCAAACGGGACTTATAAAAAATAGAAAAGACTCCTTCAGGCAGTCTTTCTATCTTTCTGTATGAGCATTACTTTTTAAAGGGGGTACAATTATGGAAACAGGGGCTGTCAGGTCAAAAGGAATTCTTATAGCAGTCATAATAGTGATATTGATAATCCTCTTTGCAGCAAGGCCGGTCGTGGTGATTCCGGCCGGATATGTCGGAGTAAAGGACTTTTTCGGTTATGTATCGAGCGATACGCTTTCTCCCGGCATAAGGCTGATCGTGCCTTTCACGAAAGTTATCAAGATGTCCACGAGGTCTCTGACCATAATGGAAGAGGCCGACACCCCATCCCGTGAAGGGCTTATCATAAATCTGGATGTCTCTCTCATCTACAGGATAGATCCAGCCAAGGCCGTGAATATTTATAAAACAGTCGGCAAAAGCTATCAGGAGATTATAGTCGAGCCCCAGCTGCGTTCCGCTATAAGGGAGATAACGGCATCCTATGACGCTAAGACCCTATATTCGGCGGAAAGGGACAAGCTGGCGGGAGAGGTCAAAGAGCTGTATGCAAAGATAACGAAAGACCGCGGCATAATAACCGAGCAGGTGCTGCTCAGGAAGATAGGCCTCCCGACAGTTGTGGCAAACGCAATCCAGGAAAAACTCAAGCGCGAGCAGGAAGCCGAGCAGATGAAGTTCGTACTCCAGAAGGAGCAGCAGGAGGCCGAGCGCAAGCGCATAGAGGCGCAGGGCATTGCAGACTTTCAGAAAATCGTCGCCCAGGGCATAAGCCCGCAGCTGCTTGAATGGAAGGGGATCGAGGCTACCGAGAAGATTGCCAACAGCCAGAATACGAAAGTCGTCATCATCGGGAATTCGAAGACAGGGCTGCCCATAATATTAGGAAGTGATAAATAGAATAAGTAAGCCCATGTCGAAACCTGTCAGCACAGTTTAATCTGTAACGGGCCATTACAGCCCGGGCGGTTAATTTAAAAATAATACTTCAGATCAGTAAAAAACCTGGTGATAAAATATCACCGCCATGAATGAATGGCATGATATTTCCAATATGGAATTAAAATAAAACGTGTGATATCAAATATGGGATTTGATGACTGTGGAGGTATGGTATGGACTTTGATTTTGCTGTTATAGGGAGCGGTTTCGGTGGAAGCGTGTCAGCCCTCAGGCTTGCTGAAAAAGGATACAGGGTTGTTGTGCTTGAAAAGGGCAAATGTGTAACGCCGGCTGATATGGAGGAGGCCTCCAAAAGCCTTAACAAGCTCATGTGGAATCCCATGTTCGGCATGAAGGGTTTTTTCACCTATGATTTTTTCAGACATGTCGCAATTGTGGGCGGTGTGGGGGTTGGCGGAGGAAGCCTCGTGTATGCTGCGACCACGTTAAGGCCGAAGGATGCATTTTATAAAGATCCCTCCTGGAGCAGGCTGGGGATTGACTGGGACAAGGAGTTGAAGCCGCATTATGATATGGCGTCAAAGATGCTCGGTGTGGTGACGAATCCGAGTCTGGATGTCATGGATGATTACCTTAAAGAGACCGCAACGAGAATGGGGGCCGGTGATACGTTCGGCCCTACTGAAACCGGCATATATTTCGGGTCACCCGAAGAGGTTGCAGATGACCCCTTTTTCAATGGAAAGGGGCCTTCCCGCACCGGATGCTATCTGTGCGGTGAGTGTCTTACCGGGTGCAAGCATGGCTCCAAAAACTCTCTTGATAAAAATTATCTCTACCTGGCCCGGAAACTCGGGGCCACGATATTGCCTTACCGGGAAGTGACAAATATAATTCCTCAGCCTGACGGCACATATATCCTGAAAGTGAAAGACACCTCGGGCAGGTTCAGAAAGGCCCCCGATGTCAAGGCCGGTAAGGTTGTTGTAGCGGCGGGAGTTCTGGGTACTCTCAAGCTTCTCTTCAGATGCAGGGATATTTCAAAGACTCTGCCGGGTCTCTCGGATCAGCTGGGTGTTGTCGTGAGGACAAACAGCGAGTCAATCGTAGGGGTTCTGCCGAGTGATGAGAACCTCGATCTTTCGCACGGTACAACGATATCGTCGGATTTTTATCCCGACAAATACACGCATATTACACAGAACCGGTTCCCTGAAGGATACAACTTCATGAAATATTTCAGCGTGCCCCTTGTAGACAATTCCAATCCGGTAATAAGGGCGCTTTTTACCCTTGGCAAGATGTTCATTGATCCCGCCGGCCTTTACAGAAGGCTTTTTGCAAAGAACTGGACTAAACGGATCATCGTGCTCACTGTAATGCAGAACCATGACAATCAGCTTTCATTCAAGTACGGACCCAGCGCCGTATTCTGTTTTATAAAAAGCCGCCTCAAGTCCAACAGGGTCAAAGGGAAAGAGGCCCCCGTCAACATTCCTGTGGCCAATAAGGCCTGCGCCGTCCTTGCGGAAGTGGCGGACGGGATGCCGACCAATGTCAGCAATGAAAGCCTGATCAATATGTCTACGACCGCGCATATACTGGGCGGATGCCACATGGGGTCATCCCGTGAAAACGGGGTTATTGATTCATCTCATCAGGTCTTCGGCTATCCGGGGCTCTATGTAACCGACGGAGCGGCGGTTTCCGCCAATGTCGGTGTCAATCCGGCCCTGACTATAACAGCCCTTGCGGAAAGGGCCATGAGCCTCATACCGGACAAAAAGTCCGCCCTGAAAGACTTTTAAAGAAGAATAAAGGGTATCTCTAAAAAAAAGAGGAGGGCTATACTGCCTCAAGCCTTATGAGCGCGCTGCCATAGTCGCCCAGGAAGATGGGCGAGCTGAGGCCCGCATTCATAAGGGTGTCGCCCTTATATAAAGTGTTGAATACAGCCACCTTGTAGGTTCTTTCAGGGTCCAGTCCGGCAAGTTTCAATGTTCTGAAAGGCTCCTGCGCTTCAGCAAGCACCCTGAAAAAGAACAGGGCTGCCCTTGATTTATCCGGGCTCACAAAAAGCCAGGCAGTGGAATTGCCTTCAAACGGGCTTTTAAGCCGGTACATCCTTCCGAACTGCACAACATCGCGCACCTCGTTCTTGTACAGCTCGATATGCGTCTTCAGCATGTCCGTCTCCTGCTGCGACAGTTTTGAGAGGTTCAGTTCGAGCCCGAAATTTCCGGCCATGGCCGTGTGGATGCGCGCGATAAGAGGTGTGGCGCGGTGAACCTGATGGTTGGGTATGGCGGAAACATGGGCGCCCATTGAAACAGCAGGGTAAACAATGCTGGTGCCGTGCTGGATCTTCAGGCGTTCGACCGCATCGGTGTCGTCGCTTGTCCATGTCTGCGGCATGTAGTGAAGCATGCCCGGGTCGAATCTGCCTCCGCCTCCCGAGCAGCTCTCGAAGAGTATTTCAGGGAAATCCGAAGTGATCTTTTCCAGTACGCCGTACAGACCCAGCATATAGCGGTGGAACGTCTCCTGCCTTCTCTCTGAAGGCAGCGATACGGATGCCACCTCCTGCATGCTCCTGTTCATGTCCCATTTGACATATGCTATCGGCGCGCTCTTAAGGACTGCGCTTACGCTCTCAATTATGTAATCGCAGACTTCCGGTCTGGACAGGTCCAGCACAAGCTGGTTCCTTGAATCGGTCCGCCTCCTGCCTTCGACATGGATGCACCAGTCGGGATGCGCCCGGTATAAATCGCTGTCTTTTGAGATCATCTCCGGTTCGAACCAGAGCCCGAATCTCATGCCCAGTGCGTTCACCTTTTCGGCCATACCCTTTATACCGCCGGGCAGTTTCTCCGTGTTTACGACCCAGTCGCCGAGCGAGCAGTTGTCATCGTTGCGAACGCCGAACCAGCCGTCATCCAGCACGAACAGCTCAACGCCGATCTCTGAAGCGGCTTTTGCAATTTCAAGGAGTTTCTCCTCGTTGAAATCAAAATAGGTGGCCTCCCAGTTGTTTATGAGTACCGGCCGGGGATTATCCCTGTGTATGCCTCTTGCCAGGTTGCTTCTGTAAAGCCTGTGATATGTATCGGACATGCCGGAAAGCCCGCTGCCCGAATAGACCAGTACGGTCTCCGGCGTCTGGAAGGTTTCGCCGGGCTTGAGCAGCCATGAGAAGGAGTACGGGTTAATGCCGATGGCCGCCCTCGTGGTCGAGAACTGGTCGACCTCGGCCGAGGCCAGGAAATTGCCCGAATAGATGAGGGAGAACCCGTAAGCCTCGCCGGAGAATTCTGTGCATCCTTTGCTGATGAGTGCCATGAAGGGGTTCTGCTGATGGCTGGAGGCGCCGCGCCTGCTTTCTATGGACTGGGTGCCTGGGACAAGAGGCCTTGCTACGATATGCCTTTCACGCGCCCATGCGCCCGAGAGCTGGAGCATATCATAATCGGAATCGGGAAAATCAACATTTGCACTCATGGCGTTTAATATTTTTATCTTTTTTTCAGAGCAGTTTTTAAATTTCACCGAACGCGCTATGGCGTCAAAATTCCTGAATGCGGTATATGAAAGCTCTACCGTGAGCCCTATAAGCTCATCCTTCATTTCAACGACAAGCGTGTCAGCCTCGTACAACAGTTCGACATATGTTGACGGAAGGCCGTTAATGGCAGGTTTGCCGGTGATGATTTTGTAATCCGAATATTTCAGCTCGGCAAGCCTTGCCCCGTCTTCGGTCTCGATGGAAAATGCGGGCTGCCTGAAATCTCCGGTTCCTGATGACGGGTATTCAAACGGCAGGATATCCAGGGATACGCCGAGTTCATCCGGGTGCGTATCAGGAGAAAAAGCCCTCATGGCCGGCCTTAAGAGATAAGAGCAGTCCGGGTCGCTTAATTCTCTGCCCCAGTAAAGATGCAGAAGCTCGCCGTATGCCGCTTTCATGACATAACTCGTTTTCCCGGCCCTTAGATGGAATATCTTCTTGTTTTCATCGAACTGGATTTGCATGATGTCTCCTCGAAAAAATGGTGAGTTATGAGTGGTGAGTTTTTAAGGAAGGCTTTTTCTATTTTTTACTCACCACTGACCACTCAGGACTGGTTACTTTTCTTTAGCCATTTCTTCCGCGCGCAGTTTCATAAGCTGCTGCAGTGCGTCGCGGTCCTTCCTGATGTACCGCATGATCATGAAGAATATAAGACCGCACGGAATCCACCAGAACACCGCGAAGTTCATCATCCCTAAATAGCCGGCGAGCGGCAGCATGAGACCGCCTATTGCAGGCCCGAAGCCCTTGCCGATGTTGTCGGTGATGTTGAAGCAGGCGAACACCGTACCCCTGTTTTCGGGGCGGTTGACGTTCATCAGTATGGCCCTGACGTTCGGTCCGGCTGCGGAAACAAAGAAGCCCGTTATGATTGCCAGTATAATATATAGCTGGTAGCCCCAGCCGGCTGGGTCGACGGGGATGTTTACCAGCATGAACGCCGGAATTGCGCCCAGGAGCACGCAGACGCCGCAGAAGGCCGGCATGTACTTGGGGTCTTTGTTGTAGAGCCATTCCCCGATATAGCCCGCTACAAGGCCTCCGATTGTCGCACCCACGCCAAGCATGGTTATAACGAAAGTGGCCTTTTCCTTGCTGATGTGCCTTACCTGCTCGAAGAAATATATTATCCAGAAGCTGAGTATGCCCCATGGAACAGTGCCCGGAAGCCCCTGGAGGAACGACCAGATATTGGTCCTGTTGGAGAAGACGTATTTGAAATCGCTCAGGTGTATCTTCTGCCTGTATTCAGCACCGGACTCGATCAGGTCTTCCAGCGCAGTTTCCTTCCTGCCGCGCTGAGGGTCTTTCGCATATATCGCAAAGATTATGGCAATAGGGATGTTCGGCAGGGCAATCACTATGAATGGTACCCGCCAGCTGAGGCCGTAAAGATTCATGGGCGTCAGGAATCCGGCCGCCATCATTCCGAAGAGGATTCCAATTGCCCAGGCGACTCCCAGCCAGGCCGATGCCACTGCCCTGTTGTCCTCATGGAAATAATCCGACAGGAGAGAGAACGTCAGGGGAAATATGCCGCCAAGCCCGATGCCTGAAAGGATGCGCCACAAGGCGAACATCCCGATGTTTTTCGTAAGCGCCGGAATACCAGTCAGGATACAGGGG
This sequence comes from Desulfomonilia bacterium, assembly GCA_963664325.2. Taxonomy (GTDB): domain Bacteria; phylum Desulfobacterota; class Desulfomonilia; order UBA1062; family UBA1062; genus DATCTV01. Next base: position 361,191 of record CAXXDQ010000003.1, read on the forward strand.
ATTTCCCCGATGAGGACAATCGCCACAAGCAGCCATTTGCGCGAGCCCTTGTCGGAAAAGTATCCGAAGATAATGCTCACGACTGCCCCGAGTATGGTGAACAGCGAGCCTATAAACCCCAGGGTGACGACACTTACTCCGTACTCCTTCTTCAGTTCGGTCAGTATCCCGGTCATGATGTTCGTATCCGCCTGAAGGAACACGAACATAAGCACCATCAGGCCCAGCGTTATCTTATCCCTAGCCGGCATCTTGGATTTTGTCATGGCACCTCCCATTTTGTTAGTTTGTCATTACTCAAGTTTCGCAACTCGAAAAAGGAGTAAAAGCCTGAAGTGAACAATCTAATATGTTCAAGTGATTTGAGCAATCGGAATTTAGGCCAAGATTTTTGAGCAGGTTTTGTATTGAAGCCCTGAACAGGTAATAGAAGAAAGCTCAGTGCCTTTGACCATAGGTTATTTCTGCCGCTTTGTCTGAGAGATATTCAAACAGCTCGCCTTTTGCAGGCATCTTATCAGTATGATTGAGATAGACAAGCATTGTGTCCCAATAAATTTCTATCTGTGGGGCGAAGACAAGCGCCGGTCAATCGAGTGGGTCATTCTGCGTCTGGTGAAGGCAGCAGCAAAGATCACCTTCCATGCGAAACGATGGCATGTGCGCGTCTCATCTGCTTTTCCGTTGCGGCATCACTACCGGTCGGTACTTGGTTGGCTGCATTGAAGTGGTTGCTTCGAGAAAAAGTTTGTTCGGAGATAAAGCTTGAACAGTCCAAGACGAAGATGTATGTTCAAATGAATTGATAAAGTGCTGCAACCAGGGGTTGCATGGTGGTTCGATAGGGTTTGGAGAGGTTTCAAGGACCTGTTATGGATTCAAACCAAGGTAAGGGCATAGGAAACGGGGGAAAAAGGTGTTAGCAAGTTATTCTTCAAGGAACTTGCCGCATAATTTGGGTTCGTTGAGTTATGCTGATTTTTACGTCAATGGCAGATTTATCTGAAGGGCTGTTGATATGCGGACGCTGGACTTGCGGCGCCTGCGGAAAATACTGGGTGCGGGATATCGGATGTGAAGGGGGATATGGCCAGAATCAAGCTCGCCGAGCTCACGGCAATCTAGGCAGGGAATGACGGGGGCGCTGGTGCGTTGACACGGCAAGACAGTCCATCTTGAGGACATAATAAAATCAATATGAAGAAGACAAAGACATTTTTCAATCGGACTCTATGGGGTTTCATCCTTCTCATGGCGCTGGCCGGCCTTCTTGTCTCCAGCTGCGGGAAAAAGGCATCTCTCCCTGGTACGCAGACGCCGCAGGTGACCGTGATCAGGGTCGAGCCAAAGGACACCCCGGTGAGCGCGGAGTTCGTGGCGCAGACGCAGAGCTCCCACCAGGTGGAGATCAGGTCCAGGGTCGACGGGTTCCTCGACAAGCGGGAATATGTCGAGGGCAGCTTCGTCAAGGCTGGACAGGTGATGTTCAGGATGGACGCGAAGCCGTTCCAGGCGCAGGTGGAGGCCGCTGAGGGCGCACTTTCCCAGCAAAGGGCCCGGCACAACACGGCCAAGGCTGACCTCGCACGGGTCAAGCCTCTCGCAAAGAAGAACGCCCTTTCCCAGAAGGACCTTGACGATGCCACCGGAAAGGAGGAGGAGGCGGCCGCCTCGGTTCAGACTGCCAAGGCTGACGTCGATCAGGCTCGGATCAATCTCGGCTACACCACCATCGCCACCCCTGTGTCGGGCCTGTCGAGCTATTCGCGGGTTCAGGAAGGCTCCTACATCAACATGCAGAACAGCCTCCTCACCTACGTATCGCAGATCGATCCCATGTGGGTATGCTTCAGCATGTCCGAGGACGACATGCTCAAGATGCGTGGCCAGGTGAAAAGCGGCAAGATCCGCCTGCCGAAGAACACCGAATACGAAGTCGAGATCACCCTTGCCGATGGCTCAAGCTTCCCAAATAAAGGGCGCATTACGTTCGCCGACGCCGAGTTCAACCAGGAGACGGGCACCTTCCTCCTGCGTGCCACGATCCCAAACCCGGACAACGCGCTGAGGCCAGGCCAGTTCGTGCGGGCGCATATCCTGGGCGCGGTCAGACCGGGCGCGATCCTCGTGCCTCAGCGGGCCGTCCAGGAGGGAGCGAAGGGGCACTTCGTGTGGATCGTGGGCAAAGACAACAAGGCTGAAAACCGGCCCATCGAAGTCGGTGACTGGCAGGGCAACAGCTGGGTCGTCAACGAGGGGCTTCATTCCGGCGACCTCGTGGTCGTGGACGGCGGCCAGACGCTCGCGCCCGACAAGACGGTTGTCATCAAGGCCACCATCACGGACGATTCCCCGGCGCCTCCTGTCGCACTGCCGAAACCAGATAGTAAAAAGCCGGAGGCTGTTAATAGCCCTGGCCAGAACGGGAGAAGCTAGCCCATGTTCTCCAGGTTCTTCATAGAGCGCCCCATCTTTGCCACCGTCGTCTCCATCATCATCGTGATAGCGGGGCTCGTCGCAATCAAAGTTCTGCCTGTGGAGCAGTACCCCTCGATCACGCCGGTTCAGGTCACCGTGACCGCGCTTTATCCCGGCGCCGACTCTAAGACTGTGGGCGACTCGGTGGCGGCTCCAATCGAGGCCCAGATCAACGGTATCGACAACATGCTCTATATGACCTCCACCAGCTCCAACACGGGCCAGCTGACCATCACGGTCTACTTCGACCTGGGTACCGATCCGGACGACGCCCAGGTGCAGGTGCAGAACAGGGTCAACCTGGCCCTGCCGACGCTGCCCGAAGCGGTGACTAAGTACGGGGTGTCCGTGCAGAAGAAATCGTCCTCGATCCTGATGATCGTGGCCTTCTTCAACAAGGACGGCCGGTACAGCCAGGATTATGTGACCAACTACACTAATGTCTACGTCCTCGACGCCGTCAAGCGGGTGAACGGCGCCGGCCAGGCGCAGATCTTCGGCATGCCCGATCAGGCCATGCGCATATGGATGAACCCGGACAAGATGGCCGGGCTGGGAATCACCACCAGCGACATCCAGAACGCCGTGGCCAGGCAGAACGCCCTCTTTGGCGCCGGCCAGGTCGGCCAGCAGCCCATGGGCAAGGACGTACAGCTGACGTTCCCCGTGGTGACGCAGCCACCCTTCATGCAGCCCAAGGAGTACGAGAACATCATCCTGAAGTCCAGCCAGGACGGCAGCGCCATCGTGTGTTTGAAGGACGTGGCTCGGGCCGAGGTGGGCCGGAAGCAGTACATCGACTACAACCTGTTCAACGGCATCCCCGCTGCGTCCATCGCCATCTACCAGCAGCCCGGCGCCAACGGGCTCGAAGTTTCCAAAAACATCCGTAAGGTCCTCGCGGGCATGAAGTCCTCGATGCCCGAGGGCGTAGAATACGTCATAGCTCTGGACACCACGGATTTCGTGCGCATCTCCATCAAGGAGGTCGTCCACACTCTGTTCGAAGCCATCCTGCTCGTGATCCTCGTCGTCTATATCTTTCTGCAGAAGTTCCGGTCTACGATCATTTGTATAGTGGCGATCTTCGTGGCGCTCATCGGCGCCTTCGCCGGGATGCTCGCCATGGGCTTCTCCATCAACCTGCTCACGCTCTTCGGCATCGTGCTCGCAATCGGTATGGTGGTGGACGACGCTATCGTGGTGGTGGAGAACGTCGAGCGCAATATGACCAAATTTAAACTCTCGGCCAGGGAGGCCACCATCAAGGCAATGGAGGAGATCAGCTCGGCGCTCATTGCCGTGGTGCTCGTCATGGCATCGATCTTCATCCCGGCAGCGTTCCTCCCCGGAACTACGGGCCAGCTCTACAAACAGTTCGCCGTCACCATCGTGATCTCCGTGACCATCTCGGGGTTCGTGGCGCTGACCTTAAGCCCGGCCATGTGCAGCCTCCTGCTCTCGCAAGGTGAGGCCAAACGAACGGGCCTCTTCAGCGTGCTGAACCGCTTCTTCGATTGGTTCAACCTGAAGTTCGAGCGCTTCACAGCGGGCTTCGGCGAAGCGGTGGTGCTCATGATCAAGCGTATGACCGTGGCATTCATTCTCCTTGGCTTCCTGATCTGGGCCCTCGTCCATCTGTTTCTCACCATACCTACGAGTTTCGTGCCCAACGAAGACCAGGGCTATGTTATGGCGCAGCTAGTCATGCCCGACGCCACGAGCTTTTCCCGTACGGTGGATACGGCCAGGAAAGTGGACGCCCTGTTTGCCCAGAACGAAGCGGTCCAGAACCGGACCACTGTGACCGGTTTCTCCCTCATCGACGGCCAGTACAAGCCGAACGCGGCCACCTTCTTCATGACATTCAAGGACTTCGAGGAACGCTACTCGTCCATCGCGAACGCTAAAAAAATGAACACCAAGGCCGTGCTCCTCGACGTATACGGAAAATCGCAAGCTATCAACACGGGCGTGTTCCTCCCGATCGCGCCGCCGCCCATCCCAGGCATCGGCACCACGGGAGGGTTCGAGTTCTGGATCCAGGACAAGGGGGGCGGCGATCCCGTGCGCCTGGGCGAGATCACCAAGCAGTTTATCGCCAAGGCCAAGGAAAGGCCTGAGTTATCCGGCCTGAACACCACCTTCCGCGCCTCCTCGCAGCAGCTCAAGGCCGAGGTCGACCGCGCGAAGTCGGTGCTCCTGAACGTTCCGATCGACGACGTGTACAGCGCCCTGCAGGCCCAGTTCGGCTCGATCCAGGTGAGTCAGTTCAACCAGTACAGCCGCGTATGGAACGTCATCCTCCAGTCCGACGCCCCTTACCGTCAGACCCCTGAGGATATCACCCGCCTTTACACGAGGTCCAACACCGGCAAGATGGTCCCGCTCTCCGCTCTTGTGAAGACTAGTTATGTGACGGGGCCTGACCTCGTGCCGCACTTCAACGGATTCCCGGCAGCCCAGGTAACGGGCTCCGCAGCGACAGGCTACAGCTCGGGCGACGCGATCAAATCCATGGAGGATGTCGCCCAGCAGGTGCTGCCCGAAGGTTACGGCTTCGCCTGGTCGGGCATGGCCTATCAAGAGAAGAAGTCCGGGAGCACCTCGGCGATCGCCTTCCTGTTCGGCATCATCATCGTCTTCCTCGTGCTTTCCGCGCAGTTCGAATCGTGGATCCTGCCCTGCTCGGTCCTGACGGCGGTGCCCTTCGGCATTTTCGGAGCCCTCGTCTTCAACTGGCTGCGGGGCCTCAACAACGACGTCTACTTCCAGATCGGCCTACTCGTGCTCATAGGGCTCGGCGCCAAGAACGCGGTGCTCAGAGTCGCATTCGCTGTGGAGCTGAAGAAACAGGGGCTCTCGGTCATGGATGCGACCATCCAGGCGGGTGAGGAGCGCCTGCGGCCCATCATCATGACGTCGCTCGCCTTCATCCTCGGCGTTCTGCCGCTGGCCATTGCAACCGGCGCAGGTGCCAACGCACGCCACTCCATCGGCACCGGAATCATGGGCGGCATGATCGGCGAAACCACACTGGCCATGCTCTACGTGCCGCTGTTCTTCTACATCTTCGATACACTTGCGGACCGTAAAAAGGAAAAGAAGAAAGTGTCCTCACCGCCGGGTGAGGCATCCAGCGGCTCTCCCGAACCGGGCAAAGGGGATACATAGCGCGCGACGCTCTGTCATCCCCACAAAGCCTGCTCGAACATCTTGGCTTAAGTTCCGGTATTTTTCCTGATTTGGTTAAATTATTTAATTAAAGATACCGATAAACAACTTACTTATTGTTGTACGGGGAGGAAATAATATGAAGTCGAACGGAACTGATATTTGTTTCACTACTTCATCCGGGCATATCGGATCCTATCTCGCAATATCGGTGATCTGCCTGACAGTGATCTTTGCGGGCGGCTGCGATAAATTTTTTAAAAAACCCCAGCCGAAGACCATGGGAAACGATGTTGTAGCGATAACGATAACCCAGAAAGATACACCTGTAACATTTGAACTGCTCGGACAGACCGAAAGTTCGCACAAGGTCGAAATAAGGGCGAGGATAGAAGGTTTCCTCGACAAACAGCTCTATGCTGACGGCTCTTATGTGAAGGCTAACCAGCCCATGTTTCTCATAGACCCCAAACCCTTCCAGGCCGCGCTTCAGGAGGCCAAAGGACAGCTTGCCGAACAAAAGGCCAGACACTGGACCGCGCAGGCGAACCTCAAGAGGGTAAAGCCCCTGGCTGCGAAGAACGCACTCAGCCAGAAAGATCTCGATGATGCGACCGGTCAGGAGCAGGAGGCCGCCGCAGCCGTCCTTGCAGCCGAAGGGCAGGTCAGGACAGCTGAGCTCAATCTTAGCTATACGAATATCTACTCACCGGTCGACGGGATTTCATCGAATGCACAGAAAATGACAGGAAGCTATATTTCGGCCACTGACAGTCTTCTCACCTATGTGGCGAAACTGGACCCTATATGGGTGAACTCGAGCGTAAGTGAAAATGAATACCTGAGGCTTAGGAAATCGGCAGCTGAAAAGACCTTGATATTCCCGAAAGATGAAGCTTATGAGGTCGAACTGGTACTGGCTGACGGCTCTACTTATCCTATCAAAGGTCGCATGCTTTTTGCCGATCCCTCGTTCAGCCAGGAAACCGGCACGTTTATGGTCAGGGCTGAGATAGCCAATCCCCATCACATGCTCAAGCCCGGCCAGTTCGTCAGGGTGCACCTCAAGGGTGCGATCAAACCCAAAGCGATAAGCGTGCCAAGAAAATCGGTCCTTGAAGGTGCCAAAGGCAATTTCGTATGGGTTGTAGACAAGGACAACAAGGCAGAGGTCAGGCAGGTCACTTTAGGACAATGGCAGGGTGATGATGTTTTCGTTGAATCCGGGTTGTTCCCGGGCGAAAGGGTCGTTACCGACGGGATACAAAAGCTCTCAGACGGGATGGCCATCAAGATCGTCGACAAGCTGAAGTCCGATGGAGGGGGCGCTCAATCAAATACAGGCAGTTCCAAATAGGCTGAGGAGATTTGTATGTTCTCTAAATTCTTTATAGAGCGGCCAATATTCGCATCTGTCATCTCCCTTGTAATCGTCATCGCCGGGGGTGTCGCGATGTACAACCTCCCGATAGCCCAGTACCCTGACATCACCCCGCCGTGCATAACGGTGTCGACAAACTATCCAGGGGCAAGCGCCGATGTCATCGCGAATAACGTCGCAGCGCCTATCGAGCTGCAGGTTAACGGTGTCGACAACATGATATACATGCAGTCCGCATCGTCGAGCACAGGCAGCATGAACCTCATGGTCTACTTCGACATAGGCACCAACCCCGACATGGCACAGGTGAATGTCCAGAACCGCGTGAGCCTTGCCATGCCAATGCTGCCGCAGGCGGTCGCCAATCAGGGTGTCCAGGTGCAGAAGAAGTCCACATCGTTCATGATGATCATAGGCATCTATTCCCCTGACGGCAGATATGACCAGAACTATGTCGCGAACTATGCAAACCTTTACGTGCTGAGCGCACTGCAGATGGTCAACGGAGCAAACCAGTCTTCGATCCTCGGTATGCCGAATTACGCCATGAGGATATGGCTCAAGCCCGACAGGATGGCTCAATTGGGGATTACCGCCACCGATGTCACGAGCGCCATTTACAACCAGAATCAGCAGTTCGCAGTCGGCAAGATAGGGGCTGCCCCTACCGATCATCCCGTCGAGCAGACATTCACCGTTTCCACTCAGGGCAGGCTCACGACCCCGGATGAATTCGAAAACATAATCATCCGTTCCAAAAAGAATGGCGCTATTGTGAGACTGAGGGATGTCGGCAGCGCCCAGCTCGGCGCCCAGGACTATTCAGTCAGGACCAAAATGAATGGCAAAACGGCGACCCTTATAGCCGTCTACCAGCAGGCCGGCGCAAATGCCATGGATGTCTCGAAACAGGTGAAAGAAACAATGGAAAAGCTCAAGAAGAGCTTCCCTGACGGCATCGACTACAAGATAGCGCTTGACTCCACAGAATTTATAAGGGCTTCCATCAAGGATGTCATCATAACATTCTTCATCGCCTGCGTGCTTGTCATCCTGGTCGTTTTCATATTCATCCAGAACGTAAAGGCGACAATAATCCCGATACTTGCCGTCCCCATATCCATAATCGGAACAGCAATCGGAATGATGCTGTTCGGCTTCTCGCTCAATATGCTCACGCTGTTCGGGATGGTGCTCGCCATCGGTATCGTCGTCGACGACGCCATAGTCGTCATCGAAAACGTCGAGAGGAATATGGAGCAGAACAAACTGCCGCCGAAGGAGGCGGCCATAAAGGCCATGGAGGAGGTCTCCGGGCCTGTCGTCGCGATTGTGCTCGTTCTTTGCGCCGTGTTCCTTCCTGTCGCATTCCTTTCCGGCATGACCGGTCAGCTCTACAAGCAGTTCGCAATCACGATTGCCATATCGGTCGTGTTCTCGGGCATCATAGCGCTGACCCTATCGCCTGCCCTGGCAGCGATCCTTCTGAAACACAGGGAGGGGGAGAAGAAAGGCTTCTTCAAATGGTTCGAGGCCGGCTTCACAGGGTTCACCAACAGCTATGTCAGGGGCGTGGAAAAGATACTGAGCCGCAAGAAGATGGCGGTGATAATATTTCTTCTGGTCATAGCCGCTTCTGCGGCCATGTTCCTGCATATCCCCACCGGATTTGTTCCCCCAGAGGACCAGGGTTACCTCTTCGGCATATCGATGCTGCCTGACGCATCGAGCCTCGACAAGACCGAGGCCGTGGATGACCGCGCAGCTGAGGTTTTCAAAAGTCACCCGGCCGTTCAGGATGTGAGCGAATTCAGCGGCTACAGTCTTATCGACTCGCAGACAAAGACCAATGCAGGGGTCATCTTCGTTTCGCTCAAGGATTTCGAGAAAAGAAAAGGCCTGAAACTCTCCGCGAAGGCGGTGATGTTCAAGGCGAACAATGAATTCGTGACGTACAAGGATGCCATGGTCTTCCCATCGAATCCCCCATCCATCCCGGGCCTCGGAAACATGGGCGGATTCCAGTTCTGGATATTGAACCAGGGCGAGGGTGATACGACAAAACTCGCAGCCGTGACCCAGAAGTTCATAGAAGAGGCAAACAAGCAGCCGGAACTCTCCAAAGTCAACTCAACGATTAACCCGTTTTCGCAGCAGGTCTGGGTTGATGTCGACAGGGAGAAGGCCGAAAACCTCGGCGTCCCGGTCCAGGATGTCTATCAGACCCTGCAGATATTCTTCGGCAGCGTCTATATCTCTCAGTTCACCAAGTTCAGCCGTCTCTGGCAGGTGATTGTCCAGGCAGAGTCCAAGTACCGGCTGAAGCCCGAGGATCTGGGCCAGGTTTATGTACGCTCCAACGACAACAAGATGGTTCCTATGAAGGCGCTGATAACGACGAAATATTATTCAGGCCCTGATATTATGAACCGCTTCAACAATTTCCCTGCGGCCAGCATCATAGGCGGCGCAGCCACCGGCCACAGCTCAGGCGAGGCAATCGCCGCGATGGAACGAGTGGCCAAACAGGTCCTGCCTCAGGACTTCTCTTTTGCATGGGAAGGCGAGGCGTTCGAACAGAAGAAGGCCAGCTCGGCGTCCTCAATGGTGTTCGTCTTCGGGCTTGTCATGGTGTTCCTCATACTTGCGGCCCAGTATGAAAAATGGTCTCTCCCCTTCGGTGTGCTGATGGCGGTTCCGTTTGCGCTCTTCGGCGCCCTTCTGGCGATTCTCTTAAGGGGGACCGAAAACGACATATATTTCCAGATAGGCCTTCTAACTCTTATCGCACTTGCAGCGAAGAACGCGATCCTTATCTTCGAATTCGCCGTGGACCAGATGAAAGCAGGCATGAGCGTAAGGGAGGCGGCCCTGACTGCAGCAAGGCTGAGGATCAGGCCGATCGTCATGACATCGATCGCCTTCGTGCTCGGATGCGTTCCGCTTGCTGTAGCCAGCGGCGCATCAATGAACAGCAGGCATTCGATAGGCACCGGCGTTATAGGCGGCATGCTCGGGGCGACGCTCATAGCAATATTCTTCATCCCCCTGTTCTTCGTCTTATTTGAAAAGGAGGGAAAGGAGAAAGCCTCGGCCGAAGCAGGTGAAGTGGAAAAAACTGCAGTTAAAGAACCTTTTGAAAAGGAGGGAAACTGACATGATTAGGCGAATCATATATCTTTTGATAATACTGACGCTCAGTGCCTGCGCCCTTGGAAAGGATTACAAGCGTCCCAAGATCGACACGCCTGAGAAGTTCAGGTTTTCAGAGAAGGACGCAACGGCCATAGCGGATTCCGCCTGGTGGAAGACCTTCGGGGACGCGAATCTGGACAGCATCATCGATGAGGCGGTCAAGAATAACTATGACGTGAGGGTCGCCGAGGCAAGAGTCGAAGAATATATGGGAAAATTGAAGACAACCCGGTCATTCCTGTTCCCGCAGATCGGCGGCACTGCTGCGGGAGAAAGGCAAAAGTATTCCGAAAAGGGCATTACCACGATACCGGATAGCCAGAGTCCTTATGTCAATCTGTATCAGGCTAACCTCGCTGTTTCCAGCTGGGAGATCGACCTGTGGGGCAAATTGAGAAGAGCCACCGAGGCCGCGAGGGCCGACATGATAGGACAGGAGGAATACAAGAAGGGCATCCTCCTGACCGTCATCAACAAGGTCGCCATCGGATATCTCAATCTTGTCAGCCTGGACATCCAGCTTAAAATCGCCAGGGATACAGTAGGCACAAGGGCCGAGAATCTGAAGATATTCCAGGAGAGATATGATGCGGGTACGGTCTCCGGCGTTGTGCTGAATCAGAACGCCTCAGACTATTACGCCGCTCTCGCCTCGATACCGCAGATTGAAAACCAGATTTCACAGCAGGAGGACAATCTTGCCATCCTGCTCGGAAGAAATCCCGGGCCTATAGAAAGGACAATCCCGAAAAAAGATATATCTTATCCGGCCGTTCCTTCGGGGATCCCCTCCGACCTGCTTGACAGGAGGCCGGACATAAGGCAGGCGGAGGAGGCCCTGCATGCCGCTCAGGCAAGGATATGGGTTGCGAAGTCCCAGTATTTTCCGAGCATACAGCTGAGAGGCGCATATGGCGTTGCAAGCACAGAGCTCAACAGCCTGTTCACGGGACCTGCCAACACATGGAACTTCATCGTTCCGATAACCGCCCCTATATTCACGGCGGGCAACATCGCAGGCCAGGTCAGGACAGCCGAGGCCGCGCAGAAGGAGGCGCTGGCGACATACCAGAAGACCATCCAGCAGGCGTTCGCCGATGTCGAAAAACTCGCTCATAAACAACCAGAAGAGCCGTGAGCAGGCGGATGTCTTGTCCAAGCAGGTTGTCGCCCTGACAAACTATTACCAGCTCGCCCGCCTGCAGTATGAAAACGGATACACCGACTACACGACGGTTATGGACGCCGAAAGGCAGCTATTCAGCTGCGAACTCAACTATGTCCAGACAAGGTTCACGCAGGGGGTCGCCCTGATAAACCTCTTCACATCACTGGGTGGAGGATGGAAGGACGCCGAGGCTGTCGAGAACGCGGACAGGAAGCAGGCGAAAAAATAGCTTAAAGGTTTAACAGGGATTCCGGGAATGAAGGTGCATAAAACCTTTTTTCAAGTTTTTATGTTCACTTTGCTTGTGCTTACGATTACTGCTGGATGATTAACAAAAGGCAATGCTTAAACCCACACTCTATTTGTTCTAAGTTCATTAGAGATTTCGTGCCAAGATACAAGCTTTGAAAATGTATCAATAAATGATAGATCTCTGTCTCAGATCATGAATTTCTCGCTACTCTGTGTGAGCAGCCCTTTCCGGTTATATGGAAATCGTGCATGCCGAAGGTCCCCAGCCCTGCAGCATATGCTATGTGACGGTGCGACCGCGGCGAAGCCCAACCCACCACCGGATACCTCTTCTTCCTGAACATGGGGGTTACGTCTGGGGCTATGGCCAATATGCCGTTTCCCATCAGGAATTCAATAACTTCCCGGACGACGGTCTGGCTGAATATCTCGCCTGAAAGCCTTGTCTGAGCCCACCACTCCGAGGGCCAGTCTGTTTGGCCTTGTCGGAATTGGTCCTTTTCGTGATAGGCATGACGAACAACACAAAACTGAGGTCCCTGGCTTCAGGCGGGGCAACGCCGTTCTTTTCCGCCTGCCAGGCCATTATCTCATAGGGAGTGAAATGGTGGGGGCAGATGATCCTTTTAAAGTCTGTGAAAATGGGGTCGTCACCTCTGACAAAATCTATGAGCGACTCGTCAAATATCTTCTCGCCGTAAAATGGATATTCCATGCTGTTGTCAGGATGACTGGCGATTTTATCTCTGAGGGTGCTGATAAACCATGCCTCTTCAAATTTGGAGTCGCTTCCTTTGCTTGCTTTATTCAGAGATGGCTGCTCCGGATGGCCTATGCCGCGCATCTCGCCGATGGTGTTCTTTATGCCGCCTATATCGCTCAGAAAGAAAAACCTGCGATAACCGTCCTTCATTTTTCGTCTGTGGTCCATAAAAGCATGACCTTCTCTCGTCGATTGTACAATTATACCGTTTCGTTTATATTGATTCAAATATTTGTTTTGGAGGTGTTTTGATGGCAGGAAGGTCGGTCATAATAACCGGGGCGAGTGACGGGATCGGCGCATCGGCAGCGCGAACCCTTAAAAAGCATGGGGAGCGAGTTGTCATTGTCGGGCGTTCACCGGAAAAGACAAAGGCAATTTCTGACGAACTCGGAGTAGACAGCTTCACTGTGGACTACGCCGATTTCTCCCAGGTTCGCACCCTTGCAGCTGCATTGCTTGCAAAATATGAGCGCATCGATGTCCTCGTGAACAATGCAGGCCTTACATGGAATGACCGCACGGTTACCAAAGACGGACATGAAATAATCTTCCAGGTGAATCACCTGGCCCCATTCCTCCTGACCAACCTTCTGAAAGACCGGCTTATAGCCTCCCGGTCAAGCATTATATTTACATCAAGCGTCGGCCACAAATTCGGGCATGTGAATCTTGACGACCTGGAGAGCGAACGCAAATACAGTGCACTTAACGCCTACAGCATATCGAAGCTGGAAAACATCCTCTTCATGAAGGAGCTAGCAAGAAGGTGGGGGCCTCAGGGCATCAGCACGGCGGCCTTTCATCCAGGAAACATAGCATCGCATTTCGCCAGCGAGGCAAAGGGATTCATATACCTGCTGTACAATTCGCCGATGAAATATCTTTTCCTGAGCAAGCCTGAAAAGGGCGCGGATAAGCTCATCTGGCTGGCTGAAGGCGAGCCCGGCAGGGACTGGATCTCGGGCGAATATTACTACAAACGCAAGGCCAGGAAACCCAATAAGGAAGCCCTTGACCCCGTCCTGGCCGGTAAACTGTGGGACATTTCCGCACGTCTTGTAGGCCTTTAGGGATACAGCTCTGTTATCCCTGCATCCCCGGCCAAAAAGAAAAGGCATATCAAGTAAAGGGACATTAGAATGACTGAAAAGGTGAAAAAATCAGTATGGGTCATAGATATGAATATATAATGGGTTTTTTAACGCTGGTGCTATTCATCGTGATTACCGGCGGTGCATCAGCGTCTCAGGCACAGGTTGGTAATGCGGATTCAGCCGGCATAAAATCAGGTTCGTCCCAGACCGTCTCAAAACCTTCGATTATCTATGTAACGGATTTTTATCTGGACCCGGACCAGATTACGAAACAGAGCGTTATCAAACGTGACGGGCCCGTCAAAAAGAGGCTTGATAGAATCAGGGGCGATGATGACCCGGCTGACAAGGCGGCGAAACTCATATCTACCCTGTCGGAAGCAATCGTAGGCGGGATGCAGGCGGCGGGACAAAAGGCCGAAAGGCGCCCCAACGAAAAAGGTTTGAGGAAAGATTTCATGCCCGAGGCGCTAAACCTCCCTTCCAGCGGATGGCTTGTCGCCGGATGGTTTTCAAGTGTCGACGAGGGAAACCGTGCGCTCAGTTCCTCCGTAGGCTTCGGGAAAGGCTCAGCGAGCGTTCAGCTGGAGGTCGTGGTCTATGATCTTTCAAACAAGGCCGGCGGGCCGTTTCTCCACCTGGGTTCTGACAGCGGGGCTAAAAAGATGCCAGGCGGGCTTATAACCAAGAATCCCTATTCAATTGCTGCAAAATACGTCGTTTCGAAGGGTGCCACCGAAAAGGATGTTCAGAAACAGGGCTCGGAGATTGCAAAGGGCCTGCTTCAATATATCAACGATCATGCCCTGAAATGATTGTCCCGATTTGTATCGGGCCAACCGGAACAAGGCTGCTCAAAAAAGCCGTTCTCTGTAATTCAAGACTGCATGCGAGCCGTTTCATCATTGACGCCCCGATGCAGCCTTGAGTGCGGAAAAGGAATCAGAAGTATTTCTTTTTTTCCACCAGTTTATATTGGACGCCCATCTCGTCGCAGATTTTCTTGACCGCCTCAAGCACTATGTTCGGGGTTTTCTCTTCTTCACCTTTTGTCTTTTTCGATTCGATGGTCAGCAGGGAGAAGCCGTCTTTCTTGTCTTTGATCTTCAGTGTGGCGTCACGCTCTCCTTTTTTAAATTCCAAGCTCATCTTTTTGTCGTCCTGTTTGACGATGGTCACATCGGGGGTTTTCTTGGCGACGTTGATGGCGGCTTGATATATTGCCTCCGGTGTAGCCTTCAGTTCGACTTCGGCTATGTCATGGGTTTTGCTTACTTCGTAATAGACAATAGCAGATAATACCGCTGCGGTTCCGAGACCTCCCATGCACCCGGTTATGCTTACCGGTAGAGTAAACAACAAGCCTAAAATAATCCATTGCCTGATCTTCATAAATCCTCCTGCTTTATCAAATATTTTGTCTTTTCTAGTTCAATACCGCCACGGAACATGCCGGAACCTCAATAGTAAATGAATCTGTTTTAACATTCAAAGGTTTTTCTTCAAGCTTTATTGCATGCGGATTTTCAAAAGTGTTCTGGATCAGTGGCGATCCGGCTGAAAGGACGCTCATACGGACCGGACGAATACAAGGCCCTGTGTTTTTCAGATTGATTCCGACCTTCATTCGCCTTGACGGATGGCGGTTTACGAGCCCGATCGCCATATGCCGCCCGTCACGAGACCTCGTTGCAACGGCGTCAAGCCACGGGACATTCTTCATTGCCTCGATATTGCCTAACGCTTCAGTGTCGAATGACTGGCTTTCTACATTGCAGCCTACGGATACTTTCTGCATCTTTGCATACATCAGGAACGGATAATAAATGGCCGTCGGAATCGCCTCCGATTCATTTGTGATAATCGCCGGAAGCACATTTACAAGCTGGGCCAGGTTGGCCATGTACAGGTCTTTGCACCGGCGGTGGAACGCATTCAGCATACCCGCACAGTAAACGGCATCCCGCATGCAGTAGTTTATATTGTGCATCGATGATGCCCCGGGAGCAGGTGGTAGCCACAGGTTCCACTCGTCGAATGTTATGCCTATATTCGACCCGGGCGCGTATTTCCTGATTTGCGCCGCAATGCGTTTGATAATTTGCTCAGCGGAAAGCGGCGCCGCACAGACTATTTTGTGCAGGCTGTCCCTGTCATAGCTCTCCCTCCAGCCTTCGTTTTCCGGCTGATAGATATGGAAAGAAAGGGAGTCGATTATGTCTCCGGCCTCTTCTAGGACGGTTTTATTCCAAACATAACCGGGGTCGTCCGGCGAATCGGTATGCACCTTGTCTCCGACCGCGACGACATGTATGTCAGGGTCGACACCGCGCATGGCAGAGACAAATTTCCTGAGCCGGTCCGTATATTCTTTAGGGCCTGTATGCCCTATCTGCCAGCGTCCCCAGACCTCGTTGCCTGCACCCCATATCCTGACATTGTAAGGTTCCTTGTGCCCGTTTGCAGCCCTTCGCCCGCCTTCTTTCCCCTCGGCGGGTTCGTTGCAGTATGCAACCCATCGGGCGGCTTCCTCAGGCGTTCCGTTGCCGTCGTTTATCACAAGGAATGGCTCGGTGCCGACCATCCTGCAGAATTCGATGTATTCATCCGTACCCACCAGGTTTGTTTCATGCGACTGCCAGGCCTCATCAAACCTCTCGGGACGGGCTTTCCTTCGGCCCGATCCCGTCCTCCCAGTGATAGCCGCTTGCGAAGTTCCCACCCGGGTAATCTTATCACAGGGGGTTTCATCGCGCCTTATCAGGTCGAACGTGTCCTTTCTGAGAGCTGAACCGTCCCCGGTCCAGATGCCGTCATAGATGCAGCGTTCCAGATGTTCAATGAAGTGCCCGTAAACAAAAGGATTGATCTCGCCTGTTACGTCCTCGAGATCGACGTTAACCTGAGCCTTCATTGCAGGTATCAGGAAAGAGGGGATCCTGAAGGGTTTTTTAGCCGAATCGGCAACTTCCCCGCCGGTTGCCTGAACTGTAAAGCTTATCTCCCCGGCTTCCTTCGTATCTATTCTTATCGTGAGTTTTCCGCTGCCCGGAGAGGGTAAGGGCTTTGACTGTATATACAACACCCACAGACAGGGGGAGCGGCCTCTCCGGAGAAACCTCATCCGCCTTTCTTAACTCTCCGCCCTCGGGACCCATGAAAAGGATGTTTTTGTCCACTCCGGAGCCGTCCACATCAAGCCCTACTGAAGAGAGCGTAGCCGGAGCAAAAGTATTATTGATTGCGAAGCTGAAACCTGCACCCTCCTTTTTAAGGCTGCCCTTCACGAACAGTTTTCTAAGGATAAATTCCGGGACCACCATGTCATCCTCCCTTAAGATAATGAAAACCCTGCCGTATAATTTTCAGGCAGGGTTTCATGATAGCACAGCGGGCAGTTTCCTGCCCACTGCAATTCTCAAGTAAATCAATCCATGGGTCTGACTTTACAACCATCCCTTCATATTTGTTATGTTTTAATCAATTAATAAGAAATCAAAGCAAGCATGTTGTACAGCCACGATTCTTGTGTATATAGGAAGTTAATTCTAGACATTAAGGAGTCAAGACCATGAACCTTGAAAAAGTTGGCCTGGGCCTGCCAGAGATTCTTCTGCCGAAAAACGGGACCGATCTCACCAAGTGGGCGGTTGTAGGCTTGCGATCAATACACATCGCAGCCTGAAGTTGTGGAAAGAAATTGAAAAAACAGCCGGGGATAATCCGTCCACTCTGAATATTATTTATCCGGAGGTTTATCTTGAAGAAAATAATCCGGACGAGAGGATTAAAAATATCAATGAACACATGGTAAAATATATTGCAGACGGGACGCTTGCGGCGCAAAAGCCGGGGTTTGTCCTGGTAGACAGGAAGACATCGCAGGCTCCTTCAAGGAAAGGGCTCGTTGTCTCTCTTTACCTTGAACAGTATGATTTCAGCCCGGATTCAAAGACCATGATAAGGGCAACCGAAGGGACGGTAATTGACAGGCTGCCTCCCAGGATCAGGATACGAAAGAATGCCGCCTTAGAATCGCCTCATTATAATGGTGCTTATAGACGACCCCGATAAAACTGTTATCGAACCCTTGTTCAAGAAAAAACTGAGAAAGCTATATGACTTTGATCTTATGCTGGACTGCGGCTTCATAAAAGGCTGGGCTGTGGATGATGAGGACTCTCTGAATCAGATAGCCTCGGCACTGGCGGAACTTGCCGAACCTGTCAGTTATGGAGATAAGTATGGTTATAGTGACGGCAGCGTCATGCTCTATGCGATGGGCGACGGCAACCACTCGCTGGCCACGGCCAAGAGCATATGGGAGGGCATGAAGAAAGAGGCAAAAGACCCGTCAGCTGATCATGGGTCATCCGGCGCGCTACGCCCTTGTCGAACTGGTCAATATCCATGACCCCGGACTCGAATTCGAACCAATCCACAGGGTGCTTTTCAATACGGACAGAGACGGCCTTATCGGAAAATTCAAGATCTATTGCGAATCGGAAGGGTCCGCAGTTTCAATAATTGCCGCCGGCTCGCCGCAGGAACTCTGCCAGAAACCAGCGTCAAGAGCCGATGCGCACCTGATCCCGTTTGTCGCGGGCGGCCTGTGCGGGACCATAAAAGTAGAAAAGCCCAGGCGCCAGCTTGAATATGCCACGCTCCAGACTTTTCTTGACGGCTACTTGAAGGATAACCCGGCAACAAAGATCGATTATGTCCATGGTGAAAAGATCGTTGAAGACCTGGGCTCTAAACCCGGCAACATGGGCTTTTTCCTGCCGGTAATCCCCAAGGATACATTTTTTAGAACAATCATCATCGACGGTGTTCTTCCCAGAAAGACCTTTTCGATGGGCCATGCTGACGAGAAACGCTTTTATCTCGAATGCAGGAAGATAAAACAGGAGGGATGATAAAATGAAAAGACGGTTGATTCTTGCAGCACCGGTTCTGATTGTCCCTTATTATTATGGCCGCTGCCGCCCCTGCTCAAAGGCCGTTGAAATGGGCGGAGCCTGTTAAGCTTGAAGGAGTGCCGAATCTCTTCAAGGTCAGTCACGGAACTGTACAGAAGTGCACAGCCTACGACGGAAGGGTTTAAAAACCTGAAAAAGCTGGGCATAAAAACTCGTGGTCAAACCTCAGGTCTTTTCATACGGATTCGACCCTCCTCAGGGACACCGGCCTCGATTATGAACATATTTATATGAAATCCTGGCATGCGGAAAACGAAGACGCCGTGAGTTTTCTGAAAATCGTCACAGACCCGAAGCGCACTCCTGTTCTTATCCACTGCCAGCATGGCGCAGACCGCACCGGAACCCAGTGTGCGCGGTCTAATCCGGATGGCGGTTCAGGCTGGACAAAGGAAGAGGCGGTCAAAGAAATGACGGAAGGCGGCTTCGGATTTCATGAAGTCTGGGCGAACCTGCCGGAGTGGATAAAGAACCTCGATGTTGAAAAGATAGAAAAGAGGCCGGACTGCCGGATAATAAAAAGTAATTAACAAGGGGCGGCTGACCTCAATCGGTTTGACGTGTCTGGTCCTGCCTGTCATTCTGGTAATCACCGGTACCATAACGTCCGGTGAATCGGCTGGCTCGGCTGTTGCTCATATGCCTTCCCTGACAGGTTTTCATTTAACAAGCGCCTTGATCATGGGAGGGGACCAATATACCTACTAGTAATATCGCCATGACCGGACGCATCAGATTGACAGGCTTCATGTTGTGTTCTTTAAAGGCTGTCAATGCATGATTTGCAGAAGAAAGGGAAAAGAACAGCAGCATTAATGTCACGATGGTCGCGTCCGCGTATCTCCCCCAGTCGAAATATGAAAACGAGCAGGGCCGTCATGGCTGTTGCCAGGTTGTTCAGGCCCGATTGGATCTGATAAGCCCGATTGGGTTTATAGCCGGTTTTTTCGGAAGAGACATCTCCAAGAATCAAGGATTCAAAGGCTACCGTTCCGCACATTAGAATTACCACGATCGGCCCTAGAATATGAAACTTCGATTCGGCATCGCTGCCCAGGTATTCTGCGAAGAAATATACAAGCGCTATGCCCGCCGGCCTGATCCACTCCATCATTATTGAGAGCTTCTTTCTTGTCATAATTTTATCCTGTTTGACTGACAACTGATTGCTGCTGCGTATGCACTGCTGTACTAATTCCTTGCCATGAGCTGTTATCTCCGGCAGCTAAACCTTACCTGCCATAAAAGACCGTCTTTCACTGTTTCGGTAAAATTATGACTGATGATTAATTCGGTAAATACTTGTTTCATGCCGGTATAATTATCCTCAACAGATCGCCCTGTTATATTCTTCCAATGAAAGGCGCTTTCAAGGGTGGCAGCATTATGTTCAGAGTATAAATGTGGCGTCTCGGAATTCTAAAACATCTTTTAATTGGTTAAACCCGGCCCTTCCTTATGACTCATATCCAGGACAGTAATATCGTGCTTGAAATCCCGGGCCGGATTTGTATGATGCAATTTTAAATAAGTCATGAAAGATTTGCACAAAAGGAGGTATCGATGACGGATTGTCGAATTGCCGGGACTGTTTCCTGAAGAAAAAAGGTATCTTCGTCATATCTGTTCTGGTTTGTTCATGCATTCTGGCCGGATGCGCATCGATACTCCTTAATAAAGGTTTTCCCGGCTTAATGGCGAGACTCAATACCAGGGTTATCCGGGCGTGTAGAGGTTATCAGGGATCAGTTCGGCATTCCGCACATCTATGCGGCCAATGAAGAAGACCTGCTCATGGCGCAGGGATATGTGCACGCGCAGGACCGTCTGTGCAGATGGAGACATTCCGGCGCGTGGCGAGCGGACCCTGTCTGAAATCGGCGGCCGTGAAATGGTGGGTCTTGACCACTGGATGCGGCTGATCGGAGTTGCCAGAATCAGGGAGCTTCTGGCAAGCCCGTATCATAGATGAGCAGAAGCCGCTTGCCGAAGCGTATCTGAAAGGCATCAACACTTTCATAGAGCAGAACAAAGACAATCTGCCCATCGAGTTTCAAAGGCTCGGCCTCGTTCCCCGGCCATGGAAGACCAAGGATCTCTATAACGTAGTCGGGAGTGAACGCATGGTTCCTTGAGACCAATTTTGCGCAGGAGCTTGTTGCACTGGCGGGCCGTAAATATTTCGGTACGGAGGAGCTGAAAGATATTCTGCCCTCTTGGCCGGGGCCGTGCTTCGGAGGATCGGTACTTCGATTCGCTGCGCGGATTATCGTTGGGAAAATTCATTCCGGAGGTCGAAGCCCTGTACAAAATGACATCCACATACGACGGCGTGGGCAGCAATAACTGGGTGACAAAAAAAGGTCCCGGCGGAAAACCTCTGCTTGAAAAACGATCCCCACCTTGCGCTGCTTGTACCAGGAGTATGGTACTTCTGCCATCTGGAATCGCCGGGTTACAGGGTGGCGGGCGCATCCATGGCCGGTATTCCGGGGATCATCATAGGCCACAATGACCGTCTGGCCTGGGGCTGGACCAATGTGATGACCGATGTTGCGGACCTGTATGTATTCCAGGTCGACCCGGGAGACCCGACTACCTACTATGTGAAAGGGCAGCCTTTTCGAATGCGGACCCGGGACGAAGTGTACGGCCTTCCTGACGGTTCCAGTGAAACCAGGGCGCATATACGAGACTGTTTCACGGGCCTGTAATCACGGAGGTCAGGCCCGGTATCAACGCCGTGGCCGTGCTCAAATGGTACGGGGACATTACCGGATGATAAGATCTTCGACGAGAGTGCCATCGGGTTTTTCAAACTGAACAGGGCTCGTACCGTGCAGGAAGGTTTTGAGGCGGGCCGCCATTTCGGCCTGATCGGGCAGAACCTGGTGCTTGCCGACATTAACGGCAATATCGGCTGGCATGCATTCGGCGCGGTGCCGCTGCGCCAAAGGATATTCGGGACGGTTGCCTGCCGACGGTTCGGCTGGCGTTTGTGACTGGGTGGGATACCTGCCCTACGACAGGATGCCTTGCTCTTTCAATCCCGAAAGGGGGTTTTTATCGCGACTGCCAACAACCGTTCCGTGGGAGAAGCTTCCAGGGTATCCAATCACCTACGACTGGTGCGCCCCCTATCGCTATGGACGGATAACTCAGGTACTGGCGTCCATGAAAGAGCCGACCCCGGAGGCCTTTCAGGGAGCTTCAAAAGGATGTCCATTCGCTTCAGGCGGATAAAATACTGCCGAAACTGAAACGGTATCAGTTTACTGACGAGAAGGCCCGGGCCGTGCAGGGCATGCTTCTTACATGGGACCGGGAGGTCAGCGCACAGAGTGAAGGCGCTACGGTGTACGAGGTTTTTCTTACCGAGTGGGTCAGGGCCCTTCTGGAAGACGAACTCGGGGATGATCTGAATCTGTATTTACCATCTTCTGCCGGCGGCGTATCTCGTGCAGGATGTCATCCTGGACCGGCCTGATTCGCCGGTCTGGGACAGGGTCGACACTCAGGCAAGGGAGGAGCCTCAGCAGATATTGGAACTCGCCCTGAGGAAGACGTATGAGCAGCTTGAAGACCATCTGGGTCATGATGCAGGGAAATGGAATTGGGGCCGATTGCACACCTATTTCTTTGCACATCCCGGTGCGCGCAATAGGGATTGAGCATAAGCTCCTGAGCCGCGGTCCGATCCCTGCACCTGGAGACAACACAACGGTCAATGCGGGATGTTATGATCCGGGCCTGGGCGGCTACGGGGTAATCGTGATCCCTTCGCTCAGGATGATCGCCCCGCTGGGAAATCTTGACCGGACCACTATTGCGGGTCCTATGGGGCAATCCGGACAGCCTGGGAATCCTCATTATGATGACCTTATAAAGCCATGGATGAGCGCGGAAGGCGTACCTCTTTTTTTCAACCGGGCGGATGTGGATGCTAATGCGGCCCATCGATTGATAATTACACCGGGTCAAGCGGGGATAGAAAAGGGAATTGAAGTTGAACAACAGTTGACTTTCATCGGCTCACTTACCATGCGCAACTGTTGCGTGCAGGTCAGATCCATATCCAGCATATACAGCTGTTGAAAACGGTTCTGACACCTTTTGCTTCCTATTGATACTGTTATCATTTTCAAGATATAATCCTCCAATCTGGCCGGCTTCCAGCCGGGCCTTTTAAGGAGGTAAACCTATGATCAGGGACAAATCCGGAAAGGTGATCAAGACCGTATTACTGGTTCTTCTCGCGCTGGATCCTGCTCGTCTGCGGTGGCGGATACACTTACTACAGGTGCATGATCAACGGCCCGCAGCCCCAAGCTTGACGGGGAATTGAAAGCAGTCGGACTGAAAGGGCGCGTGGAAATTTTTCGCGACTCCTATGGAATACCGCACATCTATGCCAAAAACATGCACGATCTGCTTTTTGCACAGGGTTACGTCCAGGCGCAGGACAGGTGGTGGCAGATGGAATTCTTCCGCAAGACCTGCGGCGGACGGATTGAGGAGCTCACAGGCAGGAAGTCCAAGCTGGTCAATACCGATATCTATCTGCGCTCGCTGGGACTCTATAGGGTGGCCAGGCAGGAGTACGACAGCTACCCGCCCGAAGACCGTGCACTCCTGGATGCCTTCGCAAGCGGCGTAAATGCTTATATCGCGGACAGAAGCCCGTGGCAGCTTTCTGTCAATTATTCAATACTGGGACTGACGGGAGTTAAATTCAAGGTCGATCTCTGGTCTCCGCTTGATTCATTGGCCTTCTCCAAGCTGATGGCCTGGGACCTGGGCCTTTCGCGTGATCTGGAGTTGCCCCGCGTCAAGCTTTACAAAAAACTGGGGGCAGAGATGGCTGAACAATTTCTGGTACCGCCCTGGCCCCTTAAAGAGAAACGCACCATTCTGCTGGAAGAAGACATTAAGGCCACTTATCCGGCGGCTAATAATTCATCAAAACAGAATGCGGATAAAGGGATGACCCGTCATGGTCTCCATGCGGCATCAACCCTCGCGTATGATGACCCGGCCGCCGACCTCTCCCTGCTCATGGCCAGACCGAGGGAACGGGCAGCAACTCCTGGGTGGCCACAGGCAGTATGACCCGGAGCGGCAAACCCCTGCTTGCCAATGATCCGCATCTGGGTATTCAGCAGCCTTCCATCTGGTATGAGATTGCACTGCATTGCACTGACGATGGGACAGGACGTCCCTTTGATGTGGCCGGCTTCTCCTTTGCCGCAAGCCCCGGTGTGGTGGTGGGCCACAATAACGATATCGCATGGGGCACCACCAATGTCTATCCGGATGTCAATGACCAGTATCAGATAAAAGTCAACCCAGCCGATCCTTTGCAGTATGAATGGAACGGCGCCTGGCGCGACATGACCGTACACGAGGAACCCATTTCGTTTGGCGACGGCAAGCCCGTCATCCTGGTCAAGGTGCGTGTTACCCATCTCGGCCCGATCATTAACGACAACAAGTTTGACGCCAAGACCGGAGAAATGGCCGGCTTCAACAACAAAGACCCGCTGGCCCTTCATTGGACCGGACTCGAACCCGGTACCATCGCACTATCCATACTCAGGCTTGACAGGGCGAGAAACTGGGATGAGTTCCGTGCTGCACTAAAATACTGGGATACGCCGTCACAGAGTTTTGTCTATGCCGACCGTCAGGGCAACATCGGCTATCAGATGCCCGGCAAGATACCTGTGAGGGCCAAGGGCCAAACCGGCCAGATGCCGGTCCCGGGATGGACTTCCGTTTATGAGTGGAAGGGGTATGTGCCTTTTGAACTGATGCCGCGCTCATATAACCCATCCCGGAATTTCGTTGTGGCCTGCAATCAGGAAGTGGCACCGCCGGACTACTATGCCATGCTCGACAAACAGCTGGGACCTGATGTTAACGCCAATTTTGGCAGCAAGTATAACAAGTGGGTCTACGGCTACCGCTCGCAGCGCGCATATGAACTTATCAAGCAGCTGGCACCGAACTCCGTCGCCACATTCCAGAGGATGCAGGGAGACAACAAATTATTGCCAGCCGATGAAGTGCTGCCATATATAGACGGTCTCAAGTTCAAAGACCCTGAGCTTGCCGCAGCCCGAGACTGGCTGCTTACGTGGGACCGGTTCACCGGCGGGGACAGCCCGCAGGCTGCGCTCTACATGGAATTCTGCATGAAGCTGTTCCAGAATACATTCCAGGATCAGCTTGGAGATATAGTAAAGTCCGATGGCCTCGACAAAGAGATGTGGGCCCTTTACCTGATGATGAAAAATCCCAGGGACCCCTGGTGGGATGATGCCGCCACGGCTGCCGTCAAGGAAACCCGCGACGATATACTAATCCGCTCGTTTAATGAGGGATATACAGCCACAGTGGCCGCTCTTGGCAAGGACCGCAACAAATGGAAGTGGGGCGCATTGCACAAGGCGACTTTCGTCAGCAACCCGCTGGGTGCCTCCGGGATCGGGCCGATCGAATCACTGGTCAACCAGGGGCCGGTGGAGACCGGCGGCAGCACCGAGTGTCTGAACAATAATATCTGGTATGCCAGCAAAGGCGATTTCAGCGTGGGGCTGATACCGTCCATGCGTATAATCGTGGACCTAAATGATCTGACGAATTGCGTCAGCATCAATTCCACCGGATCAAGCGGCCACCCGGGCAGCCCCTGGTACGGAGACCAGATCCAACTCTGGGCCATAGCCAGCTACCGCCCCATGCTGTGGAGCAGACAACAGGTGGAAGCAGGTGCCAAATACAGGCTTTACCTGAATCCCTGATGGCATAAAAGAAAGGGCATATCGTTCCGGGGTGTCCCGCACATAAAATGCCAGACCCGGCCCAGCCGGCCGGGATACTCCGGGTCACATTTTTATTAAACCCTGAATCCGGGAAACGGTTTCCCATTGTATTGATCCTCCTGATCGCCTGCGCTCAAGCAGTTTACACGTTCTCTTCAGGAGTTCATCCTGAATGTCCCTAAAAACAATTTCTTTCGTTACTGAGGGGCAGAACTGTTACGATAATTCTCCGGCTTCATGTTCGGAAGAGGAATTTTTAAAAAAAATTAAATATTCATCATTATTATTCCGAAACGGTAAAATATATCAGATTGTGCGTGGCTGTATGGATAACGAAATAAAAAAGGAGAAGTGAGATGCTTAGATTCTCAGGGCAAACTGCTCAGGGAGATAGAATTAACTTTAGATTTAACGACATCAAACATATTGTAAAGGATGAGGACGTTGTCGTCCTGGACAGGCCCGACAAGGTCATTGTGAAATTCTCTTCCCTCGAAGTGGAGAAGTACGAGAAGGAAATTAGAGGCTCTGATTTCCCTCTGGTCGTCAGGCTGGGGTTTCATTAAGCGTTCTAACAGAAAGCCGGAACCCCCTGTTATTCGATAAACAGGGGTCTCCGGCTTTTAAAAATATTCCCTGTCGAATTATCTGGATTTGCCTGATAAAAAGCGCCAGTCAATTAAAATCAATTGGTCTCAAATCGTTGTTAACAATATCTTGCAACCGGACATGTTCGAGATTTCCTCTTCAAGCCCGGTGATAAATGTACCGTTTTTCATGACTGATCGGAATAATGTGTTAATGGAAAGGCCAATGGGGCCGTCATCCTTGTTGAACGGTATTTTTAGGTGTGTGCCTTTTGTCCTAAAGAATATGCATTTTCTCTAATTTTGCTGGTTCATATGGCAGAGCCGAAATCATCTCCGGTTCGTTTTACAGGATATCACTGGGCTTATCATTCCTGTAAACTTCCTCCGTTAGGCTGCGACTGCTTTGCATAATACAAATCTTGAAATATTTGTCGTGTCATAAAAACTGCCTGCACCTCCTTGATTTGAGAGATATGTCCCTTATTAAAAATTGATTCATATGGAAATCGATCTCTCTTTAAGTGCAATTTATTTCCACTTGTTACGGCATTAAAAATTAATTACATATCTAACTGGTTCCTTGAAAAAGCATCTAACTAATTGAAAATAAATAATTTCTATGATTTTAAAAACAAAATCTTTTTCTGGTTTAATTATTGCAATATGATTCATCACAACAACAGAAAATATTAAATCTTACATCTGAGAGGTTTATTTATGAAAAAGATTATCATCTTCTGTGTTTTATCAATACTAATAGGAGCTCCTGCCGCAGAAGCCACACCATATACATACACCTCAACTGTTACGGCTGATAACCATTATGCGATCTATACTGGCAATTCCGGTTCCATCAATTATATAGGCAGGAATGAAAGCGGTCCTTCGGGCTCGCCGGGTACTTACAACTGGAGCAATCCTGAAAATTTTACATTCGATGTGAATTCCGGGGATTATATATATGTGGCCGGATGGAGCGATAATTCTGTGGCTCAGGGCTGGATAGGTCAGTTTGTCTCTGATTCAGGTACTATCTTGTCGAACGCAACGGACTGGCAGGTATTCCTTACCTTCAAGGACATTGATGATGGCGGTGCCGCCCCTACGGCAGAAAAATTCCAGAATGATATAGCTGGCGCTTCCTGGGTTGGCATAACAAATACCAGAGATAACGGGGCATCGCCCTGGGGGACAATAGATGCGATTGACTCCAATGCTGACTGGATATGGGGAAGTGCTATGGAACCCGGAAGCGGCTTCGGCGAATATCAGGTATTCAGGGCACAGGTAGCTCCGGCTCCGGTCCCGGAACCTGCAACAATGACGCTTCTTGGAATCGGAATGCTCGGCGTGGGGCTTGTGGCAAGGAAAAGGAACAGGAAATCAAAATCAACAAAGTAAATAAAATTCTTAATATATCTCGGGGAATATTTTCCTGGAGGGGGAGAATATTCCCTCTTTTTATTCCTTGGCATAATCAATGGAGAAGGTTTCATGGTCTTGTTCCTTTTGCTATTTATGATGGTCCATGTTATTATAGTATAATTCAATTATTTTGAGGAGTGGTTATGAAAAATATTCTTGGCATTGTAGTCTGCACCGTTTTCCTTTTGTCCTGTAACGCTCCGGGTGTATACCAGAAAAAGACTCCGGACAATGAATTTTCCATACTCACCTATAATGTCGCAGGATTGCCTCAAGGCATTTCTTCAAGCAACCCCCTATTCAACATGCCCCAGATCGGGCAGAAATTGAACATCTTTGATATCGCGCTTGTTCAGGAGGATTTTTCATATCACTACAATCTGATGTATGGGGACGGCCATCCGTACGAATCAGCGTTTGATTCTTTCCACGGCACAGTGGGCGATGGACTGAATTCGTTCTCTTACTGCAGTTTTACCAATCTCCAGAGAGTTACCTGGGAGGCATGCCATGGGGTTTTCGGTTACGCCAATGACTGTTTGACGCCCAAAGGTTTCATGTTCGCCCGCTATGAAATATCCGGTGGTGTATTCGTGGATATATACGATCTGCACATGGATGCCGGCGGTGCAGATGGAGATAATGAAGCCAGAATCATTCAAGTTGAACAGCTGATAGACAATATCAATACCTTTTCAGCCGGTCAGGCGGTCATAGTATGCGGGGATTTCAACATGATTTACGACAATGTGAACGACAACATCAACCTGACGCGGTTGATTTCAGGTACAGGGCTTTCCGATTCACGCCTGGAACTCGGGATTGCGGGAGAGCGGATTGACAAGATACTCTACCGCAGCAACAGCACGGTTCTTTTAACTCCCGTCGCCTATACTGTCGAATCTGATACTTTCCTCAACAGCAAAGGCAAACAGCTATCCGACCATGAGGCGGTCAGCGTACTTTTCAGGTGGGACAAGATATAATCCCTATTCTCAACCATGATTCGACCTCACTGCTTTCGTAAAAGTGCTATTTGAATTGTTAGGAGAAAGGCCTTGCATGAAAAATCAGCGATCAAAAATAATTCGTCATCTTTGGTAAGGTATTTGGAACCTAATGATAAGGATAATCCTGATATGAGGGTGAATGTGTTGCAGTTATTTTTCAGCAGTGAGGTTAATCATGAAGGGGCAAATTGTTACCGGATTATTTATCATTTTACTAATAATATTTGAAACACCTGTCTTCGCATCATATTTCAAAGGGATTCCTGTTGTACCGGATTCGGTATTCCAAGGCCTTGATACTCAGAATATCAGTAAATCCGAGTTAAAGGCGCAAAGGCAGAGCATATTCGACAAGATGGATGTGGAGAAGGACGGCAAAATCAGCAAAGACGAATTCATGCTTTATGAGAAGAGTATTTTCGCGGGGCTTGACAAGAAGAAAGATGATGCCCTTACTCCCGATGAGGTAAATAAAACCTGCCAGGTTTACTTTGTATGCCTTGATGCGAACAAGGACAACAAGGTCACGCTGCAGGAATTTGAGGCCAAGCTGGATGAGACATTCAAGCTTATGGACGGAAAGGACCAGGACGGTTATATTACCAGTAAGGAATATTTCTCTTTCTGGAAAGACCATGACAAGGCCTGTGCCGGAAAACAGACAAGATGAGCAAGTATCATTTATAATCCATAAAAGGAGAGCATTATGAAAGATTGCGACCCCATTGCCATTTCCGAAACCCTGACAAACCGGATTAAAAAAGGTGCCTTTCTGACCGTCAAGGCCGGTGACTCCTTGAACACAATGACCATCGGCTGGGCCCTGATTGGATACATCTGGCAGCGGCCCGTGTTCATGGTGGCCGTTCGCAATTCGCGCCATACCTTTTCCATCATCGAAAAGGCTGTGGATTTCACTGTAACCGTACCTGCGGGAGATATGAAAGAAGCCCTCATGTTCTGCGGTTCCAATTCCGGAAGGGATCTGGATAAATTCAAGGCCTGTAACCTGATAACCGCAGCGGCACATCAGACCGTCTCTCCCGTTATCAATCTGCCGGGTATCCACCTGGAATGCCGGATCTGTTTCAAAGCGCCCATGGATCCCGCTCATCTCGATCCTGCCCTTGAAGACCTCTATCCGGCTAAGGATTACCACACCCTCTATTTCGGAGAGATCTCAGCCTGTTACGAGACAGACAAATAATAGGAGGAGACCTGTTGATTCACGGATAAAATCCTTCAAATGCATCGCTTTTCGACTGAACACGCAAAGAGTCAACAGCGATTTGATGAAAGAAGCATCACAATGTCGGGATTATTACAGAATCAGGTTTATGTTATTGGGCATTGACTGTATTTACTCCTGATCGGGATTCATGCTGCGATATTTTTCCTCGCCGCTTTCAGCCTCATCCCTAATTTCTTTCCGGTCTTCTTCTGTAACCTTATAACGTTCATCGGGGGTCAATCTGGGATCGGATGAATCAAAGTCTCTTGCATCAGAATTAACGATGCCTGTGTCATTGCTGTCGCGGATTTTGACGGAATCCGAATAAACAGCACCGGCAGGCATAAGGAAACCGGCTATTAAAATAACTGCAAAAGCTGTTCTGAAACGATTCAAGATGCACTCCCTGTAACTTGTCAGTCTTAAGTAGTCCTTTTCGGTAAAAAAGTGTTTGCCCTTAATCCCTGATATGCAAACATCAGCACTCGACAAGCTGCAGGCGCCTATTCAATAGGCTTTTGATGGCTCGGTTTCCTGAAAATGGCTATCAGCAGGAAACCTGCAAGGAGTATGGCTGACTCTATGTAAAGCGCATTCTGGAAGCTGCCTGTAATCATCTTGACTCTGGCAAAGAGGTATGGACCCGATACCCCGGCCAGCCCGACCGCTGTGAAAATGACCCCGTAAATCCTGCCTATGCTGGAAGGCCCGAACATGTCTGCCGTGAAAGCTGGCAATGTTGAATACATGCCTCCATAGCAGGCAAGCAGGTAGCAGGCAAGACAGGTGAACATCAGGGTCCCGGTCGAATGGCCGATGGCCGCATAGCCTGCAGCCTGGGTCAGGAAAATAATCATGAATACAGCCCTTCTTCCCACCCAATCCGAAAACCATGCCCAGGCGAACCGCCCCAATCCGTTGAATATGGCTGCGATAGCCACGATGGTGCCTGAAAGGATGTAAATGTTCTTGAGTATCTGTTCAGTAACGTAATTGCCCAGGCCCTGCCTGATGACATCCTGCGCAATGGGTGAAAGCTGCGAGATGAATCCGAGTCCGGCAGTGACATTCAGAAAGAGCATCAGCCATAAAGCCCAATACTGCCAGGTTTTTAAGGCCTGTGAGAACGTGAAGGACGAAGAATCAGCGATGGCAACGGTTTTTCCCTGCACGGGGACACGATGCTCCATCCAGCCTGAAGGCGGGTTTTTAATGAGCATTATCCCCAAAGGAACCAGCACAATGCTTATGAGCCCCCATGCGGTAAATGTTTTTTCCAGACCTAAATCTAATATTGCCCTGGGCGCCAGGTTTCCCATGACAAACGACCCGAAGCCGTAGCCCATGACGGCAAGCCCCGTCACAAGCCCGCGCCTGTCCGGGAACCACTTGATTAGGGTCGTTATGGGGACTGTGTAACCCAGTCCTCCGCCCAGCCCCACGATTATCCCGTACGCGACGTATAAGAGCCCTGCAGAACCTATGACATTTGCATAACCTGCCAGCAGCAGCCCTGAGCCGAAAAGGATGCCGCCCGCCATTCCTGTCAGCCTGGGGCCTTTCCTGTCTATAAGCATGCCTCCCAGTGCAACGGAGACGGCAAAGCACAGGGACTGTATCATGAAGGCGGCCTGAGTGGCTGTCTCCGACCAGCCGTGCGCCGTCATCATGGGCTTTTTGAATATCGACCAGGCATAGACGGTTCCGAGACAGAGCTGGACGATCACACCGGCAGCGGCAATGAGCCACCTTTTTTTCATTAAATATGAGTTTTCTTCACCAAAGGACATTAGCCGTCATTTATAAAATGGAACCTGATAAAAAAGCTATCGTTTCTTTGTTGCCTGCTGAGATTTTTTTCTCATCTTCTCGCCTTGACTGGCGTTATATTCGAGCCATGAGGCGAGAAGCTCTTCGTTTTCTTTGTCAAAATCTTTGCTGCCCAGTTCATCCGGACTGCATGAGGCTGTCATCTTCATAAAGAAGTCATCATGGGCCTTCCGGGTTTTTCTGCCGGTTTTTTTCATCCGAATACCGTAAAGCTATTGAACGCAGGCACAAACCTGATTTCTGCGGCCGGGACAGTTTTCATGGCTGAAGAGATGAATTCGTCGATGCGGACCCCCTTCAGCAGGCGCAGCCCTTTTTCGAACGGGGAGAAGAACCAGTCGTGGTGAACAGGTATTATCCTGTGGGCGCCGGTTTTCCTGACGGTTTCATGGAGATAGGGGCAGGTCTCTTTACGGCCTGCGAGGCACAGAAATACAGTATCAGCCTTGATTCCGTCGTACATCCCGGGAATCCAGCCTGCGCTCCCGTGATGGATGAATGTGCCCAGGGGATGGTTTATGACCATGCCGAAGAAACCGCCCAGCCTGTAATCAGAAGCCTTGGCAGGCGGGGCAAACGGTTTTTCAATGATGCCGGGGTAAGGTATCCTGCCGAGGAAGGCCGGCCCATGCACCCCTTCGATGAATCTTATGTTGAACTTTCCCAGATCCAGAGTACTGCCGTTTTTAATGACCCTGATTCTTTCTTCAGGCAGACCTGCTCCTCTGGCGACATTGGCGGTGCTTTCCGAACCCGCGAGCAGGGCGGTTGTCCTTATGGCGAATTCCGGCGCGTCAAGCAGGTGGTCGAAGTGGGAATGCCCCAGCAGAACAGCTGCAGCTTTTTGTCCGGATGTAAGGCTTATGCATTCATCGATCCTTTTGATATCCGGGCTGATCTTCCTCCCTGAAAAAACCTTGAAAGCCGGGGACCTGCTTACATACGGGTCTATATAAAACGAGGTCTCCCCGTCAGTAACATACAACCCTGCCGTTCCAAGCCAGGTAGCCTCTATATGGTTTGAACCGTTCATCCGATTTCCTCTTCTGCCTATAGAATTGAATATTGAATGCCGATCATTTTGAGACGGATTGCATTTTAGTCAAGGCTATTCTGCAAATATCCGTATTTTGGCTGAATCAGGGAATTTTACCGACAGGGGCGATGTAGATTGTGAATTCTTCATTGCCGTCAACCCCGATCAGCCTGTCGCATTCCTCCTGGTCATAGGCTGCTATGGCGCAGGTCCCTGCATGGATACTTTCGCACGCAAGGTAAAGGTTCTGGCAGACATGGCCCGCTTCGATTGCGATCACCTTGTGTGCAGCCAGGTCATAGCGCCACTCCATGCGTGCGGGTATCGCGGTCCATATAAAAACGACCGCGGAAGCCGATACAAACCCCTGTCCGAGACAGGCGACTGCGGCTTTGCGCATGATCCTTTCGTCGACGGACAGTTGCGCCAGCTGTCCGTCCAAAGGCAGATAACGGTAAAGCCCCGGAGCCAGAGAGCCAACCCTGCCTATTGCAAGATAGGTTTCCAGGGCATGCCGCGCCCCTGCGGATGGGACCGTTCGAAGAGCGCATTCGGGACTCAACATTTCGCGAACGCCCTGTGTCGCCCAGAGCAGGGCGGCCAACTCCTCTATACTCAATGGCAAGCTGCCATATTGCCGCACGCTTTGTCTCCGGGTGATTGCATCACCAATCGGTGTCCCTCCCAGCTTTGCCAATGCAGCTCTTCCATCTGGAAGACTGATCCTGGCAGCTTCATGCGGACATGGCATTTGCAGGGGAGGCGCAGAGATGCCCCGGTTCTGCCCGGTCCGGGAGAAATCGATCTGCTGCCTTATATTATCCTTAAGGAAAAAGCGGTTTTGTTCGTACTTTTTGTCAGACATTTAATCCAGTCTCCTTGTCGTTTGTTTCCAAATAAACAGGGGGAATATGCTTCATACCTGTCAAGCCAGTAAAATTTTCTGGATAAAGAGAACAAAATGGATACAATGTCCATCATGGACGTGATGTATCTTGCCAGAATCCAGTTCGCAATGACAGCTATATTTCATTTCCTGTTCGTTCCTCTTACGCTCGGGCTGGCCCCGCTGGTTGCATGGATGGAGACCAAGCACCTGACAACCGGTGATGAAATGTATGAGCGCATGGCGAAGTTCTGGGGCAATCTTTTCATCATTAATTTTGCCCTCGGGGTCGTGACGGGGCTTACCATGGAATTCCAGTTCGGCATGAACTGGGCCAAATATTCCACCTATGTGGGTGATATATTCGGCGCGCCGCTCGCAATCGAGGCGCTGGCTGCATTCTTCCTTGAAAAGCATATTCATCGGCCTCTGGATTTTCGGCCGAGGTTAAAATTTCCGGGAAACTTCATGTCGCCTCGATCTGGATCGTCGCGTTTGCCGTCAACCTGTCCGCCTTCTGGATACTGTTTGCAAACGGATGGATGCAGCACCCTGTAGGCTATACGATACAGCAGGGCCGTGCAGTGATGACGGACTTTTGGGCTTTCCTTAAAAATACCTATGGCTGGTATAAATTCCTGCACACGATGTTTGCAGGTTTCGTAACCTCATCATTTTTCGTCCTCGGAATATCGGCGTGGCATCTTCTCAGGAAGAGCGGGACAGCCCTGTTCATGGCATCGTTTAAAATGGCGGCGATACTTGGGCTCGCCAGTTCGATTATGGTTTTTGTGCTTGGCGACATGGCCGGCGGCGATATAGCCATGGTCCAGCCAGAAAAGCTGGCCGCCATGGAATCCCACTGGGAGACCGCAAGGCATGTACCTTTTTATCTGCTCGTCATGCCCGATGAACGGAATTCGAAAAATTCCATAGAGCTCTTCGGCATCCCGGGAATGGTGAGCTTCCTTTCATTCAAGGATTTCAATGCCGAGGTCAAGGGCCTCAGGGAATGGCCGAAAGAGGACAGGCCTCCGGTCCTGCCCGTGTTCGCCGGCTTCAGGCTGATGGTGGGCCTGGGCCTGCTGTTCATGCTGTTAACCGCGATTGCGGTATACATTTCAATTAGGGACGGATATGGAAAATGGGGTTGGTTTTTAAAGCTGCTTCCTTGGGCATTGCCGCTTCCGTATCTTGCAGCCGAACTCGGCTGGGTGGTCGCCGAGATGGGCCGGCAGCCGTGGATTGTGTACAGGGTCATGCGCACGGCTGAGGCGGTTTCTCCGTCCGTTGGAGCAGGACAGGTAGTCTTTACCATTATAAGCTTTCTGATGATCTACGGACTGCTTGCAGCCCTTGACATCTACCTTCTTGCCAAGGCTGCGCGCAAAGGTCCCGTACCCGCATCTGCAGAGAGGTCCGAATCATGAGCCTTGCAGCCTTGTGGTTTTTTATCCTGGGTGTTCTGTGGGCCGCATGGATTGCCACGGACGGCTTTGACCTGGGAGTCGGCATACTTTATCCGTTCATCGGTAAAACCCCTGGAGAAAAGTCACAGCTTGTAAAAACAATAGCCCCTCTCTGGGACGGGAACGAGGTCTGGCTGATTACTGCAGCCGGCGCTACATTTGCAGCCTTCCCGGCGGTCTACGCTGCCCTTTTCAGCTTCATGTACATTCTGTTTGCACTTTTGCTATTCTCGCTGATCCTCCGCGGAGTCGCGCTTGAATTCATATACAAGGGGCGAGGAGAGCTCTGGCTAAAGGCGTGGGGCATGCTGTTTTTTGCAGGGAGCATTTCAGCGCCGCTTTTCTTCGGACTTATCTTCGGTAACGTCTTTCAGGGGCTGCCTTTTGATGCCGCAGGCTTCAGGGGAGGTTTTTCCAGCCTTATAAATCCGCTGTCGATACTCACAGGTTGTTTAATGGTGATCCTCTGCATCCTGCACGGCAGTCTGTGGGTTTTTATTAATGCTGAAGGAAGCCTGAGAACTAGAGCGCGATCGACATCATCATCCGCATGGTTTATAGCGCTTGTCGTCCTAATAATATTTATCGCTGAAATCCCCATATTTACAGAGCTGCACAGAAATTATCTCAAATATCCGATAATTTTTATGTTGCCGGCAATACTGCTGGCAAGTTTTTTCTGTATCCGCCTGTTCATTGCAAAAGGCAGTCCCTGGATATCGTTTGCATGCACGATGCTTTTAATAATAACGCTTTTCATGACGGCTTTTGCGGGGCTGTATCCGAATTTCCTTTTGTCGTTGATTGACCCGAATGAAAACCTTACCGTTTCACGGTCGTCTTCAGGCAGTAATACCCTTGTCATCATGACAGGAGTCGCACTTGTAATGGTGCCCGTGGTAATAGCCTGCCAGGCATTTGTTTACAGGGTGTTCAGGTTTAAAGATAAATAAAACCTCGCCGCATCTTGACTGAACATGCAAGCACCTTACCTTTATTTACAGGTTTTTTTACAAATTGCAGGAGGTGGCTGATGAAAATCAAATCAGGCCGCAGTCGGGTCCTTGTTTTATTGATCATCGCAGCGGCGGTTGCAAGCCTCGGTTCTGCCAAAGGCTGCAAACCTGATTTGAGCCCGTTTGATCCGGCGGAACTGTATTCCCATGTAACAAAGCTTGCTGGAGAGATAGGTACGCGGAATATCAAGGAGCCGGGAAATATCCTTGCGTCCGTTTATATCCATGACAGGATGGTAGAATACGGCCTCTTTAACGTCCATTACGAATATTTCCCGGACGGCTATGGGAACCTCTACAGAAACGTTGCAGGCACATGCCCGGGCACGACATTTCCGGACCTGATTATCATTATCTGCGCCCACTTTGATACGCAGAAAGGTGTGCCCGGGGCGGTTGACAATGCAACTGGAATTGCTGCGATGCTTGAATATGCCCGCTATTTTTCGGATAATCCCGCCCCCTATACGTTAAAGTTTGTGGCCTTCAACGCAGAGGAATCCGGCTATTACGGTTCGTCATACTACCACAGGAAAAGCCTCTCAACGGGCGAGATTGGGAATACGCTCATGATCCTGAATCTTGATATGGTGCAGAGCAATGCCTCAGATCCAGAGGCGCCTTTTGTATTGTTTGTCCTTTCACCCAACAGGGCCACCGTAAAGTCTTTTTCCGAAGAAAAGGACGAAATGGGACCTGCAGCCTGCAATATCGTTTTAATTCCGGCAAAAACCGCTTCGGTAATATCTGAAGGACTCAGTACCGATGCAAGATTCTGGATTAATGATCCAGTTATTTTATGCTGGCCCTGGGCTTATGACACCTATTACAACAAGCCTGTCGATACCTGCGATAAGGTTGACGAGACAGGCCTTGCAATAGGCACGAAGTTTATTTTCGGGTTCTTCACTAGGATGCTCAAATGCGTACCTGATGAATTCAGGGAAGAACTTGTGGATTATGAGGTTTCTCCTGAACTGCTTGCGTGGCTGATTGATAAGGGGGGAATAAAGCCCTGAAGGTCGGTCCCGGGCATCAAATAAGGTTCAAGCAGGGATTGTGCAATATCCTGAAAATGTGTAATATGCCTCCAAGATTCTTCACCGCCTTTTTTTAGGGCAAAACAATTCTGGTTCTGGAGGACAAAAATGAAAAAGCTTATAATTGCCATGCTGGTGATGTTCGGGATCATGTTCAGTACAACGCTCATTGCAGCAGATCTTTACGGTATAGTAACGGACAAAAGCGGCAAACCGGTCGAATCCAAAATGGACCTCAAGGACGCCAAAGACGGAAAGGTGGCTGCAAGCGTCAAATCGGACAACAAGGGGAACTATTCATTCAAGGACATAAAACTTGGAAGCTATATCATGGTTATCGGTACAAAGGAGTTCAAGGTTCAGGTAGCCCCTGGCGATACGCGCAGAGACTTCCAGCTCGACAAATAGCGGCAGGCTCATCCGCGCCTGAGTTTTTCATAAAGCCCGACACGTCAAGCGAGGTTTTAACATGTCCGATGATATAAGGCCGAAAAAGGATTTCTGGGACATCATACAGGCGCTTGGTCCGGCAATCATTGCCGCCACTGTGGCCATAGTCGGTACCATGTACAACCATCAGCAGGCGCAGATAGCAAAGGCTTCCGAAATGCGCGAAGTCTATACGAAGATAATGGCCGAGCGCGAAAGTTCGGACAACAACATCCGGGCGACCATGTTCGGCATGCTCTTTAACGCCATGTTCCAGAAAGTGGGCGGTTTGAAGGGAGAGCCCACAGATGCGCAGGCTATAAAGCAGCAGGTCATGTTTCTCGAC
The DNA here is from genome assembly GCA_963664325.2 of Desulfomonilia bacterium. Lineage (GTDB taxonomy): Bacteria > Desulfobacterota > Desulfomonilia > UBA1062 > UBA1062 > DATCTV01. Next base: position 398,813 of record CAXXDQ010000003.1, read on the forward strand.
CTTTTAAGCCGCAATTTCGATACGATCGATATAAAGCCCTTGTTTGAAGACCTCGACAATGAGATGACAAAAAAGGTTTATGACGAAAAATATCCTGCTGATTTCAGAGGGGAGATGTTCATCATGCGGGCCGACCTGAGACGCATAGGAAAGAATCTTTCCATCAAGCAGCTCAATGCCCTGGCCTCCCTTGCGGGCAGCGATGTGAGACGCGTCGTTATCATGCAGATGAATGACGGCACCATGCAGGCTATTCCGGATGAACCCCCTGAGGGCAGGACCGATGACTTTCCTGTCGAGATCAAGCCCGAAGTTCTGCACGACGGGGTTATCGACCTGACGCTCGATTATAAAAAAAGCAAGGCCGCGGACCAGGGCTTCAAGGCGCCAAGCTTCTACATAACCTTTTACGACCTGCCTTATATAGACAACAGCGTTCTTGATAAGGATATGAGGGTGGCGCTTGTGCTGACCAAATTTTTCAATGTCCAGGACCTCGACAAATTCAGGGGCAAACTGGACAGGAGATTGCTCAAGGACTATCAGGATATGAAAGACGGCGGCATAGCAAAATATGCCGAGGTACGTCTGATCAAATTCCCGGCAAAATATACCGGCCACCGCGACAGGCCTTACTTGCAGGAGATTCTGCAGGACCTGGTCGATGATAACAAGCTGAAAAAATAAGCCCGGAAAAGTTCGGCAGACCTGTAAACTGGCAGTTAGATAAACCTCTCGAAACGGTCCGCTTTAGCCTTGCAGATGGGGCAGACCCCCGGCGGGTTGTCGCGTGCGCAAAGGTAACCGCAGACCCTGCACCGCCAGACGGGGTAGGGGAGTTCTTTATTTAAAAGCCCGGATGCATTCACTGTTTTAGCCTCTTTCTTACCGGCAGGCCTTCTGTCGGGTATTGAGGAAAGCTTTTTGGCGCCCGTTGCGATTTCTTCCGTCACATAAAGGGCGCAGTAGCAGGCACCGTAATCCGTCAGGTCGGCGTCCCTGTAGTCGCAGGGGCAGATCATGTCCCTGTCTTCTTCGATGGTGCCCGAGGCAAGCCTGCAGGGGCAGGCCTGATAGCCGTAGCGGGCTTCATTTTCGAGGAGGCCTTCAGCAATGACCGTGGTAAAACCGTCATCAGGATTTATCCGGTAACCGCCTGCCAGTGCGTCGGTCTTCAGCTTCGCCAGAAGACCGGAGGCCTTTGAAGCATCACTCATTTCAGCGCATCCCTTATATCGTCTTCCTTGAACCCTACGATGCAGCTGCTGCCGTTAATGACAAGGGTCGGGAACGAGCATGAAGGATTCCATCTTTTGACTTCATCAACTACGGCCTGTTTTTCATCTCCGCTCAGTGTATCGACATCGGTATACGAATAGGCCACGCCCAGTTCGTTCAATAGCCCCTTCGTTTTTCTGCACCACCCGCAGGTGCTGAGTGCGTAAAGCATGACCTTGCCCTTGTTCTTTCCTTCGACGTGGTTAACTGACATATTTCCTCCTCTTCTATACAGGGCGTCATAACTTTGCATACCTTTGTCGCTTCCTTGGCTCGTCATTGCGGCATACGCTAAAAGTATGCCTCATTCCTTGCCATCGTCGCTCCTCGGTCTGCTTTGTTCTTACACCCTGTATTTATAATCGCTAGTGACTTATTATAAAACAATTTGCTTGAGAAAACGATCTCCATCTGATGTCAGGGTTGCCTGTATTAATAAAACCCCTTCCTGGAATAGTCAGAAATTTGATTCCATGACATTTTGTCAATTGTTGGAAGCTGACCTTTTAACTTCCGCAAAGTGGTCCAAATTCCAGAAGGTTGAAGTTGTCTCACTCATTCAAAATTGTCTCTATAAAAATTAAGATTTCGTTCGTCAAGTTCTTGGCTAAATCGTTGAAATACTTCTCTGGCGTTTTCCTTCATTTTAAAATCCCGACAGCAAAGAAAAAATCTGAATACAGGCGCTTGGCTATGTCGGTCAAAATGATATTCGGGTTGTGCAATGAATTCAAAGAACCGCTGTACACACTTCTCATTCTTTCCCTGACGGTTCCAGATTGCTAGAAGTTCTGACATTGCATAAATGTCGAGCGGGTCTATTTCTAAAGACTCTTCTGCTTTTTCAGCGGCTTTATCGAGCTTATTCTGTCTCTGGTAAATCTTCGCCAGTTCAGTGCGGGGATGCAGTTGTTTATTGTCGATTTTCAAACTTTCCAACAAAAGAGCTTCAGCTTTATCGAGCTTATTCTGTCTCTGGTAAATCTTCGCCAGTTCAGTGCGGGGATGCAGTTGTTTATTGTCGATTTTCAAACTTTCCAACAAAAGAGCTTCAGCTTTATCGAGCTTATTCTGTTTCTGATAAATCTTTGCCAGCTCTGTGCGGGCTTGCAAGTTTTTCTTGTCTATATCCAAAAGCTTTTGCAAAACTACTTCAGCTTTATCGAGCTTATTCTGTTTCTGATAAATCTTCGCCAGCTCTGTGCGGGGATGCAGTTGTTTATCGTCGATTTTCAAACTTTCCAACAAAAGAGCTTCAGCTTTATCGAGCTTATTCTGTTTCTGATAAATCTTCGACAGCTCTGTACGGGGATGCAGTTGTTTATCGTCGATTTTCAAACTTTCCAACAAAAGAGCTTCAGCTTTATCGAGCTTATTCTGTTTCTGATAAATCTTCGACAGCTCTGTACGGGGATGCAGTTGTTTATCGTCGATTTTCAAACTTTCCAACAAAAGAGCTTCAGCTTTATCGAGCTTATTCTGTTTCTGATAAATCTTCGCCAGCTCAGTGCGTGAATTTAAGTCATCAATTTTAATATCGAGCACTTCTAGCAATACAACTTCAGCATCAGTCAATTTACCTTGCCTCTGGTAAATCTTCGCCAGCTCAGTGCGTGAATTTAAGTCATCAATTTTAATATCGAGCACTTCTAGCAATACAACTTCAGCATCAGTCAATTTACCTTGTCTCTGATAAATCTTCGACAGCTCAGTGCGGGCTTGCAAGTTTTTCTTGTCTATTTCTAAAAGCTTTTGCAAAACGGCTTCAGCTTTATCGAGCATATTCTGTTTCTGATAAATCTTCGCCAGCTCAGTGCGTGAATTTAAGTCATCAATTTTAATATCGAGCACTTCTAGCAATACAACTTCAGCATCAGTCAATTTACCTTGTCTCTGATAAATCTTCGACAGCTCTGTGCGGGCTTGCAAGTCTTTTTGATCTATTTCCAAAAGCTTTTGCAAAACGGCTTCAGCTTTATCGAGCATATTCTGTTTCTGGTAAATCTTTGCCAGCTCTGTGCGGGCTTGCAAGTCTTTTTGATCTATTTCCAAAAGCTTTTGCAAAACGGCTTCAGCTTTATCGAGCTTATTCTGTTTCTGGTAAATCTTTGCCAGCTCAGTTCGGGCTTGCAAGTTTTTCTTGTCTATTTCCAAAAGCTTTTGCAAAACGGCTTCAGCTTTATCGAGCTTATTCTGTTTCTGGTAAATCTTTGCCAGCTCAGTGCGGGCTTGCAAGTTTTTCTTGTCTATTTCCAAAAGCTTTTGCAAAACGGCTTCAGCTTTATCGAGCTTATTCTGTTTCTGATAAATCTTCGCCAGTTCTGTGCGTGTATGCAAATTATCAGGCACTTCTTGGATAAATAATTCTAATAAAGATACAGCTTCATCATCTTTGTCCTGAGATAGAAGCAACCAAAATTTGGCAAGATGAAGAGTTGCATACAGTTTTTGGGAGAGTTTAACTTTATCGACAAGGTAGCTGTTAAATAGATAATCAAAAATGGATTGATAATTAACATGGTAATCTTCAATCAAGTAGTTCTTCTTAGTTCCAAAGATATTCACCAGCGCTTGAGAGTGCAATAAATCACGGAAATCAGTATGCTCGCAACATTCCATTAACAGTTCAGTCTTTTCTAAATTGTGGTGCTCACGGAAATATACTTCTGAAACTATTTCATGTTTAGTCCTTAACAATATATTCTTTCGACCTGAAACATCACGTCTTTCGTCTACAACTACGGGCTCGTATTCCAATCCACGGAATTTTTCTAGAAAGATTCTCTGCTGCACTTCATCAGCGTGTAAGATTTTTGACAAAAGTGAAAACGGCATTTTGACGCCAAATAAATAAAAAAGCGCTATATATTTGTAGCCACCTTGGAAAGACGGAATATCTATGGTTAGCTTACGATAATCATCCCAGTCGAAGTCAAAATCGATTTTCCGCTTTTTTTTGAGTTCTAACAATATGGTATATGTGGCGTTGACATAAGCAAGCCGTTCATTAAGACCGATTTCTCGTAATGTGGTTGTATCGTCGTCAGCAATTCCCAAAAGCTCAAAAAGCTTATTGTATACTTGTTGGCGCTGTTTGCGTGAATTCCTGACAATGATAGGATCGTGTTCTTCTTCACCATGCAGATATGTCATACACCCATTCTTCTGCATGGCATGGTAACGGTGCCCTCGTTCTGCAATCAAAATGTTTATTTGCTCACAGTAATCAGGGATGAGCCTTAGGAGTAATCCCAATGCCTCTTCATCCTGTGCCGGGTTGTCAATACATAGCAGAACCTTGCCTGTAGCATTACAGTATTTTATTTGGGATAGAACATTTTCAAGATCACTCCTATTAAGATTTGCTTCAAAATTAAGCATATAGACGTTCTGCCCGCTCAATGACAATTCCACGGCTAAACGATGCAAGATCGTAGTCTTGCCACTCCCACCATTCCCCAGAATCCAAAACGTCCTGCTGGAAGTATACTTTTTAAGTTTCTGAAGTGCATTTTCCACAACATCGGTATTTCGAATGTCCATTTTGTTGCAGACGACTTTGAATACAACATCATCCCGGTCGTTAATTCTATAATATTCCAGTGCTAACTTTTTACGTCTATCTGGATCGTCAATAAGTGCTTTTTGGATATCGTCAATCGTAATTTTTCTGAAACCAGGAGTATGTTTGATAGGGCATTGGGGAAAGAAAATGGGTATCAACGTTTCAGCATAATCCCAAATTTTTTCGTTTATCGTATCCCATCCCCAGTATTCTACAATAGTTTCTATAGTAGATATAGATTTGGCTTTTTGTTGGAGGTGAGTGTCATTCTTAAAAGTGGACGCAAAAATAAACCGCTTTGGACGAGTAGTGAGGTCTTTTGTCTTTCCAAATTCCTCCACCATTTCAGTAGTCAGAACTTCTCGAAGGTTTTTTTCACTTTCATATCGCAAATCTTTAAGTTTGCACTGAAATGTTATATCGGAAACAGTAGGAGAGTATCCGTCAATACCGTGCTGATTCTGACCTCTTCTGCCAAACTGTTCTATGCCGGGATCTTCATAAACCAGCCGCAAAATGTCGCGAACTAGTTTTTCAAATGTGTCTGCATCAATTAAAGGTGGCAGTTGATAAGTCATGGTTTCTTCCAATTATATTTTTTAGATGCCCAACAAGTTATTCTAAAGTTTCTGTATATCTTAGAAATCCAAGGAATTCGTGAAGTTTACTACTATGACAAGGTATTTCTTTTGTTGTTTCACCACAGGCCAACCAAAATCCAATGATTCAATCAATCACAGGATATTTCATACATTTAATATTTTAACAGGTTTGTTGCAAACCTTAAATTTTTAACTTTCCGTATGTCATATCGATTTTAATGTTATTTCAAGTTCGAAGGACCTCACATGCAAGCAATCCTATAAGCATTATACAGGGCGTTATAACAAATTTTCTCTACACCTTCGGTTTGAGGAGCGAAACAGGATGCTCATGATCCCATTATTGCATCACGAAAATTGACGCATCGAAGATACGCCCGAAGGGTGAGTGCCGATAATGGCCCGATTCAAAGGTGTATGAAGTTATAACGTCCTGTACTAAACCTCGACGACGCCGTCCGGCAAGGCCGCGCATTCCCCGAGTATTTTAAGTCCCGAGGCGGCGCCTATGCCGAAACGCTCGGCGCCGAGTTTATACAACTCAATCATTGTCTTTAAATCCCTGATGCCGCCCGAAGCCTTGATCTTGAGCTGATCGCCGACACATTTTTTCATTAATGCGATGTTATGCGGGGTCGCGCCGGTCGGTGTGTGGCCTGTGGCTGTTTTCACAAATTTGGCCCCTGCCTCGATGCAGCATTCACAGCCCTTTTCTATGTCGTAGTCCTTCAGGTAGTGGACTTCGAATATGACCTTGACGGTCCTTCCGGCGGCCGTATCCACGACGGCCCTGATGTCGTCCCTGACATACTGATACCGGCCGGAGAGAAGCGCCGAGATGTTTATCACCATGTCCAGCTCTTTACAGCCGTCTTCTAACGCGAGCTTTGCCTCATGGACTTTAATGGCCGTTTTGTGGTTTCCGAACGGAAAGCCTATACCCGTTCCTATCAGCACATCGTCGCAGCCTTCAAGGAGCGCATTCAGCTCCGCCACAAAGTAGGGCAGGACATGGGCGCCGATAAACCTGTATTTTCTGACGTCTGCCGCAAACCCCCTCAGCTCCTTTTCGTCCACTTCCGGCCTTACGATGCTGAAATCCATCATCCTGGCGAGATCGTGCGCATTAAGCTTCATCTTTTACCTCCGGTAATAACTATTTCCAGTATCCGAGCATATGTTTGTAAAATTGTATAAATTCATTTTGCAATTCCTCATATATTCTGACGGATTTTTCATCAGGCTCGATAACGGTTTTTTCTGAAAAAAGCATGTTTGCAGCCCCGGATAAATCCGTTAACAACCCTAAACCGTATGCCCCGAGCATGCCGGCGCCGGATAGTGTTGTTTCGGGCTCTCCTGCGATTTCAACAGGCACACCGTAAACATCGGCCTTGATCCTGTTAAGAAGCCGGTTGCGGGTCGCACCACCGATGCAGCATACCCTTTTAATTTTTACGCCAAGTTTTCTGAAGACCGCCGCGTTCATACCGAGCGCGAGAGCCGTGCCTTCCATGACGGCGCGGGAGAAATGACCTGATCTGTGCCCGGGAGTGATGCCGGCGAACATGCCCCGTGAGTTCACATTATCGCTCCTCCTCTCTCCGAGCAGGTAGGGATAGAACATGAGGCCGTCCGAGCCTTCGGAAATGTTCCCGGCAGATGTAATTATGTCATCATAAGATATACCGGCGCCGGCTGCCGATGAGATGAAATCCCTGCACCATTTCATGTTGAGCCCGCCCGTATCGAGCATGACGAAAGGCACCCAGCCGCCAAGCACATGCATGAGGTTCGAGACGGCAGGGTGAATAACAGGCGAATCCTTCTGAACGACGAAAAGGGAAGATGACCCTGTCATGTCAACAGCCGTTTCGCCGTCGGTCAGTCCGAGTGCAACCAGACTTACTATGAAATCACCGCCTCCCGCCATGACCGGTGTGCCTTCTGCCAGGCCGGTATGCATGGCGGCGTCTCTGGTAACACGGCCGATAATCTCATGAGACCTGAAAATCCCGGGGAACTTGTTCAGGTCAAGGCCGAGCCTTTCCGCCATTTCATCAGAATATTGCCCTTTATCCGAGTCAATCAGGAATGAACCCGAGGCCTCGCTGAAATCGGTTGCAAGGGAGCCTGTGAGTCTGTAATTGATGAAATCCTTGGGTACCAGGAAGCATTCCGTTTTTTCATATACCTCAGGCTGGTTGTCCTTTATCCATTTGACCTTGAGTCCGGTCCATCCGGCCCCCGGGACATTTCCCGTGGTTTCCTGAAGCAGTTTCTCGCCGAAGGAGAGCCTCGCCTTGATGCACTGAGGTTCGCACCTCTTGTCGCACCAGAGCTGGGTGAATTCCGTAGTGATGTCTCCGTCAAACCCGATGCCTGTCGGGCCGTGCATCTGGCCGCATGCCATGACACCTGCGATTTCCGATGGTCTTATTCCGCTCTTTGCCAGAACATCCCTTATGACGTTTGTTGTGATGTCCCACCAGGCGACGGGGTTTTGCTGAGCCCACCCCGGATGCGGGCTCTCGATTAAATGAACCTGCTGAGATACGGCAACGGCCCTGCCTTCGGGCGTCATGAGGCCGGCCCGTATGCTCTGTGTTCCGAGGTCTATGGCCAGGATACGTTTCATATCCTCTCTTTCAATATCTCCGCAATATCTTCCCTGGTAAGCCTGACCGCATTGTTCTTAAGCTCGGTTTCACCGGCAATCCTGTCGATATCCGCATCAGTCACGCCGTAGCCGCGCAGGAGCGGCATTTGAAGCCTCTCGGACCAGCCGTAAAGCACGTCAGTCAGAATATCGCATAGTTCATTAACCTTTGATTCGTCATAGACCCTTCCACTTAAAATGGCCCCGACCCATGCATGCTTTTTCAGCTGAACCCCGTCAGGGTCTTTTTCTTTTAAAACCTCAATATTCTTTTTAGTTGCCACGGCAAGGAGCGTGCCGCAGATAACGCCGTGCGGGATATTAAAGAAGCCTCCTATCGCCGAGGCGAAGCCGTGAATGACCCCGAGGCCCGAATTGGCCAGTGTGATGCCCGATATGAGGGCTCCGTAGGCCATGTCCGAGCGAGCGCCGATGTCGCCAGCACCGGTGGTGCTGGCGCTGACAAGGCTCCTGCCGACAGCCTCCATGCCGCTCACGGCCAGGGCATCGGTCATGGGCGCAGGTTTTACCGACACATAGGATTCAAGAAGCTGGACGAACGCGTCCATGCCGCATGAGGCCGTTATTGCTCCGGGGCATGTCAGCATGAGCCCGGGGTCTATCAGTGCAACGTCCGGCACGAAATTATCATGCCTGAGAGATTTCTTATAACCTCCGGGCCCGACCTTTGACAGCACGGCATTCTTGGTCGCCTCGCTGCCTGTTCCTGATGTTGTAGGAACAGCAATGAAAGGCACCTTTGTACCCGGGTGCACATCCCTGCCTATGCCTTCAAGAAAGCCCTCGACAGGCTTGTCAATCTTGAGCATTGCCGATACGGCCTTGCCTGAATCAACGGCGCTGCCTCCGCCCACAGAGACGATGACCGAAATGTCATTTGCCCTGTATTTCTTTGCCATGGTGTCGATCAGGTTGGGTGAAGGTTCGGCCGTCACTGTTTCAACCGAGGCCGTGATGCCTTTTGTATTCAATCCGTTTAAAAGGTCATCAAGCTTGCCGGAGGTGTCCAGGAATCCGCCGCCTGAGATGATCAGCGCTTTTTTTCCGTATGCCGATATTATATCCGGCAATGCCGAAAACTTGCCTGCCCCGAATTCTATCCTTGGTATCCTGGCAAAACCGAATGCGTTTATCATTATAAGCACCTTGAAATTTATTTTTGGCAAAGAGCCCTTAATCCATATGATTCAAAGCTTTCTGCTATCTGCTTTATCCTGTCTTCATCCAGCTTGCCGAACTCCCTGTAATCGGCGCCTCTGCCGATCTTTTCAAATTTTGTTTTATACAGGGAATTATAAGGCATAAGATTGATATCACCATCAAAATCATATTTTTTGAAAAAGTCAGCGAATGCCTTGATTGACGCTTCATCTGTGTTGACACCAGGTATTACTGGAATCCTTGGAACAAGCTTCTCGACTCCCGCCTTATCCAGAATCGAGATGAAATTATCGAGAATCCTCTTGTTGTCCTTTCCTGTCAAGGCTTTGTGCTTGGCCGCATCAATCTGCTTGAGGTCAAAAAGGAACAGGTCTGTCAGAGGAAGAAGTTCATCAATCAGGCTTTCGTCAAAATACCCGCATGTCTCTAATGCAGTATGAATGCCCGCCTTTTTTGATTGATCGAGCATCTCCAGCAGAAAAACCTTCTGCAGGCTTGGCTCGCCTCCCGAGAACGTCACGCCTCCACCTGAATTGTCATAAAACGGCCTGTCCGGCAAAACTGTTCCGATTACCTCTTTCACATCCATTTCTTTGCCTATCATTTGCGTCGCCCCTGTCTCACAGACCGAGACACACATGCCGCAGGCTTTGCAGCGGGAGCCATCCCTGATGAGACTCCTGGCTTTTGCAGAAAGACTTCTGGATAAGATTGTTTTTATTTTGTTTATCGACTTGTCAGCTTGCGATTTATCAGCCAGCCTCAATGCTTTGTTCTGGCATACCTTCACGCACTTGCCGCAACAGACGCACTTTTCTGAAAGGTATCCGGTCTCGGGTTTCATCTTCTGAGATTCGGGATTTTGGCACCAGGCGCATTTTAAGGGACAGCCTTTCAGGAAAACGACAGTCCGGATTCCGGGGCCGTCGTGGATGCAGTAATGCTGAATGTCGAAGATAATTCCCATTCCCATTTGTCAGACCTGCTGGTGCTCCGAGCGCGAGATGATTTCCTCCTGAATCTCATAACCCAGGTCAACAAAATAGGCGCTGTAGCCGCCGACCTTCACGATCACATCCTGGTAGGAGTCAGGGTCTTTCTGCGCGGCCCTTAAAACTTCCGTTGAAACGACGGTAGGCTGAATCTGCTCACCGCCCATCTTGAAATAAGTATCAATGAGCGAGATCCATTTTTCTCTGACAGCGCCGGTTTCCCCGATACCTGTCGGGTGCATGCGGATATTGACGGCGCAGCCCAGTACATGGGAATAGTCCAGGGCTGAAACCGATTTTAAAACACCGGTAGGGCCTTTTGTATCGACGTTATAGGGGTTGCAGCTTGCTGCAAAAGGTTTGGCCGCCTTCCTGCCGTCGGGAGTCGCGATGAATATGCGGCCGTCATAGGTATGCGCGGTCATGCTGTTTATAAATGGTGCGTAAATTCCACCTTTATATGTCCTGTATTTTGACATCTCCTCGAAAATCGCTGTCGTAACCTTCCGGGCGATTTTATCGGTCTCGGGATTGCCATTGCCCCATTTTCCGGGCAGTGACAGGATATTTGCAAGCATGCCCTCATAGCCCTCATAATTGCTGTCGATTGCCTGAAGAAGTTCCCTGATGCTGAACAGCCTCTGTTCATAGACAAGCTTTTTGATAACATAAAGCGAGTCTGTCAGGTTCGCTATGCTGTTCATGACGAGAATGCCCTCAAGGTCATACACCGCCCCGCCCTGCGTAACATCCTTCTTTTTTTCAAGGCAACCCTGCATGAAAGCCGAAATGAGAGGCGCAGGCAGGTTCTCGGCATGCGTTTTGTCCCTGATAAACGAGGCCCGGGCAATGTTCCTTATCTGCAGGGAGGCCTGCTTTATGAACGCGTTTTCGAAATCTCCGTAAGACCTGAACGAATCCGGGTCGCCGGTTTTCAGCCCTGCGTCCTTGACAAGACATATGACGACCTGGGCGTCTCCGTTTCTGAGCGTCATGTCGAGCGTCCGGCAGAGCAGGATGGAACTGAAAGCCTCGCCTCCGGTCTTGCCCGGCGCGCACATGTCGACGCAGCCGGTTATTGCATAATCAAGGGCATCCTCATGGGAGAAGCCGTGCTTTTCGAGCGCCCTGACAGCGATTTCATCGTTCATTATGGAGATGCTCGAATTGCCCCTGTGCTGAAGTTCGGCGACCTTTTCCATCAGTTCCCTGGGGCTGTCCTTATGGATACGTACTGCAAAGTTGAGCGCCGCCTTTGATTCCGCGGCGGCATCAAGCATGACATATGTAAGCTCATTTGTGGCGTCTCGGCCGTCATGCGTCAGACCGCCCATTGTCACGGGCTCGGAGCCCTCATAGCGTTGTGTGAAATAGGCAGTGAAATTTGAGTACGGCCTCATGTTGTGGCTCATGATCTTTAAAAAAAGCTCCTGCAGAATAAGAGAGGCTTCTCCTTCTGTAATCCGGCCTTCCTTCAGGTCATTTATGTAAAAGGGATAAAAAATCTGGTCGAGCCTTCCGGGTGCATGAACGTTGAAAGGTACGGCCAGCTCGACCGCTGTCTTGACCGTCCAGTACGACTGAACGGCCTCTTTGAAGGTGCGGGCCGGGTTCAGCGGGACTTTTGAACATGTCTCATACATTTCCGACAGGATGCGCCTCTGTTCGGGGTCGGTCTCTTTCCCAAGCTCCAAACCGAGCTTTTCGGCAAGGCGTTTTGAAAAAGTGATTACACCTTCAAGTGCTGTCTCGACTGATTTTAAAAAGGTATACTCTTCTTCGGCCTCAGCGCAGGTCGAGCTTAGAAGCGCGCTCACCTCATCCTTCATGGACAGGAGCCCTTTTTTGACGGGGGTTACATGATCGAGTATGAGATGCCCTTGCCATGTGCCCAGCGCGGCGCCTGCGGAAATCACCATGTCGTTCCTTGAGGTCGCCTGTGGCATGGCCGCTGTAAGGCTCTCAAGCTCGCCCCTGTGAATGTCAGTTTTGTCGACTGCGGACTTGATTTTATCGACCAGCGTTTTTCCCTTCCAGAAGGGCAGGAGTTTCTTTTGCAGGATGCGCTTGTCAACTGGGCTGATCCTGTATGGGTTTATCTTCCTTCTGTCCATTGTGGACAGGCCGATTGATGGCATGGCGATGCCCAGGCCCTTCATTTTCTTAAGGTTTTGAAAAAAGTTTGCAATGCCGTGACGCCTGAACATGTAGAGAAGGAACCTGGCATTGGATTTTATCTGATAGAAGAGCATGGAGCCCACATCCAGTTCGGTCTCGAATACGTTATTGAAAAGCCCCCTCTCGATATCGACCGGGATGCCGAGAAAATTCTCCGTCCATGTGCCTGCAATGCGGTCGTCGGGATCAATATGAAACCCCATGTTATCATAGACATGCTTCATGGACTCGGCCGCTTTTATGGCGTTCGGCACCGAAGAATCCATTGAAATCCACTTTTCGGTAAATAACCCGGCCCTCTGGATTGAAATGAAAGGGGTCTCTTTGACGTATCGGTTTCTGAGACTTTTAATCCTGTCGGGCCCTGTTCTCATTTACTTTTCCCTTGTCTTAAGCTCGTCAAGGATTCTTTTGTGGTATGCGGCGTCTATCGGGTAGAAGAAAATCAGGATCATACCCAGAATGATAAAGGCGATCGGGATGAATGAAATTAATAGTCTTATGCCGACAAGCGTCTCCCCTGTCTGCTGAACATTTGCAATAAATCCGAAATGTGCAAGCCCGGTGCCGGCCACATATCCTGAAATGGCTGAGCCTATTTTCATGCACAGAAAATAGACGCCGTATATCGTGCCCTCGCGTCTCAGTCCTGTTTTCCATTCGGAATATTCGACAGTGTCAGGCACCATGGCCCAGGGGAAAAGAAAGACTGTGGACATTCCGATTCCTGCAATAAAGAACAGTGCAAAGATGGCATAGAGATTATCGCCGGGCATGAAATACATCCCTGTCAGGGATGCCATTAGCATGATCATCCCCACATTGAACCCGAATTTTTTGCTCTTTTTGTTCGAGAGCCATATGAATGCAGGTATGAAAACCGCAGCTGTGACAAACAACGCAATAAATGCGATTGAGACGAGGTTTTCTTTATGAAGATTGTATTTGAAGAAATAAACTACAATTATCGCCAGCAGGTTGACTGCAGCCATGTAAAGGGTGACGCCGCCGGCCAGAAGGAGAAAAGGGCCGTTTAAAAAAATTACTTTCAGATTCTCAAAAAAAGGAAGCTTTTCCTCCAGGTCGACATGCTTGACCCTTTCCCTGACGGTAGAAAATGTTATCAGAATAATAACGGCTATGATAATACCGTATATGGCGCCTATCCATCTGAATCCGGTTGCCTCGTTCGGAAACAGCGACGCCAGAGGTTTGGTAGCCGCCGCTGCGAAAAGGGTCCCCAGGAGGGCGAACGTCATCCTGAATCCGGTAATGCCAGAACGTTCTTTGGCATCAAGGGTCATGTCTGCGGTTAAGGCTCCGTACGGCACGTTGACCGTGGCTATGGCAGTGCTGAAAACAATGAATGTCGCCGCTGCGTAAATTATTTTCATGTTAAGGCTTAGATGAGGTCCGTAAAAAAGAAGAAAGGTCATAAGGCCCAGAGGGACGGCCCCGAAAAGCAGAAACGGGCGCTTTCTTCCCCATCTGGAATTCGTGTGGTCGCTGATGGTTCCGATTATGGGGTCTACTACGGCGTCCCAGATTTTGGATCCCATGAATATCATGCCCGCAATCCCGACAGGCAGCATGAAAACATCAGTAAAAAAGTAGAGAAGGTACAAGGCGCAAACCTGATAACCGAGGCAAAAAGCAAAATCGCCCACGCCGTATCCGAATTTCATACCCAGGGGGACCCTTTCCGATTCCGCCAATGTCAAATCTTTTTCCAATGTTTTTGTCATGAAACATCCTTGAATTTTATTTTTCAGCAAGAGTAACTGAACATGATTCAGTAATAAACTTATAAGCTCCCATAGTCAATATCCATAATCAATGTTGGGATTTTCTGAGCATATTTCACAAAAGGTATCCTGCAACATCTTCATGATTCGTTTGAGTTAAGGAATTGACCGGATTGCTGGCATTCAGTATTCGCCGAATGCATGGGCTGCTTCCACCATGACTTTCAATTTGGAAGCGGGGTACAGTATCAATGGAATGCGCAGCGGCAAGTATGTATCTGCCTCCTTGGGCAAGCCCGTCTATAAGCCTTCTTACTTCTTCAACTACTTCTTCGGCGGTTGAACGTTCCGTCAACAAATAGTCAACACCGACATTTCCCATAATGGTGATCCTGTCACCGTGGAGTCTTTTCTCACTGTAAATATCCACGTTGGATGTCGGCTCGAATGCATGGAACCCGTCGAACCCCCAGGATATAAATGTATCGAACAAGAGCGTGTTGTCACCGCATGAATGCAGAAGCATTCTTGCGGAGCGGGCATGAACGGCTTTAATCACTTTCCTGTAAAATGGGCCGAAGACTTCGTTTACCATCTTCGGACCGAAAAAAGGTCCCGTTTTCTGTGCGAAGTCATCACCTATCAGAATGACTTTTGCCCCGGCGTCCAGCACGGCAGTGACCGAATTGAAAATAATATCTGAACACCAGTCAAGGTATTGTTCTGTAAGCTTTTTTTCCTTCTTCATCCACAGGGGGGCATTTCCGATTCCTACTGAGAGCAGAAGGCTGTCCTGCAAACCGCCACATGGGCAGGCGAAGATGCAGATATCCTCACCATATTTATCAAGCATCCTTTTGTAGAATTTATATATTCTTTGAGCGTAATCGTCCGGGCTTTCGAAATACGGCCATTCTTCGAAGTCTTTGGATGATCTTATCGCTGGCCCTCGGTACATGTAGCTCATGTTCCCGTAACCGTCTTCGATCAGGTTGTAGATGAGCCCGTTGATATTTGCCATTGTATCATAATCCAGAATGACCATGTTCTCTCCGCATGCAAGCCACATGGCGTCGAATCCGAACCTTATCGCAGCTTTGGTGTGCTTTTCCATCCCGCCGTTAATGGCATTGTGTGCAATATGAGTGCTGATCTTCTGGTGATTGTTCAGGACATGTTTCATGAACGGATTTCTGAAGAGTGCCTTGGGGGGTATAATGGGTTTTCCCATGATTTCATTTGCCGTCCTGTCCTCAAGGCCCGCGCACATAACCGGCACCCTGTCGACAGGCAATCCGTCCATAGTTCTCAAAACTCGCTCGGTGGGGTTCATATACTTTCCTTCATGGCTCCTATATCGCCGATGATCTTTAAATGGGCCTTTTCGTCGATGGGATAGAAAGAGAAAACTGTCATTCCGGCAATGATGAAAAGCAGCGGAACCAGCGTGACCATCACTTTTATGCCGAAAAGGGCAGTACCGCTCTGAACAGTATTAGGGACATAACCCGAAAGCTTTAGTCCCCAGCCGGCTATGAACCGGAAACAGCAGCGCTTATTTTGAAGCACAGGAAAAAGCATCCGAACAGCGTCCCTTCACGCCTCAATCCTGTTTTCAGCTCCGAGTATTCGACAGTATCGGGAACAAGCGCCCAGGGAGAAAGATAGATCGTGGAAAAACCTATACCGCCGAGAATGAAAAGCAGCATTACAATCGTTGTGCCGGCATCTCCCAAAAAGTAAAAAAGTATGAGCATAAGGCCCAGAAGGCCTACGCCAAGATTGAAGGCGAACTTCTTCCCTCTGGCCTTTGATATGAAAACGAATACGGGAATAAAGATTGCAGCCGTTACAAACAGGGCGAGAAATGCAAAAGGGATCATCTTTTCCATCCGAAGATTGTATTTGAAATAGTAATTTACCATTGCCGCAAGCAGATAGACCGCTATCATGTAAAGGACAGTTGAGGTAGCAAGGATGATAAACGGTGTATTGACCTTGATCACCCAAAGGCTGTTCTTTATGGAAAGCTTCTCTTCTAACGGGTGAGCTACCCGCTCTCTGACGCTGGCGAAGGTGATGATCAGTATCACTGAGATTATGATTGCATAAAAGATTCCAACCATCCTGAAGCCGTAGGCCTCATTCGGGAATAATGCAACCAGAGGTTTTGTAGCCCCTGCAGCGAAGAGTGAACCGAGAAGGGCGAATATCCCCTGAAGCCGGATATGCTCGATCGCTCTTTTGCATCCAGAGTCATGTCTGCAATCAATGCCGCATAAGGCACACTGACTACTGCGATAGCTGTGCTGAAAAGCATAAAGGTCACCGTCGCATAGGCTATTCTGTAGCCCTCTGACAGTTTGGGGCCGGCGAACACCAGAAAGACAGCCAGCGACAGAGGTATTGCCCCAAACAGCAGATACGGACGCTTTTTCCCCCATTTAGTTCTTGTATGGTCGGTAATGACGCCGACAACAGGGTCGCTTACGGCATCCCAGAGTTTTGAGACCATAAAGATGGTACCTGCGCTCACGGCGCTTATCATGAACACATCGGTGAAAAAGTAGATAAGATAAAGCGCGCAAACCTGATAGGCAACATTAACGGCGAAGTCGCCCGTTCCGTATCCGAACTTCATCGAGAACGGGATATTATCTCTTCCCTCGATGTTTTGAACCGGCATACTTTTCATATCATTTTGTGTTCACTTCTTGCGATGATTTCTTCCTGTATTTCATTTCCGAGTTCGACGAAATATGCACTATAGCCTCCGACTTTTACAATGACATCTCTGAACTGGTCAGGATTTTTTTTGCGCAGCGCGCAGGGTTTCAGTAGAAACGATTGTAGGTTGGAGCTGTTCTCCGCCGAGGCTGAAATATGTCTTTATGAGGGATATCCATTTTTTCTGCGTTTCCTCGGTTGCGCCGATCGCCGAAGGATGCACCTTGATGTTGACGGCGCAGCCCAGAACTTCACTGAAGTCTATTGCCGCAACCGAGCGGAGGACTCCGGTGACACCGTTTTTATCCACATTGTACGGACCACAGCTCGGCGCATAGGGCTTGCCTGCTTTTCTGCCGTCAGGAGTGGCGACAGCAATCCGCCCGTCATAGGTGTGAGATGTCATGCTGTTTATATACGGTGCATAAAAACCTTTGTTAAAGGTCTTGTATTTGTAGGTCTCGTCGAAAATTCCCTTTGTTATCCGGGAAGCGATTTCATCGGATTCGGAATTTCCGTTGCCCCACTTTCCTTCAACGTTTTCAATGAGGCTTAATATGCGGTCATGTCCCTCGAAATTATTATCAATCGCTTGAATCAACTCGGCGAATGTAAACAGCCTCTTATCGAATATAAGCTTCTTTATTATGTATAAAGAATCAACAACATTGGCGATGCTGTTGAGCATGAGTATGCCTTCGAGCGTATATATGCCTCCGCCGTGAACGACGTCTCTTTTATTTTCAAAACATCCCTGAATGAATGCCGAGATGTGTGGTGCAGGAAATTTCTCGGCAAAACATTTGTCGCGTATGTGTGTCGCATCGACGACAATCTTCATCTGGAATGAGGCCTGTTTGATGAAAGCATCCACTAGTTCATTAAATGATTTAAACGTGTCCGGATCGCCGGTTTTGACCCCGACATTGCTCAGTGTCCCTATGAGGGTCTGCGAATTGCCGTTCCTGAGCGTCATGTCCAGGATACGACACAATGGCATTGCCGAAAATCCTTCATGTCCGGTTTTTCCTTCGGATATCATGTCGACGCATCCCGTTAGGCAAAATGCATTTGCGTCCTGCCTTGAAAAGCCGCGTTTGGTGAGAGCCCGGATGCTTACATCATCGTTTATTACGGCCACACTCGAAACGCCGTGATAGTGCAGATCGGCAACGGCCTTATAAAGCATTTCCGGCGAGTTCATATGAAGACGGACAAAAAAATTCATAGTGGTTTTCGAACAGGCTGCAGCCTCGAGCATGAGAAAGGAGAGTTCATTCGTAGCGTCTTTTCCGTCTTCGGTCAAGCCACCCATAGTAACGGGCATCGATCCTTCATACCGTTGCACATATGCACTTGTATAGCCCGAAAACGGGCGTATGTTGTGGGTTATTATCTTTAGAAAAAGTTCTTCCAGCAGTTCTTTGGCTTCCTCCCTGCTGATAAGGCCGTTTTTCATATCGCTTTCATAATACGGGAAAAAACAGCTGATCCAGTCTGCCCGGGCCGTGAGCGTTCAAGGGAACGGCAAGTTCGACTGCGGTTTTTACCGTCCAAAACGACTGAACCGCCTCAGCAAAGGTTGTCGCCGGGTGCAGGGGTACTCTTGAACAGCGCTCGTAGATCTCAGACAGTGTTTTCCTGCGTTCGGGATCGGTTTCCTTATCGGCCTCTGACTTGACTTTTTCGGCGAGCCTTCTGGCATAGATTATAACGCCATCGAGTGCAATGCCGGCCGACTTCAGGAAATCCCTTTCTTCCTCGCTCATCTCTTTGCCGTTAGACAGCTCCGAGGATATTCTTTCCTTCATTTTCAGAAGGCCGTCCCTGATAGGTGTTTTATGGTCAAGTATCAGATGTCCCTGCCATGTACACGTAACTGCCCCGGGAGATAGGAATGTCCAGTAGCTGGCAGTATCTCTCGGAAGGGCCGCCACGAAGTCCTTCATGTCTCCTTTGTAGATATCCGAGTTTTTCAGTTCTTTATGAAAAATTTCTGCGAGCGTCTTGCCTTCCCAGTACGGCAAAAGGTCATTCTGCAGGAATTTCTTGTCGCCAATGCCGATTCTGTATGGATTCACCTTTCTCTCAGACATTGTTTTTGTCCCTATGCCGGGCATATCCGCTCCGATTCTTTTCAGCTTTCTGGCGCTGTTGTAGAGCTTGAAAACACCGTATTTCTTGATAAGATATTTGTAGAAATTCAGGTTTGTCTTTACCTGATGCAGAATAACAGACTGTTTATCAAGTTCTATCTTGAGAACATCATTGAAAATACCTTTTTCGATGTCGATAGGAACGCCCAGAAAATTCTCTGTCCATGTACCGACAATCCTGTCGTCTGGATCAATATTCAGGTTCATGTTTTCATATACGTTTTTAAGTGAAAGGGCGACTCTTATTCCAAGCGGAAGATTGCCGGTCTCTGTCTTTTTCCATTTTTCCGTATAATATTTTGCACGTTCTATTGATATGACAGGGACTTCTTCATGATACCTTCTGCGAATTCTTTGAATCCTTTCAGATGCCATGTATTGCCGTTCCATAACCAACCTCCCTTTTAAGGTAATCAGGCAGACGTTTCTCCATACAAATTGTATGTATGAGGAAATCGTAGAAGGTTGTCAAGTGAATAATATTCAACAATAAATGATTAATGTTAAAAAGCCATAAAAAGGCATTAAAAGCCATTAAAATGGCATATTTATAAATATGAACTAATGGTATGAAATACAATAAAATAATCATATTCAATTAAAAATGTAAATGCTGCTCGTTGCCGGTGTTATGAAAAAGAGGGAAACTGGGTGATGGTTGCAGAGAAAAATTGAAACCGGTTGGGAATGTGAAGGTGTTCTACGGTCTGTTTTTAAGAATTCCGAAGAAGGTCATTTCAAGAGACTGTTTGATAAGTTCTTCGAGCTTGATATGAATAACTGTCCCGATATTGTTTCTTTCTGCAAGGAGGATAAGTCCGTCCATCAACCCCCAGAATATATTCGTGGCTTTCCATGTATCAAGAGGGAGGAACTCCCCTGAATCGATCCCATGCTTTATTATATCTTCGATTAATTTCAGAAGTTTCAATGTCTTTACCCTGATGATTTCGCTTAACTCGGAATCGGTTTCCTTGAGTTCCTTTGGTGTTGCGCTTAGTACGGAAAGGATGTCGAAATATTCTCTGTATTCAGTGTAATATCGGAGATATGTCATAGCCAGAGAGGATAGCTTTGCAGTACAGTTCATGGCAGGCCAGGAAAGGGTTTTTTCGATCATACCTGTTAAGAGGTCGAGACCCTCTTCCTGAAGGGTCTTATATATTTCAATCTTGTTTTTGTAATAGACATAGAAGGAACCGGTGCTCAAGCCGGCCTTCTGAGTGATCATGTTGATGGTCGTGCCGTAATAGCCTGTTGCGAAAAACAATTCTTTAGCTGACTTGAGCAGCATTAGTCTGCGCTTCTGCTTGTCCTCGACTGTTCTGGCGCGAATATTCATTGAAAGTCTTGTGTTATCCAGTGTTACAACCTAAGTCAAGTCCTGTTTGAGGCATCAAGCTGCCGGTTTTTGCGGGGATATGCTTTATAAGTGTTGCGATTCATTTGAAAGTAGGTTTTGTTTTCTCCCAGAACATCCTTTCTTCTGTTCCCGGATCGTCAACAACCATGCACTTTTCGTTAAAGATCATGGTAGCCCTTGTCTTGGTATCGTATCTGGGCCACTCCGGTATGCCCTTGTGATTGGGATTACCGGTTTTGGCAAATGCCAGCCATGCATCCATCATATTTTCGGTGAGGGAAACAGGCGGGTTGTCACCCACTTCGGCGTCCTTGTTGTCCAGGACGAAACGAAGCTCTAGAGCATGACGCGAACCGTAGACGCCTTTATCAATAGGCGAATCCCATGTGAACAGATACATCCAGGTATTGCCGAAACCGGCCTGGGCCTCAGCCAGATGGATCTGCGGCATGCGGAAGAAAAAGTCAGTGGCTATAGCAAGTCCGATATCCCCTGTCTTGGCATTAGGCATTCTCTTTCTGTAAAAGTCGATCACGTTGGTTTTTGTTGGTGAATCCCAGCCTTTCGTATCCGGTGTAAAAGTCAGCAAGACGGAAGCTGGGATATAAGGCAGCAGGGGCTCGTATTTTATCCAGAACCTGGCCTCGTCCTCGGTTGTTCCCGTAAGAAGGGAGACATTTTTTGCCGAGCCTTCGTAAACGGCCTTGATCGGGTCGACTGGCACTACCCTGCCGTCGCGGACCGGTCCGAACAGGCGGTCGGTTGCAAGGCCCGCTTCCTTGAGAAGCTTCTGCTGGGCAACGAAGAAATCCTTCACAGGAAGCGCCTTCAGGCCTTTAATGTCCGATACGCCTGCAAGTTCCATAAACCGTCTGGTTACGTCCTGTGCGTATTCTTTTGATCTCGTAATCCTTATGGCCCCGCTCTGCGGAATGGCTTTTGTGAAAAGGCCCTGCGCCTGGCTGACAGAGAGAAGTGTCGAAACGCTTCCTGCTCCTGCAGATTCACCGAATATTGTCACATTATCCGGATCGCCGCCAAAGGCCGCAATATTGTCATGGACCCATTTAAGCGCCGTTATCTGGTCCAGCACAGCGAGGTTTCCGCTGTCTGCATATGCCTCTCCGCCGACCAACGAAAGGTCGAGATATCCCATAGCGCCCATGCGGTAGTTGAAATTCACTGCAACGATCTTTCCCTTCCTGGCGATGTTGCCACAATCATACAGGGGGTCCATGCCCGAGCCCCAGAGATAGCCGCCGCCGTGGATGTACACCATTACGGGGCGTTTGGCGTTATCAAGTGCGGGGGTCCATATGTTGAGCGTGAGACAGTCCTCATCCTGAAGATATAGCGATGACGGCTCGGTTTTGTCAAAGGATTGGGGGAAGACGGGCCCGAACGTGTGCGCCTTCAGGATACCCTTCCAGGGCTTGACAGGCTGAAGCTTTTCAAACCTGAGTTCTCCGACCGGAGGCTCGGCATAGGGTATTCCCAGAAAGCTCAGAAACCCGTCAGGTTCCACCCTGCCTGCAATGCGTCCCTTGTCTGTTACGGCAACAACCTGGTTTATTATGCGTCCCTTGGCCAGATCCGGGATATTCACAGGGATGGCCTTGTTGTGAGAGCATCCTGCCGGAGCAAGAAATATGAACAATGTTACAAGAACAGTTGTAGTCGTCCTGAAGATTATTCGCTGCATGTTATTCTCCTCGAAATTAAGTGTTGTATAATAAAAATTATATTTTTCTAATCATGTTTAAACTAAAAAAGGCGTGCTTGCAATATACTCGAATTAATATGCCAAATTTAAAAGGTGTTTTCGGCTATTCCATTGAAGGTCATATCGAGTGCCTCGTTAATCAAGGCCTCAAGTCCGCAGCCGATTACGTTTTCCAGATTATGCCGTTCGGCAAGCAATATCAACCCGTCCATCATGCCCCAGTAGACATTTGCAATCTTCCATGCATCAACTGCTTTTATTTCCTTTTCCTCGATGCCCTTTGCAATAACCGCCTGTATGGTTCTCATAAGGTTGAATGTCTCTTCATTGACGATATGGCTTATTTCCGATTCGGTTTCCTTGAGCTCGGCAGGGGTGGCGCTGAGGACGGCTATGATTTCAAAAAACTCGTGGTGCTCGCGATAAAACCTGTAATAAGTTAAAGCGAGGTCAACGAGCCTGGACAGAGCATTCTTATATGGTTTTGAAAGGGTGTCCTCCATCATCTCCGAGAGTATGCCCAGGCCCTTGAGCTGGAGCGCTTTGTATATGTCTATCTTGCTCCTGTAATAAAGGTAGAATGTCCCTGTGCTGACGCCTGCATTTTTTGTTATATCGACGATGGTTGTACCATAGTATCCGCGTGTTATGAAAAGCCCGGTAGCCGATTCCAGGATTTTCTCCCTCATCAGCCCCTTTTCTTTTTCCGTCCTTGAACGGCGTCTTGCAGGTGCATTTCCGCTCATTTTTATTCTCCCCGGGTTTAATAGTGCTCTGATATCTATACCAATACAAACAGGCCGGGCAAATATAATAAGAAATCAGGCAGGAATTTGTTCCTGATCATGCCGCTTGCCTCGATATAAAAACCTGCGCAGATAAGGCATCAATGCAATTAAAACAAAAGGCGTACTTTGCAGTACGCCTTGGTGATAAGATAAAGAATGACGCTTGAATCTAAAGCAACAGGGTCCTGCAATCAGTCCCCGGCATACTTTCCTTCCGCCCTGAGCTTTGCCTTTTCCTCTTCCTCCAGGGTGTTGAACGCTATCTTTCCGACAAGCGTTTTGGGCAGGTCATCCCTGAACTCGATTTCCCTCGGGCAGCTCCAGAGAAGCAGGTGCTCGCGGCAGTGTGCAATAAGCGCCTTTTCAGTATCGGGGCCAGCTTTCGACTTGTCTTTCAATACGATAAACGCCTTGACCCTGGAGATCTGCGCCTTGTCGGGCACGCCGATAACGCAGGCCATGTCGACATCCGGGTGTGTTCTCAGGACTTCCTCCACCTGGGCCGGATAGACATTCATGCCCGAGGATTTTATCATGCGCTTCAGCCTGAGCTTGAAATATGTAAAACCGTCATTGTCCATTGTTGCTATGTCGCCGGTGTGCAGCCATGTTTTTCCATCCGCATGTTTCTTGAGAACAGCGGCGGACTCTTCCGGCTGGTCGAGGTATCCCAGCATCACTGCAGGGCCCGAGATGCAGATCTCACCTTCCTCTCCCGCTGGCGCCTCTTCAGTTGTGCCTATCTTTACGATTTTTGCAAGCATGTCGGGGAAGGGTACGCCGACACTCCCTTCACGGTATTCATCCATAGGCATGGCCATGATTGCTGTAACCGCTTCGGTGAGTCCATAGCCTTCAAGCAGTTTGACCTTGCCGCCCTGCCTTGCAACGACCCGCTCGAATTCCTCCTTTACCACACGCGGCAATGTGTCGGCACCGCTGAAGCAGCCTTTCATGCATGACAGGTCTGCCTTGTTGAACTGCTCGTTTCTTGTAAGGGCATCGAACAGTGTGGGCACCCCTACAACGAAGCTCGGCCTTTTCTTTGCTATCAGGTCAGCAACAATCTCAGGTGTGAACTGGGGCACCAGGATACTCTGCCCTCCGCCCATGAATGCCGCATTCACACAGACTCCCAGCCCGAAACCATGGAATATCGGCAGGATTGCAAGGAGTTTGTCCTTTTCATCCATTTTCCCCCAGTGAGCCACCTGCATGCCTTCACTGATGAAATTCATGTGCGAAAGCATAATGCCTTTGGGTACGCCCGTTGTCCCGCCCGAGTACATGATTACAGCCATTTCATCCGGATCAACTTTGGCGGTCTCAACTCTGGGATAACCTGCGTTCATCATCTCTTTCCACCAGACGACCTCTTTGTCGGCCGGGACTTTCGGGATCTTTCTTCCCTTCGTGAGGTTGAATCCGATTTTTTTAACAAGCGGCAGGTAATCGGGAATTCTTGCAAGGATGAGTGTCTTGCATTGAGTCTTTTCCATACCCTGTTTGAAGTTTTTGTAAAATGCATCAATGGTGAGAGCGAATGTGCTCTTGCTGACATTCAGGTAAAATTCTATTTCTTTCGGCGGTGAGAGCGGGTGAATCATGCTTGCGATTGCGCCGAGCTTTATGATCGCATAAAAACATATAATGCCCTGCGGAGTTGTCGGCATGGATATGGTCATACGGTCGCCCTTTTTCAAACCCAATGCCGCCAGTGCGTTTGCGCACCTGTCAATCTCCCCGGCGAACTCCTTGTATGTGCCGGTATAGCCCATGAAGTCCCAGGCGATCTTGTCGGGGAAGCGCCCGACAGTCTTCATCAGCGCCTCATAAAGGCTTACCCTCGGGTAATCGATGGCCGGCGGGACATTGCCGTAAAACTTCAACCAGGGTTTTGTATCTGATAAGCCCATAAGTCCTCCTCTTATCCTTTGTGCTGCCTTATAAGTTCCATGAAGGCGTCTATTCTCGTATCTATCTGGCTTTCGGAAAAACTTCTCTCATCGACCATGTCGGCCTCCAGCATGACACTCGGGATCCCTGTGGCTTTCTGCATCATGCGCTGAATGTCGTACTGGCCGAGAGAATACGGTTTGCAGCTCCGGTTGGAGTGCATGACTATACCGTCAACATCATATTTCTTGACCATATCCTTTACGGTATCAACCATCTGGTCCACCCCGATATTCAGGTAGATCATGGTGTAGCTGTCAACCATCGACTTTACGAAGTCGTTTTTGTCCACATAATCGAGCTGTCTGCACCATGCCGATGTGTAGGTGTCTGCAACAAGGCAGGCGCCATGTGAGGCGAATTTGTCAGAGAGCCATTTGGTCCTGTACCAGATGGGCAGGTTGTCCCACAGGAGCCTGTACTTCTCGTTGGGGATCGATCCGATCTTGTCCGCGGCACGCTGGCGCATTTCCTCGATCAGTTCCGTATAGTAATCGACCACGGTTTTGGTGCCCCTGAGCGTCACGATGAGCGCGAGGTGGAAGAACGCGTCGAACGCAGACAATGGGGCTGGCCTGCTGCGCGCCGTCTCGAGGACCTCCCTCCACAGCTTCTGGCCCTGATAGGAATACTCCATGACCTCTTCGGCCTTGTCCAGATTGAATTTTTTTCCGCATACCCTTTCAAGGAAGTCCATGTACTCCGTGACCTGCTTTTCAACGTAACGCCTTGCCTCCGGGCTGAACTCGGTGTGGCAGAACGGGGTGTCAAAGACGAATAGCGGCACATTGTAATACCGCGCCTGCACCTCGTACCACTTAAGCACGGTCCCGCAGATATTGTTGCAGCATACGAGGAAGTCGGGTGCCGGGAGCCCGCCGATAGGACCGCCGTTCACGGTCGAACATGCTATGTCCGCCCTTGCATAGGAGCACAGGTCACGGCTGTAGCCCATATTTTCCGCTGTTTCGCAAAGCCCTACGCCCATCTTTGACGCGCCTATCATGGCCCCGTGGTTTTCCGGGTAGACCGGGATGACGTCCATTACCTGCAGCGGCTCGACAGGCCCGCCGCTCGTTATCCAGGCGACCTTCTTGTTGTTGTCCCGTGCTGTCTTGGCGTCAATATAATACGCGGTCATGATGTCCCGCATCTTCTTTATCGCTTTTACCTTTGGTACGGCGTCTTTCTTTATTTCTTCCGACATTGTTCTCTCCTTGCCCTGGGCGGTTAAAGCATCTCGATGAATGCTTCGAAACGTGTCGCAAGCTGTCCCGCAGAAGGAAGCTCCTGTTCGACTTCAAGCAGCATTGAAGGGATGCCCGCATCGTCCAGCATCTTCTTCATGAACGGGTAGTCAAAGGCATGCGGGTCGCAGAACTTGAGCAGAATGAATATCACGCCGCCGGCCTTGTGCTCTTTCGCTATGCTCACAAGATTGTCACCCCTGCCGGTCAGAGACGAATGCTTTGCAGGGCAGATCACCCGGCCTGAATATCTTGCGGCTATGGCCTTTACAGGGTCGCCGTCTTCGGAAATAAGGCCTTCAAAGAAGCGCGAACCGGTGCAGAGATCGTCCCAGATTACTGTGGCGCCTGATTTTTCGATCATGTCATATACCTCGGGATGGTCGCAGATGCCGCCTGATACGACAAGGCGCTTTTTCGCCCCCTTGGCAGCCGGGGCCGATTCGAGCTGGATCACGAGCTTTTCAATAAGGTCGGCCGCTTCCTTTCTGTCCATGACCATCGAACCCTTGACTACCGCATACATGTCCCGGCCGCTTATCGCCTGAGGATTTGCGCTCTTGATTGCATAGAGCCTTTTCAAAAGCGATCTCAGGCGGTTGTAAACAACAATGCTCTGTCTGAGTGCGTCATCAGTGATCTCGGCACCCGTCCATGCCCCGAGCTCTTTCCTGAACTTGGCCAGTGCGTCTTCCATATATTCCCGTGCGCTCTGCGTGTCGAGCTTGACGGGAAGCACTATGTCATTGTGCCAGGTGGATGCGATATTCAGACGCCATATGTCGGACAGGCGCTGAATGGAGTCGCAGGTGTGCGGGAAAACCATGCCGTCAAGGAAATCGAGGTTGCCGAGAAGGGCGTCCTCCATGATTCCCCGTACCAGGGAACAGCTGTATGCCTGCAGATGGGCATCAGCCTTTGCAATGCCGGATTTTATTCCAAAGAGCCTTACCGGTATCGCACCTGCTGCATATATGATTTCCTCCGGTGTGTAGGTGCAGCAGTAGCCTATCAACTTTTTTTTCGTTTTCAGTTTGTTTCCCCTGGCGTATGAAACGGGATCCTGCGCCGCCCTCATGAATTCATTTAAAATTTCCATAAACCACCTTTCTCGCTTATATTATGCAGTTAATGTCTGCAATTGAACATTGTATTAAAATGAACCTGAACTGTCAACGCAAAGCGCCAATAAACAGTAACTTTCTTGCGATATCAGCAACAGACAGCTTTTCTACAAAGGCTTGATGAACCGGCAGTTGATTGTCTGACTCATCTGCTTGTAATTTGCATTCAAGATGATACCAGGACGACAAGAAATGGACAATCTTCATCAGTTAATTAATCTACAGAGTTATCAAGTTATCAGGACTCCTCGATTACCCTGATATTTAAGGAATTCCTTATTCCGGCCGATATATCTATTGATAAAGATTGCATCAGAATGCTGCCACTTTAACCAATATAAGGAGCAATTATGAAAAAATTAATGATGGTTCTTGCTGCCGGCTGTTTCCTTACCGTATTATTACCTTCTTCTTCTTACCCCTGTGGAAGTTTCAGCGTTACGGCTGATGACGGGTCGATCCTGGCCGTACGATCAATGGAATTCTCGGTTGATTTGAAATACGACATCATTATTGTTCCGAGAAATAAAATTTGCCAGAGTCCCGCTCCGGAAGGCAAAACAGGCTTGAAGTGGAAAACGCTGTTCGGTTATACCGGGGTTGCGACCTTCGGCATGGACCATGGCATATCCGATGGAATGAATGAAAAGGGTCTGGCCGTAAGTCTGCTGTGGTATGAAAACGACATGAAATGGCAGAGTGTCGGCCCTAAGGAAACAAACCGCGCCCTTGCCGAGACCATTCTGGTCGATTGGATTCTAGGCAATTTTTCAACCGTGGACCAGGTAAAAGAGAATATAAAGAATGTCAGGGTATTCAGTTATGCCGACCCGTTGGTAAAGATTGCACTGCCCGCACATTTCATTGTTTACGATGCTTCCGGCGGTTCGATCGTCATAGAGTATGATAACGGCGTATGCAATGTTTATGACGATCCGCTGGGAATCATGACAAATGCGCCCAATTTCCCGTGGCATCTCACGAACCTGCGCCAGTACATCGGCATGAGAACCGAAAACCCGGAATCCCTGAATGTAAAAGGAAAGAGCATCCTTCCGACCGGTCACGGGTCGGGGATGATCGGCCTGCCTGGTGATTATACTCCGGCGAGCAGGTTTGTGAGGTTTGTGGCCTTAAAGAGGTTTGCCGACAAACAGCATGACGCGAAAGGAAATCTTAATCTCGCGCAGCATATCATCAACACGTTTGATATCCCGCAGGGCATCATAACCGATACACAGGCGGACGGCAAAACAGTGCTCAAGGAACTGACCCAGTGGGTGACCTTCAAGGACCTTACAAACCGCATAATATACTTCAGGACCTATGATAACTTCAATCTGAGGAAAATTGATCTGAATGCGCTCGATTTTGATGCAAGGACCATCAAACGCATTTCGATGTTTGACAGGCCCGAAGCCATAATTGATGTTACGGGTCAGGCCCGTTAAAACTTCGGGACTTCGAATGGATCAGGCCTCAACAAACGGCTATACATGAAGATTTGTTGAATGCTGGGGCCTGAATCCTAAAATCATGCTTCAAAAAGGTTATTGATTCCGCCCAGCATGAACGAGGCTGTCTCATCTGCGATTCCCTTGATATTTTTCGAACTGTTCTGCCAGAGGAAATAGTGGCATGCGATCCGTTCGTATATTCCGACTATGCAGACTGCGATCAGCTCGGGCGAAAAATCGGAAATGAAACTTTTTCCCTGTTCCTTGCTTATCTTCTTTATTGCATCTTTAATATCAAGGGTCAGTTTGATGAACAGCTGCTTTCGCTGCTCTTCCACTTCAAGACTCTGCCCGACCGATTCCCTGAAAAAAATGGTTAATTTCTCCGGGTGGCGCTTGCAGAAATTCTTTAAAAAGGCATAAGGGATATTGTTGAATCCATTCAGCGTTAAATCTGTCTTTTCAAATTCCTCGCCGAGCAGTTTTCTTAAAAAATGTCCTATCTCATGCATCAGCTTGATAAGCAGGTCATCCTTGTTCTTGAAATAAAAATACACAGCCCCTGTCGAAACCTCGGCCAGGTCGGCGACTTCTTCAATGCTGGTCTGGTTGAAGCCCTTTCTTGCAAACAGCTCTTCGGCGGCCTTTAATATTGTGTTGTAGCGGTTTTCCTTTTCCCTGAGCCTGCGCATGGAGCGTCTCGGCAACGGGGAATCTGTGTTGTCTCTTTTAGTCATAACAGCTTATAGTTCTCCTTCACGATTAATTATACTTCCAAAGTTCTCAGCCTTGAAAGTATTTTGTGGGCGCCGGAAACGATCTCATCGACAACCTCGGCTATGGGCTTTATCTCATGGATGAGGCAGGCGCACAACCCGCAGGCGATGGGAACGCCTTCGCAATCGCCGAGTGCATACATCTGTTTGCCGATTTTTCCGCTTACAACCGTGAGCAGTTCGGCGAGTCCTGCCCCTCTGGCCTCCATTTCAAGGCATGTATCTGTCGCCCAGTTTTTCATGCAGCGCATGGGATTTTTAATGCTTCGCATGATGAGCGTAGTATCTCTTTCCGTCACCTCAAGATAGCGCTTCTTGATTTTTTCATTCATTGTACTTTCGGTTGTAGCCACAAACCTGGTTCCCATTACCACGCCTGCAGCCCCGTAGCACATGGCGGCTGCGAACCCCCTAGCATCGGCGACACCTCCTGCCGCAATTACCGGAACCCCGAGCTCGTCTACGGCTTTGGGCAGGATTATCGAAAGCGGGATGTCGTCCATGCCCGGATGGCCGCCGCATTCAAAACCCACGATTATTATGCCGTCAACGCCTCCGGCAACTGCTTTTTTAGCAAACCGTATAGTGGGAACCTTATGAAATACCTTGACTCCTGCCTCTTTAAGCACAGGCATAAGAAATGCCGGGTCATGCCCCGCGGTTTCCACAGCAGCAACCTTTTCTTCAGCAGCTACCCGCGCAAAGCCCAGAGAGCGCTCGCCCTTTCCCAGTTCAGGAAGCATGCTTATGTTCACACCGAAGGGTTTGTCGGTCAATGCCCTCGTTTTCCTTATTTCATCACGCAGGGCCTCAGCCGTCGGCGACGTCTCGGCCGTCAGGAAGGCCATAACTCCTGCATTTGCAGCCGATGCAACGAATTCGGCGGTTGAAAGCCATTGCATTCCCCCCATCATGATAGGATGGGGGATGCCCAGCATCTCGGTCAGTCTGGTCTTGAACATGGTTTATTTTTTCTCCTGAATTATATGCTCTAGACGGGTTTCAAAAACCCTCCATACGGGCGATTATTTCGCACATCACCTCGTCCGCGCCCCCGCCGATCGACATGATCCTTGAGTCCCGGAAATACCTCGAAATGAGGGTCTCGTTCATGAAGCCCATTCCTCCGAACATCTGCAGGCAGCCGGTAGCGACCTCGGATATAAGCTGCCCGGCTGTCAGTTTGCCCATCGATATTTCGCGGGTGACATCGAGGCCTTCCATCTTCATCCTTACTATATGATAGGTCAGCTGCTTCAGGCATTCGTTTCTCGTGAGCCACCCGGCCAGCCTGTGCCTGAGCACCTGCTTTGTTATGAGCGGTTTGCCGAAGACCACCCTCTGCCTTAAATAATCCACCGTCATATCGATCATGTCCCTGACGCACACATGTACGCCGGGGAGAATAGAGAAACGTTCGTGCTGGAACTGCTTCATCTGGTAGATGAAGCCTTCTCCCTCTTCACCGATCAGGTTTTCGGTTGGGATCTCGACATTGTCAAAAAACAGCTCGGCCGTATCGCTGCTTCTGAGCCCTACCTTGTCCAGTTTTTTACTTACCGAAAACCCGGGCAGGTTTGTCGGCACGACAAAAAGGCCGAAGGAATGATAACCGGGTTCATCGCCAGTTCTTGCGAGCAGCGTCAGGAAGTCGGCCTGGGTACCGTTGGTGATAAATGTCTTGGAGCCGTTTAAGACGTACCGGCCGTCCTTTTTCACCGCCCTGGTTTTGATGGCGAAAACATCGGATCCGGCATCGGGTTCGGTGACCGCGATAGCCGAGACCATGTCACCGGCAATCGCAGGCCTTAGATAAGTCTCTTTCAGATAGTTGCTTCCATAAGCGGCAATGGCCGGGGTTGCCATGTTTGTCTGCACGGCGACGGCAGTTGAGACACCCACTCCATGAACATGCCCCATTTCCTCGAGCAGTATGGTTTCAAACCAGTAGTCAAGGCCCTGGCCGCCATATTCGGGTTCATAGCGGATGCCCAGAAATCCGAGGTCGCCCATCTTCTTGAACAGGTCATGAAGGGGCACTGTTTTTTCCTCCCATTCGTCCATGAACGGATTGATCTCCTTGTCGACAAATTTCTTTACGGATTGCCTGAATGCCTCGTGCGTTTCGTTAAAATACATTTAATCCCCCCTGTTAAATTTATCTGAGCGCCTTCTTGTCCACCTTGCCTACTGCGGTAAGAGGGATGGCGTCAATTATCTCGAAAATCTTGGGAACCTTGTACGGTGACAGGTTTTCCTGGCAGAGATCAAGAAGTTCCTTCTTTATCTGGTCCCGGTCTTTATTGAGCGAATCTTCCGCAAGCTGAATGAACGCCTTCACGATCTGGCTGTCGGGACGCTTGGGATTCGGGATGCCTATGATTGCACAGAAACTGACCGAACCATGCTGGTAAAGGATTTCCTCGACCTCCCTGGAAAACACCTTGAAGCCGCCGACAATAAGCATGTCCTTGGCGCGGTCGACGAGGTAGAAATACCCGTCTTCATCCATCCATCCGATGTCTCCCGTATAGAGCCATTTTTCATTTTTGTATTCGCGAAGCGTATGGTTAGTGTCTTCGGGTTTATTGTGGTAACCTTTCATGACCTGCGGTCCGTTGACGATGATCTCACCCGCCTCGCGCAGGGGCATTTCCCTTGTCCCCGTCTCGACGTCCACGACCTTGAGCCTGGTGTTCTGCATGGGAAGGCCGACCGAGCCGATCCTCTTCTCTCCTTTCAGGGGATTCATGCAGATAAGGGGGCTGGCCTCGGTCATTCCGAAAATCTCGACGACCTTTCCCTTGCCCACGATATTTTCAAGTGCGGCCATGCCTTCTTTCGAAAAAGGGGAAGCTCCTGAAATGCATACCTCGCACCCGGAGAAATCAAGCTCAGAGAATCTCGGATTGTCCATGAGCATCTGATACAGTGAAGGCACATGGAGCATGACGCGCGGCTTGTGTTCGGCAATCTCCTTGCACACGTTTTCCGTATTTCTTGGGTCCGGGATTATGCACTGCGTGTACGCCATCGCCATTGTCGTCATGCCGAAATAGAGGCCAGCCTGATGGAAGTACGGAAAGCCGGAGCATCCGACCCCGCTCCCCATCTCGAACTTGAGCCATTGAACTGCCTGCCTTATATTTGCGACGATATTACTGTGCGTCAGCACCGCGCCCTTCGGCATTCCGGTCGTGCCTCCCGTATACTGGATGAGGCATGTGTCATCGGCCTTTATTCGCACTTCGGGCCTTGAAGGGCGGTATTTTTTCAACAGTCCCATGAATGAAATGATGTCCTTGCCGGGTATGGGTTTTATCTTTCCGGAAGGGATCTTTTTGAGAAGCTTTCCCAGATATCTCTTATAAAACGGCAGAAAATCGGCGATATTTGTTACGACACAGCTTCTGAGTGACGGAACATCATCCCGTATTTTCTGAACTCTGTGTTCAAAGATTGCGTCGAGGGTTACGAGAATCTTCACACCCGAATCGTTTATCTGGTAGGCCATCTCCTTGGGAGTCAGGAGAGGAGAGACCCCGCTTGCCACACATCCCGAGCGCATTATTCCGCACAGGGCGATCAGGTACTGCGGGGTGTTGGGAAGGTTGATGCCTACCACATCGCCGGGGACGCAACCCATATCCTTAATATAACCTGCGAACCGCAGCGAGAGCTCGTCGAGTTTGCCAAACGTGCATGTGTGGCCAAGGAAATGAAACGCAGGCCTTTCCGGATACTTGCTCATGGATGCCTCAATAAGATCGGCATAAGTGTCTTCATTGACCGCAATCTGAGGCTCAACATCAGGGTCATATGATTTGAGCCAGGGCATTGAATCATAATCCGTCATACCGCACCTCCATGATAAAATAGGACGGGACAGCCGAAAGGGCTGTCCTGTCCGTCAGTCTGTAAATCTATGATTCCGGCGCTATTGCCTCTGGGAGTTCGACGATCTTGGCCCTGAGGTATTCTCCCAGGGTTTTTGCCTGCGGGTCGCTTCTGAGTGAGGCGGCGACGCCCTCGCCCAGAACGCCCTTTATATAAAAGTTTATTGCCAGCAGGTTGGGAAATTCATAGCGCTCCATCTCAAAGGCGCTCATGTCTTTAAGCAGCTCCTTTAATTTGTCTGTCGTCAGAAATTCTCTCAGGAATGCATAGGCCATAGGCGTCTTCGCCCAGACGCCGAGATTGGCATTTCCGCCCTTATCGCCGGAACGTGTTGCAAAAACACGGCCGAACGGTATCCTTACGGTCTTACCTTCCGGTTTGGGAGGGATCTTGACTTCCTTCGCTTTGATTGTGCCGGCAGATGAACCGGGTGCAGTTGATTCAACAATAATTTCTTTTTCGTCAATGACGACCTTCTGCTGGACATGCCTTTGTGAGATGAGGCTCGGCCAGTGGATAATGGCCGGACTTCCTTTTCCCGGAGGGGCGGTTGCCGTAAACCCCGGGATATTTGCCAGTCCCAGCTCCACGATCTTTGAGGAAAATTTCTCGACCTTCTTTGCATCCGGGTCCATCACCGAAACCCGAAGATAGGCGAACGCCTCGTCATTTGTTTCGGGGTCATCTTTATTCGACTTGACGAGCTGGACATCCTCGACCGCGAATTTTCCTCTGCCGCCCAGGCCCGCGAACAGGGCGTCTTCAAATATCTTCGCCTTCTTTTCTATATCCAGCCCGGTAAGCACGATTGTCATTGAATTCCTGTGGCCGCCGATGTTGTTGATGCAGACCTTGGTCGTTGCAGGAGGCGCTTCGCCCCGTACGCCGGTTATTTTCGTCCGGTCAGGGCCCTCCTGGGAAATTTCGATTGTATCGAAGAATGCAGAAACATCAGGGGTCAGATATCTGGGCTGTCTCACCTCATACAGGAGCTGGGCCTTGACCGTATCAACCGACACAAGGCCTCCCGTGCCCGGATGCTTTGTGATTACTGAGGAGCCGTCTTCGAATATTTCAGCAATGGGGTAACCTACATTGATGAACGACGGCACCTCTTCGATAAACGAATAATTGCCGCCCGTGGCCTGCGCCCCGCATTCAATGACGTGCCCGGCAACGGAGGCTCCTGCAAGCCTGTTCCAGTCATCCCTTTTCCAGCCGAACCACCATGCGGCCGGGCCTACTGTAAGAGAGGCATCCGCAATCCTGCCGCCGACCACTATATCGGCCCCCTGCTCAAGAGCCTCGGCTATACCCCATCCGCCCATATAGGCATTGGCCGTGATGGACATTGCCCCTGCCTCTTTAAGGCTGATGCCCTTGTCCATGTGGATGAATGCTTCGCCTTTTTCCTGAAGTTCGGCAAGGCGTCCCATCAGGTCGTCGCCCTCTATGTAGGCTATTTTCGGATTAAGCCCGAGCGCCCCTGCAATTTTCTTAAGCTCATTGGCCAGGGCCTTCGGGCCGAGCCCGCCCGCATTCGATACCACGCGGATGCCCTTATCCAGACATTCCCCCATGATCTCTTCCATCTGCTTTAAAAATGTCGAAGCAAAGCCCGCCTCCGGGTTTTTCATTTTCAAGCGGAAAAGCAGCGCCATGGTGAGCTCGGCCAGATAGTCTCCCGTAAGTATGTCGATGGGCCCGCCCTGCACCATTTCCCTTGCAGCCGAGAGCCTGTCGCCGAAAAAGCCGCTGCAGTTGGCGATGATGACCCTGTCTCTGTTATTCGGATTTTTACTTCCCATACACCCCCCTGTTATTATATTTGATCAGCGGCCTTTGAAACTGGGCTGCCGTTTTTCGATGAAAGCCGTGATTCCTTCCCTGGCATCTTCCGTGCTGACAACCTGTTTTAACCTTTCGGACAGAAAGACCAGGGCGTCTTTAAGAGGCATGCCCTCCATTTCATGATAGGCCTGTTTGCCGATCTTCATTCCGATGGGGCTCTTTAAGGCAAGTGCATAAAGGACTTTGCCGACTTCTTCATCAAGGGTTGCAGCGGGCACGACCCTTGTGATCAAACCCATGGACAAAGCCTCTCCGGCTGATAACCGCTCTCCAAGAAGGATCATCTCCATGGCCTTTTTGAGTCTGACATTACGAAAAATCAATGCGCCTATCATCATGGGCCACAGGCCTACATTGACCTCTGGAGTACCGAATTTAGAGTCGTCGCTCGCGATGACGATATCGCAGGCGAGCATGAAGCCCATCCCTCCCGCCAGGCAGAAACCCTTGACGCGACCAACGGTAGGCTTGGGAAAAGTAGCCAGCCTGTTCAAGAGACTTGCATAGTTTGCGAATATATTCTGGCCTTCTGTTGAAAGTCCGTCTCCAAGCTGCGCTCCTGTGCAGAAGGCCTTGTCACCTGCGCCTGTAACAAGGATAACCCTTACATTATCATCGTTTTCGGCTGCGATTAGATATTCATGAAAAAGGCTGATCGCCTCAGGCGTGATAGCGTTTCTCTGCTGTTCGCGGTTGATCGTAATAAAAGCGGTTCCATTCTCGACCCGATAGAGCAAATGACTTTCTTCCATTTCAATGCCTCCATTTATTTTCAGGATTCAGCCTGCCGGCCGGGTTCCTCCTGCGACTTTTCGATATTCACCAGAATCAGGCCGGGCATTACCTTGTCCCCGACCGATACGTTTATCTTCGTAACCTGGCCGTCATACGGCGCTGTCAGTGTGGTTTCCATTTTCATGGCGGCCACCACAACAACTCCGTCTCCCTTTTTAACTATATCTCCGGCAGCCACCATTATGCGCTCGACCACGGACGGCATGGGCGGAGTGATATCCTGGGGCAAACCGGCTGGGCCTTTCCTTGATTTTTTTGTCTGCCCGGCCATGTCCGTGTCTTGAATAAGGTATGAGATCCCGTTTATCACTATGTTTCTTTCCCCGCTGTTTCCAGTTATGAATGCATTAAAACCTGAACCTTCCACGACAAGCTTGATCTCATTTTCGGAAATGACTGAATAACAGACATTCATGACGCGTGAGCCGTCAGTAACTTTAACGGTATCTGCGCCTGTAATTTCCACGTCAAAAGCAGTTGAAGTTTCATCGTTTTTGAATCTGTACTGCATTATTTCAGCACCCCTTTACCTGTTCATAAGGATTATCTTCGCCATTGACCGAGGCTTTGCCACGGCGTCGGGTAATCATCGGCGGCCGGGCCTGCCGTCTGGACCTTTTTTTTGCCCGCGATTTCATCGATGATGTAAGCGATACGCGCGATATCAATATCCGGCTTTTCGGGTCTCCAGCAGGGGAAATGGGTATTGATGAAATCGGTATATGTTTGCCCTTCTGCAAAAGGGATGGAATTGAGGATGTCCATCAAAAAAGCAATAGGCGTCTTCACACCGAGGATCACATACTCCTTGAGAGCACGCACCATGCGCCTGATTGCGTCTTCACGGTTTGACGCATAGACGATCAGTTTGGACAGGATGGGGTCATACTCGACAGGGACATTAAATCCCGAGTAGATCCCGCAGTCGTTCCTTATGCCCGGGCCTGACGGCTCTTTCATGAATTCGATTTTTCCGGGCGAAGGGAAGAATCCCTGTTCAGGGTCTTCGGCGTATATGCGGCATTCGATGGCATGTCCCCTGCCTGCAATATCCTTTTGAGTGAAGGGCAGAGGGTTTCCTTCTGCAATCCGGATCTGGAGCCTGACCAGATCGAGACCGGTAATCATCTCGGTGATAGGATGTTCGACCTGGAGACGGGTGTTGACCTCAAGGAAATAAAAATTGCCGTCCTTGTCCAGGAGAAACTCAACCGTGCCTGCATTGACATATCCCGAAGCCCGGGCAGCCATTATTGCGGCATTTCCCATACGCTCGCGCAGCTCCGGCGTCATGGCGGGCGACGGGGTCTCTTCGATGATCTTTTGGTGGCGCCTTTGGATGGAGCATTCACGTTCCAGCAGGTGAACGGTGTTCCCGAAGCGGTCAGCCAGTACCTGAAATTCGATATGCCTGGGGCACTGTATATATTTTTCAAGGTAGATGGAATCATTTCCGAACGCGCGCTTGGCTTCGTTGGCTGCCGATGTACATGCTTCGTGCAGATCACTTGGCGTCTCTACCAGCCTCATGCCTTTGCCTCCGCCTCCTGCAGCAGCCTTTATCAAAACCGGATAGCCCAGTTTGTCGGCCTCGCTCGCCATGATTTCCTTGTCGGATTCCGGACAGAACATGCCCGGGATTACAGGCACACCGTTTTTAATCATGGTCTGCCTTGCCGTGGTTTTATCACCCAGGCTGCTTATTACCGAAGACGGCGGTCCGATAAAGACAAGGCCCTCGGCTTCGCACCGCCCGGCAAAACCGGGGTTTTCAGCCAGGAAACCGTAACCGGGATGAATTGCCTCGGCCCTGCTTTCTTTGGCTGCATTGATTATCTTATCTATATTCAGGTAGCTCTCGGAAGGTTCCGGACTTCCTAGATATACGGCATGAGATGCTTTCAGTACATGCAGGGCCTTCCTGTCCGCATCGGAGTAAACGGCTACAGTTGATATACCCATTTCATGGCAGGTGTTCATGATACGCAGGGCGATCTCTCCCCTGTTTGCGATCAGTATCTTTTTAAACATGGTTAACTCCGCTACATCCTGAAAATTCCATATCCATAAACATCGTCACGGATGGGGGCGTTCAATGCAGCTGATATGGCTAGACCCAGGACGTCCCTCGTGTCGGCCGGGTCCAGGATGCCGTCGTCCCACATGTTCGCCGTGCTGTAATATGCGTTGCTTTCTTTTTTTGCCGAGCTGATTACAGGTTCTCTGATGAGGTCTTCCTCTTCTTTTGTCATGGGCGGCAGGCCTTCCTTGGCAAGCTGGTCGTTGCGCAATGTTACAAGGACTCCGGACGCCTGCTCGCCACCCATGACGGCGATTTCGGCATTGGGCCACATCCAGAGGAGACGCGGTGAATAAGCCCTGCCGCACATGGCATAGTTGCCTGCGCCGAATGATGCCCCGACAATTATTGTGAATTTAGGGACGGTCGATGTGGCGACCGCATTGACCATCTTATGCCCGTTTTTCGTAACACCCTGACGTTCATACTCCCTGCCGATAATAAATCCGTTGATATTCTGCAGGAATATAAGCGGGATCTTCCTTTTGTCGCAAAGCTGTATGAACTGTGTCCCCTTGAGAGCGCTGTCGGGGAACAATACTCCGTTATTGCCGAGAATGCCGACCGGATAGCCGTGGAGATATGCCCATCCGCACACCAGCGTGGGGCCGAAGAGTTCCTTGAACTCAAGAAATTCACTCCGGTCAACGATTCGTGCAATAACTTCCCTTACGTCGTACGGGACCTTGAGCTCACGGCTTACGATCCCGTAAATCTCTTTCGGGTCATAAAGAGGTGGAGCAGGTTCCTGCATCGACAGCCTGTACTTTTCATTTGATGGAAGATTCTTGATGATGCTCCGTATTATGGAAATTGCGTGCGCATCGTCGTCGGCATAATAATCTGACACCCCTGATTCGCGGCAGTGAAGGTCCGCGCCGCCCAGATCGTTTACGCTCACTTCTTCTCCAGTGGCAGCCTTTACAAGCGGCGGGCCGCCTAGAAAGATGGCGCCTGTCCCTTTTACGTGAATGGTCTCATCGGACATGGCCGGGACGTAGGCACCGCCCGCAGTACAGAGTCCCATAACAGCCGTGATCTGTGGCACCCCCATTTTTGACATTATCGCCTGGTTGTAAAAAATCCTCCCTCCGTCATCGACATCCGGAAAGACCTCGGACTGAAGCTGAAGGTAGCCTCCTGCGGAATCGATGAGGGTTACAAGGGGCAGCCTGTTTTCCATGGATATCAGTTGCGTGCGCAAGGTTTTCTTTACCGTGAGGGGGTAGGTGGCTCCGCCCTTGATCATGGCGTCATTGCCGCTTACCATCACTTCCTTTCCGCTCACGATGCCGATGCCTGAGACAAGACCCGCCCCGTGAATCTTGCCGTCATACATATCCTTGGCCGCCATGGGCGCAATTTCAAGAAAGGGTGTATTTTTATCCAATAGCAGCTCGAGCTTTTTTCGCATGGGGAGTTTTCCCTGGGACAAAAGGCGCTCGACCGCTTTGGGGGAACGGTCGTCCCTGGCCCTTTTTAATTCATTTTTCAGCTCCTCTACCAGGGCTTCCATTGCGGCATAATTCTTGCGGTATTCAACTGATGCGGTATCGATTCTTGTTTCAATCGCATCCATATAAAAAACCTCCGTGAGCGATGAATAATGATATAAATGACATATTAAAATATTTAAAATGAATTTAATTAAATTACATAATA
Source organism: Desulfomonilia bacterium (assembly GCA_963664325.2). GTDB lineage: Bacteria > Desulfobacterota > Desulfomonilia > UBA1062 > UBA1062 > DATCTV01. The sequence continues at coordinate 438,616 of CAXXDQ010000003.1, forward strand.
ACATTCAATAAAAGTGTCAAGTTATTTATTAAAGATATTTACACGGATATGCTGATCTGGAAATTTTTTATGAAACAAGGATTTATTGGTGATTCTGGAAGGTTTAATGGGGCGGAATTTGATATATCTTATTTATGGAATATTGGAATAAGCATGCTAAGCCATTATTCCTGCACAAATTCAGGAATAATGGCTGTTTTCACTTTCTATCCTATAAGTTTTTTACGGCGATCATCCGAATCAAGACCGAGCTGACCGCCCGGGTTCATTATGTTGTTTGGGTCAAAGTGGCGTTTTAGGGCCCTGAGCACGGCCATCTGTTCGGCTCCGAGATGCTTGTCCATCCAGGGACCGATAAGCCTTCCCACCCCATGGTGATGGCTTAATGACCCTCCGTTGTTCTGTATTGCATCGACAATACCTGCGTGGAATTCCCTGAATTCCTTCGGGTCATTGAGTTTCATTATAAAAATAAAATAGAGGTTTGTGCCCTGAGGGTAGAAATGCGAAGCATGGGTCATGCACATCGTACGCGGTCTTGCCTTGATGTATGCCCGGACGCCCTTATGCAGCCTGTGCAGGTTGTCCCACGTGACACCTGCTTCGAGGGTGTCGATCTGGATGCCGTAATCGCCCAGGTCTTCCCTCATGTAGGGCTCGGTGTAACGCGTCTTTTCCCATTTCTTAACGGCATAACCGCTCAGGTTTATTGCGCCGTGTTTTTTTACTATTTGGGCTATCTTGGACTTTACGAGCCTGGTGTAATCGGCGTCACCTTCACAATTACCGAGACATAGGCAGCGTTTCATGGGCATGAAACCTTTTTTCTGCAGAAATTTATCCACAAAACCAGGCATGCCATAGAGCTTTAGCCCTCGATCGGTTTCCTCGGGGTCCGATATACGGTATATGGCCGGTTTGCCGAATTCAGACTGCATGATTTCACGGCTGGCTTCAACGGCGGCCTCCCATGAGGGATACATATAACCGAAGCGCTGGCGGTTATGAGGCATATAACGGAATATTTTCATGGTACATTCCACGAGAATACCAAATGTTCCCTCCGAACCTTTCATTATATCGTTTATCTTCGGGCCGGTTGCCGTTGCCGGAAAATCGAGGGTTTTGAAGTTGCCTGCTGGTGTTACATATTCCTGGCTGAATACGATGTCATATGCATCGCCGTAATAAGTGGAAGCCTGGCCTGAACCGAGCGTCACAATCCATCCACCGACGGTTGAGTATTCAAATGACTGAGGGAAGTGCCCGCAGGTATAACCCAGTTTTGTCCCGTAAAGCCCGGGTGCATTGTTCAACGCATGCTCATAGGCTGGCCCGTACATTCCTGGCTGGACAACGGCAGTCTGGTTTATTTCGTTTATTTTAAGGAGTTTGTTCATATGTGTGCTGAGCACGAGGGTAACTCCGCCTTTTGACGGCTTACATCCGAAGTTGACGGATGAACCTGCAGCGAATACTGTTATCGGTATCTTCTGGCCGTTGCAGTATTCAACAATTGCGGCAACATCATGTTTGTCCCTGGGATGCAGAACGATATCGGCCACTTCGCTGATGAGCCCTTTCCTGAGTTCGAGCATTTCCTCCGTCGTCTTGCCGTATGAGTATTTTACTCGGGAGAAGTCATCAATAGCTGCATTTCCTTTACCGACAATTGCCGAAAGCTTCTCTATATGCTCGGACTCGATGGAAGACTGTCTATTCAAGCTGACTTTGGAATTGCCTTCGTCAATTTTTTTCTGAAAATCAGCATCTGTCAGACCGAAATCCTCCTTCATCATTTCATACCAGTGAGAACTCGGGTGCTTGAAATGATTAGGATTGCCATATTTGAATATTGACCTGAAAGAACCTTGTGCTGGTGACGTTTCAGTCCACGATGGAATAAAATGTTTTTTCCCAAACATGATGAATCTCCTTTTCTAAAATAATAAATGCTATTCAGTAGGAAGTCCTAGCAAGTTCGCCGTTAATTCTATACCATTAGTCCAGGACAGACCAGCCTTTATAAACCAGGCGGTTGATTTTGGAAACATTAAAAATTCAAAAAATGATTTTTTTTTATCAAATAAAATTATATTAGTATCAACAGGGGGATGACATGAAATCATCTGACAGGTTCATCTGGCTTGTGGCTTTCATTTCTTGCTTTGTCATTGCATGCTGTTCGAATGACAAGGGAGGAGAAAGTTCAGGTTCAGGCGAGGCGATTTCCGGCAAAGATATTATACCTCCTACACCCGGAAAAATCATTTCAGTGAAAGCATCAGGTCTGAAAACCATAACGGTTTCATGGGAAGCGTCTTCTGATAATGAGACACAGCAAAAAGATCTTCAATACAAGCTCATTTATTCAAATAGGAATAATATCAGCACTGTTGAAAGTGCGGAAAAAAACGGCACTGTCATCATGGGCTGGACTCCCGGGACACTGTCAAGGCAGATAAAGGGGATGTCGGCGGCTGACACCTTCTATTTTACTGTACTTGTCAGGGACAGGGCAGGAAATATTGCATTGTATATGCCGCAGGTCCTTTCAACAACGGATTCGACACCACCTGTTGCGAAGGGTCCGGTGTCCGTCAGCAGTATATCAAGAGACAGCCTTATGGTTTCGTGGCCGCCGGCAATGGATGATGTGACATCCCAGGAAAAACTTCAGTATAAACTGTTATACACGACCCCCAACAACATAAAGATGATTGCCAACGTCGAAAACAGCGGTACGCTGATAATGGATTGGACTGCGAATGTAAAATCAAGGCAGGTGAACGATCTGGCTTCGATGAACACATATTATTTTGTCGTGATGGTTAAGGATGAAGCTGGGAACAAGACCATGTACACTCCGCAGAAGAGCAGTACCCTTGACGCAGGTGCACCAGGCCCTGGAACGAATGCACCTTCAGGTGAATCCGGGGTCACAGTGAGTGATATAACATCAGACAGTGCCACGGTTTCATGGGGGATTGCAAATGACGATGCGGTTTTGAATGAAAAACTTCAGTACAAGGTGGTTTATTCAACATCCCGGAATATTGATAATGTGAGTGATGCCAATGCCAACGGACAGATTGCGCTGGGATGGACTGCCAATGTGAATTCCTACAGAATAAACGGTCTGGAACCATCGACAACATATTATATTGCAACACTGGTCAAGGATGAGGCCGGGAATGAGACACTTTACGGATTCCGTGAAGTGTCGACTCTACCGCGTTGAGGGATTCAGGATAGCTGAAGAAAGGCAGAGATGACTTTTGTTGAAAGGAAGGGTTCTTTCTGATGGTCGTCTCTGTTAGAATTTATGTACAGCAGAAAACCGGGAGGTAAACATGTCTTTGCCGGACAGACAAAACCCTTATTCGTTCGATGAATTTCTTTCATGGAGGAAATCCATAGACTATTACCTTGATGATGAGTTCCTGCAGAAGGCTTTAAGGCATTTTTCAGCTCATGACTGGGAGAATGTAGATATTGAACTTAAGAAGATGTCTGCAAAAGCCTCTTATGATTGGCGGGATTTGAGTGATGCCATAGCTGTGCCTGAAAAAAGGCCCTATTTGATTAATTTTGACGGCCATAATCACAGGATAGACAGGATCGCAAGACCGGCGGAAACACTAAAACTCGAAAAGGAGATATTTTCCCAGGCAATATTTTCTGAAGGAACAAATCCCTGGGCACGTCTTGCAAAGATGTATCTGATATACCAGAATGGAGAGGCCTGCGTAGCCTGCCCGATAGTGTGTACGGAAGGACTGATTGCCCTGCTTGAACGATATGCAGATACACCGGAGCTGAAAAATATACTTAAGCATTGCAAAGAAGGCGTTAATGGTAAATTCGGCATCGGTGCACAATACCTGTCGGAAATACAGGGCGGGTCTGATGTTCCTTCAAACCTTCTTGAAGCAGTCAAGGACGGCGATTTTTGGCGTTTATATGGCACAAAGTTTTTCTGCTCGGCCACTCACGCCGATTATGCGGTTGTTACAGCAAAACCGAAAGACAGTGAGAATATCGGTCTTTTTGTCGTTCCTTCATGGCTTCCCGGAGATAAGGAAAAAGAAAAAAGAAACGGTTATATGATAGACAGGATCAAATGGAAGATGGGTACCAGTGAGCTTACAACTGCGGAGCTTTCTTTCAATGGTGCTGTTGCATATCAGGCAGGCCCTCTCGACAGGGGACTTGCCAATGTTGTGGGAATTGTTCTCACCTACTCAAGGCTTACGGTTGGATTATCAGCAGCGGCGAGCATGACGCGTGCGGCGCGCGAAGCAAAGGGATATGCCGAAAGGAGATCTGCTTTCGGTCTCAATATTGATTTATTCCCGATGCTCAAAGGGCAGCTTGCAAAACTGGAACTCTATGCAAAAAGAACGACTGCGGGGGCATTCAAGCTGTATCATGAATTCCTTGCAATTCCCGGTGGTCTTAAGGGCGGTATTGGTGTTGATGAGCCTGAAGAAACAAGAAAAAAACGTTTTAGAATAAGAGAACTTATTATGCTGCAAAAAATTACCGCCTCATGGGATGCAACCGATATGCTCAGGCTGGCAATGAGCGTCTTCGGCGGGCATGGGGTGATGGAGGATTTTTCATCCCTGCCGAGGCTTTTCAGAGATGCTGCTATCAACGAGTTATGGGAAGGGCCTCGTAATGTTCTACTTACACAGATTCACAGGGATTTATTGAAGGCCGCAGCATGGTATCCACCCGGATTAATTGTAAAAGACATCTTGTCGGGAGCTGATAAGACAGTGATTGCCGACCTTTCTGGTAGAATGAAAGAACTCTCGGAAAGTAATCTTCTCGGGGAGGGAGAGTCTTCAATAATAGCGTGTGAAAAATGGGATATCTTCTGCCATGAACTTTTTCACGCCTATCAGGATATTGCGCTTGGAGAGGTAAATAAAGGGTGAATGCAATTTTTCTGGCAAGTAAAGACAGGTTTGTTATAATTATGATGATGATTATAACAACACCTTTAATATTAAGGAGCCTCAAATGAGGATACTGATTATTGAAGACGAAAAAAAGGTGGCGGGTTTTTTAAAGAATGGCCTCAAAGAAGAAGGTTATGCTGTGGACAATGCATTTGACGGTCAAACCGGTTTTGATATGGCTGTTGAAAATGAATATGACATAATCATCCTGGATCTTATGCTCCCGGGTCTTGACGGGATTACATTATGTAAAAAACTCAGAGAAGAAGGCAACCATACGCCAATATTAATGCTTACCGCCAGGGAAGCAGTTAAAGACAGGGTTATTGGGCTTGATGCAGGGGCAGACGATTATATGACAAAACCGTTTGCATTCGAAGAGCTTCTGGCGCGGGTCAGGGTTATTCTCAGAAAAAGACCTGTCACTCAGGAATTGAAACTTGAAATCGGTGATCTTATTCTTGACCTGATTACCCATAAAGTCAAGCGCGGTGGAGATGAAATTGAACTCACCACAAAGGAATATGCGCTGCTGGAATTCCTGATGAGGAATGCAGGAACGATCGTTACCCGCACCATGATAGCAGAACATGTATGGGATATAAATTTTGAAACCTTCACCAATGTCATCGATGTTTACATAAACTACCTCAGAAACAAGATAGATCGCGACCATGACGAAAAGCTTATCCATACGGTGAGGGGAAGGGGATATGTTCTTAAAAAGTAACCTTATTCGATCGATAAGAGTAAGGTTTATTGCATGGTATTCACTCATCCTGACAGTCACATTCCTGCTTTTCAGCACAGTGTTGTATATTTATCTTCAAAAGAGCTTGAACTCGTACCTGGATTTCATACTTGAGTCAAAGGCCGACGGTGTTGCTGCTTCCATAAATACTTACTGGGAAACTGAAAAAATGGTTGCTATTCATCGTAAAGGCATCAGCCGTAAGACGCTTAGTAAAATTAATAATGAAAACTTTCTCAAAATAGCAGACAGGTGGGTTGAAGAGCGGTCTGATGATCCGGATCTCGTAAATATAATCATTCAAATTTATAAGCCGAACGGGGAAATAATAGCCTATTCAAAAAGTGCGCCTATAGTCAATCTGTCCAAGGAAGGGCTTGATGAATTGAAGAAGGGCCAGGAGTTTTACGGAGATGAGAAGATAGAGATTTCAGAAAAGACATTCCAGGATTTCAGGTTTGTGGCAATACCCGTCAAAGAAGGAAAATCGATAGCTTATATTGTCCAGGTAGCGAGTCCCCTGACATTTACATATACAACACTCAACAGGGTAAAACTGATTCTATTTGTCATGCTCCCGCTTACTGTCATCATTGCAAGTGTTTTGGCAGGGAAGTTCCTTGCGAGTATAACGTTAAATCCATTAAACAGTATGATAGGGACGGTACGACAGATTACCGGGGCCAACCTTGATACAAGGGTGACGGTTCCTGAGAACATGGATGAAATCAGGGAGCTTGCAGAAACATTCAATGACATGCTTGAAAGGATTAACCGCTCATTTGCAATCCAGAGGCAATTCATGCAGGACGTGTCGCATGAATTGAAAACACCCCTTACTGTTATAAGAGGAGAAATGGAGGTTGCCCTCAAACGAGAACGCTCAATTCACGAATACAGGGATATACTTGAAAGCAATCTTGATGAGATCAAGAAGATAAACCGTATATTGGAAAGTCTTCTTGCCCTGGCAAGGTTCGACAGCGACGCAGAGACGTTGCATAAAGAACCAGCTGATATAACGGCACTCATCAAAGAGATTCTGAATGACATTGAGATACTGGCGTTACAAAAAAATATAGAGATAACAGTTATCTCAGAAACATCTGACAGGTCGGTAAATATTGACAAGGAAAGGGTGAGAAGGGTCTTTTATAATATTTTCGACAATGCAATTAAATATTCCGGTGAAAATGGAAAGATCGAGATTGAAATTGAAAGGATTAATGAAGAGGTCTTCATATACATCAGTGATACAGGTCCGGGTATTTCCGAAGAAGATATACCATATATTTTCGACAGGTTTTACCGTGCAGACAAGGCCAGGTGCAGTGAAGGTTTCGGGCTTGGTTTAAGCATTGCGAAATCAATTGTTAAAGCTCATGGCGGGAACATAGAAGTCAGAAGCAGAACCGGCGAAGGTGCAACGTTCATAATTTCATTGCCGGCAGGTCAGCAAGCCTGATTATAATATTTTAATACGATTCTAATCGTCTTTTAATCGTATTAATCATATACGGATATCCGAACAAAAAAACCTAGGAGGCAGTGTTTATGAAAAAGGCAATAGTTGGTTTTTTGGTACTTGTAGCATTCACATTCATGGTAACCGCGGCATTTGCAGCAGATGCGGCAGCACCAGCGGCACCGGCCGACAAGGCGGCACCGGCAGTAACAGCAGACAAGGCGGCACCGGCGGCTGACAAGGCGGCACCGGCAGACAAGAAGGCGGAAAAGAAGGCAAAGAAAGCAAAGAAGTCAAAGAAGGCAAAGAAGACGGAAAAGAAGGCAGACGCAGCGGCACCGGCAGCGCCGGCTGAAGCAGCGGCACCGGCAGCACCGGCAGCACCGGCAAAGTAAGATAGGTAAACGGAATAAATGGTCCGTGAATGAAAAAGCTAATAATACTGCTGATCATTCTCGGACTGACTTCAACGATTTGCTTCGCAGAAAAGGCGGCAGTCCCGAAAAAGGATGCCGCCTTTTTTAATAAGGGAACTAAGGAATTTGTTGCAACCGGATATGTGGAGACAGTCATTTCTGCCGATCCTAAACAAGGCCAGAAATCAAAAATAATCATTGTAACGGATGATGGTAAAAGGATAATCTTCTTTGTCAAAAAGACAACGACAATATATGACAAGGACATGAAGGCTAAAAGTCTTGCAGCAATCTCAGTAAAAACCAGGGTGACAATAGGATACAGATCAGATAAAGACGGGTTCTATGAAGCCCTCTCTATCACCGAGTTATAGGATCAGATTTATTTCTTATTTTTTCCGTCTGCCATTTACGGGGTGACCCAGTATATGAAAAAACCATTAGTAATTATTGTCCTGTTCACGCTGAGCGTATTTCATCCTGCAGTCCTAAGGGCTTTTGACTGGAATAATCCTGATTTCGGACAGGATGGCATGACGGGGCTGACTGATTCCCAGAAAAAAGAGCTGTCGGAAGGTAAGATTGTTTTTTCTACAACCGATGGAGACAAGGGAAGTTCACTTATAGAAGCTGCGATTGTCTTCAACAAAACCCCGCAGGAAGTATGGGGCATGCTTTCAAAAACAGAAGAGCAGATCAAATACCTAAAAGAGGTAAATAAAATAAAGCTAATTGAGAAAAACAACAGTTCGGACAAGATTTGGTTTCAGTTGAAAATCATGCTGTTGCCGATAAGATATCAGATAAACCATCATTATAGTGAAAATGAACTTTATTTTTATTGGTCATTGGACCCTTCATATAAAAATGATCTGAAGGAACTTAAAGGATTCTGGAAATTCTATCCCTATGAAAATAATAAAACATTAGCAAGATACGGGAGTATTGTCAGACTGAAATATATACCTTTATTCCTACAGGATACATTTAAGAAAAAGGCAGTCGAAAAAGCACTCAAGTCTGTAAAATGCTATGTTGATTCAGGCGGCACCTGCAAAAGAAAAGGATATTGATAAAAGCGCTTGTCTTTGTTCCTTTTTTGTTCGAGATGTGCGCTTTTCTTTAGATTCTGAAAGCTCATTATCACTCCTGGCGTTTGCTAAAATATCTGGTGATGTTTCCTTCGTCGATCTTAATTACGAATAAATTACTTGGCTTTACCAGCGGCCTGGTCCTGTTTTTTAAGCATCATTCCCGGCAGCACTCCCTTATTAAGCACTCCGTTTTCAACGACTGCCAGACCATTTATCATAACCATCTCAAGGCCTGTAGGATGATGTACCGGATCGCGGAATACGGCTTTTGTCTTGAAATTCCGGGCATCCATTATCAGCAGGTCTGCGAAATAGCCTTCCTTTATCAACCCGCGGTTTTCAATGCCGAACTCCTTTGCCGGCAGGCCTGTACATTTATATACGGCAGTCTCGAGGTCTAGCAATCTTTTTTCAAATACATACCTTCCGATAAATTTAGGGTAACATCCATAGAACAGGTATGAAGGTTTGCCAATGCCGAGCAGGATTGTATCCGTTGTTATCATTACGGACGGGTCAATAAGGGCTGGGAATGTGTAGCCTTCCGTGAATACATCGTCAGGTTCGCTCATGGACTCGAATACCAGTACATGGCCGTCTTCCTCAAGCAACAGGTCACACATTACATCAAACGGGTGCATATCCCGTTCTTCGCCTATTTCTGTAAATCGTCTGCCTTCAAGGTGCTTGTTTTTATCGGTAGCGACAGCCATGATGGTTACGGCATCCCACCCCATAAGCCGCATGAAGTTCATTGACCAGCTGTTCCTGCCTCTGTGCGGCCATACAGGTTTTCCCACCTCAATGTCTCTTTTTATGATTTCACGTGTTTCATAATCGGAGATTTTTTCAAGTATGTCCTGTTTGCCTCCGACAAGAGTCCAAGGCGGAAAGAATGCAAACAGGTGTGTGAACCCAGCGGTTGTGGGCATGATATCCAATGTGACATTTCCGCCCTTCTTGCGTTCATTTTCGAACAAACCGAGAATGCGATTCATTTCCATGTCCAGCAATGCCTTTGGGACAATCTTTGTTGCCAGGTCAGCATTTTTTGCTAGCCACTTGAGGCCTTTCAGGGCCAGGTTGTGGAAAGGGCCAGCCCAGGGTACTGAAAATATATGCGCCGAATGGGTGTGTATCCCGCATCTTCGTGAGATTTCACCAAGTTCTCCAACGGCCTGGGGCATTGTTGATGCAGTGTAGGACCTGAGATGGCTGGCATGGATGCCGTTATATCCGGCAAGCGGTTTTGATAGTTCGATTAGTTCTTCAGTGTCTGAATTGAGACCAGGTGCATATTGAAGACCGGATGACAGCCCGAAACAACCCGCTTCCATACTGTCTATCAATTGATTCTTCATATGCTCGAGTTCTGATTTTTCAAGCAGGCGGTTATTTATCCCGGAAGCGCTTATCCGTAGAATCCCATGGGGAACCAGCAGCGCCATGTTTGTAAGGAGTCCCCTCTTTTCAACGAATTCCATGAAACTGGCTGCATTGTTCCATTTGATGTCATTATCGTAATCCATTTGCGTGAATACTTCGAGATAGGCCTTGAGTCCTTCAACGTTTTCCTTGCCCAGCGGTGCGAGACCGATGCCGCAATGGCCGCCAACAAATGTAGTAATTCCCTGTTTTACCAGCGGTGAAAGAATGTCCTCGAAATCATCCTTGAACAGAGCCAGGTCAGCATGCGAATGACAGTCGATAAAACCCGGGCAGACAGTTTTTCCTTCAGCATTTATCCTGCGGTTTGCTTGAGTGCCTTTAAGGTTTCCGATAGACTCGATCAAGCAGCCATTGATTCCTATATCGGCTTTATAAGAGGGTTTTCCTGAGCCATCTGCAACTGTTGCATTCTCTATGATAAGGTCAAGCATAATATGACTCCTCAAATATTTCATGAATACAAAAAGCTCGGATAAGTATATTTCAGTTGCATATAAAAGGCAATGAATTAACATTAAACCAATATATGTAAGTATCAGAAATTGTAGGTGGAGGCTGAATGGCAATGAAGAAAAAAATAATCCTAATAGGAGCAGGTGACCGCGGTCAGGTATATGCATCATATGTTCTTAAAAATCAGGATAAACTCAGCATTGTCGCCATTGCAGATCCAAACACAGCGAGAAGGAATAAGGTGGCAAGAGATCATGGTATAGGGCCCTCAAACCGGTTCGAATCATGGGAAGAGATTCTGTCTCAGCCCCAAATGGCGGATGGGGCGATAATCGCTACACAGGATAATCTGCATGTAGAACCTGCAGTAAAAGCACTGGAACTGGGGTATGAGGTCCTGCTTGAAAAACCTATGGCTCTTACAAGGAAAGACTGTGAAATTCTTGTTGAAACTTCAAAAAAGACGGGTCGAACGCTTAATGTCTGCCATGTACTCAGATACACAGATTTTTTTTCAAAAATTAAATCCATAATAGGAAATGATATTATAGGAAATGTTTACACAATATTCCATGCGGAAAACGTTGCTTATTATCACATGGCCCATTCATATGTTCGTGGAAACTGGAGAAACGTTAAACAGTCGTCACCCATGATACTTGCCAAATGCTGCCATGACCTTGACCTGATTGCATGGTTTGCTGATTCAAGCCCGAAAAGAATAAATTCAGTCGGACAGTTAAGTCATTTCAGGCCTGAAAGTGCACCCTCGGGAGCTCCCGGACGATGCACAGACGGTTGTCCTGTCGAAAAGGAATGCATGTACAACGCAGTTGACACATACCTATACGGAAAACATCTAAAACTTGCCTTGGCAAAGGAGGGGCCTGCAGCAATAGCTCTGGCAGCCAGTATAATGCTGAAATATCCTGAGATGTCACGCTTTATACCTGTGCTCAAGCAATATTTTATCTGGAAGGAATGGCCAACCAGTACAATCACGGATGATCTTTCAAGAGAAGGTATAATGAAGGCTTTAAAGAATGGACCTTATGGCAAATGTGTATATTTTTGCGATAATGATCAGGTAGACCATCAAGAAACGACAATTGAGTTTGAGAATGGTATTACGGCCATTCTTAGAATGCACGGGCATTCGGAGATTGAAGGAAGGACTATACGCATTGACGGCAGTAAAGGAACACTGAAAGGAAAATTCGGAGGAAATACCGGGCTTGATGTTCATATTCATGCCACCGGAAAAAAAATTACTTACCCGCTGAAGGCGGATATACTAGGTCACTCTGAGGGTGATAATAGAATAATGGATAATTTCTTACAGGTACTTAATGGAGGGAAGAGCCGGACCGATGCGGCAGAGTCGTTTGTCAGTCATAATATGGCTTTTGCCGCACATGATTCAAGGATTTCAAATAAGGTGGTGGAACTGTGAATATAATATACCGCCGATGCACAAAAAATGACATCAAAGACATATCAGAAATACTGTTCCGGACTGGCTTTATGGGAGAAGATCTAACTCCTACAGACCGCTTCAGGGATAAAAAACTGTTTGCCCTTGTCAATACCGATGGATATGTGCGGTTCGAAACGGAAAACGGATTTGTAGCTCAGGACAGAGATACAAAAAACATCCTTGGATACATAATCGGTACGGATAATACTATCAGGTATGAAAAGAAATTTGCTTTGCGTATGTATTGGAGATTCGTTCTGCGTCTCTTTTTAGTTACTTGGTGGCGATACCCTGAGTCGTTCAGGACAATCTTTTATTGGTTTTCCACTTATGAGACAAAATCAATTGAGCACCTTTACAATGATTATCCAGCCCATCTGCATATAAATATCCTGCCCGGCTATCAGCGCATGGGTATCGGGAAGAAACTCATAGAAATGTTCTTATTGAATATGTCGTCCAAGGATGTTGCAGGAGTTCATCTCGGGACATCCAACTACAATTTGAAGGCTCTGCCATTTTATAAGAAAAACGGGTTTAATGTAATATTTGAAAAGGCAAATCAATTCTGGCCAAGAGTTGGAGGACAGGTTTCAATAATTTTCGGCAAGAAGCTTGAAATTTAATGACTTGTTTCACCTGTAAGACTGGAATTTGTATATTGTTGCATAAAGGTGCTGTTTGAATTATGAGCAACTTATGGAAAAAGAAGAGTTTGAGAAGGCCCTTGTAGAATTTGAAAAACTTGTCAGGAAAAAACTTCCTGCAATGATAAACATGACAATGGCGGCCAAAGACAACCGTGAATTACAGAACAACTTCAATTATTTCATCGAAACACTTAAACGCATGAGGACCTCAATTACAAGGGAACTCGAAAGAGTTGCTAGACCCGCACAGAGGATGAGGTTCTTCAATACTGTTAACACTATGGAGTCACTATTAAGGTCAATGTACGGAAGGAACAGTGTACAGGAAAGGCTTAAGCAGAAGCAGCATAAAATGCATGAGCCTGTGACTTACGATACCGGTCAGGGATCGATTGACGGTGAAATACTAAATGTATTTAAAGACGGAGTTTTGCTTAAGACTATTGAAAAGATGCCTGTTGAAAAGGAAATCAACATTACACTCGGTGACGGCAGGAATGTACAGGGCAAAGTAATATGGTCTGTACCAGAAGAAAACGGCAGTGTTGAAACCGGAGTTAAACTCAATGAATTATCCGGCAATCTGAATGACAAATTGCACAGACTGATTGACGATAACACTGATACCCGGTGACTTTGTTCTCATAATTATTCCGGCATAAAGTAATATTCCATGAAATTCAGAATTGAAACTCTTGGCTGCAAGGTAAATCAATATGAAAGCCAGCAGATAAGACAGGCCTTGTTGTCTACTGGTTATACTGAAGCATCTGACGGGGAACATGCAGAATTAACAATTGTTAATACATGCACGGTGACTCACCGTTCGGATTCTGATGCAAGAAAACTTTTAAGAAAGGGAATAGGCTCAGACAGGATTATTGTAACAGGATGCCTGGCAACAACAAGACCTCAAGAGATAAGGTCAATTTCGGATAAGATTACTATAGTATCAAAGGACGATATTGAAAAAGTAACAGGGACTCCTTTGCCCAGGAATATTTCAGGCCTTTCAGGCCGGACCCGGGCATTTGTCAAGATTCAGGATGGCTGTTCGAATTTCTGCACATTTTGCATTGTTCCTCTTGCCAGGGGGTGTCCTTCAAGCAGGTCTGGCAATGAAATTGTTGATGAGATAAACGGTCTTTTTATGAACGGATGCAATGAAATTGTCCTATGCGGAATAAATCTCGGACTTTATGAAAATGGCTTTTCGACAATACTAAAACGTATCCTTATGGAAACCGACATGCCGAGAATCCGTATAAGTTCCATTGAGCCATGGACAGTAAAACAGGACCTTGTTGAAGTTTTTTCAGAACCGCGAATTTGTGCCCATTTGCATATGCCGCTGCAAAGCGGGAGTAAAAAGATACTTGCAAAAATGGGAAGGCCGTATAATCCATCATATTTCAGCAGTCTTGTTGCGGATATACTCTCAATAAGACCAGAGACTGCCATAGGTACTGATGTAATAGCCGGTTTTCCCGGTGAGAGCGAAGACGATTTTAAAGAGGGATTTATTTTTCTTGATAGCCTTCCGATTGCATATATGCATGTATTTCCCTACTCAAAACGCCCCGGTACAAAAGCGGCGGAATTTAACGGGCAGGTTGAAGAAGCCGAAAAGAAGGGAAGGGCAAGACTTTTAAGAGAGCTGTCTCAAGGTAAAAGATTGGAATTTGTTCAAAGAAGAGCTGGGGATGTATGCGATGTTCTTGTAACTTCTTCGACAAATGGAATCTGCAAAGGGATTACCTCGAATTATATAACTGCTGTTTTTAATGGCAACACACCTGCCGGTGATATTGTTAAGGTGAGGCTTGAGAAGATGCAAGGCCGGCAGATGCAGATGAAAGGCATGCTTTATGGATAACCGTGAAACCATAGCGCTATTGAATGACATGGCAAATGCACTGGAGTATCTTAATGAGCCTTTCAGGGCCAAGGCATACCAAAAGGCAGCCAATGCCATATCGAGTCTTAATGTACCGGTTGGAACATTGATTGCTGACGGGAGTCTTAGAAATATTTCCGGCATAGGTAAGGGAATATTCTCAACGATCGCATCATGGGAACAAGGTGATTTTACGGGATTTGCAGATCTTACAGACAAGCTTCCGGCAGGACTGCCTGAACTACTTAAAGTCCCGGGGTTGGGAATAAAACGTATTAGGGAGCTTCAACTCAAAGGGATAGAGACCCTGGAAGATCTTAACACAGCCCTTGATAAAGGCAGAATATCAACTTTCAAGGGACTGACTCCTAGGTTTGAAGCCAGGATAAGAAAAGCAATAGGTGACATAATTGAGGGCAGAGGGCGCATTCTTTTAAACGTTGCTTATGACATAGCCATGCATATGAATGAAATTTTTCAAATGAACTCAATTGATGCCAGTATAACAGGGGAACTCAGAAGGACGGAAGAGACAATAAGTTCAATTGAATTTCTGATTTGCGATATTAATGATGTTGAGCTGAAATTGAAAGAGATATTCGGTGACCAGATTGTTAAATCCGGTAAAATGTTGAGCATCAATCTTAGAAAGGCCCCTAAGATAAATATTCATCTTACAGACAGGAAAATTCATGGTGTTTCCCTGTTCATTACAACCGGGTCAATCGGGCATATTGAAAAGATCAAAGAACATTCTTACCCTCGTGGTTATGAAATAAATGAGACAGGCATATTTAAAAATGGCATCCCTTGTTTTCCGGAGACTGAGAACGATCTGTATGAAATGATCGGTCTTACATATATACCGCCTGAAACCAGGGAAGAAAACGGCGGAATAGAGTTTGCTTTAAAAAAGATATTCCCGGTTGTTATTAATAATGAAGATATTACTGGAACAATACATAATCACACAACATACAGCGACGGCAGGGCATCTTTGACAGAAATGGCACAGGCGGCACAAGATATGGGATATAAATGGATCGGGATATCCGATCACAGCATCACTGCACATTATGCGGGAGGTATGAATCAGAAGTCCCTGCTCAGGCAGATTGACGAGATTGATGCTTTAAATGCAAAAGCCGGGATTCAAATTCTTAAAGGAATTGAGTGTGATATTCAGCATGACGGATCACTCGATTACGGGTACGATATACTGAATTCGTTCGATTTCGTCATAGCCAGCATCCATACAAAAATGGACATGGAAGAGGGCTTGATGACCCAGCGAATTATTACAGCTATCCGGAATCCTGCAACATCGATGCTTGCTCATCCCACGGGGAGACTGCTGCTTGCAAGAAGTCCGTACGATGTGGATATGGATGCAGTCCTTGAAGAATGCCTTATGAATAAAGTGATAGTTGAAATAAACGCCAATCCTCAAAGGCTTGATCTTGAATGGAGAAAAGTAAACGATTTTGTAACAGCCGGGGGCATGGTGGCCATAAGCCCCGATGCTCATGATACAACGGGGCTTAATGATATGCGATTCGGACTGATGATGGCAAGGAAAGCCATGGTTGAACCCGGTTCATGTATTAACTCTCTTTGTACAAAAGATGCACTTGATTGTCTGAAACGATATAAATAAAACCTTGACGCCAGACTGTTGACTATAAAAGCCAGGTTATTATTTTAATTTATATGCACAAACGTACATTCATAGAGATGAGAGTCGCGGGCATTGCCCTGGATCCCTCCAACAATGCACCTATTGTACTTCTGAGCGATGTGAACAACAAATCATTCCTGCCGATCTGGATAGGAGTTCTGGAAGCCAGTTCAATTGCTGCCGCCCTTGAAGGTGTAAAGCTGGACAGGCCTATGACTCACGATCTTTTATGTTCAATGGTGGAGTCTCTCGGCGCCAGGGTTGTGAAGGTTGAGATTGTCGACCTGAAGCAGAATATCTATTTTGCAGACATTGTTATTGAACGCTCCGGAGAGGTCAAGTCTATTGACTCAAGACCTTCTGATGCTATTGCAGTAGCATTGAGAACGCATGCCAGAATTTTTGTTTCGAGCCATGTAATCAAGGAAGCATCTGACGAAGATATGCTGTCACAGGGTATACTCGGATTTGAACAGAACAGGGACAAACTTCAGGATATCCTTGAACGAATGGGTCCGGAGGATTTTGGAAAATTCAGGGCGTGAAACAAGGCTTCTTCTCTGCCGTCAGGCCGGAAAGAAGCTTCTCAGTTGTCAATAAAAGACCTGAGCTTCTTTGAGCGTACAGGATGCCTGAGTTTTCTCAAAGCTTTTGCCTCAATCTGCCGGATTCTTTCACGCGTAACGGTGAAATCCTTTCCAACCTCTTCAAGTGTATGGTCAGATTTCTCACCTATGCCGAAACGCATACGCAGAACCTTTTCTTCTCTAGGCGTAAGTGTTGCAAGCACCCGTCTTGACTGTTCGGAAAGGTTTTTGGCGATAATCGCCTCTGCCGGGGACGGCACTTTCTTGTCTTCAATGAAATCTCCGAGATGTGAGTCTTCTTCTTCGCCTATAGGAGTCTCAAGGGATATGGGCTCTTTGGCGATCTTCAGAATTTTTCTTACCTTGTGCTCGGGATATTCCATCTTTTCGGCTATTTCTTCAGGTGTGGGTTCTCTTCCGAGTTCCTGGACCAGGGCCCTTGAAGTCCTGATGAGCTTGTTTATTGTCTCGATCATGTGCACGGGAATCCTGATTGTCCTGGCCTGATCCGCTATAGCCCTTGTAATGGCCTGCCGTATCCACCATGTGGCATATGTTGAGAATTTGTAGCCGCGTCTGTATTCAAACTTCTCAACCGCTTTCATAAGTCCGATATTGCCTTCCTGTATGAGATCAAGGAATTGCAGCCCGCGGTTAACATATTTTTTTGCTATGCTTACAACAAGCCTCAGGTTGGCCTGGATAAGTTCTGTCTTTGCCGCATTTGTTTTCAATTCCGCATCTTCGAGAACTCTTACGGCCTTTTTCAAACCCTGTGCTGTAAGGCCGCCTTCAATCTCTATCTTCTTTATCTCCTTTCGAAGCAGAGACAGGTCTGCAGCAACCAGACAGAATTCATCGGCCGAAATGGACTGGTTAGCCAAAAAATCATCGTGATCACGGTCACCCTCTTGTATCGTATGGTATATATCCAGGATATCTTCACAGCAGATTCCAAAACGGTTTTCATAACATAGTATGCGGTATTCTCTTGATTCGAGCTGTTTCTTCAAATCCTTCAACCTTCTTCCGAATCCGTCAATTTGTTCGGGAACGAACTTGATCTCATTGATAAGCCTGACGATTTCACGGCTTACCTTGGCCATTTCATTTTTTATCTTCTCTCGCCGGTTTTTCGGTGCACGGAAAAGTTTGGATTTAAGTACCTTGATCTGCGCTTGATTGGCCTCTATGGTTTTAATAATGTCTAATGTCTTCTGTCTGGCAGGGTGTTCCTCAAGTTCGATCTCATTTTCAACGTTAAATATATCTTCAAGATCGATTACATCTTTAAGACGGATATTCCCGGTTTTAAGCATTACACCGATACTTATTACCTCTTTAACCGTGACCGGTGAGTTAATGATTACATTAAGGATCTGTCTTTGTCCGGCCTCGATACGTTTTGCAATCTCGGTTTCGTCTTCCCTTGAAAGCAATGAGACCGATCCCATTTCATGAAGGTACATCCTTACCGGGTCAGGGGCTCTGAATGCCGCCCCTTCATCCGGAATTTCAATCTCTTCTTCAGTATCAAATTCCGGTTCGGTTTCAGAGACTTTAATCTCCTTATCCGAAAACATGTCCATGACATCTTCAAGATCATCAGGAGTCAAGACATCTTCAGGCAGGGATTCATTTGAGGGTTCTTCGAAAATGAACTCTTTAGGCTTGCCCATTGTTACAAATTTCTGAACATCTTTTTTAAATGCCTTCTTATCGGTCATTTTTTCCCAGAGCCTCCATTATATATTGAGGAATATTTTTTCTCTCTTCCACTAGAAATTTTCTTCTGGAAAGTAGTTTGAACTGCTGTTCTTTTTCAACCCCTGCTGTCATGTACTGCAATTCTTTCAATTCTCTGTCCACTTCTTTCAATTCTTTGTCATACGGCTTGGCCAGCATTCTGCCTGCAATATCAAACAATGCTTTTTTTCTGTCACCTTCTATACCGGGCATTCCTAACAGTTTCTGTGCAGTAGCTTTTACTTTTTCAGGACAGTCTGCGTGATTTTCTATGCAATTTCCGTGCTCAAGAACCCATTCTGCAAGCAAGGAAATATCTTCATCCCTTAACTCTTTAACCAAGTTGAAAACGCTTAGTATTTTTACAGCATCTGTGTCAAGAAGGATAAGTTTGCCAAACATGTTTTCAAGGGGATCATGTTGAATCGTAACGGTTTCATTGATTTTAACATCCCCTTTTCCGCGTATCAATCTGGATATCGTATCTCTCTTAATGCCTGTGCGCTCCGAAAGTCTTTCCTCAAGCATGTCCCTGAGGACCATGTCTTTTACTTTTGTAATAGTCTGTGTGAGTTCTGTAAGTATGGCTTTTTTCCCTTCCATCTTTGATGCATTGTGCTTTTTAAAGGATTCATCAAATATAAAGTCCCATATGGTAACTGCCTCATCCAAAATTGCATTCCACCTATTAATATCCTTTCTTGCCAGGTCGTCAGGATCCATTCCCTCCGGCAGGATTGCTACCCTGGGTATAATATCAGTTGACAAAAACTGTTCCAGCGCCCTGTAAGTCGCATTTCTCCCTGCGGCATCACCGTCAAAGACAAGGGTAATCGAATTCGTGAACCTTTTGAGAAGCCTGACATGATCTTCGCTGAAGGATGTTCCCAGAGCGGCAACAGCCCTTAAGAAACCTGCATTGGCAAGGGATACTACATCCATATACCCTTCAACGACCACCACTCCCTGACTCTTAATAAGATTTCGCGCATTGTTGAGGTTATAAAGAACCCGCTTTTTTTCAAATGCAGGCGTTTCAGGGCTGTTCAAATACTTCGGCTCACTGCCGTCCAGCACTCTTCCACCGAACGCTACAACCTCTCCTCCCCTGTCAATGATGGGGAACATCAACCGGTTTCTGAACCTGTCGTAGTATCCGCCGGATTTTCTTTCAACCGTAAGGCCGGCTTTGAATGCAATCTCTTCGGATATGCCGTTTTTCTTGAGGTGAAGAATAAGTGAATCCCATCCCTCAGGCGCATATCCGATTGAAAAAGTTCTGATTGTTTCATCCTTAATTCCTCGGGCCTTTATGTAATCAGACGCAATTGCACCATTTGGAGATTTGAGCATTGAGACAAAAAAATTCATGGCAATGCGGCCGGCATCATATATTGCTTTTATCTCGCTTCTGTTTTGCCTGGTTTCCCGTTCGGGACGTTCAATTCCTGCCTTCTCGCAAAGCTCATCAACAGCTTCACGGTAATTGAGTCCCTTAGTTTTGATGACAAAATCAATTACATTGCCATTTTCCTTGCAGCCGAAACAGTAGAACATCTGCTTGGGCTGGTCCACGGAAAATGAAGGCGCACTTTCCTTGTGGAAGGGGCACAGACCCCAGTACTTGCCTCCCCTTTTCTTGAGAGTGACATGTTCTGAGACGACATCAACGATATCGTAATGAGACAGGATCCTGTCCTTTAAATCCTGCTGCATTCTCAGCTAAACCTCACTATGGTCTTTAATCCGCCGCTGTCTTCCGGCAGGGCATCGTGAAACCCTTTTACATTTGATATCTGCCTCAGATAATCCCTGACAGCCTTCTTAAGTATCCCTGATCCGCTGCCGTGAATGATTTCAAGCGTTTCCTGGCCCGAGAGGATTGCGTTGTCTACAGCCTTTTCGATCACGGGGAGTGCCTCATCAACCCTCATTCCGACAATAATAACGGGAAGCACTGTCGGTGCAAATGATTTTACGTATCCGGATCTAATAATCTGATCTGTTTCGTCGCTTACGGGTTCGATTTGATCAATGTTTACAGTGATCCGTTTGGAACCGCAGGCTATCTCCGCGATTTCAGGTTCAAGGGATGTTATTATACCCGAGACATTTGTATCTATAAGCCTGACCTTCATGCCCTTTGAAAAACCGAATACAGAAGACGCCTGTTCAGGCAGATCAATTAAAGTTTCCCTAAGTTCTTGCGCTTCGGGGAATTCTTTTACCGTCTGGAACTCGTTTTTTGAAGGTTTGTTCAAAATATTCTCGAGTCTTTCCATGAGCCTTTTGTATTTCAAGGCATATTCAAAACGCTCTTTTTCCTGCAATTTAATTTCTTTTTCAGCGGCCTCTTTGATTTTGTCAGCTTCTTCAAGCGCCTTTTGTGCCTCATGCCTTAATTTTGAAGCCATGCCGATATCTTCTATCGCTTTCATAAGGCTGTTATTTTTGTCGCCGGCTATAATTCCTGTGGCCGTATCAATAAGCACATCGGGAAATGAAACGGATCTGAGTATCTCGAAAGCCCTGCTTGAGCCTATTTGCCCGTATTGAAAGGAGTAAAGAGGTTTAAGCGTTTTTTCGTCAAAGGACATTGAAGCAAGTTGCATATCAGGCTGGGACAGACCGTATAGTTTAACAGTCTCCGAATGTGAAGTGACAACCACAGTTGCCCCTTTTTTCCTGAAGGCATCTATACAGGCAACCGCAATTGCCCCCCCGTGGTCATGGTCGGTCCCTGTTCCGGGTTCATCAAGCAAGACGATATCTCCTGGTCCGACATTTTCGTATATGGTTTTCAAGGACTCTACATGTGCGGTGAATGTTGAAAGCCCATGTGAAATGTCCTGTGATGTGTCCATCTCGACTAGAACCTTGTTGACACGCGGCAGAATGGAGCCTTTGTCTGCTGGAATGGGCAGGCCGCTTTTTGCCATAAGGACAAGAAGACCAAGTGTTTTAAGCGCAACAGTTTTTCCCCCGGCATTCGGGCCCGTTATTATCAGACAGTTTTTATCTCCATGAAGCTTAATGTCAAGGGGTATGCAAGAACTGCCGAGGCGCTCAAGCAAGGCGGGATGCCTTGAATTAACCAGGCTGATTTCGTTACCAAGCCTGGGAATGGAGCTTTTTGAACTGATAGACCATCTGGCAACGGCCTGCAAAACATCCAACCGGGCAAAGATTGATATGCCTCTCTTGATGTTGCCTGATTCGCGGATTACCTGGGTTGTCAGGTGCCTGAGCACCCTTTCTTCTTCTTCCCTGATCCCTGATTTTAATTCTATCAGTGAGTTGTTGTCTTCTACGACTTCGAACGGTTCCACATAAACGGAGTGCCGGGAACCTGAATAATCATGGGTGATGCCTTTTATATGGGTACCGAAATCTTGTCTGAGCGGAATGACGAATCTGTTGTTTCTCAGGGTGATGATTTCCTCTGTTACAATATGCCTCAGTCTCGAAATGATACTTTCCAGCTTTTCCAGGACGGTCTGGCGCAATGACCGGTACTTTATTTTTAGCTGCTTTAAAACCGGGTTTTTCAGATCTGAAACCTCGCCTGTCGGGAGGAGGGAGTTTTCGATTTCTTTTATCAGCAGGTCGGGTATCAATATTTCATCAGCCAGTTCGGAGAGGTATTCCTCTTTGCCAAGCTGGGATTTGAGACTGCATATTTCTTTTAATGTCGAAGACACTTTTAGCAGATCCTGACCTTCAAAGATGGTTCCTTCCTTCATTTCAAGCAGTGCGCTGATGTCTGCAATGGGATTGATGCTGATCTTGCTGCTATTTATCAGATCAGTCATCTCAGTAATAAGTTTCCATTGGGTAATTGCATCATCCCAGGAATCATACGGGCAGAGACTTTCCAATGCATTCAATCCTGCATCGGAAACGATATTGTTTTTTATATAGCCCTTAACGGAATTAAACTCTAAAAGGTCACCCTTCATCTGTACATTTATCGGAAATGGTTTTTAAAAAACTATCGGCTGGTTACGAAAGTCTGCTGTTAACTAGGTTGTTTACCTTCTTGCCATCAGCCCTTCCGGCTGTTCTTGAAAGGACAAGCTTCATTACCTTGCCCATATCTTTTTTCGTGGCGCCTGTTTCTGCAATTACAGAATCTATGAGAGCCGTCAGTTCATCATCACTGATTTCAGATGGAAGATAGGTCTTTAAGATATCAAGTTTCAGACGCTCGATTTCGGCCAGGTCTGTCCTGCCTGCAGCACCAAACTGTTCATATGACTCGTTCACCTGCTTGATTTCCGTGCGCAGGACTCCAGTTGCTTCCTGGTCATCAAGTGGCTTTCTCAGTGCAATTTCCTTGTTCTTAATTGCACTTAAAAGAACCCTCAGGCAGGATACTTTTTCCTTGTCTCCTGCCTTCAGGGCATCGGTCATATCTTTTTTTAGTTTTTCAGTCAGCATCAATAGAACGACCTTACTTTCTGCATTCTTTTGACTGCACGTTTACGTGCAGCTATAGCCTTGCGTTTTCTCTTAACGCTTGGTTTTTCGTAAAACTCGCGCTTGCGGACTTCTGAGAGGACTCCCGCTTTTTCAACCTGTTTTTTAAATCTTTTTACAGCACTTTCAAATGGTTCGGTATCTCTGATTCTGATTCCGGGCATGAATTAAAAACACCCCCTCTCCAATGCGTGTCTTTTAAAAGATTAGTTCTTATATAAGATGGCATAGTGGGTGTCAAGGATGAATCATCCTTTCTTCAGCGCTGCAGCCATTCGGAAATGAGTTTGAGTGCCGTATCTCGTATGGCGGTCTTCCTGTCTTTTTTGGGAATATCCGGAACAGGAATAATGCCGTAATTTATATTCATGGGTTGAAAATTTGTTATTGCCGTATCAGTTATATGGTTAATTAACGCCCCTGTTGCCGTCTCAGGGGGAGGGGGAGAAAATGATCTGCCTGTAATTTTTGCCATCATGGACAGTCCGGCAATTATTCCGGAGCATGCCGATTCCATGTAACCTTCAACGCCAGTAAGCTGGCCTGCAACTATAATGTTTGAATGTCCGTGCATGCTCAGGTCTTTATCGAGAACCCTTGGTGAGTCAATGAATGTGTTCCTGTGGATTGAGCCGTACCTGAGGAATATGGCATCGGCAAGCCCCGGCAGTAGCCTGAATACCTTGTCCTGTCCGGGATAGCTTAATCGCGTCTGAAAGCCCACCATATTGAAGGCATCACCCTTCAGGGTTTCCTTTCTGAGTTGAACAACCGCATGAGGCCTTACCCCGGTCTTTGGGTTTTTGATTCCGACTGGTCTCATCGGCCCGAACCTGAGGCTTTGAGCTCCACGCTCAGCAATGATTTCAATGGGAAGACATCCTTCAAAATATTTCTTATCCTCAAAAGCATGCGGGATGACACGATCTGTTTTGAGCAGTTCGTCCAGAAACATGTCATATTCTGCTTTGTTTAAGGGACAGTTGATATAATCGCTTCCATCTTCCGACCATCTGGAACCGAAAAACGCTTTTGTCATATCTATGCTTTTCGCGTCGATTATCGGGGCAATGGCGTCATGGAAAAACATCCTGTCTGAACCTGTCAGGTTCGTAATGTCTTCTACAAGCGCATCCGATGTGAGAGGGCCGGTTGCAATAATGCAGTTTCTATCAAGAGGAACTGATTTAACCTCTGAGTGTTTTACTGTGATAAACGGGCTGGAATCAATTGCACCGGTGACAAAGGCTGCAAATTTATTTCTGTCAACGGCCAGAGCTTTTCCAGCTGGAACCCTTGTTTGCAAGGCTGCTTTAATTACAATGGAATTCATGATTTGCATTTCAGCCTTCAGCAGTCCATGGGCGGTAAGAGGGTCGGTGCCTTTAAGCGAATTACTGCATACAAGTTCGGCAAGCATACCGCTCGAATGGGCTCCGGTCATTTTATGAGGACGCATTTCGAACAGATCAACGTTGATACCGTTTTGAGAGAGAATCCATGCAGCCTCACAGCCTGCCAGGCCGCCGCCGATTACAAGAACGGTATCACTCATTTTCCTTGTGTTCGCAATCGGGATTGGGACAGGCGAGCTGCTTTCCTTTTTTGATGAGGAACATGGCCCTGCAGACAGGACACTTTTTATCCACAGGTTTTGTCCAGCAGAGGAATTTACAGTCTTTGGTTGTGCATGAATAGAATGATTTGCCTTTTTTTGACCTGTTCTGTCGGATTTCACCCGGGCAGCCCGGCATCGGACATTTTAGACCCAGGGTAATCGGTGTGATGTTTTTGCAGGCCGGATAACCGCTGCAGGCAAGGAAAGGTCCGAATCTTCCCCGTTTGAGAATCATTGGAGAGCCGCATTTTTCGCATTTCCTCTCAGTTATCTCATCTTTTTTGACAGGTCTTGTGTTTTTACATTTCGGGTAATTGCTGCATGCCAGGAATACCCCGAAGCGGCCCTTTTTCATTATCATGAAGGCGCCGCATTTTTCGCATTTTTCTTCCGTGGTTTCATCTGGAAGTGTCTCTTTTGAAAGGATATTTCCTGTTGTGTCTCTTACATATTCCTTTGTGTTGGAGCAGTTCGGATACCCTGAACATCCCAGAAAATAGCCGTTTTTGCCAAGCTTTATCATCATTTCCTTTCCGCATGTCTCACACATGATGCCTGAAGGGCGATGTCCTGTCTTGATGTTCTCCATCTCCTTTAGGGCTTTTTCGTGTTCCCCGTTATAAGTGGAAAAGAAATTTTCCATTGTGTTCACATAACTATCCTTGCCTTCCTCAATCTCATCCAGTTCGTCTTCCATTTTTGCAGTAAAACCCACATCAAGGATGTTCGGATAATGTTTGACAAGAAGTCTGTTAACATCACGGCCGAGTTCAGTAGGCATGAATGCACCGCTTTCAATTATTACATAGCCCCTGTCCTGTATTGTCGAGATAATGGGTGCATAAGTACTCGGTCTGCCGATACCTTTTTCATCTAGTTCTTTTATAAGGCTTGCCTCGTTGTATTTTGCTGGCGGCTGGGTGAAATGCTGCTTGGGGTCAATCGAAAGAAGCTTGAGTTTGTCGCCTTCTTTGAGACCTTCAGGCAAAATCCCTTCATCTTCTTCGTCCTGCATCTTGTAGGCTTTCAGGAAACCCTCAAATTTCAGAACTGAGCCTGTGGCTCGCAGGCCTACTCCATTGGATGTGAAATCAATTGAGGTCTGCTCGAACACGGCACTCTTCATCTGGGAAGCGACAAAACGCTTAAAGATAAGATCATAAAGAGCAAACTGGTCTTTGCTGAGATAAGATTTTATTGATTCAGGGTTGTTTTCAAGGGTTGCGGGTCTAATGGCTTCGTGTGCTTGCTGAGCGGATTTCTTAGCCTTGTAATGTACAGGTTTTTCCGGAAGGAAGTCTTTTCCAAATGTGACTGGTATGAAGTCCCGGACCTGGCTTAGGGCATCTTTCGAAACAACCGGTGAGTCGGTCCTCATATACGTGATAAGTCCTGACATGTCACCTGTTTTCCCGATAGCGATTCCCTCATAAAGCTGTTGGGCAATGAGCATGGTTTTTTTAGAGGAAAACCTGAGTCTTCGTGATGCCTCCTGCTGTAGGGTGGACGTTATGAAAGGCGGCAGCGGGTTGCGGGAACGCGCTTTTTTCTTGTAATCTTTGATTATCGCCTCTCCGGCTGACTGAATCTTTTTTGCAATAGATTTGGAGGTTTTTTCATCAGGGATATTTTTAGGCTCAATGACCTTGGCCTTTATTTCCTGTCCCGAATCTGTCTTCAGAGATACTTCAATGGTCCAGTACTCAACAGATTTGAAGGCTTCGATCTCATCCTGGCGTTCGCATATAAGCCTTACTGCAACAGACTGAACCCTGCCGCCGGACAGTCCCCGTTTGACTTTACGCCAGAGAAGGGGGCTCATCGTATAGCCCACGATCCTGTCCATGGACCGCCTTGCCATCTGGGCGTCATACAGATTTTTATCCAGCGTTTTTGGGCTTGCCACGGCTTCTTCAATGGCTTTTTTTGTTATCTCATGAAAAATTATACGGCTGATTTTCTTATCGGGACCCGCCAGCTCTTCAGCAATATGCCAGGCGATTGCCTCTCCTTCACGGTCAGGGTCGCTTGCAAGGAATATATGGTTTGTTTTTCCCGCCGCTGTTATAAGTCTTTTGACGACTTCCTTTTTTTCAGGTTTGATGCTGTATGAAGGCGAAAAACCGCCTTTTATGTCGACGCCCATCGTTGTCTTTGGCAGGTCCTTTATATGTCCCATGGTTGCTTCAACCTCGAAATTCTTGCCCAGAAAACGCTTGATGGTCTTTGCCTTCGTAGGCGACTCAACAATAACAAGAGCTTTAGCCATTTCTTCTCCTTATTGAATATCTGCCACCATCTACCCTGGAAACCAATCCTTCAAGTTCCAGCATGGTCATATCTCTTAAAACGACAGCTACATCTTCTTTGAGTTCAGATGCCGCTTCATCTATACTCATCGGGCGGGCAGCCAGAAACTCAAGCAACTTGTTTGCAGCTTCAGGAACATTGCCTTCCAGCTTCGCTTTCATTTGCGGTGCAATTTCAGCCACGACGTCCTCCGCATCCTCAATGAGCACAGCCCCCTGGCGGATAAGGCTGTGCGGTCCTTTTGAACGTATGTTGGTGACAGCTCCCGGAACAGCCATACAGGTCCTCCCCTGTTCCGCAGCGAGCCTTGCCGTTATCATTGCGCCTGAATTAAGCGTAGCCTCTACAACTATCGTACAATCTGAAAGACCAGATATAACACGGTTTCTCTTTGGGAAATTTTCCGGCCTGGGGTCTGTGCCTGGACTGTATTCGGTTATGATCGCGCCATTACGTGAAATTCTTTCTGCAAGGCCCTTGTTTTCCGGGGGATAGATTTTATCAAGTCCTGAACCCAGCACCGCTATTGTCCCTGATACGCCTTCAAGTGCGCCAAGGTGAGCCTGTGTATCTATGCCGCGAGCCATGCCTGATACGACGGATATTCCTTTCAGGCTCAGATCCCTGGCCAGGGAGAATGAAGTTTCCTTTCCGTAATGCGACGGTGCCCTTGTACCTACAATTGCCGCCGCAGGTTCAATATCATTCATATTCCCGATTACGTAAAGGAGCATGGGGGGATCCGATATTTGCCTGAGCAGCGATGGATATTCGGAATCATTCAGAACAACAGTATGGGCATTGATTTCTCTCAGTATATTCAGGGCGTTCCTGACAGAAGATGGTTCCGGCCCTTTTGTCAGGGCCTCGATCTGCGATTTTTTCAGGAAATCGACAGAACGTATATTGACAGGTTTGAGACCGAGGACTCTTTCGGCTGATCCGAAACATTCTATGAGTTTTGAAAGGCTCGCAGGGCCTAAACCCGGAACCAGACTCAGGGCGATCAGATCTTCATGGATTTGATTTGCCATAACGGTCTTCGGGGTACAGTAAAGGAATAGGGGGTGTCAAGCCTGTTTGTGTGATATCAAATCCTATTGTGTGAAATATGCCATTGATATTAAGGTGTTCTGAAATCAAATATCCTAAGGGTCCCGTTAAGGTAGTTGCATGTCCATAATTCGGTGATGCCGTTATCCTCATAAATATCAATTCCTACCGGGTGTTCCGATGATTCCCATGCACCTAGTAGTCTAAGGTCTGAAGCTGAAAATACCTGCATGATGTTGGAATAGTAGCATACCAGGAAAACGTATTTGCCGTCTTTAGAAAGAACAGCAGTCCTTGGAGATTTGCCTGTTTCCGCCTGTGCCTCAACTTTCCTTCTCCGTGTATCAATCTTGATCAGTCTGGATTCGGAGTTTAATGTAACATAAAGATATTTGCCATCGGTTACCACATGCCGTGGATTAGTGCCTGCAGTAATATCGGCGGTCCTCTTCATTCCTTCTATGTCGACAACACAGATTCCGTTGCCACCCGTCAATGCGAGATAAAGCATTTTTGAATCCGGGGAGACAGCAAGCCCTCTCGGGATAGTATCTGTACTGATATCTTGGACTTTTTTCCAGTCAGCTGGATTGCTTGAATTTATTGTAATTACACTCACACTATTTGAATGCCAGTTGGAAACGAAAACATATTTTCCATCGGGGCTTGCCGTTACAACCTTCGGCGTCTTGCCCGTCCGGATAAACAAAAGACGTATTTGTCTGACAGTCGGTTTTTCTTCGCCGGTGCCAAAGTCGCAAAGTTTCACCGTCTTGCTAGACCTGCCCGGGCAATAAGTTTCACCGCCGTTTAAATCCCATATGACCACGCCTCCCGCATTATGCAGGGAAATCCAGAGATATCGCCCGCCATGTGTAAGGGCTGCTTCTACAGGCTTTTCCTCAAATGAATCAATGAAAACTTTTTTATCGTAATCGAAGCCCTTTCCCTTTGTAGGAATGAAAGAAAGTTTTCTCAGGATCTTTCTTGATTTACGGTCAAACTCATACACGCTCATGCCTTCAAGGTTCATTGAATAAACCCTGGAGCCGTCCGGACTTATGAGGATGGATTTAACGCCGTATGTTGCACTGACAGTTTCGGTACTCTCAAACTGAAGCAGCGGAGTATTGTCTTCGGCAACCGCAGTTGAGGATAAAATGTAAAAGATAAGACATAGGACAATCAATGAAAAATGATTAGCTTTAATCACGACCGCCTCGATGAAAATATTGCGCTGAGCTGGGATATCAGCATTCCGGAAAGCATAAGAATGCAGCCGAAAATGTCTCTTATCCCGAGATGTTCTTCCAGAAGCATCCATCCGCCCAAAGCGGCGAATAATGTCTCAAGGCTCATAATTATAGCTGCATGTGCAGGGTTGGCTTTTTCCTGGACTACTACCTGAATGGTGAAGGCAATGCCTGCCGACATGAAGCCGCCATACAGGATCGGCCACATGGCGCCTTGAATGCCGGATAGTGTTATTTTTTCCAAAACCAGAGCCGACAGAAGACTGAGAGCGGATGCTATTGCAAACTGGAGGAAGGCGAGCTTTATGGGGCCGACCCGGGATGAAAATATTCCCACTAGAGTAATATGTATTGCCCAGAACAAAGCACTTGCAAGCACCAGCATATCACCGAGATTGATTGAGAGGTTCTCTTTTATGCTCAAGAAATAAAGGCCGGCCACGGCCAGAACCGCGCCAATCCAGGTTCCTTTTCCTATTTTGCGGCCCCAGAAATAATTTATAATAGGAACCAGGACGACATAAAGGCCGGTGATAAATCCCGCCTTGCCCGCAGTTGTATAGACCATTCCCCACTGCTGGAAGCCGGATGCCACGAACAATACAATACCGCAGCAGATTCCGCCGAATAATATGCCTTTAATCCCGGCCCTTTCTCTGATGGCAGGGGATAAGGCGGACTGTTCATTCCTTTGTTTCATATTTATAAGCAGCAGAGGAACAAGGCTTAAGGCGCCAAGTGCAAAGCGGCAGGCGTTATAAAGCATGGGGCCGACATATTCCATGCCCTTTCTTTGAGCGACGAACGCAAATCCCCAGATTGCTGCGGCAACGAGCAGCATTAAATCGTTTCGCACATTATGGCTTTCTTTATTTATCAAAATCAGCCCCTGAAGAATTCCTTAACAAGACGTGTAAATTCTAAATTATCATCCACCATGCATACTTTCTGCCTGAAAGCTGCAGAACCCTGCATGCCCTTGACATATTGAGATATAAACTTCCTCATGTAACGGGTGGCCTTCTGTTGCCCGAAGTATGAACACAGCATGTCAAGGTGCTCAATGATTACCCCGCATTTTTCATCCGGGCCCGGAGAGGCATTCCCTGAAAGTTCGCTGAATATCCAGGGCCTGCCTATCGCTGCCCTGCCTATCATGAAAGCGTCTGCCCCGATTGATTCAAGCCTGACAATATCTTCGCTCTGTTTAATATCACCGCTTGCTATTACGGGCACATTGAGAACAGCTTTGAGCTTTTCAAGCATCTTCCAGGAGGGGGCGTTCCTGTACATGTCGGAGCGTGTTCTCGGATGGAGTATAACAGCAGATGCACCTTCATCAACAAGTTTTGATGCGAGCTCATCAGCATTCAGGCAGTCAGAATCCCAGCCCGAACGCATCTTTACGCTTACAGGGATTTTGACCGCTCTGCATATTTCCCGTACAATCTTGAGTGCCGTTTGATGAGCTTTCATCAGTGCGGCACCTGCGCCTTTCAAAACGACCTTCCTTACAGGACATCCCATATTTATGTCGATGCCGTCAAAACCCCTGCTTTCCAGTATCCTTGACGCATGAGCCATTTCATCCGGATCGGAACCGAAAATCTGGGCAACCAGCGGCCTGTCATCCTCAGGCCGTTCGAGAAGCATTCTTGTATTCCGGTCGTTCCTGATAATGCCTGTCGCGCTGAGCATTTCCGTATATGCTAGCTCTGCCCCGTATCTCCGGCACAACATGCGCATGGGATAATTCGTGTAGCCCGATAAAGGTGCAAGGAACAGCCTGTTATCAAATCTGATATTGTAAATCTGCATTGCGGCAATATATCTTCATGCTAAAAATACCGCAATCGAGAACTCCTTGAATCATCTGTACAAAAACATTTGTAAAGGCTACATAGGGAAAAAATTTCAAGGAGACAATATGGACCCGGATAAGATTATCGATGGATTATTCAAGGAATTGGGATCTGCTCTTAAGGCTTTATCAACTGCTAAAACAATGGAAGATAAGGTTGCATGCAGCGAGGTTATCAGGAACCTGAGCGAATCATTGGGAATATTCCTGGATCTTGCGAACGGGATGATGGAGTGTGAATGCGAGGAATAGCAGGCTGAGAGATTAACATATAGTTCTATTATGCCGATGACGGGCGCCTGTTATTCATGGCGCCCCTAACTTGTCTCCACAGTCTTGATTTTGCATCAGGTATAATTCTTCCCCTGGAAAAGCTCCATTTTATTAATAGTCCCATGGATTTTATCAAGCACCTTTTTCTTTTGAAGCGCCCATGATGGCGCAATGAGCTCATCCGGGTGAGGATCGCCTGTTATTCGCTGAATGATCATTTCAGGAGGCAGACATGCTATGAATCGGGCAACCCCTTCGGCATATTCCTCCAATAACAACGGCTTGTAAATTCCAGCTTCAAGCATTTTTTCAAGGAGAGTGTTTCTGATAACATACATAAGATGAATTTTAATGTCTGTTACAGGAAGGTCTGCCACAAAACGGGCGGTGCTCAGCCAGTCGACCTCTCCTTCTCCAGGAAGACCCAAAATGACATGTGCACACACCCGCAGTCCGTGTTCATTGGCCATCGCTGCTGCTTTGGAAAATGCCATCGAATCATGCCCACGGTTTATAAGCCTCAGGGTTTCATCATTTGAAGACTGCAAGCCATATTCAATCCAGACCATCCTTTTGTCTGAATATGAACCGATCAGATCCAAGATTTCATTAGTTATGCAGTCAGGTCTTGTCCCGATAGAGATGCCAACGATTTCAGGATAGGGCAAGACGCAGTCATAAATCCGCTTCAGTTTCTCTAAGGGCGCATAAGTGTTTGTATATGATTGGAAATAGGCAATGAAGGATTTTGCTTTGTAACGTTTTGACAGAAGTGCAATCTGTGTTTCAATCTGTTCTTTAAGCCCTATTCCTTTGGCAATTGCTCCGGTGCCCGATCCGGAGGCATTACAGTATATACAGCCGCCATTTTTTTTGGCATCCCTGTGGGGGCAGGTCAGGCCGGCATCAAGCGTTATTTTCTGTACACGCTGTCCGAAATGCTCACGCAGAAAAGAACTGAAAGTTCTATATGGTAGATTATTCATAAAAACACAAAGTGGATTTTATCAAGTCCAAACCTCTTAACATATCTGTCATGTTCCTCCTGAAGGAATTGCCGAATAATATGAATGAGAAACGGAGAGGTCAATAAAATTAAGATGAATTGACAGTATAAAGTCCTTTTGCTAAAGGAATATAATGGATCAAGTATTGAGAAAAGATAAAATCCTTGAAAGTGCTAAGGCCGTTTTCATCCACAATGGTATCAAGTCTTCCACGATAGGAGAGATTGCGGAGCATGCCGGGATTGGTAAGCCAATACTTTACCAGCACTTTCCCGGAAAGAATGAAATACTTGAAGAGCTTGTCAAAAAAGAAGTTGAAAACCTGAAAAGTTCCCTTACAAAAGGGATCGATAATAATGACAACCCTCTCATAAAGATGGCTCATATGTGGGATAACGCCCTGTCGTTTTACGAAAAAGATGATTTCCTCATGTACTTGCTCAGGGGAAATGAACTCGGCCTGCCGCCGTATATGTATAATCAGTATCTGCTGGAAATAGAGACCTTTGTTGTAAATTTGATAGAATCCATTTTTAAAGAAGCGATAGAACATGACCTGTTCGTGAAGATTGACAGCCATGTAGCTGCATATATATCATATAAGATTTACCAGGCCTGCACTTACAGTAAAACTGACACGATCGGTAATTTTACTACAAAACAGATTATGCAGAAGGTTCTTGGAATCATGGGAGCAGGCCTTCTTAATCATAAGCTTGACATCTCACAGTTGCTTGCCGAGAACAAGATCACATAACGGTAATAACCCGCAATACTTGATCACAGCAGGAATGCCAGATTCTTATTATATTACCGCGAACGGATAAAAAGGCTCGTAATTGTTTCTCTCAAAAGATTTCACAGTCTCAGATGCACCTGCTATTGATTTGATACTGTCGATGCACTCTATTGTTGAATCATAACCAGCCTTTCTGCATAGCTCCCATTTGCTGAATTCAAAGAATCTGTAATTTTTAATTGCCGGTGAGATGGTAATGTCTGCAAGGCTTTTCTCGATTAGATTAAGCCGGTGTCCCCGTATATCCGTCGCCGTGTTTATAGACTGGATGGAATTTTTAAGATGGCTCCTGGTGATAACAGCTTCGGTATCTACGGCTATTATTTTTTTTGCGCCAAGAAGGTGTGCTGCCATGACAGGAACCACGCTTATAATACCTCCATCCATCAGTACCCTTTCCCCATGGATTACAGGTTTACATATTCCGGGGAAGGCCGATGATGCATAGAGGAAAGTCGGCAGTTCTCCCCTTGTAGCAGCTACTGCTTCAGCTGATGCGTAATCTGTGGTGAGAGCTGCGAAAGGGATCGCTGTATCTTCAAGGAGAAATTTGTGTGAGTTTAAAATACCTTTACCCAAAATATTCCTGAAGGCTTTCCTTACAAGTTCTTCGGATAAAAAGCCATGCCTGCGGCATGCATGGACCACGCTAGCTGCATAGGCTGTCTTTGATATGATTTTGGTAAGTATATTCCCACCTGAACCCTTGAGCATATTTTCAAGTTTTATCAATGTCTCGTTTTTTGAAAACTTGTCAGCAAAGATATCTACATAATGCGGGTCACGAACATAGGCATAAACACCCCCCAGGACACTTCCTATTGAGCTGCCTACTATAAGATCGGGTTCTATGCCGTTTTCATGGAGAGCTCTGAAAACTCCGAGATGCGCCATGCATCTGACTCCGCCGCCCCCTAGAACAAGTGCAAGGTTGTATTCTTTCATGGGTTGCCTCTTCATTAGTTGATCGATTGACTTAAAACATAGCTATCCTGACCAGTGTCCTGGTTTGCTCCGAGCTTTGTGTGGACATCAGGATTGCTGCCGTATTTTTCGTGTGCGTCGCTTACTTCTTCAAGCACCCTTGCTGCATTGGCCTGATCATGGTTTGAAATCTCGATAATATGTTCCATGTAGGATATCCGGTCAAGCCTGTAGGATATCCGGTTCAAGACCCTCAGGGTACGAAACGCAGCGTGTAAGCAAGTCAGTGACATTGCCGGAATATTTTTCATTCCAGACCTTATCAACAACCGGGGCTACATTTTTCGCATATTCGTTAATGTGGTTCATCACTACCGGGTTCTCAATTAGGTCCTGTGCTCCGTCGTCCGTAGGTTTTGCATTGTGCTTTTTACAGATGCTTCTGAGAACATCGGGATTGTCTATTATCATGCAGGGTCTCAGGAGGTTGTCCGTATGCGGCTGATGCTGTCTGATAGCTGTAAAGAATGGAGATTTAAGCGCTTCAAGCAGGGAGTGCCTGTGTATATTGTGGGTGGAGAAATGGGCGAATATGCAGGGTTCCACGTCGCCTTTGTTATTGATGTGAAGATACCGCCTGCCTCCTGCCGCACAGCCGTGAACTGCCGGGGCATCCGCCCAGAAATCCATTATGAAGAGAGGATTCTGTTCCCTGTATTCCTTGATGAACTCACCATATGTCACACGCTGTTCAGGGGTTGGCATGAGTGACAGGTCTGCATTTTTCGAAACAGGCATGAAGAGGAAATTCCAGGCAAACATTATGCCGCGTTTTTCCCATTCATTATAAAATTTCGTACTGGTCATAAGGTCATAGTTGCGGGAGGTGAGTACCATTGACATGCCCATCATAAGGTTACGGCGATTGAGTCTTTCAACCGATGCAATAATTTTTTCATAAACACCTTGACCGCGCATGAAATCGATTTCATTCTTATCACCGTTGACGCTGAATACGACAATAATGTTTTTAAGTTCTGCGATTCTGTCTGCAATTTCTTCCTTGATCAATGTCCCGTTTGTAAATACCTGGAATATGCAATCATTATGTTTCGCAGCCATTTTTTCAATTATGTCGAAACGGACAAAAGGCTCTCCACCCAGAATTGTATAGAAATAGGTTCCCAATTCCTTGCCCTGAGTGATTATGCTGTCAACCGTCTCTATAGGCATATCGTTCTTTATTCCCATGTCGTATCCGTTGGCATAACAGCCCTTGCACTTCAGATTGCAGTTCATTGTAGGGCTTATTAGGACACTGTAGGGAGAGGTAAAACCATGCTTAGCCTGAAGCTCTTTGCTCTTTTCGATCCATTTAAGCGAGCAGTTCCCAAATAATATTTTTATAACATTAGAGGCTTGGCCTTTGTCTTTAAGCATAAGATTAATAAACCACTGTCTAGTGCCTGGGTTGCCATTCAGCCATTTCATAAAACCGTTAAATGGCTTCGGATTTGAAAAAGATTTAGCCAGAATGCCAATAGATTTCATGATCCTGTCGAAATTCTTTTCCGGTGAAATTCTGACAAATGAAGTTACAAATTTTGATGATAAATTAATAGCAGACTGTTGAATAAATTCCCTGGCCATCTTTTTTATGTTCATAATTTCTCCTTCCAAAATTCATATCGGCACTATTTTAAAAAGCTTAAAACCATACAAAACAAACAATATGCAATAAGTAAGCCTGATTTCAAGTTGATTAAAAAACATTATAACTGATTGAAATAAATATTAAAATAAAAAGATGAGAAAATATAATAAAAGGAATTTTACATTCAATGTGAAATAATTTACTATGGAGATGGATAAATATTTTCATTAAGAACCGATTGTTTGGTGTCCTGATTTCAATATAGCAGTTCGATAAGTTTTGCCGCTTTCATCAGTGGTCCGAAACGGTTTTCATCTTTAGCATAGTCATCAAAATATATTTCACGCGAATTTAATGCGAGTTCCTGAAGGAAAGCATCCTGTCTTGCCCGGGCAAAAGAGGCATCAGGTATATTTATCTGGATTTCACTTTCAAGGTAAGCGCTTCTGGTCGAGAGATTGAATGAGCCTATGCTTGCCCAAAGACCGTCAACAATGAACTGCTTTGCATGATAATATGGTTTTTGTTTTGCTCCTTTTGGAGACTGGTATTCGTAGATTCTGACACCTGCAGAGAGCAGATCCCTGTAATAATTGAGGGATATATAATGACAAAGGGAGAAAGCAACCTCCAGTCCTGTTTCATGGGAGTTGGTAAGTATGCATACATTGACACCCCTCAGGGCAGCCTGTTTGAGTGCAATGGAAAGCTTTTCGGGCAGGGCTATATATTGGGTTGTTATGAGCACGCTTTGTTTTGCCATACTGATTGCGCCACACAGCATATCAACTATTGTGTAGTTTCCCTTCCAGGGCTTGGAATCAGCTATGCCGACAGGAAAACCGCTTTTTGCAATGTCTGGAATCAAAAAGGGTTCTATATCTAGTGTGTTACCGCTGAATTCTTTCCAGTTTGACGTGAATTCAAAATCAAGCGTTTTGACGGCCGGTCCCTCGAGATAAAGGTCCATATCCTTCCACCAGAAAAAATAATTATCGGCGATATTTCTCCCTCCTGTAATAGCCCTCCTGCCGTCAACAATTACCATCTTCTCATGCAGCGCATACTCTATAACAAGCTCTTCTTCACTTTGTTTTCATAAGCGATTTTGAGAAAAGCATTTCAGCAGGCAGTTTTCTCAACATCAGGAACTGATCCTGCATGAGCTTGTGCCACGGTGCGTAGTCCGTAACTTTTTCCCGGGGAAAGCTTATGTCACCAATCATTATGACATCTATTCCATTCATTTTAAGATCAAGATAAACGGCCGGTGATTTTCCAAGCTGAGAATATCTTGTTAATATAACTTTTACGTCAACACCGTTCCTTGCCTTGGCCTTGAGGATATCATAAAGCTCGGCGCTTTTTCCTTTGCTGTCGAGCAGGAATGTCTGCAGGTGAATAGAATGCTGCGCCGACTCAAGCACTTCTTTAAACTTCGAGAAGGAATCGGTTCCGTCATACAGGACGTCAACCCGGTTTCCTGAAGTGACCGGCGAAGTATAATAGCGTTCAAGAATTCTTCTGTTTTTGTCAGTTAGAATATTTGAAGAATTGTCCGGTTTTTTTTCGGCAATTGTTAGGCTTACATTTTTATGTATTTTTAATTGGTTTTTCAGCATTATTTCAAATGGTATTTCGTAAACATCAGGTTTAACATCTGCGGGTATTTCCATGCAGGCACAAACCCTTTTGATGTTTGAGGAGTCTGTATATGAAAAAGATTTACCAGTCTTGCCGAAGGGTGATCTTTCTAGTTCGATGGAAACAGGAACAAGGCTGTTCACGTCAGTAAGAACATCGATACAGGCCTTTCTGTGAATCCCGGCAAATAACTTTTCGGGATATATTTTAATGGAAACCATATTCTTATCTTCAGCTTTGGCTGGTATGCTGATAAGGAAAGCGAAAAAAATAACTGCTGTTATCCGAAAAATATTCAGCTCGGAACTATTCATTATCATGGAAAAGGTATATTGCGCACAAATTCCATGAATCTTCGATGCCTCTTGAATGGCCTGAAGTCTTTTCTGTAAATCATGAAAAAAGGTCGGACAATGTTTAGTCCTTCAATGGGTATGGCCTTGATTATTCCTGATGCGATTTCTCTTTTCACTGCATGAACAGATATTATCGCTGCTCCAAGGCCTGCCACTACAGATTCTTTTACGGCTTCTGATGAACCCATTTCGCATATGATATTCATCTTTATTCCAGGGGAGGCCGACTGGAAAGCCTTTTCTATTACAGAGCGTGTTCCTGAACCTTCTTCTCTGCCAATAAAAGAAATATTATCCAGTTCATTAACCGATAAAGAATCTTTTTTTGCATAGGGATGATCCTTCCCGAACACAAGCAGTAGCGAGTCCTTCCATACAGGTTCGGCCATCATTTTTTTATCAGCAACAGGTTTGCCGATAAAACCTATTTCAACCCGCCCGTCATATATCATTTCTATTACATCCCTGCTGTCGCCTGAATGTATATGGACTATGCATGAAGGGTTATCCTTCATATATTTGCCGATTACGATCGGTAGGATATAGGTTGCAGGAATAGAACTGGCACCTATGAATATATGGCTTTGCCCTGTATCGTTTGAGTTTTCGATTTTAAATTTGGCTTCATCTCTCAGCTTTAGTATTTTCCTTGCATAATCGTAAAGCACCCTGCCCTCGGCGGTAAGCGAGATGCCACTCTGCGCCCTGTCGATAATCGGTGCATCTATAAATGTTTCCAGATTCTTGATGTGCTTGCTTATTGAGGGCTGAGTAAGTCCCATTCTGTTTCCTGCACGGGAAAAACTGTTCTCTTCTATAAGGTTGACGAGCACTTCGAACTGCTGCATCGTAATATGCTGAAATTGGCTGAAGTTCATGCTTCTGGGGTGTATCCCAATAATGGCTCTTTTGCAATATTCAAGCTCAGAGAAGTCTTTACATTTGAAAATCTTCAGTTATCCTGTTTCCAGGAGGGACAAATGCAGTCTGATAAAATTAGGCTGACAACAACTGTCAAAGGTTCGGGTTGAGCATGCAAGATAGGTCCGGAGGTTCTGGACCGTATTGTTAAAACACTTAAGATAGTGCATGACCCTGACCTTATAGTGGGCATGGAGCATCCGGATGACGGTGGTGTCTACCGGATATCGGACAGCCTTGCCCTAATTCAAACACTTGATTTTTTCACCCCGGTTGTAGATGACCCATATTCTTTCGGTCAGATTGCCGTAGCCAACTCACTGTCCGATGTCTATGCAATGGGCGGTGAACCCAGGCTTGCAATGAATATTATCTGCTTTCCTGTTAATACAATGGATGTCTCGGTTCTTGAAGAGATACTTAAAGGCGGTTCAGACAAGATGGAGGAAGCAGGGGTGCTTCTTGTGGGCGGCCACAGTATTGAGGACGCCGAAATTAAATATGGCCTTTCAGTAACCGGCTTTGTCCATCCTGAGAAAATATTAAGGAATACAGGCGCAATACCCGGAGACGCCCTTGTACTTACCAAACCCATTGGAACCGGTATAATTTCAACCGCGATAAAGGCCAATGAAGCAGATTCTGAGACAATAGAGCTTGCTGTTAAGTTAATGTCAGAACTCAACAGGAAGCCTGCAGAAATCATGAAACAATACAATATTCATGCATGCACAGATATTACCGGGTTCGGGCTTATCGGCCATGCTTTTGAAATGATTGAGGCCACATCAACAGGCATAGTCTTTCATGCGGAAAAAATTCCCATTATTCCTCAAGCATTAGAATTTGCATCAATGGGTTTCATCCCTGCAGGGGCATACCGCAACCGTGATTTCAGAATGAACATGGTCGAGAACAGAGGAATTCCAGATGAAAAGATGATATGTCTCTTTGATCCTCAAACTTCAGGCGGGCTGCTTACAGCACTTCCTTTTACTGAAGCCAAGACACTGATCAAGCAATTGAAAGATGAAGGCGTTGAATGCGCAGAGATCATCGGAGAAATTATATATTATGCAGGAAATAATATAATCATTATATAATTAATAAAGGACGCGGAGGGTTTATGTGCGACACATTCGGAATAAAAATGTCCTGGACAGGTACAGATGGAAGCATATTTGGAAAAAATTCAGACCGTGAACCTGATGAAACACAAGTTATAGTTTCATGCCCGGCAAATAATCATGATCCAGGAGAATATCTTGATTGTACTTATATAAAGATTCCTCAGACAGCCTATACAAATGCCGTACTTTTAAGCAAGCCCTTCTGGATATGGGGTGCCGAGATGGGTGT
Organism: Desulfomonilia bacterium; assembly: GCA_963664325.2. GTDB lineage: Bacteria > Desulfobacterota > Desulfomonilia > UBA1062 > UBA1062 > DATCTV01. The sequence continues at coordinate 478,760 of CAXXDQ010000003.1, forward strand.
TAATGCGAAGGGAGTGGTCATAGGCAACGAAGCCCTGTTCACAAAAGTTAAACCTGAGAAAAAGGCAGGCCTTATCGGTATGGATCTGCTCAGACTTGGACTCGAGCGAGGCGGATCTGCGAGTGAAGCTGCAAATGTAATAATTAAGCTGCTTAAGGAACACGGTCAGTCAGGATCTTGCGGGTACAGAGACAAGAGTTTTTCATATATGAATTCTTTTCTTCTTATGGACAGGGACAATCTCCTGGTTCTTGAAACTGTAGGCAGGGATTATGCTTTAAAATCATATGAAAGCTATGCAACCATTTCAAATGCCATTACGTTGGGGAAAGACTGGGATGAATCGTCTTTTCCAGCAGGAACGGATATGAAATCTTTCGGAGATATACTGTTCACATACTTTGCCGGCGGTCTGAGTAGAAGAAAATGCAATCAGAATGGCATCGAACTTGGAAGAGGCGGCATAACACCCATTAAGGCATTTGATTATCTCAGAACCCACAGCAAAAGCCTGGCATTTAATTCCAGTGTCTGCATGCATGCCAACGGTTCATTGATAAGGAGGTCTCAGACAACCGGCTCAATGGTTGTTGTGCTGAATCGGGAAGGACTGTTCAAGATTTTTGTAACAGCCGGTTCTTCTCCTTGTGTAACATCGTTCAAACCGGTTCTTCCAAACCATCTTCCGGCTGATATAATGATTGGAGGTGACGGATTTGACAGTTCCTCGTTCTGGTGGAGGCATGAAAGATTTCATCTCGGTGCCCTGTTTGCCGGAAAGGAATATCTGCCCCGGATAAAGGGAGATATTGAAAGACTTGAATCCCAATATGCAAATATTCCGTTTTATAAATGGGATACCGATGATCAGGCTCTGATAAAAGCATCTAGGGATGCTTTTTCCGCTGTTGAAGATATGGAAGCCGGCTATTTAAAAAAAATTGATAGCTCACGGAGATATCTTACTTCATACTGGCGAAGAATTTCTGACAAAAATAGAATTCCTTGACTTTGAAGTTATTTGAATGTTCTAGTTTTCTTTATCTTCTGGAATAGGAGGGGCTTATATGGGATGTCCCATAGAAAATGGTATTAATGCATTGCGTGGGCTTCCTTTTTACCCGGTGTTATCGGCAAGATCAAAATATACCCTGCTTGATGTATTTTTGACATTTGTCGGCGCCGCGTTCGAGGAAGTCTCAAAAAATGTTCCCGAACTGAAAAATGAAATAGCCGACTGGAACGAGGGAAGACGGTTTGCACTCGGGGTCATGCCGAACGGTCCTTATGTTACTGTCGAAAAACTAGGAGATGAGCTGTTTTATCTCGGAAAAGGACTGCTTAACCCGGATGTGACATTCCTTTTTAAGAACCTGGATGCAGCGGTTCCGGTATTCACAGGCCTTATGAGTTCTCACCAGGCGGTTGCTGAATGCAAGGTCATGATCCAGGGAAACAATTCATTTGCCATGGAAACGAACAGGGCTCTGGCGATTGTTCTGGCAAACCTGTTTCCGGTAAGTGTTTTCAGCCATCTTTTCAAAGATAAACCAAAGATGGGTGTTAAGCAGTATATTAACAAAGGCAAGGTTTATATGACGATATTGCCGGCTTTTTTGAAGCATATGCTCTCATAATTAAAGAAAGGAGATAAAATTATGTTACCAAAATACTATCAGTTTTTCTGCCCGGTAAAAATTCTTTCCGGGGCAAGCGCTGTATCAAATATTCCGTTCGAAATGTCTGTAATGGGCTGCAAAAGGGCCATGATTGTTACTGATAAGGGTGTTGCTGGTGCAGGCCTGATCAATATCATTAAAGCTGCCTTCGGTGACAAAGACAGGGAAATCGGATACGTCTTTGACGAAACACCAGCTGATTCAAGCAACCGCGTTGTCAACAAACTTGCGAAACTTTATGAAGAGAAAAAATGTGACTGTTTCATGGCAGTAGGCGGCGGCAGCGCCATGGATACTGCAAAGGGTGCAAATATTGTCGTATCTGAAGGTTCCGACGACCTTCTCAAACTGCAGGGAGTTGAAAATATTAAAAACCAGCTCAAGCCCATGATTGCGGTTCCGACGACAGCCGGTACAGGTTCTGAAGTCACAAAGGCTGCGGTCATCTACAACGAGGAAGCAAACTGCAAGATGGCATTCATGTCGGATAAGCTTTATTTCAATGTTGCTGTACTCGATCCTGCAATGACGGCAACAATGCCTCCGAAAATAACTGCCGCAACAGGAATGGATGCCCTTACCCATGCAATGGAAGCTTATACATGCCTTCAGAAAAACCCGGTTGACGATGCATTTGCAAAGGGAGGAATTGAACTTATCCGCAAGTATCTTGTAAGGGCGACCGAGAATGGAAATGATAAAGAGGCCAGAATAGGTATGGCTAATGCGGCCTTGCTTGCCGGCATAGCGTTTTCGAACTCAATGGTCGGCCTTGTTCATTCCCTGGCGCATGCATCAGGCGGTGCATGCCACGTCCCGCATGGCGTGGCAAATGGAATATTACTGCCCTGGGTGCTTGAATACAATATAGATGTTGTGCCTGAATACATTGCCGAACTTTCGGCCCCTCTTGGAGGGTCCGGTGAATATCTTGGACCTAAAGAACAGTCGATGGTGACTGTCAGCATGGTCAGGAATCTGCTTGTGAAACTGAACCAGGTTTCAGGATTGCCGATAAGACTGCGTGATGCAGGTGTTACAGAAGATAAACTGTCTGCCATTGCAAGGCTTGCTATAAACGATGGTTCATTAACCTATAATCCCAAAGACGCAACATACGAGCAGGCACTCGAAATCCTTAAAAAGGCATTTTGATAATAGAAGGCTGTAGTTTTCAGCAGCTTTCTTTATTGTTGTTAATTATAGAAATACACTGGTCTTTATTTGACTATTAGTGTAGGGTTGAGGCTCAAAATTGATGTCAAGAAAACATAAAGATTGTGTGGAAAGGATCTAAGCCATGTCAGTTAACGTCACAAAAGAAAACATAAGAAACGCCCTTGAATTTACCGATGAAATTGTGAAAAAATTTCCCCATAGACTTGTAGGCACACCGGCTTGCGATAATGCAGGTATTCGCATTGAAGAGGAGTTTAAAAAGAACTGCGATCCCGGAACTGTCAGAAGGGTTCCATTTAGTCTCAATCCCAGGTCTTTTCTGAAGTATTTCAGGCCGGTGATCGGGTTGTATGCGGCAGCCGTTGCAGCAGTCCATCTCAGAAAACCGAGAATTGCAATGGGAATTCTCAGCGGTGTTTTAAGCGTTTTCGTTTCTCAGTTCATGTTCTACAAAAAAATATTTGACCCGCTTTTTCCAAAAGCGACCGGCTATAATGTCTATGGAACGCTCGAGCCGGAAGGCGAGGTGAAACAGCAGATAATATTGAGCGGACATCATGATGCCGCCTATGTATTCCATTATCTCGAACTAAGTCCGAGGTTTTATCCATTATTTGTGATTGTACCGATTGTATTCTTTTTTCTTGCGATTATTTTTGCATCATTCATGAGCCTTACCAGAAGAAATCCGGCTTGGATGAAAAAAGTCATGACGTACGGCATTGCCGGGGTTCTTCCTCTCTGGTGGTTCACAACTGAAAAGGTCTCACCAGGGGCCGGGGATAATATGATAGCAACAGCGGTTGCCAATGAAGCCACAAAGATGTTTGCGGACCTTAAGAAACAGGGCAAGAATGCATTGAAACATACTAGAATAATCTGCCTGTCAGTTGACGGTGAGGAATCAGGCCTAAGGGGCGCCATGGCTTATGTAAAAGAAAACCTTGAAGCACTTAAAAAAACCAAGACTTATGTTTTCAATATGGACACTCTTTATGATGCTGACAAGCTAATATTTTTCGATAACGATTTGAACCTGACGGTTGATCTGTCAAAAGAGATGGCCAACGAATGCAAGGATATAGCGACATCACTCGGATATAAGGCAAAAGTTTCAAAAATGCCATGGGGGGGAGGCAGTACGGATGCAGCGGCCTTCGGCCAGAAAGGGATAGAAGCCACGAACCTTATTGCCATGGAGCTCAATCCGGCAAAGCTCGAGGGAGATATGGTCTATCATACGAGCAAGGACACCACTGATCATATTCATCCCGAAGTTGTCGAACAGACACTGAATATAATTAAGGAATATATTTTAAGGAAAGACAGGCAGGTATCCTGACAAAGTCCATATTGTTTGATGTGTAAATTTTATGACTAAGTAAAATATCAGACTTGAGTCTGCTCTTGCCTTTGAATGGCAATCTATAATTTTTCATAACTTGGTCGGTCCTGGATCAATTAATTTCAAACTGACCCACAGCTGAAATATGAGTTTCTTTGCAGGCTATCGTATGATATAATAAAACCGTATCAAATAATTTTTTATGGCTGTGTTTCTGAATACTATACAACTATGCAGGAGGCTCACAACATGAAAAAATCAAAGGTGATATTTTTAATAGGTACAGTGTTTGTCTTCTTTCCCCTTGTATCTGGAGCAGCAATCATCCAGCGGCATCTTGTGGGAGATTCGACCATCAACACTGATGCAAAATCACATACCGGTTACAATATTTCCATAACAAGTTTTGCTCACACGACAGACGTACACCTGGTTGATGAGGGAAATCCACTGAGGGCCGATGAACTTGCAATAATGATTCAAAAGGACCCGCTCAGGCTCTTTGAGCTGCAGAAGTATATCGAGCTTTTCCATGACTCAAATCACTATGAAGACGGAATTTATTCGGCGCTGATCTGGGAGTCTGTTGTTGAAGCAATAAATGATGAGAATAAAAACAGCAGACTCGATTTTCTCATTTCAACAGGAGATCATACAGATTCATGCATCAAGAATGAACTCCAGTGGTTTGTAGATATACTGGATGGTGTTGCTCCTGCGGACTTCGAAAATCATGTGAACAAAGAAGGACTGAGGACTATCAAGCCGAATCCGGTCGGCCTGGATATTCCCTGGTATGGGGCCATTGGAAACCATGATGCTGAATACATGGGCGCATTCAATAACGACGGTTTTGTCACATTGCTCATCAAACTTCTGGGATATGAGGTGGATCCTTCAGATATAGGAGGTCTCAGCTATGCTATTGAAACATACTCGAGCTCAGTCAAAGCATTGACTACAAGTCCCGAAGGGCATGGCTTTACCGGAATAAAAACAAACGGATACTATGCATTTGATCCTTCGCCTTTCATCCACTGCATTGTTATGAACACCGCATATTACTACGGTGCAAAATATGGCCTTCCTATGGAAACGCTTGCTGGTGGAGTACTTGACCTTAAACAATTTGACTGGGTAAAAAGCGAGATTGAAAAAAATCCTGACAAGCTCTGTATTCTGATATCACACCACTCCCCTGACAATTTCAAGGAATTGAACCAGAACGTCAGCCAAAACTATGTGAGCGCAGATGCAATGAGGGCGGCACTGGTTAAATATGATAATGTCATTGCGCATGTGGTTGGACATACGCATGGAAACACCATTACCCCGGTAACAGACGGAAACTCCGGCTACTGGCAGATTATCACGGCAAGCAGCTTCACTTATCCCCAGGAATGGCGCAGAATAACGGTAAAAGACAATGGAGACGGGACCGGTACGATATCCTGCAGGATTAAAGGGCATCAGCCGGTTTATACTACCACCTATGACCCCAGGTATCCTGTAGGAACAGATACATACTATCTTTCGCTTTTCGAAGAGGGGAATATGGATCACCGGGGCGAAGATACCGACAGGGATGCAGACCTCTATTTTAAAATTCCCGATGCTGTAGCTGCGAATATTAAAGCCAACTATGTACCGCCGACAAATACAGCAACTACATCTGAAAATGCGACTCAGTCAGCGGAGGCTGCATCAGATTCCGGCAGCAGTTCGGGCGGCGGGTGTTTCATTTCGACAGCTGTTCTTTAATCCTAAGTTGCCTGCCAAAGGACGTGTTTAAACACGTCCTTTGGTTTGTTTCTAAATGATTCAGCCATTCAGGAACTCAACCGTTTGAAGGCATACGTTTTTTCCTGCATATATTTACTGCAGAAAATACTGCGGCAAGTATGCATAGGAGCCCGCCTGCCAGGTATGCATGGCCGAATGCACTGTTGATACCTTCTCTGAACCCGGGGTTTGATGCAATATTTGTTGTGATAGATCCCTGATGAGGCGGCAGGGACATCGAGAAAACGGTTTCAAACACTGCAACTCCCAGTGCAGTCCCGATTGTGATAAGTGCATTGTAGCTGCCGGAGGCCACCCCCTTTTTGTTCTCGGCGGGAAGTGACATCACATAGTTATTGTTTGGAGAAAAGAAAAACGCAAATGATATGCCCATCCAGATCAGGAAAATAATAGATATGACAACGCCGTTCAATCCAAGGAGAAATGAAAAGACTATTGATGCGGTAGCTGATGAAGACATTCCAAGGGCACTTAAGAGAGGAGGTTGTATTTTATCAGAGGCCCTGCCTGTTACCGGGCTTACAAATATATAAACAACCGAGTAGCTCATGAGAATAATACCTGCATAAAGCGAATTCAGTCCCCTTGAGTATTCAAGGTAAAAAGGCATTATAAAGGAGCTTCCGCCCAGTAATGCCAGCGCAAAAAAGGCGGATATGTTCGTGTTAAGAAACCTTGAGTCTTTGTATATCCCAAAGTCGAATAACGGTGCTGATGTAAACTTTTCCCAGAAATAAAAAGCAGTCAGGATAATGATTGAGGCGGCAAATAATGAAAGAACCATACCTGATTTCCAGCCGGCTTTGTGCCCAATATTTATTGCATACATCAGCATGGAAATCCCTATAAAGCTCAGGATTGTCCCGGGGATGTCGTAATCCTTTATACTGCCTCTAGACTTAATGGTTTCTTCGCCGGAAGGAAGCATTTTAACTGCAAGGATAATCGCAATAACACCGATAGGGGCATTGATGAAGAATATCCAGTGCCAGGAAAAGTATTGCACTATCAGACCGCCTACAGGCGCACCTACGGCAATACCGAGAGCAGCGCCCATGGACATTATCCCGAATGCCCAGCCGTTTATCTCCTTCGGGATGATTTTGGGCACAACCGCGTATGCTGCAGATACAAGCATTGCACCGCCCAGACCCTGTATCAGTCGGAAAAAGACAAGCATATTGATGCCCGATGAAAGTCCGCACATCAATGAACACAAAGTGAACAGGACATAACCTGAAATAAAAATCTTCTTCTGCCCGAATCTGTCGCCGAGTTTGCCGAAGAAAAGCAATGTGCTTGTTCCTGCAAGTAAATAGATAATCACTATACGGGAGACAATATCTACTGACGTCTTAAAATACCTGGCGATTCCGGGAAGTGATATGTTCACAATATAAACATCGAGCTTGGACATGAAAGCGGCAAACATCACGCTTATTACAATCCAGATAAAGCGCTTTCGGAGCAGCTTTATCTGTTCGGGGGTCAGTACATCATTATTTTCCATGGTCATATACTCGACAAATTTTATTTTTAACATTAAACCGGTTTTGCATGCTGTTACCGTCCGCTGCTTGTTATTGGGTGATTTGTCCCTTTACAATCTGTGTAGGGATGCGATACGTGCAAAAGGATTTCATCTTTAAGGAGAGGATATGGATCTTAGGGAAAGGGCATTGGTTTTTCATAAAGAGAATGAGGGCAAGATAGCACTTCACTGCAAGGTGCCGGTTAAAACAAGGGAAGACATGACACTGGCTTATACACCCGGTGTGGCAGAACCCTGTCTGGAAATACAGAAGGATTATAATACAATCTATGATTACACATCCAAGGGCAATTGGGTGGCTGTAGTGACAAACGGTACGGCAGTACTCGGGCTCGGAGACATCGGGGCCGGCGCCGGGCTGCCTGTAATGGAAGGCAAGGCAGTTCTCTTCAAGTCTTTTGCAGCAGTTGACGCATTTCCGATTTGCATAGACACGAAAGATGTCGGGAAAATAATAGAAACCGTAAAACTTATAGAGCCGACATTCGGCGGTATTAATCTTGAGGATATAAAGGCACCTGAATGCTTTGAGGTCGAAGAAAGGCTCAAACAGATATGCAATATCCCGGTATTCCACGATGATCAGCATGGAACTGCCATTGTCGCGCTTGCGGGTATAATCAATGCACTGAAAATTGTCGGCAAGAAATTTCCCGATATAAAAGTTGTAATAAGCGGGGCCGGTGCGTCAGGCACATCTGTAACGAAACTGCTTATGAAGTATGGTACAAGAAATATAATCGCGTGTGACCGGAAGGGGGCACTCTGCCATGGTGAAACAACAGACCCGGTCAAGTCAAGGCTTGCAGCAATCACCAATCCGGACAGGGAAAAGGGCTGTCTTGCAGATGTCATAAAAGGCGCCGATGTGTTAATCGGGCTTTCCGCAGCCGGTCTTGTAACGACAGGTATGGTTAAAACAATGAGCAGGGATGCAATAATTTTTGCAATGGCTAATCCGGTACCTGAGATCATGCCTGATGATGCCAGAAAGGGCGGTGCGATGGTAATTGGAACAGGCCGTTCCGATTTCCCGAACCAGATAAACAATGTCCTTGCCTTTCCGGGTATATTCCGGGGAGCGCTTGATGTCAGGGCAAGCGATATAAATGAAGATATGAAACTCGCCGCCGCAGAGGCGATTGCATCTGTTGCCCAGTCTGACGGCATAAACAGTGAATATGTAATTCCGCAGGCATTTGACATGAGGATTGCGCCTGCTGTCGCATCAGCCGCGGCCAGAGCCGCAATCGAAACCGGCGTTGCACGCAGAAAGGATATAACACCTGAGATGATAAAGGAAAAAACGATAAGGATGCTTGCCGAACTGGATAAGCAATAGAACTTGCAAATAACGGGTAGTATATACCGGTTAAAAGGTTTAGGATGTACTATAATCTCGCTGCTGTAATTCCATCTGGCATGCATGTGAATATATAAACATCAGAATATATGAGGAGCTTTCAAGATGAAGGATCATTATAAAAAAACAATAATGCCATTGATGCTGTTTTTTGTGGTCCTGTTTGTTTTTGCATGTGTGCCGCCGGTATACACGCCTACGGAAAATGTGACCATCGATGCCTGCCTTAGCGATCCGGAATGCACTCAGAAATTGACAGTGGCCCATCGCGGAACAGGCAGTCTAAGCTTCTACGGGCCGGAAAACACTCTGGCCGCATATGACATTGCCTGGAAAATGGGTGCTGACAGTGTTGAGATAGATGTCCGCAGCACTAAAGACGGCGAACTTGTAATCATGCACGATGAGACGGTCAATAGAACTACTGACGGCAAAGGCAAAGTCTCGGATCTAACACTTGCCGAGATAAAAGCCTTTAAAGTAAGGTCGACAAACCTGTCACTGCCAGTCCAGCAGGTCCCGACCCTCAGGGAGGTGATGGCATTCCTGAAGGGTAAGACTATGGTCTATGTCGACATGAAAACGACGGACATCGTTAAACTTGTGGGGATCATACAGGAAGAGGGTATGATTGATTCGGCTTACCTTCTTATTAACAGTGTTGCCGAGGGTTATGCCGCACGATCCCAGAACGAATATGTTTCACTTCTTGCTGCTATCAAGACAAAAGATCAGGCGCAGGAATTTATTGATGCCCTGAATCCAATTGTTATGTTTGAGATGCTTTATGATGATGCCACACCTGATGTGGTAGATTTTATACATTCTAAGGGAATAAAAATTCACATGGATGCGCTCGGCGAGTTTGATGTGCTCGGGAAATGCGGTTTCAGAATCATGCTGGACAGGGGTGTAGACTCGATACAGAGCGACAGGATTGACATACTTGTTCCATACCTGAGAGGACTGTAAACAATATAACTCTTCCGAGCTTTTTTAATAGAACAAGTTTAATAAGGAACACGAACTGACTTCTCTTTAAACTTGTTAAACCATTACAATCCAGGTTCCACTTGAAAATTTTAACTAACCGGATATTATTATCTATTACGGTTTTTACTTTTAATTGGAGGTTGTTATGGGAAAGAACCAGTGGCTGTATATAGTCTTATCCTTGGCAATAATCTTTATCACCAGCGGTTGTCCAAAACCTGATTATAAAGGCACATCCCTGATCCCAGGCCCTCTTGAACAAGGCTATGATGCGGTACTTGAGAAAAAGGCCGAAAGATATGACAGGCAGCACCTGATCTTTAACTGTGCCGGAAACGGCATAAACAATGATGTGGGTGTTCCAATTGAGAATATTGCAGACAGGCAGCTCATTGCCGATTTCCTGCAGAAAACAGACAGCTGGGATTTCCCCGGCTATTCAGGGAAGGAAGTGTTCGACGTAATTCCGGATTATCAGATGACTGCAGGGCTCTATGCAGGTGTAGGTATTGCTGCTGATGCATACAGGTATGCGGTGTTAAGGGATTCGGGCTATTCCCAGACGGATGTCGACAGGGCAAGGCAGTTCTTGAAAAGGGATATAGAAGGCCTTTTTGTAGCGGTAGAAATTACAGGTGTCGAAGGGGTGATTGCCCGTGGATTCTGCAGGACGGATATTCCGACTTCATATAAGACTGCTGTGACAACACCACTCTTTGATTCAAACGGCAATCCTCTTCCGGAAGTTAAAAACAATGGTACATTAAGGAGCGACAATTCCGTCGGTGGAAAGCTGCCCAATTATGTATGGACGGACTCCTGCAGTCGAGATCAATATATAGGATGGGCAACTGCATTTGCAGCAATATGGGAAGCTATCAGGGAAGATGCATCGTTTCCAGGGGAAACAAAAGACAAGCTTCAACTCTATGCAAGTCAGCTCGGACATTCTCTCATGGTCAAGCGTTACGGAGGTCCTGGCAGCAACGGAAAGGCATTTGACCTGGAAATATTCGATGCCGACGGCCGCACGACCTTCCACGGATACATCAACGAAAACAACTGGGACAGGATTTACCTTGCATGGCTGCCCATAAAAGACGGCTTTTATTCACTGATGTCACTTGGTATTGTTGCAGCGCTGGCTTACTGTTCCGAAGATGCCGAGCTTGATGATTATCTTTATGATGAACTTGTTGCCCGGAGGCATCTTGATGATATCATAGTCTCAAATGTTCTTGGATACAATCTTGACATAATAACCAATTACAGCGCCACGAATATGGCATTTCAGGGGGCGCTGCTGGCTGGCAGGTATATCAGCGATGAAAAAGTGAGAAACAAGGTGAGATGTGCGACCACACTGCACCTCTACAATACCGGCATCTCCCATACAAAACCAAGGGAATATTCATACAGTCTCTATGATTTTGTTTATGCCGCCAACTATTCCGGCGCCTCCGCTTTCAACAAGATGAAACAGGCTCCCGACTTCGAAGCCGTGGGCAGGGGCATTAATACCCTTTACGAATTCCATGAGCCGCCATACTGGGATGAAACTATTATCAACTGCGATGATGCTGAGATTGCCAGCGGCGAGTGCACATTGAACGACGGCACCAAGGTTAAAGTCCTGGGCAATATCGGAAGGAATGGTGATCTGATAACTGACAAGCCGATTCCTCAGAGGGTAAGGCCGCCGAGCAATTACCACTGGCGTTCGAATCCTTACATACCCAACGGCGGCGGCAACGGCGGCTGCCTGCTGCCGGGCGTAGATTTTCGTTTTGCTTACTGGTTCGGCAGGTTCGTTAAATAAATAAAGATGTATAATCCTGTGCTGTAACAGCAAAGCGGTATGCAAAAGGCATAACGGCCACGTAATCCGTTATCTCAGGGGACTGCATTGCTCGGCTGCTGGCAGGGCATAGCTATTTGGAACAAGTCGCTATTTCTTGACTGTGAGTTCCATATCTTCCACTGATTCGACAATAACGGTTTCCCCTGGTTTCAGGCCTTCAGGCCCTCTGGCGTTCCAGTATTCTCCATGAACGAAGACCTTGCCAGTTCCGCTGTCATGCCATTCATAAACCTCGGCCCTTTCACCTTTCATGGCAGAGGCGCCTGTTATGGGAGTCTTTCTGTGGATTTTTAAAACAAGCCATACCCCTGCGGAGAATGAGGCGGCAAAGAAAAACGCAACAGGAAGGATGATACTCCATGATACCTGTGTGGACATTTCAGGCGTCCTGAAAAGTATAATGGAACCCAGGATCAGCGAAATCACGCCGCCTACTGTTAATAGTCCCATACTCTGGACTTTGAGCTCGGCAAAGAAAAGGATTCCGGCGAGTATGATCAGTGCAACCCCTGCGTAGTTAACCGGCAAGGCAGAAAAGGCGAAGAATGCAAGTATGATCGATATGCCGCCTATGATACCAGGGAGAATAGCGCCGGGGCTTGAGAGTTCAAAATAAATCCCGGCAAGGCCGATAAGCATTAGGATATATGCAATATTGGGATTGGCCAGGATTGAAAGCAGTCTTGAGCGAAAGTTCATCGGGTGTTCTGTAACTGTTGCGCCTTTTGTCCTGAGCGTAAAAGACTGGCCTGCTTTTTTTATGGTTTTGCCGTCAATCTTAACAAGCAGGTCATCAAGACTATCGGCAATCAGGTCAATGACATGCTTTTCGACGGCCTCTGTTGCCTGGATGGAAACGCTTTTTCTTACGGCATCCTCAGCCCATTTTTCATTTCTCCCTCGTTCTTTTGCGATGCTTCTTGCATAGGCCGAGGCATCGTTTGTCACTTTTTCTGTCATCGTATCGCTTTCTGTTTTTTTATCCTTGCCGTCGTTTCCGCTACCTCCGCCTCCTGGTCCTATACCGACAGGGTGGGCTGCTCCGATGTTGGTTCCAGGTGCCATGGCTGCAATATCGGCCGCCAGGCAGATAAGTGCGCCTGCGGATGCTGCACGGGCGCCTTTGGGCGAGACATAGACAATGACAGGGATAGGTGCGTTCATCTCTTTCTGTATGATATCCCGCATCGAAGTGTCGAGTCCCCCGGGTGTATCCAGCCTTATTATAATGGCATCGGCCTTTTCCTTAACTGCCCTGTCTATATTTTCTGTGATGTATGAACCTACAGGCGGTGAAATGGCATCCTTGACGTCTATTACAACCAGATCGCCCGCCAGAGTCGTTCCGGCTGAAAAAAGGATAAATAGAATTGTTAGGAGCGTTGCGGCGGATTCAGGCCAAGCATTTCCATGACTTTTTTTATGTCTTCCCATGTCTCCCTCTTTTTGGATGGATTCTGAAGCAGATAGCTTGGATGAAATGTCGGCATTACGGTTATACCCATATAATCTATAAAAATACCTCTTAGTTTACTTATCGGGGTTGTAATTCCGAGAAGATTGTGCGTTGAAACCGCCCCAAGGGTGATAATCACTTCGGGATTGATTAGCGATATCTGCTTTTTCAGATAACCGATACAGCTCTCAACTTCATCTGGAAGCGGGTTGCGGTTTCCGGGCGGCCTGCATTTTACTATATTGGCTATGTAAACATCCCTGCGTTCAAGTCCCATGCCCTTTACGATAATATCGGTCAGCAGCTGGCCTGCCGGCCCGACAAACGGCCTTCCTGTATTATCTTCAACAGCCCCCGGACCTTCTCCTATAAACAGGATCCTGGCATTATGGTTGCCTTCGCCGAAAACAATATTCTTTCTTGTTGCCGAGAGCCTGCAGAGACTGCAGCCTTCAAGCGATTCTTTGACATCATCAAGAGTTCCTTGTTCACGAAGCTCTAATTCACAAGTTTTTTCAGGGATAGCCACTGATTCGGGCATGATCACGAAGTCACCTGTCCAGTTCTGTTCATCCCTGAATATTTGAACTGCGGATTCGTTCACAGCCTTTTCCTTATGAGGTCAAGGATTCTGTCTGAAAGCATGGTTTTTTCCATATTCTCGAATCTGAATTCACTGTCGGGTAAAAGGATTGTTCCTGTATTTGTATCAGAGGCAAAACCGCTTCCCTCAATACCGACTCTGTTTGCAACGATCATGTCAAGCGATTTCCTGTTCATCTTGACTGAAGCGTTTTTAACGAGGTCATCCGTTTCTGCTGCAAACCCAACAAAAATCCTGTTTTCCTTCATCGGGCGGATAGTGTAAAGTATGTCTGAAGTATGAACAAGTTCAAGGCTGGTCATAGCCTCATTGCCTTTTTTAATCTTTGAACTGCTGCGAACCTTTGGAGTATAGTCGGCAACTGCCGCCGCCATTATAAGAACATCGGCATTATCAATGTGATCTTTTACGGCATCGAGCATATCGTTAGCAGACCTGACCGGTATTACATGAGCCCAAGGTGCGTAACTGATATTGACAGGTCCCGAGATTACTGTGACATCCGCACCTCTCAGACAGGCAGCCTCTGCTATAGCCGCACCCATCTTCCCTGTAGAACGGTTGGTGATAAACCTGACAGGGTCGATATCCTCACAGGTTGGTCCGCTGGTGATAAGAAGACGGATACCCTGAAGATCATTGGGTGTTAGGATTTTCCTGACTTCAAGGATAATCCGTTCGGGGTCCGGCATCCTGCCTTTTGCCTCCCATCCGCATGCCAGGAGGCCTTCTTCGGGTTCAAGGATATTAATGCCCCTTTTGGTAAGGATGTTGATGTTGTCCTGTGTGGCCTTGTTTTCAAGCATGTTTATGTTCATTGCTGGGCAGACAAGGACAGGGGCCTTAGTCGCCAGAACAGTGCTCGATAAAAGGTCGTCGGCTATTCCGCCTGCCATTTTTGCAATGAAGTTTGCTGTCGCGGGTGCTATGAGGAACAGGTCGGCCCTGTCTGCAAGGGCAATGTGTTCTATTTCATATTTCTGCTGATGATCAAGGGGAAACATCCTGGAGTACACAGGATGCTTTGAAAGGGTTTGAAGGGCAAGAGGAGTGACAAATTCAAGTGCGGAATCAGTCGTTATACAGAGGGTAGTTGCACCCAGGAGGCTAAGCCCCCTTACTACAAAAGGCGCCTTGTAAGCGGCAATGCCGCCTGTAATCCCGTAGATAACCGTCTTTCCGGTTAATTCTGTTTTATCTGTATTACCCATATCTCTACCCTGGTATCCATAGGATTTTCCGATATAAGGATTGAAGCGAGTTTGTCAGGTTTCATGAAAAACATTTTTATATTGTCCTGGAAACGGTATTCATCACTCCGTGACCAGCCTGACGACGGCATTGTCGAACCAAAGAATTTTTCTATTGAATCTCCATCCACGCGACCCCTTACAACAAGTCGACCAAAACCATTGACCATATAACATTCCGAGGCATCTCTGCTGAGTTCGGAGGGTATCAATACATCCGGAAAATCCAGATAAGAAGGTTCTTTAGGAGCAGATGCAGGTGCAGTTGCCGACGGTTGAAGATCTCTTGGTTTCACATCATGGAGTTGCAACCCGCTGCAACCTGAAATAATAGAAATCAAAAGAATTGCTGAAGTCAAAATATGTCTTGGGTTCATTATCCCTCCTTAATGAAGAAAAGGATTATATCTCTTTTCAGTGGCAACCGTGGTTGCCGGGCCATGGCCCGGATAGACCTTAACATCATCCCCAAGCGGAAGAATTTTGGTTTTTATTCCGCTTATCAATGTGTCGTAATCACCACCGGGAAGGTCTGTCCTGCCTATTGACTGTGCAAAAAGGGTATCCCCGGAAAAACAGGTTACGCCATCCGAAGCGATCAATGAGATTCCCCCTGGGGAATGCCCCGGCGTTTCAAGGACCTTAAGTGAATACTTGCCGAAATTGATTATATCCCCTTCCGATAGAAGGCGGTCCGGTTCAGGCGGCTGCTCGATTCTGACACCGAACATACCCCCCATCTTTGAAGCATATTTCAGGACGGGAAGTTCTGCCTTATGCATCATGATTTGCGCGCCGGTTGCATCCCTTATAGCCCCTAGAGCGCCCACGTGATCGATATGTGCATGGGTGATCACGATGCCAATAACCTTGATATTTTCGGCCTTAATTTCCCTGAGAATGTCAGAGGCATCACCACCAGGGTCAAGCACAAGTCCTTCTTTTGTCTCTTCATCCCATATTATAAAACAGTTTGTCATGAAATCGGTTACTGTGATGTTTTTAAATTGCATTAAATGATACCTCCTTCAGTGATGAAAATCTTTGGAATAATTATTCTGTCTCCGCAGAGCATAATACACCACGAAGACGCAGGTCAACATACTTTACAGCATTAGAAGAGCATAAATAATTGCTTATTAAATAATAAATGATTTATAAAAAAACATAAAACATAAAAATATGCAAAATAAATAACATAAAAAGCAATTTATTATTGACATATATGAATATAACGTGTATTCGTTAGTGAGTAATCTCTCATTTATATGAGACAAAAGGAGACGTTTATGAAAGTCGGAGTTCCTAAAGAGATAAAAAGGTTTGAGAGCAGGGTTTCGATGACTCCGGATGGAGTGCGCTCATTCAAGGCTGCCGGTCACGATGTTTATGTTGAAAAAGGAGCGGGTGTCGGAGCACAGATTGAAGATGAACAATATGCAAAAGCAGGGGCGGTTATGCTTGATTCTCATGCAGAAGTCTTTGCCGCAGCGGACATGATTTATAAAGTTAAGGAACCGCTTAAAGAGGAATATGGACTTTTAAGACAAGGCCAGCTTCTTTTCACATATCTTCATCTTGCAGCAGATAAAGATCAGGCCCTTGCATTGACAGAAAGAAAAGTTACAGGCATTGCATTTGAGACCATCCAGCTCGAAAACGGACATCTTCCTCTTCTCGAGCCGATGAGTGAGGTTGCAGGCAGGCTGTCCGTACAGGAAGGTGCCAAATACCTTGAAAAGACATTTGGAGGCAGAGGCATACTGCTTGGCGGTATTCCCGGTGTTCCAAGGGCCAATGTGGTTATAATCGGCGGTGGTGTCGTGGGTGCCAATGCGGCCAAGATAGCAGTGGGAATGGGCGCAAGGGTAACACTGATGGATATTCAGAAAAGCGTTCTACAAAGATTTGACGACTTATATGGTGTGGCGATAGAAACCATGTATTCAACGCCGGGCAACATCGGGCGCTGTCTTGAAGGCGCAGACCTGGTGATCGGAGCGGTACTTATTCCCGGTGCATCAGCCCCGAAACTCATCACAAAGGAGCATGTCAGCTGCATGAGAAAGGGTTCGGTCATCGTCGATGTAGCTGTTGACCAGGGGGGGTGCTGTGCTTATACAAAGGCCACATACCATGATGATCCGATATTTTTTATTGACGGTGTAGTAATGTATTGCGTGGCAAACATGCCTGGGGCAGTGCCTGTTACATCTACCTGGGGACTTTCTCAGGCTACACTTCCTTATGGATTGAAAATAGCAAATCTCGGCATAAAGGAAGCGGCAAAAGACCCGACAATTCTTAAAGGTATCAATACGTTTGCCGGTAACATAACACATCCGCAGGTGGCAGAAAGCCTTAATATCGCATATAAAAAAATCACCCCTGATTTGCTGTAGATATTTTTAAAAAAACGCTTTAATGAACCCGGGGTTTATCTCCATCTGGATATGGGCCCTGGGTCTTATATTTTTTTCGGGAGATATTATGGGAATGCATATCTATATACATATTCCTTTTTGCATGAGCAAATGCAGGTATTGCGGATTTTCTTCCATTGAAAATCCAGATCCGCCCCAGGATAGATATGTAAAAGCAGTTCTCGCTGAGGCGGAAATGATTTTTGATAATATTTCAGAACGCGGTCAGATATCCACAGTTTATTTCGGAGGCGGTACTCCTACACTTTTCAGCACGAACTCGATCAGCAGAATTTTAAATGGCCTGGGCAATTTATGGCTGATCGGATCTGACTCCGAGGTATCGATTGAAGCGAATCCGGAAACAATTTCCAAGGATTACGCATTGGGGCTGAGGGTCGCAGGAATAAACCGTGTAAGCCTGGGAGTTCAAAGCTATTCGAACAGGCTGCTTGGCTTTTTGGGCAGAGTGCATGATGCGGAGAAAGCACTTGATGCGTTCAAGTCATTACGTACGGCCGGATTCGATAATATAAACATTGACATAATGTACTCTATACCGACTCAGAGCTTATCGGAACTCAAGTATGACTTGAAACAAATCGGGGAGATCAGTCCCGAACATGTATCTGCATACATGTTCACTCCAGACACCAGATGGGCCCGGACGATAGAACCTCTTCCGGATGATGAAATAGAGAGGTTTTTCTTCTCAGTTCTGGAAAAGATGGAAGGATACGGCTTGAAACAGTATGAGATTTCCAACTTTGCCAGACCCGGATATGAATGCAGGCACAACCTTGCTTACTGGCGATACAGCCCATATATCGGACTCGGAGCAGCCGCTGTTTCCACTTTCAAGGGAATACGCAGCACAAATATAAATGATCCTGAGAAGTATATGTCTCTTGTTCTGAATTATAAAAGGCCTGTTATATCCGAAGAAATGCTAGATAATTGCAAAGCCGACTTTGAGAAAAAATTTCTTTCCTTAAGGACCGTATATGGTATCCCTAAAGAATTAATGCCCCAAAATATACCGCCCGACCTGTATGAGATTAGAGATGGAAAAGCAGTTCTTACTCCGAAAGGGATGCTCCTGTCTGATGAGATATTTTCGATGCTTTAGTCCGGAACTATTTCAGGTCATACCTGCTGATAATTACTTTCTGAATCTTGTAGGATTTAAGTGTTTTATAGAGTGTGATCTCGGCCTGATCCTTTTCGAGAGAAGAACCTTCGTTTTGAAGCTTATTCAGTATGGCAGACCTTATCTCAAACATCCTGGCCATTACGTCAGATTGTTGTTCGGGAAGAAAACTCAGTTTGATATCTGCAATTAATATTTTCGATTTTTCCGGGTTTTCGTTTCTGCACACAACTACGAAAGGTTCAAGTTCAATTGTGCCGTTATCCTGAGCCGGAAGGACGGTTATGTTGTTTATGGTAAGATTCTTGTCGGCTGGTTCTTTTTTTAGAGAATTGATTAGAAAATATGACATCATTGAAGTAACCGCAAGAACAAGCAGAATGATGAAAAATGTTAACCATCTAAGATTATCGGGGTTTTCCCTCTTCTTGTCCGGCTCACTCATATTTGCTGTTCACCAAGAAGCAATTCGATCTTCCTTCCGAGCGTGTCAGCTGTAAAAGGTTTTATGATGAAATCTTTTGTTTCAGAATCGAGCAAGTTAGTTGCTTCATCAATCTGGGTTTCCTTGATGACCATAAGGAAAGGAATGTCTTTAAAATCATCACTGCTTTGCAAAACCTTTAGAAGTTCAATACCGGAAATATCCGGCAGATCATAATCAGATATAATCAGATCAGATTTTTTCCTGTGTATGATATCAAGACCGGTTGATCCGTCATCAGCCTCAAAGATATTTACAAAACCGAGTTCTAAAAGGCAATTCTTTATAATCCTTCGCATGAATGGAAAGTCTTCAATTACAATTATATTAATATTACTATCCATTATAAAATCCCTTAATGCTTTGGTTCAAAACTTATTCTCTGATTTCTTTGAGAATCTTCTGCATTTTGGAACGAAGCCTGAGTATGGATTTTGTATGTATTTGAGAGACCCTTGATTCGGTGAACTTGAGCACATAGCCGATCTCCTTCATTGTAAGTTCATCATAGTAGTACAGCGAGATGACCATGCGTTCCTTTTCCGGTAATGACTGAATGGCTCGCGCAACCATATCTCTGGCCTCATTAAGCCCCATTTTGTGAGTGGGCCAGTCTTTTTCATCCTGCATGATGAATTCGAGAAGATTTCTTTTGGAAGAATCCTGGTTGTCTTCACCGAGATCATCCAGACTTAAAAGAGACACTGAAGCGGTCTCGGAAAGAAGACGATAAAAATTTTCCATGTCGACTTCGAGTTCGGTTGCAATTTCCTGGTCGTTTGCAGGCCTGCCAAGTGACGACTCAAGCCTTGAATATGCATCCTCAATCTTTCGTGCCTTTTGCCTTACCGAGCGGGGAACCCAATCCATGGAGCGCAATTCGTCGAGCATGGCTCCTCTGATCCTGAATTCCGCATATGTCTTGAATTTGATATTCTTTGATGCGTCAAATTTTTCCATGGCATCGATAAGCCCTATTACCCCTGCATTTATGAGGTCGTGAATATCAATATGAGGCGGTAACCTCATTGCAATCCGGCTTGCAATATATTTGATTAACGGTGCGAACTCATTAATTACTTTCGCCCGTATCTTCGGATCCGTGCGTTCATCATCTGTCAGGTCAGGAAACGCAATATCCAGCATCACTTATCCTTTTTCACGGCTTCTAATATGCCTCTTGAAGAAAAACTGTAATGTGCCTTTTTCTTGTGGCGCATTAATACTATCTATTCTTTTTACAATTGCGGCCAATCTTCTGGTAGCTTCACTGCCGGGGTTGGTCTCAACAAAAGCCCTCTGTTCTCTTATGCTCTCCGGTATAATAGAATCATGCGGAATACTCCCAAGCATGTCAAGGGCAATATCCCCAAAAAATTTATCACATGCAAAAATTAATTTTTTTATTACCTCCTTACCCTCATATGTAGAGAGCACATTATTGATGATAATTTCAAATCTTTTTATATTGAACCTGGCTCTCATGACTTTGATAAGGGCATATGCATCTGTTAAAGATGTGGGTTCAGGCGTTACAACGACGATGATTCTTTGTGCGGCGGAATTGAAGTATATGACATTTCCGGATATTCCGGCGCCGGTATCAACAAGCATATAATCGAAATCTTCATGATAATTATCCAGCGCATTTATCAGCATAAGCTGCTGTTCATATGACAGGACCGATAGTTCCTGAATCCCCGAAGAAGCAGGTAAAATCTTTATTCCTCCAGGTCCCTCAATAAGAATATCTTTGATTTTACAGTCACCCTGAAGCAGATGGTTGATATTATATTTGGCTGACAGTCCAAGCATAACATCTATATTCGCCAGTCCGAGGTCCGCATCAAACACAAGTACTTTCTTCCCCATGGATGAAAGAAGTATTGCCATATTAGCCACAATACTGGTTTTGCCGACCCCGCCCTTGCCTGATGTAATTGAGATTACCTGCGGAGAATTTTTCTTATTGCCGGATCGTTTATCAGTTTCAGGCCTGGGCATCATTTTATTAAATCCCCTTCACTGCTACTTATTATATTGCAAAACCAATATGTCAATCTCAAGATTGAAAGCTATATTAACTGTACATGTAAATAAGATTTGAGTATTTATTTTTTAAAGTATTTTAAAAGATTTTAAAAGAGAGGAATTATGAAAGTTTTAAAAGAGTTGAGAAAATCTAATGGAACAGCTCTGAATGTCCTTTCCGGGAAATGTGCAATATCCGAAAAAAACTGGACCGATACGAACATAAACTCCCTAAAAGACCCTGCAAGAGGGTTTTTGGTAAGATTTGACCAGCTCCGGATATTTCTTTCGGGGATTTTATGATGATAAAAAACAATTATAGTGCCGATATTGTGAAAATCGGACTAGGTAATGGGAACTAAATGTCTTCGGATGTGATAAGGTGTGGGACTGTTTACAGAAAATGGTTTTCTAACCGAATTTTCTTTTATACTGTGAGAAGTCTATGAAACAGGTTTTCAAGCTATATGGAAAATTTATTATTACCAAGCCTTTGAGTCTGTTCCTTGTCCTCGCCGTCTGTTCACTGGCCACTGCGCAGCTTGTACTTTTATCCAATATATCTGAAGCCCTTGTAAGTGAGAATATTCTGCCTGAATCGGTCAGAACGATAATGGTTTTTATAAAAAGCGGCACGTCTCAGGAAGAAATACAAAAGTTGCAGTCTGGTTTAGCCGGGATTAAGGGTGTTGATAGAACCATGTTTATTTCCCGGAAAGAGGGACTGAAAAAAATGAAGGAATGGCTCGGCAGCGACAGCCAGGTTGTATCAGGCTTTGATGATAACATTCTGCCTGATGCCGTCGCTGTTATTCTTAAAGACTCTCATTTGTCATTAATGAAAAAAATCTCGACGGATATTGAAAAAATTCCCGGTATTGATCAGACGAGGTACAACATTGAACTTGCAGGACGTACTGCATCTCTTTTTAAAGGATTTTCTGAACTGGTGATTTATATTCTTGGATTGTATGCATTTTGCCTTGGTTTTCTTATATTTTGTTCAAATAAAATAAGACTGACAAAAAAGAATCCGCTGCTGTCTTACCGAGAGAGCCACCTATCTGTGAACCTGGCGATTTTTCTGGAAGGGGTTACATACACATTGATAGCAGCAGCAGTCGGAAGATATCTTGCTTATGTTGCGGCTGGGCAGGCGGCACTGATAGTGCCGGAAATAAGAAATCTTGTAACAATGCTGAATCTGAAGCCGGTATTAATCGGCATTGGTTTTTCTGCCTTATTCGGCATAGCTGGAACGGTCTTTTCCTTAAAGGTGCGGGAGTGAGGATCTGTCTTAGTTTATTTGTAGTTATTCTGATGGTTCCTTTTGTTGTATGTCCTGCAAGCCTGGAAACAAGGATAAAAAAACTGGGTGAGAAGGCAAAGGTTGTTGATACCAGAAGGGCAACCGAAGAAAGGAATCTTCATTCAATTGATATAAAGCTCCGTTCAATGGAAAAAGATATCTCAAGCCTTAAAAAAGTTATTGAACAGCGAAGAATGAAGATAATCGAGACATCAAGCCTGATTAAACTGTATGATGACGAACTCAAAAAGAACGAGGAAATATTAAGAGATAAAATCATCGACCTTTACAAAGCCCAGACCGTAGATTCCATTGAGAGTTTTTCAGGCCGGAGCAATCTGGCTCCGTATGCGGTTGTATCAATATATGCAAGTGTCAAGGAGACGGAGAGATACAGACGCATGAAGGAACTGAAGGAGGAGGCTAAAAATTCTCTGGAAGAAGAGGAAGCAGCATTAAAAAAAGATATGAAAAAACTTGATAAAAAGATTTCCGAACTAGAAACAGAAAAGCAGAAAAAAAACAAGCTGCTTATTTCCCTGAAAAAAGAATCCATAACATATAAAAGTGAAATTGAAAGACTGATGCGTCAGCTTACGCAGAGAAAAAAATCAGAAGTTGTCATACCGGGAACAGGTCTCGCCAAGTTTAAGGGTATGCTGCCCTGGCCTGTTAAGGGGAAAGTTGTCCAGGGATTTGGCCGGCACAAAGAAACCGGAGTTTTGCAGATATCCCAGGGCATTGATATCAAGGCCCAGTCCGGAGAAAAGGTTAAATGCATTTATAAGGGCAAAGTAGTGTATTCAGGCTGGCTTGATATATTCGGTAACACCTTGATTGTTGATCATGGAAACGGATTCCATTCGGTTTACGGTTTCCTCGGGAAAGCAATAAAATCGCCGGGGCAGGATGTTGAAGCAAATGATTACATCGGTGTTACCGGTGAAGATGTTACACCGCCTGGAGCCAACCTTCATTTCGAGATAAGGTATAAGGGCAATGCCCTTGATCCTGCCAAGTGGCTGGAAGGAAGATAGTTATTATTTTACTAAAATTATGGATGTGTTATAGGGCAGGTATCCTTGGAGCAAGGAGAATACAGGAGATTATATGAATAGAACCGGTAAGTTGTGGGTAATCGTAATTATATTGATATTTCTTTCTTCAGTCTTTTTCCTTTATAAAGCGAGATTGCTTAACGCCGACACGCTTAAAATGTATCCGCAGCTTGAGAAATTCACAGACTGTCTTGAAATAATTGAAAAGAACTATGTTGATGTCGTTCCGCCTGAAAAGCTCATTGAAGGGGCGATCAAGGGCATGATGTCCACCCTGGATCCCCATTCTGCCTACCTTACAAAGGATGCCTACAAAGAAATGCAGATCAGCACCACCGGATCTTTTGGGGGGCTGGGTATAGAAATCGGAATGAGAGACGGCATACTGACTGTAATTACACCAATTGAAGGGACTCCCGCATTTGAAGCTAAAATACAACCCGGGGACAGGGTCCTTGAAATCGATGGTAAAACAACCTATGAAATGACGCTGGAAGATGCAGTCAAGCTTTTAAGGGGGCCAAAAGGAACAAAGGTTACAATCAAGATACAAAGAGGCACGGACGAAAAACCCTTCGAGGTGACGATAACAAGGGCCATCATTCATATTGAAAGCGCAAAATCAATGATGCTCGAGCCCGGGTATGGTTATATCAGGATAAGACAATTTCAGATTGATACTACCGATGCAATCAAAAAGGCTCTGGTAACAATGGTACCGTTGAAAGGTCTTATCCTTGATTTGAGATATGATCCAGGTGGACTGTTAAGCCAGGCTGTAGATGTTAGCGACCTGTTCCTCGATGAAGGCAAGAAGATAGTTTACACTTCAGGAAGGGCGCAGGAGGACAAGAAGGAATATATATCCAAAAAGGGAGACAAGGCATATGAGGATTTCCCTATAGTCGTACTGATAAACGGCGGAACAGCCAGTGCGGCAGAGATCGTTGCCGGAGCGCTTCAGGACAACAAGCGCGGAGTTGTTCTAGGGACAAAAAGTTTCGGCAAGGCCTCCGTTCAGATTATCAGGCCTTTATCTGACGGCTCGGCTCTAAAACTGACTATTGCAAGATATTATACACCATCCGGCAGGGATATTCAGGCAACAGGGATTATTCCAGACATAGTGCTTGATCAGGCGGTAAAAGACAACAATGAGGGCGACGACCTGAAGTTCATAAGGGAAAAAGATCTTAAGCAGCACCTTGAACCGTCGGGGAAAGAAGACGATTCAAAAGCGGATCCTGTGCAGAAGATGCTCAAAATTGATAATCAGCTGAAATATGCACTGGATATTCTGAAGTCCTGGAGGATTTTCAGTACAGTACAAAAAACACCATGAGCAGTTCAGACAAACAGAAAAAAACCATATTGGCAATGATGGTTATTATAGCCGTCATTGCCGGTTTAATAATATTCTTTGAAAAAGGCCTTATAAGAATTAAAGAGCCCTCCCATGGCATACCCTCAAAGCCCGTTATTAAAAGGATAGACCCTCTCTTAGCCATTAAAGGATGTCTTTTTGATATGGGGGTTATTAAAGGGGATGTGGAGTTTAACGGCAATAGAATTGTTGTAAAGGTAAAGGAAAAAATTCCCGGGGATAAGCTTAGAGAATTGTTTGAACCTGTAAATAAAATAGGCAGAGTCGAGATCAGGGATAGCAGGCATGTCAATATTGTTCTGGATAGCCACGAATGGGAAATTGAAATTGTTTATCCCTCCGAAGCCGCCACTTCCATTCCAGAAGTAATAAAACCGGGCATAGGGAAAAAGGCCAGAATAGCAATTATAATTGATGATATGGGCATGAGCCTCAAGACCGCCTCACGTCTGGCACAGATTGATCGCGATTTGAGTTTTTCAGTTCTGCCTTATACAGAAAGGTCGAAAGACGTAGCAATGTTCCTTCATTCAAGGGGGTGTGATGTGCTGGTGCACCTGCCAATGGAGGGGGTGGCGGGAAAAAATCCGGGCAAAGGGGCAATATTGTCATATATGGATAATGATAAGGTTTTTGCAGTACTTAAAGATGATCTGAATAATATACCTTATGCAATAGGGGCCAGCAATCACATGGGTTCTAAAATAACACAGGATAAAGAAAAAATGACCGTGATTCTCGATGAATTAAAAAAAAGGGGGTTGTTTTATATCGACAGTATGACTGCACCGAATTCCATATGTTCAGTTGTTGCAGGTGATGTTGGAGAGCCTTTTGCCAGGCGTGATGTTTTCCTGGATAATGAACTCGATTCCTTATATATATCAGGGCAGCTCGAGAGTCTTAAAAAGATTGCCGTGAAAAACGGGTATGCAATAGGTATTTGCCATCCGCATGAAGAAACGATAGCTGTTCTTGAGAAAGAGATTCCAAGGCTGAAATCCCAGGGGATTGAACTTGAACCTGTATCTAAGTTTGTAAGAAAAAGATGAATTATATAATGTACCACGTTTTTTAGACCACAGAATAAAGTGGATTTCAGGATAGGATTTATTGAAGATTTTGTGATGAGATGATCGAGAATCATATTAGCGGGGTTGATATGAACAAGAGAAGAACGCCCACTAATGAATTCAAGGCAAGGGTGGCGCTTGAGGATGTCCGTGGTGACAAGATGATAAACGAGATAGTATCTGATTATAAAATTCATCCCATTATGATTGCCAAGTGGAAAAATCAATTTATGGAAAGAATAGCCGGATGTGTTTGAATATGGAATGAAGGAAAAACCCGATGATGCTGAAAAGGAATAGCTTTACTAACAGATAGGAAAAAGTGAGATCGAATTGGACTGGTTGAAAAAAAGTCGGACTTATCAGTTGATGAAAAGCGGATGCTGAACGATTCTGAACATGACATGTAATTACACCCACCCCGTTTTCCGATTAGCCCTAAATTTATAAATTATATAGTTTTGGGAGCATATTTCTAAGGTTATAGCTGAGCATGATTTACCTTTCACAAGGTGTTAGTTTTGAGAGGATATGAGTTTCACAAGGATATAACAGTTCTTTTATTTCACCGTTTGTTATCTGATCTGTGTGGAAAGCATCTTTACGACTTGTTGTTCTATTTTTTGATTTCTTTCTCAGTAAGGTAACAGGCCGGGTCTTCGCTCCAGGGATCACCGGTTGCCGCTTCAGCCCTTGCTCTGAAATTTCCGGCACATACATCCAGCCATCTGCAGCTTGCACACCTGCCTGTAACATAATTTTTCTTATTTTTAAGTTTCATGAGGAATTCGTTGCTCTTATCATCCCATATTTCTGAAAAAGCCTTTTCCAGAACATTTCCAAGCACCTTGTTTCGCCAGAATTGGTCGGGATATACGTCGCCGTCCCAGTTGATGGAACCGATCCCGACTCCGGTTGAATTGCCGGCATTCATTTTCAAAAGCTCAAGTACATCACCAGCCCTTGGATCCTTTCGCTCAAGCATTTTCAGATATATATACGGTCCGTCCGCATGGTTGTCCACGGTCAGTACTTCCAGGAGCTTGCCCTTCTCAATGAGGGCTTTTGTCCTGTCCATGATAATTTCGAGTGTCGCGCGTGTCTGGTCATGGGGAAGGTCTTCTTCCATGAGATTTTTGCCGCGGCCTGAATAAACAAGGTGATAGAAGCATACCCTGGGTATGCCCTGGCGTTCCATGAGGTCGAAGATCTTCGGTATTTCCAGGAAATTCCTTTTGTTCATTGTGAAGCGAAGCCCCACTTTTATTCCGGCGTGCATGGCATTATCAATGCCTCTTAAGGCATTTGAGAACGCCCCGTCTACTCCCCTGAATCTGTCGTTCACCTCTTCAAGACCGTCAAGGCTGACTCCGATATATGATAATCCCATATCGCCCAGGATTACCGCTTTTTCCTTTGTTATCAATGTCCCGTTTGTAGATATCACAGCCCTCATGCCTGCCGATGTTGCCGCGTTGATAAGTTCGGGCAGGTCTTCCCTTATCAGGGGTTCGCCTCCGGAAAAGAGGACTACAGGCACATCATAGTCCTTAAGGCCGGAGATCAGTTGAAGTCCCTGTCTGGTTGTCAGTTCCCTGCATGTCCCGGTTACCGATGCATAGCAGTGAACGCATTTGAGGTTGCATCTGCCGGTTATATTCCAGACAATAACCGGTTTCTTGTCTTCAGAGAACTGCAGGAGGTGCGATGGCAGTTCATTTGACCTCCTTGAATATCTGAGCGGATCAGACGCCTCGACTGTGCCGCAATATAGTTTGGATATACCGATCAAGAGACATCTCCCTTCATCAACTCCATGATCCCTTCGTCCGTGTACTCTTTTGCATAAGCAGAAGCCCTGATGCCGAGTTTTTCCATGGCCTCGGCTGTTACCGGGCCGATGGCAATAAGGGTTTTTTCCTTGATCTTATCGATCTTATCCCCTGCCAGCACAACCGCGTTTCTGGCCCCGGACGGGCTTGTGAAAACTATGGTATCGCTCTTTTTCACAAACGAAAGGAATGTTCCGGCATCAGCATGTTCCGGCATGGCCGTCTCATAGACGAAGATTTCCTCAAGCTCTGCCCCACGCGCTCTGAGTGCATCGGCAAGGAAGGGCCTTGCATCCCTGGCCCTGGGCAGGCAGATTTTCAAATCTTTAAGATCCCGGCCCTCAAGCAATTCCATTATACCCTCAGCCCTGAATTCTTCTGCCATCCTGTCTGCCTTGATCCCGAATGATGACAGAACATCCCTGGTTTTAGGACCTATACATATTACTTCTATTCCTGCCAGGGCTCTGGCATCAAGACCTTCAGCTGAAAGGGATTTAAAAAATAACGGGACTGCGTTCTGGGAAGTGAAGATGATCATGTCATATTTGGAAACGTCATTAATGGTGAACGGAATTTCTCTCAACTCGATGAGTGGGTAAATAAAAACCTGAGCCCCCAGGGCCGAAAAGGCATCTGCCGTTTTATAAGACAAATGTGCAGGCCTTGTAATAAGGACGGTTCTTCCTGAAAGGGGTTTTTCCTTAAAACCGAACAGTTCTTTGCTTAAGCCTGCTACTTTGCCGACGACAATTATACACGGGGAACCCATACCGCTCTTTTCCGCCGCAGTTCCCATCTCAGCAAGTGTTGACGCTACATGTTTTTGCGATGGGAGTGTCGCATCCTGAATGATCGCGCAGGGTGTTGAGGCATTCATTCCTTCCCTGATAAGCGCCTCGGAAATTTCATTTATCCTTCCCGCTCCCATTAAAAAGACGAGCGTGCCTGTTTCCTTTGCAAGCAGGTTCCAGTCAAGGAAGCCCGATTCCTTTGAAGGGTCTTCATGCGCCGTTACGATTTTAAGCGATGCGGCGAGCCCCCTGTGGGTGGGAGGTATGCCCGCGCTGATGGGTCCCGCGATCGCAGAACTTATGCCCGGGATGATCTCGAAGGGTATGCCGTTCTCTTTCAGGAAAAGCGCCTCTTCCCCGCCCCTTCCGAACACGCAGGGGTCGCCTCCCTTCAGCCTGGCGACTGTAAGCCCTCTTTTTGAAAGCTCCAGCAGGAGGTTGTTGATCTGGGGCTGTTTTGTGTAGTCTTTTCCGGCGCGCTTTCCAACGTAGTATTTTTCTGCGGCTGGCTTTGCCAGCATCAGTACTTCATCAGGGATCAGGTCATCATACACAACGGCATCACACCCGGGAATTATTCCTGCTGCTTTCACGGTAATCAGGCCGGGGTCTCCCGGGCCGGTCCCAATCAGATATACCTTCATTCTAAGATTTCCTCCCAAGCTTCTCAAGCAGGGTTTCAGCCAGCACGGCGCCTATCTCAGGCGTCAGGCTTCTGCCGGCTGTCCTTACAATATGGCTTCCGTCTGCGGTTGCAAGCATGGCGCTCATGGATATCTCATTGTCCGATATTTTTGCATAAGCTGCCGCCGGAATCCTGCAGTCGGCCCCGAGCCTTGCCAGAAATCCCCTTTCGGCAAGCGCGCATATCCTTGTTTCAGGATCGTTAAGCTTGTCAATAAAAAGGTTCAGCTTTTCATCTCCCTGCCTGGTCTCGATTGCAATTATACCCTGTCCGGGCGAGGGTATCATTTCATTTAAATCAATGGCAACTCCGGTGTTTAACCTGAGCCTTTTAATTCCGGCCGCGGCAAGTATCACCGCATCGAGGTCCTTTTCAATCCTCTTGAGCCTTGTGGGCACGTTGCCCCTTATCTCCACACAAACAATATCCGGCCTGATATTCTTAAGCTGGCATATGCGGCGCAGGCTTGAGGTGCCGACCCGGGCGGATTCGGGCAAGCTTCTTATCGTATATCCTTGTTTGGAAAAAAGCATGTCGCAAGGGTCTTCGCGCAACAGATAAGCCGCAATAAAAAGTCCGTCAGGCGATATTGACTGCATGTCCTTCAGGCTGTGGACAGCCATGTCGATTTCATCCGACAACAGGGCGTTTTCGAGCTCTTTTACAAAAACGCCCTTGCCGCCGATAAGCGTAAGCGGTTCAGTCGAGTTGTCTCCAGCTGTCTTTATCACCGATACCTCAATGTTCAGGCCGGGATTAACGGACAGCATCAGTTTTTTAACAATCTCTGTCTGTGCGAGAGCGAGGGCGCTACCCCTTGTGCCTATCCTTATGTTCGTCATCTAGTTTAAAAAGCCTCCTGGCAAATTCTATATATGTCGAAGCCGGATGGTCATTCAAAAAACTGACAGGTCGGTGCAGAAATCTTTTCAGGCCCGCTGTCAGGGCAAATTCAAAAGCAGCCTTTTCTTTATCGGATATTGTCTGTAAAGCGGTCATTTCTTTTGCATAAGATTCAATGAGGCCGTACAGGTCTTTTATCGTATCCTGGGCATTAAGCCGGGTCAGCCATCTTTCGAACAGATCCACTTCGTAGTTGATTATCTCTAAGGCTTTTCCGGTATGCAGCGCCCTTTTTGAATGATGCCTGTCTGCAACCGATTTCAATGCGTCAATATCATATAGATAGCAGTTGTAGAGCTTCCCGATCTCGCTCTCTACGTCTCTGGGTACTGCAATGTCGATAATTATAACCTCCCTGTTCTTCCTGTATTTCATTGCCTCTGACATCATCTCCCTGGTGATGATTGGCAGGGGTGATCCTGTTGATGTGATAATGATATCCGATGTGTCAAGCTCCTCTCTGAGTGCATCGAACGGTTTAGGGGTTCCATCGAGTTCGGATGCGAGCTTGCATGCATTTTCATAGGTCCTGTTCAGGACTGTTATTGAATTTACGCCTTTTTCCCTGAGCCGTTTACCGGCAATGGATGCCATGTCGCCGGTGCCGATAATCAATACCCGGCTTTTTTTTATGTCACCGAAGATATGGCAGGCCAGTTCAACGGCTTCAGAAGCCACTGATACGGGATAGCTGCCTATATCGGTTTCAGTCCTGACCCGTTTGGCAGCCTTGAATGCCCTGTGAAGGGCCTTGTCGAGATATATTGAGGTGATGCTGTTAGCGACGGACTCCCGGTATGCATCCTTGACCTGGCCAAGTATCTGAGGTTCGCCGAGTATGAGCGAATCAAGACCCGAAGCAACCATAAAGAGATGTCTTAAAGCCTCCCGGCCGGAAAAATATTCGGAAGATGTTTTAAGCTGATCTGTATCCAGCCCTGATATCCCTGCCAGAAGTTCCCATATGCTGTTTTCACTGGCATATGCCCAGTATATTTCCGTCCGGTTGCATGTGCACAGCACATAAGCTTCCATCTCTTCTGAAAGAATGACGTTAAGGTCTGAAGGTTTGATTATAATTCTCTCCCTGATTGTAACAGGTGCGGTACGGTGGTTGATGCTGATGCAGTTTATTGGGTTCATGGGAGAATCCTGAGTCCGTGCGCTCCAGGGTAAAGTATCTCGATAGATATGCCAAGCACAGCCATGACAATAAATCCGGCAAGCGTTATTACTGCGGTGCGCCGGCCTCTCCAGCCTATTGCAAATCGCTGGTGAAGACTGAATGCAAATATTATCCACATAACGGCGCCGGAGACTATTTTAGGGGCGATAAGCGTTATCTTCAATCCGGCATTCGATGCCCAGAATCCTCCGATGATCATGCCTGCTGTCATGGCAATGAAGCCGGTACTTAGCGTTGATGCGATTATTCTATCCAAAAGGACGAGGGGCGGAAGGTTTGATGCAGCACTGTGGATGCTCCCTTTCTTGATGAATCTTTCATGGACGAGATATACAACCGAAGCTATTCCGGACACCATGAACAGTGCGTCTCCTGTAATTACACATGATGTGTGCAGGAAAAACCAGAAACCCAGTTTATGGACCGTGACGTGGTCAAAGCCCAAGAACCCCGATAGAAGAGAGAGTGCAAACAGGGCAAAGGGAGCGAAAAACACACCTAATGATATGGCATTTTTCAATAGTACCGCTACGATAAAGATAAATGACGCCAGGAGGATAATCATGTTAACGGCTTGGGGAATGTTTGAAATAGGCATTTCGCCAATGCGTATTCCCAGGAGGATTGTATAGACAAGGTGCGAAAGGAAACTCAAAATCATTGAAAAAGAACATACTTTTTCAATGATGGTATTCCTGGTGAAAAGATGTAAAATCATCAGGATGACTGTTACGGCGTATAATATCAGGACCGTACTCACAGGATTCCCTCCAGGTCAACATCAACTCCGATAGCCTGCCGGAGTATGGATTTTACCTCATCTTTTCTCGATTTCCTGATCGCCTCGGGCAGTGATGAATTGATCAGAGTCTCGAAAACTCTTTTATGCGCTTCGGTTCCGCCGTTCTGTGAAACTACGATCGGCCGTATTCGGCCAAGGATCCTGGCAAGTATTTCATATTCGTTTCCAATCGCAACAGTAAGCTCCTCACGGAGCTTTTTGGAAAGGGCGGGTGACACCCCGCCTGTCGATATAGCTATCTTGATAGGCCCTTTTTCCACGACAGAAGGAACGATGAAAGTGCAGAGCGAAGGCGTATCTACAACATTGCAGAAAACATCAAGCTTAAGGGCGTCCATGCTTACAGCTCTGTTCGTATTTTCATCGTCTGTTGCTGCAAATACCAGAAAGGCGCCTTTCAAATCTGATTTGTTATACTGTTTCTTTCTGATTTCGAGTCCTTGAAGCCTCATGATGGACCTTGATATTTCCGGTGCCACAACCCTTACAATAGCCCCGTTGGCAAGAAGTGATTCCACCTTTCTGAATGCAACCGAACCGCCCCCGACAACCACGCATAGCCTGTCTTCGAGGTCAAGAAATACCGGGTAGTATTTATTTTCCAGTTCCATATTCTTTCTTCTTCCGAAAATCTTAATATAACAGTAAAATATAATTTCAATAGAAATAACCTGAATGTTTGATACATATCAGATGATTCATAATAACCGGAGGAAAAGATATATGGCTGATGAGAGAAATGCCGTAGCCGAAAGAATGTTGAGGCTGACACGCATAATCAGGTACTTCTTTGAGAAGGAAGATGTCTACACCTCCAACATTGCAGCTGAATTTGCAACTACCACCAGGACGATGCAGCGTGACCTCCTTGCACTAAGAAAGGCGGGTTTTCCCATACATGAGAAGAAAAAGGGACTGCACTACATGGATAAAAGCATTATCAGCAATCTCCGTCACTATGATGACTCGGAACTGGCCCTGATTGTTGCCTTAAGAGACATGGTAGCCCAACTGGGGAAACCTTTTGGCGACAATGCAGAAGCCATTTTCAACAGACTTTCGGATTATACTGACAGCAGGCCTGTTTTCGTAAAGCTCGACGAACCGACCCGCTTTTCCGGAAAAACAGTGGACAAGGTGGTCAGGGGGATAAACGAGAAGAGGAGACTGATATTTAAATATATGGGGGGCAGGAAAAAAGAGCACCCCGTAAATGCGGAGCCTTACCGCATAGTCTATTTTGACGGTTTCTGGTACCTTGTTGCAAAGGATATGGCCGATGGGACGATTAAGAAATATGCGCTGGACAGGATGAGAGAGATAGCCCTCACAGAAATCAGATTCAGAAGAGTGCCTGACGGCATGGATGATATGCTTAAAAACAGTGTAAACATCTGGTTCACTACGAACAGGAATATCAAGGTGATAATTGATGTTGATTGTTTGTGGGCGGACTATTTTAAGAGAAGGGGGAACATACTTCCGCTTCAGGAAGTTATTGAGGAAAGATCGGATGGTTCCCTGAAAGTTTCCTTCATGGCCTGCAACAGGGAAGAAATCTTAATGTGTATAAAACCCTGGATTCCCCATGTACGGATTATAGAGCCTGGTGAAATAAAGGATGATATCATCAGAGAAATGAAAGAATGGCTCAAATGGCAGGAAAAGGGGCAGGGATGACATGTTGCCGGGACTCAGTCACTCTTTTTTCGAACTGTTGTCCGTAACGCCGGTGCCTTCTTCCTCTATCCCCTTCCGGGCTTTTTCAGCCTCGTTTTTATAAATCCGGTCCAGCTGCTTCTTTGCCTGCTCTTTCTTCTTTACGGCATCCATTCCTGCAGCCGAGTTCACTGTATCATTAATTGCCTTTCTGGATTCGGTTCCCTCGCATCCGATGTTAAAAAGGATCATTGCGGGCAGGAAAATACAAATGAGTGATAAAAAAACCGTCTTTTTCAAATACTTTCTCATAGTGTAAATCTCAATTTATGATCTGGCCTTTATGACATCTTTCAGTTTGATTTCAGGATGCCGGTATCTTTCATATTTTGGGGTATTCCTTCCATATTCCAGAGCCTGTTCAGGACACCACTGAAGACAGGCATAACACTGCTGGCATCTGTGGTTCCATTTAGGTTTGTCTTCAATAAAGCTGATATTTTCAGTAGGGCAGACCTTGGC
Source organism: Desulfomonilia bacterium (assembly GCA_963664325.2). Lineage (GTDB taxonomy): Bacteria > Desulfobacterota > Desulfomonilia > UBA1062 > UBA1062 > DATCTV01. Next base: position 513,140 of record CAXXDQ010000003.1, read on the forward strand.
GCAAATGCCGCAACTGTTGCACTTTTTATTGACCCAGAAATTTTTATCCATTCCCGGCACCATTGAAAAGCTCATCCTGTATATGGCCGAGAAGACAACCCTCTGCCATAGCGGCCCTTTTTCCACTTCTCTCACCTCTTTATTTTTAATGACCGATGCAACGTTTAATATTTTTTCACCGGCAGCTTCATAGAGTTCCCGGCAATGTTCCTCGGTGCCGGGGCCACCCCAGGGAATATAATTTGAGGGCATCTTGATTTGGAAACCGGATGACAGTTTCAGTCCATGCAAGGCCATATACGTTTTAAGCTGTACCAGGGTGTTTGAAACCTGGCCGCCGTTGACCGCGACTGCAAAAATATAATCACTCTTTAAAGCTGTGGCCTTTTTAACAAAGTCAAGAACGGGTGCAGGGACGCCCCAGATGTATACAGGGAACACAAGACCAACAACATCGTTGACTGCCTCGGGTTTTTCTTTCGGCCCGATCATGGAAATTATGCTGACGGTATCTCCAAGGTGTTCTGCAATCTTTCTTGCAGCCCAGAGCGAGTTGCCTGTACCTGTGTAATAGAATATTGTTCCGTACATAGATGTCTCCTTTATATTAGTAAAAAGATAATAACCGTATTCTTATGCAGCTTTCAACACGCATCTTGTGAAGAGTTGTAAGAGATATGCACATGCCGGCTGTACAAAGTTATTATCAATGTTTCTTATCGCGGAAGCCTAGGAAAATAAAAACTCCCGCAGTAGAAAGCGGGAGTTTTAAAAAAATTTTTAAAATTAAATTATTTCTTTTTCTTTTTGCCGGCGACAAGTTCCTTAAGCCCTTTTCCTGCCTTAAACTTGGGTGCTTTTGTAGCTGCGATCTTTATCGGTTTCTTTGTCTGCGGATTGACACCCTGTCTGGCTGCCCTTTCGACAACCTCAAATGTTCCGAAGCCGACAAGTGTTACCTTGTCTCCCTTTTTGAGCGCGCCGCTGATTCCGTCGATTACTGCATTTACTGCTTTTTCGGCTGCCGCTTTGGAACCGCCTGCCTTTTCAGCTACAACTGCCACCAGATCCGTCTTTGTCATCCTTTGTTCCTCCTTCTTTTATTTATATTCTTTAGTTTTAAAAACCTTGTCTTTAGCTGGGCAAACAGGTTGAAATCAGCGTGGTGTGTATCTGCTCTTTTGCCATTCTTATACTTCTCGGCCAAAGAAATCTGCAACTTGAGATGTTTTTCAAAAAATCTTGTCTGTGAATACTCATAAACAGCATATGTATGAATAATATAGTAGTATTTCTATCTGTCAATAAAAATTGTTAAAAAAATATAAGATATTGCTTTCAAAAGTCACTCATTGTAATTTTAATAATTATATTATTATCGTCATAAACAAGGGGAGAATGCTATGAGGGGAATGATAAAATTTCTTTGTATCTTAATTCTACTTGCAGCGGCGTTCGGATTCGGGTGTGTTGAAAATGGCTCCATTCCTACAGATACAGCCGATGTGCAATCAAACATAAATAGCATACAGGGTACGGATACAGGCCTGCAGACAATTGATCCGGGAACCCTGACAGCTCAGCCCGGACGCTATGTTTTGAATATGTACCACTTCAATCTGCAGTATGTAGCCGGCTGTGATATCTGCTATCAAAGGGTAATTCAAAGTTTCGAACCCCTTGTGGATTTCTATATTGCCCATCCTGAATACGGTGCAGACTTCGAAATGCAGGGGGTGATGATTGAATACATGGCTGAAAATTATCCCGCCGTTCTTGATAAGTTCAGGATGATCGTAAATTCCGGCCAGGTCGATCTCGTTTCCTTTCATTACTCCGACCAGCTTCTGATGGCTTATCCGGCTCACGACCAGCAATGGTCGATAGACATAAACAATAAGGTATTTGAGAAGTACGGCATAAAAAGGTCCGGGACGATATTCGCGCAGGAGGCCATGTTCAGCGAAGGGATAGCCGACATGGGCGCAAAAAACGGGTTCAATGTTGCAGTAATGACAGGCAGCATCTACGGCTGGTTCCAGGATTCATCCGAATTGCCCTATTACACGTGCAGAGGGCTGGATGTCCTCAGGCAGGGCGGTGCCGTTTTCCCGAATTCCGGCATCGAAGTCGACTGGGAGTTTGTCGGAGATGGAGAAACAGTGACGAGCTTCGATCCTTACTTCCCCGTTCTGAAATGGTATGTGAAATATTCGATAAACCAGCTTGAGAAGAAATTCGCCGGTTATGCGAATAACGGCTATACGATATCAACGGTCAGTAAGTATGTCGATGCCTTAAGGGCTGCAGGTGAAATACCGACTCCCCTTAAACCGATCCTTGACACCCCCTGGCGTCCCAGCGACGGAAGCGGCGTTTATCAATGGATGGGCAAGTACGTATTCCCGTGGGAGGAGGACTACACTATACTGACGGGTAATTGGACTGTCCGCTCGTGCCTCATGGCGTTCGAACGCAAATACGGATCGATATATCCTGATAAACTCGAAGAAGCATGGAAAAACATGCTTGAGGCCGAGGTTTCGGACAGCACCGGCTGGCGGCCGTTCCCTTCAGAAATTGAATATTCAAAGGAGCATGCCGATGCGGTCCTGGCGATTATACAATCCGTTGACCCGTCGCTCCTGACAAATGCCTGGACAAGGCCGGAACTGACTCCTGAAGCATCAGGCCCGGTCGCAATCAAGATAAGCGGCAGTCTTCTGAAAAAACAGATAAAATGGTACAGCTTCCCCGGCCAGGAAGACGTGTGGGTTGCAGATGTTAATCTGAAAAAAATTCCTTTAATCCCGTCAGGACTCATCAGCATCGATTTCCCCTATGATTCCGACCTTATTGAATACAGCCCTGCAATGCTCGAAAACGAGGTCAGGACAATAAGCATAAACGATATCAAGCACAACCCCATACACCTGGGCATTCCGAACGGGCTGATCGGGCTTGGTGACGGACTGTACCTTATCCGTGACAATAATTTCGGAGTACTTGCGGCGAGGCTGGATATAGACGGCAAAAAGATCAGCTATCAGGCGCTCAACCCGACGGAAAATGAACTTAACATGAGGTTCTATCTGGTTAAAGGGGATCAGGCTACGGCTCTTACCTGGGCTAATATGATAAACAATATCAATTTGTAGCGTGAAGGATGGCCGGTTTCAGCCGGCCATCCTTACTGGTTCAATCAGGATATAAACAGGTTCTTCGTTGCAAAATCAGGGTCGCTCGTTACATTAACGCCAAGCCTTCTCAATCCAGCCTCGTCTCCCGGTGTAGGAATGTGAGTCATATGCACCTCGCAGCCCTTGAGCTCCTTGAGCTTTTCAACTGCAAGCTGGGCCGCAGGATTTGTTGCGGCACTTATGCTCAGCGCTACGAGGGCTTCCTGAAGGTTAAGACTCACTGCATGTTCTTCAAGGATTTCCTGTTTGAAGTGACTTAGTGAATCGGTGATGCTCGCAGGCAGAAGCTTTATTTTTGCCGGAATTTCGGCGAGGTGTTTTGCAGCATGAAGCACGACGCTCGATGCGGCATGCATGAGGGGTGAGTTGCAGCCGGTTACTATCGTGCCGTCTTTGAGCTCGATGGCGGCACCGCAGAATATGCCCTCATTGCCTTTCATCTGTGTAACCTGAGCTTCAAAGGCTGCTTTCCTGGCTGGTTCAACAACCTTTCTGTATTCGGGTATAAGATCGAAATCCTTTACAAGCAATTCGGCACGCTGAACGGTTTCCCTGTCGGTAAAGCCCATGGCATACTCGCACTGGTAGCGGAAAAAGCGCCTTATAACCTCTTGCTTTGCCGCTTCCTGCACTATGTCATCGTTCTTGATGGCAAAGCCTGCCCGGTTTACGCCCATATCAGTCGGTGACTTATAGAAACTTTCTCCGCCTGTAATCCTTTCCAGAATGCGCCTGACAACCGGGAATACCTCGACGTCCCGGTTATAGTTTACCGAAACTTCATTATAGGCGTTGAGATGAAAAGGGTCGATCAGGTTAAAATCCCGGATATCGGCAGTGGCTGCTTCATATGCAATGTTCACGGGGTGCTTCAGCGGTATGTTCCAGATAGGGAATGTCTCGAATTTTGCATATCCGGCCCCCAGTCCCCGCCTGTGGTCATGGTAAAGCAGCGTCAGGCAGGTTGCAAGTTTGCCGCTGCCGGGGCCCGGTCCAGTCACTACTACAAGCGGCTTTTTTGTCTCGATATACTCATTCGCCCCGTAACCTTCGTCGCTTACTATCTGTTCGACATCGGTTGGGTAGCCTTTTGTAAAGCGGTGGGTATATACCCTTATACCGCGTCTTTCCAGCTTGTTTTTAAAAAGTATTGCCGAGGGCTGGGAATCGAAGCGTGTTATTACTATTCCTGCGACATCGATATCCCAGTGTTTGAGGTCATCCATCATTTTCATGGCATCGGCGTCATAGGTATGGCCGAAGTCCGCACGGATCTTTTTTCTTTCGATATCACCCGCATATATGCAGAGCAGTATATCCGCCTTGTCCTTGAGCTTCTGCAGAAGCCTCATTTTCACATTAGGGTCATATCCTGGAAGCACCCGCGCGGCATGATAATCCCAGAGAAGTTTTCCGCCGAATTCCAGATAGAGTTTGTGATTGAAGCGATTGACCCTCTCAAGGATGTAATCCGCCTGCTCGCTCAGATACAGTTCATTATCAAAACCAAAGCAGCTGTTCATATGTTTCCTCCATGTAACGAATTAAATTTTAAAAATGCGGCAGATAATTCACCTGCCGCATCGGTGATCTTTAGAGTGCTGTCAAAACATTTTCGATATGCGTCATCGCCCAGTCGATTTCATCCTTTTTTATGATAAGAGGCGGGGCGAATCGTATGACGTGCTGATGGGTTTCCTTGCAGAGAAGGCCTTTTGCCATGAGGGCTTCGCAGAAACGCCTTGCGCCGCCTGCCGATGGATAAAGTTCCACGCCGATGAGCAGCCCCCTGCCGCGGACCTCTTTAATATGCGGGCTCTTAATCATGGAAAGCCTTTCCATGAGATATGCGCCCATCTTTGCTGAATTCTCAACCATTCCCTCTTCGATGAGTACCTTGAGCGCCACGCGCGCCACTGCGCAAGCAAGCGGATTGCCTCCGAACGTGCTGCCATGGTCGCCTGGCTGGAAAACTCCGAGAACTTCCTTGTTTGAGAGAACTGCAGAAATCGGATAATAGCCTCCCGAGAGCGCCTTTCCGATAAGCGTCAGGTCGGCCTCAACACCTTCATGCTCTTCCGCAAGCAGCCTTCCGGTGCGGCCCAGGCCGGTCTGTATTTCATCGGTTATCATGGCGATATTCCGTTCAGTGCAGATGCGTCTGATTTCTTTCAGGTAGCCCATTGGCGGTATGATGATTCCGGCCTCGCCCTGGATAGGCTCGAGGAGAAATGCAACTGTGTTAGTCGTAATGGCATCTTCGAAGGCCTTTGAGTCGCCGAACGGTATTATTTTAAAACCCGGCGTGAATGGCGCATAGCCGTCCCGGTACTGAAATTCTGTGGAGAAGCCTACAATTGTGATTGTCCTGCCGTGAAAATTATTTTCGCAGACGATTATCTCGGCCTGACCCTCAGGCACGCCCTTTTCCCGGTATCCCCACTTGCGAACTGCCTTGATGCAGGATTCGACCGCCTCGGCCCCGCTGTTCATGGGCAGGATGGTATGAGAATTGGTGAGTTCGCAGAGTTCCTTATAGAAAAGCCCCAGCTGGTCATTCCTGAAAGCGCGTGATGTAAGTGTGAGCTTGTCCGCTTGCTCCTTCATCGCTGCTGCAATCCTGGGATGGCAGTGTCCCTGGTTTACGGCCGAATATGCAGAAAGGAAATCAAGGTATTTTCTGCCGTCGACATCCCAAACCCAGATGCCCTGGCCTTTTGTAAGGACGACATCAAGTGGTTTGTAGTTTGTTGCGCCGAAGGCGCTTTCAAGCTGGATATAATCTTTTGTATGCAGCATAATTACCTCGAATGTCAGGATTTTTAGTTAAAAAAGAACATAATGTCTTTAAAAATTATGTCAAGCGGATGGTTTTGTTGACTTGCTTTTCTGTTATATGGCAACCTGCATTCATAACAGTTTCTGGAGGGATTATGTACGCAATCGGATTCCTTGGTGCGGGAAACATGGCTGAGGCGATTATCGGCGGCATCATAAAAAAAGGTCTTTACCACTCTGCGGGTATTTCCGCCTATGACATAAGCAGCCAGCGCATGGAGCACATGCTTTCACGATTCGGGCTGGTTGAGGCCGCCACCCCGCAGGACCTTGCAAAAGATGCGCGTACTATCGTCATTGCCCTGAAACCTGCCCAGGTGGCAACAGCACTGGAACCCATAAAGAACGAACTTAAAGGCAAGCTTATTATAAGCATTGCAGCCGGCATTCCTATCAGGGCCATACAGTCTGTGCTTGGCGAAAAGGCAAAGGTAGTGCGTGTAATGCCCAACACGCCGGCCCTGGTGCTTGAGGGTGCAACCGCTATTGCCGGCTCATCAACATGCACTCATGAAGACCTGGGTATTGCCCGGGACATATTCTCAGGCATAGGCATATGTGTTGAGCTTGAAGAAAAACAGCTTGATGCCGTAACCGGGCTTTCCGGGTCCGGCCCCGCATACTGCTTTGCCCTTATTGAGGCCATGGCGGACGGCGGAGTCCGTGCGGGCATTCCAAGACCTGTTGCATTGAGGCTGGCCGCCGCAACATTGAAGGGCTCGGGTGCCATGGTGCTCGAAACAGGCAAGCACCCTGCCGAGCTGAGAGATATGGTGACATCTCCTGGAGGCACAACTGCCGAGGGGCTAGCCGTGCTTGAGGGACGGGGATTCCGCTCGGCGGTTAGCGATGCAGTGTGGTCTGCCTACAAACGTGCAGTTGAGCTGAGTTCAAAGGCATAATAATGAAGGATATAGCGTTCAGGCTGCTTGCCGAAGACGGCCGGGCAAGGCGGGGAGAATTTGCCACCGAACACGGTACTGTTCAGACACCTGCGTTCATGCCGGTCGGCACTGCCGGTTTCGTTCGCTCCACGCCAGCAAAGGATGTGGCTGAAACGGGTTCGGAAGTTATCCTGGCCAATACGTATCATCTGTCGCTGGGCGAGAGGCTTTTTTCGGTCAAGCACCTTGGCGGGCTTCATAAGTTCATGGGCTGGGACAAGACCATCCTGACGGATTCCGGAGGATTCCAGGTGTTCTCGCTTCCCGAACGGCAGATTACCGAAGAAGGCGTTATTTTCAGTTATGAGGAAGGCGGTGAAAAGGTCACGCTTTCTCCCGAGCGCTCGATGGAGATACAGCGCGACCTTGGAGCGGATATTGTCATGGCCTTTGACGAATGCGTGGCGTACCCCTCCGAGCATGACTACGTGAAGCGTTCGGTGGAGCGCACGACACGATGGGCAAGAAGATGCCTGGACTTCAAGCTTGCCAAGCACCAGTTCCTGTTCGGTATCGTCCAGGGTGGTGTTTACGAGGATTTGCGCAAGAAGAGCGCGAAAGACATCACCTCAATGGGTTTTGACGGGTTCGCCATCGGCGGGGTGAGCGTAGGCGAGGGCCATGACCTGATGAAGCAGGCGGTAAGGTTTGCGGCACCCCTGCTGCCAGGGGACAAACCCCGGTATCTTATGGGTGTGGGACTGCCCGAAGATCTTATTGCAGCGGTTGGCCTGGGCATGGACATGTTCGACTGCGTCATACCTACGCGGTTTGCAAGGAATGCCACACTCTTTACACGCACCGGCAAACTGCGCATAAAAGACAAGTCATACAGGAAAGACCGCTATGCGATTGATACGAAATGCGGCTGCTACACCTGCCGGACGTATCCGCGGATGGTGCTCCGCTACATGTTCCATATCGGCGACCCACTGGCCGAGACTCTTGCCACCATACACAACCTTACTTTCTACCAGGACCTTATGCGCGACATGAGGACAGCAATCGAAGAAGGCCGTTTCTACCGCTTTGCCGAGACATGGCTGGGGACATATCTGAACAAGGGGAAGAAGGAATAATATTGGGAATATCATTTTTTATAATCGTGTTAAAAGTTTCTGTCCTGAGCGGGCTTCAGATGATTTGATACTAAGATGTGATAGAAGGTAAATGATATTCATTTTCAAGATAATAAAATTTGTTACTGTTTCTAATTGATTATGAAACTTTCCTGCTGTAATTAATAAAATGTTTTTTTAATAATGGGAGGTGCAAAAATGTCATCTTCACCTGAAATTATCAAGCAGCAGGCCTTAAAGGATTTTGCCGAATTCATCAACCCCATGAAGGTCAGGACAATGAAAAGCGCCGGCATTGACATCATCGAGGAAAAGCGCAGCGGTGCGTGTTCGTGGGACATTACAGGAAAACGCTATATAGACTGCCAGACTGGCTCTGGCATCATGAATGTGGGAAGAGGCAATCAGGAGATAGCGGAAGTGCTCAAAAAAGCTCTCGACACCTACGACATCGGCGTGTTCCTGCTCTGCTCCAAGCAGAAGGCTGATCTCGCAAAGAGGCTCGCCGAGATCACTCCCGGCGACCTTGCCTGCACGATGTTCGGTGTTGGGGGCGGTGAGGCGATAGACGCAGCCATCAAGATTGCACGTGGCTTCACGATGAAACCGGGAATCATCTATGCCGATAAGGCCTATCACGGCCATACCGGATTCGCGCTGTCAGCAATCGGCAGGGAGGCATATAAGGAGTCGTTCCATCCTCTGATGCCTGGTTTCACAATGGTCCCCTTCGGTGATGCCGATGCAATCAGAAAGGCTGTCAACAAGGATACGGCCGCAGTCATCCTCGAAACCATACAGGGCGAGGGCGGCATCAACATCCCGCCGGACGGATATCTGGCCGAGGTCAGAAAAATATGCGATGAAAACAATGTGCTGCTGATCCTTGACGAGATACAGACCGGCTTCGGCCGCACCGGAAAGATGTTCGCCTGTGAGCACTGGGAAGTGGTCCCGGACATAATGACTGTAGCCAAGTCGCTTGGCGGCGGCATTTACCCGATATCGGCGACGATATTCAAGGAGGAGATCAACGACTTCTTCATCCCGCATCCATTCGTCCACCTTTCGACGTTCGGAGGCTCCGATCTTGGCTGCATAGTTGCGATGGCTGCAATCGACTACATCATTAAAAACGATTTGCCGGCCAAAGCGGAGAGAATGGGACAGCGTTTCAGGGCAGGGTTTGACAGGCTTTTAAAGGAATATCCCGACCTGCTGCTTGAAGTCAGGCAGAAGGGGCTCATGATGGGCCTGCAGTATACAAATGAATCCATCGGACCGAGGATGACGAAGAAGCTTTCCGAAAGGGGCGTGCTGGCTGTTTATACAGGCAACGACCCGAGCATTTGCAGGTTCATGCCGCCGCTGGTCATTTCCCCTGAAGAAGTGGATGAGGTGCTGAATGCACTCGAAGACTCAATGAAGGAACTTTCGAAAGAAAAGGGCATCGGTAAAAATGACTAAAAGAAAGATTTTTAACTGTTCATAAAACCGTACGTATAGATCTTATATAAAAGGGGAGGATGAAACAGTGGCAACTTCACAGGAAATCTTGGATGCACTGGCTGATTATCAGGTGAACTGCAATGACAACAAAAGGCTTCGCCGCATGCAGCGTGACTGGACAAAGCTGCTGCACTTTAATGCCGAAGACACCGGCGACTGGTTCACCATGAATGTCATCAACGGTGAAATAGTGTCTTTCAATGCCGGCGCCGATGGTACTCCGGACATTATTGTTACGACAAAAAGTGAGAACCTGTGCGATATGTTCTGGGGCGATCTGAACCCATCGCAGAAATATCTCGAGGGTGAAATCCGCGTGAAGGCGACACAGGAGGATGTTGTGCGGCTGGACGCCATCACCATGATAATATGGCCGGACGCCTAAGTTCCGGTATGCATTCAAGCCCTGCCTTTGTCGGCTGCGTCGGAATGCTCCTCGGAGTACGTAACAGAGTACACCTCGTCGCTTCCTCCTTGCCTCCTCGGCATGATCTTGAATGCAAGCCGGAACAGGAGCGGCAAAATAGAAACATAATTTCTTCCTTGTCGCTCCTTGGTCTGTTTTGTTCTGACATGTCCTATTTTTCGGAAAGGCATTCAAGCCATGACAAGGGCAAGCAGCAGGTATTGCTCACCACTCACCACTGACCACTCACTACTTGTTTTGGAGGGTTAAATGACCACATTAAAAAAGGTTCTGAAACTTCGGACTGTGACATCGGCTTCCGCCGGGATGGCATTGGCGACATCATGTTATATCGCCGGTTTCCAGATAGCGACCATACTGGTTGGAGAACTGGCCTGGATATCCGTACTTGTTGCCGGAATGCTCTGTTTCTTATCCGCCATGTGCTTTGCAGAACTAACCTCCCAATATCCGACAGCGGCAGGCATAAAGCTTTTCATTCAGAAGGCGTTTAATGAAAAGGCCGCAATTATCATAGGAACCTTTTACGTAATGCTCGGGATATCCATGGTCGGTGCTGAAAGCTACCTGCTTTCCAGCGTCATGTACAATGCGTTTCCTGTTTTCGGGCCTCTGGTTGACAAGCTTTTCTGGATGCTGTTCTTTATCGTATTCGTTGCCGCGGTTAACTACAGGGGTGTGCAGCTCACGGGGTTTGTCCAGGATGTCATGACCTATGTAATGATAAGCTTCCTTATTCTCGCTTCGATATATTCCATCTTTAAGTACGGGGTGGATATCAAACCTGCATTTGCCAGCCCTAAATTCACGCTTGGCAACATAATAAATGCCGCAGGGGTCGGCGTATTTCTTTTTGTCGGCTTCGAGTGGGTGACGCCCCTGGCTGAGGAAACGACCGATTACAGGCTCATCGGCAAGGGCATGTTCATTGCAATCGGTCTTTTGACCGTTACTTATGCTCTCTTCACGGTCGGGATGTGGGTAGCCCTCACGCCCGAACAGAGACTTTCGGGTACGCCGATTCCACACATTCTTTTCGGTCAGAACCTTCTGGGCAAGGCTGGTGTCGTCCTTTTCATGATAATGAGCATCCTCGCGTCGGCCACATCATTTAATTCGGGATTGCTTAACACTTCGCGGTTTGCATACGCCATGTCGCGCGACAATGTCCTGCCTGCATCCTTCAGCAAGCTGCACCCCGATTACGCCACGCCCTGGGTGTCAATCCTGGGGCTGATGATTCTTGCAATCCTTGTGAGTCTTTTTATCCAGATCACGGGTAAATACCTTTTCCTCATCGTGATGGCTGCTGCGCTTGAATGCTTCATCTATGTAGTTATGGCGGTGTGCGTGATAAAGCTGAGGCGGAAGCTCCCTGATAACCCCAGGGATTTCAAAGTTCCCGGAGGCTATGTCATTCCGATAATAACTATTATTGTCTTTGCAGGGCTGCTCATAGGAATATTCCTGGATAAAAGCAAAGATTATGCAGGCAATGTCCTGTTCGCAAACTACTGGGTGGCTGTCGTAATGGCAGCATTCTTCGGCCTTTGCGCCATTTACACGATACTGGTTGTACCGGTATTCAAGAAAAAGGCAGCGGCAAAGGCGGCAACCAGAGTTAAGAGAAGACCGGGGAAAGCTGCGGAATAAGCCTGTTCTCCAATTGTTCCGACAGGCAGAAATATTGCTGCCCGATACAGGCATTCTACAGTACGCCTGATGTTGAGGCTTGAGTTTAGTAGTTTTCTCTTTGAGACGAGCCCGGTAAAACATTCACTTATTCGAAAGCTCTGCCGATAATAGAATTTATGGGCATACCGTATACCGTTATGAACAAGACCCGCATACAGACAAAGTTGCTTGCTTTAAATTCAGGCTGCACAGACATGCCCGATGCGATTATGGTAAAAAATGTTTTGAAAGGGAATGAATGATCAAGGGCAATCCCCCCGACATCATTTTTTTCCAGGTAGTCGTCATCTCTATATTATGCGCATTTCTTTTTTCCCTGGACGGGAGCATCGTAAATATCGCCCTGCCTGAAATGGCGCGTGCCTATAACGCATCTGTCAGCGATATCGCTTTCATCCCCACGGCATACATGATCACGGTTTCATCGACGCTCCTGCTTGTATCAACCCTTTTTAACCGTTTCGGGATGAAAAGGGTTATAATTGCCGGGTATGTAATATTCATTACGAGCACTTTATTATGCGCTCTGGCTCCGCAGTTATGGCTCATGGTAGTGCTTCGCATCATGCAGGGATTGGGCGGCAGCGTGCTCTTGATGGCTGCCTTCGCCGTTGTACCCAAGTATATAGGACCTGCAAAAATGGGCCGGGCGCTAGGTTTCTCTTCTTCGGCGCTGGCTTGCGGCATAGCGGCCGGATATCCCGCCGGAGGATTTGTCACCGACTATCTCGGCTGGAATTACGTCTTTCTTCTTGTCGCCTTCATGACGGTTCCAGCCCTTGTTTATATCCAACGGGTTTTGCCTGATGATGAGCCTCTTGATGCAGGCTCCGGTATCGATATCCCGGGAGCGGCCGTATTTTTCGTTGCCTTTGCAATGCTTACATATGTCCTTCAGTATGTCGAATATGCAGGCTTTGCACCCACAAAGGTTTTGTTTTGCATTCTCGGCTTTTGCATGATGTCAACGCTGTTCATTATCTTTGAAAAAAGGAAAGAGAACGCCATAATCGACCTGTCCCTTTTCAGATCCAGGGAGTACGGCTTTGCCATGCTGTCAAGGCTTTTCGTCGCCATGCTGCAGTACGGGAACCTGTTCATGCTGCCTTTTTTCCTCGGAATAATAAGGAAGATGTCCCCTTCGAAATCGGGACTCCTGATTGCGGTCTATTCGGTTTTTTATATCTTTCTCGCCCCTGTTTCGGGTTATTTCACCGATAGGTTTTCCCCGCAGAAGATGAGTGTTTTCTCGACTCTGGTTCTTTTAGGCGTCTCGTTCTTGTTTCCGTTCATTATGGGGGATTCCGGTTTTGTCCCGATAGTCGCATACCTCGTATTTCTCTCGATAGGCTTTGCCTTCTTCTATCCGGCGAATAACAAATTCTGTATTCTGGCCGTACCGCCCGGCAGGCAAGGCATGTCCATAGGCATATTCCTTACAGTATGGGTTGCCGGGATGTCTATTGGAACGTCCTTTTTTGAAATGGTGTTTTCGGTGACTCTTATGGGTGAGGAACAGGGCCTCTCGTCATTAAAAGAGCTTGTCAAAGGCATATCTGAGGAAAGGTTGTTTGACGCATTCAGGAACTCATACACGGCAGGGTTCGTTATCATCCTCACGGCGCTTGTCTTTCTAGTCATCTCATTAATGAATAAAAAATAAAGTCTTATGAAGCCGGTCAGGGACAGGATTGCAAAGCGTACCAGGATTGAAAACCTGTATATATAATTGTCATAAAACCTTATCTGCTGCTGGCAGAGATAATATAATTATTTTGAGTTAAGCTGCCTAAAAACATTGAAGATACTGCAGCGTTATCAGGACAGGTAAATAAATGAATGGACGGGATAGTCGCATGGATCAATAATTATGTTGCAGGTAATTTTGTACCGGGGGATAATTTGAGCGGGTGAACTTATGCCGAAAAACAATGTCCCATTGGAATATACCGACGAAAACGTAAAGCTGCTGCCCGAGCATGAGATAAAACTGCCGAAGATGTACCGCGTGATCATACACAACGATCACTACACGACAATGGAGTTTGTTGTGGAAGTCCTTATTTCAATATTCCATAAGCCTGCAGCAGAGGCCACCATGCTCATGATGGATGTGCATAAAAAGGGACGCGGCATCGTAGGCGTTTATACGCTTGATATCGCCATGACCAAAATCGCCCAGGTTCACTCACTGGCAAAGCAGCGCGGATTTCCGCTTAAATGTTCTCATGAAGAAGCGTAAGAAGGTACCTACAATGAAAAACAGCGAAAGCCTTAATCTGGTTCTGATAGCCGCATTCAACGAGGCAAAAAACAGGGAGCATGAATATCTTACCCCGGAACACCTGCTCTATGCGATGCTATTCTCGCCTGAGAGCCTTGAAATAATTGAGAGCTGCGGGGCCGATACCGAGGTGCTGAAAAACAACCTTACTCAGCATTTTACAGAAAAAATTCCAAAGATAAGAAACAGGGAACCCGTCATCTCCGAACAGTTCCACAATATCATGGAGCGTGCATTCCTGCACTCGGCATCGGCGCAAAAAGATAACCTTGATATCGGAGACGTGCTGGTTTCCATATTCGATGAGGAGGAATCCTTTGCTTCATTCTTCCTTTTAAGCCAGGGCATCACGCGGCTTGATATACTCAATTACATATCCCACGGCATATCTCTTATTCCTGACCGAACTCATGAAGCCGGTACGGATTATGGCACTCAGGCCGGCGCAGGAACAACTGCAGAAAGTGGGAAAAAGAGTTTCCTTGAAATTTTTACTACCGAACTTGTGTCAAAGGCCAGGCTTGGGGAAATGGACCCGTTTATAGGAAGGGAGGATATTTTAGAGCGCACCGTACAGGTGTTATGCCGGAGGCTCAAGAACAACCCCATACATGTCGGCGAACCCGGGGTCGGCAAGACTGCAATCACGGAAGGGCTTGCCCAGCGCATAGCCGCCGGAACAGTGCCGAAACCGCTCATCGGGGCAAAAGTTTATCTGCTCGATATGGGAGGGCTGATTGCCGGCACAAGGTACAGAGGCGACTTCGAGGAACGGCTGAAGAGGGTCCTTGCCGAACTCGGCAAAATGGAAAATGTGATACTCTTCATAGACGAGATCCATACGATAGTAGGTGCGGGCGCCGTATCCGGCGGCTCGATGGATGCATCCAACATTTTAAAGCCTGTGCTTGCATCCGGCAGGATGCGCTGCATAGGTTCCACTACATTCGACGAATACCGCAAGCATTTCGAAAAGGACCGTGCCCTGTCGAGGCGTTTCCAGAAAATAGACATATCCGAACCTACAATTGATGAAACCAGGAATATCCTTATCGGACTTAAAGAGCGCTACGAGAAGCACCATGACGTTGTTTATGATGACGATGCCATCCTTGCGGCTGCAGAACTTTCGGCAAAATTCATCAATGACCGACATCTGCCTGACAAGGCAATAGACGTAATCGACGAGGCCGGAGCCTATGCAAGGATGAACCGTCCCGACAATCTTGCCGGGAAAGTAACTATTTCGCGCGAAGCTATTGAAAAGGTCGTATCAAAGATAGCGAGGATTCCGGAAAGGAGCGTTTCTTCATCCGAAGCATTCAAGCTCAAGAACCTTGAAAACGACCTTAAAGCGCAGATATTTGGCCAGGACAATGCCATAGAAGCCGTGGTTTCGGCAATCAAGCGCTCGCGAGCCGGGTTCAGTTCGTCAGACAGGCCGGTTGCTAACCTTCTTTTCGTAGGTCCGACCGGGGTCGGCAAGACCGAGCTTGCGCGTCAGCTTGCAGCAAGCCTGGGTGTGACCATTCATCGCTTCGACATGAGCGAATACCAGGAGAAACACACGGTCGCCCGGCTTGTCGGCGCACCGCCTGGTTACGTCGGATACGAAGAGGGTGGCCTGCTGACCGAAGCGATACGCAAGACCCCTTATGCGGTTTTATTGCTGGATGAAATCGAGAAGGCCCACCAGGACATCTTCAATACCCTGCTGCAGGTAATGGACTATGCCACGCTCACAGACAATGCAGGAAAGAAGGCAGACTTCAGGAATGTTGTCCTGATCATGACTTCGAATGCGGGAGCCAGAGAAATCGGCAAAAAAAAGGTCGGGTTCACACACGATGAGACAGCCGGAAACAGGGTCGTTGCTGAAGCGGTCAACCGGATATTTTCACCGGAATTCCGCAACCGCCTTGACGGCGTCATTAGCTTTAACGGCCTTGACATAGGCATAACCGAATTGATTGTCCGCAAGGAGATAGGCATATTCTTAAAGCAGCTCCAGGAAAGGAATGTTTCAGGCGAAGTAACTGATTCGGCTTATTTCCACCTGGCGCAAAAAGGGTTTTCCACAGAATTCGGTGCACGCCAGATTGCAAGGCTGGTGCAGGACGAAGTCAAGTCATTCTTTGTCGATCAGGTCCTGTTCGGAAGGCTTGCCGGCGGCGGCCGTGTCCTCATAGATGTCAGGGAAGACCGCATCGTAATAGAAGTGCTTTAAAGATTATGCCCGTTTACCTGCTGACGGACGAACTCGTATTTCCTGATGCAGAAAATGCAACAGAAGAAGGGATTCTGGCTGTCGGCGGTGATCTGAGGCCCGAACGTCTTCTGCTGGCCTATTGTTCAGGTATCTTTCCCTGGTATTCTGACGGCGAGCCGATCATCTGGTGGTCGCCCGATCCTAGATTTGTGCTTTTCCCCGGTGAACTCAAGGTATCCAGGTCTATGCGCAAGATTCTCAGGCAAGGGGTTTTCAGCATCACTTTTGACAAGGCATTCGAGCGTGTGATTGCCGAATGCAAGAAGATGAAACGCAAAGGCCAGCGCGGGACCTGGATAACACCTGAAATGCAGAAGGCGTATATAAGACTCAACAAACTAGGGTTTGCCCACTCGGTCGAGGCATGGAAAGACGGTGAACTGGCCGGAGGCCTCTATGGTGTTTCACTTGGAAAGGTGTTTTTCGGAGAGTCCATGTTTTCACGCGTAAGCAATGCATCAAAAACGTGCCTTATAACGCTTGTGGAACATCTCGCAAAAGACGGTTTTGAACTCATAGATTCGCAGATCTACACCCGGCACCTTGAAACACTTGGAGCCCGTGAAATCCCCCGGAGTGAATATCTGATCCTTATAAAAAATCTGCTCGTTACTAAATGCTGATTGGCGGTTTTAAAAGGCTGATGGCATTGCAGGTTCAAGTTGCTTCCCGATGATGCCGATGGATACCGGTAATAAATTGTTTTTCAGGAGGGTGAACGTGATGGATATAAAAGGTCCTAAAATAAAAAAATATATGGAAGAATTTATTGTATCCCCGGGCAGGGAAGTAAAGCTCAGGAAGTTTAAAACCGGCTGGGCAATAAATGATGCACTGAAGACCCTGGATGATAATAAGGCAAGGGCCATGGCTGCCGAAATACTGAACAAAGACCGCAACAGGCTGGCCAAAGCCCAGGAACTCCTTTATGCAGACAAGAGCTATTCATTGCTGATAGTTCTTCAGGGCATGGATACGGCGGGCAAGGACGGGGCTATCCGGCATGTCATGTCCGGGGTCAATCCACAGGGGTGTTCGGTATCAGGATTCAAGGTGCCGACATCGACCGAGCATGCACATGACTTTCTCTGGAGATATTCAAATTGCCTGCCCCAGCGGGGAATGATCGGGATATTCAACCGGTCCCATTATGAGGATGTTCTGGCGGTGAAAGTCCATCCCGAGAGGATGGAGATGCTCCCCGCCAAGCTTGGCAAGCCTGAAAGCGATACCTTCTGGGACTGGCGCTACAGCGATATCAGGAATTTCGAGAAGCACCTCGTGAGAAACGGAACGGTTATTCTGAAGTTCTTCCTGCACATATCAAAGAAGGAACAGAAAAAGAGGCTTATGGACAGGCTTAACAATAAGGAAAAATACTGGAAGATATCTCCATTCGATGTTGCGGAAAGGGCTTTCTGGAACGACTATGAAAAGGCATATGAAGAAATGCTTGCAGCAACAAGTACGGAGTATGCACCATGGTTTGTCATTCCGGCCGATTTTAAATGGGCGGCCAGGACATTCGTTGCAGAGGTGATTGTCAATGCAATCGAAGGGCTTAATCTCAAATATCCGGAAGTAACCGAGGAACAGGTCAACAAGCTTTTGGAGGCGAAAAAAAAGCTTTTAAACGAGAAGTGAAGAATTGAATATCAGTGATATATTGGGTTTCAGTCCGGATTTTTCAATAGGAGTCAGAGGAATAAGTGAGTTTAGGGGATAACCCCTGCATCGCGAAGCCGCCGCTCCTTCTCGATCTTTTCAAGCATATCCCTGAGCTCCTTTTCTTTGAAACGCTTGAGGAATTTAGGTGTCTGCATATAAGAGAGCGTACTGGCGAGGTATGATTCGGCGAGAGAGTCCCTCACTTTGTCAAGACTGCCCTGATGCACGGCTGGACGTTCGATGAGTTTAGTCCTTACAATTTTCTCGCCAAAGAACCGGCGCAGTTCTTCATCGGCGTTATCGAGATAGCAGGTTATGGTGACCTCAAGCCTGACGAACCAGAGATCGCCTGAGAGGATCTTGCTTTTGTCCTTTATTGTTAATACCAGGCCGTTTTTGAGGATGTGCTCTTCTTTTTCAAAGCTCATAAAGTGTTTCGTCCACTTTCGGTTTTAGTTTATGTGATTTTATCCCGGCTGAAGACGCCTGCAGAAACGGATCTTCACCGTCAAAAAGATCGCCCATTTCCTGCTCGATTGTCTCAGGGGCTTCGCCCCGCTCAAGCCTGCACAGCGCTTCCTGAAATCCCGGGCCGAGATTCAGCCCGGCGGCATCTGAGAGTTTTCTGAGCAGATTGGCCGCCTGCTTCGGGTCGTCCTCATTGATAGAGCCCGCTTCACGTCCCAGCATTGCCAATGCCTTTTCAAGACGGCTTTCGTCAATATTCGGCATTCCGTCTTCAGTCTCTTTTGCCTTCCCTGAAGGTGTGTTGAACATTGAGATTTTTTTCTTTAACTTTACCCCTTGGCATTTAGGGCATTGCGGAACTTTCTCATTGTTTATCTTTCGTGAAAGGAAGTTATAGATCGTGTTGCAGTTGTCGCAGTAGAATTCATATACAGGCATATTTTATCCTCTTATTAATGCAGTTTCCAATCTGAAATAGTGTCTGCAATCCGATTTGTCAATCTTCTAAAGAAAGCTTCCAGAAGCCGTTTTCAAGGATGGCTCTAGACGGTTCGCCGGGCCGTGGCGGTTGTTTAAGTGCGGCGTCTGAATATCCCGGGTCATACGGCAGCCTGACACCGGTGATTGTTTCTTCGGTAAATACTTCGGGCTGGATTGAGGGGATATCCTTCGTTGCTGCATAAACGAAAAGCTCATTTATCGTACCGAAAGAGGAAAGTTCCCTGAGAGTCATGAGCGTTGGCGGCATAAGCAGTATTTCACGTTGCCCGCTGAGCCCGATAGCCTCATGGGGATTCATCCATTCTGCGCTTGTGAGCTCTTTATTGTCATGGAGGGCTTCCTGGCCGGAGGGGAAGCGGGCAAGGAAAAACCATGTGTCAAACCGTGTCTTCATAATTGCAGGCGTTATCCAGTGAGCGAAGGGGGTGAGGTCTTCAGGCGTGAAGATAAGACCTTCTTTTTGAGCCATTTCAGCAAGCGTGATTTTCCCGTCATGTATGTCCTTGCGATATTCTTTGAAGCGGCTTGATGCAGGTTCAACGGACAAGTTGAGCGTTCCGCCGAAAGCGTTTTTCGCAAGCAAGATGGAAGACTCCTCGAAAAGTTCGCGGATTGCGGCAAAGAAAAAACCGGATGCAGTTCTTTCATCCATATCATCAGTTTTCAGCATCGCTTTTGCCTTATTCCCGTTAAACTCCCTGCAAAAGCTCATAAGCACTTCATCTTTATCCGTTTCTTCTACAGCACCGCCAGGATAAACCGTGGCCTTGGCTATGAAAGAGTCATGCGTGCTTCTTTTCATGAGCAGGGTTTCCATCGGCTCCCTTATTACAATTACTGTGGATGCTTTCCTGGGCTCGGCAACCATAACCTACAGTTCTCCATCGTGTTCTTTCAGAAAGCGCTCGAAAAAAGCCTCCATAAAGGCATGCCGGCCTTCAGCCATCCGCCGCCCTTCTGCCGTGAGCATCTTTTCATGTATCTTTGATAGCTTGACGACGTATTCCCGGTAGCCCGTGTCATCTTTTGTGTAAGGCAGCGTATCATAAGGGTCGACATGCGGATTATGGAGCACAGCACCTATCTCGCCTGCAAACAGGAAGTCCCTTGCAATGCCTACGGCGCCTATTGCGTCGAGCTTGTCGGCGTCGAACAAGACTTTAGCCTCGATGGTCTCCGGCTCGTGGCTGTTCCTGTAACGATGGCATAGTACCGAGTGGACGATGTTGTCTTTTTTCTCCTTGGCGATGTCATAATTTTCAAGGACCTTTGCAGCTATCCCGGCACCGACTTCAGCGTGGCAGATCTCGCCTTTTGCATTGTCCTGTGAGGCCCTGCCGATGTCATGCAGATAAGCTGCTATTGCAAGCACATCGAGGTCTGCGCCTTCGATTACGCCGATGTGCATGCAGAGCTTATAGACCCGCTCGGTATGATCCCAGTTATGGCTGTGTTTTGCTTCTCTGAAGGCCTTTTCACAGTGGAGGCGGATGCCGTTTATTATTTCTTTCATGTCAATCTTCGCTAGCATAGAAGGCGATCTTCCACAAGCACGGGAGGTTATGGTATCGCATGTCCCGGTCTTGGCGCGACAGTTATTTTATTCAAAGTGAAGATGGTGCACCAGGGTCGCGGCTGTTACTTGAAAACCGGGAGTGATCTGAATAAAAGGTATGCGGAATCATGGCCCGATATTGATTGAAAGCAGTATTTCAGTTCAAGGAATATCCGGTCCGTTTCTCACCGTATCATTGGCTATGCAGCAGAGGATATTCACACCGGCTTCCTCCTCAGTAATGCTTTTTCAAATGTTTCCGATAAGTTCGTCATAACCATTTTGGAGGCATGCTATGAAAAAGATTACTTTTACAAGGATATTATCCGTATTTACATGTATATTGTTTATGAGTATGTCAGGCTGCGGCGGTGGCGGTGGCGGCGGCGGAAGCAGTGACAGCAGCCCGAGCAGCGGGACCCCTGAACTGCTCAGCACATTTGGTGATGATGTAGCCGCATGCACACCCCAAATCCAGAGTAGAGGTAAAACCATTCCCGGGGCCGAGGGCGTAGGTACCATAACAGATTGGACCGGATGGGATGTGACTCAAGAGAACACCATTTTCTATAATCTGTTCACTACCGATTGCATCGAAGGCCTATTCGATCCGATAGATAAAGCGGACATGTTCATCACGATCATCAACAGCTTCAGTGATTACTGGCAGACAAGCGGCGAATACAATGACGTCATACTGCCAATATTCAATACAACGGCAAACCTGACGGTAGATACGAGCGTAAACAGTGTGAACATCCCGTTCTTCGGAGGCAATCAGGCTGTCGACCGGCTTATAACGGTTGAAGGTACGCTTGACGGGCTGACAGGCTTTGAAGCCCAGATGGCTTTCACCACGAGTGCTGACGGAGAGGCTATTGTTGTGTGGACACACTTTCCCGGCAAAGGTGAAACAAGCATGTTCTTCGGGAGAAAGGATGCTGCAGGCGAGATGGATGCATGGGCCGCA
The DNA here is from genome assembly GCA_963664325.2 of Desulfomonilia bacterium. Lineage (GTDB taxonomy): Bacteria > Desulfobacterota > Desulfomonilia > UBA1062 > UBA1062 > DATCTV01. Next base: position 534,547 of record CAXXDQ010000003.1, read on the forward strand.
TGCTTTGTTGACCAGGAAACACCGGACACCTCTGATGACTTCCAAATGGCTCTAAAATGGAAGGGCAATCCCAGCGAGAAACAGTTTGCAGTAACCCAGTATAAAAGCGGCGGCATCACTGCCCAGATACTGGCCGGGGGTTCTCCGGAAAGCGACATGGCTTTCCTGGCCAAACTTGACAGTGCTGACGATGTCGCAGCAAACGGCGATCCGTATTACCTTGTCTGCACCAATGAAGACATTACTGAAAATACATTGCCTCACCCTGATATAGTCAACGGGACATTAACGCCTCCGTATGAGGTTGATAATGATGTACTCAAATATATTGAAAATGGTAATGACTACTGTCTCGGTTATCTCACTTCATACCCGGAACAGGCATCTGATGTGCAAGCCCTGAATTAGCTCTTTCTCTCGGTCGGGCATAGGACAATCCTTTTCGATCCGAAATGGGCGAGATCGGCATTTATGCTGATCTCGCCCATTGATTTCAATATCTGGTCTTTTCTCCGGCCAGCCTTACATAAGCACCTTAAGAAAATACTGTGAAAGGACTGAGTAAGGATCATAAGCAGAACAGTTATAATCGCCTGTACTCTTTTTTCACCGGCACCGAATGATATGTTTCCATGTCCTTGTGTAATCCTGCTCCTGGGGCATCCCTGTAAATTACAAGCTCGTGTTTCCTGGCGACGCCTTCTTCCCTGGCTTTACTGGATTTTTCAACCAGTTCATTACGTTCTTTTCTGTTCCCGGCGTTTTCCATGAATATGCCTGCAAAGCCCGGGGTCCTGGACTTTTTTCGTGGAGCTCTTTGTCGGTCTTGAAAACGGCGTTATCTCTCATGTTAATTGCGCTATTTCAATTTCCCGATGAAAAGCCTTGTTTCATATTCGAACATGACATGATTGTCTTGCGAATGCATCTCGAACAATGCTTTCAATCCGGCCATCAGGGAACCATATCGGGGATTGTCAGGAGTTGGCGTATATGATGAAGAGAGCATTCTTCCCGCAAGGCCTTCAAAGTCAAAGCGCTGAACATTATAGAATATGAATAACTTGAAGGAGTCATTACCAAAGAACTTTCTGATCACCGTATCATCTATATTCCTATGATTGGCTGAACCGTATTCGGGCACATATTTTTCCAGGAGCCGGTCATAGGCATTTTGAAAAGGTGAATCCGTTTTTCTCTGGTTCCAGATAAGGGCTGAAAAACCATCCGGTTTAAGAATCCGTCGGAATTCCTGCCTGCAGATATCCAGGTCAAACCAGTGGAAGGACTGCGCAGCGGTGATAAGGTCTATTGATCGGGCATCCAGACCTGTATTCTCAGCCGTACCGGAAATGCTTTCAAAAAGCTTGTTTCCGTTGAACCTGTCTTCTGCGGCAAGCCTCATTTCATTGTTGGGTTCAACCGCAAAGACCCTTAATCCTGCATTTATCAGAAGAGCCGTAAATATTCCGGTTCCCGATCCGATATCTGCAATCAAGGAATTTTTATCAATGCGGCAGTTTAATATCAATGTATCGATGGCTTCTGTCGGGTAAGATGGTCGATACTTAACGTAATTTTCTACACGGTTGGAGAACCTTTCTGTCGGATAATTTCCTGTCTTCATATCACACCTTACTTTTCTCGGAGTAATAACCATGTGAAATAAACCTGTAAAGCAGTATCTTTTACAATTTTTGAGGGATATGTCCTGCGGATTTTCTTGAAGCCTTAAGTTACCTGTTATTTAAATTTCTTGACAGTGATTTACCGCATATTATACGCATTCGGCTATTATTCTTGCAGTACCGGAGGCATAAAATGTGGAGAGACAAGGGAAAAACATTCGGTAAGATGTCAACACGAGCAGTTCACGCAGGAGAGGGGAGACTCAAATATGCGGATTCCCTGACCACGCCGATTGTCCAGACTTCGACATTTACATTCAAGGACAGCAAGGAAATTCAGGCTTATACAAAAGAAAAGAAGGAAAGGTTCGAGTACGGCAGATACGGCAATCCAACAGAGAAGATCGCCGAAAACAGGCTGGCCGATCTGGAGGGAGCAGAAGATTGTGTTGTTTTTTCTTCTGGTATGATGGCGATAACGACCACCATACTTTCACTTGTCCATACAGGTGATCATATCATCATGACGGATGACTGCTACAAGAAAACTCTTGAATTCTGCAATAAGTATCTCAAGCGCTTCGGCATAGAGTGTACAATAGTGCCCTTCGGTGACTATGAAGCACTCGAAAATGCCATAAAGGTAAATACCCGGTTCATATTCTCTGAATCGCCTACAAATCCTTATCTCAACGTGTTCGATCTCGAAAAGTTCAGGGACATCTGCAAAAGGCACGACCTGATATCAATAATAGACAGCACTTTCGCGACGCCTTACAATCAGAGACCGATCGAATTCGGCATTGACCTGGTGATACAGAGCGCGACGAAATACCTGGCCGGCCACAACGACATCCTGGCAGGCGCCGTTCTTGGTTCAAAAGAGCAGCTTGACAAAATCCGGGCACTCCACAAATCAATGGGGGGGCTTATAGATCCTCATTGCTGCTACCTGCTGCTCAGGGGATTGAAGACTTTCCCGCTCAGGGTCAGATACCAGAATGAAAGCGCTTTGAAGGTCGCTGAATTCCTTGAATCTCACAACCTCGTCCAGAAGGTATATTATCCGTTTCTGCCCAGCCACCGGCATTATTCCATAGCCAAAGCACAGATGACAGGCGGCGGAGGCGTAGTGTCGTTCGATATCAAGGGTGACCTCGATACAGCGAAACGCTTCATGGATGCTCTTGAAATGATCTATATAGCTCCAAGTCTGGGCGGCGTCGAAACGCTGATTACACATCCTGCGATCGTCAGTTATTATGATTATTCCAGGGATGAGCGCTACGAGCTTGGCATAACTGATACCCTGTTCAGGCTCGCCGTAGGCATCGAAGACACAGACGATATCATCCGTGATCTTGAAAACGCTCTGAGCAAGACAAAAGGGTTATGACAGGCATAGCCCCGTCGGCGGTGCAACCCGGTCTTTCTTGAGGCTGCCATGATTGTATGCCGGATTCTAATGCGGATAATGCCGGCGAAAGAATAAAACTCTTTTATATGATGGTATATTTGTGCAATAATTTGGAGGATTATCATTTCGTGATTATAAATAAATTCTGAGGAGTTGCTTATGTCCAGGGCAAAAATGAGTAATCGTGATCTAATAACATTGATAATGTTGTTTTTAATGACAACAATTCTCTATGCGGACCAGAGCATCATGTCGGCAATTATTCCTGAACTCTCAAAGACATTTGGTGTCCGATGAAGGCACTCTAGGTTATGTAGGTTCAGCATTTGTCATCGTAGGTGCAATAATGAGTCTTACCTTCGGTTATCTTGCAGACAAGAAATCACGCAAGATGCTTTTTGTTTTGGCAATATTAGTTGGAGAAGTTCCCTGCATATTAACAGGCATAAAATATTTTACACCGGATATATACTGGTTCACTGGTCTCAGAGTGCTTTCAGGAATAGGGTTAGGCGCATTGTTCCCTCTTACTCATTCTGTTTTGGCAGATTACTTTACTGAAGAACACAGAGCATTTGCCGCCGCATGGATGGGTGCTGCCTGGGGGATTGGAAGCACAATTGGAGTTGCTGTTGCGGGTTACCTGACAAATATGGATCTCTTCGGACTTGGCTGGAGAATTTCTTTTATTCTGATTGGCGTTCCGAACATACCTCTTGTTCTTGCATTCTGGGCATACGCAAAAGAACCCGAAAAAGGCAGGGCTGAGGATGCCTTGGAGGAGCTTAATCAGGAAGGAGTGGTGTACAAACAGACAATAAAATGGAGCGACTTCAAGATCATTGCTTCAAACAAAACCAACATATTCACAATGATTCAGGGTATTCCCGGCTCCATTCCCTGGGGTATCTTTGCATATTGGCCTGATCACGTATTTCAGGACAGTCCGAGGTGTTTCTCAGGAAATGGCTACCACTATTTTTCTGGTTTTAGGTATTGGAAGCACTCTGGGTGGTGTATTCTGGGCTTACATCGGTGATAAGCTGTACAAAAAAGATCCAAGGTATATGCCGATTTTATGTGGAGTAGTTGTACTTTTAGGAATTGTTCCAACAGGAATCATACTTAATGTGCCGATTGAGCAATAATGTATATATGATATTCGGTTTCCTTACAGGATTTATTGTTTCCGTTGCTGCTGCCCAATTATAAAGCAATTCTCATGAATGTTAACAGACCAGAGAACAGGGGAAGCGTTTTTGCTGTTTCAAATATCGTTGCCGACAACATAGGAATGGGACTTGGACCAATGGTCGGAGGGCTTCTTCTGTCCCAAGGCTATCAGTTCATGATGAATTTTGCTATATCCTGGTGGATACCTTGCGGCCTGCTTTTCCTGATGGCAGCAAAATATATTACTAGGGACAGGGATGTTCTTCAGGCTTATCTGACAGAGCAGGCAAAGTTTATGGAGAAAGAGAAGGCATAGTGCAACAGTCGCCGCAGGGGTTTAAACCTGCGGCGGTCTATCTTGATTTAGTTACACCGATTCTATTGCAATAACCCGTTATTTTACATTTTGAACAGAACGGGCTAACCGGCAAACACAGATTCTGGCCGTAGGGCACAAGCAGGTTATTAATTTCCTTCCAGTGTTTTTTAGGGAGTTTTTTTCTAAGGGCCATTTCTGTTTCATCTGGATTTTTAGTCTTAACATATCCCCAGCGGTTCGTAATTCTGTGGACATGAGTATCAACACAAATTCCCATTTTATCAAAACCGAGGATCAGTACAAGGTTTGCAGTTTTTCTTCCCACACCAGGAAGATTCAATAACTCATCAAGATTGTCAGGTACCCTGCCGCAATATTTGACTAATATTGTCAGTGAGGTTTCTATAATATTTCTGGCCTTGGTGTGATAAAAACCTACAGGAAATATAGCCTTTTCAATTTTATCAACAGGTACTCCAATCATTTTATCAGGGCTGCCTGCAATTGAAAAGAGTCTGTCGGCAGCTTCATGCGTTGTTGAGTCTTTTGTTCTGAGGCTCAGGATTGTTGATATAAGGACTTTATAAGGGTCATGTTCTCTGGCAACTATTCCCACGATAGGCTCCTGCCAGAATGATATCTCTTTTCTGAGTATGCTGAAAACTTTACTGATATTCGAGTTATGCATAAAAATATTTTACCGATATTCCCAATAAGGCTCAATCAATTATTATTTTTTACAAGATGAAATTAAATTCAGAGACATAGGAAAAAAATTTCCGTATAAATCCTGAATCATGTTAAATTAAACACTATCAATCTTAATAACCGATTGATATTAAATTAACAATTTAATATAAGTAATAGGCATGGTTCATGCAAATAAATATAGTTTAATAAATCATAAAATATTTTATATTGATTCAAACTAACCGGATTACGGGGGACGCGAATGATGGAATATATTTATTCAAAAGATTCAATCAGCAAAGGGCCTGAACTTAATATTCTTCCTTATTTTGCAAACACCCTTCCTGAGCTTTTGAAAAATGCAATTACAGTAGGCGTCAACAAGGGGATTATTTTTGTTGAAGCCGACGGGTCCGAAACGACATTACTCTATAAAGACCTGCTGGAAGAAGCGTCCAGAGTATTAACCGGTCTCAGGTCAAACGGGATGAAGGCCGGGGACAATGTTGTGATACAGGTTGACAATGACAGGTATTTCCTTCTGGCCTTTTGGGGCATTGTTCTGGGAGGCGGTATACCTGTTCCACTTGCAATTCCAAACAGTTTTCCAATAAGTGAAGGTTCTGAAAAGGTTGCGAGCGTCTGTTCTCTGCTCAGGAATGCTTTTATTGTTACGGACCAGGACCCGTCGGGATACAGGGATGTTGTTTCAAGGGCAGTGCTGATTGTCAGCGATCTTGCAGACAATGAACCTGACAGGAATTATAATGATCCTGATCCTGATGATATCGCATATGTGCAGTTTTCTTCGGGATCGACAGGCGATGCCAAGGGGGTTATACTCACTCACAGGAATATACTTGTCAACATTTATGCAATAATAGAGGCATCAGGCAATCCGGAACAGCTAAGAATAAGAGACGAGCTGCTGGGCAAACCGTTAGAGGCGACTGACATACCATACAGCACATGCAGCTGGCTGCCCTATTCCCATGATATGGGGCTGATCGGTTTTCATCTTACACCGATGGCCGGAAGCATCATGCAGATCAAGATGTCCACGACCACTTTTGTTATCAATCCGACATTAAACCTTCTTCTGATTGACAAATACAGGATAACACAGATACCGAGTCCCAATTTCGGTCTGCTGTGGATGCTGTACATGATTAAAGATGAAAGCATAAAGGGCATCGACCTTTCATGTGTTGACGCTCTTTTTAACGGTGCTGAACCTATTTCCCCGATGGCTGTGAGGCTGTTTATCGACAGGTTCAGGCAATACGGATTCAACCCCAAGTCCATGTTCCCCGTTTACGGAATGGCCGAAGCGTCACTATTGGTTACCGCACCGCCAAGGAATAGTGAAACTTTATATCACATGCTGGACAGGGGATCCTTCACTGAAAATCATGTTGCCGTTGATGCAAAGACAGACCTTCCAGTCATCGAATTTGTTGATGAAGGTTACCCTGCAATGGGGATGGAGCTGAGAATTGTCGATAGCGAAGATAATGTGGTCAATGAAGGAAAAGTTGGTCATATACAAATCAAGGGACCGAATGTAACCAGCGGCTATTACAAAAAAGAAGAATTGAATTCGGAGCTGTTTTGTGACGGATGGCTCAGGACCGGAGACCTTGGATTCCTTTTAAATGATAGGCTGACTGTTACGGGCCGTCATAAGGATGTTATATTTGTCAACGGTCAAAATTATTATTCACATGACATCGAAGAAGAGCTTCAGCAGTTACCATTTGTGGGTTTTAAAAATATGGCTGTTTGCGGGGTTACGGACCATGACAGAGGCACTGAAAATATAGTGCTTTTCATTAAGACTAAAAAATCCAAGGAAAGCCTGATTGAATTGCTTGAAAAGATTAACAAGCATCTCGGAGTAAAGATCCGGGTGGGAATTGAAGCCATTGTTCCGATGCATGACATACCAAGGACAACCAGCGGCAAGGTCCAGAGATTTATATTAAGGGAAAAATATGAGGCCGGAGGTTTCAGAGACAGGGAAATCAAAAGACTGGATCAACGTATATCTCCTTACAGTGACCAGAGGACAGAACGCAAACATTCGAATCTTTCGATCAGCAAAGGGCCTGAACTTAATATTCTTCCTTTTTTTGCAAACACCCTTCCTGAGCTTTTGAAAAATGCGATCACAGTAGGCGTCAACAAGGGGATTATTTTTGTTGAAGCCGACGGGTCCGAAACGATATTACTCTATAAAGACCTGCTGGAAGAAGCGTCCAGAGTATTAACCGGTCTCAGGTCAAACGGGATGAAGGCCGGGGACAAGGTTGTGATACAGGTTGACAATGACAGGTATTTCCTTCTGGCCTTTTGGGGCATTGTTCTGGGAGGCGGTATACCTGTTCCACTTGCAATTCCAAACAGTTTTCCAATAAGTGAAGGTTCTGAAAAGGTTGCGAGCGTCTGTTCTCTGCTCAGGAATGCTTTTATTGTTACGGACCAGGACCCGTCGGGATACAGGGATGTTGTTTCAAGGGCAGTGCTGATTGTCAGTGATCTTGCAGACAATGAACCTGACAGGAATTATAATGATCCTGATCCTGATGATATCGCATATGTGCAGTTTTCTTCGGGATCGACAGGCGATGCCAAGGGGGTTATACTCACTCACAGGAATATACTTGTCAACCTTTACGCAATAGTGGAGGCATCTGGCAATCCGGAACAGCTAAGAATAAGAGACGAGCTGCTGGGCAAACCGTTAGAGGCGACTGACATACCATACAGCACATGCAGCTGGCTGCCCTATTCCCATGATATGGGGCTGATCGGTTTTCATCTTACACCGATGGCCGGGAGCATGTTGCAGATCAAGATGTCCACGACCACTTTTGTTATCAATCCGACATTAAACCTTCTTCTGATTGACAAATACAGGATAACACAGATACCGAGTCCCAATTTCGGTCTGCTGTGGATGCTGTACATGATTAAGGATGAAAGCATAAAGGGCATCGACCTTTCATGTATCGATATTCTTTTTAACGGTGCTGAACCTATTTCCCCGATGGCTGTGAGGCTGTTTATCGACAGGTTCAGGCAATACGGATTCAACCCCAAGTCCATGTTCCCCGTTTACGGAATGGCCGAAGCGTCACTGATGATTACCGCACCGCCAAGGAATACTGAAACTGTGTATCATCTGCTGGACAGGGAGTCATTTTCAAAAAAGCATATAGCGGTTAATGCCAAAGAGGATCTCCCTGCCATTGAGTTTGTTGACGAAGGTTATCCGGCTATGGGCATGGAGATCAGGATAGTCGATGACGATGATGACGTTGTAAAAGAGGGAACGGTCGGCCATATACAGATAAAAGGACCGAATGTAACCAGCGGCTATTACAAAAAAGAAGAATTGAATTCGGAACTGTTCTGTGACGAATGGCTCAGGACCGGGGACCTTGGTTTTCTATTAAAAGGGAGACTTACGGTCACCGGGCGTTTCAAGGATGTCATTTTCGTTAACGGCCAGAATTACTATTCCCATGACCTGGAAGAAGAGCTTCAGCAGTTACCGTTTGTAGGTTTTAAAAATATGGCTGTTTGCGGGGTTACGGACCATGACAAGGGATCAGAATCTATCGTTCTTTTTATTAAAACAAAGAAACCCAAGGAAAATTTGATTGAATTGCTTGAAAAGATTAATAAGCATCTCGGAGCAAAGATCAGGGTGGGAATTGAAGCCATTGTTCCGATGCATGACATACCAAGGACAACCAGCGGCAAGGTCCAGAGATTTATTTTGAGGGAACGTTATGAAGCAGGTGACTTCAGAGACAGGGAAGTCAGAAGGCTTGATCAGCGTATATATCCTGAAAATGACCGAAAAATTGAGCATGAAATCATAAAAAAGGAAGAGGTTCACTACAAAACTAAGGATATTGATCTAAAAGGATTATTGAGTGATATGCCTTATGCCCTTGCAGAATCCAACGTGCATCAGTTTCTGCCGCATATAGTAAAAAATCTTCCTCAGGTACTTAGGATAGCAAGCCTGATTGCGCCAGATAGCGGAATATTGCATGTGGACGAATATGGGAATGAAAATCTCCAGACTTATTCCGAGCTGATGAATTCGGCTGAAAGAGTTTTGGGCGGACTTAGGGCTAAAGGTTATAAATCAGGTGATCAGGCTATTCTTCAGATAGAACAATCAAGGAACTTTCTATCTGCTTTCTGGGGGATAATATTAGGGGGCATAATCCCTGTTCCCCTTCCTATTCCGGGTTCATTTCCGATCAGTGAGGGAATGGAAAGAATTACAAAAGTCTGCGAAGTTCTTGACAGGTTCTGCATAATAACCGACCAGCCTGCACAGAATTACAGATCTCTTGGAAATGTTGATCTGCTCGAAGTTAAGGAATTGCTTGAATTTGCCCCGGACGGGAATCATCACAATCCCAAACCGGATGATATAGCCTATCTCCAGTTTTCTTCCGGCTCGACAGGAGACCCCAAGGGTGTAATGCTTTCCCATTTCAATCTGGTTTATACGATTGATGCATCGGCTAAATGTGTTTTTGATGTCAGGGGGAATGATATAAGGCCGACACTTGGCTATGGTATTCATATCCTGAAGCACAAGCTGTCAATGAATGACAGGCTCGGCAGCATAGCAAAGTTTATATCTTGGGTATCCAAAGGATCTCTTGGTAAAAATATACGCTCCTCAAAAATTGGGAACGACATTTTAGATACACTGCTAATTTTCAGCGGAAACAAAATATCCGCTTACACTGATATGCGTTTTAACGAGATAAAGATCGTAAACTGGATGCCATATTCCCATGACATGGGGCTTATCGGTTTCCATCTGGCGCCGACAATGGGCGGAATGGATCAGGTGAAACTCGAACCAAAGACATTTGTGCACAGTCCGGCGCTTTTCCTGAAGCTTATTGACAAATACAGGGCGACTCATGTTCCTTGTCCAAATTTTGCAGTTCAGTGGCTGACAACGCAGGTCAATGAAGATGATATAAAGGGTATTGATCTGTCGTGCATAAAGTGTCTTGGAAATGGTTCGGAACCTATATCACCATCGGTTTCAAGGAATTTCATACAAAAGTATGAAAAATTCGGATTTGATGAAAGGGCCATGTTCATGAGCTATGGAATGGCCGAGGCGTCACTTCAGGTTACTGCTCCTCCAGTATTTACAAAACCTGTGTTTCACAAGGTGCACAAGGATGTTTTTATAAAAGACCAGATAATACTTCCTGTTTCATCAGATGAAGACAGCATTGAAATAACGGATCTTGGCGCTCCTGTTGCCGGTATGAAGATAAGGATTGTTGATGACAATGATAATCTTGTCCATGAAAACACGGTAGGTCACATACAGTTGCAGGGATCCAATGTAGTCAGTGGTTATTATAAGAATGATGCTGCAAATAAGGATCTGTTCTGTGGACCATGGCTACGTACCGGTGATATGGGATTTATGAAAAACGGCCGTATCACGTTAACGGGAAGACGCAAGGATATTATCTTTGTTAACGGCCAGAACCTTTATGCCCATGATATAGAAGAACAGGTAAGGCGTGTTCCCGGTATGGCATTCCGGGAATTTGCAATAACAGGACTTAGGCATTTGGACAGCGACAGCGAGAAAGTTATTCTTTTCATAAACACTACCGAGTCAATAACATCACTTTCGTCTCTTTTATCAAGACTTAATGAAAACCTTGTATCATCCATAGGAATCAAGATTGATTTTATCGTCCCGGTCCATGAGATACCCAGGACACCGAGTGCGAAGGTCAAGCGCTACAGTCTCAGGGATAAGTTTGAAAAGGGCATGTATGAAACCGTTATTTCGTTAAATGATATAGTCGGGCATCTATCAGCTTCAAAGGATGAAAAGGGATTTGAACTTACTGGGGTCGAACATCGCATTATTGAAATCTGGAGGGACGTCCTCGGGGTAGATTCAATATCCAAGATTGACAACTTTTTCGACCTCGGCGGCAATTCACTTCGAGCAACAAAAGTTACATCGAGAATACGTGAGGAATTCGGCATTGAGTTGGGACTGAAGGCCGTCTTTGAAAGCCAGACGGTTGAAGCTCTGGCTAAAGTTGTTGAATCCTTGACACGAAAGGAACCGGAAGACTTTTCAAAAATCAAACCCCTTGAAAAGGCCCAGAATTATGAACTGTCCCATGCCCAAAAAAGGTTATGGCTACTTGATAAAGTGGTTCCAGACAGTCCGTTTTACAACATCCCAGGAGCAGTCCTTATTGACGGAATTGAACTCGATCTTGCTCTCCTTGAGAAATCTCTTCAGGCTGTTACTGACAGACACGAGACACTGAGAACGGTTTTCAGGACCATAAATGATGAGCCTGTGCAGGTCGTAAATGAGTCATACAAGATTGAAATGCCGATATATGACCTGACGCACGAAGTCGATAAGCATGAAAAGCTTCAGGCAATAATATCTGAAGAAAAGATCAGGCCGTTTGACTTGGAATCCGGCCCGCTGTTCAGGACTATGATCATAAAACTGTCAGCTACAAGTAATGTGTTCATGACAGTAATGCACCATATTATCTCTGACGGCTGGTCCATGGCCCTTCTTGTTCAGGAGGTTATAGGAAATTATTTGGGATTCAGTTCGAAGAATTCATCACCTTATCCTGAATTAGCTATACAATACAGAGATTTTGCATTCTGGCAGAATCGCCTGCTTGAAGGAGATGGCATAAAAGAACAGGAAAAATACTGGCTTGAAAATCTATCTGGAGCTTTGCCCGTATTGAATTTGCCCACCGACAGACCCAGGCCAACCATTCAGACACAGAGAGCTGGCACTGCAAGAATCAAGATTGACCAGAAAACACTGAAGGGCATCAAGGAACTAGCAAGGAAAGAAGATGTAACAATGTTCATGATGACACTGGCCCTTTTCGATGTGATGCTTTCAAAGCTTTCTGGGCAGGAAGATATCATAATAGGCTCCCCGATCGCCGGCCGGAACAATACTCAAATTGAACCGTTAATAGGATTCTTTGTAAATGTCCTGCCTATGAGGATTAACCTTTCCGGAAACCCGAATCTTTCAGAACTTCTGAGGCGTGTAAAGGAAATGTCAATAGGCGCCTACGCGAACCAGGAATATCCTTTTGACAGGCTTGTTGAGGTTATTAATCCGGTGAGGGATCTAAGCAGGACTCCTATTTTCGACATTACTTTTGAATATCGTGAGGCATCGGCGAATCCTTTTGCAGGAATATCCGGGATATCAATAAAGGATGTCACCGGAGACGATCCGAATTCCAGATTTGACATGAGTGTTACGGGTTATGAGGAAGCTGACGGAATAACCATGCGCTTCGAATATAATGCCGACCTATATGAAAGATCGACTATTGAGCGTTTCATGGATTATTATAAGAATATAATCAATGATGTTATTAAAAATCCCCAAAAGACAATTTCTGAAATAGCAATACTTGGAGAGATTGAAAAGAAAAGGGTTCTTCTGGATTTCAACAATACTTCAAAAGAGTATCCTGAAGCTAAGTGTATTCATAGTATAATTTCAGAGAGAGCAAATGAATTCAAAGACAAGGTTGCATTAATTAGCAGAGATCGTGAAATCAGCTATTCCGAGATGGAGAGATTATCAGGGAACCTGGCTGTTTATCTAATGTCACATGGAATAGGCAAAGGCGATACGGTATGTATCCTTTCTGAAAGGTGTCCAGAACTTATCATGGCAGAGATAGGAATATGGAAAACCGGTGCTATGTTCGTTCCGGTTGATCCTGATTATCCTACTGAGCGTATCCGATACATGATTGAAGATTCAGGAGCGAAGATGTTCCTGACAACATCTGAGATGCTGCAGTATGCACCGAAAGGTGAAATTGAACTTGCATTAATTAATACAGATTCAAAGGTCTGGGAATCAGATAGTATAATGGACAAATATAATCAAGACCCTGATTCCATAGCTTATGTAATTTACACATCGGGATCTACAGGAAGACCCAAGGGGGTCAAGATACGACACAGAAATTTGGCAAATTTTATACACCTTAATCTTGATTTATATGGTATCAATTATCAGGATAGATCGTCAAACTTGGCAGGTGTTGCTTTTGATGCATCTGCGTGGGAGATATGGCCATATCTGTGTGCAGGTGCGATAATTGTATGCCTTGACAAGAATCTTGGCAAGATGATGCCAGAGGATCTTGCTGAATGGTTCTCAAAATACAATATAACACGTTCATTTATACCAACAAAATTTGCTGAAATATTTGTCAGTGAACATTTCGAAGGGTTGACTTTAAAAACACTATTTACAGGTGGTGACAGGTTAAGCTTTGTTCACTCTGGTGGCAGCTACGAGTTGATTAACGCATACGGTCCTACTGAAACAACAGTTATTGCATCGGCCTGTGATGTAACTCACTGGGACAACACCAGAGGCGTACCTCCAATTGGAAAACCTTTGCCGAATATAAAAATATACATTCTTGACAAATATTTGAATCCAGTTCCCGTAGGTGTTACTGGCCAAATTTACATTGGTGGTGCTGGGGTAGGTGCAGGATATGTTAATGACCCCGAGAAGACGAAGCAGGTATTCATACCAGACCCATTTACAGAAGGAGCAGAGCTAATCTATGCAACCGGTGACTTGGCGCGATGGCTCCCGGATGGCAATATAGATTTTATAGGAAGAAACGATTTTCAGGTAGAAATAAGAGGGTATAGAGTTGAACTTGGAGAGATTGAAACTGTTTTATCTTCCTATACAGGAATAAAAGAATGTGTTGTTATAGATAAAAAGGATGATGAAGGACAAATCAGACTTGTAGGTTTCTATGTTTCTGATTTTGTCCTCAATGAAAATGAAATCAAGGATTATCTTCGTGAACACCTGCCACCTTACTTGATACCTTCAAGAATTATCTATCTCGAAGCATTTCCTCTTACTTCTAACGGAAAGTTAGACAGGACGGCTCTGTCGTCAATGATTGACGTGACTGTCGATGCTCTTAGGGAGTTTATTGAACCGTCTACACAAACAGAGAAGGAACTTGAAGCATTCTGGAGGGTGTCCCTCGGAGTAGAAAAAATAAGTGTTAATGATAATTTCTTTGATATAGGAGGAAATTCATTAAGGGCGACGAGGATAGTTTCCTGGGCAAGAGAAAAATATCGTATCGAACTGCCGCTAAAAGCCATATTTGAAAACCAGACCCTTGGTCAGCTGGCTTCAGAAATTGATAACATTAAATCGTTTGGATTAAAGTCCGTACTGCCGGCAATTGAAAATATTATTCCGGCTGAATATTATGAAGTCTCACATGCTCAGAAAAGACTTTGGTATATAGACAAGATTGTTCCGAACAGCCCATTCTATAATATTCCAGGCGCCGTATTGATTGAAAATACACCTATTGACTTGGAATTATTAAAAGAGGCGTTTCAGGCTGTTGTAGATCGGCATGAAAGCTTAAGGACAACAATTGTAACGATAAATGAAAAACCGTTCCAGAAGATATCAGATAAGATGGATCTCGATATCGAAATCTTCGATTATCGTAACAGCAATGAAAAAGATGTTAAGCTTCGTGAATTGATTGAAAAAGAAAAAACTAAGCCATTCAGCATCGAAAATGGTCCATTGCTAAGGATAAGCGTGGTGAGGCTTACGGAATTGTCCAATGCGCTGATACTCAATATGCACCATATAATTTCTGATGGATGGTCCATGGGTATTCTGGTCAGAGAGGCTTTTGCGAATTACATAGCATTAGCCCAGGGAAAATCATCTCCTTTTGAAGAACTTAAAATTCAGTATAAGGACTTTGCTGACTGGCAGAACAAACTTCTTGAAGGTGAAGAGATTAAAGAACAGGAGAAATTCTGGGTCGATAAGTTGTCCGGTGAACTTCCTGTCCTTAACATGCCTACAGACAGGGTTAGGCCTGCCGTGCAGACGCAAAACGGTGCAGTAAAACGCTGCAATCTTTCCCTGGATGAATCTGTTATGCTCAGGAATTCTGCAAAAGATCTAAATATAACGCCATTTATGCTCACACTCTCAATGTTCTTGGTATTCTTGAACAGAATTACAGCGCAAGAGGATATTATTGTTGGAACACCTGTTGCAAACAGGAATAATGCACAAATAGAACCGCTCATAGGATTTTTTGTAAACATGCTTCCCATTCGTGTTGATATTTCAGGTAACCCTTCATTTAGTGAGTTTGCAAAGATTGTAAAACAGACATGCATTATGGCCTATGCGCATCAGGACTATCCTTTTGATAAGCTTGTTGAAGCGATAAATCCAGCAAGAGACCTCAGCAGGAATCCTATATTTGATGTTGCTTTCGATTTTCACGAAATATCGGCAAATCCTATTGCGAGTGTAAATCTTGGAGGTATGAAGTTAAAGGATATAACCGGAGATGATACAACTTCAAAGTTCGACTTTTTAGTGACTGGATATGAATCGGATGAAGGTGTAACATTTACTTTTGGTTACAATACAGATCTTTTCAATGACAATACTGTTGAACGCTTGATAACATATTTTAAGAATCTTCTAGAAGACGTCATTGTCAGTCCGAACAAGAAATTATCTGAGTTCTCTTTAATTGATGATCATGAAACAAATCGGATACTTTATGGGTTTAATGATACCGTCAGAGAATATGACAAAGAAAAACCTGTTCACGTTCTATTTGAAGAAATTGCCAAACGATTCCCTGACAAAGAAGCTCTTGTGTTTGAAAACAAAAGCATGAGTTACAGGGATCTCAATGAACGTTCCAATCGAATCGCAAAATATCTCAGAGATAACGGAGTGGAAAAGGGCACATGCGTGGCAGTAATGGTAAAGCGCTCTTTCGATATGCTAGTAGCTGTTCTGGGCATACTGAAAGCGGGTGGAGCCTATGTCCCGATCGAATCGGAATATCCTATGGAAAGAATCCAGTATATGTTGACTGACATTAAGACCCCTGTTGTTGTTGTCAATGAATCATTGATTGGAAGCCTTAAAGGATATGAAGGCCATGTGCTTTGTCTTGAAAGATTCTGGGATGATTTTACATCAGAAGGAAACTCGGATCTTCCCAATGTTAATACTTGCGATGACCTTGCGTACATAATCTATACCTCGGGTTCAGCGGGAACTCCTAAAGGTGTCATGGTACCTCATGTCGGAATTACGCGCCTTGTCAAGAATACGAATTATGCCGAGATCACTGATGCTGACAGATTCCTGCAGGTCGCAACCATTGCATTTGATGCCGCTACAATGGAGTTCTGGGGTCCTCTTTTGAATGGAGGAACACTTTTCCTCGTCTCCAGTGAAGATTCGGTGAATCCAGACCGGATTGGCGAATTAATTATAAAACATGATATTTCCATTCTTTTTATTACTACGGTCATGTTTAATCAACTTGTAGATATAAGGCCAGATGCGCTTGCCAATCTGAAGAGTCTTCTAACAGGTGGAGAGATGCAGTCTATTACACACATGAGGAAGGCATTCAGCCAGGTTCGTCCCGGAGTTCTTACACATGTTTACGGACCGACTGAAAACACTACTTATTCAACTTATTACAAAGTTACGGCAATACCGGAAGACATAACCGGTGTACCTATTGGCTATCCTCTGGCTAATTCAACTGCATATATACTAGACAAGTACCATAATCCGGTCCCGATCGGCATTCCGGGTGAGATATATGTAGGAGGTCTTGGACTGGCTAAGGGGTATCTCAATGACCCTGAAAAAACTTCGGGTGTTTTTATCCCCAACCCCCTTGCCGGAGTGTCTGAAAATATCCTTTATAAAACAGGCGATATCGGTAAATGGCTTCCGGACGGTGCTATTGAAATAATGGGACGCATCGATCAACAGGTGAAAATCAGAGGTCACAGAATTGAACTTGGGGAAATTGAAACCACAATAAGGAAGCATGAACTGGTCAGGGACACAATAGTTGTAGTTAAAGACATGGGCTTGAACAGCAAGATGCTTCTCGCCTATTATGCAAGTGACAAGGAAATACCGACAGATGTTTTCAGGACCTTCTTGCGGGAGAGTCTTCCGGATTATATGGTGCCGAACATATTCATCAGACTGGATTCCCTTCCTCTTAAGAAAAGCGGCAAAGTGGATAAAGCTGCCTTGCCTGAGCCCAAGGGATTGCGTCCTGAAATGGCTACCGAATATGTCGAACCGAGAAATGAGATAGAGGAAATAATTGCCAGGGCTTGGCAAGAAGTCCTCGGAATTGACAAAATAGGTATATTTGACAACTTCTTTGATATAGGGGGAGATTCAATAGTAAGTCTTCAAGTCGTAAGCCGTCTGAACCGTAAAGGATTCAATCTTCAACCTAGAGATATCCTGCAATATCAGACAATCGCGGAACTCGGATCCGTTATTGTATTTACAAAAGGGATTGAAGCCGAACAGGGTGCTGTAACAGGCAGTTCAACTCTGACGCCTATTCAGCGCTGGTTCTTCTCGCAAAAACTTCATAATGAAAATCATTTCAATCAGGCATTGCTTTTTTCTTCCCAGTCAAGACTTGACGAGGATGCACTTAAAAAAGCTTTCCAAGCTCTAATTGATCATCATGATGTATTGCGTTCGCGTTTTGTGGACAGCAGTATTCAGGAATTTATTGCTTTGGGAGAAGAAGTAGCATTCAGAGTTGTAACGCTTGAAAACGATGCGCTTATGGGTGAAGAGATACTGAAATTGCAGGCATCGCTGAATATAAATGAAGGTCCAATATTCGCTGCCGGACTTCTTCATGCAAGTGC
Organism: Desulfomonilia bacterium; assembly: GCA_963664325.2. Taxonomy (GTDB): domain Bacteria; phylum Desulfobacterota; class Desulfomonilia; order UBA1062; family UBA1062; genus DATCTV01. The sequence continues at coordinate 552,629 of CAXXDQ010000003.1, forward strand.
TGAAGACTATTTAGTTGTTGCCTGCCATCACCTTGTAGTTGATGGAGTATCATGGAGAATTTTGATGGAAGATCTGATGACTGGCTACTTCCAGGTAATCGGAGGAGGTAATGTTGAACTACCTGAAAAATCGACATCATTCAAAGAGTGGGCAAACAAGCTTTCTGAATATGCGCTTGAGAGTCAAGTAGCTGCAGAAGAAATATGGTGGAAGGGTATACTCAGTGATGAATTACCGCAAATCTCAATAGAGCAGGATTTAGGTCCGAATAATATAGCATCTGTCTCTGCAGCAACAGTCGAGTTAAATGAAAAAGAAACATCACAACTTCTGAAAGAGGCACACCATGCATACAATACTGATGTAATCGATCTCCTTATCGTTGCTTTGAGTGAATCGATATCATTATGGACGGGTTCTGACAAGGTTGCTTTTGTTCTTGAAGGGCATGGCCGGGAAAATGTTATTGAAGATATTGATGTTTCAAGGACCGTGGGCTGGTTTACAACCATGTATCCGGTTGTACTGAATGTATTTCCAGACATGAAAGATAAGATAAAGAATATCAAAGAGACACTTCACAGGATACCTCATAAAGGGTTTAATTATGGGATATTGAGATACCTTAATTCGATTGAACTGCCGTTCACCAGTGACATCAGCTTTAATTACCTCGGGCAGTTATCAAATCCTACCTTTGACGGATTCAAACTCGCAACAACCGACGTATCAGGAATTATGGATGTAAGTAACTTGAGGGCCAATCTGATTGATATCGTAGCGATGGTCGTAAATGGAAAGCTCAGAGTTAACTTTATTTACAGCCAGAACAAGTTTACGATGTTCACAATCAATTCTCTAGCCATTTCATTCAAGAAGAGATTGTCCGAAATAATAGCACATTGTATGGATCCATCAAATTTTGATGTCACGCCAAGCGATTTCGAGCTTATTGATCTTGGTCAGGAGCAATTAGATAAATTGATAAATTTCGAATAAGGAGTTCATGATGTCATATTTGACAAAGCAGAATATTGCCGACATTTATCCTCTGTCCCCGATGCAGCAGGGAATGCTTTTCCATACCCTTTATGACCAAGACTCACCTGCATATTTCGAACAGTTCTTCTGTATCATTGAAGGAGAGCTTGTATATAAACATATAGAAAGTGCCTGGAACCACCTTATCGATGAACATCCGGTTTTCAGGACTGTTTTTAATTATAAGGAATTGAGCCAGCCTGTTCAGATTGTTTTGAAGAAAAGACCAATTAACATTAATGTGTACGATTTTAAAGATTACAGCGGTGAGGAACAGAAAAAGAAGATTGATGAATTTATGGAAGCTGACAGGTCGGAACGTTTTGACCTGTCAAAAGGTCCCCTCCTTCGAATAAATATATTCGAACTTGCCGCAGGCAAAATTTTCTTTCTCTGGAGCTATCACCATATTCTGCTTGACGGATGGTGCCTTGGCCTTATCCTTATCGATTTTTTTACAACATATCTGGCTTTAAAAGATAACAAGCCATTACCCCACTTCAGCAGGCCCCCGTTCAAGAACTATATTGCATGGCTGAATAAACAGGACAAAGAAAAACCGAAGGCATTTTGGACTGAACTTCTTAAAGGATTTAGTGCGACCACGCCGCTTCCCTGGGATTTTACCCCTAAAGATCGCAAATTGAAGGCGGACAAAAGAGAAATCACACTTAACAGTGAAGCTACAAAAAAAATAGAAGAATTTGCTCGTATGCAAAGGATTACATTGAGTACACTTTTGCAAGCCGCATGGGGTGTATTACTTGGAAGGTACAGCGGAAATGATGATGTCGTATTCGGTGCTACGGTTTCCGGAAGGCCTGCAACTTTGCCCGGGGCCGATCAGATGGTCGGAATATTCATTAATAGCCTGCCTCTTAGGGTTAAACTTGGCGGTATCGTTGAGGACATGCTTAGAAACCTTCAGGATCAGTCTTCAAAAGTCCAGGAATACGGGTATTCATTTCTTCCCGATGTTAAGGCGGCAAGTCAGGTTTCAATAAAAGACTCTCTTTTCGACAGCCTTGTCGTGTTTGAGAATTACCCCATTGACCCCAAGCTGCTGACGGCTACGGAAGGAATAAAGGTATCGGAAATAAGCGGGTTTGAGCTTACAAACTTTGATTTATGCCTGGTTGTTGCACCTGGCGAGGAAATGAAACTTTCCCTTACCTATATGATTGACCGTTTCCGCCCTGAAACAATAGATAAGATGCTGAAGCATCTCTCGAACATACTTACAAGCATGTCGGATAATCCGCGCATTCAGGTATCGAAAATAAAGATGTTGGATGATAAGGGAAAGAGACATGCTGTTGAAAAGCTTTAATGATACAAGCGTACCTTTCCCTGACAGGAAATGCATACAGGAATTTATAGAAGATACGGTTGATAAATATCCGGAACGCATTGCTGTCAGTAGTTTTTAACGGCAGTCTTACATACAAAGAACTTGATGAACGTTCAAATTCACTGGCACATTATCTGAAAGAAAAGGGAGTAGGACCGGGGGAAAACAGCCGGTATATTCATTGACCGTTCGATTGATATGATCGTTGCTGTACTAGGGATAATAAAAGCTGGTGGCGCATATGTACCACTTGAAACTGAATATCCCAAGGCAAGGCTTGAATACATGTTGTTTGACTGTGATGCGGGTATAATAATAACCCATTCTTCATTAAGTGGCAGGCTCCCTTCATACGGTGGAGAAATCCTTAATCTGGATGAGTCGAGAAAAGAGATATCCGACAGACCTAAAACAAGGCCATCTCTTGTTAACAAGAGCTCAGATCTTGTTTATTTGATTTATACATCGGGATCAACCGGAAACCCCAAAGGTATTCAGATTGAACATCGCGGACTTGTTAATTATATTATATGGGCTCTCGATTATTACAAGGCGTATGATCACGGGTCATTTCCATTGTATACGTCAATGTCTTTCGACCTTACAGTTACAAGCATGTTCGTACCTCTTATTGCCGGTGCATGTATTAATATTATGCAACCGGGCTTGGACCCGACAACACTGGTTGAAAAGGTGATAACTAGTGAAATCGACATCGCCAAGCTTACCCCTGCCCATCTGGAAATTGCAGATAAGCTTACAGCCTCGGGTGTTAAAATGAACCCAAGACTGAAACGTATGATCTTAGGCGGTGAAGCACTTTCAGCAAAGACATCCCGTTCGATGCAGGAAAGGTTTCCAGGTCTTATAATCGACAACGAATATGGACCGGCAGAGACGGTAGTCGGTTGCATTGTGTATACATTTGAAAACCTGCCTGAAGAATTAGCATCTGTGCCCATAGGCAAACCGATTGCTAATACGATAATTTATTTACTTGATAAAGATATGGAATTAGTTCCTGTCGGTGTTCCCGGTGAGATATACATTTCAAGCCCCGGGGTTGCAAGGGGTTATTTAAACAATGATGATGTGACGGCAAGGAGTTTTCTACCGAATCCATTCATTGAGGGTGACAAGATTTACCGTACAGGTGATCTTGGTCGCTGGAGGTATGATGGGGTAATGGAATACCTCGGAAGGGTGGATTATCAGATAAAAATTCGGGGATACAGAATAGAGCTTGGTGAGATTGAATCAGCATTGCTAAAGCATCCGTCAATCCATGATTGTGTGGTGACTGATAAAACCAGGTCAGGGGACGACAGATATATTGCAGGATACTATGTTTCTGATACTGAATTGGATGAAACCGAATTAAAAGATTTTCTCAAGGGTTTTCTTCCCGAATACATGGTGCCTTCCTATATCGTAAGGCTTGAATCGTTGCCGCTTTCTCCAAACGGCAAGGTAGACCGCAATGCCCTTCCTGATATTGATGCATGGCAAATCAGGGTCTCAGCTGAATATGTTGCACCGAGAAATGATGTTGAGGAAAAAATAGCCGTTATTTTCCGGGATATCCTGGGTATTCCAAAAATTGGAGTTTATGACAATTTCTTTGAACTTGGGGGGCATTCCTTAAAGGCTACTCAGGCAGTTTTCAGGATACGAAAAGAGCTCGGAATAGACATGCCGTTAAGGACCATATTCGATGAACCAACTATTGATAAGATTGCACATGCAGCTGGTGTATCTTCACATTTGCGGCCGATAGAAATCCTTGAAGAAGCACCAAGTTATGTTTTATCCCAGGCACAACAGAGGTTGTGGTTCCTTGACAGGCTGATTCCGGATTCTGCATCATACAATATTCACGGTGATGTCCTTCTTGAGGGAAAACTGGATATCGATGCTGTAACAAGAGCTTTGCAGCTGATTGTTGACAGGCATGAAAGCCTTCGGACAACTTTCAGCTTACAAGATGACATGCCTGTCCAGATAATTGCAAAGAACCTGGAAGTCATACTTCCCGTTGAGGATGTTAATGAGAATGATCTTGATGGAATATTAAAATCGGAGCCCTGCATTCCTTTCAAGCTTGATACAGGTCCTCTGTTCAGGCTCAGACTCTTAAGGCTTGCAGCACAGAAGCATATCCTGATGCTAACAATGCATCATATCATATCAGACGGCTGGTCCATGGGGATATTGATGAGAGAAGCTGCTGCCGCCTACTCGGCATATGCCAGAGGTGGAAAGCCTGAATTGCCTAATTTAAGGGTTCAATACAAGGATTTTGCTATCTGGCAGAATTCTCTACTTGATGACGGATCACTTAGGTCACAAGAAACATACTGGCTTGACCGGTTAAAGTCTCCTCTGCCGATGCTTGATCTTCCAACAGACAGACCAAGGCCGCCAATACAGACGACATCTGGAGCTACATTCCGGTTTAAAGGAGACCCAGAGCTTAATAAAAAAATTCGTGAACTGCTCAATGAGCGCGATATAACCCTGAATATGCTTTTGCTTTCAGCATATGCAACTATGCTGAATAGGCTTTCAAATCAGGAAGATATCATTGTCGGTTCCCCAATTGCCGGGAGGAATCATCCTGATTTGGAAAACATTATCGGATTCTTTGTAAATATGATAGCGCTGAGGCTGGATTTCTCCCGGGACATTTCAGCATCCGAACTCCTCAAACAGGTTAAACAGGTGTGCCTCGATGCATACTCAAATCAGGAATACCCGTTTAACAAAATAATAGATATGATCAACCCTATAAGGGATACCAGCCGTTCACCAATCTTCAATACTATGTTTGTCCTTCAGAACGCCTCGGAAACAGTAACTGAAGCAAGAGTCGGGGATATGCTGTTCAAAGATATCACAAAAGAAATGGGCATATCAAAGTTTGACCTGACCCTTTATGCCTTCGAGGCATCAGACTCCATCGACTACTTTTTTGAATACAACACCGACCTTTTTAACAGCGATACTGTCGAAAGGTTTGCAGGTCACTTTTCAAATATCTTGAGGCAGATGGTCATGGAAACAGAAAAACCTCTTTCTTCATATCATGTAATGAGCAGGGAAGAGGAAAAACTCGTGATAGAGGTTTTTAACGACACGGATGTCAGTTATCCAAATGAGAAATGCGTCTTTCAGTTTTTTGAAGAACAGTCAGAAAAAACACCTGATAGAATTGCGGTAACATTTGCTGACCAAAGCCTCACTTATAAAGTGCTTAATGAAAAGACGAACCAGCTTGCTCGATACCTGAGGGAGGTTGGAGTCAAGGCCGAGACAATGGTAACCATCATGGTTGAACGCTCAATTGAGATGGAAATTGCCCTCATCGGGATTCTTAAGGCCGGCGGGGCGTATGTTCCTATCGGTACGGAATATCCCGATGCGAGAATAGATTATATATTGGAAGATACAAATTCTCCGGTTGTCTTAACCCAGAAAAAATATGCTGAAAAATTTGCCGGTAAGGACATAAAAATCATTTGTCTAGATTCCAATTGGCCAGATATTGCAGAAAAGGACGTTGCGAACCTTGAGCCTCTAAGCGGTGCTGATAATTTGGCTTATGTACTTTATACATCAGGCTCAACTGGTGTTCCCAAAGGGGTTGCATGTATTCACAAGGGACTGACGAATCGTCTTGTCTGGATGCAATCTGCATACGAGTTGGGAGAAGACGATGTTGTTCTTCAGAAGACGCCATATACATTTGATGTCTCGGGATGGGAGTTTCACTGGCCGATGATGTTTGGTGCAAGACTTCATTTCCTGAGGCCTGGTGGTGAAAAAGATCCGCTTCATATCCTGGAAGTCATTAATGAGCGCAAGATTACAACACTTCATTTTGTCCCTTCAATGCTTGGAGTATTTCTTCAAGTGCTGGATGAGGAAAACAGCAAAACGTTAACATCATTGAGAAGGGTTATATGTTCGGGCGAAGCCCTGATGGGTTATCACCGTGACTTGTTCTTCAGATACTTGAACTGTGAACTTCACAACTTGTACGGGCCTACCGAGGCTTCAATAGACGTCACTTGGTATGAATGCAAAAGAGAAGACACCTCAAGTACTGTACCAATAGGAAAGCCGATTGCCAACACAAGGATTTACATACTTGACAGGAATCTGAGCCCTGTTCCCGTAGGTGTTGCCGGAGAGGTTTACCTGGCTGGCATACAGCTTGCCCGCGGATATGTAAACAAACCAGAAAAAACAGCTGAAGCCTTCGTAACATTTTCGATATTCAAAGACACAAGGCTATACAAGACGGGTGACCTTGGGCGATGGATGACTGATGGCAACATTGACTATCTTGGTAGGATAGACCATCAGGTCAAGATAAGGGGAAACCGTATCGAGCTAGGTGAGGTGGAATCAGCACTTTCAAAATTTGAGGGGATACATGACTGTGTCGTCATTGATTATGATGACCCTACCGGCAAGTATCTTGTAGGCTATTACGTATCAGATGCGGAAATTCCGGTAGGTGACTTAAGGACATTCCTTATTGATGCACTCCCTGAATATATGGTGCCCACACGATTTATGTGGCTAGAGAGTCTGCCTTTAAGTCCCAACGGCAAGGTGGATAGGAATTCTCTTCCAAGGGTTGAAAATGTAAGATCTGAAACTGCCGGCGAATATGTTGAACCGAGGAATGAAACCGAAAGAGCAATTGCTGAAATATTCAAGTCTGTTCTTGTGGTTGACAAGGTGGGAGTAAAGGATAATTTCTTTGACCTGGGTGGCCATTCACTCAGGGCAACTCAAGTGATATCAAGGATAAAAAAGGAACTGGGAATAGAGATACCATTAAGGATTATTTTCGAAACTCCAACAGTAGAAGGGCTCGCCGGGGCAACAGTTTCAGGTTCTGAAATGGGGGATATCCCCAAGCTCGCAGATGCTCCATCCTATCCGCTTTCCCATGCACAAAAGAGGCTCTGGTTTCTTGACCAGATGATACCAGGATCGCCTGCATACAACATGCCTCTGCCTTTTTTCATCGAAGGATATCTTGATGAAAGCCTAATGGAAAAAGCTCTGCAGTCTGTTGTTGACAGGCATGAAACACTCAGAACCACATTTATCAATACGGAAGCTGGTCCTTCCCAGGTTGTTGCGGAAAAACTGAATGTTGTTCTGAAAATCCAGGATGCCTCACAGCTTGATGAATCCGCCATGTTGAAGATCGCGGGAGATGAGGCAATGACTCCATTTGATCTTGCGAATGGGCCTCTTTTCAGAGCCAGGGTATTTAAGATGGCCGGTGACAAGTATCTGTTTATTCTAACCCTTCACCATATAATATCTGACGGATGGTCACTTGAAATACTTATTAATGAACTCATCTCAACTTATACTGCATATTCGGCAGGTAAAGAACCGGATTTCGAGGAACTCAAAATCCAGTACAGGGACTATGCTTCATGGCAGAACTCTTTACTGAAAGAGGGTAAACTCAGTTTTCAGGAGGATTACTGGAAATCCAAACTCGGAGGAGTCCTTCCGGTAACAGACCTTCCGGCCGACCGGTCAAGGCCTGCCGTGGCAACTACGAATGGCGCACTGTATGCACTCGGAATTGACAGCAGCACAACTTCATTGCTCAAAGAAATGGCCAAAAAACATGATGTAACGCTTTACATGCTGATTCTTGCAATACTTGATGCCTATCTTGTCCGTGCAACCGGATCTGAAGATATCATTGTGGGTACGGCCATCGCAGGCAGGAACAACCATGATGTTGAAGGGCTTATAGGCTTCTTTATAAATTCGCTGGCGCTCAGAACCGACCTCAGCGGGGATCCTGAATTTTCAAATGTGCTGACAAGTGTGAAGAAGACCTGCATCGAGGCTTATGCAAACCAGGACTATCCTTTTGACAGGTTGATAGACAAGATTGGGGCGGTTAGAGACACAAGCCGTACACCTGTTTTTACTATCATGCTCGTTATGCAGGACGTTTCGAATCTTATGAATGTAGGTTCCAGAGACGCCGTAAGATTCAAACCCGTTGAAGGCCTTTTGAAGCAGAGCAAGTTTGACCTGACTCTTTTTGCAATAGATACTGGGAAAAATCTTGAACTCAGATTTGAATATAACACCGACCTCTTTGATGCTTCGACAATCGAGAGATACGCCGGCCATATAAGGAATATCCTTGAAGATGTAATCAGGAATCCTGAGAGGCGCATATCAGAACTTGAACTTTTATCTCATGAAGAAAAACAGCAAGTTCTTTATGGATTCAATGATACATCTTCTGAGTATCCAAGGGATGCAACAATTGTAGGCCTGTTTGAGGAAACTATATCCAGGCTCCCTAATCATCCTGCCGTAGCATTTGAAGACAGGGTATATACGTTCTCCGAGCTGAACTGCCGCGCAAACAAGCTTTCAAGAGCCTTAACCGATTGCGGGGTGAAAACAGGAACACTTGTGGGGCTTATGATAGGGACACCAATGGAAACAATTCTGGGGATTATGGCCATCTTGAAGGCCGGTGGCGCATATATGCCAATCGATTCCGAATTTCCGGAAAGCCGTATCAGTTTCATGCTTGAAGACAGCTGTACCCCGGTGGTCATTACCAGGAAAGAGCTTCGGGGAAAGCTTCCACGTAACCAGAAAACCATATGCATTGACAGCGACTGGAAGAAGATAGACAAGCAGGATGGCGGAAATCCCTTAACCGCTGTAACTGCCGATGACACAGCATATGCGATCTACACCTCGGGCTCGACAGGAAAACCAAAAGGATCTCTTATACCCCACCGGGGAGTTGTGAACCTGGTGTTTGCCCTGAAAAAGATACTCTATTCATATTACGACGGACCGCTCAATGTGGCGCAGCTCGCTTCATTCAGCTTCGACGCCTCTGTCCAGCAGATATTCGCCAGCCTTCTTCTTGGTAACACCCTGTTCCCCATTCCGGCTTCTATGAAACGAGATATGGGTCAGTTAATCCCTTATATCCTGGACAAGGAGATCGATGTAATCGACGGTACGCCTTCTCTATGGGAGGTTCTTGTCGCGAACGGCCTCATGGAGGAACACCGCCTTAAACTGAAGCATGTGATTATAGGCGGGGAACCATTGCCGTTATCGCTTGTTGAGGGGTATCATGCTGGAAGTTACGGCAAACAGACCCGCTGGACAAACGTTTATGGTGTCACGGAAAGCAGTGTCGATTCGACTTACTGCCTCGCCGACGTCAACAGGCTTGCAGGAAGAGTCAGTGTTCCGATCGGTGCGCCCATAATAAACACCTGGATATATATTCTGGATAAGAACATGAACCCGGTGCCTGTTGGCATTACCGGAGAGCTCTACATAGGGGGGGACGGGCTGGCAAAGGGTTACCTCAATAATCCCGAACGCACGGCACTCAATTTCATCCCCGACCCATTCAAGCCCGGTGAGCTTATCTACAAAACCGGTGATATCGGCAAGTGGCTGCCAGACGGGAATATAGATTTCCTTGGCAGGATCGACTTCCAGGTCAAGATCCGTGGTTTCAGGATCGAGCTGGGTGAAATCGAAACTGCTTTGTCAGGTTATCAGGAAATCAACGATTGCGTGGTTGTTGCACGAAACGACGGAGCCGGAGGAAAGTACCTTGCAGGGTATTATGTTGCGGAAAAGGAAATCCCCGTTGGTGACCTGAGGTCATACCTGTCTGCCTCTCTTCCGGATTACATGGTGCCTGCCCGCTTTATGAAACTTGACGCCATGCCGCTTAATACAAGTGGCAAGGTTGACAGGCTTGCGCTTCCGGAACCGGATGCATTCAGGCCTGACATGGCTGCCGAGTATGTCGAGCCGCGGAATGAAATAGAAAAAGTACTCTCAGAGGTCTGGCGTGATGTCCTCAGAGTGGACAAGGTCGGTGTTTTTGATAATTTCTTCGACCTTGGCGGAGACTCGATAATCAGCCTTCAGGTGGTATCCAGGCTGAAGAAATTCGGTTATGAGATAAAGCCGAGGCATATGTTCGAATACCAGACGATCGCAGCTATTGCCCCGGTCGTTGAGTTGATCAGAACCGTAACAGCGGTGCAGGGGGATGTGACTGGCACTGCCCCTTTGAATCCTGTACAGAGGTGGTTCTTCGACCAGAGTTTTGAAGACGAAAATTTCTACAACCAGACATTTGTCCTAAGCTCAGGTGTGAGGATTGACGAGGCGGCCATAAAAAAAGCCGGCGAAGCGGTTGTTATGCATCATGATTCGCTCAGGGCCCGTTTTGACCGGGAAAAACAGGAGTTCATGCCGGCTGGCCAGGGTCCAATCTTCGTCTTCAAAAATATCAAGGACGTCGATGAACTCAAAGGCGAGGTCATGTTGCTTCAGTCATCGCTCGACATCAGTAATGCAAGGGTCTTTGCCATGGGTTTATACAGGCAGGACAAGTCCGATTACCTGGCCGTGACCGCACACCACCTGGTGGTCGACGGCGTTTCTTGGAGGATATTGTTTGAAGACCTGTTCAAGGCCTACAGCGATATTCTTTCAGGCGCCAGTGTAAAGCTGCCGGATAAGACGTCCTCATTTAAAGACTGGTCAATGAAGGTCAGCGCATATGCCCCGAAAGTGCTTGAGGAATTTGCATGGTGGGAAAATATTCTGACGGGAGGGGTATTCAGTATACCTGTTGAACATGAAAACGGGCTTAACGATGCCGGATCTGCACTTTCAATAAGTGTTAAACTTGATGAAGAAAAGACAGACCAGCTAATTAAAACCGCTCACCGGGCATATGGCACGGAGATAAACGATCTGCTCCTTACTGCATTAATGAGATCGATATCAGGATGGACAGGTAATTCCAAGGTGACATTCGATCTTGAAGGCCATGGCAGGGAAGACATATTTGACGACATGGATATAACAAGGACCGTAGGATGGTTTACCACTATATATCCTGTTGTTCTTGATGCAGGGAAAAATAAACTTTCTGAACAGATCAAACATGTTAAGGAAGCATTAAGGGCGATTCCTGATAAGGGATTTAACTACGGAATATTGAAGTATATACTTGGTCAGGATCTGCCATTGTACAGCGGTCTGAGCTTCAATTACATGGGTCAGATTACAGCAGACATATCGGGATTGCCTGTAAAATTTGAGGATATTGGACTGAAAACAACTCATGGCAAGAATCACAGACCAAATCTAATTGACATCATCGGAATAGTATCGGACGGCAAATTCAGGGCGGATTTCATCTACAGCCCGAACATTCACGAAAGGGAAACCATTGAATGTCTGGCAAACAGCTTTATAAATGAAATCAGCAATGTGCTTGAGCACTGCATGGATCCTGCAAGCTTTGATATAACTCCTTCGGACTTCGGTCTTGATGTGGCTCAGGAGGAACTGGATCAGATTTACGAATGATATTAAAGGAGTCATAGATGTCGTTTGTTACGAAAGAGAATACGCAGGATATTTATCCATTGTCGCCCACACAAAAAGGGATGCTGTTCCATTCGGTACTTGAGCCGGATGCGCCAGTATATTTCGAGCAGTTCTCATTTACTATCGCAGGTAACCTTGATGAAGATATTTTCAGAAAATCATGGGAGCATCTGGTAGCTTCAACTCCTGTTTTCAGGACCGTGTTCAGATGGTCAAAGCTTAAAGATCCTTTACAGATTGTCCTTAAGGAACTTCCGGTAGACATAGCCCTGATAGACTTGTCCGGGATGGATCAGCCGGATCAGTATCCTAGGATTGATGAATTCATGGTTAAGGAAAGATCATCACCATTTAAGCTTGAAGAATGGCCTTTGATGAGGCTGACCCTTTTCAAGCTTGGAAATGAAAGGCATCATTTCCTCTGGAGTCACCACCATATCCTCATTGACGGCTGGTGCATGCCGCTTGTTCTGAAAGACCTTTTTGAGACTTATCTTTCGTTGATGACAGGCCAGACGCCTCCAAGACCAATGCGCCGCGCATACAAAGACTATATCAACTGGCTGGCAAATCAGGATCAGGACAAAGCCAGGAGTTTCTGGATCGGGATGCTTGATGGTTTTGAAACCCCTAATATTCTCCCATATGATTACAGGCGAGGGGAAATTGATGAAACAGGTTCTTCGATGGTACGACTGTCTCTTCCAGCGGATATGTCGGACAAGCTTAAAGAAGTTGCCAGGAAAGAGCGTATTACTATCAGCACTCTGCTTCAGGCTGCCTGGGCAGTATTGCTTAGAACATACAGTGTCCAGGATGACGTGGTATACGGGACAACGGTTTCAGGCAGACCTGCTGATTTGAAGGGATCGGAAGATATAATAGGGCTTTTTATAAATACGCTTCCTGTAAGAGTGAAGTTCGATGATCAGACGACACTCTCGGGTGTATGCAAGCAGATTCAGGATATCTCGGTGGGCATGAGAGAATTTGAGTATTCATTGCTGCCTGATGTAAAAGCCGCGTCTGGTATTCCAAGAGATCAGAATCTTTTTGACAGTATCTTTGTGTTCGAAAATGTACCAACGGATGCCGTCTCCGGAATGAGAAATAATGGCCTGGGCATTTCAAACGTTAAGGGTTTTGAAATGACAAATTTTCCCATTACGATCATTGCCGTACCCGGAGATATCCTGAATATAGACATTCACTATCATAAGGCCCTTTTCAGCAATCTTACAGTTTCTCGGATGACTGGTCATATGCGGCAGGTTCTTAATGCAATGGTCGATAATCCGGCAAAGAAAATTTCTGAAGTTGATATACTTACACTTGATGAGAGAGAAGAAATACTTATAGGTTTCAACAAAACAGACTCGTATTGGCCTGAAGATAAGTGTCCCTACCAGTCATTCGAAGAGCAAGTGTTGAAAACTCCTGATAAGACTGCATTATGGTTTGATGGAAAATCCTTGAGCTATATGGAGCTGAATTCCAAAGCAAACTGTCTGGCAAATTTCTTGAAAAAGAAAGGACTTGAAACAGAAGGTAAAGTTTGTCTTCTCATGGAACGCTCCCTTGAAATGATCATATCCATACTTGCTATACACAAGGCCGGGGGATGTTATGTGCCGATGGACCCTGAATACCCGAAGGCAAGGCTGGAATACATGCTTGAAGATTCCGCAAGCAGGTTTCTTTTAACACAGGAAAACCTTGCGGCAAGACTAAACAGGTTGCCTGCCGATGTTGTTCTCATAGACAAAGAGTCTGTTGAAATTTCAAATGAAAATAATATGAATCCGGCTCCATCGGCAACTCCCTCAAACCTGTCTCATATAATCTATACCTCAGGTTCGACCGGTTTACCTAAAGGGGTAATGATAGAACACAGCAACGTGACTGCATTTCTTTCCTGGTGTCAGGAAGAATTTCAATTTGAAGAGTATGAAGAGATGATAGCCTCGACCTCGATGTGCTTTGACTTGTCCATCTTCGAGTTTTTTTTGCCGCTTGTTACAGGGGCAAGGGTGATCATACTTAAATCATCGCTGGAAATTAATGACTACTTGAATGAACATTCTGCAACAATGATTAATACGGTGCCTTCAGCCATTCGTTATTTATGCACCGTTGCTGAAAAAAAGCACAGAGTTAAAGCGGTTAATCTTGCTGGTGAACCGCTCAAGCTCGACTTGGTGAAAGATATCTACAGCAACCTGGATGTCGGTATAATTAGGAATCTGTACGGACCGACAGAGGACACGACATACTCGACGAATTTCAGGGTACCAAAAGACTTTAACAGACAACCTCTTATCGGCAGGCCCTTGTCCAACGGTCAGGCATACGTACTGGATAAAAACCTGAAGCCGGTACCCATAGGTATCAAAGGAGAGATCTACCTTTCTGGTGCCGGCCTTGCACGAGGCTATTTCAATGCACCTGAAAAGACGGCTCAGAGGTTTATTCCCCATCCATTTTCAAATAAATGGAAATATATATATAAGACAGGTGATCTTGGCAGCTGGCTTCCAGACGGCAACCTCGATTTTCATGGCAGGGTTGACTATCAGGTTAAAATCAGGGGCAACCGTATTGAAATGGGCGAGATCGAGGCAAGGCTTGCTCTTCATGAGATGATCAAGGATGTGGTAATCGCTGATAAGGATGACAGTGAAGGCAACAAGTATCTTGTCTGTTATTATGTATCTGAAAATGAAATTCCTGTTGCCGAATTGAGAACCTTTATTCAGGAAAAGCTCCCTGAATATATGGTCCCATCCCGGTTTATCAAAATGGAGGAACTGCCACTGACTCCGAATGGCAAGGTCGACCGGAAGGCCCTTCCTGACCCGGGTGATGTCAGCATGCAAGTTTCATCGGAATACATACCACCGGCAGGACAGATTGAAGAGGCAATCGCACAAGTTTGGATGGAAGTGCTGGGAGTGGAACGAATCAGCAGGCATGATAATTTCTTTGATCTGGGAGGACATTCACTTCTTGTTATGAAGGCACTCGCGAAGCTTAAGTTCAGTTATGAACTGACTATGCAGGATTTTTTCGATTGCCAGACAATTGCCGAAATATCAACAAGACTTGAAGACAGGAAAAACGCGGTTAAAACTTCCGAACATATATTGAAGGAAGAACAGCCTGAAAAGATAACAGTTGATATAAATGTCTCTGAAGAGAGAGAAGAGCCTGAGCTTATTGTGCTTACCGGCGTCACAGGTTATCTTGGCGCCCATCTGCTCTATGAAATGTTGATGCGTACGAATGCTCATATCTGCTGCCCTGTAAGGGCTGCCGGCAAGGATGAAGCCTATGAAAGGATATTGTCTGCATCCGGGTTTTATTTCGGTGATAATCAAATCGACGTTAAGCGATTGATCCCTGTTTGTGCAGATATCTCTCTCGACGGGCTTGGTCTTGATGAAGAGGGCAGAAGGATTATACGTTCGGCGGATTGCGTGATTCATTCTGCTTCAGATGTAAGTCACTATGGTGAATATTCTCATTTTAAAAATGTTAATGTGCTTGGTACAATGCGTTTGATGGATTCTTTAAATCAGGAAAAAATAAAAAGATTCCATTATATATCGACATTAAGCATTGCCGGAGACGCGATCCCTGATTATTCAAAGGCGTTTTTCAGAGAGACTGATTATGATAGAGGGCAGACACTGGGCAATGTTTATGCAAAAAGCAAGTTTGAAGCGGAGGGTCTTATAAGGGCTGCCCGGGCAAAAGGTTTAAATGCTACAGTTTACAGGATTGGTAATCTTGTTGGTTCAACGGATAACGGAAAGTTTCAGCGCAATATAGCTGATAATGCATTTTATGGCCTTATCAAGGCAATCTCGGAAATTCAAACGCTGCCCCAAGGGATGGATTCCAAATTCGATATGACTCCAATTGATTCGTGTAGAATAGCCCTTGCAAATCTCATGCTGATGCCGCAGACATCAAATCTGTGTTTTCACGTGTTCAATCCCAACATGGTAAGCATCTATGATATTGCTGCAGGTCTGAAACTGGAAGGTTTTGACATAAATACAATACCTGCAATAGATTTTATGGAAAGCATTAAAAACAGCGAAGAAGCAAGTAAACTGATGATGCCGCATCTTTCAGGAAGTCATTCCCCGAAAACATTCTTTGTATATGATAACAGCTATTGTGAGCACTTCCTGAAAAAGGCCGGTTTTGCCTGGCATAAAATTGAAGGTGATATTATGCAAAAAATTGTCCATTACTGCATTTTGACGGGATTTATAAAATCCCCGGTTTAGAATAATTACATGATAGGGAGTAGTGAAATGAGGATTGCAATTGTAACCGGGGCATCATCAGGCATGGGTGTTGAATTTGCCCTTCAGATAGACGATGTGATCGAACTGGACGAAATATGGCTTATTGCAAGGAGAAAGGACAGGCTTGATGAGGTTTCCAGAAAACTGAAAAGGGCCAAAGGTATTCCAATTGTCTTAAATCTGTCCCAAAAAGGTGAAGTAGAAAAGCTGAGAAACATGATTGCAGACGAGAAGCCTGATATCAAGTTTCTGGTAAATAATGCAGGATACGGCCTTGTCGGCGAATTTGCCCAACAGGAAATCCGGCCGCAGCTTGATATGATTAACCTTAATGTTACTGCCCTTGTCGAGATTACTCATTGCTGTATTCCGTTTATGAAAACGGGCAGCCATATAATACAGGTTGGTTCTGTTTTCGGACATCTTCCAGGAGTGGCAGGATGGGCGGTATATGCCGCGACCAAGTCTTTTGTATCTTCCTTTTCATTTGCTCTTTCCAAAGAACTTAAAAGTTCAGGCATTAATGTTACTACTGTAACCCCGGCGGGAGTGAAAACCGAATTTGGCGATGTCGCGGGAGCAGGGAGATTCGATCTGGTCAGCATGGGCTCTGAACCTGCAGTTGTAGTGAAAAAAGCTATTGAAGATGCAATGAATAAGAGGATGCTATCAATTTTCGGATTTGAAGCTAAATTAAGCGCGTTTCTCCCCCGTATTCTAAGGAAAGAGACCATGCTGAAGATTGTTTCTTCAGGTACGGCATCTAACCAGTCAATAAGTAATTATTATATCAACAGGGAAGCCAGGATAAAAAAAGATTTTGAAAAAAGCATGTTACTGTTCGGAAGCGTACTGGCAGGAAAATACAACAAGGAAAGGGCTTTGAAGATTGTTTCAGAAGCGACACAAAAGTATGCCGACATTATTCCGATTCTGCCTTATGTTGGTGGAGACAACCAGCCGATGATGACACAAAGAATTCTATATGCCGCAACCTGTTTGGCTCTTTATAGGGCTATGAAGGATGACGGGACAGCCTTAACAGAAATCGGGCAGGTTATTTACGATTCGATAAATAAAGAATATTCGACATTCCCCAAAAATATTCTAACTAAAATAAACAAGAGGCTGCTTTTTTCTGACATGAATAAGAAAGCGCTTAGGAACGCAGCAATAATCTCACAAGAAAGAAGGTTTCCTGAAAGTGGAGTGATGTTGTATGTTGAAGGAGATGAGAATAACTTTGACTATGGACTTGATATTATTGAATGCCCGATAAAAAAATTCCTTGAAAAACAGAATGCTGCCGAATTGACAACATATATATGCAAGACGGATTTCCCAGTCAGCAAAGCTAACTCGTCAGGCCTTTTCAGAACCTCAACCCTTGCTGAAGGGGGGCGGGTATGTGATATGCGCTGGAAGAAGAATGGACCAGTATCGGATATCGTCGGATAATATCTTAAGGCATGTTAAGGGAGAAATACACGTATGATGCCCTGGATAAAACTTTCAAAAGGGGAAAATGATCATTTCAGGGTTTTCTGCTTTCCTTATTCAGGGGCGACGGCTCAGGTTTTCAGACCTCTGACGCAGTTGCTTCCGGAAGGGGTATCTGTTTATTCATACGAGCTTCCGGGTCGTGGACGCAGGTTTAATGAAGAAATTCCCGGGACACTTGCGGAAATTATCGAAGAAGCTTTTTTATCTATCAATAGAATTATCGACAGGCCATATATATTTTGGGGGCATTCACTTGGCGGAATAATAGGCTATGAAATGGCCAGACATATAAGAACAAATAATCATCCGCTACCCAAACATTTATTTGTTACGGGTATCAGGGCTCCGCAGGTGCCAAAACGGGAAAAGGATGTATATGACCTTCCACGTGATGAATTTATTGAAAAAATCAAGGAGATGGGAGGGACACCCGAAGAAATCTTTAATCATGAAGAAATGCTGGATATTATGATACCGATCCTGAAAAAAGATTTTAAGATATATGAGATGTATCGCTTTACACCGGATATGCCAATGCCGTTTCCAATTACCGCTATTGGAGGACTTGATGATAAATTCGTCTCAAAAGAAGATCTTGAACAATGGTCTGTGCATACATCATCATTATTCGACATGCATATGTTGGCAGGGGATCATTTCTTTATATTTGATAATATGAATAATATTGCGCAGTCGATTGCCAGGGCAATTTTTCGGATGAATCAGAAGTAAGGGTTTTATTGGAATGCAACAGGATTATCTATGGTTTTATAATATTAGAAAATTAAACTGTAACGGGGGCTTATGTTTACAGGGAAAAGACATATGATCGTTATTATAATCATTCTGATCTCGATTGCAGCGCTGTCAATTGCTTACCGTTTTTATTCAGCCGGCCAGATCATCCCCTGGAAAGTACCATCTGACAATTTTGATGAAGATATTGTGCAAACACTCAGACAATACAATGTGCCTTCTCTTGTCGCCTGTATTATAAAGAAAAATGAAAGCGGTATCTGGGAAATAGTATGGGAGAGTGCCTATGGTTACAGAAAGGCATTTTTTCCAAGAGCAAAGGCGTCTTTGGATACAATCTATCCAATAGGTTCAATAACGAAAACATTTTTGGCTACAGCCATAATGCAACTCAAGGAGAAAGGGCTTATTGATATTGACGCAGATATTAGCAATTATCTTCCTTTTCAGCTCCGAAATCCCGGCCTGAATTACAATAATCATGACGTCTCTGTTCCACCAATAACAGCACGGATGCTTCTTTCTCACCGTTCGGGTCTGCCCTCGACCGATATGAATTTTTTTGCCGATCATAAAAGTTTTTCCAAAATGGATTTTGGAGTTTTCAAGGATATTAATGACCTCAAGACATATCTTTCAGATAAAAATTCATGGGCGCATGTTGATCCCGATAACCCCAGTAAGCTATATTTTTACAAGCCCGGGGATATATACAGCTATTCAAATGTCGGATACCTTATTCTTGGTTATGCCCTTGAGAATATAATTAACAAAAATAAAGAGCACCTTGGATTTTCTCAGAAGTATGTGACATGGAAAGATTTTATAAGGGAAAAGATTCTTGCTCCACTTGGTATGGAAAACACAAGATTTTCGTGGAGTGATTATGGTTGGCTTCATTATAACCAGGCTCAAGGGTATCTTGAGAAAAAACATGTGTACAGCTTCAATCCGGATTACCCTGCAACCTCTGAGAATAGCAAAAATCCCCCGAGTTATGCCCCCGGTATACCCATACCCAAGGAGATATTGATTCCAAGAAAGCCTCCTTTGCGTAATCCCACGCTGGGTTTTCTTTATAATTGCGGTGGGCCTGCTGGCGAAATGAAATCTAACATCAGTGAGATGGCTTATTTTTTGATCGCATTTCTCAATGATGGTATTGGTTATAAAAGAAATAAGAATGGAGATATAATAATTGATAAAAATGGCAATCCTGTTGCTGTCAGGATTTTATCCCCTGAGTCAGTAAAAGAAATGAAATTTGTTGATGATCCGAGGCTTTGTTCCATTAATGTTAACCAGTTCAAGAAAGATAATACGGGACTTGGGAGTCTGACAGGGTACGGCCTGGGATGGATGAGTTCGGAAAGGGGAGGGCGTTATTGGAATTATCCCTGGTTTTCCAAGGCCAGTGAGACCCTGTTGGTCAACTGGGAGCCTCTTTTAAAAGCAGGACTTAAAAAGAAAGACAGAATATTGTCAAACAATGGAGTTTCCTGCGGCGGGCTTGAAGTATCCGGAAATGAAGGAGACCTGCCGGGTTATCGTTCGGCAATGCTGAAACTTTCAGATGACCTTGCGATCATCTATTTTATGAATGAATTCTATTCAGATGAAATCAGGGATGAATCCAGGATTCAGCCAAGAAGGTTCAGATATTATAACTCTGCCTGTGACGGTGCGCCTGAATTAAGAAAAACAGACGGTGCATTTCCGAATGACAGGGTAAAGGTAAGCGAACTGGAATATATTTTAATAAGAAAAGCGGCCGATCTCTTGAATGGCAAAAGGTGATTTTTGTATTTTTAAAGCATGAAATTGCTTTGCAGATTCGGGGATTAAATATCAAAATCAGCCCAGAAGTTTTTTCAGGGGCTCTTCTTCCCTCGATACCTCAACATTATCGTTGTCCGATTTTCTCCTGCTTATCAGAAAACGTTTAAGCCTGTAATGTGCTTCAGCACTCAGTGGAAAGTTCCTCATTGAGGCAATACTTGCAAGCAGAAAGATAACCGGGATAAAAATAAACATTACCCTGAGCGTAATAATAAAGGATTGGTCCTGCAGTTGCGGGATATTTCCAATTGGAGGTTTATAACCGGCGAACTCCAGGGCTAGTGAAAGAAGGAAAAGTATTGAGGCTGAACTCAGTTTCCGGATGAATATGAATATCCCGGCATAAAGGCCTTCCCGTCGTTCCTTTGAAAAAAGATCATCAATATCCGGCATGTCAGGGTAAATTGCATATACCATTGCCATCACTCCGGCCATTCCTAAGCCTATAAAGGCAGTATAGAAATAAAAAAGCTATTACTGGGAAGCCAGGTTTCAGGATTATGCCTGCAACCATTATAAATGCCCAGAATGCAGCACCGGTAATGAAGGCGAATCCCTTGCCCTTTCTTTTGCTTATCATTACGTAAAATGGAATCATGAGTATCTGAATAGCTACGAGTGTTCCGATCATGTAGTTTGTTATGCCGGGTTTATTTATATAATAGGACATATAATAAACAATCAAAGCCATTATCAAATCAAGTGCAAGGTAGATGAATGTGACACTTATAATGAACTTTCTGAAGGTCTTGATTTTAAACGGCTCAAAAAAATCTGTAAATCTGAACGATTTTTTTATGGGAGGCAATATTTGTACGCCTTTCTTTTGTTGAGAGAAAGACTGCAATGTATGGCAGCGCAAAGGCAATGCCGAATATTAAAGACATTACCCAGTATCCAGTGGCTTTGTCATAAAAATGTTTAATTATTTCCATCGGAATAACCGCACACAAGAGCACCGAACCCATACCGAAAACCATTCTGATAGACATGGCGGAAGTGCGCTCGTGGTAGTCCATTGTTATCTCGGTTGAAAAGGCATTGTATGAAGTTGTTACAATACCCATGACAGTTGTAAAGATTATATAGGTGCATAGTGAATAGGCAAAGCGTGATAATGAGTTCTCAAATCCCGGGGAATACCACAGGAGGAAAAAGCTTAGAGCAATCAGCGGAATGCTGATAAGGAAAAAAGGTCTGCGGCGTCCCATAGGAGTTTGCATCCGGTCGGTGTAATGGCCGAAGAAAGGGTCAAATACCGCCCCCCATATTTTGCTTGTGAGCAGGATTATTCCGGCCAGGAATGGGCTGATCCTGACAACATCGGTAAGAAATATCAGGTAAAGGGTGCCGACAATGATCATTGACCCGCCCAGGATATCACCAGAACCGAAGCATATTTTTGTCATGAGGCTGAGTCTGTCTGCCGGGTTGGTGTCTTTATACATTATGAGTTCCTGAAAGGGATTTTCGTAAAGTAATGGGTGATGCCTATGAATCCTGAAGGTTTGCCAAATTTATCAATATGGATCATCAGGAACAGTTCCCCTGTAAGTTTTCTTCCAACTCTGTCAAACTGTTCGACAGGAATCACCTCTTTCCATTCAAAATCATTTTTCTTCAGGGCTGACATGCCGTTTGAAAAGGATTCAGCCAGTCTGTTGAGCGTCTTTTTTGAAAGGGTAAGTCCTGCAACCAGTTTCATGGCCTCGTCCGGTGTATATCCGAGAATTGTTTTAATCGATGGGCTGACATAGGTAAAATTCAACTCCATGTCTGTTACCCAGACCAGTTCGGAGCAGTTATTCATGACAACGCTCATCGTATGCAGTTTTTCTTCGGCGATCTTGTAATTGTATATATCGAAAAGAAGGCAGATAAAGCCGGTGTGTACACCCTGTTTGCGTGATGGCGTCGTGGCAATCATTGTCCAGTAGTTGAAGCCGCTCTTGAGTTTAAGCCTGAAATCATCTGCAATGTTTTTTTCGTTTTCGAATTCCAGGGAACGCTTTAACTGACGCTCCATCCGGGGCCAGTCGTCGCTAAAGAAAAACTCACTGATATGATGGCCGATGATTTCGTCCTCAACATACCCGCCAAGCTTCAATATGCGTCCTCCGGCACTTGTCACCATCCAGTTTTCATTAATTGTGACAATTCCCTGCGTAATAAAATCCAGGAGATACTTTAAACTCTCGTCATTATGTTTGATTTCAAGCAGAGTCTCGCTAAGGATAATCGAATAGGTTATGTCAATTGTTTCCTGCAATACCATTGACAGTTCTGAACTTTTCCATCCGCGTTTTGTCTTTTCGCTGACGCAACACATGAAGCCCCAAAGCTTGCCTTCATGCTGCAACGGGATGAACATGACAGACTTGGCGCCGAGTTTCTTCAATATGCCCGCCTGCTGTTCAGGCAGGCTTTCAACCGGGTCGAAAAACGGCATGAAAGACTTAAGGCAGAAATATATATTGGGAAGGTCACCAGATAAATTTATGTTTTTCCATTTTTCATCAGAATGATTACCGGGCGGGGTAGTTTGTGGCCATGTGTATTTAAGCATATTCCCGTCGTCGGCCAGCTGTATTACAGATATCCTGTCGATCCGTACAGTTGATGCTATCTTTCCGAGATGCGAAACAATCTTCGCATTGAGGTTAACGACAAAATCAAACAAATGCTCCATGGGTATGAGAAATTATATTAACATCAATTTAAAGTAAAGGCCAATTTACTAATAGCGAATAAATAATATAAAATACGCTAAAAAAATTAAAATAGCGAATAAATATATTGACAGTCGCTTGGCAGGTAAGTCATATATTTATATTATGAACCTGAAATCATGGATAGGCATTATGGGGCTTAAGCAAAAGGTTGTGGCTGAGAACCTCGGCATATCAACAAGCTATCTTTCAGAGATACTGACAGGGAAGAAAAAACCCACAATCGAGCTTGCCCAGAGAATTGAGGAATATACCAACAATGAAGTGCGGCGTCTTGATGTGCTGTACCCTGTGAAAAAGCAGCAGACTGAAGACATTTTGGAGCAGCAATCTAACATGTTTATTTCAAGAGGAACGCCGCTTACGCCCGAATTGTGTAAAAAGGTTCTTTCGGGAAACTGATTTTATTAATTAATTTTTACCGGTTTTCATATCCGGCTGATTGATAAATTGAAAAGGAGGTCTGTAGTGTTAAGATATAGTGTATTAATTTCAGTTTTCATTATTATGACAGCTTTATGCGGCTGCAACAGGATAACATCTGTTTCACCTGACACATCAAAGACAATAGTCATGAGCCCGGGCGAGATGAAAACTTTCTCTTTCACTAGCATTGCAAGCGGTCCTCTTGTACGGCAAAGATGGCATACTCCAACAGATGTTGATACGTTGCGTTTTGGTTCCAGTGGAGCATATGTTTTTTGGCCGAATAAAAATAATATCGGGGAAAACTATATTTCATTCGATGTGCAGAGTTATCTTATTATAAGCATAGTTCCCCCCATGGATAAGGTCTTGTGGAGTGACAGCCGAACTTGGACAGTAATTGTAAAAGGGGTTGAAGTAAAGCCATTTGAAAACAATGTCCCGGCAGTCGGCAAATCCGTGGAATATACAGCCAAAGGATGGCCCGAAGGAAACTATGATTATACATGGGATCTTGATGGCAATGTTGTAGGCAGCGGTGACACTTATACATTTACACCGAGATTTGAGCAAATTGGCAGGCATACACTAAATGTCAAAGCAATCGGAGAAGGAAATGAATTTGAACATAAAAGGGAAATATATGTCCCTTTATACGAATCTAATGGGCATTCTCTTTTCACTACTCTTGATGGTGGATATATTATCGGTGGGAGAAATGAGAACAATACTTGGTACACTGCTATTGTTAAACTTGATTCCTATGGCCAGGAAGAATGGAGTTTCAAGGGGGATTATAACCCAGGGTATGTAATTCCAACTGCTGATCAAGGATATATCGGTATTGAGAGAAATTATTATGACAATCCAGGATGTAATATAATAAAATATGATGGATCAGGTCATGTTCAATGGGTGAAAGAATATCCAGATTATCCAGCTCCATATCTGATAAGGGAAGTATATAACAATGGTTATATAATAACGGGATATGGATATTCAGGGATTGAATATGAATCCTATATCTTGAAAATTGATGAATCGGGTGAGATTGAATGGTACAAATCAATTGATGGAATTGGAAAAGATATAGTACCCATGCAAGAAGACGGATATCTGGCAGTCGGTCCAAGAAGTCTGTTTTTTCTGGATTCAAATGGCAATGTCAAATCAAGTCGGGAGTTTTCAGAAGAAATACATTCTGCATGGCCTGATAAGGACTTTATAAAGATATTAGCTGGTAGTGATTTGCTAATGAAATATTTTGATGACGGTACTGTTCAGAAAATAAAACTGCCGTGTATTATATCCGGAGGTGAACCCACCTCTGACGGCGGGCTTATCTGTAGGTCAAATTCCTTTATCACAAAATTAAATTCAATGAATAGGATAGAGTGGGAAAGAGAAATCCGTTCACCAGATTATGTTCATCAATGTGAAAACGGGAGTTATTTGATAAGCTGTGGGGATTGGGCTACCCCATATGTTATCCTGAAACTCGACGCAAACGGGAATTAGCTGATTGCAGGCCAGGAGCATTCGCCTGGCCTGTTTTGTAAATGAATGTAATTGGGGTCTATATGAAAATAAAAATAGTTTTATCGATGTGTGCTGTTTGTCTTATTTTTGCAGGCTGTGAACCTTTTGCAGTCCAAGACCCGGAATTGAACAAGGCCTGCACGACCTTGGAGCGGTTTATTGTCCAGCCGCACTCCGACATTGTGGAACTGCTCGCAGCCCAGGGGCTGACGCCGGTCGGCAGTGTCACCATCGCTGATCCTGCAAGCGGTAAAATCTACACCGGTTATCTGGCCACTTTCGACGGCGCCTATTCGGAAGGCGCCAACGCTGCTAGCCAGCATATCGGGCCCCTGCCCAAATACTGTCTGGTGCTGTCAGGCAGTTCCTACTGCATGGGCTATCAGATGGGCTATCTCCTGCCGGCCCAGACCCAGCTCATGACAGGGAACTTCCTGGACAAGGCGGCCGAGGCGCTCACCAACGTCAAACGTACCGACTTCCCTAAATTCTATGACTTCTTCAAGAACGAAGTTCGCAAGCTCTGCGAGGACGCACGGCCCGTGATCCCGGATTACCTCGAAGAGGAAATGGCCGGCATGGCTGCCGGGGCCACTGCGCATGGCTATGCAGTCGACGCCCGCGACATCATGCTCATGAACGAGGGCTTCGACGCCATGTATGCCATCCTTTCAACTGGCGTCCTTCCGAGCTTTCAGGAATTTGTGAATCTCCTTGCCGGCAAACGTGCCCAGCTTGCCGCCGCCAAACAGACTGATGTCCTTAAGCGCATTGACGCCAGCTTGAGCGTTTCAGGCGGCCGGGTGCTCTTTCCCCGCGCCGATCCCTACATCATGGGCTGCAATGAGTTCATCGTCTCTGGCAATGCCACAGTTGGCGGTGCAGTCTATCACGGACGGGACTTCATGTTCGTCACCGGCGACATATACCAGGACACCTCCTGTGTGGCCGTCTATCTGCCCGAGCAGGGGCACCCATTCATCACTGTCACCACACCGGGATTCGTTGGCCACCCCACGGCGCTCAATGACCAGGGGCTTTCCATGGGCATGGACGTGGTTCGCGGGGCATGTACACGTCCGACCCCCGGCATGAGCTCCCTGTTTGTGTTGCGTGATATCGTCCAGAACAGCGCCGGCCTGGACGAGGCCGTGGCGCGCATGAAGGCCATGGACCGAGGCGTATCCTGGTTGTACGTCATCGCCGACGATGAGCGTAGCGCCACATACACCAACGGTGTGGTAGTTGAGCAGGGCCGCAGTGATCCATCCTATACCGGGCCGGACCTCATGCCCTTCTGGAATCAGATCCTGCTCTGGCCACTCATCATAAGGCTCAAGGGCCAACCTATGCCGGAGCGGGGCATTCTGGTCAGAGACCAGTCCTGGGTCTATCCGGATGTGTTCAAGAACGTCAGCATCGGGACGTTTAACGGCGATGACATGGATTACAAACTCTATTTTCCGGACCAGCTCGAGACCTGGCCGGATGTAGTTGTTGCAGGCAACCACTATGTTATCCCGCGCATGGTCTTCACCACCTACAATCCGTTAATCGGACTCATAGGCGGAAAGATTGAGAAGACCGTATTCCGGTACAACAAGATGGTCGAACTCATTGGCAATGACTATGGCAAGGTTGATTACGCAAAGGCCCGTGAGATCATCGATTTTCTCAATCCCAATCGCGGAATCGATAATCTCAAGCGTTACAAGATTGGCGGGCCGGTAGAGGGCCATCACGCGATCATAGATAACAGATCGCGCACGGTGGAAGCCCTCTTCGGGTATTACGGCGACTGGGAGGGCGGAGTGGACGACGTCTGGGTCAAGCTGGACCTGAAGCCATTCGCGGCCTGGCTGTACTCCACAGAGAAAAGCAACTGAGCCATATATGAATAATGAAAAGGTGAGGCAGGCAACTCCAGGCAGAAGTAATTAAAACATTAAATATTTAAGGAGGGTTGATATTATGAAATCATTAACATTCGCAAAAAGGTTTATGGTTTTGGTGGCGGTGTCATGCCTGAGCATCTCTGTTGCCGGATGTGTTATTTCTTCGTCACCGGAGAACAAAACATTGACATTTGAACCAGGGGATAAAATGGAGTTCAGCGCAAAAGTGTCCAGTTCATGCTCAATGGTTACGTGGTATCTATCAGACAAGGATGAGCCGAACTATGGAAATATAACTTGGTATGATGAATTTCTACTCTTTGGAACTTCAAATATTTCGGTTATAGCTGAAGAGAGGTTTGCTGGTGAAAATATTGTTCACTTAGAAGTACGGGATTTTATTATTTTACCAATACCAACGGGAGGCCTCCCTTTTTACATTGAAATACCAGCAACTAACATATATTGGAAAGTTACAGTAAACGGTCTTGCAATAACCCCAAATCTTTACAAATCAAATATTACTGTAGAACCCGGGAAGACTCAACATTTCGAGGCAGAGGCATATCCGAAGGGCGACTATCAATACTCATGGGTTTTTGATGGAGAGGTTATCAGCAGCAATGATTCATTTGATTTCACCCCATCTTTCACTCAGACCGGCATTCATAAGCTGGAAATCAGTGCTGTATCGACTTCAAGAACTTTCAGCCGTCAGTTTGAAATTGCTGTTCCCCACAGGATAGTAGATCTCAATGGCTATAATAGTCAGTGTGTTTTATTAAAAGATGGAAGTTATGCAACCTGCAATAGTTCAGAATCAGGATGGGTATTATCAAAATTAAATTCAAACTTTATTATTGAATGGACGCAGGTGCTTGGAAATTATGATGACGCACCGTTCGTTGAACTCCTTAATGATGGGACCTTGATGGCAATATTTTCTGATCATATGGTTAAACTATCTGGTCAGGGGCAAATATTATGGGAAAAGGAATATCCAGCGTCTCTTGGGTCTATAATTTTTAAGGAAACTTCAGAAGGGAAATTTCTTCTGGCAAGCGACTCAAAAATTTACCTGCTGGACAACGACGGCCAGATCATCTGGGAGAAAGATACAAACGGACGAGTCAGCTCTATAGATATTATAGATGATGGAGGTTTTATAATAGGAGGACAATCAAATCGAACAGATATCCCAGGAACAGTAAATCATGGAGGATATGACTGCTATATAGCGAAGATTGACAGTTCGGGAAATATTGAATGGGATAAGCTGTACGGCGGTTCAGGAGATGATGGTGTTTCTTCAGTAAAGAAAACCTCTGACGGTGGATATATCCTTGCCGGTTACTCTAATTCGACCGATCTAGGAACAATAGGTTATGGCGAACATGATATTTATATAATTAAACTCGACCAGTACGGCGATATTGTCTGGCAAAGGCTCTATGGCGGGACAAATTGGGATGATGCGACTGATATAATACAAATCTCCGGCACAGGATATATGGTTTCAGGCAATTCATATTCAAAGGATATACCTGGGACAATATGGCTTGGGGCACATATGCAGGAAAAAACTGGAGAACGGACACATAGCAACGGGTTGATAATGAAAATTGATGATAACGGTAATGTCATGCGCCAGACGCTTGTTGGGGGTATCGACAATGATTTACTGGAAAGCTTTATAATTGATCCCGATAACAAGATTCTATTACCAGGAATTTTCTCAGGCGTCTCTTCAGGTTCAGAAAAAAAGGATGTTATTCTTGATCTGAGTAATTATTAACCGTTAAAAAATTGAAGTGGGTTCTCACGAAAGTTATTGGAATGAAAGGGGGTCAGTCTCAACATTAAACAGCTTGTTGTCAATTGTTGAGACTCGACCCTGGAGGAAATTGGCGGCACGGTGGAGTGACATTGCGCGATCATAGATAACAGATCGCGCACGGTGGAAGCCCTCTTCGGGTATTACGGCGACTGGAATAATGGTGTTGAGGATGTCTGGGTGAAGATGGATATAAAACCCTTCGCAGATTGGTTTTACTCTACACAGCTCGGCGCTTAAGAAATTTTATGAATCATGAAATGGCAAAATTTATAAGGGGGATTTTAATTATGAAAACATCAACTTTGGCAAAAAGATTCATTGTTTTGGTTTATGCTTCATTTTTGAGCCTTTCCATAACGGGCTGTCTTATTTCTTCATCACCTGAGAATAGTACAGGGAGGGTATCATGAAAAAACAGTATTTATTGCTAGTTATCTTTGCCGTGTTGGCCGCATCAAGCGGCTGCGTAATCACTGCTACACCGGACCCTTCAAAACAAGTCACAATTAATACAGGCGAGGAAGTTGTTCTTAACATTGTATGTTCGAACTTTCTAGGTCTGGTCGGCTACAGATGGAATGTCTTTGAGGACGGCGAGGCGTTAAACCCGGTTTTGAATACAGATGGCCCGAATAAAAACAGGCAATATACATTTGCAACTGAAATCCCCGGCCGCTACAAGATCATGGGTACTGCAATCCATTATGTCATTTCAAAGGATGTTCCCCCGATCGTTTTGTTCAAAGAGGTCTCGCGCGAGTCAAGGGAATGGGATGTTATTGTCAAAGGCGTCAGGATATCACCATTAAAAAGAAATCTTGTATTATATGGCAGTCCTAATGAGTTCAAGGCAACCGCCTATCCAGAAGGCAATTACAGTTATGAATGGAAGCTTGACGGCAATATCGTTTCCTCTTCAGATACATGTAATATCTCTCCTGGCCTTTCTGATTCAGGCTGGCGCAGGCTCGAAGTAAGGGCCGTTTCAGAAAGCGCACAGTTTTCTGCCTTCAGAGAGATCCATCCTGCCAAGCTTCTTGCCGGTTCCTCCAAAATAGCTGGAATTGATACGACTGGTCATCTGGCGGTTAATGGCGGCAGGCTGATTAAATACGATTTGCAGGGGAGCATCGTGTGGGAATACACAAACGCAGAAATTGATTTGAGCAGATACGGTTCAATAATCAAGTCCACACCGGACGGAGGGTGTATTTTTTTAGGGAGTGACATTGATTTCAATTACAGGCTGGGAAAAATCGACGGCACCGGACAACTCAAATGGGAGACAGGGATGCTTGAAGTGTCAGATCCTTCCCTCAACGATATTATACCCGCATCAGACGGCGGAATCATTGCTGTTGGAAAGGCAGGAAACACTATTAACAGCTATTATAAAGAAGGTATGGTTATCAAAATCGGTCCTGCAGGCAGCATTGAATGGACCAGCATGCTGGGAGATATTAATTCCCATGATGTTATCCTTGCAGGCCAGGCTCCGAATGGTATTTGCTATCTTGTTTCAGATGAAGTCAACAAATCGTTGGTAATCGTTATCGATGGAAATGGTTTGGTTGTCAGAAGTACTGTTGTCAGCGAACCGCTTAACATTATCCGCATGGTCCCGACCTCAGACGGCGGATGCATAATTGCCGGTTATGACTGTGTGACCAAACTCGATGCACTCCTTGAAGTACAGTGGAGCAGGAAGTTTTCAGAAGATTTACAAAACTGCTCCATTATCGACATCGTACAGGGATCAGCCGGCGGGTATGTCTTTCTCGGGAGCAAAAAACTGCTGTACCAGCCATACAGGTTTTCATACGGGGTGTTCGTCACAACAATTGATGAAGACGGTGACATTCTTGGTGAAAAAACTCCTTTCATTGTAGAGGAAACTTCCGGGGAACATGCTGATTATCTGAGACTGACGCCTGTAGATAACGGTTATTCCTTTGTTTATCACGATTACATGATAAGGCTGGATGGTTCAGGGGATTGACTTCTAGCCAGGCAAACCAAGCCGGTTTGTTTTAAATAAAAGTTAAAAAAATTGGAGGTTGTATCATGAAAAAAGGAAGATGGCTGGTATTTGGACTACTGGGAATGGTTCTGGCGGTTGGATTGTCCGGGTGCATTATCTCGACCTCTCCGGACTCCAGCAAAGTTATAGTAATGAACCCGGGCGAAACAAAGGTTTTCAAGGTAAGCGGTGTGAATCTCAATACATCCATAACAAAATGTGTGTGGTCTATCCCCAGGAAGGATGGAAATCCTGCTGAAGTTTTTGAGAACACAGATCATGTAGAATTCACGGTTAATCCTGAAGGCGAAAAGTCTAACAGGGTGATAATAACTTGTGAATATTGGAGGTGGTTATATATGCCCCCTAGTCCTTTGATTGGTTCGGGTGGGTGGGGATGGGTTCCAACAGGCATAAGGACCTGGAACATCTGCGTACCTAGAGATACCGCGCCAGTCTGGCAGGGGAATTATTATATAACGGACAGCACAGATGTGCAGATGCTGAACGGCTACACTGAAATCACAGGTGTTTTAGATATCAGTAATAGTAATTTAAAGAGTCTGGAAGGGTTAGAAACCCTGACTAATATTGGTAGAGACTTGCAAATTTCTGATAATACCGCCTTAACAAGCCTGTCCGGTCTTGAGAACTTAACATCGGTCGGTGGATACTTGGAGATTGGGAGTTATGGGGAGGGCAATCACGCCTTAAAAAGCCTGTCCGGTCTTGAGAACCTGACATCGGTTGGTAGTACGCTGGACATTTGTAATAATGCCGCCTTAACGAGCCTGTCCGGTCTTGAGAACCTGACATCGGTTGGTAGTACGCTGGACATTTGTAATAATTACGCCTTAAAAAGCCTGTCCGGTCTTGAGAACATCACATCGGTTGGTGGAGACTTGTGTATTCAGTATAATTACGCCTTAAAAAGCCTGTCCGGTCTTGAGAACCTGACATCGGTTGGTGGAAGCTTGTATATTGATGATAATGTCATCTTAACAAGTCTATCCGGTCTTGAGGGCTTAACATCGGTTGGTCGGGAGTTCTGTATTAGGACTAATGCCTTAACAAGCCTGTCCGGACTTGAGAACTTAACATCGGTTGGTTGCTTGGTTATCGGGGACAATGCCATCTTAAGAAGCCTGTCCGGGCTTGAGAACATAACATCGGTCGCTAGCTTGTCTATTTGGGGGAATCCCGCCTTAACGGCATTGGGAATGTCAGGCCTGCAAAGAGTTGATCGGGATTTCGTAATAGAGGATAACCCCCTGCTTTGTACATCATTGGCCGAAGAACTTATGAACCAGGTCCTTGCAGGCGGAGGCATCGGCGGCACCATCTATATCAGCAACAACAAGGAATGCACCACGCCATGAGGCGATAAAGAGACTGGGCACCGGCTCCCGGGCTTGACCCGGGGGCCGGGTGTTTTGAATTAAAAATCAGTTTGGAGGAACCAATGAAAAAAGGAAGATGGCTGGTATTTGGATTACTGGGAATGGTTCTGGCGGTTGGATTGTCCGGGTGCGTTGTCTCGACCTCTCCAGGCACGGAAGATGTCATACTAATGAACCCGGGCGAAACAAAGGTTTTCAAGGTTAGCGGCGTGAATCTCAATACACCCCTAATAACAATGTGCAGGTGGTCTATCGACAGGAAGGATGGAAATCCTGCTAAAGTTTTTGTGTACACAGATCATATAGAATTTACTGCTAATCCTGAAGGAGAGAAGTCTAACAGGGTGATAATAACTTGTGAATATTATAGGTGGTTATATGTGCCTTTTACTATTCCTGGCTATTGGGTTTTTGGATCAACAGACAGCAGTACCTGGAACATCTGCATACCTAGAGATACCGCGCCAGTCTGGCAGGGGGATTATTATATAGCTGGCAGGACTGATGTGCAGATGCTGAACGGCTACACTGAAATCACAGGTGATTTAGATATCATTAATAGTAATTTAAAGAGTCTGGAAGGGTTAGAAAACCTTACTAATATTGGTGGGGACTTGTATATTTTAGGTAATGACGCCTTAACAAATCTATCCGGTCTTGAGAACCTTGCATCGGTGGGTGGAGACTTGGCGATTGGGGAATTTTATTATATGGGAAATGCCGCCTTAACAAGCCTGTCCGGTCTTGAAAGCTTAACATCGGTTGGTGGGGAGTTGATGATTAATATTAATAATGAGTTAACAAGTCTGTCCGGGCTTGAGAACTTAACATCAGTCGGTGGAGGCTTGAATATTGGGAGAAATTCCGCCTTGACAAGCCTGTCCAGTCTTGAGAACCTGACATCGGTTGGGGGATACCTGGCGATTTGGGAGAATACCGCCTTAACGAGCCTGTCCGGTCTTGAGAACCTGACATCGGTAGGTGGAGACTTGTGGATTCACTCTAATTATGCCTTAACATCTTTAGAAATGACAGGCCTTCAAAGGGTTGATGGGTATTTCGAAATATATTATAACCCGCTGCTTTGTACATCTTTAGCCGAGGATCTTATGAACCAGGTCCTTGCAGGCGGAGGCATCGGCGGGACAAGATCTATCCACGACAACAAGGAATGCACCACGCCATGAGGCGATAAAAAGACTGGGCACCGGCTCCCGGGCTTGACCCGGGGGCCGGGTGGTTTGAATTAATATTCAGTAATCTCGACGTCTCCTGGCACCGGCAATGTGATATTAATGATCCTGGGTGAAACACAGTTTTTCAAGATGAATCTGTAAATGAAATACATGATGTTGATGATGCCAGACTTTGTCCGATAGGTGTCAACCAGTTTAAAAAGGATAATACGGGCCTTTCGAGCCTTACAGTGTATGGTCTTGGTTGGATGAGTTCTGAAGGGGGCGGACGATATTGGAATTACCCGTGGTTTTCAGAAGCTTATTAAAATCTTATGGTTCACTGGGAACCGCTTTTAAGGGCAGGATTCAAAAGGAAACAGAAGATTTCCTCAAAAGATAAAATGTCCTGTGGAGGTCTTGAGGTATCCGGAAATGAAGGCTTCCTCCCCGGATACCGTGCCGCAATGCTTAAACTTTCTGACAATCTTTCAGTTATCTATTTTATTAATGAGTCCTATTCTGATGAGATCAGAGACGAATCGAGAATCCAGCCAAAAAGATTTAGACATTATGCTTCAGCATGCGATGGGGCGCCTGAGTTGTTGAAAACTGACGGCGCTTTTCCCCATGATAGAGTGAAAGTTATCAAGCTGGAATACGTTCTATTAAAGATTGCTGCCAGTTTTAATAGGCCTTAGAATATTTGTTATTGATTTCCACTATTGAATATGTCCTATTATATAGTATAATTTAAGATCAAGTTGTTGAATGAACTTTTAATGCTTTAATATGTATATGAACATTGTTTTAAGAAAGAGAGGTAGAAAACGTGAAAAGCACAATGAGAATGGTAATGATTTTATTAATCTCCCTGATGTTTTCAAGTTGTATAATTTCTTCATCTCCCGAAGGGAACTCATTGAGCCTTAGCGAATCACAATATCAACTGTTTTTGGTTGCAGCTGCAAAACCAGCATTTCCATCCAATTCTTCCTTGCACTATAACTGGTTTATTGACGGAGTCTGGAAAACAGAGAACCCGTCAATTTTCTATTCTCCGTCTGCTTCCGATATCGGCAATACTGTAACCATCCTGTGCCGTGTAACTGTGACGAATGACAATAATGGTGTAATAACCTCGAGTGATGACCGTAAATGGCAAGTAACAGTGACTCCTTAAAATTTTAAAGCAGAAAGAGAAAGGAGAAATACTCATGAAAGCATTAAAATATTTAGGATTACTTATCGTGATGTTATGCCTGTCAGGATGTATAATAGTATCAGCTACGCCGGAACAGTCTGAGATATCGATGGACATCGGGGATAGTGTTAATTTTACTATTGTTGCATCAAGTATGGGTTATCAGGGCAGCATAGTACAATCCTGGTATGTCAATGATATAAAAACAGGATGGTCCACGGTGAGTTTTCCATTCTTTGCACTCAGTTCAGGGACCTTTGAGATAGAAGGGAGAGTTGACATAGTCAGGCATTTGAAAACAGGTGATAAAATAGTTGCTACCGAATCACGATTCTGGACAGTCACCGTTGAATGATGCGGTTCCTGTTTCAAGGGTATCCTGACATGCATTTATAATGTCGGCATTGTTCAGGGATGCTGAACCGTTACCTTTGTTACGTGAAATAAAATATTTTCAGGTCTGACCTCGTTTATACTGGACTGGAATATTACAGGAACAATATATCATATGGAAACCATACACAGTATCAGCTTTATTTCATCTTATACCGTTTTTCATAAAGCCCGCTGTCGAATGGAGCCCTCCTGCCCGGGCAGTCCTGACGCGGACAGAGCTGGCAGTTGTGGAATATTTCTCCTGAAGCGTAGGTCAGGCCGCTAACCGATTTGAGAGGTTTCATAAGGAAGCTCTCGTTTAGCATTATTCCTATATCGGCGGTTTCTTTTTTCATCAGGGTGAACAGTTTTGCCTGCTCCGTTATCGGCCAGTCCTCAAGGGAACCGGGGTTCATGGTTGAGACGGTTTCGGCATCCAGAATCCGTTTAATCCTTTCATTTACTTCCTGCATGGCGGTGCCCAGGGCGAGAAACATTATGGTGTCTGCCCAGAACTGTTCTAGGTAACTGTCAAACTGTGAAGACCAGTCATCAAGCTCGGTCCCACAGGTTGCGGCAAAAACAGTCAGATTCGGAGAGTCCTTCAGGTTGACTGAAAGGACACGGCTGTTAAGCGTTATGCCTTCTACGGTAATGAAGTCGTCTCCGCAATTCATAATATCCAGAACCCTCAAGGCGGCCTTTGGCTTTGCAACTTCCAATGCCGATCTGGAAATTTCAGAAAGCCTTAGGGCCAATGATGAACCCGGACGCACCTTTAACCCTTCACGGAGAAGCCCTTCATCGATGTCAAAGGGTATATTGTCAATGATTATGGATTCCATTCAGACCTCTCTTTACGGAAAATTTATAGAATCTATGAAAACCTTCTGGAAGGACGAATCCTGAGTGAGTACAACCTCTTCGGTTAAGTCCCTGAGATTTTTTGCCATATCTTCAAACCCTTTCTCGAACGAGGCTTTTTCGGCTGCCATAAGGCTTGTATTGCCCAGGAAAACCCAGCCGGCATTATTAAATTGAGGAATAAAACCAAGCCTTCTGAAAGATTCAATATCCAGGTGTTCACCCAATGCTCCGGCCAGGACAACATTTTTTATCTCGGCTTCTTTTATGCCCGCCTTTTGCAGCAGAAGCTGGGAGGCCGCCAGGCTTGCCGCCTTTGCAAGCTGAAGGTTTCTTATGTCCATCTGGGTCAATTTTATATCTTCCCAGAGCAGTATCTCCTTGATGCCATCCCGTTCTGAATATCTTGCCGGTCGGGGAATGCCGCCATGGTTTATTACGCCCGTTTTGCTGATCGTTCCTTCTCCCAGCAATAAAGAGACGAGGTCAATGATGGCAGTACCCGTTATGCCTGCCGGTCTGCCTTCGCCTGCCATTTCATAAACAAGTCCATCCTGTGAAGTTTTAATATGTGTTATTGCACCGTCGTCGGCAGTCATGCCGCAGGACATGTTCATTCCTTCAAGGGCCGGGCCCATGGCGCAGGACGTTGCCATGGTCCTGCCTGAATCATCTGCCAGAAACAATTCGCCGTTTGTACCGAGATCGATGAAAAAGGTGTTCTTTTCCAGGCCCCTTTCACGGCACATGGCCAGGCCTGCAACAAGGTCGCTTCCGAGGTATGCGGCCCGTGAGGGCAGGGCGGAAACCTCTGCATTAATGAACGCATCGCCGCCGATTTCTGCTGCATGATTACCGGTAAAGTCCAGCAGGGGAGCCTTGTAAGGTGCATAGCCTATCGGTGCCGGGTCGATTCCATAAAAGAGGCAGAGCATGGTTGTGTTTCCTGAAAGAATGAATCTGGTAACCTTTGATGGAGATATGCCTGAAAAATCGCATGCCTCTTTCGCGCTGATAAAAACCGCCTCCCTTATCAGCGACGACATGCGTTTCATGGCCTTGGGGTCAGCCGCAGCAGCTATCCTTGAGATAACATCCTGCCCGTATCGTCTCTGGGGGTTAAGGAATGACGGAAGCCGGTAAACTTTTTTCGCTCCGGTGTCCACAAGAGACATTTTCACCGTAGTGGTGCCTATATCAGCGGCAAATGAGACTACTTCAGGTTTCTGAATTCGCTGCAGCCTGGGAAGCTCATCTCCAGTCTCAAGCGCTTCCTTATGATGGCCTTTCCTTTCAATATAAACGCTTATGTCGGTGTTGATTTCCTGCTTGCATGCAAGCACGTCATTAAACGGCTTGCCATCAATTGATATGCTCACCTTGCATTTGCCGCATGAGCCTTTGCCCCCGCAAGGGGTTTTCAAAAGGACACCCATGTCAAGCAGGGCTTCCCATAAAGGCATACCTGAAGGGAATTCTTCTTGAGGACCCTCAGGTAAGAGCTTGAGCTTAAACAGCCTGTCGGCCATCTCTGAACCCGGGTGCTTCAACGACCAGGACTGTTCCGCATGAATTTTCCCGGAAGGAAGCTGGTAATACCCGTTGCAAAAGCCGCAATTAAAGTAACAGATAAGCCCATCAGGAAGCGAGGCTCAGTTCGTCGAAGATGCGGACGGCCTGTACTGCGTTTTCACCGTAAGCGTCCGCGCCCATCTCGTCGCAAAGCCTCTGAGACGTGCAGGCCCCGCCGATTGCAACCTTGGCCTTGATGCCCGCATTCTTCAGGCCCTGAACGACCTGTGATATGTTGCTGACCATCGTGCTGAGAAGAACGGAAAGCCCGACCAGCCTGGCCCCGGTTTCTTTAGCCGTCCTGACGATCTTGTCCGCATCCACGTCAACGCCCAGGTCTATCACCTCGAACCCGTTTGCACCGAGCAGCATGCCCACGATGTTCTTGCCTATCTCATGGATGTCGCCCTTGACGGTTGCCAGGATGACCTTGCCTTTTTTCCCTGCTTCATTCGGGTCCATCTTCGCCTTGATAAGCGGCATGGCCTCGTTGACGACTTCGCCAGCCATGACGAGGTCGGCCAGGAAATATTCCCCGGACTCGAAGAGCTCGCCCACCCTGGCAAGTCCCGGGGCTATGCCGTCCTGTATGATGGCTATCGGGCTCACCCCCTCTGAAAGGCACTGCTCGACAAGCACCAGTATCCCGTCAATGTCCATTTCCTCGACAGCCTTATTAACCTTAAGTAAACTCTCGCTCATATCGGCTCCTTTTTTTCAGGCGGTTACGCCCGTATATTTACCATACTCACGCGCTGCATCAATCATTACTTTAAGCTTGCGTGCGGGGACCGAGCTCAGTGAATGCGCAGGCGAAAGGATATACCTTCCGCCCGGAGCCAGTCCGGCAATAAGCCTTTTCACCTCTTCGACTACCTCTTCATCCTTTGAGCGGTCTGTCAGCAGGTAGTCGACTCCGACATTTCCGATGATCGTGATCCTGTCGCCGTGCAGCTTTTTTTCTTTGAATATGTCGACGTTGGATGTCGGCTCATAGGCATGGAATCCGTCAAAACCCCAGGAGATGAACGTGTCGAACAGCAGCGTGTTGTCGCCGCACGAATGCAGGATGATCTTGCCGCCCCGGTCATGCGCCGCCCTTGTGAGCCTTCTGTAATGGGGCCCGAAAAGCTCATCGCTGAGCCTGGGGTTGAATGTGGGCCCGGTCTTGTAGGCGAAGTCATCACCCTGCAGCACGACCTTAATCCCGGCGTCCATCATGGCCATGACACCAGCCATGCCTATCGAGGCTGTCCAGTCGACGAACCGCTTAATCAGGTCTTTTTCTTTCCTGATCCA
Organism: Desulfomonilia bacterium; assembly: GCA_963664325.2. Classification (GTDB taxonomy): domain Bacteria; phylum Desulfobacterota; class Desulfomonilia; order UBA1062; family UBA1062; genus DATCTV01. Next base: position 591,233 of record CAXXDQ010000003.1, read on the forward strand.
GAGAGGGGCACGGTCGAAACCTATTGCTCCGACTATGCTCTCGTGCATGCCGAATGCAGCCTGGCCGATAATACATATGTCTTGGCCATATTGGCTCAGTGCTTTTTTAAAGAAGACATATATCCTTTCTGCGAAATCGGAAGGTTTTTCGAAGTGCGGCCATTCCTCAAAGGCCTGCCTTGATGTAAGCGCCGGGCCTTTGTACATATAGTCGGCGTTTCCGTATGCATCCTCGATTAAAGTATAGATCATGCCGTTTATGGTGGCGATCGTCTTTGAATCGACAAGCAGCGTTTCACAGCCGCTTAATAGCCATATTGCATCAAATCCCAGTTTGACCGCAGCCCTGATATGGGAGAGGTATGAATCCCAGATGACTTGTCTTAACAGCCGGTTGTTTATTTTCCAGCCCCTGTCCATAAGCCAGTTCATAATAGGGTTTTTCGCGAAAAAGGATGGCGGGATCAGGGGTTTTCCAAGCACTTCCTGCGATGTTCTGTCCTCCATTCCTACGCACATTACCGGCACCCTGTCTGTTTTTTCTCCCTCCAGCGTCCTGATAATCAGTTCCGTTTTATTCATAAAGTCAGGCCTCGTTTTCAGGATAAGCGCCGTACATTCTGGCGGCTTCAACCATAAGCTTCATTTTCGAGGCCGGAATGCTGCTCAGGCTGTGACCCGGTGCAAGGATGAACCTTCCGCCGGGCGCCAGTTCCCTGATAAGCCTTTTAACCTCATCAACAACTTCTTCATCCTTTGACCGGTCTGTAAGAAGGTAGTCAACGCCCATGCCTCCCATGATTGTCGCAGCCTGGCCGTGGATTCTCTTTTCCTTGAATATGTCCACGGTCGATGTGGTCTCATAGGCATGAAAACCGTCAAAACCCCATTTTATGAACATGTCGAAAAGTACGGTATTGTCTCCGCATGAATGCAGCATTATCTTTGCCCCGCGGTCGTGAACAGCTTTGATGATCCTGGTGTAGTATGGTCCGAACAGTTCATCCAGAACTTTTGGAGAGAAAACCGGTCCCGTTTTGTATGCGAAATCGTCCCCCTGCAGAATAACCTTTACACCGGCGTCAAGGACGGCCATTGTCCCCTTGAAAACAAGCTCGGAGCACCAGTCGGTGTAGCGCCTGGTGAGCTCCCTTTCCTTCCTTATCCAAAGGGGCATGCGATCGAATCCGACCGCACAGAGCATGCTCTCCTGAATCCCGGCGCAGGCACAGCCCATTATGCAGATGTCATCGCCGTACTTTGCCGTATTCTTTTTAAAAAACCTGTATGTCTTCTGTGCGTAGTCATCCGGCTTTACAAAATATGGCCATGCCTCATATGCCTCTGCCGATGTTATGGCAGGTCCGCGGTACATGTAGGTCATGTTGCCGTAGCCGTCATCGATGAGGTTGTAGACCATACCGTTGACGTTGGCCAGGGTGTCATAGTCCGAGATCATCATGTTCTCGCCGGAAAGAAGCCACATGGCGTCAAAACCGAGTTTTATCGCAGCCTGGGTGTGTTTGCCCATTCCCCCGTTGATGGCCGTATGCGCAATCAGGTTGCTCAGGCCGTGATAATTGTTCATCACATGCTTCATGACAGGGTTTCTGAAAAGCACTTTCCCGGGGATGAGCGGCTTGCCGAAGATTTCATTCACAGCCCTGTCTTCAAGACCTGCGCACATTACCGGCACACGGTCCACCGGTTTACCTTCAAGAGTCCTGATAATCCTTTCGACCGGGTTCATGTATTATAATGTCTCCGATATGGGATATGCCCCGTAGCGTTTGCATGCATCGACCATGACTTTCATCTTGTGGGCAGGCATTGAAGAGAGGCCGTGAACCGGAGACAGGATATAGCGCCCGCCTGGACCCAGCTCCCGGATAAGCTTTTTCACTTCTTCCACGATCTCCTCGTCCTTTGAACGGTCCGTCAAGAGGTAGTCGACGCCTATGTTTCCGACAATTGTCATTTTATCGCCGTGCTCGCGCTTTTGCTTGAAGATGTCCACATTCGATGTGTTTTCATAACCGTGGCAGCCGTCCGCCCCCCACTTGATGAAACAATCGAACAAGAGGGTATTATCTCCGCAGGAATGATGAATATATCGGCCGCCCCGGTCATGCACGGCCTTGATGATGCGTGTATAGGGCGGTCCGTAGAGCTCGTCAATCAGTTTGGGTCTCAACATGGGGCCGGTCTTGAATGCAAAATCGTCTGTCTGGATTACAACCTTTATGCCTGCATCCATGATCGCCATGATGGTCTTCATGCAGACCTCCTCGGCCCATGCGATGTACCTGTCCACCAGGTCCTTTTCTCTTTTTATCCACACAGGCATTCTCTCGAAACCTATTGCCCAGAGCATGCTTTCCTGTATGCCGTATGCCGAGCCCTGCCCGATCAGGCATATCTCATCGCCATATTTTTTTACCATCCTTTTCATGAAGCGGTAATTGCTCTGCGCAAGTTCGTCGATATCAGGCCACCAGGGCCATGCTTCAAAGTCTTCTCTGCTCTTTATCCCTGGGCCGCGGTACATGTAGATGGCGTTTCCGAAGCCGTCCTCCATGAGATCATAGATGGAACCAGAGAAACGAACCATGGTCTTTGAATCAAGGAATATAAAGCTCCGTTCGTGTATAGCCCATGTGGCGTCAAATCCGAGCACGAGTGCGGCTTTGATGCGCTTGTCAAGCGTGGAGTCAATGAAGGGCTGTAACAGGGGCCTGGTCAGTTTGGGGCCGAACCTGTCCAGGAAAAACCGCGATACGGGGTTCCAGAGCGTGTCTATCGGTTTTATAAGCGGCTGGCCCAGCACCTCGTTGAAGCCCCTGTCCTCCATGAGCGCGCAGAAAACAGGCACGCGGTCTACCACCTTGCCGTCAAGTACATCCATTATCCTTGCAGTCGGATCCATATAACCTCGCTTTCAAAATCGCCTTTCTGATGCCCGGAAGGCGGATTAATAAAGATTTCTTCCCCTGAAAAAAATTAAAAGGGATTCTTTTCAACAGATGCCATTATAGAACAGTTTAATCCAAATATAATTGGATTATAAATTCAATTTTTTGTAAATTTGTGCTCGAAGGAACAAGAGTGCCACTATAGTAACTGAATATTAAGAGTTTACAATATGAAATTTGAATTTTAGCTTGACCCACACTCATTAATATTTTTGAATCAGAAGACAAAATTATTCGATGAAGGAGCAAGTGATGCCTGATACATTATATGAAATTAAAGACAATATCGCCTTTATTACACTGAACCGCCCTGACAAACTGAATTCCGTTACCATGGACCAGCTCGAAGACCTGATAATTCAGCTTAACCGCTTTGAGCAGAATGACGATGTCCGCTCGATAATTATAACCGCAACCGGCCGCGGATTTTGCACCGGCGCTGATCTGTCGGGCGGCGGCGGACGGCATGACGTGACAACGCCGGTGGGCATGAAGCTTTCGGCGCATCTTTACGGACGCATCTGCTTTACCATCGCCACGATTGAAAAGCCGGTCATTGCGGCGGTCAACGGCATAGCGGCAGGTTCGGGCTGCAACCTGGCGCTCTGCTGCGATATAATCCTGGCTGCGAAATCGTCCAAGTTCATACAGATATTCGTCAAGCGCGGCATGGTGCCCGACTGCGGCGGAACTTATTTCCTTCCGAGGCTGGTGGGCCTTGCCAAGGCGAAAGAGCTTATCATGACCGGAGATCCCATCCTGCCAGACGAAGCGCTAAGGCTTGGCATGGTCAACCGCGTTGTCGATGACGGCAAGCTCATGGAAGAGGCGACGACGCTTGCGGCGAAGCTGGCCAAGGGCCCGACCCGCTCGATAGGCATGATAAAGCACCTCGTCAACCGCTCTTATGATTCTGACCTCATGAGCCAGCTGGACATGGAGGCCGCGTTCCAGGGGCTTGCCACTGCCACCGAGGACATGCGCGAGGGGTGGGTTAGCTTTTTCGAGAAAAGGGAGCCGAAATTCCAGGGAAAGTAGAGCGAGCGGGGCGTGATAACTTCGCATCTCGTCGTCGCTCCTTGCGGAAACGTTGCGGCGTACGCTTAAGTACGCCTCACATTTCCGCTTCGTCACTCCTTGACCTGCTTTGTTCTGACGCCCCGCAATTCCTTGAAACCCTGCATCATATTAGATGTGAGCCTGAATATCCAGATTGTTGTTCATTAACATGTTCAGGTGTAGAAAGCTTCCAGGGAGGACGCATTGACTGAAGGTCTTTATTTGAAGTTATTTCATTGGTGTCCCTATAAGGTCCGTGAAAAATTGCTGGTAATCGAAGGGGATTTAGAGAATGGTATGTTTATACTTCGTTGATATGAAGGAGGAGGTAAAATGGAACTAAATAAAAATTTCATAGAGTGGGCTTGTTCTTTATCTGGATGTGAAGGTGGAAACCTAAAAGCAGACTATTGGGTGTGTGGAATTGAGTGGGGTTATAATAATAAAGCTGGAAACCAAAATGAATACTATAAAGTTGAACTTCCCAAGGAAATCGCAAATGGAAGGTATAATCCTTTGAAAAAATATCCTTGGAATGATTCCCTAACATATCCTTATGGGAGGAACGTAGCAAAATTATACTCTGCTATAATTGGCGATGAAGTTCGTAATTATAAAAAAATAGTAGAGAATTGTAACGGTTCGGAAATATTCAGGATGAATTTATATCCAATTGCATTTAACAACACGAATGACCAGTTATGGAAAGAATACGATTTAGAAGGAATTACTGGATTTGAGGAAAAATGTTTATTCAAGACATGGTGTTTCTTAAACAGGTTTCCAGCTATTTCACGATTGGTTAGCCAGGATTATCATCCTAAGGTAATAATAGGTACGGGCATTAGTTATCTTACAGATTTTTTTGCATGCTTTGCTAGCAACATCGGTATCAATGCCACCATCAAGAGTGGAAAAGTACGGGATGACAGTATTACACGTTCATTCTATTGGGCAAAATTAACCGAAAGAACAATTCTTGCGGTTATCCCATTCTTTTCAGGGCAATACGGATTGAATAGCGATGCCCTTATTCAAGAAACAGGTTCAAGAATCAGAGAATTGATAGCTTAAATACTTGTTAGGGACGTTCAGGGAACCTTAGGGGACACCCATAAATGGACGGCTCGGTGTCAGGCCTTTAACCTTGACAAATTGAGTAACTGTCCTCGGGAGCTATATGAGGATGCCCATAAATGATTAACTTATTAGTCAGGAAAACATTGAATTCCAGTTTTCGCCGGAATAATGCATAAGATCAAAGCATTGAATTCGGGAGCATACTTGGAGACGCAGACTTCCCCAACGTTTCCTCAGTTGATATTCATGAACAAATCTTCGTTGTGCTCTTATAAAATATCGATTCTTGACATACACATAAAATGAACTTATGGTGTGTATAAATGGAGGCATAAGATGCGGACAAATATTGTTTTGAATGAAGAACTGGTGGATAAGGGTATGACTTATACCGGCATAAAAACAAAGAAAGAACTTGTTGAATATGCCCTTTCCGAGCTTGTCAGACGCAAGGAGCAGAAGAAAATACTTAAACTCTCAGGTAAACTGAAGTGGGAAGGCAATCTGGAAGAGACGAGAAGGAGCCGAATCTGAAATTTCTTGTTGATACCTCTGTATGGATTGATTTTTTTAATGGGAACCAGACAAAATCAGTAACAGTTTTGAAAAATCTCCTTAATAATGAAGAAGATATTTGCATTGCCGATATTGTTTTGACAGAAACTTTGCAGGGTTTCAGGTCTGACACTGATTATGCAAAAGCAAAGAAGCATCTTTTGGTATTTCCGGTATATTCGCTTAAAGGAAGAGACTCATATATCGCAGCTTCTCAAATATACAGGCTTTGCAGGAAATCGGGATTGACAATAAGGAAAACCGTTGATTGTCTTATAGCGAGAATAGCATTGGAAAATGACCTGATCCTGCTCCATAACGATAAGGATTTTGATATGATTGCGAAAGTGACATCTTTGAAGATATTACAGATATGAAAGTTGTAATTCAGGGGACAGTGAAGCGACTCAATAAGAACCGCAATCCTGCAAGAACAGAGAAACCCGCACAGGCCTTTTAAATGGGAACTTCCCTGGTGTGCATTAACAATTTGTTACACTTACTAATTTGACTATGCTGCCTGTCGCCTGTAACAATCTCCATTATAAAAAATTTAAGCAGACCGATGCCTGTTCCAGACAAAATAAAAAAGGAGACCATATGGGACTGATTGAAGACCTGATGAAAATGAGCCGGGGTCACGGTCACGGCCATCATGATGACCATCACTACAAAGGCCATGTCGACCATCATTATGACAAACACCGGGAATATCGCGAATATGACAACCATGATGAACATGGCGATGAAATTCACCGGTACGGGCCTGTTGATGACCATCACGATAATCACCATGACAAGCATCATCCTTACCTCAGGGGTTCGCACAAAACCGACATGGTTTTTTCAATGCTCGAAAAAGTGATGGGCAATAAAACTCTCTTAGTGGGACTTATCATAGGTGGCATTGTTCTGCTGCTGCTCGGGTTTGGCGCAGTTCTGCTGATACTGCCGATTATCGGATCGCTTTTGGGTTTGGCAGGAAAGGCTGACTTGAAGGGCATGCTTGACCCGGTCATAAAACTTCTTCAGGACATTCTGGGCGGCGCACAGAAGGCTGCTTCATTCCTTGACGGAATGGATGTATATGCGAATAATCTCAGCTTGTGTATGAATTATTTATGTTAACGATATCTTCTTATTCAGGGTAGCGCGATTTTAATATTGTTCCTTTTGAGGAATTCCGGGAAGCCGTAGAGCTTTTTTCCGAACATCTTCATCTCGTGCGCGTCTGCCGGGCAGTTGTTCAGGCAGCCGAAGCACAGGATGCATTTGCCTTCATCTATTTTTGCTTCGGCAATGTCGATTGCGCCTGTCGGGCATTGACTCATGCATTTGCCGCAGGCAATGCACCTGCTCCTGACAAGCTTGTGACTGATGAACAGCTTTGTCGGGGCCATCATCGCCTTGCCGCTCAGGATGCTGCCCGTTTCGGCAGCGAAGCTTATCCCGCCCCGGCCGTATTGCATCAGCGTTTTCGAGGCGAAGGCGCGCACGCCTTCATATGTCTTCTCGTTCGGCCTGTCCCTGAATTTCAGTATGCGTTCGGAATTGCCGAGAGACCATGTCGGCGGATAGGTGCTCATGTTGCCGAACATGTCCATGCCGAGCGGAACTCCGCCTTTGTCAGAGAGCATCTTTAAAATGTTTGCAGCAGCCCTCTTCTGGCCGTCTCCGTTGCCGCCGTAACTAGCAAATGCCACTGTCCCCGCCCCCTTTATCGACGGGATTGACCCCAGCCATTTTTTGACATTTAACGGTGCATCGAGGTAGTGGACCGGCGATCCGACGCCAATCAGGTCATAATCTGAAAGACTTGCGATATCAGCCTTCCTGATGAAAACCGTGTCAACCTTAAGCCCGGCTTTTTCCCAGGTTCGGGCGATCAGCTCGGAGTAGATCCGGGTGTGCCCGGTCTGCGAATAGTAGATGAGGACAGCCTTTTCAGGGCTCGCTTTTCTTAGCGTGTTGACCGGCGTTATCGTACCGGCGGATGCATGGGCCGGTATTATCGAACAGGCCGCTGCGGCTGAGCAGCATGAAATGAACTTCCTTCTGTTTATCATTTAGTGTCCTCGTGGTATCGGCAGAGCGAATTTCTATTCTGCTGTCAGTCTGTTCAAATTCCCAATTTGCATGCCAGATTATGGGTAAGCCTGTTCATTTTGAGCGGCAGCGGGCCCAGTCTTGTCTGGATGAATTCCATGATGACTCCGCAGCTCTTCCGGGTATCCATGTAGGCATAGTCAATGGTGAAGCCCTTGCTTTTTATCTGCCCGCGCTGAAGGATCTCGATTCCGATGTCTTTGCACTGGTGAACGAGTTCTTCCAGGTTGTTCACCATATAGCCCAGGTGGTGCAGGCCTTCACGGCTGTCGAGGGTGTCGTTATAATAGCTGCGTCCTGAAGTTACCTCGATAAGTTCGAGCTGAACCCCGCCGGAATAGGCCATCGCGATCTTCAGCGACGCATTCACGGGCCCGTCCTTTTCAAGTGTAAATTCAGGGGTGCCTTCCCACAGCATCCACGGGCCTATGCCAAGTTTTTTGAAAGATTCCATCGTTCTGTCGACACTGTAAACAACCATGCCTATCTGGCCGACACCCGGAAGCTTGATACCTGGTATATTATTCATTTTTCACCTCGGATTGTGTCTCACATTATATAAGTTTGCCGTTTTACCGCGCAAGGGAATTTGTGATTTCCGTTATCATTTTTTATCAGCGCAGTATTCGATGGCAGGGCAGATATCAAGACATCAGCCTGTTCCTGTGTTAAATATTGTAAAACATCTTGACGTGAAAGGTGCTATAAACGACTTAGGTATATTTATATGAATAGAAAGAAAACAGAGACTGCACGTCCGAAAAGGTATTTATTAATCCCTGCAACAGCAGTTTCGATTTTAATGACCCTGCTTGTTTTTCTTTGCCCGGCAGCGTCTTTCGGAGAGGATCAGGTAAAGCCCGGCGAGGTGCTCGACCTCGGCATGTGCATTGCAATCGCACTTAAAAACCATCCGGATATGGTCGCCGCCGCCTCAAGCCAGAAGGCAAGCATCAGCAGGATAGGCCAGGCCAGATCATCCTACTACCCCCAGGTGAGCATCAATGCGGATTACATGCGTGTCAAGCAGCCTTCATATTCATCGGGCATAACCACAGACAGCACCAACGATACTTATGACGGTTCGGTGTCGCTCAGCCAGCTCCTGTACGACTTCGGCCGTACCTCGTCACAGGTCGGGATAAAAAAGTCTCTCTCGGAATCATCGGGCGCGAATGTCGCTACCACCGCCAGAGACGTGTCATATGCGGTCAAACAGTCATATTACGGGCTTCTGAACGCACGCGACACGCTTGAAGACAACAGGGAAACGGTGAAGAATTTCGAGCAGCACCTCGACATGGCAAAAAAACTGTTCGAGGCCGGGATCAAACCGATGATCGACGTGACAAAGGCTGAAATGGACCTGAGCCAGGCCAGGCTCAGCATGATAAAGGCGCAGAACGACATCAGGGTGGCCAGGCTGACGCTCACCAATTCGATGGGTATCGATGAAATGCCGGATATAAAAATCAAGGACGCCCCGCCGTACACGGATTACAGTATCACACCCGATGAATCGCTCAACAGGGCCTACGCCAGCAGGCCGGACCTCAAGGCGCTGCAGTGGGAGTACGATGCTGCAAAAAGGTCAATCGACTATGCAAAAACGGGCAATTACCCGAACCTCAGTGGGACGGCAGGGGTCGGGAAGACCGGACGGGATTTTCCGCTTAATGACGAATGGTCAATCGGAGCGGGATTGTCCATCCCTATTTTCACGGGCTTTAATGTCAGATACCAGGTGGATGAGGCGAGATCCAACCTGATGATCAAGAAAGCGGAGATCGACAGGCTCAAACAGAATATCAGGCTCGATGTGCAGAAGGCCCTCGTCAATCTCTCGGAAATAAAAGAAGCCATAAAGGTTGCCTCGGTGGGAATGTACCAGGCAAAGCAAAACCGCGAACTGGCTGAAGGCCGCTATGCCGAGGGCATCGGAAATGCGATAGAGGTCAGTGACGCGCTTACCTCCGAACTTACTGCAAAAACAAACCATACAATCGTCCAGTATCAGTACTGGCTTGCCATAGCAGCCCTTCAAAAGGCCATGGGGGAAGTCGAATGAAAAAAAAGCTTAACTTTATATTGATTATATTAATTGTTGTTATGGCAGTGATTTCCGCCTGTTCATCAAAGAAACATAAAACCGCAAATCCGCCGGTTCCCGTTATGGTGGAGGCTGTGAGCCAGAAGACCATTCCCGTTACGCTGAGCGGCATAGGCAATGTCGAAGCGTATCAATCCATATCCATCAAAGCCCGGATCACGGGTCTCATAACCAGGGTCCATTTCACACAGGGCCAGGATGTTAAAAAAGGCGACCCTCTGCTCGACCTTGACTGCAGGAGCGTTGAAGCTGAGCTGAAGAAAGCCCAGGCAAACCTGCTTAAGGATACGGCGGAGGCGGAGAATGCACGTGTGGAATACAAGCGCTATGCCCGGCTGATCGAGAAGAACTATGTGGCCAGGCAGGAGTATGACCGGGCAGTGACGAACCTGGAGACGCTTGAGGCCACTCTCAAGGCCGACAAGGCTATTGTGGACAGCAGCCGGGTACAGATACAGTATTGCTCGATCTACTCCCCGATTGACGGCAGGACAGGCGCGCTCAAGGTGGATCAGGGCAATATTGTCAATGCCAACGATACCGAGATAACCACGATCAATCAGATTCAGCCTGTTAAAGTTTCATTTGCCATACCCGAGAAGGATCTTCCCGATATCAAGAAATACATGACAGACAGCAGGCTTAAGATGCAGGTTTTTATCCCCGGGGATGCACAGCCGGAAGCCGGCGAGCTTAACTTTGTCGATAACTTCATCGATAAGGCAACCGGAACGATCATCCTCAAAGGTGTTTTCGCAAACACTGACAAAAGGCTCCTGCCGGGCCAGTTTGTTGAAGTCGTATTGAACCTTGCCTATGAGGACAATGCGATTCTCGTTCCGTCTCAAAGCATAGAGCAGGCCCAGGAAGGCCAGTTTGTCTTTGTCCTTAAACCGGATCTGACTGTTGAAATGCGGACTGTCGTTACCGGCAGGACTTTTAAGAATGAAACGGTTATTTTAAAAGGCCTGAAGCCCGGAGAGAATGTCGTGACGGACGGCCAGATGCAGCTGAAACCCGGTACCAGAGTCCGCATCAAAGAAAAGATAAGGAACAACACTCGAGACAGATGATTTATATTCGGTTGATTAAGGGATTTCGCAGATGAACATTTCCAGCATCTTTATACGCCGCCCGATCATGACCACACTGGTCATGATGTCTTTTCTCGTATTCGGGATTGTTGCATACAAAGGCCTGCCTGTAAGCGAGCTCCCCAATATAGATTTCCCGACAATCCGTGTTACGGCCAAGCTGCCCGGCGCCAGCCCTGAAACCATGGCCTCCGCAGTCGCAAGACCCCTTGAACAGAAGTTTTCCTCGATAGCGGGCATTGATTCCATGACGTCATCGAGCTCTCTGGGGGAAACCCAGATCACGATACAGTTCAACCTTAACCGCAATATCGATGCGGCTGCACAGGATGTCCAGACAGCCATCGCCGGGGCCGTGCGCCAGCTTCCCAACACCATGTCAACTCCTCCCACATTCAGGAAGGTCAACCCTGCGGACCAGCCGGTTCTTAATATTTCTCTGAATTCTCCCACCCTTCCTCTGTCAAAGGTTGACGAATACGCCGAGACGATTCTGGCGCAGAGGATATCCATGATCGACGGGGTAGCCGAGGTGCAGGTCCGGGGATCGCAGAAATATGCGGTCCGCATCCGCCTTGATCCCAAGGCGCTGGCTGCGAGGTCCATCGGGATTGATGAAATAAGCGACGCCATACAGTCGGGAAATGTCAACCTGCCGACAGGAACCCTGTGGGGAGACTTCAAGGCGTTCACCTTAAATACCCCCGGACAGCTTGAAAACGCATCCGCTTACAAACCGCTTATCGTCGCATACCGTAACGGGTCTCCGGTCAGGCTCGGCGACGTGGCGCAGATAATCGACAGTGTTGAAAATGATAAGCAGGCCTCGTGGTATAACAATGACCGGTCCATCATCCTGTCGATCCTCCGCCAGCCCGGTACCAACACTGTTCAGGTCGTCCAGGCCGTTAAAGACATACTTCCCGGTTTTGAAAAGATCCTTCCCGCTTCGGTTAACCTCGATATCGTTTATGACCGCTCGGTCTCAATAAAGAAATCAATTCGGGATGTCCAGATTACCCTGCTGTTTTCGCTCTTTCTGGTCGTAATCGTAATTTTCCTTTTCCTGAGAAATTTTTCCGCGACAATAATACCGAGCATGGCATTGCCCATGTCCATTGTCGGCACCTTTGCAGCAATGAAACTTGCAGGATTCAACCTTGACAACCTTTCGCTCATGGCGTTGACGCTGTGCGTGGGATTTGTTGTTGATGACGCCATTGTCATGCTGGAGAATATCGTGCGCCACATGGAACATGGCGAAAGCCCCGGTGATGCCGCCTTCAACGGATCAAAGGAGATCAGCTTCACGATCATTTCAATGACGCTGTCCCTGGTGGCGGTGTTCATCCCCGTTCTTTTCATGGGCGGCATTGTAGGCAGGCTCCTGAATGAATTTGCAGTAACGATAGCCGTGGCTGTCCTGATCTCCGGGTTCGTATCACTGAGTCTTACGCCGATGCTCTGCAGGACTTTCCTGCGGCCTCCCGGCGAGGTTAAGCACAACCGCATCTATCAGACGTCCGAGCGCTTTTTTGGCGGGCTGCTAAGCGGTTATGATAAAAGCCTAAGATGGGTATTGAAATACAAGAGGTTAACGCTTGCCGTGTCCCTGGTTTTCCTGATAGCCGTTATCTGGCTGTATTTCAAGATGCCTATGGGCTTCCTGCCGAACGAGGATACGGGAATGATATCAGGGACGACAGAAGCGGCGCAGGGTACGTCATTCAAAACAATGATCGAATATCAGCAGAAGATCGTGCAGATAATCAGAAGGGACCCCAATATCGATATATTGATGTCATCCGTGGAAGGCGGTGAGGATGGATTTCTGATGATGCGCCTGAAGCCTCGATCTGAACGCCCTTTGAACGCTGATGAGATAATTCAGGAACTGCGTCCGAAGCTCGCTGAAGTCCCGGGCATAAAAGTATATCTGAAGAATCCTCCACCCATTCGCATTGGAGGATATCAGACACAGAGCCAGTACCAGTATACGTTGCAGAGCCCGGATATCAAAGAGCTCTACCGCTACGCACCGGTGCTCGAGTCGAAAATAAAGGAACTGCAGGGCTTTCAGGATGTGACCAGCGACCTTCAGCTCAAAAACCCCCAGATTACCGTGAATATTGACAGAGACAAAGCGGCTTCCCTGGGCCTCAATGTCCTTCAGATCGAGCAGACGCTAGGAAGCGCCTATTCATCAAACCAGATATCAACGATTTACGCACCCGACAACGGCTACCAGGTCATCCTTGAAATCGACCCCGAATACCAGATGGACCCCTCGGCATTATCCCTGCTTTATATCCGTTCGAACAAGGGGAGCCTTGTTCCGCTGAGCACGGTGGCAAGCTGGAAGTACAGTATCGGTCCGCTCTCCGTAAACCATCTGGGGCAGCTTCCAGCAGTGACCATCTCTTACAATCTGGCGCCCGGCAAGCCGCTTGGCGATGCGGTTAAGGAAGTGGAAGAGCTTGCAAAAACAACCCTGCCTGATTCGATTACGGCAAGCCCACAGGGGACGGCCCAGGCATTTGAATCGTCCATGTCAGGAATGGGCATATTACTGATTGTGGCCATCCTGGTGATCTATGTCGTGCTTGGAATACTCTATGAAAGTTTTATTCACCCGCTCACGATCCTTTCCGGCCTGCCGTCAGCAGGCCTCGGCGCCCTTGTGACATTATTGATTTTCCATGTAGATCTCAACCTGTATGCTCTGGTGGGGATCATCATGCTGGTCGGCATCGTAAAGAAAAACGCGATCATGATGATAGATTTTGCGCTGGATGCCGAGAGGAATGAAGGCAGGAATCCTGAAGACGCGATTTATGAGGGTGCGCTAATACGCTTCAGGCCGATTATGATGACGACCATGGCTGCCCTGATGGCAACGCTTCCGATTGCAATAGGCCTGGGAGCGGGAGCTGAGTCGAGAAGGCCGCTGGGCCTCGCTGTGGTGGGCGGCTTACTGTTTTCCCAGATTGTGACGCTGTATATAACACCGGTGACCTACATCTACCTGGATAAATTGCAGAGGGCCGTGGTGAGGCTTTTCAGCAGAAACCGTTGAGTGACAGGATCACGCGACAGACCACCGCAGGATTGCCGATGACCCGTTTGATCAAGGACGAACACAGGCGTTTTGACCGGACCGGGAAATTAGGGAAAAGAACTTTTGCAAAAAATAATGGGCTTCTTTCGGAAAAACCGTTTCTCGATTTATTGAGACGGGCTGTCTATTGTTATGTTCTATAGGGAAAATATTATTAAATAATCAATGGTGGAGCCGAAGGGGATCGAACCCTCGACCTCATGAATGCCATTCATGCGCTCTCCCAACTGAGCTACGGCCCCACGTTATCCGGATAGTGCTTGTGGGTAGCATATAAAATTGCGCGTTTGCAATATGAAATTTCCAGTGCTAAATACTTATGTAATTGATATTCATGCGCGCGGATGATTGTGTATTCATATAAAAATACTTGCTGCTCAGGCCGTTCCAGTTTATAGTTGGAATCTTCGCTAAATGTTGGTTTCATGCCGCTTGCCAGATTCAGGCGCGTGTGGTAAAGACCAGAAAAACAGGCACAGGGGGCAATATGTCCGGTCATAATAAGTGGAGTACTATCAAACACAAGAAAGGGGCTGCTGACGCTAAAAGAGGCCAGCTCTTCAGCAAGCTTATCAAGGAAATCACTGTGGCTGCAAGGATGGGTGGAGGCGACCAGACCTCGAATGCCCGTTTAAGGACTGCGGTATTAACTGCAAGGGCAGCCAACATGCCCAAGGACAACATAGACAGGGCCATAAAGAAAGGAACCGGCGAGCTCGAGGGATTCAACCTTGAGGAATTCTCATACGAAGGATACGGTCCCGGCGGAGTGGCGATAATGCTGTCTGTCATGACAGACAACAAGAACAGAGCGGTTGCGGACATAAGGCATCTCTTTACTAAGTATAACGGGAACCTGGGCGAAAACGGCTGTGTGGCCTGGATGTTTGACAAGAAAGGCGTCATTGTAGTCGAAAAAGATGCGGTTGATGAAGATACCCTTTATGACATAGCGCTCGGTGTAGGGGCTGATGATATAAGCGACCAGGGTGACAGCTATGAGATACTTACCGAGCCTTCCATGCTCGAAGATGTCAGGGCTGCGCTTGAGGAAAAGAAGATTGCATACACTTCTGCGGAAGTTTCAATGATCCCCAAAGATACAGTCAAGGTTACAGGCAAGAGCGCTCAGCAGGTGCTCAAGCTCATGAGTCTGCTCGAAGACCATGATGATATTCAATCAGTATCTTCCAATTTCGATATCGACGACGAGGAAATGGCTCAATTCCAGGGATAAATGATTATCTGCGCCTTTGATCCGGGTACTCACTGCACAGGATATGGGGTTCTGGACATCGGGCACAATTCGGTAAAACACATAGCGCACGGGACGATAAGACCAAGGGCTGAAGGGCTTTCAGAAAGACTCAAGGAAATCCATCTCTGCGTAAAGTCCGTTCTTGAAGAATACAAACCTGTCGAGGCGGCGATTGAAACATCCTTTTATGCCGTCAATGCACAGACGGCGCTTAAACTCGGCCAGGCAAGAGGCGTGATCATACTGGCTGCGACATTGATGGATCTGCCGGTCTTTGAATACACACCCACCGAAATCAAAAAGGCCACATGCGGGTACGGACATGCGGGCAAGGACCAGATCAATGACATGGTGGCAATGCTGCTGGGCCTCAAGAAAAAATCGATCACCTCAAAAGATGCGACGGACGCCCTTGCAGTGGGAATCTGCCACGGGGCGTCACGAAGGATAAGGAGGTTCGCGCCGTGATAAGCGTGCTCAGGGGCGAGGTTTACAGTGCTGTTCAGGGCAGCCTTACCATTATGGTGGGGGGTGTAGGCTATCTGGTAAACATACCCGCCGGTGCTGAAACAAACCTTAAACCGGGGCAGGAAGTAACCATTCCGACCGTGTTGATTTCGAGGGAAGACTCCCTTGAGCTTTACGGTTTCCCTGATCCCAGGCAGAAGGAAATATTCTCGCTTCTCATTGGCGTTTCAGGGGTAGGGCCGAAAACGGCGATGAACATCATCTCGGGCACCGAGCCCAACAGGTTTCTGGATGAGATCGTCAATGAAAATATAAACTATCTGTGTTCGCTTCCCGGTATCGGCCGGAAAAGCGCCCAGCGCATAGTGCTTGAGCTCAAGGAAAAGATCATGAAACATTATCCGCGCCGGTTGAGAGGCATGCCGACGCCTTCCGAAGACGCGGTCCAGGCACTGATTGCGCTCGGCTATTCCGAAAACGTGGCAAGAAAAATAATATCGGGAATAAAGGCGGATAATGTTGAAGATATTATCAAAAAGGCGCTGAAGGACTTGAAATAATGGATAAAGATGAACTTACAGGAGCCGTTAAAGACCGTGAAGAGGCCGATTTTGAGTCGAACATCAGACCCAGAATTTTGAAGGAATATGTAGGACAGGATGCGCTCAAGGCCAATCTGGAAGTTTTTATAAAAGCGGCTAAAACAAGGAAACAGCCGCTTGACCACTGCCTGTTCTACGGGCCCCCGGGGCTTGGCAAGACCACCCTTGCCTATATTATTGCCAACGAACTCAAGGTTAACCTGAAGGTCACCAGCGGGCCGGCCATTGAGAAGTCCGGAGATCTGGCCGCCATACTCACAAACCTTGAAAAAGGCGACGTGCTGTTTATCGATGAAATCCACAGGCTGGGCTCCGCCGTCGAGGAGATCCTTTATCCGGCGATGGAGGAATTCAAGCTTGACATCGTAATAGGCCAGGGTCCGTCGGCCAGATCGATCCGTATCGACCTGTGCCCGTTTACTCTCATTTCAGCCACAACCCGTGCCGGAAGGATCACTTCGCCATTACGCGACCGCTTCGGAATAGTCGGCCATCTTGAGTTCTATAACAAGGCGGAGCTTGCAACCATCATCAAACGTTCGGCAAAAATCCTCAATATCAAAGCCTCGGCTGAAGGCCTGAGCGAGATTGCAAACCGTTCACGGGGAACACCCCGCATAGCCAACAGGCTATTAAGGCGTGTCCATGACTTTGCCCTGGTCCTCGGTGATGGAAGAATTGAAAAGGACATTGCAGATACCGCCCTTACAAGGCTCGACATTGATGCAACAGGCCTGGACAGGATGGACCGCAGGATTCTCGAAATTATGATCAGACAGTTCGGCGGCGGGCCCGTCGGAATTGATTCGCTTTCCGCTGCAATAGGTGAAGACAAGGACACCATAGAGGATGTATACGAGCCGTTCCTGATTCAGAACGGATATATCAACAGGACACCGAGGGGCCGGCAGGCGGCGGGCAGGGCATACAAGCACCTTGGCATCAGCCGCCCGCGCCAGATGGATGTCTTTGATGACTGATGGTCCTGTAAAAGGCAAAGAGTTATGAGCATTGTCCTGATGGACGTGGACTATACGCTCTACCCGAGAGGAACAGGGCCTTTTAACCATGTAAACAAGAGAATCGATGAGTATATAATGCAGGCCCTGAACATCGGCATTGAGGAAACGAGGGAGCTAAGAAAATCATATTTCGGCAGGTACGGCTCGACCCTTGGCGGCATGATGGAGAACCATGCGACCGACCCTCATGAATTCTGCGCCTATGTCCATGACGTCCCTGTCGAAGAGCTGCTTGGGGAAGATGCGAGGCTTAGGGAAACCCTTTCAGAGATAACGTTTCCCATTATTGCTTTTTCAAACGCATCAAAGGAATATGTCATCAGGATACTTGCCGCGCTTGGCGTAAGTGACCTGTTCAAGGGCCTCTTTACAATTGAAGATATGGGATTCATACCGAAACCGAGGACCGAGCCCTATGACAGGATAACTGAGAGTCTCGGCAGAAATTCCTCGGATTTTATCTGCATTGACGACCGTGCAGACAACATCGATACGGCGATAACAAAAGGCATGCAGGGCATACTTGTGGGAGGCGATTTTTCCGGGACGGCCTCGTGGTGGGCGAGGGATATATTCGATGTGCCTCAGGCGATAGAAATGCTGAAACAGAAGCCTAAGGGGAGTTTTAAATTATGAAAGCATTTGTTACCGGGTCCGCAGGTTTCATCGGGTTTCATCTTTCAAAAAGGCTTCTTGATGAAGGCCATGAGGTTTTCGGCCTGGACAACATCAATCATTATTACGATCCGCAGATCAAACTCGACCGCCTCGGCATGCTGAAAGATTATGATGCGTTTGCATTCGAGAAGACAGACCTCATCGACAGGGACAGGATTCTCGAGATTTTCAACGAGCATGATTTTGATATTGCGGTGAACCTGGCGGCCCAGGCGGGGGTCAGGTACAGCCTTGAAAATCCGTTTGTCTATGTGGATTCAAACATAACGGGCTTCATCAATATCCTGGAAGGATGCAGGCATGCCGGGGTAAAACACCTTGTTTACGCATCTTCAAGTTCGGTGTACGGCATCAATGAAAAAATGCCGTTTTCAGTGCATGACAGCGTGGACCATCCGATCAGCCTGTATGCCGCTTCCAAAAAGGCGAACGAACTGATGGCGCATTGCTATTCCGCGCTGTACGGCCTGCCGACAACCGGTCTGAGGTTCTTTACGGTCTACGGCCCCTGGGGCCGGCCTGATATGGCGCTGTTCCTTTTTACAAAGGCCATCCTTGCTGGCGAGCCGATCGATGTCTACAACTGCGGGAAGATGATACGCGATTTCACTTATATCGACGACATCGTCGAAGGGCTTGTCCGTGTCGCAAATATCATCCCGAAGCCTGATGCAGGATGGGACAGGGTAAATCCGGACCCGGGGACTAGCTTTGCGCCGTACAGGGTCTTTAATATCGGCGGGTCCAGTCCGGTTGAACTCATGCGCTATATTGAGGTGCTTGAAGAAGCGCTCGGCAGAAAAGCCGTGAAGAACATGCTGCCGATGCAGCCCGGCGACGTGGCAGCCACCTGCGCCGATGCCGCAGACCTGGAGAGCCTGACCGGGTTCAGGCCTAGGATTTCAATCGAGGATGGAATCAAAAGATTCGTGGAGTGGTATAGGAAGTATTTCCGCGTATAGTCAATCATTCAGGGCGTTATAACTATGTATCTCTGTGATTCGGGCAGATAACCCTCACCCTTCAGGCGTACCTTAGGTACGTCAATTTTGTGATGCAAAATTTGTCATTTCCTTGCCTCGTCACTCCGGCGTACGTCAAAGTACGCCTTGTTCCTCGGCTGCGTTACTCCTTGACTTGCTTTGTTATAACGCCCTGAAAAAGAAGTTTTATTGCTGGGTGTTTTTCTGAATTGAAAACTGTTTGAGATCTTTTCTTAAAAATTTCAGGTTGTCCTGCTATTGGTGCTAGATAATCATTTCTATACATTACGTGCCACTATCTATAATCTGTAAACTCTTTCATTAGTAAAAGTTTTCTGGAGACCAACAATTTCCAAGTATTTAAAGTGCTAACTTTTAAATTTTAACGATAACTTGTTTCAAGTATATCTGAAGGGATAGGTCAATGACCTACCCCTTTTTAAGTTTCTGATAAATTTTAATTGTTCCAGTGAATCTTTCCATGAAGAGCTGGAGTTCCCCCTTCACAATGCTGTTCAAATCGGAGATCAATTGATGTTAATACATTGTTTGCATACAAAACATTGTCCACTACGAACCATCCGGTAAGGGTATTACATCCACATCCATTACCGCCCCATTCAAGTCCACCCCTAGCAGGGTTGTTAAATGGAAAACGCTTCAGGTCCGGGTAATATCCGAGTTGGAATTTGTCGAGTGAACTCATGGTTTTAAAATCACCAGACCACCAATCATTTCCATTGATATAAACCCCTAGATGACCACTCATTTCGTTAACAGAAATTGAAATTGTATCTGGAGTATATGTATATGTTTTGCCCCAGCCAATATAATCGCCGGCGTCACTTTGCAGATATACATAATTGCCACTTGGAGGCGTAGAGCCGGAAACCGGTTCCCATAGACCTGCAGGTGGAGGATTTACGGGTCCTGGAGGTACCGTAGGATCGTCTAACCTCCAGTGGATTTCTCCGCGCATAGATGACGAAGTGCACGAATCCTGCTCAAAACGTAGATCAATTGCAGTGAGTACCCCATTCGTATAAACAACATTATCTATGGCAAACCATCCCGTATTGCCATACCAGCCTACACTTTGACGGGCCTTGGTTGGGTTATCTCTTGAATAGCTATTAAGATTTCCATAATATCCAATTTCAAAAGAGTTTAGTGTGTTCATAACTCGAAATTGGCCATCCCAATCCTCATCACCAAGTATGCGTATACTCAGGTAACCCGTATCTTCTTCTAGAGATATAGAAGAATTTGCTTGTGTATAGGTCAATGTTCTGCTCTGTCCTGAATAACAATCACCTGGTTCAATCTGCAGATATACATAATTGCCATTGATTGGTGTAGAGCCAGAAGCTGGCTTCCAAAGTCCGTTAGGAATAGGATTCACCGGCCCAGGAGGTGCTGTATGGTCGTCTGACCTCCAGTGGATCCATCCATGCAGTGCAGGGGTATTACCCTCGCAATGCTGCTCAAAGGAGAGATCGATTGAAGTCAGAGTATCTCCTGAGTATGTGACATCATCTATTTTAAAACTACCTGTAAGTTCGTTGCAACCTCTTCCCTCACCACCCCAGTCGAGGCCACCAATGAGGGGTTCGTTGAAGGGGTAGCGTTTGAGATTTAGATATTGCCCTACTCGCAATTTCCTAAAGTAGTTTGGTTCTTGGAAATCACCAAACCACCATTCATCTCCATCTATCGATATTGAGAGAAGTCCCCCATTAGCTTCTAATGAGATCTGGGAATCGGCTTGAGTGTATAGATAGGTTCCACCACCTCCTACATAATCTCCTGGATCACTTTTTAAATAAACATAATTGTTCTTCATGCCTTCGTAGTTGACATTCCAGGTATAGGCATCTTCACTTGAGGAATATTTTGCAATGACCTTGATCTTGTGTTTTGATTTGATTACATCATTCAGGACATAAGTAAATGAGTTCTGTGTTTCGCCAGGGACAACTGCTCCATCAGCATACCATGTATATGACGCTGTTGATGAGGATACCTTTATTGAAAATGTCTTCTGCTCTCCATATGATAGAGCAACTGGGTTTTCAAATGGTGTATGTGATATGATGCAACCGCTAAGACAAAATACACATGCAGCAATGAAAATAAAAAATTGATTTTTTTTCAAGATACCCTCCTTTATATAATTATATTTATATCCAATTTAATAATAATAATAAATTGCTTATAGAAAATCAATAATTTCTATTTCTATTCATAAACTAATTAACAGCCTAATAGCTTAACAGCTAATTCCTTTCGCCGCGTATCCGTTATGAGCCACAACAGTATGCGCCCTGAAAAGATGTTGTTTTGCTGTGTGGTTTTCGGAATTGAAAATGGTTGAGGTCTGTTCTTAAAAATTCAGGCTGTCCTGCTTTCCGAACTCCAACACGCATTAGTCATAACCTGCAAACCGGAGATAATCATTTCTTATTATATAACCGATAGTATTACGTATAATTCACAGACTATCGGAAGGGATATACGCATGGCAAAACGGAACTGCCGGGAGTTGATTAAATGCATACCTGTCGTCCTTTTTATTCTTGCAGCCGTTCTCCTGACAAGTTGCAGCAGCAGTCAAAGCGGAAATTCAGCGCCTGCGCCTCCCGATCACCCTCTTAAAATCGCTGTATTCGTGGACAATGGCGCATGCGGAGACAAGGTTATCGCATTGTTCAGGACGTTGTCCGCAGCGGGTTTCAAGCCCCTTGGCGTATTATCTGATGATATAAACATGGGGCGTTTGAACAGAGCCAACTTCGATGTGTTCATCATTCCTGCCGGTGAAGACGGCTCTCCACAAGGTTACCTGAATCCTCAATACCTCGGCAATTATGAAACCTGGAAAAATATCGTAACGTTTGCCGAAGAAGGCGGCGGAGTCGTTGGGATCGAGGCAGGAGCCTCATTCCTCTCTTACATCCGCATCGGCGGGCCTGTCTTCATTGCAACGGCTCCGGGCCCGGGATTGCAGAACTTTACTGTTCTGGACTCTGGCTTCGGCTGTGGCACACAGGCCGCTTACGTGTCCGCGGGAGGCGGTTATTACGGCCCGTCCGGCGCCGATACCGTGGCGGTTGACGATCTGGGGAGACCTGCAATAGTTAGCTATAAGTTCGGGAAGGGCCGCGTCGTTTTCTGTTCCTTTGACCCGGAACTGCGCGGCGATTCTGAGTTGGATTGGACGATTTGGGATAACTGGGATTTGGGCGGAGTTCACCCGAATTCAGTGGGGTGCTGGGTTCTTTTGGCCCGTATGGTAAACTGGGCTTGCTCCGGAAATGCATCTGCCCCGGACATTTCCGCCACAAACCCGGCCGGTTCCCGCGTAGCCATAGTTTCGACACATACCGCCAATGGCGGTCCGTCTCCAAGCCTCCAACCGGCTTTTGCCCGGGCCATCGAATCTGCCGGGCACTTACCCCTGGCCATCCGTTTTCAGGAGATATATGACGGCAGTCTGACCACACAAAACTTTGATGTTGCGGCATTTCCCGGCGGAACAGTTGCCGGATATTCATACGGGCTTTCGGGATATGAAACCGCCATTCTCAATTTTGTATACCAGGGAGGAAGCTACTACGGCGTTTGCGCCGGAGCTTATTACGCTTCGGCCTACATGGTCTGGAACGGCAGTTACTATAACGTCCCTCTGCTTGGTCTCTTTCCGGGCACGGACACGGGACCGCTTACTGAAATCGCACCCTGGCCTAATTGGGCGTTGACCCCCGTAAAAATAAATGACCCGGTTCTTGGCGACATGGGAACTCAGCAGCAGATGTACTATGGCGGCGGGTGGAAGAGCCCGGATCCTTTCGTGGAAGTGGCGGCCACTTACGTAGTTCCGGGGTCGCACTACGGCGCGGCTGACGCCATTCGTTTCACCTACGGGAGCGGACGGATATTTATCGTGGGAACGCATCCGGAAGCAAGGTCAGGAAGCACTGAAGACTGGCTCTACTGGGACGATTGGGCTCCCGGGACCAATACGCCGGTGGTCAACCCGGACAACCCGTGGATATTTGTGGATGCAATCTTCAACAAATGGTTGATCCATTGATCTTCATGGTCAGGGCAACAGACCGTTAATGTTTGGCAAGCATCTATAAAAAATATAATCTTATTAACAGACGAATTTCTCGCAATCTTTCTTAGACTCTCTAAACTTATCCATGTTTCTTCTATATTTTCAGCGGAATCCTCACTATCATATGCAGATAAGTATGAGATTTAATTATAATTACAACCATGACCAGCATAAAAGAAGATCAGCTTGTCTCCTGAATTCATATCGTCACAGAATTTTGTAAATTTCCTTGGTAAAGAAGATACCGTGACCTGTTTATCAATAAGTATGAGTGGAACCGATGTTAAAAGATTTTCATGGATAACTTTTGAAAAAACGGTTGCATCATTATTACAGTATGGAATAGATTCCAAATCATCATACTCACTGACACCAACAGAAAATATTTTTAACCCCATATTTACTCCATATTATTTTTTTGCTTACAATCATCAACGATCTATTCTAACATTCAAAGTCAGCGGCGATGTATAACTTTATCGCTTAGCATCTCCCCTTTATCATAAGGTTGAGCTTCGTTTGTAGCCCTTCATTTAACGAAGAATTCCTCGGCCTTAACCAGAAAATGTTCATAGAACTTAGCACCAACATCAGCAACCGCAATGACGTTAGTTGGATCAACGGGGTTGCCGAGATGAGAGGTTGGAACTGGATAAACACGACTGCGATTTTTTATTGGAAGCAGCGTAGTTTTAGCCGGGAGGAAATCGACTCTTATTTTCTGGGGCGACTCGATCAAGATGTTACCGTTGTTGATTTCCATGTGATCGATATAAAGACTATTTCCCTCTGCGGGATAGATTCCTATGCTACTAGGCTCTCTGCCAACAATTTCATTAACTGTGTGTTCGTCTGCTCCACGAGCGTTGACCAGATATGAGAGCAGAGGGTCCGTCTTTCGGAGACCTTCAAACTGTCCTTTCCATCCATTCCATTTCGGACTTTTGCTGAATTGACTTACTCCCTTATTCCAGACTCGCTCCAAGCGCCCAAGAAATTCCTTCCATGCGTCCTCAAATTCGTTGAGAGTTTTAGAGTTATTCATTTTATCAATGGCGGCTCGTGCCTTAGCTAGTTCAATTGAAGGCTGATCTGAATGCTTCATGGCTACGATGCTCAACTATTGATTATATTGCATGTGTGATTTGTTAATTCATTACCATCGTTAATACAGACTACCAAATTAATTAAGCTCAAGATGTTCAAAATATTCCCCTTCCAGCTTCAAAAGATGGAAAATACCAATATACCAATATTATACTGCTACGGCATAATAATGCAAAATCATTAACTCAATATGTTTACAAAATATCATTCCAATTGCTTCTCAGCAATATCGTACATTTAAAATAGCTCTACAGCCGAATGATATGAACGATACAGGGTGTTAGAACGAACCGAGGAAGCGACAAAGGTATGCGAAGTTATAACATCCTGTATGAAATCAGGCGGCGCCTTTCAGCAATTCGTCGGACGGAAGATTCTTATCAAGTATGAACTCAAGTATCTTGTCCCTGAAAATGTCGGGGTTGTTGATGAATTCAATGCCCAGCTGTGTATTCTGGATGGCGTTTTCAGTCCTGACAGACCGGATGATCCCCTTGCCGGTGACATCTCCCTTGGGCAGATTTATCTTTATGCTGGGCAGGTTCATGCCGTCTATGAACGGGATTTCCTCTTCGAGAATCTCCGCCCCCATGCCTTCGATGCTTATGTCCCATATTACAACCGGGATTTCATTCAAATTGATGGGGTGCACAAGCTTTGCGGTGAGCGGCTCGTCGCCTGTTATCAGGTATCTGGCCATGCTGCGGCGGCTTATATAGCTGACCTCGGTAGGCCACGTGGTCTCGATAATGTTTTTTATGATATTGACCACCTTGGCCGTGAAGATCATCACATTGATGCCCTTGAAAAGGTAGAAAGTATAGGTCTTTCCTGTTTCGGGCTCATAGGGAAGCCTTAATTCGGAAATCCTTACTATCCTCAGAACCATGTTATCGTCATCAGGCCTCAGATAGAAGAACTCGGCAGGGATGGCCTTGTTCTTGTGAATCATGAGCATATCGCCGAACCCGCGTGACCATCTCTTGATCTCGCTGAAAAGTTCATGAACCTTGTCATTGCCTTTAATGACGCGGATGCTCTGGCCGTTGGCGTCCCGGAGTTTTGTATAGGCCTCGATCGGCGTATCCTGCGGGGAAAATTCTATGCCCGCCCGTGACGGAACTCCGGGTCCGATATAGGCAACCCTTCCGTTAATGTTGGCGGCAATGACGTTGCCGCCTTTCTCCAGGGCGTCTATAGTGAGTTCTTTGCCTTCCTTGAAATAGGAGAACCCGTCAGAGATCAGAATACCCATTCCGCCGATCGATATGTCAAGAATCGGCAATTTGATCTTATGCTTGTCAATTTTTACATTGGCATGAAGATCATGAAGATAGTTTGTCTTCCTTCGTCTGTTTTCTCTCTTTTCTTCCATTGGAGATATAATCGGATTGCCTGTAGTTAAAACTTTAGAGAATAAATCATTTGTTTTATAATTATTTTAAAAATATTTTTTATCTATCATAACAGGCTGTTATTCCTTTATTATTTCTCTGGCTATGACAATGCGCTGAATTTCCGAGGTCCCTTCATAAATTGTCGTAGCCCGGGCATCCCTGAATAATCTCTCGACCTTGTAGTCTTTTGTATATCCGTAACCTCCATGAACCTGAATCGCCATATAAGCGGCCTTATTGGCGGTCTCCGATGCAAAGAGCTTTGCCATTGACGCCTCTTTCGTGAATTTAAGCCCCTTGTCCTTGCGGTCGGCGGCCGAGAGTGTAAGCCATGAAGCGGCTTCAATCCTGGTGGCGGTGTCGGCAATCATGAACTGGATGGCCTGGAACGAACTGAGGGGTTTTCCGAACTGCCGTCTTTCTTTCGTATATGAAACCGCTTCGTCGAGACAGGCCCTGGCAACCCCCGTCGCCTGGGAGGCAATGCCAATGCGTCCGCTGTCCAGGGCGCTCATGGCGACCTTGAAGCCTTCTCCGGGATTCCCGAGCAGGTTTAGTGCCGGAACAACGCAGTCCTCAAATACCAGTTCGACGGTGTTGGATGCCTTCAAGCCGAGTTTTTCTTCCCTCGTGCCGACTTTGAAGCCGGGCATATCCGGCGTAATGATAAATGCGGATAGCCCCTTCGGCCCTTTGTCCTGACCGGTCCTGGCAATAAGGTTGATTATGTCTGCATACTCTCCGTGGGTAATGAATACCTTGGTACCGTTTATAATATAATTAGGGCCCTTGAGTTCTGCTTTTGTAGACATACCGCCCGGGTCTGAACCTGCGCCGGGTTCGGTAAGTGCGAAAGCCCCGAGTTTTAATCCTTCTGCAAGGGCGGTAAGCCATTTTCTTTTCTGTTCTTCGCTGCCGAATTTCAGAAGAGGTTCGGTTGAAAGGTTGGCAACGGACATGGTGACGGCACTTGATGCACAGGAATATGCTATCTCCTGCAGCGCAAGGCTGTAGGCTACTGCGCCGGCCCCCGAACCCCCGTATTCCACCGGGACCATCATGCCGAGAAGCCCGAGTTCGCCCATCTTTTTTATGGCCTCTATCGGGAATTTTCCCTGCTTGTCCCAATCGGATGCATTGGGCTCGAGTTCCTTCCTGGCAAAGTCCCTTGCCATGAGCCTGATCATTGTCTGTTCGCTTGAAAGTTCGAATGCCATGGCGTTTGCTTACGGTATATACAGCACTACAAGCAGCTCGGTCTTTTCGTCAGAGGGGTTGCTGAGCGCATGGTGCAGGGCTGAATTGAAATGGATGTGTTCACCCTTTACCAGGTTGCTGATATTTCTACCTACAGAGATATTAAGTTTGCCCTTCAGGACATACACGAATTCTTCGCCGTCATGGTGGTATTCCACACCCTTGTGTTCCGTGTTCGGTTCAATCGTTACGAGATATGCCCCGAGGTGCTTGTCCGAGCCGGATTTTGTTAGCTGAGTGTATGCATATGAACCGGCCCTTATTTTCTGGCTCTTGGCGCGATCGGATGCTTTTTTCCCGGCATCGTCCAGGGTTTCCACATCCACCTTGAGAGTCCGGCTTAATTGAAGAACCAGGGCTACAGGAGGAGTTATCTCATCGCATTCGACCTTTTCGAGCAGGTCTGCCGGATAGCCTGTTTCATGGGCGAGTTCCTTGATGCTGAGGCCCCTGTCCTCGCGGTAGCATTTCACACTTTGGCCGAAAGATTTTTTTGTTTCCTTAGCTTTTGCCATTGTCCGTTTTCCTTCTAAAATTTTGGTTTTCGCTTTTCCAGCATTGCGGTTATGGTTTCCTTGAGGTCGTCCGAGGGGAGTATCATGGAACTTCTGGCTGCGACATATTCAAGGCCGTCGGCTATGCTCTTGCCCCGGCAGAAATTCAGGACGTCCTTGGCGCTCTGAACGGCTAGCGGTGAACATGAGGCAATCTCGAGCGCCAGTTCTCTGGCAGCTGCGAGCAGGGATTCCTTGTCCGGGTAGACATCGTTGACAAGGTGCATTTCACGGGCGCGCGCCGCATCAAAATATTTCGCCGTATAGGTGAGCTCGCGTGTATATCCCTGGCCGATTATATGGGGGAGCCTCTGAAGGCTTCCGACGTCCGCCACTATCGCAACGGCAGCTTCACGCACGGACATCTTTGCATCGGCCGAGGCGAGCCTGATATCGCATGCGCTTGCCATATCGAGAGCAGCGCCTATACAATAGCCGTGCATTGCGCATATAACCGGCTTGCTGCACTTTTCAATACAGCTCATGGTGTCCTGCAGCGGGAAGATGCTCTTGAAGAGCTTGACCTTTGTAGCGGGTTTCATGTCCCAGTCATTCAGGCCGGGGATTTCGTTTCCCATGGCCACGAGGTCAATGCCAGCCGTAAAGTCTTTGCCTTCGCCTGCAATTATGACGCATCGGATTGAGTCGTCCTTGTCCATATCGTCAAAAATGGGGATTATTTCCCTCCAGGCGGCGGGGCCCATGGCATTCTTCTTTTCGGGCCTGTTCAGGTATACCCACGCAATCGGGGCTTCTTTGATGATTTTGTAGAAAGTATAGTCTTCACTCATGGCAACCTCCTGAAATTCGAGTCAACAAATTAAGGCGAGAAATCGTATTTGTCAAAAGGAAAAGAAATTGCGAAAATTGCATGCAATAAATAAGATAATATGCTATGATTGTTCCATGAGAAAAGACATGGAGCATATATTCGAACCATATCCGATGAAAGGCGTGTCTGTCCGGAACAGGCTTGTTGCGCAGGCGATGGAGATCAATTCGGCAGGTGCGGGCGGAAGTGTGAGTGAGAAGATTGTCGACCGCTACAAAAAGCTTGCGCTGGGCAAATGGGGGATCGTTTTTGTCGAAGCGGTATCCGTCACCCCTGTTTCGCTTGCCAGAAAAAACGGGCTTGTCATGTCAGAAAAAAATTTAAGCGGTTTCAAGAGACTTGTTCATGAATTCAAGAGATATGATGAAAAGGCCCTTATAATGTTTCAGCTCACGCATGCCGGACGCGTCGCCTGTGATTATTCCAGAAAGGCGTGTATCTACAGCGAAGGCAACCAGGACATCGTCCAGCTGACATCAGCTGAACTGGACAGGATCAGGGAGGACTTTGTCGGGGCCTGCAAACTTGCTCATGACGCCGGTGCAGACGGTGTAGACATAAAGGCATGTCACGGCTACCTGCTTGGCGAAATGCTCAGGCCTGCCAATACGCGGTGTGATGTTTATGGCGGGAATGCTGAAAACCGTGCAAGACTTATCTGTGATATAATAAAAGATGTGAAACGCAGTTACCCGGGTCTCATTATCGGGTCCCGCATTTCTTTTTATGAGGGCATACGGGGCGGATGCGGCACGGCATCGGCAAATGAAGTGGTCGAGGACCCGGCTGACATTCTTGGAACAACGGGCCGTATTGTCAGGGCCGGGGCCGATTATATCAATGTCTCTGCAGGCATTCCTTCCGTGACCCCAAAGCTTACGCGCCCGGGTGAAGACGGTATCTTCAACATGTACTCTCATTTCAGATACGCCAGGGAGATTAAGGACCATATCCCAGGTACAACCGTAATCGGCTCCGCATATTCGGCAGGCTTGAAGGCATCCGCCGGGTTCGCTGACGAAAACATCGGAAAGTGTTATGTCGACCTGGCGGGATTCGGCCGGCAGAACCTCGCCGATCCGCTTTTTCCGCTCAAGCTTGAAGAGGACCCCGGTTCGATCAGATGGTGCAGACTGTGCGGCGGGTGCTCGAAACTGCTGAAAGCGATGAAGAACGTAGCCTGCACGCTTGACAGGGAGGCCTCATGAAAGGGCGTCCGGCATCGACACTCGCGGATATTGCGGCAAGATGCGGCGTGTCGGCCAGCACCGTTTCGCGGGTTTTGAACAATGCTCCGGGAATTTCGCGCGATGTCCGTCAGAAAGTGCTTGAATCAGCTCAGGAAAATAATTTTTCTCACAAAAGACGCAGGCGGCACATGAGCCGGACACAACTCAGGCTCGTTGTTGTTATCCCGGAAAAGTCTGAGACCTTAACAAACCCTTTTTTCACCATAGCCGATCTGATAGCCTCAATAAACAGCGTGTTTGACGGTATCTGGAAGACACTTGAGGTTGTGAGCTATCAGGAGCTCTCGGATGCCATACTCAAAAAAGACATACATGCCGATGGAGTGATATTTGCCTTTGGCTCCGCACGGAAACCTTTTCTGGAAAAACTTGAGCAGAAAGGTGTTCCGTATGTTTTTTTAAACAGGGGGGAAGGAAATTATGTTTCATGCAACAATTTCAAGGGCATGCTCAAGATGGCCGAATACCTGATGTCAAAAGGAAAAAGGGCGATAGGCTATCTGGGATACCCCGACAATCCCGTCAACATGGACAGGCTCAGGGGATATTCCACTGCAATGACTGAATCAGGGCTTTTCAGGGGGGAACTGATCAGGAATGCCCACGGGGTCGATGGAATAAGTGGTGACGATGCAGTATTTTTTCTTAAAAACTGCGATGCCGTGATGTGCTTTAACGATAATTTTTCAATCAGGCTCATCGGCGAGATAAACAGGCTCGGGAAATCAGTGCCTGAAAAGATTTCGGTTACGGGTTTTGACGATTCGCCTATGAGGAGGCTTTTCAGGCCGCTAATAACGACCGTAAGCCTGTCTACTTATGAAATGGGTTTTTATGCCGCCAGATGGCTCAAGGATAACATTGTCCACAAGACTAACAGGACATTGAGGCTTGAAGTTGAAGGAGAACTGCTTGAAGGTGAAACAGTGAAATAATAATGGTGGGAAAACGAATTATTCATGGAGCGTGAAGGATGGGTAAAAAGAAGACAGCACTCGTAACCGGTTCAACGGCCGGAATCGGAAAAGCGATCGCATTAATGCTAGCAGGACTTGGCTGTCATGTTCTGATAAACGGCAGGCGGGAGGCATCGGAGGTAAGGCAGCTGATTTCAGAAATAAAAGCCCTTTCAAAAAGCTGCACCTATATTAATGGTGACATATCCCATAAAGAGACAAGGGATAGAATTATTGATATTGTAGATTCCATGGGCGGGCTTGATATCCTGGTTAACAACGCAGGGATATCCACTCGGTCCAGGAAGGATATATTGAACCTTGAAGAGCGGGACATAATGGAAGTCTTCAAGGTGAACCTCATTGCCCCGATGCTTCTGACATCAGCCCTTGTGCCTTTCATGCAAAGGGGCAAGGACCGGTCCTATATAATAAATATTTCATCCATATCCTCATACACCGCCAGTACGAACAGGGCGGATTACTGCATCAGCAAGGCCGGACTCTCCATGATGACCGGACTCTTTGCCGCCCGGCTTTCAGAGGACAATATAGGCGTTTTTGAGATAAGACCCGGCATAATTTCCACCGACATGACTGCGCCAGTAAAAGAAAAATATGACAAATTCATTGCAGGGAGGGGGCTGCCCATGCCCAGGTGGGGACAGCCTAAGGATATTGCAAAGGCCGTAGAAGCTGTCGTGCTCGGGTATTTCCCGTATTCAACCGGGGAAGCAATAAACGTGGACGGCGGTTTTCATATCAGGAGACTGTAATAATAAGGAGACAGTATCCAGGAGACAGGATGAAGGAAAAAAGCAAATCAAATACTGCAGCGGGAAGAAAAACCACTATGCTCAATGACAGGTTTTTTTCTGCTTCACCACTCACTACTGACCACTCGCCACTTTTTTATAAAGTCGCCATAATCGGCTCTGGCACCGCCTCTCTCAATGCGGCAGTGCAGCTTAAAAGACTGGGAATTGATGACGTGGTCATTGTGACCGAAGGCGTATATCTGGGAACATCTGCAAACACAGGCTCGGACAAGCAGACATACTACAGGCTCAACCCGTGCGCGCCCGATGGCGACAGCGCATACAAAATGGCGCAGGACCTTATCGCGGGTGGCTCGATGCACGGAGATACCGCACTGATCGAGGCGGCCCTTTCAAGTGAATGCTTCGCCCATCTATGCCGGCTCGGTGTGGCATTTCCTTTCAATGAATACGGTATGTACACGGGCTACAGAACAGACCATGATATTGCCGGCAGGGCGACTTCCGCCGGACCGAAAACATCCATCATGATGCATGAAAAACTTCTGAACGAAGTAAAACGCCTTAACATCACCATTCTCGATGGGATGGAGGTTGTAAAAATACTTACAGATAATGACAGATTCGACCTCCCCCATCCCCCTCCTGTCCAGGAGGAGGCTAATCATTTATCGAATCCGCATATGTGCGGATTCGATAAATCTGTGGCCCTGTTTCCCTTGAGGGAAAGAGGGGTGGGAGATAGGGAGAATTTTGTACGGGGTGTTATTGCTTTAGACAGCAGGGATAGCCTGCAGGTTATACTGGCTGATTATGTGGTCTGGGGGACAGGGGGGCCTGCGGCATTGTATGCTGACAGTGTATATCCAAGGGAGCAGGCCGGTTCGCTTGGTGTTGCGCTTATGGCGGGGGCAAGGGCGTGCAACCTTACTGAGAGCCAGTTCGGGATTGCATCGGTGAATCCGAGATGGAACCTGTCCGGAAGTTTTCAGCAGGTATTGCCGGATTACTTTTCATGCAATCCGGACGGAACGGAAGTAAAGCATTTCTTGGTACCGTATTTCAATGATTGGCAGACAATGTGCAGGATGATCTTTCTGAAGGGATATGAATGGCCTTTTGATGTCAGAAAGGTTTCCGGATCTTCTTTGATTGACCTCCTTGTTTACAGGGAGAGGGTGGAGCTTGGGAGAAAGGTCTATATGGATTTCACCTGCAACCCGCGCTATCCTGGAAGCAGGTTTTCGATAAAAGGGCTGCCGGAAATTGCAAAGGGCTATCTTGAAAAATCAGGGGCTGTTGGAGAAACACCGGTAAAGCGTCTGATTAAGATGAACAAGGCTGCATATGAGCTTTATCTTTCGAAGGGAGTTGACCTCAAGAAAGAATCCATTGAGATAGCAGTATGCAACCAGCATTTAAACGGTGGACTTGCCGTCGATAAATGGTGGGAAACCAGTATAAAAAATCTCTTTGCTGTCGGGGAGGCGGCCGGGACGCACGGCATATACCGCCCGGGCGGCAGTGCGCTTAACGCCGGGCAGGTGGGCGGGTTGAGGGCGGCCCAGTGCATTGCGCACAGGATAAAAACTGCAAAAAAAACCACCAGGGAAAGCATTATCCTGAAAGATGAAATATTTGCGGTTTCGGAAGGTGCCGTTAAATCAGGCAGGCGGTTAAATCCTCTTGATGAAAGGCTGAAAATTCAAAAGAGGGCATCAGCGACGCTGGGCATAACAAGATGCATTGCCGGAACCAGGAAGGCCATGGCTGAGAACATGAAGCAGCTTCGGAAACACCTTTCATCAGGAGCCGCAGATTGTCCGGAATTGAGGGCATGGCTTAAAAATATAGACCTTCTCATAACCGAAAGGGCCATGCTTGACGCATCGGGAAAGCTGCTTGAAAGCCTGAAGCAAAGCAGGGGATCGTTCATCTGCCGGAAAAACTCGGATATGGATTTACTGCATACTGGGTATATCCGGGCAGCAGAAAATTCCAGGGGAGGATTACGGGACAGCAAGGTTCTGACTGATATGGTTATCGAGACGTGGATTGACAAAAAAGGAAATGCGCACAGTGAATTCGTTCCTGTCAGGCCTCTGCCCAGGCCTGACGACTGGTTCGAAACAGTCTGGGCAAAATATGTGAAAGGGGAGGTGTTTGGGTCATGAAAAAACATGTTCTTCTGATCTCGGCAGGAGTTGTTCATCCGAGCATATTTGCGAGAAAAATGCTTTATGAGATTGTCTCCGGGACTTTCACCGTCATACGGACATCTTCGATTGAAGGAGCAAGCATATTAAGGCGGGGCATGTTCGATGCAGCCCTTATTTACCTTCACAGGCAGAAAATAACCGATGAAGCGCTCTCTGCCATGGAAAGCTTTGTTGCTCATGGCGGAGGACTTATGGGCATACACTCGGCAACGGCTTCATTCAAACAGTCCAAAGGCTGGTTCAACCTCATGGGCGGCCGTTTCGTTTCCCACGACGAGATATTCGAGTTCAAATCAACATCGGCCGGTTCTGAAATATTTACACCAGGGTCGTTTACGGTTAAGGACGAGCTTTATATCCATGAGATAAGGCCCGGAGTATCAGTATCCTACTCGACCGAGAAAGAAGGCAGGGCCGTACCTGTCGTCTGGACCCAGAATTACGGAAAAGGCAGGGTGTGCTATATCGAGCCGGGCCATGTCGCTGCTTCATTAGAGGTCCCGGAGGTGGCGAAAATCATAAAGGAAGGGCTTTCATGGGTTTGCGGAGGATGAGATGAAGAAAATGAGGGTTGCGATTGTCGGGTGCGGTGATATAGCCCGTTTTACCGCGATTGGTTTTATTATTAATAAAGGCATCAGTACGGTTGCCTGTGTCGATAAGAATATTGACAGGGCGAAGTCTTTCAGCCGCTGGTTCATGATACCCAAATATTTCGGAGACTATTCAGAAATGCTTGATAAGATCGAGCCTGATGCCGTCTATCTGGCTGTACCCCATATATTGCATGAGCCCATGATAAAAAAGGCCCTGGAAAAAGGTCTTCATGTGTTTTGCGAAAAGCCCGTGACGACAAAAATGGATGATGCAATCGAGGTCTGCAGTTTTGCAGAAAAAACCGGGCTCAAGGTCGGCATCAACTACCAGTACCGTTATGACAAGAGCTGTTATGCCATGGCCCAGGCTGCACATTCAGGACAACTCGGTGAAATCCTGTACGGCCGCTGTAATGTCCCCTGGCACAGGACGGAAAAATATTTTTCATGCTCACCCTGGCATAAAAGCCTTGAAGCCTCGGGCGGAGGGACGCTGCTGACACAGGGAAGCCATGCGCTGGACGTACTGCTGTGGACATGCGGCAAGGCCCCCCTCAGGGCGACCGGGTTGACAGCCAGAAAATGCTTCAGGGATGTGGAAGTGGAAGACCTCGCCATGGCCATGATCGAGCTTGAAGACGGGGTGCTCATCCAGGCGGTTTCATCCATGGCTGCAGCTACGGAGCAGAAGGTTACTATTGAAGTCTACGGCAGCAAGGCGACTGCCCTTTATTCAGGTTTTTCATCGCCTGAAGTGAGGTTTATAGGTTCGAAGCCTCCCCATTATCAGGTTCCGGCCAAAGGTCTTCATGCACTGTTCCGGAGCATCGAAGGTTTCAGGGCATGGGTTATGGAAGATAAACCTTTCCTGACCCCTGCCTCCCAGTCTCTTGCTGTTCTCGCTGCAATAGAAGCGGTCTACAGATCTGCTGCAACAGGCAAAACCGTGGAAACGGACACGGGATATCTTAAAATGTTGAATGGATGAAAGTATATATGGCGAAATAATTTCATAAATCAGGAAAGAAAATTGCCTGGATCGTGAAGGGAATGCATCAAACATGAAATGCATGTAACTCTGCCGGGCGTACATATGCGACAATAAAGGATTTTCAGATATAGTGTAAAGTACCGACGGGAAGTGTATAAGGGCATGGATGTTGCAAAAAAAATTATTAAGGACAAATGCGCGGTTTATCTGGAGGTTTTATATGAGGAAATATATCGTTTTCGCTTTCATTCTTACGGTGACGATTATCACAGGCTGTTCGGGTAACGGTAATTCCGGATCGGATACTCAGTACCTTGCACTTCACGAGGATTCGAGCAGTATTGCGTTGCCTGTTCCGATCACCCCGACCGAAGGCTATCAAATGCGGAAAGCTCTGTATATTAATGATGCCCTTTCAAGCGATGGTCTTGATGCACAGGTCGTCCATGTTGCAAAGGGCGAGCCCGTTTCGGAGGCGCCCATCATTGAAGCGCTTGCCAAGGCCGACGCCAGAAAAGACTGCGCCGACTTCGGCCTTAATGCGATCCTCCGCATGCTTTGCATTGACAGGAGCACGCACTCGCTGCCTCCTGAGCTGCGCGATAAGATGAAAACAACCGTGCTCAATTTCAGGTACTTCTTTGACGAGCCGGGCGAAACCCAGACAATAACAACGACCGAAAACCACCAGATACTTTTCAATACAGCCGAACTCCTGGCCGGAAGGCTCTATCCCGATGAGACGTTTACAAATTCAGGCATGACAGGCCTTCAGCATATTGAGCATGCACTGCACTGGGTCAATTCATGGCTGGGCTTCAGGGGAAAATTCGGACTTACAGAATACCATTCAAACATCTACTATAACGAGACCATGCCGGCGCTCATCAATCTTGTGGATTTCTCGGATGATGTCGAGATATCCGCCAAGGCCTCAATTCTTCTGGACCTGATTGCTTTTGATTTTGCAAACAATTATTTCAAGGGCTCATACGCCACTGCCCACGGCAGGACAGAGGACGGCAAGGAAGTGGCCCTTGGCCCTGACAAACTGCCGGGCAGGGAATCGACAAACGAGACAGCCTGGCTGATGCTGGGAATCGGCGATCATCTCGATCCAAGCCATTTTACTGCCGCCTTCCTTGCCACCAGCAGCTATGTGCCTCCTGCCATACTCGAGGAGATCGCGGCAGATGCAGCACCTGCGAATGAGCACAAAGAGAGGATGAGCCTCTCTCTCGACGATGCAGACAGTTTCGGAGTCGGATTCTCGAAAGAGGAGGATATCATATACTGGTGGACGATGTCAGGCATGGTCGCGCCTTATGTGGTTGACGGCTCCATCATGCTGATGGACAAATACAACCTGGGCGCCGATGTCAGCAGTGATCTCGGGATGAGCGACGACGATTTTTCCACCTTCATTAAAGTTTCTGCAGCAGCTCATTTGACCAATCCGACTGGATACAGCAAAATGCTTGGCGACCTTACGAGAGGTATTATGCTCGAGTCGGCAAATACATACACTTACCGCACGCCGGACTACCAGCTTTCCGGAGTTCAGGACCATCAGAAGGCCATGTCCAGCATGCAGGAGCTCATCTGGCAGGCTAGCCTTGACAAATATGCAACGGTTTTCACGAACTCGGGACCTACTCTCAGGGGAGAGGACTATGTGGGCGGTTGGAAACCGAGAGCGACGCTTTATAAAAACGTGGGCATAATCCAGTATGACCGCAATCCGGAGCTGCCGCTTATCGAATTGTTCATGCTGGCCATGGGTCCGGAATACTACACGCTGGCCTATTTCCCTAAATGGGCTTTCGACCAGGTTGTTCCGGGATGCCACTGGACATTCGGGCGTAAGGGAGACGGCTATATAGGACTTTATTCGTTCCTGCCGCAGGTCTGGAACGAGAACAACATAGAGCTCAGGGCTCCCGGCAAACAGAACCTCTATATCGTGGAGATGGGCAGCAAGTCGGAAAACGGCTCATTCGAATCTTTCATGGCAGGCCTGAGCGGCGCAAAAATTGAGACCGCAGTAAAATGCAAAGGCTTTGATGTCAGATACGAATCGCCTTCACAGGGGCTGGTGCAGGTAGCCTGGGATGGACCAATGACAATAAATGGCCAGCAGGTGGATATCGGTCCCTACCAGCGCTTTGACGACAAGTACTGCTACCAGGAATTCGGCACCCAAAAGACGATCATTGACTTCGCAGGCAAGTCACTGGAACTGGATTTTGAGAATGCGACAAGAAGCTATTATAAAATGGAGGATTAATACAGGGCGTGATTATTTCATATCCCCGCTTCCCGGTCTGTTTTGTTCTGGCGCCCTGTAACGTTCTGAATACTTGCAGGTTGAACTGAACTTATTCGGAGTCCGGTAATGTGTTCTGCCCCCCGAGCTCAGTTTATCAAAGGGGGGTGCCGGTTGGTGGCTATGTGAAGTGTTTTGCAGCCCGCAGAGCCTCTTATGCCAATAATCAGCAAAGTTTCAGCAGCGGGTTGATGCGAGGCAAGGCATGGATCATCGCTGGACCCTCTTTGATATCAATTCCCGGCCAAGGCCGGGGAAGCAGTATAACAGGTCGTACATATTTTTCGGCTTCATTCTGGCATTCAACAGAAGCAGTTCAAATCAGATGCTTTGAAAAGTCCTCAGCATTTATTTCTGACCGGGATGCCTTCTTTATCAAGATATTCCTTTATCTGCCGTACCGTATATGTCCCGTAATGAACCATTGAGGCAATCAGGGCGGCATCGGCATTGGCAACAGAAAGTACGTCCTTCAGATGTTCAGGTTTTCCGGCTCCTCCGGAAGCGATGACTGGTATGCCCACATTATCCGATATCATCTTGGTCAAAGTCAGCTCATAGCCCTCGTTTGTGCCGTCCGCATCAATGGAATTAAGGCATATTTCGCCTGCGCCGAGCTCTTCCGCACGTTTTGCCCATTTCAAGGCGTCAAGGCCCATAGGCGTCCTGCCTCCGTTAATAACCACTTCATAACCGCTGGGAATTTTATCGCTGATGCCAACCTGCTTGGCATCCATTCCAAGGACTATGCACTGGTTGCCGAAAATAAGGGCTCCTTCTGAAATTATCGAGGGGTTCAATACCGCCGCGCTGTTAACACTGACCTTTTCCGCGCCGGCATTGAGCACCCGGTACATGTCATCGACGGTCCGCAAGCCTCCGCCTACGGAAAACGGAATGAATATATTCCGGGCCACCCTGTCAACCACGTCGATCATTATGTCGCGTTTGTCGGATGAGGCGGTTATATCGTAAAAAACCAGTTCATCCACTCCCTGCTCATAATACTGCCTGGCCATTTCAACGGGATCGCCGATATCCAGATTGCCGAGAAATTTTACGCCTTTTGTCGTCTTGCCGTTCCTGACATCAAGACAGATTATGATCCTCTTGCTCAGCATTCATCCTCCATAACCTTGAATCATAAGGCCGCTTCTTTTTTTCATCATTACCCCGGCCGTTCTTTTTTCAACATCCGGTATGTACGGCAATTGTACAGGCCATGCATGATTTTACCAAATTATTCCAGCTTCATCCAACACTCAAGGATTTTTTCAAAGGCGATCACCCCGTGCCTCAGGCAGACAGGTACATTGCCAGTAAGATCAATAAGTGTCGAAGGCAAACCGCCGGGGGTTTGCCCGCCGTCAAGCACTGCATCGATATCAAGGCCATAGGAGATTATATCTTCTGCTCTTTCGGCTGGCTTCATCCCCGATGGATTTGCGGATGTCGATATGATTGGACCGAGATTTCGGGCCAGTTCCGTTGCCAGATGGTTGGGAGACACCCTGACTGCAATTTTTCCGTTCTGAATGAAACGGGCCGGTTCATGTGAGGGAAAGGGGCAGTTCAAAACCGCACTCAAGGCTCCGGGCCAGAAATGGCAGAGCAGTGATTCCCGTCTGGAATCAATTTCCACAAGCCCTTTTGCCTGCGGGATTCCGGCAACCAGAACTATCATGCCTTTTGCCGCATCCCGGCCTTTAACCTTAATTATGCGCTCGACAGCAAGGCTATCTGAAACCGGGCAACCCAGGCCATAGAAGGTTTCCGTAGGGTAGGCGAATATGGCCCCCGGTTTTTTTCTGGACAGGTCTGTAATTTCTTCAACAGAGGAGGTGACAAGCATTCTAGGTGTTTCTCACCTCTTTGTCTGAGGCCAGAACAGTTTCTTTCTGGGCGGCCCTGTATGACGACAGTTTTTGTCTGAAGGACGGTTCTGCAATAGCGAGCATTTCCACGGCAAGAAGGGCGGCATTTTTTGCCCCGGCCTTTCCGATGCCGGTTGTCGCGACAGGTATTCCCGGGGGCATCTGGACGATTGAGAACAGGGCGTCGATTCCGCCGAGGGACGAGGCGTTGACCGGCACGCCGATTACCGGGAGCGTTGTATAGGCTGCTATGACTCCGGGCAGATGTGCCGCCATGCCGGCGCCGGCAATAATTGCTGAAATGCCGTTGTCTGCAGCTCCTTTCGCAAATGCCGCAACTTCGTCAGGGCATCTGTGGGCGGATAGCACCCTCAATTCGGTCTCGATCCCGAACTGCTTTAACAGTACTGTTGCCTCTTCCATGACCGGCAGGTCGGATTTGCTTCCCATAATAACAGCAACCTTCATTTCCCCTCCTTGTCAGGGCGTGATAACTGCGCATACCATTGTCACTTCCTTGCCTCGTCATTGCGGCGTACGTCTATGTACGCCTCATTCCTCGGCTTCGTCGATCCTCGGTCTGCGTTGTTCTGACGCCCTGAAGTCTCTAAAAATTTACTAGATTATTGTTCCAAAATTCCAATTTCTTTAAAACAATTTTTCAATAATTACACATCAACAATGATTTGACAAAATTATAAGTCGAATAGTGGTTGTTGGTGATTGAGGCAAAATTATGTTCCCCTCCGAACATTTTGTCCATTATTTCTTCAACTGTCGAGCCGCTTGTACTGAGGGCGGCCGCCTTCTCTGCGAGGCCGGTTATGTAGGTTATGCAATCGGATAAGGCCTTTCTGCCGTCCCTAACGATTTTGCCGACCGATGTAAGGAGGATGAGCCTTTCACAAGGCAGGGCAATGAGAGAGCGCATTGACTTTATCATGCCGCTGACGTCTTCCTCGGGTCTTATGAACTTAGGCCTCTCGCGGGCGAATATGTCCCCGGAGAAGCACCAGCCTTTTGAAAGCTCAACCAGGGCGATATGGCCGGCGCTGTGGCCGGGAGTTTCAATGACCTGAAATGTAAAGTTATCGGTTTTAATTTCATCCGGGACCGGTTTTACTATAGTAGGTTCCGGGAAACCCCAGACCGTTTCCTGATAGGGGTAAAGCTCGATCTTATGAGAGATGCGCTTTACAGAATCCGGGTGTGCGAATATATCGATTCCCAGCCTCTCCAGAAGCATCCTGTTTGCTCCGATGTGATCTTCGTGGAAATGCGTATTGACGGCAAGCTTGACTCCCCTGCTTTCAAGAAATTTCAGCAGTTCATCTGCGGTATACGAGCAGCCCGTATCTATCAGCAGTCCGTCAACAAGGTACGCGGAAACCCAGTAAACCGGCTTGCCGTCAATCTCACGGCTCATTCTGATCTGTGTGATACCTTCAAAATTATCTGTTTCAAGCATGATTACATTGGCCTATTTTTAAGATCTTATATTGCTCACCACTCACCACTCACCACTCCTGACTCACCACTATTCTCTGATAAGCGCTTTTTTCCCTATATCCTTCCTGTAATGCAT
The DNA here is from genome assembly GCA_963664325.2 of Desulfomonilia bacterium. Taxonomy (GTDB): domain Bacteria; phylum Desulfobacterota; class Desulfomonilia; order UBA1062; family UBA1062; genus DATCTV01. Next base: position 632,181 of record CAXXDQ010000003.1, read on the forward strand.
GCCTTCGAATCTTATGAGACCGGCTGCCTTGTATGCTTTTTCCAGGGCCGATTTTATATCCGGCCCCAGGGACGTAACGCCGAGCACCCTGCCGCCTGATGTTGTAATTAGATCTCCCTGCCTTTTCGTACCTGCATGGAAGACCTTGACACCATCTATTGCATCGGCCTTTTCAATCCCGTGTATCGGGAGGCCCTTCTTATAGTCGCCGGGGTATCCGCCCGAGGCCATGACCACACAGACTGCCGTGCCCGGCTCCCATTCAAGTTTCACATCCCTTATGCTGCCGCCGCTGGCCACTTCCAGCATTAAGGGAACTATATCGCTCTTGAGCCTCATCAGAAGAGGCTGTGTCTCCGGATCACCCATCCTGACATTGAATTCAAGTACATGAACGCCCTTGTCGGTTATCATGAGACCGGCATAAATGACGCCTTTATAGATTATGCCCTTTTTCTTCAATCCCCTGACCAGCGGGTAAAGGATTTTATCCATGACATCCGAAAACATTTTATCGTCCATGACCGGAGCAGGTGAATAGGCTCCCATGCCTCCGGTATTGGGGCCGTCGTCATTGTCGAAAACCGGTTTGTGGTCCTGGGATGATGCAAGAGGAACTATATTATCCCCGTCGCAAATTGCTATGAAGGACGCCTCTTCGCCGATGAGTTTTTCTTCCATTATGACGATGTCGCCTGCGTCCCCGTAGAGCTTGTCAAGCATCACCTCATCAAGGGCCCTGAAAGCCTCGTCGCGGTCGCAGGTTACGATGACGCCTTTGCCTGCCGCAAGTCCGTCGGCTTTTACCACGAGATCGAAACATGCATTGCCGATATAGTCTCTTGCCGCGTTGTAATTGTTGAAAATGCCGTATTCAGCCGTCGGTATCCCGAACTCTTTCATGATGTCCTTTGAAAATGCCTTGGAGCCTTCAAGCTGAGCGGCCTTTTTGTCAGGTCCGAAAATCTTAAGCCCTTCTGATGCAAAGGCATCAACGATCCCCTCGGAAAGAGGGACTTCCGGGCCGACCACAGTCAGGCCGATATCGTTTGTCTTTGCAAATTTGATGAGCCCTGCAAAATCACTCACACCCAGGTCGACGCAGTTTGCATCAAAGTCGATGCCGCCGTTTCCGGGTGCGCAGAAAACCGTATCCACAAGCTGGCTTCCGGCGATCTTCCAGCACAGTGCATGTTCTCTCCCTCCCGAGCCTATCACGAGAACCTTCATTCTTCATCCTCCGGATTCTTTATTATGCAGGACGCCGGAACTTTGCATCTCTTTGATTCAGGCCATAAATGGCCTTCACCCTTCGGGCGCATCTTCGATGCGTCAATTTTCGTGAAACGAAAATTTGTCGCGCCTCGTGGAAACGCTGCAGCGTACGTTCAAGTACGCTTCGCATTTCCGCTTCGTCACTCCTCGATCTGCTTTGTTCCGAAGCCCTGCCTTATCGGTGAGTCAATCTTGTAATTATGTTTGTTGCATAGTGCTGAAAGCACTTTATCAGAATCACACCAGTTAAGGCTATACTAAAGCTGATATTTGGATATCCTAATGAACAGTAATAAAATAATCTGGTATCATGATATTCCTAAGAATGATCAATCACATCGGCAAATTATAAATATACAGGGTGTTATAACAAAGCAGGTCAAGGAGCGACGAAATCGAGTCATGAGGCATACTTTAATCGTATGCCGCAATGACTTCGATGAGGAGCAACGCAGAGATGCAAAATTATAACGCCATGTAATATTAATGGCGGAAATGACGCATCCCCGTAAATATCATGGCCATGTTGTGTTCATCGGCTGCCTGTATCACTTCTTCATCCCTGACCGAGCCTCCGGGCTGGACAACCGCTGTCGCGCCTGCATTCGCCGCCTCGTCGATGCCGTCCCTGAACGGGAAGAATGCGTCCGACGCCACGACCGAACCCTTGAGCGTCAGCCCGGCATTGCCGGCCTTGATTATAGCGAGCCTGGAAGAGTCGACCCTGCTCATCTGTCCGGCGCCGACACCTATAAGCTGATCCTTTGAGGCATAGACAACGGCGTTTGACTTTACGAATTTGACGATGCGCCATGCAAACTGAAGCGCCTCGAGCTCTTCCGCAGCAGGCGGCCTTTTGGTTACGACCTTTGCATTTTTCAGGTCAACAATGCCGAGGTCCCGTTCCTGGAGCAGAAGCCCGCCGGTTACGCGCCTTGTGGAGGCCATCTGCTTTTTGGCGGCAGGTCCCGCAAGTATTTCGGGTACGTTCAAAAGCCTGATGTTCTTCTTTTCTTCGAGAATCTTCAAGGCCTCATCGGTATAGCCCGGTGCTACGACGACTTCGGTGAACACTTCGCCGATTGCCTTTGCGGTTTCCGCATCGACTATCCTGTTCAGCCCCACTATGCCGCCGAAAGCGCTGACGTTATCGACGGCGAATGCATTTCTGTAAGCTTCGGCAAGAGAAGAATCCGACTGGGCGGCGCCGCAAGGGTTGGAATGCTTCAGGATAACGCAGGCCGGCTTGTCGAAGTCCATGATCATGTCGAGAGCGGCATCCGAATCCATGATATTGTTGTATGAGAGCTCCTTGCCCCAGAGCTGTTCGGCTGTTGCAATGGAAGGCTGATTGATGGCGGTCTCTGCATAAAAAGCTGCCTTCTGATGAGGGTTTTCACCGTACCTTAAAAGCTGTCTGCGATTAAACTGGACGGTGTATGTAAGCGGGAACTGGCCTTCTTCTACATCTATGCCCTGAAGATAATTTGAAATGGCCGCATCATAGCGGGCCGTTAATGAAAACGCCTTTCTGGCGAGGTTGAAATTCGTCCTGGTGCTGATGCCGCCTCCCGAGGCCGTCATTTCTTCGATAATCGATGCATAGTCCGCAGGGTCTGTGACCACGCTTACAAACTCATAATTTTTTGAGGCGGCGCGAAGCATTGCCGGGCCGCCGATATCTATATTTTCTATCGCCTCATGCATCTGTGCACCCTTGGCGACCGTGTCCTCAAAACGATAGAGGTTTACAACGAGCATATCAATCGGTTTTATGCCGTGCTCTTTCATTGAAGCCGCATGTCCTGGGTTGTTTCTGAGTGCAAGCATGCCGCCGTGAACCTTGGGATGCAGGGTCTTCAGCCTGCCGTCCATCATCTCCGGAAAACCGGTAAAGTCTGATATGTCGATTACAGTAAGCCCGTTTTCCCTGAGCATTTTTGCAGTCCCTCCGGTTGAGATTATTTCCACGCCGAAAGATGCAAGATCCTTTGCAAAAGCGGCGATTCCCGCCTTGTCTGTAACGCTTATCAGTACCCTTTCAATTTTTGGCATTATAACTCCTTATATTTTGGTTTGCGGCGGTGTTTATCATCAGTTCAGGGTTGTATCGCCGGATTTGTCTGCGCCCACATAATACCATGCAAAGACAGGGACGATCATTTTGAAAAGTCCCTTGTCCACCTGGCTTATGTACTTGAGCTGTTCCGAGATATCCTTACCGTCGATCTCTCCTGAAACAAGACCCTCACTCAAAATGGAAATTCTCTGCAGGAGGTCTTCCCTGAGGGCTGCATCTTCTATCTTGTTTATTATATATCTGCCCAGCTCATAAAACGCGGTTTCAATATCCATCATTCCCAGGACGTTGTAGTATTCGCTTTCAAGCTCGTCCATCATGGCTATCAGGTACGATTTCCCGTCCTCAAGCCCGAGCCTGTAGGTGTCCTCGAACATAACCTTGTCCGATCCGTCAATAAAGGGGGTGGCAAAATCGATTGCGGAAAATTCCCTGACATAGGGGTGATTTTCGCCAAACACCGTTGATATTTTTTTCTTGGTGTCTTCTCTCCACTTGATGGCCGATTTTTTTTCAACCCTGGGGCTTTCAAGAAGCTTGTCAAGATTGTGCATCAGCTCTTCCATAAAGTCGATGATTTCTTCCATGGGGTATATTGTCTTCATAGCCATTATCTATACACAGCAATAATGTTGGCGGTCAAGACTGTTCATTATATCTCCATTATGGTACATTGTTTCGCTATGGATGAGTTGGCAAGCAGAGAAAAGCTGGCATGCCTTGTAAACACCAAACTGGTGAGCAGGACAAGAAAAGAGATTTTTGTTAAAGGACTTAAACCTGCAGCCGTGCTCGTGCCTGTTTGTTTTATTGATGGCAAGCCTCAGATTATACTTACGAAACGCTCAATGAGAGTCGAGCATCACAAGGGGGAGATTTCCTTTCCCGGCGGGCATGCGGAACCCGGCGACGCATCGCCTGTCGAGACTGCACTCAGGGAGGCCGAGGAGGAAATAGGCCTCAAACCTGATGATGTTGAAATTTTAGGGCTGCTTGATGATTATATTACAATATCCGACTTTCATATTACCCCTGTGTTAGGAATTGTCCCCTGGCCTTATGACCTGAGAATAAACAGCGAATCTGAAACGTTGTTTTTTTTACCCCTTTCCGATGTGCTTTCCGATACTGCATGGATGTTGGAAAGGACCTCGATTAAAGGCCACGGATTCGAGCTTTTCTGCCTTGAAACCCCTGATGGTGTTATATGGGGCGCCACTGCAAAAATTCTGCGCCAGTTTGCCGAAGTCCTGTTGGGCCGGGAACCGGCAACCAGACCCATGACGGAAACGGCCAAGCAATGGATACTTTCTGTCGTCGCCTCGCAGGAGGCGTATAAATGATGAAACCGTTCACATATACATATAAAATTGTGTTTTGCTCCTGATGTTTCCCGCAGACGTTCTTTCTGAAAGGAATGGTTTCATCCGCCTCTGGTAAAATAATCCTGCCTGCCGGAACAGGTAATGTAAATCAGGCCGGGCAAAATATGAATTATAAAAGACCGCATCCGCCAGGGAGAATAACAGGCGGGATTAACGAGACCCGGCTGCTGAATCCCTGCTGATAATGTCAGTTTGAAAATTTCAGGCCGGTAAGCCCCTCATAGGCCTCGATGTATTTTTCACGGGTCTTTAAAATGATTTCCTCAGGCAGTTTCGGCCCCGGCGCCTTTTTTCCCCAGTCGAGTGTCTCGAGATAGTCACGGACAAACTGTTTGTCGAAGCTCGGCTGGGATTTTCCGGGCTCATACCTGTCAAGCGGCCAGAAACGGGACGAGTCGGGTGTAAGCACCTCATCGATAAGTATAAGTTCTCCATTTCTGATTCCGAATTCGAACTTGGTATCGGCGATGATGATCCCCTTTTTCAAGGCCTCATCAGAAGCTGTTTTGTATACCTTCAATGAGACATCTTTCACCTTATCGAATGTTTCTCTGCCGACAAGTCCTGCAGCCATTTCCTCGGAAATGTTTTCGTCATGCTGGCCGATCTCGGCTTTTGTTGAAGGAGTGAAAATAGCTTCGGGAAGCTTATCGGATTCCCTTAATGAAGATGGGAGACTTATCCCGGATATCGAACCTTTTTCCTTGAACTCTTTCCAGCCGGAGCCTGAGATGTAGCCCCTGACAATGCATTCGATTGCAAGGGGTTTGGCCTTTATAACCAGCATCGAACGGTCCTTGAGCCGGACATCACCTTTGAAAGGAGCCGGATATGCATTTATATCAGAGCTGATTACGTGGTTTTTGACAATGGCTTTCATTTTATCAAACCACCAGAGCGAAATGCGGTTGAGAACGGCCCCTTTATCCGGGATCGGATCGGGCATGACGACATCAAAGGCCGAGAGCCTGTCCGTAGTAACCATCAGGAGATGGTTGTCGTCCACATCGAAGATCTCCCTGACTTTACCGCTTGATATTTTCCTGCCCCCGGAAATCTCATAATTTGATAAAGCAGCCATAATATCCTCCTTGTGGAATAGAGCGTTAAGTTGCCAAAAAAGTATTGAAAAAGTCAAGAGCGTATTATATGACTTGGCATCTCCCAAAGACGTCTTTGATAGGATTTGTTGACTATGGCTGAAGAAAACATGCCAGAGATGTGCGGTTCCCTTGCCTATAGGTGTATAGGCTGCGGGAGCAATTACGACATCTATGATTTTATTTATACCTGTCCCAGATGCAATTCGCTGCTGATAATCGAAAATACCGAATTTGATAAGCTGAAAAAAACCTCACCCGGCAAATGGCAGGAAATATTCGATGCGCGAAGGGCTACAAACATAAACAACCTTTCCGGGATATTCAGATTTCATGAGCTTATACTGCCGATTATCCCCGTTGAGGACATTATCTACCTCGGGGAAGGAAATACTGCGATTGTCAGGGCCAATCCGGAACTGTCGGACTGGGTAGGAGCCCCGTTCCTGGTAAAGAATGACGGATTCAACCCGTCCGCAAGCTTCAAGGACCGCGGCATGGCTTCTGCAATAAGCTATCTGAACCATGTCATCAGGGTTAAGAACCTGGATAATGTGCTTGGCATATGCGCTTCCACCGGTGATACATCAGCGGCTGCCGCCCTTTATTTGAGCTATCTGCCGAAGGATAAGGTAAAGACCGTAGTGCTTCTGCCAAAGGGAAAGGTAACCAGCCAGCAGCTTTCTCAACCTCTCGGCTCCGGTGCGACGGTCATTGAGCTGCCGGGCGTCTTTGATGACTGCATGCGCGTTGTCGAGAGGCTTGCGCAGGACTATAAGGTGTTCCTGCTGAACTCCAAAAACCCGGTAAGGATACTGGGCCAGAAATCATACGCCTTTGAAGTGGCTCAGCAGATGAGGTGGCAGGCAGGTAATCTTGCCGTGGTCGTGCCGATAGGGAATGCAGGCAATGTGACCGCTGTTATGGAAGGTTTCCTTGACCTGTTAAATCTGGGCATTATTGAAGAACTGCCGATAATCCTCGGTGTGCAGAGTCATCATGCCGACCCTGTTGTGAAATGGCAGGAAAACGGCGAGTTTCACCCGATGAAGGTAACTCCTTCAGTCGCGCAGGCCGCCATGATAGGCGATCCTGTAAGTTTTCCCAAGGTCAAAAGGCTCGTTGAAGGTCCCTTCAAGGGAAAATTCATGGCAATTACCGTAACCGAGACCGAAATCATGGAAGGCATGCTGAAATCCAACAGGCATGGACACGTGGTCTGCACACAGGGCGGCGAATCGGTAGCAGGCCTTAAAAAGGCCATAAAGAACGGTATGCTCAGGAGGAACATGGGTTTTGTTGTGGATTCGACCTCGCATCAGCTCAAGTTCTCGGGTTTTCAGCAGATGTATTTCGATGACAGTTTCATCCCGGAATACGGGGTTGCTGTGAGTGATGAATACAAAAATACTCCCGTAGGGCTTGAACTTGATCCCATAAAAGTTGCAGAGTATCTTGGCCTCCAGAAAAAAGGCTAGGAATCAACACTGAATAAACAGAGATATCAAGGAGGAAACGAATGGTAAAAGACTTTTTATTTTCTTCGGAATCAGTCACGGAAGGCCACCCGGATAAGGTCTCCGATCACATTTCGGATGGGATTCTTGACGAAATACTGGCACACGACACCAAGGCGCGCGTTGCATGTGAAACCCTCGTGACAACAGGACTCGTAGTCGTTGCGGGTGAGATAACTACAAATCATTATTTTGATGTCCAGCGCGTAGCCAGACAGACGATAAAAGAAATAGGCTACACGGACAGCGGTATGGGCTTTTCCTGGGACACCTGCGGTGTAATGGTTACCCTGGACAAGCAATCGCCCGACATAGCACAGGGCGTCAACGAAGGAGAAGGCCTGTTCGCAGAGCAGGGAGCAGGAGATCAGGGTATGATGTTCGGTTTCGCATGCGATGATACGCCTACGCTCATGCCGGCTCCAATATACTATGCACAGGGGCTTTCAAAAAGACTTGCGGATGCGCGCAAGCAGGGCATACTGGAGTTTCTCAGGCCGGACGGCAAGACTCAGGTTACCGTAGAATATAAGGAAGGAGTAGCAAGGCGTATCGACGGCATAGTCATTGCCGCACAGCACAATGAAGATGTCAGTTACGACACGCTGAAGGAAGGTATCATCGAAGAGGTGATCAAGAAGATTGTTCCTCCGGAGCTGCTCGATGAGAATACAAAGTATTATATAAATGCAACAGGCCGGTTCGTTCTGGGCGGGCCTCATGCAGACTGCGGTCTTACAGGACGGAAGATCATTGTGGATACCTACGGCGGCTTTGCTCCTCACGGCGGAGGCGCTTTTTCCGGCAAGGACCCGTCCAAGGTCGACCGCAGTGCTGCGTACATGTCGCGTTATATAGCAAAGAACATAGTCGCTGCAGGTCTGGCAAAGAAATGCACGGTGCAGCTTGCCTATGTAATCGGTGTGGCCGATCCCGTTTCAGTAATGATCGACACATGGGGAACTTCATCTGTTCCCGAAGAAAAACTCTCGAAAATGGTCAGGGAAGTTTTCCCGCTGAAGCCCAGGCTCATAATCGAGGCGCTGGACCTGCTCAGGCCCATATATAAAAAGACAGCCGGGTACGGCCACTTCGGAAGAAATGATCCCGATTTTACATGGGAAAAGACAGACAAAGTCGATATGCTGAAAAAGCTGGCCCGGTAAAGGAGCAGACGATGGCGCGGAAGACAAATGTGGAGATACCTGACTATTCAGGGCTCAAATATAAGGTGGCCGATACTGCGCTCGCCGGTTTCGGGAGGAAGGAGATCGAGATATCCGAGCATGAAATGCCGGGGCTGATGGCGCTCAGAAAAAAATACGCAAAGACAAAGCCGCTTAAAGGCGCCCGGATTACAGGCAGCCTCCACATGACGATCCAGACCGCCGTGCTGATTGAAACGCTCAAAGACCTGGGCGCCGATGTGCGCTGGGCGTCCTGCAATATATTTTCAACGCAGGACCATGCCGCTTCCGGTATTGCCGCTACATGTACGCCTGTCTTTGCATGGAAGGGTGAAACACTCGAGGAATATTGGGAATGCACACTGCAGGCGCTTAGTTTTCCCAATGCAGCGGGTCCCCATCTGCTGGTTGATGATGGCGGCGATGCAACGCTTATGGTCCACAGAGGATATTATGCCGAGAATAACCCCAAGATCCTTGATGAGCCCACGGATAACAGGGAACTTGCAATAATAAATGCCATTCTCAAACGTCAGCTGAAAAGGGATAAAACCTTCTGGCATAAGATGGTAAAAGGGATCAGGGGCGTTTCAGAGGAGACTACGACCGGCGTACACAGGCTTTATCAGATGAAAGAAAAGGGCGAACTGCTGTTCCCGGCCATCAATGTCAACGACTCGGTAACGAAATCCAAGTTCGACAACCTATACGGCTGCAGGGAATCGCTAGCAGACGGAATCAAACGGGCAACCGACGTCATGATCGCCGGCAAGGTCGTCTGCGTCTGCGGATACGGCGACGTCGGTAAAGGCAGCGCAAAATCCATGCGCGGTTTCGGCGCCAGAGTCCTTGTCACTGAAATCGATCCGATATGCGCATTGCAGGCGGCTATGGAAGGATTCGAGGTTGTAACCGTTGAAGACGCCCTTAAGGAAGCCAATATCTTCGTGACTGCAACCGGAAACTGCGATGTAATCACACTCGAGCACATGGAAAAAATGCTCGACCAGTCGATTGTCTGCAACATCGGCCATTTCGACAACGAGATACAGGTTGACAGGTTAAATGAAAAGAAGGGTATTAAAAGGCTTAACATAAAACCGCAGGTGGACAAATATATATTTCCAGACAGACACAGCATCTACCTTCTTGCAGAAGGAAGACTCGTAAACCTTGGATGCGCAACAGGCCATCCATCCTTTGTAATGTCGAACTCGTTCACTAACCAGACGCTCGCCCAGATCGAGCTCTTCTCGAAAAAACATGAGATTGATGTTATCACACTGCCCAAGGCTCTTGATGAAGAAGTCGCAAGACTGCACCTCGGCAAGCTTGGGGTGAAGCTTACTAAGCTGTCAAAAAAGCAAGCGGATTATATTGGAGTCAAACCAGGGGGGCCGTTCAAGGCAGAACATTACAGATACTAAGAAAAGCGCCTTAAAGGCGCTTTTTTAATACCCGGATAATTTTCTGTTTGTCATTGATCAGTGCAGGCTTATATTCATAATAATATTAAGCCTGAAAAATGAATGTCTTGAGATTGATTAGAATATAAGTACATATAGGTATGGTAGTTCAAGAATCCAATTTGAAAGGATTGTATTATGGATAATAAAAATCTGACTTTTCTTGAGGCTGCGGCTATCGTTACGGGTTACGGCATTGGCGGCGGTATCATGGCTGTGCCGTATCTTGCCTCTCTCGCCGGGGTTGTTCCCATGCTTTTCATACTGCTGGCGGCCTTCTGCATAAGCCTGATATTTCACCTCATGACCGCCGAGATCATGTTGAGAGACGGCAAGAACGAACAGATAATCGAGATGTTCAGCAAGTACATGCTCAAGGGAAAAATCACCAGGTATATTTTGTGGTTTTTGTTTGCAGTAATCGTCCTTTCATTTATTGCCAGCCTTTCAGCCTTTATAGCAGGAGGTGGAGAAAATCTGAACAACCTTTTCCCCTGGATCCCTCTCTGGGTTGGGCATTGCATCGTTTACTTCATTGCCGCAGGTGTAGTTTTCTTCGGCCTGAAAGCGATTGGCATCTCGGAAAAATACGGGGTCGCCGCGATGTTTATATTCGTAATAATCCTGCTGGCCGCCTCCCTTAAGCACGGGCTTGCATTCAGGCCCGAGATCGTAGGCGCTCTTAAATACCAGACAGCGCTTTTCGGCATGATGATGTTCAGTTTCTTTGCCCTGTTTTCTGTCCCCCAGGTCGTCAAAGGCCTTTCCTGGAAGAAAAGGCTCATCCCCAAGGCGATCGTTTTGGGCCTTTTCCTCAACTGCATTGTCATCCTGACAATCGTTCTTATTTGTATGGGGGTTTCGGGCCAGGTGACTAGGTTCGCCATGAACGGTCTTGCGAATGCACTGGGCGGGTGGGTCAGATACTTCAGTTCGCTTTTCGTGCTATTTGCCATGCTGACGACTTACTGGTCGGTCTCTTTTGCACTTGCCGTTGTTGTTCAGGAGAGGCTGGGATGGGGACAGAGATTGTCATGGCTTGTGGCCACGCTCCCGTCATTTATTATCGTCATAGCAAGGGCAACCGATTTCCTCGGCTTCATGCAGATAGCGGGCGGAACAATAGCCATTCTGATAGTGATAATGATGGTCCCGCTTTATAACATTGTCAAAAAACAGGGGGCCGTGGCAGAACCGGAATGGCAGCTCGGTTTCTTCGGCAGCCCTGTTTTCCAGGCCCTTGTTATAATAGCTTTCATCCTTATGGCTGCTGGTTCGCTTGTAAAGGTGGACTGAATTAAATATCCTCCGGTTTTGCCGGAGGATATTGTCCGATCGGCATCATCAATCTGTTTGATAGCTGTTGTTCAGTACGAAAAGACTATATCTCCTGCAACAGCCGTCATTTTGACAGGTATATTGCGGATTGCATCAGGGGAAACCTTGAACGGGTTTTCAGCCAGAACTGCAAAGTCGGCTCGTTTGCCGGCTGTGATGCTGCCCTTTATGCCTTCCTCAAACTGGGCGTATGCACCGCCGATAGTGAACATCTCTATGGCCTGTGCAAGGGAAATTGCCTCTTCTGGTACCAGGCCTTCCCTTGTCACACAGCACTGAATTGCGTGAAGCGTGTCCTGCACCTCAACCGGCGAATCCGAAGAACCTGCAACCTTGAGTCCTGAATCGATCATGGACTTGAACGGATATGTCCAGCGCATCCTCTTGGCGCCGACCCTTTTTTCCAGCCAGTGTTTTTCGGAATACAGGAACATCGGCTGTACGCTCATGATAAGCCCGAGTTTTTCAGCCCTCTTGAGCATATCAGGATACATAATAGAGGCATGCTCTATCCTGTGGCGCGAAGCTGAAACGGATTTTTTAGAATCGATACGCTCGAAAAAGCCTAAAATCTTGTCAATGGCCAGATCACCAATACCGTGGATTGCGAGCTGAAACCCTGCTGCATGGGTTTCGCTCATAAGGCGCATGAGTTCTTCATCGCTGAAAATCATGAATCCCTTTTTATCAGGCTGGTCGGTAAACGGCTCAAACATGGCGGATGTGCATGTTCCGAAGGATCCGTCGGCTATGATCTTGAGCCCGGCTATCCGGGTAAGCCTCTCGATGGACCCGTCGTTGAGGCTTGAACCGAGCAGGCCTGTAATCGCACTGACGTCCTTTGCAATGACCCAGAGGTAAAGCGACTGGTGTATATTGGGCCTTATCATCTGCATGATCGGGATGTCGAAAGCGCCCATCATCCCTGCCGGCCCGACCTCATCGGTCTGAAGAATGCAGCCGAGCGATGTAATGCCCAGAGAAAGCATTTTATTGAATGCGCCCGACGATGCCCGAATAATTTCGTCTTCCCCGGGCATGGACATGTGGTTGAGAATCAATGAAACGGCGGGCGCCTCCCTGAATATGCCAAGCGGCGAGCCATACGCGTCGCGGTCGATGTACCCGCCGTCAGGCTCAGGGGTTGATGCCGATATTCCGGCAATTTCAATGGCCTTTGTATTCGCAATGACGCTGTGGCCGTCATGCTTTATGACAATTACCGGCCTGTTGTTTGAAACATTGTCAAGGTCGAACCTGTTGGGGAGCCTTTTTTCATCAAGGGCCTCCTCGTCAAAATTACAGCCGATGATCCAGCCGTCATTCCTTGTTCCTGCCTCCTTCAGGTTCTTTATCAAGCCGGGAAAGTCTTTTGTCCCGTACAGGTTGGCATTCATGTGGTAAAATACCGTGGGTGTCGAATGAATGTGGCAGTCGAAGAAGCCTGGCAGCAGGAAGCCGCCTTTTAAATCGATGTCCGCAAAATCAGCGCCCAGACTCTCCCTGCATTCTGCTTCGTTTCCGACCCTGATTATCAGCCCGTTCCTCACCGCAACCGCATCCGCATAAGGCATAGTCTTGTCAACCGTATAGACCGTCCCGCCATGATAGAGATATTCTTTTGTCTTCATGAAAACAGTCTTAATTTATAAAATTGAAAATCCACAAGTTTAAAATTAGTTTTTGTTATTTTTCACCTGTCCGGGCACCCGGATCTGCTGGTATGATTTCCCAGAAAACCCTTTATGCAAGTTGACGGATTGTCAACTGATTGCCGTTCATTCATTCTCATGGGATATTTCCATCCTTCTCCTTTAATAGAAACACGCTGCCGATGCGATTACATAATTCAGTGTTTTTCACATTAATTTTTTGTACAATTAAAACTTTTCGGTATAATCAATTGAATGAATGAAAAGGGGCAGAAAAGGGGCGAAACATGGAAATTATCGGAGTTCTGCGAGGCGATTTCAGATCTGAATCTGGTTTTTCACCAAGCAGTATAATCAATATTCAAGCATGAAAAAGCTGTTTAGGCGCCACAGCGACTCTGACCAGGAAGACCTGATCCGGCCTCACTTCAACATGCTTGCCGGAGTTTTCCACGGTTACACTCAAAAAGAGGAAGAGCAGGATATCAAGTCGTTCGAGCCAGGGGATCTCAACAGAGGCGGAGAGTATTTGTTTGATTTTATGAAAAGCCGGTTGGCCGCAATGGGGGGCAAAATAATATGCGACGGTGTGGCAGAACTGAAACGCATGCGAATCGCTCCCGAGGTGCAGGGACCGGGCATTGGCTCTGCAATGCTTAAGAGCCTCGAAAAGTTAGCGGGAGAGAAGAATATCAGAAAACTGATTTTTGAAACTGAGGACCCGCGGCCTGACTCTCTCTCTTTCTACCAGGGTCACCCATATGTGCGCATAGGCGGGGAGATGTATGACACTCAAACAACAGTGAGCTTTGAAAAGAATTTGGAAGAATCGCCCAGCCATCCGGCAAGTCGACGCTTAACTTTGTAGGGCAAAAAAATGGTCACCATTAGTGATGCATCCACTAAAGACGCCGATGCCATCCTTGTCCTTCAGAAGCTTGCATACAGATCAGAGGCAAAGCTCTACAATGACTTCTCGATTCCTCCCCTTACCCAGTCAATCGAGTCGTTGCTGGAGGAATTCTCAAAATCTATCATCCTTAAAGCAACAGCGGGCGATCGTCTCGTTGGCTCGGTTCGTGCCGTGAAAAACGGCTCTAAATGCTCAATCGGCCGCCTCATCGTTCACCCGGGGATGCAGGGACAAGGCATCGGGTCGAAATTGCTGCAAAGCATCGAAGATCGGTTCAAAGGTATATCCAAGTTCGAGCTGTTCACCGGCAGCAGGAGTGAAGCCAATATCCGCCTGTATCAGCGCCATGGCTACAGGATCGTTCGAACACAGCCCCTGTCGCAGACCGTGTCGATCACCTTTTTAGAGAAACGGCTCAGCGATGCCCCGTAATTCCTGATGCCAGTCCGTTAATGGGAAGAAGCCCGGCGACGGCTGTTCCTGTCTTAAGCAGATTCCTTATGGTGTTGTGAGCAGCAGCGGCCCGTCAATAAACAACTTTTAAAAGCAGCATGAAAAGATCCGGCGATCCCGGTGGTCTTTTTAAAAAGAAAAGCTGGAAAACAACGATGTTAAAATGTAAATGGGGAATTGTCTGAAATGTTTTTAATTAGGAGCATAAAAATGAAAATTAGGCGAATAATACTGACAGTCGCTCTATTACTGCTTTTCTCCGGCGCAACTATGGCGGCGGATCAGACAAAAGCCCTGGACCGGCAGCCAGTACCAGAAGACAAAGCAACGGAAATGTCTAAAAAAGTTCAGGACCCCCTTTCCGGGCTGATACTGCTACCCTTGGAATATAGCTACACTTCAAGCGTGGGGCGTGTAGACAAAACGGCGCAGCAACTTATTATAGAGCCTACCTTTCCGATCAATATCGGCGAGGAATGGAAGATACTGACCCACACGTTAATACCGGTTGTAAGCCTGCCTCAATTAGGGGACGACAGTCCAAGTTCGGGCTTGAGCAATATCATGTTCTCTGCATTGCTGGCAAAGAAGAGTGAAAGCAGTTTGACATGGGGCGTAGGCGGAGGGCTTATGTTTCCTACTGCGTCCAATACGGATCCTGTTTCCTGGGCAAATACGCCGACTGGCTACGACTGCTGGGCCGGCGGCCCTTCTGTTGTAGGTGTATATAAGAACGGTAACTGGGTGACCGGGGCGCTGTTCAATCAGATGTGGACCTTCAGCGGAACATCCGATATCAATTTAATGCAGATCCAGGCTTTTGCATTTTATAACCTGGGCCAGGGATACTCAATCAGCTCCATGCCTTTGATCAGCGTTGACTGGACAAAATCATCTTCTCAAAGCACGCTGATCCCTCTTGGGCTCATGGTCGGAAAGCTGTTCATGATAGGCGGTGTTTTCCCGTTGGGCCTCTCAGTCGGGACTTACTACAATATTGTAAAGCCGGATGCCGCGCCTCAGAGCACTTTAAACGCCGAACTGTTCTTTGTGCTGCCGAGCATATTCTGACAATAAAATAAAACTCGTTAGAGCTTTAAGCTGCTTTGAAATTTGCTGCATCTCTTAAAGCAGTAAAATGATTCCATAGAATAGGAATAATATTACACATATCATATCTATTATAGCAAATTGTTCACATAACCAATTGAAATCTCATCGTTTGACCCATGGCATTTCCATTGCTTATGTAATTAGTAGGATGCTTTATCATTTTATGAATCTGACTGATCGGGAAATTCCAGGCATCCTTTAACGAATGTCAGCTGCATGTTTAAAACAACTAATTGCGAGAGGTGAAACCCAATGAGAAAAGCCAGATTTACCATGATAACACGGGCATTCATTATTTTTGCCGTACTGACTCTCTTTGCCGCCTGCGGCGGCGGAGGCGGCGGGGGTGGCGGAGGCGGAGATACTGCCCCGAGCGTTGAAGGGACAAAGCCGCCGGTTGCACACACCGGGCCGGACCAGACCGTTGCAGAGGGTAGTACAGTAACCCTCGATGCGTCAAATTCCACCGATCCGGATGACGGAATAGCCTCCTACAGATGGGAACAGACAGGAGGTCCCGCAGTCGTCCTCTCCGATGCGAGTGCCATACAGCCGACCTTCACGGCTCCCAATGTGGGTGTCGGCGGAGCGGCGCTGACCTTCAGGCTTACGGTGACCGATAATGGAGGCCTCAAGTCGAGTGCCACCTGTATCGTTAACGTTACATGGGAAAACGAACCGCCAACAGCCGTTACCGGGCCGGATCAGACCGTTGCAGAGGGCAGCGTTGTAACCCTCGATGGATCAAATTCAAATGATCCGGATGACGGAATCGCCTCCTACGGCTGGGAACAGACAGAAGGTCCCGCGGTTACCCTCTCCGATGCGAGTGCCATACAGCCGACCTTTACGGCCCCCAATGTGGGGATCGGCGGAGCGGCGCTGACTTTTAGGCTTACGGTGACCGATAATGGAGGCCTCAAGTCGAGTGCCACCTGTATCGTTAACGTTACATGGGAAAACAAGCCGCCCACAGCCATTACCGGGCCGGACCAGACCGTAGCAGAGGGCAGCGTTGTAACTCTCGATGCGTCAAATTCTATTGATCCGGACGACGGAATATCATCTTATGGCTGGACACAGACAGAAGGTCCCGCGGTTACCCTCTCCGATGCGAGTGCCATACAGCCGACCTTTACGGCCCCCAATGTTGATGATAGCGGTGCGGCCCTGAAATTCGAACTGACCGTTACCGACAATGGCGGGCTGAAGAATACCGCAACATGCATTGTAAATGTTACGGGGATCAATGATCCTCCCACGGCAATCACGGGTCCAACCCAAACTGTGGGCGAACTGGTCGTTGTCACCCTGGATGGTTCTAAATCAACCGATCCCGAAAATGAGACACTCTCCTATGCATGGAAACAGATCGGGGGACAATCTGTGACCTTGTCCAATGCAAGCGTTTCCAACCCGACTTTTACCACCCCAACAGTCGGCACGACCGGAGAGGCCCTGACCTTTGAGCTTACAGTTACCGACCAGGGCGGCCTTCAATCTTCAGCGACCTGTATAATCAACATCACATGGAGAAATAAACCGCCCAAGGCCGAAGCCGGTCCCAATCAGACCGTGGAGGATGAAACAACTGTAACGCTGGACGGCACTGCATCAACCGATCCGGACGACAATATCGCTTCGTACCTCTGGCAGCAGACCGTCGGGATATCGGTCACACTTTCCGATGCGAGTTCCGCACAACCGAGTTTTACAGCACCCAATGTGGGACCAAAAGGGGCGACCCTCACCTTCAAACTCACGGTAACCGACAAGGGCGGACTCAAGGCAAGCGATACCTGCACTGTGACCATACAGCGTAATCCTGCACATGCCGCCGCGCACCTGCTCGAAGATACCCTTTATACAGCTTATGCGGGTATTGGATACGGCAATGCAGATAATACCATCGACGATGCACCTCTCTATAATATCATGCTTGACGACCTGAACACCGTCGCCGGAGATTTTGTTGTTAATACCATCTTTAATGATCCCGATGTGCTGAATAAGCTTTTATTCCGTGTTCTGCTGGGACTTACAACCACCTTTAAATTCACAAACAGTTCCGGGGTTGTAAGCAGCCTCTTTTTTGATCCCGGTGCCATGGTCAACGGGTACCGGTCCTTTGCAGCTGATTTGTCTGTCGATTTCAACTCCACGGGATATGCATGGGAAAGCTGCCAGTACTATGGCGACGGCGGGGGTGTAGACCTCACAGCCCATGTGACCGGTTATTTCAAGGCCACCACGGCCGGGCTGGATGAATTATACCTGGGCTCGGTCATGATCCAGGCTCAGAATACCCTGATTGCCGTTTATCCGATTGGAGAGGTGGTATATAACCAGTGGAAGATAGCATATCCGGTCTACTACGGAGAAGTAGATCCGACCTACGCATCAGGCGGGTCCATCACACCCGTGAATGCCAAAATACTTCCCATCATCATCTCCGAACCTACATCGAACGCCGATTTCCGTGACTATACACTCAGTGGAGGATTTGTACTTAACGGCAAAGCCTATTCATTCTCTCCCGACGGCATCCGCTACCGCCAGTATCAGTACGATTACCCGGAAAACGGGACCACTGTATCCAAGACGCTTCTGTCTCTCAACGGCAAGCTTACGCCACCGGGCCAGACAGACTTGGTCACCGTAGCGACTTCGGAGGATGTAATCGATCCTGTCGGCAGCAATACTATTATTCGCGATACCAACGGGACCTGGATCTCCGGCCTGATGAGCTTCTCAGGGATCAGCACTGCTTTGCAGGTGAATTTCAGCAGCAACGGCTCGTGCACTTTCTCAGGCGGGGATCAGGGGACATGGTCTGTTGCCGGATGGCAGAATTACCTTAAACCTTAAAACGCTATACAGGGGATGGCATGTGCCATCCCCGACTATGAACAAGGAGCGGCTCATACCGGAGTGCACATCCCGGCGAGCGGCCTCCGGTCTCTATGATAATCAGAAAGATTTACCCGCCGGTGATCAGTCCCCTGATGCCGGCAACAATGTTCTCTACAGAAAGCGCTGCAAGTATCAGACCCATTATCCGGCTCAGCACGTCAGTTCCATCGCGCTTGAGCAATTTTAATATGGGCTCGGCCAGCCTCAGGCAGAGCCATGTTACGGTCAGCATGACGATAACAAGAAAGCCCGTAGCCATAAGATCGGGTATGCTGTTCCTGTTGCTGTCGGAGAGAACCATGACCGCCATTATAGACGCCGGACCCGCTATCATGGGCATGGCGAGAGGGAAAATAGCCATATCGCCTTCGGATTTGCCGCCTTCTTCTCCACCCCATCCCGTGTGTGTGTCGTAGAGCACCATTCTGAGCGCAATTATGAAAAGGATTATGCCGCCTGCTATCTTGAATGAATCCATGCCTATTCCCAGCGAGTTGAGCAGAACCTGCCCGAGCACCATGAAACCCAAAAGAAGCACGCCACTTACCAGCACCGCCTTGACCGAGATTCTGGCCCTCTGTTTGTCGTCGAGCCTGCCTGCCAGGGCCAGGAAAACCGGGATAAGCCCGACCGGGTCTATTACCACGAACAGTGTTGTGAACTGCTGTAAAAGAGTCTGTTTCATGAAAGTCCTTTCGGTCTTTGAGTTGATTTATTCCAGCCCAGCCCATATATTATACCCATGCATGAACCTGAACAACTGGTAATTAGGCCACCGAGCGAAGCGCGGAGTCTTCTCGTAAGGCTTTCGCGCGGCTGCGACTGGAACAGATGCCTTTTCTGCGGCATATATGATCTGTTCGGCACACCCTATTCAACGCGAACCGCAGGCGAGGTCAAGCTCGATATCGACGCCCTTGCCGAAAGACATTCAGGCTGGTTCAAAACGGCATTTCTCGGTGACGCCAATCCCTTGAACCTGCCCTCTGAAGACCTGGTGGAAATACTGAAACATCTCAAGAAAAAGTTTCCGGCAGTCGCCCGTGTGACTGCTTACGGCAGGGCTTCGAGCATCTGGAAGAAGACCGATGAGGAACTCAGGGCTATCAGGGAAGCGGGGCTGGACAGGCTCCACGTGGGAATGGAAAGCGGCTCCGATGAAGTTCTCAGGCTGCAGAAAAAGGGGACCAGTTCAAAGCAGCTTATTGAAACGGGACAAAGGGCCAGGGCAGCCGGTTTTGAAGTAAGCTTTTACCTTCTACTGGGGCTTGGCGGTCAGGCCCTCAGCAAAGAGCATGTCCTTGGTTCCGTAAGGGTCATAAATGAGGCCAGGCCCGATTTCGTACGTGTGCGAAGGCTCTGGGTTCATCCCGCGTCGCGTCTGAGCGCTCTTATTGAATCAGGAGAATTCAGGGAGCAGACGCCTGAAGGGACTGTCATCGAGTTAAGGGACATTCTTTCAGGGCTGACATGCGACGGCACCTATTTCACATGTGATCATGCAAACAATTATATCCAGGTACACGGCGAGCTCATGAAGGACAAACCGGCCATGCTGAGTGTGATTGAGAAGTTTCTCAAACTGCCGGAAGCTCAAAGAAAACGGCATTATGAGAGCATGCCGTCAGTGATTTAAGAAAAGAAGGCTTCTTGAGGGAATAGCAAGTTTTTTGTGGTCTGCAACAAGTTAAACAGTAAAGAAAATCACCCATGTGGCTTCCAAAATATGCTCTATGGAAAATATATGCAGTATTAATGCTCATCTGCTGATTAGGAACAGCAATACAAATTCTATTTTCTTGGCCGATCAGAAAAGCGGCTGCTGCCGTACTTAATTGTGCTGCCGTTAGTCTGCTAATAAAATCAGGCGACTGCCGGTACGAATGACTGCTGGATGTGAAGCATCCATTCCCTGCTTACGGATTATCTTCAGCTTTTCTATAATTCGGCGTCAGTCTTTCATACCCGAAGGCATTGCCGGAATTCCGGTAAATTATTTCCCAAAGGAACCTGTAATTTTTATAGCATTGACAAGACACCCGGTTTTATTGTTCAGATTCCTGAAAAAGAAATTGGAGACAACGATTATGAACGACTATCAGAAAGAATATCGGGAAAAGCTCGTAAGTGCGGACGAGGCTGTAAAAGTGGTCAGGTCAGGCGACTGGCTCGATTACTCCTTCGGGCTCAGCTCGCCCAACGAACTGGACAAGGCCCTTGCGAAAAGAAAAGGTGAACTCTCCGACGTAAACATCCGGGTCTGCATAGGACTGTGGCCTCACCATACGATTGAGGCGGACCCTGAAGGCAAGTCATTCCACTGGAACAGCTGGCATTTCAGCGTGAAGGAGCGCGAATATTACAACAAGGGCCAGCTTTCATATGTGCCTATGAAATTCAAGGAATGCCCTGACATGACACGAAACGAATGCGTGCCGGCGAGGATATTCATGGCAACCGTAAGTCCGATGGACAAGCACGGGTACTTCAATTTCGGGTCTAATTCGCCTGCGTCCCTTGCAGCAGTTGAAAAGGCCGAGTGTGTGGTCCTGGAAGTGAACACCAACATGCCCAGGGTCCTTGGCGGCAACCAGGAGTGCATTCACATTTCACGGGTGGACTATATTATCGAGACGTCGAACCCGCCGCTGCCGACAATTCCGGTACTGGAACCGAACGATATTGAAAAAAAGATCGCTTCACACATAATCGAGTACATGCATGACGGCTGCTGCCTCCAGCTCGGAATTGGCGGTGTTCCGAGCGCAATCGGCAGCATGATTTCCGAATCCGACCTGAAGGACCTGGGTGTCCATACCGAGATGTATGTCGATGCATACCTAAAGATGTATAAGGCAGGAAGGATCACGTGTTCAAAGAAACCTATAGACCGCTACAAACAGGTCTTTTCATTTGCAATAGGCTCAAGGGACCTCTATAATTTCATTGACGACAATCCCGGCGTGATATCATACCCGGTTGACTATACCAACGACCCCAGAAACATCGCCATGATCGACGATTTTATTTCCATAAACGCATGCATCGAGGTTGACCTCTTCGGTCAGGTGGCCTCGGAGAGCGTCGGCCACATTCACAAAAGCGGCACCGGCGGACAACTCGATTTTGTCGAGGGCGCATACAAATCAAACGGCGGAATGAGCTTTTTATGCCTCGCATCCACCTATGACAAGAAAGGCAGGGTTCTTTCGAGAATCAGGCCGACTCTCGATCCCGGAACGATCGTGACCTGCCCGAGGACGGCGGTTCATATGATAGCGACCGAATACGGCGTGGTGAGCATGAAGGGAAAGAGCACCTGGGAAAGGGCCGAGGCCCTGATATCGATAGCGCATCCGGACTTCAGGGACTGGCTTATTAAGGAGGCGGGGAAGATGAAGATATGGAAGCGGTCGAATAAGATAAGTTAATATTGTGGTGAGTGGTGAGTGGTGAGAAAAACCTGAAAGAACAATGATTCCAAGGGAGAGTAAATGACCATATTCATAATCGTCGGCATGCCCGCCTCCGGCAAGAACTGTGCTAGGGATTATGCCGGGGCCAAAGGTTACCCGTATTTTGCCACAGGCGATATAGTCAGGATGGAGGTGGCAAAACTGGGTCTTGAAGCGAATGCCGAGAACACGGGAAAAGTCTCGACCGGGATGAGGGGTGCGGACGGACTAGGTATAACCCGTCAGGCTCTGGAAACCGCGCTTTCCAATGATTCACCTGTCGTATTCCTTGAAGGCATGCGGTCCTGGCAGGAGATTGTTCTGGTCAGGGAAAAGGCCAGGGCCTGTGTGGTTGCGTTTCTTGCCCCGCGGGAAATGAGGCGGGGACGTATCATAAACCGTGGCCGCGCCGATGATTCGGCGGATGCATTCGACGCGCGAGACATGCGCGAGATTGAGTACGGAACAGCCGTTCCTGTGGCACTGGCCGATGCCTATGTCGTTAATACAGGCTCGATTGAAGATGCCATTCAAACCCTCGATAGCATTGTGAATGAGTCATTAAACAGGGATTGAGCTGAACATGTCCTGGGTAATTTTGTTTTTTGCCGGGCTTTCCGAGATATGCTGGGCAGTCGGCATGAAGTACTCCGATGGATTTACAAGACCCTGGCCGAGCATATTCACTGTAGGCTTCATGCTGATAAGTATCTTCCTTCTCGGGCAGGCGTTAAAAACGCTTCCGGTCGGTACTGCTTATGCGGTCTGGACCGGGATAGGCGCCATCGGGACTGCTGTCTGCGGCATGATTCTCTTTGGCGAACCAAGGGATGCAGCCAGACTTTTTTGCATATTTCTGATCGTGGCCGGCATTGTCGGTTTAAAACTGGTTACAAAAACTTAGATTAAGGTCTGTTGCTCAGCTTTCAAAAAGAAGGCTGAGGCCTGCTTTAAAATAAAGGTCGGAAGCGTCCGTCGGATGTTTGAACTTTGCATAGCCTGAAACATATGCCGACATTGCCTGTTTACCGGCCGTAAAAGTCTTTCCCACTCCTCCCCCCAGCGGAACGGTCCACTGCTGGGAGTCCGGCAATTCGTAATTGCAGGTAAACTCGGGGTCGATGAATATATACCAGCCTTGAGCGTTATTGAGATATATAAAGGGTCTGATACCAAGTTCACTGATATCGCCCCGGCTCCCGGGTCCTGCAAACGAAAAGAGGCCGTCAGCAGCGATTCCTGCCACCATGGCCCCATCGGTATAAACCAGGGTAACAGCAGGTCCTGCCGTCCATCTTCCGGTGCCGAGGAGATTGTCTGTAGCCGTAGGGATGCCGATTATCGGTCCTATTCCCCAGGAAAAGCCCTTTTGAGAGGCATCGGCCAGGTATGCCTTTATTTTGATATCGCCGAGGCCTGCCTGTTCCTCTGGCCACGGGACATAGGCAAGGGGGATCTCGGGCCTGATCACTATATCCATTCCTGAACCTGCCGGAACAGGCAGGACAGGTTTGATGTTAAAAATGTTCATGATGTCGTTGCGGCTGGGACCGTACCTGAAAAATGCCGAATCCTCGAATGACACGCTTTGAATACCGTCCGCAGGGTTTTCCAGACGTTCGGACAGAATCAGAAGCCTGTTAGAGGCATTATCGCCTGCAAAGACATAGCCGGGCAGGCATAGAACAGAAAGCATGAACAGGGATATCAGGCCCCTATATCTTGTGCATATCATTTGGAGAGCTTGATGCCCCAGATATTTTCGCAGTATTCCCTGATGGACCGGTCGGATGAGAACTTGCCCATTCTGGCTACATTAAGAACCGACATCTCGGTCCAGTGCTCTTTATTCCTGTAAGCATGGGATACACTGTCCTGGCATTCGATGTATGACTGGTAGTCGGCAAAAAGCATGAATGTGTCATAATTCAAAAGGCTGTCGACCAGGGGTTTGAAGAGCTCCCTGTCTCCACCTGAAAAATAGCCCGAGCTTATGAGGTCGATTGCCTCCCTGAGTTCCGGGTTTGCTTCATAGAGGCTGCGTGGCGAATATCCTTCATCCCTGAGCTTATGCACCTCGTCTGCCGTCCTGCCGAATAGGAAGAAATTGTCTTTGCCCACCTCCTGCCTGATCTCTATGTTCGCCCCGTCGAGCGTTCCGATTGTGAGGGCGCCGTTGAATGAGAATTTCATGTTGCCCGTGCCCGAGGCCTCGAGACCCGCCGTAGAGATCTGCTCGGAAAGGTCCGCCGCAGGATAGATCCTCTGTCCTGACTTGACTCCGAAATCCGGGAAGAAGACCACCCTCAAGATATCTTTCGAAACAGGGTCGCTGTTCACCTTGTCGCCTACGGAGTTTATAAGCTTGATGATTAACTTGGCCATATAATATCCGGGCGCGGCCTTGCCGCCGAATATGAATGTACGGGGCGTTGTCTCAAAGCCGGGATTGTGCCTGAGCCTGTTGTATAGTGTTATTATGTTAAGGACATTCAAATGCTGCCTCTTGTACTCATGGATGCGTTTTACCTGGCAGTCGAACATGGAAGAGGGGTCAACGTCTATGCCGGTCTTGTCTTTTATAAGTTTCGCTAGGCCGCACTTGTTGTCATGCTTTATATTCCGCCATTTTTCGCAAAAGGATCTGTCCTGTGCCTTTGGTTCAAGCTTTCTGAGCTCCTCCGGTTTGGTGACCCATGCATCGCCGATGGCCTCTTTTATGAGATCGCTCATGGCCGGGTTGCTTAAAAGTATCCACCTTCTCGGCGTAACGCCGTTTGTTATGTTGAGGAACTTTTCAGGCCACATATCATAAAAGTCCTTCAGCAGCTGGTTTTTGACAAGTTCGGAATGCAACTCCGCAACGCCGTTTATCTTGTGGCTTCCTATGCATGCAAGATGGGCCATCCTTACGTGGCGGTCTCCGGTTTCGTCTATTATCGAAAGCCTTTTCACCTTTTCCTCATCGCCGGGGAACATGCGCCTTACTTCACCCAGGAACCGGCGGTTTATTTCGTATATGATCTCAATGTGGCGCGGGAGGATATGGTTGAACAGCTCGAAGTCCCACTTTTCAAGCGCCTCGGGCATGAGAGTGTGGTTTGTGTAGGAAAAGGTATTGACGGTTACTTCCCATGCCTTGTCCCAGTCAAGATTGTGTTCGTCGACAAGGAGTCTCATCAGCTCGGCAACTGCGATCGAAGGGTGCGTGTCATTGAGCTGCACAGCCCAGATTCTGTGAAATTCCCGGGCGGGTATTTCGATGTCAATCAATGTTCTGAGCATATCCTGCAGCGAGCACGAAACAAAGAAATACTGCTGGGCAAGCCTGAGCTGCCTGCCTGAGAAATTCTCGTCATTAGGGTAAAGCACCTTGGTTATGTTTTCCGAATATATCTTGTCTTCGACGGCCTTGTAATAATCGCCGTGGTTGAAAGCCTGGAAATCGAAGGATTCCGCGGCCTCGGCCTTCCAGAGTCTCATCAGGCTGCAGTTTGAAACCCGGTAGCCGGGTATCCACATATCGTATGCAATGCCGCGCACCTCATGGTGAGGAATCCACTTCACCCTGTAGCGGCCTTTTTCATCGGTATAGGACTCGGTATGTCCGCTGATTTTAATGTTAACAGCCAGCTCCGGTCTTGCGATTTCCCATGGGTTGCCGTCCTGCAGCCACTTGTCGGTCACTTCATGCTGCCAGCCGTCTTGAATTACCTGATCGAATATCCCGAACTCATACCTGATGCCGTAGCCTATTGCCGGGATTTCAAGGGTCGCCAGCGAATCGAGGTAGCATGATGCAAGCCTCCCCAGTCCTCCGTTCCCCAGGCCGGGTTCATGCTCCTGCCCCAGGATATAATTGAGACTGTATCCCTGCGCCTTGAGGGCATTCAGGACTTCATCGAATATTCCAAGATTGATAAGGTTGTTCCCGAGCTGAGGGCCTACCAGAAACTCGGCGGAAAAATACGCAACGGCCTTGGTCGCTCTTTGAAAATCGGCCAGCATGCTTTCGGACTCTCGCATGATCATCCTGTCGCGCACGATGTAAGCGAACGCCATGAAGGCATCGTTCCTGGTGATCTTGAGTGTCATAAGCCTGCCCTGCATGCAGAGCAGCTGGTCTTCAAACGCCTGCCTTAAATCTTCAAGCTTGAGCCCGAACCTGACGGAATCCGTTCTTTTCCTCGCTTCCTGTATTAATTTTTCTTCCATTCTGTCTCCTGCATCACATTTAAAATTTAAAAATAATACCCATGATTTTATTCGGCCGGCCCGGGTTTAAACTTGAGTGGATTATATGGATTCGGAAACAGCCGGCCCTGGAAATTACCGGGCAATATGATTACTGGGCCGGCAGATATATGTAAGTTAATATTCTTATATTCCGGCGGCACCCAGAAGCATTTTCATGATGCTGTTCCATGTTTTCTGGGGATCGGGGATCTGTTCGGGCTCTATCATCTCTGAGGACATCTTAATATCAGGCGTTTCATTCCCTGTACCACTTGCATTTTTAAGGTTGAACAGCAGTCTCTTGGGCGTGGCCTTTTCAGTTGACCACGTTGTCCAGTTCGCAAGATCAGCTCCGTTAGGATCACCGGAATGAACGAAGTTGGCGTAATACTTTCTCATGTATGCAGATAGAGCCAAGGCTCCCGGCAGGTTCTTCTTGTTCCAGGCGAAAAACGCCAGACTTGTCTTGTCGGTAATGAAATTGCCGAACACGAACGGCAGGTCCATTGCATGACCTGCGCCGATAAAGAAGTCAAACGGCTCCGGCTCTTCATCCCACATGAATTTGTAGACCCAGACATTGTCCTGCCATTTCTTTAATGCGGTTACCGTCTGGTCGACGCCGAACCCTTCCATGTACAGCTGGCCGATTGTGGTTACTGGGCCGTAAAGCGCCAGTATCGGGTACGAGACCGGATCGATGAGCTTGTTCAGGTCGAAATTCGGATTGTCCGGATCATATGCCTGGGTTGAATCCCATAGTCTCTTCGGGTTGAAAACCAGCTGGGATATAAGAAGCCTCAGCTCTTCTTTCGTGCAGCCTATGATTACCGGCACCTTGTGGTAAAACCCTTTTTTTATGCAGTCTATCGGTGCCTCGGGAACAACATGGCCGTCCTCGTAAACGCCCATCATGGCGTCAGCTACGGTTATGCTGTCCATCGGGAGTGTAAACGGTCCGCAGTTGTCGGCTGGATATATTTCTTCTATAGTCTTCGAGCGGAGATAACCGGCTATCCATTCATTTGATTTGTCTTTCAGGAAATCGCTTACCCCTGATTTTTCTGCGAGCCCGTCCTGGACAATGAGCCTTTCCAGCATCATCCCGGCTTTCTTTTCGGCGCTTTCCACCGGGCAGGAATTACTGAACCCGCTGTGTATTATCGCCTTTTGAAATAGACCTTCGGCGAGTGGTGATACCATCATGGTGAGTGTATTGATGCCGCCTGCGGACTGGCCGGAAATTGTTACATTGTCAGGGTCTCCGCCGAATGCGGCTATATTCTGTTTTATCCATTTGAGCGACTGGATAATATCCAGCGTGCCGTAATTGCCCGAGTCATCAAGCTTGTCGCCCGTAAGGAGGGCGGGGTGCCTGAACCATCCGAGATAGCCGATCCTGTAGTTCACAGTCACGAAAACGAAATTGCCGTCTGACGAAACCCTGGCGCCGTCATATATGCTCACATCGGACCTGCCGATTATGTTGCCGCCGCCGTATATGAAAACATAAACCGGGAGTTTGGTCTCTTTGGTATCCGGTCTCCATATATTAAGAAACAGGCAATCTTCGCTGCCGGTAACCTTGCCGTCGCCGATAATATCAGAGAGCGTATCAGCACCTGTCTCGGAGAGGAAGTTGCCGTACTGGGTGCAGAAGCTGCAGAATTTTGTGGCGTCCCTTATCCCGTCCCATGGTTCGGGTTCCTGAGGAGCCCTCCATCTTAGGTCTCCGACAGGCGGCTTTGCAAAAGGTATTCCCAGCCATGCAAGGGTATTGTGTTCGGCCGTTTTGCCCCTTAAAATCCCCTGGCCTACTGTGACCTCAAGAGATGAACCAACAAGTGCGGGATTGTTCGAAGTGTCCTCTGTTGAACTCCGGGGTGTGCCTCCGTCGTCACCGCCAGATGAGGTTGAACAGCCTGAAGCTGCACAAAGAAGGAAAATTAACGAATATACGAAAAACAGTCTCAAGCTTTTTTCCATGGCGTTCCCCCATAGTTTATTCAATAATCCTCGCCAACATTGAATCAATGTAGTAATTAAAAAAATAATACTGAAATGGACAAGGTCAAGTATCCGGGAACCGATTATGGTCCTGTATGGTTGATGATTGAACAGGGAAAGGATAGAGAGACTGATATTCAGCATATATTCCGGAGGAGCTATATGAAAAGCGACAATATGAAATCGGGCATTGAAAAGGCGCCCCACCGCTCGCTTTTGAAGGCAATCGGGCTTACGGATGAAGAGATTGCAAGGCCTTTTGTAGGGATAGTGAATTCAGCAAACGAGATCGTTCCGGGACATATTCATTTGAACCAGATAGCCTCGGCAGCAAAGGCTGGCGTGAGGATGGCCGGGGGCACGCCTCTTGAGTTTTCGGTAATAGGGATATGCGACGGGCTGGCCATGCATCACGATGGGATGCATTATTCTCTGCCTTCAAGGGAAATGATTGCTGATTCGATTGAAATAATGGCCAGAGCCCATCCTTTTGATGCCCTGGTGTTTATCCCGAACTGCGACAAGATTATTCCCGGCATGCTTATGGCCTGTCTCAGGCTTAACCTTCCCTCGGTCTTTATTTCCGGCGGTCCCATGCTCGCAGGTGTACTGGGCGGAAAATCCGCAGACCTGATAAGCATATTCGAAGCAGTCGGCAGGGTTAGATCAGGAACAATGACAAAGATGGAGCTTGCCGAACTAGAAGAAGCAGCCTGTCCGACCTGCGGTTCATGCTCGGGTATGTTCACGGCGAATTCGATGAATTGCCTGACGGAAGCGATCGGGCTCGGGCTTCCCGGAAACGGGACCATACCGGCTGTTTATTCGGAAAGGATACGGCTTGCCAAAAAGGCCGGAATGGCCGTAATGCAGCTTTTTGAAAAAGATATCAAGCCAAGGGACATAGCTTCACGCGAGGCCTTTTTAAACGCAATTGCCGTGGATGTCTCTCTAGGCTGTTCTACAAATACGGTCCTTCATGTGCCTGCGGTTGCCTATGAAGCAGGGGTGGATCTCGAACTCGCCGACTTTGACAATATGAGCCTCAAGATTCCGCATATATGCAGCATGTCACCGGCAGGTCCTCATCATCTGGAAGACCTGTACAGGGCCGGCGGTGTACAGGGCGTGCTAAAGCGGCTGGCCGGACTCAAGGTGCTTGACCTCAAGGTGATGACGGCAACCGCAAAGACGCTTAAGGAAAATCTGAAAAAAGCCCGCATAACGGATGAAGATGTCATAAGGCCGATAAAAAAGGCCTATCACAAGGAGGGAGGCATTGCGATTCTGAAGGGCTCGCTTGCCCCTGACGGAGCTGTTGTCAAACAGTCCGGTGTCGCGCCAGAGATGATGAAAAGGAAAGGCCCGGCAAGGGTTTTCGATTCGGAGAACGAGGCCTCCAGGGCAATCCTTGGTAAAAAAATTAAAAAGGGTGATGTCATTATTATCCGCTATGAAGGGCCTAAAGGCGGCCCGGGCATGCGTGAAATGCTATCGCCAACTGCAGATATCATGGGCATGGGTCTCGGCAATGACGTAGCGCTGATCACGGACGGGCGCTTCAGCGGAGGCACCAGAGGTGCCGCAATCGGCCATGTCTCGCCGGAGGCTGCTCTAGGGGGGGCTATTGCATTAGTCAAGGAGGGGGATATTATTTCAATAGACATACCCAAACGAAGGCTGGATCTGCTTGTCCCGGAAAAGGAACTGGATAAGAGGAAACTTGGATTCAGTCCCAAAAAGAAGAAGCTTGCCGGTATCCTGAAACGCTATGCCGATATGAGCCTTTCTGCAGACAAGGGTGCGAGGTATAAGGATTAAAAGGCAGCTGATAAGCTTGAAGCCGGTAAGCTGATAAGCAAGAATAAGGATTAAATGAGGCTTATAAGCCTGAAGCTGTTAAGCTGATATGCGAAAACATAAACGGTTTTGTCTTTGCTCATTAACTCAACAGCTTAATAGCTTACCAGCTTACTAACAGCTGATCGAGGGATCATGAAAGAGGCAAGGTTCTGGACAAAAAGAGATGACGGTGCTGTTCGCTGCTCGCTCTGTCCTCATAACTGCATCATCAAGGAAGGGGCAAGGGGCATATGCGGGGTGCGCGAAAACAGGGGCGGGGTTCTGTATTCGCTCGTCTGGGGGAAGGCGATCGCAGCAAGCATTGACCCGATTGAAAAAAAACCCTTATTCCATGTGCTTCCCGGCTCAAAGGCATTCTCAATTGCAGCAGTGGGCTGCAATCTTAAATGCTCGTTCTGCCAGAACAGCGACATTTCCCAATACCCGGCCGAGACCGGTAAGATAACAGGCCGGGAAATGCCGCCCGAAACCGTAGTAAAAGAGGCGGCGGAACATTGTTGCGAGTGCATCTCGTACACCTACACAGAGCCAACGGTTTTCATGGAGTATGTCCTCGACATATCCAGGCTGGCAAGAGAGAAGGGCATACTAAACACCATTGTCACGAACGGCTTCACATCTGTGGATGTAATAAAATCAGAATTTCCGGGCCTGATGGATGCTGCAAATATTGACCTGAAGGCGTTCACCGACCGTTTTTACCGCAAGCTTTGCAAAGCGAGGCTGGCCCCTGTCCTTGATGCGGTAAAGGCTTATCATGACTCAGGCGTCTGGATCGAGATCACCACGCTTCTCATCCCGGGGGAGAACGACAGCGCCGAAGAGGTTCGTGACATCGCCAGATTTATCAAATCCCTCAGCGCGGACATCCCCTGGCACATAAGCCGATACTACCCTCGATACCGCTATGACAAGGCACCTTCCACGCCGCCTGCTTCCCTGGAAAAGGCCAGGGAGGCAGGCCTGGCCGAAGGGCTTAATTACGTCTACACGGGCAACGTCCCGGGCACTGCAAGCGAAAACACCTATTGTCCTTCATGCGGGAATATAGTCCTGAGGCGGATGGGCTTTTCTGTCCTCGAAAACAGGCTCAAGGGCAATCTCTGTTCAAACTGCAGGAACGAAATAGCAGGAAGGTTTAAGAAGTAGTTTTAATGGAAAAGGCATAGATATCCATGAATGCGGGATCAGGTTTAAGGTCTGCTTATATATTGAGCCTGCAATTCAACAGGTTTTATAAAAAGTGACGCTTCTTGAAAATTATTATAAAATAATTAAACCGCAAGGGGTTTTCAGCAGTGAGCACTGAAGTATTTACAACAGGTTTTTTTTAGGTTTTACTCACCAATTATAGCTATCAGCTCATCACTGTTACTGATAACAAAAAGGGAAGGCTTGGAAGATGTCAAAATCCGATACAGATAACGAAAAATTCAGAACAGGCTGGGAGATGCTTAAGGGCAAAGAAAAGAAAATAGAAGCCTATTGCCGGGGCTATATGGATTTCCTGTCCAGGGCCAAGACAGAACGCGAGGCTGTGCAGTTTGTCTCGTCAAAACCTTCTGACGGCATCATTGCATTTGAAAACAGGGGCAGGTCGATTGCCCTGTGTAAAAAAGGCAAGGCCCCGATGTCTTCGGGGGTGAGAATCATAGCTGCTCATATCGACAGTCCGAGGCTTGACCTGAAGGCAAGGCCCCTGTACGAGGACACCGGCATAGCCCTGCTGAAAACACACTACTACGGCGGGATAAAAAAATATCAGTGGCTTGCCAGGCCACTTGCCCTTCACGGAATAATTGCAAAGTCCGGCGGAAGAACAGTGGAGATAACAATAGGCGAAAATGGGGATGAGCCGTGTTTCGCCATCGATGACCTGCTGCCTCATCTTTCATACAAGGTTCATAACGATAAAAAAGTTGCAGACGCCTTTCAGGGTGAAAAGCTCAATATCATCATCGGCTCAATTCCTGATTTAAAAATTAGGGATGGAGGGGTTAAGAAAAATATCCTTTCCCTCCTGAAAGCGAAATACGGCATCACAGAGGAAGACTTTGTTTCAGCTGATATCGAGATAGTGCCTGCAGGGCCGGCACGTGAAGTTGGCCTTGACCGGTCGATGATCGGCGGTTACGGCCAGGATGACAGGATTTGCGCCTGGGCGGCATTTGCAGCTGTCAACACTTCAGGCAAACTCCCGTTCACCTCCATCGTATTGCTTGCAGACAAAGAGGAAACGGGCAATGAGGGAAACACAGGCATAAAGAGCCATTTCCTGCAGGAGGTTATCTACGGCCTTTCAGAAAGATTTATGGAACCCCTGGCGCCGGACAGGGTTCTTTACAAAAGCAGGGCGGTTTCCGCAGACGTGAATGCCGCTTTCGACCCGGATTATCCCGAAGTGCATGAAAAGGCCAATGCGGCAAAGATGGGTATGGGCGTGTGCCTGACCAAGTTTACCGGCTCGCGCGGCAAGTCGGGTACAAGCGAGGCCTCCGCGGAATACATTGGCTGGGTTCGCGGTATCCTGAATAAAAGGCGGATTCCATGGCAGACAGGAGAGCTCGGCCGGGTAGATGAAGGTGGAGGCGGTACCATTGCAAAACACCTTGCTGCATATGGCATGGATGTTGTGGACCTGGGGCCTGCACTGTTGTCAATGCACTCGCCTTTTGAGCTTGCAAGCAAGGCGGATGCATATTCCGCCTACCTTTCTTATCTTGCATTCCTGGAGGAAAAATGAAGGAGAATGTTCTTGGTCATACAGCTTCCCTGCTGGGTGGAGTGATCCACAACCTGAATACCCCGCTTATGTGGATAATGGGGCGCTCGCAGCTCCTTATGGCTAGAAATGATGCCTGGGAAAAGCTCAAGACCATGTCCGATGAAGATTTCTTCAAGACTAAAGACAAAAACACAAAAGACCTCGACTCGATAAACCAGGGAACGGAAAAGATTGACGCCATTTTAAAAAACCTCAGCTATAAGGTGCAGATGGCGACCGAAGGGTTCGCGGCAATAGAAATAAGGGAATATCTTGTGAACGAGATGGATTTCATGCTTGCAGACATGAGGTTCAAGCATGAAACAAAACTTGAATTGAAGATTGACGATTCAAGGACGTTTTATACAAAACTTGATTACAACGCCCTCTCATGGGCGATGACCTCGATCATCGGTATCATCATGGGCTCATCTGAAAAGGGCAGGACCATAAGGGTCGGATTTTCTGGGGACACAATCGTTGTTACCTGCCCTGAAATTATTTTTAATGAGGAATTAAAAGCTGCAGTAGAGTCCGCCTGTGCCAGCCTCAGGGAGTATTCGGCCGTTTCCGTTTGCGATACGGAAGGCATGACAGTAAGAATGAAGCTGAAAGGCGATTGATGTCTGGGCAAAAAATCATCTGCCCTCATTGCGGAAAGACCACGGATAGATACCTGAGCCCCTCGCCGACTGTGGATGTGATAATAGAGACAGGTGGAGGGATTGTTCTTATAAAAAGAAAGAATCCGCCTCACGGATGGGCGATTCCCGGAGGGTTCGTGGATTACGGAGAAAGCGTCGAGCAGGCAGCCATCAGGGAGGCAAAAGAGGAAACAGGCCTTGACGTATGCCTTAGCGGGTTGATCGGCGTGTATTCCGACCCGGCACGGGACCCGCGCTTTCACACGATCTCGACTGTTTTTACTGCAACCGCAGAAGGCATGCCAGAAGGCCTTGACGATGCTGCGGAGGCGTGTGTTTTCAAGCTTAATGACCTGCCCGGACCCCTCGCCTTCGATCATGCCAGAATCCTGGCCGATTACGCAGCCCGAAAAAACCGTATGTAAAGGAAAAGAGTAGCCTTTGACTATTTAAGAATGATGACGGAGTTTATGAATGAAGGAAATCTACCTGATCGATGGCAGTTCCTATATCTACCGGGCGTTTTACGCCATGCGGAACCTGAATAATTCAAAAGGCTTGCCAACCAACGCCGTCTATATTCTGACAAGGATGCTTATAAAGCTGATCAAGGATAAGGCCCCGGAACACATGGTGTTCGTGCTTGATCCGCGCGGTCCCACGCACAGACACGAAAAGTACGGGGAATACAAAGCAACCCGGCAGAGGATGCCGGATGCTCTTTCAGTACAGTTTCCCTATATAATGGACGTGGTAAATGCTCTCGGGATTCCGATCATACAGATGGAAAAGTGGGAGGCCGATGACATCATAGCGGCGCTGGCCGGAAAACTGTCCGGAGACAACAAGGTAGTGATCATCTCAGGTGACAAGGACCTGATGCAGCTTGTAGGCGGCAATGTCGTCATGTGGGATACGCTTAAGGACGTACTTTATGATCCGGCAGGGGTTGAGCAGAAATTCGGCGTCAGGCCGGAATACATTGCAGACCTGCTTGCAATCATGGGGGGACAGTTCGGACAACATCCCCGGAGTTCCGGGCATAGGGGAAAAAGGTGCACTTGAACTTGTAAAAAAATACGGTCACATCAGCGAAATTATCGAGAAAACGGAGTCGATAAAACCTGAAAAGCTCAGGAAATCTTTCACGGAAAATGTCGACAAGGCTCTTATGAGCCTTGAGCTTGTCAGGCTTGACCATGATGTGCCTGTTGATCCTGATATGAATGAAATGAGTCTGAAGCCAGGCGATCAGGAAAGGCTTGCACAGCTCTTTTCCGAGCTCGAATTCAAAGGTCTTATGCCGGAGACCCCGTTGCAGCAGTCAGAACCCGTCCGGGAGATCAGAATTGAACAGGGGTTTCCGAACGAGTTTAAAGGCGCTGCCGGGCTTTATTCAATTTCCGGCATGGGCAGCTGCCTTTATGACGGGAAAAGGGCATGGACATCTTTTGATGATAAGGAGGCGCTGAATATTTTATCCGGTCCGTCGGCTGAGATAATCATCCACGATGCAAAGGAGGCCATTGTAAGGGCGGGGATGAACGGCATGGCTGTAAAGGCAGGATTTTTTGATGTCATGCTTGCGGCATACTGCATTGACGCCGCAAACAACTCCGTAAGCCTTGAAACTCTTGCCTCTTCAAGGCTGGACAGGACAGTACCTTCCATCAAGGACTTTCTCGGTTCAGGTAAGAATGCGCGTCATCCCGGACTTGTCCCTGATGACGAAAAGGCGTCATTCCTTGCCCGCGCACGCAAGCGCACTTTTTGAACTGAAGCCCGGACTTTCGGCTGACATGAAAGAAGCAGGCGTTGAAAAGCTCTTTAATGAAATAGAGATGCCGCTCACATATGTACTGGCCGACATTGAAGGGCTGGGCATGCTCGTCGATAAAGATGTCCTTTCCCATCTGTCCGTAGAGATAACAGAACAGATTGCGCTTACGGAGAATGACATATACGGTCTTGCGGGCAAAACCTTCAACATCAATTCACCGATGCAGCTTTCAAAGATACTCTTCGAGGAACTGGGTCTGCCTGTCGTCAAAAAGACAAAAACAGGGGCGTCAACCGACAGCGCGGTTCTGGAAACGCTTGCATCTAAGCACGATCTGCCCGCCAAGATCCTGGAGTACAGGGGGCTTTTCAAACTCAAGAACACCTATGTCGATACGCTTCCTAATATGATCGATAAAAAGACCGGCAGGGTGCATACGCGACTGAACCAGGCGGTTGCGGCGACAGGCCGGATTTCATCCTCTGACCCCAATCTGCAGAACATACCCATACGTTCCGCCATTGGCAGGAGGATCCGCGAGGCCTTTATCCCGGCTGAAGGCTTTACGCTTCTAAGCGCGGATTATTCTCAGATCGAGCTGAGAATTCTTGCTCACATCACAAAAGACCCGGCCCTTGTCGAATCATTCATGGCAGACATTGACATACATACGCGTACGGCTTCGGAGGTGTTCGGTGTTGCGCTGAACGAGGTCACTCCCGACATGAGGCGGTACGCCAAGACCATAAACTTCGGCATCATCTACGGAATGGGGCCGCACAAGCTCTCAATCGAGCTGGGCATAAAGCAGTCGGTGGCGAAGCAGTACATTGAAAATTATCTGGCCAAGTATCCCGGAGTCCGGGAGTATATGGAAAAAATGTCGGAAGCCGCTTCTTCTTCAGGCTATGTGACGACTCTTCTCGGGAGGCGCCGCTCTCTTCCTGAGATCAACTCGCGCAATTTCAGCGAACGAGAGGGTGCGCGCCGCATGGCGATCAACACCCCGATTCAGGGAACCGCCGCGGACATCATCAAGATCGCCATGATAAACATAAAGAAACGCATCGGGCATATGAAGTCACGCATGATACTTCAGGTGCACGACGAGCTTTTATTTGAGGCGGCGTTTGATGAACTCGACGGATTAAAAGCCATCGTCAAGCACGAGATGGAAAATGCCTTCCCGCTGGATGTGCCGGTAACAGTTGAACTCGGCACCGGCAAAAACTGGGCCGAGGCGCACTGAGTAAAAAACCGGGATTAACGCCCGCACCTTAATAACTTTTAAGCAGAAAAACCAGATAGCCGGGTAACGTGTCTCAAGATTCAACAATTATTAAGACCTGACCTTTCCGGGTTGTGCATGCAGTTGTTCTACTGTTTATAGTAAGGCATAGCCTGGGGTATGAAGGTCTTAAGGTCATGGATGCGGCGTTCATCAGCCGGATGGGTGGAGAGAAATTCCATGGTGTTTTTGGATTGCCCGGCCGACATGCGCTCGAAAAATTTGGGGGCTTCACGCGGGTCATAACCGGCTTTGGCCATGAGGATGATGCCGATATGGTCGGCTTCAAGTTCCTGTGACCTGGAAAACGGCAAGGTCATACCGACGGTTGTGCCCAGGCCGTAACCGAGATTGATGGCCTGGATGGCGGCCGGGCTCTGGTCGGCTATGGCAATGTTCAGGCCCTGTTGCCCGAGTTGGATCAAGAGCTGTTCGCTCATGCGCTCCCCGCCGTGGCGGGCAATGGCGTGGCCGACCTCGTGCGCCAGTACAAACGCCAGGCCGTTATCGTCTTTTGTGTAGGGCAGGATGCCAGTGTAGACCGCCACCTTGCCGCCGGGCAGGGCAAAGGCATTTGCGGTCTTGGGGTCATCGATAACCGTGAACTCCCAGGCATAATCCGGACGGTCGGCGGCCTTGGCGATGCGCGTACCCACGCGTTTGACCGTGGCATTTATCTGCGGATCGTGCGAGACCTTGGCCTTGGCGAGGACGTCCTGATATGATTTGAGCCCCAGCGCGATTTCATCGCTTTCGGGAACAATCAGAAGCTGCGACCGTCCGGTTATCGGTGCGGTTGCACCACCCCTGGATAATGATTAAAAGGAAAATCATCACAGCAGCTGTTTTCATCTTCTGCATGGCAGAAACAGATATCTCCTTTTTGTTTCCCTGTAAAGAACCTCAGTACATTATGTTTTCTGGATGGCATCCATGGGTCAGTGAGAATTAAAGTCACAGGCATATTGTTTCGATAAAAAAACTGATGGCTTCGGCTGATTATCCCACATCGGAACTGAAAAACAGGGGAGGCTGCATAATAAAGGAGGCGTGCTCGAACAGACTGCTCGTAGCATGCATCCCTCACCGCCGCCTACATTCTGGCCAACATATACCTGCGCATTAGACCTTCCGGGAGTCACCAGGGTTGATCTTCGCCCCCAGGTCGTTCTCCTTATTGCTGCCGGCTATTTCCTGGGGCCGGTTTATGGGTTCCTGACCGGGTTTGCAGGCGACCCTTCTGACCGCTTTTCTGCTTGGCTATGGCATGAGATATCTTCCAAGCTGGAATATCGGCAACGGGCTTATCGGCCTGCTCATCTGTCTGTACCCGTACAGGAAAAGCCCCAGGATCGAACGCATCAGCCAAATAGTGTTGCTGGTTATTTTCCTTATCATAGCGAACACGGTTTCACTTGCATATGCGGCAGGAATGGAGTTTGTCCTTCACAAGGATATGGCTTTCGCAACAGACATCAAATTGTTCTACCTGCCCGCCACCCCTTTCCAACATGTTGTGGGCTCTTGTGCTGTTTCCCCTGATCCTGCTCATTCTGGGGCGCCTTAAGAAAAATTATCCGATGAAACTTGCCCTGTCCAATTATTACCTTATTACGGCCTTGCTGGTCATCGCCGGTGTTATATTTCAATCCTGATTCAGTTTTCCGTCTGGCGGGTTTCAGAGCTATCAGCGCGGAGCAGGGAAATGCCATGGTCGAAGCATTTTTCCGAATGGGCGCTTATCCTCGCAGGGCTGTTGCTGGCAAGCCTTTTTATTTCAAGCTGGATGTCGGAAACGATAGTTGTCCCCATCGAAAGGATGGAAAAGGCTGTCCTGTCGGTGCTTAAAGGGGCCCCCGCTTCTGCGGACGAGCTTTCCCTCGCTTGCGAAGAGGGAGGACGAAATCGGCATCCTGAGCTATACGGTGAAGCCTGCTCAGCGAAAGGTTCCTGGAAACGGAAACCCTCTTCAGGAAAGAGCTTGAGAAGAAAATGGATTTCATCGATCCGGCCGACTCCGGTACGGATGTAATAATCTCGGCACTCGGGATCTCATCTTGGCGGTTCCGAACCGGCTGACATCGCCTATATCGGCGGCACACGCGACATCAGCAATATTACGGCGATATCGCTTTCGGTTTCCGCCTGCGGGCTTAAAGAGCTGGCCGCGGCCTATACGGATGCCAAGATCGAGAAGAGTTTCGAGGAGATGGATCCCAATATTACGGGCGCTGTTTTGAGCAACGAACAGCGCCAGTTTCTGGCCGTGGCAATAGACGTCAATCTCACATTCAAGGGAAGGCTCAAGGTTATGGATATAAAAGGACCGTTGAGCCGTGATTTCGCATTTCACCTTCTTGAAAGGGCGGATGCTTTCCTGACAAGCGGGAAGAATTATATCGGATATGTTACCGATCCCGATATCGTGAGCAAAATAGCAGGGAAATGGGAGGCCTCATCGAAGATAAGAAACGAAAGGCTTGAAGGGGTCTTGAACGGCGCCGTTAGTGATTCAGTCATTACCGGATATCAGGTCAAGAATGAATCAGACCTCGCAAACTTTGACCCTGATCTCAAGATCGTATACAGCCACAGCAGTCTAAGGCACGTCACTCAGCTGATAGGACTGCTTTCTGGTGAGCATATTCAGGCCAAGCTGCAGCTCGAACCTAAAAAATCTTCATTCGTTTACTTGAACGAATGGAAGAAGACTGAGGAACTGAATCTGGAAACGTCCGGCAGAGGAATCTCAATTGCACACAAGGATGAATTCGATATTGTCATGGAGTTCACCTCGCGGAAAGACAGGGATAATTTCCGGCATCTGATTGAGTCATATGCAAAGGTTGAACTGGCGAAAGAGCAGAAGGTGCTTTTCGAATCGTGGTTCCAGCCGCTGTTCAGGTCGGACGTGCAACTCGAAGGATACGTACGCGTTGGTGAAATATTAATAAAAGAGAAAAGCCAAATCGCTTATGTCTATGTGAAGGAGCAGGAAACTCAAGAGAAGGCCGGATGGTTTGTTCGAAATGCTCCGGACATGGAGATTTCTATGACTTTCATATGGGTGAATCAAGCCTTCGCCAGATACTTAAACGGTGATTATAGTTGAGTTAAGATACAATGTGGAAAGGATAAAGAAATAAATGAAAGAACCAACGGAGCAAACTTTTAAATAATATTTCTATATCAATCTTAAATCAGATATAGATCAAGAGCCCGGGGCAGGGGTATGACCCGCATTTTAAGGCTGTTTTATTACATAACTGATTGATAATATTAGGGGCAGCCCCGAGATTACCTGTTAAAACTGATTGGTTGAGCATGTGGTCCTCCTTTCGACTGGGATTTTTAAAAGTCTGGTTGGTTATATGAATGAATATATATAGGGGAGGGGCTAAAATGAAAAAACGCCGGACCCATCGTTTCTGTGGAAATACCAAATTGATGCCTTAAGCTTCCTGTTCAGGAGGGAATTTTGGGGGAAATACTAATCAATCATCATTATCTGCCGAAAAGCCAAAATATGATTAAAAACAATTGGGCTAGAGAGATTTGGGTAAAAACTGAAAAAAGAAAGGGGGAAATGGGAGATGTTCAAATTAACGGGAAAAACTGAATATGGAGAAGTAATATACTTTAGATTTAACGAGATCAGGCAGATTGTGAAGGAAGCTGACCTGGTGCTCCTGGATAGACCCAGAGAAGCCTTCGTGAAATTATCCACAGTCGAGGTTGTGAAATAAGGGAAATAAAAATAGAAGGTTCATATGAAAGTAGTGGGTCAATCAGTCGCTCAAACAAATAAGGCAGTCAAGAAAACCAAGAAACAAAGAGCGCATCAAAGCCTGGTTGAAAAGAATTTGAAAGATCAACTTGAAGATCTGCAATATGTTGTGAGAATGGTGTTTATGGATATTTATTCCATGACTTCAAGAAGAAAATGGTAAGGAGTAAAATACAGTTCATGTGTATTAGTTCCGATCAAATCTGACAGGTGGGTACTCTATCTTCAACTACCCCCCAATCCTTGAATCGAAAATCGTACACATTGGAATCATGAACTAGCGGTGTACGAGTTCTGAGAATAAATGAACCCGCATAAATACACGTTTTATAGAATGCCCGGGGCGGGGGTCGAACCCGCACGGCCTCAGAGGCCGAGGGATTTTAAGTCCCTTTATTACGCTTCACAGAGCTTCACGGTATTTCATTAGATTATTGACAAACCAAGTAAAAAAGCCTATCTAACCTTCATGATGTTTCACTTTAGAAACCTAACCATCATTCATATTACTGGGGCAATACTGGGGCAAACTGCCGAGGGATTATTTTATGGCTGAAAAAATTGGAACTGATTTTCCAGGTGTCCGGTACAGGGAACATAAGACAAGAAAGCATGGCGTAATGAAAGACAGGTGTTTTTTTATTCGTCATCGTGCAAACGGTAAGTGGATTGAAGAGTCTGTCGGATGGGGCAGCAAGAACATGACGGCAAAAAAAGCCAATGCCATACTTGCAGGACTTCAAGAAAATCACCGAACAGGGAAGGGGCCGCAAACTCTGAGAGAAATGCGCGAGATTGAAAATGCAGGCCGTGAAGCTATTCAATTAGAAAAAGCCCGCAAGGTCAAGGAAGAGATCACACTCACGGATTATTTCACAACGGTTTATTTTCCGACATCAAAACTTAGCAAGAAAAAACAGACATATGACAGAGAAGAAACCCATTTCAGATTATGGATGGAAAAGACAATCGGCAATAAACCTTTAAAAGATATTAAACCGTTTGATCTTGAACGAGTTAAAAAAAATATAATAGATTCAAAGAAATCTCCCCGAACGCTGCAATACGTCTTTGCTACATTCCGGCAGGTCTGGAACATGGCCCGACTTAGCGGGATCATCAACGGCGATTCACCTACCAGGGCAGTTAAATTAATCCGTTTCGACAACAAGAGAATACGATATTTTACCATTGATGAAGAGATCGCATTACTGGAAGATTTAAAGAAAAGAAGCATCCAAATCTATAACATGACCCTGCTTGCCTTGCGCACCGGCATGAGGGCAAGCGAGATATTCAATCTTAAATGGGGCTGTGTGGATGTTAAGAATGGCACGATCATGATTATGGATGGCAAGGGGGACAAAAGCAGGGCTGCATTTATGACAGATGATGTTAAAGCCATGTTTAAAAGCATGATAGCCAAGGGAAATGACGCACTTGTTTTTCCAAACCCCAAAGGTCAACCACATAAAGAAATTCCAAACTCGTTTAAAAATGCAGTTGAGACCCTTAATTTGAATGAAGACTGTTCCGATAAACGGCAGCGCATTTGTTTTCATTCCTGCCGTCATACTTTTGCCAGCAGATTAGCGGAAAGCAGCGTTGACCTGTACACCATCAAGACCCTGCTCGGACATAGCACGATAGCATTAACAGAGAGATACAGTCACTTGAGTGAGGGCTCTTTACAGCAAGCTATGAGGACGCTCGACGTGGTAAACAAAAGGCCCAAACAGGCCAAGAAAAGCAATGTAATCCCATTCAGAGGATAGGATCGCAACTGATATGACGGGACTTCCTGACCCGCCTTTCCTCTGGACATATCATGAGTGCAAGCCGATAACACCGATACACCCTGATATTAGCCTTTTTTACGAAGATTTAGAGCATATGTCTTAATGGGTCATTAAGGTTACCTTGATAACCTCTTTTTCTTAATATTTCCTTCTTTTTGTTGCGAATATCTAGTTCCCCATGGGATGTTTTCAATATAAAAAACACAGGAGGTGAGTCACGATGAAACCTGATCTATCTGTACTAAAAGAGGCTTGGCCCCACCCTTTTGTTGCAAGGCACGATGTCAGGAAGTTTTCCAGAACTTATGACGGCCGAACTATAGCCAATTACGATTCAAAAGGCATCGGGCCCAAGGGTCGAATCATAATCGGCCGTGAGACGTGTTACCCTGTAGAGGAGCTTATAGAGTGGCTTGAAGCACGCAGCACAAAGGTTTAATCATGCTAGGACAAATCGCACCCCGGCCTGGGAGGGCGACACGGGGGATAAATCTGGTGAATCTGGGTGCCAAAACCTTGACATATATCAACAACAGTGTCAAGTCGCGTCGATTCAGGTGCTATAATGGAAAACTTTAAAATCCCAAAATCAGCTAGGGTAGAGGTTTTAACGGCTAATATCCCTGATGAACTCAGAGACACTTCTCAGTGGATTTGTTGGAAATATGAAGACAGGGACGGAAAATTATCAAAGGTTCCTTACGATGCCAAATCCGGAGAGCTCGCCGCTGTAAATAAACCCGGAACGTGGGCTAATTTTCAGACAGCCTTTGACTTCTATGAAAATCAACATGACATTAACGGCATTGGGTTTGTTTTGACTGAGAATGATGAATTCACGGGAATGGACTTAGATCATTGCATAAATGACGGAAACATTGACCCTCAGGCACAAGATATTATCAAACTTCTTGATTCTTATACTGAAACCACGCCATCAGGCGAAGGCATAAGGATAATCTGTATGGGGAAGCTGCCAGAGGGTAAAAGAAGACGAGGAAATATTGAAGCGTACGACAATGGAAGATATCTAACTATTACTGGGCAGCGTCTTCCATCCGCCTGTGATTATATTGCGGTAAGGCGACAGGAACTTAAAACCTTCCATACTAAATATCTGGCTGATTCAGAAAAGAAATCTGAAACAAGACCCAAGAGTAAGACAAATTCACTTGAGGATGATGAGATTATCCGACACGCCGGAAATGCTGCTAACGGAGACAAATTCCATCGCTTAATGTCAGGCGATACCAGTGGATATTCCTCTCAATCCGAGGCAGACGCTGCCTTGTGTATGATGCTGGCCTTCTGGTGCGGAAAGGATGCCGAGCAAATTGACCGTATTTTCAAAACATCAGGTCTGTATAGACCGAAGTGGGAGGAGCTTCATGGCCGTGCTACTTACGGGCAGATTACTATTGAGAAT
The DNA here is from genome assembly GCA_963664325.2 of Desulfomonilia bacterium. GTDB lineage: Bacteria > Desulfobacterota > Desulfomonilia > UBA1062 > UBA1062 > DATCTV01. Next base: position 675,622 of record CAXXDQ010000003.1, read on the forward strand.
GCTATTATTAGAGGCGCAGATAGTTATCAGAATGCAAAAAAGGGCGCAGATACAACAGGCAATACCCCCCTTAATTCGCAGTCTGACAAAAATATTTTTAAAATAAATGAGTGGCCTGTCCCAGTCCCGCTGCCAGACAGCCTGCCACCTGTAAAGACGCTAATCCCTGAGATGTTGCCGGAACCTTTCAGGCCGTGGATTATGGATATTGCCGAGCGAATGCAATGCCCCGTGGACTACGTTGCAGCAGCCGCCATTGTCGTCGCGGGCTCATTGATCGGGTCTGCGTGTTGTATTTATCCAAAAGAAAAAGATGACTGGCATGAGTTCCCAAACCTTTGGGGCGCTATAATTGGTAGACCTTCCCTCCTGAAAACGCCAGCAATGACTGAGGCAACTAAACCGTTGCGACAACTGGCAGCTGAGGCATCTAACGCTTACCAGGATAACCTCGTAAAGTACGATCAGGAAAAAATCATTCACAAGGCAAAGCGGGATGTCCTCGATGGCGATCTAAAAAAGGCAATCAAGACGGGCGGCGACCTGCAAGCACTTATTAACGGAATCGGTGAATTAACCGTACCTGTCGAAAAGCGGTTTATGACCCAGGATGGCACAACAGAGAAAATCGGCGAAATACTTTTAGGGAACCCGCGAGGAATCCTTGCTTACCGCGATGAGATTGTCGGCCTGCTGCATTCTCTGGATAAGCAGGGACGCGAGGGCGATAGGGCTTTCTACCTTGAGGCTTGGAATGCAAAAGGTGGTTTTTCATATGACCGTATAGGCCGGGGCACTCTGCATATTGAAATGCTTATACTATCAGTCTTTGGGGCCATAACACCTGGGGCACTGTCTGAGTACGTTTCAGGAGCCATAAAAGAAGGATGTAGTGACGACGGCCTGATGCAACGGTTCCAGGTTGCGGTTTATCCGGACCCTTCACCCGAATGGGAAAACGTTGATAGACACCCGGACCTAGAAGCAAAAAATCGGGCCTATGAAATTTTCAAAATACTTTCCGAAGATGAGATTTACAGCAACCTGAAAGGTGATCCCCCTGGCTTGCGTTTTGATGCAGAAGCTCAGGCTATTTTTAAAGAATGGAGGGCGGAACTGGAGACCCGACTCCGAAAGGGTGATCTTGCCTCTGTAATGGAATCGCATGTTGCCAAGTATAGAAAACTCGTACCCTGCCTTGCACTGATATTTCATCTGATCGAGGTTGCAGACGGGACAGCAGAAGGCGATGTATCAGCGCGATCTTTTATTAAGGCGGCCGCTTGGGGTGAATACTTGGAAAGTCACGCTGTTCGCATTTACGACGCGGCCATTTCTTTCGGCATGCAGGCGGCGAAGGAATTGCTGCGGCACATTCAGACGGGAGAGATCAAAGATGGGGCAACACCACGGGACATCTATCAACATCACTGGACGAAATTGACAAGCCCGGAAGAGGTGATGCCCGCTCTTGAGATTCTGCAAGAATACGATTGGATCCGTTTAATAAAGATCGAAACCGGCGGCAGACCTTCCCAGATCATTAGGGTAACCCCTAAAGGGAAAAAACTTTGAAGCCCTATCAAAACGAGATATCAAAAGTGGCAAAAGCCTCTTCTTTAACCTTTTGTTACTTTTGCCACTGCCATCCTAAAGGGATGAAAGACTTTTATCGCTCCATACACAGCCTAGAGAAAAAGATTTTTATACCTATAACCCCAAGTATCAAAAGTGGCAAAAGCCCTCTTTTTTACATTGCAGGGGGATCACATGGGTAAATGGATGGATATGCTTAAGACAGATAATATTTCTGCGCCTGCTAAGGAATGGGTTGCAAAAGTGGCAAAAGGTATCCACCCCTTACCTGATCCATTATCAAAAGTCTGGCAACTTCATGTTGTCAGGGTATTGAAAGAGGTCTGGCCTCGGTACACGCCCCTTTCATTCATAGCAGAGCAGCTTCATGTAACCGAAGGGCAGATCAGGCCTCTGGTGTCCCTATTGCTTACAAATAGAATCATCATGCAGTTGGGTGAAGGCTATCGGGTCAGTGATTACATTCAAGGCAATACCCGCAAGAGGCTGGTCCAGCTCGAAGACCTGACGGAATTGCAGCAAGAGCGTTTGGCCATCATGCGTCAGGATGGCATAGTCGCAGAGCATGAGGCGCTTGAAATAGTTGCAAACTCAATAACAGCGCAAAATATTCTGTCTGAATTTCCCGGCTCATTCGTTGCAAGGATGACAGCAGACCCGGGGACACAAGGAGAGAACCTAAATAAAAAAGGAGTAAAAAATGTTGATAGCAGATTTGGAAAAGAACGCAGTTGAAGTTATCAGGGTAAGTCTTGCAGAATTTCACAACCACAGGTTTGTTGATTGCCGTGTGTATTACCAGGACGATCAAGGCGAGTGGAAGCCGACCAAAAAAGGCATCGCCCTGAACGAGGGCACTATTGACGGCGTGATAAAGGCCCTGGAAGAAGGGCGTGTGCAACTTCAATCGGATGAAGGTCCACAGTTATAGGCCGGACACAGTTCCGGTGAAATGAAGGTATCAAGGTGTCGGCTAACTGAAAGCGGTATGAGGAGCGTATGCCACGGCCAGCCTGTGCTTACCTGGGCAGGCTTATACCGGGGATGTTTTCAATGCCTTTTATTATATTATTATATTAACAATTTTGAATACTAATATTTTATTATTATATAAGCAGATTCCTAATCTCGCAGGAACCTGGGATATTTGACATCCTGCCGGAATAGTAGCATTTAAAAAGCATGAAAACAGCAACGACGACAGAACCCAAAAGAAAGATAAGCAAGACGAGACTTGATTGTATGCTGCGAAGACGTAAAATAATCGAGGCATGTCTTGAAGGAAAACCCTTGAAAGAAACCGCTATTGCAGTGGGTTTATCGCCACGGTCAGCGGGAACACAGGTATCTCAAATATTAAAAGAACCGAAAGTTCAGCAGTATTTTGCCGAAATATTGGAGACAGAGGGGCTATCTGATAAAATATTGGCAGAAAAGCTCCAATATCTATTGAATGCTCGCAATATCATCTATTTTCAGCACAAAGGACGTGTTACTGATGAAAGGGATGTTCCGGCTCACGAAACACAACGCAAGACCCTGGAACTGATCGCCCGGCTGAAAGGCCACCTGAAAGAAGCTGATCGGGGTAGCGTAGATGTCCAGGTCAACCTCATGGGCCTTGTTGTCCAGGCACTAAAGCAGGATCAGGACTGATTCTATAAATATGATGAGAGAAACTCGAATTGTTACGGAGTAGTAACAATTCAAAGCTAGGGTCATGCTCTGATATGTGTTTTCAAACAAAGTTCTCTCTAGGGTGCTTTAAGCTCATTCTGAGGTCTATTTCAGGGCTTTCTGTTCATGTCTGATGAGTGCTTGCTTGCAGTGTGGTATGAATGATTGATGACAGTTAGCCACATCAATGGAATCTCTCATACCCCCCCCGTGGTAGTTGGAATACCCGAAAAACCGGCACTGCCCATTCAAGGAAAACCTATCAATGGGTACGCTACAGGTAGCGCATGCACCTTGTTTTAACACCATGATAATATTTACATCTTGTAATTACAATAGGTTACAGCGTTAAAATGTCCCGATAACGGTTATTATGTTAAGAATGACCATTCAGATATTGACCTGGTACATTCTATTTATGGGCTAGGTCATTATCGACTAATGCCATCTGCCTTCCCCTCTTGCCCTTTTTACATGCCCGCGGTTTGAATGCAAAAGGCAACCCTCTGATGCCACGGTTCGGGAGCCGGGGGGGGGTATGCGGGCCACAGACCTGCCCTTTCAATATTAACAAGACAGCCTCAGACTGCGATTCTATTTTTAAAAATTCCGAAAATGAAGGCGGGAGATTTAATTTGGATCAATAGACTACTTGTTAAGGTCTCCGGTTGATACCTTCAAAACAAGCCTATTAGAGATTTCCTCAAGATATAGAAACTTTTTAAATAGACGTTTCACCAGGGCAATCATATAACAAAACCATCTTCCTGCCTCAAATCTCCTTGGATAGTATACTAAAGGATACCTATGGGCTGTTATGCTTGAAAATGGACCATCTTCGCACATATAAGACCCCCTGTTATTTTTAGTTCAACAGGACCCTGGAGTTACATCTATATCTTAACGTCAATGGAATTTATCATCATCTGGAAAACCTCTCTCGATGATGCTCTTCAGTCAGGCAAAGTGTACAGCAATCCCCCGTTGTTGTTGGGAAAATCGTCTTTGTGTGGGATTTCAGGTGCCGTTTCAGGCTTCATCGGGATAGTATACTTTAGGATAATAGACAGGTTATTTATTTAAGGAATATAATATAAATAAGAAATTTTTATTACTTTTCCTGATAGCCAACAGGACATTCAACCATGAAATCGGAAATTCAATACCATTACTAATAGAGGAGGATACAATGAAGAGGGCGTTATCAATTCTTATCGTATTTATACTCACAGCTATGCTGATTGGTTGTATCAAGGTTGTCAATACAAACCCTGCGGATGGGTCTACTGGAGTAGCAAAAGATACCAATATAAAGGTAACCTTTGACAATGAAGCCAAATCGTCCTCTGTGAATACCAGTACATTCATTGTCAAGGACAGTCTTAACAACCTTGTGGAGGGAACTGTATCATACTCTAAAAAGGTAGCAACCTTTACTCCGAAGAATAAATTGGCCCTACTCAGGGGCTTCACTGCGACCATAACAACTGGAGTTATGAACATATTCAACATTCACATGAAAGCTGAGTATATATTTAGCTTTACAACAGGTGATGGGGATTGGAACGCAGCAGAAATCATTGAGTCTGGTGGGTCATATCCTCAAATTGCATTTGATGCTTCTGGAAATGCTATCGCTGTTTGGCAAAAGCCTGGTGGAAGCATACTATCCAAGAGGTATACAAAGGTAAGTGGTTGGGGCACCTCAGAAGTAATTGGAACTGATGGAGGAGTTAATCCACAACTTGCAATTAACGCTGCCGGAAATGCAGTTGTGGTATGGAGGCAGTCCGGAACAATAGATAATATTTGGGCAAACGTGTTTACACCCAGTAGCGGTTGGGCCGAAGCACAGCTTATCGAGTCAAACAGTGGTAATGCTGATGCACCTCAGATAGCCATTGGTGCATCTGGTGAAGCAATCGCCGTATGGCAGCAGGATGACGGAATATATTACAGCATCTACTCTAATAAATATTCACCAGGAATTGGCTGGGGGACTACCCAACTTATCGAATCAAACAGTGGTACTGCCAATCATCCACGGATAGCTATGGCACCTAATGGAAATGCAATTGCTGTATGGTATCAGTGGGACGGTGCACGGTGGAGCATATATGCTAACCAGTATTATGGAAGTGGCTGGGGGGCTCCACAACTCATCGAGATAGACAATACCGGAAGTGCAGGGTACCCTGAGATTGCAATCGACTCTGCTGGAAATGCAATTGCTGTATGGCAACAATGGGATGGAATAAGGTTTAGCATTTATGCCAACCGATACATACCTGACAGTGGCTGGGGCATGTCACAACTTATTGAGACAAACAACGATGGGGATGTCAATAATGTTCAAATAGCCTTTGATTCTACCGGGTGTGCCATTGCGGTCTGGCAGCTTTTTTACGGTACCTTTGCTAACATCTGGGCCAATCGATTTGTACCAGGTATCGGTTGGGGAACTGCTCAACTCATAGACACATACAATGATGGCATGGCCGATTATCCTCAACTAGCCATTGATCCTTCCGGAAACGCAATTGTAGTTTGGGAAAAGGACAATGGAACAAGATATAATATCATAGCCAATAGATACATTCCAAGTATCGGGTGGTCGGCTCCCAGCATTATTAATACTGATGTTGGTAATGCAAGGCACCCTCAGATCGCTGTAGATCATGATGGGAATGCGATAGCAGTGTGGGACCAGGTTGGAGCTCAGATTAATGTCTGGGCCAAACGCCTTGAATAGGCTCTGGCATGTTTGGAACAATTTAGATCTAAAGAGTGTTGTACATGTAGGAGCTACTTTGATCTAAAGTGGCTCCTAACATTCAATATCAGACAAAATTATTGGGAGGGGGTATCATGAAGCGATCTGTCCTTTTACTATCAATAATCATTGTTGTTTCTATCCTGAGCGGCTGCATTATCTCGGTTACGCCGAATAACCAAAAAGCAGTTATTGTGAAAGCGAATGGTATTCAAGCTTTTACAATAAAGGTTTTTTTGAACAATTCAGTTTATGAGTGGACGCTTGATGGCAAATTGCAAGAGTATGTAAAAGGAGACACCTTCAAGTATATATTCACTAATACAGGCATAACAGTCCACACACTTTCTGTTAAAGTTGGTGTAGACAAGTATCAGTGGGTTATCATTGACGCTGAAGTCTTTCAGGAAATCGATTCACAAGGTGGTGTTTTAGAAGTAACTGATATTGAAAGTAATCTCTATGGATCAAAACTAGAAGTTCCGGCAGGTGTTCTTACAGAAAATGATCTTGTAAGAATGAATATATGCGATGCTCCACCAACATTACCAGAAGGTCTACGTGAAGCAAGTAAGTTTATCCAGCTGGAAATTGGCTCTTCAAACAACACATTAACTCATAATAATATTTCAGTTCTTGGGTCTAGCAACGAAATGACTCTAACACTAGGGTATAATGATATTGATAATGATGGGCTAATTGATCACACTGGTGTTGACGAAACACAATTGAGGATCGGTCTTTATGATAATAAATTGCAGTCTTGGACATATGCACCTATTATTCAACAAAATACTACCACTAATACAGTTCAGATTAAATTGTCTCTAGAACAGGCTCGCAATAGTATAATAGGCGGCTTTTATATTCCTCTAGCAAGTGATTCTCAATTGTATATTTATGTAATCGAAGGTCTTAGCTTTGATATACTTTTCAATCTGAATTTAGAGGGCTTCTGGAAAACTGAAAGTGATTTTCCAATAAGAGGGGAGTACCTAAAATCGTCAATTTTAGAGATGGGGATCGAATTATCTGGTAATGAGCTAAAAGAAGTTGATGTTGAAAGATTTTGTTGGTCTGGAGACTTCACTAATACCCCTGAAGTTATTTCAAAGCTTAAAACTGAATTACGTTTGGCATACGGAGAAGCAATCATTCGTGGTAAAAAGTTTGTTGTCGTAACACATAGTTGGGGAACTGTTTTGGGGTTACTTGCCCTTGAATATAATCAAGATGTTAAACCTGATATGATTATCACTCTTTCTTCTCCTATTGGTTCGCATCATGTAACAGAATACAACTCCCAGATGTTTTGGAGTGAAATTCCAGTAAGCTTAGTGCAAGACTCAATTGAACTTGGTGTTCAGCATCAGGTTCAAGACACTTATACTTTTTTAGGAACACCCAGTAAACAGGGCATTTCTGGATTCGGGCGTTGGACTAATTATTGGCATGATTGTGATATTTTTTCCGGGCCACTGGATTCTGATATTATTAGGTGGTGGAATGGATATTTGACAACCACAAATGGAATTTTTGAAGACAAAGAAATTTCATTATCAATTGATCCACTACCAAAAGATCAAACAAGAACGGGGGAAAAAACAAAAAAATATCATGCGCTTACCTCACTTAACCAAGGTTACTGGATGAAATATTGTCCAGATATGTTAGCAGCAGCTGGAGCATTCCGAGAAGAAGTTAAGACAAAGATTATTGATGTTGTATCAGATACAGATGGTGATGGATATAATAACTATATAGATAACTGCCCTAACACTTACAATCCCGATCAAACTGATTCAGATGCAGATGGTATTGGCGATGCATGTGAGGGAGTCGTCATCCCATCCATCCCGAGCGGATTCGGTCTCAACCAAATAGCAGGGGGCTTCAGGCTTTTCTGGGACAGTGAAAGCAGTGCTACTGAATATCAGATATACTGGGGGACCAGTGATACTGTGGATGAAAATTATTTTTCGGGAGTCTTGAAGACACCTGATACGATATTTGATCACACGGGAAGGGTAAATGGATACACCTACTATTATCGTATTAGAGCATGCAATGGTTCAGGGTGCAGCAGTTTATCATATCCATCAATATCCAGAAAATATGAGGTTACACCCTCTATACCGACCGGATTTGGTCTCACCCAGATAACCGGTGGCTTCAGGCTTACCTGGAACAGTGTAAGTGGTGCCACTAGTTACAAGATATACTGGGGGAATGATGATTCAGTTAACGAGACGAACCATGCAGGTATAATGGAGACTGCTGACACTAAATATGATCACACGAACCTAGTCAACGGCTACACATATTATTACTGTATTAAGGCCTGCAATGGAGCGGGATGTAGCAATCTGTCAAGTCCTTTGATATCTAGTAAATATGAGGTTACGCCATCCATTCCATCCATCCCGACCGGATTTAATCTCACTCAGATAAGCGGTGGATTCAGGCTTTCATGGAATAGCTCAAGTGGTGCTACTAGTTACAAGATATACTGGGGGAACGATAGTTCAGTTAACGAGACGAACTATGCGGGCATAATGGAGACTACTGACACGAAATACGATCATACGAACTTGGTAAACGGATACACCTATTATTACTGTATTAAGGCCTGCAATGGTGCGGGGTGCAGCAACCTGTCAAGCCCTTTGATTTACAGCTTATATGAAGTTACACCCTCTATACCGACCGGATTTGGTCTCACCCAGATAACCGGTGGCTTCAGGCTTACCTGGAACAGTGTAAGCGGTGCCACTCAGTATCAGATATACTGGGGAAACGACAGTTCGGTAAGCGAGACAAATTATGCAGGGATTCTTAACACAACTTCCACTTTATATGACCATACCGGGCTGAGCAACGGTTATACCTATTATTATCGTATCAGGGCCTGCAATGGAGCGGGATGCAGCAACCTATCGAGTAACATAAACAGAACGTATCAAACTCCTCCGTCCATACCGACCGGATTTGGTCTCACCCAGATAACCGGTGGCTTCAGGCTTTCATGGAACAGTGTAAGCGGTGCCACTCAGTATCAGATATACTGGGGAAACGACAGTTCGGTAAGCGAGACAAATTATGCAGGGATTCTTAACACAACTTCCACTTTATATGACCATACCGGGCTGAGCAACGGTTATACCTATTATTATCGTATCAAGGCCTGCAACGGAGCGGGATGTAGCAATCTGTCAAGCCCAGCGGTCTATAGAAAATATGAGGTGATACCGTCTGCACCAACTGGAGTCACTGCGGTATACCAATCAGCCCATAGCTGGAACTATATCAGCTGGAATGCATGCGCAGGAGCCACTTCATACAAGGTCTACTGGGGAACATCGCCTGGCATTACAAAGTCAAGCAGTAGCCTGACACCCACGACCACAACCGATTATGGACACTCTGGGGTGCAAAGTGGATATACATATTATTATAGAATAACGGCTTCTAACAGTGCCGGAGAGTCGGGTCTATCTAGTGAAGTAAGTGTACATGTGCCATGATAATATTCAATAAATGGGCAAGCGTGAGTATGAAATTTCAAGATAACATGAGGAGGTTTCTTATGAAAAAGGGATTACTATTTATTATTAGTTTATTTCTGCTAATTTTGAGCGGGTGCATTCTATCTAAAACACCCAACACGAATAATGTTACTATGAAAGTTGGAGAGCAGAAGACATTCAGTGTGAATGTGTTTCCACCCGGAAGTTCATATGAATGGACCTTGGATGGGTCGCCAGTTTTGGCCCCAGGTAACTCGTATACTTATACAGCTCTAGCAAGAGGGCACAGCTTGGTAGTGAGGGTCACACATCTTTTGGGCATGAATAAGCAGGCATGGTATATCTCACAGGAAGACCCAATCACCGAATTATTGAACTCCCTTTTGTACATCCCAGCTGGCACGTTCATGATGGGGAGCACAGACTACTGGTCGACAATACCGATTCATCAAGTTACGCTCTCGGAATTTTATATGAGTGCCTATGAGGTGACTCAAGTACAATATCAGGCAGTCATGGGTACGAACCCTTCATATTTCCAAGCGAAATATGGTTACCCAGGGAGATATAACTACCCAGTGGATTGGCTTACTTGGTATGATGCTAGTGCTTTCTGCACACAACTCTCTGCGATGACGGGGCGCACATTTACACTTCCGAGTGAAGCTCAGTGGGAATACGCCTGCAGATCTGGAACTACAACTCCATTCAGCTTTGGTAGCGATGATGAACAACTCGATAACTATGCTTGGTACGGAGAAAACTTAGATACTGGAACCACTCATCCCGTAGGCGAAAAGCTGCCGAACGCTTGGGGGTTATATGATATGATGGGTAATGTCTGGGAGTGGTGTCTGGATTCTTGGCATGAAAATTATGTGGGTGCACCCACAGATGGTAGTGCTTGGGAACCTGATATAGGTACCTACCGCTTAACTCGTGGCGGTAGTTTTTTAAGTGAAGATTCATGGAACATGTGGTCTTCAAGTCGTAATTATTGTAACCCATCTTGTAAAAATAATAACTTTGGTTTTCGTATCATCGAAATTCCATAGGGTTAAGGAAAGGTTTTGATGGATGGCACAAGGCGTAAATTCCATGTAATCTATTTACTCATATAAGGCATTATGTTCAAAAAATTATAAAACTGACTTATTGCTTCACCTGATACAGCATACCAGAACATTCATCTATGAAAACAGGAATTAAAAAGTTGAGGAGGGTACAATGAAAATCAGAAAGCATCTTATCATCATATTGGTGATCGGGCTATTCATGACTGCTTGCGGACCCAAGGTTGTCTCGACTGATCCTTGCAAAACATGTGAGAGCCCCTGGTACACTACAGTGAATGCGACCTTCAATCAGAACATCAACCCCGCCACTGTCAACTCCACCACATTTAAGGTTGAAAAAGATGGCAGTCCTGTTCCCGGGACAATAATGGTCAGCGGCAAGACTGTGACCTTTATGCCAACCAGTTATTTCGATGTCCCTCATCCATATACCGTCACACTGACAAAGGGGATCAAGAACACATCGGGCTTTGCTATGCAGAAAGATTATTCATGGCCTTTCACGACTGAGCATGGATGGAAAAACCCTAAGAACATCGATGACAACATAAGTCCCAATGGAACTGGAGCTTACCTTTTGGGACATATTGAAGGATCCGAGAGCATTGTTACGAATGAAAAAAATGATGCCATTATTACATGGAGACAAGAAGGTGGAGGATCATACGATCAGATTTTCAAGAGCGAATATCACAATGGTATTTGGACCCATCCTTCTGGCCTCTCAGACACGGTCAGCCCTGATGGCACCAAAGCTAGTGAGCCTCGTGTTGGCTTGGACAATGAAGGCAATGCAATAATTGTTTGGCGCCAATATGTTGGACAACCAGATGCAAGTTCTTATCATATGTTTAAAAGGGAGCGTCATGACGGTGTTTGGGAACCTAAACCGTCATTAACAGATTATTTTGATCCAGGCATTTCTAGCGGAAATAGTTCTTTTGTCATGAGTAGCGGAGGTGATGCAGTTTTCTCCTATGGTGAAAATCTAAATGCTCCTTCTGGTCGTAGCAGATTGTTTGCGAGTGAGTATCGGGATGGAGTATGGAATCATCTTGGACCTGATGACTATATTAACCCAGATGGCCCGGATTGGACCGAAAATGGAAATATAGCAATTAATGCAAATGGTGATACGATAATAACTTGGTATCAACCGGATGCAAGTGGCATATACCAGACCTTCAAGAGTGAATACAGGAATGGTGTCTGGATACGTCCTTTGAACCTATCTGACAACATTAGCCCTGATGGTTGGGATGTAAGTTTCCCAATGGTCGCAATAGCAGACAATGATGATGCAATCATCGTGTGGCAGCAATATGATGGGATCAGCAATGTCAGGATATTTAAGTATGAATATCGTAGTGGGTCTTGGTCGGGTCCTACATCTATCAGTCCTGTTGGAACATCGGCCGATTTCCCCCATGTGGCAATGGATGCCAATGGCAATGCAATCATAACATGGACACAGATTGATGAGAGTGGCTATTCCCAGTGCTTCAAAAGCGAATATCGAAATGGTGTCTGGACACATCCGTCAAGTATTTCCGATCACATCAGCCTCGATGGAACAGAAGTATTTGGTACGAATGTGGCCATGGATTCAAGCGGATCAGCCATCATAACATGGTATCAGAAATGTTATAAAGGATATATTCAGGTATTTAAGTGTGAGAAACGAAATGGGTCATGGATATGCCCAACAGGACTCTCAGATCATCTCAGTCCTGATGGATCAGACACAGTAGCACACTCATATTTTTCTCCAGTTGTTGCAATGGATGGCAAAGGTAATGCGATAATAGCATGGAGTCAGTACGACAGTGACCATTTCTATCAGGTTTTCAAGAGCGAGTACCGGTAAAGCAGGTGGAACGAGATTGGTGAGATAACTGAATCAAGTCCTGATGATTATAGGAACAAAAAAATAAAATTTTAAAATCAATTGGAGGGTACAATGAAAAGATCATTATTATTACTTACCTTACTTTTTGTCTCACTTATATTGGGCGGCTGCATCATGTCTTCAACACCATCTTCGCCTGTGTCAGTTTCTGCAGGTGATTCGATAACATTCAAGGTCACAGTGTTTCCTGTGAATATAACTGTGCAGTGGTACGTCGATACAAATCTGGTTTCGGGTACTACAGAAAAGTCTTTCATCTATTCTCCCGAAGAAGGTGATGTTGGCACTCACACCATAACCATAAAGGAGACCTCGGGATGCATTTTCCTTGGTCAGCATTCTTGGGAAGTTGAGGTCATTTCTAGCATAAAGGATATCACGCAGTTCACTATTCTCGGCATAAATGGCACGATAGGGACTAATACGATAGCCCTAACAGTACCCTATGGGACAAGCCTTACATCTTTAACACCTACGATAACTCATACAGGAGCGAGCATAAACCCAGCATCCGGAGTAGCGCAGAACTTTACAAATCCTGTACAATACACAGTTACAGCTGAAGATGGATCAATGAAGAATTATATGGTTACCGTAAGTGTTGCCCCAAATAAATCTTATACATTTACTGCTACTTGGACCAATAGGCCTTATAGTACAGCTACAGAAGAAGGTACTAGAGGAAATGAAGGAGATGGTGATGATTCTACTTATTGGGGAAGTTATGTATATACTAATATTGATGGGGATTTTCATAATGAGAACACTGCCCATTTAACTTATACTTATAGTACTCCTCAAATAGTTACATCTGTTCGTTTTAAGATGATTCAATATGCGTATAGTACTGGCAATAATTATGAATGGAATACATTATCGTCTTCTTTATGTTTATATGATTGGTCTGATAATTTAGTAGCTACATTATATAGTTTTAGTAAAACAACACCCCGTGCAAATTATACAAATGATACGGGAGATTTAACTTATAATACTGGTTGGGCTAATATTAAAAGAGTAGAATTAAATATGTTTGGTGTAGCTCATGGGGATGATGGTGGAGGATCTCGTCATAGGCTTTATGAGTTAACTGTTAATACTGCTGATTGATAGGAGGATCCAATGAAGAGATCATTATCAATTCTTATTGTGCTTATTTTCATGTCTTTACTGAGCGGGTGCATATTATCCAAAACACCTAAAACAGATACCATTGATATACAATTGGGCAAGCAGGTAACTTTCAGTGTGAATGTTTTTCCATCCAATGCTACCTATACCTGGACATTGGATGGTACGCCCCTAATGTATGTATTTGGGAAATCGTATGTGTACACTTCTACTGGGGGTAATCACAAACTTGTGGTTAAGGCGAAACAATCTTTGGGTACAGATACCCAGACATGGAATATCACCTGTGATCCAATTGTCGGTTTATTGAACAGCCTGGTCAGTATCTCAGGTGGCACATTCATGATGGGGAGCACAGATAATGAATATTCATGGGCGAAATACACCACACCGGTTCACGAGGTGACAGTTCCGAGTTTTGAGATCGGCGCCTATGAGATTACTCAGGCGCAATATACAGCGATCATGGGTATTAATCCTTCTTATTACCAAGAGGGACATGGCTACTCTGGCACCGAGAACTACCCGGTGGAAAATCTTACCTGGTATGAAGCAAGAGAGTTTTGCACAGCTCTCTCGGTACAGACAGGACGGACCTTCGACTTGCCAAGTGAAGCGCAGTGGGAATATGCCTGTCGAGCAGGAACTACTACACTCTACAGCTTCGGTGATGCTGATGAACTTCTAGCCACCTATGGCTGGTACTATGCAAACAGCAATGATGCAACCCATCCCGTAGGCACGAAACTGCCGAACCCCTGGGGCTTGTATGATATGCATGGCAACGTGTGGGAGTGGGCTCTGGATTCATGGCACTTTAACTATGATGGAGCACCAACAGATGGCAGCGCATGGGATCCTGATACTGGCCCTTACCGCATGATTCGCGGTGGCAGCTTTTTCTCCGACCATGCGGGGAGCTGCCGGTCGGCGGCTCGTGGTGTCCTCTACCCCCCCAGCTACGCGAACCGGGGTCTAGGCTTCCGCATCGTCGAAATTCCATAGGGCGGCTAGGGCATAGTTTAAGAGATGGTACAGACTGTATGTCCTGTGCCATCTTTTTGCTCTTAGTAATACAAGTTTAGATAGTTTCATGTAGAGATATCTGCGATAGATAATAGCTTTTTTGAGTTCGTAAAAGCTATGATATCCGAATGAGTTCTAATAAATCCCAAAGCTTCATCTTGGAATGAATTTCCTCAAGCAGCCAACAGCCTCTGTGCAGATGTAATTCATGTAATAAACTTAAAAATTTGCCCATTGTATTATACTGATTACATTGAATTAAATTTAAGTTTATTAGGAGATATATGCACTTTCCTAATGAACAATTATTTGATGATGACGGCCATTATATACAGTCCGTAAATGATCATCATTACTGTGTATCTCTTTTGGAGATCATAAGATTTTCGGCCTTTAAAAATTGAATGTTTTCTCAGGAGATGATAACGTAAGGATCACCAGCGGCTGAAAGCCGACTGGTGCATCCTTTTATTCGACATTGTTCTCACCATTGAACTTGTTGAGTGGCTCAGATACACCATTAAGCACTTCTTGGTAAGCTAACTTCTTCCATGTTCATCATCTTCTTAGGAGTCGTTTGAACTGTTTCTGGCTCAAAGGTAAAAAAGGAACAACCGATACATTAGGTCCGCACGAAACTGCAATGGACTTCGAGATCCCCGCTCCGATTCTCGCTTTCTCGGCAGCAATCACTTTGATAGCACGTGCCCCTTCTATAACATCACCACCAGCTAATATTATGGATTCGATAATCTGTGCTCCTCGTCTAATATATACACCGTCACCGATGATGGCACATTTCACTTTAACGTCCTCTTCGATCGTTACCCCATCTCCAATCAAACATGGAGGTACGAGCCTAGCGCTGTTCGCTATCTTGGCATTCCGGCCAATATGCACCTTGTTTATTTCTGGCCCTAACAATGTTGAAAAATTGCCCTTGAGAGCATTCAATTGGGCGGCGTGATAAATGCCTAAGGTGCCAATGTCTATACGGTAACCCAAGCCAATGTCAAACGCCATGCAAGTTCTGCTCGAAACGAGTCTAGGAAACAAGTTACTGGCAAAATCGATGAATCCTTCCCTAGGGATTTCAAATAGGGCCTCCCGGCTCATAATGTATACAGCTGCGTTCGCTAAGGGATTCATGTAATCGGGAATCTTTTCCAAGAGCGCCTTCTCAGTAAACATTGTTATACGTCCTTGCTGGTTCACTTCCATTACGCCGTAATTCGTGCGGGTACCACGTGGGGGATACACAGGATCTCTATCGTGATAATCGTACAGGAATGCTGAAAAATCGGGCTGGTGGGATAGAATCGTCAAGTCAGCTGCCATAGCTTTGTGGTTTTCCATCATAGCTGAAAAGTTCGCTGATAGAAGACTGTCGCCATAGACAATCATTACAGGATCAGAAAGGGAGTCTCTGATACGAGTGGCGACATCATATGAGCACCCAGCCGTGCCGCGCCATGGAAAGTCTTCTATATACCTTATACGCAAACCCCACGCACTCCCATCTTTATATCGTGATTTCACTTCATCATGCCGTCCTGACGAAGTGAAAACAACATCCTCAATGCCTTGGGAGCTTAGTTCCTTAAGCAAGTAGTCGAATAGTGGTCGCCCGAGGAATGGAACCATACATTTGACTATGTTCTCTGAAAGTGGCAGCATTCGGCTCGCTGTCCCTCCATTTAATAAGATTACTGTGATATCCTTCATTATAGATATTTCTTCAAACCCAGAAAGGCTCATCGGGAGTACCTTTTGTTGCCCACTCTTCAGCTAGGCGATAAGAAGAAAACTTCCTAAAAACCTCGAACAAGGCGTTCATATACAGATTCTGATGAAAATGCCTAGTGCAGTAACCACAAGCTTCTCTATCCACTGGCAATGGCCGCCTTTGAAATGCCTTATGATCCTCGCCAAACCAGATATTCTCCAACTCATTACCAGCTTTTGGGTCAACAGCAGTTCCGGCTGAATGTCGAAGGGATCCCATTTTGTATCTCTCCCTCAACTTCGATTCGCAGAAATTGTCGTCGAATAAAAAGCAGCATGGATAAACATCTCCATTGGCAGTGATTTTACACGTTAACCTGAGAGCCATACACGTGTAATCAGCCCGCCTGAGATCATGTAGCCGTTTGTTTACGGGTTCGCCTTTAGCCAAGCCTGAATAGTCGAAAATATTGTTATTTATCATCGTCTCCAAATATTTGAAATCAAAGCGGCTATTCAGACCTTGCAACGATACTCCTTCTCTTATCACTTTTCTCAACTCCATCTCGTTACACAGAAAACTTCGCCCCTGTTGATCAGGGCCATGTGCTATTTTGAATCTGACACTGTATTCTTTGGCGGTGAGCCATTCTGCTATGGCGAGAAAGTTCTCCTTGCCATTCAACAATTCTTTCACATTGTCTTTTTGAATTGTGTAGCACACTTCAACATTCTTAAACTTGGCTTTTTCAAAAGACATGATCGTTGCTTTCACATAGTCTAACGAACCATTTTTCCTTATATCCCTGTAGATATCATCCGTGAAGGCATCAAGTGATAATTGGACCCAGCTGCACGAGTTGGCAATTCCTTCTGCTTCCGCGATATTGATGCCACGGACTTCGCCATTTTTTTCCGGGTCCTGACGTATGCCATTAGTCAGCAGACCTATTTTTAAATCACATTGTTTTTTAGCGTAACGAAGAATATGCAAGATATCTGGCCTGGCAAGCGGCTCACCTCCGGATATTATCAATGCTCTTGTTTGCAGTTTCTTAATGCTATCCAGAATCCTTTCTATTTCCACCGTCTCTAACTCTTCGTCTGGATTATAGAGTGCATGGTGATTGCACATCTTACAAGTGGTTGTACATCTATTGGTGACCAAGAATTGAATACAAGCGGGTCTGACTTTTGTTGATTTCCATGGTGGTAAGCCAAATTCAGATACGAATATGTTGGCCGCATAGGCATTTAGCGCTTCTGCTGTGTTGTTTCTCGTTATTGAGTGGAGGGGATAGTTCTCCAATTTGATTGTAGCGATATCATTCTCTGCCTCCTGCTTTTTCTTGTCATATTCCTTTATCGGATCGGCCATAAATTTGATCCTTGTGATATCGTCTCGAAATGGTTTAAAGTGATGGTCAAAACTCCTAGGAGCCAAGCGGCGTCTCTGAAAAACCAACATGGGTTTTGATAGGCCGCTCTTCGGATCTTCAAAAACGGTTCGAAGGTCCAAATGGAATCTCTCATCACGATGATCCAACTTAAGATGGAGCATTCCGTTTCTGATCTGTCCCGGATAAACACTTAATTCTAGTTTTTCCAGGTCATTTGGTTGGTGGCTTTTCTTTTTACCTTCTTGCAACATAGTATTCGATTGGTTAATCTCCTCCAAGAATGTACGACGTATCTCCTTAAAATTACCAATCGCTTCTTCAATCTGGATGCTGAGCTTCTTGACCGCCTTAATGGCTTCTTCGTTTTCACTCTCGCCACCTTTCAACGGATTCAGGTCCAATACCGGCTCATATGGGTTTTGAATTACAAAATGAAGGCAACTCCCATGACGCAGTGCCGCTAGGATTTTATTGGACAGATCTCGCCGGCCAATTTCATACGATTCCATGTCGTGGTTGAAATAGAATTCATTCCCACAGAGCCAAGAAAAACAAGAACGACCTACAATCGTCAATTCGCCTTTACGTGTGGTAATCTCATCCAGTGTTTGCATTGGCCCGTAGCGAATCGGTACGCTGCTACGGTTTGGGTAGTACTTGACGGTCGGAGTTATGAAGTCTTCAGCATTGGCAACCAATATAACAACCAGCGATACTATAACAGTTAGAATTAAACTTGTGCCAATTAGTAACCAACCTCTTAACGGTGTAGTTATGCCAATTATAGTTATGATAAGAGTAAATAAGGTTAAAACACTTGGTGGAATTAACCACATTGACTTTATGTATTTCTTCATATTTTGCATGTGATCTCTCCTTCACATGGGATAGCTCTCTTTTTGCACTTTCCGTCCATCAGGCATCACCGGCGGCTGAAAGCCTCCGGTGCATCCTTTTGTTATACATCTTTTACTGGTGGTTTTCCAATTCTCGATAGCTTCAAGTTCAAAGATTTCTTACGTTCATCAAGCCTTTTAGGCTGGACAAAAACAAAATCAAACAAAGAATCTAAGACTTCAAGAAGCCACTCTGCTTCACCGTTTTCAACATCTACAATTTCACCAGTGGAGACATCTTTTTCCGGATGAGCTGCAAAATTACCGATGGTTCTAATTGCGTCAATCGCTTCAGCTAAGTAAGATGGAGTTGTTTTGTTTTTCAAGAAGTCATCAATTTCTTTAGCGAGACTTGATTTCTTTATTTTTATTTCCTCCCTCAAAATACATTGCAAGAGTCTCCGACTTATAGCAGCACTTGCTTTTGGGCTTAGATTTAGTACAGCAACAGCCTCTAAAAAATCATTCTTATAAATTTCTGGTACTTCTGGTTGGACAGGACGAATAGCCATTTTGGGGTAAAGAATTTCCTCGGAAGACACTGATGTTAGACTTTCACCGTATTTATCTTTTTTATATTCTCCTTCTTCTAAGATTACAATAAGCTCCTCGCATAATGGACAAAAACCATGGGTTACAGCAAAGCCACTACCTTTCGGTTCTTCCTCTTTATTTAAAGAATGGTACACAGCGCTATCAGGACTTTCAAAATGGATCCCCTTACCACAATGCGGACAAATATTCATTATTCATCTCCTGCATAACGCTGCGGCTCTGCAGCCGCGGCGCGCTTTCGCGGTCTGCAGCAGCCGCTTGTTAGCTGATACTCGATAAAAACCCTATTTCCAGGGTTCCATGGCTCTTTCTTCAAAAGTTTTTAAAAGCCTCGGCCCGACATTAATGGCCCATTTGGCTGAACGTTTATCTACTTGTGCCCCATGAGCTGCTTGGTTCAATAGGCCAATCATATCTGTAAGAATTGAATATTCTTCTTTACTTATAAGCTGCTTATTCAATACCTCAAGCAAAATGCCTCCAATTCCTCTGGCTCGAATCTCATGACCGCGAGAAATTGCTAAGGTGTTAAGTTTCTTCTCAAGCTCTATTCTCAATCCAGCAAGTGCAAGATTAGGATCTTGATCTGCAACTAACATAAATGAATATTCAGGGTCTTTCCCTTCCTTTTCGTTTACTGGTGAGAGTAAGCCTATCGCATCGGCTTTATCAGAGGTTTTTTGAAGATCTTGAAATTCAACCTTCCAACCACCTGGAAATTCTAAGGTTTTAAAGAGCGGCGCAAGCCAAGGGATTATTGCTGCTACAAGCAGTACAATTGTTACATAATCGATCCCAAGCTTGGGCCAAACAAGATGGATAAGCGCAAGCAAGAGAGCTGAAATTGTTACAATCTGTTTGAGTTTCTTATTATTCATTCTCATTTACCTGGACAGCTAACGCTTGGCATCAGCGGCGGTTTACGTTTGCTACGTAGTAGCAACGTGGCATTTTGTTTGCTCTTTTTCTGCAAACAAAATGCCACGAGTAAGCCGTCCGTTGCATGCCGTTGTTAGCCTCTCTAGTATTTGCGGAGATATTTCATATCACGTATAGCATCTTTTAAGAACTCTGCGAAATCATCTCTCTGAATCAGAGCGCGTCGCACCTTCGAGCCGGTTATAGGCACAATTAAAGGGCTCGACGCATTTCCTGCTTGATTGCGGAGTGTGCGTATTGCATCTTCCGTGAAACCGCTTCCAGACACGAAGAACGCCAATTGAATGCCGCGGACTTGTGCAACCTTGTGGGCAAAGCTCCCAACTTCCTCCAGCGGAACGTCGGTGTTCCAGTTCTTACATTCCACCAATACTTCACCTCCGTAATCAGCCCAAAACGGTTCACTTTTCTTCATCTCTAGTACAAGGTCTATTTCGCCGTTTTCCGTATTGTAATCACGCCTGACAATTGAGAAACACTGACCGAAGAACCTAGAAGAAAACTCCTCAAACAGCCTGCCTTTGTCATGTGATGCCAGCCCCGCATCGCCAGTGCGTTCAAGGAGGGCGAGAAGGTCGTCGTAGACGTCGACGGGCTCACGATCACTTAGGCTTCTATTCGCGGAGTCGATCAGTTGTGAGACGAAACCTTCGCCAACTTCGTGGATGAAGCTAGAGATCACATATTGAGTAAGGCGCCTATTTCGTGTTCTTCCGTGCGAGGACACATTTTGCCGCTAGCAGTATTTGGCGCTTCTCCACAGCAGCCTCAATGATAGGCCCGACGTCTGGAAGGAGACCGCATGCCATGACTACGAACATTATGGAGATCGAAGCGATCGACCATGCCGACGACTCTAGCCGGTTCGCTGCTGACAGCACGGGCGGAGTAGTACTCAAGGAACGTAAGGTGTATGAAGCAAACCTGGTTTGGGGAAATCTCAAGGAGAATCCCTGTGGTAAGCAACTCGTCAAGGAATTGCTCGTCAGCATCTCTACGTTCCCCGTGAGCCTCAAGGAAATCGCCGAGCATGCCTCTAATTTCCGCCCGCGAGGCAGAGTTCTGAGCCCGCACAATCAGAAGTTCATAGCCTATCTGTTCCAGTGCGCTTTGCTTCGCGCGTAAGGAAATGCTTACTCTGGATACGCCCTTTGCTCGTTCCCATGTGGAGAGGAGAAAGTCTGTACAATCGGCATAAAGGGAGGTCAGATTATCCGGCAACATCCCTCTTGATCGAAACACCTGCCATAGGAGGTGTAAGAGCAGCGGGTTAGAGGCGAGGGCATATAGGGTAAGGTGAGATTGGATTGCCTGGAGAAACCTATCGGCATATTCCGGCTGTTCCGCGGACAGTCTACGTGACAACGCTCGGATGGATCCGATATCAAAGGGTTCAAGGTGGAAATAGACGAAGCCACGAATTGGCGAGGAAAGCCCGGAAGGACGCGAGGAAGCAAGCACTTTCAAGTCTGGATGGGCATGTCCAAGAGAACCCAACTCATTCACGAAGTGGTAGCGACGGGCTGAGTCAACTTCGTCGATCCCATCAATAACTATGACAAAGCGATTGTCGCGGAGAAGAGAGCGCACCTGATCTGCTTGGTCGTCCTTTCCGATGCGCTGACAGACAATCTGGCCAAGCCGGTCCACTAAAGTGTCCCCGCTCGCAAGTGAAGCAACATCAGGGGCACGAAAGAAGAGAGGACACGGTGCGAACTTCGTATCTTTCAAAAAGGCTTGTGCGAGAGTCACCGCGTAGAATTTTAGGAGGGTGGTCTTCCCAGCTCCCGGAGGACCCAGGATTGTCAGTCTCATGTGTTTGTCAATCGTCTGCCGTGAACCAAATAGCTCGCCGGTGGCATCTGCAACCTGTGGCTCGACAAAGAGCTTGTCGATATCTTGGCGAGTCGGACCTGCAACCGGCACTAGGTAGTCCAGGTACCCCAAGTCATGCAAAGCGAATTCGGCGATTCTTTTGAGTAATGACTTCATGTAATTCCCGAAAGGCTAACAATTAATATACGTAATATATGTTTATGCTGTTTTCAAACAGCCCCCTTGGGTTAATGGTTAAATATTTACAATAACGTTCTAATTAAATCAAATATTTATAATTTAATGATTATGTATTTAGTACGTATTACCATTAAAAGCGTAATACGTATTATCAGTGGTATTTGGTTTATTCTTAGATTGGGCCTGCATAGTAAGCCCAACAAATCAATGTTGGATTTCACGTCTAATAACATTCAACTCAAACTGCATATATGCCCGCAAGACCATTACTGTCCAGCGATTATGCAAAAATATACAGTGCTACAATACATCAATGCTCCTGCCAGACTATAGATATCTGCGATAAATGAGTGCTCTTCTGAACTCGAAAAAGTTATAATATCCAAATGATATAGAATGAATCTCCCGCACTCTTCTTGGGATGAAGATCCTCAAGAGATCTATCATTTTTGAGATAGGAAAAACTATAATTTGCATGCCAGGATCGCAACTTTAATATCTGCATTTGATAGTATAGGTTTCTTCAGAAGATTAAAACAACAGCCATCAGGGGCATAGGTGGCAGCCCTCGTCAGTCTGCGTGCTATTGCTTGGTACCATTGTTCCCAATAATCATAACCCTCTTTATTAGAAACGAAGGGGAACAGATGAATCTTCTACTTCCACGAAGTCGTATGCATATTTCAAAAGCAACGAAACAACGGCAATTCTACCAAAATCTTTATTTGCAGTAGGTCCTTGGACAATCTTTTTTATTGGTAGAAGAGTACATTTGTTAACTACAGGAAATCTGAGTTCAGTATATGGGACAATTGAAGCATCCGAAGTACGAAATTTCAATGCTTCTAAGTCATTACTTAAACCACTTGTTAACACACATCTCCATTCTTTCTCTTCATAAAAGCTTGGATGTTTGAAAGTGTATAGAAACTCTTCGATAATTATACCTGCAACATGACCAATGTATGCAATAATATTATTCTCCTCTTCTGCTGGACGGCCTATTGCATTCTTCTCAATACATTCATTTATCTGAGAGATAATATCATCGATAATTTTAAGTTGTATTTCAGGGTCATATATCACTCTCCTCAGGAAGAACCCAGGGTCCGTTATGGAAAGTTCATTTATTATAGTTGAATCAAACCCTATGCAAAAACCAACCGAGCCTCCTGTATAGCCACGCCATTGGCTTAGTAAATCACCATTTTCACAAAAGCATAATAAAAATCTATAATTACTTGGCCGGGTCTTGAAGACTTCTTTGCATCGTTCCCAAAACACTCTATGTTTAGCAGATTTTTCCCTACTCGAAATTTCTTTCTCTATTCGATTAAAGATCAGTTCACGTGCATACTCAAGTTCTGAAGAATCATTTAAAAAGCGGAAGTCAGTTGCCCAAAGGTTCCCCTCTTTAAGAATCCCGATTAGACCAGGAATTTTCGTATAGTGAAATAACAATGGCGGTCGCTGTCGCTGGTATTGTGACCAGTACTTATACAAGTTCGTGTTAAGCTCGGTTAAAAAAGATGTATATGGTCCAATATCAACAAAGGAATGCTTACGACCGAAAAATACATCCGGATTTGCTGGTGATTTTAGTAAACGAGTATACAACTCAGGATACTTTGCTGGCTTAGTAAGATTATTCAACCAACCACAATTATTACAAATTCCGGCAGCGTTCGATAAATTAGGAAGATATTGCCCTTCAATAAGACTACTGTGACAATATCCACAAACGAAGCTGCCTGTCCCTTCTGTTTTTATCAAAACAGTCTTGTCAGAATTTAACTTTAATTTACCCATGTACTCACCACAACTGTCCGACACTAGTGTTAACGGAATATTTTTCATTTGTACTCCCTTATACTTAACTAATAATTATATTACATATAATGCCTTATAGATTACCTTCCGGGGGAAAGGTCACATTCAAGAAACTTATTACTCCGACGATTATCTTATATCGCAGATTGTTAATTCTATTTCATTGTCTAATTTGTAATCCAAACAACTTGACTTTCAGTATGGTGAAATTATTATATCTATGTATAATTATTCAGCACACATTTTCACAGTGCTATTTGAAATGCCGAAGTAGTATCTATTGATTGATTTTCATGTAGTTCTCCATACACCAAAACACATCTTGAGTCAGAGAATTAAGACCAAAATTAAGGAATAGAAATCAGCATTCGAGTAGTTCTCCGTACCGTTGAGGAAGACTACTAAGAATCAACAAAAGAGGAAACAATTATGGCCAGAATTCATAAAAACATAGATAATAAGGCCTTTTTCAATAAGGTTTATGATTATCTAAAAAATATTTGCTCAAGTAATTTAACAGTCAAAGAACAAATCAATAAGTTCAAAGTAAGTTATTGATAGGAGGTTATATGGGTTCACTCGAAGAAGGAAATGAATATCATACTCTTTCAGTAAAGGATCTTCTCGAGGCACGGGATGCATATCATGTTTTTCTTATGAGGAAAAAAAACGTTATTGGAACAGCAATCGGTTTATATCGTGTTTGCAAGGATAAAACAAAGCCCAGAACACTTAAGAACTCTGAAGTACGCAGCGGTTACTCATGGCCATGTGTGCTGGTGTTTGTAGAGGGATGGGTTCAAAAAAAGAGCTTTGGTAAGGCTCAAAAAGCATCATATAATGATTATATACCAAAATCTCTCTATCTCCCGGATGGTCGGGAAATCCCTGTGTGCGTTATACTGTCAGAGTGGGGACAAAAAAATCCGGAAACAATTCTGAAGATGAAGTTTCCAGGAAATGTGATTGGCGGCGGTTATCCTATCATGACAAAAGTGCAAGGAGAAGAACGCTGGGCAACCCTGGGATGCCTAGTCAGTGATGGTAGGCTCACTTATGGATTGACTAACGCACATGTAACAGGTCAACCAGGCGAAAGCCTGTATACGATAATCAATGGCAATGAAGAAGAGATTGGTAAATCATCATCAAAAAACCTCAAGAAGATACCTTTTACTCAAGTTTATGAGAGCCTGCCTGGTAAACATGCATTGGTAAACCTTGATATCGGCCTGATCGAACTGAACGACATAAACAATGTCACATCGCAGATATTCGGATTAGGAAAGGTAATGGGTCTACTTGATGTTAATCATGACACATTGTCCCTTAAGCTCATTGGTTGTCCAGTAATGGGATTTGGATGTTCATCTGGTCTTATGAAAGGGGAGATTATTGCCCTTTTCTATAGGTATGAAACTGCGGGAGGATATGATTACATAGCAGACTACCTGATCGGTCCACGAAGTGAAAAAATCATGGTTGGTAAGTCATCCTTTAGCCCTAGGAAGGGTGACTCTGGGACCTTGCTGGTGATAGACAAACCTAAAAGTTCTGAACATATGAAGGCCATAGGTGTTCTGTGGGGTGGACAAAAAGATATCACTAATGAATCCGAACAGCCTTATGGTTTAGCGACAAACCTTGGGACTATATGCAAGAATATGGACATTGAGCTTGTGTCTAGCTGGAACTCAAACTATGACACTTTTTTTGGTGCATATGCCCACATAACATTGCCAGGAATGTGTCTCAAAGTGATCAAAGATAAAAAGTTGAAAACGCTTATGGAGAACAATGCTGATCGATTCAGCTTGCCACTTGAAGAGACTGCTGTGAACGATACTAAGGGATTGAGCAAGAAGCATTTTGTTCCATTGTCCGATGTTCCAGACTTAGTATGGAAGAGTAGAGGTGGAGAATTCCAGCGGAGCAAGGAAGGGCCGAACCATTTTGCAGACATGGATCAGCCCAATCCATCAGTTGGCGGCAAGACCCTTCTTGATATATGTGAAAATGTTAAAAATATTGATCCCGATGTGTGGGTGAACTTCTATAAAGAGTTAAAGGCCAAAGACATGGGAGCATTGCCGTTCAGGATAGCACAAATATATGACGCACTTGTTAAGTTTGCCAGGCAGGGACATGTAACTAATTTCATCTGCGCAGCTGGCATACTGTCTCATTATGTTTTTGATTCATGTATGCCACTCCACATCAGCTATATGCACCATGGGGATCCTGACGGGCCAAAAGATAGTAGTAACAAATCAATTTCGTACAATGTACATGCCGAATTCGATAACCAGATGGTTGAATACTACGTTGAAACACTCAGGAATAACCTGGATAATTATGTGAAGGAAAAAGATGATGTAGGTGAACCAGTAAAACGAGGGAGCATAAAAACAACAAAAGATGCAGCTAGAGCAGCTGTGACATTGATGTATAACACAGTGAATAAATATGCGAACCCTAAGAACATAGTGAAGGATTATGAGAAACTGGTTGATGAGAATAAACGTGCACGCTGTGCCCAGTTGTGGGATAAATATGGGGAAGGAATGCAGCACGCAATGGCAGAGGCCGTTGTACTGACAGCCCGATTGTGGGAAGCTGCTTGGGACAATGGAAATGGGAAAAACAACATCCACAATACAGATTCCATTCCTGAAGACGACCTGAAAAAACTCTATGAGACAAAGACAGGATTTCTTGACTCAGTTAGACTCTCAGAGATCAAGGGTACTATGACATGGACATAGGCAATAATGGCCGTCCTGGAACTTCTATATGACTGCCTTTTAAATGAGTCCAGGACGGCATTGCCTATCTGTTAATTATACATCGGAGCAAGGCTTACTACCTATCTTTAAGAAATGAATATCTCCAATTGTCAGCAGATTGAATATCACTACGATGAATGAGAACTTTTACTGCACCCGGATAAATTATGATTTTCTCAAGATATATGAACTTTTTATGAGGCCGATAAATGATAACTATTGTGCCTCTATATTCAGTTTTTAAAGGAGAATCTTTTTGTAAATATAACTTTTGCAGATGATAACGGTCACGCTCAGCCGCTTGTGAAGCGAAGCAAATCGGCTAGAATGCTGTGTTGGGCTGCTTTTGTTGTTATGAAAGTACATTCCATTGGTGGGCCATTCCCACTTCATTTACACACTTCACTTATCAGCGGACATAGATTTCCGTTGATTCTTCATTCCCTGCATGGCTTGCTCGTACTGTGTCATCACGTGGTCAAGTCCTGCCTTTATGTCATCGTAAAATTTCTCCGGCCAAGGCTGGCCCTTGATATAACTGGTATTTATACCTAATTCCCCCATCGCTTTCTGAATTCGCTCTTGGGTTGAATGCCGCAGATAATTATAGAAGCTCTCAGGAATATCTGCTCCCTCTGCAAGAAATAGTTTTGTTTTCAAAATTAACCGCATCTCGTCATGCAAGGGCTTAAAATAATCGTGATACAGAAAATCTCGCCCCTTCGTTTGAAGTTCGATGGGAAGGTGACGATCATCCAGCGAAATATCTTCTTCCATCAAAGCGGATTGCAATTCTTCACAAACAAAGATCTGCACCACAAGATTAAAAAGCGGTCCGTAGAATTCTTCAATCTGACGTTCAAGATACTTTACCCTCAATTCTTGACGCCGCTGGTACATTTCACGTTGCTTCGTAAGATAGTATGCTACAAACCATCCGGCAATCGTGACGAGCACTCCCAAGAAACCTAAGAGAATATTCGTGTCCATAGTTTACCTTGTCAAGATATAACAGCTTTTCAGATACTGGCCCACCCAACTATCAATTGGTAGAAATTCTATGCACAACATTCATTTTTTATTTCTTACATTAAAAACTGAAAGAAATATGAAAGTCAAGCTTGTTATTATAGTGAAACTTCTTAATATTACATAAAATCAGTGAATAGTCCGGTATATAAATATTTAATGAACATTATCTTTCTTCAATATAACAATGAAGTTCTATTATTTGAATTTTATAAAGGATATAAAAATCGATTTGCCGAAAAGTTTCCATATCATTGTAACGATTTGTTATGATTACATTTGAAGATCATAACAACCTGGTTATAGTTATGAAGTATTAGTTATCTCTATTCATATTAAAGCTTAGATATCTGCGATATATATTCATTTTTGATATGCATGAAAAAGCGATGATATTATTCTGATATGTTCATAGGCTCAAGCATCAATGACTTTAGTGAAAGGGAACGTTCCCACAGAAACATCCAGAACATCATCATAGACCCGACTAGGCCTAATTGTTTATCAGGTTTACTTTGAATTTAATTATAACTGCTCCTGGCTGCACAGCTTATCCAGTAAATATTCATCACCATAATCCTCAAGGGATTCTACAAACATGGTTATCATATCAGCGATAACCTCTGATAACTTGCTCTCGTCCGGCAATATTTCTCTGAAAAATTCATATTGCTCTTTATTTAATGAAATGGTGATCCGTATACAAGCCATAAGAGAGGTTATCGGTAATTGAGAGGGAAAATAAAAAATACTGGGTTCAATAGATAATTGGCACCGCTTGGCCGGTGAAGACCTGTCTTAATTATTTGCCGTGTAAAAAAATACTGGGGCAGCGCTGGGGCAAATGGAGAAAAAACAAGATTAAGGGTTAAAGATGGAATGCTATTATAACCTATATAATAGCGATTTAACAAGTGCCCGGGGCGGGGGTCGAACCCGCACGGCCTCAGAGGCCGAGGGATTTTAAGTCCCTTGTGTCTGCCGATTCCACCACCCGGGCATGACGTTTTTTGCAAACTAATATTAAGTGTTTAAACATGTCAAGCTATACATATAAAGGTAATGACAAATAAACTCTCGATATGTGTTCTGGTTTTCTTCAGACAACATAACACAGATAGTCTACGCAAGATTCATTAAAAAACATACCGCCCGCCCACGCCTGCATTCAGTCCGTAATAATTATTTTTCTGATCTGGATGGTTAATGTTTTTATCGTCAATAAGGTTAAAAATCCCGGCTGATATGTTCCATTTGAAATTGTCAGAATGTTTCATTTCAATTCCCCCTGACAGTTCAAGCTTTGTCCTTGAACCTATATAATATGGAGAATCTTCCGAATACGCGTTGGGGCCGAGATACATGAAAGCCAGACCGCCTATAAGCGATGTTTTCGTATTAAGAAAGTATTTATATAAGCCGCTTGCATCATATTCCTGGCCATGACTGTTTCTGGGTTCGGGAGCAAAACCTTCTTCGCCCATAAATTCACTTTTCGCACGGACTACCATGCTGAGATCAAGGTCGACTTCATATGAAGGTTTCGAATAGACGCCGTTGACGGAAACAGCGAACATGTTCCCTTCTTTGTAGTACTCGTTGCCGTCCTGCTTGTCTTTGCCGTATATGGCATATTCAAGGAACAGGTTGGCCTGCCAGTCATCGCTAATCAGGTATCCGCCTTTTGCAGTAAACGTAACAATATCGCCCGGGTCATACTTCTGAAGCTGGTCGCTGAAATCATATTCGCCCTGCCAGAGGAAACCTGCGCCCAGGCCCGCGATCCATCTATCCCACTCCTTTGATACCGCCAGATAAGGATTGACGTTAAAACCTTCTCCGTATGTCGTGATAGGCATAAGGTCGGGTATTGTCAGCAACACCATATCCGATTGAGGCAGGTTTGTTTTGCCGGTGGGGATGTTGAGTCCAAGTCCGAAAAGCATATCAACAGGCAGTTTGTCTTCAATCTTGTATGTTCCGTTCAGTTTGGTATCGAGAAAGTGAGTCAGAGTCGCACTGTCTGCGCCGGACTGTTCTACATGCGTATAGACCAGCGCATTGAGTAGTGAAAATTCAAAATCCTTGAAGACTGCTTCCAGCGTAACAGGTATAAATGTCTGAATGCCGGTATCGGAATGATTGTCCCGCCATGCATTGAGCATAAGGCCGGATTCCGCTGAATAATTCTGTGCGTTTAAGGGGAACACAAAAAAAGAAGACAGACATGAAATCATGAATATCCGCATCAGATAATAAGGCTTTCTCATTTACAACCCCTCTTTATTCTCGATAATATCACGGCCACAATCTAACCAGTGAGAAATCTATGGCATCGTTCACCACCAGACCGACTCCCCCGGCTGCGACAATTTTTCCGTCCGGCTGCATGGACATGGCGAAAGCCCCTGTATCAACGTCCATTTTAATTATCAGGTATCCCGTGCCGCTTGCAAATGTTGAATCCAGAGATCCGTCGGCAGTTAGCCTTGCCACTATCATTGAGTGCTCCTGGTCTGTGTTTCTGACCCATCCGGCAAGGTATATTTTGCCGTCCGACGGATTTACATCGATTGCATAACAGGATGCGGCTTCATATCCGGGAATCTCTATCGTCTTAATGCCGCTGGCATTATCTCCAAAGTCCGGATCAAGGGCCCCTGTCGCAAGATTATATTTGGCGACTGCGATCTTATACATTTCAGTATACTCAATGCCTGTATTGCCGGCTGCAATGATGCTGTCCTGTGTTATTGCAATTGCATTAATTTCGGAATGCACTTCGTCTCCTATCTGGGTCAGCACATATCCATCCGGAGAGCCGAAAGAAGTGTCAAGGCCTGTGCCGTCGGCATTGAATTTTGCGACCAGGAACACCCATCTTGAGGTATTTGAGAGATATAACATACCTGCTGCTATAATCTTGCCGTCTGCAGGGACTATCGCCGCAGCGTTTGCAGTCACAGAAGTAAAGGGTTCAATTTGCAGCATTGAATAGCCATTGGAGCCGAATGATGTATCGAGAACGCCGGATTCGAGATACCTGATGAGCATGAAGTCATCTGAATTCTGGGTGGTGCTGTAGGCGTCTCCAACTGCGATAATGCCCCCTGACTGGTTCTGGTAGGCCATTGACCTGAATTTCGCATGCGAATAATTCGGAGGATTGGGGACGATAAGCATATCGGTGTCTTCGTTTATTGAGCCGTCCGGGCCGTATTCGGCAAAAAGGAAATACTCTTCCATATTATCTTCTGTGAAATAATATCCCCCTGTTATTATCTTTCCATCGGGCATCAGCACTGCAGAATATGCCGAGTATGCCTTATAGTATATATTGGGTACCGGGGTTATGACAGTTCCGCTGTTTCCGAAAGATGAATCCGGTGAGCCGTCAGTATTGTATCTGGCCAAGGCTATTCCCGGTCCCGAACCGTTTGTTGTAAAACCCGCTGCAACAAGTTTTCCATCAGGCTGTATAATAAGAGATTTCACCTCGGCATCCGCATATCCCATAGGAGTTCGGGCGCTCCCGTTATTGCCGAAGCCTGTGTCGACTGAACCGGCAGGGGTAAATTTCGAAACAAGAGACATATGTCTGTTGAAAGCCGATGATGTGGCACAAACACCTATAGCGACTATACTACCGTCGCCGAGCACTTGTGATGATATTGCACGATGAACGAACCCATCCTCAAGAATGGTGATGCCATTAATACCAAAGCTCTCATCCTGGGTCATGTCTGCATTTTTCTTTACTATTGTCGCTTGAGGTGTAAATTCACCGCCGGAAAAACCTGTGCAGATTATTTTGTTGTCAGGCAGGATATTTATGCTCCTGATTTCTGAATAGCCTTTATCATCCAGCATCGTTCCTGAAATCTCGGCAGCTCCGCCAGATGTATTGTATGTCGCAAACGCCATTATATTATTGACGCCTGTTGATACAAATCCTCCTGCAACTATTCGACCTGAATTGTCTATGGCCAGTGATTGAATGACAGACCTATACAAGCCGATATCGGTAGCCACAACGCCTGTGATGCCTATGTTCGAAGCGAACGAGGAATCGATGTCACCGTTTGATGAAAATCTAGCTACAGTAAATACATTGTGGAGAAATGAAGAATTACCAAATGAATACCCGCCTGCGACGATTCTTCCGGAAGGGTCAAGGGCTATTGAATTGATGCAGGCGTCACTTGTCCCGACCGGGAAGGCTACATAGCCGTTTGGCGCCCCGAAGTCTGTATTGTCAAGCGAGCCGTCCGGGTTATATCTTACCAGAGTGAAGACGCTGATATTTGAAGACATTAAATGGATGCAGCCGCCGGCGAGGATTTTCCCGTCATTCTGTACAGCCAGAGAATATATGGCCCCGTCGTCGCCCAATATGGATGTAATGACAATTCCTGTTTTATTGGACCCGAAACCGGCATCAAGTGTCCCGTCAGGATTATACCTTGCAATAGCCCATTTGAATTTCCCGGCGGAGTTGTCCCAGAAACTGCCTCCTGCAATTATTTTTCCGTCCTTTTGTATTGCAAGCGAGTTGATTCCGGCCAAGTTAAGATCGGTCATGACGATGCCTTTCTCCCCGAATGCCTGATCCAGTGACCCGTCGGTATTATACCGGGCAAGAGCGAATAATTTCTTTTGACCTTTTAAACACGTCCCTCCTGCGACGATTTTTCCGTCGCTTTGAATCGCTGAGGCGTTCATTTCCGCGTTGGCGAATCCCATGGAAGTCCTGACTTTGCCTCCATCCCCGAAACTGACATCGAGATCCCCTGTTTTCGGCGGACTGACTATGAGTACGCCGGCGTCATTTGTCACGCCCCCTTCAATCTTTATGCCTGTTTTTTCTACCGTATAGAGTATCTTGCCCGAAGCGTTTTTCATGTAGATGACAAGGGTGTAGTTCTCTCCGACGGGTATGTTTTCAAGAGAACCTGAACGGGCGCTGCACGCCCATGGGCCGCCTGTTGCAAGTGTTGCGCCTGAGGCGTCCTTTATCTCGGCGGTAACGTTGTCTATGCCGTAGAGAGTACAGTCAAAAGACTCTCCGGTCGATACGGCCTGACCGTGCATTTTAACGGAGAAACTGAGCGCTCCCGAATCGCCGCCGTCTGAACCGCAGGCCTGGAGAAGCAAAAGCAATGATATGATGAAAATCGCCTGGGTCATGTTCAAAACACCCCGGTCGGCAATTGACCGATGGGATGTGATTAAAGATCTATTTACGGGTATGAAGCCCTCATTTGACATTGACAGTAATCCTTCGTTTGTTATTTTCATAGGTTTCACCATGTGAAGTTGATTTTTCCGGTTTTTGATTCTTTTTCTATATCATTCGGGTTGGATTTTCTGAAAGTTGCCGTATTCATGCTTATACTGGCTGTTGTGGAATTCTGGTTTTCCATTTCCTTGATTGTGGTATCCGTCCTGACATTCTTGGGTGCAAGCTTCATGTTCTGAAGCTGCCTTGATGCATCGGCAGCGGGTTTCAGGCCGGGATCGGCAATTCTCGCCTTTTTGTAATAGACGGCAGCCTGTCTGTAATTTCCCCTGTCGCTGCTGTCCAGGCCCAAAGAAAAATAATACAGCGCCTTATAACTCGTTGTGAACGGTTTCTTCAGCCTTTCCATCTGTTCCTTGCTTAAAGATATGTTCAATTGGTCACAGATTGCGAACAAAAGCTGCTTTTCGATGTCGAATATGTTGTCCAGCTCTCCATGAGCCGAAGGCTTTCCGAGTATCTCTTTAGTCCTCACTCCAAGCAGGTAGGATGAAGCCTCGATACCCGTAGCTCCAGAGCTTGAAATATCTCCGCCAATAATATAGTTGGCCCTTAGAAGCTTCCCGATTCTCGGGGCGGCCTGAACATCCACAATCCCCGAGGCGCCCATTTTAAGCTCTTCCACAAGGGCCTGAAGTTTTACCCTTTCCAGGAGGTTTATGCCGGGGACTTCGGCCAGATCGGTCATAAGCATGAATGCAAAACCCTTCTGCAAAGGGTTAAGATCGGCCTTCCCCGATTTGTTGTTAAAATAAAGTACAGCCAGATTATTGCCTGAGGGAGAGGCATCAAGGTTTTTCTCCTGCCTTATCGCCTCCTTCGCCCAGTCAAGCTCGTTTTGCGTAATCACATCTCCTGCAGAAGCCGCCGTGTTTGAAGCCAGGAGCAGAACAGCAACTAAAACAGACTTAAAGCCTTTTATCGGACTCATATAAAGTACCTCCATAATGGCCAGATCCGGAAAACGGCGGATCCGTGAACAAATGAATTTTTAACGTTGCTGTTGTTGACAAGGTCTGACTAGGAATTCTATGTTGTCCCGCTTTATCCTCACCTGAAACATAGCAGTCAGAGGCCGGCAGGAGGAGTAGTGTATCATTAAATGACATGCACATTGGGACACTTCCGATTGCAGGATTTGTTGAACTTCTATCTTTCATAATAACCATCCTGGAAATTTATTAAGAAAGAAAAGCCGTGATGCGTTAAAGTAATAATTCACATAAATATTTTAAAAGTCAAACCCTGCTTTGCGATCGACACGTATAATTTTTTGTTTTGACATGCTCCAACTCGACAAATCATGAATGAAAAACTTCTGATTGCATGGCTTTTGCGGTAAGCAGATTATTTGATTGGCCGATTATTCTGGGAACTGTGTTTGATCTGTTTGAAGCCGGAGATGACCTCTTTCGCGAATTTCATGCAACCTGAAAACATCTGCATTGAAGTTGTTCCGAATGATAAGGAAAAGCTCCCATGTGGCGCTTGTCCTTTTGGCAGGCCTGTGTTAGGGAATTTTTTGGATGAATCACTGGAGGTGCTCTCTTGAATTACAGGTTTAAAACTCACGATTATATCATCTTTGCTCTCAGTTATGTTTTCTTTGCCCTTTATGCAGTTGACATGACGGGCCAGGCTGTACTTCCAGTCGACCTGCCGGCTTGGGTTTATCTCATTGTGGCAGTCCTTCTTAATGTCTGGGTATTACCATTGCCAGGCATTCATCCAAGGCTTCCAAAACCGGAAGTATCCCTGCCCGAATTGCCGCCGTCAGAAGAGATAAAGGTTATCCCGAAAGAAAAGCCTGTTCCGGAAAAAGAGGCTGTATCAGCACAGAAAAAACTCGAAAAGGGACTCTCAAAAACCCACAAAGGTTTCATAGACAGGATAGCTTCGGTATTCAGCAGGCATGAAAAGATTGACGCCGCTGTTTTAAATGATCTGGAAGAAACGCTTGTCGGTACGGACATAGGGATCAAGACGGCGTACAAGATATTCGAAGACATTAAGAAAGAAATTGTATCAGTGGACAGTGCAGATGCTGCAATGAACATGGTTCGTGCGGAAATCAGCCGTATTCTGGCACAGAGGGAAAGGCATCTCGATATCACAAATGGCGTAAAGCCGTATGTTATAATGGTAAGCGGGGTCAACGG
Source organism: Desulfomonilia bacterium (assembly GCA_963664325.2). Classification (GTDB taxonomy): domain Bacteria; phylum Desulfobacterota; class Desulfomonilia; order UBA1062; family UBA1062; genus DATCTV01. The sequence goes on from CAXXDQ010000003.1 coordinate 710,971, forward strand.
TTCGGGAAAGACCACGACCATCGCCAAGATAGCATGGCTCCTCAAGAACCAGGGCAAGAGCGTTATTATCGCAGCAGCGGACACATTCAGGGCGGCTGCAATAGAACAGCTCGAGCATTGGGCGAACAAGTCCGGTGCCGATTTTATAAAATCCCAGGAAGGGGCGGACCCTTCCTCGGTTGCCTATGACGGCCTGGAGGCTGCAATTAAGAGGGGGCATGACGTGCTCATAATCGATACCGCCGGACGCCTCCATACCCGTGAAAACCTGATGGAGGAGCTGAAAAAGACAAAGCGGGTTCTGGATAAGAAGATGCCAGGCGCGCCGAACGAGGTGCTGCTTGTCCTTGATGCGACAATAGGCCAGAACGCCATCGAGCAGACACGGCAGTTCAACAATGCGATTGATGTGACCGGGATCGTACTGACAAAAATGGACGGGTCGTCAAAGGGCGGGGTCATAGTCGGTATAGCAGATGAATTTGATATACCTATACGTTTCGTGGGTGTCGGAGAGGCCATGGATGACCTTCAGGAATTTAACGCGGGTCATTTCGTGGAAGCCCTTTTCAAGAATAATGCCGAATGAGGGAAAGATGATTAAAATTTCTCCGGAAAGGCTTACCGTTATATTTGATGCAATGTCCCAAAAAAACATTCTCATTATAGGCGACATCATGCTGGATGAGTATATCTGGGGTACGGTCGAACGCATATCCCCCGAAGCCCCGGTGCCTGTTGTGAACGTCAGGGAAGAGACATTCAGGCTGGGCGGGGCCGGAAATGTCGTCAGGAACCTGAGAAGTCTTAATGCCGGCGTCAAGATGTTTTCCGTAATAGGCAGCGACAGACAGGGAGAAACGATATTTGACCTTCTCATGGACGAAGGGGTCGATGCCGGTGGCCTCATAAAAGATGATTTGCGCAGGACGATAGTCAAGACACGGATAATCGCGCATACCCAGCAGGTTGTCCGGATCGACAAGGAAGACAGGGAACACATCTCCCCCGACAACACGCAGAAACTCTTATCGGCAGTAAAACAGAATATGACAGGCGCTGATGCAGTCATTCTTTCAGATTACGGGAAAGGCCTGCTTAACACAGGGCTTATTGCGGATATAATTGCCGAAGCAGGTAAATACGGTCTGCTCGTGAGTGTTGATCCGAAAGAGAGGAATTTTCCTCATTATAAGAATGCCGGCATAATTACGCCGAACAAGAAGGAGCTTGCCTTCGGGGCTGGCATGTCGATTTCCTCTGAAAAGGATATGGCTGAGGCGGCGGGCCGTATATTTGACATGCTCGGATGCAGAATGATTCTTGCTACGCGCGGGGCCGAGGGCATGAGCCTTTTCGAAAGCAGGGACGATGTGACCCATATCCCGACCGCAGCGAAAATGGTATTTGATGTGACAGGTGCGGGAGACACCGTCATATCTGTATTTACACTGGCTAGCGCGTCAGGTGCAACGCCTGTCGAGGCGGCGGCAATCTCGAATATTGCGGCGGGTATCGTTGTAGGCGAAGTCGGTGCGGCGACAGTCGGTTTCGAAGTATTGAAACACGCATGCATGGAGGAACTGGGTGGGTAGCATACATCTTCCCAGGGATGTGATGCTTTTCGCAAGCATCATTTACCGGAAAAACCCGGACGATGCACTCGTGCTGCTTGAAAAGGAATTTGGAAACGTTGTTTATCAAAGCATTGAACTGCCGTTTGATTATACAGATTATTATGAAACCGAGATGGGTACAGAGCTTAAAAGAATGATAGTCGCCTTCGAGCGGCTCGTCCCTAGAGATTTCATGCCCGAGGCTAAAATAAAGTCAAACGGGATTGAAGATGTTTTTTTAAAAGATGGGAAAAGGTGTATAAACATCGACCCCGGTATATTGTCTCTTGAAAATGTATGTCTGGCAACGACGAAGCCCTACAGTCACCGAATATACCTGTCCCAGGGCATATGGGCGGAAGTTACATTGATTTACAAAGGCGATACATATTCGGGTCTTGAATGGACGTACCCGGATTATGCTTCGGAAGAACTTAGAAAAGTCTTTAAGGAAATCAGAAATATATACAAAGGAGGGCTGAAATGCCAGGCAGCATGACAGGGTATGGCCATGCGGAAGAGGGTGGATATCTTGTTGAAATAAAGGGTTTGAATCACAGGTACAAGGACATTCGCGTAAAGCTGCCGCGCGATCTTAACCAGATTGAGATGCAGGTCCGTTCCTCTGTTTCCGACTCGATTCAGAGGGGAAAAGTGGATGTCATAATAACAAGGAATATTGCCGAGGCGGAAAAGCAGGGACTTAAAATAAACTGGGATTATGCAAAAGCGGTTTACACCGATTTGAAGACAATGGCCGGGCATTTCGGAGGCGAGGCCTCTTTCAGGGACGTTATTTCAATTCCAGGTGTTGTAGGAGAAGAAGAAAAGCTGATCGAGGAGCAGTGGGGATTGATCAGCATGCCGCTTGAAAGGGCTTTAAAGGCTTTTCTTGATTCAAGATTGGAGGAAGGGGAAAAGCTGGGCAGGGATATGGCTGAAAGGATACAGGTGCTTGAAAGCATACGTTTATCGATAGAATCATCTTCTGCGGCAATGCCGAAGATATTTGCCGAGCGGCTCAATACAAATATAAACAGTCTGCTGCAGGGTAAGATCCAGGTTGATGAAGTAAGGCTTGCACAGGAGATTGCCATAATGGCTGAACGGTGCGATATAACTGAAGAGGTGGTAAGGCTTAAAAGTCATTTTGATGTTTTCGGGCAGGCTTTAAAATCGGCAAGTGCTGCAGGCAGGAGGCTGGAATTCATACTCCAGGAGATAAACAGGGAATTCAATACGATAGGGTCCAAGTCTCAGGATGCTTCTATCAGCATCTTTGTCATAGATGCCAAAACAGAGATTGAGAAGATAAGGGAACAGTTGCAGAATATAGAATGAATAAGAGGGGTGTTTATGGCAAGGAATGAGAGCAAACTTTTAAACATTGGCTTTAACAACGGTGTGGTATCTAACAGGATCATCGCTATTGTAAATCCCGCTTCATCCCCCATGAAAAGGATGCGCGAGGATGCAAAGGACAGAGGGCAGCTCATTGATGCGACACAGGGAAGAAAGACGCGTTCAATAATAATAACTGACAGCTCGCACGTCATCCTCAGCGCAATCCAGGCAGAGACGATTGCAAACAGGCTTAATGAAGGAGCGCTCAGGGAAGAAGACAGGTCGGTAAGGGAACAGGATTGAGGATATTCATATCAGGACCCTCAGGGGTCGGCAAATCTACAATAATACGGGAACTGCTTAATAGTGATCCCGGAATACTTCTGTCAATATCATACACGACCAGAAGTCCAAGGCCGTCCGAAATCAACGGGAGGGAGTACTTTTTTATCGGGACTACCGAATTTGAAAAAATGATTTCGGAATCGGGCTTCCTTGAATGGGCGCATGTGCATAAAGACTATTACGGGACATCTCTGAAATGGGTGGATGAAAAGGAGAAACAGGGGAAAAACATACTGTTTGATATTGATGTCCAGGGTGTAAGACAGGCCAGGGCGAAAGGCTCTGAAGGCTCGTATATAATGATTATCCCGCCCGATATGGCCGAGCTTGAAAAACGGCTTGTCGGGAGAGGAACCGAGAGCAGGGAGTCGCTGGAAATAAGGCTTGAAAATGCGATAAAGGAGCTTTCCTGCTGGGAGATGTATGACTATATAGTCGTTAATGATTCCCTTGAAAGGGCGGTGGAGGATATTCAGACGATTATCAGGGCTTATGGCCTGACGGGAAAACAGGTGGCCGGGAGGACCGCATGGCTGCAAAAGATAAAATAATTTTTGCTCTCGATGTTGCAAACAAAGATGAGGCCTCGAAATGGATATCGGTCCTGAAAGGCAGGGTCGGTTTTTTTAAAATCGGTCTTGAGCTTTTCACAGCGGCTGGCCCCGATATTGTCAGTCAGGTCAAGGCAGCCGGTATTAGGGTTTTTCTCGATTTGAAATTCCATGACATACCCAATACAGTGGCCGGTGCCGTCAGGTCGGCGGTAAGACTCGGTGTCGACATGATGACCCTTCACCTTTCCGGAGGCAGTGCAATGATTGCAGCGGGAGTTGATGCGGCCCGTGAAGAATCATCCAATCTGGGTCTGAAGAAGCCGAGGATTATCGGTGTCAGCGTCCTGACATCCCTTGGAGATTCCGATATGAAAGAACTCGGGTTCAGATCGAACGCCGTGGAACAGGTCATGACCCTTTTATCCGTTGCATTGAAATCGGGTGCTGACGGCATGGTATGTTCACCCGCCGATCTTGACCGTGTAAGCCCGCTTGCACCAAAAGGTTTCACAATTATCACTCCGGGCGTGAGACCTGCCGGGACTGATAAGGGTGACCAGTCACGGGTTGCCACCCCGGCATCTGCGATTAAGGCCGGTTCGAGCCTGCTTGTAATAGGCAGGCCGATAAGTGCAGCGATAGACCCGGTCAAAGCAGTCGAACTCATCGTATCGGAAATGGAAGCTGCCGGCTGAGAAGAGGCCGGGCCCGGGTCACGGTGAATGATGTACAAGAATTTATTTGCTGCATGCCTGGTAATATCAATTGGATTTCATATAATTCTTGCAGTCTTTATAATCAGTCATAAGCCCGTCTCAGAAAACATACCAGTTGTATCTGTTCAACAGGTAAGCCTTGTCGGAAATATTAAGTCCGGTTTAAAGTCTATCGTGATTGCCGAGACAAACAAACCCATTCGGGATATTCCAAGTCCGATGCTGGAAAAAATATCATCCGGATTGGAGAAAATACGACCCGGAACCAATTCTTCTGATATGTCCAGACCGCTTGATGCGAAAACAGAAAACTCCTCTGCAGGCTCCGGACTTGGAAACGCATCAAAACCGGTGAATGAAGAAAAAGAGGAAAAGGGCAGCCCGGCATCCGGGTTGTCAGGTACGGAAACGGTCAGAGGAAATGGGGGAGATAATCATGTTCCTGTCAGCCGGACCTTGAACGGTGCCCAATACGGCATCACAAAAGCGCACCTTATTAATCAGCCGGATATCCGCTATGATGAAATGTCAAGGAGGCGCGGGGAGGAGGGCAATGTGGGCGTAGCCCTTGAGATTGACAGGTCGGGCAATCCCAGAAAGGTAAGGCTTACGGAGTCTTCGGGTTATCCGAGGCTGGACAGGGTTGCTTTAAACGGGATTCGTTCCTCACGTTTTTCACCGACCATGAAAAGCGGAAGGCCGGTTGAGTCCGAAGTCGAATATACAATTATTTTCAGGCTGAAGGATGAGAAATCCGGCATGATGATTGAAGAAGACAGAAATGTCAGGATTCTGGAGTAATAATAATCAGGGTCTCTCTGCTTGATCCTTTACCTCTATGTCGGACGAAGTTGCATATATATCCCATGCTGTTATGAACAGGGAAGCAATGATCGGACCTATGATAAAGCCGAGTATTCCAAAGAGGGTCAATCCACCGAGGGTGCTGAAGAGGATCATTAATTCATGCATCTCGGTATCCCGGCCGACAAGCCAGGGCCGCATCAGGTTGTCAATGCTGCCGACAACAATGCTGCAAAAAACAAGGAGAATGACAGCCTTTATCATGTGACCGGTCAAGGCCAGCATTATCACGGCGGGAAACCAGACAATAGCTGTGCCGATAATCGGGATTATTGAGGCAAATGTCATGATCGTGCCCCAGAAGATGGCGCTTTCGATTCCGAGGACCCAGAAGGCCATTCCCTGAAGCGTGCCCTGTACAATGCCTATTACGAGAGTCCCTTTTATTGCCGCGCGCGATACTGATCTGAATTTTTCAAGAATGCCTATAGCTGTGTCTTTCGGCAACGGTAGATAATAAACGAATTTAGAGAGTATTTCAGTGCCCTGTTTAAGGAAAAAGAACATCGAGTAAAGGAATATGAAGAACTGAAATACAAAATTTACAGTCCAGAGAGTCAGGAAAGAAGCCCCTGAAACAATCAGATTGCTTATTTTCCCCACACTTTCACCGGTTTTTTGAACAATCAGGTCTTGATAGCCTGCAAGGGCTTTTAACTGGGGAATATATTGTGTGAGTTTTTCAAAGGGGTTTGGTTTGTTTATCCATTCATCCATCCAGGGCCTGATTGCCGTGCTGATTTTGACAGCCTCATTGGCAACAAGTACAAGTAATATTGCCAAAGGGATGAAGAAAAGAAGGAATATGATGGCTATGGTTATGAAGGATGCGAGATTCTTTCTGCCGTGAACCCATTGATCGATGCGTATATATAAAGGTCGGGCCAGAGAGGAAAATATTGCGGAGAGCAATATGGCCATCAGGAAATCACGTATCATGTAAAGAAAGACGGCTGTTATTGCCAGCACTACAACAAGAATCATAATCCTGTTAGTTGTCGGACGTTCCATCAGCCACCTTTATTGGAAGAAAGGGTCATCCCAAGCTTGGGATGACCCATGTATAATTTTTTTTGTTACCACGCTATGTTAAGGTTCAGTCCTGCAGCAAAGGAATTTCCCTTTACCTCATAACTGACCTGGTTAAGCCAGCTCTGACCGCCGGTAACACCATCCTTAATGACTGTTATACCCTTGAGCTGCTGATATTGAAGTACTCCTTCAACCTTAAGCGGCTGTTTGAATATATTCCATGGGAATATGAACTGATACCCGGCCCCGAGCGAGAAAATATTTTTGTCAAGGTCGATATAGTTGGATATTTTGCCGGACTGGTCAGGTACAGGAGAAGGCTGATATACGTAACCTGCATTGATGTTCAGGTTCTTGATGCCCTTGTATGATACGCCTATGCGGTAATTGGTCGTGTCGCTGAAGTCCGGGTCTGGATATCCGTTGACACTGTCTGTAGTGGATAACCCATACTTGCTCCATTTCTGGAGGTTGGCCTCTATCGAGACAAGTACCGGTTCGGTGTCGATTGCCAGGCCCAGTGAATATTCTTCTGGCGTGAAATAGCAGTTCATGTCCAGCATCATAGGCATGGTATAAGTAATTCCGCCAATCTCCAGTTCTGTTGTAACCGGAATAGGCCCCAGCTTGAGTTCCTGCTCGCCTCGCCAGGAGAATCCGAGTTTGATTTTTGCCTTTGTCTTTTCTTCAAGCACAGGGGAAGCGAGCAATATGCCAGCCGTAGGTACATATTCAAATACTGCTCCGAATTCGGATTCGGCCTCGACATCCTGGTATGAATTATAAGGACTATCGCTGCTGCTTCCGCTGAACAGGCCGTTCACATAGAATTTACCGGGGCCGTGCAGCATGGCCTGTATTCCCCCGCCAATATATGCAATATCCTTGTAAGCCTCAATCCCAAGTCCTGCTGCAAGAGTAATACGGTTGATGTCATCTCCGTAACGGATAAAATGAGGCTGGTCAGGCGGATAGTCATGAAGCCTGTACGATACATCACCCTGTTCGGGAATGCCGGCGGCGATTCCCAGTTGCGCATGAATGGGCATTTTGACGATCTTGTTAATATCGATCATCAGGCCCAGAACAGGTATTCCCAGATTAAGCCCGTTTGCAGCAGTCGCCTCGGTCGGATCGTTTCTGACGCCTGAATCGATATTATTGGGGTTGTTGTATATTTTGAGCGAACCGCCGCTGAGCTTATCAACCTTTATACTGGGAGATGTGTACAGGTATTCAAGCGAAAGCCCGAGGCCCTTGCTTTGGGCAAGACCGGCCGGATTGTAATATGCGGCGGAGAAGTCGTCCGCAACAGCAGTGAATGCCCCGCCTAATGAAATGGCCCTGTTGCCGATGCCGTACGTATCGGTATAGCCGGAAGCAAAAGCCGGCGAACTGCACATAGCGACTGCAAGAATTATCGATATATAAAGGATTGTTTTGTTTTTCATAGTCTTATCCTTCTTCATTGTATTACCAGCTAAAGCTGAGATTGATTCCGCCGGCAAGGGCGTTGCCCTTGACTGTGTAGCTCACCTGATCCACCCAGGTTGCCCCTTTTACGCCATCCTTGTTCACATTCAACGTTTGAAGAAGCTGGTATGAAAGCATTGCCCCCACGGTCATCGGTTTATTGAGTGCAAAGGGGACATTGAAAGTATACCTTCCCCCGAGGGAAAATATGTCCTTGTCCATATCGATATAATTGGATATCACGCCTGACTGGTCGGGCACAGGCGTCGGCTGATGGCAGTAGCCAAAAGTGGCGTTGGCATTTTTATTGATTTTCCATTCAACTCCAAGACGGTAATTGATGGTGTCCTTGAAATCAGGCATGCCTGCAAATCCTGCTTGTGTGAGTTCATTTACCTTTTCTTCAGGCATTATATCGTAATCGCTCCATTTCTGCAGGTTGGCCTCAGCTGAAACCATCAGGAAATCAAAATCATAAGAGGCGCCGAGGGAATATTCTCTCGGCGTATAGAATGCCCAGAGTCCCATGACGATACCGATATTTCCCTGAAATGGCGAACCTATTGCAGTAATCAGTGTGGGAAGAGGGTCTACTTCAACCTGCTCCTTGTCTCTGAACGAAAAACCGATCTTAAGTTTCTTGTCCAGAGGCGTTACCATTATGCCGAAAAGGGGATCCATCTTTAAGAGATTGGACTGCTTTACCTCTGCGACGGCTTCCCCGTTCGAAGATGTCATATTCAGCCCGTCGACATATATCATCCCGTCGCCGTAAAGCATTGTCTGTGCGCCGATGCCGACATAGACGAGGTCTTTCCAGCACTCGACGCCAATGCCTATCGCTGCATGTATACGGTCGATATTATCGCCGTATCTTATGAAATGAGGCTGATCGACAGGGTAGGAATATATCCTGTACATGGTGTCACTGTGTTCCGGCATGGAGATTGCCATACCGAACTGGACATTTATGGGCATGTTAACAATGTCGTTTACATCTATTCCCAACCCGATGAGCGGTATTGAAAGATCAAGTCCCCTTGAACTTCCCCTGTATTCAGTTGGGTTCGTCTTGACACTTCCGTTGGGCGTTGTGACAACCAGGTCGTTTCCCGCATCGTCTTCAACTTTTATCTTGGGTGACGTGTACATATAATCCAGGGTGACATAATTCCTGCTGCTTTGCGCAAGCCCGGCCGGATTGTAATAGGCGGCTGAATAGTCATCTGCAACAGCGGTAAAAGCGCCTCCCAGCGAAACGGCCCTTGATCCGAATCCCCAGGTGTCGGCAAAACCGGCGGCATGGGCGCTAAGGCCTGAACAGAGAAATACCGATAAAAAAAGAAGCAGTTTCTTGCCCATTTGTAACCCCTTTCAATGAAATAGTTTAAAGGGGGATGATTCTTTCATCATCCCCGGGAAAATCATAGAAGAAAAATTCGTGCTGATTTAGTCTGTTTGTTTACTTGACAGAAATATTATTTAGCAGATTTTCAAAAGTCAGTATCAGGTTGTCGTTTTTCTCAGTGCCCGGTTTGAAAAGTGAAACGCCATTACCTTGTGTTTCCTCGTAAAGCTCCACAAGGATTCTCTGCATGAATTCGCTGTCTTCGTTTACTCTGTTCAAGTTGATAAGTTTAATAATATTGTAAGCCACGGAATCTTCTTTAACCCCGTCTCCGTCATTGTCCACAGCAGTGAAGAGAGCCTTTATGAACCTGGCTTCTATGCTGATATCGTAGTAGTTTGCTCCCGCTTCTTCTCCACCCATTATCATACTCATCATTCCTCCACTGTTTAACATAGGCCTAATAACATCAGGAGAAGCGGTCAGTTCCAAAAGGAAGTCTTTTAAAGGCGTCAAGTCGTACAGGCCTGGATCTTCCGAACTGCCGGTAACTAATTGAGCCACCTTTTCAGTAAGCGTAACAGGCTCGGCCGGCCCGGTTAAATGTGTAAGCAGGCTGCTGGGTCCTGTAATGGGGGTTGTCCCCGTAAGGAGACCAGCCGGGTTGTAAGTGGCGTCCTGGATGTCCATCATCCTGAAGAGCAGGGTTTTGCCGTTTGATACAAATGGGTTTTCCTCATCGTCGATATTGGCTTCGAGATAATCCATCAGTTGTGTCATGGTGGAGGCATCTGAACTGTCTGTGGATGTGGTTATCAAATCCGAAAGGATCGGGCTTATCATGTCGTAATCTTCAACAACAAACTGATTTGAATGATCAACAAGCGCATCAAATAACCCGCTGTCTTTAAGTGATTTGCCCATTACACTTGCGAATCTGACTATAGTGTCGCGGTTATCCGCATTCAGCAGGGCGGCCGCATTTGTAATGAAAGTCCTGTTCTCTTTGTCTTTGTTGACAAAAAGTTTTCTTATTAGATTGTCCTGGTCATCGTTATCCATTTCCTGCATGTTGAGGTCATTGATGACTGCATCGAGCAGGGATGTTTCATTCAAACCCGTTAAAAACGGAGGTGAAGCGGCATCCAGTTTTTCAACTGCCCTCAGGGCCAGGTCGAGAACCGGTGCAATTATTCCTGTGGTGTCGCCTGCACGGTTGTTAAACGCAGGCTTTAGGGCTGTTTCCAGCTCTTTGAAGACCGTTCCCTGGTTATCCTGTCTGAATGTCGCGCTGCTGCCGTTCTTAAGCGGTACATATGTGTCATAATTGATTTCATTGAGCTGTGTCATCATATTTACCATATCGCCCTGTGTGTTTGTATCCCAGTAATGCGCCATCATCGGGGCAAAGAGAGAGAACAGTTTGTGACGGACAGCCGTCTCTCCTTCTGAGGGTTTGGTCTTCCAGCTATCTGAATTGGGGTTGCTGTAATTGCCTGCAAGCTCGACAAACGCCGGGAAAGGATCAAGGATGCCGTCCGCGCTTTTTGCCCCCGGGTATAACGATTTAAGTAAATTGAATATACTGTTATCTTTTCTGAAAATGTCCATCATCGAATCTTGCATCATGTCAGCCATACCATCATAGGTCTTGGCTGTAAAAATTGTGAGGCTGCCTATCTTCAATGCAAGGAGCTGATATTTCTTTACATAGAGCACCCAGTTAAGAGTTTGTGCAGGTGTTTTCTTGGCTGTTCCACGTGCGTCATCGGTCCAGTATTTCAATGCAGAAGCCACTTCACCTACTGTCCATTCAGCCATGTTGAGTGTTCTTTCCTTTGAGACTGGAAGACCTAGGCTTACATCATCCGGCGAAGACATCAGGTTTATGATCTTCATCCTGTTGAGGATGTTGTCCGTATCGCCCGCTTCCTGCATCATGTACATTAGCGTCCTGAGCTCGCTTATCTTAACATCAGAAGAATCCTTGCTCAGACCATACATATTACCCTCAAGTGCAGCATTCAATCCTGCTGCAATTCCGGGAATATCAGCCTTGTCGATTCTGGCAAGTCTGGGTGCTAGTCCTTTAAGTACATCAGGGTTGGTTGTGGGTGCGATGCCGTCCAGGGCTTTGTCAACATAAGCCTGCAATGTTGCTTGATTTATTGAAAGGACATCCGACAATCCCTGGAGTGTGTCTGCCATGTCCGTGCTTGTCAGAAACAGATTAAGAGAGTTTGACAGGTTGCGGGTGTCATTCTGAATATCAACACTCCAAGTCTGTCGCAGGGCTTTCATTACGCCCTTTTCAGTGCCCCAGATAAGTTTTTTCTGGTCATCGTTATAAGGGCCAACTACCGCAGGTTCCTCATCGGGGGTATTTGTTGGGGTATAAGGACCGGTCAATGTACTTAATGAATCAAAAAGGTCCCTGATATCATCAATGGTAACGGAATTCTGTTCGGTCTTTAATAAATAATCGAGCATCCTGATGCTGTTATGGATATCCTTATACTTGCCGTCCTGATCAATTAGGCCGTTTGCAACCCTCATCAGGTTATCTAAGTTGTCGCCTTCCCTGAGCGTGTCAAGAGATATTCCGCCGCTGCCGCTGAGCGCGTTTTTGAGGATTTCATCATCAGCACCCATGGCATAAGAGATCATAGGATAGATATTCTGGGTAAGGCAGTCCGAACCGGCCTGCTTGAGAACCTGATTGAGCAGCAGACCGACTTTTGCTTTAACCGCCATATCTAAAAGGTCTGACATGGTATTGGGATGGTCCAGATCATACAGATCGGGATCGGCCCCATACTTTGTCTCATACTCTGCCTTCTCATCCAGCAGATACTGATGGACGTTTTTAAGGATATTGAGAAGTGTCTGGTAATCCTCTTTTGTCGTATATCCCTGTTCAGCAAGGGTATTGAGCGTCTTCAGGCTGTTGCCTAAAAGATCAAGGACCTGTCCGAATGTAAGATGTCCGACAAGTTCATTCAGATTGTCCTCTCCGGCAAGGAGTTCTTCTGTATTTATCCCATCGAAGGAAAGACTGTCTCTCGTTACGTCCGAGCGCTTGTCACATGCCGTGATCGACATGCCGAGAAGAACCAGGACCGCTATGATAAAATTGCTGGAATTTTTCATACTCATAAATTCCTCCTGCATCTGTATTATGCAAACGATATGCCGGAATAAGATAATCAATGAAATATTTTTCCCTCCGCATAGTGCAAACCGCATAATATCTTTAAATTTCTTTCTATTATGGATAAGGTTGATTTTGTTGTCAAGATATAATGCTTGGATACGGTTTAACCGAAAATTAGTGTGCGAAAAATAAAGGAATATTTTGGAAATAAATTTCACACAAACGGTAGGTTTAGTGCTTGACCATTTATCATAAGGTGTCATAACTCGAAATGTCATGTCAGTAAGAATTTGTGCAGGGGTTTATAAATCAAGAAGGATAGCTTGTCCCGATGATATCAGACCCACTTCCGACAGAGTCAAAGAGGCATTGTTTTCCGCGCTTCTCATTGATTATAAAGGTCTTGATGTCCTTGATATTTTTGCAGGCAGCGGATCGCTTGGTATTGAGGCGCTCAGCAGAGGGGTTAAAACGGCAACCTTTGTGGATAATTCAGCCTCAAGCATCAATTTTATTAATAAAAATACTGAGCAATTAGGGATCTCGGAACAGTGCGTCATCATTAAATCCGATGCCTTGGCGTACATCAAAAAATGCGGACAGCTTTTCGATCTTGTTTTTATGGATCCCCCGTACAATAAAGGTCTTGCTTCGCAGGTTGGACCTGAGCTATATTTTCTGATTAAGCCGGGCGGGGTAATGATAATAGAACACTCCCCGAAGGAATTAATATATATGAGTTCATACAAGCGTAAGTCCTATGGAGATACGATGCTGACGTTTATAAGAAGGGAGCCGTAAATGAGCGGAAAAATTGCTGTTTGTCCCGGTTCATTTGATCCGATAACGAACGGTCACATTGATATTATCAGGAGGGGGCTGGGTGTTTTTGACAAGGTTGTAATTGCTGTTGGCCATAATGCCTTGAAACAAGACCTCTTTACTACTGATGAAAAAGTGGAGATGATCAAGAAATGTGTCAAATCCATTGACAGGATCAGTGTTGATGTATTCGAAGGCCTGCTTGTCGATTATGTTAAAAAAATTGGCGCGTGTGCAATTCTGAGAGGCCTGAGGGTTGTGTCAGATTTTGAATGGGAAATGCAGCTTTCGCTTATGAACAGAAAACTCTACGGCGATGTGGATACTTATTTTTTAATGACCGATTTCAGGAACCTGTTTGTCAGCTCGACCATAATAAAGGCTACAGTCTCAGCAGGAGGCTCTGTCAGAGGACTTGTGCCTGATCCCGTCCTAATAAAGCTTAAGGAAAAATTCCCTTTAATGAGCACTGAGTGAACCGGAACAAACCTAATCTGATGGAGGAAATATAATGAAGATCTCGAAACTTGTATCAAGCATTCAGGAATCTGCAACCCTTGCCGTCACTGCAAAGGCAAACGCACTAAAGGCCGAGGGCAAGGATGTCATCGGATTTGCCGCCGGTGAGCCGGACTTTGATACACCTGATGATATCAAGGAAGCCGCGATAAAAGCAATCAGGGATGGCAAGACAAAATATACCCCTGTTGCCGGAATACCTGAACTCAGAAAGGCTGTGGCCGATGTAGTAAATGAAGAATATGGTACAAAGATGACCACGGCGAATGTACTGGTTTCATGCGGTGCTAAACATAGCCTGTATAACCTTTTTGTAACAATATTCGATGCCGGGGATGAGGTTATATGCCCTTCACCTTACTGGGTTTCCTATTCGGCCATGATCGAAATTGCGGGCGCCAGACCCATTCTTATCGACACGAGGGATACCGGCCTCAAACTTAAGGCTGAGCAGGTAAAAAAGGCGATTACTCCGAAAACACGTGGAATAATAATCAACTCTCCGTCTAATCCGACCGGCATGATATTCGAAAAGAAGGAGCTCGAAAAAATTGCCGAGCTTTGCATCAAACACGACATAGTCATAATTGCCGACGATATCTATCATAAACTTGTATTTTCAGGGAATACGTTTACGAGTATTGCTTCACTCGGACCCGAGGTTGCCGCCAGGTCGTTCATCGTTATCGGTGCTTCAAAGACTTTTTCAATGACAGGGTGGAGAATCGGCTACTGCATCGGCGACAAGGACGTGATCGCAGCTATGGGAAGACTTCAGAGTCAGAGCACATCCAACCCGACATCATTTGCCCAGTATGGGGCTTATCAGTCGCTGACAGGTGATCAGAGCATCGTGGCGGAACGTACAAAAATATTTGAAAAACGCCGTGATCTGATGGTTTCTAAAATCAGAGAGATTCCGGGTATGGATATTATCAAACCTGAAGGTGCATTTTATTGTTTCCCTTCAATGAAAGGCCTTATCGGGAGGTTCAAAGGTTCAACAGATCTTGCAAATTTCCTGCTTGACAGGGCGCTTGTAGCTATAGTCCCGGGAATCGAATTCGGAAGCGATGAACATTTCAGGCTTTCATATGCAACCTCAGATAAAAACATAATCGAAGGGCTTGAGAGGATTAAAAAAGCGCTTGCCTGAAAAATATCCATAAAAACGTGGTGCAGAAAATACTGCACCGCGCATCAATTATCAACAAGCAAAATTCTCACATCCATCACGTTTGTACGGGTTGGACCCGTTATCAGTAAGTCTCCGGTCTGCTTCAGATAGTTATAGGAATCATTTGAATCAAGGTACATGTCGATATTCAGCCCTTTTTCTTTTCCACGCGCAACTGTTTCCGTGTCGACAATACCTCCTGCCGCATCTGTAGGCCCGTCTGTGCCGTCGGTGCCGCCGCTGAGCACAACTATATTCTTATCCATACCGCAGATTTCTTTTGCTGCCGCAAGGGCGAATTCCTGGTTGCGGCCTCCTGTGCCTGAGCCTTTTACAATCACTGTTGTTTCGCCGCCGCTTATTATGCATGCAGGCGGTTTTGCCGGATTGCCAGAAAGCAGTATGTCACGGGCTGTTGCTACATGTGCTTTTGCAACCTCTGTCGTATCGCCTTCACTCATGGAGGAAACGATAACCGAGTTGTAACCGGCCGATGAAGCTTCTTCCCGGGCTGCCCTGCAGGCAAGGATGTTGCTTCCGATAGTTTTGTTCATAACCCGTTCGAAGATGGGGTCTCCCGATTTGGGTGTTTCAGGGATGCTGCCCCCGGCACCTTCGGAGAGTCTTGACATGACGGTTGCCGGCATTTTATGCCGCATGCCGTATTTGTCGATGATATTTATGGAGTCTGTGTAAGTTGAACTGTCAGGCACAAAAGGGCCGGATGCAATTACATCCATGTCATCGCCGATAACATCG
Organism: Desulfomonilia bacterium; assembly: GCA_963664325.2. Classification (GTDB taxonomy): domain Bacteria; phylum Desulfobacterota; class Desulfomonilia; order UBA1062; family UBA1062; genus DATCTV01. The sequence goes on from CAXXDQ010000003.1 coordinate 726,694, forward strand.
GAAAGCATAAGGTTTATAACAGTTGCCGGATATGCCGTTTTGGCAAGTCCTCCTCCCTTGGAGACGGAAAGATGTTTTCTGACTGTATTCAACTCATGGATGTCTGCCCCGCATTTCAGCAGTCCGTCGGTCGCTCTTTTCTTGTCCTCCAGGGATATGCCCCGAGCGGGTAAAGGCAGAAGGGCCGATCCCCCGCCTGATATCAAAGAGATAACAAGGTCTTTTTCAGTGCAGGCTGCAAGAAGTCCGGCAATCCTTTTAGCCCCGGCAAGTCCGTTATCATCCGGCACAGGATGTCCTGCCTCAATAAGATCGATCCTATTCAGTGGCAGGCCGTGGCCGTATTTTACAACAATGATTCCCTTGTTTATCCTGTCTCCCAATATGGTCTCAACGGCCTTTGCCATCGGAGCGGATGCCTTGCCTGCCCCGACAACAAAAATCCTTGAAAACATGTTCAAGTCATAGGTTTTCCCGCCGGCGTTCAGATTGTCGCCATTACGCGAAAGAAATGAACCCACCGCATTCTCCGGGTCGACTGCAGCTATTGCCGATCTGAATATTTTAACCGCATCTTTTCTCATGCCGGCTATTTTATCTGCCATCATACACCTCCGGGAACCTGACTGATAAGGAATGTTATCATGAGTATTATGTTCCGGCCATAGATATGTATGGGCTCGTTGACATGTGAATGTAATTTCCTTAAGGTGCAAAACATGCAGATAATTCTGGCATCAGCTTCGCCCAGGAGAAAGGAGTTGCTTAAATATCTGGGAATCGAATTTGATATCATCATCCCGGACATACACGAGCATGCCCGCGATGGTGAGAACCCCGAGGACTTTTGCGCGCGTATCAGCAGGGAAAAGGCCCTTTCAGTAAAAAAGGGGTTTCAGGATTCCCTTATAATAGCAGCCGATACAATAGTTGTTATTGACGGTGAGATTCTGGGCAAGCCGAAAAATAGAGATGAGGCCTGCTCATATCTCAGGCTTTTATGCGGGCGGCAGCACACTGTCTTTACAGCCTTCACAATATTATTCCCCGATGGAAGTAATGGAATAACCAGGATTGAGCGTTCAACAGTCCACTTTGCCGATATGAGCGAGGATGATATTATATGGTATGTTTCTACAGGCGAACCCATGGATAAGGCCGGTGCATACGGCCTTCAAGGGATAGGTGCAGCTTTTGTGGACAAAATTGAAGGTTCGTTCACAAATGTTATCGGCCTTCCTCTTTCTGAAGTATATAAATGCATTAAGCCATACATAATTTTCAAGAAAGATATTTCAGGAGGTATTCATGCGTAAGTTCATCATGGCTATTGACCAGGGAACAACAGGCACGAGGGTGATGATTGTCGATAAGAAGGGCGCGATCGCGGCTAGTGCCTATACCGAATTTCCTCAGATTTATCCGAAGCCCGGATGGGTGGAGCACAATGCAGAAATAATCTGGGATTCGACAGTACAGGTAATGGGCCAGGCTTTTAAAGATGCGGATATAACAGCAGCGAATATTCAGGGAATAGGAATTACCAACCAGAGAGAGACTTCTGTTATCTGGGACAGGAAGACTTTAAAGCCTGTACATAACGCCATTGTCTGGCAGTGCAGGAGGAGTTCGGTCATTTGTGATGAAATGAAGGAAAAGGGTCTTGAACCGGTCTTCCAGAAGAAAACTGGGCTTGTCCTGGATGCGTATTTTTCAGGTACAAAGGTTAAGTGGATATTGGACGAATATCCTGAAATCAGAAACAGGGCCGAAGCCGGTGAACTCGCTTTCGGAACCATAGATACCTGGATTATTGCAAAGCTTACCGGCGGAAGGATTCATGTGACGGATTACACTAACGCTTCCCGTACCCTCATGTACAATATTCATGAAAAAAAGTGGGATGATGAACTGCTCAAATATCTAAATATTCCAGCGTCGCTGTTGCCGAAGGTCGTCTCCTCGTCGGAGATTGTAGGGGAAAGCGATCCTCATGTGGCGGGTGCTGCGATACCGATAGCAGGGATTGCCGGCGACCAGCAGGCGGCACTTTTCGGCCAGGGTTGTTTTTCAGAGGGGCAGGCGAAAAACACTTACGGAACCGGCTGCTTCATGCTTTTAAATGTCGGCAATAAAGAGGTGGAACCAAAAAACGGGCTTATCCTGACGCTCGCATGCAACGGTGAAGGACAACCCTGTTACGCAATGGAGGGGTCCATCTTTATCGGCGGGGCGGTAATGCAGTGGTTGAGGGACGGTCTCGGGCTGGTATCATCTGCCGCGGAATCACAGGCTATTGCAGAAAGCGTAAAAGACACGAACGGGGTATATCTGGTACCTGCTTTTGCGGGCCTGGGGGCGCCGTACTGGGATATGTATGCAAGGGGAGGGATTCTTGGTATCACAAGGGGGACAACGCGTGCCCACATTATCAGAGCGGCGCTTGAAGGAATAGCTTTCCAGGTCAAGGATCTGATAGGCGCATTTGAAAGTGTATCAGGAGAAAAATTCTCAGAACTGAGGGTTGACGGCGGGGCATGTAAAAATAATTTTCTCATGCAGTTCCAGGCCGACACGCTCGGGTTTCCGATAGACCGTTCTTCATATATCGAATCAACAGGAATGGGGGCAGCATTCCTTGCAGGATTGTCAACTGGTTTCTGGCCGTCGAGTGGAGATATAAAAAATCTGAGAAAATCGGAAAAGGTTTTTTATCCGAAAATTAATGAAGAATTACGGGCAGGGATGTATAACGGCTGGATTGACGCTGTCAGCAGGGTGAAAAGCAGGGTTTGATGAAGATTTTTGAATATCTGGGACGCACTGTAATATCTTTTATTGAGCAGGTAGGTGAGATAGGCATCTTCCTGTCAAGTATAGTTAAATGGCTTTTCAGGAAGCCGTTTTTCTACCATCAGCTTTTCAAACAGATGGAATTCATCGGTGTAAAATCAAGCACGGTTATCCTACTGACAGGTATTTTTACCGGTATGGTTACAGCGCTTCAGATGCACTATGGATTCAAACAGTTCGGTGCCGAGGCGCTTGTCGGCTCAACAGCCACTCTCAGTATAACACGAGAACTGGGTCCGGTACTGGCTGCGCTTATGGTTACGGCCAGAGCAGGCTCGGCAATGACCGCCGAAATCGGTTCCATGAGAGTCACAGAGCAGATCGATGCGCTTACGGTAATGGGGGTCAACCCGTTTCAGTATCTTGTTATCCCCAGGATAATTGCAGCCCTACTTGTCATGCCCATGCTGACGATTATTTATGATGCGGTAGGCATGGTAGGGTCATGGATTGTCGGTGTGAAGATACTTGGTATCAATGAGAGCATGTTCTGGTTTCGTATATCTGAATATGTTGATTACAAGGATATATTTACCGGGTTGTTCAAAGCCGCGTTTTTCGGATTGATAATAGCAATCGTCGGCAGCTATAAAGGTTATACGACCACAGGAGGTGCAGAGGGCGTGGGCCAGGCAACGACATATTCGGTTGTCATTTCTTCAGTAAGTATCCTGATTGCAGACTATATCCTTACGGCGTTTATGTACTGATCAAAGAATTGATCTCAGATTCGGAAAGTACCGCTCAAAAGGAAATTCTTAACAAGGATTGCGGTCTTTTTGTTCCTGTGGACAGCCTGATGAGGCCAGAAATTTCTAAGAATAAAATCATGCATGCCGTTAAATCTCATTTCAGATACGGCAATCAGATCATCATTATCACCCGGTATGAATGGATTGAATCCGAATCGCATTCCTGTTCCTGCTGCAATGACTCCGATTTTCTTTCCAACAGGAATATTTTCTGAAGGCGCAGATAAATCAGCAAGGGTTTTAGAAAAACAATCGGCATAGGGTAGGCTTGATAAATGTTTTGCCATAACCGAACCGTTTACAGGTGATGAGATAAGAACAATATTTCCAATTCCGGAAATGTCATATCTTGTCAGGATGTCCAGAATAATCCTTCCCCCGGAACTGTGGCCAACCAGATGAAGTATCTTCCATGAATGTTCCGACAAGATATCATAAAGGAGATCGCTGCATTTCCCTATTCCGGCCGTAGTGACAGGCAGAGTCGGAACAATAGTGTTAAAGCCGTTTTTTATGAAAAATCTTTTCAGATAATTCATATCCCGGGCGGTTCTGAGATAGCCATGCAGGAGTAAAACAGTCGGGACTTCTGAGGTATTCATCTGAAAAGTATATGGTTTATTTAAATAACAAAAGGGAATGGCCTACTGTTCTGATAAAGCAAACCATTCCCTTTAAAGGCTTTAAAGTCTATTTTATTTATGTGGTTTGGTCCTCTTCCTGGCAAAAAAACCGACCGAAAGCATGCCGAGACCGACAAGTACCATTGATGCAGGCTCAGGAACAGGCGCTGGAGAATCATGGCGGCCTGTGTGTGATGAACAGTCAAAATTATAATCTCCACCTAGAGATGCCAGCGTAACTGTCAGAATTCCGTTTTGGAAGCTGACATTGTAATTATATGTCCCTGTACCAATTTCTCCGACAGCCCATTCATCTGTATTTGTCCAGACATCAACACAACTTTGGCCGTCAGAATAGCCGTTGAAGGTGTATACATTATTTAATGATATCGGGGCTGCAAGAGAAGTTCCTGCAAAGAGAAAGATAAATAATGCTGAGATTATCAGAAGTTTCCTCATATTGTATCCTCCGTCAAAATTTAAAGTGCTTTAAATCCCTCATCTAAATTTGTAATAATTCATAATATCAGACTATTAAATATAATTTGTTCATGCGCATTGTCAATAATTAAAATAACTTTTTGACAGTGTTTAACATATTCTCGGAACAAGCTCTCCTGTTGGCAGGTCTATTTCACGGAAGCCGCCGATAGCTGTTTTAAGAATGAGTTTCCCCCGGCCAGATGATTCGGCAACATTGCCGACTAAAACCGCATCCCTGCCGAATTGATTTGCTCTCATGATTTCAAGGATCATTCCGGCTGATTGTTCCGGACAGAATACGGCGAATTTACCTTCATTCGCAAGATAGAGCACATCCAGACCGAGAATTTCACAGGCGCCCCTGACCTGTTCTTTAACAGGGAGCAGGGCTTCGTCAATTGTTATTGCAAGTCCTGACTGCTTGGCAATCTCGGCCAGAATGGCGCCCAGGCCGCCGCGTGTTGCGTCGCGCATGCAATGAACATCGGGGCATACATTAAGTATTTCTTCGACAATGCCATTCAGCGGCGCAGAATCAGATAGGGTGCCTTCTTCAATACCCATTCCTTCACGTACGCTAAGTATTGCCGTTCCATGATCGCCTATGGTGCCGTTTATGATAATACAATCTCCCGGCCTTATGCTGCTGACCCCGATCGGATTTTTATATGTGATTATTCCGATACCGGAAGTATTGATGAATATGCCGTCTGCAGCGCCTTTAGCAACAACCTTGGTATCACCGGTTACGATCTTAACTCCGGCCACCTCAGCAGCTTCGGCCATTGAGGAAATTATTTTTTCCAGTTGATCCATCGGGAAGCCTTCTTCGATTATGAATCCTGTGCTAAGAAACAGCGGTTTTCCTCCGCACATTGCAATGTCGTTCACTGTTCCATGCACTGCCAGTGAGCCTATATTGCCTCCGGGAAAGAATATTGGCTGAACAACATACGAATCTGTGGAAAAGCAGAGTTTTGTTTTCATTATATCGAAAACCGCCCCGTCCTCCAGCCTTTCAAGGTAAACATTTCGGAACAGGGGGAGAAATCCTTCGCTTATAAGCTCATTGGATAAAAGACCGCCGCCGCCATGTTCCAGAAGTATTTTCTCATATTTCATTGTTATAACCTCTAACTCTTGATTAATTCCCTTTCAGCAGCATAAACCGCCTGTCCAAGCGCAATTCCACCGTCATTAGTCGGGACAAGCCTGTGATGGCATACATCAAAACCGTTTTTCCTTAAATTATTTATAACACCTTCAAGTAATAATTTATTCTGAAAACATCCTCCGCTCAAGACTGTCCTGTTTAGACCATGTTCATCTCTTATTCTGACTGCGATTTCGGATACGGCATCTGCAAGTGCCAGATGGAAACCCATGCCAATGTCTGCTGCACTGACACCGGAAATAACGTCCTCAACTATTTTCCTGATAAGCTTTCTTATGTCAAATATGAAACCGTTATCATTCTTGACAATTTCATACCCATAAGGTTTTCCTTTGCCACCATTGGATACGGCCTCCAGCTCCATTGCCGCCTGGCCTTCGAAACTGACAGTCCTTCTTATGCCGGCAAGCGCTGAGACACCGTCAAAAAGCCTTCCCATGCTGGATGTAACAGGGCTGTTTATCCCTGTTGACATTATCTTATCAAGAACTCCTGCATTAATACCCTGTTGAACAAGTTTCAATTTTTCAGAATAACCAATCCAGTCATCTCCGAAAGACTCTTTTAATAAACTTGCCGCAACCCTCCAGGGTTCATTAATCGCCTTTTCACCACCGGGCAGAACAAATGTTCCCAAATGACCGGCACGTAAAAAATCTTGTTCATCGGCAATAAGAAATTCTCCGCCCCAGACCGTGCCGTCTGTTCCATAACCTGTGCCGTCAAGGGCAATCCCGAGTACTTTACCTGATATGCTGTTTTCCGCCATGCAGCTGACAATATGCGCATGATGGTGCTGAATCCTGTAAACCGGCCTGTTCATTGATTCGGCAATCTTTGTTGAGTAATATGCCGGGTGCATATCACAGGCAACAACATCGGGCCTGCATTCTGTCATCTCCTGCATTAGCTTGAGGTTTTCATGATAAAAATCCCTTGCCTGAGGGGTTTCCATATCCCCAATATGAGGGCTTAGGTAGGCGGCATTGCCCTTAAGAACACAAATGGTTGATTTCATCTGAGGTCCCATTCCAAGAACTTTGGGATAGTCTTTTTTAAGCAGCACGGGCCTTGGCGCATAGCCCCTAGAGCGTCGCATAATGCGGGGAGAACCGGCTGCCATGAATGAAATAGAGTCATCGCAGCGCACAAGTATATCGCGGTTGTGAACGAGAAAGTAATCGGCTATCCCTTTCAGACGTTCAAGAGCCTCCCTGTTTCCAGTACAGATTGGCTCATCTGTCTGGTTAGCGCTGGTCATAACCAGCGCCTCAAAACCTTCTTCGAATAGAAGGTAATGAAGCGGTGCATAAGGAAGCATGACACCGAGGCGTGAAAGGCCTGGCGCAACCAGTGAAGAGAGGCCGGATGGTTTTTTCTCAAGAAGCACGATCGGTCTCTGATGAGACTTGAGCAGCAATTCTTCTTCACCGTTTATGTCTGCATAAATTCCGGCCAAGTCGATGTTCTTCACCATTATTGCAAGAGGCTTTTCCTCACGGTATTTGCGGCCCCTGAGCCTTGCAACTGCATCATCGTTCTTTGCATCAACGCACAGATGGAATCCGCCTATGCCCTTAACGGCTATTATCTGGCCCGCTTTCAACAGCTCGGCGGTTTTACTGACAGGGTCCCCTTTTATTTCAGTACCGTCCGGCTGAAGCAGCTTTAGCCTGGGCCCGCAGACTTTGCATGCATTCGGTTCCGCATGGAATCTCCGGTTCATCGGGTCTTCGTATTCAGCCCTGCAATCGGGACAAAGCTCAAAACACGACATTGAAGTGTTTTTTCTGTCATATGGTATGTCCCTGATGATTGTAAGCCTCGGCCCGCAATCTGTGCAGTTGATAAACGGGTAGTGGAACCTTCTGTCATCTGTGTCAAAGAGTTCCTTGAGGCATTCCCTGCATGTGGCAATATCAGGAGTGATATGCACATTCGTTTCGCCTGAGGCATCGCTGGCTATAATCGTGAAATATTCTCCGCCGGCGGGAGTTATTTCAGTTTCTTCAAGAGAAGTTATATCCGCAAGAGGCGGAAGCTCATGCCTTATTGAATCAAGGAAAGAAACAATTGAGGTATGGTCCCCTTCGACTTCGGCGATTACACCGTCGGTCCGGTTCTGCACATAACCGGTAAGGCTGTTACGGACGGCAAGCCTGTAAATGAACGGCCTGAATCCCACTCCCTGAACAATTCCTGAAAAATGGAATCTGACCCTTCTGATTTTATGTATTTTTCCTGTATGACTCAATCTGCTCACTCAGCCAGGCAAACCATGCCTGCAGGCCATCTCCTGTTTTACACGAGACTTCGAAGATCACAAGGTCCTGGTTCAAACCCAGGGCATCCCGTTTTGCCTTTTCGAGATCGAAGCTGACATAGGGCATGAGATCCATTTTATTGATTATCAGTACTCTGGATTCCTTAAACATAAGGGGGTACTTTGCAGGTTTGTCCGCTCCCTCCGGAGTGCTCAGAACCATTGCCTTGAAATTTTCTCCGACCTTGAATTCCGCAGGGCATACCAGGTTGCCGACGTTTTCCACGATCAGAAGGTCTATCTTGTCAAAGTTAAGGCCCGGGAATGCATCCCTTATCATGTTTCCGTCCAGATGGCAGGCACTGCCAGTATTTATCTGTACCGCCGGAATGCCAAGCGCGGCAACCCTGTCTGCATCGTACGTATCCTGAATATCGCCTTCTATGACAGCAATTCTATATTTATCCCTGAGTGCCAGAATTGTTTTTTCAACAAGGCTTGTCTTGCCCGCACCGGGGCCGCTCATGAGGTTGATAACGAATATCTTCTTTCCATCGAACATTGTCCTGTTTTCCAGGGCGATTCGTTCATTGGCATCGAGGACGTTTCTTACTACCGATACTTTCATTCTATTCCTCCAGTTATCTTTTTAAAAACCAGCTTTTAAACTGTTAAGTAAAACAGTGACTATATTTCTAGACCTTGGTCGGTATTGCCTTTCAGCTCATCAGCCTTACAATCTATCATCTGTTTTACCTGTACTTATAATAAGAGGCGCACGTTCCTTCTGCAGATACCATGCAGGGCCCAACAGGATTGACCGGCGTACATGCCTTGCCGAATAAAGGGCATTCAAGGGGTGTTTTTATCCCTTTCAGCATGTCTCCGCATGCGCAGCCTTTGACCTCCAGTGATTTGATTCGAGGTATATCGAAGCGTCTTAGCGTGTCAAATGAGCGGAAATCATCCCTGATAAAAAGTCCGCTTGCCGCAATATTTCCAAGCCCCCGCCATTCTGAATCGCCGATTTCAAAGACGGTATCAATGGCTTCCCTCGCTTTAGGATTGCCTTCCCAAACCACACCCCTTTTATATTGTATCGCCACATCCGGCCTGTTTTCCGCAATCTGTTCAAGGATCAGTAAAACGCCTTCAAGGACGTCAACCGGCTCAAAACCGGTTATAACAGCAGGCCTTCCTGCTTCTGCTATAAATCTGTATGCCTCTGCGCCAAGCACAATGCTTACGTGGCCCGGGCACATGAAACCGTCGATATTAAGACAGGGATCCGATGCGAGGGCCTTCATTGCCGGCGGGATTATCTTGTGAACCGACAGTACGCTTAGGTTTTCAATTGCTTTTTCTTTTGCCCGCATGATCATTGCCGCAATTGTCGGAGAGGTTGTTTCGAATCCTATTCCCATGAATACGACTTCTTTTTCCGGATTTGCCCCGGCAATCCTCAGACAGTCAATCGTTGATGAAACAATGCGTATATCCGAGCCTTCAGCGCGCAGCTTCTGCAGGCTTGCGCCTGCCGTACCCGGTACCCTCATCATGTCGCCGAATGTTGTGAAAATTACATCCTTTTGAGAAGCAAGCCAGATTGCCCTGTCAACATCCGAAATAGCCGTGACGCATACCGGGCAGCCAGGGCCCGATATCAGCCTGATATTCTCCGGCATCAGTTTTCTTATTCCATAGCGTCCGATTGCCTGTGTATGACTTCCGCAGACCTCCATGACAGTCACTGTTTTGTTTATACCTGCGGCAAGGACAGTTATCTTTTCCAAAATGGCCTTTGCCAGTTTCGGGTCGCGGTATTCGTCAATATATCTCATTTTCGATAATCTCTTTTAAGGCCTCCAGGCTTTCCAGTGCAGACTCCTCATCCACCTTGTGCATGGCATATCCTGCGTGGGAAATCACATAATCCCCTAAGGCGACTTCTTCATCCATAAGGTCGAGGCTGACCTCCCGTTTTGTACCGCCGATGTCTATAACGGCGAAGTTGTCTTCATCAATTGAAATGATTTTTCCCGGAAATGCGATGCACATAATTAATATCTCCTATTCAACTTCCATCTCTATCAATTTTAGTTCTTCCGTTCCGCCTGAAAGCATGACCTCATTGCCTTTGCAAACCGGACAGACGGCCTCATAAGATTCTACCATAAAATCTTTTGTACAGCTCAGGCAATATATAAGCACAGGTTTTATGTCAAACTTAAGTTCGGCACCATGTGCCGGTGTGCCTTCAGACAGGACTTCGAAGGCAAAGGTGAGTGCAGATGGAACAACTGTGGAGGCCTTTCCGAAAGAGAGAGTTATACTTTTAACCTCACTGAAATTCTGCCTTGCAGCGTATTCTTCAACAATATCCAGGATTGACCGCACCAGTGACATCTCATGCATTTTTTACCTCAGGCTTGATTCCGAGAGATTCTAGCTCCTTTATAAACAGGCTTTCCATGGCAGGCAAACGTTTCTTCAAATCAAGCGTCATTTCAAGGTTCATGTCCTTGAATTCCTTAGGTACAATACAAAGGAAAACCATCTCCGGAAGCTCTCCCATCATTTCAGCCTTGATCAGGACATCAGAAAACTTGACTTCATGCGCCGATGTAGGAGGCGGTACCATCGTCAGGAATTCCTCATGTGTAAACCTGTAGATCGAGCCTGGAGAATCATCGATTTTTATACAGTCGATTACAATCATTATGTCGCTTCGGTCGAATATATCAAGCAGGATATACCCCATTACACCGCCGTCAATCAATTCGATGTTTTCAGGAAAAGAATATTTGTTCTCGACATATCTTACAAAATGGACGCCGAACCCTTCATCGGCAAGAAGAATATTTCCAAGCCCTAGAATTGTAATCCTTTTCTTCTGCATTTTCATCCAAATAGAAAGAAAGGAGGGAATTACCCCTCCTTTCCTGTGTATAAATCAAAGACCTGGTTTAAACTAGTGGTCGTTTTTCTTGAAAAGCCTTCCGCCCACCATTGATGACAGTGTGCCTTCCTTAATCACTGCATCATACCAGAAAGCCATATAAATATGCACCGGTATGAAAAGGATGAACAGCCATGTGAAGATATGGTGCACATACCTGACGGTTGCCAGACCGCCCATCCATCCTGCCAGCGGCTTGAATATTGAGGTGAAGCCTACGGAATAATTGTTCCCCATGAGAGCCAGGCCTGTAATAACAATTATAAGCCACATGACAATAAGCCCGCCGTATGCGAGTGACTGGAGTGGTCCGTAAAGGTACTTGTGACCCGGTTTTTCTTCAGAGATAAATGCATAAAACTTTATCTGCTTCCAGAAATTAGGCCAGTCGGTCCAGGCAAGAAAGTCTTTCCAGTCCGCATGAAAGCGCGAGAAAAACATCATGTACACCCTCCACACTAGCAGGAATACAAGTACAATCCCGAAGAAGATGTGGATATAACGGATGTTGCCCATCAGAAACTTGCTTATTGTTTCACCTTCTCCCACAGAAAACGGTTCTGCAATATAAAACCCTGTCGGGATAAGTATAAAGATGGACAGCGCCATTAACCAGTGGTTAACCCTCATCGAGAGCGACCATTCTTTAACTGCTACTCTCGTATCCATGTCTTTCTCCCTTATGCTACCTTGAATACTTTTACTTCATTAGTATCAGTGTCGATCAGGTGAACGGCGCACGCCATGCACGGGTCGAATGAATGTATCGTCCTGAGGATTTCGAGCGGCTGCTCGATGTTGGCAAGCTTGGTTCCGATGAGGGCTTCCTCGTAAGGACCTCTTTTGCCGTCCTTGTCTCTCGGAGAGCAGTTCCATGTTGACGGTACGATTGCCTGGTAGTTCTTTATCACCTGGTTTTCAATCTTTATCCAGTGGCCAAGCGCTCCGCGCGGCGGTTCTGTAAGGCCGCGGCCTTCACCTTCATCCGGCACATCGCAGCGTGTCCATGTCCTGGTGTCTCCTGAAGCCAGGCTTGCAATGAGTTCATTCACCCAGCCGTCTATTTTGTCGCCGACATATACGGTTTCAATACCCCTTGCAGCTGTTCTGCCAAGCGTTGAGAACAGTGCCGTTACAGGGATACCAGCAGTTTTCAGGGTATTGTCTATAAGCGGTTTGATCTCTTCGTGGTTTTGTGCGTATGCAACGACCATTCTTGCAAGCGGGCCGACTTCGTAGGGAGTATTGTCGAATCTCGGCGCCTTGCACCATGAGTATTTGCCTTCGCCATCGAGATTACCGTTCTTATACCCGGTATAATCAGGATCAGTAGTTCCATTATATGGATGAGCGGCTTCGCCCTTATACCATGAGTGAATGACTTCCTCTGTAATCTTGCTTTCGTCGAGTACTATCGGGTTGGCTATATCAGCGGCCTTCACGAGACCCCTCGGGAAGAGAAGCTTGTTCTCTCCGTCATCAAGAGGGAACCCTCCATATGCAAGATAATTTTTCACGCCTGCGCCGATGCCTGCGGCACCTTCATCCTTGTAATACGTGGCTGCAAGAAGGAGGTCGGGTATATAAGCGGTTTTCACGAAATTGTTGAGTTCATAAAGCCTGTATCTGTATGCGCCGATACGGTTTGCATCGAGGTCTGCACCGCAGGTTACGCCCCCTACTACGAGGGTCTGCGGGTGGGGGTTCTTGCCGCCGAATATCGCCATCATCTGCGCCCCGAGCTTTGAAACCTGGAGTGCATCAAGGTAATGCGATGTGATGACAAGGTTTGCCTCCGGCGGAAGTTTGTATGACGGGTTGCCCCAGTAAGCGTTTGCAAAAGGCCCGAGCCTGCCTGATTCAACAAACTTCTTCAGTCTCTTCTGGACAGCTTCATAATGCGTGACAGAACAATTGTAAGGGTCGTCACTGTACGCACGCGCCATTTCAACCGCCTTCTTCGGATCCGCGGACAGGCATTTCGTAATATCAACCCAGTCAAGCCCGTGGAGGTGGTAGAAATGCATTACATGGTCATAAAGGTACTGAGCGCCGTGTATCAGGTTTCTTATGATTCTTGCATTTTTGGGCGGCTTTACCTTGAATGCGTCTTCGCATGCCTTGATGCTTGCCTCGTAATGGACATATGTACAAACTCCGCAGAAACGCTGAACTATCAGGCCGGCATCCCTCGGGTCACGGCCCTTTAATATCTGCTCAATTCCGCGCCACAGCGTGATGCTGCTCCATGCGTCTTTAATGACATTATTTTCAACCTCGCACTCTATGCGAAGGTGGCCTTCAATCCTTGTAATCGGGTCAACGATTATTCTACTTCCCATAATTTATCCTCCAATGCCTTTTATCCGTTATTGAGCGCCATGCTCGTCTTTCTTGTCTTCAGCAACATTCTTGGGCTGACCATGTTTTTTTGCCAGTGTAATCCCTGCATGTGCGGCAACACCGACAACCGTTGCGCCTAGAAGACCCGCGCCGATAAGGTCGACCGGTGCCTCTACGCCGCCCAGACCGATTGGTTTATCATCGATGGGTTTTTCGAAAGGCGCCATTCTGTCCCAGAAAGCCGGCTCAGTGCAGCCGATGCAGCCATGCCCCGCCATTATCGGCCATGAGATGCCGTCATTGAAACGTGCTTTTGCGCAATTTGCATATGTGTACGGGCCCTTGCATCCGACTTTATATAAGCACCAGCCTTTTAACTGGCCCTGATCGCCCCATTCCTCGACATACTCTCCTGCATCGTAATGAGGTCTTCTCTCACAGTAGTCATGTATGCGTTTCCCGTATCCGAACAGCGGCCGGCCTAAAGCATCACATGGAGGCAATCCCTTGAACAGCAGGAAATGAAGCAATGTGCCTACAAAATTAACCGGGTTCGGCGGGCAGCCTGCAATATTAACAGTGGATATGCCGATAACATCACTGATCTTCTTGGCATCGGTCGGATTTGGCTTTGCGGCCGGAATGCCGCCGGTTGAAGAACAGCTTCCTATGCAGATTGTAGCCATAGCGCTTCCGCAAACTTCCTTGGCAATTTCTGCGCCTGTTTTGCCTTTCGGTCCCAGCCTCATGAAGTCGCCGTTATGGCCGACAGGGATCGCACCTTCAACAACGCAAACATACTGCCCCTTGAAATTCTTTACGCAGTCTTCAAGGCATTTCTCAGCCTGATCCCCTGCTGCCGCCATTAGCGTTTCATGATACTGCAGGTCAATCGTGTCGAGTAAGATTGAATCAACATTCGGATAAGATGTTCTCAGGAAAGATTCGGAGCAGCCGGTGCATTCTGCGAAGTGAAGCCAGACTACCGGAAGTCTTCCAAGGTTTTCCGCAGCTTTTGCCACCATCGGTTTGAACATGGGTGGCAGCATAAGCGCTGCTGTCATTGCCGATGTCCATTTGAGGAAGTCCCTTCTGGATACGCCCCTTTCCTTCAGCTCTTCAGCCAGATTAAATCTTGCAGGCGGCAGGGAGGCGTCCATTTCCTCCATGTGCACACTGCACTGCTCCATGAGCTTTTCGTACTGCTCTTTTGCGTTACTGTTACAACCCTTTTTCCCTGCCATACCTTAACCCCCTCTTAGTTATTAGGTATCTTTATAATGAATTATAAAAAAGACATAAGCAGGGTTTTAAATCAAGAAAAATATTGAATCAGTATTTCTTATGGAATATCAACTAGATAATTATATATGATTGTATCAGATTAAATAACAATGAAGATAGCGTTTGAACGTGGTGTTTTCTGTTATCTGAAAACAAATCATACAATTCTTGTTAAAAAGTGGAGGCTCATTGAAGCTTGACTTGGTTGTTCAAGTACCATAGGGTTTGATGGTGGACTGGGATATTATTTTAGAAACTTATCCGGATGACAGGGAAGGAATTCTCTCGGCAAAAACACTTTATGAAAACATAAATTATGTCTGTAAAAATTTCGAACTCCCGGCAATTAATATTGTAAGGATTTCTGAAGGTGATTTCCAGCAGCTCGTGCCTGTTCTGGCCGAGATCTGCAAGACTACATGGAAGACTCACTTTAATACAATGCCTGCTTTTGACATGGTATCCGCCTCTGACGCATTTATCTGGGGAGGGAGCATCAATGTGCCTGAAGCGGATGCTCCGGTAATCGATATCCTTCTCAATAATGCGCTGAGAGCAGTTTTGAGAAAGCTAAGAGGTTCTTTTTCTGAGACTAAAAAACCGGAAACAGATACAGGCAGATGCGCATTCTGCGGTACACATGCCCGCATTGCCTTTGATGAAGAATCTCAGAGAGTTCTGCACTGCCCGCTTTGCGGATTTTCATGGAGATTCCCGAGGTTTAGATGCACTTATTGCGGAAACTCCGAACACGAGAAACTTGGCTTTTTCGAAGCCGATGATATTGATGGCGTAAGGGTGTATTTCTGCAGGGAATGCGGCCATTATATCAAGGCCGTTGATGCGAAGGATAAAATTTCACCGGATGCTGAAACAATGGATGCCCTGACGCTGGAATTTGATGAGCTTGCAAAGGAAGAGGGTTTTACCCAGGTTCCTTGATCGAATGCATCTTGTCGGCGCACTAAGCAAATTTTTAAAATATAAAATCTTCACAAGATATGATGAAACTTTAATTTAGGGGCCGTCATGATATTTAGCACTCCCGGAAAAGTAACCGACCGAATAACACTTTTAGGCCGCAGGGAATCATGCGTCTATCTTCTTGACGGTAGGACGGAGTATGCGATTCTCGGCGGAGGAATGACTTATATCGTTCCTGACGTTCAAAGCCAGATTGCTAATACAGGTACTTACGAAAAGTCGATAAGCCGTCTGGTGATCCATCACTCGCACTTCGATCATGTAGGCATTGTTCCGTATTTTAAAAAGCGATGGCCGTGGGTTAGTATAACGGCTTCAGCCAGAGGAGCCGTTCAGCTTGCCAAGCCTGCTGTTATAGATGCGATAAAAGGTATTAATCGTATGGTGCTTTCGAACAACGGTCTGGCAGATAGGGCAGATGAACTGGGATTGGATTTCGATACAATACCTGTTGATGACATGCCGGACGAGGGTGAAACCAGAAGAATCGGAGACCTGACACTTGAATTCATGATGGTGCCCGGCCACAGCACATGCTCGATGGCTGTTTATGTCCCCGAGTTAAAAGCCCTCTTTGCCTCTGATGCAGGCGGCATTCCTTTCGGGGGACTGGTTTTTGCAGCTGCAAACTCGAACTTTGATCTGTATCAGGCAAGCCTTGTTAAAATGGCTGGATACGATGTGGATTTTCATGGTGCAGAACATTACGGGGCTTTTACAGGCGAGGATGCGAGGTCATTTATCCCCAAATCGATTGAGGCGGCATTTGAGACCCGGAAGATGATAGAAGATTCATTGAAAAAAACAAACAGCGCGTCAGTGACTTCCAATGAAATAACCGACTGGATCGCGGCAAATGCAGGAAAATATTTCCTGCCGAGGGATGTTCTGAAAATGGTTGTTGACCAGATGACAGGCTGGCTTGCCAGGAGCATGAACATACAATCATAAGTGGAGGCTGATCAATGAAAGACATCCTGATGACTATTGAAAGGCATATAATAGAAGAGCAGAGGCTTTACGGAGGAACAGGGGATTTCAGTTCGGTGTTGACCCAGATAGTCCTGGCTGCCAAGGTGGTTTCCGCACAGGTTTCGCAGGCGGGGCTTGCAGAAAATATTCTTGGTTCTGCTGGAGCGAAGAATATAACTGGCGACGAACAGCAGAAGCTCGATGTATTTGCCGACAGGGCTTTTATAAATGCCCTCAGTTATATAGGCAAGGTTTGCGTCATGGCGTCAGAGGAAGATGATGATGTGGTGCTTATTCCTGACGGTTATCCCAAAGGTGAATATGTGGTGATGTTCGACCCCCTTGACGGATCATCAAATATCGACGTGAATGTTTCTATCGGGACCATTTTTTCGATCTATAAAAGGATTACGGATGGAGGCGACGGAACGCTCGAGGATTGCCTGCAGCCTGGATACAGGCAGTTTGGTGCAGGCTACGTGGTTTATTCAAGCTCAACGGTGATGGTCTATTCGACTGGCAACGGGGTGAACGGCTTTACACTTGATCCTAGCGTCGGTGAATTCATTCTCTCGCATCCCGATATCAAGATTCCCGACCGGGGCAAGATATACAGCGTAAATGAGTCCTATTACAATTACTGGAAAAAAGGCACGAAGGCATATATCGACCATGTCAAAACGGATAAAACTCATATAAAAAAGCCATACTCAGCAAGATATATAGGATCTCTTGTTGCGGACTTTCACAGGAATCTTCTGAAGGGCGGCATATTCCTTTATCCGGAGGACAGTCTTGATCCGAAAAAACCAAGCGGTAAACTCAGGCTTCTTTATGAGGCAAACCCTCTGGCATTTATAGCCGAGCAGGCAGGCGGCTATGCAAGCACAGGATATGAGCGTATCCTTGATATCATACCGGCAGAAATTCATCAGAGAGTGCCGCTGATTATAGGTTCAAAAGAAGATGTTAAGGAATACGAAGAATTTGCAAAACAAAACAGTATGGGGTAATCGCAGAAAATCATAAAAAATGGAGGATCAAAATGAGCTATAAATCTGATTATGTAAAAGCTCTTAAGATCGGCAGACCGCCGAATGTCACAAAACTTTTTCCGTATTCGAAGGCTCTTCTCGTGAGCGGCAAGGTAATCGACCGCGCGATGAGGGCGAAAGGCCATGCAATGACGATTGCAGCCAATGGCAGAAGCACGATGGTCATACGCGGAACACTCAAGGCGGCCCAGAAAGCCAATGCAGCCGTCATAATCGAGATAGCGAAATCAGAAAGCAATTACTGCCATGTCGGGCTGTGGAATATCGCCAGGTATGTGGATTCCTTCTGCAACGAACTTGGAATAACAGTCCCGGTTGCCGTACATGCAGATCACTTTGGGATTACGAGCGCTGCCGAGCTTGAAAAGGCGAAGACCGATATACCGTCCATATTCGATGAGGGCATTACATCGATTGCAATCGACGCCTCGCACATGCCTGAAGATGAAAACCTTCTTGCAAACATCGAAATCAGCAAATACATACCGTCGTGGGCCGGATATGAGACCGAGGTCGGCGAAATCAAGGGCGCATCAGGACTTTCAACACCGGAAGAGGCCCTGTTCCTGATTCAGGGATTGAATGCCCATAAAATTTATCCAGATTGGATTGCCTTGAACAACGGCACAACACACGGGATTGAGGAAAGCGATGCGGGAATACAGGTCGAACTGACCGCCAAGATTCACAAGGCGCTTGAAAAATACGGTGTATCCGGGGCGCAGCACGGCACATCGGGCAACAGCAACGTCAGGCTAAAGAAGATTGCCGCTGAAACTCATACTACAAAGGCGAATGTGGCAACCGCCCTGCAGATGCTTTCCTGGGGTGTAAAGGTGAATGAATTCGGTAATGCCATTCTGGATGCCGAAAAGAACCTGCTCAAGGTCGAATGCACAGGCATGGATGACAAGCTGTGGGCTGAAATGGTTGCATACGCAAAAGACAAAGGCCTCAAGGCCGATGGTTTTAAAAAGCTCAATCTCCCGTTTGAAAACAAGATACTTGCACAGACCTCAGAAGTCAGGGAACGCATGGAAAAGGCTGTGGAAGACTTTGTTTATGAGCTGCTTACCAGCGTCTTTAATGCAAAAGACACTGCACCCCTTGCAGTTGATGCAATTCTCAAGGCGGGTTCTTATGACCTGGGCCCCAAAGGGACTCCTGTCGATAAAGCCTCAGATTGGACGGTAGAAAAGATCAGGGCGAAAGCGAAAGAAAAAACAGACGATGGCCCGGCGGGGAAATACGACGACTGACGGCTGCCAGAGTAAATCAGATGAATAAAAGCAAGGCCATGATCAGCTCATGGCCTTTTTCATGAAATCGTAATTGATGCTGAAGAAGCGGAATTAAGCTCTGCAGTTATTGATAGAGTGCTTGCAATATCATCATAAAAAACTTTTTGAATAGTGCATCCATCAGCTTCGACCCTGCAGGAAGAAGCGTCATAACAGTGAAAAACGAAGGTGATATTTCTTTTCAGGGGCTGAGCGGAGAAAGTCCCTGTGGACGGGTCAACAGCAACAGACACACCTGAACCGGTTCCATTTCTGATTGAAATTTTCTGCTTGGACGATTCACCCCTCTGATAGGCAAGGGTCGAACAGTCGTCTTCATATAAAACAGCATCACCATCAAAGGGTGGGAAGGTATGTATTTCAATCTCATCAAACCTGTGGCCATCCGGTATGAATTGAAGCAACTTGCCCATGATTACAGGTTTGCCTCCCCGGCTGAACAGCGGCAGGTGTCCGTCATCCACGGGCACATCAAGCCATCCCGGTCCTTCAAACCTTTTGCCGTCCCAGAATGAATACCACAGACCTTTAGGAAAATAGGCCTTGATTGAATTCACACCGGATTCCAGAACTGGAGCCATCATAAGGGAATCTCCGATCATGAGCTGCTGCCATATTGGTCTTGTATGCGGATCATCAGGGAATTCCAGATAAAGCGGCCTTATAATCGGGATGCCGGTATCGTGGGCCTCTCGGGCAAGTTTGTAGTAATAAGGCAGCAGGCGCATTTTCAAATCCATATGCCTCCTGAAGTTTTCTTCGCACGCTTTATCTATTCCCCAGGGATTCCTGTTCGGGTCGTGGGGGCAGGAAAAATATCTCGACAACGGGCTGAAAATTGTGAATTGGGAATACCTGCGGTGAAGCTCGGCTGACGGCGATTTGTATAGGGAAAGAACATCCGCGCCCCAGTAGGCATATCCCAGAAGGCTCATGTTGAGGCCGCATCTCATTGTTGCGGCAATATGTTTGAATTCCGGTGTCTGGTCGCCCAGGAATATTCCGGGAAAGCGCTGTGTACCGGCCCAGTTTGTCCTTGAAAAGACCAGAGCCCTTCTGTCGCCATGGTATTCCTGGCACCTCTCGAAAAGCGCCTTTGTATAATAGAAACAGTAAATATTGTGATATTCCTCGTCATCAAGCCCGATTGAGGATTTCGAACCCTTCGGGAGATATTCCGCACCGTCGTTCTTGAAGAAATAGACACCCTGATCAAGCAGGGGTTTCTGCTGGTCAAACCACCAGTCGCAGGCCTCGTCGTTTGTGAAATCAACGGCGCCGCCCCTGCCCAGCCACCAGGTCACATTGTCATGCGCAAAATAGCCTTTCTTAAGGCCAGCATTGTAATTATCTGTTGCATAGTCCTTTGACAGCAATGGGACACCGTCAGGGGCGTTTTTGACATAAATCCTTACCAGCAGCTTATATAATGGGTATGAATCCCTGTTTATGTAAGGGGTGTAGATAAGACCGGTCTTTATTCCTTCTTCTTTCATCAGGCCAAGCATCTTCTCAGGTTCAGGGAAAATGGACTTACGCCATTTGAAATCGGAAAAGGCCTCCTGCCAATGGTAGTCAAAGATAACAGCATCGAGCGGAATTTGCTTTTTTCTGTGCTCGCGTATGCGGGTGAGGGTTTCCTTCTGGTTTTCAACAGGGTAGGCGGTATTCCACAGTCCGAAGGCCCAGAGAGGCAAAAGCGGCGGTCTGCCTGTCAGTGCAGTATAGCTCGTAATTATCTCCTTGAAATCTGAGCCTGTTATGACAAAAAAATCCAGCTTGCCGCCCGAAAACCTGGCTGAAAGTCTTCCATCGGGCTTGTTGATTTTCACCTTTGACTTATGGGCGTTTAAAATGAATATCATATAGCCGCGGTCGCTTAAAAAACACGGGAATGCGGAATAGGTCTGTTTGTGCTGAAGGAAAGCCGGCGATTCGAGGTTGTGAATGGTGAGTTCGCCGCTTGTCCTTCTGAATCCGTTAAACCATTC
Source organism: Desulfomonilia bacterium (assembly GCA_963664325.2). Taxonomy (GTDB): domain Bacteria; phylum Desulfobacterota; class Desulfomonilia; order UBA1062; family UBA1062; genus DATCTV01. The sequence continues at coordinate 747,731 of CAXXDQ010000003.1, forward strand.
TCCGAAACCGTAAAATCCCTCATCTTCACATGTACTGATATTAAAAGAAAGCATGGCCGGGTCTGTAAGGATTTCAAGGATTTTATTTTTAAAACTTAATTTCAGCTGTCCTTTATTTCTGTCATATGAAATTCCTGAAAAGAATGTCGATGAGATGTCTTCGTGATAATCATTAGGCAAAAGCACATCCTTGACAAAAGGTGCTTCACTGAAATCATTGTCATTCGAAACAGTGATCCGGGCGATATTCTTCCCGATAAAATGAAACTTTGATCCGGAAGGTGCGTTTTCAGACATCTCTAAACTCCCTTTATATATCGGTCGGCAGAAAAGCTTGTTATTCAAGAACAGCACCCATTGCCGCGGAACCTACCAATTTTACATATCTCTGCATATAGCCTTTCGGGATATGTTTTGTTGCGGGTATAAAACCGGCAAGCCTTGACGCCAGTTCCTTTTCCGTAAGATTTACGGACAGCTTCCTGTTCGGAATGTCAATTATAATTTCATCTCCATTTCTAACTGCGGCAATAGGGCCGCCGGAAATTGCTTCAGGAGATACATGGCCTATGCACGGGCCTGATGTCGCACCGGAAAACCGGCCGTCGGTGATCAGCCCAACGCGTTTGAAACCCGCCAGATCCAGCCCCATTGTCACTGCGAGCGTTTCAGGCATTCCGGGGCCGCCTTTCGGCCCTTCATACCTGATAAGGACAACCTCGCCCTCCCTGATATTTTTTTCCCGGATTGCCTTGAGGGCATCGGCTTCCGAATCAAAGACATGGGCAGGTCCGGTAAAGACAAGCATGTCCTTCGAAACCGCAGACTGCTTAACTATTGCCCCTTCAGGTGCGAGATTGCCGAACAGGGCGACGGTCCCGCCTTCATCAAGATAAGGAGACTCTTTGCTTCTTATTACAGAAGGGTTTTTGATTTCCGCGAAGGCGGTAATATCTCCTACTTTAAATCCTGCTGCTGTCATGCAGTCCAGATGCAGGTCATTAACAAGAGCTTTCATTACCCCGGGGATTCCGCCCGCGATAAACAGATCGATAATCCCATGCGGACCGTTAGGCGAAATGCTCAATAAGGTGGGAATTTTTTTGTTGAATTCATTGAACTTTGAAATCGGGAACTCTATTCCCAGTTCATTTGCAATTGCCGGAAGGTGAAGGGCCGAATTGGTTGAACCGCCTATGGCTAGATCAACCATGAGGGCATTTTCAATGGATTTTTCCGTTAGTATTTTTCCTGCAGACAAACCTTCATCAACCATTGCCACTATTCGCTTCCCTGAATTCCTTGCAGCAAGAAGCTTTCCCGAATGCCAGGCCGGTATGCTCGCAGTACCGGGCAGGCAAAGCCCAAAGGCTTCGATGAGAGACTGCATCGTGTTTGCTGTGCCCATCAGTTCGCAAGAACCGCATGTTGATGCGGTTGCACAGGAAAGCTTGTCAAGTAGGTCATCATATGACTTGTGGTCTATGCTGCCCCTGTTCGTATGCTTGAACCTTATTTCCCATGCATTCGGCCCTCCCGTTACAAATATTGATGGCACATCAAGCCTGGCGGCGGCCATTATCATACCGGGGATTATTTTATCGCAGCTTGCAATGAAAACTATCCCGTCATAACGCATGCTCCTGACATGGGTTTCTATGATGTCGGCAATCAGGTCACGCTGGGCCAGGACGAATCTCATACCCTCATGGCCTTCGGTAATGCCGTCACATGGAGCCGGGACGTTGAATTCAAAAGGAATGCCTCCGGCTGCATGTACCCCTTCCTTCGCCCTTTGTGCCAGCAGGGATAAATGCATATGCCCTGGATTAATATCTGTTGCTGATGATGCTATTGCAATTACAGGTTTGTCTTTAAGCTCATCCATGTCACAGCCCGTACCCTGAAAGATGGATTTGCGGACCACGCTGATAGGAAAATCCATATCATCGAAAATCGGCGTGCTTTGCGGCTTTTTCATCGGTTCCTCCAAAAGCGGAATAAATTATTTATGTTTAAGCAATATTCCCTGCCCTTATTTTGTCAAGGCATTCCAAAAAAATATTTTTATAATTCTCTCAAGGTTCATAAATGAATTCTTTGATTTTCTAGGAGTAAAAAAGATCAGGAATAAGAATTGTGAAGATTTGTTTCCAGGGAGACAAACAGCAGTAATAATTGATTATGCCGCTTGCCGTTAATACGCGAGTATTGACGTATCCATAATATTATGGCATGAGGCTATCACTTCTTAAAACCAAAGGAATAAAACCATGGCAAGAGTAACGGTAGAAGATTGTCTAGAGAAATTAAACGACCGCTTTTCACTTGCAATAGCGGCTTCCAAACGAACAAAGCAGTTGATTAAAGGTGCAGAACCGCTGTGCAACAGGAAAGAGAACAGACAGGTAGTAACTTCTCTCAGGGAGATAGCTGAGGGGAGAATAGGTATTGTAAGGAAAGGATGACAAAAAGGGATTACTACGAAATTCTCGGCGTTTCCAGATCTGCTTCCTCCGATGAAATAAAAAAGGTATACCGGCAGTCGGCCTTAAAATACCACCCGGACAGGAATCCCGGGGACAAGGATGCAGAAGAACGCTTCAAGGAGGCCGCCGAGGCCTACGAGGTTCTTCACGATCCTGAAAAGAGGCGCATCTATGACCAGTATGGCCATGATGGCTTGACCGGGGCCGGTTTCCGCGGGTTCAACAATTTCGAAGAGATATTCGGAAGCTTCTCTGACCTGTTCGGTGAGATGTTCGGTTTCGGGTCATCGAGAAGGGGTGGCGGAAGAAGACCTGCAAGGGGTTCTGACTTAAAGAAACAGGTCTTAATATCGCTAAATGAAGCAGCCAAAGGGACCGAACTTGAACTTGAGATTCCCAAGAATGAACCATGCGATGTCTGTGAAGGAAGCGGTGCGGAACCAGGAAGCAAGGCGCAGACCTGTACCGCATGCCATGGTAAAGGCCAAATCTACCGCTCGCAGGGTTTCTTTACCATAAGTTCCACATGCCCAAAATGCAGGGGTGAAGGTAAAATCATATCCAAGCCTTGCAAACCATGCAGGGGCACAGGAATCATTTCAAGGGCAAAAAAGCTTAAGGTCAAGATCCCTGCAGGTGTAGACAATGGCTCGACAATGCGTGTATCCGGTGAAGGGGATATCGGTGAATACGGGGGTCCCCCGGGTGATCTTTATGTGGTTATCGAAGTAAAGACTCATGAACTTTTTGCCAGGCAGGGTGACGACCTTTATTTCGAACTGCCAGTTTCATTTACACATGCCGCACTTGGCTCCACAATGAAAGTCCCTACGCTCGATGGCGAACATGAAATAGAGATCAAGGCCGGAACACAGCCCGGAGACATATTAACCATAAGGGGAAAAGGCATAAAACATCTGCGGGGTTCCGGGTCGGGTGATCTTAAAATAATATTCAGAGTCATTATCCCTCAGAAGTTGACGAAAGAACAGGCGGAACTTCTCAGACAGTTTGCAGGGACAATGCATGATGATACCGGCGAACTGGGCAAAGGCAAGAAAAAGTTCGGTCTGTTTGCTTGACAGCCTGTTGAAAATATCCGTATTGACTGATCATACTAGGAAACCTAAAGTCTAAACATGGTGCACCTGATATTATTTATCGTAAGGATTGTTCCAAGGCCTGTCGGTATTTCATTTTTCAGGACTCTTGGTCTTATCCTGTATTATCTGATGCCGGAACGCAGAAGGATCGCATTGACAAATCTTGATATCTGTCTTGGCAATGCCACGAATAAAAATGAACGAAAACTGATAGCCAGGGAAAGTTTTAAAAATTCAATAAGCATAGCATTTGATTTTCTGAAGATAATGCAAATGCCGCCGGATAAGCAGTCTGAGCTGGTGAAAATAACAGGTGAAGAGAACATATCAGAGGCCCTTAAGGTTAAAAAAGGCGTTTTTGCGGTGAGCGCTCATCTGGGAAATTTCCCGCTCATGCTAGCCTTCATGTCAGGCAGAGGCTATCGCGTCAATGTTGTAACAAGGCAAATTAAGGCAAAATGGGCTGACAGGCTATATACCGGTATGCTCAAGCGTTTCGGGACCGGCACTATTACAAAGGAGAGAGTTGCGCTCGGCATTATGAGGGCCTTGAAAAACGAAGAGATAGTCGGTTATGTTCTGGATCAGAACATGCAAAGGGAAACCGGGATATTTGTAGATTTTTTCGGCAGAAAAGCCTCAACCATAAGAGGGCTTGCCACTTTTTCAAACAGGTACGGCAGCCCGATCCTTCCAGCCTATATTGTAAGTACGCCTAAGGGACATAAGATTTTTGTCGACAAACCCTATATTTATGATTCTTCAAACGAAGATGAATTGCAGCTTACCCAGCGCTTTACTTCAATGATTGAAGAATGGGTAACAAAATATCCTGAACAATGGCTCTGGTATCACAGGAGGTTCAAAACAAGACCTGCCGGAGAAGACCGTATTTATCCGAGAAAACCAAGTCTGACAAAACGCTACAGAAGATGGAAACGGCAGAGGCTTGCCAATGGCTGACGGTGCGTCATTACCAGGGGCATTTGGAAGAGAACTTGAGTCACGGTTCGAAGGGTATTCATGGGACAGGGTTAAATCCTCTTCTAAACGCAGCGTTTATCACCTGACAAAACAGGGGAATCCGGGCGTATATTTAAAAATTTATCATCCGCAGGATTTGTTCCAGAGGATCAGAAACCTTGTCTTGCCGAGGACACAGAAAGAAGCCGGCATGCTAAAAGAACTTGCCCGTTCGGGCATTCCTGCTGCGGAGGTGCTGGCTCATTTCTGCCATGGCACAGGTTCGGCTCTTGCTGTCAGGGAGGTGGAGAAAAGCCGGCTCCTGATTCATTTTGAGAAAGATTTCCAGGAAAAAATGCTTTTTTCTATTGCAGGTGATATCCTTGAACATGGTTTTGTCCATGACGATCTGCATCCCGGCAACGTATTGATTGACAGCAGGAATAATTACATACTGATTGATTGCTATGAGGTGAAAAAAAAGAACGGCGACAGGCCCTCTGACAGGATCAGGTCATATGCTTCGATAGCGTCTGTGTTCGGGACGACCCTGCCTGAATTGAAAAGGCTTCTTCCGGCAGAGAATGAAGGAACAATCGATTCTATTGCCTTGATGGCTCAAGATATCCGTCGCAAAAGGGTTAAAAGGTGGATCAGAAGATCTCTCTCTGATGGGAGCTTCAGCAAAACAGAAAAGAACAGGGATTATCATGCGATAATTAAAAGGGATGAAACCATTGACCTGAAGGACATGATAAATATCCACAGAAATAATCTCAAGACCGGCTCCAATCTTCTCAAGGTCCAGGACAAAACCCAGATATCAATTGCGGGCGATTATTGTGTGAAGACCTATAAAAAGCCTTTGATTTTAAATGAACCCTACGCACTCAGGTCTTGGAAGGGTTCGCTTATTCTAATGCTCAACGGATTCAGGGTGGCCGAACCTGTTGCATGCATAGTGTTCAATGACGGGTCAAGCATGCTCATAAGCAGGAAACTCGGGTTTACCCAAATGGACAGGCTGCTGCACAGCGGGAGACTAAATGCTCAGGAAATCAGTACCATGGCCATGTCATTAGGCCGGACAATAGGCAGAATGCATATGCTCGGCATCTTTCATGCGGATTTGAAGGCATGCAATATATTTATTGATACTGCTGTGAATGAGGCCATCTTCATTGACACTGACAGGGTCGTTCAGAAAAAAGAGATTTTAAGGGAAAAGAGATTGAGAAACCTTATGCAGATAGGACTCAGCCTGCCTAGTGCCGCATCAGTATCAGGAGGCAGGTCCATGATTGATGCATATACATCTCAGACCGGAGACAATGCGGAATATTTAATCAGTGAATTGAAAAGAAAAATGGAAGGGGAAAAAATAGTTTTCACTACAGAGAACGGAGACGTGTTCGAAGTTTTTTAGCTGTCTTTCAGTACGCTTCCAGGGTCAGTTCTGACTTTTTCAAGCTTCGCTTTGAAATCATCTGTAGGTTCAACTCCGGCCTTCTTCAGCATGCGCTCCGCTTCCAGTCCTATGTTGCGGGAATCGCTGAAAAAGCTGTCGGATTTCCTTGAATCCGGATTGTATGATGCAAGCCTGTCGGTTTGAGAGCCGTGATAATTGACCCTGGAGATTATCTTGGTCATCCCGTCTGAACCGCATGATTCGCATTTCAGATTTTCAGGGTCAGAGAATCCCTGGACAAGAAAGCCCGTAATGTGAGAGCAAGATGAGCATTTGTATTCGTAAATTGGCATGGGTTATATAAAGAAAAGGCAGGGCATTACCCCTGCCTTTTAGTGTTAAAATTTATTTTTGATCTCCCTTTACCTCTTCAAATTCCGCATCCACAACATCGTCAGGTTTTCCGCCGCCTGCTCCTCCGTCTCCGGCGCTGCCTGTCTGACCGGAACCTTGTGCAGCAGAGGCATACATCATTTCAGCCAGTTTGTGGGAAGCCTGTACAAGGACGTCCATTCTCTGGTTGATCAGATCGGCATTGTCTCCCTTGATTGCATCCTTAAGATCAACAATGGCATTCTCAATCTTGTTTCTCGTCATGCCGTCAACCTTGTCTCCATGCTCCTTCATGGTTTTTTCAGTTGTATAGATAAGACTGTCGGCCTTATTTTTTGCCTCTGCCAGCGCCTGGCGGTTCTTGTCATCCTGGGCATGATCCTCAGCTTCATGGATCATGCGGTTTATGTCTTCTTCAGTAAGGCCGGAAGAGCTCGTAATCCTGATGGACTGTTCCTTGTTCGTAGCTTTGTCCTTGGCTGATACATGCAATATCCCGTTGGCGTCTATGTCGAAGGATACCTCAATCTGAGGGATTCCTCTAGGAGCAGGCGGTATACCCACAAGGTCGAACTGGCCAAGCAGCTTGTTATCTGTTGCCATCGGTCGTTCTCCCTGGAAGACCCTTATTGTAACTGCATTCTGGCTGTCTTCTGCGGTAGAGAACACCTGGGATTTATTTGTAGGTATTGTGGTGTTCCTTTCGATAACTTTTGTGAACACGCCTCCAAGCGTCTCGATGCCTAGTGAAAGAGGTGTGACGTCAAGAAGAAGGACATCTTTTACATCTCCGCCCAGAACACCGCCCTGAATGGCTGCACCTATAGCGACAACCTCGTCGGGATTGACTCCGCGGTGGGGTTCTTTGCCGAAAATCTCCTTAACCTTTTCAATGACTTTGGGCATTCTGGTCTGTCCGCCGACAAGGATAACTTCGTCTATCTGTGAGGCTGAAAGACCTGAATCGGCCAGGGCCTTGCGGCATGGACTTTCCAGCTTCTGGATTATATCATCAACCAGGGCTTCAAGCTTAGCCCTTGTCAACCGCATGTTTAGATGCTTGGGTCCGTTCTGGTCGGCGGTTATGAACGGCAGGTTGATTTCCGTTTCCATCATTGAAGAAAGTTCATGTTTTGCCCGCTCCGCTGCTTCCTTGAGCCTCTGAAGCGCCATCCGGTCCTTGCTCAGATCAACACCTGATTCCTTCTTAAACTCACTTACGAGGTAATCGATTACATGATTGTCAATATCTTCGCCTCCGAGATGCGTGTCTCCGTTTGTTGCTTTAACCTCGAAAACTCCGTCACCTATTTCGAGAATCGAGATATCAAATGTCCCTCCGCCAAGGTCGAAGACCGCCACTTTCTCTTCTTTCTTTCTGTCGAGGCCATATGCAAGTGCAGCCGCAGTAGGCTCGTTGATTATGCGTTTGACATTGAATCCGGCAATTTTCCCGGCATCCTTCGTCGCCTGGCGCTGGCTGTCATTAAAATAGGCAGGTACGGTAATAACCACATCTTCAATTTTTTCTCCGAGGTATGCTTCAGCATCTGTTTTGAGTTTCTGGAGAACCATGGCTGATATTTCGGGCGATGAATATATCCTGCCGTCGACATCGATTGCCGCATCGCCGTTGGTGGTATCAACTATCTTATAGGGCATTATCTTGATATCGCGCTGAACTTCGTTATCCGTGAACTTTCTTCCGATAAGCCTTTTAATTGCATAAAGAGTGCGTTCTGAATTTGTAACAGCCTGGCGTCTTGCAACCTGGCCCACCAGCCTTTCGCCGCTTCCGGTGAAAGCTACAACGGATGGTGTCGTACGGGACCCTTCGGCATTCGGTATGACTTTGGGGTCGCCGCCTTCCATGATGGCCATGCAAGAATTTGTCGTTCCTAGATCAATTCCCAGGATTTTTCCCATAACTACATTCCTCCTTAGTTAGTATCTTTTGTCTTCTCAATCGATACGGAAACCTTTGCCGGCCTCAGTACCCTGTCGTAAAGCATGAACCCCTTTTCAAACTCATCAACCACTATGTCCGGCATCGTAATATCGTCATCCACCCTCTGCAGCATAGCCTCATGATAGTTTGGATTAAAGGGGGCGCCTTTCTTTGCATCTATAGGTTCTACATGATGGCGTTTCAAGGTTTCGACAAAAAGTTTTTCGACCATTTCAAGCCCGCCGATAAAATTCGTGTCTTCGGGATGAAGGTCTTTTGCCACCTGCACGGACTTGTCGATAGAATCATAAACCCTAAGCATATCACTTAAGAGACTTTCATTGCCGTATTTATGAATGTTTTCCCTGTCCCGCTGAAATCTTTTTTTCATGTTTTCAATCTCGGCCAGGGACCTTAAATACTTGTCTTTCATTTCATCAAGCTGCCCGATAAGTGTCTGTATCTCGTTGTCGAGATCTTCTGATGCCTGGTTCTCAACCGGCTTTTCTTCCGGTGCTTCTAGATAGCCGGTCATTTCTTCTTTTAAATCTTTTTGCTTTCCGCTGCTCATTTCATATCTCCTCAATCATGGAACTCAGAAGCTTTGCCATATATTCGACCAGGGGTATAACCCTTTTATAGTTCATCCTCATGGGGCCTATGACCCCAAGGGAACCTGCTGGTGTATCTCCGTAAAAATAACCGCTTGCCACCATGGAGAAATCGTTTATCCCGATGTTTCCAATTTCCTCTCCGATGAATATCTTTACTCCCGTTCCTTCGAATACCTGGTTTAGGATTCTCAGCATCCGTCCCTTGTCTTCAAATGCCTTTACTATTTCCCTGAGCTTTTCTATGTCTGACAGCTCAGGGCAGTTAAAGACAATGTCCTTACCTTCTATAACTACATCCTGGGCGTCTTCTACATTATCAAGTGCCATCATTCCCATTTGAACGGCCTTTTTTATCAGGTTGTCAAATCGTGCTTTTTCGCTTTTCATTTCTTTGGAGAGCGATTCTCTCATCTTCTCGATACTGAGACCGGAATATTTTTCATTCAGGAAGTTGCTGTATTTTGTAAGATCATTCTGTTTTATATCCTCACTCTGTACTACATGATTGTAAACCAGGCCTGATTTGCTGATAAGTATTGCAAGGATCCTGTTCGTTCCGATTTTTACGAATTCTATTCTTTTAAATGTGAAGGTGCTGATTTTGGGAAGGATAACTATAGAAGCATTGCCGGATATCTCCGATAAAAGAAGGCTTGCTTCATGCAGCGTCTCTTTCAGGCTCCCTGTGCTTTTGAACATCTGCTTCGAAATGATTGATTTTTCTTGCTTTGGCAGCGCCTTCATCTTGATTATTTCGTTCAAGTAGTAATGAATACCCTCTTTCGTTGGAATTCTGCCTGCGCTTACATGAGGCTGCAGAAGAAATCCCAGTTCTTCGAGCTCCGACATTATATTTCTTATCGTTGCAGGGGACAGGTCAAGGTCATATCCGCAGGAAACCGCACGAGAACCAACCGGTTCGCCGGTGCTGATGAATTCCTGCATGATAAATCCAAAAACCTGTTTGTCTCGCTTATTTATCGTTATTCCCATATTTTTAGCACTCTTTTATGCTGTCTGCTAACAATCCTTCTATAGAAACTCATGGTCTTGATGTCAATACCCTGGGATTTCAAGCATTATATCTTCAACTATTCGGCATCTCACTTATCAATAGTAAATTTTTTTAAAGACTCCTATTAAATGTGGACAAAAGCCTCCGATATGTTATTGATTCTCTAATCATAATGAGCATGTAAAAGGAACCCTGATGAAGGATAAGGTAGAGGCCGTACTGAACGAAGTGCTGAATAAAATCTTAGCTGATGGTAACATAACAATTCCGGAAAATTTCAAACCCGGTATCAACCTGCCGGCTGAAAAACAATTTGGTGACTATGCCACCAATGCGGCCTTGATGCTGGCGAAACCCTCAAAGAAAAATCCACGCGAGTTAGCCACATTAATCTCAGAGAAGATTCAGGACAGCTCGGATCTTTTTACAAAAGTTGAAGTGGCCGGTCCAGGATTCATAAATTTTTTTGTAAAGGCTGATGCCTGGGCCGGAATTCTTGAAGAAGTGAATAAAGAGAAGGGCCATTTCGGAAGGAGCGGTTTCGGGGCGGGTAAAAAGGTCCAGATCGAGTTTGTCAGCGCAAATCCGACAGGCCCCCTGCATGTGGGGCACGGAAGGGGGGCTGCCGTAGGGGATACTCTGGCAAGGATTCTTGAAGCGGCAGGATTCGATGTGCAGCGGGAATACTATGTCAACGACACAGGCAACCAGATGAATATGCTCGGCTTGTCTGTCCTTTCACGTTACAGGGAACTGCTGGGCCAAACGTCGGTATTTCCTGAAAATGGATACAAGGGAGATTATATAAAAGGAACGGCGGAGGAAATTCACAGGATTTACGGGGAAAGCCTGCTGGATATGCCCGAGGCCGAAGCTGTTTCCGTATGCCGGGATTATGCCGGTAAGAATATTCTTGAAGGTATTGATAATGACCTCAGGGAATTCAATGTGAATTTCGATATGTGGTTCAGCGAGTCGGTTTTATATAAAGACGATATGGTTGGGAAAACCCTTGAGACCATGAAAGATAAAGGGCTCACATTTGAAGATGACGGCGCCCTGTGGTTTAAGAGTACTGCATACGGGGACGAAAAGGACAGGGTATTGAGGAAATCGGACGGAGCCCTTACATATTTTGCACCTGACATCGCTTACCATAAAAACAAGCTTGAGCGCGGTTTTAAAAAAATTATTGACATATGGGGTGCCGACCATCACGGTTATGTACCCAGAATGTCGGCTGCCATGAGAGCACTTGGTGCGGATAATGACTGTTTCCATGCCCTGCTTATACAGCTTGTTTCGCTGGTAAGGGCAGGAGAGCCTGTTCAGATGTCAACGCGCTCCGGAGAATTTATAACATTGAAAGAGGTTGTTGATGAGGTAGGCAAGGACGCCGCAAGATTCTTTTTTATGATGAGGCGATGTGACAGCCATCTCGTGTTTGACCTTGAACTGGCAAAGAAAAGGGGTGAGGAAAATCCGGTTTTCTATGTGCAGTATGCCCATGCAAGGATATGTTCGATAGTAAAAAAAGCCGCATTGTCAGATCAAAAATCGGAAACCGGACTGAAATATCTAAAGAAACTTTTAACGGATGACGAGATAGATCTCATGAAGATGATTGCACAGTATCCGGATACAGTGGTATCTGCCGCCTCTGATCTTGAACCGCACAGGATAGCCTATTATGTCCTTGACCTTGCAACCGTCTTTCACCGTTTTTACAACAAGAACAAGGTCATTGGAGAAGATTATGAGCTCTCAGCTGCCAGACTGCTTCTTGTTGATTGTGTGAGACAGGTTATTGCCAACTGTCTGTTGATGATGGGTGTTGATGCACCCGAATCGATGTAGTCTGAAATGGGAAGAAGAATAAAAGCTGCCAAACATACAAGGACTCTCAAAAAAAATATTTTTCTTTTTCTGCTCTCGATTTCAATTCTTGCCGGGGCCACATGGCTTTTCCTTAATATTATCGAACTGCCGGGTCTGCCTTTTAAAATTGATCAAATAAAACCCAAGCAAGTCATTTCAGCAATCAAGGCCAGGTTTGGAAAAAACGAGGTCGAGGACAGACATATAGCTGAAAACGGAAAAAGCAAGAAAAAGAAAGTCGAGGCATCAGCCGCTGTTGAAGAAGATTATAAATATTCCTTCTATGATATCCTTTATCATCAGAAACAGTCCAGATCTCCTGACAATCATTTTTCAGTCCAGATAGCCGCGTTCAAATCAAAAAAATCTGCCCAGGACCTGGTAAAAGAGCTTGAAAACAGCAGAAGGTTGACCTGCAGAATTGTAAAAAAAGGAAGCCAGTATTCAGTTCTCTGGGGCGGTTTCCCATCAAGGAACGACGCCGAGCGTTATAACAGGCAACTTTCAGGAATGCTGGAAAAGGAGTGCATAGTCGTCGAGATGTAAGCATGAATCATCTGTTTGGTAAAGACATTTTGAAAACAGTCAGCAAATTCTATTTCAGTTTCCCCTCCGAATACATTTTCCTGAGTTCCTTTTTATTGAACTTCCCCACGCTTGTCTTCGGGATCATTGACATGAAAACGAATTTTTCCGGTATCCACCAGTCCGCCACCTTGCCTTTGAGAAAATCTTTTAGTTCTTCTTCGGATATGGTTTCGCCTGGTACAGGAACAACACATCCCATGGGCCTTTCCTGCCATTTCTGATGTGGCACTCCGATGACGGTTGCCTCAAGGATCTTCGGATGCGACATGATCACATTTTCCAGATCGACTGAGGATATCCATTCACCGCCGCTCTTTATCAGGTCTCCTTTGCGGTCCACAAGCCTTACATAACCTTCGTCGTCCATCGTGGCAATATCTCCGGTTTTAAGCCAGCCGTCGGCGAAGAGCCTGGTTGATGATGCCTCGTCCCTGTAATAATCCTTTGCAATCCAGGGGCCGCGGAACCATATTTCCCCCCATTCTTTGCCGTCCATTCTGATGTCTTCGCCGTTATCATTAACTATACGCATCTCAACTCCGGGCGCAGGTATACCGGCACTTGCCCTGATGTCATAGATTTTATCCATCGGCCAATCAGCCATATAGCTTTTCGGAAGGGCTGCAGTAGCCATCGGGTAGGTTTCAGTCATTCCGTAAGCCTGCCGGACAGGGAATCCGTATTTTTCATTCAGGCTCTTCATTAAAGATATGGGGCAGGCCGAGCCTCCGCTGAATATGCCTTTCATTAAAGAAAAATCATGCCATCCGCCCTTTTCAAGATAATCGTGCAGCATCATCCATATTGTCGGGACACCGGCTGTAAACGTCACCTTTTCATCAGCGATCACGCGGCACAGCTTTTCCATGTTAAGGACTTCTCTGCCCGGCAGAACCTGTTTGCAGCCCAGAGCCAGGGCTCCGAAAGGAGCTCCCCATGCGTTTGCATGGAACATCGGGACGATATGGATGACACAATCACTTTCACTTACACCGAGAGTTACACCAACGCCGTATGTATGAAGCATTATACCTCTATGGGTGTAAACCACCCCTTTGGGTGTTCCTGTTGTTGCCGATGTATAGCAAATCAGCGCAGGGTCGAACTCGCTCAAATCGATCGGCCAATCATAGCTTTCGGGAAATTCTTTAATAAGCTCATCATAAAGGCTGGCATTCGGAAGTGTTGTTTGAGGCATTTTGCCGGATTGAGAGAGTATTACATAATGTTCGACGGTCTTCAACTGGTCTGCGACCGGCTCGATAAGAAAAACGAGGTCTTCTTCAACAAAAAGTACCTTGTCAGCGGCGTGGTTGATTATATAAACAAGATGTTCATGCGGCAGCCGGATATTGACTGTGTGCAGTACACCTCCCATACACGGCACACCAAAGTACAGCTCAAGATGGCGCTGATTGTTCAACGCAAAGCTTGCGACCCTGTCTCCGCGCTTCACACCGAGTTTGTTCAGGGCATGTGCAAGCTGGCATGTTCGCCTGTAATAATCCGCATAGGTATAACGGTGAATCTCATTGGGATATACTGAAACTATTTCTTTCTTGGGAAAAAATTTTGCGGTCCTGATAAGGAAAGTCCTTAGAAGAAGCTGGTAATCCATCCTTTACCTCCAAAGATATGTAATATTATATGACAATCTTACTTAAAAACCATAATAACTATTTTGAATAAGTCAATAACGGGTTTTAATTAGAGAGCGTTCATTGCGCGCTAACAGCTTATAAATGCTGTAAAAAATAAAAGAAAAAAATAATTTCAAGTCTTGATTAAAGATTAATCACGGGTATTATTTATAAATCATATTTTAATGCCAAGGATCACATCAATTGTTACGCTCGAAGGCTAATCAGGTGTTATTTTATTAATGCACCTATAACGGCGGAGCTTTAAATATAAGGAGAATATATGCAGTTTATTGACCTTAAAAAACAGCAGGAAAGAATAAGGGAAAAAATAGAATCCGGAATAAAAAAGGTTCTGGATAACGGCCAATATATTATGGGACCTGAAATAAAGGAACTTGAAAATAAACTGGCTGAATATGTCGGCATCAAACATGCAATAGGATGTGCCTCGGGAACCGATGCTTTGCTGATGGCGCTTATGGCTTACGAGGTCGGGCCGGGGGATGCGGTTTTCACAACACCTTTTACTTTTGTCGCGACAGCCGAAGTTATCTCGCTTCTTGGCGCCACGCCGGTTTTTGTAGATATCGAACCTGATACCTTCAATATCGACCCTGTAAAGCTTGAAAAAACTATTATTGCCGTTGAGCGGGGTGGTAGTCAGGAATATCCCCTTCCCATCGGGGTGGAAGGTCTTGTCCCCAGAGGGATAATACCAGTTGATCTTTTTGGGCAGGCGGCAAATTATGAAATAATTAATGGGATAGCCGAAAAGCATGGTCTATTTGTAATCGAGGATGCCTGCCAATCTTTCGGCGCAGAATACAAAAGTAAAAAAGCTTGTTCGCTGGCTGATATTGCCTGTACATCTTTCTTTCCGGCAAAACCTCTCGGCTGTTATGGAGATGGAGGGATGGTCTTTACGGATAACGATGAGCTTAAAGAAAAAATGATTTCAATAAGGGTTCACGGTTCAGGGTCAGACAAATATGATAATGTCCGGCTTGGCATCAACGGCAGGCTTGATACTTTGCAGGCAAGTGTATTGCTGACCAAATTTGAAATATTTCCGGAAGAAATGGATTTGAGACAAACCGTTGCAAAGAGGTATGCAGATTTTTTAATAAAAAGCGTAAGTGTCCCTTTTGTTGCGGAAGGGTGCAGAAGTGCATGGGCACAGTATTCTGTTCTTTGCAATAACCGTAATGAACTGATCGACAAGCTTAAGACAGCCGGTATCCCTGTAGCCATATATTATCCCATCCCGCTTCATCTTCAGGGTGCCTACAGGTATCTGGGTTACCAAAAAGATTCTTTCCCCGTTTCCGAAAAAACTGCAGGACGAATATTCAGCATCCCCATGCATCCATATCTGACTGAACAGGAACAGATGACAATCGCTTCGGTAATAACAGGATAGAGAGGCGTATCCTTTCCAGGGAATGAAAAAAATCTGACCTTTAATATATGGAGAACACAATGATAGCAATTATTGGCGCAGGATACTGGGGTAAAAATCTTGTAAGGAATTATAAGGAACTTGGTGTGTTAAAAACTGTATGTGATGCCAGCATGAAGTCGCTCACTGAACTGGAAAATCAATATTCGGGTGTCGGGTTCACAACCAGTTTTAATGAGGTTCTTGATGATAATGATATAAAAGGTGTTGTAATCGCCGCGCCCGCTGCCATGCACTTCTCCCTGACCAGGGAAGCTCTTCTTTCAGGAAAAGATGCATATGTTGAAAAGCCGCTGGCGCTTGACCTGAAAGAAGCCGAGGAGCTTCGCGATATAGCTGACAAAAGTTCAAAAATACTTATGGTAGGCCATCTTCTGCAGTATCACCCCTGCTTTATTAAATTGAAGGAACTTATCAGACAAGGCCAGCTTGGAAGGATTGATTACATCTATTCAACCAGACTCAATTTTGGGAAAATAAGAAGGGAAGAAGACATTTTATGGAGCTTCGCCCCGCATGATATTTCCATGATACTCTCATTGGCTAATGAAACTCCTGAATCTGTAATTGCTGCAGGAGGTTATTACCTTCACAAAAAGATAGCTGATGTAACTACGACACATCTCGAGTTCGCATCAGGGCTCAGGGCGCATGTTTTTGTGTCATGGCTGCATCCCTTCAAAGAGCAGAAACTAGTGGTTGTCGGTGAAAAGGGCATGGCGGTCTTCAATGATACGTTGCCATGGGGGGATAAACTTGAATTGTATCCTCACAACGTCAAATGGGAAAACGGCATACCTGTGCCTGATAAAAAAGAGGCAGTAAAAATTGAAGTGGAAAATGCTGAACCGCTTAAAAAAGAGTGCGAACATTTTATTTCTTGCATCGGAACCAGGCAAAAGCCTTTAACTGACAGCAATGAAGGTATCGAGGTTCTGCGAATTCTTAAAGCTGGTCAGCTCTCGCTTGATAATTCAAGCATGAAAGTTTTTATTGCTGAGCTTTATCCGAAAGATAAGGGGTATTTTGCACACAACTCCAGTTATATCGATGATGGAGTCGAAATAGGCGAGGGTACAAAAATCTGGCATTTCAGCCACATTTTAAAGGGAACCAGGATCGGCAGAAAATGTAACATAGGCCAGAATGTGGTAATCGGACCCGATGTGAAAATCGGAAGCGGCTGCAAGATACAGAATAATGTATCCGTGTATAAAGGGGTGACGCTGGAAGATGATGTCTTCTGCGGGCCTTCCATGGTGTTTACAAATGTGTACAACCCAAGGGCTCATATTGCAAAAATGGACGAAATGAGGCCGACGCTTGTTAAAAAAGGTGTGACAATCGGTGCAAATGCAACGATCGTCTGCGGGTATACCATAGGCGAATATGCATTCATCGGCGCGGGAGCAGTCGTTACAAGAGGAGCCCTGGCGCATGCCCTCATGGTGGGCAATCCTGCTAAACAGATCGGCTGGATGTGTGAATGCGGGGAGAGGCTCGATGACAGATTGTCCTGCTCACATTGCGGGAAATCATTTGTATATACAAATAGTGAAGGCCTTAACCTTTCAAGATAATATTTCAGAGAAAATTCTTCCTATGAAAATGGTAGGAAAGATTGAGATTGAATATTAGAGTCTGTTATGTTTAAAAATGCATAAGTGAATATTTGAATTGAGTGTAATTTAAACAAATTTATCTGGATTTGTTTTGATAAAAGGAGAGAACCATGGATTGGCTTTTCACTATTGATCTTGATGAGAAAGTTGTTGAAAAGATAGACAATACAGCAAAGAGGTTAGGAAAAACCAGGATAGAAGTGGCCAATATAATAATCAGCCATATACTTGAAAATCTAATGGCTGAAAAACAGAATGATGAATATGACATGGAAATGAACTTTTGATGCAATGAAAAAAGGTTCTTCAAATTAGCAAAAATTCTTTTAATACGATTCATGATGTTTAAAGCGTGATAAATTGAAAATGACAATTGAAAAATGTGAATATTTCATAAATGAATGAAAGATCAGCTCTGGAAAAAAACCTAATTCAATCGTTGCACAATGCAAGTACATGCTATGAATTATTAACTCATATTTCCGGAGATAATCTTTTCAAGGATTGCAGTTTTATCCTGTCTGAAGTACTCAGATTAAATCAAGGCTCACAAGAGATTTTAATTGCGGTATGATTTCCCTTACATGAACCCAGGATAGGATCATAATATAATAAAAAACATGCACAATAAAAGATATGGAGGATGAAATGGAGTCCATGAAAGAAACTAACGATGCGCAAGAAAGATTCGACGAAAGAGAAATTGATTTTATGAAAATTTTTTTGATAATTAAAAGGCATAAATTGCTCATCATGTCTATTATTGCTGTATGCGTTTTAATCGGCTGTATTTATATCTTGAAACATACAAATAGCGTCTCCGGGTGCAAGGTCGCCCTGACCTTTAACGGTATTGACAAACATGAATATCCTGATGGTGACAAGTTTGAAATGAACGACTTGATATCATCAGATGCAATTACTGAAGTAGCGAAGATCATTGAAGACCCTAATAAAAGGAAAATGTTCGAAAAGAATCCAAGGGCATTTCTTTTTGTAGACCCATTTATCCCAATAGAGGTTCAGGATAAAGCAAGCCGTATGGAGAAGTTGGAAAGAAAGACTCTGGTTTACCTGCCGAACCAGTATTATATAAGATTTATACAAAAGCTTGGCGGCTCTTTTGATGGAAGAGAAAGAACACGAATTCTCTATGGTCTTATACAATCATTCGAACACAAGTTCTCTGATGATTTTATTAACAGGCCGTTTCTGACTGTTCAATTATCCCAGGATCAAAGCAAAAACAGCGATTATATAGACACTTTTGAAGTATTAAACAATGTTGCAAATAATTACATGGGATTTCTCAATAAAAAGATGGAGGAAGCCGGGTACTTCAGATCAGCAAAGACAGGGAAATCATTTATTGACCTGCAAACGGAACTGAAAAACATGATGGATATCGACCTGCTTGGTGTTGATTCTCTTATATACTATTATCGACTTTCAAAATATAAAAATTTCCTTTTGACAAAAACACAATACAAGGTCAGGCAAATGGAAAAGGAAAGAGAAAAAAAGATGATGGAATCCGAAATGGCTAATAACTTGCTCAAACAGGTTCTTGAAAAGGACAAGGGGCGTTCAAATACCGCAATGTCAGTAGGAACACCCAATTCACAAATCGTTGTCGATGCAGATACAATTGAAAAACTAAACCAGAAAGAATATCTAAACTTGTTGATCAAAAGATCTCTTGAGTCCGGAGTTGAATCACAAAATCTGGAAGTCGATAAAAAGTATCTGCAGGAATATATAGACCTTCTGCAAAAGACACAGGGAAAGGAAATAGATGTGGTTTCCGCCAAGGCTTTTGTAGAAGAAAGGCTTGAAATAATCAGACTTGAATTAGCGCGTATTGCAAAGGCAGCCAACGAACTGAATCAGGAATATATGTTATCCAGGTATTCAAATGTTATTAAGATAACTGAGGAGCCTCATAACTATAAACAATATGACATGAGTCCGATCATGGTGATAGCGATCTCAATTTTTGTCGGATTAGTCATATCACTTGGCCTGGTATTCATCTTCTATTTTATAAATGCGGGACCTAAAAAAGAAAGTTTGTAGGATCGATCTATAAAAAAATTCAGATTCCTTATTTTATCAATCGTATTGTTGATTAGGGGGGATCTTTACGCCGCAGTTGAGGTTGCCAACAACAACGAATGGTTATCACCGACCGGTGTGATATCAGATATTGAAATGTTATCCCCAAGATATCGAAACAGCATTTATCTGTCTCAACGGCCAAAGCAAATCCGTGCTCGCTTTACATGCAATTTTGATGAATCAAAAAGAAAAAGTATATTTTATGCATTTGCAACGGATGACGATATACCCACCCAATGGCAACAGATTCAAAATGAAAACATTATAGAATCTGCTATCAATGAGACAATTTACAAGAAAAAAAAACTTACCTTGAAGGTTTACTTCAAGGGAATACCTGGCATTGATAAACTGTCTACGACATTGAAAGTTATTCCTCCAGCAACAGACAGCAGGGAAATTATTATTGGCGACAATAATGAGACGCTTATTGATGGTAAACCTTTTTTCCCTGCAGGTTTTTACAGCATGGCAGAGGGTGATAAGAACGAACCGGTTGCAAAGGCCAAGTATAATGTTGTGATAGGTGTAAAAACTTCTTCAAGTAAAGCATGGCTTGACAGTTGTAAGCAGCTTGGTTTGCTTGGTATGGCGACAATATCGCGAAAGAGTATTTCCGATTTTGATGGATCGGCTATCCGTAATTATGTTCGTGATATAAAAAATCATCCCGCCCTTTTAGGATACTATCTTTTCGATGAACCTCATCCGGAAAATACCGGCCAGACTCCTGAAGAAATAAAGCATGTTTATGATGTCATTGCTGACGAAGACCCTTATCACCCTGTAGCTATATGCATAAATCATTTAGATCTTATCAAACAGTATATAGACTGTTATGACATATTGATGCCAGATTTCTATCCAATTCAACAAAACATACTGCCTTTGAAATCCTTATATGCTGTGATTGAGAAATCTATTAGGTATGTCGATAAAAGAAAGCCTGTCTGGCCAGTTCTTCAATCATTTGGACAGGATGTGACTGAGGATATGGGAGAAAAAAGTCATTATATAACACCGACACCGGAGCAAGAAAGATGTATGACTTATCTTGCTCTGACAAATAAAATTCAGGGTTTAATGTTTTTTAGCTATCATGTCTTTACTCAATATGTCCCAGAAAAGAAAAATCCAGGTAAATATCAATATATTCTTGGCGGATATTTGCCTGATAAACAGCCAATTCTTTGGGCAGCTCTTGAAAAACTCGGGCCTGAAATCAAAATAGCTGGTGTGGAATTAATGAAATCAGAAACTGTTTTTGATTCAAAAGGCCCTATTCACTGGGTGATATCTGCTGATAGAAATGGAAATATTAACATGCTGATAGTTGTAAACATTGATGAACAAAAATACGCTTCAGCAAATATTGATTTAGAAACAAATAGTATTATTAAACTGCATACTCATTATAGTTCAGGTATAGTAAGGGTTGATGGCAGACATATAAATCTAAAATTGCCCCCAATGGGAACCCTTATTATTGGGATGAAGATAGATAATGCTAATGAGTAAAAATTAGGGGTAAAAATAGAAATGAGAAGTACTTTTAAGATTAATGATAGACAAATTGGTGCAGGTAATCCAACTTTTATTATAGCTGAGATTGCCCAAGCGCATGATGGTTCTTTGGGAACGGCTCATGCTTATATTGATGCACTTGCTTATATCGGCGTGGATGCGGTTAAGTTTCAGACTCACATAGCAGAGTTTGAATCAACATATGATGAACCATTCAGGCAAAGATACGGTTTCCAAGATGAAACTCGCTATGACTATTGGAAACGCATGGAGTTTACTAAAGAGCAATGGCAGGGTTTATCTGACCATGCTGTTTCAAAGGGACTTGTTTTTTTAAGTTCGACATTCTCGATTGAAGCTTTCAGATTGCTTGACGAAATTGGTATACCAGCTTGGAAGGTAGGTTCAGGTGAATTCAAAAGCATGGAAATTATAGAAGAGATGTTCAAAACGGGAAAACCCGTACTTTACAGCACAGGAATGTCATCATGGAATGAAATTAATCAGGCGGTCAAAATCTTAAATTCATCCGGTAATGCATTTGCATTACTTCAATGTACAAGCGCATATCCGACACGACTTGAGGATATCGGGCTTAACGTTATTGATGAGTTCAGAAAAAGGTATGACTGTGCGGTTGGTCTATCAGATCATTCGGGAAATATTTATCCAGGACTTGCAGCAATGGCTAAAGGGATCGATATTCTTGAGGTTCATGCAGTCTTTGACAAGAGGCTGTTCGGTCCGGATGTCAAGGCATCCTTAACAATAGAGGAAATAAAGATACTTGTTAATGCCCGGGATTCTTTTAATATCATGGATAAGAATCCACTGGATAAAGATGAAATTTCAAAGAGGCTTTCTGATATAAGAGATAACTTTACAAAAAGTATTGCTCCAGTTCGTAGTCTTGTGGCTGGGACTATTCTCACAGAAGATATGCTTACTTTAAAAAAGCCGGGAACAGGCATTCCAGTCGAGGAAAAGAGCAAGATTATCGGAAAAACGCTCATTTGTGATGTGTCAGCAGATCACTTATTGCAGTGGAAAGATATTGGAAATGAATAGAAAAAGGAAGATATGTGTTGTTGTAACGGCAAGGCCAAGTTACAGCAGGGTCAAGACAGCCCTGAAGGCTATCAAAGAACATCCCAAACTCGAACTGCAGCTAGTTGTAGCTGCTTCAGCCCTTCTTGAACGTTATGGGAGTACAATTAAATATATCGAGGAAGATGGTTTTGATATAGCAGCACGTGTCTATATGGTGATGGAGGGAGAAAATCCAGTCACTATGGCAAAGACTACAGGATTGGGTCTTATAGAACTTGCAACTGTATTTGACAATCTTGGTCCGGATGCAATTGTCACAATTGCAGACAGATACGAAACAATTGCTACAGCAATAACAGCCTCATACATGAATATTCCAGTTATACACATTCAAGGAGGAGAAGTAACAGGTTCAATTGATGAAAAAGTCAGGCATGCAGTAACCAAGTTGTCTAATATTCATTTCGTGTCAACTAAGATGGCAGCAGACAGGGTAATCAGAATGGGAGAAGATCCCAAGTGTGTTCATATCACAGGTTGCCCATCTATCGATATTGCTGAAGAAGTTAAAAAAAATAGTGTAATGAATTTTGATATTTTCGAAAAGTATGGAGGTGTTGGAGAATCTATAACTCTGAATGATGGTTACCTTGTAGTTATGCAGCACCCAGTTACTACAGAGCATGAACTTTCCAGAAAGCATGTAAATGAAACATTATATGCTATAAAGGATGTTGGCATACCTGCATTATGGTTTTGGCCAAACGTGGATGCAGGCTCTGATGGTACTTCAAAAGGCATAAGATCATTTAGAGAGAATGAGAAGCCTACTAATATGCACTTCTTTAAAAATATGAAATCCCTAGATTTCCTTAATGTGCTTTATAACAGCAAGGGTATTATTGGCAATTCAAGTGTTGCTATTCGTGAATGTTCATACCTTGGAATACCTGCAGTGAACATAGGAACAAGACAAATGGGCAGAGAGCGGGGAGATAATGTTACAGATGTAAATTATGACAGGGAAGAAATAAAGAGGGCTATAATTACACATCTTAATATTGGAAGACTCCCTGGTTGTTTACTATATGGCGATGGTAAGGCAGGGATCCGTATTGCTGAACTGTTAAGCATAATTGATCTTAATTGCATTGAAAAAAGACTGACATATTGAGACATAAACATTACATTTATTGTTTTTGTCTTATCATGTTTTGAAAAATATTCATGGAAAATAAAATTATAAAAAAAAATAATATCTATAGTGGAAGCACTTCATCATTTGATCTTAATTGGCAAATAAGAAAAGAAGCACATTATAATCATTGGATAAAAGGCAAACCGCAAAATCAAATACAGCTAGCTTTCAGAAAACACTGGGAACTTTTTTTGGAACTACTAGGAGGAATTAAAAATGGGCGATGTCTTGAAGTAGGATGTGGCAGAGGAAGCATATCAAGTTATTTTGCAGAAAATGGTTTTGATTGCACACTGCTTGATTATTCTAATGCCGTATTAAATACAGCCAAAGGGATTTTTAAAAATCATGATCACAGTGCAGAATTCATTCAAGGTGATGCAATGAATCTGCCTTTTAAAAATGATTGTTTTGATATTGTTGTCAGTATAGGCCTGCTTGAGCACTTTGAAGACATTGCTACTCCTATTTGTGAACAGTTGAGGATACTAAAATCAGGTGGTCTTTTCCTTGGCTACATAATTCCTGAAAGAAGTGATAATATTCAAAAATATTTCAATTGGATAAACACTGTATTGAATTTCATTTACACACTTTTAAACAAAACAAAAAATAGTGGTGAAAAAGCACAAATCTACAGGTCGGTATATAGCTCGGGTAAATATCTTGAAGCAATCAAAGAACTTAATATTGTTAATATAAGTATTTTGGGTATGTATCCCCTACCAATGATTTCCTACTCACCATCTTTTCCATTTACTCTTATGCCGAATCTAATTGAGAGGATGCTTGTCTTTTTGTTTGAATTATATTTATCATTAAGAAAAGTATTGTTAAAAAGAAATCCCTGGATATGCAGTGAAAAAACAGGACAGGCTTTCTTGCTTTCTTTTAGGAAAAAATGAAATGAATAAGCATATTCTTGGTATTATTCCAGCTAGAGGCGGCTCAAAAGGAATTAAAGACAAAAACATTACAGAACTTGCTGGGAAACCACTTATAGCTTTTACTATTGAAGCGACATTGGCCAGTTCAAGACTTTCTGATGCAATCGTTTCAACAGATTCAAAAAAGATAATTGAGATAGCGAGAAGATTTGGAGCAAATGTACCTTTTTTGCGCCCCGAAGTGTTGTCAAAAGATGATTCTTCTACAATAGATGTGATCAAACATGCTGTAATCTGGTATGAACAGAAAAGAAAGCAGCGTATCGATATAGTTGTTATTCTTCAACCAACTGCACCTCTTAGGACGGCTAAAGATATTGATTCGTCTATTGGAATCTTCCTTAATGATCCTGGAGCAGACTCATTAATAAGTTGTTATGATGCTTCCTCATATCATCCAAGAATTATGTATATAAAAAACAATCAGTTTATGAAACCATATATTACTGATAACAATAATCTTATCAGACGTCAGAAATTCGAAAATGTTTATATAAGAAATGGAGCAATTTACATATCAACACGAAGACTTGTTATTGAAGAGGGGAAAATTATTGGAAATTCACCACTAGGCTATATAATGCCCCGGGAAAGATCGGTGAATATTGACGAAACGCATGACCTGGAATTGGCAGAGTTTTATATTACTCGTCAAAAACAACTTTCTTGAAACCTCGTATACTTAATATAGAACCTTCTAATTACTCTAAAGAAGCAAGAGAAATAATATGTACATTTGCCAAACTTGATGAAACTCAGCTTACAAGACCTGAACTAATTGAACGAATACATGAATATGATGGATTAATTGTCAGATTTGGCCACTATATAAATTCTGAAGTCTTTAAAAATGCTTCCCGATTAAAGGTTATTGCAACTTCAACAACTGGTCTTAATCATATCGATTTGGAAGAGGCCAAGAGACATGATGTAATTGTATTGAGCCTGAAGGGAGAGCGTGAATTCCTTGATACAATTTCAGCTACAGCTGAACATACATGGGGTCTTGTTCTTTCCATTGTCCGTAAAATCCCGATAGCTGTGAACCATGTTAAGTCAGGAGGTTGGCAAAGAGATTTATTCAGAGGGGAAGAATTATCGGGGAAGATTCTAGGAATTATTGGTCTTGGAAGGTTAGGTTTAAAGGTTGCGGAATATGGTTTGGCTTTTAAAATGAAGGTTATTGCATATGATCCATACGTTTCAAGAAGTGATTTTCAAATATACATGACTGATTTTAGGGGATTACTTGAAAAGTCTGACATAATAACAGTTCATGTCCCATATGAAGAAAATACAAGAAATCTAGTTTCCAAACAAAAATTCATGCTGATGAAAAAGGGCGCATATTTTATAAACACTTCAAGGGGAGAAGTAATTGATGAAGAAGCTTTGCTTGAAGCTTTATTAAATAATCATCTTTCAGGTGCAGCGCTTGATGTCTTGTCAGGTGAAAATTTATATGAATCATCCTTTCTGAAAGATAATCATCTTATAAGTTATGCTGTTAACCATGACAATCTTATTATCACTCCGCATATAGGAGGTGCTACCTGGGATTCAATGCGGAAAACGGAAATATTTATTGCAGAAAAACTAAAGGAATTTTTTAATGACAATACAAAATAACTGGCTCATATTACCAATTGAAACAAAAGTAAGGGAACTTTATGGAAAGCTACTGTTTTCATTTGTAGCAGCAGAAGCCGGGTTTAAAGTAATAATTGGCCCTAAAGCTGAGATTAACAATAGGTCTAAATATTTCCCGAAAAGTTTTATTCTCAATTTCGGACTTGCTAAGAGTTATGAAAGTTCATCAAGTATGTACAAAAAATATGGTCATAAAGTAATTGCAATTGATGAGGAAGGACTTGTTACTCTAAACGACGATATTTATTTGAAGTATAGAGTCTCTGAAGATACCCTTAAACAGACTGACCTTTTTTTTTGCTGGGGTGACAGACAGGCCAGGCTTGTAGAATCAAAGGTTGAAGGAACAGGCTGTAAAGTAATATCAAGTGGAAACCCCAGGTTCGACATACTCAGGCCTGAATACAGGTCAATACTGGCTGCACAAGTTGAAGAGATCAAATTAAAATATAACCCAATGATTCTTATCAATACTAATTTTGGTTCTTTCAATCATATAAATGGTGTTGAATTTACAATTCAGTCATTAAGGGAAAAACAGTGGATGATAACTCCAGAAGATGAAAATTTCCATAGAGATAGAATCAATCTTCAGGGAAGGTTTTTTGATTATTTTGTTAGGATGCTTCCTATTCTATCTAATGAGTTCAAAACTCATAATATTATTTTAAGGCCACACCCATCGGAGAATCATGATGTTTGGAAAGAACATACTAAAAATCTTCCGAATGTACATATAATTCATGATGGAAATGTTGATCCTTGGATAATGGCATCAGACCTAGTAATTCATAATGGCTGTACTACGGCAGTACAGGCATTTTTGTTAAGCAAACCTGTAATATCATATAGACCAGTTATTATTAAGCATCTTGAGACCTATTTCCCAAATGAATTAAGCAATCAAGTTCAGACTTTGGATGGACTGATTGAACGAGCAAATGAAATCATCAATGGATCAGGGTTAGAATCTGATCCTTATAAAAATAAATTAGCAGATCAATATATAGCTGCTAGAAATGGTCATTTCGCTTCTGAATGTATTGTTAGTACCATGATGAATTCAGATTTCCCATCAAATATGAGGAATTCATTTCAGGGCAGTAAAAATGTTTTAAAAGCAGTGGGGTTGTTGTATTCCTTCAGAGAGAGCATTAGTGAAATTTTTAAGAAAAACCCAGATAGAAGAAATTATTTGAAGCATAAATTCTCAGGACTTCATAAAAATGAAATTATAGATATCTTACATAGATTTAGTAAGATAGATGAACGTTTTCAGGGGATCTCTGTTATCAATATAGGTCAGTCATGTTTCAACATTATTAAAAAGGAGGTTTAAACATGATTGGTTTTATTTCAATTAATGTAGAGGTGGATGTTTCTTATTATTAAATATAAGTTGAATAATTGTTTAATAGGATATGACAATTCACCTATTGATGTCCAACATTAAGGAGGAAACATCCATGATTCGCTTTTGTTTTCGTAGAGGTATAAGATGGTTGATAATGGCTATTAAATTTAGGAAGTCATTTTTAGCATATGTCATGTTGAATTGCCTTTCTCATATATTATTCCTTTCCGTTTTGACAGAAAGGGATGTGGAGAATGTTCTGCATGAAAGAGATATAAGACGAAAAGCAAAAAAAAACATAGGTTGGGCATCACACGACAAAAAAATAACCTTGAAATTTTTAAAGCGTAAATTATTTACGGTTAGTTTGAAAGAGGGTATTGAGCTTTCGGCCGAACACTTCTACTTTTCTCGAAATCCGGCAGAAATTATAAATGCCTTTAAAATTATCTCAAAACGTGTTGGTTACAAAATAAAGATTAAATTTGGAGCAAGTATTTTTGAACCAGGGTGTGGATGTGCCCGAATACTTTATTATTTGTCCGATCGATATGGGGCTAAGTGCTATGGACTGGATGTATATGAACCGGCTGTAGAAGTTGCAAAATCAGCCAACATATTTGGCGATGTAGTAGTTGAACATGGAGATGCAATGGAACTAGCTAATGTTGAGCATTTGGCAGATAAAGCATTCGAAATGATTATATGTAGCTCATATTTAGGACATATTATACATATGGATGGGGCCATAGATTATATTAAGTCGCTTGTTCGAATAGGAAAAGAAATAGTTATCATAGATAGGTTAATACCCCAGATAAAAGCTTTACTTGATGATATGGCTTTTTTAGTCATTGAGAAAGGTGAGACATTATACGCTTATCATTGTAACGAATAATTATTTTTATCACTGTATCTTAGGACCATAGTTTAAGGGTAAATAAACTTTGTAAGAAATTTGGCCATAAGTTATCTAAGTATACTCCTTAAGGTAAATTCAAACATAAGATTGGAATCTTGGCGATATGTAATAATGGAATCATGACCATATTTCACCGAACGGAATTAAAAAGCATTCTAAACAACTTAATTTCGTATTGGAAAACGTGTCAAATTAACTTGACTACAGTCATGGTAACCTAATTAAACCTCATACCGGATACAATCTTATTGAAAATATAAATTAGGAAATAAGAGGTTGAGAAATGGAGAAAGAAGAAATTCAGGAAAAAGTAAAAAATCTTCATCTGATTCAAGCCTGGAATCACAATTTTATTCTTAAAGGTGGAATTGAAACAAGGCCTGGTGAACAGACGTCTCATGGCAAAAACCTAATTAAATGGCAAAGAATTCATCCCATTTTAGAAGTTGTTGGGTTAAAAAATAAAATCATTTTGGATGTCGGCTGCAACGAAGGTTTTTTTAGCATCAAACTTGCCGATATGGGTGCAAAAGTACTTGGGATAGACATTGATGAACATCGAATAGAAAAAGCCCTGTTTGTTAAAGAAGTTCTAAATAATTCCAAGGTTGATTTTTCTCTGATGGATATTTATTCGGAAGAATTTTCAGCCTTAAAAAAGTTTGATATTTGCCTTTGTCTCGGCGTCCTTCACCGGGTGCCTGATCCATACTCCGTTATCTTAAAATTAACAGAACATGCTGACATCATAATATTTGAATGGAAAGCTCTTAAATTTGGTCCGCATGATGAGCCTTTTGCTTATTACACCCCGGGGGGATATAACGACGCGGATTATTATGGCACCCAGTATTGGATGATGAGTTTTACTTGTGTGGAAGCGATCCTTAAACGTCTCGGATATATGCATTTCTATAAAATTGATGATCCAAGTTTCAGGCGGGCCATCCTGGTTGCCGGCAGGGTTTACAATCCCGTATTTGATCTTCCTGATATTATTTTACACCGTAATCGTCTGAAGACGTTTCTCAGTCATACAAAACGTTATATTATAAGTGTTACAAAGATATTGAAAGGTTCAATTAACACTTAGTGCATGTCATATTTTAAAACAGTTCGCCACTATATAGGGAATGTTCGGCGTTTTTTAACAATACCCTGGCAACAGCGAAACATATCAATATCAGAAGCGACTAATATTTTCGCCTGCTCTTTTGATTCCAATGGATGGCACCATATTATCAGTACACTAAACGAATATAATAATAATCCGGATGTCCCATTACCTGAAACGACTTTATACAAGTACCTTAAAAATTATTGCCCCGGAAATATATTGGGTTTGGCTGGTTGCAACAGGGATTCAAGCAGTATCCCATTGTTTTATTATCCCTGGGGTATGTCTTTCAGGCAGTCCGGTATCATAGAAAAAAATGTTTGGCAGTCGAGGTTCTGCGGGCCTTCCAGTGATGAGTTTATTGAAGAAGAATATAAAAGAATTATTGCCCTGTATATGAATATGAAAAAAGCTAAATACAGACCCTGGAGGATAAATAACAGCTTCATCGGGGGGACATTTTTATTGAGAAATAATGGCCAGAAAAGATTTGTTGTATTGCAGGGCAACCACAGGATGGCAGTACTTTCTTTTCTTGGTATGAAAAAAACTGAATGTAAGAAGCATAAGGGGATATCTTTCTAAAGTGAAAGAATCCGAAGTAAAAGAATGGCCATTTGTTAAAAACGGATTGTTTGCTGAGGATGAGGCTTTAAGGATATTCAATTTGTTCTTTATTGAAAATGGATATCACATAAAAGCTTTACTAAATAACCATTGATCTGATTATCTGCCTGCTTTGACAATGACGATGTATAAACAGCCGAGGATTCGGAAAATAATACTGTACGCGACTGCTACGAGCTGGATATACCAGGCCGTATCAGCTATAAGCGGACTGGTGGTCCTTCCTCTTGTAGTGGCGTATCTGGAAAGACGGAATATGGCATCTGGACCCTGGTGATTCAGTCCATCAATTTCTTTTCTATGTCAGATATTGGAATTTCTAATTCTCTGGGGCGCTTCGTGGCCCGCTCTCGTGGATCTAACGATAATAAGACCATGAGCAAACTGTACAGCACTACTATGGCCTTTTTAATATTATCCGGATTTTTAATTGCTTTGCTTACGATTCTTTTGTCTCCATGGATAGGAGGTATACTCGGAATAGACAGGATATATCATAAGGAAACAAAAATTATTTTTTTAATTACAGGCTTGACATTCGCACTTCAGTCGCCCTTGAAACTTAGCGTCGGTGTACTCACAGGTCATCAGCTTTATGGCCCTCACGGTGTTGGAAAGATATTGGGATCCTTATTAAATCTGGCAGGTGTTCTGATCCTTTTCAGTATGAATATGATTGAACTTATCCCGCTTGCAATTGCCAACGCGGTTTCAATATTAGCTGCCCAACTGGTTCTAGCTTGGTGGCATGGAAGATGACAAGGCCGTGGTCTCTGAAAATAAAGAATATTTCTTTTGGATTATTAAGTGAAATAGTGAGTCTTGGTGGAAGTACTTTGCTGGTTTCATTAAGTAATCTCATCATCCGTTCTGGTTTGTTAATTACAGTCGGGCGTATACTCGGCACGCAGTCAGCAGGGGTATATGGAGTGGTTTTAACCTTGATCAGCCACATTTATCCTCTTATATCGTCTCTATCAACTCCATTAACTACGATAGCAAGTGAATGGCAGGCAAGAAATAATCTGAACAGTCTCCAGAACACCTGCAATTTGATAATGCGTACAATATTTTCCTTATCAATAAGTATGGCTGCTGGTTTATATATTTATGGTGAGCCGTTTCTAAGAATATTTTTGCATTCGGGAAAGTGGTCAGCATCTGATTTTCATGCAGCCGGCAGGATGTTATTTATAATGGGAGTTGGGGTGGCGATTGGGCTACCTCAGGTTGTTTCCACAAGAACACTTCAGGGAATAGGCAAACACTGGCAGGTAGGTTATTATTCATTGGGAATGAGTTTCAGCTCGACTTTGATAGGTGTTCTAATCATGTATTCATTTCTTGGTATTTACGGGGCCGCAATCGGGTGGAGTCTTTTCTGGATCTTACAGGGGATTTTATTTTATCCCGGATGCTATGCAAGGTACTCGATTATCCAGTTCTGAAAATGCTTTCAAAAGTATATGTTCCTGGGGCTTTTGTCGGGTTCTTTGTCCTTGCCATGGCATTCTTTTTTAATCTTTATCTTGGTTCAAGCAATCTGCTTAATCTTATAATCGGCATCAGCGTAACTGGAGTTTTTGGAGTAATTGCAATAATTATGACTAGTGGCTATGCAGGTTTAATTCTGAACAAGGTATCATTTAACAATCGTATTTGATGTTAGATATTGGTTCTTATTTAATTCCTCCTTATTCTGCCAAACCATTGAAGGCTAAAAACAATAAGATCAAAATCCTTTAAAAATTACCTATGGCTATAAGAACAAGAAATTCCTCAAACTCGAACTTTACACCCTTCATGAAGATGAATTCAAAATGATAGACTAATATGAAAATACGCTTGATTTTGATAAATAAAGCATTAATATCACTTCTTCTTGTTATCAGTTTTTCATTCGGAATATTCGAATTAAGCAAAATACCATTGTGGATTCCGAAACTAATTGAAGAATGCCTTGCTATAACAATCTTTTTTTTGGCATGTTTATTCAGGATATCTCATGGGAAAACATTCAACGTATATGGTTTGTTATCGATAAGCGGCTTATTGATTGTGGGCATAATATCAGGGGTGCTAACAATATTTATTACATATCAATTTTGCTTTTTGTCAGGGAAATATTGGTATACTATTTATTTTTTCTCGGGGTCTTGAACCTTGAGTTATCAGTTGGTTCTGTCAGGCAGATAATATCTTTAATGGTATTACTATTTATTATACAAATCCCAGCCTCATGGATTAAATATTTTGCTATAGGTATGGACGAAACTTGGATCGGCACAGTCAGTTATCAAGGCGGGGAATTAGGTCTTTTAGTAACTCTCTTTGCCTGTGCTTTCCTGATCTCTGCATTTCTATACAAAAAAAAGTTATCTTATTTAATGTGGATAGTATTATTCTTTTTATTTGGAATCATAAATGAAAAGAGGGCAACAGTATTCGTTTTCCCTGTTTTATTGGTTTTCTTATTTATCCATTATAATGCGTTAAGTAAAAAAAATGGCTTGCCAAGCCGGTTGCGATCCATCTTCAAATTGTTTTCTGTTCGTAGAGTAATTTTAATAACAGCAGCTTTTTCAATTATATTATATTTGGGCGGGAGATTGCTGCCGGATTTTAATCCTGAAAAGAAAGTCTGGGGATCTTTTGATATTCAACATATGTATGACTATGCTGTCGGGTATGTTTATCGTGATTATTACAGTTATGGGGAGGATTTTAAGGAAAATGAGTATTATGTAGATTATGTTAATATCAAAGATGCTCAAAAGGGCCGATTTCGCGTAATTTATGAGGCAAGCAAATGGTTTTTTGAGCAAAGATGGTATGTTATTTTATTTGGAATGGGAGGAGGAAGTTTTTCCACAAGTTATCTTACAGGAAATTCTCTTGATATAATGTTCGAAAAGATCGGGATAAGAGGTGCAACTCCTTTTATGATATATATACTTCTGGAAACTGGTATAATTGGATTTATGTTCATGACAAGATTTTTCTACAGAATTTATAAGTCGGTATGGAAACAGTATGGTTTATCAAATAATCAAGAGGACAAAATATTCATTCTTGGGCTGTTGGGGGTTTGGTTTGTTTTTGTTTTTGATTCATATGTTTATTCACTAGCAACAATGAAGTTTGAAATACTAACAGCATCATTTTATTTTCTTCTTGCCATATGCTTGAAAGGGCAAACAGTATCAAGAAGAGGCATTTAGTTTTTACAAATATAAAATAAGGTTATGTGATGATAAAAATGAATATCGAATCAGCAAAACAAATATATAATGACTTCATTAATTCATGTAAAAATGAAAAGGGTGATTACAAGTTAACACCCAACAGTGAAGAGTCTCCATTTGCATCGTGTTTTGCAATATTCGGACTGAATCTGATCAAAGGTCTTAATATATCTGATGCAAGCTGGGAACTGTATTCTAAAAAACTATACTCGGGGATACTGGAATATAAAAAAAAGAGATCTTATTTTAATTCTGATCTGAGATTTGATAAATACTTCCTGCAGTTGCTGGCCTTTTCTTTAAGCGCCTTATACTTAATGGGGGCGAATTATTTTACTAACCTCGAAGAGATAATAAAACCTTTGATTGTAGAAGACATAGGTTGGTATCTTGAAAAGTCGGGCGCATTAATAGGACAGTCGCAAAGTGGAAACTTGGCAATGTTCATGGCAATTCTTCTTATACATGCCAGAGATTATATGGGCATAAATACCAGCATTCAACTTGAGCAGTGGATTGAACTGCATTTAAAGGCCATGAATAAATTTGGATTCTGGGGACAGGACGGAAGAGGCATTAAATACCTCCATTTTCAAAACGGGTATCATCAGTACGAGATTTTTGAATATCTTGGCGTGGATAATCCGATGTTACCTGTTGCTGCAGAAAATGTCGCCCGCCTTGCAGACTCTCAGGGACATTTTGCACCTTATCCGGGCGGGGGCGGGTGTTATGATTATGACGCGGTTTATATTTTAACCGGCTCAAAGGATATAGCTGAACAATATCGTTCACTGTTGATAAAAACTGCTCAATCTATTTTATATGAGCAGAATGCTGATGGCGGATTTTGCGAGTCTCATTATGTCAGACCCAGGTCACTAAAGAATTTATCTATTTTTATAAGGTTTCTGCTTTCCGGCTACAGAAAGGACTCAGGTGCACAAATGGAATCTGTCCGTAATTTCATCTCTCTGATGCTGCCCAGAAGCAATACTATTGCTACTCACTGGAGTATCTATTCGCGAAGATGGGATGAATCGGATCTGTGGGATTCATGGTTCAGGATGTTAACCCTTGCAAGGATTGAATGTGCCCTTGGGAATCATGATACAAACAATTGGGGTTTTATTAATTATCCTGGGATCGGTTATCATAATATTCTTCGAAGTCATATGTAAGAATATTATGAGAATCTATTATATTTCACCATCGCAGATACCTTCCCGCAGTGCTAATTCAATTCATGTCATACGGATGTGCGAGGCGTTAGCTTCTTTGGGAAATGATGTAACCCTGTTTGTCAACAGAACAATAAAACAGGTTGATGATCTAAAAGCATTGCTTGAAAATTACTATGGCGTTTCCCTTAAAGGGGTAAAAGTTGTCTCCTTTTATAGTCCTTTGTCTTCAGCCCTTAACTTGCAGATCGCCTTATTCTCCATATGTTGCTTAATATTTAATTTAATTAAAGGTAATGGGCCTCAAATTGTAATCTCCAGAAATCTTTACGCCTCTTTTCTCCTTTACCGTTTAATGAAAAACAAGCTCATATATGAAACTCATGAAATTGAATACGGGTACAGAAAATCTATGCAGACTGCAAATTTTGAAACAACCTTTATTAGTCAAGGTTGTCATATCAAGCGCGCTGCTTGAACTGCTTTCATATCATCACGGCATTAATATAAAAAGAGTTATGATTCTTCCAGATGCCGCACCTGATGGTATAAAGCCAATATCCGAGAAACAGAAACAGGAAATCCGCAAAGTTCTTATGACAGATAGTTATGAGAATTATAAAAATATCGTTGGATACTTTGGCCATCTTTACAAAGGGAGAGGAATTGAAATCATTCAGGCTTTGGCTGAGAGGCATCAAGATACCGCATTCATGGTATTTGGCGGCAATGATGAACAGATAGAAGTATTCAAGAAGCAAAACCAGCTGAATAATCTGAAGGTAATGGGTTATATCAAGCCTGCAAAAGTACATGAAGTAATGAAAGCAATGGATGTTTTGTTAATGCCATATCAGCGGTCAGTTACAATTGGACGGAAACAGGAGACTGATACCGGCAGTTACATGTCACCAATGAAAATGTTTGAATACATGGCATCTTGTGTCCCGATTATTTCATCCAGATTGCCTGTTCTTGAAGAGGTGCTTAAAGATGGGGAAAACTGCCTTATGGCCATACCTGATGATTCTTCCGACTGGTCAATGTGTTTGAGAAGATTATTAAGCGATCAATTGCTGGTTAATAAACTGGCAGAGAATGCATATCGTGGATATGAAGCAGAATACAACTGGCGGGCTAGGGCTCAAAAGATTTTAACTGCAGTAAATGTATGAATACGAGAAATGTTTTTGTTTTAGTTCCTTCGTTGAATCCGACCGGGCCTGTTAAAGGGGCTGTTGCTCTTTGTAATGGACTCGTTGAATATATGCCGGTTTCTCTTGTTAGCCTTAAAACATCTTCACCGGACGGGTTGTTCATCAACCCAAAAGTAAATGTGGTATCTCTTGAAAGGTTTCACAAATGGAAAAAGAAATATGAGACCTACAAGGAGATGCTTAAGTTATCTTCATGCCAAGCAAAGACTGTTTCAATTTCTTTTTGTTTTTCTGCCGATCTGATAAATAGTTTCATGTTTAATGAAGCTGTTATAATCAGCAGTGTCAGAGGCAACCTCATAGAGAACTATCGTTATGATTATGGTTTGCCAGGTATTGTTCTTGCGTATTTCCAATATTTTATTCTCAAAAGATTTGATCGTGTTGTGGCAATGTCTGATTCTATGCTGGATCAGCTGAAAATGCATGGAATACATCGATTGGATAAAATAAATAATTTCATAGATGAAAGATCAATCAAGGATTCATTCAAAAGTTCCAAGAATAAAATTGAACCATTCAAGTTTGTATTCCTCGGAAGTCTTTCAAGAAGAAAAAGGCCTGAACTTGTTATTAATGCCATTGAAAAGCTAAAGGGAATCGGAGTGAATTGCGATCTGGATATCGTTGGAGAAGGTCCAATGAGGTCTATTCTGGAAAAGCAGGTTAATAAAGCAGGTATTCCTGATCGGGTCCGCTTTCATGGCCATCAGCAGAATCCCTATTCTTTTCTGCAATCGGCATGCTGCATGGTTTTACCGTCTGAATCTGAAGGTATGTCAAGGGCTGTACTTGAAGCTTTGTTTTTTGGTTTGCCATGCATTGTAAGGGATGTTGATGGAAATCGGGAGTTGATCAAATCAGGTTTAAATGGAGACACCTTTATTCGGGATGAAGAGCTTACTGATGCCATGTATCGAATGACCCAACATGATTTTGCGGATAAAGGCAGACAGAATATGTTACCTGATGATTTTAGACAGGAAACCAATATCAGGAAGTTTTATGAGCTGATTAACAAGCTTTGAATTTAGTATTATTCAGAAATATGTTTTCCATAAAGACAATATGACTGTCTACTCATGATTAGAGGTTAGAATTGATGCTTATAAAAAAGACCAGTGTGCTGCTGGATGACATAAGGCACAATGATTCACTCTGTTATATCAGAGAAGGATTTGGTGGTAGAAAAATCGAATATTGGCCGATGTATTCATTTTTTTGCCAATATGTTTCAGGAGATAAAGATGAAGCGATCACTAATTTTTCTCGCTGGTACAGGGGGCAGTTTAATAAATATTGCAAGGTCTCAAAACGTTACGGAGGGATGTTGAACGGGTCGCTTTACAAGCTTATTCAGAAAAGACTACGAATAGAGTTTGGAAGACATTTTAAAAACCCGGAAGAAGTTAAATCTGCATTTATAGATATGGTAATTCATGAAAGGGTGACACAAAGAATGGAATTGCTTGATGATATCATAAAGAATGGATACATTATAAATAGAAGCTATCCTGTTGTTGCAAGGTTAAATAATAATAAAATTTTCATTGAAGACGGGCATCATCGTGCGGCAATTTTAAAGGCACTTGGATATGAATCAATACCGGGCGCATTTCTGTTCAAAAGCAATACGGCATTTAGATTGTTCGGGAGATTTTGGCGTATATATAAGGTAATCCTGTGATGATGTCTGATAAAGATTACCGGGAATGGATTGACAAGCAGGAATGGTACCAGACAATTGAATTGAACAACGGTTTGATTACCAAGGGTAAGTTTCCGACAAATGATCGAATCAGATATTTGGAGGATATTGATTTCAAAGGTAAACATGTCCTGGATGTGGGTTGCAATTCCGGCCAGTATTGTCTTTATGCTAAGAAAAAAGGCGCCCTGAAAGTTGTCGGAATCGACATAGATGAAATGCGGCTTGAGCAGGCAAAAATCCTGAATGACCAGGAGGGTGCTGGGATCTTCTTTGAAAAGAGATCGATATATGAATTGAATGAACTGGGTAAGTTCGATATTGTTTTGTGTATTGCCGTATTGACTGAGATAACAGACCTCTCAACGGGTATAGATAATTTAAAGAATACCATCGGGGACTATGCTTTCCTGGAGATGGATATTGCCAGGCAGCACTTTTTGTCCATCAATCCCGGGAGGTGGATTAGAAATATCATTGGCCGGAATCAGGTCAGAGAATACGCCGAGGTCAGGCAGACCAAACGGGGCGACTGGATTGTAAGCCCTTCAATGGTTTTGCTGAAAAAGATGTTCGGTCCCGGATTCAAGCTGGTCGAACGTGGTCACGGCCTGAGATACCAGATGATAGATGTTTATCGAGTGAAGTAATCTCTGTTAATATAATTCGGTGTTTCGTTGAACATTAATTCATACGAAGATTATTACAAATATTTGTCTCAGAGAAGATTACCGGGATTGATTTACAGAAAGTTCTATTTATATCCATTCATTTCCAGATATCTTAAGGGCAGGGTGTTGGATGTCGGGTGCGGTATCGGCGATTTTTTAGGTTACCGCAAACATACAATTGGTGTTGATATCAACCCGTTTACAGTTTCCTTTTGTAAAGACAGGGGTTATGAAGCCCATTTAATTGACGGGGGCAGTTTTCCATTTCAGGATGAATCCTTTGACGGTGCAATAATGGATAATGTCCTTGAACATATCAGTGATCCCGAATCGCTTCTAATTTCTGTCCACAGGGTTTTAAGACATAAAGGTGTATTCGTTGTGGGGGTGCCGGGGATTAAAGGGTTTTATTCGGATTACGACCACAAGATCTTTTATGATGAGGATGCACTTATAAAGAAAATTGAAGATTCCGGGTTTATCAGATTTAATTGTATCCACATGCCTTTCAAATCGGGATTTCTCAATGAACATATGCGTCAATATTGTATTTATGGAATTTTTATGAAACCCTTTTAAACCTTATATATAATGAGTGATATTACAATTTCACTGATTTCATTAAATCAGCTTAACGACCTCAAAAGATTACTTCCGACGTTAATACCTGCCGCTGCATTGGTTAAAGCCCAGGTCATGCTAGTCAATAACCGTTCAACAGATGGAACGGTAGAGTTTATCACTGAAAATTATCCAGAGATAACAGTTACAAATAATCTGAGCAGAACCGGTTATGGAGGAAATCACAATATCAATCTTGAAAAATCAAACACAAACTATTTTGTCATCATGAATTCTGATATATCTGTTGAAACAGATGTTTTCGTTAAGCTGAAAGATTTCATGGACAAGAATTCCGATGTCGGGATTGTCTCACCCAAAGTATTAAATGGGGACGGTTCTGTTCAGTTGTTAAATAGAAAGTATCCAAGCATATTAAGCCTGCTCTTAAGAAGATTTGCACCAAAACGCCTCAGCTTATTATTTAAAACATACCTTGATTCTCACGAAATGAAGGATGTCGGATACGACACCATGTATGAAGTGGAATTTCAGAGCGGCACTTTCATGTTTTGCAGAACTGAACTGTTAAAGTTGATCGGTGGTTTTGACACCAGATATTTTATGTACTTTGAAGATGCCGATCTGTGCAGAAAGGTACAGCAAAATAATTTTAAAACAATATATTTCCCAGTGACAACGATTACTCATTTTTGGACAAGGGCTTCATATAACAGCTGGTCCGGCATGTTGCAGCATATTCGGAGTGCTGTGATGTATTTTAACAAATGGGGATATAAGTTCTTTTAATTTTTGCAATTATCGACTCGTAGTAGAAGATGAATATCTTATTGGAAAAGACTGGTGAATGGATTGGCGGATTAAGTCATTTACAAATGAACTTGATTGTTTTTTCAATGAGCATACTCGCTTTGATCCCTGCATGGATAAATTATGATGTCATAGCCCTGGATGGCGCCAATTATTATGTTCCTTTTGCCAGGTCGATCTGTGAGGGAACGTTTTCCGGATATGCAGACTCGTGGTTTCCTCTGCCTATATATGAGAATTTAATATGCTGTTTATCAAGAATTTCCGGTTTTGATTTTGAAACATCCGGGAGATTGATATCTTCTGTTTTTTACGTAATTGCTGCAATGGGTCTATATAGGTTAACGTTAGCTTTAAGCGATGAAAAAATTGTTGGTTTACTGAGCATTATATTTTTCATTGCGAACAGGCAGTTACTGCAATGTTCGGTTGATGTTCTAAAGGAATCAATGCTGGTCGCTTTAATAATATGGGGGAATTACTTTGTTTATAGGTCATTAAAATCATCCGGCGGCAAAGTATCATATCTGATATCTGGAATTATCTGTTTTGCAGCCGGTTCCATGCTCAGAAGCACTGCGCTTGTATTTATGTTTGCATGGATATTCGTCTGGATATTGTCACCAAATAAATATTCTTCGATTCGTGTTATAAGCGCTGCAGCTATTTTGATTGCACTGGGATTTATTCTTTACATCTCTGACCTGTCTTATCTTAAGAGAAGCTATTCGATATACGATTATAAAACCAGTTTGATAAGCTCCTATACAGATATTGAATATGTTTTCCTTGCATTCATCGATGTTATCAGGAGTTTCTTGAAAAGATCGCTTTATCTTTTTGGCCTGTTCGGGATTTTAGGTGTTTATCTGAACTGGAAGTCTGATTTGTCAATTTATGCAAGACATTCGTTTATCGTATTGATTCTGTCTTTTATCGCCTGTCTGCTAACGGGGTGGAATTATTCCGGCAGAGGGGCTGACAGGTATCTGCTGGCCGGTATAATATATATTATGCCAATGGCTGCTGTTGCAGTAAAAAAGATTATTTCAGGTAGGAAAAGAGGATTGTTGTACTGGCTGGCTATTTTTACGATTATTGCATGTCCGTTCTTATGGGGCGGCAAGGCTTTCGCCAGACCTGACATTGACAGGCTGGCAAGTAAAGAAGCAGGTATATGGTTGTTGACGCAATTAGGTCCCAATCAGGATGTAATATCAAACAGGCCAAGGATTAATTTTTATGCAAACGCCAACATTGTTCCTGTTGCCGAAAACAAAAAGCCGGGCAGTCTTGATAAGCTGATTATGTACAGACAGTTTGATGGGACACTTTTTGAATTAAAGGATATTGTTGCACCGAAAGAAATAAAAAAACCTATTGCAGTAGACTTGGAGTTGGAAGATGGATTTATCTGGGAAAACCTGCTGAACAGTTATGGATTTAAGCCGGATAAAAGATTTCAAAGCATAATCGTATATTTACCCAAAAGACAAAATTCATATGGGATTAACAGGT
Source organism: Desulfomonilia bacterium (assembly GCA_963664325.2). Classification (GTDB taxonomy): domain Bacteria; phylum Desulfobacterota; class Desulfomonilia; order UBA1062; family UBA1062; genus DATCTV01. Next base: position 788,293 of record CAXXDQ010000003.1, read on the forward strand.
GATCTTTACCTGGAATTGGAAAGGTAAGATCTATAAAAGACAGTTATTTCTTCAAGATCATTTAGATGTATTGAAAAGAATAAAAATGTCAAAATTGAGCAATAAAAATTGGCTCTAAAAATAAATTAAAAAAAATTGACAAACATCGATATGAGGTTATTATAAATTAATATTAGAGCTTCTTGCAAAAGACCTACATCAGAGAGTGCTTCGTCATTGTAGTTCTTGCAAAGACTGCATTTTAGGCAAACAACCTCACGAAAGAAACTTGGTCATTCATTCTTTTGTTTCGCAGGAGGCTTATTACTGAAAGCATTTAAATTTAACTGGGGGGAAATGGCGAAATGCCATCAATTTTCGGATTAGGATATTTTTGTAAAAGACTGCTTGATCTTGTTATTTCCATCACAATGCTGCTGCTGCTTTCGCCTTTAATGTTAGTTGTTGCCATTATGATCAGGTACAAACTGGGTTCACCAGTTATTTTCAAACAGGACAGACCCGGCATGAACGGCAAGATATTTACCTTATATAAATTCAAGACTCTTCTTGATTTATATGATGAGAATGGAGAGCCTCTCCCTGATAAAGAAAGACTGACTCCATTCGGTGATTTTCTCAGGTGTTTCAGTCTTGATGAGCTTCCGCAGTTTTATAATGTGCTGAAAGGTGAAATGAGCGCAATAGGACCCAGACCGCAGATGGAAAAATACTGGGATCTCCTATCGGATGAGCAGAAAGAAATCTTCAATATCAAACCCGGAATAACTGGCTGGGCACAGATTAACGGCCGGAATTTGCTTACGTGGGAAAAACGGTTTGAACTTGACACCTGGTACCTTCAAAACTGGAGCATCTGGCTGGATATTAAGATTGCATTCATAACAGCCTGGAAAGTAATAATTCGAGAGGGTGTAAAACATCCGGGACATGCTACGATGATAGAATTCACGGGTAACGGTAAAGCCGTGCATTATGAAAAATGGCAATATGAGAGCGTTAATGGTGATATTAACCTTGGTGACAGTCCACACAAACTGGGTAATGGCGATCAGACAGGAAAAGATGCCACTGACTACAACTGATTAATCATTTGCATATTCATAAAAAAACCGGCGGAATAGAAACCGCCGGTTTTTTATTTAATTGATTTTTTCTCCCCCGATATAATAGGGGCATGCCCTTCCGCCGACCGGAAGGGCATGGGGGGGTATGGGTTATCCCCGTTGCCTGCAGGCAAAAACCGGGAACAGGACCATCAATATCAAGACACTCAAAAGAATGCCAGATGCCGCCTGATTGTTCGATGATGTTTCTATGAAGCAACCCTTTTTGCTTCCGTCTTCACCTGAAGCCTCTTCGCCATCAGAACTCGCTGCTGCAGGAGGAACCCATGCAGAGTTGTCAACTATGCCATGATTCTTGATGCCCATAAGAGCATTGTAGGCGTTGACACAGCCGCCGCTCATATTGAGTTCATCAGAATAAGACGCACTTATTATAGAACCTTCGATTATTCTCGATCTGACTTCGGAATAGCTGATAGAGGGATTTTCAGAAAACACCATTGCCGCAATACCTGCAACGAACGGTGAAGCGAAGGAAGTACCGGATGCATATGAAGTTATGTTATTATCAAGGTCAGTTGTTGTCAGGCTGCTTCCCGGTGCGGCAACATGGACGCTGTAGTAGCCGTAATTGGAAAAGCTTGCCAGCTCGCCGTAGCGATTCATTGCTGCAACCGATATTATGTTGTCGATTTTGTAGTTTGAAGGATAGTGTGCAACGTTGTCGTTATTTTCCGAATTATTTCCGGCAGAACAGACGACAAGCACTCCTCTGCTCCTTGCATAATTTATGGCGTCTTCAAGTGAACGTGAATACGTATCGAAACCCCAGCTTGCATTTATAATCTGGACGCCGTTATTGGCTGCATAATTGATTGCCTCTATAGCATCTGAAGTATAACCCGTAGTATTGGTACCATCTTTTCTCATAAACTTGAGCGGCATGATTTCTATATTGCTGTTCCATGCAACACCGCAGGCTTTGATACTGTCTTTACCTTTGGCTCCTATTATACCTGTGACCCTTGTGCCGTGGCCCGCATCGTCTTCAGGCACGCTAGTATCATTAACGAAGTCATATCCGGCTATCAGGATATCCTTGAGTTCGCCGTGATCCAGATCCACACCCGAATCTATGACCGCTATCCTTACTTTTGCATTGGCAGGATTTGAGGAAATAAAATTCCATGCATCCGGCAGATCGACATCACTCCATTCGGAAGCTTTGTACGGCCAGTCTGTAGGGACTTCATCAGCCTTGATAATATAATTGGGTTCGGCATATTCAACGTCATCCCTGGCATTAAGCTCTGCTATCGCCTTCTGGGTGTCATCTACTGCAACGGCATAGGCTCTTGCCGGTGCCGATTCGGCGCTCATGAATGCTGAGGCAGGTTTAAATTTGACTATCACTTCTCCTTGTTTATAGTCGGCTGAAAAAACAGGAGTACCAAGAATTGCCACCAGAATGAGTGAAACAAAAAATGTCTTAGGTCCTTTCATGTTGCCCCCCTTTTTTGTGTTCTGAATAGGGAAGGGCAATCCGGATGCCATATGTGCCAGAGTTTAATGCACTATAAAAAATATCATGAAAACAATAAGATATAAAATTTCTGTGATTGATGGAGACCTGGAGTACAATTACAACGATCACGTGATTGTAATTGGAATTACGATTTGTAATCTTCAAATCGTAATGTGTAATCTGAGAGCACGAAAAATGACTAATTTTATATGTTGATAAAAATCTAGCCGATGGACATAACCGGATTTCACGGATATAATTCGAAATCTGTATGCTAGTCCAAAGATATATAACCAATAATATTATTAAAACCTTCTTTGGGGCTCTCGTTGTACTGTTCTGTGTGATGCTTATCGTTCAATGGGTGCAGATGGGCCGATTTCTTTCCCTTGAAGATGCCGACCTGATGCTTCTTGCATTTGTCCCTGTCGGGAGGTTTGTTGTCCCGATGGCATTTCTTTTCAGTATCCTGATAATGCTTGAAAGACTTTCCTCTGATTCCGAGATAGTTGCTATGAAGGCCTGCGGCGTCAAGAGCCGCACGATTAATATGCCGATCATATGGTTTTCCGTCCTCTGTATGTTTATCAATCTTATTCTGTCTACATGGCTGGGACCTCTTTCTATGGAGACAATCCAGAAAAGGCTGATGGAAGAAGCCCCTAAAAAAATATATTCTTTTATCAAAGAAAGGGATTTTGACGATTCATTCAGGGGCATAACCTTTTATGTGGGATCGGTTGACCAGAAGAAGAAAAGACTCAACCAGATTTATATTGAGAGCAAAGGCAGCACGCCTTATGTGGTAACAGCAGAAAAGGGTGAAGTCGGCATGGGGACTTCACAGGTTGTACTTAAGCTCTATAATGGCAGCATGTTCATGCAGAAAGACAAGGTCATGAGATATATAACCTTTGACGAATATGATTTTGTGTTGAATTTCAATCTGACAAGGGAATTGGGAATTAAAACCTGGGAAACGGCCTCACAGCCCAAACTCAAAGAACTCATTACGAAAGACCCGGATCCCAAATGGATCAAGGAATATTACAACAGATATTCATTTCCGGTTCTCAGCCTTATACTCGGATTTGTCGGTATAACCTTCGGTTACAGAAAACCGAGGGCCTCAAAATATGGTGGCTTTATTATCGGCATATCAGCAGTCATCGGATATTATTTTGTTTTCATTATGACAGACAGACTTGTTAAGGCGGACAGGATTGAACCTGTACTGGGTGCATGGATACCCAATATAGTGTTTTGTGCAATAATTTTTGTTGTCTGGATAATCAGGTCATTATACCAGAAAAGGCCCATGAGATGACACTCTACAAGTATATATTCAAAAAGGCGTTTATCATGTGGATAGGCGCCCTTGTCAGCCTGGCCGGGATGATATTTATGGCCAATTTTATCGGGAACATGTCCATGTTTTCAAGAAACAACGCGGAGGGGGCTCTTGTTTTTACCTTTATGATTTTAAGCCTTCCTGAAATGGTGTATCTGGTTTTGCCCTTTTCGCTTTGCCTCGGAATTCTTTCATCGCAGGCACTTTTTTCAAGACATGTCGAGACGATTGCAATGCAGTCGTGTTCGGTCCCGACATGGAGGATTTATCTGCCTTATATCAGCATGGGGGTGCTCGCGGTCGGTTTTATGTCGGTTCTGTCATTCTATTTATATCCTATTGCTCAGAGGGAAGCCGATAAAATCGAAAAATTCAAGATTGCAAATGAAGGGATAAAAGGCTCATTCGACGTTCATGGAAGCCGTTTCAGGGATAGTGATAATATATACTATGTTGAGCTTCTGGATATTGACGGCGAAGCTATGGAAAGGATTTCCTGTTACAGGCTCAATGGGGGCAGACTAACGGAGATTCTGAAAGCTGATAAGGCGAAATGGGATGGAAAGGCATGGGTTGCAACTGGTGTCAGCAGGATTGGTTTTACGGAGAAAGGAATATCAGTTGTAAAGGGAGATAATGCTCTACCTTTAAAGAGCAATCCTCAGGAGCTTTTTATGGCCAGACCTAAACCTGAAGTCCTGACGATACCGGAACTCCGGCATTATATAGCACAGATCAGAAAAGACGGACTGAGGTCCAAGAGTGTTGAAACATATTTTCACAACAGGATAAGTTTCGTAATCGCACCCCTTGTCATGACTATTCTTGTTCTTCCATTTGGTATGAGGTTCCCGAGAACCGGTGGAATAGCAAGAGGAATTGCCCTTGGTCTTGTTTTCGCCCTTTCCTACTGGGCATTCCATTCCGGTATGGTGTCTCTGGGAATGTCCGGTTATATAAACCCGATTGCGGCAAGCTGGGCTGCGAATGTTGCAGCTCTTGCCATAGGGGGAATATTCATTACCATGAAAAAAGGCGCTTACGGGTGACAGAAAATAATTTGTATCACGGGTATATGCATTAAGCCTGACAGGGAGTCCATAATTGAACTCCCTGTTCCAGTGGCTTTAAATGTAATGTAAACTTTAACCCTGAAGAAAAGTTTGACAGCAACCCTGTTTGATCTAACACGGTAAATACAAACCAGCCATGTCCTGTGAAGTTTTGTACCTTATAAAAAAAATCACCCTGAGATAGTTCCTTTGATGGTAAATGAAAAGAACTGAAACCATACCTGCCTGGTTCATGTCTCGCTTTGGGTAAGTATGCCGCAATCTGTTGGCGCATTCATCAAAGAAGTAAACGTATATGAAAAAAGCTGGCGCTCCATGCCGCGAAAAAAGTAAAGCTTATATGAATTTTAAACCTGATGAGGCAGATTGCCGTGATCGGGACAAAACTTATAGGTTATGCAATAAGGGCTTTAATGCTTATGAGCGCCTGTTTGTCTGCATTTGCAGAAAATGAAGTTCCGTTTCATGTGAGATATTCGTGACTGATCCGGTGTTGGTTTCATGATGCGGCATCGTTTAAACCGAGTGCTTTACAGAATGGCTTATACAGGCTGAATGAAGCCATAACGATATCGAGAATCTCCTCTTTTTTATAAAGCTTTCCTTTGCCGATGCCCGGACAGGTTTTTAACACTTCAATCCATGCCTTCTCAGAACGGAGGTTGACAAACCAGAAGGGAAAAGTCCTGCATTGCAGCGGCCTGACAGGATAGATTGAACAGCCGTTCTCGAAAAATATGCACCGGCCCGCATCGTCTTCCCTTATACTGAAGCCATCAACATAGGGATACAGGCATCGTTCAATAAACAGCTCCTTCTTTATTTCAAGAAAATCAGCAATAAGATTTATCTCATTTTCCAGAACAAAGATTATACCTGGTTCACCATTACAGCATTTTCCGCACAGGCTGCATTCAAACCTTATCCCATTATCAAAAAAATAATTTCTGTCCTTGTATCCCTTGAAGCTTTCCTTATTTTTCCGGCGCTGCAAAATCATCTCTCCTCGGGTGGAACACATCAACGATATAGCAGTCTGTCAGGGGCAGGCCCGAATGTTTTATGTTGGGTGGAATGACAAGAGCCGAACCTTCCTCGAGCAATATCTTTTCACCATCGAGGTTCATCTCAAACTTCCCTTTGATTACCATGCTTATCTGTTCATGAGGGTGAAAATGTTCAGGCATGGGAGAGCCGGAAATAATGTTGCAGTATTGAACCGTCATGTTTGATGTATGTACATACTTTGCCAAGTATCCCTTGATGATTTCTTTTTCCGGTGTATCTTTGAGATTATGGTATTTCATGTTTAATTACCTCCATTCGTCTTTCTTACATGCAGGAAATGCATGGGTCAAGGATGTTGACATAATGGGAAAAAACCAATTGCATTTTAGGGATAATTCCGATAGCTAATTTCTCACAACGAAAGGAGGATTATCATGGCGCATAAGATAACAGACGAATGTATTTCATGTGGGACCTGTGTTGATGAGTGCCCTGTTAACGCGATAAGTGAAGGTGATGATAAATATGTCATTGATCCTGATCTTTGTACGGACTGTGGTGCCTGTGCTGACGTCTGCCCAACAGAAGCAATTGAAGCAGAAAAATAAAGCATTTTAGTAAAAGATTATAAGTATTCTCGGATGATAAGGCAGCAATCTTGAATAAAGAGTGTTGCCTTATTGCATTTTTCCCTGAAGATTACTTCTCTGGTTCAGTCAGTTTCGCACGCAGAACATTCGAAAGAGAAAATGTAACTACGCTTCTGGGTGTAATCGTTATCTCTTCTCCTGTTTGCGGGTTTCTTCCTCTCCTGGAATTTTTCTTTCGGACTTTCCATTTGCCGAACCCGGAAATACATACATCATCGCCTTTCTCAAGCTGGAGTTTGATAATGTCAAGCAGAGTCTCGATAGCTTCAGATGCTTCCTTTCTGGAAAGGCCCGTTGATAAAACAATCTCATCGATAATTACATTCTTTGTCAATGTGCCCATTTACCTCTCCCCCAGAAAAAATTGATATTATCTTAGAATAATGAGAAATAGTTTTATGTCAATACCTTGGATTTAATATGTTTTTTGTTTTCTGGAAACAATGATATCCCGTGCCATAATAATCCTTATTCCGCAGAGGCTTATGATCTGCGTTTCATTGTTGACTCCACAGGTAAAAGAGTAAATATGCATTTTCCCGCAAAGGTCATCTTCATCTACAGGCTCAACAATGAATTTCCATCCCCTTTTCCTCAGATTGGGTATAACTTTTTTCAATTCCTGCCATGTAAAGCATTCTGCCCAATATGTTGTTTCCTGGTTTCCCGTATAAGCCGGCACGTCTTTAATGAGTTCGAATCTTCCGGAATGAGGTGTTATTTTATAAAGGTTATACCTTCGCATAGATAGTATCTCCTTTTTTTTATATCGGATAATTGTTTATGAAACTTTATAATAATAGTCGCATTTTATAAGGTCATAATATCAATTGGATACTTTCTTGATAACAGAGATTGCTTCACTCAGGTGAGACAGGGAAATAATATCTATTCCCTTGGATTTTAATTGAGATTCAGCATTGGCTTTTGGAATCAGTGCCTTTGAAAAACCAAGCCTTTTTGCTTCCTTAAGCCTTGCTTCAACCTGCCCGACCGGCCTGATCTCTCCGCTGAGTCCGATCTCACCCAAGCAAATAAAACCCTGTGGAAGCGGTTTATCAAGTGAGCTTGAAGCTACCGCCATCACAACAGCAAGGTCTGCTGCGGGCTCAATTACTTTTATTCCTGATGTCACGTTCACTACAACGTCCGAGCCTGATATGAACATGCCGCTCCTTTTTTCCAGAACAGCCAGCAGAACAGAAACTCTTGATGGATCTATGCCGATTGATATCCGTTTTGGCATTGAAAAGGTGGTTTTGCTGACAAGCGACTGGATCTCCACCAGAAAAACCCTGCTGCCCTCAATAGCAGGCATAACTGAACTGCCGGGCAGTCTGCCGCCAAGACCCATGAAGATTCCCGAAGGGTTTGTTATACTCGTAAGACCTGATTCCTTCATTTCAAAAATGCCGATTTCACCGGAGGGGCCAAACCTGTTTTTCACCGCCCTGAGGATCCTGTAAGCACCGGAAGGATCACCTTCAAAGTAAAGGACAGTGTCTACAAGATGTTCAAGCATTTTGGGTCCTGCTATCCAACCGTCCTTTGTTACGTGTCCTATTAAAAAAACAGGTACGCCGGTTGACTTTGCAATACCCATAAGCATTCCAGCACAATGTCTTATCTGAGCCACACTTCCGGGTGCTGCCTCAATTTTTAATGAAAATACGGACTGTATGGAATCTATTACGATAATGTCAGGCGATACTGTTCTGATCTGTTCAATAATTTTTTCCATCATTATTTCCGGGTAGATCAAGAGAGACCTGCTTTTTACTCCCAGCCGTTCTCCCCGGATTTTTAACTGGACAGCGGATTCCTCTCCACTGACATAAAGCACTTTTTGCGAAGATGACAGATGGAATGCCATCTGCAGCATCAGTGTAGACTTGCCTATTCCGGGATCACCGCCAATGAGCACCAGTGAGCCGTCAACGATGCCGGAACCGAGAACCCTGTCGAGTTCCTGGATACCTGTTGATAAACGTGACAGAGAATGACCGACGATATCATCAAAAGCAAGAGGCAAGGTGTCTCTTGGTACGGCGGTATTGACTGCAGCTGATTCCACGGCAATCTCTTCAAGGGTATTCCACTCTGAACACTGGGTGCATCTGCCCAGCCATCTGTCAAATGTATTTCCACAGGCTGAGCACCTGAAGAACTGTTTGGCTTTTGGCATTACTGCTGCGTAACCCTCATGACTTCTTCAATTGTGGTGACACCGTCACTTACCTTTCTTGCGCCGTCTTCCCTAAGCGTATGGAGGCCCTCTTCAATTGCCTGCCTTTTAATTAAATTCGAATCGGAAGTCTTCAGGACGGTTGTTTTCATAGAGTCACTCATTACAAGGATCTCATAAATACCGATCCTGCCTTTGTAACCTGTATTAAGGCATTCCATACAACCGGCGCCTCTGTATAAATGTCCATCAGCCAGAAGTCTTTCCCTGACCAGGCCTATTTCATGCAGGCTTTCGTTTTCCGGATAATAAGGCTGACGGCAGTCAGTGCAGATTTTTCTGCAAAGCCTTTGAGCGACAATCGCATTAAGCGATGAAGTAACAAGGAAGGGTTCAATACCCATATCAATAAGGCGTGTGATTGCAGTAGCGGAATCGTTTGTATGCAGTGTTGAGAAAACGAGGTGACCTGTCAGGGCTGCCTGAATGGCAATTTCAGCAGTATCCAGGTCACGGATTTCCCCTACCAGAATTATGTCCGGGTCCTGACGGACTATTGACCTGAGCCCGGATGCAAATGTAACACCCACTTTCGTGTTGACAGGAATCTGCCCTATACCCTTCAGCTGATATTCTATCGGGTCTTCTATTGTCAGAATGTTCTTATCCGGGGAGTTGAGCTTGCTGAGCATTGAATATAAAGAAGTGGTTTTTCCTGAACCTGTAGGGCCGGTTACAAGGATAATTCCATGCTCCTGTTTAAGCAGCATGTTTATTATATCCATGTCGTCCGGATAGAAACCCAGTTCTTCCAGGCCATAGAGCACTGAGGATTTGTCAAGGATTCTCATAACAAGCCGTTCACCGTTTGCAGTAGGGACAGTCGAAACACGCAGGTCGACAGAATGGTCTCCAAGCTTGATTCCTATTCTTCCATCCTGTGGCAGGCGTTTTTCTGCAATATTTAAATTTGCCATAACCTTGATACGTGAAATAACTGCTGACTGAATACGTTTGGGAATGCCTAAAACATCGTGCAGGATTCCATCGACCCGGAACCTAATCCTGACCTCAGCCTGATAGGGTTCTACGTGAATATCAGAGGCCCTTTCACGGAAGGCCTGCATCATGAGCCTGTTAACAAGTTTGATTATAGGTGCGTCGCTTTCCATGACGCTTATATCCTGGATGCTTTCTATATCCGTCAGGAGGTCTTCTTCCTCCTCCTCTTTGATGTCCTCAACAATGTCCTGGGCACTCTCATTTTTCATGTCATTGAGGCGGTTTATGGCCGAATGGATCTCCTGTTTTGTGGCCAGGATGCGCTTTATGTCCCTGGCTGACATTTCCTTGCCTATATCATAGAAAGGGTCCTGATCCATGGGATCATTAACGGCTACTATCAGGGTATCTCCCTGCCATTTGAAGGGCACCATGTTATAGCGCCTGAGAAAAGTTACCGGGAGTTTGTCAAGTATGGCTGGATCGACTTCAAGGTCGCCGAGCATATGCACAAATTCAATACCCCAGGCCTTGGAGATGGCTTTAAGGATCTCCACATCGTTAATGGCGCCTGAATCAACAAGGGCATCCTTTAAAGAGCCGCCCTTTTGTTTCTGGGCCAGCAGCGCCTTCTGAAGGGTCTCTTCAGTTGCAAGATTCTGTGAGATCACAACCTGCTCAAGGCTTGGTATTCTCATCAAATTTCACCCCTTGTCTTCATGCCGGTTTTTGTATCACTTGCTTTTCTGCTCTGTCTGGACATCCGGCTCTTTCTCTTTCACGGTCGGCGCAACCGGCTCTGTTGGTGCAGGTTTCTTGGGGGGATTTGGCGGGACTTCCTCCCCTTTGGTCATGTCAGGCGATTCGAGTCTCAGCTTCGATTCAACCACTTTGACCTCGCCATATTTCCTTTTATAGAGAGAATCTGACTTTTCGATGGTGTCGATAACCCTTGGTGTTATAAAAATATACAGGTTTGTTTTCTCGCGCGTCCGGTTTAGTGTTTTAAACAGATAGCCGAGCAACGGGATATCGCCGAACAAGGGAACCTTGGAATTGCCTACTGTCAGGCTGTCACCAATGAGACCTCCTATAACCATTGTCTCGTTGTCTTTAATTTGTACCGACGTAGTTGCTGAACGCTTGAGCGTTGTCGGTGCATATTTGTCTTCGCCGGTGCCTTGCACGAGTGTTGTAATCTCCTCGAATATGTCCATGCGGACACCGCCTTCCTGGTTTATCTGCGGTGTGATTTTCAGAGTTACACCGACATCGCGGTAGTCATAAGTCCTAACCGTTCTGTTGATATTGGTCGAATCTGTATCCTCTCTGGTAATATAGGGAACGTTCTTGCCTACTTTTATCTCGGCCTGCTTGTTATCCATGGTTATAATCTGAGGTTTGGAGATGATGTGAATATCGTCATCGCTGCTTACGGCATTTATAAAGGAAGCCATGTTCGGAAGGGTTATTTCCGTTCCCCCCTTATTGAGTGTGATAGCCTGGCCGATAACACCGAGGAGCGGCCCATTAGGGAAATCGCTTGGTGTTGATATCGACGTATCGCTTGTCCTTGCAAACCACCCGCCGGTTTTTTTGCCGCCGTTGTATTTGAAGTCATTAAAGAATGACCACTGAACCCCGATCTCGAAATTATAATTTGTATTGACCTCCATTATGAATGCCTCGACAAAGACCTGTTTGCGGGGTATATCGAGATACCGGATTGTTTCGACGATATTGTCATAAGTGTATGGGTCAGCAAATATAATCAGGGAATTAGTCGCCTTGTCCGGAGATATCTTAAAATTCTGCTGCTGGTTCGACATGCTCGATACTGCCGCTGGAGTTTGCGAACCGGGCTTTGGCGTAGCATCAGGGCTGGCCAGAGCGGGCATGCCGCTTAAAACTTTTGCCACCTCTTCAGCTGTGGCATTCTGCAGATAGTAGACATGGATATCCTCTTTTCCGCTTGGGGTAGGGATATCGAGTTCGGTAATAAGATCTGAAATGTCTTTTAAATCCTGTTCATTCGCAACGACGATTAATGAATTGGTCCTTTCATAAGGGAGTATTTTTGCCGGTTCTTTCGTTGAGGTTGCTCCTGGCATGCGTCTTGATATTGCTGCTCTTGAACTGGCATCTGTGGCTGAAGCACCTGTAAGAATCTGGTTCAGTTTGTTTGAGAGATCGGTTGCAGAAGCATGTTCAAGACGGAGGATTTTGACCTCCTGCGCATTGCCTTTGACATCGATTATCTTTATTATCTCCATGATTTTCTTCAAATTCGAAAGCGTATCCGTAACAATCAGGATATTGCTCTGGGGGTATGACATTATCTGCGAACTGCTTTTTGAAATAAGGGGGGTAATGAGATTTTTTATGTCTTCGGCATCTGCATATTTCAATTGTATGATCTGGGTGACCAGCTTGTCCTGGGCTGATGTCGAGATGGCCGTTTGTGTTTCAATTCCTTTGGTTACGGCATCCGATGACTTGACTACTTTAATTATATTGCCTGCCTTGACAGTTGTATATCCGTTTACTTCGAGAATGCTCTCAAAGACTTTATAGGCTTCATCTATGGTCATTTTACGGGGGGAAACAACACTGACCTTGCCGGTGACATTATTATCTATAATGAAATTTTTCTTTGTTATATCTGCAATGAATTTGACAAGCATGCTGATATCCATCCCGTCAAAATCCATGGTTACATACTGAGTCTTTCCTTTTGTTTTCTTATCCTCCTTTTTCATTTCGGAGTTGTTTTTATCAGCTGCGGAAGTGCTGAAATCCTTTGCCGATAATACATCTTCTTTGGGTGCGTTATCGTTCTCCTTTTTTACGGTTTTCTCCTGTTGAGCGGTTTTGTCCTGGCGATTTTTGATTTCGATTGGTGTTGATGGTGCAGGCGAGTTTTTATCCACCATTCTCGCGGCGTATATGCTGCCTATCGAAAACAGTGTAATGATTACTAACATCGCCAAAAATCGTACAGTCTTCATTTCTCCCCCTTAATTATTGTCACTCTAGTTCCATGTACCTTTAAGGCTTTCGAGGTCGGGATCATTCTTTGCCCACTTTCTTACATCCTGTCCGTTCATTTTAATCGCAAGTTTCAGTTCCCTGAGTGCAGATGCTTTATCTCCTTTTTTAGCATAGGCGCAAGCAAGATTATACACCGGTTCAACATTATCTTTCGAGCATTGAATTGCAATTTTAAAATACTTTATTGCGCTGTCATAATCCGACTTTGCCAGTAGGACTGCACCGAGATTGTTTATCAGACCGGCGTCGTTTTTGTAAACAGCCAGTGCTTCCTTGTATACTGAAGCGGCTTTGTCAAGTTCACCTTTCTCAAAATACAGGTTGGCAAGCTTAATATATTCATCCTTGCTTTTATCAGGGGCGCTGACAACAGGGTCCTGGATATTTGCTGCCGGTAATTTCATTGCAGTTTCTGGAGCGACTTTTTTTTGTAATGCCACGGATTTTGCCGGGGTCTGATAAGGAGTTGTTTTAGATGCATTATGATGATTTTTAATTGTTACAGGCGTTGAGACATAGGAATATATGCCCATTGAAACTATCGAACTGATTGTTATTGCAATAATAACAATTGCCCAGTTCTTTGGGGTGCTCCAGCTCTTCGGCTTGTCGGCGACAGGCAATATGCGAGTATCTTCATGTTGAACACGTTTCAGTGCGTCATATATGGAACTCATATCTTTTTACCTTCCAGTATATTAATGAGTGCAAGTGTTTCCGTACCGGCGATGCCGTCTTTTGCCAGACCGCATGTTTCCTGCAGTTTTTCTATGCCCTCCGAAGTTTCAATACCGTAAATACCATTCGGGTCAATAGATATATAGCCCAGATCTTTAAGTTTTTCCTGTATTTTTTTAACACTTTCTCCCGTTGATGCAATACCGAAGGTCTCTTTTACAGTATTCCTCTTGTATATTATAACAACATGACCCTGATATATCTCTGAAAAACTTTTTATCGGTATATTTATCCTGCTCATGTCCTTTTTTATTAATTCGGCATCATTACCATTGATCCGTTCAACAATGCAGTAGCCTCCCCATACTGAAGCAACGAAAGGTTTTGAAATGCTCTTCAGCAGAGCAAAAGGCGGAAACAGGTTTAAAACGGAATTCGTTTCAGCATTTTCAGGAAGCAATTTCAATGCGTCTAGTGCTGTCCTGTAATCTTTCATCACACAGTCATGACAGAATGGGTTTGATATTCTGTCAGCCGGTTGCAGATTCTGGGATATATGTTCATTATTTTTTGCCATACCGTTCGTTTCTTCAATGAGAGATAGAATCGGCTGCCAGAAAAATAACAGTCCTGCAATAACAGCTGCAATAACGGCACCGGCCAGGGCTTTTTTTAAGTATGAAGAACCGGGATAATTCCCTGTTATCTCCTTGATCGCCTGATAGGCAATGGAACCGGATATTGTATTTGTTCCTTTCGTAAAAGCAATCAGCAGTGATCGCTCACATGCTGCGTTAATCCTTCTTGGCAGGCCCCCTGAAAATTTAAAAATTCTATTAAGCGCCGCCCTGGAAAAATTGATATCTCCATGTGAACCTGAAACGATGAGCCTGTGCTTGATATAATTCCTTGTGTCCGGTTTGCTTAGGAGTCCCATGTGATATCTGACAGTAATGCGGTCGCTTATCTGCTTCAGGCTTGGGGTCGATAGCATCGATTTTAATTCCGGCTGTCCTATGAGTACTATCTGAATAAGTTTTTCCTTTTCAGTTTCGAGATTTGAAATCATTCTGATCTGTTCAAGAACGTCAGGGGAAAGATTCTGGCATTCATCAATGATCAGTACCGCATTCTTGTTTTTTGACCTGACGTCGAGAAGAAAACCGTATAACTCATCCAATAAAGCTTTTTTCGAGGTACTTGTCGAGTTGATACCGAATTCCTGGTTTATTGTCTGCAAAAGTTCAATATCGGATAGCGCAGGGTTAAGTATCAGGGCAGTTTTTATTGTTTCCGGAAGTGTGGTCAGCAAGACACGGCACAGCGTGGTTTTGCCTGCACCGACCTCGCCTGTAATTAATATAAAGCCCTTTTTTTCATCAATGCCGTATTTCAGATGGGAGAGGGCTTCTTTATGCACCTCTGAAAAATAGAGATATTTGGGGTCAGGCGTAAGGTTGAAAGGGTTTTCTGTCAGTCCAAAATATTTCTCAAACATTCACTATTGCCCCAAGGTTATTTATGTAATCTTTGTATCTTTATTTAAATGCGGACGGCTATTTCAGCGGGACGTTAACGGAAGTTGTTGTCCCATGGCGTTCAAGCTCAACATTTGCCGAGGAAACGTTCTGCATGTTCTGGTATAGTTTCATAGCGTCTTCAGGAGTTTTTATTGGTATCCCGTTAACTGATTTTATTACATCCCCAGAACGCACCCCAAGGCCGAACAATGGTGAACTGTTGTCAACATTGGTTACCCGGAAACCGTAAGGTTCTCCGCCTTTGAAATAAGGGACAACCCTGGCATTGCCAAGAAACTGCTCCATATTCTGCATAGCTGATGACATGTCTGTGCCGCCTGTGGCGCTGCCGGGCATCGGTATTGCTGGACCCGAAGGACCGCCTTTTGATCCCTTTTTGGCGCTAGTATCCTCAGGAACAAGCATCTGTTCCTGGCCGTTCATTTGAAGGATTACCTTGTTCCTGAAAATTCCGATTATGTTTGCCCCAGATACGGAATCTCCTATTTTGTAAAGCTGCTGTTTTCCTTTATCCTCGATAATAGCCCTGCTGAAGACAACTGATCCTGCTATAGTGCCTTTTAATACAAGCCCGAGAGAAGCAATAGGACGGTCTCTGTCATCGCCAGTGAGGGTCCCCTGGGGCCCTTTGCTGATTGATCCAAGGAGCTTCCTTTCTTTTATGATATCATAAGACGAAAGTGGTGCGGGCTGCCTCTTGGGTGTTTCAACAGCCGTTATATTCTGTTTGGGCGGACCGGGCATCACAAAGAGCAGCTGTCCGCTGACACTCATGATGATACCCACGATAACCCAGGCAAAAAGTGTTATGAATATAACAGGTACAAGCCATTTGTAGCGATTAAGCATATACAGCCTCACATATTGTCATATCGGAAGAACTTCATATTAAAGCTGCCTCTTCCTCTGCTTATGGACCTCAACTGTGTGGAATACCCGAATGTCCTGGATAAAGGGACATATGCCTTTATGCAATGATATTTACCCTTGATAATAACACCCTCTATATTTGCCCTGCGCGAGCTTAGATCACCTACAACATCCCCGACATATTCCTCCGGGACCATGACCTCTATATCCATGACCGGTTCAAGGACAAGGATTCCCGCATTTTTTACCGCATCCTGCAAAGCCATTTGCGAGGCTATTTTCATTCCCTGTCCAGTAGTTTCTTCTGTAATAATAACTTTTTTTACCTGAACTGCAACATCAACTATATTGTAACCGTTAACAGGGTCGGCAAGACAGCCTTCTTCTATGCCAAGAAGGATTGAGGATTTTATCTCTTCGCTTGTATCAGGGATGATATTGATTGTGTTCCCCGCACCTCTTTTTCCTGGGGATACATTAAGCATGACATGGCCTGAATGAAAAGCGTCCCCAAGTTTTTTGTTGAATGCCGATTCTCCATCTCCCGGGCCCCTGACGCTTGAACAGAAAAGGACCTGTGGATTCCCGACATTTATATCTACTCCGAAGGCGGTTTTAAGCCGGTCGACAGCAATTTCAAGATGAAGCTCGCCCATGCCTGCCAGGATTACCTGGCCTGTATCGGGGTCTTCATGGACCTTTATGGTGGGGTCTTCATCCATTAGTTTCGATGAGGTCGTCATCAACCTCTGATATGCGTCTCCTCCTCCGCTTTTAGGCTCAATGGCTATTGATATGACAGGTTTGAGTACTTCTATGGGTTCAAGCACGAGGGTATCGTTTCCAACAGTCAGCGTATCACCGGTGACGGCGTCTTTAAGGCCGGCAACAGCAATGATATCACCTGCTACGGCATTTTCTATCCTCTCCTTATGATGGGCATGCATCATAAACAACCTTGCAACCTTTTCTGAAGTTTCCCTTGTAGTATTGTATAGTTCGTCACCTGCATGCATCTCGCCAGAATAAAGCCTGAGGTAGACCAGCCTTCTGCCTTCCTCCATATATACCTTGAATGCATAGGCTACAAGAGGGCTTTTGGGGTCCGAGGAAATTGCGATGAGTTCACCTGTTTTCTTGTCATGTCCAAGCGGCGGTCTTATATCAGTAGGCGAGGGAAGATAATCAATAATTGCATCAACCAGGGGCTGGATGCCCTTGTTTCTAAGTGCCGCCCCAAACAGAACCGGCAGTATCCTGTTTTCAATTGTGCCTTTACGGATTGCATCTTTAATTGTCCTGATGCTAATCGCTTCCCCAGCAAGGTAGGATTCCATGAAGGAATCATCGAGTTCCGCAAGGGATTCCATCAAATGATCCCTTAATGAAGCAGCCTCTTTAAGATAATCCCCGGAAATATCAGATTCGTTAACTTCGCTGCCCTGATCATCATCTTTCCAGACAAGCTGTTTCATACGCAGGAGATCAATTATACCTTTGAAAGAATCGCCAGCATAATATGGAAGCTGAACGGGTATAGGCTTTATCTCGAGACGCTTTTCAATCTGGGTGAGCACTGATTTATAATCTGCCCCCGGCCTGTCAAGCTTGTTTATAAATGCGATTGTAGGAACTTCATATTTTCTTGCCTGGTGCCAGACTGTTTCTGTCTGTGCCTGCACGCCTCCGACACCGCAAAGGATCATGACGGCGCCGTCAAGCACCCTGAGGCTTCTCTCCACCTCGATTGTGAAATCGACATGACCCGGAGTATCGATTATGTGGATTTCATGCTCATTCCATTTGCAGGTGGTAACCGCAGAGGTTATTGTTATGCCACGTTCCTGTTCCTGCGGGAGGTAATCCATGGTCGCCTGACCGTCATGCACCTCGCCCATCTTGTGGATACGGCCTGTATAAAAAAGGACTCTTTCAGTTACCGTGGTTTTCCCGGCGTCTATATGCGCCACAAAACCCATATTTCGAACTTTTCTAAGTCTGTCAGGTTTCATTCCCTTTTCACCCTCATAAAATTATATACCAAGATATAACTCATATACATAGTCCATTTCATTACCAAAATGGAAATCGATAAAGTTCGGAAGAGTTGATAATATAATTAAATAAAGAATTTATTTAATTCCGACGATTTTATCAAAAAGGCAACATTACTCTTCTTGGAGGGGCAATAATGAAACACCGTATCGCAGTTATAGGTCTCGGCTATGTAGGATTACCGCTGGCAGTTGAGTTCGGCAAGATATATCCGACTGTCGGCTTTGATACAAATCCGGAAAGGATCGAAGAATTATCCGGACATTATGACAGGACAAAGGAGATTGAGCCCGATGAATTCAACCCTGCAAAATATCTCAAATTTGCATTGAATAAAAAGGATATAATCGGATGCAATATTTATATTGTAACCGTTCCGACGCCGATCGATTCCTACAACAGGCCTGATATTACACTGCTCAAAAAAGCAAGTGAAACGGTTGGGAGCGTTCTTTCCAAGGGAGATATAGTGATTTATGAATCAACCGTATATCCGGGCTGTACGGAAGAGGATTGTGTTCCTGTCCTGGAACGTTCGTCCGGACTTAAATACAACAGGGATTTTTTCTGCGGGTACAGTCCGGAAAGGATAAATCCCGGCGACAAGGCGCACAGGCTGCCTAACATACAGAAAGTAACCTCCGGGTCCACCCCGGAAACAGCCGATATCATAGACCGGCTTTATGCATCGATTATAACGGCAGGCACACACAAAGCACCGTCAATAAGGGTTGCAGAGGCGGCAAAGGTTATTGAGAATTCACAGAGGGATATAAATATCGCCTTCATAAACGAACTTTCCATTATTTTTTCAAAGATGGGGATAAGGACAAGGGATGTATTGGCGGCCGCCAGGACCAAATGGAATTTTCTGCCCTTTGAGCCGGGTCTGGTCGGCGGGCACTGTATCGGTGTTGATCCTTATTACCTGACGCACAAGGCTGAAGGACTGGGTTATATCCCGCAGATTATTCTTGCAGGCCGAAGGCTTAACGACAGCATGGGGCCTTATGTGGCGGGACAGACAATTAAACTGCTTATAAAAAAAGGCTGCAACATTAAAGGGGCGAAAGTGCTTGTCCTGGGGATTACATTCAAGGAGAATTGTCCCGATATCAGGAATTCAAAAGTGATTGATGTTGTGAGAGAATTAAAGGATTTCGGCTGTATTGTGGATGTATACGATCCGTATGCCGATCCCGATGAGGTTATGAAGGAATATGGCATCCATATAGTTTCACACGAAAAGAAACTTGGTAAGTATAATGCCATCGTAGCCGCTGTCGCACACCAGAAATTCAAAAAGATGAGATTTGATAAACTAAGTGATAAGGACTGTGTCATGTATGATGTGAAGAATATTCTGGCTAGTGCCGACGGTGCGTTATAACTATTCCATTACCTGCAGAAATTTTAATAAATTCTCAAGTATATACAATGACAGGATGCCGATCACCGCAATACATGGATTTCAATCACACCGATTGTTTTGCTATTGAGCAATAAGACAAAAAAGACTATCCTGATTCTGAAATCTTTCTCATCTAAAGACTTCCATAAATATGCAATAGGGGAGGATACAAATGGCAGCTGATACAAATGTGAAATTCAAGCTTACAGACAGACAGAAAAAGATTTTGCCAGTCCTTATGTGCGGTTCGTTCTTCGAGGGCTTTGACTGGATGGTAATCAATATGACCCTTCCATATATTGCTAAGGATATGAATATTGGGGTCGAGGCAACCGGTCTTGTTCTTACTATCGTGGCGATAGGAACATTAGCTGCTTTCTTTTTTGTCAGAATGGGTGACAGAATAGGAAGAAGGCCTGTTTTCATCTGGGCTGTTTGCCTGTATGCCATCATGAGCATAGCTACTGCGTTTTCACCGAATATATATTTTTTCATAGCGTGCCAGTTTTTTGCAAGGGTATTTCTTGTAACTGAGTGGGCGACAGGTTTTATTGTTGTAGCGGAAGAATTTCCTGCTGAGACTAGAGGACGCGGTCTGGCTTTATTCCAGTTCGTCGCTGGAATAGGAGCCATCTTCCCTTCAGCACTTCTTGGTGTAATGATGGCATCACGTTTTGGATGGCGTGGGCTTTTCGTTCTGGGAGGGCTGCCGCTGATAATTATTCTTCTGCTGAAAAAGAACTTCACTGAAACCCAGAGTTTCCAGAAAGCAGCCGATACGGCAAAAAACAAGCCTGAATTCTTTGAGGTATTCAAGCCTAAATATCGCAAGTACATGATATCAGTTTCGCTTCTCTGGTTTTTTTCCTATTTGTGCTACACGACAGCGATGAATTTCTTCTCATACCATGTTGTGAACACGCATGGATGGACACCCGGCAAGATATCTCTGGCGACTTCGGTGGCATATTTAGTCGGATTTGTCGGATATATCCTGGCCGGAAAGCTAATGGATTCCATCGGAAGGAAACCGACGGCAATAATATTTTTCCTGTGCGGAACATTGGGAACTGTATGTGCATTCCAGATGTCGAAGTATCAACTGATATTTGCATCCCTTGTTTTCGGAACGTTTTTTATCGGCGTATTCACTGTGTTGTGCGCGTCTTTCACGAACGAACTGTTTCCAACCAGAATCAGGGCAAGCGCCTCGGCATGGGGAAACAACATATTCGGCAGGATTGCCCAGGTTGTTGCGCCTGGTCTTGTCGGGTATCTTGCAGTGAACATCGGAGGAACAGGCAATGCTGCATCCCTGATGGCCCTTGGCCCTATTATTTCAACCATTATAGTTATATTCCTGCTTCCTGAAACAAAGGGATTCAAGGTTGAAGAGGACGATCAGGCAATGGAATCAATCGCAACCCAGGCTTAGAAGCATGGGGCGATAAATGATGAACCGATAATCATAGACAGATACAGTAGTAATCCTGAATACATTATCGGCGGATAAAATGAAATTTATTGGCAAACGGTTTTTTGTGGTTTTCATAAAGCCATAATTTATTCGTTCATGATGAAGAACTGTTAAAGCACACTGCCTTAAAAGGCAGTGTGCTTTTAATCGATGAGTTTGGCATCTCGGGAATAATCCTTAAAACAGCTTTTAGAAATCAAAATATCTGCGATAGTGGCCTGTTTGATGAAGCAAAACGCATAATATTTATAACGGCCATTATGGATAATGATTTTGCAAAAGAATCAAGCAATGATAATTTCTTGCAAGAACTGCATACTCATACTGATCTTACAGATCCAATCTATGCTTTTGCACATTTATGATACAGAGGGAATCAGGGTACTGTATTAAATATTCCGCTTTAATACTGCTGGACATAAGATGCCGGATGAGATATATAGATATATAGTCATATATATGACTTTCAGATAACAGATAACTGCGTTTTCAGTTTCACGCCAGGGGGAACACTATATGTCGAGGGAACACCGGGAGGTATTGAATGGGGTAGGGGGGGCGCCTTTACCCGCCTATTACCGGTTGCAGGAAGCGTTGCGAGGGAAAATAGAGGACGGCCACTGGAAGCCGGGCGAGCCGATTCCATCGGAGCGGCTTATCACCGAAGAGTACAAGATAAGCGTAGGAACGGTGAAGAAGGCCCTCGGGAATCTGGTGGGCGAAGGGTATCTTTATAGGGTTCAGGGCAAGGGCACCTTTGTTGGAAGAAGTACTCTAAGGCAGGAGAGCTTGCGATACTACCGGATGGTCAGGGAGTTCAACGACGGGATGGCAGAGCTTGAAGTAAGACTCTTAGGCATTAAAGAAATCCAGGGATTCGAGCCTGCTAACCGGTTTCTCGAAATTTCAACGGACATGAAACTTTACGAGATCAAAAGAGTCTTCAGTTCAGACCAGAGGCCTGTCGTTTATGCCGTCTCATATATCTCCAGGGGGATGTTCAAGGATTTCGACCGGGTAGCCTTATCCTGCCTTGACAAAAGCACGTTATATGAAACCGTGGAAAAGAACTACGGGCTGCCTACAATCAGGAACAGAGAACTTTTCGGTGCGACTCGCGCGGATGCCCGAACTGCCGGCATTCTAAATATTGAAAAGGGCGAACCCGTCCTCACCATTGAAATGCTTTCATACACATACAAAAGCGTGCCCTATGAATACCGCCTGAGCTATTGCGTCACATCAGCTCACAGAATACTCGCCGAAATAAGATGACGGAAACGCCTGTCCCGATCGCATAAGGACAGGCATTTTTATAAGTTGCTTCAAGGAGATGCTATGAAAAAGGACTTTCCCGAAATCGTTTGCGACGTGCTCATCATAGGGGGGGGAAGCGCGGGCGCCATGGCGGCCATACGCGCCAAGGAGTTGAACCCGTCCCAGGAAGTGGTCGTATTCGAAAAGGGGGACATCACCTATTCCGGTTGCATCGTGCGCGGAATGGATGCGCTTAATATAGTCGCCGTTCCCGGAATCTCCACGCCCGAACTTTATGTCGAGGCAAGCCGCATGGCATGCGAGGACATCCTCGACGAGCCACCCAGCTACCTGATGGCAAAGCGGAGCTGGGACATGCTGAAGAAGCTCGAGAGTTGGAACGTGTGCTTCCCTGTTGACGACAAGGGCCGGTATGAGGTTCTTCAGGTGCACCCGAAGGGACGCTTCTGCGTCACCATGAAGGAACCCGAACTCAAGACCATTCTGGCAAAGCGTCTTACGGACCTGAAGGTGCGCGTCTTCAACCGCACCATGGCCCTTGAGCTTCTTAAGGATGAGGGCCGCGTTACCGGTGCAGTCGGAACAAATGTACGCACCGGCGAGATCATCGTCTGCGCTGCAAAATCAGTCATCCTGACTGCCGGAGGGACGGCCCGGTTCGGCCTTCCCAACAACGGCTATCTCTACGGTGTCTACGACTATCCCGGCAACACTGGCGACGGATATTGCCTTGCATACAGGGCCGGTGCTGAACTCAGCGGATTCGAGTACACCCTCATCTACTATATCGTAAAAGATATAAACGCCCCTCTGCTCTACATCACACTCACAAGGGGGGCTAAGCTGTTCAACGCCTTCGGCTTCGACAAGAGCAGGGAGCACCCATCGATAAAATCCATGCTCGTGGACCATCACCGCGAAGGCAGCGGCCCGATGCGCATTGTAATGAGCCACCTTCCCGAACAGCGCATCCGTGAGATTGAAGAGATCCTGTTCACGACAGAGCGGCCCGTTCAGGAGCGGTTCTATGAAGGCCGGGGCGTTAATTTCCGATCAGGAGAGATCGAACTCTGGCCCACCGAATGCTTCCTTTGCGGAGGCCACGGGCTCACTGGCGTACGCGTTGATGAGAATGCGGCAAGCACGGTTCCCGGCCTGTTCGCTGCAGGCGATACCTCGCTGGTGGCGCGGGGCCATTTGACAGGCGCCTTCGTATTCGGCGAGATCGCGGCCGAGAGCGCAACCAGATATGCCGAAGGCATCGGCAAGGCGGACTATGACGACGCACAGGTGAGAAATGTCATGAAAGACCGTAACAACCGGCTCGAATGCGGGGCCAACCCGATACCGGTCGAGGAGTTCGAATACAAGGTCCGCAGAATCATTAACGACTACATCGTACCCCCGAAAAACGAGTACAAGCTCGACCGTGCATTGTGGTGGATGGAGCGCTTCAGGCAGGAGCTTAGCGAACAGGTCAGGGTGGGAAGCATTCACGATCTCTTCAAATCTTATGAGATTGAAAACATCATCCAGTGCGCAGACCTCAGTGCGCGCGCATCGATCACTCGCAAGGAGAGCCGCTGGGGCATGTGGCATTACAGGACCGATTTTCCAGAGAAAAACGACAGCGACTGGGTAAAGCACATCGTGCTGTCGCAGGGCTTTGAACCCCGCGATGTAAACATCAGCCTTAGAGACATCATAAAAATTCAGGAGAATTCAAAGTGAGTGGGATAAACCTGTTGACGGCGCTTACGGACAACATAGTTGTCGATAAGGCAAAGTGCGTGGCATGCGGCATATGTGTGGAAAAATGTCCTATGGACAACCTCAGACTCAAGCTCTCGCCATGCAGGCAGGCATGCCCCCTGGGCGTCAATTCCCTGGGATATGTCAGACTGATAGCAATGGGCGAAGAGGAAAAGGCTATGGAACTCGTCCGCGAGAAACTGCCTTTTCCCGGCATCATGGGACGCGTCTGCTCTCAGCCCTGCGAGAATAAGTGCCATCATGCAAGCGTGGGAAGCAGCAGCTTAGCCGTACGCGCGCTCAAGCGCTACCTCGCCGATAACTTTTCAAAAGACCTTAAGACGCCGCTTCCTGATATGGAGCCCTCCTCCGGAAAGGCAGTAGCAATAGTTGGCGCAGGACCCGCCGGTCTTATGGCCGCGTACGACCTGGCAATGCGAGGGCACAAGGTGACCGTCTTCGATTCGGAATCCCGTCCCGGTGGCATGTTGCGCTGGGCTATACCCGAATTCAGGCTTCCCGCAGCGGTTCTCGAAAATGAAATAAACCTGCTTGAACGCATGGGAATCATCTTCAAATGCAGCGAAACCATCGACGGCGACCGCATTGCAACATTGCGGCAAGAATTCGAAGCGGTCATTATAGCCACGGGTTCGGCAGATCACAAGCAGCTCGGCATCGAGGGAGAGAATCTGCCCGGCGTATATCATGCTCTTCCATTTCTCAAGATGGTGCGCTCGGGAAATGCACCGGATGTAGGGATGCGTACTGTCGTCATCGGAGGGGGAAATGCCGCAGTGGATGCGGCCCAGACCGCCCTCAGGCTCGGGGCATCAGCCGTAACGATGGTATGTCTCGAATCGGAACTGGAGATGCCTGCATTCCCCTGGGCGCTTGAAGGGGCTCGGGATGAAGGCGTGGCTATGGTAAATTCGCTCGGCCCGGCAAGGTTCCTCTCCGAAAACGGCAGATTAATCGCCGTTGAATTCATCAGATGCATAAGCGTGTTCGACTCATCCGGGGGGTTCAGCCCCTTGTATGATACATGCCATGTGGAAACCATGAACGCCGATACCGTAATCATCGCGGCCGGTCAAACCCCATCGACGAAGCCTTTCGAAGGGCTCGGCATCATCCTGAACGGCAGGATAATGCATGACGCAGAAACTCTAGAAACCGCCGAAGAGGGACTGTTCTGCGCGGGAGACTCGGCAAGCGGCCCCACGTCCGTCGTCGAGGCAATGGCATCGGGTCGAGTTGCCGCCGAATCGGCCCATAGGTATCTTACCGGCTGTCATATGTTCTATGGCCGCAGTTACAGAGGACCTGTCGAAACGGAATTCGAGATCGAGACAGGCAGCGACATCAGGCGCGACAGGATTTCCATTCCGGCACGAAAGTATACGGGCAAAGGCGATTTCTCCGAGATCGAAGCCTGCCTCGATCAGGAATCAGCCAGGAAAGAGGCCGGACGCTGCTTTTCCTGCGGCCAGGCCTTCGGGGAATACCGCACGTGCTGGTTCTGCCTGCCCTGCGAGATAGAGTGCCCTCACAAGGCGCTCAGGGTGGAGATCCCATATCTGTTGAGATAACGGCATGGCTCAGGCCTGCCTGAATATTAAAAGAACCGACGGAGGTGACGTATGGAGCTTTATTCTTTCGAGAAATCGTACAGGATGTTCGAGGAGGCGAAAAAGATCGTGCCAAACGGAATCTACGGGCCGAGGAATCCGTATTTCCTGACGTTCGGCTCCTACCCGTGCTTTTTTAACAGGGGCAAGGGTTCCCATGTATGGGACGTGGACGGCAACGAATATATAGACTACATGTGCTCGTTCGGCACCAACCTTCTGGGTATGTGCACTCAGGAGGTGGACGATGCCGCGATGGACCAGATGAAGAGGGGCGACTCCTTTACGCTGCCAACCGACAGGTGGAACGAGCTTGCATCCCTGCTCGTAAACCAGATTAAAGGCATGGACTGGGCCGCCTTCGGCAAGAACGGGTCCGACGTCACCACGTATGCTGTCACCATCGCCCGACAGCAGACAGGCAGAAAAAAAATAATCTCCATTGACGGCGCATATAACGGGGCCCACTTCTGGTGTTCGCACAGCACGAACGGCGTCCCGGAAGAGTACAGGGCGCATGTGCTCTCCTTCAGATACAATGACCTCGAAGATTTAAAGAGACTCGTGGAAGAGAACAAAGGCGATGTGGCCGGGGTCATTCTCACGCCCCATCACCATCCCGCAATGGAAGACCAGGTACTGCCAGCGCCGGGCTTCTACGGCGGCCTCACAGAGTTATGCAGAAAAGAGGGTATCGTCATCATCATGGACGACATACGGTGCGGGTTCCGGCTCGATGCAAACGGCTCGCACTGCCATTACGGACTGGAGCCGGATATCATCTGTTTCGGCAAGGCCATGGCCAACGGCTATCCCATCTCGGCCATCACCGGAAAAGAGTGGGTCAAGTTCGCCGCAGAGTCCACCAATTTCACGGGCACACACTTCTTTTCGGCAGTGCCTATGGCGGCATCCATCGCGACGATCAGGATAATCAACCGCGAAGGGGTAATCGAAAAGCTCTACGAAACTGGCCTCAGGCTGAGAGAGGGACTGCTTGCCCAGGCGAATGCGGCGGGCATCAATGTGCATTACACGGGACATCCCGTAATGCCTTTCATGAGATTCGACAACGACGCCGACTATTCGGTCAACCGTCTGTTCTGCGGAGAGGCTGCCAGGCGCGGCGTTTTCCTGCATCCGCACCACAACTGGTTCGTATGCAGGGAGCACACGAAGGATGATATCGACAGGACTATCGATGTCGCGGGCGAGTGCTTTAAAATAGTGAAAGATCATTTAAACAAATGACCGGCATCATCTATCAATGATCGCCGATATTTTTCAGGAGGAAAGTCATGATGCAGTCCATTGGAAAGGCAGCGGTCCAGACGCTGATAGAATGCGGCGTCGAATATGTATTCGGCATCCCGGGCGGCGGTGCGCTCTTTCTCTATGACGGCCTTTACGAGCACCAGGGCAGGATAAAGAGCATTACCGTCCGCCATGAAGGTGCGGCTTCATGCATGGCCGACATGTACGGCAGGATGACAGGAAAACCCGCAGCAGTAGTCGCTCAGGGGGCCTGGGCTGTCTCCAACGCCGCCTTCGGCATTCTCGAGTCATACCTTACGGGTACGCCCATGATCATCATCACAGACACCAGCGACTACGGCGGTTTGACGCAGTACGGACCATGGCAGAACGGCACCGGCGAATACGGGTCGTTCAACCTGCCTGAGATGATGCGCTCCATGACCAAGTACACGACTTTTGCAAACACCCCGGACGAGCTGCTGCACGGCATACGTCTGGCAGTCAAGCATTCGGTTACGGGCAGGCCCGGTCCTGCATGCGTCTGCGCAAGGATGAACGTCTTCAGCCTGCAGTTCGATACTGAAAAGGCGACTCCTCCGCTTTACCCCGCAGCCGGGCACTTGAATATCATGAAACCATGCATCGATGATGAAACAGCAGGCCGGATCGCAGACATGCTGACAAAAGCATCGGCTCCAGTCATCATAGCGGGATCAGGCGTCCACCATTCCAAGGCCCACGATGAGCTGCGCTTGCTTGCAGAACTGACCGGCATACCCGTGGCGACAAGCTACATGGGAAAAAGCGCCATCGCTGAAACCCATGACCTGGCCCTGGGCACGATGGGCAGCATCGGGCAGAAGATAGCCAACGAGAAGATCATGGGGGCAGACCTCATATTTGCCGTCGGCACAGGACTCTCCCCGGAAAACACCATGATGCTCTCCCCGTTTTTCATAAATCCGGCCAAAACAGAAGATCATCCAGATGGATATCGAGCCTCTGAATGCAGGCTGGACTTACCCGGTCGAAATCGGCGCTGTATCGGACGCCAGTGCTGGCCTTGCCAGAATCATCGAAGCTTTGAAGATAAGAAACTTCGGAAAAGACACCTCAGGCATTATCAATGCGTTGAAAATCAGAAAATCGGAAACGGGTTTCTTCACATGCCCGGAGTTCTCGTCGGATGAGTCCCCTATAGCGCCGGAGCGAATCGTGCACGAGGTGAACAAGGTGCTCGACGGCGACGCCGTCCTGTGCCTCGACGCAGGTAACAACCGCCAGTGGACGGCACGCCACTTCAAGTCAAAAGGAGCCGGCCAGATTTTCGCGCCGGGCGGCGCCGGCGGCGTCGGATGGGGACTTCCGGCTGCCCTGACTGCACAGCTTCTCAGGAAAGACTCGAAAGTCGTTTGCATATGCGGTGACGGCGGGATGATGATGATGCTTCACTGCCTCGAAACGGCAATTGCAGTACGAACTGCCCGTAACATATGTGGTGCTCAACAATGCAGCATTCGGCAACATACTCGACTTTCAGGCGCCTGGACAGGCGCATCTGCACCCAGTATCCGACGCCGGATATCGAAGCATACGCACGTGCCGCCGGATGTGACGCGTTCAAGATAACAAACCCGAAAGACCTGGCTGAAGCACTCAAAACCGCCGTCAGCAGCTGCAAGCCGTCGGTTGTTGAGGTGATCACCAAAATCGATGCGCATTTTCAAGCTCATGATGTGAGGAAGGAGTCCCGGCTTATGGAGCATTACCGGATCTATCTGAATGGAGAATGGGTGGACAGTCAGAAAATAATCCCAGTACGGAATCCGGCCACAGGCGAGGTATTTGCCGATGTTGCTGCGGTCGGAGGGGACAATGTCCGCAAGGCGATTGAAGATGCCGGTGCTTCGTTCCCGGCATGGTCCGGACTGCCGGCGATTAAACGGGGCGATTACCTTCTGGCCATTGCCCGGGAAATGACATCGAGAGCGGATAAGATCGCAAGGACCATCACCATGGAAAACGGAAAGCCGCTCGCCCAAAGCATGGCCGAGGTCGCCATGACCATAGACCATTTCCGCTGG
This sequence comes from Desulfomonilia bacterium, assembly GCA_963664325.2. GTDB lineage: Bacteria > Desulfobacterota > Desulfomonilia > UBA1062 > UBA1062 > DATCTV01. The sequence goes on from CAXXDQ010000003.1 coordinate 817,239, forward strand.
TTTGCCGAAGAGGGACGCCGCGCATACGGACGCTGGGTACCGAACCAGGCAGACAGCAAGCGCCACATTGTCATGAAGAACCCCGTAGGTGTAGTCGGCGCAATCTCTCCCTGGAATTTTCCTCTCAATCTGGCTGTGCGAAAAGTGGCCCCGGCCCTTGCAGCAGGATGTCCGATCATACTGAAGCCGTCCAGCCTTACCCCGTTATCCGCGATAGAACTCGCAGAATGCGTTGATGCGGCGGGTGTTCCCAAGGGTATCTTTCAGCTTGTCGTGGGCAACTCTTCCGAGATAGCCTCGGAAATGCTGAATAATTCCGTCTGCCGTAAAGTGAGCTTCACGGGCTCAAGCGCAGTGGGCAAACTCCTGATTGCAGGTGCTGCAAAGACCTGCACGAGCCTCTCTCTCGAACTTGGCGGAAAACGCGCCTTTGATCGTCTTCGCGGACGCCGATTTCGACAAGGCCATCGAGGGCGCTCTGATCGTAAAGTTCCGCAACACCGGACAGTCCTGCGTTGCGGCCAACCGCATATACTTACAGCGCCCGATCTACGATAGATTCATCAAAGCCTTCTCCGAAAAGGTAAAGGTCATGAAGACCGGTAACGGCCTCGAGCCGGGGGTGGATATAGGACCCCTCATCAATGAGGAAGGCCTTCAAACCGCCCTTGAGTTCATAGAAGGACGCCGTATCCAAAGGGGCGCGCCTAGTATGCGGAGGAAATCGCTTGAATGGTCAAGGGACCTTCCTCGAGCCGGCCGTCCTGGCCGATGTTCCCGATGCTGCCATTTGCATGAGCGAAGAGATCTTCGCGCCGGTTGCCGTCTTTGCCCCGTTCGATACCGAAGATGATGTCCTTGCAAAGGCGAACTCCACAGAATATGGTCTAGCCGCCTACATATACACGAACGATCTGAACCGCGGACTGAGGATGTCAGAAAAAACTCCAGGCAGGGAGCATAGGTCTCAACGATGCCATACCGGCTACCAGCAACTGCCCGTTCGGCGGGTTCAAGCAGAGCGGCTGGGGACGCGAACTCGGCATCGAAGGGCTCGACGCTTACATGGAAACCAAGCATATATCTATTGGAGGAATTTAAACAGAACTGAACCGGCGAGAAAAGCGATGGTACAGATTCGAACATTCTTTAAACCATTTTTTACAAAATCACGACTTGCCGTATTTGAAATTTAAACAAAAGGCCTGCAAAGGAAAACAAATACATTGCAGGCTTTGAAAAGGCTTGGACTAGACGGCGTAATTTGCAGGAATACTCTTCGACAATCTTATACTTCTGTATCTTCCCGCTTGCTGTCATGGGATAGGCCTCGACGAACTCCCAGTATTTCGGGATCTTGTGCCTGGCAATTTTACCGTTGCAGAACTCGACCATCTCTTCAGCCGAGGATTCTTCTCCATCAAGTAGCTGATAACCGCCAGCAGCTGTTCCCCGTATTTCCTGTCCGGAATTCCCACGACATATACGTCGCTGATCTTGGGGTTCTTATGCAGGAATTCTTCGATTTCGCGGGGATAGATGTTTTCTCCGCCCCTGATTTATCATTTCCTTTATCCTTCCGGTAACCTTGAAATAGCCGTTAGCATCAACTTTACCGAGGTCTCCGGTATGAAGCCAGCCGTCCCTGTCTATGGTTTCAAGTGTCGCCTCATCCATCTTGTAATAGCCCTTCATGACGCAGGCGCTTCTGGTTACTATCTCTCCCTGTATATCGGGACCGGACATCATCTCCTGTAGCAGGGTCGATGATTTTTCCTTCGATATCTGGCAGAAGTGTTCCGACGGTCGATACCCTGAGCTCGACCGGGTCATTCCTCCTTGTCCATGGTCATGACAGGTGAACTTTCCGTCTGGCCGAATGCTATGACGACCTCGGGGCAGTGCATCTTCGTGCGCACGTCGTTCATGACTTCAACAGGGCAGGGTGCGCCTGCCATAATGCCGGTCCTTAATGAAGGACATGTCATACTTTGAAAAGTCGGCATGGTTCAGCATTGCTATGAACATTGTCGGTACGCCGTTTATCGCCGTACATTTTTCTCTGTCGATATACTGAAGGGCTTTAAGAGGATCGAAGCTTTCCACAACAACCATTGTCGAACCATGGCTTACGGCATTCAGGGTGCTCATCACGCATCCGAAGCAGTGGAACAAAGGGGACGTGTATCAGAAGCCCTGTCTTCATGCGTCAAATCAAGAACATTTCCGACCATGATGGCATTGTTCACTACATTGTGGTGAGTAAGCATTACGCCTTTGGGAAAACCTGTTGTACCGGATGTGTACTGCATGTTTATAACATCATGCGTATCAAGGGTTTGAGCACGCTCCTGAAGTTCCTTATCGGTTACAGCCTCTCCCATGATGAATAGTTCATCGAACCTGAACATGGCCCGGGAGTGTCATTTCTTCCTCCAACATAGACGACATTTTTTAAATAAGGCATTTTATCATTTGAGTACCTTCCGCAGCCGGTTTCGCTCAATCCCGGAAGAACCTCATAGGTCATATCGACAAAGCTGGAATCCCTGTAGCCGTCCATAAGTACAAGTGTTGTTGAATCCGACTGTTTGAGTATGTATTCAAGCTCACTTGATTTGTAGTTTGTATTGACTGTTACAAGAACAGCCCCGATCATACCGAGTCCGCACTGCATATAAATCCATTCAGGAAGATTCGTTTGTCCATACGGATACATGATCTCCTTTTTGCTATACCAAGAGCCATGAATCCCTTCGCGACACTCACGCACTTTTCTTCGAATTCCTTCCATGTAAGCCTTATCCCTGATTCGGGAAATACAAGTGCTTCTTTATCCCGGATGTCTTAATGCTGTTTCATGCAGAATTTTGCCTACTGTGACATTGCGAAAACCACTCATCTGATCCCCCCCCATTTATAGTTTTATTATTATCTGAAAACCAACCCTTTTTCATTCGCATAAATAGCCAGATGCATGCCAAAATGTTTGTATTTATTGAGAAAATTGATAACCTTCTGATAATTCGGAATATTTATTTAAGCTCTTGTTTGTACATGATTATTTTTAAGGTAAACAAACCATAAATATACCAGGAATTTGTGGGGTTGCCAACCATAGCTCCAATTGTAAAGAAATCAACGGTCACTTTTTTAAAAAGGATTTTGTTTAAGGGATATTTTAGACTGGAGCGGGAAACGGGATTCGAACCCGCGACTTTAACCTTGGCAAGGTTACACTCTACCACTGAGTTATTCCCGCACCGTGCGCCCCTTTATATGCAAGAGATTGTACCTTGTCAAGATTCTTTGAGATTCTTTGGAAAAAACAGTGACAGGGACAGGTTATATAAACCTGTCCCCGGGATTGCTAATAAAGGCCGTCTTCGTAATAGAATATCTCGACGCCTTTTTTCTCGATTTCAGCAAGAAATGCCTCTGGTTTCTCGAGCAGCCTTTCACATGAATATACCCCTCCAGGCATATCATTGAATTTTCCCTCCAGTATCCACAGAGCGCCTGTCACGCACGGAATGGATGTGATCAGACCGATATGACCTATATATGAATAAGTGCGGTGAGCGGTTTTGCCTTTGTCAAAACCATAAACGTCAATTCTGCCGACCGATTTGTCCAGCCCGCCTTTCCCAAAAATACTTTCAATCTTGTAAAAGAAGTTGGCAGCCTTTCTCCTGCTTTCGTGAGTATTGAACAGGCCGGTTTTTTCAATGACCATAAGAAGGAGAGGTATGTATGGGGGTTGAACTCCGCCATGAAGGGTGACTTCTGTCAATCCCTTGAGGTTTCTGGGAATGGAAACGCTTTCGGCGTGTCCGGTATAATATACGGGGAGTTCTCCCATCGGGAACGGGAAATGAACAACCTTTCTGCCGTCTCCTGTTTTAACTTTCTGCTCAGTGCTCCTGATTGTCTGCAGTGTTGTACCGTGGAATATGTTGAAAAGGTGTGTAAGGTTTGCCGGGCCTGCAGCCTCGTTGGAACCTGCTGCCCAGTGTATATTTATACGTTTCGGATTATCCATGGAGTTGTAGCCTTTTCGTGCAAGCGCCTGTGTTATTCCTGGAGAATTGCCCCAGCCGGTCAGGATCTTAATGCCCTTTTCCTTTGCCTTTGCATCGAGCTCGATTACGTCAAGGTATGCCTCATAGTCATCTGCTATAGATACATAAGGTTTTCCTGCTTCAAGCGCTGCCTCGGCCAGGGGTTTTTCAAATACATAGAAAGGCCCGACAAAACCCAGTGATACATCGTGCTTTTTCATGAGCTCAACAACCTGGGCTCTGTTAGTTGCATCCAGTTTTGCCGCCTCGAATCTTGCATCTCTCCTTGCCGCCTCATCCTTTGCCTTGTCGAGGTTGAGGTCTGCGATTGTGACTTTCGTTACCTTGGTTTCTTTCTGAAGTTCATCAAGGGCATCCCTTGCCATATCGCCTGCGCCGCCAAGAACAACAACTTTCATAATCTTTACCTCCTCTCCTGATAAGTTATATTTTTCAAGGGGGTAATTTAAACCCAGTTGACAAAACAGGCAAGCAGGATTTCATGACATAACTTTTTATTCAAATTCAGATATATTGCTTCTTGAGGGCTTATAAAATATATTGGTTATGGGAAATACAGGATCAATTAATCTTGTTGAAAATTTTGAAAATGGAGATTTTATGAAAGATTACAAATCGATCAGTACAAGCACTCAATTCTGTGCTGTTATTGGAAATCCGGTTGCACACAGCCTTTCGCCGGCTATCCATAACGCCGCCTATGAGCATCTTGGACTTGACTTCGTCTATGTCTCGTCAAAAGTTGAGGATGTAAAAAGTGCACTGGCCGGTGTCAGGGCTTTGAGCAATTTCAGAGGATTGAGTGTTACCATCCCTCACAAGATCGAAATCATGAAATATGTGGATGAAATATCAGATGCAGACAGGGCGATAGGCTCCATCAATACTGTCATACATGAAGGCAACAGACTTATCGGTCTGGGGACAGATGGTCCTGGAGCAATGAAAGCACTTATCGACGGCGGCGTCGAACTAGAAGGGCGGAATATCCTCATACTTGGCGCCGGAGGAGCGGCCAGGGCCATTTCTTTTACGTTGTCCATGAAAGCCGGAGTTGCTGGTATATTTCTGCTTGATATTAACAAAGGTCTGCTCACCAATCTGACAAAAGACCTCGTCTCGGAGACAAAAACTCATGTCAGTGCTGAACTTATTACTGAAAGGACTCTGACGGATGCTATGAAAAGGTCCGATGTGGTCATCAACTGTACATCAGTCGGCATGCACCCGAATGAAGATGTGTCCCTTGTACCTACCGGAATGTTCAGGCATGGCCAGATTGTCTTTGACATCGTGTATACGCCGCTTGAAACAAAACTTATCAAAGACGCAAAAGCCTGCGGCCTTAAAATTGTCCCGGGGGTTGAACTGTTCATTAACCAGGCGGCTCTTCAGTTTGAGCATTTCACGGGCACCAAGGCTCCGGTGGGAGTCATGAGAAGGGTTGTTCTTGAAAAACTGAAGACATGAAACCGGGGGCTGAATTATTGCCGCTCAGGCTTCAATCAATATAAGAACAACGGCTTGCCTTCAAGGTTCTTTATGTTCGGCCTGTATTTGTCAATATCATAGAATTCGTCGACATTCACCCTTTTGATGCCTGTTGTGACCATGCTTAGAGGGATATGGGTGTAAACACCCTGCTTGATTGCTAGCATCCGTCCGTAAACCTGTTTGCCTATGAGGTCAAGCGCCAGGTTTGCAAAGTTGAATCCCACCATAAGGTCAACAGAATCGGGGGCGCCGCTTCTCATCATGTATCCGATCGACTGGTAGATCACTTCCTGTCCAGTTATCTTTTTCAGGATATCGGCTGTAACCTGGCCTATGCCCCCGAGTTTTTTATGACCGTAAGGGTCTGCCTCACCGCTTTCAACGATATTGCCGCCCTTTATCATTGAGCCTTCGGAAATTGTCAGCATTGCATAGTTGCTCGGGTTTGACCTTTTGTCTTCCATAATAAGTGCCGCCAGTTTTTCAGGTTCAAACGGAACTTCTGAAATAAGTGCCCTGTCGACTGACGAAAGATAGGCAGCCATTAAACATGTTTCTCCGGAATTTCTTCCGAAAAGCTCAATCACACCTATCCTTTCATGGGAGCCGACACTCGAACGCATGTTCGTTATCAGCTGCTCGCTCCGGCTGACCGCTGTTGAAAAACCGATGCAGTAGTCTGTTCCGAACACATCATTGTCCATTGTCTTAGGGATTGCCACTACCTTGACCCCTTCGCTGTGAAGCCGCTCACTATAGCTCTGAGTGTCATCACCTCCTAATGGGCACCAGGACATCCAGATTAAGGGATTCGACTACTTTCAGTGCATGCGGCGTCATATCAAACCTGTCGCCATCAGTTACCTTGTCTTTAAGGTGGGCAGGAATATCTTTGGCTTTAACCTTTGAAGGATTAGTACGTGATGTGTGTAAAAACGTACCGCCTGACCGGTCCACCGTTCTGACGGTTTGCTTGTTCAATGGGATTGCATTAAGCGCGTTATCCTTAAGGCTTAAATCCGGGTTGTAATTAAGGACGCCGAACCAGCCTCTTCTTATGCCTATCACTTCATGACCTTCGTCAACCGCTCTGTAAACAAGGGCCTTGATGCATGGATTAAGCCCCGGTACATCCCCGCCCCCTGTAAGTATACCTATCCTCATACCTTTCCCTCCCCAAAAAAGTGTGTTTATGTTTACTTGCAGATTAAAAATTTTGTCAAGGGCCGTGTTTCTGTGCTTTTTCGTAGGGATTGATTTAAAGGGATGTCTCTGTTAGAACTCTTTTTTAATATGGACCCGCTTCTGATTGAAAAAGCTGCAGATATTATTATAAATTCCCATCATGCAATAGCTCTCACCGGTGCCGGGATTTCCACCGAATCCGGTATCCCTGATTTCAGATCTCCAGGCGGAATTTGGGAAAGATATGATCCGATGATATTTTTCTTTGACAGATTTATTTCCCATCCTGAGAGTGTCTGGCGTTCTTTTATCGAAATGTTCACTGCAGGAGATCTGAACCTGTGGGATGCGAAGCCTAACCGCGGGCATGAGGCCTTATCGATACTTGAACAGGCTGGCCTTATCAAGACAGTCATCACACAGAACATTGATAATCTTCACCAGAAAGCGGGAAGCAGAAACGTTGTTGATTTCCATGGGAATATGCTTTTTGCAAAGTGTATGAGCTGCTCGAATAAATTCTGGTATGAAGAGGTGATTGAAAAGGTTGTACATGCCATACCGCCTTTGTGCACTTGCGGAGGCCTTTTGAAACCGGATGCAGTATTCTTTGGAGAACCTATCCCGGCCGATGCGATGAGAAAATCAATCGACGAGGCCGACATATGCGATCTGATGCTTGTTATTGGGACCTCGGCACAGGTTGAACCGGCGGCTTCTCTACCCCTGATTGCAAAAGGAATGAAATCCGCCTCAAGAAGGCTAAGCGGTTTTTATGCATCCATCAAAGAATGCAGGATTATAGAAATTAACAGGGAACCTACGCCGTTGACAGGCAGGGTATCGGATTTTATTATACAGGGATCAACAGGGGCCGTTCTTCAATCTATTGTTGAGAGTATCAGGAAGGTAAAGAGAATAAAATGAAAAATTACATCACTTGTCCCAATAGAAAAGGCAATCCAAAAATATCAGTGGAGGTGTGTGCGAGTTCCTGCAGAAGGAGAAAGACCTGCAAAGATTTTTATATATTCAGAAACCCGCCGTTAACCCCGGAACTTGCAAATGTGGTATTGCGTCAAAGGGCTTAATGTTACCCTGGGGTTTTTGCCGGTCTTTTCTTTCAATCCCGATCCTTAATAAAGAAAAAAGGAGACTCTGGCATGGAAATTAAAAGAAGAGATTTTATCAGGATAACCGGCGGATTCATGCTGCTTTCGAGCATGCCGGCGCTTTACGGATTCGGTGATCTAACGAGAAAAGATATCAAAGAGGATGATTATGGCAGGCTTTCCGGGCTTTTAAGCAAGGATGAATTTGATATCCTCTCTCTTGCATCATTAGCGCCTAGCGGACATAACACCCAGCCATGGAGAATAAGGGTAATGGAACCCGGGAAATGGATGCTGGGTTCCGTAAGGCAGAGATGGCTTCCGGGAGTTGATCCCGCAAACAGGGAATTGATGCTTTCCATAGGGGCTTTCCTGAGAAATCTGGAGATTGCTGCTAATACAAAAGGTTACAGTTTGAGTATCGATGTTCTTTCCATTGACCCCAAAGACAATTCAATCGCAGAAATAACACTGAAAAAAGCCAAGCCCGCATCTTTCAATATTGAAAAGATTAAGTCAAGGCGTACAGTCAGAAACGGTCTTTCAAACCAGTCTCTGTCGTCAGCGGATTTATCTTTCATAACCAGCGGCAATAAAGATGATTTTATTCATATTCCCAGGGGATCGAAGGAGGCATCATATCTACAGACTGCAACTGTTGAGGCAAACCGCACTCAATCCAACCGCAAGCCAGCGTGGGAAGAACTTTCAAACTGGATAAGGTGGTCTAACGGCGATGCGAGAAAATATAGAAACGGACTTACGCCGGCGGCAATGGATATTAAAGGACTTGCAGGATGGTTTGTAAGGCATTTTTACAACCAAAAGACGGTTCTGACTGACGATTTCAGAAAAAAATCGATTGAGATGGTAACAGAACAGGTTTCAAACTATGGAGGCTGGATAATAATGAATTCTCAGAAGTCTGATATTGATTCTCTCATCTCTACCGGGTCGAAATTTCAGGATATGTTCCTTAATACAAGAGAAAAGATGATTGCCATACACCCCATGACACAGATACTTGAAGAACTTCCGTTTAAGGATTCCGTTAACAAAGAGCTTGGCATCGGAAAGAAAATCCAGTTTATTTTAAGAGCCGGCTATCTGAAAAAATATCCTGAACCTGTAAGCCTGAGGATGCCTGTTTCCTGGTTTGTAAGCTCTTAGAATATGCACGGATTTGTTGATACTTTCCTTACCTTCATCCAGCTTCACAGGGAACTTGGTTATCTGGCCATGTTCCTTATTTCTGTTCTGGAGTCGGTCGCCTTTGTAGGGGAAATAATTCCCGGCACTACACTGCTGGTTGTTATCGGGGCCATGGCAGCAAAGGGAGTACTGGACCCGGAAATACTTATTCTGGTGTCCTCGCTCGGGGCAATTGCCGGAGATGTCTTCAGCTTCTGGCTTGGCAGGAAAGGGGAAGGGGTCCTCGGCAGGTTCGGGAGATTTGTAAAACAAGAGCACCTTGAAAAGGGAAGGTCATTCGTAAAAAGGCATGGCAGCAAGAGCATCTTTCTTGGAAGATTCATAGGCCCCTTAAGACCCATTGTGCCCTTTGTTGCCGGTCTTTTCAGCATGGGAGTTAAAAAATTTATTATCTGGGATGTAATAAGCGCAATAAGCTGGTCAATGGTATATATATATCTAGGAAATGCCCTCTGGATTGTATGGGAATTTGCAAAGTTGTGGAGCACAAGGGGCGGGGTGATCGCACTCCTTCTTCTGGCAACGGTAATTACCATATATCTTCTCCGTGAATACATAGCCCATCAGAGCATGGTTTTCCTGATGCATACCGGGAATGCATGGGACAGGCTGGTCGGTTATTTCCAAGCCAGTTCTTCAGGTATAATCCGGTTCCTGGGCCGTAGAATTGACAGGACCCGTTTCACGGGATTCAAGCTTACACTGGCCTCTTCTGTTTTCCTTTTGTTTCTTGCCATGCTCACAGCAATAGCGGTGGAAGTTGTCGGAACCGATATAGTTCCCGATTCCGATCTGAGATTTGCCAGTTATCTCTACATTTTCAGGACACCCGGCATGGTGAAGTTTTTCTCATGGACAGGAATCCTTGGAAATTTGTGGGCGATTGTTACACTGGGTATTGTCGTAATGGCAATGATGTGGCTGGTTAAAGAAGCCGGGTATATATTCCCCATGTGGGTGGGAATTGTCGGCAGTTATATCTGTACCCTGGCCGGCGGCATATTTTTTAAACGCCCGGTTCCTGCAATGCCGGCTGTTGCAGAGCATGTCCATTACTTCCCCAGCGCCTACTCCAGCGTATCCATAATGTTTTACGGCTATATTATTTACTTTGTTCTCAAGACCTCTGAAAATTTGAGAACCAGGCTCAATACGGTATTTTTAATTGTACCAGTTATTATTCTTATAGGCATTTCAAGGATATACCTGGGCATACAATATTTTACGGATATAGAGGCCGGATGGGCCCTGGGGATTTTGTGGCTTGTTATGTCCATTCTGATTGCCGAATATTTGGAGTATACCCATCCGCATGGGCATATCCATGCATTACCCCCTAAAATCAAGGCGTTATGTAGTGCTCTTGTCGCATGCTGGATTGTGCTGTTTTTCCTATATGGAATAAGCGAATATTCAAAATTTGTTCATGAGGAACAGACTTCTTTTTTTAAAGAATTAAATAATCCGGAAGATATTTTCATTAAGGAACATCTTCCAAGATACTCGGAATCCTTGTTTGGTGATAGACGGGAACCAATCAACATAATAATTTCGGCGGTAAATTCGGACGAACTAAAGAATTCCATGGAAAAAGCAGGCTGGAAACTTGCGGATATGTCAAGTTTTTCAAATGTTCTCAAAAGGGCCAAGGCTATCATAACGAAAGAAGACTACTATAATGCACCGGTAACTCCTGCTTTCTGGTGTTCGAAAATCCAGGATATTTCCTTTGAAAAGCCTGCCCTTAAAGAGGGAATTGCTGAAATGCATTGGGTGAGATTATGGAAAACTGGTATAAAAACATACGATAATAAGGAGATATTTGCAGGATATGCCTCGTATGACATCAGCCTTGGTTCAAAGATTATCCATCAGATAAAACCTGATATTGATGCGGAGAGGGATGCACTCTTCAATTCCCTTAAACAATCAGGGGCAGCCCAGTCTTATGACAGAATAAAATTGATCGGCAAAGTCAGTAAAAAGAAACTCTTTGAACGTACATACTTTACAGACGGCATGGCTGTTGTAATTGTCCTGAGATGATGAAACAGGATTAACCTGGTTTTTTTGTCCCCTTTTCTATGTCGATTATCACATGGCCTCCCGGGAATTCCTTGGTTACAAATGGATCCAGGGAATCCATCTTGCGGATGATGTCCCTGATCTTTCTTGATTCGTTAAGAATTTCACCTGCCATTGACCTTATATCATCATTCTGCGTGGCTCTCTGTATTTCATGTGCGAGTCCCATCAGAACTGTGAGCGGCTGGAAAACCTCATGCGACATGGTAGTTGCAAGCTCTGCGACAAGTCCCACCTGACTCAGACGATCCAGATCGTCGCGCTTGGAAATGAAATCAAACGCCCTTAGTACGGTATTGAGGAGAAATTCAGGGACAAATGGTTTTATGATGTAGTCATATGCCCCAAGCCTTAGTGCCACGATAACACTGTCAATACTTGCATGGTCCGTCATAACGATAATCAGGCTGTCTTTTTTCTTTTTTTTAAGGAAATCGATGATGCCGAAACCGTCTATATCGGACATTTCCAGATTTGTTATCACGATCGGGAAATTTTCTTCGCTCAGGATTTCCAAAGCCTCTTTCCCGCCTTCGGCACGTATGACTTCCAAACCTTGGGATACAAGTAATTCTTCGATCAGATATGCATTGGTATCATCCTGTTCGATAACTAGAGTTTTTCTTGTGAGGATATCTTTCTTTCTATCCGGCATGAAGAACACAATAAATAAGGCTTTATAATAAATCAATAAGCAAGTCTGAAAGTATATAGATAAACGGCAGAGAAAAGCTGAAGTTTAATGCCTGCCTAGTGGAGGCAGCTTGTGATTCCTGAACTGCCTATGTATGCATGAACCAGGGCGACGATAGGGGAGGACATGCGATTCGGGTGTTCACCGTATTCGACGACAAACCTTTCTCCTGCGAAGTAAATTACGACAGGCCTCACGCCTTCCCAATTTCCTTTGCTCTGGTTTAGAGTTTCTGTCATCATCATACTCGCCTGTCTCCTCTTTCGTGTCCTGCTGTTATGTATCGGCGGTAATTAAAATCCCTTAACAGGGATAATTGAATAATTGTAAATCTATCAGGTTTTGCTGATGCGTTCTTTGATTCTATTAAGGATGTTCAGGGCTTCAAGAGGGGTCGTGCTTGAAAGGTCTATCTCTCTTATCCGGTTTATTATTTCTGTTTCAAGCGAGGGTTCTTCAGTATCAGGTTTTGACGAATCGAAAATACTTGTCTGTGTCATGGTGCCGGAGCCCGAGGATAAGCCCACGGTCTTTGCCTTTCTGTCTATGCTGCCTAAAACCAGCCTGGCATTTGCGATAACCTCTTCTGGGATGCCTGCAAGCTTGGCCACATGGATGCCGTAGCTTCTGCCTGTTGAACCCCGCCTGACCTCTCTGATAAATACGACATCATGGCCGCTTTCTTCGACAGCCATGTGATAGTTTTTGATGCCCTTGTTCTTCCGGGCAAGATCGGCAAGTTCATGATAGTGGGTGGCGAAGAAAGTTTTTGCGCCAAGCCTGTCGAGATATTCCGAAACCGCCCAGGCCAGAGACATGCCGTCATACGTTGATGTTCCCCGGCCGATTTCATCCAGGATCACAAGGGAAGACTGAGTTGCATTCTTGAGAATATCGGCAGTTTCACTCATTTCGACCATAAACGTACTCTGTCCTGTAGAAAGGTTGTCGGAGGCGCCGATGCGTGTGAAAATCCTGTCGGTAATTCCGAGAGAAGCATATTTTGCCGGCACAAACGAACCTATCTGGGCCATTATTGCAATAAGGGCAATCTGGCGCATGTATGTTGATTTTCCGGCCATGTTGGGCCCTGTAATGATATGAATAGTGTCGGTCCCGGGATCGAACCTGCAGTCATTGGGGACGAATTCCCCGGGTCTCAGAACCTTTTCGACAACAGGGTGCCGCCCGGCTTTTATCTCGATTACCCGTCCCCATTCCACAACTGGTCTTGTATAAGCGTTTTCAAGTGCCAGCTGCGCAAGAGATGATATGGTGTCAAGTATTGTAATCTCGTCGATCGTCTTCCTGAGCCCACTCTGATTAGAAGCGGCGAATTCCTTCAGCTCGTTGAAGATTCTGGCCTCGATTTTTAGGATCAGGTCCTGTGCATTAAGAAGTCTTACTTCATACTCCTTCAGCTCCGGCGTAATATAGCGTTCGGCATTGACAAGGGTTTGCTTGCGTATGTAGCTCTCGGGAACCTTGTCGGAATGGGCCTTGGTAACCTCGATATAATAACCGAAAACGCGGTTGTATCCTATCTTGAGAGACGCAATACCAGTTGTTGATTTTTGTTCCGTCTCATGCGCTGCAATCCATTTTCTGGAATCTCTTCTTATTTCCCTCAATTCGTCAAGTTCTGCGTCAACTCCGTTTCCGATGACAGGTGCATCTCCAAGTTTGGCAGGAGGGTCGCTGACAAGAGTTTCCTTTATCCTCTTTATTATATGTTCAAGAGGGTCAAGCCCCAGATTTTTTAAAAGGTGGTTTGAACATCCTCCAAGGGGTGATTTAAGAAAAGGGACCTGTTCAAGTCCCTGGGCCAGGGAATACAAATCCCTTGGGGTCGCCCTGTCTGAAACTATCCTGCCCAGGATACGTTCAAGATCATACACGGTTTTCAGGGCTTCGCGGATATCTGACAATGCTTTTTGATTATCTTTCAGTTCACTCAGGGCATCGAGCCTTTCATTGATCGCCCCCTCATCCATTAACGGGAAATTGAGCCAGTCGGTGAGCCTTCTTGAACCCATTGCAGTTTTTGTCCTGTTGATTATGTAAAAAAGACAATCCTCTTTTGATTTCGACAAGGACTCGAACAGCTCGAGATTGCGCTTTGTGTTTGCCCCGAGCATCATGTAAAGGCCGGGGTTGTAGAATTTCAGAGATGTGATGTTGCCGGATGCGGATTTTTGTTTTTCCTTTACGTAATTCAAAACCATAACCGCTGCAGCAGCTGCGGCATGATGATCACCAAGGCCTAACCCGGACAGGGAAGCTGTCCTGAAATGCGAGCATAGTATTTCCCGGCTTTTATCAGATGAAGGCATATTTTCTACGATGCTCGTATAAAAACCTTGCGGGACTATGGTCGCATCGTGGCATAGAATCTCACTCGGTGATATGCGGGAGACCTCGCTTATAAAATCATCATGGCTCATCATCTCCGTGACGCGAAAATCTCCCGTAGTGATATCCGTAAAGGCTATACCATAAGGGCTCATTTTATCATCGTGAAAGACAGCCATCAGATAATTCGGCCTGTTGCTGTCAAGGTGCGGTTCTTCGTTAACGAGACCTGGGGTTAAGACCTGTACGACTTCGCGTCTGACAAGTCCTTTGCCGTTTATCTCTCCCTGCTCGCATACCGCAACCTTTTTGCCTGCCTTTATCAGTTTTGCGACATAAGAGGTTGCGCTGTGGTACGGCACACCGCACATCGGAACGGGATTCTCTTTTGCCTTGTCACGGGTTGTCAGGACAATGCCTAGGATTTTTGAAGCCTCTACAGCATCCTGATAGAACATTTCGTAGAAATCACCCATGCGGTAAAACAGAATGGCATCCATATGCTGATTTTTGATCTCATGATACTGCTGCATCATGGGAGTAAACTTTTCGGTCATGGAGAAATGATATAGACGAAAGAATAGATCAGGACAAGCGGGCAGTTAATTTCCGGCTATTATTTACCCCAGTCTTTTAACCCTTTCCGAGGGGCTGATTATGTCGATTATCCTTACGCCGAATTTCTCGCCTGAAACCACGACTTCTCCCCTGGCAATGAGTTTGTTGTTGACAAAAATATCGACGGGTTCGCCCGAGAGTCTGTTAAGCTCGATCACCGAACCCTGTCCAAGCTTAAGCATATCCCCTATCAGCATCCTAGCCCTTCCTATTTCAACAGATATCTCAAGGGGAATATCCATGACAAAATCGAGCTCTCTGGATCGTTCCTTCTCATCGGAGGTTTTTTTGAGTTCCCTGAACCTGGGCTCCTCAAGCGACTCGCCAAGCCGGTCCCTTGTCTGGTTCGTATCAGTGGATTCCCTGTCTATTTCTGTGAAATTGAGTTCATCAGCCCGGTCCCTCGATAGAAGTGACTGGACTTCATTAACATTTCCTGCACTTTCAAAAATCCTGTCTTCATCTGCCATAATAATCCTCCGAATTATACTTTACCGTCATATGTCCTTACTATCTCAACCGCCAGATTCTCACCAAGGGTTCCCGCCTTGCCATAAAATTTGGTTTCACCCTGCACGCTCACTGCGAGTTCACCGCCGGATGAATTTTCAAGCATTATAATATCACCTTTCTTAAGTTTTGCTATCTGTCTCCCCGTGAGCTTGGAACTGCCCAGTTCAACAGATATTTCTATCGGTACGGATTTAAGGTTTCCCCTGAACTTTTCGGTCCATAAACTATCGGACGGCGGTGACGAAAGGCCTGATAGGACTGCGCCAAGACCGGGTTTTATAAGCTCGATCAGCATATACGG
The DNA here is from genome assembly GCA_963664325.2 of Desulfomonilia bacterium. Taxonomy (GTDB): domain Bacteria; phylum Desulfobacterota; class Desulfomonilia; order UBA1062; family UBA1062; genus DATCTV01. The sequence continues at coordinate 832,887 of CAXXDQ010000003.1, forward strand.
GATGCATATCATGACCGAGCCGTTTGCATGTTCAAGTCCTACTTCGAACTCGGCTACGATTACGGCGTCATTTTCATTGATGACCCCTGTAAACTGCGGATTGGATTCGCTTCTGACATAATTAAAACCAAGATCCTCAACAGGTTTGAAAGCCTCGTTCAGATCTTTTACGGCCCCGTCGGCCACCTTTCTGAGCATGTTTTTTTCAATGGAAGTAAATTCCCTCCCTTCCATCCTGTAGCCGCTTCCTGCGCCGCCTCTTCCGCCGAAGAAAAGGTCGACCAGGGAAATTACCAGTTTGGTCTCAAGTATTATAAGGGCGCTTATATTGAATTTTTCCGAACGGATTATGCTGATGCTTGAAGGTACCGAGATAGAACGCATGAAATTGCCGAACCTGAGTGTTTCCAGCGATGCATAGGAGATATCACCCATCCGCCTCAGCATGTTTGAAAGCCTTACCCTGAAAAGTTTGCAGAACCTGTCGTTGACGGCATCCAGTTGAGGCAGCTTGCCCCGCACGATCTTATCCTGCGCGGCGAAGTCATAGGGCCTGGTGATCCATATCTCATCCCGGTTGCCCTTTTCAGAAGATTCTTTGGAGATATCTCCACCGATCATGCCTCTAAGAAGGGCATCAACTTCTTCCTGGCTCAATATCTGTCCCATTTTTCCCTCTATTCTTTTAATGCCGTACCGGCAGTATCAGTATAAGGCCTTAACTTCAGGATTACTATTTCCAGGCGGTTATTATCCGACACCGGCATCTTGGTGTTTTTATCAATATTAGGTCTTTTGCTGCCGTAACCTGTTATGCTGAATCTTGTAGGGCTCATACCCGATTCATAAATAAAATAATCAAGAACGGAAGCGGCCATTCCAAGGGAAAGACTCGCGTCTGCATCATCAGCCCCGGATCTGGCAGTATGCCCCTCAATTGATATAAAATCCCGGGTATCTTTCAATAAAAATGTGATTCTATCCAGATATTTCGAAGCATTTTTATTAAGATTTCTCCCGGAAGCATCAAAGATTGAAGATGCAGGAATGCTCAGAACCAGACCGCGTTCGCTCTCTGAAATAAAGAGCCCTTTTTCCTCTTCGGAGAATGACAATTTTATCTTGTTCAGGAGCTCGGCTGAAAGAGCGTTTTGTCCCGACAGCAGCTTTTCTTTACTGCCCGGCAACACTTCTTCTGGCATATTAAAGACAGCGGCCTTGCCCTTGTTCAAACTCAACCTGTCCATAACGGTTTTTTCATTGAACCCGCTCATTGCCACGATCATGACAAAAAAGGTCATCAGCAGGGTTATCATATCGGAAAATGTGATCCTCCAATTATCCATGGGGGATATGCTGAGAAAGCTTTCTTCCTGTTTAATTCTCCTGCTCATCACTTTTCCTCAATGGGTATTTCATATCCCTTGTAATGATAAACCGGCGGAGGAGGGGTCTCTTCCTTCTTGATATCTTTCGCCCTTGCACCGGCTTCCCCCGGCATCTTGCCTGCTATTGTGATCTCAACTCTGGAATTTATATTTCTTCCGGCCTCGGTTGAATTGGATGATATCGGATGTTCGGGGCCCATGCCGTATGCCCGCATCCTCTTGTAATCAACGCCTTTCGAAGCCAGGTAATTCATGACTGCCATCGCTCTGGCAGCCGAAAGCGTCCAGTTCGAGCGGAATGGTGCGGTTTCGACAGGCCTGGAATCCGTAAAGCCAGTGATGACGATATCATTAGGTATGCCTTTTATTAGTGATGCGACGGTGTCGACCTTTTCAAGGGAATCAGTTTTGAGCCTGGCTGAATCCTTCTCGAAGAGCAGGCTTGCCTTTATTGCAAGCGTTGTTCCCAGACTGCTTGAATAGACGCCCGTGTCCCTTATGACTCCTCCTGCCTGAAGGGCTTTCCTGAATTTTATTATATCAAGCCTGTCCGTATCCGTCATGGTAATGCCTGTAAAACCTTTAATTTGCGACGAGGTCATGCCGAAGCCTTCGAAAATGGAATTGATGCCCAGTCTTGCCTTTCTTGCGTCCGGCAGGGATATTGAGGCGAGTGCCACGAAGAAACTCATCAGGAGAAGGCTTATCGATGTCATGATCACAAGGTTTGATTTTCTCCTGAGAGACAAATTTTGTGTACTGCTGTCCATCGTTATTCCCTGGATTTAGCCTTTTCTCTCTCCCGCAACCTTGGGGCGAGATATGCATGCAGCTTTCTCTCTACTATCCTCGGGTTGTCGCCCGTGGATATCGACATTATCCCTTCAACGACGATTCCTCTTATAAGCATTTCTTCATTTGAACGGGAGGACAGTTTGCCGGCCATGGGCAGGGCAAAGAGGTTGGCGATCAGGGCACCGTAAAATGTTGTTATCAGGGCCACGGCCATTGCCGGTCCTATGCTTGAGGGGTCGTTCATGGACTGCAGCATCTGGACAAGTCCTATTAAAGTACCGACCATTCCCATTGCAGGCGCATATGTGGCAATGGAGTTTAAAATGTCCGTGCCCTTTTTATGCCTGATCCCGAGATTTTCCATCTCGCTTTCGAGGATATCGCGAATCGACTGGGGTTCAAGGCCGTCAATGACCAGTTCAAGTCCCTGCTTGAGAAATGGGTCTTTTATATCGGTTGCAGCGGACTCAAGCGCCAGGATGCCCTCACGACGGGCTTTCGTGGCGAATGTTACAAAGGCGGTTATCAGGCCTTTAGGGTCGTATGCCGATGATTTGAACGCATTTTTGATAACACCGAGAACGCCGCCGATGTCTTTCAGGGGGAAATTGATAAATACGATTCCGAGCGTGCCCCCGATGACAATGAGCGCACTCGGCAAGTCCCAGAACAGACTCAAAGGGCTGCCCATGAGGATTCCATAGAGGATCATCCCCAGGGCAACAACCAGTCCGATAATAGTTGCAAGGTCCATATTCACACCTGCCGTTTAATTCACTTATATAAGCAAGCATGATGCCATCTGTTGATAAAAAGGCAAAAGCCTGTATCCGCCTGCATTCTTATAAGTGTTACATCCCTTATCGGCGTTTACCCCTGAACAGTTTATTGACGGTTTGATGAATTTTTTATGGCGGTCGGGTTAACAGTAGTGAGTGATGAGTTATCAGGGATGAGTTAAAGCAAAATATCAGGGCTGACGATAGAAAACATGTGATGAATGAATTAAGGAGAATAGCCCAGAACGGTCTGCACAGGAATGGAAATGGATTCAGAAATCCTTTGCTTTCAGGCACCGAGAGGAATTTCTTTGATGTTCTCAAATGGAAACTTACCGGCAGGAACGGGTACAGGGATTTGTACAGATATGAAAGGGTAAAGCCTGTGAAGATTGATTTCAAGACAATCGAGGGTAAGGACGGGTTGTCCGTCACCTTTGTTAAACATGCCTCCATATTTATAAATGACGGAGATGCCACAATACTTGTCGATCCGGTGTTTTTTTTCCTGCCGGGAGTCAGAAACTTTACACCCTTTGCATTCAAACCTCAGGAATTTCCTCCACCTGATTATGTGCTTATCACCCATGATCATTATGACCATCTCAGTTTGAGGACACTGAAACTCTTCAGAGATAAATCGAGGCTGATTACGCCGCTGGGGTATAAAGGCCTGATAAAAGGTTATCGGAAAAGGCGTGAGGAGCTTGACTGGTTCGGCTCATACAATGACGGCAAAAGGGAGATCATTTCGGTGCCGAGCAATCACTGGTGTTTCAGAAATCCGGTAAGAGGCCGGAACAGTTCGCTCTGGTGTTCATACCTCATCAAAACTTCAAAGTCACAGAACATTTTCATTGCAGGCGATACGGCCTATCATGATTATTTTGCCGATATCGGCAGGGATTTTAAAATCGACCTGGCCATATTCAATCTGGGAGCATATGAACCGGAATGGTTCATGAACCCGGCCCATATCAATCCTGAAGACACCGTCAAGGCCTTTCAGGAGCTTAAGGCGGACAGGCTGATGATAGTTCACTGGGGAAGCTTCAGGCTGGGCGACGACCCCGTATGGCTTCCGCCGGTGGATATTGCCCATAACATGAAAAAGGCCGGTCTATCTGAAAAGCTCGTTCACCTTGAACACGGAGAGACGCTGTTTTTGTAAAATAACCTGCAGTTTTCTCCGGATCAGGCCTATTTCAGTCAGGAATTTTTTTCTTGATAAAAAAGACCTCTTTCTATAACCATTATGCCTACATATTTTTCCACAATAAACTTCCTTGAAAAGGAGAACTCATGCTTAAAAAATACGTGTACCTTTTTGGCGGAAGGGCAACCAAAGCAGAAGGCAGTGCGGACATGAAGGCCCTTCTTGGAGGCAAAGGCGCAAACCTGGCAGAGATGACAAACCTGAGCATCCCTGTTCCTCCCGGATTCACAATCTCGACCGAAGTATGTTCTGTTTATTATGAGACCGACGGGATTCCCAAAGAGGTGAGGACCCAGGTGAAGGAAGCCCTTAGAAAAGTGGAAAAGATGATGGAGCTTTCCTTTGGCGACCCGGAAGCGCCCCTCTTGTTTTCGGTACGTTCGGGTGCACGGGCATCCATGCCGGGCATGATGGATACGGTTCTCAATCTGGGCATCAACGATGAAACCGTTCATGGACTCATCAAGATGAGCGGAAACGAGCGCTTTGCATGGGACTGCTACAGGAGGTTCATCCAGATGTATTCCGATGTCGTCATGGAAGCGGATTCACAGGTGCTTGAAGAAGAGCTTGAGAAGATGAAGGAGAAGAAAGGCGTCAGACTCGATACGGAGCTCGATGCAAACGACCTTAAAAAGCTTGTAAGGATATTCAAGGAAAAAGTCGAAAAACTCGTGGGCAGGCCTGTCCCTACCGACCCGATAGAGCAGCTCTGGGGAGGTATTGAAGCGGTCTTCAAGTCATGGAACACGCCGCGCGCCATTACCTACCGAAAACTGAACGGCATCCCGGACTGGTGGGGGACCGCGGTCAACGTGCAGGCCATGGTCTTTGGAAACATGGGCAACAGTTCGGCTACCGGCGTATGCTTTACGCGGGATCCATCCACGGGTGAAAAAATATTCTATGGTGAATACCTCATAAACGCCCAGGGAGAGGACGTCGTTGCAGGTATCCGCACGCCGCAGCCCATGAACGAGAAAGGCAAACGGGAAAAAGACCAGGTCTCCATGGAAAAGGCGATGCCTGACCAGTACAAGCAGCTTGTCGAGATATACAAGACCCTTGAAAAGCACTACAAGGACATGCAGGATATGGAATTCACGGTCCAGGAAAATAACCTGTGGATGCTTCAGACCAGGACCGGTAAAAGAACAGCTACGGCGGCAGTCAAGATTGCAGCCGACATGGTTGATGAAGGACTTATCGACAAGGAAGAGGCGGTTCTCAGGATTGATCCGGAACAGATAAATCAGCTCCTTCACCCGGCGATAGACCCGAAGGCGAAGAGGAATATAATCGGCAAGGGTCTGCCTGCATCCCCGGGCGCAGCAGTGGGGAAGGTCGTGTTTTCCGCTGAGGATGCGGAGGTCGAGGCAAAACACGGCCAGAAGGTCATACTGGTCCGTGTCGAGACATCACCTGAAGATATTCACGGCATGAATGTCGCCCAGGGCGTTCTCACCGCCAGGGGCGGCATGACGTCGCATGCTGCTGTTGTCGCCCGCGGTATGGGGAAATGCTGCGTTGCCGGCTGCAGTGCGCTTACCGTCGACTACAAGAAACAGGTCTGTTCCATAGGAGGGCAGAAAGTCAAGAAAGGAGACTGGCTGACTCTTGACGGGTCCAAGGGCGAAGTGATACTGGGCCAGTGCCCGACGGTCGATCCGACACTCTCGGGCGCATTCGGTATAATCATGGAATGGGCCGACAAGTTCAGAAAACTTAAGGTCAGGACAAACGCCGACACACCCAAGGATACAAAGGTTGCGCGTGAATTTGGCGCCGAAGGCATAGGCCTGTGCCGCACTGAGCACATGTTCTTTGAAGGTAACCGCATTCTGGCTGTGCGCGAGATGATCCTGGCGGAGGACGAGAAAGGGCGTCGCAAGGCGCTTGCCAAACTGGCGCCCATGCAGAAGGGCGACTTCAAGGGCATATTCGCTGAAATGGACGGATTCCCGGTGACCATAAGGCTCCTTGACCCGCCGCTGCATGAATTCCTGCCGCATACGGACGAAGAAATTGCCGACGTCGCCAAGGCGATGAAGAAGGGTGTCGCTGAAATTAAAGCAAAGAACGAACAGTTGCACGAGGCCAATCCCATGCTTGGCCACAGGGGTTGCAGGCTGGGGATAACCTTCCCTGAAATATACGAAATGCAGGTCAGGGCCATAATGGAAGCGGCCTGCGAATGTAAAAAAGAGGGCATCGAGGTTGAACCGGAAATCATGATCCCTCTTGTTGCATTGGCAAAAGAGTTGGAAGTCTTGAGGGAAATGACGGTTGCTGTATGTGAAGAAGTGCTGAAAGCTGCAAAGGTAAAGCTGAAATACATGGTAGGTACCATGATAGAGCTTCCGCGTGCCGCCGTTACCGCAGATACCATTGCAAGGCATGCAGAGTTTTTCTCGTTCGGTACGAACGACCTGACGCAGACGACATTCGGCCTGTCACGAGATGATGCAGGCAAGTTCCTGCCGGATTATGTAGCCAAAAAAATACTCCCGGCCGATCCTTTCATGACGCTGGATACGGAAGGTGTGGGAGAGCTTATAAGGATAGGCATTACAAAAGGCCGGGCTGCACGTGAAAACCTCAAGGTAGGCATTTGCGGCGAACACGGCGGGGACCCTGCTTCGGTGGAATTCTGCCATGGCGCAGGCATGAACTATGTCAGCTGTTCACCTTACAGGGTGCCGATTGCAAGGCTGGCCGCGGCTCAGGCTGCACTGAAAGCAGACAAAAAATGAGTATTCCTTTTGCATTCAAGATGATGCCAAGGAGGCAAGGAGGAAGCAACGCAGGCATACATATAAGTATGGCGAGGAGCATTCTGACGCAGCTGACAATGGCAGGGCTTGAATGCGAACAGGAATAATAACTTTCGAGGGCGGCGAGGGTGCGGGCAAAACCACCCAGGCCGCTCTGCTCAAAGAATATCTGGAAAAAACCGGCCGCCGGGTTGTCTCAATCAGGGATCCCGGCGGGTCGGAACTGTCTGAAAATATAAGGAAACTCTTTCTGGGCTGCCAGATGGATGCGATGACCGAACTGATGCTGCTCCTGGCGGCCAGACGAAATAATATAACTGCTGTCATAAAGCCTGCGCTTGATGCCGGTTCAGTTGTCATAATCGACCGTTTCATCGATTCGACCCTGGTCTATCAGGGTGTTGCAGGAGGGCTTGGAACGGATAAAGTCAGAGCCATGATGACAGATACGGGCACATGGCTTGAACCGGACATTACGTTCCTCTTGGATATCGACCCTGAAATTGCTTGTACCCGGTATGTCCCATCGGACAGGTTCGAAACAAGGGGAATAAAGATGCAGAAAATTATCCGGCAGGGTTTTCTGAATATCTGCATAAAGAAAAGGCATCATATAATAAATGCGGGCATGACGAAGGAAGTTATATTTGAAGAAATAAAGAAAGTTATGGAGAATATGATTCATATAACAGGAAATAAGAGATAATATCATTTTATGAATTGCGGGGATTAGCTCTCGAGAATTTAAATAACCGGCCTTTTATTTGTCTTGTCCTTTTTTATTTTTAACTCCGTTTTATTTCTTATCCTTATTTTAAACTTCAGGTTAGATCGGCTTATAGAGGCGGATTTCATCAGGCGACGATTCTGAAAGCGCTTTCTGTCCTGTTCGCTAAAAAAAGGCATTCTTAATTTCATTGTCCCTGCTTGTAAAAAGATAAAAGCTCCCCCGATAACTTATCCTTAAAGGTAGACATAACAATGTCCGCTCGATCTAAAAGCCGATTTGTTTGCTATAGGAAGATGCCTGGAAGATTATTTACTGTTTGTCAATTGTTGGGATCTGAACCACTATGGTTCTCCGCAATCCCTTATTTTGTTACTGATTTTACCAGTTACCAGCCTTTTGTTCCTAACTCATCGATCGTATAAATGTTTCTCTGGCTGGGCTGGCCGTTATAGATCTGAGCGGCGATCGGATGAATGAACAGGTCCTCGTATATGAAACCGAAGCCGTCGTTAATGGAATTGGCTCCCTTCGTCTTATAATCGTTGCCGGCGGCTGCGAAAGTCCAGTTAATGGCACATTTCATATTCATAATCGAACTCAAGCCTGCCCAGGCGAACAATGCTTCTCTCCATGAAACGGATGCAGAGTCACTCAGGAACGTAATTTGAGTAGATTTTGCTCCGAGGTGAACCCAGGTAAACCTGTTATTATTCAGGTAAGTCGAGATAAACGCCTGCATGACCGGGTGAAGGTTTTCGATATTGTCATACAGATTTTTCGGGACCTCGATACACCCGGATTTGGGCTGCACCTGATTTGGGGTGAGTCCCCTGTCCTGCAGCCGATAGGTTCGCATGGTCTGGGTCGAATGCAGCACCAGGTCATAATAAGCGGCATTATCGCCATTCCCCACATAAACACGCAACAGAGCAGGTGACACATAACACCCGAAATTGAGGAGTTCCACCGCGAAGTCAGAGGCGGTTATGCTGTCGACCGTATCCGGCAGCCTGCCGATATTACCGGTATTATGCGTGTAACAGACGTCTTCAGTCCCACCCAGGGTTTCATCCGAGCTGTCATAGGGCTTGTTCATGATCTCGGTTCCCTTGATCGGTTGATCGGTTAAAACAAAAGTCCATCTGGTATTGCCGGGATCTTCCATATTATCAAACATGTCTTTTTGATAATATCCTGTCCGGCCCTTTTCGTTCCAGCCTTCAACACGCATCATGGCATGATGGCCTTCATTCCCAATGCGGTTCAGACTAATTCTGTCGGTAATCCGGCCTGAAATCTTGGGCTGCTGATGCCATGACCATACAGGGAGTTGAAATTTGCGCAAACTGTCATCGGTAATACACCTCTGGTCTTCATAGGTATAATCGAAATAGTCGTTGTCGTTCGGGCTGTGACCTGAACTGTCATAGTCATACATCCTGGTGAATATATCGCCGTATTCATTTATGAGCATATGTCGGCCGCCTGTTGAAGACAGGTTGACCGAAATGAATCGCCCTCGTTTGGGAGAACACATCTCAAAACCCCAGTCCGAGGGCTGCCAGCCGTCCATCCATGTGATATGCTGTCCGTCCTTTTGCAGCACGAACACATGCGTACATCCACCTGCACCGATTGTCCTAGGCCACATGGTGGTGTCTGTATAGGTTCCATCCGCCGCATTCGATATTGACCATGCTTTATACCCTTCGGGGAGGAAGTTTTTCATGCCCATGCTGAACGGGAACCCCCTGTGCCGTATCCATGCTATATCACTTATACCGTATTCAATGAGGGGTGAGGGCAGGTACTCGAGTACTTTGCGCTCAATTGAAGACATATCGCTTATATCGCCCAGGGCATGGGGGGTAAACCAGAATTCCCGGTCCGCATTAGCGAGCTCGAGAAAATTATGGTCCATTGTAAGGGTTATTGCTTTTCCTTCAAGTCCGTCAGGCAACGGCACCTGCTGCCAACTACCGCCGCTTGTCTCTCTTAAATAAAGATGCCCGTCGCGCAATTTTGCGTAGTATCTCTCGTTGAATGACTCTGTCGGCCCTTTGATGCAGACTTCCGAAAGATCCTGTACTGCTTCTTCAGCAGTCTCTTCTTTAACGGCCTGCTCTTCAGCAATATTTTCAGTATTTTCTTCAGCAGCACATGCCGTTAAGATTGCCGTAATAAGGATGAAGATTAAATAATTAAGAAGTCTGACTTTTTCTTTTTTCATGACATTCCCTCTAATTAAACTCACATAAAATTACACACTATATTTTATTATACCTTATATTTCGATCAAAAACAAAAAGATTGGAAATCCGGGGACATTGGAATTTCTTCAGGTAAAAAAATGGAATCAAAGAGGGGTCATACGCCGATAGTTGACAAATTGAAATCCGAGCTGAAAGGCGTCAGTCCTTGAGACGGGACATAATCTCCCTGATCTTTTTTGACATCTCTGCGTCACCGGCCAGCCTCTCCTCAAACCGTGAACATGTTTTGCTTATTGCAGTGAAATGCATCCCCCCGAAGAGTTCTCCAATCTCCCTGTTGCCCAAACCGGAGTATCTCTTCATTAAATATATCGCTGCATTTCTCTGCGGGCCTTTCTTGAAAAGCTCTTCCCTCGAAATTTTGAATGCCTCACAGCAAATTTTTATTATTGTCCCGGGTTCCGTTTCCGCGCCGAGCCTTTTCCTGTAATGTACTCCGTCGTTAGGACCTTTGCCGATCAATTTCTTTACCTTACCTATAAACTCATCGGTCCCCAAAATAATCTGGCTGTGCAATTTATCAAAAAGCTTCCCCCCTTTTGTTTCTTTATCAACATATTTTTTATACTTTCTCCGGGATGCCTTTTCTTCACCGAATATCCCCAGTATCCATGAATACTCGATCCAGGGTTTTGACCTGCCTGCCTTGATGTAACCGGCATAACTGCTCCATATATATTCTTCCGGTTTTTCCGTCATGCCCGCCCTTACCGGATTAAGATGAACATATCTGCTGAGTTCAAGAAGATAGTTTTCCTTATCCACGATTACAGCCTTGTATCTTCCCTGGAACAGGTGGCCTGAACGGTTGTACTTCCTATTGAAATATCCCGTGTATCCGCTGTTCAGACCGTGCATCACCTTTAAAAGATTACCCTGCGGAGTCTCAATGACTATATGGTAGTGGTTGTCCATCAGGACATAGCAGTGGATCAATATGCCGAATCTGTCATGATAATCAGCCAGCATATCAATAAACTTAAGCCGGTCTTTATCATCGAGAAAGATTTCCCTTCTCTCGTTGCCCCGGCTGATTATGTGATAAACAGCCCCGGGGTACTCAATCCTCAATGGCCTTCCCATGCAAAATCCAATACCCGTCAAAATCTCATTTGTCAAGCTTCAAGGCCTGACACCATCTTGGAACGTCCCTTAGGATTCTCTCTTCCTTCATTTTTCATCGACCATAATTTATTATAATAAATAGAGCTATACCAATAACACTGATAATTCCTAAAATTATTAGCCCCATAGACAGTGTATAATCTGCATCATTGAGTTCAGGGTTGGAATATTTTTTCTTGTTTTTTATATCATGCCATCCCCATACAATCATAAGGACTGCCAATACCAAGGTAATTGAAAGATAAATTATATTATCTTTGCTCATCTCATTCTCTCTAATTATTGTCCGTAGCTTTAAATGGAATTGATACTAATCCCTCAATACCAGGTTCGAGTTGAAAGGAACTTCGACCAATATCATTTGTAACATACCACCCCTTCTTTACAGTGGTTGTTGTGACTAGAGAACGATATCGCAAAGATTTTACACAATAACTTGTTTCTACCAAACCTGCCGCTTTTACAGCTAATTTACCTCCCACTATACCTGCTCCAGCTTCAATTAATGACAAAAAGGTGTCAGGCCTTGAACCATGACAAATCACATTCACACTCAGTCTCTTTTCACTCGTTGCCTCGGCTGATTATGTGATAAACTGTGCCTGGATACTCAATCCTTAATGGTCTTCCCATACGAAATCTAATACCCGCTAAAATCTCATTTGTCAAGCTTCAAGGCCTGACACCTTTGGGATCGGGAAATTGATTTGTGAAACAGGGGACAACAGTTAATCTTTTTAATTTGTTCTGACCGATTAATGTCTGCTTATTTGCGCCTGTAAGGTCCGCTCTTGCCGCCTGATTTTTCCATTAGGCGAATATCCGTGATTGTCATGGATTTATCTATGGCCTTGGCCATGTCGTATATCGTTATGAGTGCTATACTGACGGCGTGTATTGCCTCCATCTCGACACCTGTTTTGCCTGAAACGTTCACTATGGCCTCGGCTTCGATGGAATTTGTATCCTCATCAGGGAAAAAATCTATCGATACCTTTTCGATTTGAAGGGGATGGCAAAGAGGAATTACAGATGAGGTGTTTTTTGCAGCCATGACACCGGCGATTTTTGCAGTTGCAAGGACATTCCCCTTGGAAACGCTGCCCGCCGTGATAGCCTGGAAGGCCTCCCTGCTCATTGAAATTTTACCGCGGGCCGCGGCGATGCGCTTTGTCGGGTCTTTTTTACCGACGTCCACCATATTGATGTCGCCGTTTCTGTCTATATGCGTAAGCGGCAACCTGCTGTTACCTATTCCGGGTCGGAAGATGATGAAGTTGTCGGCTTTGTTTCGCTTGCGGGTGTTGTCGGAGTGCTTTCCTTTTTTTCCGGAGACGGATTGCTTGAGTTCTTCTTGGCATAGTCAGTCATGTACCAGCCTGAACCCTTCAAATGGAACGACGTGTTTGACATCTTCTTTTTTACCTTGCCTCCGCATGCGGGGCAGGCCTTTATCGGCGCATCGGAAAATTTCTGCATGGCCTCGAAGTCGTTGCTGCATTTCAGGCATTTATACTCATAGATAGGCATCGAAGCTTCCTCCTGTTTCAAATATTGTGCGGTGATTATATAGTGGCGGCGGGGTCAGTTTGTCAAGCAGCCTGAAAACCTTTTCCCTTCCGGCAGGCGGGGTTTTTGCCAGAAACAGGCGCGTAAGGTTGTCGACCACGATCTCCTCGTCATAACAGACCTTCTCGAAATCGGCCTCGCCTCTTGAAAAACGGTGTATATGAACAAGTTCATGCATCATGACGAATACAAAAAAAGTGAGCATGTCTATATCCGTATTTTTTTCAAGGAATTTCATGATGTCTTCATCATTGAGGCTGATTCTGTAATGGAGAACCTTGTTGCCGGACTCGCAACGAAGAAGCCTTGCAAAGGCATCAGTTATGCCTGCATTCTCATTCCCGTCGGCCGAAGTCGAGACATCATACCTGTTTTTGAAATCCGTCCTGGTATTATGAAAAACTATCCTGTCGGCCATATCGGAACCGACCCTCAAAACATTTCTATGGAAAGGATTAAACTGTCCCATAACTGTAATAATATAGTCTCCTGTTCATTAAATCAAGTCAGGGCCGAAATGTTTCAGATATCCCGGCCCATGACCTTCGCCATCTGCCTGATCCCTTTCATCAGTGTTTCGAATTCTGCGGGTCGAAGAGATTGCGGACCGTCCGAAAGAGCCTTGTCAGGATCGGGATGTATCTCTATCATCAGCCCGTCGGCACCTGCGGCAATTGCCGCATATGCCATGGGCCCCACATACCTTGCATGACCTGTTGCATGAGACGGATCAACTATAACCGGCAGGTGGGTCCTTTCCTTGAGTACCGGGATGGCGCTCAGATCAAGTGTGTTGCGGGTTGCGGTTTCGAATGTCCTGATGCCGCGTTCGCACAGGATCACCTGATCGTTGCCGCCGGCAAGCACATACTCGGCCGACATGAGCAGCTCATCAATGGTTGATGCAAGGCCTCGCTTTATCAGGACCGGTTTTTTTATCTTGCCGACCTCTTTCAGGAGCGCGAAATTCTGGATGTTCCTGGCCCCTATCTGCAGGCAGTCGGCGTATTCTGATACCATGCCGATATGCTCTATGTCCATTACCTCTGTCACGACAGGTGTTCTGTATTTGTTCCTTGCGGAAAAAAGAAGCCTGAGGCCTTCCTCCTCCAGTCCCTGGAACGCATACGGTGATGTCCTGGGTTTGAATGCGCCGCCCCTTAGAACATGGGCCCCGCAGGTTTTTATCGACAGGCAGACCTCGTCTATCTGCCCGGGCGATTCCACAGCGCAGGGTCCGGCCATTATTACTATTTTTTTGCCGCCGACCGTCACCCCGAACCCCAGCTCCACATGTGTCGTTTCATTCCTGCTTTCTATCGAGGCTAGTCTGTAAGGATGAGTTTGAACGGCCTGGGACAACAGGGTGTTTCCAGGTGTTTCTTTTCTCAAGGGTAGAATCATACGGCCTCCGTCATTTTTAGCCGCCCGGCCTGTCCCCCTTGTATCCGGCCTGAAATAGAAAAGGCCGCGGGGGCTTGAGCCTCCCGCGGCCTTTGTGTTCTTTCTTGAGGAACACCTCAGCCCACAGGCGGCTCCTGGATAAAATACCAGAAATAAAAGCTAAAAAACCTGTTTGCTGTAATGTTCATCATTTAATCCTTATATCCCATATTCAGATAATGAGCAACAGGGATGTTTTATTTGATGACGAGCTCTTTGAACAATAATGGATATTCGCGGATTGCGAACATCGAAATTGAGAAGATGTAATAAATTTACCTTGAGGTGAATGCTGCAGTTGACATTGACAATATGGTCTATCATTATAAATATAGTTGATATGGGTTTATTATTATAAAAGGAATATATGGTTTTTTTGATATCAGACCTTCATTCTCGGTGTTGCCTGACTTAAAGGCATTAAGACACACTATTCAGGTTAAGTTGAGATTATCGATATAAGAAACCTCGAACATTGAGGGTAATAAGAACTTCATATTGTATTGAACAGGCAGGATATTGAGGACTTTCTGATACTGCCTTATATATTTGATGTAAAAGAGGAGGAGATAATGAAAAGATTGATGTCATTGTACTGTCTGCTGGCAGCAACAGCCATGGCCATAGGGTTATCGGGATGTATAATCGTTTCGGCCTCTCCGGATCCCAAAACGATCGTGGAGATGAAACCTGGTGAGAAAAAAATCTTCAAGGTGGTGGGACCGGTGAATACTCCCATCACTAAGTGCAAGTGGTCCGTGCAGAGGATGGGTGTGGATGACTTTGCAGTGTCGGTTCTGGAAGGAGCGAATGAATTCATGTTTGAAGCCGATCCCAAAGGCGATAAAACCAATCGTATCCTTATTATATGCAGTGTCTATTCTTATGGATTATATGAAGAATGTAGGGAAGCGTGTTTGCCTGTTCTCGGCTGGAATTGTACAGGCGAAAGAAAATGGGAAGTTAGAATACGCCAGGACAACTCTCCCATCTGGCAGGGGAATTATTATATCCGCGATAACAAAGACATACAGTTGCTGAACGGATACACGGCAGTTGCGGGTAATGTAGAGATCGGCAGTATAACTCAATTGCCTCTATACAGTGATATAAAAAACCTGGAAGGTCTGAATTCACTCAATACGATTGAAGGGGACCTGATAATCTTTAACAATGAAAATTTGGCAAGCCTCTCAGGCCTTCAGAATCTCAACACAGTGGGAGGAGGTCTGTATATCATATCCAACTATGCGCTCACAAACCTATCGGGTCTGAGAAATCTCTCAGAAATCGGAGCCGGCCTCAATATTATGTACAATAGTATCCTCACGGACCTGTCGGGCCTTAACAATATCACAAGGATCGGAGATCAGCTTCACATTTGCTACAACGGCTCCCTCGCAAGCCTGTCAGGTCTGAACAGTATCACCGAGATTGCAGGCGGCCTCCAAATTTTGAGCAACATTGAACTTAAGTGTCTGTCTGACCTGGGCAACCTGACTACGATAGGGGCTGATATCGATATCACTGGTAACGCAGCCCTTACAAGCCTCGGGCTTGTGGCGTTACGCTCTGTTGGCGGTTTGTTTAAAATCAGTTGCAATAACGAACTATGCAACGGACTGGTCGAAGGTTTGCGGGATCAGGTTGAAAACTTGGATGGGATAAAGGGGGAGATTTACATTTATCTAAACAGGGACTGCACAACACCCTGAGGCTACAGGAAGACTTATCACCGGCTCTAGGGTCTGATTCCCGGGCCGGTATTGAAAATCCATTTCTTGAGGGAGGTAAAAATGAAGAGAGGCAGATTGATTGTTATCGGATTGGTTGGATTGGTTCTGGCATTAGGTTTGTCCGGGTGTATTATCACTTCGGCATCACCTGACCCGAAGCAGATCGTCGAAATAAGGCCGGGTGAAAAAGTCATATTTAAGGTTGAGGGTCCGGTGAACACGCCCATCAGCAGATGTGTTTGGACCGTCGAGACATATTTAACCGCGCCTGAAGTTGTCAGCATAGGGAAGAATGAGTTTGAATTGAATTTCAATGCCGATTCTTGGATGTCAAACAAGAAAAATATAGTTACCTGTGAGTACCAAACCTATGTATGGGATCCGATTGGTGTAGGAAATAGTACGATCTATATCAGTTTTGAATGTTTCTGGATAACAGTCAACTCCATATCCTGGGAGGTTAGTATAAACCCGGACAGCTCCACTGTGATGCCAGGTAATTATTATATTCAGAACATTTCTGACCTTCAGTCGCTGAGGGGATATACTACTGTTACAGGATCTTTAAAAATCATTCCAATTGATGTTAATGGCGACTTAACCAGCTTGTCCGGGCTTGAGAACATCACATCGATTGGCGGAAGTCTGATTATTTCGCATAATGACGCCTTAACAAACCTGTCCGGTCTTCAGAACCTTGCATCGGTTGGTGGAGACTTGGCAATCGGGGGGGGGAGGTCTGGGTATAATGGAAATGTCGCCTTAACGGAATTGGGAATGTCAGGCTTACAAAGGGTTAATGGGGAATTTTCAATATCTTATAACCCACTGCTTTGTACATCTTTAGCTGAGGAGCTTATGAACCAGGTTCTCGCAGGGGAAGGCATCGGCGGCACCATCGATATTAGTGGAAACAAGGCTTGCACCATGCCCTGAGACGATCAAAAGATTGAGCACCGGCTCCCGGGCCTGACCCGGGGCCGGTATTGTTTAATATGTATTTAAAAGGGGGAAAGAATGAAAAGAAGAATGTTTCTGATCTTGTTGTTAGCGGGATTGGTTATAGCTGCAGGGCTATCTGGGTGCATTTTCTCGACCTCTCCTGACTCCAGCAAGGGCATATTGATGAAGCCCGGAGAGACAAAGGTTTTCAAGGTCAACGGCGCGAACCTCAATTCGTCCGTGACCCAGTGCAGCTGGTTTATCGACAGGAAGGACGGGAGTCCCAAAGAGGTCATCGAGAGAACAGACCATATAGAATTCACAGCCAATCCCGAAGGCGAAAAGTACAACAGGGTAGTAATCGAGTGTGCTTTTTACAGGTTGATGTGGGTCCCTCCCGAAGGCGGAGGCGGCGGAGGCTGGGTTTTCATAGAAACAAGCAGAAAGACATGGAACGTCTGTGTAGCCAGGAACACCGCCCCTGTATGGCAAGGCGATTTCTACTTGAGTAACAGTGCGGATATGCAGGCGCTGGATGGCTATTCTGAAATCACCGGCTCGGTGTATGTCATGGAAACAAAATTGAAAAGCCTGGAGGGATTGATTGCTCCCAGCAGGATTGATGGAAGCCTTGTAATAATTGAAAACCCTGTCTTGAAAAACCTTGCCGGTCTTGAAGGTCTTGCGTCAGTAGGAGAAGATCTGAGAATCAGCTCCAATGATTCTTTGAAGAGCCTTTCCGGTCTGGAAAATCTTTCATCTGTCGGCCGTTTTGCCAGAATCGAGTGGAATGACTCGCTGGAAAACGTGTCCGGCCTTGAAGGTCTGACGGTTGGCGATACGCTTTGGATCGAAGTAAACAATGACCTGAAAAGCCTTTCAGGCATGAAAAACGTCACGGCTTCTGATTTGTTTATTATGAATAATGACTCTTTAACAAGCCTTTCGGGTCTAGAGAACATAACCGCACGGTATATGTGGATATACAACAATCAGAGTATGGCGGACCTGTCCGGCGCAGCTAATGTCAAAGCCTGGCAACTCGACATCGACAACAACTACAGCCTGGCAAGCCTGTCCGGCATCGGGAATATTGAATTCGACTCGTTGAGCCTAAAGGAGAACCATAGTTTGACGAGCCTGTCCGGCCTTGAGTATCTGACATCCGCACCCGTAAGTATAACTATTGAAGACAATATGGCTTTGACAGATCTTTCCGGCCTCAGAAATCTGACCTTTGCCTGGTGCCTGGAGATAAGAGGAAATTCCTCCCTGGCGGCATTGGGGATGGACTCTCTTCAGAGAGTGGATTGTTTATTCGAGATAACTGACAACCCCAAGCTTTGCACATCACTGGCCGAGGCTTTCAGGGACCAGCTCCTTGCGAGGGGAGGCATCGGGGGAGGTGAAGGATGCTTCATATCACCCTTTGTAATAATTGATTCCAACAAGGACTGCAGCGGGTCTTGATGCAGGTATGAAGGGACTGTGATGATATCAGACCCGTTTATTTGATCGCGAATCTTATGATATTCCTTATGGAATCAAATGCGATATCATCGGCGTTTATGCTTTGAGGAGCCATGAAGACGATATCTTCAACATCATCGGCCGGTTCAATCTTTGAGATGTCATCTATGCTGCATATGAACGCCAGGTCGATGGTGAAGTATGTAAGCCCGGAATAGACATATTGGTTCGGGAAGGAGCACAGGTACTTTGCGTCAGAAACGGCCACGCCGAGCTCCTCTCTGAGTTCCCTTTCCAAGGCCTCCTCGACGCTCTCGAACGGGTCAACGAATCCGCCGGGGAGGTCGAGCATGCCTTTCTTTGGGTCCTTGGCCCTTCTGGTAACAAGAAGTTTTCCTTCAGAATCAAGGATCAATGCACAGACTGCCGCGCATGCGTTGCTGAAGAAATGCATGCCGCAGTCTCTGCAAATAAAAGAAAAATCATGCTGAGGTACGAAAGGCCCGGAGCACCTGGGACAGAACTTCAATATCTTTTCCGGATAGGTATCTGTTTCCGGCATCAAAGGTTCCTGTAGAATTCCTGGAGAGGGTTCACATCCCAGTTGCCTGACTTTAGCGCGAGAATAGCCTCGGCTATTGCTCGCGAGGCTTCGAGCGTTGTCGTGTACGGGATATTATACCTGATGGCGCTCTGGCGAATGTTTATGGCGTCGGCCGAAGGCCTTCTGCCTATGCTTGTATTGATTATCAGCTGAACTTCGCCGTTCTTGATATGGTCCACGATGTTCGGCCGTCCTTCACTGACCTTTATAACGACCCTGGCCGGGATCCCGGCCTGATTGAGTTCGTGTGCCGTACCGCCGGTTGCCAGCAGGCTGAACCCCATGTCAACAAAACGCCGTGCAGTCTCAAGCACGCGTTTTTTATGGGTGTCATGGACGCTGATAAAGACATTACCTGATAAGGGCAGCTTGAAGCCCGTTGCCATCTGCGCCTTTGCGAAGGCGAGGCCGAAAGAGGAATCTATGCCCATGACTTCGCCTGTGGAACGCATTTCTGGGCCGAGTATGACATTGACATTAGGGAAACGAGAGAAGGGGAAGACGGACTCCTTGACAGAGATGTGCTTGGGCCAGACCTGTTCCGTGAACCCGAGTTCTGGAAGAGTCTTTCCCATCATGACCTTTGTCGCAAGCTGGGCGAGCGGCCTGCCTATGGCCTTGCTGACGAACGGGGCTGTCCTTGACGCGCGCGGGTTTACTTCCAGGACATATACAGTCCCGTCTTTTATCGCAAACTGGATATTCATCAGTCCCACGACATTCAATTCGGCAGCGATCATCTTTGTCTGGTGCTGTATCGTTTCTATCAGTGCGGAAGAAATTGTCACATGCGGAAGCACGCAGGCGCTGTCGCCCGAATGTATGCCGGCTTCTTCTATGTGTTCCATTATCCCGCCTATGACTGTCATTGTGCCGTCGCTGATCGCATCGACATCGACCTCAACGGCGTCCTCGAGGAATTTGTCGATCAGTATGGCGTTATCCGGAAATGTTTCAAATACCCTTGCCATGAATTCCTGAAGCGTCCTGGTGTCATAAATGATTTCCATCGAGCGCCCGCCCAGCACGTATGACGGCCTGACCAGTACCGGGTAGCCGATGCGCTTGGCTGACTCGACAGCTTTTTCTGTTGTGAAAGCAATATCGCTGTCCGGCTGTTTGAGCCCGAGTTTTTTTACAATCTCATTGAAGCGCTCCCTGTCCTCAGCCCTGTCGATCGAGTCGGGCGAAGTACCAAGAATCTTAACACCGGCGGCGGCAAGGCCTTTTGCAAGGTTGAGCGGTGTCTGTCCCCCGAACTGCACTATCACTCCGAGGGGTTTTTCCTTTCTTATTATATGCAGCACATCTTCATGGGTGAGGGGCTCGAAGAAAAGCTTGTCCGATATGTCATAATCGGTACTCACTGTTTCGGGATTCGAATTGACCATGATGCTCTCGTAGCCCATATCTCTAAGGGCGAAAGAGGCATGCGTGCAGCAGTAGTCGAATTCTATGCCCTGACCGATGCGGTTGGGGCCACCGCCCAGTATTACGACCTTCCTGTTCGGGCTGGGCTTTGCCTCGCATTCCGTCTCATAGGTCGAATAGTAATACGGGGTATAGGCCTCGAATTCTGCGGCGCAGGTATCGACCAGCTTGTAGACAGGTTCAATGCCCTCATCGTATCGCCACTGTCTGATTTCCTCTTCTTTCCTGCCCCATATTTCGGCAAGCCGTTTATCGGAAAAACCCATGCGTTTGGCGGTTTTCAGCGTCCGGGCATCGGGTTTGTGGTTTTTCAGCTCCTCTTCGGCATCAACAATGTTCCTCATCTGAGTAAGGAACCAGGGATCGATGCCTGTCAGGCGGTGTATGGATTCATCGTCCATTCCGAATCGCATGGCCTCTGCTATTGCAAAAAGTCTTTTCGAGTTGGGCGTGGAAAGAAGGCCCATGAGGTTCTTCTTGCTCGCCGGGGTCTTCTCCACATTAAGCGAGCCGAGTCCGAACCGGCCGATTTCAAGCGAGCGCACGGCCTTCTGAAGCGCTTCCTTGAAGGTTCGGCCTATGGCCATTGTCTCGCCGACTGATTTCATGGATGTTGTAAGAAGGTCTTCGGTTTCAGGGAATTTTTCAAATGTCCAGCGCGGGAATTTGACGACGCAGTAATCTATCGTGGGCTCGAATGATGCGAATGTTTCTTTGGTTATGTCATTCGGGATTTCATCCAGCGTATAACCGCAGGCAAGCTTTGCGGCGATCCTGGCGATCGGGAAGCCGGTCGCCTTTGATGCCAGTGCGGACGAGCGCGACACGCGGGGATTCATCTCGATGATTACCAGTTCTCCGTCCCTGGGGTTTATTGCGAACTGAACATTTGAACCGCCTGTTTCCACGCCTATCTCGCGCATGATCTTTATGGCAGCATCCCTCATGCGCTGGTATTCGATATCGGTCAGCGTCTGGGCGGGCGCCACGGTAATGGAATCGCCAGTATGAACACCCATCGGGTCAAAGTTTTCAATCGAGCAGATGATAACGACGTTGTCCGCCTTGTCGCGCATGACCTCAAGCTCGAATTCCTTCCAGCCGATAACGGATTCTTCGAGCATGATCTCGCCTATCATGCTTGCATCGAGCCCCATCTTGGCCTGCAGGCTCAGATCTTCCAGATTGTAGGCCACGCCGCCGCCGATGCCCCCCAGTGTAAACGACGGCCTGACTATTATCGGGAAGCCGATTTCGTTGGCGACTCCAAACGCCTCGTCCATGTTTCTTGCAAATCCGCTTCTGGGAACCCTGAGCCCGATATTTCTCATGGCATCACGGAATTTTTCCCTGTCTTCGGCCTTGTGGATTACGTCGATTGATGCCCCGATCATCTCTACGCCGAATTTTTCCAGCACACCCATCTCGGCCACTTCAACGGCGGTATTAAGGCCGGTCTGGCCGCCTAAAGTCGGAAGCAGGGCATCGGGCCTTTCCTTTTCGATTATTTTTGCAACCGCTTCTGCGGTTACTGGTTCAATATACGTCCTGTCCGACATGTCTGGGTCTGTCATGATTGTCGCGGGATTCGAGTTTATGAGAATTACCTCATATCCTTCCTCCCTGAGAGCCTTGCAGGCCTGTGAGCCTGAATAATCGAATTCGCAGGCCTGGCTTATAACAATCGGACCGGCGCCGATTATGAGGATTTTCTTCATGTCAGTACGCTTCGGCATCTATTTCTCCTCCATAAGCGCAATGAAATCCCTGAAGAGATAGTTGGAATCAAAAGGCCCGGGTGCAGCCTCAGGATGATACTGGACGCTGAAGGCCTTTCTCCTGGGATAAACAAGACCTTCAAGCGAATTGTCGTTAAGGTTGATATGGGTAACAATTGCGTCATCGGGCAAGGTTTCGGTGACCACGACAAAACCGTGATTCTGTGACGTTATTTCGATTCTTCCTGTCCGCAGGTTCTTGACAGGCTGATTCACCCCATGATGGCCGAATTTTAGCTTTGACGTCTTTCCGCCTGCGGCAATCCCCATAAGCTGATGCCCGAGGCATATCCCGAAAACCGGGACCCGGCCGAGAATGGTTCTTACGGTTTCGATTATATAATCAAGCGGTTCAGGGTCTCCAGGACCGTTTGACAGCATGATGCCGTCAGGTTCCCAGTTCATGATATCTGATGCCTGCGTTGTCGACGGCACAACAACGACCTGGCAGCCGTGTCCTTCCAAGTGTCTGAGTATATTGTATTTCACGCCGCAGTCCAGCACGACAACCCGCTTTCTCCGGCCCCTTGAGCCTGCTTCCGAAATAGGTTTTTTACCGCCTTCATCCCACAGGTACGCAACTTTACCTGTTACATGCCGGACCATGTCCTGGCCGACCAGGCCGGGATAGGCACGGAGCCTTTCGAGGAGTCCATTCGGGTCACTGATATTGTTTGATATCACACCCTTCATGGCGCCCGCGGTACGGAGCTTTTTTGTTATGGCCCTTATATCGACATCATCGAGTCCGGGTTTGCCGAATTTTTCAAGGAAGCTTTTAAGCGTTCTTGTTGAACGGAAATTGCTCGGGGCACCTTGATATTCACGGACTACAAAGCCTTCCATGTGAATTGCATCCGATTCCATGTCTTCCTGGTTTATTCCGTAATTGCCTATCAGGGGGTAGGTCATTACCAGTATCTGGCCCTTGTAGGATGGGTCGGTAAGAACCTCCTGATAGCCTGCCATTCCGGTATTGAAAACGACTTCCCCGAATACCTCACCGCTGCCTGCAAAGGCATATCCGTCATATACGCTGCCATCCTCAAGCATGAGCAGGGCCGGCGGGTCAGTCCTGAAAAGAGGCAAAATTTCCTCCTGGTTAAAATCCGCGGAAGGGATTTTTGAGACTCCTGTTTAATCGGGCGGCATGCCTTTTGTCAACAATATTAAGCTGGTCCTTCATACTTATTTCATATTTGAATCATTATGGTCTTTTCAAGACAAGCTTGATATTACAGTTTTTATGAGTTTAGTCAGATTGGAAAGCCCGCCTGATAATCTTTTTATATACAGCATTGAGATGCTTTTTGATTTTTGATCCTTGTAACGTTTTTTCATAAAGGAGGACGAAGGGAAGGCCGCTTCAAAAACAAACTTCACCTTCTGCTTCAAAGGCAGCTGTTTTATTACGTACAGGTACTGCCTGGTCGATGTCTTCATCGGCTGGGAGTTGAGCTTGAGGATGAATGCATTTCTGTTTGAATTCAGGCGGCTTTCAACCGGAAGGGCTTTGCCGAAAAGTTCTTCACAGATACGTGATGCAAACATGAGGATATCCGTCAGGCCGAGCTTTTCAAAAATGCCTGAAAGCTCGTCCCAGTCGATCAGGTGATTCCATTTTTCCGCGATGAAATATGTTTCATAAAAGTGAAACAGTCCCGAGACAGCTGTGCCGTGGCAGTAATATACGTGCAGTATCTGATGGATAAGGCAGACCGTATGCGAAAGCATAAAAAGCCCCGGGATATTTTGGAAAAATCTGTTATCCGGTATGGGCACAAGCTGTTCAAAAACCCAGCTGTTAAAGTCAAATCCTTTTTGCTGATATTGCTTGAGGAGCTTCCAGTGAAGTTCGATGATCAGACCGTTTGCTGCAGTATTTCTTATCATCAGGTGTTTATCTTCAAGGATAGAGGATGACACGGGCCCCGAATGGGTTTTGTCTTCAACTAAAACACTGTATCCGGCATTCTTCAGCTTGTCAGCAACCGCATTCAGGTTTTCATCACTGACGAGCAGGTCTGTATCGCACATATTTCTCAGAGATGTGTCTTCATAAAGAGTTAAAGCCATTACGCTGCCTTTGAGCATAATGACAGGCTGAAACACAGGCAGGACAGCAGGGAAGACGTTTCCTGAGAGCTCTTTATAGCGCAGTTCGTTTGTATGCTTTATTCGCATTCTCATGGCGCTGAAATTAAGCCATATATCCATGGGAATCTGTTCAAGAAGGGTTTTCAATTCGGGTTTTTTGCTGTTCATCAATGCCGCAACACCTTCACCAAGCGCTACTCTTTCAAAAAGCCGCCAGTCGTCAGCCGAGTACTCGGTCCAGGCAGCTTCATTGCACCTGTCCGAGAGGCATTTGCAGATGTCGAGGTAGACCTTCAGCAGATTATCTGCATTGTCATAACGCTCTTCAAGGGCCTCAAGAGGAATGTTCGTATTCTTTGGTCTGCTCTTTCCATGATCTGGCATACATGCCGCCCTTTTTTATGAGTTCATCATGAGTTCCTGATTCAACAATACTGCCTTTATCCATTACATGTATAATATCAGCCTGCATGGCCGTGGTGAACCTGTGGGTTATGATCAACGAGGTCTTTCCCCGAGCAAGAGCTTTAAACCTTTTGAGCCAGTCGTTTTCAGCCCACGAATCCATGGAGCTTGTCGGTTCGTCAAGCATCAGGATTGCCGAGTTTCTCAAAAAAGCCCTCGCAAGGGCAACCCTCTGCCATTCCCCCAGGCTCAGGTCCGAACCGCCGAACCACTTTCCGAGAACGGTTTCATAACCATTGGGAAGTCTTGAAATCGGGACATCGGCACCCGATGAGACCGCAGCCCTTTTTATATCATCCAGACCAGGTCCGGATTCCATACTGCCAAAGGCGATATTATCAAATGCCGTTGCATTGAAATGAACCGGTTCCTGAAAGAGCACGCTTATCCTTCCCCTGTGCCTTTTCAAATCCAGATCCTTCATATCGACACCGTCTAGAAGCACCCTGCCGCTTTCAGGGTCATAGAACCTGCATATGAGTCTGGTAAGAGTGCTCTTGCCCGCTCCGTTCGGGCCTACAATGGCTGTAGTTATGCCTGCTGGTATCTTAATGCTGAATTTCTTTATGACGTGATCTGCGCCGCAGGGGTATCTGAAAGTTGCATTGTCGAATACGATACCGTCTTTAAGGGAAGAATCGAATTCCAAGGGTTCAGCAGGGTTCTTCACCGTTGGCTCGATGCCGAAGAATACGAAGAGGTCGTCAACGAACATGCTGTTCTTGTATATAGTTCCAACATTGCCCAGTACATTTTTCATCAGACCCTGACCCTGGTTGAATGCCTGGTAGAGCATTGCGACTTCTCCCAGGTTGGCCTTTCCGTGTGCAGCCCTTAAAAGAATCCATATAACTGCAATTCCTATCACTGCCATGCCGAAAAGTTGAGCAGCGAATTCTGCCACGGCCTGCTCCCTGGTAAGCGCAATCTTTTCGTTTCTCAATACGGCCCTCAAGTTCTGATAACTTTTCCTGAAACTGTCACCCAGGCCGTAAAGCCTTATTTCCTGTGCGGAGTTCCTGTGGGTAATCATATGGTCGTAATAACCGGCCATCCTGGAGTCGGGCGTTCTCATTATTCTCCAGCTGTTCATCTTCCTCGAGTAGTAGCCTATTATGAACAGTGCGGGAATTGTGCCCACGAATAAGAGGACAGGCAGCAGAACTCCGAATGAAAAAAGTATGCCTGCCATTGCAAAAAGGGTGATGCAGCTCTGTACGAGCATGCCCAGGTTGTCGAGCAGAGTCTGCGGCATGTTCTTGGCATCGTTCTGCGCCCTGTAAAGCTTATCGAACGATTCCGGGGATTCGAAAAAGGCCATGTCCATCTCAAGGGCTTTTTCGTGGATCCTGTTTGTCATGGTGTCCTGTATGATTTCCGTCTGCTTTATTTTTACAAGTTTCTGTGCAAAACCGGCGATACTGTTTGCCAGATATATGATAATAAACAGCAGGGCCAGAGATACTGTTTTCGAGGCGTCGGTTCCCCTCCCCGAAATAGTAATGGTCAGGCTGTTTATGAAGGCTTTTGTCAGATACACGGTTGCAACCGGAAGAATGCCCTGAACGATAAGAAGGCACGCCCACAGTATCGTCCATTTACGGGCGATGTCCCAGACAAGGGCGGTAGCCTTGAAGAGGTTCCTTGTCAGCAAACTTATATTGTCCCAGATTTCTTTCGGGCTTTTGAATATCTTTTCATCCACAAAGAAAACTATCTCATTAGATTTGATTCGATACAACCTGTTTTTGGGGACATGATTGTTTCATGGTATTGCCATCCGGGTATAAATTCTGTAAGTCTGAATTTGTTGGGACGCAAATGATAATATTTGAGGGTTATTATGAAGAAGGAACCATGGAAAAAACCTGAATTGATTGTCCTGGTGAAAAACCAGGCTGAAGAGGCCGTATTGAACGGATGCAAAGGTGGCGGTTCCACAACAAGCTTTTTATCACATAATGATAATTGTCATTCAGATGCTCCAGCCTGCACAACATTATGCAGTTCTCCGCTAGCAAGCTGAATCGTGGATCAAATTCTGTTTCAATCTGAATTTGATAAGCAAAATCATATGGAGATAAAATAAGATGAGAAAAGTAAGCAGAAAGAAAATAAGGACCGAGCCAGAGATGACCGTAATAGTCAGGAACATGCCTGAAGAAGCCGTTTTAACGGGATGCAAGAATGGCCCTGTATACACCGTGTCGGCTAATGATTACTGAGGGGGCTGTTATGCCCTTGGGGCATACAATCCTTGTCAGAACATATGCAATGCTTTGCAGGCTTCATAGATACGACCATAAAAATGTCTTGAAATATTGAATCGCTCCACGGCATGCATGAAGATGAATATTAAGATGGATCAAACTATTCAGGAAGACCGGCCTTCGCAATATATATTTCAGGGAGGAGAACTTCATCTTTCAAACTTAGGCCAGCTCGAGTTGCTGCGAGCAATGATGGAGCGCCGTGTTCCATTGCGCACGATGGTCCGCGGATTCAGCATGCATCCGTTCATCAGGGACGGGGATGTGCTCGTTATTTCGCCTCTAAACGGAAGGAAGCCTTCTCACGGTGATGTGGTTGCATTTACACAACCGGTTATGGGAAGGCTCGCAGTTCACCGCATTGTCGGCAGATCAAAGTCGGGCCTGATTATACGCGGAGACAATTGCCATGAAGCGGACAGCGTCGTAATGGCGGATCGCATACTGGGGAGAGTGACGCGCATCGAACGTTGCGGACGGACTGTCCGTACCGGTCTGGGCTATTCCGGCATGCTGATTGCAGCATTAAATAAAGGTGATCGTTTGATGCGTGTAAAACATGTCATCAATACTCCCCGCCGGGCAGCAAGCTATGCGCTCAGGTACCTGCAGGCGGTTTCCTGCTATCGACTTCTTCTCAGAAGACTGGCATTGGCAACTGTTATCGAAAAGGCCGATGAAAGCGATATGGAAGCCGTTCATAAGCGCTTCAATCCGTATAGTCCGTATCGAAAGCAGCCAGATAATCCAGAAGTAACCAACTGGGTTGCCAGGCGCTCAGGCAAAGTACTTGGCTTCATACAGCTTGTGTATCATCCCGAAAAGCATTTCCCATGGGTTGGGTTCTGGCTTTTTTCTCTTCATGTATGGAGTTTATACCGAGGGTTTGGCGTAGGCGAAAAGCTTGCCCGCCGGGTTATTGAAAAAGCTGTCGAAATGGGTGCCCAAGAGCTCAACCTTGTTGTTTATGAAGACAACCTGAGCGCCATCAGGCTATATGGTAAACTCGGATTTGTGCATGCAACACTGCCAGGTCTCGAACCGATGTTTTTATCCGAACAGCAAAGGACCGGGCGAAGAAGAATAGTCATGCAAAAGCAATTGGGTTGAATACCCTATAAGCATAACACCAGATGGATGTTGTTTCCTGCAGCTTCAATTATCCGGCAGTAATTTTTTTGTTTTCCTCGATCATCAGAGCTAACCTTCACTCCATGACTCGTTTCGATTTCTGCCGGTGTTTCGGCTCTCGACGAGGTGCTTCTGGAAGAGATTATGATTGCACATCCCCACTGCAAACAGGACATTCTTCTTCGCCGCTGATCTGGCATTCTACATTCGTGTTATTCGGGCCCTCAAGCAAATATGGCCTTTTGCACGCGGCGAGTATACTTTCAGCACTCTTAATACGCACTAACGCAATCAATTGGGGAACATGCCACTGCCTCATACAAGCAATCATCTCCCTTACGCTTTAAGATACCATATGCTGTTAATTGATATTCCTTCCGACAAAAATCAACGATAAGTATAAAATATCAATCGATCGTCAGAAAGCAAGAAAAAACAGAGTTCACAGTTCAGGGTTAAAGGCTGAAGGTTCACAGTTCGTATTATATGGGTGGTCGGCGGGGACGGTCCCGGTTGCGGTGCGCTAAGCGTTTAAGGGCTGTTTCCTCCGTCCCTAATCGCTGCTGCCCTTGCGTGAGCCAACTCGCAGAAGTAGGGAGTTGCGCCGTCCAGTTCGCCTGTCTCCAAGTGCGCATGGGCAGGGCACCACAGGCACAGGTTTACTATTGGGCATTTGCGGCATGAGTCGAGGAAAGATCTTTTGTCAGAACGCATATCCCGGATTTTCGGAACAGCTTCCCAAGCGTCTTTCAGTGCGACCTTTCTTAGATCGCGGGTCGTTTCATCGGCCCACAACGATGAGCAGAGGCGGAACCTTCCGTCATAGCTTACATTAAAGCTCCCGTTGCCTGCACCGCAGTGGAACAGGTGGTTGCAGTCGATGTGGCCGAACTTATCGTTTATCAATAAGCTGCAATTTTTTATCAAAGCGCCGAACCGCTCTTCATCTGACTTTTCCAGCTCGATCATCTCTGCAGGGGTCAAACGTTCAGAACGGATTTCAGCGTTTCTTTTCTCGTCGCCGTCGAAACGCAGATGAAGCTGCGGATCGAACCTGAAAAAGTCTTTTGTCCGGGCGCGGCAGAAATCGGCAATTCTTTTCTGCTCGTGCAGGTTTGACCTGATTGCCATTGTCTTAAGCCTGATCCTGATGCCGTTTTTTATAAGCAGGTCAAGTCCAGTCATGAATTTTCCGAATGATCCGGGGCGTCTGGTAACGCACTCATATGTTTCCTTTGTCACGCCGTATACTGTCGTTTCAATGTCACGCGGCGGGAATTTTTTAAAAAGCCTGATGTGTTCTTCATTCAGCAGGGCGGCGTTTGTAAAAACCGAAACCAGCAGTCCCTTTTTCTTCAGCATCATATAAATTTCGGTAAAATCCTGCCTTAGAAGAGGTTCTCCACCTGTTAACAAACACCAGACGGCTCCCATATCCACGGCCTGTGCGGCTATATCCGCGATCTCTCCGACGCTTAATTCTCCGGATAGGGCATCATTGTCGCCGGCGGGCAGATTGATATAGCAGTGGCGGCAGTTCATATTGCATCTGGCGGTTATTTCGATATCAAAGGATATCGGAGAACGTTTTGACTTAAGCCTGTCCCAGAGGCCGAATCGCTGTATCTCAATCTTTTCAGACACTTGTGAGGTTCAATTTTTTATGGAAAGGATGCGGCGGTTGACCATCTCAGAGGCAAAGCCTATTACATCCTTTTCTATCTCACCGGTATCAGATGAAAACTCGTCGGAAAGTTCAGCCGCAACTTGTCCAAGTGATTTCCCTCCGTCAAGCTTCTTCCATATGGCCTTGCCGGTATCGTTCAATGTGTACAATTCGTCGTCCGCATCTCCAATGCCTGCGATGAGCGGTACGATGATGATATCGCCCTCGATCTCCCGTGAAACTATGTCATCCGATAGTGTACAGATAGTTTTAGCATCAATATTCATATTTAGCAGTCTCCCGTTCCAATATATTATGAAGGATTCCAGGTGCTGCAGTTAGGGCAACCAGGCCCCGTGTCGTTACATAGCCTGTCACTGATTGATGGACCCTCGTGGCCTCCGCCTTCGTCCTTGCAGGTGGCAAGGACATTTTCTTCCGTATTGCTTCTCGCCAGTACTATAAGCTCGGGCTTCTTCCATCTTTTCATCAGATATCTCCCTTTATTATAAATTAATTTTCAGTATCAAAATTTCATTGTTTGTTCAATTGTGAACATATTCATCGGACTGACCGATTCTCTCCTTCCAATCCTCAACCTCCCAGCCGAATTCATTTTTAGCAAGCCAGCCCATCCACCGCGCCTGAGCATGTGCAGCCTCACAGAGATATTTGACTGGGGTATCAAGAGTCTGATGTTCGCTCCATGACTTTGCGGGGCACTGTTCGCAGAGTCCCTTCAGAAAACATAATGCACAGCGTTTCAGATATTCCGGGTTTTTCGCACGCATTTCTCTCAGATCCCTAAATTTGTCCAGGATTGTTTCAAGTGAATACTTGCATGTATCATATGTCAATTCAGGCGCCCGTACACCCATGCAGGGTTGTGCGGTGCCGTATGCATCGATGCACATGCCGCAGCCTGCCCCGCACCTGAACAGATTTTCGCCCGGCGGTCCCATGAATTTCGATGCGAACTCGCTTGTGCTCTTTCTGAATTTATCAGCATCCCTTGTGAGGATTCTCAAGCCCTCCTCAGGTGACAGGCGGATTGATCTGATCATTGCGTTTTTTTCAACGTCATCGCATCTGTTCCTTAGGTCGAAGAACATCGAATAGCTCGGCCTTTTCGTCATCCATCGTATTGTCTCGGCCCATGCCTCAAACTCGTCCATCTCGTATCTGTTCTGAGGCAGAAGCGCCGACTTTATAATGAACGGGACTCCACGCTTGATAAGCAGATCGACACCGCGCCGGTACTGTTTGAACGAGCCTTTCGAGCGTGTCACAGCTTCATAGGATTTCTCATGCATGCCGTAGGAGGTTATTTCGATTGTCACAAGCGGCGGGACGCGTTTGAAAAGCTCGGCAAGTCTCTCATCGATAAGCCTGGCATTAGTGAAAACAAGGACTTTCATGCCCAGCTTTCTTGCAAAAATGTAAAGCTCTTCGAAATCAGGTCTCAACAGCGGCTCTCCGCCGGTGAATCTTACCTTCATACATCCGAGCCTTTCGGCCTGAATGAGTATCTCCTTTATTTGTGCGGTGCCCATCTCGCTGTCTTTGGCCCTTCTGTCGTTTGCTGGTAGATTGATGCAGCAGTGGATGCAGTCGTTGTTGCACCTTTCGGTCAGTTCTATATCAAGACTGCCTAACTTTGGGGCAATCGGCTTATACATTCCTTTTATCTGCCTGATATATTCGCTCATAGTTGTTATTGTAATATTAACTCAATAGAATTTCACTGCATGTATCACAAGCTTGGTAACACACCCCGCTTTCATCTGCGGGTGAACTTATCGGCTCAACCCCTTTACAGGATGCCAGTGCCATCTCTTCATGATTGCTCCGCACAAGTATGGTCAGTTCAGGTTTTTGCCATTCCTTTTTCTCTTCCATCACTATTCTCGTTTTAAAATTATTTTACACGCGCAGAAATCAGCATCTTTTCAATTTTTTCAACAATTACAGCTGACTTGTCAAAGTGCATTGTGAAGCATGGGATCTCATTTACTATCTGCTCCAGTACATCGAGTTCCTTTCGCCACCATTCGGCAGTTACCATTGGCCGTATAAGCGTTGCGAGAAGCCCTTTCCATACTGCCTTTTTATCGGAGAGAGGTTCGATTTTGTTTTTTGTGTCCTGTTTCAGAAAAAGGATCGCCTTTAGCGGAGCTGTTGAAGGAGATACATCTGCCGTAGTGCCGTGGCTCCATGTGCCGTGGACACGCCAGCCTTCAGGCCATTTTCTTATGACATTCCTGTCGTCGCAAAGGATCTCGGCATTCAATCCGCTTTCTTTCCTGGCCGCCTTCAGTATTTCCATTGCCGTTGACTTTCCCGCCTCGGAATGACCGACAAATACCAGGCCATGGCCGTTTATAATGGCGGCAGCCGAGTGTATGAGCACGGCGTTTCTGTCTGCAAGCAAGGGCCCAAGCCATATCTGGTCGGTCGGAAAGAGCGAGAGGGATTGAAATCCGGTATCTATTGTTCGCTCTTCGTCTCGTGGCGGGCTGTAGATTGTGGCATGGGTATGGTCTGAATTGAATACAGCCACACGGTGCAGGCTGGGATCTTCGGGCCGGGGTGAGATGCCGAGATAATAGAACGCCCCGTTCTTTTCCGAGATGGCCCATGGCGGCTTGCGGTAGATTTCCCGGCCAAGGTCTTTGCCGGTGAGGTCGGGAAGTTCGAAGTGGTGTCTTAATGTTACATTGTCATCGCCGGGTCCTGACACCTCGAATGCCTTCAGTTCTTCCTTGATTTTTATTATACTTAAATCAAGATCGCTTTCAATACGTACCGTGATGCCTGCAATCTGAAAATATTTTCTATGATTTTTCTTCCACATGGTCTTGAATTTCTGCGCTTCCTTCGCAACCTCACACAGATAAGGTACAGGTGCCGAAAACCTGCCTGTTTCAAGATAGGAATAAACCGCGCACCAGCGGCAGTCGGAACGATTGTCACACGAGCCGCAATTGTTGCGCCATTCCTCGCCTCCCCGAACCTTATCTGCGCAGGACGGGATGAAAGCATCCCAGGCCTCTTTGAATGACCCTTTACGAATGTCATACCTCAAGGCAGGGTCTTTTATGAAGCTGCACCAGGACATCCCTCCATAGGGGTCGATATGAAAATCCCGGCGGCCTTCAATGCACCTGGCAAACAAACGGTCATCTCCGGGGGCGACAGATCCGCAGGCCGGATCATCTACTGCATTGTCATTCAATTCAGTTGTACGTTCATAATGCGAAAGATCTGGTTTGTCGAGTTCTATCACGTCACAGGGCTTAAGACGCTGACATGCAATTTCATGATTTCTCTCAGGGGAACCGCTGGATGACAGGTAGAGCCAGGGGGCACCGACACGCCAGTGTTTGCTGAGATGTTTCGCGAGTTCGATCATCTTATTCCACTGATGCCAATTGGCGGCCATTGGAATGAGCTGGACTATAAAACCTGCACCTGCTTTCTTGAGATACGAAAAGCCCTGCATGACCTGTTCGAATCCGTGAGGATTGCCTGTAACATCCTCATATACCTTCGGGTCCGCTCCATAGAGGGCTATCATTTTACTGCCCTTGCGGGTAAGAAGACGGGCGATTTCATGGGTGATCAGCGTGCCGTTGGTGTTTATTGTGTATCCTATGGATTTGTTTGTTATGTAGTCGAATATATCGGCAAAATCCGGCCTGAGCATGGGCTCGCCGCCTGAAATTCCCCATTTCCTGCAGCCCATGCTTCGGGCTTCATCGATAATCCGCCTTATATTGTCAAAAGACATTTCTTCATTTTTCTCAGGGGAGTCCGCCGGAATCCTGAGCCAGCAGTGCCGGCACCGGTTGTTGCAGCGGTAGGTAAGATCTATATTCCCTTCAAGCGGGAGACGGGGCATGTATGAACACTTTCTTGATATATATGTCTTATTATTCATTTAATAATTTCATATATATTATTTTGTATTTATCAATAAGATTTATAGGCCAACGAATAAAAATGGTATGAAACAAGTATTCAACGTGATACTTGAATCATATGCTGAAATCCCCCCGGTTACATATATGAATCTTCCCGGTATAGATATAGGAATATCAGCCCTTGAACCTGTTGTTTAGAATTGTTTTAAGATAGGTCATACTTCGGAACAGGGCGGTTATGATGTCATGGCCCGATCCATCAAATTTTTAAAATAATGCTAGAAAATATCAATGTGCTATAAAAGCATTATATCAAGAGGGCTTGTCTTGTAGGCATATACTGCTATTATTAAAATATTATATAATTGTTTATTCAATTTGTGAGGGACGGATATGAAAAAATTGATCCTGCTTGTTTCAGTTCTGTTTGCC
The DNA here is from genome assembly GCA_963664325.2 of Desulfomonilia bacterium. Lineage (GTDB taxonomy): Bacteria > Desulfobacterota > Desulfomonilia > UBA1062 > UBA1062 > DATCTV01. The sequence continues at coordinate 866,924 of CAXXDQ010000003.1, forward strand.
GGTTGTGTTCCTGCTGCAGTAAATGACGGAAAAGAACCGCCGGCCAACCAGTATCTTGCCGATTCACCATGGAATATGACTCACCGGAATCCCTACTGCCAGGCGTCTTCCCCATATCCCGGACCGGACAAAGGCATAAGCGGCAAGGATTACATAATCGGGACGCCCGGCTGTATCACCATGCCCATTTCAGGAAAATATCCTGACGGCAGCCGTGTCGTGTGGGGCAACAACCTGACAAATGTCTTCAAGCTGGGCACGAAAAACAACAAGTTATCCGAGATCGATGAAATAAAAAAAGACTCAAGCGGCAGCGGAGACGGCGGCCTCGTCGAGAAGGGAATATCAGGTGCATATACTCTTATTGACAGGGACGGGGTGTTTTTCGTGCCCGATATGACAAGGATATTTGCATACTGCGATTCAGTAACGGGCGACCCGGGGTCAAAGATCAAAATAAAGGGTGTTTACAGCATTCCTGCCGGGTATCTGCATGGAGGTACGGATAAAATTGTCGGCCTTGTCATGACATATGACGGCATGCTCGTATTTGCAACGAACACGGGATTGATAGGTGCAGTTTCGCGAGGCTTCGACAGGGCATATTTCCTTTATCTCGGTGAGGATGATGAGTTGTCCAATTCAATTGCCTGCGATGAACAGGGTGGTATCTATGTCGTAACGAGCAGGAAGATGTACCGTGTCCAATGGACGGGGGCAGAGCTTACGACCGATGAAGCAAAAGGGGGCTGGACTGCCGATTATGAAACAGGCAGTGACCAGTCGGGGATTCGCCTCGGCAAGGGCTCAGGCACAACCCCGACACTTATGGGCGTGGGCAGACAGGACAGGTTTGTAGCCATAACCGACGGGAGTGAACTCATGAACATGGTTTTGTTCTGGCGTGATAAGATTCCTGAAGGCTGGCAACAGATTCCAGGTACAAAAGACAGGAGGATTGCAGCGCAGGTGCCGGTAAGGTTCGGCGACTCTGATGCGAAGCATTCGCAGACGGACCAGTCTCTGTGTGTCCGCGGTTACGGTGCCGTTGTTGTCAACAATGAACTCGGTGCAGATCTTGGCAGCCGGACGCTCAACATCATTATTTCCGGGGTCCCAGGCATAGCACCCAAGGGCATTGAAAAATTCGAATGGAATCCTGAAACAAGGACGCTCTCATCTGTCTGGGCAAACAGGCAGATATCGATACCCAACGGCATACCCTGCATGAGCGCCGCAACCGGCCTTTGCTATGCAATCGGAAAGCGAGGCATATTCTGGACGCTCGAGGCTCTTGACTGGAATACAGGAGAATCTGTTTTTTATTCAAACATAGGAATAGGCCTTCAATACAACAGCGCATATGCAGCGACGCAGGTAGGGCTTGAAGGTTGCATATACTCCGGAACGGCAATCGGGCTTGTAAATCTCAGGCCTGAATAATATAGTTCAATTTAAAAACTCTGCGGCAGGTGATCCTGTCATAACATGGCTTGGAGGTTGGGGATGAGGAATGTAAGGGTAACTGGTTGTATTCCGGTTTTTATTCTGCTGCTGGCCGTTGCTGTTGCCGGATGCAATGTTTCCGGAAAGGTTACCGAAGCGGGCACTGGCATTGCCGGCCTTGCCGTGAAATTGAGCGGAGACAAAACCGCAAGCACAGTAACCGATGCCCAGGGCAATTATAAGTTTTCAGTCGGCTATGGGAGTTATACCGTAATCCCGGGCCCTGACGGGGGTGAGGTTTTCTTGCCTGCCGCCAGACAGGTCTATGTGAGAAGCTTTGGAGGGGCAAAAGCCGATTTTTCAAGGCTAAGCGATAACAACGTTTACTGGGACCCGTCGCTTGTGGTGCCGATCCAGTCACATCCTGATATTCGTGGATTCAAAGTAATCAGGGGCCTGATCCATATGCACTCGATATATTCGCATGACGCGTGCGACAACAAACCTTTCATTGACGGCAAGCCCAACACGGAATGCCTTTGCCAGCTTCGCGAGGCTGTTTGCACGACCAATCAGCAGTTTGTGATGATGTCCGACCATTCCGACAATTTCGCATGGCATGAATTCCCCGATGTATTGCTCTATCAGCCCGAAGAAGGTGACGAACTGGTCTATAAGGATGGCAGGCCGGTAGCGAATATAATCAAATGCGACTGCGGAAACAATACAATAATAACTGCCGGAAGCGAAAACAACCTCATGCCCATAGGGCTCAAAAGGATGCCTGACGGCACTCCTGAAGAGCGGAACACGTTATTTAGGAGTACGAGTGTAGATACGGTGGATAAACTTCATGCATTAGGCGCCATGGTTTTTGTTACACACCCGGAAAGCTGGATAACTTCAGATCTGCTTGACCTGCCGATAGACGGCATCGACGTCTACAACCTGCATGCTAATATTGATCCCGGCATCAGAGAGGATTATTTAGGGCTTCCATCCCTTGGATTTATTCCGGGCATACTGGATATGCTTACACCTTCATGGGCCGATGCCCACCCGGACCTTTTGCTGCTGAGTTTTCTTGAAGAATTGAAGCCCGATCTTACCCATTGGGACAAGCTCCTTTACTATCGCCACACGACCGGTTTTATGGCAACGGATGCCCACCGGAATTCCCTGCCTTTCCTTCTTCCGGACGGAGACAGGGGTGACAGCTACCGCCGTATGATGAGATGGTTTGCCAACTATGTCCTTGTAACGGACCGGGGTCTTGAAGAAATAGAAAACGCCGTCTATAAAGGCCGCATGTATGGTGCTTTCCAGGTGTTCGGTGAGCCGGTCGGATTTGATTTTTATGCCGAAGCAGGTAGCCAAACCTTTGAAATGGGAGATAATGTATCTTTGGCCGAGTCTCCCGTACTGCATATAAAAGCCCCCGAATTTTTCAGAATGGATCCTAGCCTCGATAAACCCGAACTGAGGATCAGCCTTATAAAGGCAGGTCAGGACGGAGGAACGGTGGTGGCAGGGAGTCTGAATTCAGACCTTGCTTACGCTGTGACCGAAAAAGGTGCATATAGAGCTGAAATCAGGATTGTTCCCTACCATCTCAGGAAATGGCTTGGAGACCATACCAAACCGTTTATAAAGGAGTACCCCTTTATTTATGCAAACCCTATTTTTATAAATTGATTGAATATTGAGTAAGTAAAGTTCATGACAGCGGAGATCAGGACATCTGTTCCGGTGTCATGAACTCATTCATAAGGAAATTCCCGGGAAATTAAAAAAATCCTAATCCTATTAAGAAAAAAGCCGTTAAGTAAATCATCAATAGCCACAGGCAAATAATCTATAAATATGGGGGTTTATAATGGATCCTTCTGAAGCGGCTGTAACTCCTTTCAAAATTGATGAAATCCTCAGGAGAATGGTAGATTCAAAAGCCTCCGACCTTCATCTTGTAGTGGGTTCTCCGCCCAATGCCCGTATAGACGGCAAGCTTGTTTCGCTTTCGGAGTACGGTATTATAAATAATGAAATGCTCAAGGAGGCCCTTTATTCTGTGATTTCAGATGAACAGAAAAAGGCATTTGAAAAAAACAGGGAACTTGATTTTTCCTACAGTATGCCCAAGATTTCACGTTTCAGAGGGAACATGCTCTACCAGCGCAATACTCTTGGCGCAGTATTCCGTGCAATTCCTGCTAACCCGCCTACGATCGAGGAATTGAATCTTCCTGCGATAATCACAACGCTGAGCAAAAAACCCCGTGGACTCGTCCTCGTAACGGGCCCGACCGGGAGCGGCAAGTCAACGACATTAGCATCCATGGTGGATTATATAAACAGGACAAGGGCCGAACATATCGTAACCATAGAAGACCCGATAGAGTTTTTGCATAAAAACCAGAAAAGCATAATAAGACAGAGAGAACTTGGAAGCGATACGCTTTCTTTCGAAGAAGCATTAAAGCATGTTCTCAGGCAGGACCCCGATGTTATTCTCGTAGGCGAAATGAGGGACCTGGAAACCATATCACTGGCAGTAACTTCGGCCGAAACAGGACATCTTGTCTTCGCAACACTGCATACAACTAGCGCAGCTTCGACAATTGACAGGATCATTGACGTATTTCCTCCGGGTCAGCAGGCCCAGATCAGAATGCAACTGTCCACCACACTGGAAGGGATCATCTGTCAGACGCTTGTGCCAAAAAAGGAAGGTAAGGGGAGGGCATGCGCAATGGAGATCCTTGTTGGTACAATGGGTGTCAGAAATCTGATCAGGGAAGGTAAAACGCATATGATAGTTAACATGCTGCAGGCCGGAGTAAAAGACGGCATGCAGACCCTTAACTCGGCTCTTCACAAGCTTGTCGTAAGCGGTGCAATTTCTGTGGATGATGCGCTGTTAAAGTCCAGCCAGCCTGATGAACTCAAAAACCTCCTGGGGAGGGCTTAAACAGTAATTTAAGCCAGGCAATGCAGCCTAATGCATATCCCTCCGGAAACAACCTGCCATAAAGCATGACGTGATCAGCCTGTATGAGGGCTCATGCAGCCCTGTATATGAAGATTTCCGGATGTCATGTTAAATGATACAATAAAATGCCAAGAAAACCTTATTGATACAATATTGAATCATATAAATCGATAAATAATAAATATATGTAATAAATCAAACCAGTTATAACGTGGCATAGCTCTTGCTGTTATTAGTCTGACAAAACAACAAAGGGAGGAAACAGTTATGATTAATTCAGGCGATACGGCATGGATGCTGATTGCCACAGCATTGGTGATGGTTATGACACCTGGGCTTGGTTTCTTTTATGGAGGAATGGTTCGCTCAAAGAACGTTCTTGGAACCATTATGCAGAGTTTTATGTGTTTGGGGCTTGTGTCCATACTCTGGGTTGTCTTCGGATACAGCCTTTCATTCGGACCGGACCAGGGGGGTCTGATAGGATCTCTCAACTGGGCATTCCTTGCGGGGGTAGGGGATAAGCCTGGTCCCTATTCGGCTACGATCCCGCACCTGATTTACTGCGCCTTCCAGCTCATGTTCGCCGTCATCACCCCGGCGCTCATCACGGGAGCGTTTGCCGAACGTATGAAATTCTCGGCCTTTGTCCTCTTTATTCTTCTCTGGTCTACGTTTGTATACTTCCCCCTGTGCCACTGGGTATGGGGCGGAGGCTGGCTCCAAAAGATGGGGGCGCTCGATTTTGCGGGCGGTACGGTCATCCATCTCAATGCAGGAGTCGCCGCACTTATGGCCGCGATTATAATAGGAAAGCGCAAGGGCTACAGGCAGGAACCCATGTATCCCCACAACCTGACCATGACCATGCTCGGGGCCGGTATTCTGTGGTTCGGATGGTTCGGTTTCAATGCGGGTAGCGCTGCAGCGGCAAACGGAACCGCTTCATACGCCTTTTTTGCCACACAGATCGCAACTGGCGCGGCTGCTCTTTCATGGATCATCTGTGAAAAGATCATCCGCAAGAAACCGACTACCCTAGGGTTCGCCTCTGGTGCAGTCGCCGGACTGGTGGCCATAACTCCTGCATCAGGTTTCGTTACGCCTGTGCCGGCAATGATCATAGGGCTTGTCGCTGGCGCTATCTGCTATTTCGCGGTGCTTTCAAAAGAGAAGTTCGGCTATGATGATTCCCTGGATGTCGTGGGTGTACATGGCGTGGGCGGTCTTTGGGGTGCGATTGCAACCGGTCTGTTTGCAAGCATCGGCGGCACCGGTCTCTTTTACGGCAATGCACACCAACTGGTTGTGCAGCTCATTGCGTCAGGTACTGCCATCATATTTTCCATAATCATGACCACCGTTATCCTGTTCGTCGTGAAAATGATCACAGGCCTTCGGGTGGATGAGGAAGAGGAAGTCCAGGGCCTTGACCAGAGCCTGCACGGTGAAACCGGCTATAACCTGAGATAATCATACCTATAGAGGAAGGAGTAAGATCATGAAGAAGATAGAAGCTATCATCAAACCATTCAAAATAGACGAAGTAAAAGAGGCGTTAAATGCAATCGGTGTAACAGGAATTACCGTTACAGAGGTTAAAGGCTACGGCCGACAGAAAGGACACAAGGAAATCTATCGCGGGGCAGAATACCAGGTGGATTTTCTGCCCAAAATAAAGATAGAAATTGTTGTTGGTTCTGAGATCGCCGGAAAGGTCATAGAGGCTATCATTGCTAAAGCCCGTACAGGAAAAATCGGAGACGGCAAGATATTCGTATCGTCTCTTGAAGAAGTGATAAGAATAAGAACCGGTGAGAGCGGCCAGGCTGCAATATGATCATGACAGGGACGGAATCGGGATTCAATCCTTCCGTCCCTGCTTTAACAAACAGCAAAGGAGCAAAGATAACTCATGAAGAGAATTGAAGCTGTGATTCGTCCTGATAAGGTTGAAAATGTATGTGAAACATTGAATAAATCGGGGCAAAAAGGGGTCATGCTTTCACTTATTGAGGACAGGAGCACGAACGATCATTTAAAGGCCCTGGTCAGGGGAAATTATTACAATATCGATACGATGATGGCAAAAATAGAGGTGACGGTAAAGGATGGCGAAGCAGCCATGGTGGCTGACTTAATCAGAGAAGCTGCATCTACAGGCACAATCGGTGACGGTGAAATATTTATCCATCCTGTTGATGATACAATGATAGTCAGCACCGGTTTGTGGTCCGGCAGGAGGACAAGATAGCTTCTGCAACAGATATCATTTCCCTTGGTTAATATTTTTTTCAGAAACTTTTATTACAGATTAAATATTGTCAAGTCTGAAAAACCGGCTGATGTCTTGTGAAGAGAAAGATACAAATTCGATTACAAATTTATGAGAGGAGATATTCTTATGACAAAAATGAAAGTCGATCTAAAGGGGTTAATAATTTTAGCAGCTGTTTTGCTTTTGGCAGGGCCCGTATATGCAGGGGTGGACTTTAATGTTGCCGGTGCGAAGGCGACGCTGGGGGCAAGCGTGTGGGTCGAAGCGGGATGGGATTATCAGTTCCACGGAGATGTGCCGACCGATTACACCAGCGACAAGGAGACCCAGCAGTATATAGCCATTGACGATCCCAGCAACATCAACATGAAAGTGGAGTATAAAAATCTGAACGCCTACACTGAAATCAGGTACCACAACAGTGCTGACTATAAGATAGAGCTGTATGCAATCTACGGGGCCTACAACTTCTCTGACGAGAATCAGATACTGTTTGGCAAGGCACCTATAGTCTTCTCGGTGATGGCCCCGAAGCAGAACCTCTATAACGCCAACTGCCTGGACGGTTACGGCGGACTTGATCCATGGAAAAGGTCTTTACAGGTACGCTTCAGCCATAAAAGCGAAAACCTGGGCTTTGACATCGCGCTGGAGGAAGTCAAGACCGATTCCAGTATCGAGGACAGCTATGTGGAAAACAACGAACTTGACAATGGAGAATCCTTTCAGGTTCAAAACTATTTGCCGGCGCTGGCCTTGAACCTGACATGGAAGCCATTGGATCTTCTTACAATCAATCCGAGCGGATACATTCAGCAGTACCAGCTCAAGCCGAAGGGCATAGCGGATTTAAACAACACGGACATCCTTACATATGCGCTTTCCCTGGGGATCGAAGCGAATCTCAAACCGGTAAATATCCAGGCGGAAGGATGGTATGGCCAGAACCTCTCCGTATTGGAAGGGATTGACGCAAGGCCGTCTTTCTTTGATCCGATATATATAGCTGAATACGATGACAACCAGTATCTGACGCTCATGGGGACACCTCAATGGGACGGCAACAAACTAAAGGACGTCATCACATACGGAGGATGGCTGCAGATCGAGGCGCCCATCAAGAATTTCACCCCGAGGATCGGAGGCGGTTACCAGAGGTCATCAACGGGTATAGTTGCTGAAGGTTACGAGAGGCACATCTACACATGGAGCGCTTTCGCCAACTGCGACATCAAAATAAAGGACTACCTGACGGTATGCCCCGAATTTCTTTATATGTACAACGGCAGAGACGCAGACAAGAACTTCCTGGGCACTGGCTACAACAAACTCGGCTATGAGGCAATGGGCGGCGTTACTATGATCCTGGCGTTCTGATTACAAACGAAGATGAATTACGTAAAAATATTATCTTGATAAACAGACATAATGGATTCTAAAAAATTGAGACTGGGTGGGGCGAGTGTACCAGCTCCATCCAGTCTTAAATTGCTCTTTTTATAACATGTAGTTTTTTTGCCGGCGGCATATATTACATTCTGAGGTGAGGACCTTTTAGAGCAGGGAAAAAGCCTGTGCTATTTCAAGGCTCAATTTTCCAAGAGCGCTGCTCATGGCTGCAACATAATCGTTATATTCAAAACCCTTAACGTCAGATGTGATTAATGACTTTTTAACCAGTATTGTTTTTTTCGTATCTTTATCAATTATAATCCAGCTTGCCTTTAATGTTACGCTTTTGCCGAGATTTCCATCGAACTGCTGTATGTCAACAACCAGCTGGTATGCAGAATCAATCCTCCGGCCGAGTTCATATGGTATAACCGTCTGAGATGGAAGAAGAACAGCGAGATTTTCAGTCAGAGTCCTTACAAGGCTGTCATTCAGGCTGCCGGCCCACCGGTCATATTCGGATATGATTACTGTGTTGCCGCCTGATAATATGGCGATCTGAGGCCTGTTGAGTACTACGGGAATAGTGATCGGGCCGACGCTGATGGTTCTATTTTGAGCAGGCAATTTTAAAGCCTGGATATCTTTAGCCGAGGAAGGGCTCAGCCTGTAAAATCTCGACGGTTGCGAAAAGCCGCATCCATTGGTGCTTATCATGAATATGATTAATAAAATGAAAACAAGTTTCTTCATTTATCTTCTCCTTTCATTTTTTCCTTGCCTCTCAGAATGGATTCGGGATGGCGTTCGAGATAGTCTGCCAGTGATTTCATGGAAGCGGCAATCTCGTTGAATTCTCTCAGGGTGTCTTCAGCCTGGAAGGAAACCTCTGTGTTTTCGGACATGAAACGGTTAATCGTTGCAAGGCTTTCATCAACCTTTTTCAGGGTATCCTGCGCCTTTTCAATCGTCTGTTTCGCATCCGCTGCTATCTGCCCGGGTGCTCCTTCTTCGAGTGCAAGCGTTTTCTGAGCCTGTACCATTGTCTGCCGAGCTGCCTGAGAGGTCTCTTTAATATCTGCAAGCAGCGGGATAATTTGAGCATCCATTTTCTGCAGAAGTTCATGTGCGGACTTGCCGGCAGCCATGTATGATTTGAGGCCTTCTTTGGTTTCGGGCGCATTTATAAAGCCTTCAATCCCATCTATCGTTTTAAGAAGTTTCTTTGCAGTTTCTTTAAGGTTGAGATCCTGAAGCGCCTGGGTGAAGAGTTCAAGCTGGGTCGGTATGGTCGGGATCTCCTGATATTCAGTCAGATAATGGTGGTATTCGGGTTTCATATCAGGGAAGAAATCCAGAATGATTATAAGCTGCGAGGTAACGATGCTCTGCATGGTAAGCTGGGCCTTAAGTCCCTTTCTTATGAAGATCGAAATCTCATCAGGGGTCCCCACAAGTTTCTTCCTGGTATCAAGGCTCATTACCGAATCCGGTTCGATTTCAATTATGACCACGCTGTGAAGCGTCTGATCATATTTCGTGTAAAATAGTTTTATGTTTTTTACGGACCCGATCTGTACACCCCTGTAAAAAACACCGGCCCCTGGATTAAGCCCTCTGATGGACTCATCGAAATAAAGTGCGTACGGATAGCGCTGTTTGAAAAAATCGGCCCCGGTCAAGATGATTACTGTAATAAGCATCAGGCCTATCGCACCTATAACAAACAACCCGATCAGTTTGAAATTAGCCCTCTTGCTCATGATAATGCTCCTTTGGCAGAGTTAAATTCATTGTAACTCCTCACATACCACCTCTGAAATAGTCATGCTCTCGGCCCGTGTCAGAAAACTCCTGACAGTAAGATTTGTCGATTCTTCAAGCAATTTCTTTGGGTTTCCGTGAGCAATCATGGTCTTTGTTGCCGCATCCAGAAATACGGAGTTGGTACCTATGGTAAAGATGCTTGGCAGTTCGTGCGTCACTACTACAATTGTTGTTCCCAGGCTGTCCCTTATCTGGAGTATCAGTTCATCCAGCAGCCTCGAACTTACCGGATCAAGTCCCGCGGAAGGCTCATCAAAAAACAGTATCTGAGGGTCCAGCGCCATCGCACGTGCGAGACCTGCCCGTTTTTTCATGCCTCCGCTGAGTTCGGAGGGATAATATTCACCGAAGCCCTTTAGCCCTACAAGTGCAAGTTTGAGTGATACAATTTCATTTATTTCCTTTTTTGTGAGCTGTGTATACTCTTCCAGAGGTAATGCGATGTTCTCTGAGAGCGTCATGGAACTCCAAAGCGCACTGCTCTGGTAAAGTATCCCGAAAGACTTCATGATGCTCTCCTGTTCCTCGGGACTGCTTTTATAAAAATCGATGCCATTATAATAAATTTTTCCCTGTTCCGGGGTTCTGAGACCGATCATATATTTCAGCAGGGTGCTTTTTCCGCACCCGCTTCCACCCATTATTATAAAAATATCGCTCCTGTTTACGCTGAAGTTCAGATTGCTCTGGAGTACATAATCCCCGTATGCCATGGTCAGGTTTTTTACCGTTATATGTTCCTTCGGGGATTCGGCCTGCATTCTTATATCCCCAGGACGGCACAGATGTATGTAATGAAGGCGGTTGCCATGACAACGCTGACAATCCCTGTTACAACTGCCGATGTGGTCGATTCGCCGACAGAGGCGGCACTTCTTTCACAGTGAAGCCCTTTGTAGCAGCCTGTAGTTGCAATAAGGAAGCCGAATACCGTGCTCATGATAAGCCCGATCCACAGGTCTTTGAATCTGATGGCGTTTATGGTCTGGTTATAATAACTTGTAAAACTGATATCGAACATCGAGGTCCCGACAATAAACCCCCCGAGTATACCGATGAAATTCGCATAAAGGGTTAAAAGCGGCATGGCTATTGTCAGGGCGATTACCCTCGGCAGAACAAGGAACTCTACAGGAGATATGCCCAGTGTCCTCAAGGCGTCGATCTCTTCATTGGTCTCCATTGTACCGAGGTGCGCAGCATATGAGGCGCCTGTCCTGCCTGCCATTATTATTCCGGTCATTATTGCTCCCATTGAGCGCACAATCCCTATGCCGACCATGTTTGCAATGTATATCTGGGCTCCGAAGAGTTTGAGCTGGATTGATCCCACAAAGGCCAGAATAAGACCTATAAGCAGGCTTATGAGCGATACGATCGGAAGGGCGTCAATACTGCATTCCTGAATTATGACGAAAAAATCCCTTGCCCTGAAACGGGCCATTCCTGCAAAGAATCTGCCGAATGAAACGGTCAACTCACCTGCAAAGATGAAAAAATCTCCGATAGAGCTCCAGAAACCATAAGATTTGTTTCCCAGTAATTCAAGAAAGGGAATCCTGGTGTCGGCATGTCTGGCATCTGTTCTTTCCGGGACCGCCAGAGCGAGTTTTATCAGGCCTGCAATCTCATGGGGAAGGCTTTCCTGACTGGTTGCAATTCCCAGCTTGTGAGAATATTCCAGTATGTTTATGATAAAGGCTATCAGTGCGCTGTCCCAGCCGGTAACGCCGGACAGATCAAAGCTCAGGCTGGTGAAAGGTTTCTGCGCATCAAGCTGTTTTATAATGGCAGAGGAGTCTTGAATCCCGGAAATGCCTTTCCATTCACCCGATAGCGACAGAACAAGCGAGTCGTCCGAGCCTTTTTTCATTTCGCAACTGTTATTAGTCATTACAGGTTAACATCGACTTTTTATTTGCGGAATATTAGTCCCAGACAAAAAAATATTAAAATTTCAAACAAATCAGCATTCCTCTCGATCATGGCTGTTACCTGACACCTTGCCCAAAAAATCGATTAGTTATCAAAGTTCCCCATCGACCTTTACCCCGGGCATTCTTTTGAGCGTCAGCAGTGATCATCGTATAACGGATCCTTTGCCTTATTTCCCTAACCGTGGTATTTTTAGGTGATACATTGATTAGCTTGGTTATTCTGGGAGGTGTCATATGAAAAGCAAACGGTACATCCTATTAGCCACCATAGTCCTTTTAATGGCAGCCGGCTGCCGGATATCCGGCACGGTCACCCAGGATGGACAGGGCGTGGCCGGCGTGACCGTAGTCCTGATGGGACCGGTCGAGCAAACGGCGATAACCGACAGTTCAGGCCAATATGTCTTTTCTTATCTCGGGGCGGGCTCATATATTATTGGTGTAGATGAATGCCCGACCCTGCCCGAGCGCCAGGAGGTTAATAAATCCCATCTTTTTGAAAACGTGGATGGGATCGATTTCGAGAAAGAAGCGGCGGGCCCGATGGCCAGCTTTGACCTGCGAAATATCGGGGCCGTCACCCCTGTAAAAATTCAGAAGGGGGGCACATGCTGGACGCATGCGACCATGGCCGCCATCGAGAGCAACATGCTGATGAATGATGTCTGGCGGGTTGCCGGAGAAGAAGGTGTCCCGAATCTGGCCGAATATCATCTCGACTGGTGGAACGGTTTTAACCAGAACAACAATGACGACCTGTCACCCCCTGAGGGGAGCGGTCTCGAGGTACATATGGGGGGTGATTATCGCGTTGCCTCCGCCTATATCACACGGGGGGAAGGCGTGGTGCGCAATATTGACGCCCAATCCTACATCTTTGCCCCGCCACGTCGTTCTTCGAAATATCATTACTTCTATGTTCCCGATATCGAATGGTTTGTCCTGCAGCCGAACCTGAGTAACATTGATCAATTCAAGCAGACCATTATGGACAACGGAGCGGTGGCGACCTGCCTGTGCTCTGACAGCTCCTTCATTGACAAGCGTTATACCCATTATCAGCCCCCTTACAGCGATATGGATCCTAACCATGGTGTGGCTATTGTGGGCTGGAATGATTACAAGATAACCAGGGCCCCCGAGCGGGGAGCCTGGTTATGCAAGAACAGCTGGAGCGAGTTTCTCCAGATCAAGGGTTACTTCTGGATTTCCTACTATGACAAGCATGCCGGCCATGATCCGGAGATGGGGGCCGTGGCGTTCAGGGGTGTTGAACCCATGCCCTATGACAGTATTTATTACCATGACTATCACGGCTGGCGGGATACCCTGACTGACTGCAGCGAGGCGATGAACGCATTTAAGGCCAGCAGGGCGGAATACCTGAAAGCGGTCAGTTTTGCAACTGCCGCAGATGACGTCGAGTTCAAGGTGGCCGTGTACGACGGATTCGAAGGCGGCCAGCCCGCTGGCCTGCTTGGCACAGTCGAAGGGACCATCAGCCACACAGGGTTTCATACCGTAGATCTGCCGGCCCCGATCGTCTTGAGCCCCGGGGATGATTTTTATATCTATGTCAAGCTTTCGCATGGCGGGCATCCCATTGACCGTACATCGCTGGTACGTGTGCTTCTGGACGGTCCCCGATTTACGCTAGACCCCAATGAGGACTGGCATGACCCCTATTATTACTATGACAACCTCGACACTGCTGAAGTTGCCACTTTGGTGGAGTCGTCCGCCCAGCCGGGCCAGAGCTATTATCTTAATAACGGGGAATGGCTCGACCTGTACTACCGCGATCTGGGAGAATATTCAGGCACAGCCAATTTCTGCATCAAGGGTCTGGCTGTCATGGAGGCGGATTGACGGGTGTATCTCGGGTGTATATTTAGGAGGTTTCATGGAAAATGTTAATGTGTCCGTATCCCCTTACCGCTGGGTTGTGCTGGCGGTCTTCATGCTCAATACCGCCGTCTCCCAGATCATGTGGATGACCTTTGCCCCCATAGCCAGGGATGCCGCCGCCATCTATACCCACGGCAACATCGACTACATTGACCTCCTGGCCATATTTGCCATGCTCGCCTGGCTCCCCTTCTGCATACCGGCCTCCTGGTGCATCGATACCATCGGCCTGAAAAAAGGCGCCGGAATCGGTATCGTTCTTGTCGGGGTGTGCGGATTCCTGCGCATCTTCGCGCCGAATTACGGCTGGCTCCTGGTATGCATGGCCGGCTGCGCCATCGCACAGCCTTTCGTACTCAATGCATTCACCAAGCTGGCGACGAACTGGTTCCCGAAAAAGGAGGAAGCTCTGGCGACGGGCCTCTTGACCATGTCCCTGTTCATAGGGTTTACGACGGTCATGTTCGCCACCGATTTCATCGTCGCGCATTACAAAAAGATCGGTGCGGTCAGACAGGGTATCGACATGGTCCTGATTGTATACGGCATACCGGCCCTGGTAGGGATGATCCTGTATTTATTCCTGGTCAGGGAAAAGCCCAAGCTGCCGCCCAATGAGATCGCTGCGGAAACAAAGGTATCAATGACCATCGGCATGAAGGCCCTGTTCAAAAACCGTGACTTTCTCTATCTGTTAGGCTTGTTTTTTATCGGCGTGGGAACGTTGAACGCCATCCTTACCAAGATAGACTTCATATTCAAAAACCGGCCTCTGGACATCGAGTCGACGCTGGCCCCGGGTATTGTCGGCGGGCTGATTGTAATCGGCGGCATGTGCGGCGCCGTGATTATCTCAGCGCTTTCGGACAGGTACCAAAAAAGAAAGATTTTCCTGATCCTTGCGGCCGGCATGGCTGTGCCACTTTCCCTTCTGCTGCAGTACCTTACCTCGATAGTTCTTTTGGGGGTATGCGGTTTTGTCTTCGGCTTCTTTATCATCTCAGCCATGCCTGTGGGGCTGACCTACGCGGTTGAAAAGACTCACCCGGTCCCGGAAGCGACCTCCAACGGGATATTGATGCTGAGCGGCCAGATAAGCGGCCTTCCAATAGTTTTTCTCTTCAACATGACGGCGGTCACCGTGCTTTTCGGTGTCGCCTTTTTACTGGCGTTGCTGATGAGGGACATCACATCGCCCCGGACAGCCCCGGGTGCCGTTGATTAGAATATAAGCTCGTCTCATATCGGGGTATGGGACTTGTTCTGATAATTTTTACGGTATCTTCATCAGGGCTTACCGGAATGATTTAAGGCAAACCTGTGGGACCTGACGTTTTTTTGCTAAACAATCTCTTGGAAAAATTCGATAAGAAATATTGTTGTTGGTGTGTATTTTTATTCCAGCCAGATGAACCGGGAGTCAAGTATTACCGGAGGGGTTTAGATGGAGCTTGTTTTACTGCTGATAGCTGTTCCGTTGGTATCGGCCATCCTTGTGGCTGTTTTCAGGGCCCGGTCAATAAGGAATACCATTATCAGGGTGTCATTTGTTCTGATGACTGCGATTTCGATATGCCTGCTCATAACAATTTTAAAGAGTGATGCGGCTTATTTTGCTTTAGATTCACATCTGATCAGTGGAACCATGTTTGTAATCGAGGCGGCGATTGCAGCCTTCATAATTTTTCTAGGCATAAAACATAAAAAATATCTTGCCCCTCTTTTCGCAATCATCCAGTTGTCTCTGATGTCCTGGTATGAGTATAAAATTCCGGGCCAGACCGACAACCTGCCGGATCTTTTCATTGACAAACTTTCAATCATAATGGCGCTCATAATCGGTATAATAGGCGGCCTCATATGCGTCTACGCAATCGGCTATATGAGGGACTATCACAGTCACCACCCGGAAGTAAAAGACAGGCAGCCGGTTTTCTTCTTTATTATTTTTGTATTTCTGGCGGCAATGTTCGGCATAGTATTTTTAAACAGACTGCCATGGCTCTTTTTCTGCTGGGAGATTACAACACTGTGCTCATTCCTGTTGATCGGGTACAGCCGGACCCCGGAGGCAACGGATAATGCATTTCTTGCGCTCACCATGAATCTTGCAGGGGGTATCGCTTTCGCCCTTGCAATAGTCTGGCTGGCTTCGTCAGGGGTGCCTGTTTATCTTAATGAACTCATAAGCTCCCCGAAAGGCGCTGTCATGATACCGGTTGCGCTGATATGCTTTGCAGGCATAACGAAATCGGCCCAGCTGCCTTTTTCTTCATGGCTGCTTGGTGCAATGGTCGCACCGACTCCGACATCCGCCCTGCTTCATTCAAGTACAATGGTAAAGGCAGGGGTCTATATAATCATCAGGCTGTCACCGCTGCTCAGCCATACGCTGACTGGCAGCATGGTATCTTTGATCGGGGCCATCACATTCCTTTTCGGGGCCTTTATTGCGGTATCACAATCAAATGCCAAAAAGATACTGGCCTGGTCGACGGTTTCGAACCTGGGGCTGATTGTGGCCTGTGCCGGAATAGGGACCTGGGAAACGGTATGGGCCGCCATGTTTCTTATTATATTCCATGCTGTTTCCAAGTCACTGATGTTCCTTTGTGTGGGTACGGTTGAGAACAGGCTGGGCAGCCGCGACCTTGAGGATATGGATAATATAATAGTCAAATTGCCTACACTCGCGGTTATGATGATCATCGGAATAGGCGGGATGTTTGTCGCACCATTCGGAATGCTTATCAGCAAATGGGCGGCAATCAGGGCATTTATTGATGCGAACCGCATATTGAGTCCCATCCTCCTTATCATACTTGCATACGGGAGTGCCGTAACCGTTTTGTTCTGGTCGAAATGGATCGGGAAGATGACATCGGCTTATACGCTCAGGACTGCAAGAAATCCGATGGAAGACGAAATTTCAAGCGATGAGAGGTTTTCCCAGTGGGTTCATGCCATCCTGACGGTCTGCATATGCATCATGTTCCCCTTGATTTCAAGCTCGCTTGTCGAGCCCTATATTCTGAGCGTGTTTGGACATACATTTGACATAAACAGGAGCAATTTCGTTATAACGGGTATCATGATTGCACTTGTAATTCTGCTGCCTGCCATTTCCGTACCGAGGCACAAAAGTCATTTTGAATATGCAGACCCGTACATGTCAGGTCGGAATGAGTATGCAGGCAGGGTATTTGAAGGGTCAATGGAGACCAGGAAGCAGCTTGAGCTGAGAAACTATTATCTTGGCAGGATTTTTGGCGAGAAAAAAACAGAGATGATCGGAAACATCCTGGGGACATGCCTTATTGTCCTGTTATTCGGGGTAAGCCTTATATGAAGTACCTCGCGGTAGCAATAGCGTATATATTCCTGGCCCCTTTTATAGGGGGGATTCTCTTCGGAATTGACAGAAAGATAACGGCAAGAATGCAGAGAAGGGTTGGACCTCCGGTGCTCCAGCCGTTCTATGATGTCCTGAAGCTGGCGCAGAAGCATACCCAGGTTGTAAACAGGCTCCAGGTCCCGGCGGTCTTATGCCATCTGGTGTTCACTATGATGACAGGTTTCCTTTTCTTTGAAGGCAGCGATGTCCTCTTGATCATTTTTGTCCTGACGCTCTCTGCCGTTTTTCTCATAATCGGCGCCTATTCTTCAAGCTCACCGTTCAGCTTCCTGGGTGCAGAAAGGGAGCTGATTCTAATGACCGCCTATGAACCCATGGTGCTTCTCACTCTTATCGGGATTTACAAGGTCATAGGCAGCTTCAGCCTTTATGGGATCATCAATA
Organism: Desulfomonilia bacterium; assembly: GCA_963664325.2. Taxonomy (GTDB): domain Bacteria; phylum Desulfobacterota; class Desulfomonilia; order UBA1062; family UBA1062; genus DATCTV01. The sequence goes on from CAXXDQ010000003.1 coordinate 884,500, forward strand.
CAGGCATCCCCCTGATAGCTTATCTTCCCGGCATCTTTATCGGTTTTGTTTATATCCTGACGATGAAGCTGAGAAAATCCCCGTTTGACATATCGGCCTCCCACCACGCACACCAGGAAATTGTGAAGGGGCTCACCTCTGATTTTCGGGTTTGACCCTTGCCATGATTGAATTGGCCCATTGGTATGAAACAGTCTTTCTGCTTGGCCTGGTATATGTCTTTTTTGCATTCAATCCGCTAATAGGAGTTCTGGCTGCATTATTGACTTTCTTCCTTGAGATCCTTGTTGACAATACCTTTGCACGGTTCAAGTGGGACAAGATTCTTAATGAGGCCTGGCTTGTGGCCCTGATTTTAGGCGGCGGAAATATTGTCGCACTGTATATATTTATGAGAGGTTAGGATGTCTTTTTTTAATAAATCACCATGGATAATTCATTATGACGGGTCGAGCTGCAATGGCTGTGATATAGAAGTGCTGGCATGTCTGACACCGCTATATGATATCGAACGCTTCGGTATCATCAATACGGGAAATCCCAAACATGCGGATATTCTGCTTATAACCGGTTCAGTGAACTTTCAGAATATTGATATCATTAAAAACCTGTATTCACAGATTCCGGACCCCAAGGTTGTTGTCGCTGTGGGCATCTGTGCATGTTCGGGAGGCATTTTTGCCGAATGCTATAATGTCCTCGGGGGGGTGGACAAGGTGATACCAGTAGATGTTTATGTTCAGGGATGCGCGGCCAGGCCGGAAGCCATAATAGATGGCGTGGTGAAGTCGCTTGGCATCCTGGAAAAGCGTTTCAGTGATTTTAAAAAAGACAGGGCGGCTTGAGATGGCGGCAGATAAAAAGATAATCGAGATAGAGATCAGAGAACTTATTGAAAGTGCTAGTACCATGAAGGAGGAGGGTGCCCGTCTGGTACAGATATGCTGTGTGAAAGAACCTGCAGGAAAGGGGCAGGCGTCTCATTTCGAACTTCATTATACATTCGACAAGACATATCATCTGACCGGCTACAAGTTGACGGTGGCACCCGAAACTGAAATTCCCAGCATAACCGGGATTTACCCCTGCGCATTTCTTTATGAAAACGAAATGCACGATCTTTTTGGAATCAGGATAAAGGGTATCAACATCGATTATGAAGGGACGCTTTACAAGCTGGCCAGACCAAAGCCTTTCAACCCTGATGTTGAGAAACCAGATAAAGCTGCAGACAAAGCGGTGGAAATAAATGGAAAGTAGAGCGGACAAAAAACGGACCACCATCCCATTCGGCCCGCAGCACCCGGTCCTGCCTGAGCCGATACATTTTGATTTTGTCCTTGATGATGAGACGGTTGTCGATGTCGTTCCGTCTATCGGTTACATACACCGGGGGCTGGAGACACTGGTTCAAAAGAGAGAATATACTGAATTTGTATACGTGGCGGAGCGTATATGCGGGATCTGCAGCTTTATACACGGTATGGGATATTGTGAGGCGATAGAAGAGATAATGAAAGTGGAGATTCCTCCCAGGGCGAAATATCTGCGCGTTATATGGGGGGAACTTTCCAGACTCCACAGCCATTTGCTCTGGCTTGGTCTTGCAGCGGATGCGTTCGGGTTTGAAAACCTTTTCATGCAGGCCTGGCGGGCGCGTGAGACTATACTTGATATTGTTGAAGAAACGACAGGAGGACGTGTTATCTTCGGGGCGTGCAGAATCGGCGGGGTGAGAAGGGATATTGATGCCGACATGCTCAAGAGGATTATCGCTACGCTTTATGAATTTGAAAAGGACGTCAGGGAGATAACGGATATCTTCCTCAATGACAGTTCCGTCAAGCACAGGCTTTGCGGAATAGGCGTCCTTTCGAAAGAAGATGCATATGCAGCCGGTGCGGTCGGGCCCATGCTCCGTGCAAGCGGGGTGGAATTTGACTGCAGAAAACTTGGCTACGATGCATACCCGGATATCAGTTTCGAGATAATTTCGGCAAGTGAAGGCGATTGCTATGCCAGGTGCAAGGTGCGTATTGGCGAGATATTCCAGTCGCTGGGAATTATCAGGCAGGCGGCAATAAGGATTCCGGAAGGCGAGGTTTCTATCCAGGTAAAAGGTTCACCGGAAGGCGAGGCGTTTGTAAGATTTGAACAGCCCAGGGGAGAAGTCGTCTATTTTGCAAAGGGGAACGGGACGAAATTTCTAAGCCGGTTCAGGGCAAGGACGCCGACATTTGCAAACATACCCGCCATGATTCAGGTCATGAAAGGCTGCAACTTTGCGGATGTCCCCAGCATAATTCTGACAATAGACCCTTGCATAAGCTGTACTGAGAGGTAGGACATGCCCTATTTTATAATGGCCGGCAGAACAATGAAAAACCTTTTCAGCAGGCCTGCAACAAGGCTTTATCCCATAAAGAAGAGGCTGCCCTTTACCGTTTCAAGAGGGCACATCACCAATAATATGGAAACATGTATCTTCTGCGGAATCTGCCAGAAGAAATGTCCTACAGACGCCATATCAGTTGCCCGCAAAGAAAAGACATGGGAGATACAGAGGCTTAAGTGCATCGCCTGCGGTTGCTGTGTCGATGTATGTCCGAAGAACAGTCTTACAATGAATAATGCATATTCATTGCCTGTAGCAGGAAATGAAAAGGATATGGCCAGAAACCTTTTCACGGCTGCAAATACAGCACAAACCGGGCAGTCAGAAAAAGAAGATACCTGAGGCTAGCCGGAGTTTTTATCGAGCATTTTGAGGTAATCGATATTTCCCTGCATGCCAACCCATCTTAGCGGTTCGGGTGGGATCGGTATCAGTGAGCGGTTGTAAAATGGCATATCCTTCCACTTTTCCGTCTCACCTGCATAAATATCAGAAATCATACGTCCGAAGAGAATTGACATGTTGACTCCATGTCCGCAGTATGCAAGGCCGTAATAGATATTGCCGTGCTTGCCCATTACGCCCACTGACTGGTTGAAATCGATGGTGAAACCCATCACTCCGCTCCAGATATATTCAAATTCCGTTTTAGACAGTTTTGGGTATATCCTGGACAGCTCTTTTTTTAAGATATCGTAAGGAACCTTTATGTCCCCTTTATAAGTAATGCCGTTATTGAAGAAATAATCCACATGCCCTGCGCCAATCAATATTCTTCCGTCTCTGGTATTGCCTGCATGAAACAGGATATTTCTCGTATCGGAAAACGGGATCCCGCTTGTCCAGCCTATATCGTTCAGAACAGATGGCGGCAGCTGAGGCGTTACTGCGATCTGCGTATGAACTGCCATCACTGAATATTTGAAAAAGCCGAGCTTTGAAGTGTATCCGTTGGTTGCCAGTACAATAGCCCCGGCCTTGACCCTGTTCTGGTTTTTGCCGGCTTTGAGTAATACTGTTTCTCCCTGTGTTATTTCGAAAACAGGACTGTCCTCATAAATAACGACACCGGAGGATATTGCGGTTTTCTTTAAGGCATTGACAAGTTTCATCGGATGAATCTGCCCGCCATTAGGTTCATACAATGAACCGTAGTAGACGTCGGTTCCGATAGCCTTTTTTGTTTTTTGCCTGTCCCAGAATTCCACCGGGATACCCATTGTCTGAGCCTTCCTTACATATTCCAGCTGCTTTTCCACCTGATTTTTACTTACAATCACGAGCAGGATGCCTTTTAATGACAGGTCGCATTCAACCCCGGATTCCTTGACCAGTCTGATTATCTCCTTCTGGTTTTCAACAGTGATGCTGTATGTCATTTTATGGGTATCCGGATTTGAATACACATCCATATACTCCATATTCGGCTGCGGAAGGATCATCCCGCCGTTCCTGCCCGATGCCCCCTGGCCTGTACCGCGGGCTTCAAGCAGGACTATTTTCTTTCCAGGAAATCTTTTTTTCAGACAGCAGGCTGCAGAAAGTCCGGTATAGCCTCCACCGATAATTGCGATATCGGCTTCAATATCAGTCTCAAGAGGAGGATTCTTTTCTGAGCTTGAAAGAGCCCAGTAGCTGTTGTTTGAATCAAATTCAAGTTTTTCCTTACAGACCAGCGGAGTGATTATTTCTGTGCCGGCTGTAACAGCGGCTGCACCACCGACAACTGCCGCTCCGCGTTTTAGGAAACTTCTCCTGGAAATTTTATTTTCCAAAGCCAACCTCCTATTCAAAATTCAAATTTACCAATTTTCTTATACCATCTGTCAGCCGGAATATACATGACTAGTTTTGTTCATCACTGGACTATTGGTACCGCAGCATTATTTTTTTGAATATCTTATTTTTCCCAGGAGGCGGATATGTTGTTTGCCTGGAGGATGTTCTGGTTTTATGTGGGGGTGTCAACATTGATCCTGTGCGCCTGCAGTTCCGGCAGCAGCAGTTTTGAAGAAGCGGGACAGACATCAGGTAACGAATCTGTAAAATCAGAATGCCAAGACGTGATCCCCGCAGCATATGCGCTGTGGAGCGAATTTTTACCTGTTGATGAAGTTATTTCGAAAATCCCGGTTTTATATGAAAAAGGCATAGCCCTTTATCAGGCGATACCTTCAGACAAGATTGGTGACAAAGAGATTGCCCGTCTGCTGGGTGAAGTTTCTTGCAGCGGTATCGAGTTAAGGGCCTGGCTCACTCTTCCCAATGAACAAGGCTACTGGCCGAACGAAAAAAATGCCGGGCTGTTTTCCAAGAAGGCTCTTGAACTTGCAGGGTGGATAAAACAATCCGGCTGGAATATAGATTGGATCGTTGTTGATATGGAACCTGATTATGCAATGTTGAAATCTTTATTCGAATCTCTGGGCTCCGGTAATTTAATTGAAGCTGTCAAGATACTTAAAGAAAATCATAATCCAGAGATGTATGAAAATTCCGTTAAAACATTCAGAAAGCTTGTGGATGATCTTCATGCAATGGGATTCAGGGTTATGGTTGTAACATTTCCCATGGTGCTGGATGACATGTTTGACGGGGACAGCAGCATACAGAATCTGTTGAATATACCGGTATCGGGGATTGACTGGGACATGGTTTCCTTTATGACCTATTCTACAATCTTCGAAATGATTCTGGGAAGTGATGTGAATGAATATCTCGTTTATTCCTATGGAAGGGATGCCGTAAGGTTTTTTGGAAACAGGGCGGCTGTTGAACTTGGAATTATTGGCGGTGGCGGTATGATCGAAAATATCGGCATAACTGATACGGGAAAACTTGAAGAACAGGTTGCTGCTGCCAAATATGCCGGTATTAAAGCGATTCACGCATACTCTCTCGATGGAATATTAAGCCTGGATGAAAACGATGGATTCTTTGATATTTTCAATGCATCAGCACATACCAGGCCCGAAACTCAATTTTCCATACTTGTAATCCGGAACGCCCTAAAATTATTGGATAAACTTATTGATTAAATGATAAAGAGGAAAAGCCTTTTATTCCTAAGGCATTTCCTCTTTTTTATAACTAAAATCAAATAACATTCAGAAGAATTTTATTTCCGGTTTCTTTTCCTTGCGGCAAAGCCTGCACCGATCATCCCGATTCCGAGAAGTGTCAATGTCGCCGGTTCAGGGACCGGGGCCGGAGCTGCCGGATTGTAGGTAAGCTTGAAATCCGCTCCGGTTACATAGAAATCAGAAAGGCATTGCCCTGTATCGTCAACCCTGACAACAACCTGACCATTTATAACCTGAGCAGTAAATACAAGGTTCATGGTGTCAATTTCCCTGCGCATTACTTCTGTTCCATTGATAAATGCCCTTCCGTATTCCAGCCATATGTCTCCATCATCTTTGAATTTTATGGTGAGGCTGCCGGTTATTGGAGAGTCGTCAGCAGGCGGATTGAATGTAAATGAATGTGACCATGTCAGGAAATCCCCACCCTTTTCGAGCAGATTCACTTTGCAGCCGCCATAGCCAAGAAGTTTTGCAACACCATCGCCTGTTGATATGGTGTCGCTTGGGGCACTTCCGAAACTTATGTGATTTTCAAGAGTGATGGGTGCTGCGAATAGAGGACCGGCTAGCATGAAAATCATTGCTGATAAAATAACGACCACCTTTTTCATTAAAAAAATCCTCCGTTGTATTTCTTATGATGTGTCAAACTGATAATATTATTAGCAACAGGCATGCCTAAATACTGAGATAGATGGATTAGAATATATTAAAATATATAACTATAAGATATTGCACAGCAAATAGATTTGAATTGGGCAATATTCATGTCTGGATGTAAAGGATCTGATACAAGTGCATCAGCTGAATTTTATCAGGTGCAGGGAAATGTTTCCCATTGAAAGAAAAAAATTCTCTTGTCTGTTCGTTTTTTTCTTATTTCTTTTATGCACTGCATAAAATATCACTCTACAAGAAAATCATAATCAATCTTGAAACTGCCCTGCGGCAGGCCTTCCATGCTGGACATGATTGAAAGTGTGAGTTCATGCGGCTCCTGGGTTTCAGGGGTGGTAAATTTAACCGGGCATATTTCATTGAAGCCATGCCGGACCTTTCTTGTGAATGTATTACTGGCAATTATATTACCGTCAGTTTCATCCGTTACGGTCCAGGTGATTGTCTGTGGCGTATCAGGCATGAAGGAATCATTCATGATCACTAATGTACGATTTATTGTCCTTGCTGCAGGCAGGAGGACGGGACCGAATGTTCCGTCAGGATTGGATTTTGTTCTTGTATAATCATAATCGAAAACAGCGATCGGATGATATGACTGGCGTAAATTTTTTACCAGAGCGTCTTTCTGCTCCAGGGAATAAAGCGAGTGATAGTAAAGGCTCCAGGGATGCTCTTTCCCTTCCGGGTCAAAGAAATGCCAGGCCCAGTTCATTTTATAGGGTCTCATGTCTGAAAAACCCAGGATCCTCATGGCCCTGACCGCTATACCCTGCATAGCCTTCGTCTGGTCAGGCGTATGTTTTGTCCAGTCACGGTTGCGCACAACCATTGTCTCACCAACCCCGCATGGCACATCCTTGACAAGAAACGGCCTGAAATTACATATCGCATCATCATACCACTCGATGTCTGGGTCATCAGTGAAAAGAAGTCCTGTAAGTGAAGGATAATGCCAGTTTACAGTTTCGGGTTTAAATCCGGAAAGCCTTAAAAGTCCCGAATCACCATCCCAGTTCACAGGGCGCGGTTCGGTCCATTTGTTGTCAGGCCGTTTTATTGTATCAGCCTCTTTTGCGGGATATTTAAGCTTGTCTATCTGGCATAGAGAGAGATCGAGGATATATAAGAACATCTCGTTTTCCAGAGACCACATAATTATTGACGGATGATTCCTGGTTGCCTTCACCCATGCATCGATGAAGGTCAGGCTGTTCTCAATATATTTAAAATCCAGCCAGGATAACGGCGGGATTATATCAATGCGTGCATATACGGCGGATTCGGAGATGACGAGGATGCCAAGTTCATCGCATAAAGAATAAACAGACTCTTCAGGAGGCGCCTGATGGAACCGGATTGTATTTATGTTCAAGTCCTTGATCCTCTTGAGCGTATCTCTCACAGTATCAGCCGAAAAATATTTCAATGCCCAGTATCTTGGACGTGATGCCTGATCATCGACATTGTCACCAATCAGGTTCATGCGCATGCCGTTAAGCATGAAATTGCCGTTTTCTATCCACACTTCCCTGAAGCCGAAACGGTCTTCCCTCAAATCAACAGGTTGGCCTGCTTCATCTGTAAGCAGAGTTCTGAGTTTATAAAGATGCGGATTTACCGGTGACCAGCAGATGGGGTTATCCCATCTCTCAACCACGACCGTCTTTATGCTCGAGTGAGCAGGCACAATTACTTTTTGAGCTTTTGTCTCGATGGCAGGTTTGCTGTTATTGTCCTCTGCCCGGCTGATAATCCAAACACTCTGTTCAATCTCGAGCGAATTGGTCAGTGTGTATTCGAGAGTGATTTCTTTTTGCCTGACCGAAGAAACTATGAATACATCATTTATATATACTGAAGGTCTTGTCTGAATTGCGACCGGCCTGTAAAGCCCTGTGATATCAGTATGGCTGTAGTATCCGGCAGGCCATGAAGGATGAGTGCTCTTGCCGTCCATCAAAGCGGAACCGTCTGTCAGTTCAACCCTGAGCCTGTTTTTGCCGCTTCTGACCGCTCTTGAAACATCAAATGAAACCTTCATATACGGACCTGTATGTGACCCGCAGTATACATCGTTGAAATAAACATCTGCTTTGTGATGGATTGATTCAAATTCTATCTTTGTAACTGCCCCCGGCTCCGGTATTTCTATATCACGCAGGTAAGTCCCCTTATGAATTATCCTTTTTTCCCAGTTCACACCTTCAATAATGTCGAGCTGATAGTCAGGTGTGCCGTCCAAATAACCGGGAAAGCTTTTATATCCTTCCCACTTGGGATATGCCTCCCAAAATCCTGGCACTTCAACTTCGCGCGGTTGGTACCCTTCCGGGATAAACGTCCATGTTCCGTTGAGGCTGCTTTCTGATCTGAGGGTCTTGTCCGGTTCCTGCCAATGGGGGATAAAATTCGTCTCGGTACTATTTAATCCGGAAACAGTTCCATCCCGGATGTCTGCTGTTGCAGATTCATTATTATCGGCTGAGCACGAAACAAACGTAAGAAATAAAGAAAGTAAACATATGGGTAACAGAAAATAATTTTTAAACAAGTTCCCATTCCTCATGGCAGCGATCCCCTTTTACGGATATCATGACAAATTATAGAATTAGATTATATGTCCATAAAAATAATAATTAAACAGTTTTTTTCTATCCCTGTATTGTATATTTCAATATAATCATCGCATGTTCATCCTAGGAGTTGTTGAATGAAAGGCTTTCCCAAGTGGCTTGTGAAGCTTAATTTCTTCCTGGCTGTGCCTGTTGTGAATTTTGGCAAGCATGCAGGGAGGCTGCCTGTTATAAAAAATATTGTAAATCTGTTTTTTATAAAATCCTTCAACCAGGTTACCGCGATTCCAATCAGCAGGCATGTTGCTGTTAATGAAAGTATCGATGCACGAAGCACAACGCTGCCTTTAGGTATGATTGACAAACTTGTTGAAGCGGCCTCGTACGTCATGATCCTGAATGAATGTGTATGCAGGTCATATTACAGGAAAGGGCCGGTTGATATCGGCTGCATGGTGCTTGGGAAAGCTGCCCTCGATATTCATCCGTCAAACGGACGTATCATTAATACAATCGAGGCCAAAGCCCATGTTAGAAAAGCTGCGGACGCAGGTCTTGTAGCAAATGTTGCTCATGTTTGGATTGACCCCGTCGGTTTTGGCGTTACAAGCTTTAAGAACATGCTTTTTATATGCTTCTGCGGGCATGACTCATGCCTTTACACGGACAACCTTAATAAGCGGTGTCCGAACCTGGACAATGCTTATAAAAAGCTGGACGGCATGTCTGTTGTTATTGATGAATCATTGTGTTCAGGCTGCGGATTATGTGCCGAAAAATGTTTTGTTTCGGCAATTAAGATGAATAACGGCAAGGCTGTCATCGGTGATGTATGCAAGGGATGCGGGAGGTGCATCAGCGAGTGCCCTGAAAAAGCGATGGGTCTTAGAATAGATGATTTTGACAGTGTTTATAGTCAGCTTCTAAAAAGGGTTTCTTGTTTTGCGGATATCGGGTAGGGATGCGTTTAAAATTATTTCAGTTCTCTGGTTTTTGCTTTATTGAGGATCGCTGAAGATATTTCTTTAAAGTTTCGGGATATCATATACCTGTGAAGTTCATACGGATCAGCATTCGAATTCAAAGGTAAATCAATCTGACCCCATACTATCGTGAAGGCATATTTGTAGCCGGCCTCCTTGAGCATTGTTTTCGCTGAGGCGTTTCTTACCCCGTTGGGAAATATAAAGACATCGACATTGAGTCCTAATTTCTCAAAAAGCATTTTTTTTGACTTGAAGATCTCATTTGTGAACGCCTTCTTGTCTGAAATGTAAAGCTTGTCATTCAGCGGAAGGTGGTAATAACCGTGAGATGCAATACCAAAACCTTCGTCATACAGCTTTTTAAGTTCTTCCCAGTTTAGTGCGTAATCCTTTTTGCCTATGATATTAGGATAGATGCCAAGCAGCGGTTTAATGCCCATCGGTTTGAAAACCTTCTCATCAGCCTCAAGAATGCTGTGGTTTCCATCATCAATTGTGATCAGAATATTTCTGTGGCCCTTTATAAGACCTTTTTCTATTTGCGATAACGTAACAAACTGAAAGCCGTTTTTTTTAAGGAAATTTAACTGATCCTTCAGTTCATTAGTGGAAACGTCCGTGGGGATTTTCTCTTTTCCCAGGAAAGAGTGGTAACATAAGGCGAAGACGCTCCCGTCAGTGGCATTCTGAGCCCTGCATACCCCGAGCTCCGCCAAGGACACAATAAGAAACGCTGTTAAAACAAAGACAGTCATCCGTTTTTTCATAGAATTAATAAATCATGGAATGATGATCCATGCAACCGGGATGATAATTATTATTTCAAAGTGTTCTGAATTACAGCTGTTCTCAAAAAACATGCTTGCATTATGAATCACGATTCATTAGTATTAGCGCTCATTATTGGGGAGCGGGCATTAATGGGTAATCCAAAGAAAGATAAATCGATTCTTCAAATGGCAGACCTTGTAACAATGGGTATGGCTATGGTGCTGTCCATTGTTTTAGGGCTTGTCGCAGGAATATATTTGGATAAATGGATGGGTACCGAGCCGATATTCACCCTTGTTTTCATATTCGGTGGAATTCTTGCCGGTTTCAGGATCATGTACAAGACTTATATGAAGTTTTTTGCCCAGGAAAATTCAAGGGAATCCGAAAATGATTCAGACAATGGCTAGAGATCCTTCGATAAACAGTGTTGTATATCTTATAATAGCCATATGGATCGGGTTGTGCCTCATAAGCCTTCCTTTTGGCGGATGGGATTACGGGCTCGGGATATTTGTCGGAGGGGCGATAGTTTTCATAAATTTCAACTGGATGCATTCACAGGCTAAAGTGGCAGTTACAATGAGGGGAAGAAAAGCCAGCATCTACATGGTGCTGAAATATTTCTTCCGGCTTGCTGTAACGGCGGCGGTGATATACGCCCTGATAGTTCATACCAGGGTAAATATACCGGCGCTGCTTATTGGTATATCAACAGTCGTGTTAAGCATTTTTGCTTATACATGCTTCTCGATAATATTCAACAGAGGGGAGTAGTATATGGAACATGGTTTTTTATGGCTTAATTTTATCAGCGGTCCTTTAACCGAGTTTTTTAATAACCTTTTCGCGCCGTTTGTTGCCGCACATCCCGGATGGGCTCCCTTTTTCAAGGACAGCAATATGTATAATCAGGTTGTTTACATGTGGCTTTACATGCTGTTTCTTATCGTGATAGGGTTCTTGGCGACCAGGGCGATCAAGATGGTTCCGGGAGTCCTTCAGAACTTCATGGAAGTTGTTGTTGAAGGGCTCAGGGGACTTCTGCTCGACAACATGGGTGAACATGGAATGAGGTTCTTCCCGCTTATTGCAACAATTGCAGTTTTTATTTTCACCGCGAACATGGCGGGTATCATCCCGGGGTTCTTCTCTCCGACAGCTAACATGAACACAAACGCTGCAATGGCCCTAGTTGTATTCTTGCTTACACATGTAGTCGGAATAAGAATACATGGTTTTAAATATTTAAAACAATTCATGGGACCGGTCTGGTGGATGGCGCCTATTATGGTACCCATCGAGCTTATCGGACATCTGGCGCGTCCCTTGTCCCTTACGATGCGTCTCTTCGGTAATATTGCGGGCGAAGACCTTGTCCTCGGCGTTCTCCTTTTACTTGTGCCGTATGTAGTTCCGCTGCCATTCCTTGCGCTCATGATATTTACATCCGTACTCCAGTCATTCGTCTTCTCTCTCCTTGCAATGATGTACATAAGCGGGGCGATGGAGGAAGCGCATTAATTTTAAAAATACAATTTTGAAAAATATATCTGGGAGGAAAGGTTTATGAAGAATGTTTTTCGTATTGCAGGGTTGGTTGGATTGTTTGTTATGGCCGGAACATCAGTGCTGATGGCTGCCGGAGGCGCAGCAAGCCCAGAAGCGATCAGCTTTTTAAGCTGGTGTGCAATGGCCGCAGGTATTGGTATAGGAATAGCTGCTGTAGGGACCGGTATCGGCCAGGGTTTTGGCGTACGCGGGGCATGCGAAGGCATTTCCAGGAATCCGGAAGCATCCGGCAAAATCATCACGGCACTTATCCTTGGTCTGGCCATGATGGAATCCCTGGCTATTTATGCCCTTGTTGTCGAGCTTATTCTTCTCTATGCAAATCCGTTCATCAAGTATGTAATTGCTGCCTAGAAAAAAGATTTAGAAATCATAAGGTGTGCAGTCCCAAGGATTGCATGCCTTTTTATTTTAATCACCCTTTGATTATACCTGTCGGTTTAAGCCGTGCTATCTTGGTTGCGATACCGGCTCCTGAAATAGTATCCACAACCTTTGATACATCTTTATAGGCCTCGGGCATTTCCTCAACAACGGTGGCGCGTGATGCTGCCATTATGTGAATTCCCTTTATCCTCAGGTTGTCGATTACGTTTTTCTCTTTTGCCTGCCTTTTGGCTTCACTTCGTGACATGAGTCTGCCGGCGCCGTGGCATGCGCTGAAGAAAGTGTCTTTAGCTTTTCCTGAACCTACAAGTATATATGATTCCCTTCCCATATCACCGGGAACGAGTACGGGCTGGCCTGTTCTTATAAACCTTTCAGGGAGTCTTTTATCCCCTGACAGCAAAGCCCTGGTCGCCCCTTTCCTGTGTATGCATACCTCTGTTTCATGTCCTTCAGACTTTATTTTTTCAATTTTGGCTATGTTATGACAGCAGTCATAAAGCAGATTCATTCCAAGTTTTTCGAAGCTCTTAAAGAATATTTTTTCAAAACATTCCCTTATAAGGAAGGTGATAATTTCGCGGTTTGCAAAAGCGAAGTTTGCCGCTGATGCCATTGCTTCAAGATATCTTTTTGCTTCTGAGGAGGCAAGATATGCACATGCAAGTTGCCTGTCGGGAAGGACTATACCTTCTTTTGCCGCCACAGCTATCATCTGGTGCACGTAATCATCGCATACCTGATGGCCTAGGCCCCTTGAGCCTGTATGCACCTGGACAACAACCTGATTTTCAAACAGGCCGAAAGTCCGGGCGATGTCCTTATCAAAGATTTCGTCAACGGTATCGATTTCTATGAAATGGTTGCCTGAGCCTAAAGTGCCAAGTTCAGGAAGCCCTCTCTCTATAGCTTTTGTTGATACTGAATCAGGGTTTGCGCCGTCAATGCAGCCATAGTCTTCATGGCATTCAAGGTCTTCTTCAGGGGCGAACCCCTGCCTTGTAACCCAGGATGCACCCTGAACAAGTATCCGACTGAAATCCGGCTGGCTTATTTTGAATGATTTGTTTTTTGATCCCACACCTGACGGAACGGTGTTGAACAACGCGGCAATAAGGCGTTCAATAGCTGGTGAAACCTGGTCATATGTTAGGTTTGTTTTTAAGCAGCGTATCCCGCAGTTGATATCGTACCCTACTCCTCCGGGAGAGACGATCCCGTCTTTCCTGGAAAAGGCAGCTACCCCTCCAATAGGAAAACCATATCCCCAGTGGATATCAGGCATTGCCATTGAGGGTCCCACAATTCCCGGAAGGCATGCGACATTTGCCACCTGGTTCAGGGCCTGGTCATTGAGCAGGTGATTTTCAATGTCGCTGTTCGCATATACTATCCCATGGGTAAGCATCTCTCCCTGCTTTTCAACTCTAAGCCGCCAGGGGTCGATGCGTGTAATTTTTATTTCTTTCATAATGCGATTATACATCAAAGATGATGGTTGTCTCGTATCCATTGTCCAGCTTGGTTATTGCCAGGTCGTGATAAGTGGCTGCCTTGATGTTTTCTTTGAGAGGCGTGCTGCCGGCCGTCCCCTTTACTGCTGCCCTGATATTGGTTTCATTAAGGCTCGTGATGTCAAGGCCTGACACACGGAGGTTTTTTGTCTGAATTTCATAAAGCAGACCGTTTAGAAATACGACAAGCAGGTCTTCGTAATCATAACCGTTAACCTCAATTATGGAGGTATTATCTTCAGATGGGGTACCTGCACCTAGCTCCGCTACCAAGGCCTGCGCCGCCTCGAGGAAAAGGTCTTTCATATCTGCACCGGTTATCCTGATGCCGATATCAGCGGTATGGTCTATCAATGTATAGGGCATACAAGATTAATCGACATTCTTTCTTTTAAGTATTAAAGGCCTTTCAGGATAACCTTCAATTCCTCAAGCGCTTTCCTTCTGTGGCTGATTTTATTTTTTTCCTCCTGGGAAAGCTCTGCAAACGTCAGCCGGGATTCCGGGTCGAGAAATACGGGGTCATAGCCGAAACCGCCTGTTCCCACAGGGCAGGCAGTGATAACGCCGGGGCACTCCCCGCCGGCGGTTACAATGTGTCCGTCAGTCAGGGCAAGCGCAAGTACGCAGACGAATTTTGCCCTCCTGTCCTTTTTCCCTTCCATAAGCCTCAGCAGCTTCAGGATGTTTTTTTCATCGGTCGCATCAGCACCCGAGAACCGGGCCGAGATTACGCCGGGCATCCCGCCAAGCGCATCGACACAGAGACCTGAATCGTCTGCCAGGACGTTCATCCCTGAGGCGTTTCTTAATGCCACAGCCTTCTTTATAGCGTTTTCTTCAAAGGTGTGCCCGTCTTCCAGGACATTTATTATTATTCCAGTTTCGTCAGGGGAAATGATTATCAGGTCTTCATCTTCGAGGATTTCACGAATCTCTCTCAGCTTGCCTTTGTTCCCGGTTGCCGCAAGTATTTTCATTTTATCAGGTTCATCCCCTTAATGCGGCGACCTGCTTTTCCATAAGTTCGCGTATGCCTTTTTCAGCAAGATCGAGCATTTCAAGAAGCTCCTTTCTCGAAAAGGGCTGGCCTTCAGCCGTACCCTGGACTTCTATCAGGCTGCCTTTGCCGGTCATGATTACATTCATATCGACTTCCGCTTTTGAATCCTCGTTATAATTAAGGTCGAGCACAGGCATTTCTTCTACGATTCCGACCGATATTGCTGCCACCTGGTCAATCATGGGATTGCGGGATATCAGACCCTGTCTGATCATTGCCCTGACTGCGTCATCAAGGGCCACCCATGCGCCGGTGATTGAGGCCGTCCTTGTCCCGCCGTCCGCCTGCAGGACGTCACAGTCTATCCAGATGGTCTTTTCTCCAAGCAGCCTTGTGTCGATGGCAGCCCTCAAGGCCCTTCCTATAAGCCTCTGAATTTCATGAGTCCTTCCGCCTACTTTTCCACGTGAGGATTCCCTTGTGCTCCTGGGGTTCGTTGAGGAGGGCAGCATCCCATACTCGGCTGTAACCCATCCGGTTCCTGTATTTTTTATATGCGGTGGGACTTTTTCTTCCATATTTGCGGCGCAGATCACCCTGGTATCACCCATTTCTATAAGGCAGGAACCAAGGGCATGCTTGCTGACTCCTCTGGTAATATTTACTTCCCTTATCTGGTCCGGCTCCCTGCCGTCATATCTTTTTGAGACCTTTGGAGCTGTTACGCCTTTGTTCTTCAGGATTTCTTCTATGGACGCCATATGCTACCCCTTTATTTGGTCTTAAGGTCATACTGTAAAGAAGAGTTGCATGTCAACGGCCAGATAGCTGCTTGACACATATGGGGTGCGCATGTAAACCCTTTATTCTGGAGGTTCGATTGAGATTTTTAAAATATCTTTTATCCTTCATATTTATCCTTGTACTTTCAACAATAGCGTTTTCTCCATTTCTTATCTTGAATACCGCCCAGCCGGATGAGGCATGGCTTGTCAATGCTGCAAGGGAAATGAGCCGGAGTTTCAGCATGATACCAAGGCTTGACGGCTTTATACTGGGGAATCAGAATCCTCTGGTGATCATGCTCTATTCGCTGACCGGCGGCGATTTGCATGTTTCCAGGCTGGCTACGATTTCACTCGGTATCATTATGGGGATTTCCGTCATGATATTTGCCGGAAGCATGCGGGGTTTAAAAGCGGGTCTGATCTCATCGGTATTTACCGTTACAAGCATAGGTATAATCACTTTATTCGGAAAAACCAACCCATCGGCCTTGCCCGTCCTGATGTGTG
Organism: Desulfomonilia bacterium; assembly: GCA_963664325.2. Lineage (GTDB taxonomy): Bacteria > Desulfobacterota > Desulfomonilia > UBA1062 > UBA1062 > DATCTV01. The sequence continues at coordinate 900,763 of CAXXDQ010000003.1, forward strand.
CCGTATCTTTCATGATTTTTTCAGCCGTCTATATGAAGAATCTCAGTAAAGCTATATACATCCCTGCTTATATACTCGCGGTTGTTTCTGTAATAACAGGCGGCCCCGTTTATCTGTTTTTCTTCCTGATGTCAGGGGTCCTGCTGGTCCTTCTTGACCTTTCGCCCAAAGAGCTTCTGAAGGTAAAACCCGTGGCTGCAGCCTTCCTTCTGGCAGGCGGTTTGACGGCTGTCTATATTGTTTTCTGGATAACTGGCGGAAGGGTTTACATGAGGGGCGCAATTTCCCAGGGAAAGGACATGGGGTTTTTTATTTCGCTCTGGCTGGTTTTTAAAAACGGCCTTCCCTGGATACCGCTTCTTGTTCCCGCCTGGATATATTCCGCCAGGCCGGCTGAATTCATTAAATGGAGAGAACTTCTGCCGGCAAAGATTGCATTTGTCTCATGTCTGGCAATACTCTGGCTTTCGGGCAAATGTCCTGAGAGCTTTTCGGTGCTTGCTGTACCTTTTGCAGCGACAATGATCGCATGCTGGGTAACAGACGGCAGAAATGCCTTTGAAAAAGCCGGTAAAACCTGGCTTGCCGCTGCCGTTGTCCTTGTGATGTCAGTCTTCCTGATTCCTGTTGTGTATATTCTCAAATTTCCTTTCAAATCGCTTCACCCAGGCATCCTTGATGCGGTGGTGATTTTATGCCTTATAATCTGCTGTACGGCCGCTTTTGTTGCTGTGCTGAAAAAAAGGGTCAATGCCGTCGTCATATTCATGGTTCTTGCCGTACTGGGTATGTCATGGCTCAGGCCGTTCTACGAAATGAAGCTGAACGATCCGACAGGTGTTCTATCTTACTGTTCATATCAGAAACCGCTCGTGGTCTTTGATGATGACCTAGTCATGAGGGGCAGTCTCGCTTTTGCACACCCCGTTGTGGTTGGAAGATGTTTTGTTCCTGTCGGCGGAGAGGCTTATATAGCTGCGTCAACCGAAAACACCAAAAAACTCATTCAGGATATCAGTAAAAATATGTCAGCGGAACTCAGGGCGAGGCAGATACTGGACAGGGATTACCTGCTCATAAGGGTCTGGCCGAAAGGTTTCATTTCGAACTGAGCCTGTTCAACCTTGATCTGATTTCAGCTATAGCCCCGGTATCTTTAAGCATTGTCAAAAGAGAGGTGTACGCATCGGCAGCTATATCTTTTCTGCCCATGCTTGTTGCGGTTTCAGCAATAGGTATGAGGAATTCCGGATGCCCGCTGGAATAAGCGTATGCCTTTTCCAGCAATTTATCCGATCTGGCCCTGTTGCCTAGCTTGTATGATGCAAAGGCAAGCCTGGCAGACACAATCCCGGCATGGGGGGAATTTTCAAGACTGAAACCGGATCTGATAAGGTCAAGGTATATATTGTATGAAGTATTCCAGTCGCCTTTTTGCCAGAAGCAGTTGGCGAGCCCGATTTTAGCTTTATCCATATCAGGCCTGAGCTTGAGGGCCTCTTCGTAGTTGTGGATCGCGTTGTCGTACTGACCCATAAGCATCTGCGCAAGCGCCAGGTTGGAGATGGCAAAATAGTCGTAAGGCAGCTCCTTGATTGCGTTGACACAAAGCTGCTGGGCTTCTTTATATCTGCCCTGTTCGATGTATACTACCGAAAGGTTCACGTTTGCAGAGTTTGAGTTCGGAAATCTGGCAACGGTGTTCTCCCATAGAATCTGCGAATTCCGCCATATAAAGGTCTGCCTGTAGGTCATCAGGGAGTATGCAAAGACAATCATGCATAACAGGCTGAAGGCGACAAGCGCAGGCAGGTTTGGTGGCAATTTTTTAAGGTTCAGGCGCTTCTGCCATAATGAGGTAAGGACATATCCCAGGAGTACGCACCAGCTAAGAGAGGACAGGAATGCATACCTGTCGGCAAGGGTCTGTGAAATCGGGAATATGTGCGATACCGGCAGGACAAAGATATAATGCCATGCCACGAAAATCGGTAGAATATACCTGCGTTTCAGGAGAAAAACGACTGCGGTTGCTATCAGGGCCAGATTACCTGACATGAACATCCATGCCTGCCAGTCCCTGACTGATGTGTAGAGTTTTATGGGGTAATCGGCGACATAATTGAGGGTAAAGGCAGAGAGTTTTATATACTCTATAAGAATCTGGGATACCGCCAGGAGGTTTCCCCAGAATGTTCCGCCGTGATATGGTTTTACGCCACCCGCCGAGTACATCATTTTTACAAGCCAGAAGGAAAAGGGCAGGACAAACAGGAGTGCGCAGGCGAAGAACAGGGCACGTCTTTTCCAGAATCCCCTTTCAGGGTTGTGCATCTGAATGGCAATATCGACCGTGAGCATCGCAGCTGGGATGACAAGAGCCGTGGGTTTGGAAAAGACCGCCAGAACAAGGGCTAATGCACTTGCAATGAAATACCCCGGATGTCCTGTCCTTGCCCTGACAAACGCCCACATGCTGAGCATGGTGAACAATCCAAGCAGTTGTTCTTTTCTGGCATAGATCCATGCAACAGATTCGACATGGACCGGGTGCACCGCAAATATCATCGTTGATACGGCAGAAATGATAAAGGCCGTTTCTTCACCCTTTCCCAGGGCTGAAAACAGTTCATACAAAAACATGAAAACGGCAAGCGTAAGAAAGAAATAAAGCAGTATGCTGTGGATATGAATTGCCAGTACAGGGTTCTTGGGGAGCAGTGTGTGATCGATTACATATGAAAAATCGCGAACCGGCTGCCATGTTCCGCTTCCTGTAAGGGTAAATATCCTGCTGATGTTGTCCATGGTTAAGGAATAATTCTGGGGGTTTTGAATCAGGTACGGATCATCCCAGTTTGTGGGCCGGTTAAAAATAATATTGAAATAGAGTCCGTAAACAAGAACGCCAAGCACAGCAATAAAAACAATTCTTTTCAGCCGTATTTCCATTCCGTTAAGCTTTACCATGCTGTACAGCCGTCTACAACCCTGATATACTTTGCAGGTATTTGGAGGCGACATGTTTATATCTGATCAGATGAAGGGCTATTCGGAAAAATCGTCATGGATAAGAAAGATGTTCGAGGAAGGGGCCGGTCTCAAGAAAGAGTTCGGGGCGGATAATGTTTACGACTTCAGCCTCGGGAACCCGGATGTACCGCCAAGAGAGGAAGTGCTCGCTTCGATAGAGCGTCTTGTCCGCGAAATGAGCCACGGCTATATGCCCAATGCGGGGTATCCCCAGGTCAGACAGTGTATCGCTGACTTTGTCAGCCGGGAATATGATGTAAAGATCACGGGTGATGATATCGTGATGACCTGCGGTGCAGGCGGGGCCATGAACGTTGTTCTTCGGTCCATTCTCAACCCAGGTGATGAGGTGATTGCCCTTGCTCCCTATTTTGTCGAATACGGATTTTATGCCGAAAACTTTGGCGGAAAGCTTGCTGTAGTAAGATGCGGCGATGACTTTATGCCTGAACCGAGTAATATCAGGAAAGCGATAACAAAGAATACAAAGGCAATAATTGTAAACTCTCCGAACAATCCGACCGGAAGGATATACCCGCAAACCGTTTTTGATGATTTGAAAGAACTGCTCGGGGAATATCCGCAGATACTTCTCATATCAGATGAACCCTACAGGCGCATTGTGTACGACGGCGCCAGGCTGCCGTCGGTGCTGGCAACGGTCCCGAATTCCGTCATAGTAACATCCGCCTCCAAGGACCTCTCCCTTCCGGGCCAGCGAATAGGCTACATAGCTGTAAATCCGTTGATAAAGGATAAAGAGGAATTAATGAGCACTCTCATAATGGCAAACAGAATACTGGGTTTTGTAAACGCTCCGGCAATTATGCAAATGGTAATGGCGGAATGCATTGACATGAACATTGACATCGTGAATTACCGGAAGAGAAGGGACCTCATTACCGGCGTAATGGATGATGCAGGCCTGACCTATGCCAAACCGGAAGGCGCTTTCTATCTGTTTGTAAAGTCACCCGTGGATGATGATGTTGCGTTTTGCAGGGCGCTTACCGGGGAAAAAATTCTGGCTGTGCCGGGCACTGGCTTCGGCTGGCCGGGATATGTCCGGTTTGCATATTGCACATCTGAAAATGCGATAACAGGAATGGCGCCGGGGCTGAAAAGGGTCGTGCAGAAACTGAAGGGCTAGACTGAAAATAGATTTCCGGCCTCATTCCTTTATGGGTATCAGGCTTTGATATTAGCCTGTTAACAGGGTACGAAGTCTTCCGCAGGATTTTCCATGGATAAGGATGAATTACAAGGCATATCGAATATAAAATTTTTATTGAGGGCCTTCAGACACAGGAATTACCGGCTGTTCTTTTCAGGTCAGGGGCTTTCGCTCATAGGCACATGGATGCAGCAGATCGCCATGGGCTGGCTTGTATACCGCATTACGAACTCGACCTTTTACCTGGGGCTTATAGGCTTTACGGGCCAGGTGCCTATATTCCTTTTTGCATCGCTGGCAGGGGTATACGCCGACAGGCACAACCGCCGAAATATTCTTTTGATAACCCAGGCCGTCTCAATGCTTCAGTCGCTTGCGCTTACTATTCTGACATTCACAGGCATGGTGGGCGTCTGGCATCTTATCGTGCTGAGCATGGTGCTGGGAATTGCGAATGCCTTCGACATGCCGGCCAGACAGTCTTTCGTCATCGACATTGTCGAGCAGAAGGAAGATCTCGGCAATGCCATTGCCTTCAACTCATTCATGTTCAACGGTGCCCGCCTGATAGGACCTTCCATTGCAGGGATTGTCATTGCATACGCAGGGGAGGGCATGTGCTTTCTTGTCAATACATTAAGCTTTATGACAATAATCTTCGCACTTCTGGCCATGAAACTTCCGCTGAAGGAGAAATCATCTGGAAACAAAAGCATATTGAAGGGGCTTGTTGAAGGATACAGCTACTCCTTCAGGCATATACCGATCAGGAACATCCTTCTTCACCTCTGCATCATGAGTTTCATCGGCATGCCCGCAACTGTCCTGATGCCTTATTTCGCACGTGACCAGCTACACGGAGGCCCTGGCACGCTGGGTCTTCTTTCATCCTTTTCAGGGCTCGGCGCGCTGATCGGCGTTTTATACCTTGCATCAAGGAAGGATACCTTTGGACTGACCAGGCTTATAGCGATAACTTCGGCAGTATTCGGTATAGGCCTTGTTGGGTTTTCCTTTTCATCATTTTATATCTTGTCATTGACGCTTGTTTTTTTCATGGGATTCGGAATGATAGTGCAGATGGCCTCCTGCAACACCATCCTTCAGACGGTTGTCAAAGAGGAGATGAGGGGAAGGGTAATGAGCCTTTATGCAATGGCCATAGCCGGTATGGTCCCTTTCGGGAGCCTTATTGTAGGGATGCTCTCATCAAAGCTCGGTTCGCCGCATACAGTCCTTATCTGCGGGCTGTCCTGTATGGCTGCATCGGTCCTGTTTTCAATCAGGTCCGGCAGGTCAGGAAGGGTTCATCAGGGATAGATTCATTTCCTGGGCCACACCTTGACCGTAACCGCCTCTCCTTTTGCATCGTGGATTAAAAGGATCTGATTTTCGTTGCACTGTTCGATCCTTCCTGATGAAGCCTCAACCCGGTACCCATCCGGATACTGATAATGCGGCAGGAAAATTTCAGTCGGGGCTTTTATCCTTTCATCTGCCCTGAAGGTGAGGGTGAATATTCTCTTCTTAAGGTCAAAATTCATTGACAATGGTATGCCGGCTGTTCTGCGGGCATATGGCCTGCAAAAACCGGCAATGGCCCTGCCTCCGGAGTCTATATCGGACGGGTTGTCCTGCTGGTCGCGAGAAAATATCGAATTGTCCTCCTCGTTCCAGTTGTCTCCGTGAAGGTTATTGTTGTCAGCGGTGTATGTCCAGATTGTTGCGCTTGCAAGATTTTCATCCATGGCGCCGAAATATGAATCGAGCGCCTGAATATGTTTCTTGTAATTGCCCGTGCGGTAGGCTTTGCCATCGTAGAGTTTGTACATCAGACCGAATTCGCCAATGAGTGTGGGAGCGCCCCTGAGGTTGTTTCTGCTGAATCCCTTGATATGCGCTATCTGTCTAGCCATGGACTTGAGTACTCTCTTTTTCCCGATGACAAGCTTTTCCGTATATACATCTCCGGTGAACCAGGGGCTGAACCTGTTGCGATAGACCATGAGCACATCATACCAGTGGCTTGCGTTTACAATATCACCTGCATCGTCCGGTTCCATGTCAGGGAAATCCTTTCCGGGGACTGCCTCAATAAACACGAATGCCTCAGGGCTTATGCTCCTTATCTCACGCGCGAACCGGTTCACAAAGGGCTTGATGTAGTCATTTACAAAGCTCACCTTCCTGCCGTTTATTGTGTTGAAATAGTCAGGCTTCAGGATTTTAGGCCTGCCGTCAACAATGTCCCAGACGCCGTGCTCTTTCCACACGCACTCGAAGCCGTCTTTCCAGAGTTTTGCCCCCTCAGGATTGATCGTTACTTTACCAATCTTTTTGGAGCCTGTAATGCGCATGATATACCGGTCGACTTCCTGCGGAATGCCGTCAGCCGCAGCCATGGATTGAAGAGGGCCGGGCGCAGCCTCGCCTATAAAGCGCATGTCTTTGAGTCCAGAAAGATCTTTGAATTCGATATACCCGCACTGCGGTTCGTTGAGGCTGCCGTATCCCACGATGTTCGGCAAATCCTTCAGCCTTTCCGCAAGATGCTTTATTGCATTTATATAGTGGCTCTGGAGGAATTCCTGCACGTTAACGCCTTCTATCATTCGCTTTGGAGCAAAGTCTTTTCCGCCGAAAAAAAGCGTAAACATGGTGCATGTGCCGAATTTGTAGTTGTTGGTGTCCCATATCATGTGAGGAATTGGGTTGCCCTGGATGTTATGGACATAGGCGGCGCCCGTCTCGTGCATCTTCGTTATATCCATGCCGAGCAGTTCCATCGTCCACGCGGGCGCTCCATCGCCGCCGGTCCAGCGGCTCCACACGTCCTGATGAGGGTCTATGAAAACGTCTATCCCGTATTTCGCGGCCTTCTCGAGAACGGCCATTACATAATCGATGTAAGCCTCGTCATATATCCCGGGACCCGCATGCTCGATAGCCTCCCATGTAACTATGAAGCGCTCGAACGTGAGCCCCCAATGCCTGAGCCGCGCAAAATGTTCGTCAGCCTCGTTTAGCGGAAAAGGCCTGCCGATAAACGAAACATCCTTATAATTAAAAAATCCCTCCTTTATCCATGTCCCGCCGGGTTTTACCGGAATTTTGCTGCTCCCTCCGAGATTCACCCCGCGCAGCAAAAGCGTGCGGCCTTCATCGTCTTTGAACCATTCACCGTCGATTCTCATAAATATATCCTGGAATTGAGTAGACTGGAGACAGTAGACAGGAGACAGAATAAAGGCAAAAAAGGGCTTCTTTTTATCTCGCCACCAATATTATAAAATCGTTTTAGTATCCAAATGGTTTTATGCATTTCTACTGTCTCCTATCTCCTGTCTACTGTCTTCTTATATATCTTAAAACGGATTCTCCGTCCGATACGGCTGGTCCTCCGGCTGGTTATAATAAATATCCTTGACGCCGAGCATCTTGAGCGCCTCGAAGATGGTTTTACCTGCAGGAGCCTGGACGACTGCGGTGTGGTGAGGGAAGCGTTTTTCGACGAGCACGTGGCGGTAGAAGCGGGCCATTTCCTTTATTGCGATAACAGCAATGGAGCCGAAGGACGGGGTGTCGTGGTCTATTATCCTGCCCTGCGCAATATAGGCGTTCAGTTTTGCGTCTGCGGTTCCCTGGAGCCTGAATATGGTAGCCTTACCCGGAGTCATTCTGCCTTCCATGGTACCGCGCGTGATGTCCGGGTCTTTGCCGTTTTCAAGGAGCCGGTGCATGATGAGCTGATATTTGAGCTCCGGATTCACCAGACATACAGACGGAGTATTACCGCAGTGGAAGCCCATGAAGAGGTCGGTAGGTTTGTATTTTTTAAGCGCCTGGGATTTCTTATACATCTGGGCCGGGATGGTGTTGTTGATGTCCAGCAGCGTTGCGGGCATGAGGCCTGCACAGAGCGCGATATATTCACTGAGTGCGCCGTATATGTCCACCTCGCAGCTTACAGGTATGCCCTGGCCGGCGAGACGTGAGTTTATATAGCAGGGCACGAAGCCGAAGAACCTCTCGAATGCGGGCCAGCACTTGTTTGCGAAAACACCGTAAGAGCTTGCACCCAGGTTCCTGTCCATGAACTCGAGCAGGGCCGCCTCATATCTGGCCAGTTTGGGAATCAGGTCGGGGTAGGGGAAAGAGGCGATTTCCTTTTTCATGGAGGCCTCTATCTTTTTTGTGAGCGGGCTGCTTTTGGTATCCTCGTATATCTCAAGGAGATCGAGTTCGCTGTTTTCCATTATCTCTATGCCGAGGTCATAAATCGGCTTTATAGGGGCATTGCAGGCGAGGAAGTCCTGCGGCCTGGGGCCGAACGTGAATATCTTCAGATATTTGAGTCCGAGCATTACTCTTGCGATTGGTATGAAATCCGCGATCATCCCGCTCACTTCCGACGGCGTTCCAACCGGGTATTCCGGGATATAGGGGCACAGACCTCTCAGTCCGAGGTTGTATGAGGCGTTCAGCATGCCGCAGTATGCATCGCCCCTGCCTCCCATCAGGTCGCCGTCCTCTGCCGCAGCCACGAACATCACCGGACCGTCGAAACGCTGTGCGAGTAGGGTTTCTGGGCCTTCCGGTCCGAAGTTCCCGAGATATACAATCAGCGCGTTGACGCCTGCCTCGATGAGTTCGTCCTCGGCCCTTACAATGTCGTTTTCGGTCTCTACTATTGTGCTGATCTTCTTGATCTTAAGCCCTGATTCCGAGCATTGTTTGCAGACCTCATCCCTGCGCCTTTTGGAGAGTTCGACAGGGAAGCAGTTTCGGCTTACAGCGACTATGCCGGGTACCACAAAAGGGATGTTTCTCATCTACTGATTCCTCCTGAAGTGAAAGATATGAATCATATTTTCTTACTTGCGCCAGATGTCAAGAGAAAGGAAACACCCGATACCATGGAATCTTATTTTAAAACAAAAAATGCTAATTGATTATGAAATCCTGACGATAAGCAATGTATATGCGCTCGTTAAAAAGAAGGAGGCAATCGAAATGAAGGCAGGGATGATACGGGTAACATTTATTATGATAGCGGGTCTATTGCTGACTTTCAGCACTGCATCTGCTTACAAGCCGACGGCGATAAAGATGAACTACGACCTTCAAAGCCAGTCGCTTTCGGTCTGGGTCGGCTATCATACTGGAGCCCGCTATACCAGCTATGTAAAGACTATAGAAATAAAGGTAAACGGCAAAACCTGCCAGAAATACAACTACACACATCAAGCCTTCACAACCGGAACTGTCACACATTCCTTCAAGGTCGAGGCGAATCCTGGCGACGTCATAGAAGTGACTGCCACGAGCAGCACGACAAATGAGTCTTTGACAAAAAGCCTGACTGTCGAAAAGGCCGGGCAGTAGGGATTAACTGGCAATAACAAAGTCATTCTTGCCATTAATGATAATGAAAATTATTGAATGAGAAATCAGCTCGTCATTGACAAATCCTCAAGTCGCCTGCTAATCTGATTTCACCCTGCTGCGGATTCAAGGGAACCCGGTGAGATTCCGGGACGGGGCCCGCCGCTGTAAACGGGGACGGAAAAGGCTTTAAAAATAACGCCACTGTTAATTTAGCTGGACGTTAGAACAAAGCGGACCGCGAAGCGACGAAGCCGAGAAGCGAGGCATACTTTTAGCGTATGCCGCAGCGACCTTGGCAAGGAGCGACAAAGGTATGCGAAGTTATAACGTATAGCATACGGGAAGGCGATGCCTGATACCGGACGATCCGTAAGTCAGAAGACCTATCCGCAGGAATGAAGGCTGTTATCTGTCGGGCTCAGGACAATTGACCTTGGGGCAGGAAAGACCCCAATGAGAAAAATAGTTTTTTTAATCCTTGCTGTGCTTGCCGTTTTCGGAGCAGCAGAGCTCCATGCCGATACGATCTATGTCATTTCATCGCCTGAAAAAGAAGATTCCAATGAAGTTGCGGAGGAACCGTCCGCCTTCGGCCAGTCCATAGATGCGACAAAACTTTCAGACAGATATTCCACGACCGAAGACGTACTCGACCGCGCTGCCGGCGCGAATGTCCGCTCCATGGGCGGGCTTGGCAGCTATTCAAGCATCACCATGCGCGGGGCAGGATCAAACCAGTGTCTTGTTCTGCTGGACGGTCAGCGTCTTAACTCGCCTGCAGGCGGAGGCGTCGACCTTTCAAAACTTTCCCTGTCCCAGGTTGAAAGGATTGACATAATCCGGGGCAGCGACTCGGCGATATTCGGCGAAAGCGCCATGGGCGGCATTGTCAATATCGTCACCAAAGACCCTTCCGGTAAACCGCAGGCCGATGCGTCTTTGACATATGGCTCCTATGATACATTAGACGCCAGGGCCAACGCCTCGGCGCCGTTAGGGGATCACCTGGGAATAACGGCAAACCTAACCGGCAGAAAATCCGACGGCGATTTCACCTACATCAACAACAACGGGACCGAATATGATGATTCGGATGATTTTGAGGATGTGAGGCGCAACAACGCCTTCAGAGAATTTTCCTGCATGGGCAAGGTCAATGCAAAAGGGGATATATGGAAGGCCTCTCTTTCAGGCGCAGGCAGCACATCAAGAAAACAGATTCCAGGTATTGTTACAAACCCCACACCCGACGCATGGCAGGATTTCAGAATCAACAGCTTCAACCTTCTGGGAGGCATTAAAGCGGGAAAGCTCGACATCGACCTGAACGCCGGGAGGGTATGGCAGCACGACATATACAGGGACCCTGACGCCCCTCTTTATGCGGATACTCTGAGCACAACATATCAGGGGAACCTGGGCGCCGCATATCCACTTGGGCCCGTAAGGATCAAACCCGGGATCTCCTATCTGTATGAAAATATGGATGACAATATGTCCGGGGAATACAGCAGAACGACGCAGTCCGGTCTCCTGAGCGCTGAATACAGCCCGTGGCAGTTCGACCTGTCCGGCACCTTGCGCTATGACAACCCGTCATCATTCTCAGGGGAATGGCTGTACCGCCTCGGCGTTGTGTGGAATACGGCTGATTTCCTGAAGATCAAGGCGAATGCCGGTACCGGCTACCGGGTTCCCGGATTTTATGAACTTTATTACAACCACGGCTTTATTGTGGGTAATCCAGAACTTCTGCCTGAAAAATCATTCAGCTTTGACATCGGGCCTGTGGTGGAATTCGAGAAGGTGAGGGTCTCTCTAAACTACTTTGACCAGCGCTATACCGACCAGATCGTATACGTGCTGCAGTCCGGGCTTTATTACAAGCCGTACAACGACAGCCAGTCAAAGGCCCAGGGCATGGAGCTGTCGATAGTGTTTAAGCCTCTCGAATGGTGCACACTTAGCGGGAACTATACCTATAACCGCGCAATCGATACGTCAGGCGAGCCGAACAGGGACGGCAACCAGATTCCGGGCCAGCCCAGAAACATTGCCAATATCCAGGTGGATTTCGATTATAAGGTAAAGGGGATCGGCCTGGGCGCATGGGCCTCATACAACTATACCGAGGGGAATTTCGTTACATGGGCGAACACCAAAAAACTGCCTGACAGGGATATCTACAATATCGGAGTCAAGGCCGGCCCGTACAGGCATGTAAGCATTAGCGCCGAGATAAAGAATCTCACGGACGAAATGGCGGTAGATCTGAGAGGCTTTCCGCTCGAAGGCAGGACATATTATGCCACGGTCCAGGCGGCATTTTAGAGACAAGGAGGGCATATGAAAAGGCTGTGTATATTTATTGTAATCGCATTCGTTTTTTTATACGGATGCGACAAGGCAGGGACAAATGCAGACATCGTTGGAGAGAGCCTTGACAGCGGTTCGGTGGATTTGTCCCAAAGCGTTATCATTGCGAACTCGCTTGCGGAGACGCTCTCGGTCCTTGATGACAACGGTGCCATACACAATAACGTTCAGGTCACCGGTGCTGCCCCCAACTCGATTTTGTATGAAACGCCTTATGTCTATGTAATAAATTCCCAGAGCAATTCGGTACTGGTCCTGAACGAAAAGGACCTTTCAATTGCGGGCGAAATTTCAGTGGGCACGAACAAAAACCCCATGTATGCAGCAGTTGCGGGTGAACATATTCTGGCTGTAAGTGGTTTTATTTCTCAAACCCTGGACATTCTCGACACCAGCCAGAAAAAGGTAACCTCAAGCATCGACCTTTCGGCCATAACGCTGCCCTGCGATGTCGCCGGCATTGCCGGGAAAAGCTACCCTCAGGGTGTGGCCGTAACCGAAGGCAGGATATTTGTGGCATTGTCCAATCTTACCGATTACTATGGCGGCCTGACAGCCGCAGGTTCCGGGGTTGTAGCCGTATTTGACGCCGCCACGCTTGAAAGCCTCGGCACCGTTGTACTGGAAGGCGCCGATCCGGTTGATGTCAAGGCTGTCGGCGGAAAGGTGATAGTCGCCTGCGCTGGCCACTATGAAGGGGATATCACCAAACCGCAGAGCAAGGGCTTCAAGGGGGACGGCACCATCGAGATTATTGATGCGGCATCTCTGGGCCTTGATAAATCATATCACCTCTCAGCCGCACCGTTTTCTTTCTCCGTATCTTCTTCGGGCATCATTTATGCGACAAACGCCATGGGCGGGAATATCCCGGAAATCGACCTTGCCACAGGGGACATCTCATACCTGAACCTTGCAAGTGCGTTCATATCCTCGGTCCTCAGCGTAGACGGCATGCTTTATGCGCTGGATTTTTCCAATGACAGGCTTTATGTCTTGAATTCAGGCGGGACTGTTCAGACCCAATATACGGTCGGGGACGGCCCGATCGCCATGCTGTCCATTGCCCAGGTAACCGCAGGTAATTATATAATACCGAAATTGAGCATCAATCCGGTCCCGGCCCCGGCCGGCGCTGAAGTGACCTTCGACGCATCAGAGAGCCTGGTACCTGACGGCAGTTATGTTTTTACGTGGGATTTCGGAGACGGCCGGACCGCCGCCGGCGAGACGGTCAAACATGCCTATGACGAAGTAGGCGAATATCCTGTAACGCTTACGATATCCGGGGAAAAAGGCACCGCTTCGTCTTCACCGCTGCCTGTGATGATCGTTAAAAACTCTCCGTTTGCATCATCTGTGATCAGTTTTTCTCCTGCACCCGGGCAGTTTTTTAATGATCCCCAATACAATGATCCCGACAAGGCGCTCGGCCGGCCCTATGGCGGGACAAATCCGTATGTCCCTGACAACTCTTCGATAGTGAGCCTTGGAGGCTTCGGGGGTTTTATCACCCTGGCCTTTGATCATGAGGTGATAAATAACCCGGACGGTCCGGACTTTATTGTCTATGGGAATGCAATGTATGCCCCATATCCCATACGATGGATACAGCCCGGAATCGTCGAGATAAGCCGGGACAACGTTAGCTGGTATCTTATTGCCGGATCATCGCTTGAAGGCTCGCCAGGCTCTCCTGCATATGCAAGGGTTGAGAAATATTACGCGGAAACCGGCCAGACAATGAGCGCCTATAAGCTTCCGTCAACGCTGGCCGATAATATCGCAGACAATAAATATCTTATCTGGGGTTATGCCAATCTCAGCCCGGTGCTGGCGCTGCCTTCCGGCGCTGATCCCTTGGTTTTCTACACAACGCCTGATAATCCTTTCAATATTGGGATTGATCCTGGAACAGGCGGCGGCGATGCTTTTGATATCGAATGGGCAGTCGATCCCATAACCGGCGAAAAGGCGCATCTCGCGGGATTCAGATATATCCGGATCACAACTGCAATTGATGCGCAGCACGGAAACGGTCTCGGCGAGTACCGTACCAATATCGATGCGGTCGCGGATATTGGAATCGAATAAAACATTATACAAACTGGAGGATGGATATGAAAAGACTTTTACTGGTTTCGATGACGGCGGTATTTTTTATGGCAGCAGGCTGTATGCCGGTTGCGGATGCTGGGAAAGACCTGAAAATTCTGAACGGCCTCGATGTAACCCTTGACGGTTCGAATTCCACGGTCAAGATCGGAAAAATTACAAATTATGGCTGGGATTTCGGGGATGGTGTGCAGGCAAACGGCATAACCGTTAAACATAAATATGCCGCTGCGGGTTCGTATGAAGTCACTCTTACCGTAAAAGACAATACCGGATTCAAAGCAACGGACAAGGCCACAGTAAGTGTCATCGACTGGGACGTCCTGGCAACGCCTGTCAATGCAGGCGGGCATGTCATACAGGCCCCTCTGGTCGACTTTCTCCCTGACGGCAGGATGGTGATCGCCGAGGGCAACAGCGCAACCGAGATTGAGATTGCAGTAGAGACATCAGAGAACAGCAAGACCTTCAATTATGTAACGAGCATTATACCCGGGACCCAATCCAGTTTCGGCAGCTTTATAAAAGCATCTGATGCGGATACGGTTGTCCTGGGCGCCAGCACGCATATCTATAAAATCAATCTTGTTACCGGGGAGCATTCAACACTGGCTGCAGCCGCCAATTTCGATGCGGTCCTCTCAGGTTCCAGGCTTTACTTTACATGGTCGAGCTATAATCCCGACTGGTCCGCAAACAGCCATGTGAGCAGTCTCGATATTGATGCTCCGGGAACGGTTGCAGAGGTGATTTCGGATATCCCCGGTGCATCTGCCGGGGTCTGCCTGGACGGCGGCGGCAATATCTATACGGGCAATGGCTACTCCAATTACGGCATCCCCAATGAGACCGGGCTTATTAAACGCTTTGCGCTTTCGGATTCGCCTCAAACATGGGCTGACGGTGATTCAGTGGCCAAAGTATTGAGTGCCACGCCTTTGATCTATGCCGGGAACGATACAATCCTTACGGCCGGGGGCGATATCTTCGGAACCGGTGATGCCAACTATTTTGCAGCAATTGACGCTTCAACAGGAGACGAGATATTCAAGCTCGATCCCGATTCATCTGAGGATTCATACTACAAGCTGAGTGCCGGTAACGGACGCTTCACGGCTTCGATATGGAATTATACAAACAGCGTAGGGACTCTGTATCTGCTGCCCTTTGAGGCGCTCGGCCTGTAAATGGCGTCACGTCTTTGCATATCAATGCCGTTTCTCATCGAGGTCATTGAGGCAAAGATAAGTTTTTGAGCTGTTAAGCTGTTGAGCGAAACCTTGTTGTGTTGTTGTTTCTGCTTAGCTGCTTAATGGCTCATCAGCTTATTTGTTAAATTGTAAGCCGCATTCCTCGATTTCGACGCAACCCGGTCTCCCTTGATTCGGGCTATGGCGGCCCTGAACCTTCGGGCGTTCATGCGGTGCGTAAATTCTCATAATGAATTGTTGTTACGCACTTTAATGATGGCTTATAGATCGTTTTACTTTGCCATCCTGGAATCCTTATTGAAATTACCAAATGAAAACTTAAGCATTAACCAAGCAGATATAACTTCAAGATATCTGAATTATTACAAGCCTAAGAAATGAAAACTTTCATGCCATACTGGAAACTGAAGCATAAATGGCTTTTAGTTCATATCAGCAGCGGAGATTATAAGTTTTACAATCCTCTTACATATGTAATTTCTGCATTGTCAATTTTGCTTGGTGGTCACGAAAGCCTCGACGCCTGCAACGCCCAGGCCTGGATTGAAATTTGCCCAGGTCCAGTTTAAAATTATCCCGCATCCGCGATCATGCCATTTAACTTCCGAAGCCCTGAGCTGAATGGCCGTGCCGACTAACCAACCTAGTACTGGAGGTTCAATAAAATACTTGCAGCAGACAGCGGTGATTGATGCAGCATAACCGGCAATTTGTGTGTCGCCGTGATCAAGGTAAAACTGCAATCCCCACCAGTGGTGTAATAATTTCGTAAAATTTTCCTTGCATTTGGTTTTAGACCCTTCAAGCCCCGAATCACATGTTTTCAGCTCTTCAAGCGTCTGATATTGAGGTTGTTCTCTGAAATAAGCAAAACCTGCATCGTTTTCAACAATCTGCCAGTAAATTTCACAGTTAAGGTCGGCATAATTCTGGTTCAGCGCAGTTTCAAGGTCGCTCAATATCAGATTTGCATCACCGTGTTTTTCTGAGAGACGGTACGCATTCAGAAAGTCGTCACCTCCATCGTTTGGATAAATCATGTTGAATTGGGATAACGTAGCATCCCATCCAGCCTCATCACCCATTGCATATTCAATCTGGGCTTTCAGCAGCAATGCATCCCTTAATTGAGTGTATGAAATTGAAGTATTTACGTCTGCAAGCGCTTGAAGCTGATTTCCGCTCTGTAAATCCTGATATGCACTCTCAAGATACTGGTTTGCAAGTCCTACATCATCCGTATTACTACTGCTGCTCCCGCAGCTTGAAATAGCTGCAATATACATAGACAGAAGAATATATTCCCCGATCGTGACTGCTTTTCTCATAATCATTCGTCCTCTTGATTTTTGTTGGAGCTTATCCCCGAAGTTGTGTCGAGTTAATCCATCGGCAAAAAAGTGACATATCTTTAACTGATAAGGTTTTGAACAAGAATGGTCTGCATGGAAAGTCTGGATTTACCGCGTATAATCCGGGCTGGCTGTGAGCTCATGTATCTTATCCGGCAAAACATCGTATTACCATGTCGTGGCCTGCCTTTACTCTATCCACTATAAGTCACAATTGGGGATTGTAAATTACAGATCCTTGAAATGCTTTTTGTGGTTTTCTGCATCATATCAAATTGCAGACCGGATTATGACGGTAATATAAATTTTAATTATCAAACGATCCGATACTCATGCGGCAATAAGAATGAAGCAAAAGAGATTACCGGGAAACCAGCCATTCTTTTCATATCCGCTTTTAGAGGTTATTGTTTTTATTTTCGAACTGAAAATTTATAAATCGTCGTCTGCTGGTATCTTTCTCCCGGACGAAGGACAACGCTCGGGAATATCGGCTCGTTGGGCGAGTCGGGAAGGTGCTCGGCTTCAAGAACGAGCCCGCAATGTTTGGAATAGGCAATGCCGTTCCTGCCAGGTATTCCTTCCATGTAATTACCGGTGTATATCTGTAGCGCCGGTTCGGTCGAAAGAAGAGTTAAAACACGACCGGAATCCGGATCGTACAACTCCAGAAATGGTCTGGGCCTTGTCGATGGACCATACAGTCCCTTTATAATCCAGCAGTGGTCATAACCGCCTCCCGCAATTTTCAACTGCTCATCATCAGCATGGATGTCTTTGCCCAAGGTCTTCGGTTTCTTGAAATCAAAGGGCGTAGAGTCGACTTTGAGCATTTCGCCGGTCGGGATGCGTGTGCTGTCTACAGGCAGGTAGAGGTCTGAAAAGATTTTGAGCTGCTCGTTCAATACAGGCGTTTTCCCAGCATCCTTCAGATTGAAATACGGATGGAATGATAGGGCGACAATAGTCGGCTCGGTCGTGGCAGCTCTGTAGTCGATGACCAGTTCGTCATTATCTGTAAGGGTGTATATAACATGTACTGTCAGTTTTCCCGGGTAGCCCTGGTCACCGTCGTCGCTTACAAGTTTGAAAACGGCTGAATTACCGTCAGATCCATCATATATCCACAGCTTTTTATTGAACCCCTCCACGCCTCCATGGAGATGGTTAGGGCCGTTGTTTGTCGCCAGCGCATATTTTTTGCCGTTCAGTTCGAACCTGCCTTTGGCTATGCGGTTTGCATATCTGCCGACAATGACGCCGAAGTATGAAAGCGGCCTGTCGGTAAAATAATCTTGAAGCGTATCATACCCGAGTGTCACTTCATCTGTTTTACCGTTTCTGTCAGGTGTCTTGATTGAAGTGACGGTCGCGCCGAAGTCCATGACCTTAACCTGCATGCCGTTCTTGTTGGTCATTGTATATTCATAGACAGTCCTGCCGTCTGCAAGCATGCCGAACTCTTTTTTCTCAATACCTGAACTGGCAAAAACATAATTGGGCAACATTATCAGCACAGTAAAGATAAACAAAATGGAATCAGGTCTTTTTATAATTTCCACGATAACCTCCCTAATTGAGAAATTTATCTGAGTTTGCGGATAAGTGTTACAACTATAATTCTATTTGATGATTTTTTATAGCGGCTCTTTTCCTGTTTATGTAATCTGTGATTATCCATTATTGAATATATGATCTGAAGTTCCGGGCAACCGGACCAAAAAGCGAAACTGAATAGTTCTGTAAGGCAATGATGCTCCTGCCAGAGTATACATATCTGCAATAGATGACAGATTATTGATCCTTTAAAATGTGAATATATCGTTTTGAAATCAATCTCCCTGAATATAAGTTTCATACTATCCATCCTGGCGAGCGATAAGAGAAAAGTGATTTTACGGATTCACGACCAGTCAGATTTATTCGGTATGGTGCAACTACATACGGAAAATGCGAATGAATAATCATTACATCTTTATAACATGCAGCATCAGGTCCCCTCACATTCCCAAATGACATTAGCATAATATGACTATTCGTATCGGCAACCGGACAATATGTTGATTTAGTTGGAAACCTCAATTATATATAAGCATATTCGATTGATATGATATTCTGATTCTGCTGCCAATAAGCAAGGTTTTAAAGGAGACCGTCAATGACAGACAAAAAGGCGGGAAAAGGAAAACCTGCTGTCCTGAGAAAATCATACGAATTCTTTGACAACCTGCCGGAAGGCTGCCAGATCATAGATTTCGACTGGCGCTATGTTTATATAAACGATGCCGCGCTGACGCATAGCCGGCTTCCGAAAGAGGAAATGATCGGCAACAAATATATGGAAATGTGGCCCGGCATTGAAGAAACGGAAGTCTTCGACAGAATCCGGCACTGTATGGAAGACCGCGTTTCCGATCAGATTGAGAACCTGGTCGTTTTCCCTGACGGGTTAAAGGGCTGGTACAAGCTGAGCATTCAGCCTGTTCCGGAAGGCGTCTTCATCCTGTCCATGGATATTACCGAACGAAAACAGGCGGAGGAGGAAATAAAGGAAGCCAAGGCGTTTCTGGACAAGGTCATCGATATGAGCCCGTTCGCCACATGGATTTCAGACAGGGAAGGGACAGTCATAAGGGTAAACCGTTCCCTGTGCGAAACAATTAATCTCTCGGGGGACAAGATAGTCGGCAAATACAATGTGCTAAGGGATGTAAACCTTGAGAATCAGGGTGTCATGCCCGGGATAAAGGCTATATTCGAGAGGCACGTGCCGACGCGCTTCAGTATCCCCTGGAAGGCCACAGATGCCGGTGATGTGAGTTTCAATAGCGCGCGGGATATGTTCATTGACGTATCCATGTTCCCTATACTGAACATGCAAGGGGAGCTCACGAATGTGGTGTGCCACTGGGTTGATCTGACGGAACACAAGCGTGCGCAGGAGGTGCTGCAAGAGAGCGAGGAGCGCTTCCGGACCCTTGTCGACGGGGCACCGGACGGTATTTTCGTACAGGGCGATGGGCGTATGCTGTACATAAATCCGGCCATGGTGAGGCTCCTCGGAGCAGAGCGGGCCGAGGACCTGCTGGGAACGGAATTCATTGCGCTGATCGCCCCGGAGTACCTGGAGGCCGTCCGTGACCGTATCCGGGTCCAGCGTGAAACGGGCCTGCCGGTGCTGCCCATGGAGCAGGAATATCTGAGGGTCGACGGCTTGCGGGTTGCGGTCGAAACGGTGGCGGTGCCTTTGCGGTTTCAGGGCCGCGACGCACACCTGGTTTTTGTGCGCGACTGTACGGCACGGCGGAAAGCCGAGGAGGAGAAGGAGAGCCTCCAGACCCAGCTTCAGCAGGTTCAAAAGATTGAGTCGATAGGACGCCTGGCCGGTGGTGTGGCCCATGACTTCAACAATATGCTTGGAGTGATTCTCGGCCGTACGGAAATGGCTATGGACAGGGCGGAGCTGTCTCACCCGCTCCGTAACGATCTGGAAGAGATCAGCAAGGCGGCCAGACGGTCGGCTGATCTTACCCGGCAACTTCTTGCCTTTGCGAGGAAGCAGACGATAGCTCCCAGGATGCTGGACCTTAATGAAACTGTGGAAGGTATGCTTAAAATGCTTCAGCGCCTTATCGGTGAAGATATAAAACTGGCCTGGATTCCCGGCAGGAACCTGTGGCCGGTAAACGTGGACCCGTCACAGATCGACCAGATACTGGCCAATCATTGCATTAATTCCCGCGATGCCATCTCGTCCGGCATGGGCAAAATCACTATTGAAACATGCAACAGCGTCTTCGATGACGACTACTGCACTTCTCATCCCGGCTATGTTCCGGGAGAATACGTGATGCTGGCCGTGAGCGACAACGGCGCAGGCATGGACAGGGAAATGCTGCTCCACATTTTCGAACCGTTCTTCACAACAAAGGAAATCGGAAGAGGCACCGGCCTTGGACTGTCCACCGTATACGGTATTGTCAAGCAGAACAACGGCTTCATCAACGTATATAGCGAACCTGGACAGGGAACGACTTTCAAGATCTATATGCCCCGCCATACTACCATTTATGCTGATGCACCCAAGGAAACGCAGGAGGAGCATGCTGTGAGCGGTCATGAAACCATACTGCTGGTCGAGGATGAACAGGCCATCCTGAAAATGACCGCGACTATGCTCGAGAAACAAGGCTATAACGTAATTTCTGCCCTTTCTCCGGATGAGGCACTCCGTCTGGCAAAGGAATACAAAGGCGATATTCACCTTGTCATGACCGACGTGGTCATGCCCGGGATGAACGGCAGGGAACTTGTAGAAAATCTATTGTCTCAATACCCAGGGATCAAGAGCCTGTACATGTCGGGATATACGGCCAATGCGATCGCCCACCATGGAGTCCTTGGCCCCGGCGTCAATTTCATCATGAAGCCGTTCGCAATAAAAACCCTGGCTTCTACTGTACGCAGGACACTTGACGGCAAGTAAGGACATAAACGGCTTAGCTGTTACACAATGGCTCAAGTTGACACAAACCTGTTTGTGATTGTGATTTATCCATCCCTGTGTGAATATACTGTTCGAGGGATACCGGCACTCCTTTTGCTATCGGGGGATATCCGATAACGGCATGATAAAAACTCCCCTGCCGTTCATATTCATGCTCCTGCCCTTCAAACCAAACTCAGTGATATAAAGAAAATCCGGGCGGAAGCCGGGTCCTTTGCCGAATTTGCAGGAAGAAGGTGCCTTCAGGTCACCAGTCCTGTAGCCGATGCTTACAACTCCGTCCTTGACAGGGACTATAGCCTGTTCCGAATTGAAGCACATCCACACGGTTCCATCCTGTGCCGTATCCATGTCATCAAATAAATGAAACTTTCCCGGGGCATAAAGAATTTTTTTCTGCCTCGTTTTCATGTCAAGCTCGATAAGCCTGCCGTCAAGGTTTGTTATATAAAGCCTGGATTCATCAGGCGAAAAGGCAAGGCCATTTGTTATGCCTCCGGTCTCGATAAAAATCTCCGGATTTGTAAAACTCCCGTCATCTCCGATTTTTGAACGCAAGACCCTGCCTTTCGGGTTCAAAATAGACATGTTGGATGAAGCAATATAGAGATAGCCGTCCCTGTCCTGAGCCATGCCGTTCAACCCTTCGACAGGGGAGGATACGGGAGAGGCGTTTGTGAAATCCTTGTTAACCCGGTAAATCCTGTGCTCATCCTTATCGTTTAAAACACCCACATAGAGCTTGCCATCAGGACCGACCTCTACATCCAGGCACATTTTGCCCATTTTTCTTTTATCCGTGATTCTGCCTGTATAGGGGTCCTCTGTCGGAACAACCCGGTATATCATTCCATCAAGCCCGGTTACGAACATATTGCCCAGACCGTCGAATGCAAGGTTTTCGGCTCCATGCATGCCGGATACATAAGGTTTTATCCAGGGCTTGTCCTGGCCGATGCTGATGATTTTCAGTCCGCTCGAGCAGGCTGATAGAAAAAACAGGCAAGAAATAATATAATATGTCTTGGTCTCGACTCTCATATTAATATTTTTGATCCCTCTGATCCTTTTAAATTGTCGATCCAGGATAGCTGTTATTGTAAATAAAGCTTATATCTGAATTGTCAGCCAGTTCAACGTAATTATCGTTAACAAGATATTTCCGGTAATAAAGTCCGTTACAGATCATTTCAAATCGGCAAATGATCTTTTCCCTCGGGTTGCTGCATGAAAGTAAAGAAAAGGCTACCCCTCAGGATGGAAAAAAGCTAGATGTTTTAAAAGGAGTGAGCATGCGTCTGGCGTTATTCGATTTCGACGGCACCATATCAAATAAGGATACTACCTCGGACTTCATTGTTCGCTCGTGCGGAAGGCGCAAGGCCCTTCTCGGCCTCATCCGCCTGAGCCCCATTTTCCTGGCCTACAGCCTGAAACGCATCTCCCATCATGAGGCCAAACAGGCGACCATACAACATTATTTCGGGGACTGGGGAAAAGAGTCATTCATAGCGGCGGCCCATTGCTATGCCCGGAACGTCATACCGGCGATTCTCCGGCCTGAGGCGCTGAATAGGATCAACTGGCACCTTCAAAGGGGTCATATTGTCGCTGTCGTCACCGGTTCACTTGAAATCCTGCTGGAAGAATGGTGCGCGGGTCTGGGTATCGATCTGATAGCCACAGGAGTAGACCTGACTGGCGAACGAATTGACCTGTCAACGCGCAACTGCTTCAAGGAGGAAAAGGCCAGACGCATCCGGGAAAAATATGTCCTGGAGGGCTTTGAACTCATCTATGCCTACGGGGACAGCCCGGGCGACCGGGAAATGCTGGCCTTGGCTGACAGGAAATATTACAAACGCTTTGGGTGATCCGCCGGGAACTCCCGGATGATGCTTCTGGCACGGATATAATAACGCCAGGGATCTTAGGCTATTAAGACTTCCATACGATATAAAGGACTAATCCCGCATGATTGTTTCAACAGCTTTCACCCGGATGCCGTCGCTCCATGACCCCATGTCGAATACAACCTCGTTCAGGCCGTCGAGCATGGCATCCGTGGCCGCGTAATAGGCGCGGAAATCCAGAGCATTTTCTTCCGAAAGCAGACACTCGCCGCTTCCCGGCACAACGGAGCAGCCGATCAGAATAGGGGCGCAGTGATCGGCCGTCAGCCCGGGTTTGCCATGATAGTCGCTGTGAACCATATAAAGGATTTTTGAGGGGGCGTTTGTCAGGGACTCGTAGGTAGCCGTGGTATCGCTTTCAGGTGCGATGGTGTCGGCATCCGCGCTGAACAGGATCACAGGGCATTTCACCGCAGGCCCCTTGGCCTCGAAATTCAGCATGGTCATCTTATCCCGCACGAACGCCGGGACATTCTGGTTGGTAACCGATGGGTTCTGCAGGATCATGCCCCTTGGCCTGATTCCGCCGGCAGCTTCCCAGCACAGAGACAGCAGACCTCCAAGAGAATGGCCGACGATGAGTATGTCATTGAGATCAGCCTTGCCGCCAACTTCAGAAAGCGCAAGGTTTGTCAGGCTGATGGCACGCTCAAGCATCAGGTTCTGGTCAAGGTCGTTGAGGAAATCCAGGCCGGTGAGGCCGAACTGGGGGAAGACCACTATGCATCCCTGGCGGACATAGTGCCTGATCTGGCCCATGCTTATAGAGGGATCGGTCTGCGAGAAGCCATGAAGGACGATGATGACAGGGGCCTTGCCGCCCTTTTTCAGGAGTTCCGGCACATAGTACCACACGGCAGTTCCATCCGACCGGGGAAGCTTTACGGTTGAAAAGTCTTCACAGATATAGCGCGCGGCTGATCCAAAGCCTGATGCAGGCTGGCCGGGCGGGGTGGGCTCAGGAAGGCTGTTGAGCTCGGAGTCGAGGATTATCTTCTTGAAGCCATCCGGTTTTTTTGACCACGCAGGCCATGAATAGCCGCCAGGGTAATTGGGGTTCCCGTTTCTTGCGAACTGCGCCCAGTAGTTTGACATCGCTTCCGAGAGCTCCATGCGCCCGGCAAGGTTCGCGCTGCTCCAGGCGAAGCGGAAAAGGTCCTCGGCCGTGCGGCCGAAATTGCTGAAAGCAAACGGGATCTCTATGGCATGCCCGGCCCCGATGAGTGTGTCAAGCGGCGCCGGCTCCTCGTCCCAGGCGAATTCGTAGACGTAGAGGTCTTCCTGCTGGGCGGCCAGCTTGCGTGCAAGGCTTTCGGTGCTCAACTTTTGCGCAAGGGCATCCGAGAAATCCGCCATCGGATCATAGAGCAGAAGCCAGAGAGGGTCGAGTATATCAGAAAGCTCAAGATTGGGGCTGTCCGGGTCGAAGGTCATGATCAGATCGTGAAAGGCCACCTCGACGGGGATATCCCCGTTCTTGAGCTTGGAGACCACGAGCGGCAGGAATATCTTGGCCTCGTCCTTGTTACTGCCTAATATCATCGGCACATGGTTGAAATTCCCCTTATTTATGCGGTCAGCAATATTATCTCGTATGACAGTCCCGTCCTCGAAAATGCTTGACCACCCGCTGCCAAGCATCCCTGCAATGCCTGGCGTGAGGCAGGCATAGATGTCCTGCCACGGCTTGCCGCGCAGGTATGTCGCGGGATCGTTCCTGCGAGGGTCGTCAGCTGGAACATTGTCAAGTTCAAAGAGCTTGTCAAGGACCGTGGAGGAGACCTTGTCGCCGTCTGCCAGTGCCGTCGATCCCGGGCCGCCGCTCTGCGCGATTGCCTTCTGGAAGAGCTCTTCAGCAAGGGGGCTGACAAGCAGGGAAAAAACGTTCTGGGCTCCGCCCGACTGCCCGTCAATGGTCACATTGCCCGGGTCACCGCCAAAAGATGCAATATTGTTGTGAATCCATGAAAGTGCCTTGATTATGTCGAGGGTACCGTAGTTGCCTGATGCGTCGAACTGGTCTCCAACGCGAAGTGATGGATGGGTGAACCAGCCCATTGCACCAACACGGTAGTTTATGCTCACGAAAACAATGTTCTTACGTACGGCGAAATTGGCTCCGTAGTACATGGTCATATTGGCCTGGCCTGAGAAGTTCCCGCCACCGTGAATCCAGAATAGCACGGGAAGATTCCCGTCATCGGACTTGGGCCTCCAGATATTCAGATAGAGGCAGTCCTCGCTGCCGACCGCCTTCCCGAAGGTGTTCGGATCCATGAATCCCATGAGGCCGCCGTACTGGGGACAGGCACTGCAAAAACCCTGAGCCGGGCGCACGCCTGTCCAGGAAATCGGGTCCTGGGGGGCTCTCCAACGAAGATTGCCCACCGGGGGTTGTGCGTAAGGGATACCCAGCCAGGCGTATGCCTGTCCGTCTTCGCGGCCCTGTACGAAACCGAATCTCGTTTCGCGCACGAGGGGATCGGAAACTACCGCTTCGTTCTCAGTTTCGGAACCTTCGGATGGTGCACTGCCCGATGATGATCCGCAACCGTAAAGGCTTATGGCCAAGAAAGTAATGACGATAAATATCCGGATGGCATGTCCCATAACAGACCTCATATTCATATGATTTAAAAAATTATTATATATGTCCACAATAAGCATTGGTGATGCCAAGTCAACATAAAATCTGACTTTGTAGCGTTGGTGGAATTATTTTTTTAAAAAGAAACCGAGACGGTCAAGTTCATATATGAAGAAGGTATCGCCACATCTGAAATGTTATTGGGGCTGGTGCACCTTGTTTTGCTCCTCAAGCCTGAGGCGAAGAGAAAATGCTGATTGATCCCATGTTCATCGAACTGCTCGCGAAGGACATTGGAATAAGCGGTCATTGCAGCCGCCTCGAGTCCTGTGACTGCAATTAGCTTATGATCCTGGTTTTCCTTGTCAGCGCAGTTCTTAGGGTCCATTGTAACCACGGCCGCCGGTTTGAATTTTCTTATAAGCCTTACCATGTCCTGAAGAAAGGGCAGCCTGCCGCGTCCCGGGACAAGCCCGATGTTATTGTATTGCCATCTTATTAATGTACTGCCTCTATAAGCATTCTTTCGTTCACGGCTTTCCCCTGGGGCAGACAGAGACGCAAATGCCGCAGAGGCTTATGCGTTCGTTTAAATTGACAAGAGAAAGTTCCCGGCATTTTTCCCTGCATTTGAAGGCGTTGTAAAAAGCGTCCCTGTCGGTTTTTATATTCCACAGATCCCCTGTCGCGGCCTGGGCAGGACAGTTGATCACGCATACCTCGCAATCTCCGCACAGGCTCTCTTCAATAGGCGTTCCAGGTTTTAAAATATTTGTTTTGAGCAGGATGCTTGCAAGCCTTACCCTGGGACCGAATTCCTTCGTAACGAGAAGGTCTGTTTTGCCTATCCATCCGAGACCGGCCCTGGTTGCCGCCATCTTGTGGGAGAACGGCATTCTCAGGGTTTTATGGTAATCATCGGCGAGCATATCGTCCGTGACGGTAGGAATGATAGGGATGTTTTCATAACCCCTTTCAGCAAGCATGGCCGATATGTTTTGAATAGATTCCGCCAGCTCCCGGTTGACCTCGTTGTAATGGTCGAAATAGGCCTTGTTCGGCCCGCTGCTGATGGAATCGATGACAGGCATGTCAAGTCGTCTGGCTAAAGAAATTGCATAACCGTATCCAGTGTATTTTTCATGCAGCAGACCTCTCATGTCTGCAAAACCGGTAATGTATTTCGATTTGTCAGGCAGTGCATCAGTAATGAGATTTTTTGTCATAGGGAGGCCCTTTCTAAAAGTTCCAGTAATGAGATTTCAGCAAGAGAACCGAGTCTAAGGTCAGCCGCATTATCCGGTATCAGCGAGTGTGTCACGGGGTTGGGTACTGCGACGCAGAACAGCCCGGCGGCTTTGGCCGCCCTTATGCCGTTTGGCGAATCCTCGATGGCGATTGCCTCGCCCGGTGTGCAGCCAAGCCTTTCAACAGCGGCAAGGTAAGGTTCGGGGAAGGGCTTGTGGCGCATGGTGTCCTCCCTGCAGATGATCGTGTCAAACCTGTCAAGGAGCCTTCTCCGTCCCAGATGCTCATTAATCCAGGCATGGTTCGCGCTTGAGGCGATGCCGAGTTTCAGGCCCATGCTTTTTGCCGTCAGGATCAGATTTTCTATACCCGGCAGCAAAGGCAGGCCCTTATTCAATTCCGATTCCTTTCTCTGATATTGAAGAGCCATATCCGTCCGGTCAAGCGGCATGTCTGTGAGCTCGGCCAGGTCTTCATAGGGGTCAAAACCGCTGTCGGGAACACCTATGCATTCCGACCATTTCTCGATTGTCAGTTCATGGCCGTGCGTTTCGTAGATTTCACGCCAGATTCTGAAAGCCGTGCTTTCCGTATCCATGATGGTCCCGTCAAAATCGAAAATTATCGCTTTGATCATGATAATACGGATATGAACGATATGCCGGTCGGCAATGACCCCGGAGTGTTTTTATTCAATGCGGCTGTCCTTCGTCTATATTGCCCACCTTCCTGGCCCTGAGCGGTTTGTCGAGGTTTATACCTTCCGAGATGCCGGCTTCCACCAGCAGGTTCCAGCCGCAGGCTATCTGCAGGAACTCGTCGTAGGGATCAAGCCCGGGGATGATTATGGTGGGGAAAGGGGTCTCTTTGTGGTCGATTGCGATTATCTTCATGCCGACGCCCTTGACCAGTACATCGCTGAACTTCTTTATCTCATCTGTGAAGGGTTCGATAAGAACAAGGACCTCACGCGGGTTCATAACCTCTTCTATGCCGTGGACCGCATAGGTGCCTTCAAGAAAATCAGCCTTTTTGCGGGTGATTTCGTTGGTCTTGAGCGTAAGCTCTTCCGCGACTCCGTTGTTACGGCCCGCAAAATAAATCTGCGGGGCTTCGGCCAGGGTCTTGATGATCTCCGGGTTTATCTTCATTGTGAGCACCTGTTCAAAGGCATCGGCAAGTGACGGCAGGGACTTTCTCATGCCGGTAGGCGAGAGGTTCTCAACAATCGAAAGCATGAACAGCGCCTGCTCGATAATCGATTTTGTCGCGGCAACGGCATTTTCCTCGCCGCATGTAAGCAGGAAGCCCTTTTTTGAAAGCTCGAGAATAGGAGTTTTTTCGTGGGCCGTTATACCGTATATGGCGTCGGATCCTTCCGCGTTAAGCTTCCTTAGAAGTGAAACCACCTCTTTTGTCTTGCCAGAGTTGCTTGCAGCCACGATCACATGGTCTTTGAGGTTGTATTCCATTGACTGCCTGCCGCCGTCCGTGATCATGTTGAAGGCAAGACCGCGCCGGTTGGCCTGGTAGATGGCATTTTTTGCAGGGAAGATGCGGGATGAACCCTCACCGGTGAGCAGAAGCCTGTGCTTGTGAATTACCGAATATGAAACGGGCCTTGATATCTTGACATCGAAGTTCCTTATGATGGATGGAGCTTCCATCATCTCTTTGACGAGTGAAAACCTGGTGAATCCGGGGTCTTTAAGGTTCATGCTTATAATTATCCTTTTAAAATAATTTTAAAATCAGTCAAAGTTGTAATTTCATTGCCGTCCTCTTGTCATTGCCCCATGATATACGTAGCGTTCGAGTTTTTTATGGGGGCCGGAAGAGGTTGTATTCTATACATCCTTTCCATGATCAAGGTGATATACTGGTTTTGAGAGTTCTGCAAAGGCCCTGTCCATCATGCCTATAAACTTTACCGGTTCCCCGAGGAAGTCGTCGAACATATAGTTGAAAAAGTCGATGCGATAAGGCGGTTTTGAATAGTCGCGGGTTTCGCATACCGGTGCGAAATATTCCCGTCCGCAATAGCTTTCAAACGTGAACTTTTTGCCGAACAGGGCACCGACCTTGCCAAGGTTGTCGATTACCCTCCTGAATTTTGCTATGAGTTTCACCTGTGAGGGGTAATGGTTTGCTGCGGCGAGTTTTTTAAGCAGTTCGTCTTCTGTCATGTCTATATAATATTTTGTGCCCTTGTACCATGGATTGAAGCGGAACGAGATCAGCACGGTCAGCTCATAGGCAGGAATTTCCACCAGCTGTATTTTTTTGCCGGTTTCTTTTTCATAGCTGTCGATGCATGCCGATGTCAGTACATGCACAAGGTCATGTTCGGGCATGCCGCCTTGAAAGGCATAAGTCCAGATGATGTCGGGGTCGGTTTTTCTTATCTTCTCATAAATCGAAAAACCCTGCTTCCTCCAGAAGGCTAACGCCTCGTCAAATTTCTGCGGACTCTTGATTGATTCAACGAAATGGCGGTAGTTGTCGACCTCTGAATAAAGCCCGTTGGTCACATTTTCGTCTTTGAACCCAAGCTCCCGGTAAACATTGATGCCTTCGGCGACGCGGAGCCTTCCATATTCTTCAGGCGTGACGTTGTCCTCGAAATAAAGCCCGTCCGAGTTGGTGACCCACATCAGGGAAACGTTCGGCATCAGGCGCTGTATAATGCCTGCGCTCACTATTTCATCGTCGTGGTGCGCATAGACAAAGAGGTGTTTTTTCGAATTGTCAAGAAGCGATTCTTTGGAGGGTGTCTTTTTAAATTCCATGGATGTCTCCTTACCCGGAAAAATTTTCAGATATGAATGATAGGACATTCTGCCTGGCATTTTTTTCCGTGTCCAGCCTGAATGTCCCGGGCAGTTTATAAATATATGGCACCACATCGACCTCGTAGCCGCCTAGCGGTATTTCTTCTGCTGTCGGCAGGTAGCCTGTCATGCCGTCAGTATATCCTGCAAAAAGGGTGATCGGTGCAGGTGAGGCCTTTTTTGTTTCAATGCCTGTTTCGACAAAAGTCTCCATAGCCATCGAGGCTATCGCAATTTCCCCGATGCGAAGCAACCCGGTCCGTATGGGGGTGGAATAACCGTTTTTGTCCCTGTCCAGTATTGTCTTCCAGGGGTATCGGACATCAAGGAACGGGTCTATCATAAAATCAGGAATCACCATCCCTTCCATCAGCATGGATGCGCCCTTTTTAAGCATGGCCCTGTAAATTTTCCTGACGCTCAGGCTTTCCATGCCTTCAGGGATATCCACACAGGCATTCACTTCGCCTGTTGATGCAGATAACGGCGTGGCGGTTATCCTCTCCATTTTTCCACACGCCCTGATAACGGCTTCCGCTACATGGCTGCCAAGCCTTTCTACATCGGGCCTGTTGTCGTCAGACCATTCGACATCGGGATTGATGTTTGCACAGGCTCCCTGAATGAACATGCACAGGCCGCCGAGTTTTCTTTCAACTTCAGCCCGCATGGCACCCGGCCAGTCGGCGGAAATCACGTAGCTGTCCTCTCCGAGCACGCAGGCATGGCAGGCATAATTGACGATTGTAACAAATGGCTTCCTGCCATTTGAAATCCGGATTACATTAACTTCTTTATCAACCGTACCATCCTTGCGGTGGCCTATGGTTATTGTGCCGTCGAAAAGCTGCTCCCTCCTGTTGATGCCGATAGCGCATTCCGACCTGGCGTGGCTAATTTCAGCTTTGATGGGATTGGCGGCAGCCCGCGCAGCCGATGCCGTCACGCTTTTAACCAGCCAGTCGCAGTAAAGGGCGTTTGTCATTATGCCTTTTGTCGCCAGGGGCTCCTCGATTGAGAGCATGAGCCTGTGGACGTAATATTCTGCGCGGTCCTTGACAGAGGGTTTGTAAGGCGGCCAGGCTACGGGTCCGGAATGTGTATGCGAGCAGAAAAGCCTTATGTTCCGGGCGGGGATGCCGAGTCTTGAGGTTATGCCCGCCTTGATGGCATCGACGGTTTCCCAGTTGAGCGCCAGTAGATCGAGCGAGATCAGAACCAGTTTCTCGTTTCCGTCATCGAGTATGAGAGTTGTAGCCGTGAGATCTGTGTGAACATCCTTCGCACCGCCTGATCTTGCGGCATACCCTATAAGATAAATCCCTTGAGGCGGAGTTATAACCGTTCTGTCCGCCCCTGCCTTCAGTTGTCTCTTTGTTCTATTTTTCATTTATTCCCGAACTATAAGTTCCCTTTCTTTCCCAGCGGATATACCAGCATGGCAACAAAAGCTATACCGAATGATATGGCCGTGGCCACGATGAAATAGAGGTAATATGAGGGATTCAGCCCCTGTGTGACGATTTTGAACACAAGGAATCCTCCCAGAGTGGTTGCAATAATCTCTCCCATTTTGTCGCCGACGTCTTCAGCCGCGAAATACATGGCCTCCCTGCGGTAGCCGTACAGTTTTTCGTCCAGGTCGATGATCTCGCCGAGCAGGGGCCTGTGAGCAGTCAGAAGTATTGAGGTGGGAAGTCCCATCAGACCGAAAATTATGAACGCCCAGAGAATGGGGTTGGGGAAGTAAACCATCATGGGTGCTATCTTTTCCCTGAGAAAGACAATCTTGTCCGGAGTCAGGCTGGTGAACCATGCCGGATTTGCGGCCTCGGAAAGAAGGGCCTTGTCTTCTGAATCAAATCTGTCAGCGGACTTTTCATTGAGCAGCACAACGTCTCTTTCAATCTCATACTTCGCATGCCGGACAAAGAGAGGTATGAGACCTACAAGCTCCTTGTACCGGGCCGGGTCATTTTTAGCAGTCTCATTCCAATCCTTTGCCTCAAGCACTTCCAGGTTTGCGATCTGCTCCTTTGACAGTCTGAAGTCTCTGAAGCTTTCGACCTTTACACTTCCCGCCTTTTCTATTGCTTTTTCCTCTTCTTCCATCGGCGCATGCCTCAGGCGCAACCATGTGACTGAATCAAAGAGGCGCTCTTTCAATTCCGGTTTGTTGAAGGCAAGGAAATCACCTTTGGCTGAAATGGCCTCAATAAGCTCATAGTTTGCGATCTTGTCCTTAAATGCATTTACCTTGCCTTCCATGGGGAATGCCGGAAGACTTTTGGTGAAAAAGAGCAGGGGGAGAATAAGACCTGCAGCAACGAGGGTGATTATATAGGTCATCCTGAGGCCGAATTTTTTCAGGAACATCGGGGTGAACGGAAAGCACAGGATTGAGACGACATATACCAGACCGAGCATTATGCTCTGCTCCGTTTCGCCGACTTCGAAATAGGAGCGCCCGAGATAGGGTACGCCTATGAGGACGCAGGATATTGCGACACGCGTGGCCATGATCAGGAATGAATAGTTGATGAAGGGTATGTTCCTGAAGCACTTGATTATGGCGTCTACTATTCCGAAGGGAACCTTGTCCTCTTCCGCAACAGGCGTGTCTTCAATTCCCCACATGGAGATGAAGAATGATGCGCCGCCTAGAATTGCGTACAGTAGTGCTGAAACCTGAAACCCGTTAAGAGATGTGATGCCTATATCGAGCCCTGTCTTGTCGAACGCCTCGATTATCGGGCCTGTGCTGAATGTCGAGAATATCGTTGCAAATATCTCGAAACCCGCCATCCATGCAGATGCCTTCATCCTTGATTCCTCCGAACGGTAGAGCTGGGGATGGAGTGCGAGGTACGGGGCGACGACAACGGTGAAGAATATCCAGAGGCCGGACATCCCTATCCCGAGCCAGAGGGTGTTCAGCATGCTCGCATCCGGTGTCAGCGGAAACCAGATTACTATGGCGAACAGGATAAGCGGGACTGTGCCGTATACAACGAAAGGCTTTCTTCTTCCCATCGGATGAGTGCTTCTGTCGCTCAGGTATGCCACTACCGGGTCCGCCAGCAGGTCAATGATGCGGCCGATGTTTCTTATCAGGATAAAAAGCCCCATGTGGACCAGCACAGGGTATCCAAGCGCCTGGCGCTCGAGCGGCGGGTAATAGTAGTACATGATCCATGTCGTGAATGTGGCCACGATCATGTTGACGCCGAAATTGCCGAATGCATACTGGATCGTGCGAAGCATACCTGGTTCAGGCTGCTTTAATGATGGAATCGTATGTTCCATTTACAACCCCCTGACATATCAGTAATCAGGAGTCAGGAGACAGTAGTCAGTATAAAAAACCAATCAGAATCAACCGATTATTATATGGTTTTATTCTGGCTCCTGGCTCCTGACTCCTGTCAACATTTAGTATTCTATCGCCTCCGGGAAGCAGTGCAGCATGTACTGAGCATGCAGGACCTTGAACCCTTCGCCGAACTCGAAGTCCTTTCCTTCTGCAAGTTTACGGCATCTCATCTCATCGTACATCTTCAGCATCCCGAGTGTCTCTTCCGTGAACTGGCTTTTATGCTCGGCAACTGCCTTAAATTTTCGTTCACGGTATTTGCCGACATCGATGACGACGTTAGGCCTTGTTGTAAAAGAATAAGCAACGCCTTCGATGTCATAGGGCTCAAAATTTTTGTCTATGTCCGGCTCGGTCATAATGAACGGGAAGTTATAAAGCAGCAAAGCTTCGCTTGCAGCAAGTCCCGTCTTTATATGATCCATATGAGCCTCGTACATGAGCCAGGGGTCAATGGTGAAAATAAAATCCGGCCTCAATAAACGGATATGTTTGATAATCTGGTTTCTCGCCTCATACTGCGACCAGTTGCCTGCATCGGTATAATTGAGCCAGTGATAGCCTTTTATCCCGATGATATTTCCGGCGGCCATCTGCTCTTCCTTGCGCTGGTCCTGCCTGCGGACGAGATCGTCTGCGCCCGCATCCTTGAATCCCGCAGAGTCGTCGGTTACTGTCAGGTAATCTATCTCAATTCCCAGGTCGGACAAATAAGAGAGTGTCGCGCCGGAGCTTATGTCCATGTCATCGGGGTGAGGCTGAATGCAAAGAATTTTTTTTGCCTCGCTCATCTGCGGTATTGGAAGTACGTCTTTTATATCCATGAAATTCTCCTGGATTTTTAATATGCCTGCTTAGCAGATAATCAACCTGAAATCTAAAATGTCAATAACCTATTAAAAAACCCCCTTCCGAATCGGAAGAGGGTTTCAAGGTTATTCTCCCCAGCGCGCCGGGTTTAGTACTATATCGCAATCACAGAGTTTTGCCCCGGTCGGGTTTCTGAACGGCGAGTAGCAGTATTCCATAAGGAATGCCAGCTCATCGGTGCCTACAACCCGCGTGTCGGGTGTGGGGCTGTTGCCCGGAATGTAGGATTGAATTCCATCAGGCACCGAGGGCGCCCAGAGGTCCCAGTTGGGCCATGTTATATAATAATCCGCCGCCTTGCTGTATTCAGTGGCTATAAGTCTTGCCTCGGACGACTTCAGAGGAAGTCCGTTCGATGCCGCAACCAGGAGATGTGTTGAAAGGTCGGGCTCCCAGTCGGGACAAGGTTCGCTTGTAGGTTTGCCTTTTCCGGCCATCATGGCATCCATCCTTTCCGACATGCCCGTGAGGAGTTTAAGGGCTACATCGTCGTCGTTGTTCATGAGTGCGTTCGACAGAGCCGCCTGGTGGAAGTATACAACGATCGCCATATTGTAGTAGTGGATCTGGCCTGCAACCATGTCGTACAGGTTTATCGTTCCTTTTCCGCAGTCGTTGCAGAGCGGGTCCTGGTATCCGAGGATGGCCGATGTCATCTTGGCGTTGCACTCCGCATTCGGGACAAGGATTTCGAAATTGACAAAACTCATAAGGTCTTTTACCAGCCAGGGTGAAGCCTCTTCAAACATAATCTGCGTATTTCCTTCCTTGTCCTTGGCCCTGATGTAGTAGCCCGAATCGACTATGTCCTTTGCAAAGGCCTGAAGGTAGGCCACGGCCCTTGTTGCAGCGTTTCTTATATTTGCATCCGGGGCCTCTTTTGCCAGCCTCATCATCATAGGGACCATCCTGTAGATGTGGGGGACATCGTCCTTGCTGCGCATGTTGCGTATCCAGATATCGCCGTAATACGGGTTGATATGGTTCGGTATGGTGTGGGCGTTCCAGTCGTATTTTTCGCCGCCCTCTTTGACCGGGTCGTAGTCCACTTTCACCTTTCTGCCGAGTACCGTGTACTCATGATTCTGTGTGAATATGCAGCGCGGCATGATGGTTCTTTCCGGGTCATTATCGCTGTATTCTTCTCCCTTGAAGAATGCCTCGATGCCCCTGCAATAGCTTTCCGCGATCTTTCCCATGAGCGGGTCGCCGCTGGCCAGGTAGCCTGCAATGACATTGTTGAGCATCTTGCCGGACCTGATCCAGAGATTGTCTGACCCGCCGCCATGATGGAATGTGACCGTGTCGCCGTTTTTCTCTGCCGAGAAATCCTGGAGATGGGCCTTGTACCAGGGCATGCCGTATGGGTTGGACTCGTCCATGCCGTTGCTTGTCATGTACATCCATTCAAAGTAGTGGGTGTCTTTCCATAGACCGGTGATCTTCTTTGTGAAGGTCTTGATCTCGTCATCCGAAAGAGGAGCGCCCTCATCCTGTCTTGTAAAAGAGAAGGGAAGTGCCGTCGGATAATCGGGAATATTCGCCGCAAATTCATATGACGGCGGCGTGGCAGGGTTTAATACGACATTGATTGCGATGCCGGCAAATGGATTCTTGGTTTTTACAAGGCGGAAACCTATATAACGGCACCTGTAATCAGGGGTATATCCTTCACGGTATGCCGAGCGCAGCCTTGTGGAGCCGTCAAAACGTACGCTGCCTCCGCGCACAACCTTGAAATGCCCGGTATCAGGGCCTGTGGGGTTGATTATATTGCCCGCATAGTCTCCGTAATTATCCCAGCACCATTCTTCGACGTTTCCGCTCATGTCGTAGAGCCCCCATTTATTGGCTGATTTGAGGCCGACATTGTGGGTGATGTTGGAGCTGTTGGCGCAGTACCATGCGATTTTATTGAGTACGGGGTCGCCTTCGCATCCGGGCACCGAAATTTCACCGTTATATACCGGGGAGGCTGTTCCTGCGCGTGCGGCATATTCCCATTCCGCCTCAGTCGGCAGCCGGTATCCTTCCGCCTCGTAAACGCTGGCAATGCCGTTCAGGCTGACATCAGCATTTTTAATCCCGCCATGAGTTTTGCATTCCATACAGTCTGAAACGGCAGTGCCGTCTTCACATACGGGATTGCTCAGTATATAGGCCGGTTTAAGCCCTTTCTTTACGGATTTTGCATTTGCATAAGCCAGTGCATCATACCAGCTGACATTTTCTGCCGGCTTTCCGGGGTTCGGAAGCGACTTCGGAAAATAGCTCGGGTCAAAGCCCATCAGGCTCTTGAAATCGCTCCATGTAACTTCGGTTGACGAAATCTCAAAATCCTGAGACAGCGTTACTTCATGCTGAACTTCATTTGCCCTGTGTCCGAACTCGCTTGCAGGACTGCCCATGATAAACTTGCCTGCCGGAGCTGTCTTGAAGTTGCAGCCCGCAAGGGTGATCAGAACCGTAAGAAACAACAGGACGACATGATTCCTGCTTATCAATAGTGAATGTTTCATATCCCCATACCTCTCATTAAATTAATTGATATTGTTAAACCCTGATAACATATAATATAAATTCTAAATCGGCAAGAACAAGAGGGGTATCATTATCCGGTACGGGAGGTTTTATGAGGAAAGTTCTTGTAACGGGAGCAACCGGGTTTATCGGCAGCCATATAGTTGACGCATGCCTCAGAAATGGGGATGCGATTGCCGCATTTGTCATGCACGGTGATAAGGATGAGGCGGTACTTTCAGGCAAAGGGGTGGAAATCTGCCATGGGGACATGAGGGAATATGGGACATTGGAGAAGGCCTGCGCCGGAAGGGATGTAATCTTTCACTGTGCCGCAGTTGCCACCGACTGGGCGGGAAAAGAGATGTTCGTGGATGTGACCGTGGGCGGTATGGAAAACATCTGCAGGGCCGCGCTTAAAGCCGGTGTGAGAAGGTTCATAGACATAAGCACCAGTGATGTGTTCGGATTCCGTGAAGATGTCATGATAGATGAAACCCTGCCGCTTTCTTTCTGGAACGAACCGTATCCTGATTCGAAAATCAGGGCCGAGGAGATTGCATGGCGCTACCACAAAGAGCATGGTCTGCCTGTGAGCATGGTTTATCCCCTGTGGGTTTACGGACCCGGTGACAGGACGTTCGTCCCTCTTCTGGCGGACGCCATCATGAAAAAGGATATGATATTCTGGCAGAGGGGTGCAATTGTGTGGCCCACCTACATTGGAAATCTCATGGATCTGCTCATGATTATATCTGAAGACAGCAGGGCTGTCGGGAACGGCTATCTCGTTCATGACGGAGAATCGACCACCCTTGAAGAGTTCTGTGCGGGAATTGCACAAGCCCTCGGTGTTGCCGGGATAAATACTTATATACCTTATTTTGCCGCCTATGCCGCTGCCTTCGTAATGGAGGCCTTCTGGAAGCTCTTTAAAATTAGAACACGTCCCCTGCTGACGACTTATACGGTGAAAAACCTTGGTTCAAAGATGAGATTTTCAATTGACAAGGCCTCACGCGAACTCGGATGGAAGCCGAAAATAACTTATCGCCAGGGATTCGATATGACCATGGACTGGCTGAAAACCCTTGACCTGTCACAGCTTAAACAGAAGTAGAAAATTATTTTATTTTATGATTAAGATTTAACGGTCAATCTATTATTTTAAATTACGGAGGTAGTATGAAGAAAGTTATCATGCTCTGCCTGACAATTGTTGCTCTTAATTCTTCCTCAGCCTGGGCCGATGATGAATGGGCCCATAACTGCATGTATGTAGAAACATTCGGGCAGGGAATCCTGTACTCACTGAATTATGAATACATGTTCCTTCCCAACATGAGCGGCAGGATAGGCTTCACAGCCTGGCAGTCAACCTATTTCCTTTTTTCAAACATATCGACCACACAGTTTATTGGCGGGCCGATCATGGCCAATTACTTTATCGGCAATGATGAACATCACCTGGAATTGGGTTTGGGTGTTTTAACTGGAAATGTAAAAACAGACAGGGATGAAACAATCTTCGGAAAAGATGTGAACGGGAATGAATGGGTTACTGTCGGAACTTTCACGACAGGATACAGGTACCAGCCTAAAAAAGGCGGTTTTCTGTTCAAAATTGCATTGACCCCTTTGTTCAACACGCACTCGTTTGAGTGGAACACCGGCATGTCTATCGGAGGCGCATTCTGAAGTACGATGAGACCGCCTGAAAACCCGGCGGCCTGTTTCTCTCGGCGTTTGATAGCGTTTTCCGGCTGAAAAATAGCACATGAATGAAACAGGACACAGGCATATCGGAGCAACTTTCTGTATGGACAGTTTGCAATTAACGGTCTGCGGACCGGCCCTCTAAATTGAAGTCATCAAATCACTTTGATAATTTCAGATAGACCGCAATTCCGAATCCAACACACCATATATTGATAAACCCGTTAAGGATCATATCCATTCTCGATACAAGATAAACTCCGTTCTGGATATTAAAGCTGAAGTCAAGCAGTCCGAGGAAAACGAGTGCACCCGAACAAGCCAGAGAGAGGGTCATTCCCGAATTGCTCCCTTTCAAGAGAAGGATTCCGCCGGCAAGCATGGCAACTGCCGTAATTATATCAGGCAAGGGGAATGAATGCTCATATGCGAAATAGCATTGAGGAGGATTTGCAGGCGCAAGGCCTATTGTGAAAAAACCTATCCAGAAAAGAATAAAGCCGATTGCCGTGATAAGTTCAAGATATGCTACAGTTTTGAATTTGCCTGTTTCCATTATTGCCTCCTCTGAAATGCCATGAAAAACATGAATGCCGTAACATTGATTATTAATTCTAGTTATTTGATTGGAACTGTCAATCTTTTATATATTCTGATCCTGTGAAAATAATCTGGCGGGGTGGGGATATGCCTGAAGATTCAAATGCTGTTGAACCTCTTATAAATGATCAGTTTGCTGGTGAACCGAGCAAGAGAGCCCTTTCCTACATCCAGTCAAAGAGAGAAAAGGGCAGGCATGTGATAGGCACTTACTGCGGTTTCGCGCCGCTGGAACTCATCAGGGCCATGGGTGCGGTCCCTGCCGTCTTATGCGCCTTTTCAAACAAAATGATTGATGCCGCGGAATCGGTCTTGCCTTCAAATCTCTGCCCGCTTATAAAATCCAGCTACGGGTTCATAATATCGGATGCATGCCCCTTTTTCGGCGTATCCGAAGCCGTTGTCGCAGAAACCACATGTGACGGAAAGAAGAAGATGTTTGAGTTGATCACCGACAGAAGGCCCATGTTTGTAATGGACCTTCCGCAGATGCCCGATAATGCCGAGGCAAGAAGAAACTGGGCCCAGGTGATAAGAAACCTGAAGTCATTCTTTGAAGCCACGTTTTCGGTTAGAATTGAAGAATCTTCAATCGAGGATGCCATAAGGGATTCGAACATGAAGAATAAGGCCCTTGAAGAAATTTTCGGCTATTCAGCGATGAAGCCGTCTTATCTGAGATGGACGGAGATATATGACCTCACCTTTCTTGCACAGCCTTCAACATATGCGGATATGAAGACGGTCCTCGATGACTGCCTCCTTAAACTTGAAACCAGGAAAAAGAGAGGGCTTGCAATAGCAGGCGATAAATCACCTCGTGTCCTGATCACGGGCTGTCCGGTCGGAGGAGATGCCCTGAAGGTCTACCGCGCGGTGGAGGAATCCGGAGGTGTTATTGTCGCCATCGATAACTGTACCGGTTTCAAAGCTTTTATGGGTATGATTGAGGAAGGAACCGGTGATCCTGTTATGGCGCTGTCGGAGCGGTATATGGATTTGCACTGCTCATGCATGTCGCCCAATAACAGGAGGCTGAGTAAGCTTGATGAACTGATCGAGAAATACAGGCCTGACATGGTGATTGACGTGATCCTTCATGCGTGCCATTCATACAATATCGAATCCTTCAGGGTAAGGGAGCATATGAAAGCCAAACACGGCCTGCCTTTTCTGAAGATAGAGACTGATTATTCTGAAAGCGACGTGAAACAGATAAAAACAAGGGTACAGGCCCTTATAGAGCTTATGGAGTAATGAAACAGGTGGAGACGGTTTATTTCGATAATGCGGCAACCTCATGGCCCAAACCGGAATCCATGATGCAGGCCATGACGGATTTCAACGCCGGCATCGGCGGCAGCCCGGGCCGGTCCGCCCACAGGATGTCCCTTGATTCCGGCAGGATCATATTTGATGCAAGGGAAAAAATGGCCGGTCTCCTGGGCTCGGAGGACCCGTTCCAGGTTGTGTTTACAAAAAATGCAACCGAGGCCCTCAATATTGCAATATCGGGCCTGTTGAAACCCGGAGATCGCTGCATCACCTCCAGCATGGAGCACAATTCCGTCATGCGGCCGTTGAGGGCATTGGAGGCATCTGGTGTTAAGTTGGATATAGTCGGTTGTTCCTCTTCAGGCACCCTTGACCCGGCACATATAGAGCGCGCGGTAAAAGCGGATACCAGGGTAATCTATTTGACACACGCTTCAAATGTTACAGGTACGGTCATGCCTGTTGCAGAAGTCGGGCGCATCGCAAAGGAATGCGGGATAATCTTCTGCGTCGATGCTGCACAGACGGCGGGAACAGTTCCGATTGATGTCACTGGCATGGGTATCGATATCCTTGCCTTCACCGGCCACAAATCCCTGTTCGGACCTCAGGGCACCGGCGGCCTTTACATAAGAAAGGGACTGGAAAGAGCGGTTTCACCTATCATTTTCGGGGGGACCGGAAGCCGGTCCGAATATGAACTGCAGCCGGTTTTCATGCCTGACAGGTTTGAATCGGGCACACCCAATACAATCGGTATTGCAGGCCTAAATGCCGGAATCAGGTTTTTAGAAAAAACAGGCATCGATGTGATCAGGGAAAAAGAAAAGCACCTTGCATCAATCTTTCTCGACGGACTCAAAAAAATAAAGGGTATAAAGGTTTATGGAACACA
Organism: Desulfomonilia bacterium; assembly: GCA_963664325.2. Taxonomy (GTDB): domain Bacteria; phylum Desulfobacterota; class Desulfomonilia; order UBA1062; family UBA1062; genus DATCTV01. Next base: position 941,747 of record CAXXDQ010000003.1, read on the forward strand.
AAGCCACTCGGACAGGATATCGGTTGTTTCCTTCAACCTGGAAAATTTAAGCCCGTCAGAGGCCTCCCTTATCCTGGATGAAAAATATTCAATAATGAACAGGCCCGGCCTTCACTGCGCACCGCAGGCACACAGGACGATAGGGACATTTCCGGCAGGTACGTTAAGGTTCAGTTTCGGGTATTTCAATACGGAAGACGAGGTTGAATACGGTTTGAAGGCATTATATGAAATAAGCCGCAGGTCTTGAAGGAGGCATGAAAACATGAAAAAAAATGTCGATGCGCGTGGTTTAAGCTGCCCGCAGCCTGTTGTTATGGCAAAGAAGGCACTTGAAGAGGGTGAAAATATTGTCGTCATTGTAGATAACAAGGCGGCAATGGAGAACGTGAGAAGACTCGGGGCCAAGCTCGGCTGTTCAATAGAAATAGAAAGCACCGGCGAAAATGAATTCCGCATACATTTGACCCGGGGCAATATCGACCCGGCAGCCATAACAAATGATTCTGTTACATGCAGTACATCTCCGGGTGACCTGATTGCTGTTATCTCTTCGGAAACAATGGGAAGGGGAAATGACGAACTCGGGAAGGTCCTTATGAAGGCCTTTATCCATACCCTTGTTCAGGCGGATGAGCTTCCGGCAAAGATTCTCTTTTACAATACAGGCGTCAAACTGGCTGCTGCCGGTTCCGAGGTTTTGGATGACCTTAAGAACCTGACCGATGCCGGAGTAGAGGTTCTTTTGTGCGGCACATGCGTCAATTTCTTCAACCTGTCAGGAAATACCGGTGCGGGAAAGATCACGAACATGTTCGAGATTATGTCCGTCATGTCAACAGCAGGCAGGCTGATTATGCCATGAGCGAGGCAAAGGAATTCGTCGCCCTGCTGTTCAATTCGGTCAGCCATGCCATGATGGCTGAAAAGATCCTGAAAAAAGAGGGCATTCCCCACAAGCTCATTCCGGTTCCCAGGCATATAAGCTCGGACTGTGGTGTCTGCCTGAAGATTGAATCGAAGGATGAGGAAAATATCAGGGTGTTTCTGAATTCAAAAGTCGATATATCGGGCAGGAGCATTCTCTAACAACAAAGATGCGCTCATACTGCGATTGTGAGAACATGATACTGGATGAATTCGACCTGTAATAAATCTGAATTTTCCAGAGATTTAAATCCTTCTGAAAGGCCAATTTGTTAAAACTTCAGACCGATTATCACTGGAGATCAAACAGGGGTTCAAAGCCGATTCCATATTCCAGGTGTTGTCATGGCATGAGAAAACATACCGTTCGTTCGGCGTATTGTACTTGACATATTACAATTCAAAGTTAATGTTTATATCATTACCTGGTGTTGAATACTAAATATTCAACAAGAAATCTGGGTATTTATATTAATGAGGGGGCTACAATGAAGACATCTTTATCATTCCTGGGGCTAATCTTGTTCTCAGCCATGCTGAGCGGATGCATTGTTTCAATGACCCCAAAAAAGGACCAGACCCTGTGTCCCGGCGAGTCCATGACATTCTCGATTGTCGATGCGGCCCAGGACCCCAAGGTCTATGAATGGACCCTCGATGGAGTTCCTGTTCGCGGTGCCACAGGGACCAGCTGCACCTATTCCCCGACCGCAAACGAAGTGGGTTCGCACAAGTTGAAGGTTCAGGTCTCGTGGGATTACCGTACGTGGAACATAGAAGTCCCTAACTGTACCACATGGACCGTAGAGCCTATGGCCCTGGATTTCGGGTATATCCAGACGGAAAAGATCATCCTTGTTCATAATACGGGAGGCCTGCCCCTAACCTTATCCGCTGATCTTAAAGGCACCAGCGAGTTTGTGACCGATGTAAATTTCCTTAATGCGCCGATCGCCCCGGGAGAAAGCCGGGAAGTCTCCGTAAAGGTGAGCCGTCAGAACCTTTCATCGGGTGCATACAGCACGTCATTCGTACTCAAATCTGATAAGGGCAATACTGCTAGGATATTTGCCGCCATGAACGTGGGAATTGCCAAGATACTCTTCAGTGTCGATACGTCTGGAAGCATGGCCGGTAACGATCCTCAGAACAAGCGTGTCAGTGCCGTTAAAGAGACTATCAGCAAATTTTACGATAACCAGAATATCAGCTATGGGATCATTGCTTTTAACGACAACGCCAAGATACTGACAGGCTTCACTCGTGACAGGAACCTTCTCGACTATTATGCCGATTTTCTCGGCGGCGGCAGCGGCTGGACCACCTACCTTTCAGGAGGGGCATATTCCCCCGGTGCGCTCAATGCCATCGACCAGGTCATCAACGAAATCGAGCTCGGAACGCACTTCGCGGTTATCTTCCTCAGCGATGGAGAGCTGACTCAGGGTAACACCGGTCATGACCCGATAATAGCCAAGGTTTCATCTATAACAGCGTTCGGCAACGTCAAGTTCTACACCGTCTATCTGAACGGTAACCCCTCACCGTCAGCCCGGCAGCTCCTCAATGACATGGCCATCGCCGGGGGAACAGCCGAGACACATGTCTATACCGATCCCGAATCTCTTTCTTTCATCAAGCTTGATTTCTAGGCATATATCAGCATAAACCAAGTTCCCATCCGCCTGCTATGACGGATGGGGACATAACTTTATCAAGACAGCGGTGTCTCCACTGTGGATAATAATACTGGTTAAAAGTTCATGGTTTTTCAAACTATTTAAGGGTTTTAAAAATAAATTTGTTAATTTTTAAGAAAAAACATTGACACCCGACCATGTTTCTATGTATAGAAACAATTGATGAAAAAGAATACTCTTATTGTCAGCAATGGAATCTGGTGGCCCTGGAATCATGGGGGAGGCCGGGGTATGCCCTGAGGAGGTTGCTGATACAGCCTTAAAAAGGGTGGCAGGCCTCGGTGCCTGCCACCCTTTATTTTTTATAAAAGGAAAAAACTCATGACAAAGAATTTAAAGATTGCAAGGGATGTAAAAGACAGAGGTGCTGTCGTAATCAAGCGGCTGACATGTGATACATTAACGCCGGTCGGGGCATATATGGCGCTGATCGGTGACGATGACGGGTTTCTATTGGAATCATTGCCGGGATCGTACAGCTTCCTTGGCCGTTTCAACCCGGAAAGCATCGTTTCGGTGCTTGAGCATGAAGATCCCTGGTCCCTGGCGCCTACGCGCGAAATGCTCGAATTCGATTCTAACGGACTTCCTCCTTTCATTGGCGGATATCTGGGATATATCGGATATGACATGGTGCGCGGCATCGAGGTTCTGCCCAGGCCTGCAAAAGGTTCTGGATTTCCCGATGCCATGCTGGGCAAGGTGCATACGGTTCTCATATTTGACCACCTTGCACAGGAAATGTCGCTGCTGCATACGATTCCGGAACCGGGCATAAGCGATGTAGATGCGATAAAAAGGGCTGAGGCCGAGTTTGAAACCATTGAAGGTTCTCTTTATTCGGCCAAATCAAAACCCTTCGACATCCCTGGACCCTGCCATATCGTTGAGGCATCCATAAACGAGGCCGATTTCATTGAGGCCGTGAATAAAGCAAAACAGCATATCCTTGACGGCGATATAATCCAGGTTGTGCTTTCAAGAAGGTTAAAACTCGATGCAAAATGCGATTCTTTTGACACTTACCGAAGACTCAGGCGGATCAACCCGTCAACATACATGTTTTATATGAAGCTTGGGGAAGTCACCCTGATCGGTTCTTCACCCGAAGTGATGGTTGAACTCAAGGGTGATTCCATAATGACTTTGCCCATTGCCGGCACAAGGCCCAGAGGAACCACGGTTGAGCAGGATGAAAAGCTTGCGGCCGAACTTCTTGAGGATGAAAAAGAGCGCGCCGAACACCTGATGCTCCTTGACCTTGCAAGAAACGATGTCGGCAGGGTAGCCAGGCCAGGAACAGTCAAAGTGGATTACCAGTATAGGATAAAATATTACTCTCATGTCATGCACATCGTTTCCTGCGTCAAAGGAAAGAAACAAAATGACATGAGCAATGTCGATGTGCTCAGGGCATGCTTCCCTGCAGGTACGGTTTCCGGCGCACCGAAGGTAAGGGCAATGGAGATAATTGACGAACTCGAGGGCATGTGCCGCGGTCCCTATGCAGGAGCGGTAGGCTACTTGTCCTATAACGGCAATATGGACACGGGCATTACGATACGGACGATATTTGTCAAAAACGGCGAATATTACCTGCAGGCTGGCGCCGGGATCGTCTGGGATTCAGTGCCTGAAAACGAGCTCAAGGAAATTGAAAACAAGCTAAGGGCCTTGAGCACTGCTCTGGGAGGCATATCATGATCCTGATGATAGACAACTTTGATTCGTTTACGTTCAACATAGTCCAGGCTGCGGCGACACTCGGGGAAACAATTGTAGTGAAACGAAATAATGCCGTGAGCATTGCCGAAATCAAGGAAATGAAGCCGGAAGGCATTATCATATCTCCGGGTCCGGGGGCGCCTAAATCAGCAGGAATTTCCCTTGACGTCATCCGCAGCTTTTATGAGTACATCCCGGTTTTCGGAGTGTGCCTTGGCCACCAGTGCATATATGAAGCTTTCGGCGGACGCATCATACACTCAAAAAGCGTTATGCACGGCAAACTTTCAACAGTCATGCATGACGGTACAGGACTTTTCAACGGCCTGCCGCAGACATTCAGGGCCGTAAGATACCATTCGCTTTCCGGGGATACATCCACGCTACCGTCCGATCTGCGGGTTTGCGCTCTTTCGGATGACGGAGAGATAATGGGAATCGCCCATAGAAAATATCCCGTTTACGGGGTGCAGTTCCATCCGGAGTCGATAGCCACTGAAAACGGGATCGATATAATCAGGGGTTTCACGGAAATAGCACACAGGAGGGATTCATGAAGGAATACCTTGAAAAGCTGCTTTCAGGCAGGGACCTGACAGAGGACGAAATCGGAAAGGCGTTTGAGATGATAATGTCAGGAGGGGCGGATGATATTGAAATCGCCGCATTCCTTGTGGCCCTTCGCGCAAAAACGGAAAGCCCGTCGGAAATTGCGGGGGCCGCAAAGGTCATGCGTTCAAAGGTCAACCGGATTCATCTTGATACCGATGCGATCGATACATGCGGAACAGGCGGAGACGGTGCTCGGACATTCAACATATCGACGGCGGTTGCTTTTGTCCTGGCAGGAGCAGGACACAAGGTGGCCAAGCATGGAAACCGCTCTGTCAGCTCATCATCCGGGAGCGCGGATTGCCTTGAAGCCCTTGGTGTTCCGATCAATCTCGGACCTGTTGAGGCTGCCGAAGCAATAAAAGACAGGGGTTTTGCATTTCTATTTGCGCCCAACTACCATCCGAGCATGAAATATGCCATGCCTGCGAGAAAGAAGCTTGGCATACGGACAATATTCAATGTGCTGGGGCCGCTTACTAATCCTGCATTTGCATCACACCAGGTAATAGGGGTGTTTTCCGGGAATCTGATTAAACCTATTGCCGAAGTCTTAAAAATGCTGGGTCTCAAGGGTGCAATGGTTCTAAACAGCGGCATGGACGAGGTTTCGATTTCAGGACCGACTGATTTTGCATTGCTGAAAGAAGGAGTGATTACATCAGGAGTGGTAACGCCAGAAGAGGCCGGGATTGGGTCATCCCCGATCGGTACAATAGCTGTAAACGATGCCCGTGAATCCGCTAAAATAATTGAAGATGCATTTGCAGGCAGGCTTGATGGTCCGTGTCTTGACGCCATCCTGATCAATACGGCGGCAGCCTTCATTGTTCTTGATGAAGCGCATGATTTTAGAGGTGGGGTGGAAAAGGCAAGGTCGGTAATTCGGGAAGGCCGGGCGTTTGAGGCCTTGAACAGGGCCAGGGCGGTTTCATGATCGCCTGTCGCTTAGGGTCCGTCCCCGGCATTGCGATAAACCTTGCTATCAGTGAGGGGTAAATGGATTTTTTAAAAAAAATGTACGGGCTTTCAAAAAAGCGGGCGGAGAGTCTTGATGATATTTTAAACATGCACGATGTTTTCCCCATCCGTCCGTTTGGGGCAGCCCTTAAACATAAGGGCATATCCATAATCGCCGAAATAAAATACGCAACGCCTGCAGAAGGAAGCCTTGGACTTACGGAAAAGCCGGGTGAACTTGCCCAGAAATATGAAAGCTCAGGGGCTTCGGCGATATCCTGCCTTACAGAGCCGGAATATTTCAAGGGCAGCCTCGATTATCTCAAACAAATCAGATCATGCTCGGCTCTGCCTCTCATGATGAAGGACTTTATCACGGATGAGCGTCAGATAACGGCAGGCCGGAAAATGGGGGCGGACGCCTATCTGCTTGTTACCGAGATGCTGAGTGCCCATGAGCTTAAGGATTTATATGCCTTTGGCAGGAATCTGGGGATGGATGCACTGGTTGAAGTACACGGTGAGAAAGGGCTTGAAAAGGCGCTATCGATAAATGCGGGAATAATCGGTGTCAACTGCAGAAACCTTTCCACTTTGAAGGTCGACATACACACCCATGAAAGGATGTCTGTTCTCTTACCGGCTGATTGCATAAGGGTGGCGGAAAGCGGCATCAGCATGGCTTTAAGGCTTCAGGAGCTTAAGGCTCTGGGCTATAATGCAGCGCTTATCGGACGTGCGATGGCGGATGATTTGTCCATGAAAGAGATATTGTCATGTGGGTGAAGATATGTGGGTTCACCAGAAGAGAAGATGCGATTGCGGCTGCCGAACTGGGTGCGGACGGCCTTGGTTTCGTGCTTGCAAAAAAAAGCAGGAAATATGCCGACCCTGATAAGATCTCCAAATGGATAAATGAGATAAAAGGTGTTGAAAAGATCGGGGTCTTTTACGATGAAAGCCCCGGCGAGATATATGAAGCAGGAAAACTGCTGCATATAAATACCGTCCAGATCCATTCGGCGATAACTGCCGGGCATGTGGCACTGCTTAAGGATTTCAGAATCATAGCTGCAATAACGGAAGAAAAGGCCCTGCCTTTAAAAAGGAGCGAGAAATCAGGAATTAAGACCGACGTCAAAGAATCCGCTTCAGTTCCCCTCTTTAAAAACGGAGAGATTTTATCAGATGAGGTTTTGCTTGCAGCAACGCATAACGGCGCTGAGATTAATTACTATGGACGCATAATCATCGATCCGAGTATGGGATGGGGAATAAAGGCCGTGTGGAGACCGTATCCCTTTCCGTTCATCCTTGCCGGAGGGCTTACTCCCGATAATGTCAAAGATGCGATAAGAACGGCGGATCCTGCCGGAGTGGATGTGAGTTCAGGAGTCGAGATTTCACCGGGTATAAAAGATATCTCTCTTATAGAGAGGTTTATTCTGGAGGCAAAATCATGAAAGGCTATTATGGCGAATTCGGAGGCCAGTATGTACCGGAAACATTAATCCCGGCATTGGCGGAACTTGAAAACGCGGTTGAAGCGAACTTTTCTGACGCCGGCTTCTGGGATGAGTTCGACAGCCTTATGAGGGATTATGTCGGCAGGCCGTCGCCGCTCACATATGCCGGCAGGCTGTCCGAACATCTCGGCATTGAAGTATGGCTCAAACGTGAAGACCTGAACCATACAGGGTCCCACAAGATAAACAATGCAATAGGCCAGATTCTGCTTGCAGGGAGGATGGGTAAGAAACGTATAATCGCCGAGACCGGAGCCGGCCAGCACGGCGTTGCCACGGCCACGGTCTGCGCGCTTTTCGGTCTCAAGTGTGCTGTCTATATGGGCAGCGAGGATATTATCCGCCAGAAGATGAATGTCGAGCGTATGAGACTTTTGGGCACGGAAGTGATTCCTGTCACGGCAGGTACTGCAACGCTGAAAGACGCCACAAGCGAGGCCATACGTGACTGGGTGACCAACGTCGATAACACTTATTATTTGATAGGCTCGGCAATCGGCCCGCATCCGTACCCGATGATGGTGAAGAAGTTTCAAACTATTGTGGGCGAAGAGGCAAGGGCACAGATTATGGATAAAAAGGGAAAGCTTCCTGATGCAGTCATAGCCTGCGTAGGCGGCGGGAGCAACGCAATCGGCATATTTGCAGGCTTCATGGATGATCCTGTCGAGCTTATCGGTGTAGAGGCCTATGGCGACGGCGGTAAAAAACACGGGGCCAGCATAAACTTCGGCACTCCCGGGGTATTGCACGGCGCGAGATTTCATCTGCTTCAGGATGAAGACGGGCAGGTGCTGGATACGCACTCGATTGCCGCAGGACTCGATTACCCTGGTGTGGGGCCTGAACACAGCTATATGGCTGTTAGCGGCAAGGCAAAATATGGACTTGTAACCGATTCAGAAGCGCTTGAGGGCTTTAGTTTGTTGAGCAGGCTTGAAGGGATTCTGCCGGCGCTTGAAAGCGCCCATGCGATTGCATATCTTAAAAAACACGCAAAGGATAATCAGGGGAAAATGGTAATAGTCAATCTTTCAGGCAGAGGAGACAAGGACCTGCACACTGTTCTGGAGGCGGGGATATGAATATAACGGATGCGATCAGGAAAAGGAAAAGGGCGATAATACCTTACATAACGGCAGGACTCCCTGACATTAAAACAACGGGGAAAATCATTAAAGCCCTGGCTGGTGCAGGAGCAGCGGCCATTGAAATAGGCATCCCTTTTTCAGACCCCATGGCGGACGGGCCCGTTTTGCAGAAGGCCTCCAAGATGGCACTGGATGCCGGTTTTAAAATGGATGCGCTTTTTGATCGTCTGCCTGAGTGGGTATCAAGCATCAGTATACCACTCATTGTAATGAGTTATATAAATCCACTGATGCACAAAGGACTTGAAACAACGTTCAAAAAACTCAAGGCCTCCGGTATTGCCGGTGTGATTATTCCCGATGAGCCGTCCGACGCCTCCGATCTGTTCAAAATGACTCGGGCTACAGGGCTTGATTTCATACGCCTTGTCGCTCCGACGACAAGCCTTGAGCGCAAGAAAGAGGTTGTTTCCCAGTGCTCAGGCTTTATCTATGCCGTGTCGGTCAAGGGGGTGACGGGTGCGCGCAAGGCGCTGCCCGAAGAGGTGCAGGCACAGGTGGTCCAGCTCAGATCATTGTCGGATTTACCGGTCTGCGTAGGCTTCGGTGTTTCTTCAAAGGAACAAATAGATGAGATATTACAATTCGCCGACGGGGTTATAGTGGGAAGCTACTTGATGGATAAACTAATGAAAGCTGCTGATCCGGTTAAGGAAGCATGGAACGTAATGAAGTCACTCCGATTGTAATTGCTTTATAGTTACTGATAATGTCATGGTACAGAGTTTCTTTCTGTGTTTTGAGAGCGGGTACTATTCGTATTGAAGACAATGTTCAGCAGGTTTATTCAGGCCCCGATTATTTCGTGCTGAGAAATGATGCATTGGACATTCAGGTTACTATTTTTTTTGCCTGTCCATATATGCCGTTGAATCCAAACTGGATATTTGCTGCTGTCATTCCGGCTTCTTCAAACCAACCTTCAACAGCTTTCAGCGTCTGAGGTCTATCATAAACCGGGGATAACTTATCAAATGAATCAAGGATAGCCCATTCTTTCAAAGTATCTTCATTTAGGTCATATACACCACGGTAATCTGCGATAAGTAAAGCAACGTTTATCCATCTGCCGTATGGGAGTCGGTTTATCAACTTTGAAACAGGCCACATAAGATTTACATATTTCGAAACCAACCGGTACAATATTTCAGAATTCATCCTTCGAGTGATTGGCCTGAACCAGTACTTTGTGTTGAGTATCTGGAACCAGAAGCCATACTTTCGGTAAACATCTATAACGATTTTGCCGCCGCTCTTCAAATATCCCGGGAGTGCTAAAAATGCCTTCTTGGGATCAGGAGTGTGCTGAAGAACACCTAGGCAAAAGAGTTTGTCAAAATAATCCTTGCGAAATGGCATATTGAAGAGGTCCGCCTGCAGAATAAAGACATTATCCTTTTTCCCGTTTGATGCATAATTTGCTTCGACCGCATTGCTCAGGTCAAATGAAACCACAAATGCCCCGGTAGAGGCAGCCTGTTCAGTAAAACGTCCCGATCCGCAACCCGCTTCAAGGATTATCTCACCGGCCAAGTTTTTTGGCCATCCTGTCTCATTAAAAAACCTTGTTCGCGATACGTTTGTTCCTGAATAACTGTCGTATTGAGTCCTGGAGTGCTTTGTCCATTCAAGGCCGAAGCTGTTTGAATAATTTTCCGGGAGTACAAACCTCGGGATATGATTTATTATGGGATAGACTCTTAAGCATTTGGTGCATTCCAGAATTCCTGACTTAATCTCATTATCCGCATCTTTTTTCGCATCCTTGATAATAAGCTCATTTTTGCAGTCCGGACAGATGATATATCTGATGGAGTCCTCTCTCATTTCACTTTCCTCTCATGCACGAAACCTTTTTCTCCACATCATTATGACAAGGAGCAGCCATATCTTGTCGACTGTAATTAAACCATTTTTATTTTTAAATTCATGAACCATACTCTCAATCAGTTTCGGGTTAAGGAAGCTCTGGGATGTTAATACATCCGGGTTGAGATATTCATCTACCATGCCAATCAGCTCATCATGAAGCCATGAATATATCGGGACGGCAAAGCCCTGCTTCGGCCTGTCAAACAGACTGCCGGGTATATATTTCTGGAGAAGCTTTTTTAGTATATATTTAGTTTGGCCGTTCTTATATTTCAAACCAATGGGCAGTCTCAGGGCAAACTCCACAATCCTGTGATCGAGCATGGGTTCCCGGCTTTCAAGGCTTGCGTACATGGACGCCCTGTCAACCTTGGTGAGGATGTCATCCGGCAGGTAATACTTCATGTCCCAGAGCATCATTGCCTGTAGCAGGGTGTCTTTCCGGGCATTCAGCTTGTTCCTGCCGTCCGAATAGGCACCTGTAAGTTTTGCAATTTCATCCGGCAGCCAGTAGGCGACAGCAAAGGGATAGGCCGATGATGCACCGCTTTGCCAGTTTGAAAGCACTGCATTGAGTTTTCTTAAACGGTCCTTTATTGCAGGAAGCCTCAGGGCAGGGAACGCCTGTGAGAGTTTCGATATAATGTCGATACCAAGCGCTTCCATGATTTTTCCCGATGTTCTAGGGATGAGGCCAGGCATACATGAAAGGGTTTTATCAAGCCCTTTCATGACCCAATAGCGGTGATAGCCGCAGAAAAGTTCATCACCTCCATCGGCTGATAGGCTTACCTTGACATTTTTCCTTGTTATTTGTGAGACAATTGTTGTCGGAATGCCGGAAATGTCTCCAAAGGGTTCATCATATATCTCTGGCCATAGCGGCAAGATTTTCTTTGCATGATCTGATGTGACAATTTCTTCGGTATGCTCAGTGCCGAGATACTCCGAAATCTTTTTGGCCCATGGCGATTCGTCATAATTTTTCTCATTGAAACCAATTGTGAAAGTCTTGATATCCGCTCCGCTGTGCCTGGCCAGAATTGCGGTCACAAGGGAGGAGTCAACGCCTCCCGAGAGGAAAACACCCACAGGGACATCCGCTATAAGCCGCTTTTTAAAGGCGTCAATCATTATATTTTCGAGCTCGTCCAGGCATAAGTTTTCGCTGACTGATTCATGTGATTTTATAAAAGAGTCCATGTCCCAGTAGCGGTGATGATCAATCTTCATCTTCTCTGAAATTTTAATGAAGCAGCCCGGTTCAAGCTTGAATACGTTTTTATAGATTGAGCGCGGCTCCGAAATATATCCGTAATGGAAAAATTCGCCAAGCGCCTTTGAGTCTGTTTCCAGTTTGTAGGCAAGCCCTGCATGTATGGCCTTGAGCTCGGAGGCGAATGCGAGAGTGCCGTTATGTGCATAGTAATAAAGAGGCTTTACGCCCATTCTGTCCCTGAAAAGGTAAAGGGATTTTTCCAATGAATCCCAGAGTGCAAAGGCGAACATGCCATTGAAGCGGCTGACGCAATCCGGTCCCCACTTGATGAATGAATTGAGGACGACTTCTGTATCCGATGAGCCGCGGAATGCAAATTCGCCGAGGTCTGTCTTCAATTCCCTGAAATTATACACTTCGCCGTTGTAGCAGATTGCATAGCGGCCGTCGGTTGAGGTCATGGGCTGATGCCCGGTCTCGCTCAAGTCGATGATTGTGAGCCGCCTGTGCCCCAGGGCGATTCCTGCTTTATCATCCAGATAAAGCCCGGCATCGTCCGGTCCGCCTTTGCTCATGACATCACGCATCCTGATGCAGATATCCTGCAGGCTCTCTTTATAGGATTGGTTCCAGATTCCGGCTATTCTGCACATGATTGGACTATAGAAATTATACCTTGAACAATAAATTTGATTTTTATTTTTGGGGATTTGTTGATTTGTTATCCTTCTGTTCTGATTTATAATATTTAAGGTATAAATCTTCGTATTGTTTCACAATTGAATTTACATCAAAGAAGTTCATTACTCTTTGTCTTGCTGATTTCCCAATAGCTTCACGATTCGTTTTGGGGAGTGATAAATAATATTCACATCTTGCTGCAAGATTTTCCATGTCACCCTTCGGCACAATCCAGCCTGTATCTCCAAGGATAAGTTTCTGCTCTCCACAATCTGTTGAAACACATGGAACACCGGATGCCATAGCTTCAATAAGAACGATGCCAAAAGCTTCACTCCACGAAGTTAAACAAACAAGATCAAGTGAGGCTGTTATGTTTGAAATGTCTTCTCGATTTCCTAAAAGATGGAAAACATCATTCAAATTCATCTTTGTAATAAGTGAGTTCAGGATAGGATTTGACCAGTTGACTGATTGTCCTGCCATTAAAAAGTGAATTTCCGGTGATTTTTGATGAAGATATTTTGCAGCTTCAATAAAACCTTCTTGATTTTTTATCGGGTCAAAGCGACCGATATTTCCAATTAATGGAGTTGTTTCGGATATGCCTAATTCCCTACGAATATTTTTTCTGGAATTGTCATCTGGTTTAAACTCATTCAGATCAACACCATTTGGAATAACCAGTGAATTTGATTTACTGTATCCTAGCTCCTCGTGATATCTTTTTGCATGGTTGGACACATACTGGATACAGTCCGGGAGGTATAAAGAGAGTTTGGTACAACACCATAGTGTAAGCTTGGTTAACAAGTTGGTGTTTGATAACAAAACACCAGAGGCATGTATTCCCCAAATTAAAACCGGTATTCCGGCCAACTTACTTGCCATGCCACCTATCAGATTGGAGTGGTACAGCCAAGTGTGCAATATATCAGGTTTAATCTTTTTAAGCCGTACAACCAAGCGTAAGAAATCCAAAAGATTGGGCATATTACGATTCATGTTAAGGGACTCAACGGGAATATCCAATTCACTTATCTTAAACCCAATTTCTCCTATGCCTTTTAAAGAGATTACAATTGGTGAGAACCTGCTCCTGTCAATCCTTTCAAGAAGTTTTAGGAGCATTATTTCAGCGCCTCCTGTAGAGAGTTGAGTGATAATGTATAATATGGTTATATTTTTTTCTTTAAAATTGTTCATAAGTTCAGCTCAACACTTATTCTTGCGGGGCACACCAGTGTTATGCACTTATAAAAAGAAAATTGAATCAAACTGAAGATAGTATAATTTTATCATAAACGGATCCATTTGAAGATTTAATAAGTATAAGACCAGACAGATTCTTTCTTGATGGTTCTGATATATCTTTAAACAGAAATATTTTGAACAGATTGATCATGAAATGTATGTTAACCTTTAATACCTTAGTTGGGAATAAACTAAATAAACTTTTTTAGGTATATCATTTCCTGACGATGGGTTAAACCTCGGTTTTTAGTATTCCAATGGCTTCTGTTTCCCATGGATATCCCAAGAGTTGATGCTTGTTCGACTGTAGTGCATCTTTTCAATAGATTTGAGCCCACGATCTACCTGCGAATAGCCTCTGTCATAGAGATATCATTTGGTTTAGGAGGAAAAGGCCGCTATTTATATTATCAATTTCCTCAACGCTTTAAGTTTTCTTATTATAAATACAGGTAATATGGACTGTATAATATATGCAATTTGCATCGGGTTCTTAAATATAAAAATCAATATTTCTTTCCACAAATAAGGTATCTGACTTTTGAAGCCTTCCTTTGTTAATATTCTATCGATAGATACATTGTTCATGATTCTGTTCTCAAAGGTCAGAAGCCTTGCAAGTGAGTTTTCAACAGTAAAAAGAGGGACAGGTTCATATGACAACCAAAAATTATCATCAATATTTCCTGCCTTTTTCATAATCTCATAAACTTCTGTACCAGGATAAACTATTAACTTTCCTACACCGGCAATGTAATTATAATGAATTTTCTGTGTTTTTTTTACTAGTTTGATGGTTTCTGAAATAGTCTCATCATTTTCTCCTGGAAATCCGCACATTAAAAATGTTGTTATATCGAAATCAATACCCCTGATATTTTCGAAAAGGTTTATTGCATCTTCTGGCTTGATGTTTTTATGGATCGATTTTAGTAAAGTTCTGGAGCCTGTCTCTAGGCCGAACATAATCTTAGTAAAACCAGCTTTTTTCATCAATAAGAACATTTCCCTTGAAGAAGGTTTTACACGGGCAGAACATATAAACTTTAAACCCAGTTTTTGTTTGATCAAGAGTTCACATAGGTTAAATGTACGTTTTTGGTCCAATGTAAGCGTATCATCATGAAATTGAACTGTATGCAATGAAGGATAGGTTTCTTTTAATAGTATCAGCTCCTCAACTACTTTTTCTGGATCCCTTGTCCTCCATTTGCGTTCTGAAATAATATGCAAGCAACAGAAACTACATTTGAATGGGCAACCCCTGGAAGTGATCATGTGTGCAACTTTTCTTTTTGGTTCATTTTCAAAAAATATTTGATGTTTAGGAAAGGGTAGTAAGTCTAAGTCCTGAATTAACGGCCGGGGATTAGTCATAATTACCTGACCATCTCTCCAGAAGGCCAGGCCTTCTATGCTATTAAGAGAACTTCCTGACTTATAGGAATTTATGAGTTGCTTTAGTGTTATTTCCCCTTCTCCTATCACCACGATCACAGTAGGATATTTGTTTAATAACTGGTGGTACATGATTGATGCGTGAATACCGCCTAGCACGACACGTATATGAGGATACTTTAATAATAGTACATCCAAAATCTTATAAGTTGCTACACGATTCATTGTGAATACCTGAAGTCCAACTACATCAGGGTTCCATTCGCGGACAGTTGAAAAAAATCTTTCATATGTTCTTTCATAACTATAATTATTCATGAATAAAGTTTTTACTTCGTTGCCATCTTGTTCAAGTACTGAATGCAAGTATGCTATTCCTAACGGATATGCGTAATCTGGGCGGGGATCGAATCGACTTTGATCTTCAATTGATAAACTAGCCAATAAGATTTTCATTTTTCTAAGAAATTATTATTGTGTTATTCGTCAATCTCGAAATGCTCCGCCAATCCCGGTGAAAGGGATATGGTTTGCAAAAGATATGTAATAATCAATGTCCATCATTTGTTTGTGAGGAAACAAGAAAAGAAAGTTCTGTTCCCTATGTCCGAATCATTTTGTTGAGCTAGTTATCAAGATTTATCGGCAATCTGATTATATTGTTTAATATATTTTCGGGCAATAGCGGGCCATGAAACATTTTCATCAATTTTACTGCTGATGTCTGTACTGTCGGAACTCTTCAAAGCGTTCACAATGGCATTTGCCAGATTTCGGGCATCTCCTCTTTTAAAAAGACCGTCATCATGTACAAATGTTCTGTTAGCATCGATATCGCTTACAACTGGAACAAGTCCTGCTGCAAGGGCCTCAAGCAAAGAAACGGATGTCCCATCAGCCAAAGACGTTGAAACATAAACCTTCGCTTTCTCCATGTATGAAGGGATCTCGCTGTTATCCAGCATGCCCGTAAAAATGATATTTCTTGTAAAGCCAAGTTCATCGGCCAGGTTTTGAAGATATTTTTTCTGCGAACCTTCGCCGACAATTATAAAACTTGCATCAGGTTCCTCCTGAATAACAAGGGGGACAGCTTTAATTAGCGTTTCAACATCATAAACCGGCTCCAGGCTTCTTGTGGATATAACCGTTTTTGAATTATTATCAGGATTGACTTCAAAGAACCTCTCGTCAATGCCTGATGAAATCACTTCGGCACAGGATAATGCCATGTTTGATTTCATATTTTCCGAGACAACTGTAATTCCATCAGAGAGGAACGCTGAAAGATTGAACAAGGGTTTTATCAGTGATTTCTGGCCGATGCGATAGTCCATCCCGCGTACAGAATTTATGACATGCCGTCCTGTCAGTTTTCCAGCAAAGGCGGCGATAAGCCCTGTCGGGACGATCCAGTTGCCGTGTATTATATCAGGTTTTTCCTTGATGATCAGGCGTAGAGCTGCGAAGAGTCCTGTGAGCATGTAAACGCTCATTGCAAAAACTGGTATTTTGCCGCTCTGTCCTAAAGGCTTTCCTCTGCTTGGGTACCAGAAACGATGGACAGGAATATCTTCATCAATTTCAAATTTCCGGCTTTCCTTGAAAACTTTAGGGCACAGAACAATAATTTCTATCCCTTCATTTTTCAAGGCAAGGCAAAGCTTTTTTATGAAGATACCGCGATATGAACCCGGATAATCAGGATAGCCGTTGGATATCATCAGGACTTTCACAATTAAAGCTATGCCACATGAATAGTTTCGGCGCAAGCAGTTGGGAGATATTGGAATATGTAATTATGTATGTTTGTATTACAAAGTTATTGACAAACGGGGCGTCATTTATTAGCATTTTTTTATCGGGGCCAAACGGCCCTTTAATTCAGAATGGGGAGGATATAGTGTCTTTGCTCGATGCTTCGTATTCCAATGAACACAAGATATTTCGTGAGGCCGTAAGGAGATACTTTGAAAAGGAAGTAACACCTCATGCGGATGAATGGGAGAAAAACGGCATAGTTCCGAAAAAGGCCTGGAAAGATCTCGCAGCACAGGGTTTTTTATGCCCGTGGCTGCCTGAGGAATATGGCGGAACAGCCGCCGATTTCCTCTATTCATTCATCCTGGTCGAGGAAATGGTCAAGACCCGTTGCGGCGGATTTTTTTTCCCTCTTCACTCAGACATCATAGTCCCTTACATATACAGCTTCGGAAGTGATGAGCAGAAGGCAAAATGGCTGCCGGGCTGTGCATCGGGCGACATCATAACGGCCATAGCCATGACCGAGCCAAATGCCGGTTCAGATCTTGCCAATATCAAGACAACGGCAATAAAGGACGGCGACAGCTACATTATCAACGGCCAGAAAACATTTATCTCAAACGGCATAAACTGCGACCTGGTTATTGTGGCTGCAAAGACCGATCCCAAGGCCAACCCGCCTTATGCGGGGGTTTCGCTTATCGTTGTTGAAGACGGCACCCCGGGCTTTGAGCGAGGCAGAAAGCTTGAAAAGATAGGGCTTCATTCCCAGGATACCACTGAGATGTCGTTTGTCGATTGCAGGGTACCAGTTTCCAATCTGCTCGGCCAGGAAGGCCAGGGGTTTTATTATCTTATGCAAAAGCTTCAGCAGGAAAGGCTGGTATGTGCCATGGGGGCGCAGGTAGGTGCTGAGGAATCCTTGAGGCTGACCATCGATTTCTGCAGATCACGCGAGGCGTTCGGCCGGCCGATAAGCCGGTTCCAGTACATCTCATTCGAACTGGCAAAACTGGCGACCGAGGTGGAAATCGGCAGGACCTTCCTCGAAAGCCTGATTATCGAGCACATGGCAAAGAAGGATGTGGTCATGAAAGCTTCAATGGCCAAATACTGGATTTGCGAGATGCTGAACCGTGTTGTAGGCCAGTGCGTCCAGTTCCACGGCGGGTATGGATACATGGAGGAATACCCGATTGCACGCGCCTTCAGAGACGCACGGGTGCAGACGATATATGCGGGCACATCCGAAATAATGCTTCTTATTATCAGCCGTCAGATGGGATTGTAAGGCTATGTTGAAAGGTCTTAGAATCCTTGATTTCAGTTATCTTCTGCCGGGTCCGCTTGCAACAGTAATGCTTGCCGATATGGGCGCCGAAGTCTTGAAGATCGAATCGCCGGTAAAGGTTGACCTTGTAAGGCTTGCTCCGCCATTTATTGATGATGACTGCAAAATTTCATACATGCATGCCTATCTGAACAGGAACAAGAAGTCACTTTCGCTAGATCTGAAAAAGCCTGCCGCACTCACAATTATTCAAAAACTCGTAACTGAGCAGGGATATGATATTGTTGTTGAACAGTTCAGGCCAGGTGTTATGGCGAGGCTCGGACTCGGATATGAAGCTCTGAAAAAAATCAAGCCTGACATTATTTATTGCTCTATTACCGGCTATGGACAATCGGGACCGTTAAGAAACAGGGCGGGGCACGATATAAATTACCTGAGTCTTTCAGGTGTAATGGGTTATTCGGGGAATAAGGAGACAGGTCCTGCACTCATGGGCATCCAGGTTGCCGACGTAACCGGTTCGCATGCCACGGTCATAGGCATCCTGTCGGCTGTCCTTGACAGGAAGAATTCAGGCCGGGGCCGGCATGTCGATATTTCCATGACAGACTGCATGTTCCCGTTTCATGCCGTGACCGGGCTTAAGGGCTTATATGAAGATAAAGAGCCATGTTTCGGGAGCGATGCATTGAACGGAGGCTCTTTATACGGTTTTTATGAAACCTCTGACGGGCGGTATCTTTCGTTCGGGGGCATCGAGCCGCAGTTTTTAAAGGCATTTTTAACGGAACTCGGAATTGCCGATCTGATTGAGGGCGGAATCATGTCCGAGAGTGAAGTCGGGGAACTCCGCAAAAAGGTGGCCGGGATAATCATGACAAAGCCACTCTCCTGCTGGAAAGAACGTTTTGAAAAAATTGACGCCTGCGTCGAGCCTGTTCTGACCGTCAGTGAAGCGATTAATACTCCTCATGCAAAAGACAGGGGTCTTATTGTTGATGTGCCTATGAATTCAGGCGGAAAATTTCCTCAGCCGGCCCTGCCTATAAAATGCAGCGGTTTTGTTGCCCGTTACAACTGGGCAGGCTGTGAACTCGGGAGGGATAATGAAAGCATCCTGACTTCTCTCGGCTACACCAAGGCAAATATTGCTGAATTAAGAGCACTCGGGCTCTTCGGAATAGAAACATAATAATAAGGAGGAGTAAGATGGGAGGGATTGTTTCATTCGGCGGATATATTCCGCGTTACCGGATCACTAGGATGAACATTGTCCAGAATATGGCATGGTATTTCCCGGTGATAATGGCGGTTGCAGGCGGCGAAAAGGCTGTAGCCAACTGGGACGAGGATGCCATCAGCATGGCTGTTGCAGCCGGCTGGGACTGTATGGGAGGCAAGGACAGGAAGAAGATTGACTCTGTTTATCTGGCGTCAACGACGCTGCCTTTTTCCGACAGGCTCAATGCAGGCATAGTAGCGGCAGCGCTGAATGTGCGGGAAGAGGGCTCTATGCATGCCGATTTCGGTTCATGCATAAAGGCCGGCACTACCGCCATGATAGCAGGGTTGGAAGCGGTAGGATCAGGCAAGCGAGGGAATGTCCTTGTTGCGGCTTCTGACCTCCGCCGAACGAAAATGGCTACAATGCTTGAAATGTTCTACGGCGACGGTGCAGCAGCCGTACTGCTGGGCAATAAAGATGTTGTTGCAGAGTTCATAGACAGTTATTCCATCAGCTGCGACTTTATTGACCACTATAAAGGTTACGGCAAGGAATTTGACTATAACTGGGAAGAACGATGGGTGCGGGACGAAGGCTACGGCAAGATAATCCCCGAGGCAGTCAAAGGCTTTCTCAAAAAAGCGAATCTGGCGATAGGCGATTTCGCAAAAGTCATTTATCCGTGCTATTTTACAGGCACACACAAGCAGATTGCCAAGGAGCTTGGAATAGAGCCGGCAAAGCTTCAAAACAACCTGCATGACGGCATCGGAGATACGGGAACGGCGCATCCGCTCCTGATGCTTGTTGCCGCACTTGAAGATGCGAAACCCGGAGAAAAGATACTGCTTGCAGGCTTCGGCCAGGGATG
The DNA here is from genome assembly GCA_963664325.2 of Desulfomonilia bacterium. GTDB lineage: Bacteria > Desulfobacterota > Desulfomonilia > UBA1062 > UBA1062 > DATCTV01. Next base: position 961,926 of record CAXXDQ010000003.1, read on the forward strand.
CGACGTGCTGGGTTTTACGGTAACCGACAAGATACTTGCATTGCAGGGTTCACGCGGGATCAAGAAGTGCATTGCCGGAAAGGTCGACATCGGCAGCTATCAGAAATTCATCAAATTCAGGGATCTCATCGAGGCCGATCTCGGGATCAGGGGAGAGGCGAATCCGAATACGTCGCTCACCGTTCTCTGGAGGAAGCACAAGATGATTCTGGGCATGGAAGGAAGCAAGTGCAAAAAATGCAGCACCGTACAATTCCCGTCACAGCCCATCTGCGTAAAGCCCGACTGCGGCAGCACCGAGTTTGATCCATGCGAGTTTGCAGACAAATCCGGCAGTGTAGCAATGTTCACAGGCGACCTCCTGTCGCCATCAGTTGATCCGCCGGCAGTTTATGGCATGGTCGAATTCGATGGAGGCGGCAGGACAATGCTCGATTTCACAGATTGCAACCTCAACCAGGTCAAGGTCGGCATGAAGGTGAAGATGTCTTTCAGGAGAAGGTATACTGACAATATGAGGGGTTTCACAGGCTATTTCTGGAAGGCCTTGCCCCAGGTGGAAGGGCAGGAGGTGTAGGATGGCAAGCGGAATAAGAGATAAGGTTGCCATTATCGGAATGGGTTGTACAAAATTCGGAGAGCGCTGGAATTCAAGCCCCGAAGACCTTATGGTAGAGGCATTCAGCGAGGCGATAGCCGATGCGGGCATTGAAAAGAAAGAAATTCAGGCGGCATGGTTTGCAACATGTTTTGACGAGGCTAGCGTCGGCAAGAGCGCACTTCCGCTTTCTATGGCGCTGAGATTGCCCAATATTGCCGTAACAAGGGTGGAAAATTTCTGTGCCAGCGGGACTGAGGCCTTCCGCGGTGCGGTTTATGCCGTGGCCTCGGGCGCATATGATATCGTTCTGGCTCAGGGAGCGGAAAAACTTAAGGACATCGGTTATGGCGGCCTTCCAGAGTTCAGCTCGGCAATGGGCACGACAAACGCACTGTGGTTCCCGAATGTGACCGCACCGGGCAGTTTCGCCATGCTGGCAAGCAGTTATGCAGCGAAATACGGTCTGGACATGCAGGATATAAAACGCGCCATGGCCCACATCTCCGTCAAGAGCCATGCAAACGGCGCACTTAATCCCAAGGCCCACCTCCGCAAACCTGTAAGTGAAGATCAGGTGCTTGCAGCGCCGATGATTGCCTATCCTCTCGGGCTGTTTGACTGCTGCGGGGTCAGCGACGGCAGCGCATGTGCCATCGTGACCACTCCCGAAATAGCAAAATCTCTCGGTAAAAAAGATATAGTTACAGTCAAAGCGCTTCAGCTTTCGCTTTCCAACGGTACTGAAATCGCCTATGGCTGGGACGGCGCACACTTCGTCACAACCACCAAAGCCAGTAAGGAAGCCTATGCCGAGGCAGGCATAAAGAAGCCACGCGAAGAACTCAGTATGATAGAGGTCCATGACTGCTTTTCCATCACGGAGCTCGTTACCATGGAGGACCTTCATATATCCGAGCGCGGTAAAGGCCCTAAAGACATCCTCGACGGGTTCTACGATGCGGCCGGAAAAGTGCCGTGCCAGATCGACGGAGGCCTCAAATGCTTCGGCCACCCGATCGGCGCATCCGGGCTTCGTATGGTCTATGAAATGTATCTGCAGTTCCAGGGTAAAGCGGGCCAGCGCCAGCTCAAAAACCCTAAATTCGGCCTGACTCACAACCTGGGCGGACTGCCGGTCATGAACGTCTGCTCGATATCTATTTTGGGCAGGTATGAAAAATAGATGATAAGCTGTTGGGTGGATCGGAAAAAGTTATTAAGCTGATTGTTGATTAGTAAACGCCAAAATGACTTTGAATCTGCTCAACAGCTTATCGGTTCAACAGCTTAATATCTGATTTGGAGGAAAAATGGCTGATAAAACTAAAGTCGGTAAAGAATATCCGCCTGTAATCTGGGAGGTGGAAAAGGGCAAGATCAGGGAGCTTGCAAGGGCGATAGGCGACCCGAACCCTGTTTATGCTGACAGGAAAGCAGCGGTAGCGCAAGGATATAAGGATGTGGCTGCAAGCCCGACATTTCTGACTGTGCCTGCAATGTGGTGCAATATACTCGCAACTGTTCTGTTAGATGCCGGGGTTAATGTCGCGATGGTGCTTCACGGGGAGGAGGAATACGAGTATCTGGCGGAGATTTATCCCGGTGATGTGCTGACCGGCGTGCCAAGGCTGGCGGCTGTCGAGGAAAAGCAGAGCAAATCGGGAAGGACAATGGATATGGTGACGATAGAAGTCGATTACACGAACCAGCGCGGCGAGAAAGCGGCCCGGGCCAGGACGCTGATAGTCGAGCGGAAATAGGGGGAGCATGCCATGGCGCTTTATTTTGAAGATGTGAATATCGGCCAGGATATGCCAGAACTGGTGAAGGGGCCTGTGCAGAAGCTGCAGCATGTCATTTACGCAGGGGCCTCCGGAGATTTCAATCCGCTTCATACCGACGATGACTTTGCAAAGGCTGTCGGCATGAAGGATGGTGTTATAACACACGGCATGTTCATAATGGGGACCATCGGACAGGCGATAACTTCGTGGGTCGAGAAAAAAGACCTGAAAAAATTCGGAGTAAGGTTTCAGGGCATGACAAGACCAGGCAATACGATAACGGTTACCGGAAAGGTTATTGACAAAGTGATGGATGGAAATATTATTATCTGTGAAGTTCAGGCCGCTGACGAATCTGGCGATATCAAGGCAACAGGCCGGTTCACTGCAAAGCTTCCCAATAAGGGATAAATAAATCGAGGAGGATTGGCATGTCAAAAATTGATTTAGCAGGAAGGGTTGCAATAGTAACGGGCGCGGGTGCGGGGCTTGGCAAGTCTCATGCGCTGGAGCTTGCAAAACACGGGGCCAAGATCGTTGTCAATGACCTGGGCGGCTCACGCGACGGTCAGGGCGGAAGCCATACCGCTGCAGAGCAGGTTTGCGCTGAAATCAAAGCCCTTGGCGGTCAGGCTGTCCCGAATTTCGACAGTGTTGCAACAGTAGCCGGAGGCGAAAACATAGTGAAAACGGCAGTGGATGCATTCGGCAAGATCGATATAGTCGTTAACAATGCAGGCATACTTCGCGACAAGTCATTCGGCAAGATGGATGAAGAAAGCTGGGATCTGGTTAATTCGGTTCATCTGAGGGGCGCTTTCTGCGTCACGAAACCTGCATTCAATTTAATGAAGGAGCAGGGCTATGGCAGGATAGTCATGACGACATCCGGTGCGGGCCTTTTCGGCAATTTCGGCCAGACAAACTATGCGGCTGCAAAGACAGGTCTTATAGGGCTTACGAATGTCCTCAAGCTGGAAGGTGCAAAATACAATATCAAGACAAATGTTATCGCCCCTATTGCCGCATCACGTCTCACCGAAGATGTCATGCCCCCGCAGCTGCTTGAGAAGATGAAGCCTGAATTCATTACCGCGCTCGTCGTATACCTGTGCTCCGAGCAATGCCAGGATTCGGGTGCCATAATCAATTGTGCCGTGGGCTATTACAGCCGCACTGCGCTTGTAACAGGCAAGGGCGCAATCCTGTCAGACGGCAAGAGAATACCGGCTCCAGAGGAGATAATGGAGAACTGGGACAAGATAATGAATCTTGACGGAGCCAAGACCCTGGGCCAGCTCAACGAAATCTTCGGCGAATTCAGCCAGCTCCTGCAGTAATTTATCGTAAAAGAATGTGGCAGCCCTCTTTCTGAGAAACTGAGGGCTGCCGCTTTTACCCTGGTTTATATCAGATTGCCCTGTATTATAAAGTATCGGCTTCATGCCGGGAATTTCCGTCTGCAAATCAGCTCCATTAGTGCATATGTCAAATGGAGATTATTGCCATTGAAATTACATAAGTGATGGTCTGACACCATACCATATTCTGCAGTGATATTATCTCTTGCGTTGAACTGGCATCCCTGATCTCTTTGCGGCTTCTTATTAAAGGAGAAAACAGATGGATTTAAAAGTCTAAAGAAAAAAGCGTTAAAACCCGAATAGATTATCAGGCCGATGGGGCAAAGACCCCATTACAGCTCTGTTGTTGCAGACAAATAAGCTTATGATCAGAAGGCTTGATATGGATAAGGAAAAGATACTTAAAAATGCATCTTTCACAACTCGGGAAAATGTGAAGATCCTGAAGATAAAAGGATCACCCTATGAAATGGGCTACCAGCACGGCTTTCTGCTGGCGGATAAAATCAAGCTTATGGTTGAAAGAACCCTTCTTGCCACGACGGCATATGTCGCAGCCCAGACAGGTGAGAACCTGAAAACCGCTGAAGACCTTATGCTGCTTGGCCAGAAAGCCGCCGAACCATTTTTACCTCAGGAATTCATGTATGAGATGCAGGGTATTACGGATGGAGCCAACGATTCGGGCAGAACTGAAATCACCTTAAAACAGGTACTCCTCTGGAATACCAATTATGATCAATGGTGCATATATTGCCATCCGCATTACTGGCAAGCCGATGGGAAGGCGCAGAAAAGAAGCTTAAGCAGAATCATGACCGGCTCTGGCGGTTGCAGCAGCTTCAGTGCCTGGGACGAATGGGCCGGCGGCGATGGCAAACTGATTTTCTGTAAGGATGAAGACAATTTTAATATGCCGTTCCAGCTGGAAAACCGCATGATGGTCATAGCTGATCCGGATGAGGGATACTCCCACATGTTTATGACCTACCCCGGAATGATAGGACTGGATGGCGGGTTCAGCGACGCCGGACTCGAAATGATGACGCAACTCAACAGCATGAAAGATGAAACCATGGAGGGCTGCGGCATAGGTGTTTTTACACGCCTGCTGCTTACTCGTGCAGGCACGCTTGATGATGCGGTCAACATATTCAGGACTCATCCCAGATGTACCGGCATCGCTTATCATGTCGCTGATGCAAAAGAAAAAAAGGCTGCCATAATAGAGACTTCATCTAAAATGGTTTGCGTTCGTTATCCTATGCAGAACACAAAAGCAATATGGCAAACCAATCACTCCAATTGTTATCCCGGCTGGATGGGTTACTCGGGATACAATATGGTTGCCGATCAGGCGCCGGTTAATGAATTGAAAGATATTTCAACAATTGAGAACTGGCAGAACGGCTTGAAGGATCCGTATAATTTTTATGTACAGGCGCCCAGCCGCTTTGAACGTTACAGGCAACTGATTCACGACTATTATGGAAACATCACACCTGAGAATGCCATCAGAATCATGAGCGATCGGTTTGACCCCTATACAAATATGGAGCGGGCCAGGGAAATGCCTTCATGGACAAACAACATCCTTTGCACTATTTGCGCCGATTATCCCGATTTTTCATTTCAAGCCGCAGAACCTGTCGGAAAATTCAAGGCTCATATAGCCAACATGTGGAGTTTAATTGCCTACCCGGAAACAGGGGATTTCTGGCTGGCCATAAATGATTTTCCTGCGCAATACGGCGGATATGTTAAATTCAACCTGAAAGAACTTCTGGCCTCTCTTAATAATTCGCCTGCTGCCTGAAGCAAACCGGCATGACAGATGCAAGGAATTGAATATCCTTTCAAGGGAGCTGCTGCGGTTGGTGTTATTTGCATGAAGCGGCAGTGGTTCTGATCATATCTGAACTTGTTATGAATCATCAGACCGAGAATATCTGTTCATAGGTTTCTCTTTTCTTGAGGTATTCGATTGAGCCGTTTTCCATGACAAGAACCCTGGACGGCCTGGGAAAGGAATTCGTATTGGCGGCAAAAAACTGGGAATTGTAGGCCCCGGTGCAGCAGACAATCAAGATATCCCCCTTCTTCGGCCTGTGCTGAAGTTCCACTTTGCATTTTGCCAGCATGTCGCTTGAAAAGCAGAGCTGTCCGGCGATGAAGGTTTCGAAAGGCTGCTCATCCCTTGTGTTCAACTCGGTGGCCATCAGCCAGCGGTTGAATGGAATACCGGACATGGCTGCAGCAAAGTTTGTCTCTCCCATGTTAACGGTCGTCATATTATGCAGGCCGCCGATTTTTCTGATTCTGAGGACTTTAGATAGTGTAACGCCGCTTTCTTCGGCTATGCTTCGTCCGGGTTCAATGACAAGGACCGGTTCGCCGATCTCCTTAAGTGCCGAAACCGTGTTGATGCTCCGGCCTTCAATATTTATATTGCCGGAAAGGATGGCCTTCAGCATGCTTTCTTTGGCATACTCGCAGTAATATTCCTTTCCGGTGAAGTTCAGCTCTTTCTCCTTATCCTTTCTGGAGACGCTGAACCCGCCAAGCCCGCCGGCCCATGTCCAGATTGCGGACCTGTCGCCTTCAAGAGATTTGGAGTATCCGTACCTGATTTTATCAAGGACATGTTCCCATTGCTCCTTTGTCAGGTAGCTCACAGGATAGCCTCCGCCGATATTGATCATGCTGCATTTATGTCCGTTTGAAATAAGGGCTTTGCTCAGTTCAACCAGTTTTCCCATTGCAAACAGGAACGGTTCAGGTCTGGTGACCTGCGAGCCGATATGTACGTGGAACCCCATGAACCTGATATTTTCCCTCTTTTTAAGGGTTTCGAAGAACTCCGGGATGTCATTAATACTGCACCCGAATTTTGTCCATGATCCGGCTGTCGTAATGTGCGCGTTAATTGTACCTCCTCCGTTAAGCCCGCTGATCCTGAGCATCACCCTGGGGAATTTCCCGAGGGAGGAAGCCATTTCGGAAACCATATGAAATTCTTCAATATCGTTTGCAATAATGAGCATGTCATTGGCGATGGCTGCAGCGATAAGCTCATCGGATTTTGCATTGCCGTTCACATCGATGCGTTCAGGACTGATGCCGCCGTCAAGGGCGCATCTGGCCTCATTATCTGAGGCGACATCGGCGCCCGCCCCTTCCTGCTTGAGAATCCTGAAGACACCCGGATGGGAGCAGGCCTTGGCCGCATAGCGTATTTCCGCATTTTTATACAGTTCCCTGAAGACCTGCTGGTAGGCCCTGATATTGCTCCTGATCTGTCCGGCATACTGGACATGCAGGGGCATACCATAATACTGGTCCCACCATGATACGGGATAGCCGGCGACATATGCCTGGGATTCCGACAGGTTTACAAAACCGGGACCGCCCGCAAAATCTGGACGAAAAAATTCGCTGTCTTTTTCGGCCGCCTGCACGGTGAAAATATCAGTTCCGATAAACCCGGAAGCCAGTGCTGCCGAGGCGGTCAGTTTGATAAAGTCACGGCGTTTTATTTCCATCATCAGTATCCCCTCCGCATACAATAAAAGCTATCTTAAGCCCGAGATGCAATCCTTTTTTTACCATATCCGGTTTTTCCTGGTGAAGGAAACAATATACTTGCAAGCAGTATTTAAATTATATTATTTTGATCCCCGTATTGTTTAACTGTCTGAGTTTTAATGTATGCAAAATATCTTACATATGAGGAGCAGCTCATGAAAAGGTTTGTTGGCGGGGAAATTTTTATTCTGGCGTTGATTTTTTTCATGGCCGTTTCAGCCGGGTGTTCGAGCAGCTCATCTGATGATCTGAATGCCGGGGCCGATGGCAATACGACAAATCAGCCGGGTAACACAAACCCGGATGACGGTTCGAAAGCCCTTGTCCAGATAGAATCATACCTGTCGCAGCTTGTATTTCCATATGATGAGACCAATTCGGAGCTTCTCGACGGCATATCGGATAAACTCGGCCGGATAAACATCGAGGATGAAACGCTTGTTAAGAACCTTGAATCGGAACTGGGGAAGCTTGTAGAAACGGAATATGAGGAAGGCTCGGCGGATTCCGCCAACCATGTGCTGGCAAGGTTTGAGGGCCTGCTTGATGAATCCCTGTTGCCTGATCCCGGTATTAATCCTGAACCTGTTCCGGTTGAAGGGCTTGATCCGGAAAAGGTGAGGGTCCTTCTTTCGGACGGCGTCACAAAAAAAGGCGCAACAGGTCCTGAACAGGAGATTATCCCGTATGCGGTCGTTTATGCCGTTTCAAATCCTGAATCAGATGATGCGCTAAGTTATCTCCTTGCAAAAAAGGTGAAAGGGGCGCTGGTACAGTTTTCATACAAAAATCCCGAGCTTGGTATCTTTGCCCGCTGGCACAAAATGGGCGAGCCTCTTCTGACAGACGGCGACGGCAAGGCCGTACAGACAGGCCTCTCAGCCTATCTTAACGATTCATGTTTTCCGACACTCCTTTTCCCAGGGCAGAAAGACATCCTGCTCAAGGCCGACGTAATCCTGCCTGAAAAGACTGTTACCGATCAAAATGCATTTATACGGGTGTTGAGCACATATGAGGATGGCAATCATGATGCTATACTGACGGACCATGACAACACGCTTCATGAAACGGGCGGATCAAACACGGTAAACGATATAATAGATGCCGCCCACGTGCTTAAAAAGGAATGGCCCCTGACGGACGCCTATGTGGAGAGTGAAGTAAAAGAATGGATAGCGGGGCACAATGACCTTGTAATAGTCTCAGGGCTTCCTCACCAGTTAAGGGGCAAGGCCAGGGAACAGATGGCGCTTCACTTTGGTGACAACCCGCGCCGCATTCCCATGATTCTTGAAAAGGACACTCCTTATAATGACATGAGAATGTTCAAAGCCGGAATACTGAAAATCCTGAAAGGCCTGTACGGCTCCGCGCATATAAAGGCTATGGTCGGAGATACGGTAAGCCAGGACGGATACGGTGCTTTGGCAAACAGCGTGTTTTATGTGCCCTACAAAGTTAACTACAAGGCAAACCCGGACAGGCTCGATACTGACAGCTACGGGAAAATCGATCCCAATACGATTGCAATGAACTGGTCCGAGGTAATGGAAATGATAGAGACCGGGAGCATATCAAAAAAGAATTTCTGGATCCGCAGCAATGCATTCCTCAACATAGCGCACAGAGGAGGCGGTGAGCTTGCACCCGAAGACACGCTTACGGCTTACAGGAATGCCGTATCTGTTGGTGCTGATGCAATCGAGGGAGACTGCCACAGGACAAAGGACGGGGTCATGGTTGTTTCGCATGATGCCACCGTCGACAGGTGTACTGACGGAACAGGTGCGATTGAAGACCTGACTTTTGCCGAGATACGTTTGCTTGATGCCGGTTACCGGTATACGCCTGATAACGGTGCGACATATCCTTTCAGGGGCAAGGGCGTAAAAATACCGACGGTTGAAGAAGTCTTTCAGATGCTTACAACCGACCTTTCGGATGTGCCGATGATCCTTGAGATAAAGACGGAAAAGAACAGGGCGGAAGCTGTAGAATTTGTGCTTGATCTGATCCTGGAATATGACAAAGGAACGGGAGACCTTATCAACCGCCTTCAGATGGGAGCCTTCAATCAGGAGGCCCTTGATTATGTATACCAGATGGGTAAAGAGCGTAATATGGACCTTGTCAGGTGCTATTCAACGGAAGGCGTACTTCAATTTTTGACCAGACCCGTAAAGGAACTTCTCAGTCCTGATTATGTATCCCCGGGAGATGTCCTTGCACTGCCGTGGGCGCTTGTGACCCCGTCCGTGATGCAGAAGGCGCGCGAGACGGGCACCAATGCAAACGTCTGGACAGTGAATGATAAATTCCACATGAAATGGCTCAAGGATGTCATGAAGGTCGACGGCATAATGACGGACAATCCGAGGCTTCTCGAAGAAGTGATAAGGGAAGACGCAGCAAAGTAAGAATGGAGGGAAAATGAAATATTTTACCGCCGAAGAGGCGAGGGCGTTCGCCGGGAAATGGCTCCCCGCATGGACGGGAAACAATCCCGGGCTGCTTGCCGGTTTCTATTCGGATGACGCCTTCTACCTCGACCCTGCAATCCCGCAGGGCATCAAGGGAAAAGAGGCCCTGATAAAATATTTCACTAAGCTCCTGCGCATAAACCCGGACTGGATATGGACGCAGCTGGAGGGCATTCCGCTGAAGGACGGCTTTCTGAACAAGTGGCTCGCAAAAATTCCGGCAGGCGATAAGGTGCTGGAGATTGTCGGAGTTTGTTTTGTCCAGATAAACGATGAGGGGAAAATCTACAGGAATGAGGTCTATTTCGACAGATCGCCGCTTCTGGCCGAGCTTTCAAAACAGAGGGACAAATAGAAAAAAGTCTTCACCTGAATTTTATAATCAGGGCGGCTTTTATCCGGAAAGCCACCTTCCGACATCATCAAAAAACTTGTCCGGCTGGGCCAGCGTGACCATGTGGCCCGATGCCCTGTAGCGAGGGAAGTATATCGGGCGCATGTCTGGTGTCTCCATATCCGGCAGTGATCCCGGCCTGTAGTAGACGTATATGTATCCGTCGTCTGTAGCGTCATCCCACACGACGTCTTCCACGATGTCCGTATATTCCTTTATGGAGTCCGGGAGAACTGCTGCGTATATGACGAGGTCCAGATCGCAGTCGCTGATGAAGGTATCGACAAGCGGCAGGTTTTCTAAGAAAAGCCTGCCATAGGTTTCATCCATCGGGTCTATCGGGTAGCCTGCATCTATCGCCCTGTTGTTATAGTATGTATTGTTGACGGCATCGTTGCAGCCGACAACGTAAGCGTCCCACGGATTAAGTGAGCCCAGCAGCATTTCGAGCGTATCCGTTGCCTCTTTCGGTCTTATTCCTTCGCTTCCCAGGGCCTTCAGCATTACCGTTTTTCTTATCCTCATCCTTTCCGCCGCAGGCAGCCTCTCAAACCCGACACTCTCAAGGACCGCCATTGCATCCCGGGATTCGCTTTCGATGTATCTGTACGCGTTGTTCCTCACCGAAGGTTTGAGAAGACGTATCGACAGGGCATCACGTCCCCATATATCGGAGAGGATGGATCCCCTGTCGACCATACCCCGGTTGTAGTCCGATATCCCCATCGTATAGCCATCATCCATGTCATACTGGTAGACGTCCCTTTTCGCAGTGTCCTCCACATAATCGAGCGCATTGTCGAAGGCGGTGCAGTCCGGCCTTCCATTGCACGGCGTGTACGTCGTGCCGGTGGCCTGTGCTATGCCGAATATTAAGGAACCTTCTTTCTCGTATGCCTCGCCTGCAAGATCGTCCTGGTAATGCCCTGTGAGCAGCGGCTCGATCAGTATCTGGCTGCCGAACTGTGAGGCGACGGCTTCAGGCGGGACGGTCCGGCCCTTACAGGAGGGGTCGATCTTCTCGAAGTGATTCTGTATCTCGGCTGAGAGCGCATCGTCTCTGTATATCCTGCTCCCGTCGCCGTAACGGGTGTAGAAAAGCAGGAGGTTCAGCATGGTTTCGGCCCTTGTACCACCATAGCTTTCGCCGACGATTATCACCGGGTTGCTTTCGATTGCCGGGCGGTCGGCGAGAAATCGCAGCAGGACACGTGTCACCTGCGCTGCGTCAATGAACGGGTTGAAATTCCGGGCCTCGAATTCCGCTGTCCTCACATCCTTATTGTCTGCATATTTTACCAGGTTATATGAGAACCCGGTATTGGGCGCATCGATGTACAGCAGATTGCCGAGCCGGGTAAAGCTGTAGGGATTGGCTTTGATGCTGTCTGTCCGGTTTTTGTCAAGCGTGAAGGGGGCGGTATTGAGGCTCAGGAGCCCTGTGCATGTGGCGCAACCCGGCCCGCCGTTGAAGAACACGAAAAGGGGTTTTGTATCAGGCGTTTCATCAGCCGGGAAGAATGAATATGAAACCCGTATTCTCGAAGATGTGTAAGACAGCGTCGGGCCGTAGTTCTGAAAGCTGAAGTTTATCGGCCCGATCTCATAGAAACCGTTGTTTTGTGTGGCGGGCTGATTGTCAGAGCTGTCGCTGCAGGCGTACGAGATAAAGGAAACAGCAATCAAAAGGAAAACGAGCCTTACATATTTCATTTACGCACCCCCATTACCGATTGAACCGGACTAATGCCTGTAAAGTCCGGAAAAGCTTATGCCGTTTTTCCCGGCGTTCACTTTTCCCAGAAGCTCTATGTGATCCCAGTATCTGCTGTCGGATGCCTGCATTTCCCAGCCTGAAAGCATATCCGGATAGTGCCTCTTCATGACCTGTTTTACGCCAAGAAGACATGCGCCTCTCATGTTGAACGCCTCTATTGCCGTTTCATCGGCTATCCTGCTCAGTTTCATGAACAGTTTCTCCACGTCCGATATGCCCGGAAGGTACGGGCTTATAAAAGCCCATGTGCCGATGCCGCTGTCTTTCAGCCTTGCCAGAGCAGCAAGCCTTTTCGAAGGCAACGGCGCACAAGGCTCGAAATGCCTTCCAGCCCTGTCGTTAGTTGTCATGATGCTGAGACCGACACTGGCGTTTCTGAATCTTTTCAGGAGGTCGATATCACGGGTAACGAGATCGGATTTGGTCAGTATCTCGATGTTCACATCGTGGTCGAGAAGTATTTCAAGAAGCCTTCTGGTAATCCTGTATTTCGCCTCTGCATACTGGTAGGCGTCAGTAACGCTTGAAAGCATGACGGTTCCCGTAACGGTTTTGCGTTTCAGTTTTTTTTCCAGAAGTTCAGGCGCGTTGATTTTAATGTCCAGGAACCTGCCCCAGGGCTCCGAATGGCCGGTGAACCTTCTCATGAAAGTCGCATAGCAGTAGACACAAGAATGCAGACACCCCGTGTACGGATTGATTGCCCAGGATATGCCCGGTATCCCTGATTTGTTCAAAATGGAAGAGGCAGACCTTTCAGTGATTGTCATGCTTCTGTAAGGGTATCATAGTTCTGCAGGCGAAACACCTTGTTAATGGATGAAAAATTGTATAGAAAGACAGTATATAATTTATTTCATTTGAATAAGGAGGGATCAAAATGGGAAGGCTTCTGGGTATCATACTCCAGATATTAATTGTTCTTGTCATAACGGAGGCACCTTGTGCAGCCCCGGCCGAAACCGAAAACTCCGAGGCAAAAGAACTCATAGAGACCAAAATGACCCCTGAAACATGGATGATCACTGCAACCGAGATCATAGGCATGCAGTGGGTTCCCGCTTATGACTCTTCCACAAACAGTGTGAAGAACCTTTACATGTCGTACAGGGTCGATGAGAAGGGCTATATTATTTATTCAAAGCTTGCATACACTACCGGTGATATTGTATTGGACAAGGCCCTTGAGGAATCGTTCAAGAAGATAGTGAAACTGCCTCCGCCTCCGAAAGAGCTGATGAAAAACAGGGCATATCGCGACTTTACGTTCACGAAGGGTGAATCCGTCAAGCAGAGAGGAACAGGGGTAGTCCATAAGAAGGAAACCTCAATGAATTATGAAAAAATCCAGTATTCGTCCGGGGGAAGAACACCTTTCTATTATAAGACCGACAGATTCATGATGGCCATTTCCATAATCGAAGCGAATGAAGTAGTAAAGGTGGAGAGCATCAAAAGTGCGGATCTTAACATATGGAGCATGTCTGTCTTTGACAGCCTGGGAAAGGCGCTGCCGCCTTTGAATGACAACGGCAAAAAAAAGAAGGTGTCGGTTGTATATGAGTTCAACATTTCGGGATACGGCATTATTACAGAAAGCAAAATGATAAAGGCAACGGACATGGCGAATGTTGACGTCATCCTTGACAGGATGCTCGGAAACGGCGGCAGGCTCAGTCCGCCTCCTGTAGCCGGGAAATATTATATAATGCTGGAGATGATTCTTAATTCCTGAAGACAGCCGGACCGTCCCGGCCGTCTGCTGCAATTATTAGGGGCGGCGGTTTACCGGCCGGATTAAATCCCTGCGGCTTTAATTATATCCTCCGGTATTTTTGTGATAGTGAAACAGTCACCGGAGCCTGGATTGTTTAATGGCCGTTTTATATAATGGCCCTGAAAATCCGGCTGGTTCAGATGAAAGGGGAAAGAAGATGGAGGCAGGTTTCAGAACAGCAGGGCATGCGGACGCCGATCAAATCCTTACTTATATGAAGATTTTCTATGCAGAGGACGGGTACGTCTATCGTCACGATGAGGCGGAATATAACCTGAGAAAATTCATCGACACTCCCGACTGGGGCCGGGTGTTTGTACTTGAAGCCGGTGAAGGCGGGATCGCCGGTTACATGGTGATCGTGTTCATCTGCAGTATGGAGCACCAGGGCCGGGACGCCTATATTGACGAATTGTACATATCCGAAGAGTTCAGGGGAAAGGGCTATGGAAGTGAAGGCCTTGACCTGGCCGAAAAGTTCTGCGCCGAGACCGGTATAAAGGCCTTGCACCTTGAGGTGGAGAGGTACAAGGACCGGGCGGTCAGGCTTTATAAATCACGGGGTTTCTTTGACCGCGGCAGATTCCTGCTGACAAAATGGATCAGGAGGGAAGGCCGTTCAAATATTGTCGGCGGTTGAGCTTCTTGAATATTCCCAGCCGGTAAGGGCATCATAGGCCTCTTCGGGAGTTCGGGATCCAGATAGTTTTTCAGTGAGCTGCTTGTCCTTAAGCGCTCTTGCCGTGAGTCCAAGCAGTCTGATCTGCATGTCGGGGTTTTCAAGAGGGGACAAAATAAGAAAAACAAATTGAATTGGTCTGTCTGTCACCACATCTGAAACACCTTTGCGTGTCAGTCCAAGGGCCACGGATGTTTTTTTCAGGGCGCTTATCCTTGCATGCGGGAAAGCGGCCCCTTCATTATAAAATGTCGAACCCTGGCCCTCCCTTTCAAGAACGGCCCTCAAAACACCGTCTTTATGTTCCGTTCCCGAGATAGTTGCAGCGGTTTCGCACAGTTTCTTCAGAAGGATATCCTTCGGGACGGCATCTTCAAAAATCAGAATGCCTTCAGGCGACATGAACCTGCTCAGGAGGTTGCCCTGGCCGTCATGCTTTGTTCTTCTTGATTCGGTCAGGGTTTCGGTTTTGCCGTTTTCAAGAGCCTTGCCGCCCGCCGTCTTCGTGTCATGGATTATGATGGTGATGTCTTTCGCCTTCTTAATCAGACGGCCTGCAATATCCTGTTTGCCGGTCAGCTTTTTCCACCAGGGAATATCCGCCGGACTCCCTATTATCACATGTCCGACCCTGTATTCCTTGGCGAACTGAAGGATCGCCTCGGCAATATTTTCACCCTTGAATGTAAATACCAGCGCTCCCAGCTGTTTGGCCAGGGTCAGGGTATCGGAGAGGAGCCTCTGGGTAAGCGAATCTATAAAGCCCGGTTCTTCGGACGGGGTCTGGATATAAACTGCGTACCAGTTTCTGTTCAGCCTTCCCGCCAGCCGGGACGCATATCTCAGCAGCCTCTCGCTGTTGGGTCCTTTAGATGAGAGACAGACCATTATCTGGTCAGGGGTTGCGGCGAGGCTGTCCTCGTTCAGGTCCCGGGCCTTCAGGTCGATCTGCGAAGCAAGTTCCCGCAGAGTGAGTTCCCTTAACTGTTCAAGGTTTGTCTTCTTGAAGAAATTACTCAGCGCCGTTTCAACCCTTTCCCTGGGGTATATCTTGCCTTGCCTGAGCCTCTCGTTGAGATCTTCCGTGGTCAGATCGACATTTACTATCTCGTCTGCGTCGGCCAGCACGGAATCGGGTATGCGTTCGAAGACCCTGACATTGGAAGCCTTTTCTACAATATTATATAAACTTTCGATGTGCTGTATATTGAGCGTGGTAATGACATGGATACCCTCGGCAAGTATGTCCTGGACGTCCTCATAGCGCTTGGCGTTCCTTCCGCCCGGGACGTTCGTATGCGCAAGCTCGTCGATAAGTACGACCTGGGGCCTTCTGGCTATTATTGCTTCGGTATCCATTTCCTCGAGTACGATGCCCCGGTACTCATGGCGCTTCCTCGGGATGATCTCAAGACCTTCAAGCAGCGCTGCGGTTTCCCTGCGGCCGTGAGTCTCGACAAGACCGACTGCGGCGTCCACCCCGGCTGAGACCATCCTGTGGGCCTCTTCGAGCATTTCATAGGTCTTGCCCACGCCTGCGGCATAACCCAGGTAAACCTTCAGACGCCCCCGCTTTGAGCCCCGGATCATTTTAAGAAATGAATCAGCCCTGTTATCTTCCATCAGAGGACCTTTCCCTGTTCAGCCCGTAATTTAGCATGAGCACATTAACGCCCGGCTCTCCCAGAAAGCCCAGGCCCCTTCCTTCAAGATATTTCATGACCATATGCCTTATGTGATTTTCATTCAACTTTCTTGCCCTTGCCACCCTTGGAACCTGAAGGAGGGCGTTATCGAGGCTTATATGGGGGTCGAGTCCGCTTGCCGAGGCTGTTACTGCATCAGCAGGTATTAATGCATTTCTCGCCAGGCCGTTGATCCTCCTGTATGACCCGGTTCTCATTTTCAGAGTATCCGCAAATTTCCTTGATAAGGGACCGAGATTGGAGCCGCCCGAACCTGCTGCGTCATAGCCCTGACCAGCCGCTGACGGCCTCGGGTGAAAATATTCATCACCGGAAAACCCCTGTGGAATCAGCCTTGAGCCGGCAAGCCTCCCATTGTCATAAAAAAGGGAGCCGTTTGCCTTTTCATTAAAGAAAGTCTGGGCAATTCCAAAGACAATTGCAGGATAAATGCCGCAGGCAAGCACTCCGATAACTGCAGTAAGAATAAGGGCAGTTCTGATCTCTCTGATTATCGCTTTCATGATCTGGGCCGCCTACACGATGCCAAGGCCTGTCAATATCATGTCTATGAGCTTGATGCCGGGAAACGGGGCTATTATGCCGCCCAGGCCGTATATCATCAGGTTCCTCTTGAGCAGACTGGCGGCGCCTGCCGGCCTGAACCTTACCCCGCGCAAAGCCAGCGGTATGAGGGCGATTATAATGAGCGCATTGAAAACGACCGCGCTCAGTATGGCGCTCTCGGGGGAGTTCAGACGCATGACGTTGAGCGGGGCTACTACCGGGAATACATTCACGAGCATGGCCGGTATGATGGCGAAATATTTTGCGGCGTCGTTTGCAATGCTGAAGGTGGTCAGAGCCCCCCTTGTGATGAGCATCTGCTTGCCTGTCTCGACAATCTCGATGAGCTTTGTGGGGTTCGAGTCCAGGTCTATCATGTTGCCGGCCTCCTTGGCCGCCTGCGTTCCAGTATTCATTGCCACGCCCACATCGGCCTGGGCAAGGGCCGGAGCGTCGTTCGTCCCGTCGCCGGTCATGGCGACCATATGCCCTGCCGCCTGCTCCCTCCTGATAAGGGACAGTTTGTCTTCGGGCCTCGCCTCGGCCACAAAGTCGTCAACCCCCGCTTCATTGGCGATCGCCGAGGCCGTGAGCGGATTATCCCCTGTGATCATGACCGTCTTTATGCCCATTTTACGGAAAAGTTCGAACCGGTCCCTGAGACCTCCCTTGACAATATCCTTCAGGTGTATGGCTCCCAGCACACGCTTGTTTTCCGCAACGACAAGCGGCGTGCCTCCCGAGCCAGCTATTGACTCGACAGAGAGCCCAACCTCTTTGGGAAGGGTGCTGCCGGTGAAATTTTTTATGACGTCGGCGGAGCCTTTTCGGATGCTTTTGCCGTCGATATCGACGCCGCTCATGCGGGTCTGCGCCGTGAAATTCATGAATACGGCATGCGGCATCTCAGTTATTGAGCGGCCCCTCAGCCCGTACTCTTTGGCGAGAATCACTATGCTCCGGCCCTCCGGGGTTTCGTCAGCCAGCGAAGAGAGCTGGGCGGCGCTTGCAAGTTCTTCCACACTTACCCCGTTCGCCGGAATGAACCCGGTGGCCTGCCGGTCGCCCAGGGTTATCGTGCCGGTCTTGTCCAGCAGCAGCACATCGACATCGCCTGCGGCTTCAACCGCGCGGCCGCTCATTGCAAGCACATTCTTCTGCACCATCCGGTCAATGCCGGCAATGCCGACGGCGCTTAAAAGCCCGCCTATCGTTGTGGGAATGAGGCAGACCAGCAGCGCAGCCAGCACGGTTATCGACAGGTTGACTCCCGAATAGATTCCGAAGAATTTCAAGCTTATGATAACCACGAGAAATATGATCGTGAGCGCCGACAGGAGTATGGTCAGCGCTATTTCGTTGGGAGTCTTCTGCCTTTTGGCGCCTTCGACCAGAGATATCATGTGATCGAGAAAACTTTCTCCCGGGTTTGTTGAAACCTTTACGATTATGAAATCGGTCAGCACCTTTGTGCCGCCCACTACCGAACTTCTGTCGCCGCCCGCTTCCCTTACCACCGGGGCGGACTCGCCGGTTATGGCCGATTCGTCCACCATGGCCACACCCTCGATTATCTCGCCGTCGGCCGGGATGATTTCGCCGGCCGAGACCATTACGATGTCGCTTTTCCTCAATACGTCGGAAACGACCCTTTCGCTCGAACCGTCCTGCCTCAGGCGGTTGGCATATGTTTGTCTCCGTGTCTTTCTCAGGTTGTCGGCCTGGGCCTTGCCCCTGCCTTCGGCCAGGGCCTCTGCGAAGTTGGCGAAGAGGACCGTGAACCACAGCCAGATAGCTATCTGCAGGTTGAATCCTGTATTCCCTCCCTCCGGCTTTATGAAAAGCTCGATCGTTGAAACGGCGGCTCCGACTTCGGTGACGAAAATGACCGGATTTTTCAGAAGGTTTATCGGACTGAGCTTTTTTACCGACTCCCGCATCGCAGGGAATATTATCTCCTTTTCGATGAGGGTGCTTTTTTTCGTGGCCGGCATATATATCCTCCTAGAATAGTGCGCCTGACTTCAGCATGAGCAGGTGCTCGACAACAGGTCCGATAGAGAGCGCGGGGAAAAAAGTGAGCGCACCCACGATGAGGATGACTCCCGCCAGCATTGAAGCAAACAGGAGGCCTTCGACAGGGAACGTCCCTGAACTTTCCGTTGAGCGCTTTTTTCCTGCCAGGTTCCCTGCAAGCGCCAGAACCGGAGCGATCATGAGAAAACGGCCGGCGAGCATGGCAATGCCTAGCGTGATGTTATAGAAGGGCGTATTGGCGTTCAGCCCGGCAAAGGCGCTGCCGTTGTTACCGGCGGCCGAAGAGAAGGCATAGAGCATCTCGGACAGGCCGTGGGGCCCTGAATTGCCAAGGCCTGCCAGCCCTGATCTGCTGACGGCCGCCCAGGCCGTGAACCCGAGGATTGTCAGCACGGGAACCATGATGTAAAGGACGCCGGCCTTGATGTCGTAGGCCTCGATCTTCTTGCCCAGATACTCAGGTGTGCGTCCTATCATAAGGCCTGCAATAAATACTGTCATGACTACAAAGATCAGCATGCCGTAAAGCCCGGACCCGACGCCACCGAAGATCAATTCGCCAAGCTGGATATTGAGCATCGGCACGAATCCGCCGAGCGGGGTATATGAATCCAGCATGGAATTCACGGCCCCGCAGGATGCGTCCGTCGTAACGGCCGTGAACAGGGCTGAGCCTGCAATGCCGAACCTGGTTTCCTTGCCCTCCATGTTGCCTCCTAAAGGGTCTATGCCGAGCGTCGCATAAGACGGGTTGCCCTGGATTTCCGCATGCCAGCACACGATCATAAGGCTTAAGAAAATCGCCAGCATGACCCCGAAGAGCGTCCATCCATGGCGGCTGTTTTTTGCAACGCATCCGAAATAATAGGTAAGGCCTGCAGGGATCAGGAATATTGAAAGCATCTGGACGAAATTGGTCAGGGGCGTAGGGTTTTCAAAGGGATGGGCGGAGTTGGCGTTAAAGAAGCCGCCGCCGTTTGTCCCGAGCATTTTTATCGCCTCCTGCGAGGCGACGGGACCCTGTGCTATCGTTTGCGTATTCGCCGTGCCGGGTTCGAGCAGGTGCGCGATATCATAAGGTCTGAAATTATCTATCACACCCTGCGACACCAGGAACACGGCATAAACAAGGCAGGCCGGGATGAGCAGGTAGAGGTTTATTCTGATTATGTCCGTCCAGAAATTTCCGACCGTTCTGGCCTTGCTGGCCGCAATACCCCTTGCAAGTGCGGCGGCAACGGCTATACCGGCTGCGGCCGAAACAAAGTTCTGAAAGGTAAGGGCCGTCATCTGCGAAAGGTATGACATTGTCGTTTCGCCCGCATAGCTCTGCCAGTTCGTGTTTGATGTGAAACTGGCAGCGGTGTTGAACGCAAGGTCCGTGCTCAATGATGGGAACCTCTGCGGATTGAGAGGCAGGATATCCTGGAGCTTCAGTATCGTGAAGGTCATAATAAAACCGGCCAGGCTGAATATGAGAAGGGAGGCGAGATAGCCTTTCCATGACTGGCCCTTTAACGGGTCAACCCCTGCAATCCTGTAAATAAGCCTTTCAACAGGCTTGAACAGGCGGTCAAGAAAGGTCTTGCCGGAAGGGTCAAGCACCGCCGTGAGATAGATGCCGGCCGGTTTCGTGAGCAGGAACAATATCAGGACGAAGAGGAGAATCTGAATCGAACTGTGAGCATCGTTTAACATATATGTCCGCCGCCTTAAAATTTTTCCGGGTTGGTAATGCTCAGAAAGAGATAGGCGATCAGCACCAGCGCTACGATAAGGATTATTCCTTCAAACATGCCTTACACCCGGCCCCGGCTTTCCTGCTTTTCGGCTATGGGTAAGGAGAAGGTGAATACGCTGCCTTCCCCTTCGGCGCTTTCCGCTTTGACGGTGCCTCCGTGAGCCTCGACGATCTCCTTTACTATCGCAAGCCCCAGGCCTGTTCCGGGCTCGTTTTCCTGCCTCGGCACACGGAAAAAGCGGTTGAATATCTCCGGGATATACTGCGCGGGGATGCCTGAACCCGTGTCAGTTACGATAAACCATACGTGATCGAACAGCGTCTCTGCATGAAGAGTTATATTTCCTCCGGAAGGCGTGTATTTCAGGGCATTGGAGATCAGGTTCGCAAAGACGTGATCGATCTGCGACGCATCGGCCATGACATCGGGCAGATCATCGGGTATATCGGTAACGAGTTCAACCCCCTTGTCGCGCGCCGCGCTGTTGAAGCGTTTGGCGGAGTCCGCCATCATCTTGGACGGTGAAACCCATTCAACCTTAAGGACGGTACTGCCAGACTCCAGCCTGCTTATATCGAGAAGGTTCTCGATAATATCATTAAGCCTGTCGCTTTCCTCACGCGCCGTCACCAGCAGGTCGGCCTGCCCGGTGGTCAGCGGACCCTGCCTTTCATTCAACAGTATGTAAATCGCCATGCGCAATGACGTCAGCGGCGTCTTCAGCTGGTGGGAAACCGCCGATATGAGGTCTGTCCTGAGTTCGTCGTGTTCAATCCGTCCGGTTATGTCGTTTGCTATAAGTATTGCGCCTGTGGTCTGTTTGAAATTATCCAGTATGGGTACAACCATCGGCTGGAAGTAATATTCCTTTGCATTATCGAAATGCTGAACGACATTTATGCCCTTTTGAAAAGCCTCCTGACCGGGCCGCTTTGTAACTGAACTGACAACATCTCCCATCCATTTGTACGGCAGGTCATGGATATTGACGTTTTCATTCAGGCCGAATATCTCCCTTGCGGGCTTCGAGGACATCTCGACCACGCCGTCATTGTCAAGGATGGCCACGACATCAGGCAGGCTGTCAAATGTCTGCTGCGCAGACTGTTTAAGCCTTATCATCTTGACCTCATCGCTGCGCCTGAAATCTCTCAGGCTTGCGGCCATTTCGTTAAAGGCCTCAGAAAGCCGCCCTATCTCGTCTCTTGAGCCGGCTGAGATTACGAGGTCCAGGTTGCCCTTCCTTATCTCATCAACCGAAGAGGTGAGCCTCATTATCGGTTCGAGTATCCACCGGCCTATCAGAAAGGAGTAGACAGCCGTTATTGCGGCGCCGATGAGGAGAAACACGTACATCATCGTGCGTGAGGCCACCGCCTTGTGCTTTGCGTTTGCATCAGCCTGATGCATGTTCTGCTGATTCATCGTCAGGATTTCGTCCGCCGTATTCCTGATCAGGTTTACGAGCGGAAGAGAGTCGTGAAAATAGATTTTCTCTGCTTCTTCCTTTTTTACAGTGCCCGTGTTGATGCTGTTGATTATGGTCATGTAGCTTCTGAAAAGGCTCTTGATCTTCATCGCGGACTCATGTTCGCCCGGGAGCGTTATATTGTTAAGTTCCACGTCCAGGGCTTTTTCAAAGAGTGCGGAGTTTCTTTGAATGGCGCCTGAGCCTTTTTCAGGATAGCCGAGGATCATATACATTTCACCGTCGTCAATTCTTTCCACCGCCTCCTTCATTTCCTGGCACGCGCGGACGCTCCTGTAGTTCTCTTTCATTATAGAGCCTATTGCGCCGCCCAGAGAAGTAATCTGTATGATGCTGATTGTCCCGATGACTGCGGTAATGAGCAGAAGCCCCGATAATCCTATCAGCATTTTTTGCTTCAGACTGAGCATGTACGGCCACTCCTTTCAAAAACAACAAAGCAATCGCCGTGCCAGTGCATGGACTCCATAATTACAATAAGTTGGAAAGATTGACATTGAAAAGGTATTGCATAAAGCAAGATCGGGCTCCGGGCCGAATTGCAAAATGCAAGGCGCTGCAGCGATCTTCGGCAAAGGCTAAACGGCAGTAAGCCTAGATGTTATACCGCTTTCGCTTGCGCCAGAGCGTGGCCTGGTCGACGCCCAGGATATCGGAGGCCTCCTGCAGGGACCTGGCGGATGAAAGGACGCTTCGTATATGCATCTCTTCGATCTTGTCCAGGGATACCCTGTCTCCGGGCCTTATCGTATTCCTTGCGCCCGTGAGCTTTTCCGGCAGATATTCGATCCCCACGGTCTCTGACTTGCACAGGATGGAAGCCCTTTCCACGGCATTTCTCAATTCCCTGATATTGCCCGGCCACGAGTATCTTTCGAGCGCTTCGAGCGCTTCGTCCGAGAAATACTGAGAGGAGCGGTGGTTGTTCCGGGCAAAGAATGCAAGCAGCCTTGAGGCGATGGGCGCGATATCCTCGACGCGCTCCCTCAAGGGCGGCAACTCTATCTGGATGACGTTCAGCCTGTAAAAAAGGTCCTCCCTGAAACGCCGCTCTTTCACCGCCAGCTCAAGGTCGGCATTGGTCGCCGTGACAAGCCTGATGTCCGCTTTTTTAGTGATGTTCTCCCCGAGCCTTTCATAAGACTTTTCCTGGATGAACCTCAGGAGCTTGGGCTGGATTGAAGCCGGGAGATCGCCGATTTCGTCAAGGAAGAGCGTTCCGCCCTCGCAGGCGGCGATGCGGCCCGGCGTGTCTTTTACCGCACCGGTGAAAGATCCCCTTAAATGGCCGAAAAGCTCGCTCTCGATAAGTTCAGCCGACAGGCTGGGGCAGGATATCTCGGCGAACGGCCTGCCGGCCCTCGGGCTCATGGAATGGATGGCCCGGGCCAATACGCTCTTGCCTGAGCCGTTCTCGCCTGTCAGGAGCACGGTCGAGTCCGTCCCTGCAACCTGTTTTGCGGTCTCGATCGTCTTCAGCATGACCGGACTTTCTGAGAACAAGTCCAGTTCCGGGCTCAACTTCCCCAGGTCTTTTTTCAGGCCTTCTATGCGCTGTTCGAGCGTGCGCAGGTTGGCGATCTTATCCACGGCCAGTTTTACCTGGGCCGGCGTGAACGGCTTTGGTATGTAGTCGGCTGCGCCCCGCCTGATGGCCTCGACGGCGGTGTCGATTGAGGCATAGGCGGTTATCACCACTATCTTGAGCCAGGGCGAGGCCGCAAGCAGTGCAGGGATGAGGTCCAGGCCAGAGTCAGTACCGAGTCTCAGGTCCACAAACGCCATGTCGAACGCCTGCGTCTGATTTGCGCTCAGCGCGTCATCGAAACCGCCTGATGACCTGACCTTGTGCCCCTCGCTTTCCAGGAACAGGGTAAGAGTCTTGCGGATGTTCTGTTCGTCATCGACTATGAGAATGTTGAGGGTGGGTTCGGGCATATATATAAAACGGCATATTCCTTTTTGTGGCAGCATTCAATGTCATTGTTGCTTAGAGATCGTGGAGGGCCTCGGTCTTTTCGCGCCTTGCTTTGTCGCGCTGCGGGCTGTGACGCTCCGACGTACGTCAATGTACGCCTGCGCGCCTCAACCCTTGCTCTTCGCGCAATCCATCGAAAATTCCATCGGCCATAACTAGTTAACTTATAGAAATACCAAGATCATGAAAGAAAGAGTCTTAAAAGCATTTCATATAAATGGAAGAATTTGCCCTCTGTCATATTTCAGAGTTAAGAAATGATCGTTTAACTCTTTTTCATTATCTTTGATTGCACTTTCAATTTGATCATTATTCGTAAGTCGAAATTTTATCCGATTCTCATTTATCCGAACATCTTCTTGAACTCTTTTATCAATTTCATCCATCCAGAGGAAGCACCTTCTATCTACTGATTTTAGGAATAGCTGAAAACAGGCGAAAGCTTCGTCATTATCGGAGACAATCAAGAAGCGATTATACCAATGTCTGGCCCATTGATTTCTGTAATGATAATATTTTATTTGTGGAAGTAATTTTTCTACCCATGTGCCATCAAGATCAGAAGATTTTACAAAGCTGTCAATTCCAAATTCGATGTCAGCAAGAGAAATAAGCATAAGACCTTTTGCTCGAATCCATAATTGCGGTTTGCCAATTAAATCATGCGTAATTTCCATTATCCACGATTGTTGCCTGTATGCGCAAGCAGCATTTGCTAGTTCTAAAAGTTCAATATCGCTATAGCTGTTTTCAATCATTTCAACTGCAGCATTACGTGCATCTAAAAAATGTATCGCTGAGAAGGGTAGATAAGTCATCCAATCAGTTCCTATATGCTTATTATTGAAGTTTACTCGATGTGGATTTTCACGGATTTTTTTCCAAAGAATAAAGCTTAAAGGATGTTCGATTTTAACCAGAGCTGAGCATAAAGATTGATAAAAGCCATTGCATCTAAAAAGGAGGTCATTCTTTGAAGATCCTTCTAATACTTTGTTAATCCATTTTTCAACCATTTGAGGATTATCTCTGTAGACACAGACCAAAACGTCTGTGCTTAATTGACAATATCGTAATTGTGTTCCGTCTTTTTGCATTAAGGCTTCAATTTGCCTTTGGAAAGCTTGCTGCCGAGAAGTAAAATCTTCAGGGGATTCATGAAATAAATGTTTATGGATTTCAATTTTCTCTTCTTGTTTATTGCTGCGCCAAGACAGAAAGGGAGAGATTATGCGAATTGCACGATTATATGAAGGTTCTTTGTAGTAAACAAAGGTTGCCCCTGTCTTTTGATAGCTTTCCACTTGTGGAGATGTAAAGGTATTATCATCCTTGTTTTCTTGCTGCGATACATGTTGCCATACTGAATCGAGAAGATTGGCAAAAAGTTGAACATCATCGGGACGGCATGAATTATTATAAATAACCTTACTAATCCATTTAAGTGGAAGATATTTGATCAGTGTATGAAGAGACAGGTCATTAACATATCTGCAATAGATGTTTGCAATCCAAGCGTCAATTCTACTTGTTTCTGGTTTTAATAGCTCAGAATCTTTTTGAATAATATGATCAATAAGGTATCGGTCACCAGATGACCATACAAATTTAATCGTGCAATATTTAAGGGTAGTGTTGTTGCTCTCCATCCATTCAATCAGCTTTTGCCTATGGTCGTTTGAAAGAATAGGTTTTGAATCACATAGTAACCATAAGATCCTGTACTGAGAGATGGGAGAAGATTCTGTTAGAAGTCTTTCAAGATAATCACAAGTGATTTTTTCTGGCAAAGGTTGGAACCATGTCTCAAGTGATTCTAAATCAAGAACTTTATCTGGCCTGTTCAAGATGAATTCTGCGATTTCATCAACATTCAAATGCATTATACGTGCAAGTGTTCCGCGAGACACTGCATATACTTTTCGGTCAGTATATCCACCATCGGCATGTTTTGGCCATATGCAAGCTTTTGAATAGTATGTACCCAAGATATTGTCGAGAATTTCAAGCTCTGGTTCATGAAGAACAATCCCCATCTTGGGAAGAAAGATTAAGAGTTGGTTTACACCCTCTTCATTCCTTTTATCCAAGGTATGTACAGCCCTTCGTATTATCTCGCCTAATTTTTGAAAAGTAAAACGTGCCAGGACAGGCATAAAAGTATCAATTATATGATCATCATGCGTATGGTCTAAGGATGCACGATATTCCTCAACGGGAAGTGATTGAGTTTCTTCGCATAATCGTATGATAAAACTTTCAGGCGCTACAATATCCGGATCAGCAAGGTATTTATCTAACTTCATTACAATATGCCATAGCTTTAAATCATCTCTTGCCATGCATGGTTTATAGTCTTCGCGAGAAGATAAGGCAAAAATACTGGCGTATGGATCTTTTTCATATTCGATTTGAAATTCTGATGCTGGATAAAGATCATGAAGATATCTTTCAAGCAGTTCATTTGCAGAGCGATTACCGATGCAATTTGAGAGAAGGTGAGCTGCTTCTTTAAGTGTTTCATTATCGGACATTGCCATTTGTGTTAGATTCAGTTCAAATTCATGCCAAATGTCTTCTTCTGTAAGACGTAGAATCCATGATGCTTCCTCAAACTCTGAATGTCTCCCCATCAGACGCCTAGAAATGGCCCATTGTAAGAAAGACTCAATAAAGGAAATTCTATCACCAGCAGATATAATTAACATTGCGAATCTAGCCATGCGCAACATGTTATCGTCTTCAGTAATAAAAAAATGGCGACCTTGAAATTCAACTTTGTCACCAGTAGTAACCTCGCGGCCTAATCGTCTGAATAATTTCTGTCTGAGCTCGATGGTATTCGCTTCTTTTAATGATCGGTCAAAAGGGTGCCCGTTGATATTAATGTAGCTCATCCATCGTTTGCAGGCATCAATTAATACTGGTTTAACCTTTAAATCATCCCGGTGTTTGAGAAAGGCCATCGCTAATCTCTCTTGAGCTAGACCATTGTCTTGCAGATTGCTCCAAAAAAAATCGGCAACCTCTACGATATCATTAATAGAATCAGGCAAGTAAGCACTTATTGCCCTTTCCTGTAAGTCCGTCATATTTCGCGAACCTATCCAAATTCGTAATAATGCTTGCCTAGCATTAGTGTGATAATCAATATTCATGATACTAAAGAAAACAGCCGCACCAACAATGGAAACTTTCAACTCCATATCCGGATGTGGTTCCAGCCATATTTCTATAGCATTAGTATATTCATCAATAGTTTTAACTGGTTCACTGATTAAATAATCAGCAAGAAGCATCCCAAGACCATAAACAAGTTTTTGTTTTTCTACGCGATAGGGAGTTGATTGTAAGCCAGTCCTTTCTAAGAGGCCACCATCGATAATTTCCTGTAAAATGGCATTAGTATTATCTATTCTAGGAAGGGTTTTCACAATATCTGCTTTTCCAAAAGAACGTAATCCGGTTATGTATTTATTTGCTAGATTACATAGGATTTGATTAAAGTCCTCATCCGTAATTGGCTGACTAAGATTCTTAGCCGTTCTTTCCTTGTAGTCCTGATATATCAGGCGTTCGATTGTAAGATCGCCACTTATCAAAAGAGGCTGGAAGTGTCGTAATGCTAAATCACAATAACGTGGTTTTCTAATTAATATAAGTAGTTCTTCTGGAATTGAGATTGAATTTTGAATACCTACCAAGGCTAATTCCTGTCTCAATTCATTGGCATCGTAACCAGTTGTTTCGATTACTTTAATACTTAATGTATTAAAATCTAAATTTGACTGAAAAAAATCATTTCTACTGCTCATAAAAATAGCAACATGTTTATGCCAATAATCTGAGTTTGATTCTAGAATCAAATGGCGCCATAAAAAATTGGGTTTTTCATTCAAGCCATCCAGATAAAGAAGAAATAGTGGTTCGTCTGTCTCATGATGCTTCAACCATCCTTCCAAACGTTTCTTCCAGAATGTTTCCGTTTTTCCGCAACGCTTTATCAATATATCAATAATTAATTCATGAAGGTCTGTTGTCCCTGATAATTGAGCCGATGTGACAGGTAGGAGAATTGGACCGGTATTGTCGTCGAAACTGCTTGCCAACCAGGCCATGCACGCCCATGTTTTGCCTGTTCCTTCCTCTCCTAAAAGAACAACATGATCAAATTCTGATTTTCTATTTTTATACCAAGAATTGAATTGTTCATTCAGATTACTTCGGATTATTGGCAAGCGCCGGTCTTTATCGTGTAATCCAATATCTTGATGAAATCCTGCCATCGATTTTACTTGGTTATCAATATGCCCTTGAAACCATTGGCATGATCTTTTACGTGCATTCTTGAAACCAAATACCGCAGCATCCAGTATTTCACAAAGTTGATCTACAAATCTGTCATAATTTACGTTTTGTTGGATAGAACTGATGCTTATTTCTAAATCTTCCATTTTAATATCTTGACTATTTTTGCTGCAGAAATCCTTAATTATATCTGGAAATCTAGCACAAAAAACCTCAAAGTACCCGCAACCATCAATCCTCGAATCTAAGATTAGACTCTCAATGCCCATACTCTCTGAGAAATTTTTAATTCCCTGCATTTCCTTATCGCCAATTTCTGTTGTTGTTGCTAAAACCCAGAGATCAAGGTCCGGTAGGGCTTGTATAACTTCAGCGAGTTCGCCTAAAAGTTCTCGTCTACTGATGCTTGATCCTTGCTTATAACGTTTCATTTCTACTGCTAAAGTGATTCCAGACGGAGAATCTGAAGTAACATCTTTACCTGTCTGGCTACCGGCGCGAGCTAACCGGAATAATTCACTTGTCCACCTTTCTAATAATTCTCGGATCAACCCTTCAAAACCTGTTAGTCCTATTGGTTTAAGAGTTGTGAGAATTGAAACAAGGGAATTTTCTCTATTATTTGTAGGATTCAATTTCTTTTTCATTTTATTGCGGTATGTCGATCTCCAATTTTATGAATCATAATTTCAATATAGGAAGTTTCTTACTTGTGTGGCCAATGAGTTATTCTTCAATAACTCAATATCTCTACGCTAACGATTAAAAAATACTTTGCCGAATTTGATAGATCATTGTTCCTCCTCACAAATAAATTGCACGTGATGTTTGAGATAATCGAATCAAGGTTGAATGCTTTATTTTCGTATTTTTGACGAATGATTGCAAATGGTTTTTACAGCAAATCGTATCAAAAATTATTGCCCGGCTGTTTTTGAATGAGTCTCAGGGTTTCCTGATAGATGGTCTTTCTCGGGCAGATGGTGATCAGGGTGATTTCGTTGTCGAAATGTTTGCAGATAATCCTGAATCTGCCTACGTCGTCGGGGCTTATCACATATGCGATAGCGGAGCCGTCCTTATTGGACGGTTAAGGGAAGGGGACATGGACAAGACGAAAAAAACCTGCCGGTTTTATCAGGAGCCGCCGGCGCTATTGTTTGTTGTGAGATCGATCAGGAATGTGTTAGGAAATTTATAGATTCATATCTCAATATTGTCGGGAGATTGTTATGCCAAAACATGGAAAAGGGGATGCCGGAAAGCCGTTATACGAATCGCCGAAAGTAATGAATCTGGATGCAAGCGACAAGGCATTGGGCGACTGCATTTCTATGGGTTCGGGGGACGAGACCTGTTTTCAAAGCGGCTCGTCGGCACTGTTTGTGTGTGACGGCAACGGATCATCAGCGGGTGCATGCAAAGGAGCAGGCTCGTCCCCGGAGTCCTAGCGCCGCGGAATATTGGCGGAACTGTCATATTGAAGGAAAAGAGGCGTACTCCGGTCAGGTTTATCCGCTCTTACCGAGCCGGATTCCTGAGGTCATCTGAAAAACTTTTTGCGATGGTGCAGTCCATTCCCCGATACCGTTCGTTCATGAGAAGGCATGTGCCGGTCACCGGAACCTCTGATTATGATGATCTTCCGTATAAGGCCGTTATCCGTCTCCAAAATGAATATAAGGATATCGGCTGGCTGAAAGGCAATAAGGAAAGGACCTTCATTTTCGTCCTGATCGGAAACCGGTATGCGGGCTTTGCAAGACTTGACCGGTATGAGAACAGACCGGAATTCGGGAAAGGCGTGTGGCTTATGGACTGCTGGATCAGGCCGGTTTTCCGGGGGCTTGGCGCAGGAGAAAGGCTTATTGATAGGGTAATCGGGCATGCCCGTGAAACTGGTTCCGGCGAGGTCTCCCTTTTCGTTTTCAGGGACAACCAAAGGGCTATCAGTTTTTATAGAAAACTCGGGTTTAAAGAAATAGAGATACCTGAACTCAAGGATAAAATCCTGAAGGGCTATAAAAGGCCGTTTAATTTCATGAGAATCAGTCTCGACTCTTTTTTACCGTTATGAACCTGTGCGAAATCGGGCGGAAAAATAATTGACATACAAAATTAACCGCCACATATTTCCATCAGGAAAGAAGTCCTGAAAAACCAATAAAGACTCGCGGGACATTCTGCAGTTTCTCCCGCACAGGATGGTGCAGACATGAAAAAAGGCCGTCTCCGCAGTATTCTCAAATGGGCCGGTTCGATAATAGCCGGCATAGTCCTTATCCTTGTCGTCATCTATCTGCTCCTGCCGAAAGGGCCGAGGGAGAGCATGGCCTTCGACGATCCGCACCTTAAAGACCGCCCGGCGGTGACGTCGCAGCATTATATGGCGGCAGCCGGGACGCCCTGGGCGACCAGAGCCGCCATGGATACGATGGCGAACGGCGGCAACGCCGTGGACGCCGCCGTGGCTGCGCTGCTGGCGCTCAACGTCACTTACGGGGAGGCCGCCAGCTTCCCTGGTGTAGCGCCTATACTCATCTATGATGCCGTAAACGGGACGATCGAAAGCTATACCGGAGCTGGAAAGGCCCCGGCCAGGGCTACCATCGAGCTGTTCAAGTCCAAAGGCTGGAAGACTATTCCCAAAATGGATATCTTCTCACAATTGCTTCCGGCCTCTCCTGACGTCATAATCTCCATACTCAGGAAATACGGCACAAAGTCGTTCACCGAGCTGAGCAGACCGGCGATAAAACTGGCGCGGGAAGGCTTCCCCGTGCATGATACGATGCTCAAGAACCTTAACCTCAGCCTTGTCGAAAGGCTCGGCTTCACCGTGCTGATGCCGTACAATTCAAAGGTGTATCTGGGAGGGCAGTGGTGGCGTCCTCTGCATCACGGTGAAATCTTCAAGCGTCCCGAGCTGGCGGACACGTTTGAATCGATGGCAAAGGCCGAACAGGATGTGCTGGCCAGGGGCGGCACGCGTGATGCCGGTCTGCAGGCGGTAAGGGACATGTTTTATAAAGGCGATATCGCCCGGAAGATCGTGGCTTTCCACAAGAAAAAGGGCGGCCTCTTCACCGCGGAAGACCTCGCCGGCTACAGCGGCTACTGGGAGGCGCCTCTAACCGGCCGCTTCAGGGAATATACCATCTATGCCAACGATACCTGGAACCAGGGCGCGGTAACACCAATCGTGCTGCAGATACTCAACGGGATCGACCTGAAAGCCATGGGTCACAATTCGCCTGAATATGTGCACACGGTCCTGCAGGCCATCGAGCTGGCCATGGCGGACCGTGAGGCTTATATGGGCGACCCCAAATTCGTGAAAGTTCCCATCAAGGGGCTGCTCGATACTGCCTACGCCGATGAGCGCGGCAGGCTGATGACGCCGGGCCGGGCCTTCGGCAGGATGCCGCCTCCGGGCGATCCCTGGAAATACCAGGATGGGTCTTCTTCCCGGCCTGCGCCAGTCTTAGCGGCAGAACCAGGGGCAGGCGCTCCCGGCATGCAGGCTGGCAAGGACACTAGTTATATAACTGTGGTCGATGCGAACGGCAATGCCGTTTCGCTGACGCCCAGCGATTTTCCGCAGACGCCCATGGTGCCGGGCACGGGTCTGACGCTGGGCAGCCGCATGAACCAGTTCCGGCTCGACCCCGGGAACCCGGACGCACTTGAGCCCGGCAAAAGGCCGCGCATCACCCCCAACGCAGCCATGGCGACCAAAAACGGAAAGCTTTTCATGAGCTTCGGAACGCCTGGCGGAGATACGCAGACGCAGACCAATGTCCAGGTGTTCCTGAATATAGTCGTGTTCGGCATGGACCCGCAGGCCGCCATCAACGCGCCGCGCTTCCAGTCCTACAACTTCCCCGACTCCTTCGCCCCGAATGTCTACAAGCCCGGAACGATCGGGCTTGAGCTCCCGCTCTACCGGAGCATCGGCAAAGAGCTTGAAGCCATGGGCTACAGGGTTCAAGCCGGCGGCAAATGGGACAACAAGTACGGCGCCGAGAACGTGATCATGAAAGATCCGGTTTCGGGCAACATCATCGGCGGCTCTGACCCCAGGGAAGAGAACTGGGCCGAGGGCCGGTAGATCATTTCAAATGATGCCTGCGGCATCCGACTGAAGCATTCTGGTTGGATGTTTTTGCCGGATGACTGCAAACGGTTTTACAGAGGCTGCCTCAGGACAGCCAAGCTTATAATGAGCCGGATTTGACAGCGGGGTTTACAATTTCATGGACGTAAGGCCTTATCATGTGTCAGACAAAGACATGGATGGCGGGCATTCAGGCCGGCTGTCCTGGCGCTTTAAAAAAGGCCGCATGGACCGGGATGAAGTGTTTCCCCAGGCGGAAAGCCGGTAAGAAAACAGTACGATTGATTTAACTGAGGGGTTAATCGAATGAATTTAAATATGATAAAAACAAATATCCTTATGGCTGCTGTATTTCTGATGTTTGCAGCGGGATGCAGCAGTATAACAACGGATGAAGACGGCGGACTGCTCAGGGTCGATGCAGGCAACGACCAGACGGTCTTTGTCGGCGATACTGTGAATTTTGACGGCACCTGCGCTGTCAAAGGGGGCCTGTTTCAAAGGGAAGCCAGCTGGGATTTCGGCGACGGGACGGGTGAAGACGGCATGACGGCGATACATGTTTATACGCAGCCGGGCGACTATACTGCGGAGTTTACCGTCAGCGTCATTTACATCGTAACCATAAAGGTTTCAGACGATATCCATATCACTGTCAATCCCCTGCCGCTGGAGGCATTTCTCCCGGCTGAAGACCAATCTGCCGGAGATTCGGCTCAGACGGCGCTGAAGAACCAGACGGCGGCTGTTCTTCCGGACGGCAGGGTGGTTCTTGCAGGGACCACGGATGAGCAAGACCCTTCCGAAATAGCAGTGGCGGTTGAGACTGCGCCGGGCAGCCGTTTGTTCAAACGCTCGGCCTGCTTCGTTCAGAACGAGACGGACAGTCTGCCGGACAGCATCAAGGTGCTTGACGATGAAAACGTTGAGATAGGCGCGGGCGGTGTCGGTTTCGATGTCTGCCTCGATGGCGGTAAGGTCATTGCGGCGCGGGGCGGGGCGTCAAAACGAAACACGCCGTAAAGGTCCTGACGGGTAGCTTTGCGGGCATTGATCCGGGAGCGTGGTTCTGTCTGCATGGAAGACGGTTTCACAAGGCAGAACCCGGTTTCCTCGATCTGCGGCCGGGTGATGTTAAAAAGCACGCCGGCCGGCCGGAAGACTGAAGGCTACTTTTTAAGCCATCCTCGCGGGTTTGAGCCGAGATCCTTTTCCCATTTCACCATGTCCGATTCCATCCTGCGGCATATTTCGGGGTATTTGGCCGCCTGATTGTAGCACTCGCCTTCGTCCACATCCAGGCTGTAGAGATTAGGCCAGTCTGCAAAGTGGCCTTTCTTCGCGGTCTTTCCCATGAAGGTGGTCGGCTTGTCCACTGGCTGCGGCCATGTATAGTGGTTGATGTTGCGGAAGTATTTCCAGTTTTTCTCGCGTATGCCTTCGAGTTCCTCGTAGTGGTAGAAATAAAGCGTGTCGTGGGGAGAATGTTCGTCCTTGCCTGAAACGAGCCCCTCTATGTTTTTGCCGTCGATGATGCGGTCGGAAGGAAGCGTGAGCCCTGCGGCAGCGGTAAGAGTGGGGAAGAGGTCGATGTTCATGGCAGGCTCTGTACACACTGTCCCTGCATTTGCATGGCCGGGCCACCTGACGATGAACGGCACTCGGTATCCGCCTTCGTAGCTCTGCCCTTTCCTTCCTCTGAATTCGCCCGGGCTTCCGTTGTACCAGGGGCCATTGTCGCTGGTGAACATTACGATGGTATTGTCCCCGATGCCGTTCCTTTCGAGGCATTTCATGATCTCTCCAACGTTCCAGTCGATTTCTTCCACTGCATCGCCGAATATGCCGACCCTGGATTTGTCCTTGAATTTCTCCGATGCGTACAGGGGCTGGTGCGGGAAGGTATTGGCCAGATAGAGGAAGAAAGGCCCGTCTTTCGATTTGTTGATAAAGTCTATCGCCTCTTTCGTATACATGCCCGTGAGCCTGGCCTGATTGTCTTTGATGTCCGGCTCCAGCATGGTCTCGTCGCGGTAAAGCGCGCAGGGCGGCATGTCGTTGCTGTGCGGCACGCCGAAGAAGCTGTCGAAGCCGTGTCGCCTGGGATTGTACTGCGGATTCACGCTGAAATCTCCCAGGTGCCACTTGCCGACCATGCCGGTGCGGTATCCCGCCACCTTCAGCGCCCCGGCCAGGGTGATCTCGTCTTCGGGCAGGCCCTTGACCCAGCAGTCCTCCTGGACGTCGACGGCGCCCAGGCTGCCGAACCAGCGGCCGAGCCTCCTTATCGTATTCTGCATGAAAGATTCATTGGAGGCGGGCATGACGAAAATGAGCCCGGAACGGACCGCATAGCGGCCGGTCAAAAGGCCGTAGCGAGACGGGGTGCATACCGAGCATGACGAATAGAAGTCGGTGAAGCGTACCCCGTCTTTTGCAAGGCCGTCGATGTTAGGTGTCCTGATAGCCTCGTTGCCGTAGCATCCCAGGTCGCCCCATCCCAGGTCGTCGCAAAGGATAACGATGATATTAGGTTTTTTACCGGCATACCCGGGGAGTTCAGAGATCACCTGTCCGGGGATGACCCGGCCCCTTTCCGAGGCCGAATAGACATCCGCATCGAATACGGCGCCGTGCTCCTTATCGCCCACGATCTTTCTGCAGCCCCAGAGACCCCCGCCCGCGATAGCGGCAGCGGTCAGGGCGCTCATCCTGACAAATGAACGTCTTGTCATAAGGTCTTTTGCCATAATTGCCTCCTTCCAGCAGGATAATACGTTATCCGCCTATACCCTGGTTATGCCTGAAACATGATAAAACACCGATGAGGAAACAGCGTGGATGATGTGTTCATAAACTGCCGGATGCGAGGTTTCTGCCTTGGAATATAGGCAATATGAGAACTTCATGTCAAGCTGATAAACCCAGGCAAACTGCTTGACATAAAACCTTCAATCTCTATACTGCCAACTACAAAAGGAGTATCTATGACAACGAAATATCTGATGGCAATCGATATTGGAGGAGGCTCCGGACGGTGCCTTCTTCTCGATCCGGAAACCGGAGCTGTAAAGACGGCAAAGCGGAACTGGACGCATCCGGTGGCGCCGGGCACCAGCGGTCTCGGGTACTCGATGGACACCGGCGATATCCTTGGAAAGCTTGGCGAGGCGTCTTGTGAGGTGCTGGCAAAGGCCGGGGCGGAGCCGGGCCGGATCGCCGGCATTTCCGTAAGCGGCATGAGGAACACCGTTGTTGTCCTGGACGCCCGGCACGATGTTCTGCTGGCCACGCCCAACCGGGACGCCAGAGCGCTGGGTGAAGGGTTGATGCTCGGGTTTGAACGGGGAGCGGAGGTTCATGCCATAACCGGCCACTGGCCGACGCCCCTGTTCCTAGGCACACGTCTCATCTGGATGAAGAACAACGCCCCAGACCTTTTCAAGCGCGCGGCGACCGCCTTGTCCGTCACGGACTGGCTTGCATTCGTTCTTACCGGAAATGCCGCTTCCGAAAACTCCCAGGCGGGCGAATCGCTCCTCTTTGACATAAAAAAGCGTGAATGGGCATTTGACCTGATCGATTCTCTCGGAATCCCCAGACAGCTTTTCCCCGCACCTGTGGCCTCGGGCGCGCCTCTCGGCACCCTTACCAGGGAAGCAGCCGGCCTGCTGGGGCTTGTCCCGGGCATACCCGTTGCCGCGGGCGGGGCAGACACCCAGTGCGGTCTGCTCGGGGCCGGTGCCGTAATGGACTGCGACCTTGCCGTAATAGCGGGTACAACCATGCCTCTGCAGCTGGTGACGGATGACCTTGTACTTGATGAATCGGGCAAGCTCTGGAGCGGACTGCATGTTGTCCCGGGGAAATATTTCCTTGAGAGCAACGGTCTTGTCACAGGAGATACGATTGACTGGTTCGCTCGCATGCTCTATCCCGATTCGCCGGACCCGTCGCTCAGCCTTTTTGCCGAAGCGGAAAAGTCGCTTCCCGGCGCGGCCGGAATATATTCCACCTTCGGTGCCGCCCTGTTCGACGGAAGGGTGGTGGGCCTTCCCATTGGGAACCTTACCCTTTCCCATATGGTGACGGGCGATCCGTCGCGCGGCCGCAGGCACATGGTACGCGCCCTTGTCGAAGGGATAGCGTTCTCGGTGCGCGCCAATCTCGAACAGATAACCACGGTCTCGGGCAGAAAGATACCGGCGGTAAAGCTCGCGGGAGGCATGTCCAGGAGCGGGCTCTTTGCGCAGATCATTTCCGACGTGACCGGATGCGCCGTGGACGTCCCGGCAACAGCAGAGGTCTCATCCGTGGGCGCGGCCATACTGGCGGGCGTCGGGGCCGGGATATTTGAAAATCCCTCATCCGGCGTGAAGGCCGCAGCCGGGGCCTTCGATGAATGCCGTCCGGGGAAAGCCGCGGAAAAATATCAGAACCTTTATACCGGCTGGAGGCAGGCCTTCGACAAGCGTGCCGAGACTGATGCGCACATCGGCAATCTCCTTACAACCGCCATGCTCGAGGCTTCGCCTGACGCGGGCCGGGCGGCGGACGCATCTTTTTCACCGAAAATATTTATAACCGCATCTCTGGAGAAGAATGCGATCGGCGAATTTAAAAATATCGGCGAGGTGTCTTACGCCGGCTGGCGGGAGACCATGAAGCTGTACGACGGAGGAGAGGAGCTTGCCGGAGCGCTTTCCGGCGTACAGATTCTGATAACGGAAATGGATGTGGTGGACTTTCAGGCCATCCGCGATGCCAAAGACCTCAGGGCGATCGTAACCTGCCGCGGAAATGCCGTGAACGTTGACATCAAGGCCGCGACCGCCTACGGCATCCCGGTGATGAACACGCCCGGACGTAACGCGGACGCGGTCGCCGACCTGACGGTCGCCTTCATGGTGATGCTCGCCCGGAAGATGCCCGGGTCTCTGGACTTCCTCAAGCACGGAGACGTGAAATCGGGCGATATGGCCAGGATGGGAGAGGCCTATCTCAAATATCAGGGCAGGGAGCTCTGGAGAAAGACTATAGGCCTTGTAGGCATGGGAAGTGTCGGGGCCGGCGTGGCTGCCAGACTGTCCCGTTTCGGTGCCAGGGTTATCTTCTGTGATCCGATGGTGACCGAAGGCGCCGGTTCCCTGCTTTCGGCGCAAAAGGTTTGCCTCGAAGAGCTTCTTGCCGAAAGCGATTTCATAAGCATTCATGCCCCTGCAATCGAGGCGACCAGAGGGATGATAAACCGCGGGGCTTTCGAGCGGATGAAGACCGGGGCGTATTTTATAAACACCGCAAGGGCGTCCCTTGTCGATGATGAGGCGCTTCTGTGGGCCCTTACAACAGGGAAGATCGCGGGCGCGGCGCTGGATGTGTTCTCTGCCGAACCCCCCGCATCGGACGATGCAATAGTCTCGCACCCTAATGTTCTAGCCACCCCGCACCTGGGAGGAAACACGGAGGAGACCGCTTCTCATCAGGGGGTGATCGCTGTAGACCAGGTCAGGAAGCTTATGGCCGGGGAGAAACCGGAATACATCCTGAATCCCGGGGTGCTTGAAACCTTCACATGGTCAGGCCCCCGCCCGGAGCCGGACGGGAAGAAAAAGGACGAGCTTTCTAAAAACAAGCGGCCTACAATCGCGTCATGATTAAAGCCGCAGGCATAAAAGTTTGAAAGGAGAGGAAAGAGTATATGGGTACATATGACAAATACAAGAATGAAGTGCTTCAGGCGAGCCTCTGGCTGTCGGACAACGGTTATTTCGGTTCTCTGCGAGGCACGGGAGGCAACGTTTCAGTAAGGATCGACGGCGAGGACCTGATGGCTGTTACCCCGTCTTCGGTGAAATACCACGAGATTGCCACGGAAGACATATGCATATGCAATCTTTCCGGTGCAGTGGTGGAAGGGGCCCGCGCCCCGTCGGTGGAGGCCGGGATGCATGCCTCTGTCTACCGTGAGCGGCCGGATGCAAATGCAGTCGTGCATACGCATCAGATATACGGCAGCGTATTCGCCCTGCTGAACAAGTCTATCCCTGCGCTTTTCGACGAGGTGGCTTTCACGCTCGGCGAATCGGTCGAGGTCGCTCCCTACGCCATCTCCGGCAGCCCCGAACTGGCGGCTAATGTTGCGGGTAAACTCGGCAACAACGCAAATGCGTACATCATCCAGAATCACGGGATAATCACGCTGGGCAAGAATATGGACAAGGCGCTTCTTGCGGCCGAACTTCTTGAGAAGATCGCCCACATATACTGTCTGGCCCTTTCCACCGGACTGCCGGTAACGATGCTTCCCAAGGAAATCGGCGATATGGCGAAAGGCATGAGGGAATACGAGGTGGGCGAGGCGAAGAAGAAGGCGGCAAAATAGCGGGAGTCCGGGTTTACTTCGCGCCTTGCTCTGTTGTCATCATCGCTGCGGGTCTTCTCATACAGTAATGCATGCTCCGGCCCGCTCCTCTTTGACGCGCCGTCACGCACAGATGATTCCCCTGGCCGGAAGAGATTTTCAGTATTCCCTGAGCGTGTCCTGTAACTGAAAACAAGCAATGGGGAACATCAACCGGGATATTCATTTCCGGGAGAATTTCCGGGAGAAATAATCCGGCTGTTACAGGATCGCATTCTACATTCTTTTCTTTAATGGATCGGGATGAATGCTTTTACAAGGGACTTCCCTGAAAGCCCTGGATTGCCAGGAACCTGACTTCATTTTTGGCCGGGTCAAAGAGGGCGATCGTACCGTTTCCCGCCGCGCCTACCGTGATGATGTAGCGCAGATCCTGACCAAGAACCACTGTCCCTGTTGCCGGGATTTGCATCTCATGAGGTATTCCCTCTTTTACCTCGACAACGGACGGAGTGTGCGAATGCCCGCGGAATATAAGCCTGTGCTTTTCCGGATGAAGGCTGTGTATGAACTCGCCGATGGGCCTTCTCGTGGCAGCAGGCCATTCGAAAGGGGATGAGTGCGTGAAGGTGAGTCCGCCGGATCTGATCGTATAGGGAAGAGCTTTCATGTAATCTATGGTTTCTTTCTTTAGCCCTTCGGTCAGGCTGTCGGCAATAACAATATAGTCGTTGTTTCCCAGGACCGCTGAGACGTTGTTTTCTTTAAGTATGCGCACCGCCCCGTCAAGCGCGCCGGGATCGAGCGAATCGCATATGTCTCCCAGGTGGATTATCTTTACAGCGCCCAGAGACCTGAGCTTTACAATTGCCTTTTCAAGCAGCCTGTTGTTGCTGTGTGTGTCTGCAAGCAATCCTGTAAGGCTTTTGTTCATGACGGCCTGTCTTGCCTGATCTTAAGGAATTTAAAAACCTTCCTCCAGAACCAGAATGCCTGGCGGTGGAAGTGCTGGCCGCGGCCGTTGCCGAAAAGCTTCCAGCCTAATTCCCTGTGATATTTTATGAACAGGCTGAAGCGGCTCAGCCTGACACTGCCTTTGCTTATATACCAGCACCGGGGAGCTTTTACTGGTTCCCATCTGCCGGATGCAAGTTTTACGGTCTCCAGCGCAGCCAGACTTGCAGCCAGCCATGAAACCGGACAGATGAGCGCAAGCTGTCTGTTGCCAAGGAAATAATCCCAGTACCAGCCCACGCGCCAGTCGCCGGATGTTATGAAATTATACTGCGCGCAGCGATAGGCCCTTGTATGCATGACGGTCCTCAGGCCTTTATAGCCGAGCTTAGGTATGCCGAAGACATCCTCGATGGAAGGTGTTGATTCATCCATGACGCTCACCCAGGCCATGGCCCCTGAAGGCATGCAGAGGACGGCGGGCTTGCCATGCTTTTTCGCGGCGCGGAAAACAAGGATGCTGTAGGACAGGTCATCGACGGCAGGGATGATGATGTCGGCGGATTGAACCAGGGTCTCGATCCCGGCTTCATCAGGGAGGTGCTCCAGGCCTGTTATGCTTATGCCGGGATTGATCGCCCTGAGCGAATCGCGGATCACGCTGATTTTGTTCTTGCCGATAGTGTCCGTACTGCAAAAAGGCTGGCGGTTTGCATCCTGGCTGGCATAGGTGTCGGCCCCGGCAATCGTGATGTTTTCAAAACCGCTTCTTGCCAGCACGGCCGCGATTGTTTCGCCGGCGCCGCTGTCGCCCACAATGAGTATCCTGGAATTACGGACTTTTTCCTGTTCGGCCTCCGTGAGGACACCGTAGTTGCGCTTGAACAGTTCTTTATAATCAGACATTTCTTTTTCTTTCGATAAAGCCGTAAAGCTTCCTGAAGGCCGCCCACCATATCTTCTGTCCCAGTTCAAGGGCAGGCGCAAAGGGCGTCTGGAACAGTCTGTACATCAGCTTTCTCTGCCACACCAGGAGCGAGGTGATGCTCAGGCCGTTTACCCTCTGAACTTTAATGCGGTTGTGCGTTATTGAGTAATACCTGGGCGAGGAGACGGCTTCCCATTTGCCGGATATGGTCTTGACGATTTCCATGGCGCCTATTGACGAGCAGATCCAGACAATTGGACAGAGCTGTGTCGGCGGGGCCCCGTCGAACACAAAGGATTTGTAATAGTCGATTTTCCAGCTTGCCATCGGCACATAGAAGTATGTCCCGAACTTGTATCTGGGGGTAATAAACATCTCATGCAGCTCTTCATAAGTCTTGAGCCAGGGCACCCCCTCTATATCCTCTACCGGCGGACTGTCCGGCATAATCATGCTGACATGCGCCCAGGTGCCTGACGGTACGACGAACAGGGCCGGTTTCTCAAGTCTTTGCGCATCCCTGAAGACGATCAGGCTGAATGCGAAATCATCGGCTGCAGGGAAAACGACATCGACTTTTTTTATAAGCTCTTCGATCTCCCGGTGATTCATTCTTGTTGCATTAACCTCGACTTTTGCATCGGGGTTTATCTTCCTGATATATTCTGCAACAGCTTCCGCCTTGTTTATGCCCAGGGTATTTTCAAAGCAGCATATCTGGCGGTTCATGTTGGAGGGCTCATATTTGTCCGGCTCAATAAGGATGAAATTTTCAACGCCCGAGCGGGCAAGGATTATTGCCACAGTCCCGCCTATGCCGCCGCATCCGATAATAAGGATTTTGGCCGCCTTCAGCAGCGACTGCTCCCTTTCGGTAAATATACCGTAATTCCTTTCAAACAGTTTCCGGTAATTATCCACGGCCTCCTCCCTGAAGACGTGAGATTATACTAACATAAAAAAATATCAACACAGAAGGTGGAATTGAATCGGTGTTTCATGTAATATCCGGGAA
The DNA here is from genome assembly GCA_963664325.2 of Desulfomonilia bacterium. Classification (GTDB taxonomy): domain Bacteria; phylum Desulfobacterota; class Desulfomonilia; order UBA1062; family UBA1062; genus DATCTV01. The sequence continues at coordinate 1,003,551 of CAXXDQ010000003.1, forward strand.
ATGGAAGCACCTGACATGCAAGACGCGAACAATGATAAACCGGCAATCAAAAAGCAGATACTCATAATGATTGCGGCTTTCTGCGCCCTTTGCCTTTACTTTGTCCTGAGCTGGATGATCGATATCAGGTATGCCTCGAAAGAGGAGGAAAGGTATTCAAAAGAGCTGGTATCGAAAGCCCAGACAGCGGGCGATATTCTCTCTGCCAGGGTTAAAAATCTGGCCGATGCCCTTGACATTTTCCGAAGGATCTACCTGACCGAGTTTGCCGGGGAAAAAAGAGGCATCGGCTCGGTGATCGACCTTTTCGAGGAAGAGCTCAATTCGTTTCCGGAGCTGGTCAGCCTCTCGTACATGAATGCGACATCAGAGCTTGTTTATGCCAGAGGCATAGAAGGCGATGAAGGCGAGGCTGCCGTCAACGCCGCCATTGACTGGTCAAAGGAATACTGGTCCAGGCTAGGCCCGGATGATGAAAAGCCTTTTTACACACCGGTAAAAAAAGCGGACAGGTATTACTTGCAGGGCGTTATATTTCCTGTAACGCTGGATGAAAAGATCGCAGGCGGCCTCATCGCGGTGACAGATATGGGAACAGCAATGTCAAAGACCTTTGAACTCGCAGATATCCAGGAAGGCACAACCATCTTCCTGATCGATACGACAGGTGAGGTAATCTCTTCTTCGGGCAACGGTGAATCAATGAAATCACCCGACGCTTCCTTTATCACAAAAGATTTCATGAAAAAGGTCCTGTTGTCTCAAAACGGGTGTCTGACTACGGTGGTTAAACCAAAGGGAACGGGAAAGACAAGGCTGTCAGGCCAGCTTATTACGGCATGGCAGCAGGTAAGGCTCGGCTCGAAGGATGCCGTTGTCGTTATGACTTCACCCGCTGAAAACGCTGTCATGATATTTAAAAAAGCCAGGTTTACCCACATGATACTTGAGTTTGTTTTTGCAGTCCTTGTGGCCATGATTCTGGCCGTGTTTTTATTGAAGAACCGCAGTTCCTGCTGATGCATCAGAACTGGAGATTTTCCCTGTCGCGCTTTTCATGATGTGCGCTTGATGCAGGCCGGCCGGTGTGTTAATCACTCGTTATTGTCATAAATTAAATATGGAGGAAATTATGCAGGGCAGGATACCGAACGGAATAACCAGGCGTGAATTCATTGCATGGACAATTGCGGCGGCCGCAGTGTCCGCGCTTCCGGTAAAGGGCCATGCAGAAGAAAAGCCCTTAACCTCCCTGCCCAATATAGATAAAAACCGCGATGTGCTGCTTTATAACTGCAATGTAATAGATGTCCGCACGGGAAAACTCGTTCCGAATGCGCACATCCTTTATCAGAAGGGAAAGATTGTTTCCGTCTCTGCGGGTGAGGCCGGTCCCGGCCATGCGCAGAAGATAAACCTTGAAGGGGCCTATGTAATACCGGGGCTGATTGACGGGCATTGCCATACGACCGCTTCCCCTGTTTTCGGTTCAAGCATCTGGGGACTTGCCAAGCTTATAAAGGAGCAGAGAAAGCATTTTCCGGCCTGCATCAACGGCGGCGTGACAACCGTGAGGGACCTGGGCGCCTTCCCGCCGATTCTGCACGGATACATCGAAGATATTGACAAGGGAAAGCTCACAGGTCCGAGGATCGCTTACTGCAATTCAATAATAAATATTAACGGCGGGCATCCCGATATAAAACCGACCGATATAACCATATTTGCCGACCTGGCCAAACCTTTTATCGGAATGCTCCAGGCAAACTTCAAAAACGATAAGGAATTGAAGGAGGCGCTTGAGGAAAATACCCGTGATGCATCGTTCATCAAGCTCACCATGGACAACCTCTCGATATTCGCGGGCAAAGGAGAGATACCTGTTTACAGCGACGGGCAGCTTAAAATGATATTTGACTACGCCGATAAAAAAGGCCTGCCTGTTTCATGCCACAACCACCGGAAATGGGGCTATGACCGCGCGATGAAATATCCCTTCAATTCGATCGAGCACATGGTAGGGGATGCTTATCTCAGTGATGATGAAGTGGAACTGATGGTCAAGAAGAATGTTTCCATCGTGCCGACTCTGACCATTGCCCAGTGCTTTTTGATTGAAGATGCATATGACACTGTCCCGGCGCAGTTCAGGAATGATTTTATAGATAATGAAGTGAGGATCAGAAACGAATACGTCAATAACGATGCGTACAGGGATTTCGACCCTAAACTGCACCAGACAAACATGGACTGCATGAAGCTCTATAAAACCATGGGCAAGGACAATCTCTATAAGAATAAAAAATTCCTGGTCGACCCGGACCTCTATTACGGGATTATGCTGCATGCCCCTCGGAACATCGGGAAGATGAAGGACGCAGGCGTGAACATCGGTGTGGGAATCGACGCCGGGATGCCGTTTGCATATTTCGGCGGATATCACCGTGAACTCGAACTGCTCACCAGGGTGGGATTCACGAACGCCGAGGTGTTGAGATGCGCCACTCTGAACAATGCCAGGATCCTTTGCATGGAGGATAAGATCGGCTCGCTCGAACCGGGCAAATGCGCCGACATGGCCGTATATTCGGAGAACCCTCTTCAGAAGATCGAGGTATGCAGGACACCGAAAATAGTATTCAGGGATGGAGATATCCTTTTAAGTTCCGGCACGCTGAAGATTGATGATGCGGGAAAAGGGCCTGCCTGATAAAAAGCCTGGGAAATGATGGTCTGTAAAGAATTCAGAGACTGTTCCGATTCATGGTGAACCAGGGTTTGTTTAAGAGTTTTTCTGTTTAATGTACTCCTGATTCAAGCTGGTTTTTCTTCAGGATTTCATCTTGCCAACATAAGGCAACCATGATATAAGCCTGCTGTTAAAAAATTAACAGGCAAACAAAAATTCCAGGAGGCAAACATGTCAGCAGTTAAAGAAGCAAATCTCAGCGGCCTCGAGGAGTTCACATCCGAGCAGATAGCAAAAATGGATGCTATCATTAAAAGCTACAAGGGCAAACCGGGCGCACTTATCCCGGTGCTCGAACAGGTTCAGGAAGAGCTCGGATTTCTCCCGATGGCGGTTCAGCAAAGGGTGGCAAACGGTCTTAATCTCCCGGTTGCCAATGTCTACGGCGTCGTAACATTCTATTCATTCTTCACAATGGTCCCGAGGGGCAAGCACAATATCCGCGTATGCCTTGGGACGGCTTGTTATGTCAGAGGTTCGCAGAGGCTTCTGGAAACCATTACAAACATTCTCGGCATAGAGCCGGGCGGCTGCACGGAGGATAGACAGTTTTCACTTGAAACGGTCCGCTGCCTCGGTGCCTGCGGTCTGGCGCCTGTCGTTGTCGTCGATAACGACACGCATGGCCAGATGAAGGCTGCAAAGCTGGAAAGCTTGCTGGCACAGTACAAATAGGAGGCTTACGTTATGGCAAAACTGACAATAGAAGATCTCAAGAAGATAAAGGAAAAGGTTGAAAAGGAAGACCAGTTCCGTTCTGGCCAGAAGAGGGTGAAAATCAACGTACACATGGGGACATGCGGGATTGCATCCGGCGCCAAGGAAGTCCTTGACACGGTCATGGAAGAGCTGAACGAGAACAAGTCAAACGATGTCCTTGTCACGACATCCGGCTGCATAGGAATCTGCAGCAGGGAGCCACTGGTCACGATAGAAGAGCAGGGCAAGGAAGCAACCGTTTATGAATATGTAAACAAGAACAAGATGAGACAGATATTCAAGCGTCATGTCATGGGCGGCGAGATACAGTCCGATTTCGTAATGGCCCGCGGCAAAGAGCAGGATGGGAGGTAGGTCATGGCAGCCAGAGTTTTCAGGGCACACATACTTGTCTGCGGCGGAACAGGCTGCAGGGCGACGGGCAGCGAGGCGATCCTGAGCGATGTCGTAAAGGAGCTTGCTAAAAAAGGGCTGACGAATGAAGTGAGCGTGGTGGAAACCGGATGCAACGGTTTCTGCGCAGCAGGCCCGATCATGGTCATATATCCGGAAGGCACGTTCTATCAGTACGTCAAGGCCGCTGATGTTCCGGAGATAATTGAAGAGCATATCATCAAGGGACGCCCGGTTCAAAGGCTCATGTACAAAGAGCCTTTAACCGAGAAGCCAATCCCGCACATGCAGGAGATACCGTTCTTCGGCAAGCAGATGCTGATCGCACTTAAGAACAGGGGCCTTATCGATGCTGAAAAGATCGATGAATATATAGCCCGGGACGGGTACATGGCGGCGGCGAAAGCGCTTAGCGAAATGGGTCCTGATGAGGTAATCGAGCAGGTCAAGAAATCAGGTCTTCGTGGCCGTGGGGGCGGTGGATTCCCTACAGGTATGAAGTGGTCTTTTGCCCGCAAGAGCGCCGGCACTGAGAAGTACATCCTCTGCAATGCGGATGAAGGCGACCCGGGCGCATTCATGGACCGTTCGGTACTTGAGGCAGACCCGCACGCGGTCCTCGAAGGCATGATAATCGCCGGCTTCTCAATCGGCGCAAGCCAGGGTTACATATACTGCCGCGCTGAATATCCGCTGGCCATCAAGAGACTGAACCTTGCAATCGAACAGGCCCGCGAATACGGTCTGCTGGGTAAAAATATCCTCGGCACCAACTACAGCCTTGATATCGAAGTCTACCAGGGCGCGGGCGCATTCGTATGCGGCGAAGAGACCGCTTTGATGGCATCCATAGAAGGCCGCCGCGGCATGCCCAGGCCGAGGCCTCCGTTCCCCGCAACGTCGGGACTCTGGAACAAGCCCTCGGTGCTCAACAACGTCGAGACGTTTGCAAACATCCCGCAGATTATTTTAAAGGGCGGAGACTGGTATGCATCCATCGGTACGCAGGGTTCAAAGGGTACGAAGGTTTTCGCTCTGACCGGTGCGGTCAATAATGTCGGTCTGGTCGAGGTCCCCATGGGGACGCCGATCGGCGATATCATATTCGACATTGGCGGCGGAATCCCTAACGGCAAGAACTTCAAGGCGGCACAGCTGGGCGGCCCGTCCGGCGGATGTATTCCGGCCCAGGCCTTGAACACGCCTACGGACTATGAAGAGATCGTAAAGCTCGGTGCAATCATGGGTTCGGGCGGTCTTATCGTCATGGACGAGGACACCTGCATGGTCGATACCGCACGCTTCTTCATGGAATTCTGCCAGGAAGAGTCCTGCGGAAAATGCACCCCGTGCCGTGAAGGCACCAAGCGCATGCTCGAAATACTGGAAAAGATATGCAAGGGCAAAGGGGAGGATGGCGATATAGAACTTCTCGAAGACCTTGCCTATGTCATCAAGGACTCGGCCCTTTGCGGACTCGGCCAGACAGCCCCGAACCCGGTTCTTTCGACGCTGAAATACTTCCGGGAAGAATACGAAGCCCATATCTATGACAAGAAGTGTCCGGCGGCCGTATGCTCGGCGCTCTTTAAATCTCCGTGCCAGCATGCATGCCCGATCGAAATGGATATTCCCGCCTACATAGCGCTGATAAGGGCGGGCAGGCTCGATGACGGCTACAAGCTCATGAAGCAGACCAACCCGTTCCCCGGCGTATGCGGCCGCGTATGCCCGCAGTTCTGCGCTTCGAAATGCCGCAGAGGCCAGCTCGACGAGCCGATGGCCATCGCATGGCTCAAGAGATACATCGCAGACAACGCCAAGCGCCCTGAAGTAAAACCGGCTGAAGTAACCAGAAAACAGAAAATAGCCATAATCGGCGCAGGCCCGGCCGGCCTTACGGCAGCGCAGGACCTTGCAAAGCGCGGCTACAAGGTAACGGTGTTCGAAAGCCTTCCAATGGCTGGCGGCATGATGAGATACGCCATTCCGGAATACAGGATGCCTCGAAACATAATCGACATTGAGGTCGCAGACATCGAAGCGCTCGGCGTAGAGATCAGGACAAACTGCAAGATCGGCAAGGACATCAGCTTCGACAAGTTGAAGAAGGATTATGACATAGTCCTTCTTGCAATCGGCGCCCAGAAGAGCTGGACGCTCGACATCGAAGGCGAGGATTCAAAGGGCGTTTACGGCGCGGTCGAATTCCTCCGCGAAGTCAACCTCGGCAAAAAGATCAAGGTCGGCACCAAGGTGGCGGTCATAGGCGGCGGGAACTCAGCAATCGACGCAGCCAGGACAGCCCTCAGGCTCGGCGCAAAAGATGTGACGATCCTTTACCGCCGCGAAAGAAAAGACATGCCTGCATGGGAAAACGAGATAGTTGCGGCTGAGCATGAAGGTGTGAGGATCGAGTACCTGGTTGCTCCGACCAAGGTCATAAGCAAGGCCGGAAAGGTAACAGGCATCGAATGTGAGCGCATGAAGCTGGCCGAATTCGACAAGTCGGGCAGACGCCGTCCCAAGGCGATAGAAGGCAGCAGGTACGTGATATCGGTTGACACAATCATACCCGCAATTTCTCAGGCCCTTGATGCCGACTGGATCAATGCGGATTCAGGTGTCACTGTTACAAGGGGCGGCACTGTTGCAGTTGCTGGCCGTACCAAGACGGCAACTACGGCTGACGGCATATTCGTGGCCGGCGATGCGGCAAAAGGCCCGGCAACCGTCGTGGAGGCAATAGCGATGGGACATCAGTCTGCAGCTGAGATAGACAGCTATATCAGGAAGCTTAACGGTGAACCCGAATACAAGATCCCTGAGAGCGAGAAAATAGACATCCCGTTCGAGGTTGATGAGGAGGTCGTCGAGACCCCGAAGGCCGAGATGCCGGAAATAACCCTGAAAGCCAGGGCAGGCAACTTCAATGAGGTTGAAACCGGCTACAACAAGAAGCTTGCATACAAGGAGGCTTGCCGCTGCCTGAGGTGCGATGCCGAGCTTTAATACCTGATTCAAACGTTAATCATCAACACCGGCGGTCAGGACCCGATAAAAGTCCTGACCGCTTTTTTTCTTAAAGCCTACAGCCCGTAAGGAACCTGATAATGCCTGTCCCCTGTCTGTTGTTGACAGATATCGGGTGTTAACCTATATAACATCTCGGAATATTTATATATTATGCAGATTCCAGCATAATAATATTTCAATAAGGGAACATTATGAAAATCAAACGTACATCTTTCAGGGAATCATGGTTACTCATGATCTGTTTTTGAAAACACAGGGAATGAGCCTCTTGCCTTGAGCAGCGGTCAGGCCGTTTGGTATTTTGTTCCAATATTCCAATACAGCAACCGGGCATTCACGGGAGGAATTTAATGAAGCTCAGCATTAATGGAAGGGAAGTTGAATTTGAGGCCGGTAAGACGGTCTATGAGGTGGCCAGGGCCAACGGTATATACATCCCCGTCCTATGCCACCATGAACTTGTGAAACCTGTCGGCGCCTGCAGAGTGTGCGTGGTTGAGATCATGGGCGCCAGAAACCTTGTCGCATCGTGCGCCATGCCTGCGGAAGACAACATGAAGATATTTACCGGCACGGACAGGGTGCTCAAGGCGAGGAAGCTCGTTGTTGAACTGCTCATGACCCAGGGCCAGCACAACTGCATTACATGCGAATCGAGCGGGGATTGCGTGTTGCAGGACCTGGCATATTCGCTGGGGGTTGAGAGTCCGAGATTTACGGAGCCTGAAAAGCTGCCCGCAATCGAACAGGGCAACGAGATGATAGTTCGTGACATGAAAAAATGCGTGCTGTGCGGCCTGTGCGTGCGCGCATGCAACGAGGTTCAGGTAAACCAGGTGCTTGATTATACGGGCCGGGGCCCGAGCGCAAAGGTAGGACCTCCGTTCAAGAGGCTTTACGAAGAATCAGACTGCGTATTCTGCGGGGAATGTGTCAGGGTCTGCCCGGTCGGCGCTCTCTATGAAAAGCAGGGCAGGTTCAGGGGCAGGGGAAAGGAACTGGAAAAAGTAAGGACCACCTGTTCATACTGCGGTGTCGGCTGTCAGATGGACGTGTGCGTCAATGACGGCCAGATTGCCAAGGTCACAACTGCAAGAGAAGGGATGCCTTTGCCGAACAACGGCAGTCTCTGTATAAAAGGGCGCTTCGGGTATGACTATGTCGGGCATCCCGACAGGCTTAAAACCCCGCTTATCAAGGTTGACGGCGAATTTAAAGAGGCCTCGTGGGACGAGGCGATTGGCTTTATTGCAGAGAAGCTTCTCAGGGTAAAGCAAACAGCAGGTGCAGAGGCCGTTGCGGGGTTTTCCTCCGCACGCTGCACGAATGAAGAGAACTATCTGTTTCAGAAGTTTTTCCGTGCAGTGATCGGCAGCAACAATGTCGACCATTGCGCCCGGCTCTGACACAGCTCGACCGTGGCCGGTCTGGCCACTGCCTTCGGTTCTGGGGCAATGACAAATTCGATAGCAGACCTTGAAGAGAGCAGATGCTTCCTGATCACCGGATCAAATACGACCGAAAACCACCCGGTCATCTCGACGTTTATAAAAAGGGCAGTAATGCAAAGGGGCGCAAAGCTCATACTGGCCGACCCGCGTAATATCGAGCTTTCGAAATTTGCCACCATACATCTCAGGCAGAAACCGGGCAGCGACATCGCCTGGATCAACGGCATGATCAACATCATCATTAAAGAAGGGCTCTTAGATGAAAAGTTTATCGAAGAAAGGACCGAGAACTTCGATGCCCTGAAAGAGGCTGTTTCAAAATATACGCCCGAGTATGTTGAAGAAATATCGGGCATTCCGAAAGACGAGCTTATCACGGCTGCAAGAATCTATGCAAAATCCGGCGCCTCGGCCATAGTTTATGCAATGGGCATTACCCAGCACATTACAGGAACCGATGCCGTCAAATCCCTGGCCAACCTGGCGATGGTCACCGGCAATATCGGCAGGCCCGGAACCGGCGTGAATCCCCTGCGCGGGCAGAACAATGTCCAGGGGGCCTGCGACATGGGCTGCCTTCCGGGAAATTTTCCGGCCTACATGCAGGTCGCGAATGACGAACACAGGGCCAAATTCGAGGCGGCGTGGGGCTGCAAGCTTAACCCGAAACCGGGGCTTACTATCCCCAAGATAATCGAAGGGGCCGACAAGGGGACGATCAAGGCGCTTATCATAATGGGTGAAAACCCGATGATGTCCGATCCTGATATCGCACATGTGGAGCATGCGCTTGGAAAGCTTGACCTGCTGGTTTGTATGGACATCTTTTTAAATGAAACGACGGCACTGGCCGATGTCGTACTTCCGGGCGCCTCATGGCCTGAAAAGGACGGAACTTTCACGAACACGGAAAGAAGGGTTCAGCGTGTCAGGAAGGCTGTAAATGCCCCCGGACTGGCCCTGCCGGACTGGAAGGCCCTTGAGATGCTGGCCAACAGGATGGGTGCATCATGGGGCTATGCCGATGCAAATGCCATAATGGAGGAAATAAGGGGCGTGACCCCGTCATACAAGGGCATAAGCTATCAGAGGCTTGAAACAGAGGGTTTGCAGTGGCCGTGCCTGAACGACGAACACCCCGGCACAAAAATCCTCCATTCTGCGGCTTTCACGAGAGGCAAGGGGCTTTTCACGGTGAACCATTATCTGCCGCCCGCCGAAGTCACCGACGACAAGTATCCGTTCATCCTGACCACTGGGCGGATCCTTCAGCAGTATCATACGGCGACCATGACCAGGCGCTCGAAGGGCCTCGTGTCAAGAACGCCGGATGCCTTTGTCGAAATAAACCCCTCAGATGCAAAAGCGCTTGGAATCTCAGCAGGCGACAAGATAGAAATTTCATCCCGCCGGGGGAAGATTGTTGTAAATGCGGACGTAACTGACAGTGTCGCCAGGGGGGTTATATTCGTACCGTTCCACTATCACGAGGCGGCTGTCAACCGGCTCACGATTGCAGCCATTGACCCTGTCGCCAACATACCGGAATATAAGGTCTGTGCGGTAAATCTGAAAAAGGCCTGAACATTTAAAACAATAGAGACCCCTATTGCCCCAAAAATAGGGGTCTCTATCTTTCTTTAAAAATATTCAATTTAGATCAATTCAAAATATACACTTAAGACTTTTCAGCATCAATGATGTCCTGGCGTAAAGCAAACCTGCGAGTTCATGTGGATTGTTTGCTCAGATATTCGATGTCTCAAGTCCATTGGTGAAAAGACAGTTTTAGAAGCATAGGACCGGGAAAACTCAGGGAGATATTCGACATCTGATGCCCTGCTTGTTTCCCGACTCGCCTCCTGCTATATTTGCCGGAAGAAGGGATGAAATATTATAGATTGTGTAATTTGATACGAAGATAAGGTGTCTGACTGAATCATGAAAAACTTGCACAGAAACCGGTTAATATAAACAGGATGGACAAGAGCCCATTGCGAACTTTGTCAAGGTTATCGGTAAAGCCAGGACTTTTACCATCGCTCCTGCTCTGTATGGCACTGACCATTGCATTCCTGCCCCTGTGCTCGGAAGTGTATGCGGCGGGAGGAGAGTCCGACCATGCAGCAAAATCCTTCCGCATCGAGACTCAACGCTGGATTGAAGCCGAGAAGATCTTCCGCTCCGACCCGCATTGGCTGGGGGGTGACGGGGCGGCATCGATTGACCTGGGGAAAGGCCGGGTGCTCTGGTTATTCGGTGACAGTTTTATTGATCTTTCCGGTACCGGCTCCCGGCGGTCATCCACCCTGGTACGCAACAGCCTAGCCATCCAGACCGGGTATGACCCCTGCAACGCCTCAATGAAGTTCTATTGGAACATGCATGACGGTACACCATCGGCCTTTTTCGCCTATAATGGTAGAAACTGGTACTGGCCGGCCTCCGGAATCAAGCTCGGCAAACATTTAATTGTTTTCCTCATGGAAATCAAAACAGCCGGGAATGAACTCGGCTTCGAAGCCTGCGGCTGGAAGGCCGTCTGGATCGACAACCCGCAGGAGGAACCGGACCAATGGAATTTGACCTGTCTCATCAGCCCTCAGCGGCATGGTCTGATTGTCGGCTCCGGCAATCCGCTTTTAGAGAAAGGCTTCCTTACCGTATGCGCCACTGATGGCAATGATCGGGCGGTATATCTTGTGCGCTGGCCGGAACGCTCGGCCGGCAACGGAACACTCACCAGCCCGGAGTGGTGGACCGGTCATAAAACAGGCTGGGTGAGAGGCCGGAATGACAAACTTGAGCCCATAATTTCAGACGGCCAGATGGAATTCACAGTGGAGTACCAGCCCCGGCTTGAACGTTATCTCCAGATTCAGACATTGAGTGTCATGAATCCCTGCCTGGCCGTGGCATCCTCTGCCTCTGTGACAGGACCCTGGTCCGCACAGGCCTGCTTTTTTACTTCACACGAGCAGGGTAGCCCGGAGCTCCTGATCTATGCCGGCAAGTCGCATCCAGCGCTCAAGGGAGCGGACATGGTCTTCACCTATGTGGTGAATACGACAAAGGAAGACCGTCTTTTAAATGATATGTCCATATATTATCCCGCCATGCTCAAGGGGCGTATCGTTTCCGATCGCAATGTCCCATAAGGGTGCAAGCGAATCAACTCGGGCACTCAGCGTAGGATGTTAACGCTCTGTGGATTTTAAAATGTGTTCTATCCTTCAGGTCCGGATGCAGAGCTTGTTGATCATGAACAGATGAGATTTGTACCGGCTTGACTTCCAATAATTAACCGGATAAACCCCTGACAAAGGCTTAGACATAATTGAAACCAGATGATGGAAATAAATAAAATCAGCTTGGGAGCCACGTCGGCAATTGTTACAAGTATGGGTCTGATCGCAGGGTTAACCCATGGGGATAATGCCAAAACAGCTATAATTGGCGGTCTGCTGGTTGTCGGCATTGCAGATAATATTTCCGATTCGTTAGGCATACATATTTATAAAGAGTCGGAAGGCGTCAACAAACAGGAAATCAAATCGTCAACCCTTGGCAATTTCATTGTCAGATTGATAATAACACTTCTCTTTGTAACGGTTGTTCTCCTCTTTCCTCCACACATTGCATACATTGTTTCTTCTGTCCTTGGAATGGTTCTGCTCTCTGCAATGAGTTATCTGATAGCAAGAATAAAGATGACGCATCCCTTGAGGGAAGTGGTCAATCATCTGGCTATCGCATTAATAGTAATTATTGGTTGTAAATTTCTAGGAGATTTCATTTCACACCATATCAACGGGTAATGAATATCTGCGGTTCCTTTTAAGCCTGCCCGGCTTAAAGATATGGCCGGAGGAGGTTTGAAGGAAATATAGAGAAGGTCTGCGGGCAGCACAGTAAAATCAGCAATAGCAAATTGATTATCACGGTACCGGACTACGCCGCCTGTGTCGAATGCAGGCTCAACATGACTGTAGTTAATTAGCGGTAGTCGGCGCAATCATAAATCTGTTAGATTGATATATTCATTATTTCTTCTCGACCAAAAAGAATATCAATTATATATTCTGCCATATGCAGATATTAAGTGTTACATTTACCGGTGTCGCCACTCTGTTAATAATAGGTCTTCTAGGCTTCTGGCTGCTTAGAAGAAATATAATTACCGGAAGCATTCTGCCACCTCTGTCTTTTCTTGCAATAGATATTGCCTTGCCCTGCTTTATTTTTGTCAATATCACGACAAAATTCAAACCTTCGGCCAGCCCTTTATGGTGGACGCTGCCTTTATGGTGGGCGGGATTTACAGTTATCGCGGCAATAATTTCTTATCTGAGTTCATTTGCGGTTAAAAGAGGGATAAGAAGGGAATTCATAGCCTGCATGTTTTTTCAGAACGGGATATTTTTCCCGCTGGCAATCATTTCTTCCATGTTCGGTTTAAATTCAACTTACCTGGTTGACCTGTTTCTGTTTACGTTGTTTTATCCGGCCTTTTTCTTCAACTTCGCCCCATATGTGGTCAAAAGAAAAAACTTCATGACTAATGTTAAAAGGATCTTTAACCCCGTTCTGATTGTAACAATGATTGCTGTATTAACCAAGATTACCGGTGTCGATTCATATATCCCTCAATTTATAATATCAGGTATAAACCTCACCGGTCAGATGGCAGTTCCCTTGCTCATGATTGTTCTTGGCGGAAATATATTTCTCGATTTCAAAAATACAGAAAAAGTCTTTATTATGGAAACCTTTAAATTTGTGGCAGTTAAAAACTTTATTTTACCCGGGATTGTTCTCGGCCTGCTGTCTTTAATTAAACCCGGATATTCTATTGCCCTGATTATTATTTTGCAAAGTGCCGTCCCTCCAGTTACAGCGGTGCCAATAATTGTCGAGCGCGAAGAAGGGAACCGTGCAATCGCAAACCAGTTCCTTGTTGCCAGTTTTATTGCCAGTCTTATCAGCCTGCCTGTTGTTGTCATGCTGTTCAGCATGTTGTTTGGCAGGTGAAGGGAGTCTGCCGGGTAACAAGCGGTGGTCTCTTCCAAACAGGTTGAATTCCGGGCCTTCCGGTCCTGTATTGCTCGCTGCCTTTTGAATGTCCAGGAGCTCAGAGCATAGAAAGAACCTTGTGGTTAAAAGAATAAATCTGAGAAACTTTAAAGGTATATTTGATACATGAAGCTTGCTTGTTTACTTCCTCCACACTCCTTTTTCCAATGTTATCAAAGTGCGCAAGCCGGCATGTAACCGGTGCATCCGGGTTTTTCCCCGTCCTATTCGCTCAATTCCAGTGTCGAGATGGTTTGCGCCGCAATATCTGCTTCGCTGAACGGCAGGTCGATCCACTCCTTGTTGCTGTACATGTGTGTCTGATCCTTATACCAGGGTGAATTCACGTTCTGTGACAGCGAATAGGTTGTGACGGTGCTCATGCGCGGGAATTCCTTGCCTTCGAAACTCACGACCTGGATGTATGTATTGCCGTGATATGGATTGACATAGGCCTTCTTTGCGGAATCCCATTCACTCTCGATAACACTGTACAGACCCAGTGCATCCGGTCCGCCGTGCAGGGGGATGTTTTCACCGCCGCGCTCCACGTACTGGTGATCCCGTAGCGTCGCATCAAGGGGCAGGTCCAGATCGTGGAATTCCTGCAGCGTATCATTAACGGCTGTCCATACCCGCGGATTCAGTATGTTCAATCCCCTGGGGGTGTCGATGGGGTCCGCGGAATTGAAGGGATATAGAAAACAGGAGGTCAGCGGTATGGGGGGCGAATATGTTGTCCCGGCCGGCAATGAAGTTCCCAGCAGCTGTCTGGCAATGCGGCGGAACAGAAGGGCCCCGGGGGAATCAAGATTATCGGTGCGGTCCCAGGCTGCAAGCACATCAATGGCCGGCTTTATGCTGTCATCACCGATGGCCATTAATTTTAACAGCTGGACCAGATCGTCCACCCAAAGCTCGGCCAGCTTGTTGCGCGCGTTAAAAACGATCTCCCGCATATTTTCATGGGTGAATTTGGTGCCTGCAAGCCCGTCTTTGCCTGAGAGCCTGTCGGCGATGATTGTCTGCCCCATTCGAGTGCGCAGGCTTAATTGCGAATTTTCCGTGCCTATGATGCGGGCATAGCCCGTAAGGGGCTCTGACGGGTTGACCAGCCAGTAGCTGTCGTTGCTGTTCATCACATAGTCATACCTGAAAATCGATGGTAATTGCGATATGCCCATAATGCCTGGAACTATGGCATCCGCAGCTGCCTCAGGCATGCACTCGGAGCGGCTTCCGTCAAGGATGGGCAAGCCCAAAAGCCTGAAAGTCAGCTGCCCCAGAGACGATCCGCAAGCGGTTGCCTTCTTGTCGGGGATGTTTGCAACTACGGTAATGTCAGCATAGAAGGCCTCTCCGTAAGCATCGGCGGCAATCGTATTGGCCCAGGGGATCGCCTGGAACTTTTCCAGTACCTGCTTTACATCGTGCACATTCTTTGCCTTGCCTATTTCCACGAAATGATTGAGGGCCCGCAGGTTCTCGGCATTCGGGTCCAGAAGGGCAAAGCCGCTGGAAGACGTCCAGGATAGAATTTCCAGATTGGTCAAGGCTGTGCACATAGGGCCGAATCGAGTTGTGTAGAGGGTGCGCTGCATCTTGCCGATCGTGCCGTCATCGTTAAGCGTTTCGATCTCCAATGGCCAGGCCTTCATCTGTTCGACCTTGCCGTCAACCTGGTAACTGTAGGTGTTTGCAATATCAAGCTGAACAGGCACGAAACGGAATGCGGTTGAAACTGTGTGCGACCATGCCACGCTGCTGTTGGCGCCGATGGCGATCACAGGTATTCCCAGAAAGCTAATGCCGTTGACGTCATATTCCCCCGGGATGGTCATGTGAACCTGGTAGAAACTCCCTGAGTCTAGCCAACCCATATGCGGATTGCCCAGCAGCAGGCCGCGGCCGTTCTGGGTGGCATCTTTCCCGGCTGCAATGGCATTGCTACCCATGCTGAGCTTCAGGCGTGCCTTCAATTGGGATATGGACTGCTCGCCTGAATTCAGTATATCGGCCAGCTGTTCGGTTGACTGGGATTTTTTTGGTCTGGCATTGCCGATTCCGCTTACTGAAGTGGCCGATCCCGCCATGATGTGAATCATATAGCACACCCGGTAAACGTCGAGTTCCGTGATTTCTTTGACCCATTTCTCATTCCGGCAGGCCGGGTCGGTAAGTATCTCTGCCGGGTGATCCCGAAGAAAGCGGTTGTATCCGGCCACATAACCCCTGATCAATTCCTTTACTTCAGGTCCCATCCCGACCGGGTAGGGAGTAGCCATTATCTTTTCCACAAGACCCCGTGCCTTAATCAATTTGAAGAAGAAATCACTGTCGGAGTTTTTGAATACCATCTCGTTCCCCGGGAAATGGAAGGTGTTATCCGGGCCGAAGTACTTCGAGCGTTCGCCGTTGGCCGTCACATAGGCATCGGCCAGCCTGCAGATATTATCCTCCGCCGCGGCATAAGCATAACCGTAGCCCAGGCCCGCCCAGTCGGCGGCCTTGATGTGAGGTATCCCGTGGGTTGTACGGCGGATGGTCGCATGCAGCCCGTTCTCTTCGGGGATCTGGGGCGTGCTGTTTGCTGAGCTGACATCGGAGTTGTCGCCGCTGTCGCTGCAACTGGCGATGAAGATGACAATAAATGCCACAAGCAGAAGCCGAATGATTGATTGAAAATACATCTTGCGGATTATCGCTGAATTTCTTTTCATCTGAACGCCTCCTCATAAAAATTATTTCCGGGCTGAACAATGACCTGCATGAAGCAAAGTAATGCCCCATATGAACCGTACTGCAGGTTTTAAAACTGATAAAAAAACAATCCCCTTCTTGGAGAAACAGTTCAATAAACAGTTTACACCAATTTCAGAAAAATTGAAAGAGAGGATCGCCCCATAAAGGCATCCAACATGCAATCGGACTTCAGCTTCATCACATATATGGGGCGCCGTTTAAGCATTAATGGAAAGCAAGCTCAATTATCCGTTATCGGCACCTAAGATAATATGATCTGCATAACAGTGATTCTCATTATCCATAATAATGTCCCTGCCATAAACCGGAAAGCAATTCGAGTATCAGCAATAAGTATACATAATAAACTGTTGACACATAATATGAAAAAGAATAATGGTATGCATATTGAATAATTAATTTCATATGTTTTGGAGGTCTGTGGTTCATTCCTGAGTTTCATGAAGGGGGTTTCTTCATGTTGCTTCATGTATTGTAATGATTCCGTCTGTGTGCAAACCCCCGGAGTGATTTCTGCGGCGGAGGATAACATCAGCGAATCCATGAAGGATTGTTGTTTGCTTGAAATATATTCAGAAAAACCTTTCGCCATATCATAATTGGGAAGAAGGGGAATGAAATAATCATCAGGCAGGAATTTGTCTGCGGCAAATGGCAGGTACACAAGGCCGGATACCGATTGTGCTAAATATCTGAAGATCCGAATGCTTTATTTATTTGCATCATTAATGAGGGTTTAGGAGCATCTTATAAGCCACAGGATATTTCCAGTTGGAGTTTATTGTACTTTGCCTTTCTGAATATTGTATTTATATATTCGAGAAGGATCTTTAATACCGGTTGACTGAATACGGTCAAAAAAATATAAAAACTTCCTGGCAGGCCGATATGTGAAAACCCTCACTTCAACCCGGCAATTTCCCGGCTGGTACAAATGGCAATTTCATTGTTCCATGTGTGGTTATGTAATGCTTCAGGATGCCTATTATTCAATGGATTATGCTTGACATATTTCAATTCGCGGCTATTATTTACATCATATCTGGTACGGTCTGCAAAGTATTCAAATATGAATTCAGGGAATTTAAATTATTGAGGGGGCTACAATGAAGAGATCACTGTTATTCCTGGCACTAACTTTGTCCGCAATCATGCTGAACGGGTGTATCGTTTCAATGTCACCCAAAGGGGATCAATCCCTGTGTCCCGGCGAGTCCATGACATTCTCTGTCGGTGATATGGCGGAAGGCTCCAAGGTCTACGAATGGACACTCGACGGGGTTCCCATTCTCGGTGCCACAGCCGGCATTTATACCTATACCCCAACCCCGAGCGAAGTGGGTTTGCACAAACTTAAGGTTCAGATTCTGTGGGACTCCCGTTCCTGGAATGTTGAAGTTAAGAACTGCGGAACCGTGGGCTTTGAAAAGGTGCTTTTCTGTGTCGACACGTCCGGAAATATGATCTATAGCGATCCGCTCAACAAGCGTGTCAATGCCGTAAAAGAGACTATCGACAAATTCTACGATAACGAAAAGGTCAGCTTCGGGATCATTGATTTCGACGATACAGCCAAGATACTCACAGGCTTTTCCCGCGACCGGACCCTCCTCGAAGGTTATGCCGATGCCCTGGGGGATGATTGCGGCTGGACAACATATCTGGCCGGTGGAATATATACCTCCGGCGCCCTCGATGCTGTAGACCAGGTCGTTGACGAAACCGAGACCGGAAATCATTTTACGGTCATCTTCATCGGTGACGGAGAACCGACGCAGGGTACTACCGGCCACGACCAGATCGTGGACAAGGTGGCCTCTATCGCCGCACCTGAAAATGTCAAGCTCTACACCATCTACCTGGACGGCGACCCTCTGCCTGCAGCAGAGCAGCTGCTTGATGACATGGCTATCGCCGGGAAAACAACCGAGACCCATATTTATACCGATCCGGACTCCCTTTCTTTCATTGAACTGGAATTCTAGGTTTATATGATAGTATGAGACTGTTCCCATCCGTCTGCAGCAACGGATGGGAACAGTTCCATGTCCTGACGGCTGCATCTCATTGAGAAAAAATCCCTGCATAAAATCGGGCTGGCTCAGAATGGTATCAGTACAGGAACAGCCATGTTGCGTTCATTCTGGTGATTGTCCTGATGAGAACATACGAAATCACACCCTTAATTTAATGATATGTCAAAATGGCAGGAGTATCCCTGAGGGTATACAGCTTTGCATGATGATAATATTCGTTTAGACCTCGGGTGTGCTCGAATCAAATACTGGAAGCATACTCCTGTTAGTACGGTTCTCAAGCTTGCTTAAAAATAGCCGGTGCAAATGAACTGGTTTGTTTTACATGACAGCCGTATTTTAAATACTTATTAAGTGAAAGAATAGTATGATATAAGAATATGCATCATGCTGAGTTGCAGCATAGGGGGTTATATGAAACCGTTCTATGATTTCCGCAAGTCCCTGGTTGAAACCGAACTTATAGAAGCCCTTGGCCCGGATCGGGTATCGACATCGCCCATCGACCGCTTGTCTTATTCCCGCGACATGATCGTGGAATGGAACTGCCAGCAGCCCGAGGGTGAATTCGAACCTCCCCAGGCTGACTTCATTGTCTGGCCGAAAACAGCACAGGAAGTCTCAGAGATAATAAAGATCGCTAATGTCCACAAGGTGCCGGTCACCCCCGAGTGCGGCGGTGCGCAGGGAAGCGGCAGCACCCTGCCCCTTTTTGGGGGAATAATCATCGACACCAAATCGCTCGATAAGGTGATCGACATTGATACTGAAAACCATACCGTGACCACGCAGACAGGGCTAATCTGCCAGGAGCTTGAAAGCAGGCTCAACGCCGTGGGCTTCACCCTTAACCACCTGCCGCAGTCGCAGCATGTAAGCGGCATCGGCGGGTTCCTGGCCGCCCGCAGCGCGGGCGTCGTTTCCACCAAGTATGGCAAGATATCCGAGATGGTGCTGGGCATGGAGGTCGTACTGCCGACCGGCGATATCATGCGCACCAAGGCCGTACCGAATTCGGCGGCGGGACCCAACTTCAACCATCTGTTCATGGGGTCCGAGGGAACGCTCGGGGTTATCACAGAGACCACTTTCAAGATAAGGCCTCTTCCGGAAACCAGAAAATTTCTGGGGCTTTTGTTTGCCGACCTTCCCACAGCAATGAACGGGGCGCGCCTGATCATGCGGCGCGGCCTGTGGCCTGCAGCCATGCGCATCTCGGATGAACTCGAAACGCAATACTTTCACCACCACGATGCCGGTTCTGAAATGATCCTGATGTTCGACGGGTTTGAAGACCTTTGCAAACTTGAGCATCGGGAGGTTATGAAGATAGCAAAAAAGCTCAAGGCGGAAGATCTCGGCGAAGGACCTGCAAAGAACTGGTGGGAGAACAAGCGGTTTTCGGTTGCCTTCCCTTCCAGCACTCACCCGCTCTTCGGCATTCCTACGCCAGGGTTCGTTAGGGTGTCGGGCTGCATCGATTCGGCGGGCACGTTCGACTATCTGGTGAAGGTCCAGCGCGGGCTAAAGGAGATCGTCGAGGGCATGCAGATGTTCCTGGCCGCGCACTTCTCACATTTCTATACATCAGGAGGCATGATTTACCCGACCTTCGTAGGCCAGCTGATAAAGGGCAGACAGGCAGCGCGAACGTATAACGAGGTCTGGCGCAGGGGCATAGAGCTGTCTCACAGTCTGGGCGGCACCATCAACCACCATCACGGGATAGGGATCAACCTGGGGCGTTTCATGAAGCTGGAGCTTGGCGAAACAGGGCTTGAGAATTTCCGCCGCATAAAAAAGGCCATGGACCCCAATAATATCATGAATCCCGGAAAACTCGGGCTGTAAATATGGTGAGAAATTCACTCTAAAGGAGATGAACGCATGAGCGACCTGATAGAAAACACCCGGCTTTGTTCCGTCTGCTTCAAGATGTGCCGTGACGCCTGTTCCGTTGCCGCAGCAACCCGGCGTGAAGCCGATTCCCCGCACAACCGCGGGTTTTTCGCCTATCGTATCATGCAGGGGAAGGCCGACCTGAATGCCGATATCGTGGATTATTTCTACCGCTGCTCCATGTGCAAGGCCTGCAGGGAAGCCTGCGAAACCGGCATCGACACCGGCGAGATCATGCTGAGCGCGAGAAGCGGGCTTGAAGATTCCCTGATGCCGCCGGCGGTGCTGGCGAAAAAAGCTGATATCATTTCAGGCAGAATCAACCCGGCGGATTCGGAAGAAGTCAGTTCGATTTTAAAACCCTATACAGCAAAATCCGATGCGCGCACCCTGGTCTATTTCGGGCGAAGAATTCGTGCATACTGGGCGGATACGGTACAGAGCACCGTGAATATTTTTGAAAAACTCGCCATAAATTTTTCCGCTCTGCCCGAAGATCCTGATACCGGGAAGCTTGCATATTTCCTGGGCTTTTCCAAAGAGGCAGCAAGGCTGGCAAAAAAATTCAAGGAGACTATAGAATCGCACGCGCCCAAAACACTTGTGGTCTTGTCGGCCGATGACCTGAGAATGCTCAAACTGGAATATCCGAAACTGGGCCTTGATTTCAAAAACATGGAAATCATCAGCCTGCCGGAATTCCTGCTTGCAGTTCTCAAAGAAAAAAAGCCAGCGCTTGCAGGCTTCAAAAAAAGACGGGTCACATACCACGACCCCTGCGGGCTGGGCCGCGAGCTTCGTGTTTTCGAAGCGCCGCGAGATATCATACGCATGGTCCCCGGCATAAAGCTTGTCGAGATGGCTTTTTCCCGCGATCAGGCCCCGTGCTGCGGCTACGGCTCCGGGCTCGAGATAAGCCATCCCGAAATCATGCGCGAAATGGCGTCCCGCCTGATTGCCGTCGCTCGCGAGTCAAAGGCGGATGTCCTTGTGACCGGCTGCCCCACATGCCGCAGCGTCCTGCTCGATAACATGAAAAAGGGCGGGGATACCGGACCTGAAATCCTCGACATCCCGGGTTTCCTTGAAAGGTGTCTGCAATGAACGAAGAATTGATATCATGGAGCGCGAAAGACCGTCCGGAATATCTTAAAAAGCTCAAAGAAACAACATTCGATGTATTGATCGTTGGAGGCGGTATCACCGGCGCGGGCGTTCTGCGCGAATGCGGGCTTCAGGGGTTCAGAGCGGCCCTCATTGAAAAGGATGACTTCGCGTTCGGGACATCATCCAAAAGCACGCGTCTGGCACACGGCGGGGTCCGCTATATCATAAACGGCGAGTTCGGTCTGGTGCGGGAGGAAACGCACGAGCGCGACTGGATGCGCGGCGCCTTTCCCAACCTCGTGCGGCCAGTGCCGATCATCTTCGCCTGCTACAGCCTGAAGGAAGCGGTCACGGTCGGGATAGTGCTCACTATTTACGACGCCCTGTCAGGCTGGAAGAATTACCGCATCACGCGCTTTTTAAACTTAGACAAGATCAGGAAGCTCGAACCGGATATGACCTTTAAGGGCATACATTCAGGATACCTTCTCTACGAGTGCATAACCAACGATGCCCGGCTTACCGCCGAGGTCGTAAAGGAAGGGGTCATGCTGGGGGGAATGGCACTCAACTATGTGAGCGCAAAAGAGGTGCTCATGGAAAACGGCCGCGCCGCAGGTGTTGCCGCCCTTGACCGGGAAACCGGCGAGACCGTAACCATTAAGGCGAAAAATGTCGTTAATGCATCAGGGCCGTGGACCGACGGGCTCCTTCCCAAAGATTACAACGAAGGCAGCCGCCTGATCAGGCCTGCAAAGGGCGTGCACATCGTGGTCAAACGCGAGGCGATAGGCAACCGCGGAGGGCTCTTTGTCAAGAATCCTGTGGACAAGCGTGGTGTCTTCGTGCTGGCCCACGGCGATTTTACCTATCTGGGGACTACCGACACCGAATATTCAGGTGACCTCGACAACTGCTACACTGAAAAAGAGGAGTACGGGTATTTCAAGAACATCACCAATGCGAGCCTTCCTGCAGCAAGGTTCGAACCGGAGGACCTTGTGGGCACCTATGCCGGAAACCGTCCGCTGGTGCACCAGGAAGGGCTCTCCGAAGACAAGACCTCGCGCAGGGAATATATCGACGAAGTGAAGCCCGGGTTTTTCGTGCTTACAGGCGGCAAGCTCACTATTTTCCGGACCATGGCGCTCAAGCTTCTGAATTACATGTCGGCGAGGGAAGCTTTTTCCATCACCGAACCCGACAGTAAAGTTTCTAAAAAAAGATTTTCCATTTCGCTTACAAAAGAAGAATGGAATAATCTTGTTCGCAAAACAATCGGTGACAAAGGCCCCGGGCTTGACAGCAGGACCCTCGAACACATTTACCAGAACTACGGCAGAGGCGGCATCGCCATACTTGAAATGGTGCGGAACGATCCGTCCTTTGCCGAGCCCGTTACATACGATCAGCCCGACATCATGGCCGAGATCGCCTACTGCATGGAATACGAGATGATCACGCACGTGAAGGACTTTCTGCTCCGCCGCACGAACCTCTCGCTGCATCAGCGCGAAAACCATGAAGAGCTGGGCCGAAAAGTGGCCGGACGCATGGCGGCATATCTTGGCTGGAGTGAATCGCGCATCGAAGACGAAGTCAGGGAATATGCAGCTCTGGCCCGTAAGAACAAATTTTTCTTATCCGATAAGAGCTGACTGTTTTTTAAAGGAGCGTCAGGATGAGTTACGAAGATGATCTGATCCTGGCCATAGACAGCGGCACCCAGAACGTGAAGGCGGCCGTATTCGATCTGAACGGCAATCAGCTTGCGCTGTCGCGTATGGCGAACGAACCGGATTCGGCCCCTTTTCCCCGCTGGGTGGAGCACGACCCGGAAGACTACTGGAAGAAACTTTGCGCCACGGTGCGCCAAGTGCTTGGCGCAATCGGCCCCGGCATCGGGAAACTCAAGGCAGTCGGGCTCACCTCGCAGCGCGGCACGGTCATCCCCATGGATAAAAAAGGCAATATCCTGCGGCCTGCCATTATCTATCTGGACGGACGCGAAACTTTCGGGCTTCCGCCTTTAGGCGGCTTCTGGGGCCTCTTTTTCAAGGCCATAGGCAAAAAGAGCGCCATAGACTATGTGCGCAGACATTCGCGCTTCCTGTGGATCAGAGAGAACGAACCCGATGTATACAGCCGGACACACAAGTTCATGCAGGTCGCGAGCTTTCTTAACTACCGGCTTACCGGGCAGATCAACGAATCCATCGCCATGATGGTGGGCATGTTCCCGATAGACTACACGAAATTCAAATTCTATCCGTTCAGGGGGATTCACGAGGCATTCGGGGTGACGCCGGCGATGCTGCCCGAGCTGATGCGGCCGCAGAGCATAACCGGCCGCATCACAAGGGACGCCAGCCGCGAGACCATGATCCCTGAAGGCCTGCCCGTCGTTGTTGGCGGCGGAGACCAGCAGTCTGCCATGATCGGCATGGGCGTTACCGATGAAAGGCATGCCTCCCTTGTGCTCGGGACGACCATCGGCCTCAATATCCCCTCGAAGAAATATATCAATGACAAGGACATAATCTTCCTGCCCTGGCCCTCGGCGATCCCGGATGAATACATACTTGAAGTGGGTGTGGGCAGCGGCCTGCTGACCATATCCTGGTTCGTGAAGGAACTTGCAGGGCACGAAGCCGCGCTCTCCAGGGAACAGAACAGGCCTGCCGAAGAGATTCTGGAGGAGGCTATCCGCGACATACCGCCGGGCTCGCTCGGCCTGATGGTCCAGCCTTACTGGAACGCGCCGTTCCACCGGCCCGAGGCCAGGGGTGCGATGCTTGGCTTCTCCATGGCCCATACCCGCGCACACCTCTACCGGGCGATTCTCGAAGGCATGGCATATGAGATCAGGGCCGGATACGAGGCCATCCATAAAGAGACCGGTTTTACTCTCGCCGAGATACGCGTTTCCGGCGGCGGCTCTCAGAGCGACATGCTGCTCGCCATACTGGCCGATGTCCTTGGCATACCGGCTGTCCGCACCAGAGTGGGTGAAGCAGGGGCCCTGGGTGCGGCCATATGCGCCGCGGCAGGCGCGGGACTTCTGCCCGATTTCAGGGCCGGGATAGAAAAGATGGTGCATGTAAAAGACCGCTTTGAGCCCAGTCCCGAGAACCGCAGGACCTATGAAACGATGTACGCTACCTACCGGAAAATCTATCTGCGGGTGGGGGACCTGTATCAGGAGACCGAAAACATTGCATCGGACAAATAATTCATTATTTATTTCAGAGTGAGGTGAATATGGATACTATTGAAGAAAGAGACCGGCTAAACATTTCCACAAAAATATTTTATCTGTTCGGCGACATAGGCATATCCATGTGCCTGTCGGCCGTTGCGTTCTTCATCCTGTTCTATTATGCCGATGTGGCCAAGGTCGATCCGGCCCTTGTAGGAACGGCCCTTCTGCTGGGCAAGCTCTGGGACGCCGTCAGTAATCCGCTCTTCGGCTGGATTTCCGACCGCACCAAGTCGCGCCATGGCCGGCGCAAGGTCTATCTCTACTATGCCTCGATCCCTCTGGGCCTGTCCTTTGCCTTGCTCTGGGCCATGCCCGAAGGCCTGACCGGCATCCTGACCACGGTCTGGATTATCGTCACATTCCTTTTGTACTACACATTCGACAACATCGTAGGGGTATCCTACTATGCCATGACCCCGGAGCTCACGCGCGACTATGATGAGCGCACCAGCCTGACGACCTTCCGCATGATCGGCGGCACCGTGGGCTACATGGCAGGCGCCGCCCTGCCGCCGTTTATCGCGGGGCTGTTCGCAACCGGAAAGATCGGGTGGAGGATGATGGGGATCATGTTCGCGGTTTTTGCCATTATGTGCCTATATATAACGGCCTTCGGGGTCAAACAGCGCAAAGAGCTGGAAGGCCCGCCCTCCACGCTGCCGGTCTTGCCTTCCATCATCACCTGTTTCAAGAACAAGCCGTATGTGTATCTGATCATTCAGGGCCTTTTTACAGGCATCAGCTTTGTCCTGGTGATGTCGTACATGGCCTTTTACCTCACCTACCAGCTCAACATGAAGGACAAGATACCGGTCATGATGGTCCTGCTGCTGGCGACGATAGGCGTTTTTCTCTTTCTCTGGAAGTGGATCACCGACAAATGGGCCAAGGGCCCGACCTATGCACTGGGTCTGTTCATCGCTTTCGGCGCCACCGCGTTATCGTTCTTTTTGCCGCAGGGCGGCAGCTTCTGGATCTACCCTATTGTCTTCGTGGCCGGGTTCGGATTCTCCGCACAGTGGGTGCTGCCCTGGTCGATCATACCGGATGTGATCGAATACGACGAGCTGATCACCGGAGAGAGGCGCGAAGGGATCTACTATGGGGTCAAGGGTCTGACCGACAAGGTTGCCTGGGCCCTTGGGCTTTTTGTAGGCGGCTGGGTGCTGAAGCTCTTCGGCTTTGTGCCTGAAGCCGCACAGAGCGCGAAATCTCTGCTTGGAATCCGGCTCTTTTTCGGCCCGATCCCGGCGCTCGTGACATTCATCAGTCTGCCGCTCCTGATCTGGTTTCCCATAAACCGCAAAACCCATGCCGAAATACTGGCCAAGCTGAAGCTCAAAAAGGGCGAGAGCTAATCATTATCCTTCCCCTGTCGAATTTAAAAGATCCCCGGCTTTGTCAGGGGGCTTAAGAAATACATAGACGGTCCCACCCGTTTATTCCGGAAAAATATCAGGCCAAAATACACGTTGGACAACATGCGTCCAGGAATGATGCCTGTAATTATCTCATGGTTTAATTCACAAAGGCGATTTAACCGTACCAGACACCTTTTTGATATCACAGGCAGATAACAAGCTTTACAAAAAAGTCTGAGGCAGGTTTATCAATGTTGTCTGAAAGTGTAGATAACGTGATAAAATCTATGGTTCGTAGATAAGCTCAAAGACTGTATATATCTTCTGGATGTGAGCCGTCCGCTGGATTAGCTTGTTGGCTGCTTTGCCTATCCTTGCTCGGTGCCTGGCAGATCTTCCAATATATGCGTTCGTTGCATCAAAATTATGTTGGTTCCCGGTCGAGTGCTGCTTTCTTGGCAGCATCTTTTTCGGATGCACTAAGGCCCAATCGATCGACACACCTTTCACAAATGAGCCATCCGAAAGATTGTGTTATCGAGGCCTCCTTCATCTCAGCGAAGAAATCTTGCATAGCACCTGTCTTTTGCATAGTTGCGTCATCTACATAATACCCATCGCCAAATGAAATGGGGTACGAAGAACCCCAAAAGGTTCCATGTGTATTGCAGCAGTATGCTTTCTTGCTTGTTATTTCTTTGGCCTGCAATGAAGCGTGCACAGAGGCCGCAAAAGGAAGTGCAGGATCCTTAGCATCCAATTTTGGCTCTGTGCCGAATACTGTTTCCCATGCCTTCTGAGCGGCAGCGAATGCGGGAGGAAATTCTGCAGTACCGAAGTAGGAGGGAAGCTTGCCTGTTTGCTGCCATGTCTGAAAATACTGGCGAGCCTTGGACTTGTCTACAGAAAACATGTCAATGCAGGACGCACATAATACCCATCCGGTATTGTCGGCAGCCCTACCGAATACATAGGAAGCGAGTTTCTCGCCGTGTTCGCCAACATACTCGACCTGCTGAGGATAATAGTACCGAAAGAAGAACTCCCAATAGTTTACGTTGGTAACTACTTCAGTTGTTGACAGCATATAGGAACTGTCTTGCGCTAAGTCCATAGAACAAACATCACATCCCATGCGTATCCCCCTCCTTTCCAGCCAACGATCAAGCTGAGGCACAGCCACCAGAGGCCGACTCCGAAATGGAACCGCGACAATCAAATTCCTGAACCGCTCCCACTCACCGGGGCGGTGGCTGTTGCCTCCAGCGCCTTGTTCGGCGTCTTACTCATTGATGAACAACGCGTAAATTAGGTGACCGCCATCAGTTACTGGGTCACGCAGAGCAACGCGTTGGCCTGCGCGTATCACTAGATCAGTCTGGGATTTAGCCCTCGCGAGTTCACTTAAAGTGATGAACATTTCACCCTTCTTGACTAGGTCGAACAGGGCGTCGCGAGGATTCGCAGTGCCTTTCAGAAAGTCGGCAGATACATTTACCGCATAAGCCGTAGGTCCGTCACAGACGAGTTCTGCGGACTTGGAAACAGTAAGCTGCTCGCAACTGACTGCCTTCGGCACGATCTCTAAATCCGTTGCGAAAACAATCGCCTTGTGGAGATCGTCCATGTCCCAGAGGATGCCTCTCTTGTCAAACGCCTTCTTGGCTGCCTGTGAGGCTGTCATTAATCTCTCGAATCCTTCGCGAAACTCGTTTTGGTTCATGGGCGTTGTCCAGCCGAACTATTGATTATACTGCAGCAATTAAATGTTATCATACTTACCTCCCAACCGATCCGATGCTTAAAAATATCACGATAAAACCATTGATTCAAGCTATTATATGCTTTAATTTGTTTAAATATTAATGATTATACCGCTGAGAGATAATTGAGTTGAAATATTAATCATGCCTTATAATGTCATTCCAAAATAGCAAACAAAACTATAAAGTACTTTGCAAAACATTGAGCACTAATGGTGTCACCCATTAAAAGGTAGCTGTCAAGAGAGTAGGTTTCTCCGTTAGCAGAGGCGTTGGACCCTTCTGCTTGCATGTGCAACCATAGCGATAATTGCTGTTTTACCATGCCCTGACTTGCCGCCGCCTTATTTTCTGTTAATATTGGTTACGGATGCCTGATCCGCACCAGTCACCCATCGGGATCAAGGTTATCTCGGGCTGCCCGAGGCCCGGAACTCTCGGGGGGGGGTCCGGGGCGAGAGGCAGCCCAACCCCTGGCTTGAAGCCCCAGAAAAAGCATCGGTTCATTGCCGTGTCCGATTTGTTTTCACAGGTTTTATGGTTGCTGGCCAACACCTTCTGGCTCATGGCAATGGCGGTTGTCAAAGCATGGCGAGGGACGGCTGACAAATCAGGCCTTGTGGTTCTCATCCCAACACCTTGAGGTCTTGCCGTCCCAGCCATATTCATGAAACCAGCATCTCCTCTTTATAGGGGACCTGATCCTTCATGATGTAGTAGCTGGCCCTTGCCAGCTTATGGGCCAATGCCTTTATCGCTACAAACTTATTCTGCGAAGACTCCTTGCGCTGGTAAAAGGAATTGAGCCTTCTGTTGTACCTCCTTGCTATGTTTGCAGCCTCGATAAACGCCCATGCTAAATATTTATTACCGTTCTTTGAGTTGCCTTTACCTTTGACCTTGTCATTCGATGTCCACTTGCCGGATATGCACCTGCTGTATGACGAAAAGTTGCCGACTTTCTTGAATCTCGATATGTCTCCCACCTCATACATGATTGTTAATGCCAGAGTCTTGCCTATACCCGGAACTGTAAGAAGGTTTTCAAATTCCCTTCTGAGCCTGGCTTTCTCAAGAACCGCTTTTTCTATAACCCTGATCTCATGATCCAGAGTCCTTATAGTATTTACGCCGGATATTGCCATCAGCCTTGAATATTTGTCCTTGAAGAGCCTTTCTATTTCTTCTTCTTTAAGGGTCTTTATATCATATGAGTTGATTCTTCTTGCCGTGCACCTGTTGATCAGTCCTTGCAGAGAAAGAATATTGGAGGTCCTTTGATGAACAAAGAAAGTCCTCTTTCTGAACAAATCCCTCAGAGGCCTTTCTTCTTTCGGGTAAATATACCCTTTCCTCAAAATGCCGAGAGAAAGCATCTGGGCCAGCCAGAACGCGTCGCTCTTGTCATCTGAATGCTTCAGCCCGCTGTACTGATGATTCGCAGCAGGGTTTGCAAGGCACACTTCATATCCGGAATCCATCAACCCGTCCACGAGCCAGTACCAGTTGAATGTGCTCTCAACTGTAATAGCCTTGATGTTCTCCCTGAATGGTTCAAGTTCATAGACAATCTTGGGCAGTTCGTTCGGAAGCCTCCTGTGGTAAACCTTCTCCTGAGTGATCTTATCCAGTATCCCAACGTAAGTATTGTTCGAATGAAGATCCATCCCGACGTACAGTTCCATCTCCTGTCCCTCCCTTCCTTCGCTTTCTATTCTCAACGTCCTCTGCTAGGGAGAAACTTACTACTCCTTAGAAACTGCCTTTTAGATGATTATCAGGCCTTTATTCTTGATATTTATGTCGATTGGTTTTAGGTTTTTATTATGGATACATCGCTGAGTATCGAATATCCAAGAGCAGAATACGTTTTATTTTGTCAAGGATAAAGGCCTGACACACTGTCACCACATCTACATAAACAGGAGCAGTGGAAATTATGACAGACAGAAAGAAAGCATGGATAAGGCCGGAACTGATTGTCTTGGTCCGCAACAAACCAGAAGAGCAAGTTCTGACTGCATGTAAGACCAGTGGGCAAACGTCTTCGGTGTCCACGTTCCAGACAGGGTGCAAGGACGAATTTGGGTGTCCTGACTGCAGCGAGCCGGGCTCATCCTAAACATCCCCAACCCCTTTGTGACTGATGGACCAGTCGAGAAATCTTCGTCAAATTACTTAAAGAGTTACAAGTCATCAGATCATAGCATAAAATTGAAAATGACTACTCGTAATTTCCATAGACCCGTATGTGTATGATATAGCCTTTGCTGTCCTTCGGGTAGTAGAGCGTTGTACGATAAAAAAGGGATGCCCGATTGGGGTTCAGGGGAATAAGCTGGGTATCAAGGAACACGGTGCCTAAAATCTCGCCGTCCTTGGTTTCCGCGGCAATCTCTATTCCTTGGATCAGTTCATCATATGCAATTGTTCCGCGTGGAGTCCTGTAACATAATGCAAGGTCTATGAGCACGGTCTCGCCTGTCAGGAGATTGAGGGCCGTCCCGGCTAATATTGCCGTACCACCCTTTATTGTAGTTTTGAACTCCTCGTGTGACAGCGGTTTTGCGGACATCGGAATCGAGAGGTCGACCTGAAGTATCTGGCCATAAGAGATAACAGGTGCTGCAAGCAAAGCGATAAGCAAGAAGGCCCTCAGTTTCATTTTTCGGAAAAATAAATTGCTCATATTGCCCCCTTTCAAATGATGAATCAGCTATAAATCCGACCACCACAAAGTACACCGGTATCATTAATTTTATGCTGTTATGATGTGTTTCCTCTGCCATTCAATTTTTACTATGTTTATATTCGCAATTATTTCGTAAATTTTCTATTCTGCGATCAAAACGATATCATGCCGGGCACTCAGGGAAACATTGACTGAAATCGAGTTCACCCCGGAATACTCCTCCTGCGGCACCCCGTCCATAACGAGTTTCCATGTCCTGTCAGGGTCAAGTTTTATTATGTTAAACGATGTGGTGCCGCTCTGGTCTGTTCCCCCCTCGGTTGTTATAACGAGGGCCTCCTTTTCAAAGTCGTAGATAGCCCGCTTGAGCAGGACATTCGGAAAGGACAGGCCGGTCACCTGAGGAGAATCGAAATCCCGCTGAGTGAACGGTTTGCTGTGAAGTGCCAGGAGACCGTTGGGAGGGTTCGCAGCAGCAAAGGCAACAAGCACGCCTGTAAGGGCATGAGACCACGGGGTGAAAGCCGTTTTGGAAAGATTGAGGTATGTGTCTTGCTCAACCGGGAAACGGAGCATACCGTCTTCCCACGAGGCCTTGTAGTAATCCTTGCACCAGGCCACCAGCTTGTCCCTCAGGTCCGTATCTCCCACTTCCGCTGCCAGCAGGGCGAAGAACGGTGTGGCGCACTGGTCTGAGAGCATCTCGGTTTTCAGGTATGCAGTATTGCTGTCTGGCGCTATCACATGCCTTTGCTTCTGGTACGGATAATGTCGTTCGATTAAACCCGGCTCCCAGGCATGCATGAAGGCGCCGTTCCATCCGTTGGAAACCGAGGCATTGGCCTGGATTACCCCAAGCCAGGCCAGTGGAACCGTTAACAGGGACAGGCCGTTGCCGAAGCTGCAGAACTCCTGGGTGATGGTTGTTTTCTGTTTCACCAGATACATGAAACAGGTCTCATGCGTGACCGGGTTGATGAACATGTTCTTGAGGAAAAAATCCAGAAAGGAGTTGCGGGCCTCGGCATAGGATGTCCCGTGTATATGGTCGTACAGCATTAATGACAGGATAGGATGCTGGTTGCATTCTCCGAAGACCGCGTTGGGCTCGCATTCTATGCTGTGGTAAGAATTGTTCGCCATCTGGTCGTACATGACCTTTTGCAGGGAATTGTTGTCATAGGTATACTGCTCGGCATCGCTCCACTTGAAGACGATGGAACCGGGCTCGTCCCATTTCAAGTCATGGTAAAGCGTTTCATAAAGACCGATCATCTGCCCCAGGTGTCCGGAGTACATGATGTTCTTTTTCCCGACCGGGTCGTGCTCTTCCGGATAGGGCGTGTTCAGCAGCGGCTCGATAAAATTAACCCCTTTGCTGCGTTCGGCCCAGTACTGCCACACCTGCTTCTGAATCATTTTCTGGATCAGTTTGTCCATGCGCGGCTTGATGTACTCGCGCCAGGCCGGTAGCTTGTGGTACTGCTCCAGCGCAAAGAAGTAGGTCATGAAAGCGATGCTGTAGCGGTACGAGGAGAGATAGAATTGGGTTTCTTCATATGTCTTGATCCTGCTGAAGTCGTCAAGGGCATCGTCACTGACGGAGAGATACCAGCGGAACAGGCCCATTTCATCCGTGCCGATCTGCTGATATGAGGCAGGATCGACTGTCGGCAACGCAGGAACGATGCCGGTCAGGCTTTTAATCGAATAACCGGCCTTGTTTTTGGCGACCACGATGATGTCATAATTCACACCTGTTATAAGGCCTTTGAACTGGTAACCGTCCTTGGATACATCCACAGGTCCCTCTGAAGACCCGGTGACAGTGGACCCGTCAGCAGTGATCGCACCGGTCGTACCTATATAGGCTTCCACTGACGGCACGGGGTCGCCTTTCGTGGCAAAGGCGGGCAGGTCAATGGTTATGGTACGCGAGCTGAACGCCTTAACTTTCAAGTCATTAAGAACCGGCGCCGCTGCCTGTTTGCATCCGGTCAAAAGAAAAAGAATTACAATAAACCAGACCAGTATACATTTTTTTATTATTGAGTTCATATTCATTGCCCTCCCATATGTAAAAAATTCCCTGTAAAGGTAAAAGCCGTCATAATTTAAATATTAAAAAATTGCCCTGTCAGCATATATCATTTCCATAGTGCAATTCCCGAAAAGAGTGTAAATTAATATACTCCAATCAAGCCGATTATCCAAGATTTTCATTCAGAATAGCATCAATGTGCCGGGTTTGAGCTAGTATGGCAGCCTGTCCGGCACTTGATATTTGGAATTCAGGCCTTAAAAAATCAATAGCATCCCAGATGGGCAAAGCCAGGGATTGAAAACGGGATGTGCCGGTCTTCTTTTACAAGGTATGCAGCCAGTCTTTCTATGTTCCTGACGCCGATGAAGTTGAGCGTGTTTTCAATCAGGCCGACATGGGGCCTGATCCTGTACCAGATATTGTTCTTGATCCACAGGGCCCTGGCAAAATATTTTGTGAAGCGCGCGAATTCCGCCTCGGCGCTGTTCCTGTCGTAAAGGGCCATTGCGGCAACCTTGCCGGTGATCAGGGCGCCCAGTATGCCGAACCAGCCGATGGGGTCCATGGCCCCGCTGATAGTACCGCAGAAAATAAGGCCGTCTCTGACAAGCCTTAAATTGTCCGTGCCGGCCAGCGGTACCGCGCCTGATGCATAATGCCACTCTTCATGTTCAAGGCCTTCGATCCTGCGCATGAAATCAGTGTATCTGTCGAGGCTGGCCCGGGATACCTCACGGTTCGAGAAGAGCAGGTTAAAGTAATAGTTGTTGGCGGTGCTCAGATAGCCGTATTCCGTGATGCCCTCATCCCACCATAGCCAAGAATAGTTGGAAAAGCCTATTTCACCCCTGGAAATATACCCGTACCAGCGGCGGTAGGGAATATTGAGCATGTCATAAACCCCTTCGGTGAGGCCGCATGCTATGATTGTGCCGGGCTTGAGTTTGCCTATGTCCTGCTTTTTAAGGGCGTGGCCGAATTCGAACCGGACGCCCTCGGCAGCAGCGATCCCGTAAAGATATGTATCAAGGCTTGTGGGACGGTTTCCCCTCTCGACGCTGAAGAGGCCGCCGTGCGGTGCATAGGCCCTGGTGTCATGGAAATAGTATGGGCAAGCTATAACGGGGTAAAAGCATGGCGACACATCAATGCCGATATAATCCGATGTCATCTTTACATTGATCGGGGTCGTATGGGTCGACGGGTTATAAAGGGGGTCGCCGCCGTATGTCTTTTCGCGCTCGATGAGCGTAACGTGAAAACCTTCCCTTGCGAGGTTTATCGCGCAGACAAGCCCTGACATCCCCGCACCGTAGATAAGGGCTTCCTTGGCCATTACGTTATGCACCCATGGACCTGACGACTGCTTCTGCAGCATCGAGGCCGCTCTTTGCAGCGCCTTCCACCGACGGCATATACATGTATTCCCCGGCCAGATACAATCCCTTTACATCATTGGGCGTTTCCCTTTTCATACGGCTTATGGCCGTAAGCATCCCGGGCGGCGAGGTGCAGACCGCCTCCTTGAACCTGTAGATCTCTGTAAACCTGGGAAAGTCAGGCATGTCCGGCGTGAACCGCTGAATGTCTTTTATAAGATATTTTCTGATATCCTCATCCTTCATTTTATTCAGGTCTGCCGCATGCCTGCCGTATGTAAAGCAGTTTATCAGGCCTGCACCTTCCGGCGTGTAGAAGGGAGATTTTATCGAACTCTCGGTATAGCCCGCCATAGCCGAACCGAATTTTCTGGGAAGCGCCACTGCATACCAGCTCTCAGGCAGCAGCCTTTTTTCAAGGCCGAAAATCACGTGGCAGGACTGTGAGTAGCGAACTGTTTCCAGGGGTTTTCTGATGGAGCCGGGCAAGCCCGGAATCATTTTCGCAAGTGTGGTTGCAGTGGTTGTGCATATGACATGGCTGCATTCAATGAACCCAACATCAGTTTCGACACCTTTTACTTTCCCTTCTTCTAGAACCACCTTCTTTACTTTGGTGTTCAGGTTTACCGAGGTTATGCAGTCTTCATAAAGCCTTGCCGAAAGAGAGCCGATGCCTTTCCTGAAGGTCCACAGGCCGTTGATGCAATAGAGCAGCAGCGCCAGGCCGTAGCTGGCAGCGACATCCTCGGGCTCCCCGAGCGTCAGGCACGATGCAACGGGCTGGAATACGTGCTCCAGAAGGGAGCTGCCGGCCTTCTTAAGCGTATAGTCCGCAAGCGATATGGTATCAAGGTCAAGCGAGGCTTCGAAATCAGTAAAACCGAGTTTTCCAATCCTTGAAATTATGTCAGGGGTCACCTTCACCAATTCGAAAATAGCCTTGGCTGGCACACCCCTGAACCGCAGGAGTTCCGGGAGGTTTTTGATAATGTCAAGAGGCCTTATCGAGGCCAGGACAGGCGAAGGTTTCCTGCCAGCCGCCGGCGGGATTCCCGCACGGAAAGGCATCTGCACGAGATCGCCTGCCAGACCCAGTTCCCGGCTCAGCATGAAATATGTATGATAATACCTGAAGAGGAACTGCGCCCCGGTATCGAGGATATAGCCGTCTTTGTTATGGCTAAAGGTTCTGCCTCCCGCAAAAGGCTTTTCTTCAAGGCACAGCATGCCGATGCCTTTTTTCTTCAGTATATATGCGGCTGCTAGTCCTGCAGTTCCTGCGCCGATTATTATGACTTTCATAAATATACCCCGAAAGACGCTTATGTTATTATCCGTCACAGGCAGCCGGGATAAACGTCCCATGCGCCTTGTGCAATTACTCTTATCTAATTATAATGCAAGAAACAATGTTTGTATTAAGTTTCTGATTGTTTACTTTTCAGGCAATGGAGGAAGTTGTGAGATATTTTGTAGCATTATTTCTTGTTGTGAGTTTAATGATACCGTCCGGGTCGGCCCTGGCTGCCCAGCTCAACCTTGATGCAAAAACGAGAAGCGAACTTGAAAGCGGCAAGATAATAACGAGCCTGGAACAGAATCCCCATACCAAGGTCTTCAAACCGACAGGGCACAGTCTGGTCGAGGCCAGTGTGGAAGAGGTCTGGTGGGTGATAACGGATTTCAGCCATTTCGGCGAATTCATGCCGGGTGTTATTTATTACAGGCCCGTCGGATGGAAAGACGGCAGGCTTATCGTTGATTGCAGGGTCAGGGTCGTCATGTTTAAACTGGATTACACGCTTTCCTATGTCATCGACGAGAAGGATCACACCACATACTGGTTTTATGTAAAAGGTCCAATAAAAGATGCGCAGGGGTATTTCAGGATTGAACCGTATGACGAGAAAAGGGTGCTGGTTACTTACACGACTTCGCTCGATATAGGCAAGGCCATCCCCGGTTTCGTTGAGGAGACCCTGGGCAAGACGACCTTTCCCTCGATATTCAAGTCTCTCAAAAAAAGGGTTGCTTTGTTGAAACAGAAAGGGCCCATTCCGAAACCCGTACTGCCGCCGATGAACTAGTGCTGAAGGCAGGCGCTCATGATTAGCGCTCGTACCGGAGGCTGGCTGCTTATATTTTGTAAACCGTCTTCAACTGTAAGAGTCGTTTAATATTTCAGGTGTGTATGGTAAAAGACAATCAAACGCTTGAGAGGGGAGACTGCCATGTCATGGAGGGGATATAAAAATCTGAAAGATGCATTTGCCGCAGGTACTACACCCGACCCGGCCGAACTCAGGGGATATTACAAGGTTAAGCTGGTAACCGGCGTACTGCCTGATTTCAGGTCTTTTCTGCACTGCAAGTTTTTCCCCATGGG
Source organism: Desulfomonilia bacterium (assembly GCA_963664325.2). Classification (GTDB taxonomy): domain Bacteria; phylum Desulfobacterota; class Desulfomonilia; order UBA1062; family UBA1062; genus DATCTV01. The sequence continues at coordinate 1,039,668 of CAXXDQ010000003.1, forward strand.
TGTGGAAACAGAGGGCGGCGGGTTCAACGAATTTCTGGGATTTGTAAGGATCGGCAACTTTAAAATCGAAAGAACGGATTCAATACTGGGCGACGGGCAGCAGGTGCTTCGCATCATTTACAACAGGAAGGGCAATCCGTTCTGGCTCAAGCCGCTGAACGATGAGCTGAAGAAATTATCCGACGGATTTTATATCGGCCGCGGGGTTTTCCTGATAAAGGGCCGGGCCTTCAACACTTTTTATTTCTCGGTCGAGAAGCTTGGGGCCTGATATGGAGAAAAAAGAGGCATTCAGGACGATCCCGAAGATGGATGCAATCCTCGGCAGCGAAGAGCTTGCCTGCCTTCCTCTGCGCCAGGAGATGATCAGGAAGGCCGTGGAGGACGAGCTTAAATTGCTGCGCGATTCAATAAAAAAAGGCGAGATTCAAAAGAGTCCGGCAGCTCATGAGATAGCGGCAAAGGTTGGAGCGGTACTGAGAGAACTCATTGAAACTGGAATAAGGCCCTTGATAAATGCCACGGGCGTCATGGTCTATACCAATCTCGGGAGGGCTCCGCTTTCCACGTATGCGCTTATGGCCATGCTTGATGCAGGCGGGTATTCCGACCTTGAATATAATGTCAGGGAAGGCGGCCGGGGCTCCAGACAGGATCATATTAAAGAAATCGCAAAGGCGGTCTTTGGCGTCGAGGATGCGATTACAGTCAACAACAATGCTGCTGCGGTCATGCTCGTTCTGGCAAGCCTGGCTGCGGGCAGGGAAGTGATTGTCTCCAGGGGCGAGCTTGTCGAGATAGGCGGTTCGTTCAGGATGCCGGATGTCATGACGTTAAGCGGGGCCGTGCTCAGAGAGGTCGGGACGACGAACAAGACCAGACTGTCGGATTATGAATCTGCTATAAACGGGAACACCGGACTCATCATGAAAGTCCACCGGAGCAACTTTGCGCTCATAGGCTTTACCGATGAGGCTGAAATAAAGGAGCTTGCGGCACTCGCGCATTCAAGAGGCCTGCCCTTTTATGTGGACATGGGCTCCGGCATACCGTTCGACCTCGGCCCGTTCGGCATTCACGGCGAATGGACCGTGCAGTCGTGTCTGGCAGACGGTGCCGATATAGTATCTTTCAGCGGTGACAAGGTTCTGAGCGGACCCCAGGCGGGTATCATTCTCGGCCGTAAGCCGCTCATTTCAAGGATGTCGAAACATCCGCTGCACAGGGCCGTCAGGATAGACAAGTTCAGTCTTGCCGCTCTTGTTGAAACGCTGAAACTGCTCGGTATGGAGATGTACGAAGAACTGCCGGTATTAAGGATGATTACCGAAGACAGCGCCGATGTCAGGAAAAGGGCATTGAGGCTTAAAAGAAAGCTTAAGAAAGCCTCTTCAATAACAGGGACAAAGGCAGTCATCGGCGGTGGGGCGGCGCCGACCTCATCAATACCTTCTTTTGCAGTCGTAGTTGCCATAGAGGATACCGTTAATGCGCATGCAAGACTCCGCGAGGAAGGGATTGTATGCCGCATCGAAGATGACAGGCTCATATTCGATATGAAAACCGTATCCGAGGAAGAGATTAAGGACGCGGCCGAAAGGATTAACAATGCCCTTTAAGTCACCGTACAGGATCGGGATCGCGCTTGGCGGCGGCGGTGTCAGGGGTCTGGCCAACATAGGTGTGCTGAGGGCAATGGAAGAATCGGGAATAAGACCCGATGTGGTATCGGGGACAAGCATGGGGGCCATTGTCGGCGCCCTCTATGCCGATACTGTAAGCGCATCCATGACGGAAAGCACTGTCAGGAGATTCCTTTCTTCCGAGGAATTCCTGAAAGAGGTTCAGAAGCTTGGGTCTCTTTCCGGAGGGACGGAAATGGACATGGGTTTCTTTGAAAAGATGTTCGATACTGCAAAAAAAGGATATGCCTTCTACCGTTTCATGACAAAGGACTCGGTTGTCTCCCAGGCGGCCTTAGAGCAGATTGAAAGGCTGGTTCCGGATAAGAATTTTTCGGATCTCAAACTAAGGTTTGCCTGCATTGCGCTCGACCTGGTCTCAGGGAATACGGTCATGTTCCGCTCCGGCTCACTGAGGACGGCCATAAGGGCGTCAAGCGCCGTCCCGGGAGCGCTGCCGCCGGTCAGCATGGAGGGCATGCTGTGTGTCGACGGCGGATGGGCCGAGAGTGTTCCGATATCGGCGGTCCGGCAGCTCGGAGCCCATTTTATCATAGCATCCGACGTGACGCGCGATATAACGCCAATCGATGCGAAGACTGACCTGAAAAACAGCATGGATATAATGATCAGGGCGAACGATGTTGCAAGGTCTTCCATGAATATGCTCAGGACAAAGGAAGCCGATTTTGTAATCCATCCAGAAGTCGGTGATGCACCCTGGTCCGCTTTTGAAAATCTCGATGCCTACATATCGGCCGGTTATAGGGAGGCTAAAAAGGCAATGCCGTCACTCAAAAAGGCCATCCTGAAGTTTAAGGTTACCGGATTTCTGAGGCTGTTAAGGTAAGCGGGCTGACCGGGCATGGATGAAAATCGGAAAATCGTCCTTTACGTAACCGGGGAAGATTCGGGAAGCCGCCTGGACGTATTCCTTTCAAAGAGGACCGGGATCAGCCGGTCTGCCTCATCCCGCCTTATCCTGGAACAGAAGGCGACGGTGGATTCAATCCCCAGAAAACCTTCATTTGCTGTTGTGACGGATATGAGAGTGGTATGCGAGAAGGAAGAGAAAAAACAGTCCGGTCTCATGCCCTGGGAAACAGAACTCAGTGTCCTCTATGACGATGAGGCCCTTATAGTGATCGACAAGCCTGCAGGGCTTGTAGTTCATCCGGGAGCGGGCAACACGGAAAAAACCCTTGTCCATGCGCTCCTTGCCAAATATCCCCAGATGGCCGGTGTAGGCAGCATTGAAAGGCCGGGCATTGTCCACAGGCTGGACAAGCTCACGTCAGGCGTCATAGTGATCGCAAAAACGCAGCAGGCATATATAAAACTAGCGGATGCCTTCAAGGAGCATACGCACAAAAGGGTCTATATCTGCATCTGTTTCGGCGGCATGCAGAAGAACAGCGGCCGCATTGAAACGCTGATCAACCGGAATCCCGTGGACAGGAAGAAGATGACCTCAAAGGCAAAGTCGGGACGCCCGGCAATAACCAACTGGGAAGTAATGAAATCATGGCCCGGTTTTTCAATGCTTAAACTGAGTCTTGAAACTGGCAGGACCCACCAGATAAGGGTTCACCTTTCAGACACCGGCCACCCCATAGTAGGCGATATGGAATACGGAGGCAGGGGCCGGGCGGCCAACATAGCGAATGCAGATATGAGGGCGTATGTGAAGAGCCTCAACAGGCAGATGCTTCATGCGCACATCCTGGGGATCAACCATCCCGTTACAGGGGAATACATGGAATTCATTTCGCAGCTTCCCGGAGATATGGCGAAGCTCGAACAGGAACTTGACAGGATTTATTCATGAGAACAAGAGAACTCGACAGACTCGGCAACCACCTCGGGTTAATCAGCAAAGACATGTACAGGCTGTTGAGCATAAAAGCGGACTGGGAAGAGATTGCAGGCAAGGTCTTTGCAGCCCATACCATACCTGCAAAACTGAAAGGAACAAAGCTGGAGGTCCTGTGCGATTCACCGGTCTGGGTGCAGCAGATAGGCCTGCTTGAATTAACGCTCATTGAAAACATCAGGAAACATACAAGCCTGAGGATAAAAGAGATAAATCCAAAGATAGGGGTGCTTAAACCCGAAGTTCAAATGGTGCTGAGAAAACCCGAGCCCTTTAAAATCAATATTGACAGCCGGGCTTACGAGAATATTGAAAATCCAGAACTGAAGCAAAAAATCCGGCGTCTGGTAAGGGAATAGGGAGCATCTTCATCAGCCAAGACCTGATATGCAACGGTTGCTACTTAGTTAAGAAGCTTTCACACAAATTGCAATCCGGTGGATTTCTTATTGTCTCGGGACGATTCAATCCTATTGAGACTTATAGGGAAGTCGGGAGCAATCAGCATTTTATTCACTCAGGGAGCGCTTGAGCAGTTCGGCCTGGCGCAGTATCATGGTCCTTCCTCTGACTTTCAGCTTGCGTCCGATATGCTCCATGTGTTTTTTAACAGTCACTTCACTTATTCCGAGCTTGGAGGCAATCTGCCGGTTGGAGTATCCAAGCCGGAGACTTGTGAGAACCCGGATCTCCTGTGTTGTAAGCCCGAATTTCTTCAGAGTGAGAAAAGGTTCGGTTTCAAGGCGCTTGAAATTGATCAGGATGTAGTCGTTTAATGCATACGCACTGCAGACCAGGTTGTAGCTATCGAGGACCAGGTGCTCCGGGAGTATTTGGCTGTGACTTTTCCCTCTTCTTTTCAGCAATCCGATCTGTATTATCCATTCCCTGATTGAAGGGAAAAGCAGGTGTCTCCATGATGGGCCGACCTGGGAATTCATCATGTCCAATGCATCCTCGGTCCACATGACATCGCACAGTTGCCTGTCCAGGAGAACCGCCCTGATATGAAAATTCTGTAGCAGGCCCCTGCTGCCCATCTGATAAATAGTGCTTTGCTTGAGGCGTACAATGGATTGGGCCCAGGAGATTATGAGCGGGGACAGCTTTTGAATTAATGCGACACCTTTCCTGGTATATGGCCGTTGCGGGTTATAGCGGCAAAACTGGATGTAGACTCTGTGCTCTTCAGTTCTGGCAACTGGCATAGTAATCGCATAGTGTGTGCCGGTGGCTGCCTCGACTATGTTCTGTGCTGAAAGGTCGTCCTCGGTCCGGGGTTCCGGCGGGCTGAGGAATACCTCTCCCAGTTCCATGGTCCTGAGTACAGGAAGCCAGGAGAAGTTCTTTCTGATGGCCGTGTATAATTTCTCCCAGTCAAAATTAAGACCTGAGCTTACAAATATCCTTTCGATGCCATTCACAGTACTGATCCAGTAAATGGCCACCCAGTCTATATGCAGGAATTTCCCCAGAATGTTCCTGAACAGATCCGGGGCTTCGTCGAAATTTTTGACTTCCGCAAGCTCGGTATGGAGATTGAAAACGGTCTTCCGCCATTTATTCTTGAGCCAGGAAGATGCCCTGATACGGCTGTCCTTGGGCAAGACAGCCATGAGCGGCGAAAAGTTTGAATGGGACTGAATTACTGCAGGGAGATCACTTGATATATCGAGCGCCCTGGCGAGTATCTCCGTCCGGCTGAAGGCTTTCAACTTCGAGCCGATGTTGAAGAGATGCTTTCGTACAGTTGTGTTCTTGATACCCAGGCTTTCTCCGATCTGGGCATTTGATTTTCCGGAATACAGGCAGTCAATGATTTCTATTTCCCTGGGGGAGAGGCCTAAGGCTAAAAGGGGCGTGAAGTCACTGGACTTCTTCGTAAGGTTGAGGACAGTGAGAAATATTGTTTTCCCGGATGAGTCTTCAAGCGCAACAGCCCTGCATTCGATTGGACCTGATTCCGAGATGAAGGATGTCTGGCATGTCGATACACGATCATTCATATCTCCGATCAGCCCGCAGCCTTCAAGCCATTCTCTGAGACTGGCAGGCAGTCCCAGTATAATCGGGTCAGGAAAGTGTTTGGTAAGAAATTCCTTGGTAGATTTGGGCAGGCCGACAACTTTGAGGTTGCTGTCAAGCATCAGATAGTGGAAAGCGGCCTTCTTTTCGGAAGCAGAGAGGAGCAGGTCACCGGAGCTCGAAATCCTGGCATTTAGAAGAGCGTTGCCGCTCATGACAAGAGCAGGGGCCAGCAAAGCCAGGGCTTCGGCCTCATTTCTATCAAAAGGTTTAAGCCTGCGGAACAGAGAAAGATGCAGTCTGAAGCCTTGCGTGACGGACAGGACCAGGTGGATGGAGAATTTAAAACCGCTGAATTTACTTATGAGTCCCAGGGCATGCTCGTCACCTTCACATCCGGGCCCTTTCATGTACTGGCTGAGGAAGATATCACCGGGCTTGCCTCTGTACAGGATAGAGGAATGCATGTCCTCGGCAGTGATGTTCGGATAGACCTTATCCCAGTGAAATGGTGCACCTCTTTCGCATATCAATGTCGGGGACGAGTCGTTAGCTCCGGAGAAGAATATGCAGAATTCGTTGAAGGTGATGACTTCCCTGATGGGTTTTGTGATCCGCTCGGGTAGATCCTCCAGATCGGAAGCAGCAACCAGCGCATTGTGGAGCTTCAGTATCGTTTCAGCAGGAACTTCTCCTGGGTCGTATGACACCTCGGCGTGGTTCATGAAAATCCCTCCCTTGAAATCTGTCATTGGAAACCCGATATTTAATCAGGATGTGAAATTATATACAACGCAATAATGGAAATCATACTCAGAGAAATGCAAGTTATTGTCAAGATATGTTTAGAGTTTGCTAAGAACAGTTGGCGTTTCATAATCTTTGACTCTATTGCATGTCGTATAAATGAGACCCGGGAAATGCCTTTTCATATTATACTAAATGATACCCTGAAGCCGTTTAGTCCATACTGAAATTTTCATCCATATATTGGGTTTCTGAAATGGCCTGTGACATATGTAATGCAATTCAGATCTGTTCTCGAATTGTGTGGGCGAAGCTTGTGGCTTTAAAACCCCTTGACATGAAGCTTTTCGGACAGACAATCATAAGGTATCTGTATCGTAAACGTTGAAAAAGAATATTTATGGAGAACCTCCAATGCCATTCCATTCAACGAATGATACGATTGAAATGGTATACGAAGAGATAATTGTTTTTCCTGAAGGGATCAGATAACTTATATATCATCTTTATTTTTTATTTATTTACGGGAGGGCTAATAGCCCATGAATCAGAATTTTCAATATTCATGGATCATAGACAGGCAGTAATGGAAGAAAGAAGGAAATATCCCAGACGAAAACTAGGCTGCCCTGCATTGTTCAAAGGGGGCACCCAGGCGCTTGAGACTGTCCGTGTTCGTGATATATGCAGAGGCGGCATCTTTGTTGAAACTAAAAATCCGGCTAACCACGGTGAAACTGTCATTGTAAATATTGATGGATACAATCTGGGCAGGGATATCGGTATTAAAGGCACAGTGGTAAGAAGCGTTCCTGAATACGGAATAGGTATTCAGATATCATCAACAACAAACGACGAGCATTTAAGAGAATGGCTTTCCAGATAATCATCCACTCGGTAGAATAATCTTGATATTGGGAAGTCCATTTCGCTCCCCGTTTCTTTCATGTCCTTGCTGAAGTAGATATATCCGGTCAACGGTTTCTGTGCTGCCAGTCAGCCCGGATGATTATCTTTCCATATTATACGAAAGGATACCATAAGACCATTTCGCCTTTACCGGAACCATCCTTCATATGTTGATATTTCTGTCACAGCCAGTGATCCAAGAAATATGATTTAGGCCATTATCCCTGCGGGGATGGCTATGCCCGTGGCTGAAAATCCTCTTGGTATGCAGCTTATCGGACGGAAATGTTAAGGTATCTGAATCACAGCCGTTTGAGTAAGCGTGATCCGGTTCAATTTCAGGTGCGGGTTCAGATTTACCAAGCATGGTATACTTAAGGATAATATACAAGGCATTATGCCAAGAATATAATATCATAAGGAGAATATCTCCTTCTTTACCTGATATCGCCGACAGGACATCCACCCATGAAATCAGGAATTCATAACATGACAAGGAGGTTTATTATGAAAAGGATTACAGTATTACTATCGGCAATGTTTTTGGTAGCCGTCACACTTAGTGGTTGTATTTTGCCAATCACGGCAATCAGCAACTCAATGCTGGCGCTCTCGGCAGACTCTGGCAGCGGGACATCAGCGGATCCTTATATCATCGAGAACAAGACATTCAATATGGCAGGGAAAAATGTCAACGTAGGCATCCATCTCCGGAACACAACTGCCTATATCATCATCCGCAACATCACAGTCCTCAACGGGACTCAGGCCCTCGGCAATAAAAACAACCAGTCCAAAGCCAATTGCCTGGGCATTATGCTTGAAAATGTGGCCCATGCGACCATCGAAAACTGCCGCTTCGAAAATAACAATATGGGTATGTGGCTTGAAGGGTGCTTCAATGTGTCCGCAATCAACAACACGGTTATGAATAACCGCTACCGGGGCATCTACCTGATGGATTCACATGACTGCACCATTGAGGGGAATACAGTCGACAGCGATAACCCGGAATATGATCAGAATATCCTGCTCAACATAAATTTCCTGAAACCAGAAAGTGTATGCAAATTTAATCGTGTGCAGGATAACGAGACAAAGACTGTCAGCCTCGCAGGCAATGAAAACACTTGTTACAACTACATCACGGGCAATTCGTGGGAAGGCGTGCCCGCCATAGTCTCTGTCGGTTCGGATGTATGCGAAGATAACTATATATACTAGGCAGAACCTCTCCAGATCCAGAGCCCTGTCTCCATTACGGGGCTCTGGTAATAATTCAGTCCGCAAACGTTCGGGCTGTCCTCTACCATAATGCTGTCTGATTCTCTGCTAAAACCCTTTGGAACCAAGAGGGGAAATTGATCATTTGTAATATCTTCTCTGTCTCCATGGTATAGCCATGTCATGGCTGGCTGGATGATTCTTACGGGGAGCCTGTAATTTATTTCAGAACGAATATGCTGACTGCTTGAATGCTGCAATCCCAATCCGGGATCAGGGTATAAAAAAGCCACAGGGGCCTGCTAAGGATGATGATTTTGGGACAATCGACGAATCTGGAGATATGACTCATCTTTACGCTTGTAAAATAAAGTTTTATGGGACTTACCTCAATAGAGATAAACCTGAGTTTTGGCTTCAGAAAACCATAAAAGCAAGCCCTCTGGAATTATACCTCTATGGATGTAAAAATCTGTTTGATAAAAAACACCTGGCGTTATACTGAAAATAGTAATGCTCCCGTGCTGAAGCAGAAACATTTTTATGAGTTGTCAAAACCCGTAATGCAGACCGAACCCCAGGTTTTCTTCGATCTTTTAAAAATGGAATATTCAATGATACCCCAACCTGGAGACTAAGGCGGCAGGAGGAAAATCTGAGTCTTTAATTTCCTTCTCTTCTTTCTCTATCTCCAGAGTGGAGAACTTCACAAGGACACCTCTGGGCCTGTCCAGGATAACAATGTCGTCTTCCTTTACTATATGCCTGATGTCGTTAAATCCGAAGTTTATTCTCTCTCCCTCTATGGTTTTCCCCGAGAAATTAAGCATCTTTCATTCCTCCTTTCCTGTTTCGGCTTCCATCCAGATCTTGCGTTGCTCAATTGTTGTTAATTGAATTTTGCCGCCCCTGTACAATCTGGATCAATAATTAATAATGTTTCACGGCGGTCATAAATATAAATTTTATGGAAAGTATTTCAATCATGAAAACCCTGAGATTTGTATTCGAAATACCTTAGACGCCTGTCATGTGAATATAATAAACCCTTTAAATATTAAAATTTGATTGATGAAAATTCAATGATGGCAGGCTGTATATGATAGTTCCGCCATGCTTGTGCAGAGCTGTTTCATTCAGGTTGTTAAAATCCATAATGCAGACCGAACCTCAGGTTTTCATCGACCTTTTCATCTGGATCCCTGCTGAAAGAAGGATTCAGGTAACCTTCATACACTTTGTATTTCAAAAAAGGTTCCGCGTACAAGGAAACACCCTTTGAAACATTCCAGGACATCCCTGCGCCCAGGTTCAAACCAACGTCATAGCGATAGATATCTTTAAAGGTGGTTTTTTTTGCCCCGGGTTTTTCCAGGGTGTCCCAGTTGAAATTTCCACCGGTCAATAGATACGGCTGGAAGTATTCGTTATATTTCAGTTTAAAACGGCCGGTTACCTCAGCGGTGCTGTGATAATCTTTTGTAACATCAAGTGAGATTGCCTTTTCATCCTTGTCTTCAGCTTTTGCCGCACCGGTATTCAGCACAAGGAACATTGAAATAATCAGGAGAGCCCATGCATGTCGTTTTATCGCTATTGAATTCATGGCTTCTGTATTTTTATCTCCATTTTACTTTCTGCACGGCCTTAAAAATCCGTGCTTTCGGAGAAAATATATTTTTTCTATTTCTTTTAATAGTACCTCTATTTTAAAAATCAATAATAATTCATAATGCAAAGCAGGTTTTGGTCTATCTGCTTGGTTTTACTGGAGATGTTTTGTGAATCCGGCATGGCTATTATCCAGGAACTATCGTGTTGAAGGCCATTTTAAAGCATCAGTCCATTACATATATTTCGAAATGCGGGCCCAGTCGTGCCTGATTACAGGTCAGTCATCCACCCCTTGCCCTGGAGTCTGGCGCCCATATTCATGAAGTTAAGAAAAGAGGACCTGAACATATCGCTCATAAGGGCCCTCTTGACCGGCTGAAGGCGGAGGAAGCCACCGATGAAGGTTCTCATAAACTGTTGTGTGATGCTGTGGGGATTGTCGAAAATCTGATTCTGGAGATTGCCCCTTTCAAGGCTAAGCAGCATGATCCTTTCAAATGTTGTCTCCGGATGGATGACTCTGCTGCCGCGGTTTATCATCTCGATGGCGTTTGCCGCGCACTTGGAAAAACATACGCCGCAGCCCACGCATATTTTAACATCGACATGCCCTTTCTTCATCTTGGGTTTTTGCGGATCGCCGGCCGGGATCAGACTTATCGCATTCACAGGGCATACATCAACGCATTTCCCGCATCCTTTGCACGAAGACTCATCAATCCTGGAGATAAAATTGGAGGTAACGGCACTGTTTACGAATCCAAACCTGTTCAGCCCGGCCAGAAAATTGCAGCAGCACTTGCAGCAGTGGCAGATGACCGTCGGGTTCCTTTGCGTATTCTCTGCACAGAAGACCAGGCCGAGTTCTTTCGAGCGCGCAAAATTCTCCAGCATCTCTGATTTCGACACCTCCCGGGCCAGATTATGCCTGATTGCATAGTCCGCCCCTATGCCCAGAGGACTGCAATTGTTAAGGGGGGCGTCGCATTTCTTTTCATTGTTCTGGGATTTTTCATTTCTGCATGAGCATATGCCGATGGCAAACCTGTGAGAATTTTCAACGATTGCCGAGGCCCTTTCATAGTCGAAGAATTCGATCGAGTCACCGGGGTGTATCGTTTCTTCAACAGGGATGACTCTCAACACGGAAACATGTTCATTGTGCGAGAAATTAGCCTGATACAAAGATTCAAAGTATTCATGAAACAGTTTTGAGCATTCCTTCTGATTGTGAATATCCCCGGTTCTCATCATTGTAAACTCGAATATACCGATGAGCAGGGGAGAGGGCATGTAGTAAAACTGGCTTTCATTGTCATTCCATACATCAATGATCAGGCCCTTCTTGCCGAGATTATCGAGGATGCCTCTCAGACGGGTGCTGTTGACTTTTGTTGCTTTGGAGATTCTTTCAAGGCTGGACAGGGAATAGGGCATATCAATGATCAGCTCTGCCTCTTCTAAAGTATAAAGTTCCTTTAAAATACTATAGAAGGTCTCATTCCAGGGGGCTTTCACCGTAAGACTGTCAATCTTTTGCCCCAGCCTGCGATATGTACTATCTTCAACTCCGAGACTCATATATGCTCCCTTATATGTTCATTTTAAGGCATTGCCGGGAAATAAGCTTATCCACAGTCATTATACAAGAATACCATAGATGTTTTGAACCTTGAACCATTAACTTTAATGAGGGATCTTCTAACTCTTCAACCGGGCGTCAACCTCTGGGGCGCCCTGCAGTATAGCCTGTACAATGAACAGGGATTGGAGGCGGCCTGTAAAAACGGCACTTCTGCCTCAGATTTCCCGGCCTGCGCGATGGCCCTCGTGTATGGCTTCAAGGATACGGCGCGGCCCCTTCGAGTCTCCGGCCATAATATATGAGATACCCTCCTCTTTGAGCACGGCCTCAAGTGCATTTTCAGCCCTGGCACCCAGGGCGGTTATGACTGATGCGGCGGGAAGTGTTTCAACAGCTCCTCCCCTTGAGAAGTCTACGCAATCACGATCAATCATGGTGATTGTCGAGCCCAGGTAAATTTTACCGCCGGCGTCCCTGATGCGCTTATACAGCCAGTATCCGTGGGCTGTCATCTTATTCACAGGCGGGGAGGCCAGCATTTCGACAATGGCCGTTTCAATGCCTTTATCAATGAGAAAGTCGGCTGTCTCCATGCCCACGTAACCGGCACCGAGAACCACGGCAGGCCCTTTGACCTGAACCTTGCCTGTAAGGACATCCCGTGCGTCAAATACGTGCGTGGACTCAATTCCCGGTATGCCTGAAATTACCGGATAAGAACCGGTGGCCAGGATTACAGTGTCAGGCCTTCCTTCCTTCAGCATAATACTTGACACCGGCCGGCTCAGCCTGATTTCAACGCCTAGCTGGCCAAGCCTTCTGAGCGCCCATTCGACCCAGGCCCAGAAACGCTCCTTGTGCGGCGGTTTGCTGGCGGAGCGCAGCTGGCCTCCCGCTGAATCTTCCTTTTCGAAGATTGTCACAGAATGCCCCCTCTCTGCCGCGGCCATGGCCGCGGAAATGCCGGCAGGCCCTGCGCCGATCACCCACACCTTTTTAGGATTTTCGGCGCGCTTTGCCGGGCGGTACTCCTGGCCGCACTCCGGGTTGAAGGAGCAGGTGGAGGACTTCATCTCGAAGCTCAGGCGCTCTATGCAGCCCTGGTTGCAGGCTACGCACGGCCTGATGTCGATGGTGTTGCCGGCGCCTGCCTTGTTGATGAAATCGGGATCCGTAAGATGCTGCCTGCCGAAACTTATAAGGTCTGCATCGCCGCGGGCCAGGGCCTGTTCGGCCAGCACGGGTTCGCTGATGCGGCCCACACCGATAACCGGTACATTCACCATTTCCCTTATGGCACGGGCCCTGAACAGGTTGAACCCGGGGGGGGTGTCCATGGATGCTATGCTCAGATTCCCGGGTGTTGAGTATACGCCGACCGAGACGTGCAGGGCATTGGCGCCTGCCTGCACAAGTCTGGGTGCGAGTCGCCTGGTGAACTCGAGATCGAACCCGCCCGTAATCAGCTCGTCGGCCGAAAACCGGACAATTATAGGATAATCTGCACCCGCGGCCTTCCGGGCCGCGGCTATGCACTCAAGCACGAACCGGCAGCGGTTATCTTCAGAACCGCCGTATTCGTCGGCCCTCTTATTGGAAAAGGGTGAGAGGAACTGGTTGAGAAGGTATCCGTGGGCGCTGTGGATTTCAATTGCGTCAAAACCTGCGGCGCGCGCGCGGACTGCCGCCGAGGCATACGCGTTTACAACTTCATTGATGCGCTCTATGGTCATCTCCTCGCAGGGCTGCTGAAGTATGACACTGGGTATGGCCGACGGTGCCTCCGGGATGCCTCCCGCAGCCGCCGGGAATGTCTCCCTTCCTGCATGGTGAAGCTGGACGGCTGTTCTGCCGCCCTCGCGGTGTATGGCCTCGGGGATCTTTGACAGCGGGGCGATGAAATCGTCGCTCCATATGCCGAGTTCGTTGGGGAAGCCCTTGCCGCGCGGCGTCACGGCCGTGACCTCGGTAATGATGAGACCGGCGCCGCCCCTGGCCCTGCGGGCAAGGTATTCCGCAAGACGTTCGTTCGGGGTGTTGTCCGTGCCTGCATATCCGGTGGCCATGGCCGGCATGACCGCCCTGTTCCTGAGCTTCAGGGTGCCGATCTCAACTGGTGAAAACAGGTGCTCGAATCTTATCCTGCTGTTCATGTTAAAGCTCCTTTCAGATCTTCTTTTCAGACATCTTGTCACGAAGGAACTGAAACCCCGGTGTGATATTTTCTGTGATGTCCATTGGCAGCATGGCCTTGGCCGGATAACCCATGTTCATGACCCCGCCTGCCTTGAAAAGATTTTCCAGCATCTCGAATATGCTGTCGGCCGGCATCCCGACGGCAAGCTCGTTTTCTCCAATGCCGGCAAAAGACCGGTCGCCCATGCCCGGAATCACCACCTGGGGGCTGCCCAGAAGAAACGGCAGCAGCGCGCCTTTGACGCAGGATTCACCGAACCCCTCGAAGAACGAATGCACGACCTGCCTGTACGCATAGCATAAACCATGGATCATGTGGGTAACCTGAACGCCGTCCCCGTAGATAAGGATGCTGTCCGGAATCATCTGTGCATCTTTGAGGGGAGATGTTACAAAACCGCAATACTGCTTCAGCCGCTCTTCTCCTTTGGAGCGCAGCAGAGCCCATGCGCCTTGAACCCTTCGTGTTTCCGCAGCCCTGTCCATGTGCCAGCCCTGCCGGACCTGACTCTCGATGAGGTCCTCCATGGAAACGTCAGACCACCCGTGAAAGGCGGTTGCCGGCGTGCAGAAATTATCATCCCCAGTCATGGCGACGGGCATGCCCCACTTTCGGCTCAACGTTAAGGCCTGGCAGAGGGACAGCTTTTTATGCGCCTTTATGGGCCGGTATATACCTTCCGGGATCTCCAACTCATTCTTAATATAGGTTATTGCGACCGGGTATGATGCAAGGTGCAGCTTATGATATATGTCTCCGCCTGCTTTCCTGAATTCTTCAAGTGTTCCCATCTGTAACCTCCAAATCTTCTCAAGGGAAATCCTGGTGCTGTTCGCCCGGTTTCCGGAACATCTCTGAGGCGACGGCAGATGCCGGTTCAGGCTGCCGGATTATGCCGTGATACACAGCCTGCTTATCCACATGCGGATTCAACGGGCGTTCTGCTCTTTTTGGAGATACGAGCAGCTGCGTCCTTGTGGCCCTCGATGCGCTCCGCCACTGCCTTCTTCAAGCGGCGGTCATAGCGGATGCCGTTAATGACGGATTTGGGCTCAAGTCCGAAATAGCGTTTATGGAATATAATGGCAGAGGCCAGCGCATCCCTGAGCATTTCCAAAAGGCCTATTTTGGGGAGATTCTTTTTATAAACAGGGAGTGCCTCATCATAGGTGGGCACATTCACCATGTCGCCATCCGGTCCGAGCACCACCAGCCCCCCGTTTACCAGGAGCTTATAGCGTTTGGCGGTTTCCTCCAGGGTCGGCCCGCACACAAGCGCACATTGCCCGCAGGTAAGGATGCGGTCGTCTCTGAGGCCTGTGACGCCAAGCTTTTCTGCAAAGGAGAAGAACGCCCTTTCGCGTTCATTGCGCATGAGATTTTCGGGATGCTTATCCAGGTATTCATTTACGATCTCCTCTGGAACAAGCTCGTTTCCGATGGAGCGGATCAGGGAGTAGCGCGGGGCGGAGTCGCCTGAGAGTGTCCCCTTGAGCAGGAGCTGCAAATGGATGGCCGCCTTAGTTAGCGAATCAACAGGTCTGTCGATCCAGGGTTCGATCCAGTGGTAGGACCATGTGGTCCATTTCTTGTCCGGTGAAAGCCCGTGCAAACCGAAACAGGAAATATTGCACAGGTTGATGTCGCGGCGTTTGCCCCGCGGGTGGAGTGTGCCGTTTAAGAGCACATATTCTTCTTCGTCATCCCTGAACATCTGCGCGGCGCAGGTCTTGTCGCACATCCGGCACGTGCTGCAGTAGCTGTCGATAAAATGGCGAGGTGAAAACCTTAAAGGGTCGCTTGCGAGAACTGCATCGGTCACCACTGTGCCCAGATATATGGAAGCACCGTATTCCTCGGTCATCACATTGCCTGACCAGCCCTGTCCGGCTATGCCCGATGCGACAGCGCCGAAACGGTGCGAGAAACTGGGGAGTGTGGCCAGGACATCAGGATTTCGGCGGTAGTCGTTGTTCGTCGGTACGGCCCGGGCATGGTATCCCAGCGAACGGATGTAACCGGCCACGAACTCTGCGGTGCGGTACATCTGCTGGTTCATTCTGACCTGGTCCAGGTTGTGGGGCACCGGGGACTTCTTGCCCAGAAAATCGTATATCGCCTGTATATCCATGGGCAGGGCCATTGAAATGATAGACCGGGCTCCCGGCATGACATAGGACGGATCGAGCGATGGCGGACCATCAAGACGATCAGGACCCGCGATGCCAACCACCTCAATCCTCTGGCCATGGACAAAATCCCTGATCTTTTCTTCCAGGTTGTCCTTCATTTAGAGCCTCCATACGTCAGCTGTCGAACTGCAAAGCTGAAAATAATCCGTTAAGCTGTTAAGCAGAATGAAAATATCAGCTGGTAAGAAGAATCGAGGGCGGCTTTGCTTATCAGCTTATCAGGTATTCTAGCAGGTATTAAACCGTTAAGCTATTGAGCTTTTGAGCTATTAAGCTGTTAAGCAAAAAAGAAGCTGGTAAGCTTATAGCTGATAAGTTAACAGGCAAAACCGTCTTTGATTCTGCTCACCAGCTCAATAGCTTAACAGCTTCTTTTTCTGAAAATAAAAAGGGTCCCCCTGTTTCCAGGGGAGCCCTTTTTACAGGCTATATGCCAAATACGTGTCCGTTGACGGTCTCGCCGTTGTACACCACCGAGGTTGTTCCTGTTTGAGGTTCCTGGCCCACTATAGGAATGGAAACATTCGTGAACTTGCCGGAAAAATTGCCTGTGAAAGCAATCGTACCGGTTAATGTGCCGTTGCCGCTCAAACTGACCGTACCGCTTAACGTACCGTTGATGATAACTCTACGGGTCCCGCTGCAGTCAATGGTGCCTGTGGATACGATGTAGTTCTGCGAATCAATGTAATTGGTAAATGTTTCATTGAGCAGGCCGCTCAGGCCGCTCTGTGTGATCCTGAAACGTACATTCCCGTCACCGCATGGGTCATAGTATGTCTCATCAGTGCCCAGGCCCGGACTGGGATCCTGGAGCATGACTTTCATCATGGGATTCCCTGCCGTCAGTTTCGCGATGGTGAAAAATTCTTCAATGGTATAATCCACACGGCCCTGGTCGTAGCTGCTGAATTCGCTGATGGAGTACAGGGGCGAGGAACTGCTGGCCTTGACCTTGAAGTACCTGTAATTCTTGAAGGTGTTTATAATCGGGCGCGCTTCTGCCTCATATGCGTTCATGGTCTCAAATGTCAGTGTTTCCGGCAGGGGCGGGAGGTCCAGCGTTTCGGTCTGCATGACGTCATAGGATGTGGCCGGTGCGTTGACCGATCCTTCAAGAGTATATGTGCCGTCAGGTGTGGCTGAGCTGTATATGTAGTAAATTGTCGCATTCGGCACTGTATTCCAAGTGACCGTGACACGGTCGTTAAGATTGTGGTTAAGGAGCGGGTTCGTAACAGAGGTCAGTACTACATCCGTGGCCTGCACATTCTGCGGTGCCGGCAGCTGTTCCGCGCATGCCCCGCTGGAAACGACAAGCTGAACCGTCGACCCGGGCTGCACCATCGTTCCGGCGGCAGGGGACTGGCTGATCACACCGCCTTCGGACACGGTATTGCTGCAGGTCGTGCTCGTGCTGCAGACAAGTCCTGCGGACGAAACAATGTCGCAGCTCGTGGCCGTTGGCACCAGAACCTGACACAGACCGGTTGATATTATGCGGTTGACTGTGGAACCGTATGATACGCCTGTCCCTGCCGGCGGGCTCAGGCCGATGAATTCTCCTTGAGACACCGTATTGCTGCAGTTAAGAACCGTATTGCAATGAAGGCCTGCTGCCTCGATTTCTTCGCATGTAGTTGCATCGGGTACTGTAGCCCCACACAGCCCGGTCGACAGCGACAGCTGAATAGTGGATCCGGGCTGGACCATGGAGTCTGCCACAGGCGACTGTGATATTACGGAACCTGCCGGTACGGTATTGCTGCAGTGTCTGGTCCTGCTGCACACGAAACCGGCGGCTTCGACATCCTCACAGCTTGTTACGATCGGTACCGGAACTTCCACGGTGCACGGGCCGGTAGAGATGACCATGCTGACCGTTGTGCCGGGCTGGACCATGGTGCCTGCCGGCGGGTCCTGGCTGATCACCGTACCGATGAGCGCGGTGTTGCTGCAGCTCTGGGTAGTATCGCATACGAGCCCGGCCTCTTCAATGTCAGCACAGCCTGTTGCGGCCGGTACGGATACTTCATTGGTCAGACACTCACCGCTTGAGAGTGTAAGTGTCACCGTTGCGCCGGCCGGTACGACCGTACCCGGTTCAGGAGACTGGCTGATGACCTCGCCTTGGGGCAGAGTTTCACTGCAGTTCTGGACAAGCGAGCATACCAGACCTGCGTTTATGATCTCATCGCAGCTTGCGGCCGTCGGGACCGTCGATGGAGGCGAAGCCACCGTTACCTCCCACTCGCGGTCAGATGTCCCGAAACCTCCGAACTGGACTTTTACACCCACATTATAGGTGCCGATCGGATGGTTTCCGAAAGTGAAACTGGCTTTCGTTTCACCCGTCTGCGCTACATCGTCTATATACCACTGTATCGTACCGAACGCCCTGACTGAAAACTCCTGGTTTGTTCCCCAGGTCAAAGAAACCGGGCCTTCTTCCGGAGATACCGATAGAATACAACCTGACAATACTAGGAGCGGTATCATAATCCAAAATTGTATGAGTGCTCGCTTCATGTATTCTCTCCTTTTGTGTGTGATGGCATTTATCATATTCTATGCTGCCCCTTTCTGCTCTGCTCTGCTCTGCGATAAAAGTAAAAGGGGGAAGGCAAAAAGTCTTCCCCCTGCGTTAGCATTATATCCTAGTCCCAGACGGTGAAAGTTATATCATCAAGAAAAACACCATCGGTGCCCCAGAAACTGTCGAAATAAAAGCCGACTTTTGTAACAGCCCTGTTGGGAGAATAGCTCTTCAGGTACCACGTGTTGCCGCTGTCACCACGTATATCCTGGTAATGGCTGTTGTTCAGGTAAATGGACGTTTTGAGTTCTGCCATATTTGCTGCATAGCCGCGGTACTGGAAATCGATCTGAATGAGCCAGGTGTTGGTGAAGTCCCTGCTTATCATGAGCGTATTGACGCCAAACCAAGCACCCTGCGCCCAGAAGCTGTAGGAACCGGAATAAGGTTCCTCATCATCAACATCAATGGTGCCCCAGCTCCCTTCATTGTTCGACTTGTACCAGGGTAAAAATGCGCCGTCGTCCCAGTTCTCAACAATTGTTTCCTGGAATGTCGTGAGGGTGATGGTATCGGTGGTGCTGTCAGTATCGTCACTCACGACCAGGCTGATTACATATGAGCCGGGTTTGTCAAGCGTAATGGTCGGATTCACAATTGCCGCATTGGAAAGTGCTGCCGAGCTGCCTTCAGGGGCTGAATCGATCGACCATGAATAGGTTATCGTATCGCCGTCAAGATCTGAACTGCCGCTCCCGGAAAGCTGGACCGCACGGTTGGCGTAGTGGACTGTCTGATCAGCCCCGGCATCTGAAACAGGCGGGTTGTTGGACGCGTGAATCTGGACCGTATCCGCAACGCTGTCTGCATCTCCGTCGTTGACTACAAGGCTCAGCGTGTAATCGCCCTTCTTGTCAGGCGTAAAGGTCGGTTCGGCTATGGTCGGGTCAGAAAGTTCAGCCGAGCTGCCTGTCGGTGCTGAATCGATCGACCACGAATAGGTAAGTGTGTCGTTGTCGGTGTCGGTGCCGCTGCCGGAAAGCTGTGCCGTATGATAATTGAGAATGTTTATATCACTGCCGGCATTGGCTGTCGGCGCATGGTTGGTTGTTGTGACGGTAACCGTGTCAGGAGCGCTGCTTATGCTGTCGGTATCGGTCACGATAAGGCTGAATTCATATGTACCCTTGACATCGGGCATGAAGGTCGGATTGGCAGCTGTTGCATCTGAAAGCTCAGCGGTGCTTCCGTCCGGGGCTGAGACGATCGTCCATGCATAGGTCAGCACGTCACCGTCAGGGTCGCTTCCGCTTCCGTCAAGCTGGGCTATCTGGGTAAATGGGATAGTGATGGGCTCGCCGGCCTCTGCTACAGGCACATGATTGGAAGAGGTTACCAGCACCGTGTCTTCAGCTGTCAGGTCGCCGTCACTCACGGTGAGCGTCATTACGTATGCGCCCTTCTTGTCGGGCGTGAACGTCGGGTTGGCGATAGCCTCATCGCTCAGAATGGCGGTGCTGCCATCAGGCCGTGAGGTGACAGACCATGAATATGTCAACTCTGTTCCGTCGGGGTCGCTGCTCTCGCTTCCGTCGAGCTGAGCAGTACCGCCCAATTCGGCGATGGTAATATCGTCGCCGGCTCTGGCTACGGGCGCATGGTTGTATACGGTTATTATTACCCAGTCCGTACCGCTGTCGAATCGGCCGTCATTCACGACCAGACTTATTACATAAATTCCCTTTTTGTCGGGAGTGAAGATCGGCGTCATGCTGGTGGAATCATCAAGCACGGCTGCGTTGCCGGTAGGCCCTGAATCGATGGACCAATGGTACGTCAGGTCATGGCCTTCAAAATCGCTGCTCTCGCTTCCATTGAGCGGGACCGTACTGCCTAATAAGACGGTCTGGTTATCGCCGGCTTCGGCCACTGGCGGAACGAAATCGGAATAGGCGTATATGACAACCGCATCAGCCGCACTGTTCGACTCTCCGTCATTTACGATCAGGCGTATGGTATAGGCGCCTTCAACATCAGGAGTAAAGCTCGGGTTGACGGCATAGGGGTCGTCCAGTTCAGCTTCGCTGAGTTCAGGCCTGGCGACTATTTCCCAGAGATAGGTCAGAGTCTGATCTTCCGGGTCTGTGCTGCCGCTCCCGTCAAGCTGAACAACGTCGCCGAAATCAAAGAACTGGTCGGGGCCGGCATCGGCTGTGGGGGGAAGGTTGTCAACTACCTCTACAGTCCATTCCCTGGTAATTGCTTCATTATTAAACGTGTCTCTTGTCTCAACCCTGATCCTGTTCAGGCCGCTATCCTCTTCATTTGCTTCATAGGTATAGGATGAGCTTGTGGCCCCATCGATGAGCGTGTCATTCTTGTACCACGCATATGAACCGTTAAACATGCCATAGGTTGAAAAGTCATGACTAGCACCTACCTTGATTATGACATTTGTGTCTGTATTGGGAGATGTTCTTAAGATACAGCCACTCAACCAGACGGTTATGATAGAAAGTATTGCCAATAGTATTGCATGTCTCTTCATGAGTTGCCTCCCAAGTGTTATTTATCCGCATGCTGCAAAAAACCCTCTAACTGAGTAACTTTGTGTCATTAATTTCCTATCGGCAGCTTTTTAAATGACTTAATTGTTAAAATTAATTTTTCTTAATTTAACGATTATAAAAATTAATGAAATAGATTATAGATATCCTATAGTAATGGCAGTAAATTTCTCTTGAACGCTTCAAACAGAATCTTGATTATCGGGTTCGATGGTTGGCTGGTACACAAAAAGGAAGCTGATTTGCTGATAAGCCGGTAAGAAAAACCATCTTTGGTTCTGCTTGCCGTCTCAATAGCTTGACAGCTTGCAAGCCAAGTTTTTATTCAGCTTGTCAGCTTTTCTTTACCGGAAAAAAAAGAAACCCCTGTTTCCAGGGGTTTCTTTTAGCTTACATGTTATAATCCGAATGCGTGGCCGTTAACCGTTTCGCCGTTGTACACCACCGAGGTTGTACCTGTTTGCGGTTCCTGATTTGAGATAGGAATGGAAATATTCGAGAACTTGCCGGCGAAATTGCCTGTGAATGCTAACGAACCTGTTAAAGTGCCGTTGCCGCTCATGTTGATCGAACCGCTGATAGTGCCATTCATGATCATTTTTCTGGTTCCGCTGCAGTCGATTGTGCCTGGAGGATTAATGTAGTTCTGCGAATCAACATAATTGTTAAACGCCACTGTAAGTAGTCCGCCCAGGCCCTGCATGGCGACTGTAAAACGGACACTCCCGTCTCCGCATGGATCATAGTAGCTCTCATCCGTACCCAGGCCCGGGCTCGGGTTCTGGAGCATGACCCTTGTCAGAGGGTTACCTGCTGTAATCTTCGCGACATTAAAGAATTCCTCCAGCGTATAATCCATGCGGCCCTGGTCATAGTTGCTCAGGTTGCTGTCGTTGTACAGGGGCGATGTGCTTAAGGCCTTGACCTTGAAATACCTGTAATTCTTGAAAGCGCTCAGGATCGGGCGCGCAACCAATTCATAAGCGTCAATGGCGGCTATTGTTAGTGGTGAGGGAAGGGGCGGAAGATTGAGCGTTTGAGTCTGCATTACATCATAGGATGTGGAAGGGGCGTCGACTGAGCCTGCGATCGTATAGGTTCCATCAGGGGTGTCGGAGCTGTATATGTTATAGGATGTCGCGTTAGGCACCGCGTTCCATGTGACCCTGATTCTGTCGTTGAGGTTGTGGTTGAGCAGGGGGTTGGTGACCGAGGTAAGCACGACATCCGAGGCCTGCACATTCTGCGGAGTAGGAAGCTGCTCCGCGCACGCCCCGCTGGAAAGAACAAGCTGGACCGTCGATCCGGGCGGCACCAGCGTGCCCGGTGCCGGGAGCTGGCTGATCACACCGCCTGCAGGAACAGTATTGCTGCAGGTCGTACTAGTGCTGCAGACAAGGCCTGCGGCCGTCACGTCATTGCAGTTCGCAGCGTTCGGTACAGGCACCTGGCACGGTCCGGTCGAAAGTATCAGGTTGACTGTGGCACCGTAGGACAGGCCCGTTCCGGCCGGCGGGCTCAAGCCGATAAATCCGCCCTGGGGAACCGTATTGCTGCAGTAAAGCACCGTGTTGCAATGAAGGCCGGCGGCCTCGATCTCCTCGCAGGTCGTGACATCGGGTACTGTGGCTCCGCATAACCCGGTCGATATACCAAGCTGAATAGTGGAACCCCGCAGCACCATGGTGCCAGGCTCCGGCGACTGGGTTACTACTGAACCTACGGGTACGGTATTGCTGCAGACCCTGGTCCGGCTGCAGACAAAGCCGGCCTGCTCGACGTCCTCGCAGCTCGTGACTATAGGCACAGGGACTTCTACTGTGCACGGCCCGGTTGAGATCACGAGGCTGACCGTTGTGCCAGGCTGAACCATGGTTCCGGCAGCCGGGGTCTGTCTGATCACCATGCCGACCGGTACCGATGGACTGCAGCTCTGTGTGGCGTCGCATACAAGTCCTGCAGCTTCAATACTGGCGCAGCCTAAAGCAGCCGGGACTTCGACCTCGTTCGAGCAGATGCCGCTTGAAAGCGTGAGCGTCACTGTGGCGCCTGCAGGAATGAAAAGGCCAGCTTCCGGGGCCTGGCTTATCACCGAGCCCTTGGGCGCCGTATCACTGCAGTTCTGCACAAGTGAGCACGCAAGGCCCGCGTTCACTATGTCATCGCAGCCCGTGGCGGAGGGTACCGCGGAGGGGGGAAGCTTCACAATGACGGTCCAGGCGCGCTCCACGGAAGAAGAGGCAAATGTGTTTCTCACCTTGACCGCGTAGGTCCCCAGGCCGTAGGTCAGACTTTTAAAAGTAAAGCCTGCTCCGGTCTCCCCGGTTACTGCGGCATCGTTTACATACCACTGGTAGGTCCCGAGCCCTGTGACCTTGAACGCCTGATTGTTGCCCCATGTCAGAGGAATGGTCCCCTCGGGCGGCGTGGTTGAAAAAATACACCCCGCCAAAACCAGAAGCGGTATCATGACCAGAAAGAGCTTTATATTCAGCTTCATGCATTACCCCCGTTGTTTAATAATAACACATTATCAGCAGGCCTTTTTCAGAGGCTGTTTTAAGAAGGGGAGGGCAGGCCGGAGATGCCTGTCCTTCCCCATGCTTTTTATATTAATCCTAATCCCAGTAGTTGATCACAATGTTGTCGAGGTAAGAGCCATCCACCAATAAATACTGATAATGTCTGAAGTAGATGTTCGTGTTGACAACCTGGTCAATGTTTACAGTGTAATTATCCTGCCATGTATTGTTTCCCGCTATGAAAGGCAGGGCGCAGAAGAGGGCGTTGTCTTTATAGAAGGACATGTCAAGGTTGGCTATGTTTCCGGCCCATCCCTTCTGTGAAAATACTACTGTCGTGACGTAGGTAGGGGTTGAGAATGTCTTTGTAAGATTGCACCAGTTATCACCGCCTCCGAATGTACCGCCTGCGACCTTGAACTGCCAGCCGCCATGGATACCGCCTTCGTTGTCGTTTATAACCCCTATGGTACCCCATCCTCCGAAGTTGTTGTTTTGTGTCTTCACCCAGCCGCCTTCATAACCTCCGGACTCGAAGTTTGCAGAAATCGTAGCGGCAGAGGTTGTAAGGGTGAGAGAATCGATGCTGCTGTTTTCCGTTCCGTCGTTCACGACCAGGTTAATTACATAGGAGCCCGGCTTATCGAGCGTAATGATAGGGTTCACAATGGATGAATTGTTGAAGGAAGCTGAGCTGCCTGACGGTTTGTTGGTGAGGGTCCAGGCATAGGTCAGCGGGTCGCTGTCTAGATCGGAACTTACATTGCCGTTCAGCTGGACAAAGCGGCCTGCATAATGGACGGTCTGATTTGCACCGGCCTCGGCAACGGGCGGGTTGTTTAGTGAGTTGATCTGAAGCGTATCGGTGTTGCTGTATGCCTCACCGTCGTACACAACGTAGCTCAGTATATAGTTGCCCTTTTTATCAGGCGTGAAGGTCGGATTTGTGATGAATCGGTTGGAGAGTGCGGCCGTGCTGCCTGACGGGGCTGAAACAATCGTCCATGTATAAGTCAGCGGGTCGTTGTCGATGTCTGTGCCGATTCCGTTGAGCTGTACCAGATGTTTATTGAGTATGTTGACATCGCTGCCAGCCTCAGCCACAGGCACATGGTTGGTGGTTGTGACAGTCACGGTATCGGGCACGCTTGGAAGGTTCTCATTATCTTTGACAATGAGGCTGAACGTATACACTCCCTTCTTATCCGGTGTAAATGTCGGATTTGCAATAGTGGCATTGGAGAGCGTGGCTGTACTTAAGGGCGGAGCTGTTTCAATCGTCCACTCATAGGTCACGGGGTCGCCGTCAGGATCGGTCCCGATGCCGTTAAGATGTGCCGTCTGCGTGAACGGGATGACAATGGGATCGCCGGCCTCGGCAACCGGCACGTGGTTGGAGTATGTCAGGG
This sequence comes from Desulfomonilia bacterium, assembly GCA_963664325.2. Classification (GTDB taxonomy): domain Bacteria; phylum Desulfobacterota; class Desulfomonilia; order UBA1062; family UBA1062; genus DATCTV01. The sequence continues at coordinate 1,064,750 of CAXXDQ010000003.1, forward strand.
CCACCGTGTCTTCAGCGGTCAGGTCCCCGTCGCTTACGACCAGTTTGATAACATAACCGCCCTTCTTGTCCGGAGTGAAATCCGGGTTGACGATGGAGTTATCGGACAGCATGGCTGTGCTGCCGTCGGGTCTGTTTATGACAGACCATGAATAGGTCAGCACCGTGCCGTCGGGGTCTATGCTCAGGCTGCCGTCGAGATGGGCCGTGCCTCCGAGTTCAGAAATGGTGATATCATTGCCTGCATTTGCAACGGGTGCGGTGTTATAGACTGTTATGTTGATCCAGTCGACGCCGCTGTCGAATGTGCCGTCGTTCACGACCAGCCTTATGACGTAAAGGCCCTTCTTGTCGGGCATGAAGTTTGGTGTCATGGTGTTGGAACCGTTAAGAACTGCTCCGCTGCCGGGAGGAGCGGTGTCGATTCCCCATGTGTAAGTCAGGCTGTGGTGCTCAGGATCGAAGCTGGCGCTGCCGTCGAGATGGACAAGATTACCGAACACGACGTTCTGGTCAGGGCCTGCGTCGGCCGTGGGCGGGAGGAAATCCGAATAGGCGTTGATGACTACCGCGTCGCTGGCGCTGTTGGACTCGCCGTCGTTCACAATCAGGCGGATTGTGTAGGCGCCTTCGATATCGGGGGTAAAACTGGGGTTGACAGCGTAGGGGTCGTCAAGGGCTGCATTGCTGCCGGACGGTCTTCCAACCATGGTCCAGAGGTAGAGCAGCGGCTGGGATTCAGGGTCTGAACTGGCGCTGCCGTCGAGATAGGCGACATTGCCGAAGTACAGGTTCTGGTCAGGGCCAGCGTTTGCAATCGGCGGGAGGTTGTAGTAGACGTTGACGGTCCACTCCTTTACCAGCGTTTTGCCGCTGAGCAGGTCCTTTGTCTGCACCTTGAAGATGTTTATGCCGTTGTCGCCGGCTTCTGCATAGTAGGTGTAGGACGAGCCGGAGGCCCCTCCGATGAGAATGTTGTTTTTGTACCATTCATAAGGGCCGTTCAGGAAACCGGAAACCGTGAATGCCTGCGAGTTGCCCACCTTAAGTGTTATAGGTGTGGCAGTGTTGGGATTGGTGCTTAAAATACATCCGCTGAAACCAGCAAGAATAACAAAAACTAGGAACGTCAGAATTAAATTTCGCTTCATTGATTCCTCCTCCAATTATTAATTGTTTGCAACCCTGAAGGGCTGCATTCATTACTCCATCTGCACATCATAAATCATTTCAATGATGAAAATATAACAATGATGCTTAAAAAAGTATAACTATTTTACAGAAAATATACAAGTGTCATGCCATTTCAGAATGATATTATTTTTGGAATTCTATCAATGTGTTAGGAAAAATGCTATTTGTCAGGTCCTGCAAGTCCTTTGACTTAAGTGGAAATATATTTCCCATTTTGGATACTTCGATTCCCAATATCCTATATGAGAATATTTTATCAGCTCATCAGTTATAAGCTAACTTTCAGGGCAAAAAGGAAACCCCTCGGTAAAGGGGTTTCCTGCTGATTCACATTCCAATGTTGAAATATAAAACGTGGTTTGCAACTTCCTCGCCGTTGTACCTGACACAAACTGTTCCGGGTTGAATGGTCTTGTTTGAAACAGGCAGGTTGATATTTGTGTATGTGCCTGAATAATTACCCGTGTAGGCCACCGAGCCGGTAACGGTTCCGCTGAAGCTCAAACTTACAGATGCCGATATCGTGCCGTTTATAATGATTCTCCTGTTCCCTGTGCAGTCAACGGCGTGTGTTACTGAATTGTATATCATGGAATCCACATAATTCGTGAAAACCAGCTTTGCGAGCCCGCCGAGGCCTTGCAGGGCGACGGTGAAATGCACATTCCCGTCACCGCACAGGTCATAGTAGGTCTCGTCCAGGCCTATGTTCGGATTCGGGTCCTGGAGCGCAACCCGTGCCAGCGGAGCCCCTAGAACGAGTACCCCGATATTGAAAAATTCCTCCAGGGTGTAATCCATGCGGCCCTGGTCATAGTTGCTCAGATTGCTGTCGCTGTACAGGGGCGATGTACTGCAGGCCTTGACCTTGTAGTACTTGAAGTTCTTAAAGTCGTTAATGATCGGCCGCGCTTCAAGTTCATATGCGTCGATGGCGGCGGTATTGAGTGAAGACGGCAATGCCGGCAGTACCAGCACCTCAGTCTGCATGTCGTCATATGTGGTCGCGGGTGCATTTACCGAACCTGCCAGGGTGTATGTGCCGGTAGGCGTATCCGAGCGGTAGATCTCGTATTTACCCGCATTTGCCACCGCATTCCATGTGACCCTCACCTTATTGTTGAAGTTGTGGTTAAGCAGGGGGTTGGTGACCGAGGTAAGCACGACATCCGAGGCCTGCACATTCTGCGGAGTAGGAAGCTGCTCCGCGCACGCCCCGCTGGAAAGAACAAGCTGGACCGTCGATCCGGGCGGCACCAGCGTGCCCGGTGCCGGGAGCTGGCTGATCACACCGCCTGCAGGAACAGTATTGCTGCAGGTCGTACTAGTGCTGCAGACAAGGCCTGCGGCCGTCACGTCATTGCAGTTCGCAGCGTTCGGTACAGGCACCTGGCACGGTCCGGTCGAAAGTATCAGGTTGACTGTGGCACCGTAGGACAGGCCCGTTCCGGCCGGCGGGCTCAAGCCGATAAATCCGCCCTGGGGAACCGTATTGCTGCAGTAAAGCACCGTGTTGCAATGAAGGCCGGCGGCCTCGATCTCCTCGCAGGTCGTGACATCGGGTACTGTGGCTCCGCATAACCCGGTCGATATACCAAGCTGAATAGTGGAACCCCGCAGCACCATGGTGCCAGGCTCCGGCGACTGGGTTACTACTGAACCTACGGGTACGGTATTGCTGCAGACCCTGGTCCGGCTGCAGACAAAGCCGGCCTGCTCGACGTCCTCGCAGCTCGTGACTATAGGCACAGGGACTTCTACTGTGCACGGCCCGGTTGAGATCACGAGGCTGACCGTTGTGCCAGGCTGAACCATGGTTCCGGCAGCCGGGGTCTGTCTGATCACCATGCCGACCGGTACCGATGGACTGCAGCTCTGTGTGGCGTCGCATACAAGTCCTGCAGCTTCAATACTGGCGCAGCCTAAAGCAGCCGGGACTTCGACCTCGTTCGAGCAGATGCCGCTTGAAAGCGTGAGCGTCACTGTGGCGCCTGCAGGAATGAAAAGGCCAGCTTCCGGGGCCTGGCTTATCACCGAGCCCTTGGGCGCCGTATCACTGCAGTTCTGCACAAGTGAGCACGCAAGGCCCGCGTTCACTATGTCATCGCAGCCCGTGGCGGAGGGTACCGCGGAGGGGGGAAGCTTCACAATGACGGTCCAGGCGCGCTCCACGGAAGAAGAGGCAAATGTGTTTCTCACCTTGACCGCGTAGGTCCCCAGGCCGTAGGTCAGACTTTTAAAAGTAAAGCCTGCTCCGGTCTCCCCGGTTACTGCGGCATCGTTTACATACCACTGGTAGGTCCCGAGCCCTGTGACCTTGAACGCCTGATTGTTGCCCCATGTCAGAGGAATGGTCCCCTCGGGCGGCGTGGTTGAAAAAATACACCCCGCCAAAACCAGAAGCGGTATCATGACCAGAAAGAGCTTCATGTTTCGCTGCATATTCTTTCTCCTTTTAATTTAATTCTCCCCGGGGATTTCTTATCCGGCCCCGGCGTGTAACTATAAACTGGAGGGAGGACTGTTTGCCCTCCCCCGGTTAGCCGGTAGTTTTTAATCCCAGATTACATACGTGATGTCATCGAAGAACATCTCGTCAGCGCCTGAGTATATGTAGTCGTAGCCGGCAAAAGCGAGAGTTGTAACATACCGGTCAACGGCATACGGTGTTGTAGAATTCTCCCCTCTGTAGGCCCAGGTGTTTTTTGCAAAAGTGGGGGGATCATCGGGGCCGATCTCTTTGAATACTGCACCGTCCAGCAGGAGCTTGGTGTTGATGTTGGAACCACCAAAGATATTCGGGTACCAGTTCAGCCACAGGCCCACCGAGATCATATAGGCATTGACCGGGGTGGTCACTATGGTCGTATTGGATGAACCGGAACTCAAGTTGGAGTGGATGTCATAGGAATGGCTAGCGCTGTTATATCTGTCAGTGGAGATTCTCCTGTCCACGTTGCCGATTGCAGTTGTAACGGACCAGGTCCCCATTCCGCTCTCCCAGTCCTGGATGATCGTAGCCTGCGACGTGGTCAGCGTAACCGTGTCGATGCCGCTGTTTTCCGTTCCGTCGTTCACGACCAGATTGATCACATAGGAGCCCGGCTTGTCGAGGGTGATGGTCGGATTCATGACGGTCGAGCTGGAAAGTGCGGCGGAGCTTCCGACCGGCTTGCTGGTAAGTGTCCAGGCATAGGTAAGCGGGTCACCGTCAATGTCAGAGCTTCCGTTCCCGTTAACCTGGGCCATGCGATTGGCATAGTGGACGGTCTGATTTGAACCGGCCTCGGAAACAGGTGCGTTGTTGGTTGAATTGATCTGGACCGTATCGGCGTTGCTGTTCACCGTGCCGTCATTCACCACCAGGCTCAGTACGTAGTTGCCCTTCTTGTCCGGTGTGAAGGTCGGATTCGCGATGGACGGGTTGGAAACTCCTGCCGAGCTGCCCGCCGGGGCTGAAACGACGGCCCAGGTAAAGGTCAGGGTATCTCCGTCGATATCGGAACCGCTGCCGTTAAGCTGTGCCGAGTGGTGTGAGAGAATGTTTATGTCGTTGCCTGCGTTCGCAACCGGTGCATTGTTTGTGGTCGTGAGCGTTACCGTGTCCGGTGCGCTTGCGAGGTTTTCATTATCCTTGACGATCAGGCTGAACGTGTATGTGCCTTTCTTGTCGGATGTGAAATACGGATTTTGGATGTTGGCATCGGAAAGTGCCGCCGTGCTTCCTGACGGGGCTGACTCAATTGTCCACGCATAGGTGAGGGGATCGTTGTCCGGGTCGGTCCCGCTGCCGTTCAGCTGTGCCGTCTGGGTGTAGGGGATGCTCATCGGTGCCCCGGCTTCGGCCACAGGCACATGGTTGGAGCAGGTTATCTGCACAGTATCTTCAGCGGTGAGGTCGCCGTCGCTTACGATAAGCTTGAGGATATATGCCCCTTTCTTGTCAGGCGTGAATGTCGGGTTGACGATGGAGTCGTCGGACAGCATGGCTATGCTCCCGCCGGGCCTTGACGTTACCGACCATGAGTAAGTCAGCGCCGTGCCGTCGGGGTCCGTGCTCAGGCTGCCGTCGAGATGGGCCATAGCCCCGAAGTCCGATACCGTGATGTCATTGCCTGCGTTTGCAACTGGTGCGGTATTATAGACTGTTACGTTGATCCAGTCGACGCCGCTGTCGAAAGTACCGTCGTTCACGACCAGCCTTATGACGTAAAGGCCCTTCTTGTCGGGCGTGAAGCTTGGTGTCATGCTGTGGATATTGTCAAGCACCGCTGAACTGCCGGCCGGGGCGGTGTCGATTCCCCATGTGAAGGACAGGCCGTGATGCTCTGGGTCGCTGCTGGCGCTGCCATCGAGAGTGACCTGATTGCCGAACACGACGTTCTGGTCAGCCCCTGCATCGGCCGTTGGCGGGAGGAAATCCGAATAGACGTTGATTACTACCGCATCACTGGCGCTGTTGGATTCGCCGTCGTTAACAATCAGGCGGATTGTGTAGGCGCCTTCGATATCTGGAGTAAAGCCCGGGTTGACAGCGTAGGGGTCGTCAAGGGCTGCATTGCTGCCGGACGGTCTTCCAACCATGGTCCAGAGGTAGACCAGCGAATGGGACTCAGGGTCTGAGCTGGCGCTGCCGTCCAGGGATACGTCGTTGCCGAAATACACGTTCTGGTCAGGGCCTGCATTGGCAATCGGCGGCAGGTTGTAGTAGACTTCCACAGTCCACTCTTTTACCAGCGTCTTGCCGTTGAGCAGGTCCTTGGTCTGCACCTTGAAGGTGTTTGTGCCCTTGTCGCCGGCCTCGGCGTAGTATGTGTAGGATGCGCCGGAGGCCCCGCCAATAACCGTGCCGTTCTTGTACCATTCATACGGGCCGTTCAGCATGCCCGAGACCTTGAACGTCTGGGAGACGCCCACCTTTATTGTGATCGGAGAACCGGTTGAAGGAGTGGTACTCATGATGCAGCCACTCAACCAAAGGGCCATGATGGAAAATATGGCCAACAGCATTGCATTTTTTCTCATTGTTTCCTCCTGCATTTTATTTTGCATGCGGCCCTTGCGGCCGTATACCGTTATTTTTAAAAAACCCTGACTTCTTTATTTCCTATCATAAATTCCGTCTTCCTGCAGTTAAAACTTGGAGGAAGGCCAAGGGCCTTCCTCCAGTGTTGCTGAACCTCTCCTAATTCCAGATAGTGACAGAGATGTCATCGGAGTACATACTATGCGATATATAAGTAGCACCTCCGGTGCCGTTCATCCTGAGTGTAATATCCGTTACCACCCGGTTGGGAGCCCAGGAATACTGTGTCCAGGAGTTGTTGCCGCCATAATGGACCCTCTCGGTGGTGCCCTCGAAAATGCCAGCTAGGTCTGCCGGGAACTTTTCCGCCACGGGGGTATAGAACCAGGCGCTCATTGATATTACAAATTTGCCCGCATAATTGGTTACACTGGCATAGCCAGACCCGCAATTGCCGAGGAAATTATTACAGTCAGATATCTGATAACCATTTGATCCTGAACGTTTTTGGTTGCCGTTAACTCCCACAGTGCCCATGTTAGAGCCCTTGTATGCAGTCCATGCGACACCATTGCTGTCGTTCAAGCTGCTCTCCCACCCTGTGGTGTACGTAGCCTGCGACGTGGTAAAGGTGACCGTATCGGCGGCGCTGCTCGCTTCGCCGTCGTTCACGACAAGGCTGAAGGTATATGTGCCCGGGGTGGCTATGGTGAAGCTCGGGGTCATGGTGTTGGGATTTGTGATCGTTACCGTCGTACCGGCAGTCTGTGTCCATGCGTAGGTCAGTGTATCGCCGTCAGGGTCCGAACTGCCGTTCCCGTTGAGCGTGACTGCGCGGTTGGCATAGAGGAGCGCGCTATTACCGGTGCCTGCCTCGGCCGTTGGCGCACGGTTGGATGCGGTGATGGTCATGGTGTCCGCCGCACTGTTCGTCTCGCCGTCGTTCACGATCAGCTGTATTGTGTACGAACCCGACTTGTCCGGCCTGAACGTCGGGTTCACGATGGTTGTGCTGGAAAGTGCCGCCGTGCTGCCGGAAGGCCTTGCCGTTACCGACCATGCATAAGTCAGAGCATCGCCGTCCGCGTCTGAGCTGCCGCTGCCGCTCAGGTTCACAAGGGTGTTCTTGTAGACGCTCTGGTTTGTGCCAGCCTCGGCCACAGGCGCGCGGTTGGTTGCTGTGACGGTCATTGTGTCAGCCGCGCTGCTCACGGTGCCGTCGTTCACGATCAACTGGATCGTGTAAACGCCCTTCTTGTCCGGCGTGAACGTCGGGTTCACGATCGCGGCATTGGAAAGGGTGGCCGTGCTGCCGGAAGGCCTGCCGGTTATCGACCATGCATAAGTCAGCGTGTCGGAGTCAGGATCTGAACTGCCGCTGCCGCTCAGGCTGGCCGTTCCGCCGTTTACGAAGCTCTGATTGGCTCCGGCCTCGGCAGTTGGCGCCCTGTTGGGCACAGTGATGGTCATTGTATCAGTGGTGGTGTTGACGCCGTCGAACACGCTGAGCCGCAGAGTAAATGCGCCCTTCTTGTCAGGCGTGAAGGTCGGGTTCCAGATGGTCGTGCTTACCGGCTGGGCCGTGCTGCCGGACGGTGCCGAGATGACCGACCATGTCGGGTATAGCGGCTGGGATTCAGGGTCAACGCCGCTTCCGCTGAGACTTGCGGTCTGGCCCTTGTAGACCGGGTTCTGATCCGGGCCGGCCTCAGCCGTTGGCGGGTCGTTGTAGGCCGTGATCGTTACGAAGTCAGCCGCGCTTACGTTGACGCCGTCGGATACGGTGAGGCTGATCAGGTATGCGCCCTTTCTGTCAGGTGTAAGGGTCGGGGCTATTGCATTGACGTTGGAAAGCCCTGCGCTGCTGCCTGACGGTGCTGAAACGATGGCCCATGTGTAAATCAGCGTCTCGTTCTCCGGGTCGTGGCTGCCGCTGCCGTTGAGCGTTGCGGTCAGGCCCGTGCCGAAGAAGATGCTCTGATCGCTGCCTGCTTCCGCAGTAGGCGCTTCGTTGGGCACTGTGATGGTCATGGTGTCCGCTGAGCTTGCGTTGACTCCGTCGTTCACGGTCAGGCTCATTACGTATGCGCCTGACTTGTCCGGTGTGAAGGTCGGGTTTGCTATGGCTGCGTTGGAGAGTGCCGCAACGCTGCCTGCCGGGGCGCTGGTGATGGTCCATGCAAAGGTAAGCGGCTGGGATTCAGGATCGATGCCGCTCCCGTTAAGCGTTGCCAGCGTGTTCCATACGACTATCTGATCAACGCCTGCCTCGGCCGTCGGGGCCTCGTTGTATGCGGTTATTGTGACGGAATCCGCGGCGCTTACATTGACGCCGTCGGATACGGTGAGGCTGATCAGGTACACGCCTTTCATATCAGGCGTCAGGCTCGGCGATATCGCGTTGACATCGGATAGTGCGGCTGCACTGCCGATAGGGGCGCTTGTTATCGTCCAGTGGTACGTCAGAGGGTCGCCTTCAGGATCGTGGCTTCCGCTCCCGTTAAGGGTGGCCGCCTCTCCCAGGCCGAAGAAGATGCTCTGGTCGCTGCCTGCTTCAGCAGTCGGCGCATTGTTGGCTACCGTGATCGTGACCGTATCAGGCGCGCTTGAGTTGACTCCATCGTTCACGACGAGGCTGATCACATACTGTCCCGATTTGTCCGGTGTGAAGGTCGGGGACACCGTGGCCGCGCCGGAAAGTGTTGCTGTGCTGCCTGTCGGGGCGCTGGTGATGGTCCATGCGAAGCTGAGAGGCTGGCCTTCAGGATCGAAGCTGCCGTTGCCATTGAGCGTAGCCAGGGTGTTCCAGACAACGTCCTGGTTGGCGCCGGCATCGGCCGTTGGCGCTGCGTTGCCAGCGGTTACGGTAAGCGTATCAGCGGAGCTGAAATTGGTTCCATCAGATACGACGAGGCTGAGCACATATTCGCCTGCCCTGTCCGGTATGAAGCTCGGACCCGCTATAGCCGGATTGCTGAGCGCTACGGTGCTGCCGGCTGGACGTGTAGTGATGGTCCACGCATAGGTAAGCGTCTGGTTTTCTGGATCGGTGCCGCTTCCGCTAAGCGTTACCACTGCGCCGTAACCGAAGAGCACGTTCTGGTTCGGCCCTGCTTCGGCAGTCGGCGCATTGTTGGGCACATTGATTGTGACCGTGTCGGCGGAGCTTGTGTTGACTCCATCGGACACGATGAGGCTGAATACGTAATCGCCGGTCTTGTCCGGTGTGAAGCTCGGATTTGCGATGGCCGGGTTGGAGAGTGAGGCAAGGCTGCCGGCCGGGGCGCTTGTGATGGTCCACGCATAGGTGAGAGGCTGGGATTCAGGATCAGTGCCGCTACCGCTGAGCGTTGCCAGTGTGTTCCAGGTGACGGTCTGGTTGTCACCGGCCTCTGCCGTAGGTGCCGCGTTGTAGGCAGTTACGGTTACCGTGTCAGCGGTGCTTAAGTTGACGCCGTCGGACACGGTGAGGCTTATCACGTATGCGCCCATCTTATCCGGGGTGAAGCTCGGATTCACGATGGCCGGGTTGCTGAGAGCTACGGTGCTGCCTGCCGGACGCGATGTGATGGTCCACGCATAGGTGAGCGGTTCGCCTTCAGGATCATGGCTGGCACTGCCGTTGAGTGTTGCAATCGCGCCGTAGCCGAAGAGGACGTTCTGGTCCGCACCGGCATTGGCTATGGGCGCCGTGTTGGGCACCGTGATGGTCATGGTATCCGGGGTGCTGAAATTGACTCCGTCGCTAACGACAAGGCTCATTACATACGCGCCTGACTTGTCCGGTGTGAAGGTCGGGTTTGCTATGGCCGCGTTGGAGAGTGCCGCCACGCTGCCGGCCGGACGTGAGGTGATGGTCCACGCGTATGTGAGAGGCTGGGATTCAGGATCGGTTCCGCTACCGCTGAGCGTTGCCAGCGTGTTCCATGTGACCGTCTGGTTGTCACCGGCATTGGCTGTCGGGGCCGCGTTGTAGGCTGTGATTGTTACCGTGTCAGCGGCGCTTGTGTTGACGCCGTCGGATACGGTTAGGCTCATGACGTAAGCGCCCAGTTTATCCGGTACAAAGGTCGGGTTCGCGATGGCCGGGTTGGAAAGTGCCGCAACGCTGCCGGCCGGTGCGCTGGTGATAGTCCATGCATAGGTCAGAGGCTGGGATTCAGGATCGTTGCCGCTGCCGCTGAGCGTTGCCGCCGCGCCGTAACCGAAGAGGACGTTCTGATTTGCTCCGGCCTCTGCCGTCGGTACGAGGTTACCGGACGTGATTGTCATCGTGTCAGGAGCACTTGAGTGGACTCCGTCGTTCACGACGAGGCTCATCACATATGAACCCATCTTGTCAGGTGTGAATGTCGGGTTTGCGATGGACGTGTTGGAAAGTGCCGCGGTACTGCCGGCCGGTGCGCTGGTTATGGTCCACGCATAGGTGAGAGGCTGGGACTCTGGATCAATGCCGCTGCCGCTCAGTGTCACGGATGCACCGTAACCGAAGAGGACGCTCTGATCCGCTCCGGCGTTAGCCGTTGGTGCTAGGTTGCCGGCTGTGACTGATACCGTGTCGGCTGCGCTCAGGTTGACTCCGTCGGATACGACCAGGCTGATTACATACACGCCCTGCTTGTCAGGCGTTAAGGTCGGATTCACGATGGCCGGATTACTGAGTGCAGCAAGGCTGCCTGAAGGAGCGCTGGTGATGGTCCACGCATAAGTCAGCGGGTCGTTCTCCGGGTCATGGCTGGCGCTCCCGTTGAGTGTTGCCGTTGCGCCGTAGCCGAAGAGGATGTTCTGGTCACTGCCTGCTTCCGCTGTTGGTGCCGTGTTGGGTACCGTAATTGTTACCGTGTCGGCGGTGCTGAAATTGACGCCGTCGGACACGATGAGGCTCATTACATACGCACCGGTCTTATCCGGTGTGAAGGCCGGGTTGGCGATGGCCGCATTGGAGAGCGCCGCATGGCTTCCTGCAGGTGCGCTGGATATGGTCCATGCGTAGGTAAGCGGCTGGGCTTCAGGATCGGTCCCGCTGCCGTTCAGAGTTGCCAGGGTGTTCCATGCAACCGTCTGGTTCTCACCGGCCTCGGCCGTCGGGGCCACGTTGTAGGCGGTTATGGTGACTGCATCCGGGGCGCTCAGGTTGACGCCGTCGGATACGACCAGGCTGATCAGGTACGTGCCCTTCTTATCGGGCGTCAGTGTCGGGGAGACCGAGCTCGGGTTAACCAGTGCGGCGCTGCTGCCGGACGGTGCAGAAACAATCGTCCAGGTATAGGTCAGCGCGTCGTTGTCCGGGTCTGAGCTGCCGCTCCCGTTAAGTGTTGCGGTGGCGCCCAGGCCGAAGAATATGCTCTGGTCCTCGCCCGCTTCAGCAGTGGGCGCGCGGTTGGGTGCGGTGATGGTCATGGTGTCCGCGGAGCTGAAATTGACTCCATCGGAAACGATGAGGCTCATTACATAGGCACCCGGCTTATCCGGCGTGAAGCTCGGATTTGCAATGGCTGCGTTGGAGAGTACCGCCACACTGCCTGCCGGGGCGCTGGTTATGGTCCACGCATAGGTGAGGGGCTGGGATTCAGGATCGGTGCCGCTCCCGTTGAGTGTCGCCATTGTGCCCACGTTGAGAGGATTGATATCCGCGCCGGCATTGGCCGTTGGTGCCAGGTTGTAGGCGGTTATTGTTACCGTGTCCGCAGCGCTTACATTGACCCCGTCGGATACGGTGAGGCTCAGCACATACGCGCCTTTCTTGTCAGGCGTGAAACTCGGTGCAATTGCTGCCGGATCTGAAAGTGCGGCGCTGCTGCCGACCGGGGCGCTGGTGATGGTCCATGAGTAGGTCAGCGGATCGCCTTCGGGATCTGAGCTACCGCTCCCGTTAAGGGTTACCGAGGCTCCGAGGCCGAAGAAGATGCTCTGGTCCGCACCGGCTTCGGCCGTAGGTGCCGTATTGGGAACGGTGATGGTGACAGTATCGCTGGCGCTGTTGACCCCGTCGGATACGGTTAGGGTAAGTACATACGCGCCCGTCTTGTTCGGAGTGAAGGTCGGGTTTGCGATGGCCGGGTTGGAGAGTGCAGCGGTGCTGCCTGTCGGAGCTGTGGTGATAGCCCAAGCAAAGGTGAGCGGCTGGGCTTCGGGATCGGTGCCGCTGCCGTTCAGCGTGGCAAGGGTGTTCCAGGCCACGGTCTGGTTGTCGCCGGCCTCCGCGGTGGGCGGCTGGTTGGTTGCCGTGATCGTGAGGATATCTGCGGCGCTGTACATGTCGCCGTCGAACACGACCAGGCTGACCGTGTACACGCCCGCCTTATCCGGCAGGAATGTCGGATTCACGATAGATGAGCTTGAAAGAGCGGCCGTACTTCCTGCCGGACGGGAGGTAATGGTCCAGGAATAAGTCAGCGGCTGGCTTTCAGGGTCTGAGCTCAGGCTGCCGTCGAGATTCGCCAGAGCGCCGTAACCATAGATAAGGCTGATATCAGCACCTGCTTCCGCTACAGGCGCATTGTTGGTTACGTTGACTGTCAGAGTATCGGCGGTGCTTGTCATGACCCCGTCGGACACGACAAGGCTGAGCTCATATACGCCTGACTTGTCCGCTGTAAAGGTCGGATTTGCGATAGCAGCGTTGCTTAGAACTGCGGCGCTGCCTGCCGGCTTCGAGATCATGGTCCACGCAAAGGAGAGAGGATAGCCTTCAGGGTCTGTACTGCCGCTTCCGTTCAGGGCTACTGTCTGGCCGTGAGCCGCGTTTATATCGGTGCCTGCATTGGCCGTAGGTGCCTGATTGGCTGCGGTTACCGTGAGGGTATCGGCGGAGCTGAAGAGATATCCGTCGCTTACGACAAGGCTGATGACATAAACACCTTGTATATCCGGGATGAAGCTGGCGTTGACATTGGCGGGATTGGTTATCGCAGCAAGGCTGCCCGATGGTGCCGATATGACTGTCCATGCATAGGTCAATGATGCGCCATCCGGGTCGGAGCTGGCGCTTCCGTCAAGGTTCGCTGCAGCGCCGTAACCGAAGATGATGCTCTGATCCGATCCGGCCTCGGCCGTTGGCGGATGGTTTGTTACGGTAATGGTTATCGTGTCGGCGGAGCTGAAGAAGGCCCCGTCGGATACGATAAGGCTGATCACATAAACGCCTACCAGATCAGGGCTGAAGGTCGGATTCACAAGGCCCGGATTGGTTATGATGGCGCTGCTGCCGGCCGGGGCCGAAGTGATGGTCCAGGACCATGATATTATCATGGTTCCATTGGGGTCATAGCTTGCGCTGCCGTCAAGAGATGCGGTCTTGCCGGGGAAGCCGAGACTCTGGTCCGCTCCGGCATTAGCCACGGGCATGTCGCCGACTGTTAGGGTGAGCGCATCGGCCGGGCTGTAATCGTACCCGTCAAACACGACCAGGGTAATTACATACACGCCTTTCTTGTCCGGCGTCAGGCTCGGGGTTGCAGTAGAAGGTCCTGTCAGTGCGGCAACGCTGCCGGACGGGGCTGTGGCGATTTCCCATGTATAGGAGAGAGGCAGGCCTGACGGGGCATGGCTTGCGGTCCCGTCGAAGTTGGCCGTTACGCCGGGGAAGCCGATTTGCTGGTTCGGCCCGGCCTCGGCCGTTGGTCCGGTATTGACTGCCGTGATGGTAAGGCTGTCAGCGGCGCTGTACATATCTCCGTCATAAACGACAAGGCTGATCACATAGGTGCCTGGCAGGTCCGGGGTGATGGAAGGATTCACAATGTTGGAGCCGGGAAGAAGTGCTGCATGGCTGCCGTAAGGTGCGCTGGTGATCGTCCACTCATAGGAGAGCGGTGAGGCTTCAGGGTCTGAGCTTGCGCTTCCGTCAAGGGTTATGGTCTCGCCGGAACCGAATGTGAAGCTGTAGTCAGAGCCCGCTTCGGCCGTAGGTGCGTTGTTGTATACGTTAATCTTCATCGTATCCTGGATGCTGTTTGCTTCGCCGTCATTAACGACAAGGCCGATCACGTACTCGCCTTTCCTGTCGGGCAGGAAGGTCGGATTTGCGATTGCGGTGTTCGATAGCGCGGCAGTGCTGCCGGCCGGGGCCGAGATGATCGTCCAGGCATAGGTCAGCGGGTCGCTGTCCAGGTCGGTTCCGCTCCCGAGGAGCTGGGCCGTCTTGTTGGGGAAGGCTATGGTGATGTCATCGCCGGCCTCGGCCACGGGTGCGTGGTTTGTGGTAGTGATGACCACCTCATCCGGTGCGCTTACAATGCCTTCGCTGCATGTCACGATAAGCTGGATGGTATATATGCCCTTCCTGCTTGGCGTGAAAACCGGATTGACGATTGAAGCATTTGAAAGCTGGCCGATGCCGGTGTCAGGACCGGAAGTTATTGTCCAGGCAAAACTCAGCGAATCGCTGTCCGGGTCTGAGCTGGCGCTGCCGTCGAGCTGGGCCGAAGCGCCGAATTCGATGGAGGCGTCCGCGCCTGCGTTGGCCACGGGAACGTTGCTGGAGCAGGTTACTATGACCGTGTCCTCGGCGGTAAGGTCGCCGTCGCTCACAGTCAGTTTCATTACATATGCGCCCCTTATATCAGGTGTGAAGGTCGGATTTGCGATGGCCGCGTTCGATAGAGCTGCAAGACTGCCGGCCGGGGCCGAGGTTATCTCCCAGGCAAAAGTCAGGGTGTCGCCGTCCGGGTCTGAGCTCCCGCTCCCGTTGAGTGTGGCGGTTCCACCCAGGGGGACGGTGACATCAGCGCCGGCATTGGCAACAGGCGCTGTATTGGTTACAGTGATTGTCAGCGTATCCTTGCCGCTGGTAAGAAGGCCGTCGCTCACGATCAGGCCTATTACATAAACACCCGTCTTGTCGGGAGTGAATGTCGGTGTGGCGCTGGTGGGATTTAATATTACGGAGGTGCTGCCGGTTGGTTTCGTGTCGATGGTCCACGCATAGGTCAGTACGGTTTCAGGGTCCGGATCGGAGCTGCCTGTCCCGTCAAGATGGACTGTCCGGAAGAGGTGGACGGTCTGGTCAGGGCCGGCTTCGGCCGTAGGCGGACGGTTGCCGGTAGAGGCATTGATGGTGACGGTATCCGTAGCTGTCTTCTCGCCGTCGCTTACTATAAGGGTGACTGTGTATCCGCCCACTAAATCAGGCGTAAAGGTCGGATTGACTATATAGGGATCGTCGATCGTGGCGGTGCTGCCTGCCGGCGCAGTGGTGATCGACCAGGTGAAGGTCAGAGGCTGGCTTTCCGGGTCAGAGCTGGAGCTGCCGTTGAGATGAACCGGGATGCTTGGTGTAGCGTTTTGATCAGGACCTGCATTGGCAATCGGCGGCAGGTTGGTGACCACGTTCACGTTCCATTGCTTTACGATGATCTTGCCGGAAAGCGAGTCCTTGGTCTGCACCTTCAATATGAAGATGCCCCCGTCCGCTTCAAGGGCCGTGTATTTATAAGAGGCCGTTATGGCGCCGGGTATGACCACATTATTTTTGGACCACTCATAAGGCCCGTTCATGAAACCAGACACCGTAAAGGTCTTGCTGGCTCCTACGTTCAGTGTGATGGGCACTGATGTTGAAGGGCTGGTGGAAATGATACAGCCGCTCAACCATAGGGCCAAAATGGAAAACATGACCAGCAACATTGAATTTCTTCTCATCGGATCCTCCTCAATTTTGTATGCATGCAACCATAACGGATGCATGCCCTTTTAAATTCCCTGAAACCCCTCTAACCAAGTTATATATATTGAATAAATAATTCCTTATTTCTTATCTCTTGCAAATCAATCAGGGGAAAGGCCTGCGGCCTTCCCCCTGTTCTGCATCAAGTTTTATCTCCAGACTATGTACGTGATGTCATCGAAGAACATTTCGTCGGCACCCGAATATATATAGTCATAACCGGCAAAGGCTATGGTTGTGGCCTCACCGTTGCAGTTATAAGGTGTCGAGCTGGTATCCCCTCTGTAGGCCCAGGTGTTCTTGGAGAAAGTAGGGGCATCATCAGGGCCGATCTCTTTCCAGGCTACACCGTCCTTCAGGAGTTTTGTATTAATGCTGGAGCCTCCGAATATATTCGGATACCAGTTCAGCCATAAGCTAACTGAAACCAGATAGGCCGGGCTGCCGCCGTTTAAGTTGGTGGTAACTATGGTCGTGTTGGATGAGCCGGAACTTATATTCGAGTGTATGTCGAAGGAATAGCTGGCGCTATGACTTCTATCACTGGAGATTCTCCTGTCCACAGTTCCGATTGCTGTAGTGATGGCCCAGTCGCCCATGCTGTTGTCATCCCAGTTCTTGGTGACTGTTACAAGGGCCGCCGTAGTGAGGGTGACTGTGCTGGCGCCGCTGCTTACCGTACCGTCATTCACGGTCAGGCTGATCACGTAGGTGCCCGGCCTGGTGAGGTTGGCGGTCGGTGTCGCGCTCGTTGGATTGGTAATGGTTGCGGTATTTCCGCTCGTCACTCCGGAGTATGGCGTGAAGGATGTGATCGACCAGGAGTAGGTCAGCGAGTCGCCGTCCGGGTCAGAGCTGCCGCCGCCATTGAGGCCGACCGCGCGACCGGCGTATGCTATGTTGCTGACGGCAGAACCGGCATTGGCCGTAGGCGCCCTGTTGGGTGTGGTGATGATCATGGTATCGGCAACGCTGGTGTTAACCCCGTCGGACACGACCAGGCTTAAAGTATAGGAACCTTTCTTGTCCGGCGTGAATGTCGGATTGAAGATGTTAATGTTGGAAGGCTGTGCAGTGCTTCCTGACGGCCGTGCGGTGACTGACCATGTAGGTGTCAGGGGCTGGCCTTCATCATCAAAACCGCTCCCGTTCAGTGTCGTTGCTACACCTACGTACAGAGGGTTGACATCAGCGCCGGCATTGGCCGTCGGGGCTGCATTGTAGAACATGATGCTGACCGTGTCGGCTGTGCTTGCGTTGACCCCGTCGTTCACAACCAGGCTGAGCACATACGAACCCTTCACGGTCGGTGTAAAGACCGGACCCGCTATGTTGGCATTGGACAGCTGGCTGATGCTGGTGTTCGGTCCGGAGGTGATGGTCCACGCGTAGGTGAGCGGCTGGGATTCCGGGTCGGTGCCGCTGCCGGCAAGTGTTGCCGTGGCGCCTGAACCGGAGAAGAAGACGCTCTGGTTCGAGCCGGCTTCGGCCGTTGGTGCCACGTTGTAGGCCGTGATTGTTACCGCATCGGATGCGCTCAGGTTGACACCATCTGATACGACCAGGGTGATCAGGTACGCGCCCTTCTTATCCGGGGTAAGGGTCGGGTGTATCGCGTGGATATCGGAAAGGGAAGCGCTGCTGCCTGACGGTGAGGATACGATGGCCCAGGTGTAGGTCAGGGTATCGCCCTCCGGGTCGTGACTGGCGCTGCCGTCAAGCGTGGCCGTCAGGCCTGTGCCGAAAAAGATGTTCTGGTCAGGCCCTGCTTCGGCAGTCGGCGCATTGTTGGGCACGGTGATTGTTAACGTATCGGTTACGGTGTTGACCGCGTCGGATACGGAGAGAGTGAGCACGTACGAGCCTGACTTGTCA
This sequence comes from Desulfomonilia bacterium, assembly GCA_963664325.2. Classification (GTDB taxonomy): domain Bacteria; phylum Desulfobacterota; class Desulfomonilia; order UBA1062; family UBA1062; genus DATCTV01. The sequence continues at coordinate 1,082,511 of CAXXDQ010000003.1, forward strand.
GGTGTGAAGCTCGGGGTAAGGGTGGACGCGCCGGAAAGTGCGGCGGTGCTGCCGAACGGTGCGCTGGTGATGGTCCACACATAGGTCATGGGCTTTGATTCAGGATCGGTGGCGGTCCCGCTGAGCGTGGCCAGCGTGTTCCAGGTAACGGTCTGATTGGAACCGGCATCTATCGTCGGCGCCACGTTGTAGGCCGTTATGGTGACCGCATCGGCGGCGCTTACATTGACCCCGTCGGATACGGTGAGGGTGATCAGATATGTACCCTTCTTGTCAGGTGTCAAGCTTGGGGATACAGCAGCCGGGTCGGAAAGTGCTGCTGCGCTGCCCACAGGGGCGCTGGTGATGGTCCACGAGTAGGTCAGCGGGTCGCCTTCGGGATCGGAGCTTGCGCTCCCATTAAGGGTGGCCGTTTCACCCAGGCCGAAGAAGATGTTCTGATCGGCACCTGCTTCCGCTGTCGGCGCATTGTTGGGTACGGTTATGGTTACTGTATCAGTTGCGGTGTTTACACCGTCGGATACGGTCAGTGTGATTACGTATGCCCCGGTCTTGTTCGGGGTGAAAGAAGGAGATGCTGTGGCCGCGCCGGAAAGTGTTGCTGTGCTGCCTGTCGGGGCCGATGTGATAACCCATGCATAGGTGATCGGGTACGCCTCGGGATCGAAGCTACCGCTGCCGTTGAGCGTGGCCAGGGTGTTCCAGGCGACGGTCTGATTGTCGCCGGCCTCGGCATGGGGTGCCGCATTAGCTGCAGTGATGGTGAGGGTATCCGGGGTGCTGTACGTATCACCATCGTAAACGACAAGACTGACTGTGTACTCGCCCGCCTTATCCGGAAGGAAGGTCGGATTGACTATTGTTGAGCTGGAAAGTGCAGCCGTGCTGCCTGCCGGACGGGCGGTGATAGTCCATGCATAGGTCAGAGGCTGGCTTTCCGGATCGGAACTCAGGCTCCCGTCGAGGTGCGCCAGGGCGCCGTAACCGAAGATAAGGCTGATGTCCGCACCGGCATTGGCTATTGGCGCATTGTTGCTAACGATAACGGTTACCGTATCCGCGGCGCTGGTCATGACTCCGTCGGAAACGACAAGGCTGATCACATAGGACCCCGACTTATCTGCGATGAAGGTCGGATTTACGATGGCCGGGTTGGAAAGTGCAGCCGTGCTTCCTGACGGACGAGAAGTGATGGTCCACGCATAAGTGAGAGAATGGCCTTCAGGGTCAGTGCTGCCGCTGCCGTTAAGGGCCACGGTCTGGCCGTGGGCTGCGTTTATATCGGCTCCGGCATTGGCCGTGGGCGCCTGGTTGGTTGCGGTTATTGTAAGGGTGTCGGCGGCGCTGAAGAGATAGCCGTCGCTTACGATAAGGCGGATAACATACACACCCTGCAAGGCCGGAATGAAAGCGGGATTGACTATGGCCGCGTTGGAGAACTGGGCAATGCTGGTGCTTGGTCCGGAGGCTACCGTCCATGCATAGGTGAGCGTTGCGCCGTCCGCGTCGGAGCTGGCGCTTCCGTCAAGGTTGGCTGCGGCGCCGTAGCCGAAGATGACGCTCTGATCGGCACCGGCTTCTGCAACGGGCTGATGGTTGATAACTGTAATGGTTACCGTATCGGCGGTGCTGAAGAAGGCCCCGTCGGAAACGACAAGGCTGATCACGTAAACACCCACCTTGTCAGGCGAGAATGTCGGATTCACAAGGCCCGGGTTGGTTATTATGGCGGTGCTGCCGGCCGGATGCGAAGTGATAGTCCAGGACCATGAGATTATCATGGTTCCGTTGGGGTCATAGCTCGCGCTTCCGTCGAGGAATGCGGTTTTTCCTGGGAAGCCGAGGCTCTGGTCAGGGCCGGCATTGGCCACGGGCATATCACCTACGGTAAGGGTGACCTCGTCCGCCGGGCTGTAATCGAACCCGTCAAACACGATCAGAGTGATCCTGTATACGCCCTTCTTGTCGGGGGCCAGGCTCGGATTTACGATGGCGGTATTGGATAGTGCTGCGGTACTGCCTGACGGTGCAGAAACGATTTCCCAGGTATATGAGAGCGGAAGGCCTGAAGGGGCATGGCTGGCGATCCCGTCAAAATAAGCCGTTATGCCGGGGAAGCCGATATGCTGATCAGGTCCGGCCTCGGCCGTTGGACCGGTATTGATGGCAGTGATGGTAACGCTGTCCGCGGCGCTGTACAGATCGCCGTCAAACACGATGAGGCTGATCACATAGGTGCCAGGTATGTCGGGTGTTATGGAAGGATTCACGATGTCCGAGCCGGGAAGAAGCGCTGCCGTGCTGCCGTAAGGTGCGCTGGTTATGGTCCACGAGTAGGCCAGCGTGGTATCGGGGTCTGGATCAAAACTGGCGCTTCCGTTAAGATGAACCGTCTCGCCGGTGCCGAAAGTAAAGCTGTAATCAGAGCCTGCCTCGGCTGTCGGTGCGTTGTTGTATACGTTTATAGTGAGTGTATCCTCAATACTGTTTACCTCACCGTCATTTACAATGAGGCCGATCACATACGGGCCTTTCATGTCGGGCAGGAATGTCGGATTTGTAATAGTCGGGCTGGAAAGCTCCGCAATACTGTCTTCCGGACGCGAGATGATTGTCCACTGGTAGGTCAGCGGGTCGCTGTCCGCATCGGTTCCGCTTCCGAGAAGCTGGACTGTCTTATTGGGGAAGCCGATGGTGATGTCGCCGCCGGCCTCTGCAACAGGGGCGTGGTTTGTGGTTGTGATGACAACTTCATCAGGTGCACTGGCAAGGCCTTCGCTGTCGGTCACAATCAGGCTGAGCGTATAGATGCCTTTCCTGCTGGGTGTGAAGACCGGATTAACGATTGTGTTATTGGAAAGCTGGCCGATGCCGGTATCCGGTCCGGACGTAATCGTCCAGGCAAAACTCAGAGAGTCGCCGTCCGGGTCTGAGCTGGCGCTTCCGTTGAGATTGGCTGTCTGGCCGAATTCGATGGTGGCATTCGTTCCTGCGTTGGCGACTGGCACGTTATTGGAACAGGTTACTATAACAGTGTCTTCAGAGGTAAGGTCGCCGTCGCTTACAGTCAGTTTAAATCCATATGCACCCCTTACATCAGGATTGAAGGTTGGTGCCGGGCTGGATGCATCGGAAAGAATAGCCAAGCTGCCGGTCGGCCGTGAGGTGATTACCCAGGCATATGTCAGAATGTCGCCGTCCGGGTCTGAGCTTCCGCTCCCGTTTAGGTTTGCCGTTGAGCCGAACAGGACGGTGATATCAGAGCCGGCCTCGGCAATTGGTGCGGTGTTGGCTACAGTTATTGTAAGTGTATCCTTGGAGCTGGTCAATTCGCCGTCACTTACTATAAGTCCCAGCACGTAAGTACCTGTCTTGTCTGGTGTGAATGTCGGCGTTGCGCTGGTGGGGTCTGCTATCCCGGCGGTGCTGCCTTCCGGTTTTGTATCGACTGTCCAGGCATAGGTTAGAGGCTGGTGTTCGGGGTCGAAGCTCGCAGTCCCGTCAAGAGAAGCTGTCCTGGAGAGGTGGACGGCCTGGTCTGGGCCGGCATTCGCAGTAGGTGGATGGTTACCGATAAAGGAATTAATGGTGACGGTATCTGTAGCTGTTTTCTCGCCGTCACTTACGATAAGCGTGATTGTGTAACCGCCCTCTAGATCTGGTGTGAAGGTCGGATTGACGATATATGGATCGTCAATAGTGGCAGTGCTTCCTCCTGGTGCGGTGGTAATAGACCAGGTATAGGACAGAGGCTGGCTTTCAGGGTCTGAACTGGCGCTGCCGTCAAGCGTAACCAGGGTGCCGGGAGCAACGCTTTGATCTGGGCCCGCATTGGCTGTGGGCGGCAGGTTTGCTACAACATGCACGTTCCATTGCTTTACAAGTATCTTGCCGGATAGCGAGTCTTTGGTCTGCACCTTCAGTACGAAAATGCCCGCATCCGCCTCAAGAGCCGTATAGCTATAGGATGCCTTTATAGCCCCGGGAATTACAATATCGTTCTTGGACCATTCATATGGACCATTCATTAGACCGGTCACGGAAAAGGCCTTTGATGCGCCTACATTGAGTGTGACAGGTGCTGTCGTTGAAGGACTTGTAGAAATGATACAACCACTCAACCAAAGAGCCATAAGCGAAAACATGGCTAACAATATTGCATTTCTCTTCATTGTAACCCCCTGCATTTTATTAGGAGAGCAACACACAAGGCCGCAATCCTTTAACTGCTTGAAACTTTAAAACCCTCTAGATGCGCGCTACATTAAATTTTTATAGGGGGTAAAATTGTGTTTTTATTAACCCTATAGCTGCGCGCTACCTTAAACCAAAATACAACTCTCTGGAACGGTGATGCTTTGTTAAAATTCCATGTTGATAAATAACAATTTCAAAAAACTAGTAGCGGCAAGCTTCAGGTAATAGACCTCATTAAGATGTATTCAAAAATAATTGAACTACAATAAACATATTATATGCAAAATGTATGCAAACCGCCATAGATTTAATTAAATAAAATTGATTATAATTATCAATAAGTTATATATGCAATTGAATGGTGACGATTTGTGGTTAATATTTGAAATGGGTAATTTATTACTAATCAAGGAAAATATTTCCATCCGCTGGAAAAAGCCAAAATGAGATGAATTAACAAAGGGACGTACCTGACATTATAATATCAAATTTAAAATGTTAGGGTGGGGATTTTAATATTATGGAATTGCCAGAACCAATAGGGGACGATCATTATATTATGAAAAAAAATGTTACTAATCCGATTGACCATGATTCACATAGTGGTAAAGAATAAGAATCACAAAATTATTAAAAATAGAATGACTAAATAGCAGGAACGTCCCCAAGTTAAATTTATGCAGGTATAATTCTCCACTTTTATTAAATGTGATGTTTTGCTTAAATAGTATTATCTTTCTTAAAAATTAGAAATTAATTGCTCATATTTTAATATATTGACTGTTTACATTATGATAACTGATTGAAATATAATCTTTTTAACTGTGGCATTTTCATTGCTTATGAAATTAACAAATGAAACTAATATTAAACCATGGTAGAATATTCTGCTTGTGTGATTTTACGGTGTCTATGATGTGATGTTATGAATGCTGAAATTAATTATAAAAGCTCAAATATATTATTAGGAGTTTATATGAATTTTAAGAGACTGTTCCTGACTGGCATTGTTCTTTTAATTTTTACGGCCTGCAGCGGTGGCAACTCCCAGCCTGAATCTTCGGCAAATGCAGCAGGGACAGAAGTTGCTAATTCCACCATATCTCCCTATGATTTTGCTAACGGCTGCTATGCATTGAAATCGGCAGCGAACAATAATTTTATCCAATCCACAGGGGTCAGGTATGAAGCTTCTGGCCTGGGTGCCGGAAATGCTTCTACATTTTTTATGAAACCTTCAAGCCTGGGCACCTATATGCTATTTGACAAGCAATCATATTATCTTGGTGTTGATTCCGGGCACAACATAGTCCGGACTTCAACACTTGATGACAATAACCTGTGGAGTCTCGATAAACAGGGTAAAGACACATTCGCCCTGAAATCAACAGTGGCCATCAAATGGCTTGCTGTAAGTGAGAATGGAACCGGACTGGTCCTGTCAGACACTTGCGGTTTGACATCCCGGTTTTATATTGAGCCTGCGACAAGCTGCAGGCCCTTCCCGGAGATGGACCTCAGCGCCGATGTGACAACACAGAAGGCAGTCTCCGAACAGGAGCTGGTTGGTTTTGCCGACACCCACCTGCATCTATGCGCCAATGAAGGCTTCGGGGGCAAACTGGTGATAGGCAGGAACTTCAGCCCTCTCGGTGTCACCAAGGCTCTACCGGACTGTTCATACATCCACGGTAAGAACGGAGCAAATGATCTTATCGGCAATCTTACCGAGGGCAGGCTCCGACACGACACCAGCGGCTGGCCCGACTTCAAGTTCTGGCCCTACAACAATGCCATGACTCATCAGATGGTTTATTACAGGTGGCTGGAACGGGCCTATCTGGGCGGATTGAGACTTGCCGTCTGTCATGCGGTCAGCAACGAACTGCTCTGCCGTATCTATGGCAGCCTGCCTGGTTATAACTGCAATGACATGGCCGCTGTCGATCGTCAGCTTGACGAGATAAAAAACCTTGAAAAATACATAGACGCCCAGTGCGGAGGCCCGGGCAAGGGATGGTTCCGCATAGTGTATTCGCCGAAAGAGGCAAGAGAGGTTATCGCTGACGGCAAGCTTGCCATTGTCCTTGGTATTGAGGTCGCCACACTCTTTGATGCAGCAGATGAAAACGACGTTGATCCTCAGTACCTGATAGATAAGCTTGAAGAATATCGCAACAAGGGTGTTCGGAGCATATTTCCCATCCATATCTTCAATAACGCCTTCGGTGGCACCAATGTCTGGGTGCCTGTTATACCCAATCTCGGCAACCGCCTTCTCAGGGGCTCCTATTTTGAGTTTGAGGAGTGCCCGGACCCCTCATTTACATACAAGGAACCTGCATTACTTTATCCAGAAGATCCATTCTTCATCATGCTTGCGCCTCTGATAGGTTTTATGGTGCCGTATTACCCTGCCGACCTTAAGTCGTTCGACAACAAGAGGGGGCTTACTGACATCGGTGAATTCTTTATCCATGAAATGATGAAAAAGAAGATGATAATCGAGACCGACCACATGAGCCACAAAATGGCCTTCAAGGTACTTTCAATCTGCGAAGAGGAGCATTATCCTGTGGTTGCGAGCCACAGCTGGATCGATCCGCCTGACGGGAGCATCACCTATCAGTACGCAAGGAGGATCGCAAATGTGGGCGGAATCCTTTCGCTGATGCTTTACCAGGAGAAGCATGGCGGGTGCCAGATATCGTCACAGTCATGGGCTGAGTCGTATAAAAATGCGGTGAGGGTAATGGGAATGGGCCAGTACCCTGTGGCAATTCCGTACGGATCTGATGCAAACGGCATGTGCAAACAGCCTGGGCCACGCTTCGGTGAACGGGCCTGCGACGGCAATACGCCTGAAGAGCCTCAAATAAATCCGCTCGTTTACCCATTCAAGACACCAATCGGAGGCACCGGCGAGCTTTATCAGCTCAAGGCAGGCAACCGGACATTTGACTTCAATACCGAGGGTCTAGCATGCTACGGTTTGATTCCGGATTTTGTAGCGGATCTTAAAAACCTGGGACTTACGGATGATGATCTGAAACCTTTTTACCATTCGGCCGAGGGTTATATTGAGATGTGGGAGCGTGTTGAAAACCGCTGAACAGATCTTGGGGAGGGTTTCCAGGGAATAGGTCGATGACCGATGTGGCGGATAACCCGTCACAATTGTCGATTCTCCAGTTTGAACAGTAGATTTTAAGATGGCGGTTTCCGGCGGTACCGAAGAACTGCAGACTTGCAGGCAATTGTTTTAGGCTCTAATCCAGCCCGTATGATAAACATCTGTTACTGTGTATTAATCTCTGAATGTAATTGTATATTTTGACAGTACCCTTGACATTTCCCGACAGCAACTTATTATTTATAGCATTGGTTTGCGCATGAACCCTTATATCTAATAAACAGGGAGGAGGATTTTATGAGAAAATTATCAATAATCTCGATTATTCTCATGGTATCAGCTATGCTGAGCGGCTGCATCATATCGATCACTCCGAAAGATAATCCCTTGATCATGTCTCCCGGAGTGACCACGGTATTAACAATCAAGGCCTACTTCACCCCGATAAAGTATGTATGGACAGTAGATGATACTGTAGATCCGGCCGCAACAGGCAACTCATATTCATACATGCTAAATGATGTGCTTCCTTCTACGCATACTATCAATGTGGTTGCAGTTCACTTCCTTTATAAAGACTCGTACACATGGAACATAAAGTATGAGGGCTCAAACAGACCGCCTGTTGCTTCAGCCGGACCTGATAAAAAAGGTCATATAAGGCGCATCGTGACCCTTGACGGCGGCGGCTCTACGGACCCGGACGGCAATATCGTTTCTTTTCTCTGGGAGCAGACAGACGGGCCTACTGTAACCCTGTCTGACCCGAGTGCCATACAGCCTCAATTCCTGGCTGAAGTCTCAGCAAGTTCAAGCCTTACATTCAGGTTGACGGTAACGGATGCAGGCGGCCTCTCTTCAAGCGACACCTGCATCGTCAGTTTCTATGAAGAAACATGGAGCATGTTCATGCAGGACAGTCGGCATACGGGACGAAGCCCGTATATTGGCGCACAGACCAACAACTTGAAGTGGTCATTCATGACTACCGGCGGGTATGTTTACAGCAGCCCGACTGTCGGTGCAAACGGCATGGTGTATGTGGGCGAATTCGGTGATCAGGGGGGGGGGGTACAACTTCCCGAGCAAAGTCTATGCAATCGACAGTGAAAGCGGCACTGAAATGTGGTCTTTCCTGACACAAAACTGGATATGGGGTGCCCCTGCAATAGGGCCTGACGGCACTGTATATGTGGGAAGCGAAGATACCAGCCTATATGCGCTTGACGGGATGACAGGTACGCTGAAGTGGTCATTTGCAGCTGGCGATTCCATATGGGGCAGCCCGACTGTGGGGCCCGATGGCACGGTTTATTTTGGCAGCTGGGACGGCTTCATATATGCCATTGATCATGCAACCGGCGACGCGAAGTGGTCCTATGATACAATGAGCCTTGTAATATGCAGTCCGGCCATCGGAACTGACGGTACTGTGTATGCGGGCGACATGAGCGGGAATATCATCGCCATTGACGGTGCAACCGGCGAGGATAAATGGGTGTATGTAATGGGGCTGCCAGGCAGTGATCAGGTATGGGGAAGTCCGGCCATCGGTTCTGACGGCACTGTTTATATAGGGGGATGGAATTCCGGCAAACTCTTTGCACTCGATGGGGCTACAGGCGCCAAGAAATGGGAGTATAATACAGGCAGCGGCATATGGACCTGTCCGGCTATAGGGGCTGACGGCACAGTTTACGTGGGGAGCTATTACAATGGCAAACTGACGGCTCTTGACGGGGCGACCGGCGCCTTCAAGTGGGCATTTTCAGCAACCGCCGGCAGTTATATGGCTGGCAGCCCGGCGATCGGGGCTGACGGTACAGTGTATGCAGGTGAAGCTGTTATGAAGGATCCACCGCTTTCTGCAAGCAAGGTTTATGCCCTTGATGGAGAAACCGGCGCCGTGAGATGGGAGTATCTGGTGGGTGACAGGGTTGAGAGCAGCCCGGCCATCGGAGCGGACGGCACAGTCTATATCGGCAGCAAAGATGGAAATGTCTATGCTTTCGGGGAATGATGATACTGGCATAAATAAATATTTCCGATTGAAGTGAATCATCCGGGGACTTCAAGTTGCCGGCTGATTCACCATAATATAAATCTCCGTACAAACTATATAGGGACGCTCCTTATATTATAATATTCTCCATAAATCCAACTTGACTGCCTGATAATTTATTTGATGAAAATACAATAAAAAAAAGGTACACTCCTGATAAAGATAAAATATCCGCAAGGGAGAAGCGTCTCCAGGTGTGCCTCTACGAATGACGCGAAATATGCGAAAGGGGAAGAGCTGCTTATTCCATAATTTGTAAGGAGACGCCGTATGAGTAATCCTGACGACAAAACCAAGTCTTTGCAACATCGCAAGAGGGCCGAGAAAATTGGCCTGGACAAGGAAAGCGGCCTGTGGATGGCTGGCGCGATTACAACAGTGCTGATAGCCGGTACATTGTTTTCCATATGGACTCTTTCGCGGACCGACCATGAAATGCGTTCCGACTTGCTTCAGCAGGCACAGATAATAGCGCAAACGGTAAATGCCGAAAGCCTCAAATCCCTTACCGGCACCAAGGCCGACCTTGCTTCCCCTGACTATGTACGGCTTAAAGAACAATTGTCCCTTGTCCGGAAGGTTAACGAGAAGTGCAGGTTTATCTATCTTCTAGGCCGCAGAAACACACTCGGTTCGCCCGAAAGGAAGAGCGGCCTGGAAGGGGGTGTAGTATTCTCCTTTGTAAACAATGAGCCGCCTGATTCCAAGGATTATTTTCCACCAGGAAAGGTATATGACAAGGTCACAAAAGTAATGCTCCGTGTCTTCGACACCAGGACCGAAGGTGTAGAGGGTCCTGTCACCGACCGCTGGGGGGACACAAGAATCACGGCTCTGGAGCCGATAACGGACCCTGGTACGGGCAAGCTGATAGCCGTTCTGGACATGGACTTTGACGCCAATGACTGGAAATGGGAAGTCGCCGCCAATTCGTTATTGGCAGCAGGCTTGATGATCACATTCCTGATTCTGTTGATAATCGTGGCCCGCTCGCGGGCGATCATGCATGAAGAGCTGCTAGAAAATGAAACAAAATATCGTCTTGTCGTTGAGAACGCACAGGAATCAATCCTGATCGTACAGGATGTGACCTGTATCTTCGCCAATAGTGCTGCTCTGGAGACGATTGGATATTCTGAAAAGATATTGACATCCAGGCCTTTCACAGATTTCATCTATCCTGATGATTGTAATATGGTCGTCGATCGCCATACAAAAAGACTTAATGGTGAGGAGATTCCCCGTGTTTATGATTTCAGGATTGTCTGCCAGGACGGAACCATAAAGTGGGTTGAACTGAATGCAGCAGTTATATCATGGAAAGGAAAACCAGCAACGCTTAATTTCATGAGTGACATCACCGAGCGCAAGAAGGGTGAGGAGGAGAGGGAGAAGCTGCAGGTGCAGTTGAATCAGGCCCAGAAGATGGAGTCCGTCGGCCGTCTGGCTGGCGGCGTGGCGCACGATTTCAACAACATGCTCAGCGTCATTCTGGGGCATGCTGAACTGGCCATGATGAGGGCTGATCCTGAGCAACCGTTGTACCATAATTTGCAGGAAATACGTAAAGCCTCAGAGCGTTCCGCGGACCTCACACGGCAACTCCTGGCCTTTGCCAGGAAGCAGACCGTGGTTCCGAAGGTTCTTGACCTCAATGAGGCCGTGGAAGGGATGCTCAAGATGCTGAGGCGGCTCATCGGCGAAGACATCGATCTGGCCTGGCTGCCGGGCAAGAATCTCGCATCGGTCAAGCTGGACCCCTCCCAGATCGACCAGATCCTGGCCAACCTGCTTGTCAACGCCCGTGACGCCATAGCCGGGGATGGCAAGGTAACCATTGAAACGGGTAATGTAACCCTGGATGAAAGCTACTGTGCCGATCATGCGGGATTTGTCCCGGGAGACTATGTACTTCTGGCCGTAAGTGACAATGGCAGCGGAATGGACAAAGAAACCCTGGCCAACATATTCGAGCCATTTTTCACCACCAAAGGGGTGGGAGAAGGCACCGGCCTGGGGCTGTCCACTGTTTACGGCATAGTCAAGCAGAACAACGGATTCATCAATGTATACAGCGAACCCGGCTATGGGACCACCTTCAGGATATACCTGCCCCGGTATACGGGCAAACCCGTACAGATGCTTACAAAAGGTGCTGAGTCGCCTGTCGAGCGAGGCCAGGAAACCATACTGCTGGTGGAAGACGATCTGGCGATTCTCAACATGACCACTTCAATGCTCCAGCAACTGGGCTATACCGGACTTGCGGCTTCAGGCCCGGGCGAGGCCATCCGTCTGGCTGAAAACTACATCGGTGAAATCCACCTGCTCATGACCGACGTGGTCATGCCCGAAATGAACGGACGGGATTTGGCCGCCAAACTTTTATCTCTCCACCCGAATCTAAAGATCCTTTTCATGTCCGGCTACACGGCTGATACCATTGCCCACCACGGTGTTCTGGACGAGGGCGTGCATTTCATCCAGAAGCCGTTCTCGCTGCAGGATCTGGCTGCAAAAATGCGGGAGGTGCTTAACAGCGACGAATAAGACAGGATTCCGGCCAGGAAGGAATTGTTCCGGAAAGGATTCCTCTCTACTCTGTTCAGGGTTTTGAATTTAACCGTGAAATAGTATTGGCAACAACCTTTGTTGCCTGCTGCAGACATAGACTGAATTTGAAATTGGCGCCTTGTTTTTTCATTTTTACGAGATGCTCCATTATAACTATTAGGGGACGTTCCTTATATTTTGGTGAAAATGCAATAAAAGAAGGGTATAGTCTTTATAAAGATGAAATATTCCAAAAGAATGAACGTATTTGAATATTCTTCGAAAGGTCCGTCAATAAATCTTCCCGTACTACGCGAATGTGAAAAAACTTCTTGTCCGGTTAGCTATAAAGGAGAAGCTGTATGAGTAATCATAACGAAAAGACCAAACACAAGCTTTTGCTCAGACAGGCCGGCAGAAAGAATCTTAGCAGAGGAAGAGGCCTGTGGATAGCCGTTATGATCACGGTTATATTTGTCATCGGAATGCTGTTTGCATTATGGACCGTCATGCAGGCCGACCGCAGGATGCGCACAGATCTGCTCCAGCAGGCGCGAGTGCTGGCACAGGCGGTAGATGTCAATAACGTCAAAGCGCTCCACCGGCACCGCTGCCGACCTTAACAAACCTGAGTATCTGAAACTGAAAGGACAGTTTGCCGCCGTCAAACACGCTAACGAAAAGTACCGGTTCGTTTATCTACTGGGCCGCAGGGACTGTTTTTGCCGCACATGATGGGAAGAGCCGTAAGGCAGGCGGAACAGTTTTTTTCTTTGTGGACAACGAGCCGCCTGATTCAAAGGGACTATTCTCCGCCAGGACAGGTCTATGACGATGTCTCAAAAGTATTACTCAGGGTTTTCGACACCCGGACAGAGGCCGTCGAAGGACCTGTGACCGACAACTGGGGCACATGGGGTTTCAGCGCTGGTACCGGTGACCGACCCTGTTACCGGCAGGCTGATAGCAGTGCTTGGAATAGATATAAATGCTCTCACCTGGAAATGGGATCTGGCGGCACGGGCGGCCCTGCCTGTAGGGCTGACACTCGTTTTGATTATTGGCGTGGCAGCATATTTCTTCACCCGCCGTGTTGACGTCGCGCCCAAACATGTTCTGAAGAGCCTTATGCTCCCGCTTACTGCAGTGATGCTATTACTTGTCACAAGCTTCGCTGTATTGTTGTTTATACAGCAGGAAGCCCAGCTGAATGAGTCCAGCCGGAAGGTTCTGAAAGAGGCTTCAAACGGCTTATCACAGGAGCTTGCTGAACAATCCCTGATGCTGGCTGCCCTTGAAGAAATCATTATCAAGGACAAAGGCCTTTGTGAGGCATTCAAAGCCCGGGACCGTCAACGCCTGCTGGCAGCCTATTCACCGCTCTTCGCCAAACTCAAGGCAGATAATGCAATCACTCATTTTTATTTTATGGACCCGAAATGTATCTGCCTGCTGCGTCTACACAAACCGGAAAGATACGGTGATCAAATCAAGCGTTTTACTGCGCTTGAGGCCAAACGCACAGGCAAACCCCGCATCAGGCATTGAACTTGGGCCTTTGGGCACTTTCACCCTGCGGGTGGTGCGGCCGGTATATGACAACGGAACACTCATCGGCTACCTGGAACTGGGTAAGGAGATCGAAGACATCCTGGCCGGAATCCAAAGACAATCGGGTGTCGAATTGGCTTTGACCATTCACAAGAGGCTCCTGAAACGAAGCGACTGGGAATCGAGCATGAAGATGATGGGCCGCGAGACCAACTGGGAGCGCTTTCCCGAGGATGTTCTGATTTACTCGTCTCTTTTCCCGTTCCCCGCCGAAGCCGGGAAGTTTGTCGGTGTGCAGTAGTAAACCACACATATAAGGAAAAAACTTTAGAAGCCAAATTCAACGGGTCTACATGGCGAATTATGATCAGTCCGCTCACGGACGCTTCCGGCGTACGTGTTGGTGAAATGTTCGTTATGAAGGACATTTCCGAAACAAAGGCAGCACACTGGCGGCTGCTAGCCATCGGCTTCGGGGTTTTGCTGGTGCTGCTGGCCGGACTGTTTGCATTTCTTTTTGTCCTGTTGCGCCGTACCCGATGCAGGCATCCGTTCCCAGCAGAAGGATCTCAAAGACAGCGAGGAGAGATACCGCAACATATTGGACAACATGCAGGATGCATATTTTGAAATGGACCTGACCGGCAACATTACCTTTGTTAATGAAGCCACCTGCCGCAGCCTCGGCTACACACGGGAGGAATTGATAGGACGGAACTACCGCATGGTTGCTTCCGGAGAAGCCGAGATAAAATATGCCTATGAGATCTACAATAAAGTATTCCAGACAGGAAAGCCGAACAAGGGTGTTGCCTTCAAAGTCGTGGGTAAGGATGGAAAGGTCGGATATGCGGAGACCTCGATTTCTCTTTTAAAGGATAAAAACGGTGACGCCATAGGATTCCCGAAGCGTAGCCCGGGACACCACCGAAAAAATATTGGCGGAGGAAAAAATAAAACGGAGCGAAGAACGCTACCGCCTTTTGTCCGAACACACAACGGATTCTGTGTGGCTGATGGATATGAATTTCAAGATTATATACCAGAGCCCTTCCGTGTTGAAAAATGAGCGGTTTCACCGTGCAGGAAATCATGGAAATGGACGCTGGGTGAGTATATCTCACCCGAGTCGCTGAAACTGGTATTCGAAGTGATATTTCAAGAGAAATGCCCAGGATTGAAACCGATCCGACCTATAATCCCATCCTGACAATGGAGCTTGAATATTACCGGGAAGGATGGCACTATTATGTGGACGGAAAATAAAATCAGCATCATACGGGATGAGAACTCCATGCCGCTGTCCATTCTTGGAGAGTCCCGCGACATCACGGAGCGTAAGCAGGCCGAAAAGAGGCTTAAAGAGAGCCAGGAACTCTACCGCTTGCTGTCCGAACACACGACAGATTCCGTATGGATGATGGATATGAACCTCAAAACCACATACCACAGCCCCTCCATTGAAAAAATACAAGGTTTCACGCCACAGGAGATAATGGAAATGCCCTTGGAGAAGAACCTCACTCCGGCGTCGCTTAAGCTGGTATCTGAAGTTGTTTTCAAGGAGCTGCCTTTGATATGGGCCGATCCTGGCTATAATCCTGTCATCACGTTAGACCTCGAGTATTACTGCAAGAACGGAACCACCAAATGGGCGGAAAACAAGTTCAGCGTCATACGGGGTTCTGACGGAAAGCCACTATCCATAATAGGCGAAGCCCGTGACATCACGGAGCGGAAAAGCGCTGAGGATGCACTAAGGGAGAGCGAAGCTCAGAAGAAAGCCATTCTGGACGGTATCACCACCAACATCGCCCTGGTGGATAAAAATATGACTATCCTGTGGGCCAATAAAACAGCTGCAGCATCAGTAAATAAGCTACCGGAAGAGATGATCGGCCGGACCTGTCATTCCCTCTGGGGGAACCCCGGCGAGCCATGCGATCAATGCCCGTCTTTGAAGGCCTTCAAAACAAGAAAGTCCGAACATATAATCATGCATACTCCAGATGGCCGGATTTGGGACGAAAGGGGTGAGCCGGTTTACGATGCAACAGGAAATGTGGTTGCCGTAGTTGAAATTGCCCAGGACATCACCGATATCAAACACGCGGAGGAGGAGAGGGAGAAGCTGCAGGAGCAATTGAGCCAGGCCCAGAAGATGGAATCCGTGGGCCGTCTGGCTGGCGGCGTGGCGCACGATTTCAACAACATGCTCAGCGTCATTCTGGGGCATGCTGAACTGGCCATGATGCTGACTGACCCCGAACAACCTCTCTACCATGATCTGGAGGAAATACGTAAAGCCTCGGAGCGTTCCGCGGACCTCACACGGCAACTCCTGGCCTTTGCCCGGAAGCAGACCGTGGTTCCGAAGGTTCTTGACCTCAATGAGGCCGTGGAAGGGATGCTCAAGATGCTGAGGCGGCTCATCGGCGAAGACATCGATCTGGCCTGGCTGCCTGGCAAGAATCTCGCATCGGTCAAGCTGGATCCCTCCCAGATCGACCAGGTCCTGGCCAACCTGCTTGTCAATGCCCGTGACGCCATAGCCGGGGATGGCAAGGTAACCATTGAAACGGGAAATGTAACCCTGGATGAAAACTACTGTGCCGATCATGCGGGATTTGTCCCGGGAGACTATGTACTTCTGGCCGTAAGTGACAACGGCAGCGGAATGGACAAAGAAACCCTGGCCAACATATTCGAGCCATTTTTCACCACCAAAGGGGTGGGAGAAGGCACCGGCCTGGGGCTGTCCACCGTTTACGGCATTGTCAAGCAGAACAACGGATTCATCAATGTATACAGCGAACCCGGCTATGGGACCACCTTCAGGATATATCTGCCCCGGTTATACAGGCAAAACCGGGGTGCTAAAGACAAAAGGTCTTATGGCGGCCTGTCGAGCGAGGCCAGGAAACCATACTGCTGGTGGAAGACGAGCCTTCGATCCTTAACATGACCACATCAATGCTTCAACACCTGGGGTATATACCGGACTGGCGGCTTCAGGTCCGGGCGAGGCCATCCGCTTTGTAGAGACATACGTTGGTGATATCCACCTGCTCATGACCGACGTGGTCATGCCCCGAAATGAACGGAAGGGATTTGGCCTCCAAACTTTTATCTCTCCATCCGAATCTCAAGATCCTTTTCATGTCAGGCTACACGGCCAATGTAATTGCCCATCACGGTGTGCTTGATAAAGGCGTATTTTTCATTCAGAAGCCGTTCTCGATGCAGGACCTGGCTTCGAAACTGAGAGACGTGCTGGACAGCAAATAATAAAACCTGGATTCGGTATAAAAGGCAAGAACCTGGAAGGAGTTGCGGCACACCATGTCCATGCCTATGAATGCACTATATTTACAGGAACAAGATAATGCCAATCTGTATGTTACTTATGGTATTTCTCACCCCTTATAATCGTAAAGGCCCTATAAACCTGTTCAAGCAGCATAACGCGGATTAACTGATGGTTGAAGGTCATCTTTGAGAAGCTCATAAGTATGTCGGCGTCCTTTTCGAATTCCGCAACGTGGCCTTCAGCTGCTCCGGTATAAAAGTAAAGGTGCTTTGTAGAACTGTTCAGGTTATCCCTGATAAATTCTGCAAACGCTTCCGATGACATCATCTTTCCGGACGGTGAGAGGACAACATGGACACCTTCTCTGGCCTGTTTTTTCACGGATTTTACCTCGATAATCTCTGCAGGCACATATCTCTTGATTCTTTTGAAATAATCATCGATGAGTTCGCTGATTCCGCCTCTGAATGTCCTGCCGGCAAAATTAAAGATAATCTTCAATCAGGTAAGCCTCTGGGCATTAAGCCACATCCCTTCAATATCGTAATATTTTCTCAAATCATCCTGAAAGATGTGTACGACGACATCAAAGTAGTCAAGCAGCACCCATCGGCCTTCTTCGGCACCCTCTGTGCTGAACGGCCGGCCTGCATTTTCCCTCAGATATTCTCCGATGGCCCTGACCTGCCTGTCCGATGACCCCGAGGCAATTATTATGTAATCAGTAACCGAGGAGTATTTTTTTACATCGAGTACTACAATGTCCTTCGCCTTTGTTTCTTCGAGCTTTTCTTTGATCTGGGACCACAGAGCTTTCTTCACGCATACATCCTTTCTTCATAGATATATTTTTCTACAGCAGGCGGGACAAATCCTGTTAAAGGTCTTCCTTCCTTGATGTATTCCCTTATGGCGCTTGATGATATGTCATTGGGCGTAACATCAATAAATATAATATCCCTGCCCGCCATACTTATATAGCCATGAGAGGTCTTACTGAATGTTTTTGAAAATTTTCCCATAACCGCATTAAGGCCGGGTTTGTTTGCTCCCGGCCTTGACATTACTATGAAATGGGCAACTTCAAAAAGCCTTCTGGCGTCATACCAGCTCATAATATCATTGAAGGCATCCCGGCCAAGGATGAAATAGGGGACAGTTTTATATATGGATGAGAAATGTTCGATTGTTTTTATCGAGTAAGAGGTCCCTTTTGCATCGACCTCGAAAGATGAAACCTCCAGATGAGGATTGCCGGAAATCGCAAGCCTGACTGCTTCAAGCCGTTTTTCCGAGGATGTTGCGTCGGCCAGTTCCTTGTGAGGCGGGATATGTGAAGGCACCAGAATGACCTTATCAAGAAAGGCCGCTCTCCTTACATCTTCAGCGGCTCTCAGGTGGCCGTAGTGTATGGGATTGAATGTGCCTCCGAAAATGCCAATTCTCATCTATTGCCTTATCTGGCCGTCACCGAAGCAGACGAATTTCTCAATTGTAAGCCCTTCGATCCCCATAGGTCCGTAGGCATGGATCTTTGACGTGCTTATCCCAACTTCCGCCCCTAGCCCGAACTGGCCGCCATCGGAAAAGCGGGTGCTTGCATTTACAAGTACGGTTGAAGAATCCACTTCCTTTAAAAATCGCATGGCCTTTGTATAATTCTCAGTGATAATCGCCTCGGTATGGTTTGATCCGTATTTTTCTATATGGTCGATAGCTTCATCGAGCGAACCTACAACCTTGACAGAGAGTATCAGGTCCACATATTCCTCGTACCAGTCAGCTTCAGTGGCCTTTTTTTTAACAGAAGGCACGATGGCCATTGTCTTTGGACATCCCCGGATTTCGACACCGGCCTTTTCAAACATGGCTGTCATTTCAGGCAGAAAAAGCTCTGCCATGTCTTCATGCACAAGAAGCGTCTCCATTGCGTTGCAGACCCCGGGACGCTGAACCTTGGCATTGAAACATATTCTGTAGGCCTTGTTAATATCCGCACCATTGTCAACATATATGTGACATACACCCTTGTAGTGTTTGAGTACCGGAATGCGCGAATTTTCAACAACCGTTCTGATAAGACCTTCGCCTCCGCGCGGTATGACAACGTCAATATAATCCTCAAGCTTGAGCAGCTCGTTGATCACCGCCCTGTCTGTTACAGGGATAAAGCCTATAATATCCGGGTTGATACCTGACCCTTCAAGTGTCTTTTTTAATATACCGGCAATAGCCAAGTTTGAATTGAACGCCTCAGAGCCGCCTCGTAGAATAACTGCATTGCCTGATTTAAGGCAAAGCCCGACTGCATCGGCGGTGACATTCGGGCGGCTTTCATAAATCATGGCCACAACACCGATAGGAATGCGCATCCTGCCTACCATCAGTCCGTTAGGCCTTACGGACATACTTGTAATTGATCCGATCGGGTCGGGAAGTTCAGCGATTTCCGTTAAGGCAACAGCCATTCCCTCGATGACCTTATCGGTCAGGGTCAGCCTGTCGATCATGGCACCAGAAAGGCCGGACGCCTTGGCCTTCTTTACATCAAGGGCATTTTCTTCTTTGAGCATAACTGCATTATCTCTCAATGCTCCTGCCATCTTTCTGAGAACGGACGCCTTTTCCTCGCTGCCAAGCGTGACAAGTTTTCGTGAGGCTTCATTTGCCTTTTTAGCAATTGTTAAGATATCCGCACTCATTATGAAATCGCTCCTTTAAGTTTCATGTTGTTCCTGTGAACAACCTCTTCATTACAGTCCTTTTCAAGGATTGACTGTATGTCACGGCTGTTTGCCCCTTTAATTGTATCGATCTCATGCGCTGTAAAGTTTGTAAGGCCTATTGCAATTACATTGCCTGATTTATCCACTATCTCAACTGGATCACCGTTTTTAAAATTACCGGATACACCGGTTATACCGACAGGCAGGAGGCTCTTCCCATGTTCCTTAAGCATCTTAACCGCGCCTTTGTCGATGATGATACTGCCCTTCGGTCTTGAGACAAAACTAAGCCAGTGATCCT
Source organism: Desulfomonilia bacterium (assembly GCA_963664325.2). Taxonomy (GTDB): domain Bacteria; phylum Desulfobacterota; class Desulfomonilia; order UBA1062; family UBA1062; genus DATCTV01. The sequence continues at coordinate 1,102,344 of CAXXDQ010000003.1, forward strand.
TTACTTTCATCTTTTTCATGTTTGGTACTATAAGGGTGCCTATATCATTGCCTTCAAGGACCCTTGTAAGTACATGAGGTTCGGTGGCACAAGCAATAACAGCAGGAACGCCAAGGAGCGAAGCCTGATACGCGGCTGTCAGCTTTGACTGCATTCCACCCCTCCCGAGTTTTCCGGGTTGCATGCTGGTTGTTTTTATTTCCTTGATTTTAATGTCTTTTATCTCGGGGATCCGTTTTGCATCAGGGCATGTGCGCGGGTCATCAGCGCAGACGCCTTGTGTATCGGTAAGCATGATCAGAAGGTCGGCTTCCACCAGCGGGATGAGCATTGCGGAGAGCATATCGTTATCGGTAAACTGGATTTCTTCGACGCTTACCGTATCGTTCTCGTTTATTATGGGTATTGCTCCCAGTTCGAAGATTGCATGGAATGTATTCCTTATGTTGATATAACGGTGCCTGTCATCGATATCGTCCCTGGTAATCAGAATCTGAGCCGAAATGTGGCCGTAGCGGACGAATGCATCTTTATAAGCTCCTATCAGGCTTCCCTGGCCGATTGCTGCAAGGGCCTGCTTCCTTGATAATGCACTGCCTGTCTCGAAATCCCTGGTTATAGCTCTTCCTGATGCTACGGCGCCTGATGAAACAATTGCAAATTCATGACCTTTGTCTTTCAGCATTGATATTTCGTCGCATAAACGTTCAATCATGCGGTAGTTAAGTCCTGTTGGCGTGCTTATAGAGCTTGAACCAATCTTGACGAGTATTCGCCTTGATCTTTTAATCCTGCTCCTGTTCGTCTCTTTCATTGATATTGAGTCTCCTGATTATGGCATCGAGAACTTTGTCCAGGCCTTGTTTTGTAGCCGCAGACGCCATGAAACATGCATACCCCTTGTTTTTAATCGCTTCAAGGGCTTCTTTCGCCCTGGCTTCGGCCTCGGGCAGGTCGCATTTGTTCAATACGACAATCCTGCCTTTATCGACAAGGTTTCTGGAATATAATGCGAGTTCATTTTCAAGCGTTTTAAGTTCATCAAGAGCTTCCCTTCCGGTTTCGGGTGACATATCCAGGATATAAACAATAATACGTGTTCTTTCCACATGCCTTAAAAACCTGTGTCCAAGACCCACACCCTTGTGGGCACCCTCGATGATGCCCGGAATGTCAGCAAGAATGAAATCCCTGTCCTTCCATTTGACCAATCCCAGGTTCGGTACAAGGGTTGTAAAAGGATAATCCGCTATCTTAGGACGGGAATTTGAAACCTTTGAAATAAATGTCGATTTCCCGGCATTCGGAAAACCTACAAGACCTACATCCGCCAGAAGCTTCAGGACAAGCAGAAGCGTCTTTTCCTGCCCAGGCCATCCGTCTTCGCAGCGTCTGGGCGCCTGATTGGTCGATGTCGCAAACCTGGCGTTGCCTCTGCCTCCGTCACCGCCTTTTGCCAGTATTACTGTTTGTCCGGGTTCGGTCAGATCAGCAATGATCGCATCTTCAGAGATATCTTTGACAATGGTTCCGACAGGTACTCTGATAATGCAGTCTTCGCCAGACTTGCCGGTCATGTCCTTTCCCATGCCATGCCTGCCGCGCTGTGCCTTGTAATGTGGATGGTAGCGCTGGTCAAGGAGGGTGTGGACGCTTTTGTCAGCCACGATGATTACATCGCCGCCCCGCCCGCCATCTCCGCCGTCGGGACCGCCCTTTGGGATGAATTTTTCTCTGCGGAAGGAACAGCAGCCGTTGCCGCCGTCCCCGGATTTTACAAAGATTTTGGACTCATCAATAAAGTCCATCTATTTGATATTAAGCAGCGGCAATTACCTGGACTACTTTTTTCTTTGAAGCAAGCGTCTGGAACTTAACCGTGCCTTCAGTGAGGGCGAAGAGCGTGTAGTCTCTTCCGCAACCGACGTTGGGCCCCGGATGGATTTTTGTACCGCATTGGCGGACTATTATGCTTCCCGCCTTGCATGTCTGACCATCAAAAACTTTCACGCCGAGCCTTTTCCCTGCCGAATCCCTGCCGTTTCTCGATGTTCCGCCGGATTTCTTGTGTGCCATGACTTATGCCCCCTTTGTAATCCCGGTAATGCTGACTTCGGTCAGGTTCTGCCTGTGCCCCTGTTTCTTGTGGTAGCCTTTGCGGCGCTTCATTTTGAAGATTATGACTTTCGGCCCCTTCATCTGTCTGACGACCTTTGCCTTTACTGACGCGCCTTCAATTACCGGTTTGCCGAGAATAAAATCATCGCCGCCTATGAAGAGAACTTCGTCAAAGGTTATATCGTCGCCCTTGACTGCTGCGAGTTTTTCCACCTTGAGCTTATCGCCTTCTTCTACCTTGTACTGTTTTCCGCCTGTTCTTATCACTGCGTACATACTTCACCCCGTGTGTTCTTAAAAAGGTTTTTGAGCTATTAGTGAAAGAAGCCTCACTTGTCAAGGGATATTGTGACAATTGCTCTTGCAAACATGACGTTTGAACGATGGAAGGCAAAGACTTGTTTTATATCCTTTTTAACCGGCCACCTTCACAGATGCGACACTGAAAGAAGGCAGAAATGGATGCAGCCCCCTATCACCGTAATTATCTGTCCCTAGTGTCGGTCCCAGATCGAGTTCGCCAGTGTGGAAAGTGTAGTCGGGGTTTGGCGATGTGCTGTCGCTGTAATTCAGGGTGTTTTCGACGTCCACATCGACTGTTATATCATATTCTCCACCCGAGATCGTAAACGGTTCGATCGTGGCGTTAAGTCCGCCGAGAGTACTGCCGCTGGTTATTATTACCGGGTTGGCGCTGCTGTCATAATCATCAGCGTCGCCCCAGAAATCCGGGTCATCAAAGAGGTCGATCGTACTGTCGGGTCCTGCGCCACCTGACGGGTGGGCGCTCTCAGTCACGGAAATAAAGAAATTGCTATGATCGGCGTCAACCTCGCGTCTGAGCCAGAACCATTCGTCATATCCCTCTTCATTAATGTTGACTACAAAATCGCGCTTCCAGTACTTATCGTGAGCATTGAAGTAGAGACGGAAGTTGCAGTACATTGCATCGGGAATCTCATCAGGCTGGAACGTGGATATATCCCATCCGAACACCGTAGCCAGGTCGGTTTCTTCACATATCGAAGGGAGATGAAAGTAAACGGGAAACTGCATTTCAATATAAAGGAACTGCATTTTGTAACCGGTATAGGTTCCTTCCGACATAGATGCAGCTGTTAGCAGCTCACTGGTAGCGTTTTCTGATGAAAAGTCTACAATCAGGGGATTATTTTCCGTATAGGTCGGGTTTGACTCGTCCGGATTTATCAGGTTGATCTGGGTGCTGTCATCTTTGACAAGCCAGAAATTTACGAGCGCAATCTTATAAATGTTCGGGGATATATCTGCTTCTGATGAAATTCCGCCGGGGCTGAGGTTCGACACCTTCATAGAAAGGTTTACAGTGCCCGGACCGCCCGAGGTGACGCTTCCGCCAGTCTCGCTTCCTCCTCCGCCACCGCCTCCTCCGCATCCTGCATTCAGGATTATTGACGAGGCAAAGAGAACAACCATATAAATTTTAATATAGATCAAGTGATAATTTTTTTCTCTCGGTTTATCCATGTTACCCCCCTTGTTGCTTATATATTCCTTTTATCGGCATTTTCCTGAATTACAAAAGCGTCTGATTGGACATGTTTCCAGGTGAAGGAAATATTTTTTAAAATTATCGAGCTACTTGTTTTCAATAAAAACGAGGGTATTCTTTTTTTATGCTCTTAAAAGATGCCGGAATCAAGCATCCCCTTGTATGTGTTTTTGCAGGAACTGCTTTTGGGATATGTGCTGTTATGCAGGATATTCAGGCTTCATCCTTCTGCTTTTTAATACTTGCACTTCTCTTCTCGATCAAAAGACTGCCTCACATATTATCAGGAATTCTGATCGGAGCTCTGGCCACCTCCTGTGCAGTAAAACCAGCCGGCTTCGAAGGTGAGCACTTGATTTCAGGCAGAATTATTTTATCAGGTTTTGAATACGGCACATACAGGATTGAAATAAAGGATATTCATGTTGACGGTAAACCTGCACGCGGCAAAGCGAGACTCGGAATTTATGAAAATATCGGGGTACCTTCAGGAGCAGACCTCAGCGCTACTGCCAGATTGTCATTCCCGGCAGGCCCCGATAATTTCGCTCAGGCCGATATCAGGCATTCCCTGCTTTCAGAGGGTATTACGGTCACAGGTTACATAAAGGATTTCAATGATATAAAATTTTCAGGCATAAAGAATCCCGGTTTCAGACCATGTAAAATGCTTGATTCGATCGGGGGCAATGAGGCAGGTGTGCTCAAAGCAATCATTACCGGTGACAGGTCAGGGCTTACGCCACAGGTAAATGACCTTTTTGCCTCTCTGGGGCTGTCCCATTTGATAGCAATTTCAGGGCTGAATTTCGGACTCGTGATACTCTTCGGCTACCTGCTGTCTTTTAATATCATAAGACTGATTCCACCTCTTGCGCAAAGACTTGATACTCCCCTTGTATCAAAGGCATTCGGGCTGGTCTGCGCAATTGCCTACGGGATGTTTGTCGAGCCGTCATTTCCGACCACAAGGGCGCTTGTTATGGCGTGTATTGTGATCGGGGCATTTATGACAGCACGAAGGATAAATCTTATCGATGCACTGGCTTTTTCAGGGATATTTATCCTTGTCATCTGGCCGCACAGCCTGTTTACGGCGAGCTTTCTGCTAACCTTTGCCGCTGTTCTGGGAATAGTGGCCGTAACTCAAAAGCTTAAAAATACGGGCATTGCCGTCCAGTTGGTTGCGGTGCCTTTTATTGCAGCTGTTTTTACCCTGCCCATATCGGTCCAGTATTTTGGCTTCATTTCACCTCTAAGCATAATTTATAATCTGCTGTTCGTTCCGATTTTCAGCTTTATAATCATGCCGCTGTCGCTGATTGGAATGCTCATATCATCCTTCTGGGAAACAGGGGCTCTATACCTGTATGGCCTGTGCATGGATGCTATTTCACTTATTCTAACTACAGGAGAAAGGTTCGGAAGTCTGGTTGCCGTGCCGAAACCCGGCATATGGTATTTTTACCTGCTGTATCTGGTTCTTTTTATACTGCTGTTTGCAAAGCGTTCATTGTTAAAGGCAGCAATTCTTGTTCCGGCCGGCATATCACTGTTTATCTTACCGGTTTTCCTTCAGTATCAAAAAATGAATATGCCGCTGACTTTCGACTTTATCAGTGTCGGAAACGGTGACTGCATTCTTATTACCAAAGGTCATCATTCTATCTTGATCGACGCCGGAGGGTCTTACACTGATTTTGATACGGGGAGATTCATTGTAGGCCCAAGGCTTTTATCAAGAGGCATAACGAAGCTCGACCTTGTCGTGGCCACACATTCTCATCCCGATCATATTGGCGGCCTTCCTTTCATACTCGAAAGATTTAAAGTCGGACAGGTCTGGATCAATTGTAAAGACGATCCCGGTTTCACGGATGTCTTCATGGTTACAGATTTGAAACATATACCTGTTGATGCTGTCTTCGCAGGGGTCAAACTTTCATTTCCAAACGATTTTAATATAGACGTTTTCCACCCCCAGCATCTTTTGGAGGCGGCAGACAGGAAACTGGACTTGAATTTGCATTCAATTGTTTTAAGGATAGGTGACGGCTCTCTGAGCGGAATTTTCATGGCCGACTCTGACTGGTTCGGAGAGGTTAACATGGTGCATCAGGCAAGTGGCATGAGAGCGGATATTCTGAAGGCTGCACATCACGGCTCGAAAAGATCCTGCCTCGATATTTTTTTAAATGAGGTCAGGCCTGAAACGGTGATCATAACATGCGGAAAAAATAACCATTTCGGCCTGCCTTCAGAAGAGGCGTTAGGACGTCTTAAATCAGCAAAAATAAATACTTTATTGACAAGCGTTAACGGTGAGATGTTGATTTCAAAGGAATCTGATACTATAATAATTAAGTCATTTAAAAAATATGCCGATAATAAATTTAGAACTATATATTAATATTATGTCCAAAAGACGGTAAGGAAATGATTTGAATGTTTAAAAAAATGTTAAGGGTTCATAAAAACGAGGATGGCGGAACAAGGGAATACCGGATGACAGCCTCCATGTCAGCAGGATTGACCCTTGTCGAGCTTATAGTTGTCATGATCCTGTCGCTGATACTTGTAGGTTCTGCATTCACGGCGTACCTGGCGCACAGCAAGACCAGCGGCGAACAGGGCAGGGTGGTGGCGCTTCAACAGGACCTCAGGGCGGTTATGGATATGATAGAAAGGGACGTTAAAAATTCAGGATGCCATGATCCAAGACTTTCCGGTACTGCTAACATCCAGCCTATAGGGGCGTCCAGCTCAGGACTAAACTCCCTGGCGCTGAACATGGACTTGAATCTGGACGGAGCAACCACAGCCCAGGGTGAGCAGGTCAGATATGTGCTTAACGGGACCACATTGAACAGGGTTGACCAGGGCGTGACAGTAGCCCTGCTGAACAATGTAACTTCATTCGGGATAATTTATAGAGATGCGAACAATGCGGTTATCACGCCGGCAGGTACGCTTACCCAGACCCAGGCCGGCCAGGTTTTATCGGTAGTGGTGACGCTCAGGGTTCAGAGCGCAACCCCTGACCCTGATACGGGGCTGCCGGTTGTGAGAAGGGTAACAAGACGGATGCAAAGCCGCAATCTGGAGATAACACAAAAACATTTCAACTAATGAGAAAAACAGAACAGCAGGGAGGTCTAGCATGAGGTTGCGTAATAATTTAATTTTTGGAGAGGACGGGGAAAGCGGCTTTACCCTTATCGAGCTTTTAGTGGCGCTGGTAATATTTTCCATAGGAATTGTAGGTGCGGCCAGGCTCCAGATAGCAGCGGTTTCAGGCAATTCATACAGTATGCAGCTGGCTCAGGCGATAAGTGTTGCACAGAACGAAGCTGAAAGGCTCCAGGATATAAACTTTACTGTAGCTCAGGTTACTGACGGCGTTATCGATGCTCTCGAGACACCTGGTAATGCCACGACTTCAGGGGCTGTTGTTACTATTAATAATACAAATTATACTCCAGTCTGGACTGCCGTGTCTGTAAATAACAATCCAAGATTACGTATGGTAACGATGTTCGTCAACTGGAACGAAAAGGGTGTCCCTCGGGTGTATAGATTAAGATTCTACACTGGAATGGACTAGCAGGAATGAAAAAATGATGAAGAAAGGTATAAACCTATTAGAAAATAAGGATGGTATCGTGCTGGTCATGGTGCTGCTGGTTCTCATGGCTACGATAGTGATCGGGATATTCCTGGCCAGGACAAGCTTTCTCGAGACCAGGATTGCGGGAAATGAAAAGGAATATAAGCAGACTGTTTATGCGCTTGAAAGTTCAACAGACTGGGCAATACAAAATAACACAGATGCATTTGCAAACGTGGGGATCAATATCGGTCAGAATTATACCTATAGCTCAGCAAGCCTCCCTACTGACGGTATCATAAACAGTTCAACGATAACGGTCAGATTAACAGGGATACAGAAACCTCCTCTCGGTTCGGGTTCAGATCCGGCCAGGTTCAGGGCAAGATACTATACAATCAGCTCCATCCAGGGCGGATATACATTGGATATAGGTGTTTACAGGATATTTCCTAAACAATAAAAAAGGCGGTGATTCAAATGATAATCAAAAAAACATTGGCGGTATTGTTTTTGGCGACAGGATTGATATTGCCGCAGGTCAGCCTTGCCGATGATACGGTAATATTCGGAGGGGAGGCTGTTAACCTTGCTCCTAACATACTTATTGTTTTCGATAATTCTGGAAGTATGGGGGATTATATTGATGTGCAGGTAACGCAACAGCCATATGATCCGACAATAACGTATTCGAATCAAGGCTATGATCCTCACTATGTTTACTATGATTATAACAATCACGGATATTGGGTAGACTGGATATATATAGGTTCCGATCATGAGGTCGATTCAAATGAGATAGTCTGTGAAGCTGTAAGGAATGCGTTGAACACGGGGGGTGTCTACGGGCCTGTACAGTTATGTGAATCAGGCAGAAGTACCTGCCAGTATTATCCCTGCGGTTCCTGTTCCTCGTATGGTAATGCCTGCAGGAACGGTACTACTGTTAACAGGACTCTTGCTACTGGAAATTACCTCAACTGGCTTAATCAACCCGATACCGTATCGAGAAGAAAAATCGATATTGCCAAAGACACCATATGGGAAGTGATTAAAACAACACCCGGCGTCAGATGGGGGATAATGGTTTTTAATTCACCTGCTTACAATAGTGATAACTCGCAGGGCGGCCATGTGGAAATCCCGGTCAAGGACAGGGGGAGGGGGTCCTATGTGAATTCATGGCCGTACCCGAATGAACCGGACTCCACAACATGCTCGAACGGCAATGCCGACTGCAACTACACAAGAAATCAGATGATCACCGAACTTAAAAACGTAATATATGCCCAGTCAGCGAGTACATGGACGCCGCTTGCGGAAACGCTTGCAGAGGCAGGTCTTTATTATGCGGGTGCAGCTCCGCACTTCGGGACAAACAGCGCTGCAGGGGCAATGAATGGGAGTGTTTATAGAACACCCATTGATTACAGGTGCCGGTCAAACAACGTCATTATCATTACTGATGGTCAGCCTACAACTGACCGGGATCCATTTATAATAAGCCAAAATTATCTCTTTGGTGAAACCATAGGTGATGCCGACCAGGATGGAAGGAATGAGTTATACGGATATTCCACCTCAAACAGCGACACCTACTATGGCAGCGATTATCTTGATGACGTTGCATATTACCTTTATCATAAAGATCTGATAAGAAGCGGGAATGATGCTTCAGGGAATCCCTTCGGTAATTATGACCCGAACAATCCCGAGAGGATCCTGCTGCAGAATGTGGTTACATATACTATCGGATTTAACATCCATACCGATCTCCTTCAGCGTACTGCAGATGACGGGCAGGGTGTCGGAGCGGGTCTGGGGAGTTATTTTACCACTGAAGCTACAGGCGGCCAGGGTGTGAACCTCGCCACTGCAATAAGAAGAATAGTCGGGGAAATACAGGAAAGGAACGCAAACTATGTCACCCCGGTGGTTCCTGTAAGCCGCTCGAACCGGACTTATGCCGATAATGCGGTATATATGGCATTTTTCTCCCCAAGCGATAAAACCCCGGGTTTCTGGAGGGGCAACCTAAAAAAGTATGGTCTGGATTCGAATGCCATGCTTCTTGACAGGACCGGAATACCTGCAACCGATACTACTACAGGACGCATCCTGGATAGCTCACATTCATACTGGTGGTACAACGGAAATGCCGAAGGTGTAGATGTAACTGTAGGCGGGGTCGGGAACAGGCTGCTTGACGGGAATATAACCCGGAGGTTTTACACTAATAGAGCAGGAGGAATAATTAGTTTTTCGAATACCACCATATCGGCAACAGACCTGGGATTGTTACTTGATACAGAAAGGGACGACCTCATAAACTATTTGACTGCTTCCGGAGTATATTCTCCCACGAGTACTGATGCGAGATATAAAAGATCATGGGTGCTCGGAGATATCCTTCACTCAAGGCCGGCCGTGCTGTATGACTACGACAGGAATGTAAATGCACTCTTTGCAGGGTCTAATGACGGATTTCTGCACTGTTTTGTGGATACTCCCGGAAGCGCAGGTTGGCCCAACACGGACACGGTTACGGAAAAATGGGCATATACCCCGTATGATTTGTTAACGAACCTCAAAACAATACCATCTTTAAAAACGACAATGCTTATAACCGGCGACAATGAGCATGACATCTTCGTTGACGGTTCACCAATCGTGTATAAGGCCGCCAACAACAGCAATTATGTGGCTTTCGGCCTGAGGCGAGGAGGATCAAAGTATTATTCGCTCAGGCTGACTGCAAATGATGAGAACTACACGCCGATCTGGGCCTGGGATTCTGACAACTACATTTCCAGCCTTGGCGAGCCGATGGGCCAGTCGTGGTCGACACCGCTTTTCTGCAAAATCAAAACAACGTCTACGGACACTACAGGGCAGGAAGTTCTTCTGCTGGCCGGCGGGTATGATACAAATCAGGACCTTGGAACACCGGCAGCACTGGATACTTCAGGAAGGGCTATTTATGCGGTACAAGCGCAAACAGGACTTCTTACAACTGCTAATTTGCGTTTTACATATGCCAACACAAACTCGATCAGGAATTGCATAGTCGACCTCATTTCTTATGACGGCAATGATGACGGGTTCGAAGATGTTATCTATGCAGGCACACTGGGTGGTGATCTGTTTGCATTTACCGACAAGGAAAATAACGGAAGCGGCGGATATGGCGATGGGACCTGGAGTTCTAGCCTGATTTTCCATGCGGCATCCGATGACGGCACTACTACGAAAAACAAAAAGTTTTTCTACTCTCCGGGTATTGCTCAGGAATCATGGGGAGATTGGGTGTTCATAGGTTCTGGAAACAGGGAAGACCCTTTGGACGACCTGCCTGAAGGTGTGAGATCAAATGATTATATTTATGCCGTAAAGAATACATGGAGCGGAACCACTATTCAGGATAGCGATCTTTATGATGTTACGTCGGACCTGCTGCAGGATGGGACTACTCAACAAAAACAGGATGTCACTGCACAGCTTGCTTCGAACACATACAAGGGGTGGAAGATATTGCTGGAAAATGCAGGGGAAAAGGTCACATCTTCACCCCTGGTATATAATAAGGTCGTATATTTCACAACGTTCGAACCCAGCATAGCGCAAAATACAGATCCGTGCACGTCAGCAGGTTCAGGCACTGCAAGGCTGTATGCACTTGATTACAGCAACGGTAATGCAGCTTTTGGTGCGCATAAGGCCAACAGGAGCATACTGCTTGGCGGCGGTATGCCTTCTCAGCCTATTGTAATTGTGACGCAGGCCGACAGCAGCGGCCCGGGAGGGACATTTGTAGGTGTGACCATGGAAGGCGGATGGTTGGCCCCTCAGGCAGGCGGAATAAGAAATATCCACAAATACTACTGGCGGCTGCAATAAGGAGTAAATATGAAAAACATTATAAATGGGAAAATAATTTTACTGGAGAAAATAATAATACTTATCTTTATTTTCTCAATACCTCACTCAGTATATGCCGATCCTTTAAGTTATGCGCTTGAATCATGGGACCCGGTCGGCGTATGCGGCAGTATAATGGAACCAGGCAGGGACTATATTATAGTCAATGAAAAGAAGATTCTTATCATAAATGAAAAAAGACAGGGAAAAATTATTAAAACCTCCATCATGGATATGGAAGATAAGCAGCTTGGCGTAGAGGCCTTGAAAAAAGGGGTTTATGTGGCAATAAATGGTGCCAAGGCTATGGACAAAGACCAGCAGGCCGTTATTGTCGCGAAAGAGATTTATGTGCTGCCCAAACCCATGTCAGATAAGGAGATGAGAAAATATCCGAAACTTCAGAAACCGGTTGAATCCTGGTAAAGAGTTCAGCCATGTTAATGAATAAAAGAACGTCCGGTTTATCCGGACGTTTTTTTATAATATCTGAAAGGGATTAAACTTTGGCATTTTATCTTAAAAGAGCAGCCGGAATGGTTTTCGATCCTTTAAGCTTGAGTATCATTCTTCTGGCAGCGGGTGTGCTCATTATTATTGCTTTAAAAAGGAAACAGCGTCTGGGGAAGTGGCTTATTGCGGCAGCTTTCGTTATCCTCATGCTGGCTTCATCCGGGATTACTTCAGTATACTTGCTATCCGGGCTGGAAAACGCCTACCCTGTTTTCAAGCCTGACAAAGAAAACACCCGCGGCATAAAATGGATTGTCATCCTAGGAGGAGGCAAAAATACCTGTCCTGATGTGCCTGTATCGGGGAGGCTTGATCAGGAGGCACTTCAGAGGCTGGTAGAAGGCATATATATTTCAAGAAGGGTTCCGGCTGCCCGGATTATCCTCTCTGGTGGAATACCTGAAAACGGAATGAGCAATTCCAAGGCTTATGAAATAACAGCTGTTACGCTCGGGATAGACAAATCCAGAATCGTTATGGAGGAAAGGCCGAGAGATACATTTGAGGAAGCAGTTAAAATCAGGGAAACAGTCAAAAGAGACAGGTTTATCCTGGTAACATCCGCCTATCACATGAAGAGGGCAATGGCGCTGTTCAAAAAACAGGGGATGCATCCCGTTCCAGCACCTGCAGGTCATTTAACGGGTGACTGTTTTCATTTTAAACCTGAGAACATCCTTTTTAGTTCAAGAAATATCCAGAATTCTTCCAGGGCAGTACATGAACTGCTTGGTATTCTATATTCGAAAATAACAGGACAGATATAAGTTCTTGTACGATTTTGTATTTTTCTATATTTGAGAATTATGGAGGAACAAATGTCAGATAATCCACTACATAAAATCATGTCCCCTGAATCGATAGCAATTACCGGTGCAAGCAATAATCCTTCTAAAATGGGAACGATCCAATGCATGAATCTTCTGAACAGCGGTTTTCCTGGCGAAGTAATGCCCATACACCCCAAGGAAAAAAACGTACTCGGGAGAAGGGCATACCAGAATATCAGCGACCTTCCCTATGCACCGGAACTGGCAATACTTGTGGTTCCAACCGGTCTTGTCGCAGACATGCTGGAGGAGTTTGGGAAAAAAGGGACAAAGCATGCAGTTATTATCTCGGCAGGTTTCAGGGAAACGGGCTCGACAGGAAAACAGCTTGAAGAAAGGATAAAGGCAATAGCGGCCAGATATTCGATGCGTTTTCTCGGACCCAACTGCCTGGGCATAATTAATACATGGCTTCCGCTGAACATCACGGTGGTGCCTGTCGGTAACAGCAAGGGCAGTTACAGCCTTGCATCCCAGAGTGGCACCTATGTAGCGCAGGTTCTGCCATATCTGAGAAAGCACGGGATCGCCATAAACAAGTCGATAAGCGTAGGGAACGAGGCGAACATAGACCTGGTTGATTGTCTTGAGTATCTGGGTGAAGATAAAACGACAAAGGCTATCGGATTATATATTGAAGGGATCAGAAGGCCGGAAAGGTTCCTTGAAACAGCCCGCAGGGTTGCAAGAAAAAAACCGATAATCGCACAGTATGTCGGTGGTACGGAAGCGGGTGCCAGATCGGGTTCAAGCCATACTGGAGCAATGGCCGGGCCTGATTATATATATGATGCCCTTTTCGAACAGGCCGGTATCATCAGGGTTGATACAATAGAAGAGGTCTATAAAACGGGCTGGACTCTGGCGGCACAACCGGGTCTGAAGGGGAAAAAGATCGCAATCCTTACAAACTCGGGGGGGCCGGGGACTTCAATTGCCAATACCTGCAACAGAGAAGGGCTTGAGGTACCGGAATTTTCAAAAGAACTTCAGCACAAAGTTGCAAAATTCATTCCCGGACATGCAAGTCCAAGAAACCCTGTTGACCTTACATTTCATATTGATATGAACACATTGACCAGGGATATACCGGATGCTCTATATTCTTCCGGCGAGATTGACGGGCTCATACTGCACGGTATTATGGATACGGGTTTCATGAAGGAACTGTATCCGATGTTAAAACCGATGATCAATATTTCACTGCAAGACTTTTTGAAATCCGCAGAGATTGATCTGAACGCCCTTGTTTCAATGCCGTTCAGCTATAAAAAGCCTCTTCTGATATCGTCATTTTTCGATGATGAGGACCATGCAACAAGGGTGTTTAATCAAAACAGGATTCCGGTATTCGACTCGCCTGAAAAGGCGGCTAAGGCTATGGGTGCCATAGCAAAATACTGGCTTGAAATAAGAAAGAGGGCGCTTCCTAAAATTATCAATAAACAGATTCCGGCCAAGGCTGAAAAGATACTTGGTTCTACAAAGGTTCTGAATGAACATGAATCAAAACTCCTGCTCGCAGCCTATGGAATACCGGTAAGCAACGAGGGTCTGGCAAAGGACCTTGAAAATGCGGTGCGGCTTGCGGAACGTATCGGCTATCCGGTCGCAGTGAAGGCATGCTCGGCCGATATTCAGCACAAGACGGAAAGGGGTCTTGTATATCTTGGTATTAATGACAGGTCGTCTCTGGAAAAGGCTTTCAGGGAAATCAGGAAAAAAGAAAAGAATGTGCCGGTGCTAGTTGCTGAAATGCTTAAAGGGGAAAGGGAATTCATGGCCGGCATCGTAAGACACCCTGGATTTCCGCCATGTGTCGTTTTCGGGCTTGGAGGCATATACACCGAGGCCTTAAAGGATATTTCCATCAGGCTGGCCCCTATCAGCCATGATGAAGCAATCACGATGATTAACAGCATTTCAGCCGTTACGCTTCTGGGGTCGATTAGAGGTATGACAAAAGCGAATAAGGATAAAGTTGCGGACATACTTGTTAATCTCAGCAGGCTTGCAACGGATTTTCCTGGAATAAAGGAAATTGATATTAATCCTTTGATTATTGATGAAAACGGCAATCCAAACGCTGCAGATGCGCTTATAATAAAAGGTTAGGAGGGTATATGTGCAAGTTTTCAATAGATGAAATGATTGGACAATATCCGGAAAAAAACAAACTTCCCTGTGCGGCTGCACATTTGATAGCAGTCCTGGCCGAAAAATCACCAATGGACGTGGGAAAGGCCGCGAATGGCTTGAATGTTGAACTGACATATTGCCAGCTCGGTCTTTTCGGCTATGGAAGGAAACGTAAATCATCTTATAAAATCCTTGGAAGACCTGTTGAAATCGAGAAGATAATTCTGGATAAAATTAAGGCTGAAAGCTTGGAAGGAAAGATTATGTGTTCCGCATTATGGCTGATTGCAGATTCCTGCGGGATAAGCAGGGCGGAAGCAGGAAATGCAGCGGACTCTCTAGGATTGAAGATTAAAGGATGTCAGCTAGGGGCTTTTTAGCCGGTTATGCGATCTTCACAAACAGATAGTGAAGTGATAAAGCATTTTTTGTTGGCACTTCTCTTTTTAAATAATTGGTAAAGGAGGGTGTGATGTCCCTGACAATATCATGGCTCGGCCATGCCAGCGTGCTTGTTTCTGACGGAAATCTTAACGTATACTTTGACCCTTGGATGCTGAACGGCAACTTTCCGCCTGCGGATATAATAATTGTTACACATGAGCATCACGATCATTACAGTGAACCGGATATCAGAGTTGTTTCAAAACCTGGCGTAAGGGTTGTTGCTCCGATGAAAATGACCATGGTTACTGATATAGTGAAACCGGGCGATAAGGTTTTAATAAGCGGGATAGAGATTATGGCAATTCCGGCCTATAATATCGGGAAGGCTTTTCATCCTAAAAATAATGGCTGGGCAGGGTATATAATCAATATGGACGGGAAAAAGATATATCATACTGGTGATACCGACAGAATACCGGAAATGATGGATATAAAAGTAGACATAGCTTTCATGCCTTCAGGAGGCACTTTTACTATGACACCAAGCGAGGCGGCCTTAGCCGTTCTTGATGTAGGGGCTAAAGTTGCCATACCAATACACTGGGGTGACATTGTGGGTTCGTTGGAGGATGCACAGGAATTCAAGAAACTTGCAGGGTGTGAAGTATATCTGCTTAAAAAGAATGAATCCCTAACCCTGGATTAGCTAGATGGAAAATGACGTTATCAGCCTGAACAGGGTTTTTGAGAATGCCCCGTTCGGTGTCTGTGCCTTTGATCCCGAGGGAAGAATCGCCTATGTGAATTCAAAATTCAGTTCGGATGTATCGAGAACCAGAGAAGACCTGCTTGGATCAATTATTTTTGAGAGATTGCCCAGACTTGAACTCGATGATGAGCTTACCAGGAACATCAGAGATCTTGTAGATAATAAGACGCCTTTTTCAATAATAATTGAGACTTTCAGTTCTCCAAAGTTAAGCGAATCAGGTGTTTTCCAAATTACAGGGCACTTTATCGATCCATACTATATAATTACAAATCATCTGCTGGGGCATGGTCTGGAGCAGGACAGGCGGTTTAGAGACCTTATACTCGATGCCCCAGATGTCATCATACTGCTTAACAAAGGTATAATAAGTTTCTGTAATAAGGCTTTCACCGACATGCTTGGCATTCCGATATCCGACGTTATTGGAAAAGATTTTTCCGAGTTCGTCAAACTCGGCGAGGAGAATAATTTAGTTCAGACTGGTAACAATGGCACGGTTGCGTTTTCAGTTCAAATCACCCTTGACACCTCTTCAGGGAAAAAAATACTGGATGGCCGTTTCCATTCTGTTGACAATAGCCAAGGCATGTCCCTGGCCGTTCTGAGAGATGTTACCGAAAAAGTGGCGCTTGAGCAAAGGATAATAAGACAGAATGAAGACCTGTCTGCAATCAACTCTATCTCCGAGACTTTGAGTTCGTCCATAAACATGCATGATGTGATAAGCAGGGTGTTGGAGATAGTGCTTGAAATTATGAACATCGAAACAGGTCTGGTTTTTCTGCTCAATGAAAGAACAAATACCTTAAAATGCATCCATTCCTATGGACTGCCGGATTATATCGTTGATACACTCAAAGAGTTGAGGGTCGGTGAAGGCATTGCCGGCAGGGTTGCTGCAACAGGAGATCCGATTATTATTGAAAATGCCTCCGAGGATATAAGAATAACCTCGGTAGCCTTCAGGCGATACGGGATAAAATCGTTCGCTTCAATTCCGATAAGATCAAGGACAAGGCTTATAGGTGTAATGAATCTCGGGGCATACGGCAAACGTGATATTACCGCTGACGACAAGCAGCTTCTGTTAAGTGTGGGTTTGCATATGGGGGCGGTGCTTGAGAATATAATTCTGTTCAACGAGATTGAAAAAACAACAGAAGACCTTAAAAGCGCCATGATGACGATCGAACACAGGAATGAAGACCTGAAAAGGCTCGTATATACAGTATCTCATGACCTTAAAAACCCGATAATTGCGATAAACGGGTTCACTACCAGGCTTTTAAAATCCATGTCTGACAGATTAAGCGAGAGAGAGATAAATTATCTTAATTCAATCAGAGAAAGCGGCCATCACATGGAAAGTTTTGTAAATGACCTGTTAAATTATTCTGCGGCAGAGAATGCCAAGCTGGAGGAAGAATCCCTTGATGTAGGAGATGTAATTGAGCGCATAATAATTGAGCTGGAACCTCAGCTGGAAGCCAAATCCGGGAAAGTGGTGATTGATGGCGATATGCCCGTTATAATATCAGACCGTGCAAGAATAATTCAGATATTTTCAAACCTGATATCGAATGCAATCAAGTATTCCCATCCTGACCGGCAGCCCATAATCAGTATCGGCTACAGACCAAAAGCGGAGATGCATATATTCTATGTAAAGGATAATGGCATAGGAATACCGTCAGAATATCTTGAAAATGTATTCGACATGTTCTTCAGGACTTATGAAAACCTGGCTTCAGGAACGGGACTCGGCCTTTCAATTGTAAAAAAAGCCGTGAATGATATGAAAGGTGATATATGGATTGAGTCCGTGAAAAATTCCGGTTCAGTATTCTACTTTTCTCTTCCTGATAAAATAAGCTAGCAAACTGATTTTATTATTTTAATAACTTCATAATATGTTCAGGTAAGTTGACAAAAAGGGGTGTTTATGAGATATGCCGCTTAGTTATGCCAAATAAATATATATTGATCCCTGAGAAGAAAAAAAATCACAAAAGATATCTCCCGTATCTCCTTTTATCGGTTGTCGTTTTATTTATTTTTACGATCGTATTTGCCGGCAAGAAAGGAGAGCCGGACGTCAAAGCAGAAGAACAGAAATTCCTTGGGAAGGATGTTCTTAAACACATATCAGAGAAAGATATTAAAAGGTATGATCTTACAATTGACTGGGACCTGCAGAACTTTATTTCAGAGACTGCAGGGAAATATAAAATCGGTTTCGGCGCTGTTATTGTTATGGATGCAACCAACGGCGATATCATATCAATGTGGGGTAAGGACAGGTCCGGTGAAGACTGCAGCTTGCCTTTGAATTCGTATCTTGCTGCGAGCATATTCAAGATTGTAACCGCATCAGCAGCGATTGAAAGAGGCATGACCCCGCTTTCTCCTGTTTCTTATAACGGAAACCCATGGACTATTTATAAAGGCCAGTTAAAGGACAGGACCGATAAATGGACCCAGCACATTACCTTTGCACATGCATTTGCACAATCGAACAACGTGGTATTTGCCAAGCTCGGCATGTCACTCGGTGAAGAGCCCTTATTCCTTAACGCTATGAGATACGGGTTCTGGAAGCCTCCCATGAGGGAATGCTGGTCTGCGCCCAGTACTGTTATGATTCCCGAAAACGAATATGATCTCGGTGAGCTTGCGTGTGGTCTTAATCACACAACGCAGATGTCACCGGTTCATGCGGCGCAAATAGTTACACCTGCCCTTAATAAGGGCATCATGGTCTCACCTAGAATTATCAGGTCAATGCCGGTTGAAAAGACAACGGTAATAAATGAAAAGATTGCTGATGATCTTTACATGATGATGGGTGATACAATCAGGTCAGGAACGTTTTCCCGAAGGTTCAGGATGTGCAGTACCGATAGGGTGCTGAAAGAGGTAACGATAGGTGCCAAAAGCGGCAGTATAAACAGTAAGAATCCCGAGGGCAGGCTTACATGGTTTGTGGGGTATGCCGATCATCCGACAAAAGGTAAAATTACAATAGTCAGTCTTCTTTTAAGAGACCCTTATTACTGGATCAAAGCTGACGAGTTTGCCAGAATGATAATCAAACAGTATTATGACCATCCGCCTCAAATTGCATCAGCGCCGGTAGTCCGTTCATTGAATTAGCAAAGGTTTGTTTCCAGGATAATTCGCCTTGCAATGCTTGACACCCTGTTCTTCACATGTTAGCAGTTTTTTTGGTTCGGGACGTAGCGCAGCCCGGTAGCGCACCTGAATGGGGTTCAGGGGGTCGAAGGTTCAAATCCTTTCGTCCCGACCAATCTAAATATACTCAAGAAAGAACATGCCGTAAGTTTAAATTTACGGTTTTTTCTTTTTACGTTTATCCCCGGTTGTCCGCTGTTCGGGTTTTGCTATGCTTATTATCGGTTTTCCTCTTTTCTGTTTGAATCTGTTCTGAATAATACCCGCTTCATTATGGGGCACGTTGATAAAAGAAAAGTTGTCAAACATTTGGACATCCTGGAAGATATTATCCTTTATGCCGGTTTTATCAGAGAGCATTCTTATAAGTTTTTTAGGGTTAAACCCGTGTGTGCGGCCCTGCGCGACAAAGAGCCTGACATTTGTCTTTCCTTGTGGTGCAGACTTTAATTCCGTTACCTCTTTGTACCTGCCGGGGTCGAGGACATCCGAAAAGGCATACCTCAGACATGATGCAAGGACAAGGGCCGCATCATTGTCATTTATGAGCTCTTCCGCGAGTCTTATGTAATGTCTGGAATCTCCCTTGGAGGTAATTGATTGTTCGATAACCTGCTTGATTCCTGATATCCTGGTTCCGATAACCTCATCTACAGTAGGGATACGTCCTTTCTTTATGCTTCCTCCGCCTGCGTGCCGTATGATCTCAAGCAGTCTGCGTTCCCTAGGTTCGACAAAAGTTATCGCAATGCCCTCTTTCCCGGCCCTGCCTGTGCGGCCTATTCTGTGGACGTATGAGTCTGCATCCTGAGGAATATGAAAGTTTATGACGTGGGTCAGGTCCCTTACATCGATACCGCGTGCAGCCACATCAGTGGCAACCAATATCGTAATCTCCCTGTTCCTGAAGCGGTGCATAATCTTTTCACGCATGTTCTGGTCTATATCCCCGTGTATACCCGCCGTTTTATAGCCGCGCTCTTCCAGACCATCTGCAAGTCCCGATGTTTCAATTCTTGTACGGCAGAATACAAGACCGTAAAAGTCAGGATTCACATCGATAATACGGCAAAGAAGCTCAAGTTTGTCATCTTCCCTGACATCATAATAAACCTGTCTGGTCAGTGCAGGAGTTTTTACGGTTTCGCCTATCGCAACGGACCTTGGGTGACGCATAAACTTTTTGGCAATGGATATTACCTGTCTTGGCATTGTCGCTGAAAAAAGGAGTGTCCGTCTTTCAGCCGGGCATTGAGCTATGATGGACTCGATATCTTCAATGAAACCCATATCGAGCATTTCATCGGCTTCATCAAGGATAAGATACTCAATGCTGTTTGATTTCAAAGATCCCCTTTTCAAATGGTCTAGGATTCGGCCCGGTGTTCCAACAACAATATCTGTTCCATCCTTCAGCCCCTTGAGCTGGGGTACGAATGACTGCCCGCCATAAACTGCAAGGACTTTGGCCTTTTTACCTCTGCACAAGGACTTCATTTCTCCCGCCACCTGTATGGCGAGTTCTCTAGTCGGAGTTATGATGAGAACCCTTGTATGGCCGTTAAATGCATCTATGGACTCAATTACGGGTATTCCGAAAGCAGCCGTCTTGCCTGTCCCTGTCTGAGCCTGAACAGTAAGATCACAATCCTCATTCAGAAGAATAGGTATAATTTCAGACTGTACAGGCGTCGGTTCAGAAAAACTCTTGCGCTCTAACGCAGACATCATCGTTTCCGACAGACCCATGTTTCTAAATTTTTCCAAGTGACTATCCCTTTGTCTTATATTGTTTTATATATCTCGAAGGCACGAAAAAGGCTTGTTTAATAATACCTTTCATGGTGTCGCCAAGAAATCCATGCGGCGCTTATATCCTATTTAATGAAAAATGCCATACAAATAATAAAGCATATAAAATGAAGCTGTTTAATATAAAATAAAACTGTTATAAAATATTTCAGAGCTTTTGGAGCAGATCAGCCTTAATTCTAAGGAGCGAAAATGAGGGAAATTGGCGCAATTGCCGGATACCTTGTGTTCTGGTTGTTCAGCAAGATGGTGCTTGGCATACAGAGCGGAGCCGTTACACTTTTTTTATCGCTTTTGTTTGCCTTTGCGGTATATGCGCTGATCGCTTATGCAGAGCATGAGGATAAAGACAAAACAAAGGATGAATAAAAGGTCCTTATTTAAATAGCAAGACCATATATAATGAATAAAAAGCTTTCTCTTTTATACAAACGGTATTCGATATGGCTGTCTGCGTTTATCGTCATAGTCCTGATTATACTCCTTGCTTATGCTGTATACCGTTCACGGGAAAAATCGATAATTGATCTCTTCAGCTTCCAGCAGGAAATTGTCTCGAACCAGGCTGCGTCAATGATTGAAGGCGCAATTGACAGATGTGAAATAAAACTTGATTACCTGTCACGGGCATTGAACACATCTCAGAGAAACAATGAGAATATGGTTCAAGACTTTAAAAATTTTTACATGGAAACACAGGACATTGTTGAAACAGTTGTAGATATAGATAGCAATGATATTGTCAGATATGCTTATCCTCCAGAACAATCGGGAGATCTTATAGGGAAAAAAATTGATGACCCCGAAATAATGCATGCCCTGAAGAAGCTTGAAAACGGCAGGTATCAGGGGGGGGTCAATAATTTCTTTGCCTTAAAAGGGAATGTGGATCCCTGGCTGAATAAGACAATCTGTTTAGGCCTGCCAGTATACAGCCGGAATGACAAATATAGCGGCGCAGTCCTGGCCCTTGTAAGCCCTCAGCTTTTAATAAGGCATTCGGTGTTGAATAAATCTTCCTTTATTGGGGAATTCTGGCTTATCGATGATCAGGACAGGATTGCATACCATCCGAACAGCGCCTTGATCAAAAAGAACTTTCATGAGCTGATACCAGCCCGTAAAAAAGGTTTTAATGTTTCGGATGATGCCAAGAAATATTTTATTGATAATGTAATCATACCCAAGAATAAACCATCAACCTGTATCATATCCTATGCCCCTATCAGAATCGGCACATCGACTTGGTTTATAGTAATGGTTGCACCTTATCACAAGGTTCAAAACCTTATTGCAAGCGCATCACGGAATATCATACTGGGGGCGTTCGGGCTGGTCATTGTCGTGATTGTGACCGCGATATCGATTGCCCAGTCCGATGTCAAAAGACTGCGTCTCAAAGAAGAACTGAAAAGACTCATGGAAAGGGAAGAGTGGCAGAGCAAGGTGTTGAGGGAAAAGATGACTATCGACGGAATCATTGAAGGTTCCCCGGTTCCCACCTTCGTAATCGACAAGAATCACAAAGTAATCCTCTGGAACCGTGCCTGTACGGACCTTACAGGGTTCAGTTCAAAGGTTATGGTCGGCACCAGAAATTTCTATCAACCGTTTTATGATACCCCTCGTCCCCTCATTGCTGATTTTATCATTGACCAGAATATCGAAGATTTCAGCCTTTATTACGGTGAAATCAAGGTAAAGAAATCCGAGTTTATTGAAGGCGCATATGAGGCAGTTAAATATTTTAAAAATCTTAACGGCAGGGGGCGCCACCTGCATTTCATTGCCGCTCCTATCTATAATGAGAGGGGTGAGATAACTTCGGCGATAGAAACATTCCTTGATGTTACAAAAGAGGTTGAACTGACAAAGAGCCTGCAGGAATATGCCGAATCGCTGCAAAACGAACTCGGGGAAAATATAAGGCTGAATAAGGAGACCGAGTATCTCTACAATTATCTTGGAAACATCATAGACTCGCTTCCTGACAGGATTTTTGACTTAAGCAAGGATGGAATAATTAATTTTGTCAGTAAACAGACAATTAAAGGCAGAGATGTTGAAACGGAGCTTAAAGGCAAGCATTTTACCGAGTTTGTTGAACCGCATCACAGGGATTATGTGATTTCCAAGTGGGAAAACGCGCAAAAAGGGATATTTACGCCTTATGAACTTGATGTTGTGACCAGGAAAGGCGAGAAGAGGAATCTGCTTATAACTCCCAGCCCTGTCAAAGGCACTGACAGATATGTACTTGTGCAGCGGGATATAACAGAGTTCAAGGAGCTTGAAAAAAAATACTATGAAAGCCAGATGCTTGCAGCAATAGGCCAGCTGTCAGCGGGTATTGCACATGAGGTCAGAAATCCTCTTTCTTCGATAAAAATGAGCCTGCAGATCCTGGAAAAACGATTACAACCGGAAGGCAACGACCTTCAGAGATTTAAAATAGCACAGAGAGAGGTCGAACATCTTGAAAAGCTCGTGAGTGAAGTGCTGATCTATGCCAAACCGCTTGTTCCCAACAAGGAACTTTCCGACATGTATTCTATCATCGAGAATGCACTGGCAATGGTTGAAAAATCACTCAAAGATAAGGAAATTGAAGTAAATAGAGATTTCAAGACAGGCTTTGAAGCAGTGAATGTTGATGCATCCATGATAACACAGGCGCTTATCAATGTTTTTCAGAATGCCGTTGAGGCTATGGAAAACAGAGGCATAATGGTTGTCAGCCTCAAAGATGAAAACGGGTATGCGGTAATTGAGGTTAAGGACAACGGTTGCGGAATTGATGAGAAGGATATGCCGCACCTTTTCAATCCGTTTTTTACCATGAAAAATTATGGAACCGGGCTTGGCCTGTCGCAGGTTAAAAAGATAATTGACCAGCATGGCGGCGTAATAAAGATTTTAAGCAACAGGGGAGAAGGCACAAGATTTATAATACAGCTTCCCAAAAACGATGATATATAGTGATATAATACATATATTCAATAAGGGTATGATAAAAATATGTCGAAGATACTTGTAATAGATGATGACAGGTCAATCCGTGAAACGCTCGATATGTACCTCAGCGAAGAGGGGTATGACATTATCACTGCTTCCACCGGGACCGACGGGCTTGCAAAATATGTGGAAGCCACTCCGGACGTTGTTATACTTGATATAAGACTCCCTGATGTTGACGGTTTCAGGATACTTGAAGACCTTAAAGAAGAGGACGAAAATCTCAAAATTATCATGATAACCGCATTTCATGACATGGAATCTACAATAAGGGCGATGAAGAAAGGTGCTTTTGATTATATCCACAAACCCATTGATGTAAACGAACTGGACATATCAATCAAGAAGGCGCTGCATGCCCTTGAAATGGAAAACAAGCTGAAGGGTTTTGTTGAATCCTCACGGGAATACAAGGTGGGAGACATTATAGGATTAGGCCCCCGCATGAGGGAGATATTCAAGACGATAGGAGTTGTTTCACAGAGCAAGACGCCGGTACTTATCGAAGGAGAGAGCGGTACGGGAAAAGAGCTCATTGCCAAGGTTATTCACAACAATACGAACCCCAATGAGCCTTTTATTGCCATAAACTGTTCTGCAATTGTTGAAACACTTCTAGAGTCCGAACTGTTCGGTCATGAGAAGGGGTCATTTACCGGGGCCGTAAACAGGAAGCCGGGTAAATTTGAGCTTGCAAGGAACGGTACGGTCTTTCTTGATGAGATCAGTGAGATGTCCTGGAACCTGCAGGCCAAACTTTTAAGGGTGCTTCAGGAAAGGGAATTCGAGAGGGTTGGCGGGAAAGATACCATAAGTGTCAATGCAAGGATTATAGCTGCAACAAACAAGGACCTGCGTATAATGATAAGGGACAAGCTGTTCAGGGATGATCTTTATTACAGACTTAATATCGTCAGCATCATGATACCTCCTTTGAGGGAACGGCTGGAAGACCTGGAACCCCTTGTCGCATATCTCCTGGCAAAGATAAGCAACGAGCTTCATAAACGCATTATAAAGGTATCCGATGAAATGATGGAAACATTCAGGAGATACAACTGGCCCGGAAATATCAGGGAGCTTGAAAACCTGCTGGTACGGGCAGCGGTTGTTGCCAAGGGACAGGTGCTCGTGAAATCGGATTTTCCGAACCTGGGTGATGAAGGGCATGCCGACAAGGCCACTGGCCAGATTGAAGAATGTGCACAGGATGTCTCGGGCAGATACCTGACCCTTGATGAAATAGAAGAGCGCCACATCAGAAAAGTCATAAATGAAACCAAGAAGAACAAAGGAGAAATATGCGATATGCTTGGAATATCCCGCCCGACGTTTGAGCGTAAGCTTGAAAAATACAATATAACATATGAGCGTGAATGATATTGAATCTCTCAGGCCTGTTCCAATGAATATTAAACGTTTCATTTAATGCCCTGAACATTTTTTTAAAGGATCAAAAGGTATTTACATCCGCCTGAAAATTGACAATTCATTGTCACTGCTTAAAAACAAACAAAAAAACAATAAGTTAGAAATATATTCGTCAATAAATACAAATTGGCACGGTTCTTCCTATAGAAGATTGTGATTAAACAAAAAAATGGGAGGGCCAAGACAATGAGAAAGACAATCCAGACCTTAATCGTAACATTCTTCGTGGTTCTTATCACAGCCTCTTTTGCTTTTGCTGCAAATGCAATAACCGGTGATGGAAACTTTCCCTATTTCAATCTCGGATGCCTTGTCATGGGTGGACTGACAATCGTATCACTCAAACACAGGTACCCCAGAATGTACCTCAGTGAGGCGATCGGTTCATTTGCACTATACGCAGTTCTGGTTGCACTGTTCACGGCCCCGGTTATCGAGTCTGTTAAAAATATAGTAAGCTAGAGGGAATCCCGACAAAAGCGACAGGGCGATATGCTCTGTCCTGTCAGGCAGCCAAGCGGGACAAGGAGGAAATAATTATGAAAAACCTTACAAGAGAAAGAAAGGACAAAACGACACTGAACAGTATAGTTATGATAAGTGCGTGGGGTCTCATAATAGTTATTTCCTCATTCGCTTTCATGTATATCGGCCGCTGGATTGACGTAAGCTTTAATACCGAGCCGGCTTTTATGGTTGGCATGCTTTTCCTTGGGATATGCATGTGCATATTCAGACTTTACAAGGAAGGGGTCGAAAAATCCCGGAGAATGTACAGGCAGGACAGGACTGCCTAGGAAAATACCGGATATGCGAATGAAAATAATCAAAGAAAGGCTTTATTGTAAACCACCCGGATCTTTCTTTGATCATATAAAGAGCAAAACGAGTTTTAACCTTTCCATCTCTTCCCACTGTTCCGGGGGTAGCCGGTTTTAGCATTTGCTGAATGCGGCAATTTCCCGGAACAGTTTTTTTTGATTTGCTTTCTTCTGTGCCTGTCATTGACTAACCTGGTTATCAGGCGTTATAATTTATATTATTGCAATATATTATTATGTTTGAGGAGTTTTACGATGCCGGTTACATGCAGAGCGATAGGATTAAACAATATTTCAAGGAAAGGAATCCTGAAGATAACCCCTGCTCTGGCTGAAACTACCAATTTATCTGAAACGCTTATGACATACCCGGAGGCCATCTGTTCAATCAAGGGACAGCCTTCAGCCGGGAAAACATTGCAACATAATTTCCGCTTGATACAAAAGACTTTTGTTGAAAATTATATATGAATGAACGGCATGCATGAGGAGGCTTTCTTATGACCAAAAGGGTATATTTTGTTGTCATGATTTTGGCTGCATTGCTAACCTGTTCATGCCGCCTGAAATCAGAAGGTCCGTGGCATGGGGAACGGACGGATTATCCGAGGACAATTTACAGGGCGGATCAGCTCGGATCAATAAAAGAAAGACTTACCCGCTATCCCTATAATGTCCTTTACAGCAGGGTCTTGTCACAGGCAGGACGGACCCCTGCACCTCCGGCACAGAAATATGATCCGCCGACCCAGTATGACAATGCCAATATCGCAAAATCTGCCGCGTTCGTATATTCCCTTACCGGCGATGGTTCATCCAGGCAGAAGGCTGTCGATATTTTAAAAACCATACCGCAGGAATTCGGCAGCCTGACCTTTGATCTTCTGGATTACGACATACATATAGCAGAATCAATCATGTGCTATGCACAGGCGCTGGATATGCTGCTCGGCGCAGAGGCGCTCAGTTCAACAGAAAGAAAAACAATAGAAGACAGGCTGGGAAACATTACTGATAAGTTCTTTAACAACTGGGCTGAGTTGATCTGCGGGGCATATGAATTTTCCCGCAACAACCACCATACCAAGACCGCATCGGCATTCGGAATAGCAGCTATTGTTCTCAATAAGCACCCGATGGCAAAGATTTGGATAGACTATGCCATGAACGAGGTTGAGGCCGACCTTAACAACCTGATTACACCTGACGGCGGCTATGCTGAAGGCCCGAACTACTGGACATACTCCGCTGTGAACGTCCTTCCTTTCGCATGGGCCTACCGTACATTTACAGGCGGCCAGTCCGGGGTATTTACTGACAGACCGTGTTATCTGAGCGGTCTGGGGCAGAATGGAAAAACAGTGACAGTCAATGATCTGTTCAGCGACTGGAAACTTAAAGCGGTCTCTGAATGGATGATAAAGGTACGCCAGCCAGACGGGCTTACTCCGCCGATTGATGATTCTAATATGAGCGGTTATTTTAATGCAATTCTGTCTGGGGTTTACGGCGACGGCGTTTTTGCATGGGACTGGCTGACTTCATCTTCATATCTGATGTCCCAGAGCTGTGCAGATATCAGTGTTGATATAATCTGTGCATATGACGACAGCGTAGTCTTGCATGAACCGTCAATGAATCCCAGCATATTCATGCCGGAGTCCGGACATGCTGTAATGAGGAGCGGCTGGGGTCAAAGTGACAGCTATGTATTGTTTCAGGCTGAAAACGGTATGGCGCGTAAAAGCGGCTACGGACATGAACATCCTGACGGACTCAGCTTCATTCTTTATGCGTTCGGCAAAAGCCTGGCAATAGACAGCGGATACATCAATTGGGAAAATCATGACCTTGTAAGGTATGCAAAAAACCACAATGTCATACTCGTTGACGGCAAAGGCCCCGAGCCAGGCCTTTATACGGCAGGAGGAGTCGATGCTTTCTTCAGCGATTTCATGACTACTTCATTTATGGATTTCAGTTCCGCATGGACCGAATTTTCCGGTATAAGGCATACACGCTCGCTGTTGTTTCCCGGCAAGAGATATCTGGTGGTCTCGGATGATATAGGTTTGAAAAGCATATTGACGCATACCTACAACTGGCTGCTGCACGGCAATGGAGGCGGTTCTACAGGCGGCACATTTTCCCGGGAAGCCAGTGGAGGCATCTGGAATAACGGTAATGCAGAATTGGAAGCGGTCGTCGTATCCCCTGAGGGGAACCCGGTACTGAGCAGTCATGATGATTATCATGGTTTTACCTGGGGAGTTAAGGAGACGCACAGCGTGCTCCAGGCAGATGTTAAAGCCAGAAGGGCACGCTACCTGGCGGTTTTGTATCCTTCGAATGACAGTATGCCGGAACCGGAGATTGCTCCTCAAAATGCCCCGGATGGCGCTGCAATTGCCGTTATGGAGCCGGATGGCATTACCCTTGTCAGGACCCAATCGGCAGCAAAACTGCAGAATAAGTGGACTCTGGACGGAATTGACGGACATCCTGAATTTCCTTCCATTGGAAGCGATGCAGGGTTTTCCCTGATTTCAGCAGATGGCATGGGGGTTGTAAAACAGATATTCATTCAGGATGCATCATGTCTGAGCATTGGAGGTACTGAAATCATAAAGGCTGATTCGAGGCTAGTTTTAGCCCTTTCGATAGGTACTGGCATTATCAGCGGGCATGTAATTGCACAGGATGGATGCCGTATCGATATCCTGACTGGAACAGCTCCTTTGTCAGTCGAGGGCAGTACGATAACAGGTTATTCATCATCTGCAGACGGCATTACCAGGATTGCTTTTTCAGGTCAGGGAGATTTTTCGGTTTACCTTTCAGGGGATTCAATTATTGAAAGGATTGCTTCCGATAGGACCCTGCTTCCTGTTCAATAGCCAAAAAGCACCCGGATATCAGGTACGGGCGCGCAAGAGATTTCAATGACTCGTAAGTGAAATTTTAAATAGCCAAGATATATTTAGCAAATAGAAGGAAATCATTAAAAATCAAAGGTCGGCCATAACAGTAAGAATTATCAAAATTGAAAATCTTGGCAGATGCTAGATGTCAAGGGTTTTAATAAAAAACTGCAAGCCTAAGAACTGCAAGGAAAAATACCATAACTATATGAAATAACAAAGCAATACAAATTCATTTTTAACATTTGCCAATCGTGTGCAATCAGGTTTGACGTTTGATTTATCCTGGTACAGTATCGGGTTACATCAAGTTTATCCATCTTGCCTTTTTGTTAAATTGTTGGGGGAGTAATTTTTTTATGCCTAGCTCTGTGAGCACAAGGGGTGTTCTTTTTGACGGTATTGCTCCGTCCGAACAGGCACTTCTGGATCAGATCGAAATAGAAGAAAGACAAGGGTCTGTTTTTGTAAAGTGCCCGAACCTTTTTATAGAGCAGCATGTCAAGCGCACTTATGCCGAAAGGATCAGGAAGGCCTTTGGCAGGGAAGTTGAGTTCGGCATCGCAGGGAGATCACCTGAACCGCATAAATCAGTAAACAGGCCTGTACAGATGATGCTTCCTGATACGGCACCGATGGCAGTGGGGGTCAATCCCAAGTTCACATTTGATAATTTCGTCGTCGGGAACTGCAACTCGTTTGCTTATCAGGCGGCACAGGCTGTAGTGGATGAAGGGACCAGATATTCCCCTCTTTATTATTATTCCGATACGGGGCTTGGGAAGAGCCATATTGCACATGCAATAGGAAACGGATTTATAAAAAGGAAAAAAGGTATAAAGGCAAAATACACAACCGCCCAGGACTTTTCACAGGAGTACGTGTACGCAGTAAGGAACGACTGCCTCGAAAAATTCAAGAGGACCTACAGATGCGGGCTGGACCTGCTGTTTATTGATGATGTCCATGTTTTTTCGAGCAAGGAAAAAACGCAGATGGAGGTGTCTTCACTGCTCGATGACATCATGGCTCTGGGCACCCAGGTAGTATTCGCAGGATACAGACCGCCAGGGACCATTCAGCAGCTTGACAAGGGGCTGAAGTCAAGAATGTCTTCGGGACTCATGATACATATCAAATCGCCTGACCTCCTGACAAGAGCGGCAATTGTCAGGGCCAAGGCCGGCGCCGAGAGCATCGTTATGCCTGATGAGGTTGTGGATTTCATTAGCGGTACTGTTGTCAGCAATATCAGGGACCTTGAAAGTGCCGTTATGACGGTAATAGCAATGGCATCGCTCATGAAGCGCGAGATAAATATGGATATCGTAAAAGAAGCGCTTGAAGGTACGGTAACAAGAAGGACACGGATAGACATACCCTTTATCCAGGAAGTTGTTTCAAAAAATTTCGGTGTTGACAGGACAGCCCTTGTATCGCCTTCAAGGAAAAAGGAAATTGCCTATCCCAGACAGATTGCGATTTACCTGTGCAGGCAGTACACCAGGGATTCCCTGCAGATGATAGGCGAGGCGTTCGGCAGAAAGCATTCATCCGTCATCCATACGCTGGAAGTCATGGATGCTCAGTACAGGGACAACCTTAAGACGAAGAAGGAAGTGGATTTTATTATGGAGAAGATAGAGTCCGGGGTCTGAGCCTGATTTCCGCTTCGCATTCAAGCGCTTCCTTTGTCGGCTGCGTCGGAATGCTCCTCGACATACGTCAAAGTATGCCTGCGTTGCTTCCTCCTTGCTTTCGCGGCAGCATCTTGAATGAATAGCGGAATAAACAGGGCAGGGCGTGATAGCTTTGATTCGGGCTATGAAGGCCCTCATCCTTCGGGTGCGACTACGTCGCGTCAATTTTTGTGATGCAAAAATTTGCATCCTATTGACATTTTCTTGTCTCATCATTCCGGCTTATAATGAGTTATTGAGCTGTCGAGCCGTTAAGTAAAACCTTTATTAAGAGTTTGATCCTGCTTATCAGCTGATGAAAATGTCTCTGTCCTCGGCCTGCCTTGTTCCGACATACTGCAAGTTAATCAGGAAAGATGCTTATTGGATATTTCAAAATGTAGCATGTGAAGGATTATGGCCAGCGCTTGTTGGTATAGTGCGGCAGTTGTATCTTTTTGCGGTGCAATTTGATAAAAATGGCCCAATGGAAATAAATAATACCGGCGGGCTGAAGGAAACCACGCAACAGTCATAAGCCGCATCAAAGGCGGAAGATATGGCCAAAATAAAGAAAGTCGAGGGTTCAAGAAACAACGTTTCATCAGGCAGCAGGTATAACAAAACGCCCTATACGATTGCCGACAACAGCGCCTTTCATGGACTTGACGAACTGCGGGTGCTGTTGCCGGATGATGATAGCAGGCTCCTTATTCTCGAAGACAAGTTTCTTCTGCGCGACGCAAGCCTGATGATAAAGATGCAGAAAGACCTGTTCCGTTTATATGGCGGAGAGCAACCACACCGCTCCCCAAAAGAAACCAGGCCCCGCAAAGAGCCGCCGAAACTGACGAAATCAATCGATCCGGAGGTGCTTAAAGAACGCCTGTTTGTACTGATTGAAAATGAAGAGCCTTATCTTGAGGAAGGCTTGACCTTGGCTTCGCTTGCACATGCCATTGATATCGAACCTCATCAGCTTACCCTTTTTTTAAACCGCCATTTGAAAACCAATTTCCACGATTTCATCAATGCATACCGGATTGAGGCTGCGAAAAAACTCCTTGTGAACGAACCGTCTGATAAAATCCTGGCCATTGCGTTCAGGACCGGCTTTAATTCAAAGGCCAGTTTTAACCGCGTTTTCAGGAAGATTACTGGCCTGACTCCGAGCCAGTACCGTAAGAAGACAGCTGAACCGCCTGAGGATTCCAGGTAATCCATTCAGTCCTGATCGGAAAAATTTTAAAACATCGTCTCAATTTATTAACTTGAGACGACAGACTTTATTTTCAGGCTCATTGCTGGCTGTATACTGTTTTTGTTGAAAGGGGATGAGAATGAAGTTGCTCGATAAACTTGATAAAAAACAAATCAGGGAATTTTTTTCAAAAGGATGGATGACCCATGATGCTATGTGGCTGTATCACTGCATGAAGGAACTGGGACCGGAAAAGGCAAACGAAATCAATATTTCAGCGGTACATTCCATGTCCCTTGTCGAGATTAAAAGAATTCTTAAACTCATGGGCCGGAGCAATGAACCTGTACTGACATATGCCGAGCTTGAGGAGATCATCGATACGACTTACAAGCTGATACAGCCTGAATTCATGAAGCTCTACTATGGATTTCCGGAAAAGAACCTGTTCAGGGGCGGATTTCATGAATGCTTTGCTTATGAGGGGGTGAAAAAGTTCGGGATGCAGGATGTCTACCGGTGCGGAATTCTTGAAAGGGTGAAGGGATGGTTTGAAGGAATGGGTGTGAAATATGAAATGACCCCGGAGATTACCGGCTGCCTCATGCGAACCGGAGGCAAGTGCGAAGTGGAGTTCCGGACCAGGCTGGCCTGACAAATGATAACAGAGACCGTGGTGAAATTCTCAATAGGCTATAAAGAAGGAGACTGTATGATGCGAAAACGAACGCTTCAGGTTGATTTGTCAATTGCGGTTAAGACGTACGACATTGATTTCCTGGGTATTGTCAGCAACATCTCGTATATTCGCTGGCTGGAAGATTTGCGGCTACGTATGCTGGAAGTTCATTATCCTCTGCAACAGCTTGTTTCGGAATTGATCGTGCCAGTTCTTACTCGGACTCATATCGAATACAGGCGGCCTGTCAGAATGCATGATAAGGTTACCGGAAGCCTCTGGATGGAGAAATTCGACTCTTCGGGCTGGATTGCTGATGCTGAATTCATGGTTAACGGCAAAATCGCTGCTACTGCAAGCCAGAGTGGTGTGTTTATCAATATCGGGACCATGAAACCCGCTAAACCGCCGGAAGGTCTGCAAAAGAAGTTTGACGAGGAGATTCGCGGATCATAGGAAAAATATAAAGTCCCGGGAGCATGTTTTAACGTTCAGGTTAAAATAAACAGCATGCTGATTAATCCCGGAAAAGCCAAACGCAAATCCGTTGTACCGAGGTGTGTTTCGTCTGTAACCGGGACCGAGATGAATGTGATACTTAAGGGTGTCAAAGAGGGCCTGAAAGGTATAGAATAACCTGAAGACATTACTATTCCACCT
This sequence comes from Desulfomonilia bacterium, assembly GCA_963664325.2. Lineage (GTDB taxonomy): Bacteria > Desulfobacterota > Desulfomonilia > UBA1062 > UBA1062 > DATCTV01. The sequence goes on from CAXXDQ010000003.1 coordinate 1,135,570, forward strand.
TGTTTATGAATAAAGGGAGCTGGTTTCATTCCTCCTCGGGCACATGAAAGGGATAAAACCAAATTTTATTTCTACAGGTAGTGCTGAAAGCGAGGGCTTATGAATGAAAAAATAATAGACATGCATACACACCTGGGCAATATTCTCTATCCCGGAGGAGGAGAACTTATAGAGAAAAAAGGCATAAAGAAGGACATCAAATTCGACATAATCACACTTTCAGAAAAGATGCTGCACTTTGATCTGGGCGACAAGTCAATGGAGCGTAAAATGTTTGGTAAGTGGATAACACTTGCCGAAAGGGCAAGAAACCTTACCGCAACAAGAGAGAATATGCGCCGCTCAATGGATGAAGCCGGAGTTCTGGCGAATGCAGTTATGCCTGTACCGCCTTATGTAAATTTTTCAGACCTTGCCGGGGCAGCCAAAAAGGATGGCGGGATTCTCCCGTTTACCGGCATCGATTTTTCTCAATCTTCGGATGCCATTGACTTGCAGCTTGAAGCAGATGTTAAAGCGGGTGCCAAAGGGTTGAAACTCCACCCCGTTATCCAGAAGGAGAAACTTACCAGCGCTAAAACCATGACAGCGATTGAGTCTTTCATGCGTTATAACCTTCCTGTCTTATGCCATTGCGGGATGTCATCCTATTACCCCTTGAACGAACACTACATGGAAGAATCCTTATACGGTGAGATATTTTATATCAGAAATCTCGCCCGCGCGTTTCCAGAAGTCAGGTTCATAGCAGGCCACTCTGGACTGTATGAGGTGGAGGACGCCATAAATATGCTGCATCCCTATGGCAATGTATACATGGAAATATCCTTCCAGAATCCCAGGACTATCCGAAGGCTTATAAAGACATTCGGCCCGGAAAGGATTCTATATGGAACGGATTGGCCCTGGGGCGACAGGCTCACGGCGGTAAAGTGCGTGCAGCGCGCATGCGGTAAGGACAAGATAATGGCCGGACGCATCTTTTATGAGAATGCAGCGGAACTCCTGTATATTAATGAATGATCTTTTCATGAATTCCCAAATCACTGTCAGACAGATGCCATGTAGTATATTTTATCTTTTCATATATCTTTCCCGGCGTTGACATGTCATTTATTGGAGAGTAAAAGAGAATGAACGTTCATTCTCTTTTATCAAAAACAAAAACTTTCCTCGGGAAAGAAAACATTTTATGGAGGTTCGGATATGAAGATACTGGTACTTGGCGGCGCAGGCGATATGGCGATGGATGTCCTTGATGAACTGGGCAAGGAAAAAAAGGTCAAGCTTATAACCATTGCTGACCTTAATCTGGAAAGGGCGAACAAAGAGGCATCAAACAGGGGAAAGCCTTTTACCGCATGCAGGCTGGATGTCAATGAAAGCGCAAATGTGATCGAGCTTATGAAGCAGCATGACATAACTCTGGGATTTGCAGGGCCGTTTTACTATTTTGAAAAGAAAATAGCTGAAATGGCTATTGAAGCAGGCAAACCCTATGTGTCAATTGCCGATGACTATGAATCTTATCTGGATGTCATAACTCTGGAGGAGAAGGCAAAGGAGAAGGGTGTTCATATACTCACCGGCTGGGGCAATTCTCCGGGCATGACACAGGCCCTTGCAAAGAAAGGCTACATTTCCATGGATGAGCCCAAACGCATAAACGTTCACTGGGCGGCAGGCTCCAACGAAGCCGCCGGTCCGGCCAATCTGACGCACCTTTTCAATATATTCCAGGGTACATGCAGGCAGACCATACGGGGCAAAGAGGTTGAAGTCCCGTCAGGCAGCGGCCGGAAGGTCGTCAGATTCCCGTTCCCCATGGGCGAACTGCCGGTATATTATACCGGACACGGAGAGAGCGTATCCATGCCGCGCAATATGCCCGGCCTTGAGGAAGCCACCCTTCACGGAGGCGTCCAGCCGGCCTATATCCCGCTTCTGGTTATGGGACTGAGCAAATTCGGCCTGATGAACACACATGAAAAAAGAAAGAAACTGGCCAATTTCTTCTACAAGATCGAGAGTATATTCGGTTCCGGCGGTCTGGACAAATCGGTAGGCCGTGTAGATATTTACGGTATAGACAAAGGAAAGACGGCGCACCGCACCTATACATACATAGGACACATCGGGAAGATAACCTCTATTCCCTGTGCTGTTGCAGCAATATGGGAGTTGACCGGAAAGTTCAAGAAAAAACCAGGCGGGGTCTATTCACCGGACAGGATTCTCGATAATCCCGATGAATTCCTGGCTGAACTGATGCGCCGTGGCGTTGAAATATTCTTCTACGAGGAAGGGCTCGACTAGAAGAAGCGCATAAGCAAAACAGGTTTGATAGCCCGTGTCTCTTAAAAAGGATACGGGCTTGTTAAGGAGACCGTATGCACTATGACCTCATCATCTGTAACGGGACCATTGTTGATGGAAGCGGTAAAAAAAGATTCACTGGCGATATAGCCGTCAAGGACAAAAGAATCGCTGAAATAGGCAGTCTCGCAGGTGCAACGGCGGACATCGAGATCGACGCCGCAAAAAAGGTGGTCTGTCCCGGTTTTATCGACATACATTCGCATATCGATTTTACCGTTGCCGGCGAGAATCATGCGGACTTGCTCAAGCCCCTTATTATGCAGGGGGTGACGACCGTGGTCGGCGGCAATTGCGGTTTTTCAAGCTGTTATGTCCCGGACAAAAACCGCGACATGACATTGACCTATCTGGAGAACCTTTCGGGACAGTCGCAAAAGGAGATCGTTGACTGGCGGACGCCCGCGGAATTCTTCAGCAGGCTCGAAAGCAAGGGAATACTTGTGAACCTGGGCACGCTGGTAGGGCACGGTTCCCTGAGGATAGCGGCTTCAGGCCTGGTTACAAGGCTGCTTGAACCCGATGAGATGTCCCTGATGGAACGGTACCTTGAAGAGTCTCTGGAAATGGGTTGCCTCGGGCTTTCCACCGGGCTGCAGTATTTCCCCGGACTTCAGAGCGATACTGAGGAACTGACCAGGCTTGGCGCCATCGTTAAACGCATCGGCGGGATATTCACCTCGCACATGCGAAGCTATTCCCATACCATAGATAAGTCGATCGACGAGGTGAGCGAAGTCGGCAGGCGCAGCGGCATCCCGGTTCAGATATCGCACCTCTACTGGCAGCCGTATTCAAAGGGACTGGGATGGGTAACCAGAAATGCCATAAAATTCGGTTCCTTTGCCTACAACAAAATGAACATTCCCATACCGATAGAAAAGGGGTTGGCGAAGATAATAGGCATGATTGACGCTAAACGAAACCAGGGCGTGGACATGGCCTTTGACCTCGTGCCCACCTCCCAGGGGTTTACCGAACTGTTCGCCTTTCTGCCGCCTTACGTTTCGCAGGGCAGCAAGTCCGAGGCGCTTGAGAGACTGGCAGATGCCGGTTTCAGAAAGAAGGTCTTGTACGACATTTTCAATGTGGAGCCTGACTGGCCTCACAGGGACGGTGCAACATGGTCTTTCAACTACCTCAAAATGACCGGATGGGAAGGCCTGCGAGTTATGGCCGTTATGACCCCGGAAAACAACTGGATGGAAGGCCTGACCTTTGAGGAGATAGGGAAGTCTCTCGGGAAGGAGCCTTTTGACGCCCTGTGCGACCTGTTGATCAATGAAAAAGGCCAGGTCATGGTTTTTCATACCCCGCTCAAGCCCGACGACCCGTTTGCGTTCCGTTCCATGTGGCTGGGGTTCATGCATCCGTTCTCAGTTCCGGCAACTGATACCATTCTCAGGCCCATCGGGAGGCCGGCTCATGTGTTCTATGACTGTTTCCCGCGCTTCATTTCATTTTTCGCAAAAGACAGGCCCATGATGACGCTTGAAGAGGCGGTGCGCAAGACCACGTCCCTGCCGGCAGCCATCATGCGCATAAAGAACAGGGGTGTCCTTGAAAAAGGCGCGTTTGCCGACATAACAATATTCGATTTTGATAAACTTGCTACAAAGGCAAACTTTTATAAACCGGATGTATACCCGGACGGCATCGAGACCGTAATCATCAACGGCAGACCCGTCCTATTTTCTGGCCAGTTCAATAAAGATGTTCTTGCGGGTGCCGTCATAAGGGGTAATGAGTAAAACGTTAGTGGGAAGGGGTGAAGATTATGCGAAATCTGCAGGGTAAAACGGCTATCGTAACCGGGGCGGCAGGCGGCATAGGGACACAGGTCGCAAGGCTTTTTAATTTAAAAGGTATAAACCTGGTGCTTACCGACATCAATAAGGCAGGTCTTGAGAAGACCGCAGGACAGGTTTCCGGCTCACCGCTTCTTTTTGCTTGCGACATCACGGATAAAAATGAAGTTAGAAACCTTGTAACCGGGTCAGTGAAACGTTTCGGGACCGTCGACATTCTGGTGAACAATGCAGGCATAATCATCCCCTCCCTGTTTGAGGACAGCTCTTATGAAGATATCGAAAAACAGCTCAGGATAAATTTCATGGGGGCCCTAACGTGTTCGCGGGAGGTGATCCCTGTAATGAAAAAGGCCGGCAGCGGGCATATAGCAACCGTGTCATCAATGGCCGGGATCGTGCCGGAGACCTACAGTTCCATATATACGGCCACCAAATTCGCGCTCAGGGGATTTAACCTGACTCTAAATTGCGAGCTGAAAAAACACAAGATAGGCGTGTCCACAATATTCCCGGATTCCGTTGCTACGCCCATGCTCCGCTATGAGGCCAGCCACGGCGGCTCGCCGCTCACCTTCCTTTCTCCGCCGCAGGAGCCGGTGGTCGTGGCTCAGGCCATTCTTAAGGCCATATTGAAGAACAAGGCCGAGATATATTGCCCGACTTCCACTGGTGTATTCTCAAAGGCCATTATGTGCTGGCCGTGGGCCGTGACAAAGATATGGCCGGTTCTCGAATATATGGGCAACAGAAACAGGCCCGTTGTTGAAAAGAAACTCATGGAAACGATCCCTGAATGAAAAGGGGAAGACAAAATAGAATATATAATTGATTCCGGCAACGGATTGACCTGGCCTAAGTAGAAGATATTGACCGGTCACATGTTATGAAATACCGGAATCAAAACGCCAAACACCGTGGAGATGATATGCAGCCGACTTTTCTCAAACTTCCCGGCAACCGGCAGGAAACAATTTTGGATGCCGCGGCCGGGGTGTTTGCCGAGATGGGGTACAGCGGGTCGAATATTCCGAGCATATGCAAAAGGGCCGGGATTTCAACGGGCGCCCTGTATAAATATTTCAAGAACAAGGAAGCGCTCTTCCGTGCCGTTCTCGATCATGGCGTGGACATAATCCATTCCTATTACGACAACTTCGAAACAGGCGGGCGCCCGGTCTTTGATTCAATAAGGGACCTGTTTTACCTGCAGACGCCGTTTGCCGGGAAATACCGTTCATATCTCATCATATACATAGATATAGGCAGCTCTTCCATGAACGCCGTTACCGATTATATATCGGACCGTGTGGAGAATATAGGGCGCGATTTTTTTTATAAACTTGTTAAAGAGGGAAAAAAGCGGGGCGAGATTAATAAACGCATAGACAGCATGCACGCTGCCTATATGATCGACAACTATGTTACACTTAATGTCTATTCCCTGGTGTCCGAGCACTACCGCAAGCGGTTTGACCGTTTTTTCAGCAGGGTAAGCCGTGATCTGAGCCAGGAGCAGAGGATAGACCTGATAATAAAATCCTTAAAGATGTTTCTTGAATAACCTTGACAGGAAATCTCCAGATATATTTCATATTAGCAGAGATAACGCGTCAGGTTCTTATATGAGGAGGCAGGCATGGCCGGGATGATGAGTGCACGCCAGTACGAGGAAAGCCTGAGAAGGCTCAGGCTCAATGTTTTCATGTTCGGAAAAAAGGTTACCGGCATAGTCGACGATCCGATAATACGTCCGTCGATGAATGCCGTAGCCGCCACCTATGAATATGCCGGCAGGCCCGAGTATGAAAAAATACTAACCGCCACCTCACACCTGAGCGGAAAGAAGATCAGCCGTTTCACCCACATCCACCAGAGCACTGAGGATCTGATCAAAAAGAGCAAAATGGGGCGTCTGCTGGGATCGCTCACCGCCTGCTGCTTCCAGAGGTGCGTGGGGATGGACGCCATGAACGCTTTATCCATCACCACTCATGCAATCGATGAAAAATGCGGAACTGAATACAACAGGCGCTTCCTCAGATTCCTTGAATATGTCCAGGAAAACGACCTTGTCTGCGACGGGGCCATGACCGACCCAAAGGGCGACCGTTCACTGCCGCCCGGCAAACAGCCTGACCCTGATGCCTTCCTGCATATCGTGGAAGAACTGCCGGACGGTATTGTCGTAAGCGGTGCAAAGGCTCACCAGACCGGTGCTGTGAATTCGCATGAAATAATAGTCATGCCCACGATCACCATGAGGGAGGAAGACAGGAACTATGCGGTTTCATTTGCTCTGCCTAGCGATGCGGAGGGGATCACCTACATCATAGGCCGCCAGTCGTGTGATACCAGGAAACTCGAGAGCGCGGGCTTTGACCGCGGCAACATGTTCTATGGCGGTCATGAGGCACTGGTGGTCTTCGACAGGGTGTTTGTGCCCTGGGAACGTGTTTTCATGAAGGGGGAGTGCGAATTTACGACGCAGCTGGTTGAGAACTTTGCCGCCTACCACCGCCAGAGCTACGCGTGCAAGGTGGGTGTAGGAGATGTCCTGATCGGCGCCGCCCAGACGGCGGCCGAATATAACGGCGCCGAAAAGGCATCCCATGTCAGAGACAAGATAATCGAGATGAACCACCTGAACGAAACCCTTTACTGCGGCTGCATCGCCTGCGCGGCGGAAGGCGGGAGGCAGCCCGGCGGGACATACCTTGTCGACCTCCTGCTTGCAAATGTGCACAAACAGAACATTACCCGGCTGCCCTATGAGATTGCAAGGCTTGCCCAGGATATTGCCGGCGGGCTGGTTGTAACATGCCCTTCCGCACAGGACCTTGAGTCACCGGAAACAGGGAAATGGGTCGAAAAATACCTGAAGACGAAAGAGAACATCCCGACTGAACACCGGATGAGGATATTAAGGCTCATCGAAAACATCACAATGGGTTCTGCCGCTGTTGGCTACCTCACGGAATCTATGCACGGGGCGGGGTCTCCCCAGGCGCAGAGGATTATGATTTCCAGGCTTGTTGATATGAAAAAGAAGCAGAAGATTGCAAAGGAACTTTGCGGGATAGAAAAGGGCGGTCAGGTCTTATAGTAGAGGCTACTGGTCAAGGTATGGTTTTGCAGGGGCTGATAAGAACCTCGGTCCGCCTATGGGCATCAGACCCCTGATGAACTTGGAGAGAGGCGAATGATAAACAGGAGCAGGTTTTGTAACAACTTGATGTTTGCATTATTGGAAATCATAGTCATTCTGGCAGCGGTCTTCCCGGCATTTGCCGAAGATGCCGGCAATGGATCGACCTATAAAGATAAAACAAAATCAAGAGATAAGTATATTTCATCCGAAGACGGATGGTTCGACATCAGCGGCTTCATTGACCAGGCCTACGGCTTTGCGCCTATTATAATGCCCATCACCGAGCCTGCTGTCGGATACGGTGCTGCCGGAGCCCTTGCTTTCATAGACAAGCCCAAGGATGAAGTGGAGGAAGCGGGTTTCGGCAGGCCGAATATCACGGTTTGCGGGCGGGGTTGGGCACCGAGAACGGGACGTGGGGTGTATTCGGAGCCGACGTGAGGCAGTGGCTGGGCGACAGTCTTCAGACTCAGGTCGGGCTTGTGTATGCCTCCGTAAACCTGGATTTCTACGGCGTCGGGAAAGACAATTTTCTGCAGGAGCATCCGCTCAAGTACAACCTCGAACCGGCAGGAGGCATGGTCAATTTGAAATACCGGCTCGGCAGGACGCGTTTCTGGACAGGGCTCAGCTATATGTTTGCAGAGACCCTGGTCACCTTCGACGATCCCATAGATATCCCGAGGATGCCTGATTTCGAACGCCACTCACGCATCGGAGGACTGACTCCGTCCATTACATTCGATTCAAGAGACAATATGTTCACGCCGACAAAGGGCACGTATATAGAAGGAACGGCCGGACTTTTCAGCCAGGCCCTGGGAGGAGACGGCGAGTTCCAGCTGGTAACTCTCGACGCCATCCAGTATCTGCCTGCCTGCAAAGAACTGACGTTCGGTGTGGATCGGCGGGGCGACCTTCAGCTTCGATGATGTGCCTTTTTACATGAAACCGTACATCGAGCTTAGAGGTGCTCAGGCAATGCGGTATCAGGGGGATGAGTCCGCGCAGATGGAGGCTGAGCTCAGATGGCAGCTATGGAAGAGGTTCAGCCTCGTCGGTTTTGCCGGTGTCGGTTTCGGCCTGGAACGACTTTGGAAAATTCAGCCAGGACTCCACAATAGTAACCGGAGGCGCTGGTTTCCGTTATGAACTGGCCCGTAAATACGGGCTGCATATGGGCATAGACCTGGCGTTCGGGCCTGACGAGCCCATCATCTACGTCCAGTTCGGCAGTGCCTGGCTCAGGCCGTAAGAGACAGAACGAAAAGGGCCTGTAAATTGCAAGCCGCAAGGCTGTTGAAACAGTTCTTATCCAGCAAAAGTGGGATGATTATCAATTATTTTTTTCCCTCAGGAACAGCGGTTTCAACAATCGGCTTGCCCTGGAAGAAATCCATCAGCAGTTGAGCAGTAATGCCGGGCAGCTCTTCCTGCGGCATATGTCCGCATTTGGAGATCTCGACAAATAAAGAGTTCCTTATGTTTTTTTTCAGACTGTAACCGCTTTCAATGGGGACCCATCTGTCGGTATCGCCCCAGATAATGAGGGTCGGGGTGCTTATTTCCGGAACGCGTTTGATGTATTTGTCATATTCCTTGAAATCGATTCCCTTCACAATGACCATAAGCGCATCCATTGCACCCTCCGAGCGTATCCTGTCATAATAAGCGTTTATCTGTTCATCCGTTATCTTGTTCTTGTCGTACATGACCTCGCCGATATTCCACCTGATCATCCATTTGCCGTATATGAGCTTCATGATCTCGCCGGCCCCCGGTACCCGGCCGAGGCCGATGACGGTCGGGAGTTTCTGGGGATATCCGGCCGCATCGACAAGTACGAGCTTCGATATTTTATCGGGGTGCATGAAGGCCATCAGCGTCGCCACCCCGCCGCCAAAGGAATTGCCCACAAAGTAGACGTCTTTAAGCCCTTTTGCCTCAAGGAATGCATTCACTTCATTTGTGAGCGTCTCGATGTCGTATTTGCTTTTCTCGGGCTTGTCGCTCCAGCCGAAGCCCTTCATGTCCATGAGCCAGACATGATAGCCGTTTTTCTGTAAGATCGGCGCAACCTTTTCCCAAGTGTACATGGAGGAGGGGAGGCCATGCAGGAGGAACACATCCGGGCCGTCGGCCGGGTATTCCTTGTAATGAATATTTGCGCCGTCAATGATTATGAATTTGTCGGCCTCGGTCCTGCCCGGGATTTCACCTTTGGGTATGGTTTTTACAAAAAGTCCGCAGCCTGATGTGAAGATTAAAGCCAATGAGCACAAAATAAACATTCTTATAATATTCTTCATGTCTTCTCCTATGGGATTATAACAACAGGGTGGGGTTAAAACGTCCAATCGCGTTTTTTTCAAGTGGAAAGGATACATTTTTTTATGGACTGCTTTGAGCTTTTTCACACCACTCACCACTCATAACTATCCATTGTCCTTGGCCTGCTTCATTATCTCGACGCCTGAACTGGTGCCTATGCGGGTGGCGCCGGCCGTGATCATTGCCAGGGCGGTCTTGTAATCCCTTATGCCCCCTGAAGCCTTTACTCCGGCCCTGTCACCCACGATGCTTCTCATGAGGGCGACATCCTTAAGAGTTGCGCCGCCTGCGGAAAAACCTGTAGATGTCTTGACGAAGCCGGCGCCTGCCTTCATTGAAATCTGGCAGGCCTTGATCTTTTCCTCGTCGGTCAGAAGGCAGCACTCAATTATGACCTTTACAATGGCCTTGTCCTTTGCGGCGGCAGTTACCGCCCATATTTCCTCTTCCACAACATCGTAGAATTTGTCCTTCAGCGCCCCGATATTTATTACCATGTCTATCTCCTGGGCCCCGGAGAAGATCAGCGTATGGGTTTCAAAGGATTTTATCTCGCAGTTTGTTGCTCCGAGCGGAAATCCTATGACGGCGCATGTCTTTACCCTGCTCTTTTTAAGCTCTCTGCTTACGAGGGGCACATAATAGGGGTTTACGCAAACGGATTTAAATGCATATTCTTTTGCCTCTCTGCACAGGTTGATTATCTGTGATTCGGTCGCTTCAGGCTTTAATATGGTGTGGTCAATGTACTCGTTTATTTTCATTTTTGTTTCACCTTTTCTGATTTTGTTTTCAAAAGGAGGTTCTCGATCTCGTGACGGAAAGGCATGGAAGGCGCAGTTCCCAGCTTGGTGACGGACAGGGCGCCCGTCGCATTTGCAAATTGCACGGCCGAGGACAAATCCATTCCGCAGGCCAGCGCCGTTGCGAGTCCGCCGTTGAAGGCGTCACCTGCGCCTGTCGTATCCAGGACATCGACTGCAAACGGGTCAATGATATATTCCGCTGATTCCGCCAGTACGAACGCCCCTTTGCCGCCCATCGTTATTATAACGGTTCCGGTGCCTTTTCTTTTGATAAGATGGGAAGCGATTGCCGCGTCTTCAAATGTTGAGACCTTAATGCCCGAGATGACCGATGCCTCGGTTTCATTGGGCGTGAGGATATCGACCATTGCCAGGAGCTCATCCGGGAGTGGAGACAGCGGGGCCGGCGCAGGATTAAGTATGACCTTTATGCCTTTTGAATGTGCAATCTCCACAGCTTTGATAATCGCATCCATGTTTGTCTCGAGCTGCACGAGAAGCACGCTGGAACCTTCTATATGAGCACGTGCCGATTCGATCTCGGCAGATGAGATATGATCGCATGCCCCCGGCGTGACCAGTATCTGGTTTTCACTCGTGTTTTCATCCACCATGATAAGGGCGGTTCCCGTGGGGTATTCACCGTCCTGCATGATGAATGAGGTCTCCATACCCTCTTTGCAGAAGCTGTCCAGGGCGATCTTTGCAAAGGCATCAGTCCCTATTTTGGTGATCATTGTAACTTCTGCGCCTGACCGGCAGGCCGCCACTCCCTGATTGGAGCCCTTGCCGCCTGGGCCGATTACGAATTGCGAACCCTTGACAGTTTCCCCGTGCACGGGCAGGTGGTGTGCCCGCGCCATCAGATCGACAATGAAACTACCCATGACGGTTACCCGCGGTTTTGACATCTTTTGCGCTCCCATATTAAATATTGAAGGTGCAAGGATAAGAAAAAGCGGCGCAAAAGACAAGCGCCGCTTTTGTTTTCATATAAAGTTTTTGTGCCGATCCGGGTGCTGTCCATGCAAAGCACGTATTACCGTATGTGGATAAACTCACTATCCCGGATGATTATTCCCTGGGTTTATAATCGTCCGGGAGGCCGCGATCGGCAATGATGTCCCTGTATGTCTGGACCGCATCGGTCGGGATGCGCTCAAGTGCCGGATCGCTCAGGACATTCACGGTATACAGGCCGAAGCGCTCATCATAATCACCCCATTCATAGTTGTCTGTAAGAGACCAGTAGAAATAGCCTATCACCTTCACTCCCTCGTTCATGGCCTTCTGCATCCAGTAGACATGGGATTTAAGGTGCTCGGACCTCGTCCAGCCGTCCGGCCGCGGCTTGCCGTTCTCGGTGGCCATTCCGTTTTCAGCGATCATGATGGGCAGACCGGGATATTCCCGGCCGTATTTTTTCAGGGCCTTGTACAGGCCCTCGGGGTATAAGGTGCAGAGCCACTTCTTTCCGTCGGCCGGCAGCAGGCCATAGAGTGAAGTGAAGTTATAGTAATAGTCTATGGCGAGGAAATCGATCTTGTCGTCTATATCGTCGAGCACATATTCTCTCTGAATGATATCACTGTTGATAATGAAACCCAGGAGCCAGTGCCTGAACTGCATGTAATACATGTTTGCTGATACAAGGCTTTCCGGGTCAAGCTTATGGATGAGGTCATAGGCTTTTCTATGGGCAGTGACGATGTTTTCCTTGACCTTGCCGGCGGCGAACGGGTCGATCTTGCCTGGAGCTGTAAAGCCGACTGCCCAAGACATGATCGGCCATAAATTGGGCTCGTTGAAGGTAATCCAGTACTTAACCCTGTCACCGTAGCGGGCCACCACCAGGTCGACGTAGCGAAGGTAGTAGTCTACCACCAGCGGATTCTCCCATCCGCATTCATCCTCCAGCCACTGGGGATAGTTGAAGTGGATAAGGGTCACCACCGGCTGCATTCCCCCGGCAGTGATGGCGTCGATGAGATCATCGTAGTAGGCCAGGGCGTCCTGATCGATCACACCACGCGCCGGTTCGATCCTGGACCATTCGATGCTGATCCGGAAGGCATTATTCCCCATGTTTGCAGCAAGATTAATATCTTCTCTATATCGGTGGAGAAAATCAACAGCCAGGCCGACCCTGTCCTTGGTATGTCCCTGACTGTCCCATGCAGCCCACACGCTTGTTGTGTCTCCTCCCTCGGACTGAAAGCCCGCGGTTGACACACCCCAAAGAAATTCGGCAGGAAACTTCTTCAAACAGCCACAGAAAAACAGACACACCAGAAGAAAGGCGAAAGCGGACAACTTACGGTAAGATAAACTCCTCATACCACAATCCCCACTTTTCATTATTTAAACGAAGAGATACACAATTATAAATCAAAAAAATTTGCTTCACAAGCTTCCGTCCAAAAACAGATTAAAAGAGACAGATCCAAGAGCTTATTCATAAGGCCTGAAAGGAATTATCCTCTTAACCATAACCTGCCAAGTGGACAGAGATAATGAAGAGTGAATCGCCGTCCAGATTAATTGATTCTTCACTGTTTTGAATTCGCAATTTATGTTCCAAGCCTTGTTGACAGGTTCCTTCAGATGAGGATACAATTGAAAATAATTACATGAGTATTATTGAAACACTTAACCGGACAAGGACGAACGTTTTGCGAGGTATCTCAGATGGTAACAGATTTAACAACGAGAGAGCTTATCAGCTATGTTGCCCAGTATGGGTTCAAACATACCGAAGAGCAGCTGGATAATTTCCTTAATGATCTTTTAATCCAGACCGAGAAGGAACCGTACAGAACAATACTGCATGACCTTGTTTCAATGTATCATGAAGGCAGAGCAAACCCTCATTGGGTGCATGTTTACAGGTGCGGTGAAGACCAGTTCAAACGTATTCATGAAGTACTCAACAAAGGAGGGGAATTAAAATATATCTGTTACTCTCCTTTAAAAGAAAACATAGGGGCAAAGATAAAATTTTAATATAAGCTGTAATCCAATGACTAAACGGGAATTATTCTTACAGATGTTGAATGGGTTTTCAAACACAACCCGATAAAAACTCCTTTTCACCCTGACAGGAAGTATGGATTATGGTCAGCTTTATGGATGGAAAGCCTTTTCCATAGATGTCATCTCTCGAAAGAATGGACATTACATTCTCTAATTCTCCTGTACCATCTTCCATTAATTATTCTGTTAAGAGCGTTTCAGCCCGCGTTTTTATGATCCGAATATCGATTTGATACACAATTCACCATAGTTGGATATCTGCTCCCATGCGCTTTTCGTATCGAGTGTATTATACGTTGCCGGATTGATCACGCCATAAGGAAACATGGTGATGATATTGCCGCGTGCGTAATCAATCATCCAGCAGCTGTCCACATACCGGAAAACCCTGCGGGTTCCCTTCTTCAGATAGGCTGTGTCTCCGGCTAGATACACGGATCTTTCAAACTGACCGGGATCAAAGGTGTCCATTTCTCCAGCTACCATGCAGTCCCACACATCCGCTTGAGTATAATAGCCGGAAAAACCGGTGGCCCCGATGGGAGTACCGAAGAAAGCCACATATTCGTTTGGCGAAGCATATACGACAGCGATATTGCAGATCACATTGCCGGCGGCGTTAAAAGTCCATTTAAGCGTGTCAGTTATTACACCGGGATGCCTCTGCGCCAGTTCCGCGCGCATCATCTCCCACCTGTCTTTAAGGGGCAGGTTTGCGCCCATGTTGGCTATGCTCTGGATTTCTTCCGGTGTGAAAACATATTGCGTGCTTTTTCCGCTCGAGCCTATTGTCGTCGTCAGCTTTTTATAAAGTTGATTGACCGAATCCATGGTGGGATTTCCATCTGCGGGCAGAGTCGACTGTATTTCAGCTTGTGTACCCTTGGGATCAATGCATCCGGCCGTCATGAGAAAGGGGATGAACAATATGATTGACACTATATATCTTTTCATAAAAACCTCCTCAGGAATTTAATGGCTAAAATCAGCTGAACCGTATCCCGATGCAAAATACCATGAATTTGAATTACTGTTAAAACATAAATATGAAGAATCTGAAATTTACATATACAATATCCGGCGAAATTATTGGGGTCCCGGAAATCATGGATGTGCAGGATAAACGCAATTCAATTGATCTCAAATCATTGATGATCATAACGCAAGATTTTGTAGAAATTGCATCCTTTAATGAAACATGTGGATTGAACAAATATAAAAATGTATGTTGGGTTTGATTAAAATGGCAGATTAACCTGTAGAAAACTTTTATCGGGTGGCTTTAAGGCAGGGGCTGAAAAAATACTTAAGATAACACGAAAATTATTTATATACGGGGAAATGAAAATGTCCATTAAGAAAAATGTAATTCCGCATGATCAAATGATTGGAATGCCATTTATGAATCCTGCAGCGGATCACGAGCAAAGAATCGAGGATCTGTTGTCACGGCTCACGGTCGAAGAGAAGTGCCTGCTTTCAGCCGGCAAGAAAATGTGGACGACTAAACCCGTTCCCCGCCTGGGAATACCTCCATTCGGGATGACCGACGGTCCAAACGGTATGGCATTCCATTCCTCAGGCTTTAAAAGAAATACCGCCTATCCCACCAGTATCTGTATGGGGGCGGCATGGAACCCGGAGCTGGCCTATGATTTCGGCTTGACCTATGCCCGGGAGGTAAGGGCAGCAGGTAACAGGCATATGATTCTGGGACCGGGCATCAATATTCATCGCTCACCGTTAAATGGACGCACTTTCGAATATCTTGGGGAAGACCCTTTCCTGGTCTCGAAATTGGTCGTGCCGATAGTAAAGGGGATCCAGAGTCAGCGGATAGTGGCATGTGTCAAACATTATGCATGTAATAACCAGGAAACCAGGCGGATGAACATCGATGCGATAGTTGATGAGCGTGCCTTGCAGGAGATTTATCTCCCTGGCTTTAAAGCGGCAGTCCAGGAAGCGGATGCACTTTCTTTGATGGCTTGCTACAACAAGCTCAATGGATTCTACGGATGTGAGA
The DNA here is from genome assembly GCA_963664325.2 of Desulfomonilia bacterium. Taxonomy (GTDB): domain Bacteria; phylum Desulfobacterota; class Desulfomonilia; order UBA1062; family UBA1062; genus DATCTV01. Next base: position 1,151,101 of record CAXXDQ010000003.1, read on the forward strand.
ATCCTGATTTGCTTATAAAGCGTCTTAGAAAGGAATGGGGATTCAGGGGCTTTGTCGTATCAGACTGGTTTGCCACAAAAGGCACCAGCGGTACTGATGGTTGTGTCAACGGAGGGCTAACCCTTGAAATGCCCACAATGGGCAGGTATAACAAGCTGGTTCCATCCAGAATCATTTCAGCCGTTCAGGCAGGCAGGATAAATGAAAAGACTCTTGACGAAAATATTCGCCGGTTGCTCCGGGCCATGTTTTTCGCAGGGCTTTTCGATGATCCCGGGACCTTGCCCAAAGGAAGCCGCAACACCCGAGAACATTATGAAGTGGCAAAAAAAATAGCTCAGGAAGGCATGGTCCTCCTTAAGAATGAAAAGTCGTTTCTACCCCTTGATGTCAGTAAAGTTAAAAAAATCTGCGTACTGGGTCGGAATGCGAACAGAAAGCAGGCACTCCCGATAATAGGAGGCAGTTCTGCAGTCTGGCCGAAATATGAAATCACCCCATTGCGCGGTTTGAAAAACAAGTTAATAAATAAAGCCCTATTCGTAAAGAAACCCTCTGATGCCGATGTTGTTGTAGTCGTTGTCGGGCTAAACCATAATCCCGGGAAAGATGCCGAAGGAAAAGATCGTCCGGGACTGGAACTGCCTGAAAAAGACATCCGGTTAATTATGGCCACGGCAAGAGCAAATGCCAACACAGTGGTGGTGCTGGTGAACGGAAGCCCTGTTGCGGTAGACCCCTGGATTGATTTAGTTCCGGCCGTACTTGAGTCTTGGTATGGAGGACAAGAAGCCGGTACAGTTATAGCGGATATACTATTCGGTGATACAAATCCTTCCGGTAAGTTGCCATTGACATTCCCCAGGAAGCTTGCTGATTCCCCGGCGCATGCAAGTCCGAAATCATTCCCTGGCGATCTGAAAGAACTTAAGGTTTACTATGATGAAGGCATTTATGTGGGATACCGCCATTTTGATGCAAAAAATATTGAGCCGGCCTTTCCCTTTGGGTTTGGGCTTTCATATACCGAGTTCAAGTATGAAAACTTAGCGCTTGATAAAACTCAACTCAGGGGAAATGATACATTAACTCTCAGCGTAGATATTATTAATTCAGGGTCTCGTTCCGGTGCAGAGGTGGTCCAGCTCTATATTCATGACGCAGAAGCAGGCATCGACCGCCCGCCAAAAGAACTCAAGGGCTTTTGTAAAGTTCATCTGGAAGCAGGTGAACGCAGGACGGTAAGCTTTAAAATCACATCAGCTGATTTGAGTTTCTTTGATCCCCGCAAAAACGCCTGGACTGCTGAGCCCGGCTCCTTTGTCATCATGGTTGGCAGTTCATCCCGGGATATACGGCTGGAGCAGGAATTTAATTATTCAGAATAAATAAATATTTACTCGTAATAATTCCGATCGGCTCCGACGGACAGGTGATCCTCATACAATTCCATAATGTACATCCCGCTACTCTCGGGCAGGCATTTTCTTTTGACCGTTGCCGCAAATGTATGGATTTCATCCCGCAGGTTGATGGTGCAAGTGATCCTCAAGAAACGCTACCAGCCCCGGGCATCAGCCTGGTTGGCCAGTTCGCTGAAGGCAGTCTTTTCCGAACCGTTGGAATAACGCAGTCCCAGGGTCTTGAGGTATTCCTTGAAGCGCAGATCAGAAATGCCGAAATACCCGGCATACATATCGACCTGGGATTGTGTGAGGTCGTGAAGCCATTCAAAATTAACCGCCGTGACGACGTCGTCATGCGCGTCCCATGCCGAGAACATGTTTGCCACGAAGCGCCTCTGCAATTCCTCCGAGCTGGCACAGAGCGTGCCTGAAGGATAACCGGCCTCCAGGAACAGTATCTTTCTTCCGGGATACAGGGCGATAAGTGAAGCGAAGTCCGCACTCACCACATCGGGGTTTTTCACAGTGAAGTCTGCGTTCAATGGGTAATAGGTGATGAATATCGCCTCTGAATTGGCATTGAGCGTCTGGATCTGGGCGGTCCGGCTGGTCACAGTGCCGTCAAAGGTGGTTTTAACGCCCACTGCCGTCTGCGCCGAAACTTTGGCTTTCACATAAGACGAGGTCAGGTTGTAAAAATCAGTATACTCAGTCCATCTTGCTGTGTTGGCGCCCAGGTAGACGTCCATCTCGCTGCCCAGGGCTATCAATATGAGGGTGACAGCGGAAAGCCTCGACAGCACGTGGTCAACCAGGTTTTCGTAGCGCTGCACAACGGCAGCGTCGTTCCAGGCAAGCACACGCAGGTCGGCAGGTCTGCGGTCAGACACTGTATCTGCGCTGCTGAGGATGAGCGCGAGCTTCATTCCCTGCGCAGGGTAGTATACATTGGCTATGTCGAGCCAGGTGTCGTCATACACACCCGGCAGGGTTTCAACCGTATCCCAATCGAGTGTGAGCGTCACGAATTCATTCCCTATGCTTTTCGCCAGGTTGAATGCGTCGTCGTAGGTTCCCGACTGGCTCTGTGTGATGTCAATGCCCAGCAGACGGCCTCCGCGCGGCTTGACCGTTGCATCGGTTATTGTCCATGTCTGCTTATCCGTGCCTAGAAAATGGGTAGCCGTAACCCTCAGGCTGTGCTCCCCGCCCGCCGCTGTATATATGTAACTTTTTCCCAGTCCGGTCACAGGAGCGCCGTCCAGCGTCCAGTCGAACGTTGCATTTGAAGGCAAGACGGATAAAGTAAATGTCTTCTGTTCCCCAATGGGCACCGACACTCTGTTTGCATTCGGCGACTTTGACAGGATGCACCCGCTCGGCACGGTTGAAATAATAATGATAAACATGAATACTGCGGACTTTCTCATGGCAACCACCTTCCGGTTATTTACATCTTTTTATAACAATATATCGAGTGCTATTTGAGGCTACGCACCATCTCCAGGAAGTATTCAAAATGTTTCAGCGGCACTTCAGGCGGAACCGCATGGTCAAGGGACGGTATGTAGCCGCCGCTTGCGAGCATGAAGGGGACCTTTTCCTGCACCTCTCTCCTGAGCGAGTCCACATCCCGGGCAAGGGCCATCTTGTCCAGGCCGCCCATGATCATAAGCTTGTTGCCGAATGTCTCCCTCACCCTGCGGATATCCATGCCGGCATTTACTTCGAATGGGAGCATGAAATTCACGCCCGTCTCGATGAACAGGGGGATGAGGAGCCACACATCGCCGTCGCTGTCGACACCGAAGACCTTTATCCCGGTATCCGCCTTGAGCGAATCGATGAGCTCTTTGTAATAAGGGCTCATGAATTCCCTGAATGCAGAGGGGGAGATAATTGGCCCGTTCTTGTAGGACATGTCTTCCCAGAAATATATCCAGTCAATGGGAACCCTGGTACAGATATTCTTGATGAGGGTGCTGTGCATATGGACCCAATGCCGTGCAATGGCATGGACGAGGGCCGGGTCCCGCCGCATGGCAATCGAGATGCCCTTGAGCCCCATGAGATTTCTGAAAGTACCGAAGAGCCCGCAAAGGATGATATTGGTGTACTTGTCCGCGGTCGCATTGGCATAATCAATCATGATGTCCAGGAATCCGCTGAACCGCTCCGGATTTTCCGGGTCGAGACGCCATCTGATACCCTCGAAATCCCGCATGGTCTTGACCGGGCTCTCTATGATTTGGGGGATCGTCGATTGCCCTCCTGAGAGGACCTTGATGGTGTTCCCCCCGGTGTCTATCTTGATCACATACGCTTCTTCCTCTTCCAGGATATCCTCTTCGAACCTGGGCCAGAAACCCGGCTCTATGGTCGGATCGGGGGTAATCGGAACCCATCGCTGGGGGTCGAACCCGAAATATTCGGGTGCCGTGAAGGTATCATCGTTTATCGTTTCCGGCAGCCCTTCCTTGTGCCAGCGGGCATAGGTCTCCTTCCAGAATCCTATCGTCTCGTACCTGATGGGCCTGTCCAGCTTTTCGAAAGCGCATGTTGCGTGGAAGCGTTCCCTGACATTCATAATGCAATGTCTGTTACCATATCGTAAATATCAATGCAAAAAAAACGCATCCGTTCTATCCTTTTCTGAAACAATCATTATTCCGGTAAAGACATATGAAATGCTTTTTAAAACACAGTTGAATTCTTTGTAAGAATGGGGCAGACGCTTTGTCTCATTTATTAGCTTCCGGAGAATACCCTGTTTTCATTTTTTACAATAATTTACATTCAAAAAACAATTTCTTTACAACCATGACGTATAGACAAACTTATTGATTGAGAAAACAAGGGCAGGGAGAAAGTCAAGCTTAAGCATGAGATAAGCGGGAGACCTGATATGTGTATAGCGTTTGTTGATTACTTAATGAAATTCTACAATGTTTTAAGTCCCGGTCAGCAGAATATTCTGTTCAGCGATGGCAGTAGGAAAAAGAAAGAACGCCACTGACTGCATGCTAAAAAATAAAAACATCATGGCAAGCGGTCACAACAGGATTTACCCATACTCTTTTTGCCCCCAAAAACCTCCTCCTCATATTTTGGGGGCTTTTTTTTAACAAGAACAGAATCTGATGAAAGGAGAAATACATGAGATTCCTTGAAAATAATTTCGAGAAAGACAGTATGGAAATCTGCTTCGATTATATCAGTAATGTCGTGCATTTTCTGGAAAATTACGCCGCCAAACTCGGTATAGAGGATGAACTTGATAAATTCAGGTCGATCCTTAAACTGCCGCATGATATCCAGAACCTATATTTCCTGGTATTGGAACTTGACGCACTTCTTGAGAGCAAATCTGCAATCGGTCTCGAATGGATCAGGGATGATAGATGCTTTAGCGACTTCGAGTCAAAGGCGGCATGATTCGTTTTCAGGGAGTGCTTTGATTTCCACCCCATCCCCATGACGAGCCTTCTCTTCTTCCGCCATGGCAGCAGGGGAAAGCTCAGCGAAGGTCCCCGTATTTTTCAAGCCCTTTTCTGAAGGCTTTGATATTGGCCTGCGGTACATTCAGGTGATGCGGCTGCGGATAAAAATATGCGCCGAACCCTCCCTTCGGCGTACCGAGATTGCTTATCATTTCAAGAACCTCGTGCTCACATTCTTCAGGGGTGCCGTGCGCATATGTCGACTGGATGTTTATTGAGGCCCATATCATAAGCCTGCCCCTGAACTGCTGCAGGTCTTCGAAGCCGATCATATGAGGGCTGTCGAGTTCTATGGCGTCGAGTCCCCAGTCTATCAAAAGAGGCAGAAGGGGATCGATCTTTCCGCAGGAATGCAGATGGATATCGCAGCCGAGTTCATGGACCGTCTCGAAAATGCTCCGGTAGACAGGCTCATAGAATTCGCTGAACATCCCGGGGCTCAGATAGGGCCTCATCTGATCGCCGAGGTCGTCATACATCATGAAGCCGTGAGGTTTGGCGCCGTACTTCACCCACATGCGCGCCGAATTTACATAAAAGCCTGTTATATGGCTTAAAAGTTTTTTCAGCTCTTCAGGATTTCTCCTGTGGTCGGTCAGAAAGGGCACGAACCCCCGTATTGCCGATGCTGTGGTCAAGGGTCCCATATCGCCGAGGGTGCACATCCTGTAGCGGTTCCTCCCGATGAGTCTGCTCAAGAAAATATAGAATGAGTAGCGGTTTTTAATCATCGGATCGGGATTGTAATCGGCCAGATATTCATCATACAGCTTCCAGTCTGTCAGTACCGGTCTGACCGGGTGGCCAATCGATTTCCCTGTTCCCGACTGTTTCCAGATTGAGCCCCATTCATCGACTTCTTCGCGTTCGATGTTAAGCCAGTTTTTATGCCCTGCCGCTCTGGCCCATTCCGGCCTGTCCCATTTCCAAAGGTGCAGTTTCAGTATTTTTTCGTCAGGCATATAAGGGAACAGGCCTTTTTCATGCCCGGCATGACCGGGCTGCCAGGATTTCGGCGGCAGCATGAACATGTGAAAGACGTCATCAAACCCGAAACTCCAGACAGGCACCCTGTCCGGGGTTTTGAAACCGACGGCCCTTCTGACCCGTTCGATAGAGTTCATAGGAGTCCCTTTCAATATGAAATCAATTTCAAAGAGCCTTAACCCCGTCCCCGATGACGCTCACGTAAATCTCGCCGTTCAGGCCTGTTCTGGCCTTGTAGTTCTTAAGGACGGTTTCAGTGAAAGGTTCGACTGCGGGTTCTTGAACAAGCGCGATGGCGCACCCGCCGAACCCGGCGCCTGTCATGCGAGCGCCCAGGCAGGAGGGAAGGGCAAGCGCCTCCGAGACTATCGTATCCAGTTCGAAGCCGGTCACTTCATAATCGGTCTTCAGCGAATCATGGGAAGAGCACATGAGGTTGCCGAATGTTGCAAGCTCACCGTTCCCGAGAGCCGCAACCGACTTCTGAACCCGCTTGTTCTCGGTGATTACATGGCGGGCGCGTTTTCTGAGTACAGGGTCCTTGATAAGAAGCAGGTCCTCGGCATCGGCCTCGACCAGTGTTCTGGCGGGTCTGGTTTTTTGAATGACGGCCAGCGCCGCTTCGCATTCCGTCCTGCGTTCATTGTACTTGGAATCCGCCAGTTCGCGCTTTTTTTTCGTGTTCATTATGAGAAGACGGTATTTGCCCAGGTTAAAAGGGATATACTTATATTCAAGGGTATTTGTATTCAGCAGGATCGCATGGTCTTTTCTGCCCAGCGCCACCACAAACTGGTCCATTATGCCGCAGTTGACGCCTATGAATTCGTTTTCAACCTTCTGGCAGAGAAGCGACAGCTTCACCCTGTCAACCTTGTCATCACCCGATGAACAGAGCATCATGTACCCCGTCAGCACTTCCAGGGCGGCAGATGATGACAGTCCCGAACTTTCCGGCAGATCACTCATTATAAAAATGTCGCACCCGGCAAGGCTGTGGCCTTCGGCCGAGAGATACTTCATTACGCCTGCGGGGTAATTTGCCCAGCGGGCTGATCCCATCTTCTTGATATCCTCAAGACGGATGGTTGCCTCACCGGTCTCCGTAGCCGACCGCAGCCTGACAATGCCGTCATTGCGGCGCCTGATGGCGGCACTGATGCCCAGGGACAAAGCCGCCGGCAGCACAAGCCCGCCGTTGTAGTCGATATGCTCGCCGATCAGGTTGACCCGTCCCGGTGAAAAAAAGAACTCGCATTCACCTTCTGTGCCGTACGCCTCAATAAATCCCTTTCCAACATCCTCTTTCGTATTCATCTTTATCCCCATATCTTATTGTTTTACTCACCGCTCACCACTAATCACTCACAACTAGTCTTTAAGATATTTGTCGATCATCTTCTGTGTTACGGCCTTGCCCTTGCTGAGCTCGGCATAAAACTGTCCGCTTTTCCTGATCTTCCTTTCCTGCGTGTCGAAATCGACCTCGATCAAACCGAAACAGGCGCTCAATCCCTCCACCCATTCGAAATTGTCCATAAGCGTCCAGTGGTAATACCGCTCGACGGCCACGCCTTCGTCGATCAGCTTCTTTATCTCTATCATGTGGTCATAGATGTACTGTGTCCTGAAGGCATCCTTTTTATCACAGGTGCCGTTCTCGGTTATGAATATCGGAACACGGTATCGATCGTAATATTTGCGGCATATACGAGAGAGCCCTTCCGGGTAGAGCTCCCATCCGAGGTCGTTTGTGGGGGCCCCGGCCTTGAACTCCATCCTGCCGAAAAGCTCCGCCGGGTTCCATGTGCCTTCTATCATGTCTCGGGAGTAATAGTTCAGCCCGAAGAAGTCCATGAAAGGCCCCCTGCCCAAGGGATAGCCCAGGCCGATCGGGGCCGTAAGTTTTCCCTCGGCCATGCCGTGGATGAACATCTCCTGGAACAGTTGGTCATGCAGCCTGCAGCTCAGACGCTCGCGGGCCGTGCCGTATTTCGGATCGAATATGCGCATGTGGTTTGCAACTCCGACCATAGTGTCTTTGAATCCCATCCTGCTCCTCAACTCGTGGATCTTTCTGTATGAGCAGATATGGGCAAGGATCATGTTCTTTGCGCCTTTAAAGTATTCAAGCATTCTGCCTTTGCCGCCCGGGGGCCATTCTCCTGTTATATATCCCATCGCAAGATATACATTTGGTTCGTTGATGGTCACCCAGTCGCATACAAGGTCGCCGAGTTCATTGACAACGACCTCGGTGTAGCGCTCGAAAAGCCCTATTACTTCAGGAGTCAGCCATGCGCCGTTGTGCTCAAGCCAGAGCGGGTTGGAGAAGTGATGCAGAGTAATCATGGGCTTTATCTTGTTTTTGACAAGCAGCTCTATTTCCTGACGGTAATGCTTCAGGGCGTCCCGCGAAAACTGGCCCTTGACGGGCTCGATTCTGCTCCATTCAATGCCAAGCCTGTAAATCTGGTGGTTCATTTTTTTCATGAGCTCGACATCTTCCTCGATCCTGTTCCAATGATCGTCGGCAACGATGCAGTGCGTGCCGTCCTTGATGTGGCCCTGTTCGCACCATTCGTACCATGAGTTGTTCCTGTCGCCTCCTTCAATCTGCAATGATGCCGTTGCGCTTCCGAACAAAAAGCCTTTCGGTAGGTTAAAAGGTGTCATATTATCCTCCATTATTGTTCATGCAGCCCTTAAGGCCGGCAAGAATTTTATTCAGCCTTTTGGTGAGGGCATCCTCATCACCGAACCAGAAATGATCGATCCCCGGGTATATGTAAAGCCTGTCTTCAGGAACAAGAGCCCTGACCTTTGTGATGTCAGCATACTGGTCCATATCCGAGGCGATTACCCAGATATCGCTTTTTTCCGGCAGGCTCACTTCAAACATGGCTGTGGGCGGTGATATCAGTATGCAGGGCAGACTGTTCTTTTTAAGGTACATCGAGGCGATCCAGGCCCCGAAAGAGTATCCGATTATCAAGGGGGTTTTGCCGGCAAAGCCGACAGCGGTATGCAGGTCATTGATTTCGCCCCTGCCGTTGTCGTGGCGGCCTTCGCTTCGGCCCGTTCCCCGGAAATTAAACCTCAGTGCTGAAAACCCGTTCGCCAGCGCAGCATCCCTGGCTGACATCACAACGTTGTTGTGCATGTTCCCGCCATAAAGAGGGTGGGGATGAGTTATGACGGCGCATGGTGCACCGGGGGTTTCATCAAGGGCCGCTTCAAGTCTGGGATTATCGCCGATAAACATGACGGGCATCATACATTGAGCAAATGTTTATTTCAAGAAAGTTGAGTTTAAATGCTGTGATTCTTGTTTGTTCCAGACCTGCATCAACGGGCGGGCGCATCCCCTGATGCAAAGGTGGATTTTGACCTTAATTTTCTGTGGTAGGTTATTGCAAACCTGTGGGCCTCGTTTCTCAGGTTCTGCAGCATCAGAAGCGCCCGGCTCCTTGCCGGGAGATGCACGGGATCTTTCCTTCCCGGGATGAAGAACCTGTCTTTCGCTGCTCCTCGTTCCTTGGCCATTGCAGCTACAGGCACGTCGGTTATTCCCAGCTCGGACATGACCTTGAGACACATGGCAAGCTGGCCTTTGCCGCCGTCGATAATGATAAGGTCGGGCATGTTCTCGCTCTCGTTTTTAAACCTGCGTGAAAGGACCTCATGCAGCATGGCGAAGTCATTCTGTCCTTGGACGTTTTTGATCTTGTAATGGCGGTAAAGGGATTTGTCAGGTTCCCCGCCTGTAAGGACAGCACGGGAACCCACGGCATTTGTCTCTGAAAGGTTCGAAATGTCATAGCACTCGATCCGCCACGGGAGCGTCTGAAGCCTGAATGCGATCGCTATTTCATCCAGCGCCGATTCACCGGCACCCATTGATTTTGATGCGGTCTCGTTGGCCATATCAAGCCAGTGTCTGGTTTTTCCTCGCAGAGGTTTTTTTATTTCCACCTTGCCCGAACGCAGTTCGGCAAGAATGGCGGTCACAGTATCTGTATCTTCGGGTGTTTCATCCGAATAAATAACCGGCGGCACCTGCCTGCCGCCCAGGTAATACTGGATAATGACTGGCGTTATGAAATCCTGCCCGTCGCCTGCGTGCACGGAAAACGCATTGGTGTCTGCAATCGAGCCGCCCATTATCCTGAGGACTGCTATGGCCGCCCTGTTTTCGTAGCGGTGCACCCCGAAGATGTCTGTATCGGTAGATGCAATCGAGGAAACACTCTGAGGCACAAGAGTTGTTTTTATCGCTTCGATCTGGTCGCGGATTTTTGCGGCCTTTTCGAATTCCAGCCCTGCGGCGTATTTCTGCATCCTTTCTTCAAGCGTGTTCACAAGGTCGGTGTTTTTCCCTTCAAGAAAAAGGATCAGGTCTTGGACAGCCTGCGTATAGTCCGGTGCCGCATGTTTTTTGACGCATGGCGCAAGGCAGAGTCCTATCTGGTAATAAAGGCATGGCCGGACCCTGTTGATGAACTCGGTATCCTTGCAGCGCCTTATAGGGAAAATCCTGCCGATTGCGGAAAGGGTGCTGCGGGTTGCCCTGACTGAAGAGTAGGGGCCGAAATAGCGGGCCCCGTCCTTTACCACCCGCCTTGTAATCGAAATAGCCGGGCATTCGTGGTTGACCGTAAGCTTGATGCTGACATAAGTCTTGTCATCCCTCAAAAGAACGTTGTAGCGCGGACGGTGCGTCTTTATAAGCTGGTTTTCAAGGAGAAGAGCCTCCTTTTCATTGCCGGTGAGCACGAACTCGACTTTGTCTGCATGTTCGCGGATATGGGTCACATAAGGCCTTGTATCCTGGCCCAGGTAGGCCTTTACGCGGTTTCTTATATCGAGCGCCTTGCCGACATAGATGATGCGGTTTTTCTTGTCGCGCATCTGATAAACGCCTGTCGAGCGCGGCAGGGTCTCGATCATTTCAGGGGTTAGAGGCATGTTTGCATAATAGCATGCGGACATTGATGGCAGGAATATCTTTTTCCGTTAAACATACCAGGAGGCGGTCAGGACATCTGTTCAACATGAAACCGGTTGATGTTTTATCCTCAAAACAGTAATTGTATCATACTATGAAGATGATTTACGGACTTGGAAACCCCGGCGCCAGATATAAGATGAACCGTCATAATATCGGGTTCATGGCGGTCGACCTTCTGTCCAGGGAATACGGGATCGAGGTCAAAAAAAAGGCCTCGAATGTCCTTTACGGAAAAGGCGTCATTGATGGAATAAGCGTAATGCTGGCCAAGCCCCAGACCTTCATGAACCTGAGCGGGCTGCCGCTTTCGTCAATGATAATCAGGCCGGATGACCTCATAGTGATTCATGATGACATGGACATACCCTTCGGGCAGGTGCGCGTGAAGGAAAGCGGCGGCACGGGCGGGCACAAGGGTCTGGAATCAATCAGGTCCGTGCTTCATACGGGCGATTTTATCCGAATACGCTGCGGCATAGGCAGGCCCCCCGAGGGCATGGAAGGTGCGGAATATGTGCTTTCCGGGTTTTCAGGTGACGAGATTAAAGCGCTGTCAGAAGAGATATCAAAGGCAGGCCAGGCCGTAATCGAATGCCTGAAAAACGGCATCACAAAGGCGATGAACCTTTTCAACCGCCGTGAGGCCGCCGCTAAAAAGGATGCAGGCAATCCGTCACTTTTGAATGATCCGATCAAGGGGAGTGAATGATTGCAGTAAATATGCACTGGAAAAGACTTAAGCAACGAATTGTGTTGACATAACCCTTTTAATAGGCGAGTTAAGAGCCCTTAAAAGGAGCATCAATGACATTTGAGCAGTTTAAGTTTCACCCGGACATAATGTCCGGCATTATCGAGCAAGGTTACAACCAACCCCACGCCAATCCAGGAAAAAACAATTCCGCCCATACTCGAAGGACGGGATGTCCTGGGTCTTGCACAAACGGGTACGGGAAAAACAGCGGCATTCACGCTGCCTATACTTGAGAGGCTGATTCACGGCCAGAGACGGCGCATAAAAGTCCTGATTCTGGCGCCTACGCGCGAACTGGCCTCACAGATCAACGATGCCGTAAGGGCATTGGGCAGGAACATGAGGCTTCGCAGCATGGCGGTCTTCGGAGGCGTGAACATTAACCCGCAGATACAGGCCCTGAACCGGGACAACCGAAATCGTTGTGGCGTGTCCGGGCAGGCTTCTTGACCTGATATCGCAGAACAAGATAGACCTGAGCAGTGTTGAAACGCTCGTTATTGACGAGGCCGACCGCATGTTTGACATGGGCTTTCTGCCCGATATCCGCCGCATATTGAAGCACCTTCCCCAGAAAAGGCAGAACCTGCTGTTTTCCGCAACCATGCCGGACGATATAAGGCATCTGGCCTCAGTCATCCTTAAGGATGCCGTGACTGTGCAGATTGATATAACAAAGCCTGTCTCCACAATAACGCATGCGCTCTACCCTGTAGAGCAGCATTTGAAGACTGCGCTTCTCAAGGAGCTTCTCAAAATCACGTCAACAGGTTCGGTCCTTGTGTTCACACGCACAAAACACCGGGCCAAACGTGTTGCGGAACAGCTTGGCCATGCCGGGTTCAGCGTGACATCGCTTCAGGGCAACCTTTCGCAGAACAGGAGGGAGGAGGCGATCGAGGGCTTCCGTGACGGGACCTATCAGATACTGGTCGCGACCGATATCGCCGCGCGCGGCATAGATGTTTCCGCGATATCCCATGTCATAAATTACGACATACCGGATACTGTCGACGCCTACACGCACCGCATCGGGAGAACAGGCCGTGTGTCAAGGAGCGGTGATGCCTTTACTTTTGTCACGCATGAAGATGCCGCTATGGTTCATGATATAGAGCTGACCCTTGGCGAGAAACTGGCCCGTAAAAAATTGGAAGGATTCGACTACAGCAAGCCCGCAGCCAAGGGAAATGAATTCGCCAGGCCTCCCAGACAGCAGCATCCGAGGCCTTTTCCCTCATGCCTCGGCAAAACCCTTCCCGTCAGACGCCGGCAAGATCTTCTGGCAGCCGGCAACAGGGTTCAAAAATCCGTTTAAGCAGGCAGGGGATATCGGCATAAAAGGCCGACCGGCTTAGCCTCCTTCATGAGCGGACAGCAGCCGGTCCGGTCTACGGGGCGGTTCTTCCTGATCCTGGGTTTTCCTTTTGGCAGGTAATTCATAAAATCTTCAGGCACATCGATGTCACGGGGGTCAATGCCTTTGAGGGTGATTTTTGACACTAGAACCTTGCCTGATAGCCGAGTATGTTCATGCGCTTGTCGAAGGCCTGTCTGAATTTCTCATACTCCTCTATTACCCAGCCCGGGCGGTACATGCATTGGCTCTCTGTCAAAGAGGATGCATAGTCTTGAAAACGGTTTGGGCAGTATCATCTTGTCCCATGTGTTAAATTCCCATGACGGTTCTGCATCCCAGGCAAAAGGAATGATCGGTGCGCCGGTTCTGGCAGCGATCTGTATCATACCCGGTTTTGAGATGTATTGAGGCCCCACCTGGCCCGTCCGGATTAAAGCCGCCATAATTGTCTGAATTGATGTATTCGATGATGGCGTCAAGAGCGGCACGGCCGCCCCTGGTGGAAGAGCCCTTGAAGACTTTAATTCCGAGACGCTTGAATATGGCCGCGGCGATTTCGGCGTCCCTTGACAAAGAGCCGATTGTGCCAGCCATAAGCCCCCTGAAAAAATAGCCGTAAAAGATTATACCGCGGTGCCAGCATGAGACCAGAATCTTTCGGTTTGTCTTTGACATCTCATCCGAAAAGCTCTTTTCCGAAAACGTTCTCCCTGTAGGTGCCGCAGAGGCCTAAAATGAGATTTGCACCGACCCATCCGATTGAGTTTAACAGTACGGGATTCATGCCGCAGGTTTATCCGAAAATATTATCTTTAAGCAAGGAATTTGTTTTACTGAAGCTTCCATGTAAATGCCTGGTATGTTAAGATGCTATATATGCTTGAAAAAATACCGTTTCTTTATAAGGGATGCTCTTACAACATCATCATTGATGATGACATGAGCTTCGACCGGCTAAGGTTCATAATCGACCGGCTTAATGATGAAGGCGCGTTTGATAATGACAGTGAGGAAGTCGTCCGTTATACGGTTGAATGCGAAGACTGCTGCTATGCCGTAGGGGTTGACGGTACGAACGTAATGATAATCCCGAAATAAAAAAAAATGAATGGCAGGCCGGCAATGAAAGCTGTCAAGCTGTCAAGCTATGCAGCAGTCGAGCAAAATAGTTTAACAGGGCATAAGTTTATAAACGCATCGATCCCGGCATCTCTGAAGATATGACTTCGATCCATCTCTGCCAGCCTGACAAAAACAAATCCTGCGGAGCATGCTGCGGGATTTACAATTATGTCGCCAATACAAAGTTTGAGCTGATCAGGCGTTTCGATTACCGTGAGAAACTGATGCAGAAAGTCAGGAATCGTGAGCTTTCCCTCGAAGCCTACAGGGATATTATCAGGCGCCGGGAAGGATGGAAGGCGGATTTACAAAAACAATATATACATGCGAATTTGCCGGCTGGCTAGATGGTGGTCGGAAAAAGATCGGCTGCATGATACACCCGATGCAGAATAACGGGAATGATATGCGCGACACAAGCTTTTACGGCCGCGAGATTATGCTGAGGGCCATTTCGTGTCCGAGTTACCAGAAGCTTGAATCAGAACGAAGCCCGGATAATTGCCGATACGCTTGACGACTGGTATCTTTTCGGGCAGTCATCACGGATATAGATTTTGTGAAAACCTTTTTCAGGATTGTTCAGGACAGGACAGGGTGAAGAGATCAAGCCCCACGTTGTCAGGGAATCCCAGAGGCTTAAAGATATTATCAACAGGTATTGCAGCCTCAAGGTCTCATGGCCGTTTAGTGATACCAAGCGCCCCCGTTTCGGCAAATATTATTTTGTGGGTGAGGAATACGATATAGACAAAATCGACTATGAAGGTCTCGGCGCCGATGTGCCCGTTTATGCCCCGATTTTTTTAAGCCTGTCTTCCGCGTTTGAATGCAGGGAGGAACTCGATATGGCAATAAACATGCTTGATGTGATAATAGGTGAGTTTACATATGAATACCCGGGAACTGATAAACAGAATTATTGATCTGGCCCTTGAGGAAGACGGGTATGACGTAACGGCCAACGCTATTTTTTCTGAGACCGACAGGCTTGAAGCAGTGTTCACAGCCAAGTCATCAGGAGTCATCGCAGGTCTCGATGTCGCTGAGACCGTGTTCAAGAGACTCGATGATACAGCGATTTTTGAAAAAAAGGTGTGCGACGGGGACCGGGTCGATAACGGCACGGTACTCGCATCCATAACAGGAAATGCCGGCAAATTGCTCAAGGCCGAGCGGGTTGCGCTCAATTTCATGCAGCGCATGAGCGGGATTGCGACCATGACAGCTATGTTCGTGAGAGAACTCGAGGGAACAAAAGACTGTACTGCTGGATACGAGAAAGACCGCTCCAGGCCAGAGGCTTCTGGATAAGATGGCCGTAAGGCTCGGCGGAGGCCGGAACCACCGCATGGGGCTTTATGACATGGCGCTTATCAAGGACAATCACATCGACCGTGTGGGCTCGATCACCGAAGCAGTAAAAAGGGTGAGGGGGCTGTCCAGGGAAATTCCGGTAGAAGTCGAATGCCGCAGACTCGAAGATGTCGAGGAGGTCTTGCCTCTAAATGTTGACCGGATAATGCTCGACAACTTCAGCATAGATGACATGCGAAAGGCGGTCAGTCTTATCGGCGGGAAAACCCCGGTAGAGGCTTCTGGGGGGATAACCCTCGAAACAATACGCGATGTGGCCCTGACAGGGGTCGACTACATATCTGTAGGCGAGGTTACTCATTCGGTGAAGGCTTTTGATATTTCCATGACGATCGGACTGGCGGATGACTGAAGAACAGGCAAGAGGGATTATCATCAGGAAGAAAGGGGAGCTCGGCTCAAGGCTCGTCATTCTCGGCCACCACTATCAGAACGATTCAATAATTGAATACGCGGATTACGTGGGTGATTCACTGGAGCTCTCCAGAAAATCCGCACAGCTTGGAGATGCAGAAATAATAGTCTTTTGCGGCGTGTATTTCATGGCGGAGACGGCCGTGATCCTTTCCCCGGATAAAAAAGTATATATTCCCGATAAATCCGCAGGATGTCCGCTGGCCGACATGGCCAAAGTCAGCGATGTTGAAAAGGCCTGGAAGATTATTTCAGCAAAACCCGCCGTTCCGGTGACCTATGTTAATTCGTCCGCAGCTGTAAAAGCCTTCTGCGGACGTAATGGCGGCATTGTCTGCACTTCAGGAAATGCAAAACGGGTTTTCAGCTGGGCCCTTGAAAAAAAAGGGCGCATATTCTTCATGCCCGATATGAACCTCGGCAGGAATACCGCGAACAGCCTCGGCATAAAGGAGAGTGAAATAAAACTCTGGGACCCCGAAGCGGGTCTGGATAATAAGACAGCGGAAAATGCGAAAGTTATTCTGTGGAAGGGCTGGTGTCCTGTACATTATCCGGGATTCACTGCCGGAGATATCATCAGATTCAGATCTGAAAATCCCGGCGGCAAAGTGATTGTTCACCCGGAATCGGATTCGGAGGCGGTAAGGGCAAGTGACGAGGCTGCTTCGACGGCCGGCATCATCGATTATGCCGGTATGCAGCGGGATGGTACGACTGTTGCGGTCGGTACAGAAGCGAACATGGTCAAAAGGCTTGCTTCAGAAAAAGACGGAATCAGGATTGTTCCGCTTAAAGAGGCGTACTGCGACGACATGGCAAAGATAACACTCAAAAAACTTGCCTTATGCCTGGAAACGCTTTCGGAAGAGTTCAGGGTGAAAGTGGAGGAAGATGTTGCCGCAGATGCCCGGAAAGCGCTAAAGCGAATGCTGGAGGTCTGACATGGCGCGAATTGAAACTGAAGTGCTTGTTATAGGAACCGGAATTGCCGGGGCGACATGCGCCCTGATTGCCGCCCAGCAGGGACTTAAAGTGACGCTTGTCACCAAGCGCAATGATCCGCACCGTACAAACACGAACCGCGCCCAGGGCGGTATTGTTTTCAGGGGGAAGGAAGATTCACCCGAAATCCTGAGAGAAGACATATTGAGAGCTGGCCGGAATATAAATTCGATTGAGGCCGTCGATTTCATCTCTGAAAGAGGACCTGACATAGTCGAGGAAGTGCTTATCAGAAACCTTCACGTGAACTTTACGCATCTTACGGATTCCCATGAGGAGCTTTACGACCTGACCCGCGAGGGGGCGCACTCGGTCAACCGTATACTGTATTCCGCTGACAACACGGGAGAGGTCATTGAAAAATCACTGATAGAGGCTGTCCGTTCGCACGACAATGTCACAATAATTACCGGGGCAACAGCCATTGACCTCGTAACCATGCATCACCATTCCAGTGATATCCAGGCCAGATATCTGCTGGGCGACAGGTGCCTTGGGGCTTACCTTTTCATGAACGAGAGGAGGGAAGTCGATGTTGTACTGGCCCAGTACACGGTGCTGGCAACCGGCGGACTAGGTGATATTTTTGTACATTCCACGAATGAAAAGGGCACTGTCGGCGACGGCATGGTCATGGCGAAACGGGCCGGCGCCCGTGTCATGAATATGGAATTCATGCAGTTTCACCCGACAACTCTTTATATTCCTGGCGGCAGGCGTTTCCTGATTTCAGAGGCTGTCAGGGGAGAGGGTGCCAAACTCAAGAACCTTTCGGGAGAATATTTCATGGAGAGGTACAATCCCGACCTTAAAGACCTTGCCCCGAGGGATGAAGTGACTGTAGCGATATGGGAAGAAACCATAAGAAACAAGGAGGAATATGTCCTTCTCGACATAGCAAACCACGTTCATGGTGATATAAATGAGCGCTTCCCGACTATTTCAAAGACATGCCGGGAGGCGGGCATCGATATAACAAAGGAGCCTGTGCCTGTCGTTCCGGCGGCGCATTATTTCTGCGGCGGTGTGCATGTGAACACAAAAGGCTGGACAACGCTAAGAGGACTTTATGCAATCGGTGAGGTGTCCTGCACCGGACTTCACGGGGCGAACCGCCTTGCATCGACATCCCTGCTCGAAGGTCTTCTCTGGGGTTATCAGTCGGCCATGGACATCAAAGAAAGAATAAACTCAGGGGAAACGGTCAAGACATCGACCCTTTCCTCGGCCCGGGACTGGATACCAACAGGCAACGTGGCCAATGAGGACCCGGCGCTCATTGCCCAGGACTGGGCGAACCTGAAGAACACCATGTGGAACTATGTCGGCATAGTGCGTACGGAATCCAGACTCAAACGCGCCCTGGAGGATTTAAGGCACATGTTTTTGCGGATCGAGGAGTTCTACAGGGAAACCCCGGTTTCAAAGGATATTATAAGCCTCTTTCATGGAACCCAGGCGGCGATAATGGTTGCCGAGGCGGCGCTCAGAAACCCCACATCAATCGGCTGCCACCTTATAAGATCCGAGGGCTACGCCAGGACTTCTCCAACATTAAGGATAAACGACCTGTGATTGAAAAAGAGATTGGCCGGTGAAAAGAAGGAGGTGCCGGTTTAATGGCAACGGATATTTGATTGATTTATCTGCCTGATATATTTGCGTTATAGTCACTGTCCGCAGCCCTATTTTTTGTAAATAAGTGTAAATAGTCTGGATGAATATTGCCTGGTGTAATAATAAAGACATTATGAAAAAAGCAATTTTAATGCTCATCTGTTTTATCTTTCCAGCGATGCTTAATGCCGGCCAGGACATAGCGCCCGGAGAGATGCTTGATCTTGATAAGTGCATAAGCATTGCCCTTTCCAACCATCCGCAGATTATCGCCGCCCAATCCAATTATGAGGCGAGCCGGGCCACGACGGGCCAGGCTAAATCGGCGTATCTGCCGCAGCTGAACGCTACTGCGACATATTCGAAATATGACCAGGACACGGGGTATGACATCAACCAGTCGGGTCCTTTCGACAAGTACGAGACGGGTGTGAACTTGAACATGATGCTTTATGATTTCGGCCGGACCCCTTCCCAGGTCGGGGTCAGAAGGTATGAAACGGATTCTTCCTCGGCCGATTACAGCGACACGAAGTCACAGGTGATCCTGGGTGTAAAAAATGCGTACTACGGACTTCTCCAATCCAAAGACAACCTAGATGCAAATTCATCAACGGTTGAAAAGTTTGAACAGCACCTTCAGATGGCAAAAAAACTCCATGAGGTCGGCCTTAAACCCACTATAGACGTTACAAAGGCCGAGGTCGATCTGGGCCAGTCAAAGCTCGACCTTATAAAGGCGATGAATACATACCTTTCAAATAAGCTTATTCTGGCAAATGCCATGGGCGTCAAGACCGCACCTGACTTCGAGATAAACCCTTCTCCCAAGTTCATAGATGTTTCAATCGAGGAAAATGCGGCGCTCTCAAAGGCGTACGACAACAGGGCAGACCTGAAATCTGCGAAGGCAAAGGCGGATGCGGCCGCAATGAATGTAAAACTTGCAAACTCGGGGCATTACCCGATCCTGAACGGGGTTGCAGGCTACGGCTGGCTGGGCAATGACTTTCCTCTTCAGAAAGAATGGAACGCAGGTGCTAACCTGACCGTACCGATCTTCTCGGGATTCAACGTAAAGTACAGCGTGGAAGAGGCAAAGGCAAAGCAGAAGAGCCAGACGGCTAATGTCGAGCTGATCAGGCAGAATATCAGGCTCGATGTCACGCAGGCCCTGCTTTCCATATCGGAAGTTAAAAAAAGGATAGACGTTGCCCGTGAAACGCTTGTTTATGCAAAACAGAACAGGGAGCTTGCAGAAGGCCGCTATGCAGAAGGGGTGGGTAATGCAGTCGAAGTGACGGATGCGATAACATCTGAAAAAACAACCCTTACGGCTTATGCCTCGGCCATGTACGATTACCGGACGGCCGTTGCGAACCTTGAAAAGGCCATGGGAGAACTGAAATGAAGAAAACAGTTGCATTTATTATAATCCTGGTGGCAATCGGGATTGCCGCATATTTCATTTTCAATAAAAATGGCGGCAAGTCCGATTACAAGACCGAGAAGGTTGAGAAAGGCGATGTTCAGGACACCGTAACTGCCACGGGTACGGTAAACGCAGTTGTGAACGTACAGGTCGGGACCCAGGTATCAGGGACCATCAGCAGACTCTTTGTCGACTACAACTTCCTGGTGAAAAAAGGGCAGATGCTGGCCCAGATCGATCCTGCAAATTTCGAGGCCCAGGTTGCTCAGGCCAAGGCCAACCTCCTGAATGCCCAGGCTGGGTTTAAAAAGGCACAGGCAGTGCTTGTCGATAGCCTGCGTACACTTGAAAGGAATAAGGTCCTTTTAAAGAAGGATTTTGTCGCCCAGAGCGATGTCGATACCGCCCAGACAACTGCGGATTCCAATGCAGCCCAGGTCGATGCGGCAAGGGCACAGATCGAACAGATGAAAGCTGCCCTTAGAATTGCCGAAACAAATCTGGGTTATACGAAGATACTATCCCCGGTTGACGGGACGGTAATTTCCAGAAGTGTTGACGTGGGCCAGACTGTTGCCGCCAGCTTCCAGACCCCGACGCTTTTCACGATAGCCCAGAATCTGAAGGAAATGCAGATCGAAACAAATGTGGATGAAGCGGATATAGGGAAGATCAAAAACTCCCAGGCTGTCGAATTTACGGTAGACGCCTACCCTGATCTGACATTCAAAGGGGTAGTCTCGGAGATAAGAAATTCGCCAATCACGGTTTCGAATGTCGTCACTTATGCCGTCATCGTAAAGGTCGATAACCCTGAGTTTAAACTCAAGCCCGGAATGACGACGAATGTAACCATTATTATCGATGAGAAGAAGGGCGTGCTCAAGGTTCCCGATTCGGCGCTAAGGTTCAAACCCGATCAGGAGTCAAAAAAGCCTAATGGAAAAGGCGGTTCTGCCGTATGGGTGATGGAAAATGGCAGAATGAAAAGAATTCCGGTCAGGACGGGCATCAGCGACGGCAGTTACACAGAAGTCGTATCCGGAAATCTCAGGGAAGGCGTCGAGGTAATAACTGAATCGGCGATTTCGGAAAAGACCGGTGCAAAAAACAAAGATAAGCATATGGGGCCTCCGCCCATGTTTTAGGTACAGCCATGCCTTTGATCGAAACAAAGAATCTGTACAAAATTTACGACATGGGTGAAGAAGACCAGGTCCATGCGTTGAACGATGTATCCATTTCAATCGAAAGCGGTGAATTCGTGGCGATCATGGGGCCATCCGGTTCAGGAAAATCGACATTCATGAATACCCTGGGCTGCCTCGACAGGCCGACCAGAGGAACCTATCTGCTAGACGGGATTGATACCAGCGGCCTTGAAAACAATGACCTGGCGGCGATAAGGAACAGAAAGATCGGATTTGTTTTTCAGGGCTTCAACCTTTTGCGAAAGACGACGGCGCTTGGAAACGTCGAGCTGCCGATGCTCTATGCAGGCGTGCATCAGAGCGAAAGGCGTAAACGGGCAATGGCGGCGCTGGACGCCCTGGGACTCTCGGACAGGAGCAATTATTTTTCAAACCAGCTCTCGGGGGGTCAGCAGCAGAGGGTTGCTATAGCCAGGGCGCTTGTGAACAACGCACCGCTGATACTTGCGGACGAACCGACAGGGAATCTCGACAGCAAATCAAGCTACGAGATCATGGACCTCATAGTAAAACTCAATGCCGAAGAAAAAATCACGATAGTGCTTGTCACGCATGAGCCTGATATCGCGGCATACAGCAGACGCGTAATAAAGTTCCTTGACGGAAAGGTGATAAGCGATAAGGTTCAGGACCCGGGGTTAAAGGCATGATAAACATTCCATCGACAATGAAAGTTTCATTAAATGCGCTCAGGGCGAACAAAATGCGTTCGGCCCTGACAGTGCTTGGAATAATAATCGGAGTCGCCGCGGTCATAACGATGCTGGCCGTGGGTTCGGGGGCAAGCAAGAAGATAACGGACCAGATATCAAGCATGGGGAGCAATGTCATAATAGTGACGCCGGGCAGCAGGACACAGAGTGGTGTCAGGACCGGAGCCGGCGGTTCGTCGGCGCTCACGATTTTCGATGCCGATGCAATCAGAAAAAGATGTACTGCGGTCGGCAAGATTGCGCCTGTTTTGAACGGTTCTGCGCAGGTGGTGTACCAGGATCAGAACTGGCTTACGTCTGTCGTCGGCACGACCCAGGACATGCTCGAGATAAAGGACTGGAAGCTTGTTTCCGGAAGGAACCTGACAAATCAGGATATCAGGAGCGCTACAAAGGTCTGCGTCCTCGGATCAACGGTTGTCGATAACCTTTTCCCCAATGAAGAACCAGTAGGACGCGTGATCAGAATAAAAAAGGTCCTTTTCAAGGTGGTCGGCGTGCTTGAGACAAAGGGCCAGTCCATGATGGGACAGGACCAGGACGATACGCTTTTCATACCCATCACAACCGCACAGAAAAAGATCTTCGGTACGACGATCCCCGGGATGATAAGGAACATAACCCTGCAGGCCAGAAGTGTCGATTCGATGCAGGCTGCCGAAGACCAGGTTACCGATGTTATTAGGCAGAAACACAACATAGGACCTAAAGGCTACGATGATTTTACCGTAAGGAACCTGACCCAGATATTAAAGGAAGCGCAGAGTGCAACAAGGGTCATGACGATACTTCTGGGGGCGATAGCCTCGATCTCACTTCTGGTGGGCGGGATAGGAATCATGAACATCATGCTTGTTTCGGTCACCGAAAGGACCAGGGAGATAGGTATCAGGATGGCGGTCGGCGCACGCTCCTGGGACATAAGGCTTCAGTTCATAATCGAGGCGGTCACGCTTTCTATGCTGGGCGGTGCCATAGGCATCCTGCTGGGTTCACTGGGGGCGTATATCATTTCAAAATTCGCGGACTGGCCGCCTGTCGTAACACCCATGTCCGTGCTCATATCTTTTGGATTCTCGTTTTTTGTAGGCATCTTTTTCGGCTATTATCCTGCATATAAAGCCTCACTGCTGCATCCTATAGACGCGCTCAGATATGAATGATTTGTTTTTAAGAAAAGGACGTAATGAACGGAAATGCAATAACGTTTGATATTCTGTTTTTTACAGCGGCGGGTATTTTCCTACTCAGCTATGTCCTCATTGTTTTGGACTGGGTGCATAAAACAGTTGTTGCACTGTGCGGTGCCGCACTTATGATAGTGCTCGGCATCGTGACTCAGAAGGAGGCCTTTCACTTGCCCGAACTCGGCATAGACTGGAATGTAATTTTCCTGCTCTTCTCAATGATGGTTTTTATCAATATCATGCGGCCATCGGGCATATTCGAATATATTGCCATAAGAAGCGCCAAACTTGTCAAGGCCAGGCCCTTTGCAGTGATGGCCTTATTCTCGGTCGTGACAGCACTTCTTTCCGCATTACTCGATAATGTGACAACGGTCCTTCTTATTGCACCTGTAACGGTTTTTGTCTGTCAGGCCCTTGACCTTGAGCCGGTGCCGTTTCTCATAACAGAGGCTCTTGCTTCCAATATCGGCGGCGCTGCTACACTTGTAGGCGACCCGCCGAATATCATGATAGCATCAAAAGCTGGGCTCACTTTCATGGATTTTATAAATAACATGGCGCCTGTAATTGTCGTGATAATGATTGCCTACCTTGTGAGCATAAAATTTATTTTCGGAAAGAATATGATCGTCAGTGATGAGCACCGCCAGCGTATAATGGCCATGGATGAAAGGGTGACCATCAAGAATAAAGGCCTGATGATTAAATCTTTAATCGTGCTCGCCATAACAATGACCGGTTTCGTTTTTCACGGCGTGATTCATCTCGAGCCTGCTACGGTAGCGCTTTCAGGTGCAGCAATCATGCTTCTTGTTTCGCGAGTTAAAGAACCTCATCGCCTTTTATCGGAAGTCGAGTGGTCCACGCTGTTCTTCTTTATCGGTCTTTTTGTAATTATCGGAGGCGTGGTCAAGGTCGGTCTTATCAAGTGGCTTTCCGTTAAAATGCTCCTGTTGACAGGCGGCGAAATGTTCGGGCTCAGCATCGCAGTGATGTGGTTTTCGGCCTTTGCATCGGCATTCATTGACAATATCCCGTATGTGGCGACAATGAACCCGCTCATAATAGACATGGCTAAGCAGCTCTGGCCTAACCTTTCAGGTGCAGCACTTCTTCATCATCCGAACCTCATGCCTGTATGGTGGTCGCTTGCACTGGGGGCCTGTCTCGGGGGAAACGGAACGATAATCGGGGCTTCAGCCAATGTAATCATTGCTGGCATGTCCGAGAAGATAGGGAAAAAGATCACGTTCGGCCGGTTCATGCTTTACGGTATGCCCCTGATGATAGAATCCGTCATTATAAGCATGTTATATGTGTGGTTAAGGTATTATATCCTTGCGTGAAGAGATATTTTGATCTGGACTGCTGGCATGATAATTAAGTTCTTATCTCATTCACTCTGCCATTTGTAATGCTTTTTCCTCTTTGATACCCATTCTTCCTCTCCGAGATCTTTTATAAGCCCCAGATGGAATTCAAGGTTCGGATGGATTTTTTTAAGTCCTTCGAGAAGATCGCATGTTTTATAATTTCCGCATTCCCAACAGCCTGAAAGGCCATGCTCATGAACGCAGGGCCTTATTTTGCAGTCGGTTTTGCAGCCGCCCTCAGTGCATGGGGCCTTGCATTTAAGTCCGGCAATGGCATCAAGCATAACAGGAAAATTCCCATATTCCTTAAAGATGGGATTCGTGTCGGATTTCAGCTCGGCATAGTTCTCGAACTGCAGTTCATCGAGCATCTCCTTCAGATTGTTTACAAGCTCAAAGAGCCCGGACTTCGAGGGGACGCAGTCCCTGCAATAAAGTCCGCATAAAGCCGTATATTTTTGATTCATTATTTTTTCCCTGCCTTTACCGGTTGAACAAATATCGGTGCTTGGTTATTATTAAAACTGTAATGTATATGTTTCAGAATACACGGGAGGTCAAGAGATGAACCCGGATATGTTTGAAGAATATCATCAGGAATTATGTGAAAAATGCGGGGAATGCCTGCATGAATGCCCTGTAATGCAGCTTCCGCCCGAAAAAGCGAAAGCCGAGATGAGAAACCTCATAGCCGGCCGGAAAAACAGCATCGTACTGAAAAAGTGCACAAGCTGCATGTCATGCAACTTTGTATGCAAAAAGGGCTGCAATCCTGCCATGCTGATCCTTAAAAGGTGGCACGAAGCCTATGAAGAGGAGGGCATGCCTGATAGAGCCCTCTGGTTCACCCCGCATATGAGACCTAATTTCAGGACCTATGCGCTCGAGCGGATGCCGGAGGATGAGAAGGCGCTCATTAAAAAGTGGGATGATGCAAGCCCGTGCGAGGAGATTATCTATCCGGGCTGCAATGTGATTACGACACCATACCTGATGATGAGCTCTCTTTTTGAAGGAAAGAGCATACGGGGTTCTCTTGACCTGTGTTGCGGCGAAATGTATTTCCGCTCAGGCCATTTCGATGAACTCAGGAAGACCGCAGCAAGGCTTACGGAGCATTACAGAAAGATGGGGATAAAGAAAATGCTTATTCCCTGCACAGCCGGCCGGAACCTGTTCACCAACATACTCCCAAAATATGGCGCCATGTTTGACTTTGAAATAGAGCATGTCATCCCCTGGCTGATCAACCGTATAGAAAAGGGCGATCTGAAACTCAAAAAAAGCCTAAACATGACCGTAACGATTCAGGAATCCTGCCATGCGAAATGTTTCGGCGATGAGTATATCGACATGCCCAGAAAGCTGCTGAACATGCTTGGCATCAAGGTCATAGAAGAAGAGCAGCACGGGAAAATGATGCGCTGCTGCGGGATAGGTGGCGGCTTCAGCCATGCCTCGAACTATCATCCCTTCAACGTGGTCATGGCGACGGGCCGGGCTCTAACTCTGGCCAGAAATGCAAAAGCCGATGCGGTTGTAACATACTGCGCCGGCTGCATGCAGCAGCTGGGAGTCGGCCGCCTGATGCTCCCGTTCCTCTGGACTGAAATCTACCATATCCTGGAACTGGTCCAGATCGCTATAGGCGAAATCCCGGAACGCAGGCTTAACAACAGGGCCTTCCTTCTCGCCTCAGGTGTGATTTTGAACCAGATGCCAAAGATGCTTTCAACAAAAAGGCATAGAGCAGGTTCAGGCATTTGAATTAATTGTAAAATTACATAAAACTTACGACCAGGCTCTTCTCTAAAAATTGAACAGGAGAGTGTTAAACAATACTCAGGGACGCTCCTGACATTAAGATATTTAATTTGAAAGCAACCTGATCACCTGATAACCCGATTTGTGAAAATATGGTAACTAAGGTTCCGGGTTTAATAAAGATGGAATATCTGAATAGCAGGAGTGTCCCCTGGCACACGGTGCACAAGAACTTTTGGAAATAAACAATTGACATGCAAACTGAACTTCCCTATCAGAAAGTAAGGTCTTATCAAAACAATACAGCTCTCCTTATTTGAATGCAGGGGAAGGTGCCGGAAAGGATTCCGAATAAAGGAATGCAGCAGGCGGGTTTAGAGAATCCTGACATCAGATGATATCGTCATTGAAGATTGTGCTAATAAGCTGCAAGCAGTAAGTCCAATAAATATGAGGATGCCATTGTGAAGGATGAAAAAACGAGTTACGAAACCCTGGATTATTCGGAAACGGAAAAAGGCATCGGTGTACTGTCCCTGAACCGGCCTCAAAAATATAATGCAGTCAATCTGAAGATGCTCGAGGATCTCGAACATTTCTGGGAACAGCAGAAAAGCAACCTCGATACGCACGTCATCATATTGAAAGGAAACGGAGAAAAGGGGTTCTGCGCGGGATTGGATCTGTCTTCGCTGGCGGAAGCGGCCTCGGCAATCACCGTCGATACGTTTTACGGTTTTCAGGTCCGCCTGAGCAGAATGATAGCGTCGATGAGGTCCGCACCCCAGCCGATCATATGTGCCGTCCACGGTGCGGCGGCAGGACTGGGTTTCAGCTTCACCCTGGCGTCTGATGTAAGGGTAATCACCGGAGATGCCCGTTTTTCGGCGGCATACATCAACGTGGGCTATGGCGGGGCTGACATGGCCTGCAGCTACTTCCTTCCCCGGCTGATCGGAGCGGGCCGGGCGTACGAATTCATGCTGACCGGGGGATTCATGACCGCAGAAGAGGCGATGAACCTGGGGCTGGCAAGCCGGATGGTCGGACGTGAGGAGCTTTTTGATTCAGCCATGGCCATCGCGAGAACGATGAACTCGAAAAACCCCATGGGCCTGCGGCTTACCAAGGAGGCCATTAATGTAAACCTCGATGCCGGGGGCCTCGAGCAGGCATTGCACGTCGAGGACCGGAACCAGACGCTTCTGTTTGCGAGGAGCATGGCAGGCGCGCGTTAGGGCATGTCCGGGATTCTGCAATATTCAAAAAGTTCCATGCTTGTACAAAATGTCTGAGGGGAGTGGTATGGAGAATAAAATTTGGCACAAATCGTATGTACCTGGGGTACCGGCCTCAATCGAATACGAAAGGATTGCACTGCCGGATGCTCTGAGAAGATCGGCCAGGCTCTACCCGGAAAACGCGGCCCTAATCATGATGGGCAATACGATCACCTACAGCCAGCTCGACGAACAAGTCGACCGCTTCGCTTCGGCGCTGGCCGGGCTAGGCATAGGAAAGGCAGACAGGGTGGCGCTCATCCTGCCCAATATACCGCAGATGGTCATCGCCACCTACGCACTGTTCAGGCTGGGCGCCGTCGCGGTAATGAACAACCCGCTCTATACCGACAGGGAGCTCGAACACAATCTTGCCGATTCGGGATCGAAGGCCGCCATATGTCTGGATTTTTTTGTGCCCCGCGTCATATCGCTGAAGGATAAAACCCGGGTTGAGACCGTCATCGTCTGCCATATCCGGGATTTCATACCCGCTCCTCAAAGCCAGATACAGAAGGACCACTATAACCTGCACATGGATATCGAGCCCCAAAAGGGTGTCTGTGAATTCATGGACCTGCTTAAGAGCGCTCCGGCCGCAATGTCAGGGGAATCGGCCGGTTTCGACGATCTTGCCGCGCTTATTTATACCGGGGGCACCACCGGCGTTTCAAAGGCGGTCATGCTGAGCCACGCCAACTCCAGCATTGCGGTTCAGCAGTTCAAAGCCTGGATGTTCGACCTTAAGGACGGGGAGGAAAGGGTGCTCGCGGTGCTGCCGTTTTTCCACGTCGCCGGGTACACCGACATTATGAATCAGTGCATCTACCGGGGATTTACTGCCGTTTTAGTACCGTGGCCCGATGCAGGGGTGATTCACACCATGATCCGTGAGTACCGGCCCACGGTATTCGGCGCCGTTCCGACCCTTTATGTGGGGCTCATGAACCATCCCGAATTCGCGAAGACCGATTTTTCATTCATAAAGGGCTGCCTGTCCGGTGCTGCGCCGATGGCCCTCGAAACCATAAAAGCCTGGGAAAGGGTGGTGGGGGCTACCATCATCGAGCTGTACGGGCTCACTGAAACCACGGCCATCTGCCATTTTAACCCATGGGGCGGTAAGACCAAGGTGGGAAGCGTGGGAGTGCCTGTCCCGGACACCGATTGCCGGATAGTGGATATAGAGACTGGCCTTGCGGACCAGCCCTGCAATCAGCCCGGGGAGGTGCTCGTCAAGGGACCGCAGGTGTGCAGCGGATACTACGGGAAGCCGGATGAAACCGGACTCGCGATCAGGGACGGGTGGCTTTCCACAGGCGATATCGGGTATATGGACGACGACGGATACCTGTTTATCGTCGACCGTAAAAAGGACATCATCATCGCGGGGGGATACAACATCTATCCCAGGGAAATCGATGAGGTGCTCTACGAGCACCCGAAAATAAAGGATGCATGTTCCTTCGGCATCCCCGATACGTACAGGGGCGAGACGGTCAAGGCCGTCATCGTGCTGAAAGAGGGAGCCGTGGCGACGGAAAAAGAAATACAAGACTATTGCAGGGAAAAGCTGTCGGCGTACAAGGTGCCGAAGATGATCGAGTTCCGCCAGCAACTCCCGGTGTCCGCCACGGGAAAGATACTGCGCCGTGTGCTGCGCGACGAAGAGATCGCAAAACAGAAGGCTGCCGCCGTATAGCGCACCGGTAGCGGAACGGGCGGCGAATATAAAATAATATACCAGGAAGGCGACGATGGAAAAGAAATTTGTAAGTTTGCGGAATTTGAAGTTCATGCTTTATGAGGTGTTTGATGCAGCCTCTCTGATTAAATATCCCTATTTTGAAGAGCAGAGCGTCGAGGCTTTTGACATGATCCTTGAAACTGCCGTTAAGATCGGCAGCGGGAAGCTCCGGCCGTTCCTGGAGGAGATGGACAAGAACCCGCCGCGGTTCGCCGACGGTTCGGTAACTGTCAATCCAATGGTGCGGTCATTCATGAAGGAAAGCGGGGAAGGCGGCTGGATTTCCATATTCGCACCCCACTCGCATGGCGGACAGCAGGTGCCGATTCTGGTTGGGTTCCTTCCCACCTTCATCTTCAACGCGGCAAACTATTCGGCCAGCATATACCCCGGGCTGAATACCGGTGCGGCGCACCTTATATCATCCTACGGAACCGAGGCCCTGCAGCAAGCCTATATCCCGAAGCTCTATTCAGGCGAGTGGCAGGGGACCATGGCCCTGACGGAACCCCAGGCCGGAAGCTCTCTCGGCGATATCACGACCTCGGCGACGCCCACCGCCCATGGCCATTACATGATGAAGGGACAGAAAATATTCATTTCAGCGGGAGACCACGACTGTGCGGACAATACGGTCCACCTGCTGCTGGCCAGGATTGAGGGCGCAGCCCCGGGTGTGAAGGGGATATCGCTGTTCCTGGTGCCGAAGAAAAGATGCGACGCGGGAGGCAGGCTTGTCCCGAATGACGTAACCGCTGCGGGCATATACCATAAAATGGGCTACAGGGGCTCTCCGATTACGCAGCTCAGTTTCGGCGAAAACGGCGACTGCCGGGGATATCTGGTAGGCGAGGCCAGCAAAGGCCTGTCATATATGTTCCAGATGATGAACGAGGCCAGGCTGTCCGTCGGATTTGCAGCCACAGCCATTGCATCGGCTGCGTATTACACCGCCCTGGAATACACGCGGGAAAGGCCCCAGGGCAGATCCGTCACCTCCAAGGACCCGACCCAGCCCCAGGTGCCAATCATAGAGCATGCCGATGTCAAACGCATGCTTCTGTTCCAGCGGGCGGTCATAGAAGGGTCTCTTTCACTCCTCATGCAGTGCACGAAATACAGCGATCTGGAGACTGTCCTTGAGGGAGAGGAGAAAGAGAAGTACAAGTTGCTGCTGGACCTGCTGACTCCCGTGGCCAAAAGCTACCCCGCCGAAATGGGGAACCTTTCTGCAAGCCAGGCGATACAATGTCTTGGAGGATACGGTTACTGCGATGAATTTCCCCTGGAACAGTACTATCGCGACATGCGCATCCATCCGATCCACGAAGGGACTACCGGCATCCAGGGCATTACCCTGCTGGGGAGAGGCATCACGATGAAAAATGGCAAGGCCTTTAATCTTTTCCTTGAGGAAATCCAGGAGGCCGTGAACAAGGCTCAGGAGGACACTGACCTTGCCGCTTATACCGGCGGGCTCGTACAGGCCCTGGAAAAACTCAAGGAAGTTACGAACCGCCTGGTGGGCATCGCCGTCGGGGGGAAAATAGAGCTGTTCCTGGCTGACGCGACTGTGTACCTGGAGCTGTTCGGCATCGTTGCAATCGCATGGCAATGGCTGCTGCAGGCCATCGCAGTCAACAAGGCCATCCGCGGCAAAACGGCTGAATCCGACATGAATTTCTACCGGGGAAAACTGTATGCGTTCCGATATTTCTTCGGTTATGAACTGCCGAAAGTTGAAGGTTTGTACAAATTGCTTATGAGCACCGACGGCTTGACCGTAGAGATGCGCGGGGAGCTTTTCTCGGATTGATTCCCGGCCCTGGGGCAGGGTGGACTTGCAGTGCTGGAAGCCGTTTGGTTGATGGTGATACATTATTTACATTATGGGAGGAATATATGGCATTGGAAAAGTTATGGCATAAATCATATGCACCGGGCGTTCCCTATGAACTGGAATACGACCGTACCACCATGTCCCGGGCGCTGAGCCGCAACGCAAAAAAATTCCCTGACAATCCCGCGCTTATTTACTTCGGAAGGATAATATCATTCAGGGAGCTTGATTCTCTGGTGGACCGCTTTTCAAAGGCGCTTGCAGGAATCGGCATAATCCCCGGCGACAAGGTGGCGCTGATCATGCCGAATGTCCCCCAGATGACGGTGGCCATATATGCCTGTTACCGTACAGGCGCGGTGGCGGTCCCGACAAACCCGCTCTACACAGAAACGGAACTTGAATACCAGCTCAACAACTCCGAATCAAAGGCCGTAGTGACACTGGACCTCCTGCAGCCCCGGATGTCCGAAGTAAGGGCCAGAACCGGAGTGGGCCATATAATCTACTGCCATATAAACGATTACCTCCCGTTTCCGAAAAAACAGATATTCCCCATCGCGAAAAAAGCCATGTACCGGAAGGTTCAGCCGGGAGAGGGTGTGCACGAGTTCATGGACCTCATGGGCAAATACTCCTCAGGCGGCCTGGAGGACAGATCGGAATGGGACGGCCTGGCGGCGCTTCTCTATACGGGCGGGACCACTGGCGTAAGCAAGGGCGTGATGATCAACCATTCGCACTTTTCCTGTAACGCCCAGCAGTTCAAGGCATATATGCCGGCGCTTGAGGAAGGGAAGGAAAGGGTTCTCTCCATATATCCCTATTTCCATTCCGCGGGCAATTTCATGCTGAACTCGATGATATGGTGCGGCTGGGCCGCAGTGCTGGTGCCGCGACCCGAGACCGACATCATCGTGGAGCTCTTCGGGAAATACAAGCCGACAGGCATGGTCGGCGTACCCACGATATATACGGGGCTTCTGAACAACGGGAAATTCAGCGCCCTTGATTTCTCGAAGATAAAGCTCTTCGCCGCCGGGGCCGCTCCCCTGCTCAAGGACACCATCGACAGACTGGGGGCCCTCACTAACGCGACCATTCTGAACACCTACGGTCTCACCGAGGCCACCTGCCTGGTGGCGGCCAATCCCTATGGCGGGGTTGTGGTGCCCGGAACCATAGGTCTGCCTGTCCCGGATACCGACGCGAAAATTGTAGATGTCGAAACCGGTCTGAATGAAATGCCCGTGGGTGAATCTGGCGAACTTGTCATAAAGGCTCCGCAGGTGATGAAGGGATACTACAAAAACCCTGAAGAGACGGCGCAGGTGCTCAAGGACGGGTGGCTTCACACCGGCGACATCGGCGTCTTTGATGAGGCAGGAAACATTATGATAGTCGACAGGAAGAAGGACATGATCATAGCCAGCGGGTTCAATATCTTTCCGAATGAAATTGACGATGTCCTGTTTTCCCATCCCAAGATCCTTGAAGCCTGCACCATAGGAGTGCCGGACGAGTACAGGGGAGAAACCGTGAAGGCCTATGTGGTGGTCCGTCCGGGCGAGAGCCTGACCGAGCAGGAAGTGGCCGATTTCTGCAAGGACCGCCTCACGGCATACAAGGTGCCGAAAAAAAATCGTTTTCATCGATGCGATTCCGAAGAGCGCCGTGGGGAAAATACTGCGCAGGGCGATGAAGGAACTCGACCGGAAACTCAGCGGGAAAAGCTCATAATTCACGGGTCCTGACGGGATAAGACGGCAGCGGTGTGTCCTGTCCCCGGGCGAACCATAAGCAATTTCGCTGATTGCACACCTTAACCAATATTTAACCTTGTTCCTGTTGACATGGAATAATATGGTTTGTCATATTGTTAATGATTGTGGCTATTGAATTAATTAATAGTTCGATTATTATAAAAGCTATAATATGTTTTAGTGAAAATATGAGGAAAAGGGGAATACCTATGAAAAAATCAGTCTTCCTGTTCTTGTTCGTAATATTAGTAGCAGGATTTTCGGGTTGTTCGAACAACGGCTCTGACAGCGGTTCTTCAGCCGTATCCGAAGATAATGATGAAAACGGCTCCACTACGGTCCCGTCCGGTCCGGACAAGTTGGCCCAGGTCTACCTCCCAAGCCGCGGGATCTTTATTTCACCCGCAGGATACCAGATTCCGGTCGGGGACCTTCCGCTTGGAATGGCAATGAGCCCTGACGAAAAGATTCTGGCTGTTACGAACAACGGCTATGGCGAACAGTTCATTTCGATTATCGACACTCAGGGCAGGGACGAAATCCAGCGGCTGCCGCTGGATAATTCCTTTTATGGAATAGCATTCAGCCCGGACGGAAAAAAGCTTTATGTGTCCAGCGGAAATGATCAGGGCATCGTTATTTATGACTTTAAAGACGGCAAATTCAGTGTTTCCAGTGAAATAAGCGTGATCACACAAAACAAGGATTATGTGTTCACGGCTGGGTTGGCGCTTTCGCCTGTTGACCCTTCGACGCTCTACGTGGTCTGCAATATGGAAAATTCCCTTGCGATCCTTGACCTTGAAAAAAACACCGTGAAGCAGAAGATTCCCGTCGCGGTTAACATACCCGTTGTCGACCAGTTCGTCCCGCAGGCATATCCGCTTGATGTTGCGGTTCTCAATGACGGTTCAAAGGTCTATGTGAGCAACTGGGGCGGCGACGTTATTACCGTGATAAAGCCGGACCTGATCCTGGGCAATGCCGTCGTCACCAAACGAATAAAAGTGGGGTCCCACCCGAGCGACATGGTCTTGAGCCCTGACGGACAAAGGCTGTTCGTGGCGAATGCGAACAGTGACACGGTTTCCATCATATCGACCAGGACAGATGAGGTTACGGGCACGATATCCCTGTCTCCGTACCTTAACGCCCCGCTGGGCAGCCAGCCTAACGCCCTGGCCCTCTCTCCTGACGGGAAGACGCTGTATGTGGCGAACGCCAATAACAACGATGTCGCGGTTGTCGACGTCAGCCTGAATATCGGGAAAATCAACGGTCTTATACCTGTGGGCTGGTACCCGACAGCTCTCATACTGTCCAAGGACGGCAGGACCCTGTATGTGGCCAACGGCCAGGGCTCGATGACAAAACCCAATCCGGACAGGGAGTATATCGCCGATATACTTACCGGAACGGTTTCGATCATTAAGGTTCCTGACAATAACCAGCTTGCCGAATATACGCTCCAGGTGGAGCGCAACAACGGATTCAATGAAGGGACCCATACTGCCAAACTGGATGGATGGAGCGACGGCAACCCGGTCCCGAAGGACGAATTGAGCGAGTCCCCGATAAAACATGTCATATACGTCATCAAGGAGAACAGGACATATGACCAGGTGCTCGGGGACATGCCTGAAGGAAACGGCGACAAGAATATCTGTCTGTTCGGAGAACAGGTGACACCCAACACCCATGCCCTTGCGCGGGAGTATGTACTTCTTGACAATTTCTATTCAACCGGAGAGGTGAGCGTGGACGGTCATGAATGGCTTCTTGCAGGCATTGCAACGGATATGTGCGAAAAGATATGGCCGACGGCATATTCGGGAAGGAGCCCCGGACTTGATTTGAGACAGTCCGGAGGTTATGGTCTGGCGCCAAGACCAGACAGCGGCTATATCTGGGACATGGCTTCACGCAAAGGCGTTTCGTACAGGGTTTACGGCGAATATGATGTGTTCGGCCTTGCCCTTCAGAAAGAAATTCTGGGTCATGCCGATCCTCTGTATCTCGGATGGGAGGGTTTTTACACGGAACTTGTTTTTGACCCGGACCGGGCCAGGGAATTTTTAAGGGAATTCAACTGGTTTTCGAATAATGACATGCTGCCTCAGCTCATGATCGTTCTGCTGCCTGATAACCACACCTATGGCACCACTGCAGGCAGAAGGACGCCAAAGTCATATGTGGCCAGCAATGACCTCGGGCTCGGCATGCTGGTGGATGGGGTTTCCCACAGCAAAGACTGGAAGGACACAGCCATCTTCGTGCTCGAGGACGACGCCCAGGACGGACCTGACCATGTGGACTGCCACAGGATACCCGCCCTTGTGATAAGCCCCTATACCCGCAGGCATTTTGTCGACCACGCCATGTACAATACCGTAAGCATGCTGAGGACCATCGAACTGATCCTGGGGATGCCCCCGATGACACAGTTTGATGCCAATGCCCAGCCGATGTTCACAAGCTTTACCGAAGTGCCTGACCTGACGCCATATAAGCATCTTGCAAACACGTATCCTCTTGACGAGAGAAATCCGGCAGATGCGGTCGGCGCCGCCGAATGCGCCACATGGAACTGGAGCATGCCGGATCAGACACCGCCATTGAGGCACAATGAGCTGATATGGAAATCCATCAAAGGCGTAAATTCGGTTATGCCTGCCCCGAGGCACAATATCTCCCTCAATCTTCAGGAGGATGATGATTAGCAATGATTTCCGGTATATGCCCGGTTCCTATGGAGGGTAGGATGGTGATTATGTCTGGCTGGATATTAATGATAAAACGGGATAATCAATCAGAGCTGTAAGGAGGCAGGATATGGAAGACAGTTCGAAAATCAACCGGAGAGACTTTTTGCGCATAACAGCCGGCGTGGGTGCGGCTTTGACCTGTCCTTCGATCATCACCGGATGCATATTTGATAAGCTGCCTGATGTTCTGCTTGGATATAAACCCGGAGTCAGCAGCGTATGGGTTGCGAAAGACGGGCAGGAGAGCTGTCGCGCCATGTTCGAGACCATGGTCAGGTCGGCGACAGATCTGAACACATGGCTTTTGCCAGGAGACAGGGTGTTTCTTAAACTCGCGCTGAATTCCCCCAACCAATATCCTGCGACTACTGATCCCTGGATTCTTGACTGCATGATCAAACTGCTTCTGGAAAACGGCGCAGGTGAGATAATGGTAGGGGATCAGAGCGGGATCGGATATGTCAATCACACCAAGACTGCAAATATTGGGAGCTCCCGGGAATGCTGCAGGGCCTCGGGGCTTCTGGACGTAATCACCGGCAACGGCGCGACCCCTGTTTTTTTCGAAGAGGCCGGCTATGATGCAGGCTACAGGCCGGTGCACCCTTCGCCTCCCCACCACTGGGGATCGGCGCCTGTATACATAACGAAGGCCATGGATGACGTTGACCATATCATCTATCTTCCAAGGGTAGCCAATCATGCCATTGCAGGAAAGACCTTCGGATTGAAGCTGCCGATCGGCTTTTTGCGCGACGATACAAGGATATTCAACCTCCATCTGGATCTCCTGAATTTTTATGCCAAGTACGTGGAGCTCAACTTTATCCCGGAAATCGCGTCAAAGAGACGGCTCATTGTATCTTCGGGCCGGTCCTTGCTGACAACAAATGGCCCTGACGATGGCGTGATCGTGACGCCGGATAATGGTCTGATCTTCGCTTCCGAGGACCTGCTGGCAAACGATCTCCTGGCATCCGCGTGGCTGGAGGCGAACCGGACAGGCGGGGATGAGAGGATCTACTATCATCCTGCAGTGAAGCGGTATATGGAGATCAAGGGCGGACGCCCGGAAGAACTGCTCTGGACGCAGATCAACGAACATCCGGACCCCGCTGTGCCCGGTTATATGGAGCATCTGCTGACAGTCTAGGACGGATAAATGGCATCAGGCCTTTACGGCTTGTTGCCCTGATGAGATTTCAGGGGGCCTGATTTTGCGGGATTGATAATCCATTTCATCATGCATGAGTTTTTACCAGGATACTTTGAGAATTGATCATTAGGCTTCCAAATATGAACCTGAGTATCGGTGAATCCGTTAAATCGATTCCTGCTGTCTTCCCGATCAGAGGCATTATATTGTCAATTTTCTTCTCTGGCTTGTTCATTTTGATCGAGTTTGCGATGTTCTGGATGGCGGATATCAGATAATCCTGTATGGCTACACGGAACAGCCCGCGCCAGCTGGCCTGTTTGTATCTATATCCGGTGGATTGTGCAAAAGACCGCTCCGAAGTGAAGAACTGTTTTGTGCTTCTTATTAAGTGTCTGTGCTGCTGGGCAGGTATAGATGTCCGAATCCGGATTATAGGTAAAAGACTCTTTCGGAAATGTGTCTCCATAAAATCTCAACTCATTACTCTTTTACGGATCGCCTGAGCACCTCAGCCTGCCTGAGAATGGATACCCTACCTTTGACGTTCAACTTGCGCCCGATGTGTTCCAGGTGCTTTTTTACTGCTATCTCACTTATCCCGAGGTTGGATGCAATCTGCCAGTTGGTGTAACCTAATGGGAGATATGCCAGTACCTGCGTTTCCCGTCCGGTCAGACCGAATTCCCGCAGCATGTGGAAAGGATCTGTATCATGGCGTTTGAAGTTGACGAGCACGTACTCATCCAGAGGATAAGCCCAACAAACAAGACCATAACCGTCAAGGGCAAGATGTTCAGGATATGTCTTACCTGAACTTCTGTTTTGCATCAGATGATTTTGGCCGACCCAATCCTTGATGGATGGGAGCAGGACGTCTCTCCATGATGGCCCGACCTGAGTTTCAAGAAGGCTCAGGGCGTCCTTTGTCCACATCACATCGCACAGATGCCTGTCCAACAAGACCGCCCTGACTTTTTCCTTCTCTAGCAGGCTCCCACAGCCAAGCTGATTAATGGCGTTTTCCCAGAGAAGGACGAGGGATTGAGCCCAGGAAAGAATGATCGGGGATATCTCGTCCATCAGAGTCTTATCTTCCTCTTTAAAAGGCATGTCTGGGTCATTGCGGTAAAACCCCAGATAAACCCTGTGTCCGTGTGTTCTAGCTACGGGCATGTGCATAGAGAAATGAGCACCGGTCGACTCTTCCATGATAATCTTCATATGAAGGTGATCCTCATTGTCCGGATCGATAAGGTCATGTGAAAGGAATACTTGTCCCAGTCTCCCCTGACGGACTATAGGGAGCCATGTCATAGACTTTCTGATGGCAGGATACAGTTTTTCCCAATTGCAGCGAAGCCAGGGATTGAAGGCTATCTTTTCGATGTCATCTGAAGCATTGACACAATAAATCGCTGCCCAGTCAAAATATTTATGTTCCGAGAGCACTTGCTTTAGAACTTCAGGAACATCATCGAAACTCATGACCCGAGAAAGGCTTTTATGAAGATTGATTACCAACTCAAGTTGGAGATCCATTTGTGTTGAATCAGTTTGTACTTGATTGTCTAAAAACGAGAGCTGAGGGTCATTTATAGGATGGTGCATTGATGGAACTTCAATGCAGGCTTTAATTACCTTGGCAAGGATCTCTGACCGGCTGAACGCATTGAGTTTCCTTCCTATGTTCAGAAGGTGCTTCCGGACTGTAACTTCCCTTATCTTAAGATGATCCCCTATCTGTACATTTGTCTTCCCTTCGTACAGGTTTTCAAGGATATTCAGTTCACGTTGCGAGAAGCCCATAGAAAGCAGAGGTCTGAAGTCACCTGCTTCCTTTAAATGGCATAACACGACAAGTGTCATATTATTCCCTGATGAATTCTCCAGCATGTATACCTTGCATTCAGTAAGGCAAGAATCTGTGGTAAGGACCATGCTCCTTACGACTTCGTGGTCTTCCTTGCTGTGACCAAGCATTAAATTATTAAGCCATTCTCTCAATACAGTCGGCAGCCCATGTGTTGCAGGTCCGGTGAAATTTGTCTTTAAAAAGTCTTTTGTGTGCTCAGGCATGCCGATTACTTTCAACTTATGATCGAGAAGCATGTAGTGATAAGAGGAGTTCTCTCCAGAGATTGATAATAAGAGGTCCTCTGAACCTGAGAGCCATGATGCGAGTAATGCGTTCCCACTCGTTACAAGAGCGGGAGCGAAAAGCCTCAGAGTCTCGGCATCACTTTTGTCAAAGGATTTTCGCCTGCGAAACAAGGAGAGGTGCAATCTGAAGCCCATGGGCACTGAAATCACCAGGTGCATGGAGAATCTCATGCCGCTCTCCTGTCTAATGAGCCCTAAAACGTGTTCGTCTCCTTCGCATCCCGGACCTTTCATATCCTGGCTGAGAAAGACATCGCCTGGCTGACCTTTGTAAAGAATTGAGGAACGCTGATCCTCAACTGAAATGCCCGGATAGATCCTTTCCCAAGACATGCACACATTGTTTCTGTTTATCAATGCCGGGGCGGAATCATGATTGCCTGTTAGGAAAACACAAAGCAGGTCGAATGGTATGAGCTCTCTTATGGGCTCTCTGATACGTTCTGGAAAATCTTCAAGCTCGGATGTGCGGATGAGTCCCCGGTAAAGTTTCAGGATTGTTTCCGAAAGAGAGAGATCTTTATCGGATGTCACTCCACCTTTACCCACGAAACCCCCCTTGTAATGTATCTGAAAATAAAATCCCTTTATTTACAGAGGAAGTTCAATATTGTTCATAACAATGCATATATTATAATCTAATAGTTCTTTGTTTTGTCAAGGTATGTTTTTAAGTAAAAGAAACATACGTTAATTTATTTCAATATCCTTATGATCGATCTGGACCAGACTCTGTTCTTCCATAGTATACGAAATGATACCTTTATGTCATATTAATCAACTTGATATTAAACTTTGTATATAAGACCCGTAGTCATGCCTTATGGCTCAGTCAGAGGGAAAAGTCTGATCCCAACAATGCTGACAACATCTTGTTTGGGTTATAGAATAGCTTTTTATAAGGTGTTACGACATGGTGACAACATGAGTCTCTGAATTCATGTTAGTCTGTGCAAGCGAATTGAAAGGGAGAATCAGATAACATTCCTGGCTTAATCGCCATAGTATACTATCAGATAATAGACAGGAAAACGGCTGAATGCGTACAATATATATAACTTTACCTGATATTGTCTACCACAATGTCCAGCGATGAAATCAGGAATCATGAGATTGAGGAGGATATAATGAATAAAACGTTATGTATAATGATCAGTTTGTTTGTTTTTCTTGTACAAGGATGCATTTTGACTTCATCACCCAAGTCCCCACTGGAACTTGCTGTTGGGTCTTCAGCGACATTATCGATCTTAGTATTGCCAAATAAAGCATCTATCACATGGTCAATTGACAACAATATAATCCAGGGTGCTGTAACAGCAAAACTAGTCTATACTCCTGCGTGCAGTGACATTGGACAGCACGTAATCAAGGTCACTGAATCATCGAAATTAGGCACTTACTCACATGTCTGGGAAGTTAATGTCAGCGGCCAGAATTGCAGTTGGGGGTGGAATGGAAAAGAGCTCGTGAAGACGGATATATCTGTCAACTGCGCTTTTCCAAACATTGCTGTGAGTAACAACGGTACTGCAATTGCGGTATGGCGTCAGGAGAATGATTTTAGAATATGGGCCAGTCATTACACGCCTGGTATGGGTTGGAGTGTGGCTCAAAAAATTGTTAATGTCATTTCAGATCCACCTCAGATAGCTATGGATTCTTTCGGAAATGCAATCGTGATTGTGAATGCTCTAGTTGTTAGTACACCACCATATTCACTATGTGCTGTTCGATATGATAATAACACGGGGTGGGAGGCTCCCGTTGTAATAAATGATGGATCAGGTGGGAGTCCGTTAAGCAACAAGATTGCTATGAACAATAATGGAAATGCCATAGTAACATTCTATCAAAATTCACATATCAAGGCTATCCACTATACCCCAGATTCTGGATGGGGTGAACAGATCATAATTGATAATATTAATAAATATATGCCTGATAATGCACTTGATATGAATGATAATGGAGAAGCGATAGCTGCTTTCAGCACATATAATCCCTGGTACCCGTGGGCGAATACATATGATTCTATTATGGGTTGGGGCACAGCTCAAATGTTAGAAGGGAGTCCTCAAGGGAGCACCTTCACATGCGATGTTTCTATAAATGATAACGGAGACGCATTCGTGATTGCATTTGATTATACAGGAGATAATACCGTTTACGCCGGCAGATATCTGAAAGGTATAGGGTGGGAAAATCTTCAACCAATCGGTTATTGGGGAACTGTTGAAGGTGGTTGTGGTTCAGTCATTAAGATGGATAATGATGGAAACGTCGTGGCGGTATGGAATTCGAGATCGCCAGAAAATATCTGGGAAAATACATACATTAATGGTGCAGGCTGGGGAACACCGCATGCAATATCAGTAAGAGTCGATTCTTCACCAGAAATGGCAAGTGATGCTGCAGGAAATGCTATTGCCGTATGGTCACGGTATGAGCATGTCTCACCTTATGTTTATCATATATGGGCATGGCGATATATTTCAGGGACTGGCTGGAGTGAGCCAGAACGTCTTGAACAGGATTCTGATTTGGGCGCTACATCTCCAAAAATCTCTATGAATGATAAAGGAGAGGCATTTGTTGTGTGGCGACAGAAGAATGGTTCAGTTGATAATGTCTATTGCAACAGATACACATATTCAATTTTCCCCTGAAAATGTTTTTTGAAAGAAATATTATTAACGAATGAATAGATTGAAAAACTATATAGCGTTAAGCGTGATAGCAAGTTGTAGCAATATGGTTGTCTTGGGCAATAGTTGAGAAATCTAATATTTTTAAAAAATAAGTAAAGGGGTAAATACCAATAAATTATATGTTAATAAAATTATTTTATGGGAGGATCCAATGAAAAGATCGTTATTGTTTCTTGTATTCATTATATCTGCCATAGTGATAACCGGTTGCGCAGCCCCGACATTTGATCCTCCTTCAGGGAACTATCCGGAGGATATTTCTGTTGAACTCAGTGCCAAGATAAGCTCACAGCAAATCTATTACACTACAGATGGCAGTGATCCCTCAACTTCATCAAACCAATATGCTTTTCCCATTCAGGTATCGGGGAATGGAACGAACATGACCATTAAGGCAATAACGGTAATGTTTGGGATTTTCAAGAGCAAGGTAGCCAGCGCGGACTATAAGATAGAGTATGGTGTTATCCAGCCTCCACAGTTCTCACCAATTGCCGGGCAGTATGACAATCCAGTCGATGTGACCATCACCAGCGCCACAGGCGGGTCTGCAATCTATTACACCTTAGATGGCACAGATCCAACCACTTCATCATCGAAATATACTTCCCCTATCCATATAAGCAGTAACAAACGCATCAGGGCATTCGCTGTCTACAAGACATGGCAGAGTACCATAGCCGAGGCCGACTATCTGATCGGCTGCATGGATTCAAGCAGCAGTTGGGGCGACCCACATTTCCACACCTATGACGGCCTGGTCTATCACGATCAGTCCATAGGAGAGTTCGTGCTGACGCAGGAGAAAGGCGGCACCGGTTTCGCGGTACATGTCCGTGAAGCGAGGATCAGCGGCTTTTCCCCATGCGTTACACTCAATACTGCCCTTGCTGTGAGACTTGACACGAACAAGGTGGAGTACCGCGC
The DNA here is from genome assembly GCA_963664325.2 of Desulfomonilia bacterium. Classification (GTDB taxonomy): domain Bacteria; phylum Desulfobacterota; class Desulfomonilia; order UBA1062; family UBA1062; genus DATCTV01. The sequence goes on from CAXXDQ010000003.1 coordinate 1,193,689, forward strand.
CTCCAGCAACGAGATCCTTGTTGACGGAGTTGTAGTGGCTCTTGCCGAAGGAGTGACAATGACACTGAGCGGTGGAGGGACAGTCCGTCGCCAGAGCGGTATAGTATGCAGCGACTCCAACTCCATTGAAACTGTCATAGCGAGGGATGCGGGGAACTATGTGAACATAACGGTAGTGGTAGCCTGCTCCCTTCAGGGTAAGCTTGAGGGCCTATTGGGCAATGATGATGACAATGCCAGCAACGAATTGCTGCTGCGCAACGGGACTACTGCTCCTACACTTAAAGCATTTATGGATTCCTGGCGCCTCAGTAATGCAGAATCATTGTTCTCATATGTCATTGGTCAGAATACTAATTATTTCACGGATTTCCAGACTTGCGATATTCATCCTACGGATGATGATATCGCACTTGCACAGAAGATATATAACGAAATTTTCGGTTCTATCGCTTGCGATGCTGGAATGGTATACGCAATCGCCGTGGATCTGGCAGCTGGAATGCCAGAGGATGAAGTCAAGGCATGGGGAAGGAGCATCCAGGGGTATGTCGCCCCAAAGGGTACACTCTGGTACCAAGATGTTGATGGAGATGGATATGGAACTGTTGAAGTTTCAAAGGTCTCTTGCTCGAAACCATCTGGCTATGTTGACAACTCTGAAGATTGTGATGATACCAACCCTGATGTCAATCCTGAAGCCGATGAGATTATTGGTGATGGAATCGACAATAACTGCAATGGATTGATTGATGAAACCAATATGTTAGGACCATTACCATATTTAAGTTTTTCTGATAGCCCTTTCAGGAATCTGAGTTTTTCATATTTCTATCTTGAGGATTTTGAAGACGGTATACTGAATACACCTGGTGTAAGTGCTAACAATAGTAATGTTGGAGGGATGAATCCCTATGCAGATTCCGTGGATCGTGATGATGGTGTGATTGATGGCAATGGGAATAATGGACACTCTATATATTTGAGTAGTGACACAAGTGACACCTTTACTTTCGATAAAAATGTTTTAGGTAAGCTTCCCACTTATGCTGGAATAGTATGGACAGACGCCGGTTCCGGTTATGGGAATGTTACATTTACCGCATTTGATGAATATGGATTAAGTTTAGGCTCTATATCTGCAATGCATCTGGGAGATGGATCAAATAGAGGCGGTACAGCTGAAGACAGATTTTTCGGTGTCATCTATATGGCGGGCATCTCAAAAATTACAATAGCAATGAATAGTGGAAATTGGGAAATCGATCATCTTCAATACGGAGCAAAGTAACTTATAATTTTAAAGGAGGATACAATGAAAAGATCATCAATGTACATTATGTTTGGCTTAATGGTTATTCTTATTCAGGGATGTATCATGTCATCAACTCCATCTTCACCTGTATCTGTTTCAGCAGGTGACTCGATAACATTCAAGGTCTCTGTATTCCCATCGAGCATTACCTTGCAGTGGTATGTTGATGATAATCCTGTTTCAGGTGCTCCAGACAAATCTTTCAACTATTCCCCTGATGAAGGAGATGTAGGCAATCGCACTATCACTGTTAAGGAGACCTCTGGATGTATCTTCCTTGGACAACATGTCTGGAGGGTAGAGGTAGTCTCTGGGAAAATCTGGTATCAGGATGCCGATGGAGACGGTTACGGCAATCCAAATGTCTTCATAATCAGCAGCACACAGCCAGAAAGTTATGTGGATAATAATTCTGATTGTGATGATACTAATCCAAACATCAATCCAGATGCTATAGAGATTTCTGGGAATGATATTGACGAAAATTGTGATGGTATTATTTCAAGTGGTATAGTGAATATTAATGCAGTAATAAATATACAATCAAATCCGGTAACATTAGTTATGGAAGCTGGTAAATATAAAATAGACCCAATTGGAATTGCAGATGGGGGGATTTATAATTCATGGAGCGCTTGGGTTGATGGGAAATGGCTTAATTCTTATTGGATATATTCAAATGAATTTGGTGAAATAACTATCAACGATGGGATAAGGTATGATACTGAAATGGATGCCTTAGATGCAGCAAAGGGAACATCATTTAACCTTACAGGCAGTGCTGAAGTTAAATTTTATATTTGTGATGATCCATATTATGACAATAGAGGGGGGATGTCATTAAGTGTTTCGAAAAAAACAGAATAAGCGCAGTAATATAAGGGCTATTTGAGAAATATTAAAAAAACAAGACCGGGACGTTGATAACTATTTAGTCCCCTTGACTTTATGGCCAGTTATGGAAACGAAGTGCCCGGCCTTGATGGTCTGTTGCCTTGATGTGATTTTTGAAGATTAGATTTTGAAAGGTACAAGGTTAATTTGCTCAGACACGGGCATTTCTCAAAGCAATAATCTGAAGATTTCGTATTAATTTTTCAGAAAGGAAGCTGAAAATCATAGAATGAGGGGCAATCCCCCTTGTTTTTTCTGTAGTTGCTCCGACTTGATCTGATAGTTCTCCTTTCTGATTTTGTTTTTATTACCCCTCAGAAAGAATAGCTCGTGGGTACTCTTCCATTAAGCACCCTCCTGTCAGATTTGATCGGAACTATTACATTTATATTCTTTACAAATTCTATGATTAATATTCGCAACAACTAGAGTTTGTAAATTATACCTTCATGTTTGGTTGAACAATTTTTTGTTTAAATGTTATACAGGCTAGAGGTGATTCATCCATCGCATAATCTCATGGACACTGCTATTTTGAATTTATATAGGTTGCCTTGATTTATACCCTCACAGATGACGCCTGAGCCGCCGAAAGCATCGCATGAAGATGGAGCATGCCGGACAGCACTCCATCTCTAAGGTACAATGAGCCGATATTAAAATCCGTCAAAGGCTCGAATCCGGTGATTCCTGTCCCGCGGCGCAACTTCTGCTTGAACCTTCAGGCGTATTATAGGGAATGACTTGCGGGATATGTCCCATTTCCATAAGGGGGAGTATGCCGATTAAAGCAATATGATGTGTTCCAATATGCGGATTATTTATTATGGAAGTTCCCTGTGAGCACACGACTTTTTTCTTTCCCTCAACCTTTGGCGTATAGTAAATAAGATACATTTGAGGATTATTACTGCAAAGGGGGAAAGATGAGTAAGCATAAAATGAGCAGACGGGATATCATTACTCTGGCGCTTCTGTTCATCATGACACTGCTGTTGTTTGCGGACCAGATGATAATGTCGGCCATACTTCCTGAACTGTCGCGGGAATATGGGGCAAGTGAGACGACGCTGGGCCTGATCGGTTCCGCCTTTACTTTAGTCGGCGCCTTCATGAGCATCGTTTTCGGCTATGTTGCAGACAAAGCTTCGCGCAAGGTATTGCTCGTCATAGTAATCCTCATCGGTGAAATCCCCTGCATTTTCACCGGTATCCCGTTCTTCACCCAGACGATAGGCTCTTTCGCTACACTGCGTTTGCTTTCCGGCATCGGATTGGGTGGGGTCCTTCCGGTGACCTATTCGGTCCTTGCCGATTATTTCAAGGAAGAGCATCGGGCGACGGCCTCGGCCTGGATGAACACGGCCTGGGCCGTTGGCGGCATCCTGGGCGTGGTCCTGGCCGGGTATCTCACCAACATCTACGGATGGAGGATTTCCTTCATCCTGATCGGTGTCCCCAACGTCCCCATTGCACTTTTCTTCGCATTGTATGCAAAGGAGCCTGCCCGCGGAAGGACCGAGGATGCCCTGGAAGATCTTATTGAAAAGGGCCTGGTTTATAAACAGACCATCCGCCTGAGCGACTTCAAGATCATCCTCCTGAACCGGACCAACCTGTACACGTTCCTCCAGGGTATCCCCGGGTGTGTGCCCTGGGGTATCCTTACCTACTGGGCGATCACCTTCTTCCAGGAATACCGCCACATGACCAAGGAAATGGCCACTACGATATTCCTGGTGCTCGGCATCGGCAGTACAGTGGGCGGGCTGTTCTTTGCATATCTCGGAGAGTGGCTTTACAAGAAGTCTCCGAAGTACATGCCGATCTTGTGCGGGAGCATGGTGCTCATCGGCATTATCCCCAGCGTGATCCTGCTTAATATGTCGGCGGCCAACTTCACGGTTTACCTCGTATTGGGCTTCTTTGTGGGGTTCCTCATCTCAGTGGGCATAGCCAATGTTCCGGCCATTATCATGAACGTCAACCGGCCTGAGCACCGCGGGACTGTCTTCTCCGTTCTTAATATCACCGGAAATATAGGACAGGGATTGGGGCCGGCCATCGGCGGCCTGCTGGTACCCTTCGGCTACCTGCTAACCATGAATTTCGCCGTATCCTGGTGGATTCCCTGCGGACTGCTCCTTTTCATGGTCGCACGCTATATCACCCGGGACCGGGAATCGTTGCGCCGTCTCATGGAAGAACGCGCCGGTGCCATGATCGCTGACACAACAGCCGGGAATAAGACAGACGATATGACCCTCAAGGGGAATCCTGCAGGTCGGTGACCTTCCGGGGACGTCTGCAGACCGGATGACTTCAGATGATATTGAACCTTACTTAATTGAAGGTGTCATTTAAAGAACCCAGGATGTTCATGCAGGGATCCGGATAGTTTCGAGGAGCCCGTGCCCGTAAAGGGGTTCGCCGTGCCCGGCGTATAGACGCTCTATGCCGAGAAGCTGCAGGCGCTCAAGTGTCTGCCGCATCCGGCGCCTGTCCAGGATGCCGAAGGGAAGTGCGGCCTGGCCGTTGATGACAATGACAGTGTCCCCGGAGATGAGTGTCCTGGTCTCGCTCTGGTACAGGCAAATGGATTCGGGCGAATGTCCCGGGGTGAAGAGAACGGACCAGCCCGGATGTCCGGGCAAATCCATCCCGTCCGTGGCAATTATGTCAGCCTTGAGCGGACGGATGTGCATGAACGGATGAAGGAGCAGGGCGGGGTTGTTCTTTATGCCTGCATAAATTGATAAGGTGTTGTCAAAAAGAAAACGCGGACTGCGGAAAAGATCCTTCATGGGTGCGATTCTCTGAGCCGGCAGCACGATGCGTGCCCCTGTGAGCCGTTTGATCTTGCGGGCATTGCCCATGTGCTCGATATGCGCATGTGTGGGCACCAGAAGATCAATGTCGGCCAATGACTTTCCCAAGGACCGCAATGCTGCAGAGATTGCCTGCAAATCGTTGGGGCTGCCCGTGTCGACAAGCACAATCCTCTCGCCCAGGATGAGGTAGACGTTCGAGATTCGACCCTTGACCTGGCATACTGTCACAGAACTGTTCATCTTCAGAAATCCTTACGGGTTTTCTAGCATATCGTTGACAGAAAAGGGAGCGGTAAGGCAGTATTCCATTCAATGAACGACAGGATGAAATATTACACATTCTAAACGTCCTGTAAAAAATGGAGGGATGTGATGGAACTGGGCATTATGAGTCGCGCTCTTGATCAAGCAGGCAGCCTGGTGGACGAGCTGTTCCTGGCTCCGGCCAAGCTGACGGCGCCGCTATGGTCAGGCCGTGCTTTTGACCGGGTGGCATACGAGAAGGAGCTCGATTACTATATTGAAAACGGATATGTGGATAAGCCCGAAACCTTCTTTACACTGCCGGAGAAGCTCCCGGAATTTTCTGTGATTGAACAGAATCTGTATCCCGGTGGGACCTGCGAGGTCATTGCCTATACAAGCGGCTATGAGACGCGCAGTCCGCTTCTCAGGCAGAGGTTCAATGCCTATGCGGCAAACAGGACGGGATATCTTGTATGCTGGCGGCACGGGGATGCGGGACGGAAAACCGTGCTCTGCATACACGGGTTCATGATGGGAGAGCCGCGACAGGCCCACCGGATGTTCAGAATGCAAAAGCTCTTTGCCTTGGGGCTTGATGTCGGGCTCTTCATCCATCCCTTTCACTGGAGACGTGCCCCGGGCAGCAGGCTGACAAGCAGGATATACCTGCAGCCGGAAGACGTGTGTTTCATGAGTGAATGCGCGGGGCAGAGTGTGCATGACATGGGAAACGCTATGGCAATTCTCAAGGACCGGGGGGCCGGCGAAATCGGCCTGATCGGCGCGAGCCTGGGAGGTTATGCCCTTGCCGACTTCATCGGAAAAGAGTCCAGCCCGCGCTTTGCTGCGCTGATGGTCCCGGCTGTGAACTTCATGCAGCCTCTCGGACTGCAGCATTGGCTCAGGCGTTTTCCCGTCGATGACGTTTTGTGGGAAAAGGTACGCAAGGTCTGTGGGCTTACCTCGCCGCTTAATCTCATGCCCAGAATACCCGTTGAAAACATCATGGTGATAGCGTCACGCGGGGACCGGCTGTGTCCCTTCGAAAGGGTGCAGGAACTCTGCAGAAAGTGGGGGTTAACCCGCTGCCATTTCCGTACCGGCGGCCATTGGCTGGTATTTACGAATATCCGGGGCCGTGCCTGGTACGGTTTTCTTAAGGACATGGGATTCATTGCTTCCGGCCATTGATGTTTCTTCTGCACATTCGCAAATGAGAGACATCCACCGGAAAAGGGACGTGACCTTAATCGCAATTGTATAATATTCCACGCTCTAACCCCAGCTTGAGACTGCCAAGACAAGCGATATGGGGCCAGGCTGGTGGAATTTGATCCCGATTCCACACACATGGAAAGACCGCTTATGTGGTCCCAAGGGTGCAGGCCTGGTAGATGGTGGATTTGAGACACCCTGACTGGTTGACATGGTTTGAGGACGATGGTACCTTACGCGCGCCGCCAATGGCTATTATGCAATGTAAGGAGAGGTAGGCGTGGGTAGAAAACCCTTGCAAACGCAAAGCGGAGATATCAATACCAGGGACCGTCTTCTTAATGCCGCGCTTCATGAGTTTAACGAAAAGGGATACTATCTTACGAATGGTGACACCATTACCAAGCACGCAGGATTGGGGCACGGAACTTTCTATATTTATTTCAAGAACAAAAATGAAGTGCTTATAGAGCTTTTGCGCCGGTCTACCACAGCCATTCCATATACCGCCTATCGCGATGATCCGCATTATCTAATACGAAATTCCGGCAGCCCTGCAGAGTTCGAAGCGGCAATCATGGAGCTGGTCAAACCCTTATTCGAAATTCCGGGATTGCTCAGGGCTTTTTTCAAGGGCATGTTGCAGGATCGAGAGATCATCGCCTTCGGGATGAAAATCGGGCAGGATCTGGCCCACATGTTCAAGCTCATCATCGCTGCACGCCAGAAAGAGGGTGTATTGCGGGAATGTGATGCCAGCATGTTGTCAAAAATCATTACGGTATGTCTCTCGGCCTCGATATTGTTAACGACCGCCCGGATCATCACGTGCAGCCCGAAGGTGTTGATCCGCAATCTGTGCGGGATCGTTATCCCGGTGCTCTTCCCGGACAAGCAGCGCAAAAAGTCCGGCAGGATCAGGATGGCCAGTCTGGAAAATGATAAGAAAATCAGGCATGAGCTGCTCAAGGCCGCCAGGGAAGAGTTTATTGCACATGGTTACTTCGAGGCAAAGATCGCTCACATTACCAAAAGATCAGGCTGCTCCCGTCGCACCTTTTATCACTATTATAAAAACAAAGATGAACTTATGAGAGAGCTCTTCCTTGAAATGCTGAGGAGCTTATATCCGCAGGCCGATACGCGCAGTAATTTCATAGAAGCACTTGATGCTGCATCCATAGAGGATTTGGTGAGTCTCCTGACCCGGATTATACAGGCCTTTGATACCCCGATAAATTGGGCATTCTTGCAGGGATTCTTCAATAGTTCCGAACTGACGCAGGACTACAATGAAATTTTTGCCCTCTACAGCGATTTGATCATGAAAAAGATTGTAATGTTGCAGGCTCAGGGACTGTGCACTGGCGTGGATCCCGGGGGTGGCGGCATATATCATCGTGGCAACGGTCAGTTATACGGCCTTTCTGCGCTCGGCCGGTTTTATCGAAGGTTCCGTACACAAATGCGCAGTAAATCTGGGTTGGTTTCTTTTATTCTTCGTTAACCATATGCCGTCAGGAAATTGATGCCGACCTTCCTTCGGTACATCAAATTCGCTCATTCTTAGTTTAGATAAAACAGTTCCAAGCTTTTTAAATAAATCTTTCATGCTCCCGTACGCAATATACATGAAGCTTGTTTTACCTTGTCCTTTGATCAGGCATTGGCATGGTCATAAAATGACTAACTGCGCAATAAAAAGTAATAATTAATGATGACAATGAGACAATCACGAAAATAATTAATGTGACAAATAGTGACTATAATGTGCTTGACATTGTATTGCGTATAATATACCCAAGTGACTAACTGTGAAAATAAAACCTTTAGCGTCTTGATATTTTGTCCGATTGGGAGGGAACTAGATGGAAGCACAATCACGTATAATATGGGATTTTCTTCGATTGTCATACCAGCGCGGCCTGATGGATGAATTGATGGCATTGGGGAATCTGTTGAATCCCGATATGGATCTGGTCGATGCCCTTGAGAATTTTGAAGAAGTGGTAATGGCCAAGGATCTGGAACCATTCACCACGGTCTGGCAGGAACAGATAGAGCCCTTGATCAAGTCCATGACCAATGCCCGGAGTATTGACGCTCTGCGAGCAATCCTGCAAACACTGCGCCCTTTGCTGACAAGGTTCGCCGCCGGAGCTGGAAACGTGGAATTGCTCAACACCATGCAGGCTGTGGTGAACCTAAAACCTCACATTACTGTACTGCTGCACGATCTGGGGCCGCTGGCCATCCCTTACATGCAAAAGTTTTTGCATGAAAATTCAGGAAAACTCCTGGGCCGGGGTCTGAATGCCATGAGCATTGCTATACTTCAAACTCACAAGCAGCAGCCAAAAATAATCAAGGATGTTTTTACCGATCTTTTCCAAACACTTGATACCGGTCAGTTTGGTAAGGCCATGGAAATTATCCTGGGCGATTTCCTCGATCAACGTCCGAAGATTGTGCGCTGGTCGCTTGGGGCCACCTTCTCACGGATTAGGAAACGTTTAACGCATTCATAAGGGGATGAATATGAGTTCAGCCAAAACCATTGCATGGGATGAAATCGTTGGTGAAGGTGGAGTTATAGCCGACAAGAAAACCCTGAGTTCGTTCAGTAGGGATGGTAGTTTTACCATAGGAAGTCAGCCTCGAAGTGTAGTCAGGCCACGCAACGCAGTCGAGGTCCGTGAAATAATACAGCTTGCCAATCAAAAGGGCGTTCCTCTCATCCCCCGTTCGTCGACCGGACCGCGTTTTCGCGGCGATACCGTGCCCCAGGCGCCGGATAGCGTAATAGTTGATCTTGCGGGGATGGATGCCATCCTGCGCCTAGATGTCCGGAACAAGGTGGCTATGATCGAACCCGGTGTAACCTTCGGTTCCCTCCAGGACGCCTGCGCCAAGGCCGGTTTGCGTGTTCCGGTGCCGCTCCTGCCTCGCCCAGCCAAATCGGTGATGGCAAGCTATTTGGAGCGTGAGCCCCATACCATCCCCAAGTATCATTGGGATATGTCGGATCCCATCTGCTGTCTTGAGATGGTCTTCGGTACAGGGGACTTCTTCCGTACCGGTTCAGCGGCCGGACCGGGCACCTTGGAACAGCAGTGGGCCGTGGGCCAGGCCCAAAAGACACCCATGGGACCTTCGCAGACCGATTTCATGAAGATCATGCAAGGTTCCCAGGGAACCATGGGCATTGCGACATGGGCTACCATCAAACTGGAGGTTTTGCCCAGGGCGCAGAAAGGCTTCTTTGTGACCGCACCCCGACTGGAAGACCTGGTGGATTTCACATATCGCATCCAGCGAGCGAAATTGCCCGATGAATGCTTCATCCTGAACCATGTGACCCTGGCCTCCATAATCTGCGCCGATGTACGGGAGCGCGACAACCTGATCAAAACCTTGCCGGAGTGGCTTCTCTTCTATGCTGTGGCGGGTTATGAACACTTCCCGCAGGAACGTGTCGACTATGTCACGCAGGATATCGCCGAGACCGCCCATATGTGCGGCGTCAATCCCGTTGAGTTCGCGGGCGGAATCTCAGCGCTCAAGCTGTTGTCCCTTCTGTCACGGCCGAGCGATGAGCCCTATTGGAAGATCAGGCACAGGGGCGGATGCCAGGATATTTTCTTCCTGAATACGCTCGACCGGGCGCATGAGTTTGTGGCGGAACTCAGGACCGCATGTGCGCGGCATGACTTTCCCGGCAGTGATTGCGGAGTGTATATTCAACCCATCCAGCAGGGCCGCAACGTGCATATCGAGTTCGAACTCATGTACAACCCGCAGGACACCGCTGCCCTGGAGAGGGTCAAAAAACTCTATGAAGACCTCAGCACGACGACCTCATCACTTGGCGGATTTTTTTCGCGGCCGTACGGCATCTGGTCCGATCTGGCATATCGTAAATGTCCCGATACGGTCGCAGCCCTGGGCAAGGTCAAGTCGATCCTCGATCCGGGCGGGATTATGAATCCAGGAAAACTATGCTTCGGCAAAGGAGTCGAACGATGACGTTACAGGAACTTAAACCGGATATGGAGGGCTGCGCGCGCTGCTCACACTGCAAATGGGTACCGCACCTTCAAATCAAGAGCTGGAGATATGCAAAGGTGTGCCCTTCCGTAGACCGCTATCACTTCCACAGCTACTCCGGGGGCGGGAAAATGAATATGGGCAACTCGTATCTGGAAGGACGCAGTAAACTCTCGGACACCGTGGCCCAGGTGATCTACCGCTGCCAGCTCTGCGGCGCCTGCCAGGTCTCCTGCCAATGTTACCGGGACGATATCGATCTGGCGGATGTCCTCCTGGCCATGCGCAGCACATGCGTGGAACAAGGGTACGTGCTGTCAGAACACCTCGATATGATCGAAAGCATGAAACGCGAAGACAATACCATGTACATGCTCAAGGCGGACCGGGGCAAGTGGTCCGAAGGTCTGGACCTTATCGATATCAATCAGGAAAAAGCGGATGTGCTTTTCCATGCCGGGTGCCGGTACTCCTATGATGAGGATTTGCGCGATATCGTCCGCGGTACCGCCATGCTCCTGAAGTCTTCCGGCGTGCGCATTGGGGTTGCCGGCAAGGATGAGGCATGTTGCGGCGGCCGGGCTTACGAGATCGGATATCAGAGCGAGATGAAAAACTATGCCGAAGACATGGCCAGCCGGGTCAAGGCCTCGGGTGCACATACTTTGGTCACCCCCTGCTCGGACTGTTACTATACCTTTAAATATCTCTATCCGAAAAACGGACTCGATATGGGGATCAAGGTTCTTCATACAACCGAGTATATGGACCGGCTCATCAAGGAGGGGCAATTCCGTCCGCAGATTGAGATCCCGATCAAAGTAACCTATCATGATCCCTGTCACCTCGGCCGCCGGGGTGAGATCTACAAAGGCGGTTGGCAGGGCAACAACAAGCTTATGCGTCCTTCGCGCCTGAAACAGACCGGTAAGATGGGCATCTTCGATGCGCCGCGTGATATCCTCACATCCATCCCCGGTGTCGAACTGAGCGAGATGGAGCGTATCCGGGAATTCAGCTGGTGTTGCGGAGCCGGCGGCGGGGTTCTTGAGGCCGAGCCGGAATTTGCAGCGTGGACCGCTAAGGAGCGGCTTGAAGAAGCGGCCGCTACAGGAGCGGAGGCCCTGGTAACGGCCTGTCCCTGGTGTGAACGGGTTTTCAAGGATGCAATAATTGAAAGTGGTTCGCATCTCAAGGTCATGGATGTGATGGAGCTTCTGATCGAATCACTCAATGGAGGCAGTCATGCTACCACCTGATGTCTACAAGGAACTGGAAGATGCCCTGGGCGGTGCGGAATACGTAACACAGGAACCGGCGATGCTGGACAGCTATGCCTGGCAGCCTGCCATAAACCTGGAACCGGAGGCCTGGATTCCGAGGCCCGAGGCAGTGGTAATGCCGCAGACAGTGGAAGAAGTGCAGGCTGTAGTTCGGATCTGCAACCGTACCGGCTTCAAATACAAGGCCTTCAGCACCGGTTGGGCGTCCTGGGGCGGCCCCGGAGGTCCGGGAGTAGTTCAGATCGATCTCAGGCGCATGAACCGCATCATTGAGATTGATGAAAAGAATATGTATGCCGTAGTCGAACCGTATGTAAGCGGTGCGCAGCTTCAGTCCGAATTGATCAAACGCGGACTGAATTGCCATCTGATAGGCGCGGGTCCGAATTGCGCCCAACTCGCCACGGTCACCTCGGGCTGGGGCTATGGCTGGACCGGTCTCTTTACAGGATTTTCCGGCCGCAATCCGCTGGGCGTAGAATGGATTCTGCCTGACGGCGAGCTTCTCAAGCTAGGCTCCCCGGGATCGGATAACGCATGGTTCACGGGTGACGGGCCGGGACCGAGCCTGCGCGGCATCATGCGGGGATGGGGCGGCGCCCAGGGAGGACTGGGGGTGTTTACCAAGGTCGCCATCAAGGTCTATTCCTGGCCGGGTGAAAAAGATAACGTGAAGACCGGCAAAGGGACATTGCTTGACCTTATGGCCGGGGTGCCGAAAACACACAGGCTCTATTTCCTGTTTTCGCCCAGTTATGAGAAATTCGCCGATGTGGCTTATAAGATCGGAAATTCCGAGATAGGCTATGTGCACTGCAAGGGCGCCTTCGGAGCCACATTTAATTTCCTGGCCCCACGCGCCACAAAGAAGCTACTCAACAATCCGGTCATCTACAATATGATGCGGACCTTCCAGCATTGTACACTTTTCATGCTCTGTTGCCACACAGAGAGGGAACTCGCATTCCAGGAGAAGGTTCTGCGTCAGATCATGGATGAGACCGACGGGTTCATGGTTTGCACGGACTCGCTGCCCTTCAACGGTATGTTCTGGTGGGGGACGCACCGTTCGATCTTCCCGTGCATTGCAGGGTTCAGGCCGGGCGGCGACTTTTTCACCAGTTTGGGATCGAACCAGACTTATGACAACCAGGTCTATGCCTCGAAACTGGCCGAGCCGATCAAGCGCAAGTACATTGATGAGGGGACCTTTTTCGAGGACATGGCGGACTGCACCTGGGGCGGGATCTATGAGGGAACGAGCAACTGGGGACACATGGAGGAGATTGTCATGTTCGACCGCAGGGATAAGGGAAACTACAAGCGCCGCTACGATTACATGAAGGAAACGCTGGACCTCACGATCGAAAAGAGCCTCGGGTTTGGACTCTCGTCACTGGGTGCCGACTACAAGATATACGGCCCGCTCATGTACAACTTCCATCATTGGCAGAGCAAGATAAAACAGGCATTTGACCCCAATAATGCCTCGGACGGCAGTTTCTATGTGCCGCCTTATGATGAAGTGATCGCCGAGGAAAAGGCCGCGCTGAAAAAAGAAGCATGAAGCGTGTGCGTCGATTCGAACACGGTGAAGGGCATTGATCCTATAGGGCTGATTTAAAAGCGAGGTGCGCATGCACACTGAAAATCAGGTTCTGGTGTTTCTGGAGATTGACCGGGGTATCCTGCATCCCCTTGCGCCCGAGGTCCTGTCGGCAGGGAAACAGGTGGCGCAGGCCCTGCACGGTAAACTTGCCACTGTAATTCTAGGTAACGAAATCACTGAAGCGGCACATGAAGTACGTCACTACGGTGCCGATACCGTACATCTCGTTGAGCATCCTCTGCTGGATACGTATCAGGGTGAATACTTGTGCCTGGCATTGAACGAACTTTGCAAAACATTGAGGCCGGCTGTCATCATTATGGCCAATACGCTGATGGGTATCGATCTTGCCCCCAGGCTGGCATGGAAGCTTGATGCCGGGCTGGTCACGGATTGTGTGGCCATTGATGTATCCGGGGACGAACCCGGCTTTTTAAAACCGATATACAGCGGCAATGTAATGGCAGAGTACGCCCCGGCCGCCGCAACCTGCCTGGTAACTGTCCGGCCGCGGGCATTCACACCCCGGCCACGAACTGATACACCCCAGGGAGAGATAGTACCCGTAACGGTTACACTCGACCCTGCGTCAGTCAAAACCTCACTGGTGGAACGCATTGAGGAGCACAGCGATGGCATCAGGCTGGAAACGGCAGAAAGGATCGTAGCCGGAGGCCGGGGTATCGGACGGGCAGATGGGTTCATGCTGCTCAAAAACATGGCCGATACTTTGGGCGCCGCCATCGGCGCCAGCCGGCCGCCCTGTGATCTCGGCTGGGTTTCATCCAATGCCCAGGTGGGACAGACCGGTGAAATCGTTGCCCCAGGCCTCTATATCGCCGTGGGCATATCCGGTTCAACCCAGCACCTTGCCGGAATGATGGGGTCCAAGACCATAGTGGCCATAAACAAGGACCCTCAGGCCAACATTTTCAAGGTTGCTGATTATGGAGTTGTAGGCAATTACGAGGATGTGCTTCCGGTTCTCACCGAAACCTTAAAGGAAATCCTGACCTAGGAGGCATGCGATGCATATCATAGTATGTATGAAACAGGTTCCTGACCCCGAAGGGCCTCGTGACGCCTTCTTCGTTAATTCTAAAACAGGCATGGTCGAACCGCGCGGGATACCGCCGGTCTTGAGCCTCTTTGACGAGAACGCGCTGGAGCTGGCGCTGCGCATCAAGGATGCAGACCCTGCTGAAGTCCATATTACCGTACTCAGTATGGGCAAACGCGTACCGGACGCCGTCATGCTCAAGGCCCTGGCCGCCGGAGCGGATGAACTGGTAAAGATCGAAGACGAAAATCTGGATGCAGGACGGCTAGACAGTTTTTCCACGGCGCAGGTCCTGGCGGCCGCCATACGAACGAGGCCCTTTGACCTGATAATCGCGGGCAGGCAGGCCGCCGATTTCAACGACGGCCAGGTCGGCATCGGTTTGTCCCATATTCTAGGGCTCCCGGTTATCACCCTGGTCCGCGCGCTTAAGGTGGGAAGTTGCGATCTGAGGGCTGAACGCTTGCACGCGCATGGCCACGAGGTGGTATGTGCGCCGCTGCCGGCGGTTGTCATGGCCAGCAACGAAGTGGGAGAGCTGCGCTATCCATCCATGATCCAGCGTCGCGAAGCAAAGCAAAAACCTGTTCACTCCTGTTCACTCGGCGATATCGGCCTAACCGTTCCACCCGCCATGCGCCTAACCCGAAAGCGCTTGTTCGCCCCTGATATCAAGCTGCGCAGCTGCCGGATATTTACAGCCGGTACCCCGGCTGAGGCCGGGCGCAATCTGGCATATCAGCTGCGGGAAGATAGAGTGATTTAGAGCCCAATACCTGTAAGGGAGGTCATATGCAGAAATTCGATATCTGTGTCGTAGGCGCTGGACCGGGTGGTGCCATGGCGGCCAAGACAGCGGCGGAGTCAGGTTTGAAAACCGTTTTCTTTGAAAGATCGCGGGTGGCCGGGGAAAAGAATTCTTCCGGGTGCGGTCTGGGCCAGCGCTGGTGGCGGGACTTTCCGGAGGTCATGGAAGCCGTCGGCCACTTGCCCTCGCATCGGGAGATAACACACTGTTTTTTCAAGCTCACGGACGAAGACGACCGGCTGATAACCTCGCTCGGAACAGGACGGACCAAACAGGATGATGCCCGTATCATGTATAAAGGTATTGGACGGGGCATGACCGGCTGCAGCGTGTACCGTTGCGACCTGGACCCCCTCCTGGTTGACATGGCCTGTGAGGCAGGGGCCGAACTGCGAACGTCAACCCTGATTACCGATGTCATCAAGGAGAACGGCCGGGTTACGGGTGTGGTGACTGAGAAAGGGGAAAAGATCGAATCCGACATCGTAATCGCCGCGGATGGGGCGCACTCGACCGTTGCCATCAAGTCCGGGATTCGCAAGCGTTTTCAAAAAAAGGACATCACTTTGGTGCCCCAAATCGATTTCGGCTGCAACGCCTCCAAACTCGATGACGTGATCGGCACCGCCAACTGGGTGTGGTTCGGTCCATATTGCGGGGCCTATCAGGTCGTGTTCAAAGACGGTTTTCATCTGGGTACCGGCCAATGGCTTGACATCTGGGATGGCAAACCGGTTGATATGCTCAAGGCGGTCATGAAGATCCCTGCATTTCAAGCCATGTGCAGGGCCGTGGACGCCAAGATGCGAGAATTCCAGATACATCTGCTGCCATGGGGAACCCGTCCCGGCAGGACCTATGATGACGGAGTAATGCTGATCGGCGATGCAGGCGGATTTCCCTGTCCGCTGGAGGCCGAAGGCGTCTGGCATGCCTGCATGACAGGGAGGATCGCGGCCAAGGTCGCGGCCAGGGCGATTTCAGCCGGCAATCCTTCCAAGGCCTTTTTAGCCGAGTACGAGCACCTTTGGAAGCGTCCTCGGTCGGCGGCGAATACCGCTTCGGCAAGGAATATGTAGGCCTGTGGCGCGCCACCGCTTTTGACCCCGTGTTCATGAAAACCATGGGGAGCTTTCTCGGGGAACTTCAATCGATCTCTTTTCCGGCCCGGTCTTTGATTGGTCCGACGGCCATATGGAGTGCTTCAATGATCACCTGGGCCATCTCTTGGATCTGCTGCCGCAAATGGCGCCGGTTGTCCCCCATATCAAACCCATGGGCCGAGGCATCTCAGACGCCAACCGTGAAAAGATAGCCGATCTTATAGTCGGGGCAATCAGAAAAAAAATTCCTTTCGTTCCAGTGGCCCTGACCAGACCGCTGATACGAAAAATTCTCGGCAATGCACAGCATTAGCCGAAGGAATGTAATCAATCCATAACCAAGGGAGGGGAAACACCTATGGCGGATACAAGAGATATGACAAATTTCAAGATCAAGGATTTCGTATTCCGGAATGAGATCGACCCTGGTGATTTCATTACCTATCATGAAGAGAAGTGCACCGGTTGCGGCCAGTGCGTTAGTATTTGCGCTCTCAGTCTCTGGAGCATGAACAAGGATAACGGCAAGGCGCGTTTGTCGCCCAAATTCAAGGAATACTGCATGGAATGCGCGGGATGTTATGCCGTGTGCGAACAGGATGCCATTGATTTCAGGTACCCCAACGGAGGAGCGGGTATCATCATCAAACACGGGTGAAAGGACAGAGTGAAACCTTCAACTCTACGCCTTACCCGTATAATGTTCCTGTCAGAGGGACAAATATAAAGCTTATCTCAACTTTTTGCACCATGCTTGCCGCTTTGCTGATGACCGGAGGGCCGGTCCGGGCCGCCGAGCC
>CAXXDQ010000004.1:0-927692 GCA_963664325.2 Desulfomonilia bacterium
TACATCCGATAATTCATCAACATTTTATGCCCAGGTAATGGACAGCCTTGGCCTGACCGGGAAATATGATGTGCTTGATATTAAATTGGGCAAAACTTCTACAACCTCCGGTGTATTATTGCCCAAATATATTAACCCTATGTTTACCGAAACATTAAAATTATATAAGGCGGTTTTCTGGTACACGGATAACGATCCGTCACTTGACGTTGCCCAGTCTACTATCAGAAGCTACACGGATGCAGGAGGAAAAATCCTCTTCTCTATGTTGTTCCCGCAGATATTTGAAACCCGCGGTTTGAATGACTTTTTGCCGATTGACGGTGTAAGCTCCGCGCCTATTTCTGTTATCCCAAACAATACATTAATTAATGCTACATCGGATGCTGTTGCTGCCGGATTTAAAAGTATGCAGAGAGATGCAACCGGTACTGTGGCAAGGGTATGGACTTATAATACAAATTTATTAACTACAACAAACCTATATACACTCGGAATGTCGAATAATCCGGTTATCGGTTTCAAGCGTAATGATGGTAATATAGTGTTTATCGGCCTGCCGCTGCACAGGCTGAACGGAAACGGCAATGTAAAATCATTTTTACAGAAAGTATTCTTCGGTGAATTTGGAGTGACAAAATGATGAAAAAGTTATTTATACTGATGGTTTTACTTTTAACACAGTTCATTTCCGCGCAGGGGAAAGGCACCTTTTCGGGTACTGTTACCGACGCTAAGACGAATGAACCGTTGTTTGGTGTGAATGTTATTTTAAAAGGAACCTATTACGGCGCTTCAACAAATATTGACGGTAAATATAAAATAGATAATATTGCTGTCGGTTCATATACTGTTGAAGTTTCTTTAATCGGTTATAAGACTACCCAGTTTACCGGAATTAAGATTGAAGACGGTAAGGCCAAAAAACTTGATATTAAATTAGTTGAATCGGTTTTAACAATTGGTCAGGATGTAGTAATTATCGGCGATAAACCGATGGTTGATGTTGAAGAAACCCAAAGCAAAAAGGCGTTGGGGCGCGAAGAAATAGACATGGCCAAGGTTGAAAATGTTAGCGATCTTGTAACACAGCAGGCAGGCATTATTAAGACCGATAACGAAATACATATCCGCGGCGGTCGCGCATACGAAAGCGCGTACCTGCTTGACGGTGTTTCTGTGCAGGATCCTCTTGCCGGTACCGGTTTCGGTCTTGAATTGAGTGCAAATGCAATTGAAGAAGTAGAAGTAATTACAGGCGGTTTTAATGCCGAATACGGCCAGGCAACCTCCGGTGTTGTAAACGTAAAAACAAGAGACGGCGGTAACTCATACAGCGGTTCTCTTTCATACAAGACTGATAAGTTGGCAAGCCAAAGCTCTTCACATGTTTTTAATACTGATGTGGCAGAGATGAGTTTTGGCGGTCCTGAACCATTAACATCTTATTTGTTACCTGCAATAGGGTTAAAAATTCCTGGTGATCTTACCTTCTTTTTAAGCGCCAGGGGCGGTTTTACGGACGGTATTACACAGGGATATTATAAGGGAACTGCAACACAGCTTCATTCTTCAATTTTCTATGATACACGCTTTGCTCCAAAATCAGAAAACAGCTGGTATGGCTCGGCAAAGGTTACATATAAAGTTTCACCAACTCTTAAATTCTCATATTCATTTAATGAGTCTGTAAATATCAACCAGAATTCACAGTCGCTGCAGTCTAACCTTGAGTATGTAGAACCGAGTCCGGGTTACCAGTTCGCGTTCCAGAAGAATCTTGATAACGCGAATGTGTTTACCCATATTTCAAAAATGAACAATTTTTCAATTTCTCATACTCTGAATCCAAAAACATTTTATGAATTGAAATTAAGCCATTTTTATACTCACATGCGCGCTGATGCAAACGGAAGATATTATACAGATTACAAAGAGCCGAAAGATTTTGCAAACTTCCCGCTTGAGTATTACAACCTGAACAGAGATACAATCGGAGTTATTCCAGGTGACGGTTTCTGGGATACGGGTAATCCTTCAACCTGGAGAGATCACTATACCGAAGAGGTTTCATTTAGAGGAGATATTACAAGCTTCTTTGATGAAAAGAATAAATTCAAAGCCGGTTTCAGTATGAGCTTCCAGGAAATGCAGGTTGTTGATATTAACAAGCCGTGGATAGGTGTTCTTGGTGCAAACAATGACATCTATAACACACACCCGGCAAGCGGCGCATTATACGCCCAGGATAATATCAATTTCAGCGGTATGATATTAAATTTCGGGTTAAGACTTGACTACTGGTTCCCCGGAAAGTTTATTGATGACGCAATTGACAACCCGGATGTAGTAACAATACCGGACGAAATAAGAAAAGCTTATAAAGATGAAAGCTTTAAATGGTTTGGAAACAGGCATTATAAGGCCCGTTTAAGTCCGCGTCTTGGTATTTCACATCCTGTATCAAATAACCAGATATTGTTCTTCTCATACGGTCATTTCAGCAAATGGCCAAACCCAAAATTTGTATACGCAAAAATGAGCCCATATAACGCTCAGTCTTCATTCCAGTCTTTTGGTAATCCGAATCTTAACCCGGAGACCACTGTTGCGTATGAGCTCGGGTTAAAGACACAGTTTACAGATGATGATGTATTGACGGTTACCGCATATTATAAAGATATTTTTGATTATGTAAGTACACGTACGGCAATAATTTCTTCAGCCCGTTTTGCCACACAAAAGTTTACAACCTATGTTAACCAGGATTACGCCCGTTCAAGAGGGGTTGAGCTTGAGTACAAGAAGAGACTCGGAAAGTGGTTTAACGGCTCGTTTAACTTTACATACGCTATTGTTACCGGAAAAAGCTCATCGGCAGATGAAGGAGTGCTAATTGCCCGCGGAGATCTGGACGAATCAATTAAAGAAGAATATACACCGTGGGACAGGCCTCTTACTGCTTCGCTTACAACCAACTTCTTTGTTGATAAGGATCAGGCGCTCTTCGGTTTTGGAAACGGAATTCTTGATGATTACAATCTTTACATAAAGTTCTTCTTCGAGAGCGGCAAGCGCTATACTCCGGCTTACTTTACAGGTAACTACCTGGCAGACGGAAGACCGGAATATGTTTCATCCAGAACGGACAGATACGGTAAAATAGGTGAAGACTGGTTCTGGATTGATTTGAATTTTGAAAAGAATTTTAGTTTCAACAAATTAAAATTTGCACTTTTTGTTGAAGTGAATAATCTTCTTGACAGTAAGAATTCGCAGATTGTTAACCCGGCTACCGGTAAGGCATATGAATACGGCGATCCGCTGCCTACATCTTATAATGATCCAAGATATCCCGACTTGCAGGCGCCGCTCAATCCATATCCATTTGATCCGTCCCGTTATCTGACGGTTAGGAATGTAAAAGCCGGTGTAAGAGTTAAATTTTAACGTAATATAAAAAAGAATTTGGTCTGAAAATATCTATGAAAAAAATAATTTTATTAGTTTTATTATCCGTGTTGGCATTTGAAAGCAAAGCTCAGCTTTTCCCAACCCTCGGCGGTCAGCGGGCCGGTATATCAACGGCACAATTTCTTAAAATTGGTGTCGGAGGGCGTGCTTCTGCTATGGGAGATGCTTTTGTTGCTGTTGCCAATGATGCTTCGGCATTATACTGGAACCCTGCAGGGTTAACACTTTTCCCCGAAAACCAGCTCATAGTTGCTCACAACGAATGGGTTGTAAATATAAAACACGATTTTATTGGCGCAGTATATCATCTGGATGGTACAAATACATTCGGTGTAGCGTTAACGTCTTTAAGAACCGACGATATGCCTGTTACTACTGAATTTGCTCCGTTTGGTACAGGCGAGTATTTCTCATATAGCGATATGGCTATTGCTGTCAGCTATTCAAGAAAAATGACCGAGCAGTTCAGCTTTGGCGGAAGTGTCCGTTACGTGGAGGAAACTCTGGACAAGTTAAAGATGAGAGCTGTGATGATTGATCTTGGTACTTTTTATTATACCGGTCTCGGCACATCCCGTTTCGCGGTAGCTGTAACCAACTTCGGAAACCAGATGGCTCCGGATGGAGAAGTAGTATTATGGGGAGATCGAAAAGTTACCGAATGGCAGTCATTTTCTCCACCGACAATGTTCAGAATCGGTTTTGCTTTTGAACCGTACCAGACAGACGAACACATGGTTACAACATCAATTCAGCTGAATCATCCAAACGATAACAGCGAAAACGTATCTGTGGGAGCTGAATACAAATGGAAGAGCCTGCTGCATTTACGCGGCGGTTACAAATTTAATGTTGATGAACAGAACTATACATTTGGAGCAGGGCTTAATATACCACTTAGTATAGCTAATTTTACACTTGATTACGCGTATTCTAATTTTACAAAATTAGGCAGCGCGCACCGTTTTTCAATAATTCTGGGCTTATAATTATATGAAGAAGATTTTTATTTTATTTGGATTTTTAATAGCGTTGTATTCGGCAGGCTGCTCTGATAAACTTGATATTAATCAGTTCAATAGCGCGAGCGGCGGCAATAACATTGGCGGAGATACAGTTTATATTCAAATTTCCCCTTCGTGGGAAGGGTTCAATCACCCAAGCGATATAATTGTAGGAAACGAGCCGTTTATTTATGTTGCCGATACTGATAACAACCGTATAGTGATGTTAAATATTGCCGGGCAGGTTTTAGGCACCCGTACAGTTAAGAAACCTGTAGCAATTGCCCAGGACTATAAACTTAACCTGATTGTCTGCGCACAGTTTGATACTACATTGTCAACCGGAGAAACAAAGACATTTAGCGCGGTTTATAAGTTTAATATGGTCGCTGCAGGGCACCATATTGAAAACGCCCCGGTTGCGCGTTTGCTTCCGGCTACAAAAGATCTTAACAGACCTGACAGAATCTACACCGGCGTTACTGTTTTTGATGATAACTCATTTTATGTATCGCGTACAGGCCCGTTAAATTCAAGTTTTATCGACCCGGATAACTCAATCCTTATCTTTTCAGCCAAATCTTTAATTACAGGAGCGGTTGGAGATACTCTTATCGGGCGTGTGCCAAATATTAGTCCTGAAGGAACAGGGCTTGTTTCTGCCTATAACATTACCTCAATTCGTTCTTTAAAGAAAAAAGGGAACAGAGACTTAATTATTACACTTAATGGTGCCGGCAATAGTTTTAAGGCACAGTGGCTTACCTGGGTTGAAACTACTGAAAAATCGGAGTACTCAAGTAAATTACAGGCAAACGCTTCGGCGTTCATGACAATCAGGAAGTTTAAAAAACCGATGGGCTCTACTATAGATAATTTCGGTAATATTTATATTGCCGATGCCCAGACCGACAGCGTATATAAATTCAATACATTCGGCGAGGAACTCCAGTCATTTGGCGGACCAAAAGTATTCAATTCTCCCAACTCGGTTGCCTGGTTCGATAAGACTTTATATGTAGCAGATAAAAACAATAACAGGATAGCAAGGTTTGTCCTTTCTACGGAGCTTAAATGATAAGAAAGCTTTTTGTTCTTTTTTTTACCGCGTGTTCGCTTTTAGTATACAGCCAGACAGTTGTGCCTATTTCAACCTTGAAAGTAAACAATTCGGATGGTGTCCCGGTTGAAAACGGCAAAATTTTTACCGTCACCGGGATAGTTACTTCTTCAACACAACTTGGCAGCGCAGGTCCTGGAACCGTTCAGGACGCTACCGGGGCAATTGCCGTTTATGGAAGCTCTTTCTGCAGCCAGGTAAAAATAGGGGATTCGGTTACTGTTACCGCTACTCTTACTTTTTATAACGGCCTTGCCGAACTCGATTTTTCGAAAGCAGGTTCTTCTCTTGTTAAACATTCATCCGGTAAAACGGTTGAACCCTTGATTGTTACAATCAATCAAATTAATAACCAGACCTGGAACGGAATTGAAGAATATGAGAGCGAACTAATAAGAATTAATAATGTAACAATTACTGAAACCGGAACATTTGCCGGGAATAAAAACTACAATATTACTGATGCTACTGGTACCGGCAGCCAGATGCTTAGGATAGATACCGATGTTTCAAGTCTTGTAGGTGCCGCAATACCTTCGGGAAAGGTTGATATTATAGGTATTCTTGGACAGTATAAAACAACTGCGCCGTATAACTCAGGCTACCAGCTTCAGCCCCGTTTTATTGCCGATATTATTGATGATGGCCGCCCGAATATATTGAATCCTGTTTTTGCCTCAAACATAACTCCAAATTCTTTTGTTGTTAACTACACAACTTCACGCAATGGAAATACAAAAGTAAAATACGGTCTCACCTCGGCTCTTGAACTTGATTCATTAATCATTAATGAAGACACAACAATACATATTGTAAAGATTGCCGGTTTACAGCCGTTAAAAACATATTATTACAAAGTATATTCAACAAATTCAAAAGGCTCGGCCGAAAGCGCTGTTTACAATGTTACAACCGCTTCAACCGATACATCCGCCGATAAAATAAATGTGTACTTTAATTACCCGGTTGATACCTCGGTAGCAATACCAGGGAACGCAGCAAAAGGGAATATCAATTTTGCCGTTAAGCTGGTTGAAAGAATAAACAACGCCTACTATTCGCTTGATCTTGCTCTCTATTCTTTCATTGGTCTCCCTGAAGTAGTAAACGCTATAATCGGCGCAAAAAACAGAGGGGTTAAAGTAAGAGTTGTATATGACAGCCGCACAACACAAAACAGCATGCAAAGCCTTATTGATGCCGGGATAAAAATAAGCAAACGCCCGCCTGACGCCGGCAGCTTCAGCGGAATTATGCATAATAAATTTATTATTGTTGACGCGCGCGATACTAATCCGGCAAATGACTGGGTTTGGACCGGTTCCTGGAATATCAGCTCGACTGAGCTTACCTGGAAAAATAATGTAATTGAAATTAATGACGCTGCGCTTGCAGCCGCATATACAAAAGAATTTGAAGAGATGTGGGGAAGCAGTACAGATGAACCTGATGCCTCAAAGGCAAAGTTCGGAATGTATAAGACGGACAACACTCCACATAATTTTTCTGTAAGCGGCAAAGAAATAAATTTGTATTTCAGCCCTTCAGATAAGACAAATTCATATATCCTTAATGTACTCAATTCAGCAAATTATAGTATTTATATGTCGCTTTTAGTATTTACCCGCGACGATTTATATAACTCAATTTTATACCGTAAAAACGCGGGAGTTACCGATATTCGGGGTATCGTTGAACAATATAATACTATCGGCAGCGAATACACGAAACTAAGCGCAATAGCAGAAATGTTTACTACACCTACCGGACAGTCGATTCTTCATCATAAATACGGCATTATTGATGCATCGTATTCGGCAAGCAATCCTACTTTAATTACCGGTTCTCATAACTGGTCTACCGCGGCCGAAACGGATAACGATGAGAATACATTAATTATCAAAGATTTGAAGATTGCAAATCTATATCTGCAGGAATTTAAAAAGAGATATAACGACTACGGCGGAAAAGCTACATTCGTTGTGCCTGTTTCGGTTAATGACGGTAAAATTGAAAAGTTCAATTATTCGTTATACCAAAATTACCCTAACCCGTTTAATCCTGTTACAACAATCCGTTTTGAAGTTCCATCAGATCAGAAAGTTACGCTTGAAGTATTTGATATGCTGGGAAGAAGAGTAAAAACCCTTTATGATAAAGAAACAAAACGGGGTATAGTAGCCGTAGATTTTAACGCGGCCGGGCTTTCAAGCGGTATTTATTTCTATACTATAAAAACTAACGAATTTACCGCTACCAAAAAATTGATGCTGATGAAATAGTAAAGGCAAACCTCGTATTCGGTGGCCAAATATTTCTTATAGAAAAAATAGAAAAGTTTCCCGCAGAAAGCGCAGATTAACGCAGATAAAAACAATTTCGTTTCTGCGGTTATCTGAGCTATCTGCGGGAAATTTTCGTTTATCTTTTTGCTTTAATTCTTTTACTGACGTAAATATGGATGTACTAAAGTAAGCATAATTTTATTTTACAAATAAAACCTCCGGAGAATCTTAATTCTGAAATTTTCCGGAGGTTTTTTCTATTATACTTACTTGATTAATATTTCATCCTTGCTTATCTTAAAGGACAAATTAACAAAAATCTAAAAGTTTTTCACAGGTTGATTGAATCTTGTATTAGTATTTTTCAACGGATAATTAATGAGTTTCAGGACTAAATACAGGGGGAAAATTTCGCTATGGATTCCTATTTCATTGATAGCAATTCTGGGAATTATTTTTAGTATCTCCTTATCTTTACACCTGCGGAATATCAGCACCGAAGATCTTGTACAAAAATTTCAAAGATCAGCCTCCGAAAGATCAAATTTGATAATTACGAATCTGAATAATTATCTGAATGACCTGGAAGCTGTGCAGCGCTTTTATGATGGATCACAATTTGTAACCCGCCAGGAATTTAAAACATTCGTATCACCTATTATTCGCGATAAAGGCTTTCAGGCTATAGAATGGCTTCCAAGAATAAAAGCCGATCAAAGAGAAAATATAGAAAAAAGTGTAAGGAAAGAAGGTTATAAGGATTTTAGTTTTACCGAGCTGGATTCGGCTGGTAAAATAGTTACCGCAAAGAACAGAGAAGAGTATTTTCCGGTTTTGTATCTTGAACCGTTTTTAGGTAATGAAAACGCATTTGGTTACGCGCCTCCTTCTTCTAATCCGGCAAGAGGTAAAAGCCTTAATATGGCTTGCGATATGAATCAGCCGATGGCCAGCGAAAGAATAATTCTTGTTCAGGAAAAAGAAAGACACTTTGCTTTTTTGGTTGTATTGCCAATTTACCATGGCACCGGTTTTATTCCTGAAACAGTAGAGAAGAGAAGACAACTGCTTCAGGGATTTGTGCAGGGAGTATTAAGGCCGGTTGATATTCTTGACAAAGCGCTTGCACAGATTTCGAGAGCTGATATTGCAATCAGAATGATTGACATGACTGCGCAGGGGGATAAACAGCAATTATATTTCCTGAAGACCGAAGAGTTTTCATTAAATGATAATATAAATTCTAATTTATCATTCAGCCAGGTATTTGAATTTTGCGGAAGAAGCTATAAAATTGAGTGCTATCCCGAAAATAGTTTTATTTCGAACAATCTTGAAAAATCCTATATTACTGTCCCGTTGTTGAGCGGAACATTTTTCCTTTTTATTGTAGTTTATTTATCTACTCTTGTTTACCAGCGGCGAAAGATGGAGGACCTGGTTGAAATAAGAACAAGAGAACTGAAAGGGAGCGAAGAAAGATTCCGTACACTTATACAAAACTCAAATGATATTTTTTCTATAATTGACGGGGACGGGAATATACACCTTATCAGCCCCTCAGTAGAAAGAATTACCGGGCTTTTACCTGAAGAACTTCTTGGCAAAACTATTTTTGATTACATGTATAACGATGATATCGTAACGGTGAAAAAAGTTCTTCATGACATCTTTAATACCCCGTTTCAGCTTTTTACTGTTCAGTTCAGGTACCATAAAAAGGACGGGGGAATCTGTTATCTTGAAGCCGTCAGCCAAAACCTCTTTGAAGTTGAAGGAGTAAAAGGAATTGTTGTAAATGTCAGAGATATTACCGAAAGAAAGCAGTTTGAGGAAGAGTTAATTAGTTCAAAGATCAAAGCTGAAGAAATGAACCGGGTTAAATCAAGCTTCTTCGCAAATATGAGCCACGAGCTGAGAACTCCTATGCATGGAATTCTTGGTATCTCACAGATACTTGAAGAATCGATCGAAAACCCGAAGATGAAGCGCCTTGTTGAAATGCTTTCACAGTCAGGAAAGAGACTTTTAAACACGTTAAACATGATTCTGAATCTATCGAGGGTAGAGGCAAATAAACTTGATATTAATTTGGTTTATATCAACATATGTGATGTAATAAAAGAAAACATCAGGTTGTATGAGTTAGGCGCAAACCAGAAGGACTTAAAACTTATTTACAATTCGGAATATGAAAATCTTGTTATAAAGACCGACATGCAGATGTTGAATTCGGTATTAAATAACATGATTGATAACGCTATAAAATATACAAACGAAGGAAGTATTGCTGTAAGCGCCGGGATACAAAAAATTGACGGAATGACCTGGGCTTTCATCAAAGTTAAGGATACAGGTATCGGAATTTCGGAAGAGAATCAAAAAATTATTTTTGATGAATTCCGACAGGCAAGCGAAGGCTACAGCCGCTCGTTTGAAGGGACAGGCCTTGGGCTTTCAATAATAAAAAAATACATTGAATTATTAAACGGCAAAATTTCGGTTGAAAGCAGACTGGGAGAAGGTTCCACTTTTTCTGTATATCTGCCTGCTGTAAATATTGAAGAATCAGAACAGCAGAAAATAGAAAAGACGGGAGATATAAAAACTGATGTTACAGAAAAAAGATACCCGGGGTTGTTAAACATCTTGCTGGTTGATTGATGAAGAAATAACATTTAATATCGTTAATATATGGCTGAGAACAACCGGTAGTCTCGATTACGCAAGCGATGAGGAAACGGCTGTTGCCAAATTGAAAAATGACAGATATGATGTAGTGATAATGGATATCAATCTAAAAAAAAGGGGGAACGGAATTGAAGTATTGAAAAAATTGAGGAAAATATCCGGCTATGAGGATATCCCTGTTATTGCCTGTACGGCTTATGCTATGAAGGGAGATAAAGAAAATTTGCTTCTTGAAGGTTTTAATTATTATCTGGCAAAGCCTTTTCAAAAGGATGAGCTATTGCTGTTAATAAATGCTTTGTCAAATTTAAGAAATAATTGAATTGTGGTTTCTTTCAATTTATTGAATCCTACGATTTTGTGAAGTGTATGAGGATTTTATGATTAATAGTTTTAACAGTTGATGAAATGGGGAATTGTGAGAAGAAAGATATGGAGTTTGTACAGGCAGAGAGGCTCAATGATATCTCTTTGTTTCATTATCCAAATATACCCTCAGTATATTTTAGATGAGAAAGGGGATATTATCTTTATAAATAATTGCGCAATTGAGATTTATGGCCACACAAAAAAATTTTATATCGGGAAGAATTTTTTAACTCTTGCAGCGCCGCGCGCAGCGGATGTAAGCCAGATTGAAGCAAAAATAAAAAAGGCATTTGACGGGGAACCGCAGTCAGGTTGAGTTCGGGGGACTAATAAAGAATAATGCAAAACTGCCAAAGCGACTCATTCTTTTTTCCGTGCATCTACCTTAAAAATAAATCAATTCTATGTCTTGAATATAATATCGCTGAAAATATAATCTCTGAACATAACCTGAAAATCTCCGAAAATAGGTACAGGATTATCGGTGAGATGATTTCTGATTTTGCATATTCTTGTGTACATAATGAAAATAAAGGCTTTCAGGTAGATTGGATTACTGATTCATTTTATTCGGTGACCGGTTTTACTGAAGAGGTATTACTAAAACACAAGTGCTGGCTTTTTTGCGCACATCCGGATGAACGAAATCAAATCTTAAAAGAGTTTAATGCATTAGTTCCTGGGCAGGAGCTGGTGAAGGAATTTAGAATTATTGATTCGGATAATAATATACATTGGCTGAACAACTATGTCCGCTGTGTATTGGATGAAAATGATTCGACGGTCTTCAGGCTTTTTGGAGCCGCAAGAGATATAACCGAAAGAAAAACAGCAATTGAAAAGCTGAGAGAAAAAGAAGATATTATTTCTAAAATAAATGACTGCCTGTTATGCCTTTCATCAGATCATAACCAAAATATTGCTGATATTGTTGCCCTTTGCGGTAAATTACTTCATGCAGACTGTGCACTTTACAACAGACTTGATGGAGAAATGCTTAATACAATTGGCTGTTGGAATGCTCCCCCCGATTTTAAAAAGAAGATTCTCCCCAGGGGCATCTTTGCTATGATGTAATAAACGGGAAGGCTGGAAATACACTTATCGTTACCGATTTGCCCAACTCAACTTATAATGAAACCGATCCGAATGTAAAAACTTATGGCTTAAAAAGCTACATAGGCTACCCGGTTCGTTTTGCCGGTGTTAATATTGGTTCTTTATGCGTGGTTTATGTTAATGAATATATTCCAGGTGATGAAGACCTAAAAATACTTGGTATTTTGTCTGTAGCTATTGCCCAGGAAGAAGAGAGACAACAGGTAGAGACTGAGTTGAGAACAGCCAAAGAAAAGGCCGAAGAAATGAGCCGCCTTAAATCTTCTTTCCTTGCAAATATGAGTCATGAATTGCGCACCCCGATGCATGGTATTCTTGGTATGGCCGAGATTTTGAACAGCCAGTCTACAAATAATGAAACTAAAGAAATGACAGATATGATTTTAACATCCGGCAGAAGGCTGTTAAATACATTGAATATGATACTTACTTTAGCCAGAATAGAAGCGAACAAACAGGAGATCAGACTAAAAAGTATAAAACTATTTCAAACGGTGATGCATAGTGTCCGCCTATATACTCCTATGGCTCTCGAAAAAAACCTGAGTATAAAGTTCGTATCTATTTCTGACGATATTGAGTTTCTTACCGATCCTCAGCTGTTTGATTCCATTTTGAATAATTTAATTGATAACGCGATAAAATACACCGAAACCGGGGGTATATCGGTTTACGCGGGGAAAGAAATAAGAAATGGGGAAGAGTCAGTTGTTATTAAGGTTGAAGATACGGGAATTGGCATTACTCCCGAAAATCAACAGCTCGTTTTTGATGAGTTCAGGCAGGTTAGCGAAGGATACGACAGAGCCTTTGAAGGAGCTGGTCTGGGGGCTTTCAATAATCAGAAGGTATATAGATCTTTTGAATGGAAGTATAACTTTAACAAGTTTGGTTGACAGGGGTTCAACATTTACAGTTATTCTTCCTAATCATCCGAAACAAAAGGAAGAAAAAATTGTTTCAGGGAAAAAGATTACGGAAGATATTTCAATCCCTGGGAAATTAGGAGAAAAAGTTAAAATAATTCTGGTTGATGATGACCAGATTACTATTAATATTGTAAATATCTGGCTGCGGAATTTTTATGATTTCGATTATGCTAAAGATGTTGCCGCCGCAATTGAAAAAATTAATAATAATGATTACAAGGCGATATTACTGGATATTAATTTAAGAAAAGGGGAGAGCGGAATAACACTATTGAAAGAGATCAGGAAAAAAAACCGCTTACAGAAATACTCCTGTAATTGCGTGTACTGCCTATGCTATGCCGGGAGATGAAAATAAATTGATATTTGAAGGATTTGATCATTATATTTCAAAACCGTTTCAGAAAAAGGAAATATTTGAGCTTTTAGAATTTGCTTTAAAAAGTAAGATAAAAACAGTATAAATATTATTGTTGTTTAATCTTAATCAAATTACTAATTTTGTAAAATACAAAAATTTTCTCAGGAGAAAAATGAGCGAAATTAAAGGTAAAATCATCCAGGTTATTGGTCCTGTTGTAGATATAGAATTTGAAGAAGGACACCTGCCCCAAATTTACAATGCAATTAGAATACCTCGTGTAAATGCTGAAGGGAAAGAAGAACCCCTTATTGTGGAAGTTCAACAGCATCTTGGAGAAAACAGAGTAAGAACTGTTGCCATGGATACAACCGACGGTTTAGTTAGAGGGACTGAAGCATTTGATACTGGCGAGCCGATTTCAGTTCCTGTTGGTCCTGAAACTCTCGGCCGTTTAATTAACGTAATTGGCGATCCTATTGACGGCCTTGGCGATATCAAAGCAAAGAAGAGATATCCCATTCACAGGCCTGCACCTGCTTTTAAAAGCCTTACAACAAACAAGGAAATGTTTGAAACCGGTATTAAGGTAATTGACCTTTTGGAACCATATTCCAAAGGCGGAAAGACCGGTTTGTTCGGCGGCGCGGGCGTAGGAAAAACCGTTGTTATTCTTGAGCTTATTAATAATATTGCCATGCATCACGGCGGTTATTCTGTATTTGCCGGTGTGGGTGAAAGAACCCGCGAAGGGAACGATCTTATGCTCGAAATGAAAGAATCGGGCGTTATTAATAAACTTGCCCTTGTGTTCGGCCAGATGAACGAACCTCCGGGAGCAAGATTAAGAGTAGGCTTAACTGGTTTAACTGTTGCCGAATATTTCAGAGATGAAGAAGGAAAAGACGTGTTGTTGTTTATTGATAACATCTTCCGTTTTACCCAGGCCGGCTCCGAAGTGAGCGCACTGCTTGGCCGTATGCCTTCAGCAGTGGGCTACCAGCCTACATTGTCTTCTGAAATGGGCGCGCTGCAGGAAAGAATCACTTCTACCGATAAAGGTTCTATTACATCCGTACAGGCTATTTACGTGCCTGCGGACGACTTAACTGACCCGGCACCTGCTACGGCTTTCTCTCACCTTGACGCTACTACAGTGTTAAGCCGCCAGATATCCGAGCTTGGTATTTATCCGGCTGTTGATCCTCTTGAATCAACTTCACGTATCCTTGAACCGGGCATTGTCGGTATTGAACATTATTCAGTCGCTAAGAAAGTAAAA
Source organism: Desulfomonilia bacterium (assembly GCA_963664325.2). Classification (GTDB taxonomy): domain Bacteria; phylum Desulfobacterota; class Desulfomonilia; order UBA1062; family UBA1062; genus DATCTV01. The sequence continues at coordinate 14,635 of CAXXDQ010000004.1, forward strand.
GAAATTTTGCAGACCTACAAAGACCTTCAGGATATTATCAACATCCTTGGTATGGATGAACTTTCGGACGAAGATAAGACTATTGTGAAGAGAGCCAGAAGAATCCAGAGATTCTTCAGCCAGCCGTTCCACGTTGCAGAACAGTTTACCGGTTATAAAGGAAAATATGTGAAGCTTGAAGATACAATCCGCGGCTTTAAAGGGATTATTGACGGGCTTTATGATGACCTTCCGGAAGGAGCTTTCATGTATGTAGGAACAATTGAAGAAGCTGTAGAAAAAAGCTAAACAAATGAGTATGTAATATGCCTGCATTTAATTTAGAAATAATTACTCCGGCCAAACTGGCCTTATCAGCTTCTGTAAAATCTGTTACTATTCCCGGTACAATGGGGGAGTTTCAGGTTTTAATTAATCATGCGCCGCTGATTTCTATTTTTGAAATAGGAAGAATTAAGGTCGTGAAAGAGGATGATTCGGTTTTATATTACGCAACAGGCGGCGGTACTGCCGAAGTATTGAACAACAAAGTTCTGATACTTGCCGATAGTATTGAGCCTATTGAGGATATAGATCTCGGCAGGGCAAAAAACGCGCTTGAAAGGGCGCAGACAAGGCTTGCAAACCAAAGGGCAAGCATTGATATAGCCCGTGCCGAAGCCGCTCTTGCAAGAGCAATGAATAGAATACAGCTGGTTGAGAAGTACGCAAAGGTATAAATAAAAAATAAACTGCACCCCGTTTCTCCTGAGGGGGCGCTAAGTTTAATATAGCCATAAGCGGCTTTGCCGCTTATGGCTTTTTATATTTTAAAATTAATAATATGACATCAGGTGGAGGTTGTCTCAAATAGGTAAATGAATAAATAATTTTGCATTTAACTAATGTAGAGGCGGGTCGGTGACCCGCCTAAGATGCTTAATTGTTTCTTTATATTATTATAACTTACTACTTAATACCGCCTTTAGTTGAGGCTGTCTTAAAAGTAGCATATGGTGAAATTTTATTCAAATAAATATTTAAGTTAAGTGAATCAAATAAGCTTGTTATGGTTCGACTTCGCTCACCATGACATGTCATCCTGAGCGAAGTCGATGGATGAAGCCGCTAATTTGTCTCGCAAATTTTGTGAAAATTTATTAGTCTAAAATGACTTTTGAGACAGTCTCGTGTTTTTAATGTTTTTCAAAATGCACGGACAGACAGGGATGCCTGTCCCACCAAAATTAATTTTTTAAATTTCTTTAGCAGTATTAGTGTCCTTCGCTATGCGCGTCGTCATGCAAATCATTTGGCTCAAGGTGCGTCACAATATTAACAGATGATTTAAGCGAATACTTAATTGCCATTTCTATTTCAGTAGCAATCATATGCGCCTCTTCAAGCATCGTATTATGGGGGAAAAGGAGATGGAATTCTATCCAGGTGGTATCACCGCTTTCCCTGTATCTTAACTGGTGAAACCCAGATTTCTTTCTGTCGTCTCTTTTTCGATGATTTCTTTTATTGAATTACCAAGCACCGCGTTTCCTTCATCCATTAAACGGCAATTGACTGCCGAATTAAATTACCCCCTGACCAAAGAATATTAAGCGCGGCAATAATAGCAATTAAAGGATCAAAAGGGAGCCAGCCTGTTAAAAGAGTTAATCCCAGTCCCGCCACAACGCCGAAACTTGTCCATGAATCTGTAAGTACATGCTTGCCGTTTGCAACCAGAATAAGTGAATTTGTCTTTTTCCCTTTCCATACCAAAAACCAGCCGAGGAACAGGTTTATAACCGATGCTCCAAATGTGAAGTACGCACCTTTATCAAGATTTGTAAGTTCTATACCGGTTATCAAGCGCTGGATTGAAATAAATATAATATAGGCCGCCGCCAAAATAATTAAGCCCCCTTCAAAACCCGCCGAAAAGTAGCTTATCTTACTATGTCCGTATGGGTGGCTCGCGTCAGCCGGCTGAAGTGTAAGCCAAAGACTGAAGACAGCAAAAGCCACCCCGATAATATGAACTATTGATTCCGCCGCGTCTGAAAGTATTGCGCTTGAGCCGGTTAGATGATAGGCGTACCATTTCATTACAAGCATAAGCAAACCAAAAGCGAACGATACGCGTATTGCGAAAAATTTTCCCGCGCTGTCATTATTTTTCTTTATGTTTTCCATAATTAGCGAACTCAATTTTATTGATGAAAATTAATCGAACAGGTTGCCGAATAACTCGGATAATCCGCCGCGTTTTTTATGACGATAATCATTTTTATATCCATGATTCTTATAAAAATCATCATCATGATCATCATCATCGTGCCTGTAATGCTTATCATTATTATCATAATCTTTCCGGCTTGTGTCTTCTTCCTGCGAGCGGCTGATTATTTTTTCCAGCTCTCCCTTATCAAGCCATATGCCCATACATTTGGGGCATACATCAATTAGTACATCTATCTTTATAACTTCATTCATCACAACATCGCAATTAGGGACATTTTTTCATAGAAAACCTCTTTGTTTAAAATTTAGTTTGAGCAGCGGAAAATTTCCCTGCTGTTTTGTTTTCGTGTTTTTTTAGAGCGGACTGATTAGGATATTACCGGAGGTTTCCAGATCGGATATATTCTTTCAGGAATATTTATTTTGCTTTCGTTGAAGCTAATAAGAATGAATTCGGGGATTAGTATATTTTCTTCTGTTGTGTTGATAAAATCTTCATCAAAGTGAATATGATTATACTCAATAGACGAAACCGGCCTTGAGTGGTCGCTCAATACCGGATGCTGCGGTTCCGTGATGTTCCAGAAACCGATGATAAAAAATAATATGACAGTGGTCTTTTTTAACATGACGTAATATAATTGTTGAAAAGATAAAATTAAATCCATTTCGTACTGAAATGGAAAAATGATTCTCTGAAATGATGAATTTTATTTATGGTGAAAAATTATTCATTGACAATAAAGTCTATATGATTTATGTTTGAATCCATATTTGTTCCTCATATTAATTTCGGAGGGGACAAACGATAGAGAGGGAGAGTTGTTTGACCGAAATATTTTAAGCGCGGGGTGAGAGCTGCGCTTGAATACATTCGCAGCATTTTTATCCAAGGGTGTGCTGTATTTAAATAACCATTTAGATTATTTTTACGGAGGTAAAATGAGGACCGGATTAACAATTCCGCTTGTGCTATTGTGCGCCTTTCTATCGTATGCGCAAAGAGACAATCTCTTCAGTACATATAAAATTCCTACTTATTCATTCTATGAACTTCATGTGGCGGGGCAGGATTTCTTGACTTATTTCAGGAATAAAATAGATGAAGATCATAATGATGCTGAAACTGTGACAATAGATTTAGCCCTGGGAGGCCGTTATTTGAAACAGTCCCCCCTTTATAATGGTGATATTTCAGGTTATCTATCCTATTATTATGATAAGTCAAAGCGAAGTGAAATATCCTCTTATTCCGGGATGACGCCTGTTTATGGTGACGTGATTAATGAAAGATCGGTTTCGGATGTTTACCTAAACTCATTTAACGATTTTTATTTGAGAGATGAAAAGGGGCTATTCCTTTTTGGGGATTTAAAGGGGGCTTATCATTTTTTTACTCCCAGCAAAACAGGATACTCGACTATTGAGTTTTCATCCGGTATCGGCTATGGCCGAATTGTAAATTTAAAAAGTGTTGTTCAGGCTTATATCATAGGGCGTGAATCCGGCATTGATTTATCAGAGGAAGCAATTTCGAAACTGACCGAAATTATTGAAAAGAGACGTGATGGTTATTATTCGAAAAACAGAGATAATGCGGATATTGAGTTCTACCGGGAGATAGATTCTGTAGTTAAAAAGCCGGAAATGACAGCTAAAATTCAGCAGGTCTTTAATTCGGCCTTATATCAAACAGCTGAGAGAAGATCCGGTTTAAAATTTAAATTGGGTTCCCGCTACACCAACGAAGATGGTGAAAATTCTGATACAAAATATCAAAACCTTGTTGATATAGCTGCCAGTGTTGAATATGCCGCTCCTATCGGATTCGATAAACAATTCTATATATCCGTTTCCTATTTAAATAATACAAATAGTCTTAAGGGGAAGGCGCCGATGTTATCAGTTTCCAGTTCTTTTTCAATAGATCACAGTTATACATGGTCTTCCTCAATAAATGCAAAACTGATCTCGGTATTTCCTGAAAATGAAGCGCAAAGATCAAATTATAGTATTTCTCTTACTTCAAATTATGTTTTGTTGAACGCCCTTTCGGTTTTTGGATCATTAGAGTATTCAAATACGATTTTTTACAATTGGGGCTCACTTAGTGAAATTGCTGCATATTCTTATCACCCCGAGTATTCAAAAACGCAGCTGCATCTCGGGGTAAAATATTATATCCTTTAATATTACTTAAATTAGGAATGGAGAATATATGAAAACGATTTTTTTATTGGCATTTATTAGCATAATTAATTTCCCTGTTTTTTCACAAAGCACTAAACTGTTTGATGATTATAAAATTCCGACATATTCATTTAATACATTACAATTAGCCAGTCAGGATTTTCTGAAATATCTTAAGGTTAAAAGTGACGAAATCCATCAGGATGACGAAAGCATTAATGTTAATTTTAATTTGTACGATAGATTTGTACGCCAATCCCCATTTTATACCGGAATTTCAGAAGTTAAATTAAATTATTTTTATAATATGGAAAAAAGAAATGAATTTTACTCGAATTATCCAAAAGAATCTACTTATAAAGAAAGAAAAGATGAGCGGTCTCAGATGTTTTTTTATATTAATTCAATGAATGATTTTTATATAAATAATGAAAGGGGCATTTTCCTATCCGGAAATTTTTCCTGGAGTTATAATTACTATACACCAATGAAAAATTTTATAACCGAAACAGGAATTACTGTCGGAGGGGGATATGGAAGAATTGTTGGGCTTCGTTCGGTTGTACAAGCTTATATTATATCTAAAGAGACTGGTTCCAATTTATCAGACTCCGATATACAAAAGCTTTCTGAAATAATAGAAAAATGGAGCAACGGATATTATTCCAAATACAAAGATAATAGTGATATTGAGTTTTATAAGGATATTATTTCAATAACTCAAAAGCCGGAACAGATTACAAAAATCCAGCAAATATTAAACTCGCAGATTTATAAAACCGCCGAAAGAATGGACGGAATGAAGGTAAATGCAACATTGGGTTACGCAAATATCGGAGGAGATAATTTCTTCTTTTCAGAAGCAAGAGACCTTGTAAATATAAGTCTAAAAGCCGAGTATGCAAAACCAATCGGTTTCGATAAGCAGGCGTATGTTTCAGCCGAGTATTCAAAAAACCTTGATGATAAAGAGAATTCAGTCCCAAGATTAAAACTTTCAGGGCGCTTTTCAATTGATCACAACTTAACATGGTCTTCTTCTCTTAATGTTGAATACACAACTGCTTATTTAAAAAACACTTCAAACAGGGCTAACTTTAAGGCCGGGTTTTCTACAAATTTCACTATAATTAACGCGTTAACAGCCTACGGTACAGTTTCATATGTGAAACAGCAATTCCATGATTCTCAAATTTATAATTCTGGTGGTGCCTTGACAATTTCTCCTGAATCCGAATGGACAGAATTACACCTGGGGCTGAGGTATTACATTTTATAAAGATGTAATTATAAAAAAAAAGGCTGTTAATAAAAATCTTTTTCAATAGAGTTTTATATACAGCCTTTATTTTTTTATAGTTTCTTATTGGAATTTAAGAAAGGCGAATTATATGGCTTGTAAGCTTTTATAATATACTTGGTGTTGTGCAACTAATTTTGTATCAATAAACTAGCTCCGTTAGGAGGGGTTTGTTGGTAGAAAAACTTTATCGTACCGCCAATATTTCGTCCCTCACGGAGAATGTCTTAAAAGTTATTTAGCATAAATAAAATTGCAAATATTTGTATTTGAAAATAGTCATAAACACTTCCTAAGCATAATAAGCGCAAAGCTTCCCGCAGATAACGCAGATCTACGCAGAAGTTGAATTGTTTTATCTGCGTTAATCTGCGCGATCTGCGGGAAACTATTCAATTTAGTTTAAGAAGAAATTGCGCTCTGAAATGATTAATTTTCTTTATAGTGAAAAGTTATTCATTGACAATAAAATCTATAAGGTTTATGTTTGAATCCATATTTGTTCCTCATATTAATTTCGGAGGGGACAAACGATAGAGAGGGAGAGTTGTTTGACCGAAATATTTTAAGCGCGGGGTGAGAGCTGCGCTTGGATGACAACACAACATTTATTTATAAAAGGCTTTATTTATTTACACCACTGATTAATTTAAAGGAGCATATATGAAGTACGGATTAATAATCCCTCTTGTAGTTTTTTGCGCTCTAAATTCTTTTGCACAAAGCACCAAATTGTTTTATGATTATAAAATTCCGACTTATTCATTTCATACTTTGCATTTATCCGGGCAGGATTTTCTGAACTATTTGAAAATTAAAAGCGGCGAACTCCACCAGGATGACGAAAATGTTAACATTAATTTTGATTTGTATGATAGATTTGTTCACCAGTCCCCGCTTTATACCGGTGTTACAGAAACTAATTTAAGTTATTCATACAGAATGGAAAAAAGATACGAGATATTACTAAATGACCCAAGCGGATCATTTGGACAGGAAAAGAAAACCGAAATCTCTCAATCATATTTTGGTATAAACACAATGAATGATTTTTATCTCGGAGAGGAGAGGGGCTCTTTTATATCGGGCAATTTCGGGTGGAATTATAATTATATCACTCCGAGTAAAAACTTCTATACCGTTACCGGCATTTCGATTGGGGGCGGATACGGCAGAATTGTCAGGCTGAGAGCTGTAGTTCAGGCATATATTATTTCAAAAGAAACAGGCGCCGATTTATCTGATGGCGATATCCTGAAATTAACTGAAATTATTGAAAAATGGAGCAGCGGTTATTATTCAAAATACAGAGATGATAGTGAAATTGAATTTTACAAAGCTATTATCTCAATAACCAAAAAGCCTGAACAGATTTCAAAAATTCAGCAAATATTAAATTCGCCGGTTTATAAAACCACAGAAAGATTAGACGGTATGAAGGTAAAAGCGCGGCTGTTGGTTACGCAAATATCGGGGGAGATAATTTTTATTTTTCAGAAGCTAAAGATATGACAAATATTAGTTTGAAGGCCGAATATGCTTTCCCAATAGGGTTTCGCTCCCAGATATACTTTTCTGCCGAGTATTCTAAAAACCTGAATGATAAAAATAATACTGCACCAAAATTGGCTTTATCTGGCCATTTTTCAATTGATCATAGCTTTACCTGGTCTTCTTCGCTGTTGAAGTTGCATATGCAGCAGCATATATTAAAAATTCAACGGAAAGATCGAATTTTAAGGCAAGCCTTTCTACAAACTGTTCCATAATAAACTCTCTGACAGCATACGGAACTGTTACATATTTTAAACAGCAATTTTATGATTATTCTGTTCCTAATTCAGGTAACGCAATTATAAAACAACTCCTGATACCGAAAGAACGGAATTACACCTCGGGCTTAAGTATTATATTTTTTAACATTATAATTATTTAAATAAAGGCTGTAATAAAAATCTCTTTCAATAGAATTTTATATACAGCCTTTATTTTTTTATAGTTTCTTATTGAAATTTATGATATGTCAGTAATATGGCGGCTAAGCTTTAAGCAAGATACAAAGTGAAAAATCGGTTAAGTCAGCATTAATTTATATAACCGTCCCCCATAATAATATTTTGAATCACAGCATTATCTTCAATCTGCATAAAGAGGCTGTTAAAATATTTAATAAGATATTCAGCCCTCTTATTTTCGTTATCCATTACAAGCAGTTCCTGCTGCTGCGCTAGGGTAAGCCCCGATTTTTCGGCTAATTTAAAAGACTTATAACTTACTATTTCAAGTTTTTTCCAGAAAGATTCATCCAGTTTGAAATTTACGTCTTGTAATTATTTTTTCAAACGAAAAGATCATCTCTTCAATCAGCTCGTTATCTGTGCTTGTGTACTGGTCTTCGTAGGCTTCTACTTCGGCGGTGTAATAGCTGTGGGGATTTTTTTGCAGATCAATAATTTTAAAACGGTCCACACCTGTTACAATAATATCCATTTCACCGTTATCAAAAGTCTTTAGCAGGTGGGATATTTTAACAAGCGAGCCCACCTTTGCAAACTCGTCATCAATTAAAGCCACTATCCCGAACTCGCTGTTTGTATGAAGGCATTGGTTGATCATTTTCTTGTACCGCTCTTCAAAGATATGAAGTGGGTAGCTTGAATTTGGGAAGACAACCAGACCTAAAGGGAATATCGGGATAATATTTTTCATTACAATAGCGCTTTAAAAATAAATACAGGCCAAAGAAACTCTATGGCCTGTATATTTTATAAAAATAAAATCAAAAAAACAAGACTATTTTGCTTTTGCGTAAAGCTCTGCAACCTTTTTCCAGTTTACCACGTGCCACCAGTTTTCAATGTATTCTGGTCTGCGGTTCTGATATTTTAAGTAGTATGAGTGCTCCCATACGTCAAGCGTAAGAATAGGCGAGCCTTTTACTTCGGCAATGTCCATAAGCGGGTTATCCTGGTTAGGCGTTGATGTAACAACAAGCTTGCCGCCTGAAACTACAAGCCAAGCCCAGCCGGAGCCGAAGCGTGTAGCGCCCGCGTTGCTGAATAATTTTTTGAATTCATCAAAGCTGCCGAATGTTTTATCAATTGCTTCTGCAAGTTCGCCTTCCGGTTTGCCGCCCGCGTTTGGCCCCATTACCGACCAGAAAAGGTTGTGGTTCCATACTCCGCCCCCGTTGTTTCTTACAGCCGGAGCGTATTTTGAAACTACCGAGAAAATTTCTTCGAATGATTTTCCTTCAAGGTCGGTGCCTGCAAGGGCGTTGTTAAAGTTGTTAACATAAGCCTGGTGATGTTTTGAGTGATGAATTTCCATTGTCATTTTATCAACATATGGTTCAAGCGCGTCATACGCGTAAGGTAGCTGTACTAATTCAAATTTCGACATGATATTATTTCTCCTGGTTAATTTATTATTTAAAAGTTCAATCTTTTTTGCGTAGCCGTTTACCGCTCCCGCAGCAGTAAAGGCGCCAAGCGACAATAAGAATTTTTTTCTATCCATTTTAATTTAATGCTTTTTTATTGCAGATACTTATTAAACATTCATGCTTAAAAAAAAGTTGCAACATTTAAAAATATTTTATGGAAAAAATAATTATTTCCGTATTTGTTGTTTTTATTTATTATTTTTGTTCTTGTTAACTACAATAAACTTTTTAAAGTAAAACGATATTTCTTTCAGGGGAAAGGGAAAAGCCTCTTCGGTATCAGGAATATAATTGTAATAAATCCATTCGTTAGTTTTAGACTCGTTTTCAGAATAGGGCAGTATATACGGCTTTACCGAAAGCTCTGATTCGTGTAAATATTTGTATGGCTCCGCACTTCAGAGCGGAGATTAAGCGGGCTCAGTATGAGGACTTTAGTCCTTTTGTGCAAAGCAATTGTTGGGCTGAAGCCCATCCCTTTTTTGAGGCGTGTCTCCGCCATAAATGGCGGAGTTAGTTATGTTTTTATAATTATCTATTTGGAAATTTTATGCGTGGTTTTTGCAAGAAATTTGTAACAATTATTACATTGTCAATTATTTTATTTTCGTTTAATTCCTGCAAGTCGTCATCCCCCTCTCCGGAAGAGGAAAAACCGGCAGCCCCGGGGAGAAGGGATTATAACTGGACGATTGATACAATAATTCATCCTTCTTCTTACCTTACAAGATTTTGGGGCACATCCTCAACTGACCTTTGGGCATCCGGCTCCGGGCCATTTATAAAATATAACCTTTGGCATTTTAATGGGAAAACCTGGGAACAGGGGAATATACTTTTTACAGGAAGAATTAATATTAATTCTATTTTTGGCTTTTCAAACAATAATATTTGGATTGGAGGAGATGTAGGGAAAATCCTTCATTGGAATGGAATTGAGTGGAGTGAAAGCCTCCAATTTTCTTCTACCGGTTACAGAATAATAGATTTTAAACGGGATATGGGGGGATTCGCCTGATAATATTTATGCTGTAGGAGCATACGACAGCCTTATAAATAACCGGGATCACAGCAATGGACTAATATTTCATTATGATGGAAGTAAATGGGATAGGGTAAACATAAAGAAAAATGATTTCCAGTTTCATAAAATATTTAAAGAAAAAAATGGTAACGGATTGTACTATCTGCTCGGATGTTGTTCTGATTATATAACTTTAAGGGATACGTTGAAATTTTTTGAGTTTAACGGAAAAAGTATAAGGGAGATATACTCACAACTTTACACAGACTATACATCGCTATCCATGACTTATATTGACGGAAAAATATACTATGTTATAAATAATGACATTTGCAGGTATGTAAATGGTAAATTCGAAATAAAGAAAACAATAAACGGGATAAACAGAGGTTATATACTTTCCGGCAGAAGTGAAAACGATTTGTTCTTTGCTATGCCGGATGGAATTGTTCACTATAATGGGACAGATTTGCAGTACATATATAAAAAACCGGAATCGTCACTAATCTGGGACGCGTTTGTTTTTGAAAATGAAGTGTTTTTTTTAATTGATAGCAATAAGGATAAAAGCTATATCGTAAAAGGAATTTTAAAACAATGAGGTGACAGCCCCTGAAATAAAAGACAGATAGCGTTGCACCGCTATCTGCCTTTAAACGAACTGCCTTACCAGACTAGCTATCTGAAAGATTTCAATTCAAAGAATTCATCAGGGCATTTCAACCTCTGCCAGCGAAGGAACACTCCTTCGCGATGCCGAAATTGTAATGTTCCTTAAAGGAAAGGTCTTTCGCTGGCGGGGTTAAAAGACCTCACCCTGCCTTCTCCTTCGCAAGGAGAGGGTTTTTGTAGGGGACGGGCATGCCCGTCCGCACCTTTTTTGTAGGGCACAGGCATGCCTGTGCCCTACAAAATACAGGGCCTCCGCCTTAAATGGCGGAGGTGTAAAATTAAAATAATTATTCTGTGGAGGCTTGCTGAAGAGGCTTGAAAATAGTTACACCCCAAACGAATTTCCGCAGCCGCACGTCTTAGCTGCGTTCGGGTTGCTGAATGAGAATCCTTTTCCGTTCAGGCCGCCGCTGTAGTCAAGTACTGTACCAGAAAGGTAAAAAAGACTTTTACCGTCAACAAAAAGCTTTACATCATCAATCTCAATAACGGTATCACCATCTTTCGCGTTTTCATCAAAACCCATAGTATAGGTCAACCCTGAGCATCCGCCCCCTTTTACCCCCAGCCTTAAACCGCAAGTATCGGGTATCTCATTTTCAGTCATAATTTTTTTTATTTCTTTCACCGCTTTTTCGGTCACGCTGATATCATTTATCTGAGCTTCGCTGTTCATTTTTGTCTCTGTTTGTTTATTAATTCATATTCTTATTACAACAGAAAAAAAAGCAGTTAATCTATATAAACCTCAAACAAGGTATAACTTCGGTATGGAATAAACCTGGCTTACATACCTCATCAATTTTAACTTTCTTTAGGAAAAGGTATCGCGGATGAAAATTCAGGTAAATTAAGCTTCCAGCCAATTGAGTTCACTTTTTTAATTATGTTCTCCTTTTCAAGGTGACTTATAAATTCAACGGCAAGTTTTTCGGCCTGCTGATAGGTTACCTTAATTTCCTTTTTTTCGAAATATTTCTGTATGCCGTACTGAACATCCCTGAAAAAAATATTTGAGTTGTGGAATACAGGATATTTGGCTTTTAAAAACTCTAAAAAGCTCTGCCTGTTTCCGGTTAATATAGATAATAATTCCTGGTTGTTTTTGCTGTTCATAATTTATCCTTAATTATTACCGGTAGTTAAACCGGCTTGTTAAACTAACACTTCAATCTATTAAAAAATTCCATTAATATTTATTTAATAAAAAGAAAATTCGTTATTTTTGCAAATCTTTTATTTTAAGCATTTTATTATAATGATCAAAGAAAAATGCCCTGTATGCAGTTCAGATGAAAACCGATACACGGGTAAACCTGTTATAAACAATACAGCCCGTTCAATCATAAAGTTTGATTATTCTGTTGTGCAGTGCCTTAACTGTACCGCCTATTATGTTTCCACCGCAGATAAATTTTACAAAAGATGAATGGAAACTTTTATATAAACCAGGAATACTTTGCGGTACAGACAGAATGGCTTGTTAAAACCAGGCGAAAAGAATTGAAAAACAGAATAGACCGCCTGGAAAAAGCGGTTAGCAAAAAAAATATCAATTTCCTTGATGTAGGCTGCGGAGAGGGGAATGCCTCGTTGATGGCAATGGAAAGAGGATGGCATGTAACTGCAATTGATATTACCGATAACAGGGGAGAAACCGCAAAAAAAAGTGAAATGAATTTTTATGAAGGGGAACTGACATCATTAAAACTGCAGGAAGGCGGTTTTGATGTTGTGTATATGGATTCGGTTTTGGAACATGTAATAAATCCTGTTGACTACTTAAATGAAATATTCAGACTTCTTAAAAAAGAGGGCGTTTTATATATCGGCGTACCAAATGAAGACGCGCTGCAGAATGATGTGAAAAAAATAATTTATAACTTAACCGGCAAAAAGGGAATTGCGCCGCAGCTAAAACCGTTTGATACACCTTATCATATTGTCGGGTTTAATAAAAAATCGATCAAATATATAATAAATAAATGCGGTTTTAATATATTAGAACTGCGCAACTTTGGAAGAAAATGTGAGTTCCTCGGCTCACCTGTAGGGAGCAAAGGATTTTATTTCAACCTGTTGATGCTTCCATTTGAAGTACTTGGCTACGCACTTCAGCGTGATGTTTACTACGAAGCTATTCTTATAAAAACTAATTAAAATGATTGTTTGTTTGAATCAGAACTATTATTAAATAAAGAATTAGTTCTTAATTTCCCCCTTTAATAAAGCTACTCATTACCCACATCTAAGAATACTTTGTAGGCTTCAGTAATTTGGGCATTTTTTCACTATTATGACATGCATTTGTTGAGTTTTTATTTCCAAGTTTTAGGTTTTACGTTATAATTGCCTCTAAATACCCCATTTTTAACCCCACTTTTCTTTGCTACTTACTAATTTTTAGCCCTTTATATTATTCCATTTAGCCTTTTTGAGATGTGGGTAATGAGTAGTTTAATAAAGGGGGGCAGGGGGGATTTCTACTGCCCAAGTGTAATCAAAACTAATACTTATCTAAATTTAATTTTTCTTTTTGCATTTGGCTTTGCTTTTGAGGCATACAAATCCCCCTTAATCCCCCTTTATTAAAGGGGGAAAAACTGATATGCAGTAGAGGCCTCGCGAAGGAATGTTCCTTCGCTGGCAGGGCATTAATTTTAAGGCATTGAGCAAGATGGATTCTTACTCCCCAAGTGTAATCAAAACTAATACTTTTTTCTATTTGTATTTGGCTTTGCTTTTAAGGCATACAAATCCCCCTTAATCCCCCTTTATTAAAGGGGGAAAAATGACTTGTTTTCTTCTCAGTGTCCTTAGTGCTCTTAGTGGTTACAAAATATATTCCTGCCACTCATATAAGGGCTTTGAGGTTTTATATAATTTTATTACTTTTATCATTTAATTTCCGGCGCGAAAACCTTAATTTTTCTTAAATAAAACATAAATGCGATACTTATATATTTTAATATTATTTACTATTTTTTTTGGCGGTTGTAAAGATAATAATCCCGTAGATTCAGTTGACTCAAAAGGGGGAAAGCCTTTAGTATCATTAATAAGCCCTGCAAATAACTATAATGCGGTTGACAGCGTAATGATTGAGGCTGACGCGGCTGACGATAAAGGGGTTGTTAAGGTTGAAATTTATATAGATAATGCTGCCGGCGATTTCAGAACATTCTATTCTAAACCATATAAATATACATGGAATACCAGTCTTGCCGCAGACGGCTCGGCTCATACAGTTTTTGCAAAGGCGTATGATGCTGACGGGAACAGTACAACTTCGGATGTGATTAATATTTCAGTTTACAGGCTTCAGCCTTCTAACCTTTCGGCAACTTTGATTTCAGATTCCCTTGCGCTTATCAAATGGCACGATAACAGTACAATTGAAACCGGCTTTGAAATTGAACAGAGATCGCGCAATACACAATTTGCAGTTGTAAAAACCGCAAAGACAAACGATACTTCCGCATATCTTACAGGCCCTTTTCTTGCCGATTCTGTTTATTACTTCCGTATTGCGGCCAAAACGAACACACAAAAAAGCGGTTATTCAAATATTGATTCATTGGAATTCACTATCGATTCACCGACCAACGTTAAAGCGACTGTAATTTCAGATACATTGATTGCCCTGACCTGGCAGGATAACAGCAATAACGAAACCGGTTTTACCGTCGAACAGAGCAGCGACGGAATAGCATATTCACCATATAAAACATTTGCAGCTAATTCTGTAAGCGGAAATGTTACTGGAATATATAACACTACATCATCTTATTATTTCAGGGTAAAGGCGATATCCAAATACAGCTCAAGCACATTTGCCGTCTCGGCGCCTGTAAAAATAAAAATAAATCCTCCATCCGATCTTAAAATGACATCAGTCAATTCTTCTTCAGTAAAACTTGAATGGAAGGACAACTGCACTTTTGATAAGTGGGCTGAAGTTGAAAGAAAAATAAATACCGGAAGTTTTGAGGTTATTGCAAAACCTGCAGCAGGAATAAATTATTTCACTGATACGGCGCTTGATAAGGCAAATACATATTATTACAGGGTAAAAGCCTATACTTATCATAATTCCTCCGACTATATTGATTTATTGAAGATTAGCGCAACATTAAAAGGGTATCAGACCACAAGGATTTTTGGCGCGGATGAAAATGTCAACTCTATTTCAGTCAGCCCTGATGGCAAATATATTGCTTCCGGCGGCAGCGGGAATATAGTAAAAATAAGAAATACAAAAGATGGAAAGGTAGAAAAGTCTTTTACCGGTTTTACAGCTCCTGTTAATTATGTAGCCTTCAGCCCAGATGGTCTACAGGTTGCGGCATGCAGCCAGGATAAAACAATAAAGATTTGGCGTGTTTCAGACGGTCAGCTTATGAAAGATTTTACATCGCACACCGCGTCTGTAAGCTCAATTTGCTACAGCAAAGACGGTCAGCTTCTTTTAAGCGGGGGATATGACAGGAAAGTTAACTTATGGCGAGTCACCGACGGGGTGCTTCTTAAAACGCTTCAGGGGCACTCAGCCTCGGTTACAGCGGTTACATTAAGCCCTGACGGAGACCTTGCGGCAAGCGGATCAACTTCAGAAGAGAATAAAATAAAAACCTGGCGGATGATTGATACGTCATTTGTCAGGGACTTGCCGGATAGTTCCTCGCCGGTATATGCCCTTTGTTTCAGCCCAAGCAGCCAGTATCTTGTCTCCGGTTACGCAAACGGCAACATAATACTCTGGTATGCCTCGTCGGGTAAGTATACCAATAACCTGCCGGGACATCTTTCGGCAATAAGCAGCGTCTCGTTTAACGGTGACGGTACAAAGCTTATCAGCGCCAGTTATGATAAGACAATTAAAGTATGGCGTATAAGTGATGGACAACTTCAGTTTACACTTGACGGGCATACGGATATAGTAAAACAGGCTGTCTTTTTCCCTGATAATCAGGTAATTGCAAGCTGCGGTTTTGATAAGAGCATCCGCATTTGGGAGGTAGTTTACCAGTGGGGAACAGGGCAGTAAAAATTACCGGTAAAAAAAATTAATCTTCAGTAAGAAAATTTTATTTTAGGCTCAAATCTTTAATAAAAAACCCCATTTGTTGCGCAAATTTAAGCATAACTTTTGGCATTAATTTTGAGTAATAATAGTTTCTCATCCTGGGCAAAAATCGTGTAACTATTAATTTAAGATAATGAAAGAAAGTGAAAGAATTTCTGCAGTGTGTAATGAAATAACAAAAATGCCAAAAACCGAAATTGAATTTAGTTCTCGCGGGGCAACTATTTTATCTAATTTTTTCCCGGTTAGCTGCATATCAGCGTTGGAAAATGCAAATGACTTAATTTTGCTGGTTAATATAAACTCAACCATTGAGTATTCAAGCCGGTTTGTCTTTGAACTTGCCGGATTTACATCAAATGAAATAATCGGCAGATCATTCTATAGTTTTTTCCCCTTTCAGGAAGCTGTAAGGCTGCATGCAATTTTTAAGGAAATACTGCTTGAAAAAAGGAAGTTTTCGCTCCTTAGAGTAACACTCTTCTCCAAATCCGGCGAAAAGATAGTGGCGGAAGTAAACGGCGTGCCGATTTTTAAAGACGGCAATGACCTTACAGGATATTTTTGTATAATTAGAAATATTACCGAAAGAGAAAAAGCAGAAGAGCAGCTTGCAGAGCTTGTAAACGAATTAAAGGATAGTATTTCGGTAAAAGACAAGTTTTTCTCAATTGTGGCTCACGATCTGAAGACCCCATTCCACGGGCTTCTCGGGCTTTCCGGTATTTTATTAAGCGAATTTGACAGCCTGAAACCGGAAGAGATAAAAAAATATCTGTCGCACCTGAATACAAGCGCCAAGTCAGTATATAATCTTGTAAACGACCTTCTGAACTGGGCAAGAATGCAGACCAACCGATATGATTTCCAGCCGGAGAAGGTTTCTTTATTCACTGAAGTATTTAAAGTTGAGCAGTTATTGCACGAAAATACATTTGCAAAGGGGATAAAAATAATTAATAATATTAACAGAAATGTGTTTTTATGGGCCGATATGACCATGCTCCAGTCTATTCTTTTAGGGCTGTTGTCAAATGCCGTTAAATTCTCATATCCGGGGAATGAAGTAATCGTCGAATCGAATCCGCTTGATGACATGGAGTTAGTCAGAGTGGTTGATAATGGAATAGGCATTCCTCAGGATGAACTGTCTAAATTATTCAAACCGGATACCCACTACACAACTCCCGGTACCCAGAAGGAGATAGGAACAGGCTTGGGCCTGCTTATCTGCAAGGAGCAGGTTGAGAAAAATGGCGGCCGTATCTGGGTTGAAAGTATTGAAAATAAAGGCTCTACTTTCTTCTTTACACTGCCGAGAATAAATGCTTCCTATATAGGCGGAATAGATTAATTAACAGCTAAATGCGCTGTAAATTGATTTATATACCCAAATTGTAAAAATTCAATTTTAAATTATTATCCTTGATAAATCAAGAAAAAGTCTGATACATTCATATTTTCGGTGGCAAATATTGCTTCTTAAAATAAATAGAATTGTTCCCCGCAGATCGCGCAGATTAACGCAGATGAAAACATTTTAATTTCTGCGTAAATCTGCGAAATCAGCGGGAAATTATGCGTTTGTTATTCAATGGCAAGTTTTTCTTGTAATTGATTCATTCAATTTTATGCTTTATTTCTTTTGCCGCTGATTATGTGGATGTACCAAAAGTTTTTTGATTGTTCTTTGGTCTTTAAATTTTACTTGTTTTTTTGTTTTATATATTTATTTTATAACAAGGCTATGCGATTTTTTTTGCCGGGAGCTGGTATGAATATTTTTTATGAGATTATGTTATGGAATACGAGACTATAAGTATATTAGCTGAAAAAGGTGAGACGGGTACTATTATAAGTACAGTGAAGGGAATACAGTTCAAGAATCCCGACCTCAGTATTGGCTCTCCAAGATACGGACAGTTAAGTAACCGTATGATTATAAGCTACAGAGTTCCCAAAAACCAGCACAAACAGATTGTCTCTCTTTTTACCATGCGCGATTTGAAAATTATTACCCGTGATGAGGATGTGCTAAATATTATCAGCAATACCCGTAAAACAATAATTGCCGAAAATATTTCATCTGGTCAAACACAGCCCCTCTCTGAAAATGACAGTAAAATAAAAAAGCCAACCATGGGTATTGTGGAACTTGAGGATTTTGCGAAACGGGGAAACTACCAGGAAATAATTAAAATATCAAAGGATATTATCAATTACGGTACAGACATGGTAGATAGAGCCAAAAATGTTCTATCTGAAGCTGTTAAAGTTTCTATCACAAATGCCTATAACAGCGGTATGATGTATCCGTCAAAGGTTGATGAATCGGTTGACCTGCTGCTGAAAATCGCTTCGGATGTGAATCTTAAATCGATGAACAAGATGGATATTTTAAGGCAGGCCGGCATGCTCTCAATTGATATATGTGTAAAACATATAAAGTATATCGATAAGCTGATCTCTATCTGTAATTTTAACTCAATTCCTCATATTATTAATCTGAAAGCGGCAGTAAAATTTTCGGAGGTGGTTTTCGAAAATAAGGAGCAGTTTAAGGATGATCTTGATATAGCTGTAAGAGACCTGAATAATAAATGGATAGCAATCTG
The DNA here is from genome assembly GCA_963664325.2 of Desulfomonilia bacterium. Lineage (GTDB taxonomy): Bacteria > Desulfobacterota > Desulfomonilia > UBA1062 > UBA1062 > DATCTV01. The sequence goes on from CAXXDQ010000004.1 coordinate 33,184, forward strand.
CAATGATGTTGCCGGCAGGGAGTTATCTGCCGAAGAAGTAACCGCTCTCAATAAACTTCTTGATTATGTTCAGCTGAAAAGATAATTGGAACCTGGTAGATGCTGTCTCAAAAGCTAAAAAGTACGAATACATATTCAATAAAAAATTAGTCCAATTCCCTTTCGCCGGCGAAGGGGTGCCCAAAGGGCGGGGTAGTGGCTCTGATAAAGGAGTTCGACACCCCGCCCTTCGGGTACCCCTCTACAAGAGTAATGGCACTAAGATAAAACAAAAATTGTCATTGCGAGTCAACAAAAAAGGCGGTGCCTTTATTCAAAAATAAAATGACATCCGGTGGCATAGGCATCCCTGCCTATCGGAAAGCTGCTTACAAACGACGAGCTGTATCAGGCACTGCTGGAGGCTATCAAAAATACAAACAGGGCGGCTCAGGGCATATCTGAGCAGACGCCGATTACTGTTATGGGTTCCTTGTTAGCTCCGATGATAAGGTAGGATGAAAAAAGTACGGATTCCGGCACTGGTATCAGCCTTCATACTTGTCCCTGCCATTGTTCTGGCCCTTGAAATAAACATTGCACCGGTATTCTATTACCGGAGCACTGATGAAGGGACAACATTTAATGCGCTCGGGCCTGTTTTTGAAAAAACCGATGAAGCAACAGCAGTAAGGCCTCTGTTCTTTAAGGACAAGGATGAAACGGATTTTCTTTACCCGCTGGGCAGGTCTCATGAAGGTATCACACGTTTTATCCCATTATACCATTCGGACTCCAACGAACCCAACTCTCATACTACTTTATTCCCTGTGTTCTGGGGGAAATATATGGGAAAATCCTACGGAGGAGTGTTTCCCATATATGGAAACATGTTACACCGTTTCGGCAAGGATGAAGCTGAATTCTGTCTGTGGCCGATTTACATGAAAACAAAAGTTGGGGGGAAGAACACGTATACCATTCTTTGGCCGATATTCACTGTCAGCAAAGGAACCAGCTATAAAGTCTTTCCTCTGTATGGTTGGGAGAAACATCTAAATGGAGAAACACAGTATCTTTTCTGGCCGTTTCTGTTCAGGGAAAGGGGCAAAAAAAACATGGACGCATTTCTGCCCTTTTTCCAGTATACTACCTGGAAGAATGCCTGGTCGGTGTCAATACTATGGCCCTTTTTCACTTTCGGCAGGGATAACGACCGAAACCAGACCGGCATAGATGCACCGTGGCCTTTGATCAAATATGCCCGGGGGGAATATAACCAGACAATGGTTTTTCCTTTGTATTATGAATATGATAGGGACAATACATACAAAACGACTATGTATTTATGGCCAATATGGTATCAGTCTGAAATAATAGATGTAACTAACAATTACTACAAAAAGAACGGCCGTTTCTGCATCCTTACTTCTTGGAGAAAAGCCAACAGCCAGGGAAAAAATAGCGTGCAGTTTAACCTTTGGCCACTTTATTACATATCGAAAGACGAGGACCTGACATTCTGGCATTTTCCAAGTGTATTTCCATTCGATTATCCCGGGGTTGAGAATAACTGGGCTCCGATTTTTACACTTGTCAGTTACGAAAAGAAGCTGGACAAGTCTCATTTTGATATATTGTGGAAAACCTTTTATCTCGAACACGATGCAGAGCTCATGAGATGGGCGCTCTCATTCCTCGTGTCATTTGAAAACAGCCCCCAATACTGGCAGATTGGCTTGCTCTCTGATTTGATAAAGTTCAAAACAAAAAAACCGGACAAGGCTGAATCCGACATTTCTTTTGACAGTAATGCTGCCGGTGAAGTAGATTAAAGGAATGACCCTGAACGTAATAGGCGGTTTTGGGTCTATGGGGGAAGACTCACAAGCCCGTTATGCCCAGGGTCTGATTAATATGTTAATGCCGCAGATATTAGAGTCAAGGGCATACAATATATTTAAAAAAAATTCACCCGTTAGCGTATCAGGATAGCCCGATGGAGAATTTCGATGTCATTGTTGTCGGCGGCGGCCACGCCGGTGCTGAAGCTGCCTATGCATCTTCTAAACTGGGGGTGAAAACCGCACTCCTTACCATCAACATGGATACAGTGGGCCGCATGCCATGCAGCCCGTCAATCGGCGGGCTTGCTAAAAGCCATCTTGTCAAGGAGATCGACGCCCTCGGCGGCATTATGGCAGAGGCCGCTGATGAAACGGCAATCCAGTACCGCCTCCTTAATACGAAGAAAGGCCCTGCAGTCAGGGCAACCAGGACGCAGAATGACAGAAAAAGATATGAATCTGCAATAAAAGCCAGGCTGGAAAAATCCCAGGTTATACTCAGGCAGGCCAAGGTCGAAGATATTTTAGTCAAGGACGGAAAGATTACTGGAATAAAAGACCGGACAGGTATTTCATACGGCACAACGGCACTGGTGATTGCAGCCGGTACGTTTCTTTCAGGCCTCATCCATATAGGCAATATAAGCTTTGCATCCGGCAGGGCCGGTGAGGAAGGATCAAACTCTCTTGCAAAAAACATTAAAGGCCTCGGATTAGCTACAGGCAGATTCAAGACAGGGACACCGCCGAGGCTTAATATAAACAGCATTGACCTGTCGAAGTTCATCTGCCAGGAGCCTCAGAGCGGAATCATGCCGCTTGCATTTGAATCTACCGGCTCAAGACTCGAACAGCTTGCCTGTTATATCGGGCGGACATCTGAGAAGACACACAGGATTATACGGGAAAATATCCTTAAAAGCCCTTTATATTCAGGTGCCATTACAGGGACGCCAGCACGTTATTGCCCGTCCCTTGAAGACAAAGTGATGCGCTTCGGAGACAGGACCGGGCATCAGGTTATAATAGAGCCCGAGGGTCTGGACACGCTCGAAGTGTATGCATCAGGGCTTGGAAATTCCATGCCCCCCGATATTCAGCAGGAGATAGTAGGTTCGATTCCGGGACTTGAAAATGCTCAAATTATCAGACCTTCGTATGCTATTGAATATGATTACATACTTCCAACACAACTTAAAAGAACCCTTGAAACAAAACTGGTGGCAGGATTGTTCCTTGCAGGACAGGTCAACGGTACTTCAGGGTATGAGGAAGCGGCGGCTCAGGGAATGATCGCCGGAATAAATGCTGCACTCATGGTAAAAGGTGAGGAGCCGTTTATACTGGACAGACCTGAGGCCTATACGGCAGTCATGATCGATGACCTTGTAACCAGAGGCACAAGCGAACCGTACAGGTTGTTTACTGCACGTGCCGAATACAGGCTGATGCTCAGGGAGACAAACGCCCTGTTCAGATTATCGGACAAGGCTTACGCGCTTGGCCTGATAAGCCATGAAAGGATGGAAAAAGTCCGTTCTGTTATGGCTGAAATTGACGGGCTTACCAGCTTTTTAAAAAAGACATCGATTGCCATTCCAACAGATAAAGATTCGGGGCCAGATAATTCCGGACAGACAAGCCTCGAAAAATACCTGAAAAGACCCGAGGTGAGCCTCGAAAAGCTGATCAGTGACGGATATGTAAAGGCTGTTCCCGAGCTTGTAAGACTGGAAACCGAGACCTCGATAAAATACGAAGGATATATCGAAAGGCAGAAAAAAGAGGTTGAGTGGTTTATAAACCTTGAAAGGATTAAAATACCGGAGACGTTCGATTACCAGACATTGAAGAGTCTGTCTAACGAACTGAAATCCCGTCTGTCCGAAATAAGGCCTTCTACCCTGGCTCAGGCAGCCCTTGTTGAAGGTATGACACCTGCGGGACTGCAGGCAATCAGGATCGGCCTGGGGAAATAAATTTACTGTGTCCCGCCTATTTCAGTAAGTTTATCGTTTGCCCGGATGGCAAACCCACCCGTCTTGTCAAGACGTATAATTTCCACAAGGTGCTTTTTGGCCTCTTCCGTATCTCCAGTATCGATATAGACCTGGGCTATATCCCAGTGCGCCTCGATATAATCCGGGAACAGATTCAATGCCTTTTTAAATGCCTCAATTGCCGAAACATTATCTCCTGTTTTTGAGTATACTACCCCAAGAGCATCCCAGGCCGGCGCATAATCAGGTCTTATATCAACCGCCTTGGTCAGGTTGCTTTTCGCCTCTGTATATTTGCCCATTGCAATATAGACAAGGGACATATTGTAAAGCGTATATTCCGGAGTCTTGTACAGGTCGTCCTCAAGGGCTTTCTTGAAGCATTTCAAGGCTTCATCGTTTTTCTTCAGCGTTACCAGGAGATCGCCTTTGAGGTTGTATGCCTCGCTTCTCATGCCGGGATGATCAAGTTCGAGGTTACCGGCATATTCAATTGCCTTGTCAACGTAAGGGAGGGCTTCTTCAGGTTTGTTCCACTGCCTGTAGGTAAGGGCAAAGCCATAATAAACTTCAGGGTCAACAGGGTTTACCTTCTGTGCTTTTTTGAGTTCAACCAGGGCGCTCTGCATATCGTTCTGACCCAGTTTTTCCATTGCTATCTGGCAGGAAGGACCAGATATCTTCCTGTTTTTCGCGAAGCTTCCCGCGCATCCGGCAAGTGCCAGAATGATAAACATTATAAATATTTTCTTCATTCTTACCTCCGTATTAAATCGAATTGGAGAAGAAATCATACCTCTATTCGCTCAATTACCTTCCATTCGTCTTCCGAATCAGAGGCCGTATCAACGATAAGATGGATGATCTTCAGATTCGGGTGCAGACCTTTAAGGTCGGCAAGGTCAACCGGTTCAAACTTGTTTCTGTTATTCAGATATGCCTGCTCGGTAATGGCATTTGATTCATAGTTTTCCCTGGTTCTCTTGGAAATCCTGTTTAATGAGATATCCTGAGGACATACGGTCTGCTGAATAACAAAGGTTTTATTGTTCAGTGCAGCCACTTCGGCGGCCCTTCGCCGCAACTTCTGCGTAATGAACGTGGCGTCAAGGACGACTCCCCTATCTTCTGCCGCAAGTTTGGATGCCCTATTGAACATCTCATCATAGACAAGGTTTCTTTTATCCATGCTGGATGCAACCTTTTCATCAAATATATCTTCGCCTTTGAGGACTTCAAGGCGGATAAGATCGGTTCTCAGGATAGTATAGTCTTTCAGTCGGGCAATTACTTCAGTGGTCTCTGTCTTGTATGATGCCGGCAGACCGCAAGCGATCAGGACCATATCGGCTCCCAGCTCTTTCGTCATATATTCCTTAAATGGTTCCCTCATGAATCCATCTCCAATCCCGTTTTCAGAAAGAGTTTATACCGAACTCTTCGGCAACGAAAGAAGGTATTTCAAGACTGCCCATAATCACGGGTTGCTGATGACAGTCAGACCCGCCGCTCAGAAGCAGATTGTGTCTCCCGGCAAAAGCGATGTATGAATCGGTTGCTTCCCGAGTATGCCTTGAATGCCAGCATTCGATGCCGTCTATATAATCAAGCATCGATAATTCTATTATCTGCTGCTGCCTAGATAGATCGTTTGAAGCCGCCCTGAGCGATGTCCCGTTGGGGTCATCCGGGTGTGCAAGAAACAACCGCCCGCCGGCACCCCTGATAAGGCGTGAGGCATCATCAATGGATAAAGGCATCTTCGGGACATTCAACCTCACAAGGTACTTATCAAAGGCCTCCTGCCTGCTGCCAACAATTCCCTTATCAATCAGCCAGGCGGCAATGTGAGGCCTGCCTATTGCACTTTCAACCCCCTCCTGAATTCTTGCGATATCATTTTCGCTCAGCAGGGGTTTGGCCTCTTTTGAAAGCTCTCCGTTAAGTTTATCAAGAATCATCAGTGCCCTCTTTTCCCGGTATGTACGAAGTTCCGAGAGTTTAGACACCAGCGTTTCGCTGTCCGGGTCAAAACCATAGCCAAGAAAATCCAGCGATATGTCTTTACCCTTTGTAAACTCAGGGTGGCTGAATGTGACATTAAGCTCAATGCCTGTTACATAGGATATCCTGTATCTTTCAGCCAGCAAGATGGCCTCTCTCTGGGATGAAACCGAATCGTGATCTGTAATCGAAATGAGGTTTATGCCTCTGAGAGCCGCCTCTTTGAATATGTCCTTGAGGTGCCATCTGCCGTCGGAGCCGTTCCTTGAGTGTATATGCAGGTCAATTTTCATTATTTGTTTTTTCTGACATAGCCTGCCGCGAGTCTGTAATATTCGGAGGCCCTTTCAAAAGCTGCTTTTCTGCCTGTATCGTCCATCCCGGGATCGCCAGACATGAAGGAATTGACCTTTGCCCTGACATAGGCGCGGTATATCTTATAAAAGGAAAGTACTTCCCGCATGCTGTCGTCTCCTGATGCACTTATGTATGAGCCTACAAATTCACGGGCAAGGACATCATAGCCGTTATAATCAAGATCCATGGCCAGGAAGGCGATATCCTGTGCCGCATCGCCGTAACGGAAACGTTCATTGAAATCTATACAGTCGAGGATTGTGATGCTGTCCCCGAACATGAATATGTGCTGAAGGTGAAGGTCGCCGTGACCCTCCTTTATGAAACCGCCATCAAGCCTTGCCTTGAACAGTTTTATATTATCTTCCATAAATCCAAGGCTCCATGTTTCGATCAAGGCAAAATCATCCGCTGAGACAGGTCCCCCGATATAGCCTCTTGTCTGGTCGAAATTTTCAATGATGTTAAAGCTTATCGTATTGAGCCCCCCGAAAGGTCTGGCCTTGTCGTCGGACGGTATCGCAGCATATATCTCTGCAAGGCGGCTTCCGAGCCTATTTATTTCGTCTGTCCCGACCTGCCCTTTTTTAAGAAGGTTAAGCAGCATGCAGTTTTCATCAATGCGCTTCATTCTGAGAGCCGTCTCGGCTATATCGGAATCATCGCCTATGGAAAAGCCGTTCCCCTTTTTCGAAATGGGCACCACATCGAGATAGACATCCGGCGAAAAACGCTTGTTAAGCCTTAATTCCTCTCCCACGTAAAAGCGCCTTTTTTCAGGTGTGGTGAAGTCAAGAAAACCCAGGTTGACGGGCTTCTTCAGCTTGTAGACAAACTCGTCACAGATGAACACCCATGAATGGTGGGTTTGAACGAATGTAACTTTAGATGTCCTTTCCGGATATACGGCCGGATCGTTCATAAAAGAAATCAGTTCCATCTCAGTCTTTTCCTCCTGCCAGCTGGCCGCATGCGGCCATTATATCTTTTCCCCGTTCCTTTCTGATCACGACGGTAAAGTGCTTCGACTTCAGATATTCCTGGAAAGCGAATATCGTATTGTCCGACGGCGCGTCATACTTCGCCCCCGGCCACGGGTTGAAGGGTATCAGATTGATTTTCGCCCTTATCCCATGAAGAAAACTGACAAGCGCCTTGGCGTCGGAAAGCGTGTCGTTAAAACCTCCTAGCATGACATATTCTATTGTTATGGTGCGCCTGGGCGGCAGCTCAATGGCCATGAGCGTCTTCTTGAGTTCGGCCAGCGGATATTTTCTGTTTACCGGCATGATGGCTGAGCGCTTCTCGTCGGTTGCGGCATTGAGCGATACGGCGATGCCTATTCCCATATCAGGCCAGATATTGGGCAGTATGGGGATAATGCCGCAGGTTGATATCGTGATCCTTCGTGTCGAAAAGCCGGGGCCATTCTGATCCAGCAGTATCCTCACAGCCTTCAGCACGTTTTCATAATTGAGCAGGGGTTCTCCCATGCCCATAAGCACTATATTTCTGAAAAGTTTTTCGGGATAAAGCCTGGTAGGTATGAGCACCTGGGCAAGAATCTCGGAAGGCAGGAGGTTTCTTTTAAATCCCAGGGTGGCCGTACAGCAGAAATTACAGCCCATGGCGCATCCTGCCTGCGATGACACGCAGATGGTGAAATAATCTTCATCGGGAATCAGCACGCTTTCGATTACTTCACCGTCATCAAGTGTGTATGCAAATTTTTCAGTCCCGTCGGAACTCACCTGATGTGCCCTTATTTCGGGATATCCGATATACCCCGCTTCATTAATTTTTTGTCTCAGCGGCAGCGATATATTGGTCATTTCATCAATCTGCCGGGCACACTTCTGATAAAGCCACTGGAAGGCTTGCGCTCCCCTGAATGGTTTATCATTGATAAGGTCTGCAAGCTCAGCCCTGTCAAGGCCGAAAAGGTTTGTCTTGGTGCTACTCAATCATTGCTTCCTTTCAGTTTTGATGATTTCCGATTTATATCATAATTCATTTAATCCATGACAAAGGAATTTCTAAAATGATATAATTATTATCGATTTGAAGATGTGTTTTTTCAAGTCAGGTTTTTCTTTTCATCACGACAAAGGAGATTCGGTATGCAGGCACAAACGTTAAAAAAAGATATGGAAGATACAATAGCCTGTCCGCGCTTTGAACAAATCAGGGAGACTCTTCTTTCCACTCCTGTGAACCTGTGCCCGGAGCGGGCTCTGCTCGTCACTGAATATTTCAAGAAGCATGACGATAAGAGTGAATCCGTTGTCGTGCGCAGGGCCAGGGTGCTTAAGCATCTGGTCGAAAACAAGAAGATAATCATACATCCCAAAGAGCTGATAGCAGGCAATATGGGCACCAGCAGGATATCCGCGATCATGCAGCCTGAACTTGCAACCGTATTCATGAGCGAGGAACTCCTGTGGATAGACAGACGGAAGACAAATCCGTTCAAGATACCGTTTGCAGAGCGCCTTAAAATTTTTTTCAAGGTGAACCCCTACTGGCTGATGAGGAATATGGCGTTCAGGGCGTTTTTCCCGAACCTTATTGATATGGCGCGCTATGTGAAGGAGCAGCTCAACGCCACTTACTACCTGATAAACGAAGCAGGCGGCATTGGGCATTTTCTGCCGAATTACGAAAAGGCCCTGAAACTGGGGCTCAGGGGTTATCTTGAAAGTATGGAAGGAAAGAATGCCGATTTCCACAAGGCGGCAAGGATAGCATGCGAAGGCCTGTTAATATATGCAGGCAGGGTGGCGGATGAGGCGTCAAGACTTGCGGGTGTTGAACACGATGCCGGGCGGGCCGCGGAATTGAAAGAGATCGCCCGCATTTGCCGCAAAGTTCCCATGGACCCGCCCGAGACCCTGCACGAGGCGCTGCAGTCCCTGTGGCTCATGCATATGGCTGTCAATCTTGAAGGACTCAACTCTGCGATATCGTTCGGCCGGATCGACAGATATCTTTACCCGTTCTACAAGACCGATCTCGATGCCGGCAAAATAACCCCCGAAAAGGCGAGGGAACTGCTGCTGCTCTTTTCCGCAAAGGCCGTAGAACATGTGATGCTCATATCCGGAAGGACGAGCGAATACCACGGCGGGTATCTCGTGGTCCAGGCTGCAATAGTGGGTGGTATGGATGAAGAAGGAAATGATGCGACCAACGAACTCACATATATATTCCTGGACGTCATGGAACAACTTGGACTCAGGGACCCGAACTATCAGGCCAGGGTTCACAAGGACTGCCCGGAGGCATACCTGAAGCGTGTTGCCGACGTCGCCAGAAAAGGCGGCGGTAACCCTGCTGTCTTCGGTGACGAGGCGGCCATAGAGGCACTGACATCACACGGCTATCCCCTGAGCGAGGCCAGAAACTATGCTGTTGTCGGCTGCGTGGAACTGGCGCTGCCGGGAAAAAGCTTCTTTTCGACCGACGCCGGCCTTCTGAACCTGCCTTTATGCCTCGAGCTTGCCCTTAACAGGGGCATAAGGTTCGGGAAGAAAACCAGGCTGGGCGTTGATACCCCGGACCCGTTGGCAATGACAAGCATGGATCAGGTTTTTGATGCATACCACAGGCAGGTCGATTTTATGGCTGAAAGGATGGTTAAGGATCTCAGGATAATGGAAAAGGGCAACCGAGACTATCACCCTACGCCTTTCTCGTCCCTGCTCGTTGACGGCTGCATTGAAAAGGGTCTGGATGTTACTGCGGGCGGCGCTTTCTACAATTCAAGCGGCGTACAGGGTGTGGGGCTTGCCGATGTTGCAGATTCGCTGGCCGCCATCGACGAGGTTGTGTTCAACCAGAAGAAATATTCGCTGTCTGAGGTCGTTGCTTCAATCAAAGACAATTTCAGGGATGCAGCAGTACTGCGTTCGGAACTTTTGAAGGTTCCCAAGTTCGGAAACGACAATCCCCTGCCGGACGGCTATGCCGGAAGGGTTGCCCGTATATTCCACGACGCCCTCAACAGGCATGAGAATACTCGCGGAGGCCGCTACGTTTCCGGGTTTTACTCGGTCACCTGCAACGTCGCATTCGGCAAAAGGACACCGGCTCTGCCCAGCGGGAGGCTTGCCGGCGAGCCGTTCGCTTCAAGCCTGGGGCCGTCCAACGGCAAAGACCGTCTCGGCCCTACGGCCGTTATGAATTCGGTGGCTAAAGTCGACCCGAAGTTCGCCATGAACGGATATGCCCTGAATATGAGATTCGACCCGGAAACCCTGTCGGGAGAGAAGGGTGTGAACATCCTTTCATCGCTCGTCAAAGGATTCTTCTCCCAGGGCGGCCTGGAAATCCAGCTCAATGTGCTTGATGCGGAAAAGCTCGAAGACGCGAGGCTTAATCCCGGTAAATATCCGGGGCTGGTGGTCAGGGTGGCGGGCTACTGCGCCTATTTCGACGACCTGCCCGAAGACAGCAAGCTGGAGATCATCTCCCGTACACGGATGAGAATATAAAAACCGGCAATCAAAGATTGAACCTGCAACGATTTGTGCGCTCGGGCCGGGGAAGCTACTGTTGTTTCGATATTCCTTTTTATCATATAAGGATCGTTACTTAGTAATTTCCAAGCCCTTTGATTTTTAGGAATGTTTGGGGAATTCTGCTTCAATATTTTCTTTAACCCATCAATTGGCAGGCTAAATAAAACTTATGCATGATCCCCACTAAGGGCTGTGAGTAAAGTAATTCTCAATAATTGGAGCTTTCTTCTGGAAAAATTGTCTTATGATTGAATCAGGATGGATAGCTCATGCGTCAAGATGTATATATTTGAGCGCGTATTCCTTTTCGCCCTGCGTATAGGTCCGAATGGCCTGGACTACTCTTTCTCCATCACCCGACAAGGCATATTTATATCCTTGGCGAAATAGCTTCGCGTTCTGAACAAGGTCATTACACCTTAGCCCTGTTATATAATATTCGACACGTCGCTTTGAGGGCCATAGGTCTGTAATCATCCGCTCAAGCAGGGGTATATTGACAAGCCTTAACGCTACGGCACCTAAGTCGAAAAGAGCGTTGTAATACCCCTCAACGTTATGTTCCTTGGCACATTGTTCCAATTTTTTTATAGCCTCATCATTCTGACGTACAATATCATCATTGATGCATTCGAAAAGCCTGCGCGCCAGCAAAGCATAAAGTTCGGTAAGGATATCGTAAATGCACGCCACATGGTCACGATTTATGGTGGTAACCCGTACACCGTGTCTGGGCATCAATTCCACAAGGCCTTCCTTTTCGAGCATGCGCAACGCCTCTCGGAGCGGGCTGCGACTAACTCCAAGCTCACGCGCCAGCTTGTCTTCAATTATACGCTCACCAGGTTTAAACTCGGTGCGAATGATCTTTTCACTGAGATGCTTGGCAATCTGGTCAGCCAAATTATCGGATGGTGTAAACGACATACCTTTCCTTTTTCAGAGTATGATTACCCTTTTTCTTGTGCACTAATCTGCAGGAAAACACAAGAGGCAGGAAGATACAGCCATGAAATGAAAGCAGTTTCACCATATAAAAATATTTTTATTATGTATTGACAAGCATAATTAATTACCTTACTGTTCGATTGTCGACAATCTACATTTTGACAAATATTACCATGGGAGGTTCATTATGCAAATTGAGAATGAATCCATGCAATCGGATATTCGTTCCAGCAGGCCTGTAACGGAATCTGCCGTATCCCAAAAGAACTTAAAGGTCACCAATCCGGCAACCGGAGCCACTATCGGACAGGTTCCTTCCTTGAGTGTCATCGAGGCTCAGGGTGCCCTTGTCCGGGTCCATGACGCTCAGAAAACCTGGAAAGACCGTTCGATAAAAGAACGTTCCGCTGTCATCAGCCGCTTTGCTGAAGTCCTCTATCGCCGGGTGGATGAAGTCGCCGCCCTTCTCAGCGCAGAAACCGGCAAACCCCTTTATGAAGCCATGCTTTGCGAGGTCCTGCCGATCATGCACCTTGCCGGCTATTATGCGCGAAATGCCGAATTGCAGCTCAAAAAGAAACAAATCTCCATCTCATATTTTAAAAACCGCGCCAGTTATATTCACTACAAGCCACGCGGTGTGGTCTTCATCATCTCACCCTGGAATTTCCCTTTCACCATACCCTGCGGGGCAGTCATCTGCTCTCTCCTGGCTGGCAACGGGGTACTTCTCAAGCCTGCCTCTCTCACGCCTCTGATCGCCTTTAAAATGCGTGAACTTCTTCTGGAAGCAGGCCTTGACGAGCATATATTCGAAGTAATATCAGGTCCGGGACGCATGGCTTCCGAATTGATTGAAACAGGTTCGGATCTAATCGACTATGTCAATTTCACAGGATCTACCGAGGTTGGCAGGACTGTTGCACAACTCTGCGGCACGCACCTCATTCCGTGCTCCATGGAACTGGGCGGAAAAGATCCTGCTATAGTCTGTGCAGATGCCAACCTTGATCTAGCGGCACGCTCTATCACCTTCGGAGCCTTCTGCAATTCCGGACAGATTTGCGCTTCGGTGGAGCGCGTCTATGTCCACAGAGACGTATATGATCCCTTTGTACGCAAATTAAAGGAACGCATAAAAGCCCTGCGCCAGGGCGATCCGGGTCTGGGCGGTTTTTCGATTGACATGGGGTGCATGACTAGCGCCGAACAGATTCAGATACTGGAGCGGCAGGTGGCGGACGCCCGTGCCAAGGGTGCTCATATCATCACAGGCGGCAAGCGCTTTAAACCGAATAGCATGTTCTTCGAGCCGACGCTGATTCTTGACGCAAATGAAACCATGGAAGCCGTTTTTGAAGAAAGCTTCGGACCATTGCTTCCTGTAATGCCTGTTGATGACGACAATGAGGCTATCAGACGTTCCAACGCCAGTATTTACGGCCTGAGCGCCTATGTCTTCTCCAGGGACAAAGCCAGGGCGCGTCGGATTGCCGAGCAGTTGCAGGCCGGTACGGTTATGATCAATGATACCATCATCACCCATGCCCTGCCCGAGACACCGTGGCAGGGGGTCAAACAAAGCGGTATCGGACGCGTCCATACAGAAGAGGCCCTCAGAGATTTATCCATTGCCTACCATGTGAACTATGACACAATACCGCTTCCCAAACTCTTTTGGCCGATGTGGACCTGGCCGCCGTATTCAAGTTTCAAGGTCAGGCTTTTCAAGCTTCTCTTCGGCTTTATGGGTCTGAACTCAGGGATCAGGAGAAAAACAAGTCTGTTGTTGCATTAAAAAAGCTCATAGCCGACCCTCCGCTGAATCATCATGGGATCGAGTGCAAAGATTGGACTTATCATATTTTCTCGATAATTACTGTGCAGGCCTTGTACCAATTCGCCAGGGTAATGGGATTGAAGGCTGAATTTGTGAGACACCCTGGCAGTGCACATCTTCCATGGAGCCTTCATCAGTCACGTCAACTCCCTCGGTTACAGCTTAATATAATTTATGCGGAAAAGCTCGAAGACACGAGACTTAATCCCGGGAAATATCCGGGATTGGCGGTTAGGACTACCGGCTTCAATGTGTATTTCAACGACCTGCCCGAAGACAGTAAGCTGGAGATCATCTCCCGCACACGGTTGAGAGTATAATTAAAACTGGGTTGAACTTTTTATTTTTTACACAAAGTTATAATTTCAATTGATTGTCTGAGAGCAATAATCTCCAGTATTTTCAAGTTTTACAAGAAACTCTTTCGATATAAATCTATTGGGGAGAAATTCCTTCTCGGTAATCAGATTTATCAAAAGCCCCAACGCTCAACAAGCGGCGTATGCCCTTCTGTATTGTGATTAAGGAGCAACACGCCTATACAAGTTTATCATGGTTATGTTATATCATGAATATCTAATATATTAATGAATCTGGAATTACAGGGAGGCTTGCAATGGATGATATATATTCTGGGAAGCCGTGGCTGAAATTCTATGATCAGGGGATTCCTCACGAAATCGAGTATCCCTGCATTTCCTATGCGGAATTTATCCGGGATGCCTTTGATAAATTTCCGGACAGGGTAGCGCTGTATTACATGGGAAAAGGCATAAAATACCGGGAGCTGGATATTCTCTCCAATCAATTCGCCCGTTTTCTTCTGCAGAACGCCTGTCATTCAGGAGATGTGATAGGCGTTCATCTGCCCAATATTCCAGCCTGCTATATATCCTGCCTGGGGATTCAGAAAGCGGGTTGCGTATATTCGGGCGTCAGCGCTCTTCTCACCCCGGATGAACTTATTCACCAGCTGAATGATTCAGGAGCAAAGATTGTCGTGACACTCGATCTTCTTTTCGAAACCCTTGCCAAAGCGATAGGCTATACAGGTGTACATACTGTCGTTGTCGCCTCTGTCGCCGATTTTCTTCCGCCAATTAAAAAAATTGTGGGCAAACTGCTCAAGAAGATCCCTTCAAAAGATACAGAAGATCTGGCAGGTGTCAGGGTGGTTCGATTCAAGGACGGGTTGAAAGACATGAACAAAGATATTCCGGAGGTGAAGATAGAACCGGACAAACCGAGTTTCATAATGTATACCGGTGGCACGACAGGGCGTCCCAAGGGAGCGGTGTTGACGCACAATAATTTCGTCCGTCATCTTGTCCAGATCAATACATGGCTGGGCCTGAGCATGGGGCAGCACACGACCCTATGTCCTTATCCCCTGTTTCATGTTGCGGGCTGTTTCATAGCCATGGGCTGCATCGCCCTTGGAAATTCTTTGATTCTAATACCGAACCCGAGAGACCTCATGTTCATGGTATCCGCCATAAAGAAACACAGGCCCACTTCCGTACTGGCAGTGCCTACACTCTATCTCGCATTGATGAAACTGCCGGGATTCCGGGCGCTTGATTTTTCGGGCATCCAGTATTTCCTCAGTGGATCAGCCCCTTTTCCTCAGGAAAACCTCAGGGAATTTGAGGAACTCGTCAAAGGGAGGCTCATAGAAACCTACGGGCTGACAGAGTCGGTCAGCGTCGTGGCGGCGCCCCCATATAATGGCGTCAAGAAAACGGGTTCCGTGGGGATACCCATTATGGATACCGAGGTCAAGATTGTCGATCCCGAGACGGGAGATCCGGTTCCGGCGGGAGAGCCGGGAGAGATTATTGTAAAGGGTCCGCAGGTTTTCGCGGGGTACTACAACCAGCCCGAGGAGACGGCGTATGCAGTCAGGAATGGATGGCTCCATACAGGGGACATTGCGAGAATGGATGATGACGGATACTTTTATATAGTGGACAGGCTCAAGGACATGGTAAATGTTTCCGGATTCAAGGTGTTCACGCGTGTGGTCGACGAGGTACTGGTCGAACATCCCGATGTGGAGATGGGGGCTACAATAGGCTTGCCTGACCCGAACAGGCCGGGTTCGGAAATCGTCGCTGCCGCGGTCGTACTCAAAACCGGCCGGCAGAAGAATGAAGATATGAAAAGGGAGATCACGGCGCACATGGAGAAGAAACTTTCGGCATACAAGATTCCCAAGCTGATTGAGTTTATGGACCAGCTTCCATTGAGTCCGGTGGGCAAGGTCCTGAAGCGCGATCTGCGGAAGATCATGGAAAGCAGACCGGACTGAACCGGACCATATTAACTCAGCAAATAAGAAACCGATTAAACTGTACGGATGGACTGTATGGATATGAGTTTTGGAGAACTGGCCGAACGGCGCGTCGAAATCGTCAGGGAAGAAAAGATGAAGAGCGGCCGTATTGTTATGGGGACATTCTGCTCTTACGTTCCGGTTGAGATCCTGCATTCATTCGACATCCTGCCGATGCGGATATGGGGCCAGGCCAGTGACGTAACCTTGGCTGACGGCCTGCTTCAGACCTATATCTGTCCTCCGGTGCGTCATCTGATGGCATTGGGCGTAGAAGGCCGATATGATTTCCTTGGCGGCATCGTTCATTGCTATACCTGCGACGCTACTTGCGGGCTTTACAATATATGGGTCAGAAATTTCAAACCCGGATTCTCGCACCTTATAAGCCTTCCATATCTGGCGATCCCGGAGTCGGGGGAATTCGCGGCCGCCGAGTTCATGAACCTTATCGGTAAGATCGAAGGTTTTACTGGAAAAAGATTTTCTCCCGAAAAAATGGGGCAATCCGTTTTGCTGTATGATGAGGCACGCTCGTGTATCAGGGAGGCATACCATCTGAAGGCGAACGGTGCCCCCATCAGCTATACTGATATATATTCCATGAATCTCTGCTTCCAGACACTCCCTGTTGAGATGCTGGCCGCATATCTCAAAGAGTATCTGAAAAAAGCGGCAGGCATGGAAAAGGATAAAAAGAAAAGGCGCAGGGTCCTGCTCTCGGGGAGCGTCATTTCGGATATGGAACTGATGACATTCATAGAAGATTCCGGCGCCGAAATCGTTATGGATGACACCTGCCTCGGGTACCGGCTGGTAAAAGATGCTTATCCCGGCGGCAGAGATGTCATGGGAGATTTTATCGGCTATTATCTCGGACGGACGCCCTGCTCCTCCCGGTCGGATTTCCCTTCCCGGAAGAGTTATATCCTGGATACGGTCGAGCGGTTCGACATCGATGCGGCGGTCTTCATACACCAGAAATTCTGCGATCCGCATCTTTCGGATTTCCCTTTCCTCAAAGGAATTCTTGATGAGAAAGATATTCCAAGCATGCAGCTGGAAGTGGAGGGAGAGCGCTTCAATTCCCGGATGCGGACACGGATCGAAATATTTTTCGAAATGCTGGAGAGCAGGTGATGGAAGAGAAAAAGATATCAAAAAGACTCAAGGCAAATGCGAATCTGCGCCAGATCATAGCTGACTTTTATGCCGACGGGCACAAGGCTAAGGCCGAGGGCCGTCCGGTGGGATGGATTCCACCGATGAACGGCCTGATCGAACTCTTCTATGCGATGGACATTCATCCGGTTTTTCCCGAGAACTGGGCCCCATTATGCGCCGCAATAGGTTCCAACATGACAAACTTCGAGCGTGCAGCGAAGAGGGGTTATTCGAGCGATCTCTGCGGCTATTTCAGGAATAATATAGGTTATGCCCTTGACGGGATAGATGAGCCGAACCAGCCGCTCGGCGGTCTTCCCAAGCCGGATTTCCTGATTTCGTTCGGTGCGGGCTGCATCCCTACAATGAAGACGTTCCAGATACTGTGCGATCATTATAACGTGCCGACATTCAGGGCCGATCTGCCGCAGGTGGCTATTGAAGATATAAGGGAACATCACATCAAGTACGGCGTGGCGCAGATAAAACGTCTTATAAAGTTTCTGGAAGATCTGACCGGGCAAAATCTTGATTTGGACCGCCTCAGCTATGCAGTCGCTTTGACTGATCAGGCATGCAGGATATGGGATGAGATTATGGACATGCGCAGGGAGGTTCCCGCACCGTTTTCCGCGGCTGAAATCGGCATCATGTTTGTCATGGTAACCCGCCACGGGACGCAGATTGCAGTCGATTTCCTCCAAGATGTTCTGGAAGAGGTCAGACAAAAGGTCGCAAGACGCGAAGGCGTTATCCCCAACGAACGCATCAGGCTTTTCTGGGACAACATTCCTCTCTGGTACAACATGAAGCTGTTTAATTACTTCGAGAAATGGGATGCGGTCGTTGTTGCAGAAACTTACACCTCGGCATGGACACTGCGCATGGATCCGAGCAGGCCGCTTGAGAGCATTGCATACAAGACGCTTGTGTCCTATCCGCTCGTGTCTTGCGTTTCATTGAACAAACGGCTAGAACTCATAAAGAAGGCTGTGAGGGATTACAGTATAGATGGCGCCATCCTGCATTCGAACAGGAGCTGCAAACCCATATCAATGGGTCAGATGAATATCCAGAAGATTCTCTCTGAAGAACTTTCGGTGCCAAGCATTATGTTCGACGGCGATCATATGGACGGAGGTAATTTTTCCATGGCCCAGTTTCAGACGCGCATTGATGCATTCATGGAGATGCTTATAAAATAAAGACTCATGCACACCTTCCTGATTTGATTAATATGAGAGGAATCTTGAAGCCTCGAAAAAATCCCCAAAAAACGAGAAAGTTTTTATGAAATCATTTATACCTATACTACTCGATTGATGTAGTGATTGATCAACTAATCCGGTAGCGACTCAAATAGAAACTCAATATTTAGACAATAGAGACGTTTATTATATAATGAATTATTCCAATATATCTACGATATATGAAAGCTTTTTAGATTCTTTAAAAGTACATATCCTGAGTTGATATCTATATTGCATCGAAGCATTTACAAAGTATAGATAATGGTGCGCAATTTCAACTTTCTGTCAACATATATTAGACCACAATCAGCCAGTTTCCTGGTGCAGGTTCTTAATTTGTAAGGTTGAATAACAGCAAATATATATTCAGGAACCTTCTCCCTCTAAAACCAGATGGTCTTCTTTATATAATCATTGTAATTTTCAATCTCGGATATTTTCTTTGCATCATCCCAGCCGTAATAACGGGCCATTATTTCCGCCACTTTTCCGGCAAGTTCAGCCTGAAGGTAGTGCCATATAGTCCATTGCGATTCGGTCCTGCGGCAAAGGATATCAATGAGCCTCGGGCAATTCTCGTATTCAAGGATGAATTCAATTTCGGCACGGCAGACCGGATAGTCTTTCAGTACAGGCTTTCCCGATTCCGGGTCGGATTTAATCTTTTCAAGTATATCTATAGCCTGCCTGCCATACTGCAGGTACAGGTATTCGAGCTGGTCAGGCCATGAAAATTTTGCCAGGGCTTTGTTCTTTACTATCTTATCGAAATCGGCCCGGGTTATGCCGACGACAAAGGGCACCTTAGAAAAACCTGGGTTTGAATATTCCATTTTTGCGAAAGAACCCACATAGCCTCTGTCATGGAGTTTGAACATAAGTTCTTCGGCCATCAGCCTGTATGTGGTCAGCTTGCCCCCGGCCATGGCAACAACCCCGTCCTTGGTCTCGAATGTCTCGTGTTCCCTGGATACGGCCGATTCGCTGGCAGCACCGTCCTGCCTGATCAGAGGCCTGATGCCCGCATATGTCCCGATTATATCCTTATATGTAAGCCCGGCCTTGGGAAACATCCTGTTGACAGTTCCGAAAAGGTAATCACAATCTTCTTTGGTACACCAGGGTTCGTCAAGGTTCTTTGACTCCCTGAAATAGTCTGTATCAGTTGTGCCGATTACGGACACCTTTCCCCTCCTGAGAACAAAGAAAAACCGGTCGTCGTCAAATGAGCGCAGGCCGAAACCGTTTCTGTTGCCTATCCTTTCATTGGGGACAACGACATGCACACCTTTTGTAGGGTATATCTTGGGTATACCGAAATCGGCATTTTTAAGGACTTCATCTGTCCAGATACCGCCGCAGGCAATGACGACCTTTCCCTTTACATCATACTCGGAGCCATCAAATGCGTCCTTGACCCTGACGCCGCAGACTTTACCAGTCCCGTTTTTTAGAAAACCTATCACTTCTGAATAGTTCAGTGCGCAGGAATTCCCTTTTGAATAATTCAGGCTCTCTTTGATCGTCTCTATCGTAAGTCTGGCATCGTCAATATTCGTATCGTAATAAAAACCAGAAATTACGAGTTTCCCAAACGGCTCTATTTCCTGGACATAGTTCGGTTCAATTTTTCTTATGAATTTTGCAAGATATATTTTTGGCCATTTGTAATTTTTAAACCGTGATTTATAGTCTGATAAAAGGCTGTAGACAATCATCGACAGGATAACCTGCACCGGCCTGTCCTTCCCTTTGGCGAATGCGTTGTAAAAAAAAACCTATCGGTCTTACCATATTTGGAAAATGATTCCTGAGCCAGTTCCTTTCTGTAGTGGATTCACGTACGAGGTTGTACTCCTTGTTCGACAAGTAGCGAAGACCACCATGTGCAAGCTTGGATGAACGCGAAGAAGTTCCAAAAGCAAAATCGTTTTTATCAAGCATGCAGAATGTCATGCCCCTCAGTGCAAATTCCCTGGCAACACCGGCCCCGTTGATTCCCCCTCCGATAATAACGGCGTCGAAATTACCTGAAGCGGCCTGCCTTCTATGCTCTGCCCTGTCTTTTGCACTCCAGCCCTTGAGTATTGCCATTTTAACCTCCGGAAAAATTAAGTTTGTATTAGTCCTGTACTATGTTCAGGGCAGTAATGAAGCCCTTATAATACCAGGAGTTTACCTAAATGTCCGTATCTGTACCCCTGACAGGATATAATTGCCAGCCGAATCTATTGAATTGAAGACCCATATCATAACTGGCAATAACAAACCACTTTCCGGTTTTTGAATCCCTGTCTGTACTGATTACAACATGATCTGTAGTCTCTTCTTTGCCGCTGCTGACATATATCAAATCTCCAATTTCAAGCTTGCCTGTCATATTATCGAAATCGGGTTTGAACATTCGGCTTGTTATTATCTTAACTTTATTGCTGCATTCTTAATATCCATCCCGATGGCAACAGGTTGATAAGAGATTATGCAGACAGAGCTCCTTTCAATATCGCTGCAAATCAGATTGGCCGCCATCATGATGAAAATGAAGCCCAGCCCAGGCATATTTTCATTAAGGCGTATCCTCACGCTGCAAGCTCTTTTGCAGAAAATCAATGCCTCATATCTTCGGCCTTTTCATCCATCAGCCTCTTAAGGGTCTGTTCGTCTTTAGGGAATGTAAAAACCATAAGGACCTGCAGCAGGCCGCAGAGTATCCAGAATGAATTGGCAATATTGAATGCCATAATTCTTCCGAATGCGACGATAAACAGACTTATTATGTAAGGACCGAACCCCTGCCCGAGAGAGTCTGTTAGATTTGACAAAGATAGTATCGATCCCCTGGTCTCGGGTGAATTAACATCAAGGGTAATGGCTTTCATGTTAGGAGCGGGAAGTATGACAGTAAAACCTGTTATTACTGCCAGGATAAGCGGCACAACCATGCTCGGATTATGAACACCGACCTGTGAGGGATAATTTAGAAGTAACGCCATGGGTATGACCCCTGTCAGGCATGAGAATCCCACGAACAAGGGCAGGTATCTGGGATTTTTATTATAAATCTTGTTTCCGATAAGGCCTCCGACAAATGAACCGGCAAGTGTCGCCGCTCCTCCTGCCATAACGATAAGCGTTGCGGTTTCAACGGAGAAACCCTTGTCCTGGGCGTAGAAATCATTGAGATAAATAAAAAAGACACCCCAAGGAACGCAACCCGGGATACCCTGAATAAGCACAAGGATATTTGTCTTTATTTTAAAGATGTTTTTATAAAGTGCCAGGTTGATTTTCCCGGTATATACGGATCCGCTTTCTATAAGTTCCTTGAGGCTTTCTTCGGCTATGCCCCTTGGCGGTTCCTTTACAAATATCCAGAATATGAAGACGAGAATGAAATTGGGTGCGGCAACAAGAATAAAAGGCAGGCGCCAGCCGTATTCAGAACCGATGAAACCAGCAAGAAGCTGTCCTACCGCCACACCCATGCCCTGCACAAGCGTGATCCAGGCTGCAGCCGTTGCCCTGTTGCGATGGGAAAAATAATCGCCGATAAGGGAAAAAGTTATAGGTATTGCCCCGCCAATACCTATGCCCGTGAGGGCTCTCAGCCAGAAAAGCTGTTCATAGTTCCTTGCAAATCCTGTCAGAATGCATGGAATTTCTCCAACGGCTACAACACCTATGAACAGCAGCTTGCGGGACACCCTGTCAGTAAAATATCCGATTATCAAGGTGATGAAAGCTCCGAGCACCCAGAAAACAAGGGATATATCGCCTCCCAGCTTTACATCCCGCTCGACCGCGTTGAAACCGAAATCATGGGCTATCTGGGTAAGGTTCGGTGCCATGAGGTTCTGGTCTGCGAATATGAACAGGTTGATAACCGCCAGAAGAATAATGGCAAAAAGCTCATTTTTCTTAAAAGATGATTCAGCAGGCATAATATTTCCTCCTGATTATTGCATTTGAAAATGCTACAAAAGCAATAACCTAATTTTCATATAATGCAACAGACAGAGATGCATAATCCCCAATTTCATCACCCAATGCAGAAGGCAGGACCTCACAGGCATCACGTGAGATGTCGAGTGCTTCAGACATTATTGCTTTTTTCGCTTCCGGCCACAGCAGACCGTAGCTGCGTGCAAAGATGCTGCCTATTACTATTTTATCCGGATTCAGTATATCTATCAACAGGGCCAGCCCCATACCCAGATAATGGCCGCTTATTGTATATATCTCTATTGCAACAGGATCACCTTTAAATGCGGCCTCGGCAACCATTTTTGCATCAAGGGATTTCGCCATCTCAGGAGTAGGACAAAAATCTACTTTTACCCCGTTCTTCAGCCTCTCCAGCACCTTTGTTTCTGCAAGCCTGGCAATACCCCCGCCGCTGCAAAAACCTTCGAGGGACCCCTGTTTCCCATAACCCAGGGGGCCGGTTTTTTCTATTCTTATATGCCCAACCTCTCCGGCCATTCCACTTGCGCCAGAGTATAGCCTGCCGTCAAAGATAAGGCCTGCGCCGAAGCCTGTCCCGAATGTCAGAAAGACCATGTTTCTGCAACCCTTGCCTGCACCGTAACGCCATTCCGCAAGCGCACAGGCATTTGCATCGTTCTGTAGAACAATTTTCACACCAAGCCTCTTCTGAAAATATTTGACTATAGGTACTTTATCCCACCCCGGTAGATTCGGCGGTGTCAGGATAAGCCCTTTTTCGATATCAAGGGGCCCCCCGCAGCTTATTCCGGCTGCACTCAGCCCGCAATTGCTATTTTCATCACGTAATTCCTCTATATAAAAAGTTATCCTGTTGAGGGTCTCCTTCCAGGATTTGCACGAATCAGTTGAAAAAGATCTCTTTCCTATTATTTTAATACCGCTGTTTTCTTCATAACCCAGGACTACCGAGCACTTTGTTCCCCCAATGTCAATCCCGGCAACAACTTCTCCTGTCAAGCTCAGACCGGCCAAGGCTTTACTCCTGAAGTTCAATAAGATTTGTTTCAGATACATCAATATCTGGGTTATCAGGTATAAAGAATGTCTTGATCTCGCATGGACTGAACCCTGCCTGCCATTGACGGCTGCAAAGACCAAATTTAATAGTCGCGACAACAGCTTTTCCATGAGTCTCGTAGCATCGGAGTATATAACCGCCGCCGTCTTCGGCCCTCTTGAATACGGTTGCAATGACATTGCCTGCCGAAACGGATATGCCCTCCATTTTTAGGCCTAAACCGCCTTCATGATATGTTTCAATAATCTGAACGACCGGCATGTTGAGCTCATATGCTTTTTTTACTGTTCCTGCTTCCTGCCAGGTTTCTCCATGAGAAAGAATAATATAATTGAACTCCTGCACGCCCTGATCCATGAATTCGCAGAATGAGTCACGCTCAGCATAGCCGTAATGATCTGCATATATAGGGCTCCTAACCGCACTTATACTGATTGTATTTTCCTTTGCACTGAAGCTGTATTTTGAATCAGTGAGCAGTGACAATCCGCAATGAATATTATTTTCAGGATGAGTCCCCGAGAGATCAACCCACTGCTGGGCAGGCTCTTCAAGACCGTTTGCCGGCCTTTCAATAAATCCATACGGGATTTCATAGACCGCATGGGGATCGGTTATATTAACCGGAAAGACTATTTTGAGCATCTTATGCTTTTCCCGCCAGTCGAGCTTCACGTTAACCTGAATCTCAGGTCTGTCATGGTAAATCATGTATTCCTGCTGCAGGAACGAGCCTTCATACCGGTTTGTCACCCTCAGCCTCGCCCTTACAGGGCCGGCTTCGAGAATATTTATCTCCGCGTTGCCAAACCGGCCTTCCTCCTTGTTGAATTCGAAGATGAAATGTGCCCAGGTATCGGAATCCTTTTCATCGATTACAATAGGGACAGCACCATATCCTGAAAGGATCTCTGCTCCAATGCGCTTATCGTAAAGACTGCTTATAAAACCTGTGCAGGGATCGATTTCAAGCTTTATAAAATCATTTTCAACCCGAGTTTCTGAAATGATCAATCTGCCGGCTGGTGCAACAGGTTCAAGTTCAAGGTTTTTACATATTCTGAAAACACTGTAGCCCATTGCCGGGATTTTTCCCATGAACAGGGTGTCCCATTTGTCGTCGAGGTTCATCTGAGGTGCGCGCACATGCTGGATCATCATGGAGCGGCCCGCATCGTCGGTGACGGCCTTCACCTGCCTGTGTACCTGTATCGGGGCCTCGATCTCCCATGAGAGCGTATTGAAAACCACAAGCGGGATTCCCCTGTTCTCATGCTCCCATAGTATCCAGTCAGTATCTTTGCACAAAGGGACGTCTTCGCCGCATGAGGTGTCTATGGCCCATGATATTTTCTGCGCGGCGAAGTTCGCTTCATCTGATGCGATGTTCAACGCCTCGCCGTAGCCGCTGAAGACATCGTCGTACGCCTCTTTGATGCAGCAGCCTGTAATTGCGTCGTGGAACTGGTTGAACAGCACCTGCTGCCAGGCCTTTTCGAAGCGGGTGTTCGGAAAGGCCGAACCGGTAAGCAGCATGGCCGAGGCTGATATCTTTTCCGCGGCAATGAGCCTGTTCTCGGCAAGCCTGTTCAACTTCTTTACGGCGGAGTGTGCGCAGTAGACGCCGCTTGCATGGTGCTGAAGGTCGTCTCTGACAACGGGGATATCCATGTTTTTGAGCTTCATGTCGCTGAAGTAGGCATCGGGAGAACTCATCACCAGGGAGTCTTTTCCCCATTCCTTTTTAAGGGCCTCGATCATTTTGAGGTTCGATATGGTTGGGCCGCCTCCGTGATTTCCCACGCCGAAAAAGCCCATAAGTTCGTATCCGAGCTGCGAGGACAATGACTTTGTCGCAATAAGTTTCTGCTTCTCGGTCGGATCGGGACTGTTGGGATCTCCCCATTCCTGGTTGTAGCAGAACGGTATCCTGAATGCGAGAACACGGCTGCCGTCAGTGCTCTCCCACCAGAACAAAGGCCCCGGCAGGTCCTTTTCGTCATGGGAAGGCCTCATGAAGACATAGTTCTTCATCCCGCTTTTGGATAAGATCTGCGGCAGCATGCCGCTGTGTCCGAACGAGTCGACATTATAGCCGGTCTTTGCAGTAAGACCGAACCTGCTTATGAAATAACGTTGCGAATAGAGGCCGTGACGAACGAACGATTCGCCGCAGGGAAGGTTGCAGTCGGGTTGTATCCACCAGCCGCCCACAATGTTCCATCTTCCTTCCATGACCCTTTGCCTTATCTCCTCGAACATGACGGGGGCGTTTTCTTCCACCCATTTGTAATAGAACGCGCTGCTGCAGGTAAAGGTAAAGTCCGGGAACTCTTTCATGCGCATGAGGACGGACAAAAAGGTCGCCTTCACCTCGGCGAGGCCCTGAGCCTTTTTCCAGAGCCAGACCGGGTCCAGATGGGCATTTCCTATAAGATGAATCTTATAAGCAGTCCCGGTTTTCATTTGAACTGACTTTCAGACTTTTTTCGGTTACATGCATTTGGGAGGATATAACACTTTTGAAAAAAACTTGAAATTGACAAAACAGGGCGACTGTGGCCGCCCTTGATTCCTGATTTTATCAGGCTGCTGTTATCAGGCTTTTAAAACGTTTGACGCCTGCGGGCCCTTGGGGCCGTTTGTTACGTCAAATGTTACTCTTTCGCCTTCCTCAAGGGTTCTGAACCCGTCACTTTTAATTGCTGAAAAATGAACAAATACATCAGTTCCGCCTTCTTCCGTAATGAAACCAAATCCTTTTTTCTCGTTAAACCACTTTACTGTTCCTTTTGCCATGTTGAATACCTCTTCTTCCAGTGCCCAGCCCAGGCAATTGAGATGGTACTGATTTTTATTATTTCTGAAACACGATTCTTTCGGCAAACACTTCAAGGTAAATTAGGATTTCCTTTAAGGTTTATTATTCCGGTTTATATGTATCGTACGTCAGATGGTTGCATGGCTTATGCGATGTTTATAATATTGTCAACAAAATAGTATTACAGCAGTTTACTATTTTATAAATGTTTTGACATCTTGTTTTATTTCTTGACAAGAAAGAATCGTATATGCAAATAGTATCCCCCTAATTTTAGAATTGAGGTGAGCAATGAAGAGAACTTATCAGCCACACAACACGAGGCGGAAACGCACTCACGGATTTCTCGTTCGTATGCGCACTAGTGGCGGAAGACTGGTTATTAATAGAAGGAGGGCCAAGGGACGCAAGCGTTTGGCTGTTTGATGTCAGACGAAAGATTCCCCAAGGAGTTAAGGCTTACTAAAAGGCGTGAGTTCAAGAAGGTTGACGAATACAAAGTTGAGCGTCTGATTACGAAAAATCTCATTATCCTGGTTGCACCTAATTCATTGAATCTTGCACGCATCGGTATCACAGTGAGCAGAAAAACTGGTAACGCAGTCAAGAGGAACCGGATCAAACGGCTGTTGCGTGAAGCCTTCCGCCTGAACAAACCTTGGTTTGAAACTGGTAAAGACTATGTTCTTATTGCAAGGTCTGGCAGAATTGACAGTTTAACCGGGATTTCTCATGAGATCGAAAAAGTCCTGAAGAAGTGATGCTGAAAAAAATCATATTCAATTTCATTAAGTTCTACCAATCGGCAATCTCTCCTTTTATCCCCTCAAGCTGCAGATTCCATCCAACATGTTCACAATATGCAATTGACGCCATTGACAAATATGGAATAGCCAAAGGAATGCTGAAAGCAGGCCTGAGAATATTAAAATGCCATCCGTTTCACCCCGGCGGGTTTGATCCTGCTTAACTAAACTATGGAGATTTGAAATTATGGACAAAAAGACAATAATTGCCATTGCATTATCTATTGCAATACTTTTTGCCTGGGATCATTTTGTGCTCAAACCCCAGAGGTTAAAAAACGTAAAGCCGCAAACAACACAGGAATTGCCTGTTAAAAGCAGTCCATCGCCTTCTCTCCCCAATGAAATGCCTGCTGCTCCAGTTACTACTGCCACAAACATTTCAGCTCCAGAAGAGTTTATCATCACCAATACCCCTTTAATTGAAGCAAAATGGAGCACGAAAGGAGCAAGTCTGGTTTCTCTTAAACTTAAAAAATACAATGAATATGCCCAGAAACCGAATCCTACCATTACGGAGCTTATTAAGAGGATGTTCAGTGAAGGTGCCCATCGTGTTAAATCCCCTGAACTTGTTCAGGCAATAAACACCCCTATGCCAGGAGTTTTCTTCACGGGCGGTGCAAGTGATGAAAATCTTATATTTACTGCAAATAAAACAGGTGTTGTGAACATTGACAAGGAGGCCTTTACACTGACATTTGAGACACCGGTTTCCGACGGCATTGCCTTAAGAAAGACTTTTACAGTAGATCCCAAAACATATTTTATCGGATATAAAAATATTATTACAAACTCAACAAGCCAGACCAAGCCATTGGGGCTTAATGTAATACAAAAAGCATCATACCCTGTAGATGGTCAGTTATCTAAAACCACATTCAACGGACCGGCACTGTTGAACGGGAAACACCTTGAGGAATTCAAACTTTCAAAGATTAAAGAACCCGGTCAGTTTAGGCCTTTTCCAGGTAACATAAAATGGTTCGGTTATGAAGATACGTACTTTTTGAATGTAATAGTTCCAATAAATTCACCTGTTGCTTCACTAAATATTTCAAGGCTGGACGATTTGATCATTGCCAGCTCATATTCACAGCAGTATGTGATTCCGCCCGGCAAAACTGTTGAACAGGACTTGGGTATGTATATCGGCCCCAAGGAGTACAATTCATTAAAACTTTATTCACAATACGGACTTAACACTGCACTGAGTTTCGGATTCTTCGACATTGTTGCAAAACCGCTATTGATAAGTATGAACTGGATAAATAAATACGTGGGCAGCTATGGATGGTCGATTATTATTCTGACTTTCATTATCAAAATTATCCTTTATCCTCTTTCTTTAAAGAGTTTCAAATCCATGAAAGGGCTCCAGAAGATACAGCCATTGATGAAGGAACTCCAGGAAAAATACAAGGACGACAGGCAGCGCCAGAACCAGGAACTAATGAAACTCTATAAAGACCATAAGATTAATCCGATGGGAGGCTGTCTTCCCCTGGTGCTTCAGATTCCTATACTGTTTGCCCTTTATAGGGTATTTCAGTCTGCAATCGAATTGCGTCAGACCCCTTTTCATATATTTGGAACATGGCTCCCAGACCTTTCTGCACCAGATCCTTATCTGATTACCCCTCTTCTTATGGGTGCAAGCTGGTTTATTCAGCAGAAAATGACCCCAACACCCGGTGATGCGATGCAGCAGAAAATAATGATGATGATGCCGCTGATATTTACATTCATGTTCCTTACTTTCCCTTCAGGACTTGTTATTTACTGGCTTATCAGCAATATCCTATCTATAATCCAGCAGGTATATATTAATCGTGTACATGCATAAAGGAGGAAACTGCCATAATGGAATACAGGGAATTTGAGGGCAGATCGGTTGATGAAGCAATAGTTCAGGCCATGAGGGCTTTTCGTGTAAGTTTTGAGGATCTTGATATACAGGTCATCGTTGAGGCTTCAAAGGGGTTCCTAGGAATGGGGGGAAAGAATGCCAAGATCAAGGCACGGCTGGCAACAATAGACAATGATGATTCATCGGTAGATATGGATGACACTATTCTTGAAATATCGGAATCTCTTTCTGCTGAAGATCTAGCTTCATCCAAAGAGGTCCCGGAGCAGGTCCTGAATGAAATGAAAGGCGTTCTTACTGAGATTATAGAAAAAATGCACATGGACTATAAGGTTAAGCTCAGGAACGACGGCGTACTGGAAATAGAGGGTGACGGTACCGGGCTTCTTATTGGGAAGCATGGACAAACACTCGATGCACTGCAATTCATTATCAACCGTATCGCCAATAAAAACAGAGAAGATATGGTTCACATAACACTTGATACCGAGCAATACAGAGAGCGTCACATCGAACGCCTTAAATCCATGGCCATAAAAATGGGACAAAAAGCAAGAAAAACAGGTAAATCGGTATCACTTGAAATGATGAATCCGTATGATCGCAGAATAATCCACCTAACTTTAAAAGGCGAACCTGACCTGAGCACAAGAAGCATTGGGGAAGGGGTTTTTAAAAAGGTGGTTATCCAGCCCAAAGCGAGGAAACAGCCACGGTAAAACCTTCAACCGTTTTTGCCGAATCATCACCAAGAGGGACAGGTGCTATAAGTATTATAAGGATAACCGGCCCTGAAACTATTGAAATATTGCGTTCAATAACCGGCATGCATGAATGGACTCCACACTTTCAGAAAATGACCGGAATAAAAAGCCCTGAAGGAAAACATGTCGATACTGTAATGGCTGTATTTCACCCCGGTCCGTCATCTTATACAGGGGAGGATACGGCTGAGATCAGCTGCCATGGAAATCCTCTTTTGGTTAAGGCAATTACCGATATCATAATCTCCACAGGTCTTGCAGTACCGGCAGAAAGGGGAGAATTTACCTTAAGGGCATTCCAGAACGGAAAAATGGATATTGCCAAGGCTGAAGCGATTTGTGCACTGATAGGTGCAAAAAGTTACAGCGGGATTGAAATGGCTAAAAGCCTTATGAGCGGTGAATTATTTAAAGACATAACGTCAATTAAAGATGACCTTGAAAAAACATATGCGGATTTTGAGGCTTCATTCATACTCGATGAAATTGAACCTGATATCAACAACCTTCTTAAGAAAACAGAACGGGCAAGAGCAAGGCTCACGGAATACAAAACCTCCCATAACAATAACTGCTACGCCTATTCCGGTATTCGCACGGCAATTGCCGGATTGCCGAATGCAGGCAAGTCCTCTCTGTTTAACGCAATACTCGGATATGAACGCGCAATAGTTCACGAAGAAGAAGGGACTACCCGTGATGTAATAAAAGAACATCTTGAATTTGATGGCCTGGATTTCATATTTCTTGATACGGCCGGATTAAGGGAGGCCGGGAAAGGTCCTGAAGCGACCGGAATTGAAATGACCAAGCACGCTATAGAAAATGCGGACTTGGTACTTTACGTTATAGACTCCGTAAAAGGCGCCACCGACAAGGACATGCAATGGCTTTCCAAAAGGAACCATACGATAGCCGTTCTTAATAAAACAGACCTTATCAGTAAACCGGCCGATTTGCCTGATGATATCATCTCGGTAAGTGTATCAGCAAAATATAAAATCGGCATTGATAGGCTTTTAAACACGATGAGGGATCAGTTTCCCAAAGGACTTCCCGATCTTTTTATTGAGAGGCATGGTGTACTGATCAATAGAGCCCTTGAATCACTCGATGCCTTTAGTGAACGGGCATTTGCAGTAACGCCCGATGCCTTAATAATGGACTTGAAGGATGCTATCAGAACCTTAAAATCCATGCTCGGTGAAGAAATGAGCCAGGACATGCTTGATGATATTTTTTCCAGATTTTGTGTGGGCAAGTGATGTACAGCCTCTTGAATATCTGGATAAATGAGATTCGGCGGTTTAATACGTCATTGCACCTTGTAGGACCGCAGGTATTAGAAAACCTTGATATGGAAATCAACAATTGTCTGAAACTCATTGAACCGATAAAAGAAGATATATTGGCCGACATCGGCTCAGGTGCAGGTATTCCAGGTATCCCATATGCAGTCATAAATCCAGGCTCGGAAGTTAAGTTAATCGAGCGGTCTGAGAACAAATGTATTTTTTTAAGGCATTCCATCTCATGCATGGGCCTAAAGAATGTAGAAATTCTTGAGGCAGATCCGCTTGTTCACCTTGTCAGAAGATTCCCGGCAGCAATATCCAGGGCATTTTCACCAAAAGATTACCTTTCTAAAACAGCCGGGGCAACACTTGAAGAGAATGGCATGTTTTATTACATGGCTTCAAACAGGCCTTCCCTTGATGACAGGTTTCTGCCGCTTGAATACGCCGACATATCAATGGTGCATGAGAGGATGAATATCTACTCTTACAGGTTTAATCCCTGGAAATAGAAATCCTGCGTGAAGCAACCCCTTGTTCCTTAGGCAGGCTTATTTCAAGAACACCATATTCGAAACTGGCAGATATTTTTTCTGCATCAATTCCTTCCGGAAGCCTGAAAGTTCTCTTGAATGAACCGTATTGCCTTTCAATTACGTGATAATTATCAACTTTGTCTTCATGAGCCTTAACCTTCCGCCCTCCGATAGAAAGTGAGGTACCACTTATATCAACAAGGATATCTTCTTTGCATAAACCCGGAAGTTCTGCCTTTATAGTAACATAATTATCATCTTCAAATATATCTACAGGAGGAACCAGTTCTCCGGGACCTGATTGGGAGGCAACAGGTTTGAGACTGTCTTCAAATATCTTGTTCATCCTGTCCTGCAGATAGAGGATATCTCTCAAAGACTGTCTTTTTATAACAGGCATAATCCCTCCTTTATATTGATATATATTCCATATTTCCTTTAAGGGCGTCTTTAAGTTTTATCCTTACGGCATTTTCTATCTGGCGTACCCGCTCTTTTGATATATTATATTTATTCCCCAGTTCATCCAATGTAAGCGGATTCTCAGCCATAAGCCTGTGCACAGCAATATCCTGTTCTCTACCTGAAAGAGTCGAGAGTGCCGCCTTGATATGTTTTTTAACATTCCGGGTGCGTTCTTTTTCGATAAATTTGTCTTCGGGATTTGACCTTGTATCGGAGAGAAAATCCAGGAAACTGGTATCACTGTCTGAAGCAATAGGACTGTTAAGAGACTGATCCCTTGAAGACAGTCTTGAAATGATATCCTCTATCTGTTTCTTATCAACAGAAAGTCTGGCTGAAATCGCCTGTGATCTCTTGTCAATATTCTGATCTTCGACGTGCTCTTCTCTGGCAAGCTTATTGAGTCCATAGAAAAGCTTTTTCTGAAGTTTTGTCGTACCGATTTTTACATTGGAGAAAAATTTCAGAATATAATCATGTATCATGGCTTTTATCCACCATACCGCATAGGTCATGAGCCTGTAGCCTTTGTCGGGATCATATTTTTTAACAGCAACCATTAAACCTATGGTTCCCTCCTGAACAATATCCTCAAGAGGCAAGCCATAGCCATCATAATCCATTGCTATCCTGACTACATATCTCAGATTCGATGTAATAAGGGTCTGCGCCGCTTCTATATCATTTTTATCTCTCAGGCGTTTTGCCAGAGAATACTCTTCCTCTTTGGAAATTACAGGAAACGTTTCGAACCTTTTTATAATCAGTGATGAACTGTTGCTTCTTAGTATAGGAAGATTCATGTTTTTTACCATCCTCAAGTCTTTGATCTATATTTTCTTTGTTTTATCGTCAATATTTGCCTTTTCTAAGCAAAATATAGATGAAATATTAAGCTTGAAAGATTCATTTATTTTATGTAGAAGTTGCAAACCTATATAAAGTTGATCTTCGGGGAGGTAATCTTCTATTATGCTAAAGTTGAAGGGAAATATTATTTGGCTTCTGCTTTATGCATTGGCCTTTTTATCATGTTCCCATCTGCCGCAGACATATCCGCCTCCCAATATAAGTATGCATGATAAATTTGAACAACTTCAAAATATCCAGCCGTCAGTTGCAGAAGAAAACAAGCAGATACAACCTGAAACATATCAAACTAATCCCGAAAAAAAACATGAATTGTTTCAGGAAAACGATAGTTATAATTATGATGAATACACTATCGGAATAACAGAAAAACCCTCTGAAGAAAAAAGTGGTGTTGATGAAACGGCTTCAATCTATTCTCTGCCTATCGAAAACAACGGCAAAACAAGAGAATACATAGATAAGGCGCTTGGCAAGAACAGGAATTACTATATCAGTGTCCTTAACCGTTTTGAAAAGGTAAGACCAAGAATGGAGGCCATTCTTGAGGAACAGGGCCTCCCAAAAGATCTTGTATATGTAGCCTTTGTAGAAAGCGGCGGCAACCCAAATGCTTTATCTCCTTCAGGTGCCGGCGGATACTGGCAGTTTCTTCCCGGTACTGCCAGGCTTTATGGTCTTAAGATTGACCGTTGGGTCGATGAAAGAAAGGACCTTGAAAAATCAACAAGGGCAGCGGCAAAATATCTTAACCAGCTTAACAACATGTTTGGCGACTGGCTTTTGGCCTGTGCCGCATACAATGCAGGCGAAATGGCCATTGACAAGATTTTGAAAAATAACAGTAATGTTAAAACATTCTGGGATATATCTCCCGACATGATTTACAAATATGAAACAATTGCATTTGTTCCCAAAATACTGGCAGCCATTCAAATAGGTAGAAACAGAGTTAAATACGATATTCCTCAGGCCATAGATCCTGAACCCGTGTCTTATGATACAGTTACTATAAATTCATATACCACGTTCGAACAAATTGCAGAGATAACGGGACGCAGTATTTCTTCTATAGCCGTTCTTAATCCCGAACTGACAAGAAAATCCACACCTCCATATGCCAGAGAATACAAAGTGAAGGTGCCGGCAGGTACAGGCGAACTTGTTGCATCATCACTGAAATCAGATAAAAACCGGGCTGTGCAATACGCATCTTATGCAGTTCAGAAAGGTGACACCCTGTTCTCAATTGCAAAACAACATCATATAACAACCGAGAAGATTTCAGCATTCAACAAGATAGGCAAAAAAGACAGGCTTTCCCCAGGAACCATTCTGATAATACCGGAAGATATTTACCTGAAACAATCGGAGAAAAGGATTCTCGCTTCAAAAGACTTCAGAACCCACAAAAGCAATCCTACTCATGAAGAATTTGCGGAAGCCGATAGCAATACCGATACTGGCATTACAAACAAGAAAATTAGTTATTCGAGCATGCCCTCCGTTAAAAAAAATCCCCGACTGATAAGATACAATGTTAAAAAAGGCGATACGATCTGGAAGATATCAAAACGTTATGAGGTTAAAGAGGAAGAAATCAAGAAATGGAATCAACTTAATTCCGCTTCCAGTATCCACCCTGGCGATATGCTCACTATATATTTAAAACACAAGAAAGATTAACCATCAGGTTTTATTCAATAGCACTATGTTCACTGTGAAATGAATGATCACCAGTCTAATCGAGAATTTTATGACAATGAAAAAAAATGTCTGGATGAATTTTAACCGGATAAACGCCCAACTCCGGGAAGGCTTTAAAACAATACCGCTGAAATAATGTTTGGATTTAAATTATGAATCCCTTTTGTTCACCCTCCAGTAATTCAAGGTAATATCGGCCGCCTTCTCGTTGTCATTCTGAATGTAAAGCAAAATTATTTCCATTATTAACGGTTTCGTCTTCTATCCATTTGAGGAAATCGGGATTACCCCCAGTAATCGGGAGGGCTACAATACATGGTATCGTATAGCTGTGAATAGACTTAATCCTAAGGGTCAGTTTTTCAATAAGATCAGACACCGTCTTGGCAATGACAACAACTTCTTTCTCCACATGAATTCTGCCCTCCCATCTGTATATCGAGGACATGCCTTCAATAACATTAACGCAGGCAGCAAGCCGCTCCTCAATAAGCAATGATCCGATTTTGTCGGCTTCTTCCCTGGATGAAGCAGTTATGTATAAAAGAACTTTATCCATATATCCTCCCCTGTCGGAATGATTATGATAAGATAAACGAAGGTTTAAATGTGTCAATAAGCTTATGAATGCTTGTCAGTCGCTATGTTTTTAGGTAAGACTCAATTGACAAAACATTTCAGTGGAGGAACTTATGGAAAAAAATGTTGGAACAGCCGACAAGATCATCAGGTCTTTGATTATTCTGTTAACCTCGATCGCTTTTTTGAAAGGGTGGCTTAAAGGCAAACTCGGGCTTCTTTTGATGCTTGGCGGGGGATCCTTACTTTCAAGCGTTATGTCGGGCTACTGTCCCCTTTATGAGCAGCTCGGCATTACTACGGCACCAGAGCAGAAGACGTCTCACTGATCAGGAAACCGCCTTGATATGGTTGTATATATAATCCCATCCGCTCCAGATTGTGAAGAAACAGGCTATGAGCAAAAAGAATTCACCGCATTTCTGGAAATCTATTCCTAATAATGTATAGTGGATTAAAAGTCCGATAATCGCCGTGCATTGAAAGGCTGTCTTATATTTCCCCAGCCACGATGCGGCGATTATTACATTCTGTTCTGAAGCGATTGCCCTTACACCAGTTACGGCAATCTCCCTTCCTATTATTACTGCTACTATCCATGCCGGTGCCCTTTCAAGGGGGATAAGGAATATCAGGACCGTGCATACCATTAATTTATCAGCAAGTGGATCAAGCAGTTTTCCAAGGTTGGACTCCATGTTGTAATTCCTGGCCAGATAGCCGTCCAGAAAATCGGTGAAAGTGCCTAAAGAAAAAATAACAGTTGCAGCTATTGATGCCCAAAATGATTCATAAACCAGGAGCACCGCAATAACAGGAACCATTACGATGCGGGACATCGTAAGGATATTGGCTATATTCACAATTACTTTACCTTACCTTTGTAATTTGCCTTGATAATACGCACATAATCCTGGGTCTCCTGATAAGGAGGAATCCCGCCCCATTTATCGACGGCCCCGGGGCCGGCATTATATGCGGCAAGCGCCTTATCTATATCCCAGTTGTAACGGTTCAGCATATCTGCAAGGTATCTTGTCCCCCCCTTGATGTTCTCCTCTTCATCCCACGGATTGACCCCGAGTATATTGGCCGTTCCAGGCATAAGCTGCATTAATCCAATCGCCCCTTTTGATGACATTGCCAGCGGATTATAGCCTGACTCCCATTCCATAACGCATTTTACCAGCATCGGGTCTATTCCATGCAGCTTTGCATATTCTTCAATAATCTGGTCATATTTTCTGTTTGAGAATTTGAACTGGGGTATATGGTTAATGTAGGAATATGTTTTTGACTTGATCTTGCGTTTTTCCCTCAGGTAGAGCTTCATATCGCTTCTATCCACCGGGCAGTTGGTAAAGTATAATGTTCCGTCCGGAAGCACCTGTTTATAGATGTCAGCCCTGCACGGCAAGAAAAAAACAGAAATAATTGTTAGTGTGAAACTTATGGTTTTTATCATGTTAATCTCTCTCGCTGTAACCATCCGGTTCTCCTCACAGCATCTCATCGGCTTTTCCGAGAGAAATCATTAGTTACCATAAATCAGCAGGGTTGCGCCATAAGCTTTTTCTGAGAGAAAAACCTGGGTAGATATACCCTCATCCTTGTGCCTTTACCTACTGTGCTTTTTACACTGATATAGCCACCATGCTCTTCCATTATCATATATACCTTGGTCAGGCCAACTCCGGCACCTTTCTGCTTGGTTGTAAAAAAAGGATTGAATAGTTCTTTGATCACATCCGGTGGTATGCCTTTGCCAGTATCAATAACATCAACAACCAAATATTCAGGGTCCATTCCAATATTAATTTCAAGCAATCCATTCTCCCCCATAGTCTCACATGCATTTTTTATAAGGTTGCTAAAAGCTTCAATCATAAAATCCCTGTCAGCTTGAATATGTGACAATCCCTCAGGCGCATTCACTACATATTTGATCCCTTGAAACGCGCCCTCGCTAAAAGTCTTCTGAATAACCTCAGCTACAACATCCCTGATATCAACCTGAACAAAAACAGGTTTGTGTATTTTCGTATAATTTACATATTCTTCTATTTCATGGATGACATTTTCAAGTCTTCTGACGTCATCCATTATATAATTAAGATAGAGTTTGGGCTCTTCCAAATCCTGTATTACATTGCTCAGCCTCCTTGAAAACCCACCAAGGGAAGTCAGTGAATTCCTTAATTCATGAGCCACCCCTTCCACGACTTTGCCCAGAGATGCAAGTTTTTCCGTATTGATCATTCGTCTGCGCATCTCTTCGATATCGCTTAAATCCCGTACTACCACGACAATATAGTCATGGTACGGATCAATATTAATCCTGGATGCGGTCATAAATCCCGGGAAAGTACAATTATCATGTTTTTTAAACAGACATTCAACCTCATACCTTTCCAGCCCTTCATCCAGGGCGCTGTTAATTTCAGCAAAGATGTCCCGGTGTACGTTATGAAATAAAATACCGATATCCTGGCCAGTCAGGCTCCCGGTTGACCCCCAAAGCCTTATGGCGGTCGAGTTCATAAAGTCTATCCTGCCTGCGCGGTCGGCTGTAATCACGGCCTCACCAAGGGTTTCCGTGATACTGACAATGTAATTTTTTTGCGCCTCAGAAACAGCTTTCAGCTTGATATTTTCAAGCATGAGGTCGTGTTCCTTGATCAATTTTCCAGTCAAATGGGCAAGGCCGGTAAAAGAAATAGGTTTCGTCAGGTAATCGACTGCACCTGATTTCATGGCTGTTACAGCAACATCTTCCGAGCCTTCACCTGTCATGAAGACGACAAATGCATTCTTATCCAGGTTTCTTATTCGCTTTAACACCTCGATACCGTCCATTTCCGGCATGCGATAATCAAGAAAGACAAGGTCATGCCTTTCTCTCTCAAACATCTCAATGGCAGAAGGACCGTCATACGCTTGATTTACCATCAACCCGTATTCTCTCAGGTAATCGGCAATTACCTGATTGACAGTTTCATCGTCGTCAATGACAAGGACTATTCTTTTTTTTGCAGGTTCGGTGATTTGATTCATATATTCCATATATTCAGTATCTCATTACCCATGAAAGACTCTTTCACCTCATCGATATTCCGGCCTGAGGCAAGGATTAAATCCGGTGCAATTTCGCTGAGTGGCCAGACTACAAAAGCACGTTTTTCAATTCCCGGATGAGGCAGCTGCAGACAACCGGTATTGATAAAAATATGCTCAACCATCAGGATGTCAATATCCACTGTTCTGGGCGCATGGAAATAAGGCCTTGTACGCCCAAGTTTTCTTTCAATATCAAGACAGTTCTCCAAAAGAGCAAACGGTCCCAAGTCGAATGAAGCCATGACAGCCAGATTCAGGTAGTTTTCCTGAATATCATTTGTTTCAACCGGTAATGACTCGTATATTGAGGATTTCTTTAATAAATTTATTTTTCTTTGTTCCAGTTCAGACAGGGCATTTCTTAGATATTTTAACCTGTCCCCGATATTTGACCCAATTAAGAGGTATCCAAGCATTATATAAGCATATTTTCAAGAGCGCCTATTCCCTCTATCTCCACACTTACCCTGTCTCCGCGATTCATGGGACCTATGCCTGAAGGCGTTCCTGTTGCGATTATATCACCCTCATTAAGCGTCATGATATGGGAGATTGTTGAGACAAGATCAATGACTGAAAAAATAAGATTGGAAGTATTGGATGACTGCTTAATCTCACCATTTAGGACCAGCCTTATATCAAGATTATGGGGATCGTTTATCTCCGTTTCAATATACGGGCCTATCGGACAGAAGGTGTCAAACGATTTAGCCCTTGTCCACTGTCCGTCTTTAACCTGGAGGTCGCGTGCGGTCACATCGTTAAGGCATGTATATCCCAAGATATAATCGGATGAATTCTCAGGACTGATCTTCGAGCACTGCTTTGAAATCACCACGGCAAGCTCTGCCTCATAATCCACACGTTCCGACTGTTCAGGGTAAATGATATCATCAAGGTGGCCGATGACGGCAGAGCCGGGTTTTAGAAATATGAGCGGTTCCACGGGAAGGTCAAAGCCCAGTTCTTTTGCATGGTCACGGTAATTAAGTCCTATACACACTACCTTTGAAGGCATTACAGGAGGAAGCATCTTTTTTATTAAAATTTTTTTTCCCTGTTTTCCGGATTTTTTTTCAAAAATGTGCGGTGTGACACCATCGGTCATGCAGAAATCAACAACAAAATCATCGTGTGTAATGGCCCTGCCGATTTTCATGATAACCTTTCAGATCCCCAGCACATCGATCATTGTATAGGCGCCAGGGGCCTTTCCGGCAATCCACCTGGTCGCTGCAATCGCGCCTGCTGCAAAGTTCTCTCTTGAATGCGCCTGATGTTTGAGTTCGATCCTCTCTCCATTGCCGGCAAAATAAACGGTATGGTCTCCAACGATATCGCCTGCCCTTACGGTTTGAATCCCTATTTCACCTTTAGGTCTTTCACCTATTATCCCATATCGTTCAAACCTTGCCTTATCCTTCAGAGAAACTTCCCTTGCCCTGGCAACGGACTGCGCAAGCCCCAGTGCCGTCCCTGAAGGTGCATCTTTCTTAAGCCTGTGGTGGGCTTCGACTATCTCTATGTCATAGGCATCTCCGAGAAGCCGCGTCAGTTCTTCCACCACTCTGAACATTACGTTTATGCCAATGCTCATGTTGGGAGAAAAGACAAAGGGAACCGTTCCTACATAACCCATAAGCTCGGTTTTCTGTGCATCGGATAAACCCGTAGTTCCTATCACCATGGCTTTTTTATTCTCCGATGCAATAACCATCATCTTCAAGGTAGCCTCCGGGAAGGAAAAATCTATGATAATGTCGGCATTTTTAAATGCTGTCTGCGGGTTGTCAGAAACGACACATCCGCATCTTTGTCGGCCTACTGCAAGACCTGCATCCTCACCAATGAGCCTGTGGCCTGCTATTTCGAGCGCCCCGGCAAGTTCCATATCGGGGGCGTCGGCTATTCCTCTGGCAATGAGCATCCCCATTCTGCCGCCTATGCCAATAACACCGGCTTTAATCACTGAATTACTCCTTAGATGCAGCCTTTCTCTTTTAATGCCATGGCCAGCTTTTCCTTGTTAGCGGGATCCATTTTGCACAGCGGCAGCTTGAATTCTTCACTCATGAATCCCATCAAAGAAAGGGCCGTCTTCACAGGGATGGGA
Organism: Desulfomonilia bacterium; assembly: GCA_963664325.2. GTDB lineage: Bacteria > Desulfobacterota > Desulfomonilia > UBA1062 > UBA1062 > DATCTV01. The sequence continues at coordinate 73,397 of CAXXDQ010000004.1, forward strand.
TTGGTTTCAATAAACATGGCATTATGGAACTCGATAAGGTCCAGATGAATCTCGATTGCCCTTGCTGTATCCCCTGATTCCCATGCCGTAATCAAACCCGCCATCTTATCCGGCAGTATATTCGCCGTGACAGAAATCACCCCTTTGCCTCCGATCGAAAGCATTGGAAGTGTCAATGCGTCATCTCCGGCAAGGACAGAAAAATCTCCCTTAGCATGCTTTATTATCTGTGATGCCAAACTCAAATCTCCGCTGGCCTCTTTAATACCGACTATCGTATCGATTTTTGACAGGGCAATGGTTGTTGCAGCCGACATATTGATACCTGTCCTTCCTGGTATGTTGTAAAGCACCATCGGAATGTCGCATGACTTGGCGATTGCCTCGAAATGGGCAAAAATACCCTTGGGTGTGGGCTTGTTGTAATAAGGGACCACGGAGAGGATGCCGTCCGCCCCGGCCTGCTTCGCATGTTTTGTCAGGCTTATCGCCTCATCGGTCGAGTTTGAGCCTGTCCCTGCAATTACCTTTACACGCCCCCCAACTTCGGCAACGGTCATATCGATTATCCGTTCATGCTCCTCGTGCGGCATGGTGGCCGATTCGCCGGTGGTACCGCATGGAACTATGCCTGACACACCGCCTGTTATAACATGCTCGATAAGCCTCTTGTAAGCCTTCTCATCTAACACGCCATCTTTAAATGGTGTTACAATAGCTACTATAGCTCCAGAAAACATTTTATCCCCCCACTAATTCGTCCGGTACTGTTTCGCCGGAAATCAGTTCTTCGTAAGTCTGCCTCTTCCTTACCACAAAGTATCTGTTCCCATCCACCAGGACTTCAGGGAGATGCGTCCTTGCATTGTAATTCGAACTCATCGCGAAACCGTATGCGCCTGCACTCATCACGGCCAGCATATCTCCACGTCCCACTACGGGAAGGTCTCTGTCCTTGGCCAGAAAATCACTCGATTCGCATATCGGACCAACGACATCGGCCATCTTTTTTTCAGCATGCTTATCAAGAAGAGGTTGGATTTCATGATAAGAGCCATAAAGAGACGGTCTTACAAGGTCATTCATTCCCGCATCGACAATGACAAAGGTTTTTGCAGGTGTCTCTTTCCTATACTGAACCGAGGTGACAAGCACACCGATATTGCCCACGAGAACCCTTCCCGGTTCAAAAACAAGTTCCAGTCCTAGCGCCCCCACTTCATCGACAACCGCTTTAGCATAATCCGCAGGCTGCGGCGGCTCTTCAGTAGAATAAGTGATCCCGAGGCCCCCTCCAAGATCAAGGTATTTCAATGTTATGCCGTTTTCCTGAAGTTTGCCTACAAGTATTTTCAGACGGCTGGCTGCATCCTTGAAGGGTGAAATTTCTGTGAGCTGGCTTCCGATATGGCAGTCGATTCCTGCTATTTCCACAGATGTCATGTTTTTAGCCTTGAGATACTGGGCCATGGAGCCTTCAATATCTATGCCGAACTTGTTTTTTTTCATACCTGTGGAGATATAGGGATGCGTCTTGGGATCCACATCGGGATTTACGCGAATGGATATGGGGGCTTTCTTGCCCAGCATGCCCGCTCTTTGGTTGATTACGTCAAGTTCTTCGGGGCTTTCAATGTTGAACATCATTATTCCCGCCTCAAGCGCCATATCAATCTCTGCAACAGTTTTCCCGGCACCGGAATAAACTATTTTTTCTGCAGGAATACCGGCCTTTATGGCTTTGAACAGCTCTCCGCCTGAGACGATGTCCGCGCCAAGCCCCTGTGAAGCCATAAAACTCAATATGGCCATGTTCGCATTCGATTTCATGGAAAAGCATGTCTTATGCGGTACGTCCTGTAAAGGCTGCTCAAATGCTTTTATATGCCGTTTCAATGTCGGCAGGCTGTAGCAGTAGAAGGGAGTCCCCACATCGGCGGCTATATCCGAAAGTCTTATATCGCCGCAGTACAGTTCATTTTTTTTGTAAGAATAATCGTGCATCTTTCAAACCTTCCTTTCCAAAAATATAATCATTTGCAATACACCCTGGCAGGGGTCGACCATCTGACATCGCCCTTCTCAAGAAGGATCCTGTAAACCATGCAAGGGTCCTCCGGTTTTTCATCCCTCAATATGACGGTACCTTTGGAGGTATGTACTGTATTTTTTTTGATCAGATCATCTTCGCATTGCGGACATATCCCCTGTGGTTTGCCAAGAAGTGAAATGTCGGCGTCATCTGTATTAATCCTCGCCTTGATCACAATTGCTGCACCGTCTGTTTTGACTGACTGGATTACTACGGGCAAATCCGCAACGGGCGGCAACGGCTGAAGCTTCCGTCCGCAGGCCGGAAGGGCAAAGGCAGAAATGATAAGCAGGCAGGCCAAATGTTTGCTTCTTAAACCGCCTGTTATTCCGAACGTGCTTTTATTGAAAGTCATATCCATACTCTATGTATTACAAATGGAATCAGTTTTTCATTTTTTCAAGGAGCCGCTTGGCTTTTTTTATCGAATCTCTGACATTTTTTCTTGCAGTACCACCAAAGCTTTTTCTGCGGTCAACCGAAGAAGACGGTTTGACATATTCAAGCACATCGTTGCCGAACATGTCTGAAAACGATCTGTAGTCTTCCATTCCCATTTCAGCAATTGTCCTTCCGGTACCTATCAGCCATGAGATTATTCGGCCGGTAATGTTGTGGGCATCCCTGAATGGCATCCCCTTTGAAGCGAGGTAATCTGCAATATCAGTTGCTGTTATGAATCCCTTTTCCAGTGCTGCTTCGGCGACTTCTTTTTTTACCTCAACACCTTTAATCAGTCCTGTCATGAGGACAATGGATGACATTGTGGTATCTATGGAATCAAAAACAGGCGGCTTGTCCTCCTGCATGTCTTTGTTGTATGCAAGCGGAAGTCCTTTCATAAGCGTCAGAAGGCTGATCAGGTTTCCATACGTCCTGCCGGTTTTACCTCTGACAAGCTCTGCGACGTCAGGGTTCTTCTTCTGCGGCATAATGGAACTTCCGGTAGTATAGCTGTCAGGAAGCTCGACAAGTCCATAGGTTTGAGAATTCCATATTATGATCTCTTCTGCAAGACGGCTCAAGTGCATCATGATCAGACTACAGACATACGCAGCATCCAGGGCAAAATCCCTGTCGCTGACTGCATCCATTGAGTTCCTGGCAGGCCAGTCAAAACCGAGTTTCGCTGCTGTTTGGAACCTGTCTATCGGGTGCGGTGTCCCTGCAAGGGCTGCCGCTCCAAGTGGTGAGACATTCATGTGCTTGAGCGAATCATCGATTCGGGCAACATCCCTTGCCGCCATTTCGAAATAAGCCAAGAGATGGTGTCCGAAGCTTATAGGCTGTGCAAACTGCAAATGCGTCATGCCTGGAATTATTGTATCGGTGAGTTGTGATGCCTTTTCAATAATGGCTGACATGTAATCAGTCAACACAGTACGAATTTCTTTCAGAGACTTTCTCACATGAAGTCTTAAATCAAGGGCTATCTGGTCATTGCGGCTCCTCGCGGTGTGCAGCTTTTTCCCCGCTTCTCCGACACGCTTTACAAGTTCAGTCTCGATGTTCATGTGCACATCTTCCAGCTTGGGGTCAAATGTAAACTTGCCATCTTCGATGTCGAAGGCAATCTCTCTGAGGCCGTTTATGATAATTCCTGCCTCCTCTTCAGAGATGATACCGCAGGATGCAAGCATCATTGCATGGGCAATCGAGCCTTCGATGTCTTCATGCCAGAGCCTCTTGTCAAAACTCACGCTTTCCGTGAATGCCTCGACTAAGGCATCCGTTTCCCCCTTGAATCTGCCTGACCAGGGTTTATCCATTTTTACTCAGAGCCCTCATCCTGAGCCTTAAGGCATTAAGCCTGATAAAGCCCTTTGCATCCTTCTGGTCATAGACCATGTCTTCGTCAAAAGTTGCCACCTCCGGGTTATAGAGCGAGTACTTTGAACGACGTCCCGTTACAATACAATTGCCCTTGTAGAGTTTGACCCTTACGTCTCCTGTGACATTTTTCTGGCTCTCGTCAATCAGCTTCTGCAGGGCGATCCGTTCCGGGGCAAACCAGTAGCCGTAATAGACGAGATTCGCATATTTAGGCATGAGTTCATCCCTTAAATGCATGACCTCCCGGTCCATTGTGATCTGTTCGATTCCGCGATGCGCAATCTTCATTATCGTTCCGCCCGGCGTTTCGTAGCATCCTCGTGATTTCATGCCGACATATCTGTTTTCGACAATATCGACACGGCCGATTCCGTTTTCGCCGCCAAGTCCGTTCAGTTTAGCGAGCAGCGTTGCAGGTGACATTTTCTTACCGTTAATGGCGACAGGGTCGCCGTCCCTGAAGCTGATGGTTATTTCCGTGGCGTTATCCGGGGCTTTCTCGGGTGACTTTGACAGTATGTACATGTCATCATTCGGGGCATTCCATGGGTCTTCCAGAATGCCTCCTTCATAACTTATATGCAGCAGATTCCGGTCCATGCTGTAAGGCTTTGCCTTGGTCACCGGCACCGGTATGCCGTGTTTTTTTGCATAGTCTATCATTTTGTCCCGCGAACGAAGCTTCCATTCATCCATCTTCCATGGGGCTACCACCTTTATATGCGGATCAAGCGCCCAGAATGTTAGCTCGAAACGCACCTGGTCATTGCCCTTGCCGGTTGCGCCGTGTGCAACTGCTTCCGCCCCTTCCTTATGGGCAATTTCAATGGCCCGCTTTGCAATCAGAGGCCTGGCAAGTGATGTGCCGAGAAGGTACAGGCCTTCATAAACGACATCGGCCCTGAATGCAGGAAATACATAATCCCTGACAAATTCTTCTCTCAGGTCATCGATATACAGTTTCCTTGCTCCGGTTTTTTTCGCCTTTGCCTCAAGCCCGTCAAGCTCTTCCGCCTGTCCGAGGTCGGAACAGTAGCAGATGACTTCATAATCGAGTTCGTCCTGAAGCCATTTCAGCATAACCGAGGTATCCAGCCCCCCCGAATACAGAAGAACAATTTTTTTCTTTGCTTTTGCCATGTGTATCTCTCCTTATTTATGCACTGCCAGGAAATCCATTATGGCCTCCTGAACATATAGTCTGTTTTCCGCCTGATCCCATATAATTGACCGGGGCCCCTCAAACACATCCTCACTGACTTCCTCTTCCCTGTGGGCGGGCAGGCAGTGCATGAAAACGGCTTCGGGAAGTGCGTGAGCCATAATCTGTGAAGTTACCTTATAGCCATCAAAAGCCTCTGCCCTGTCAAGTGTTTCTTCCTCCTGACCCATACTGGCCCAGACATCCGTGTTTACCGCTATCGCACCTTTAGCCGCAAGTCCAGGATCGTTTACCAGGCTTACCCTTGCACCTTCTCTGACAGCCTTGTCCATAATCACGGCATCGGGTTCGTATCCCCTGGGGCAGGCAAGCATAAGTTCAAACCCAAGAAGGGACGCGGCATTGATCCACGAATTGGCCATGTTGAAACCGTCACCTATCCATGCAACTTTGCGGCCCTCAATACTTCCAAAACGTTCAATTATGGTAAAACAGTCAGTCAGCACCTGGCAGGGATGGAGCAGGTCGGTCAGGGCGTTGATTACCGGTACGTCAGCATATCTGGCCATTTCCTCGACATTGGAATGAGCATAAGTCCTCATCACGATCATGTCACTGTATCGGCAAAGCACCCTGGCAGTATCTTTCAAAGGTTCTCCTCTGGCCATCTGAGATCCCCCGGATGTCAGGACTACCGGGTGACCGCCCAGTCTGGACACGCCGACTTCAAAAGATATCCTTGTCCGTGTAGAAGCCTTTTCAAATACAAGTACCACAGCCTTATTCTTGAGACTCTGGCTTAATTCTCCCTTTTTAAATGCTGCGGCCTTATTGAACAGCCTTTGGATTTCTTCTTTTGTCAAATCCCTTATTGAAAGAAGGTCCCTTTTCATAATCCTTTTTCCTTCAATATCTCATCGATTAAAGAAACCGCCATGTCAATCTCGGATTCTGTTATCACTATCGGAGGTACAAGCCTTATTATCCTGTCGTTTATTACATTCAGAAGTATTCCCTTATCAAGCCCCGCCTGCGTTAAAAAACCAATATCCGAACCGAATTCAGCGCCGATCATAAGGCCTTTCCCCCGGATTTCAACCAATGCGGGATGCGCTTTCTGTAATTCTGCAAGCCTGCCGTTAAGGCAGGCTCCCATCTTCATGCTGCGTGACGGCATATCCTCATTTACCATCACCTCCAAGGTTGCAAGCCCGGCAGCCATTGCAAGGGGGTTACCGCCAAAAGTCGATGCATGCGTTCCGGGAACAAACACCTCAGCAATTTGGGGTCTGGCTATAATAGCCCCGGCAGGGAATCCGTTGGCAAAGGCCTTTGCCATGGTCATAATATCCGGTGTTATATCCTCGTGCATGTAGGCAAACAGCTTTCCTGTCCTTGAAAAACCGGTCTGCACTTCGTCCAGGGACAGAACGATGCCGTTTTCATCGCATAGTTCCCTGAGCGCCTTCAGATAGCCCGCAGGCGGTACCTGTATTCCGCTTTCCCCTTGTATCGGCTCAACCATTATACCGCCTATGGAATCGTCAAGGACTGCCTTGACTGCCTCAATGCTGCCGTATTCAACATGGACGAAGCCTTCTGTAACAGGATCAAATCCGTTCTTGAACTTGACCTGGCCTGTTGCTGCAACAGTTGTTATGGTCCTGCCGTGAAAGGAACCCGAGCATGTGATGATTCTCGGTCCACGCTTGCTCTTATCCCGTGAATAACGCCTTATGAGCTTTATTGCGCCTTCGTTTGCCTCTGCCCCGGAATTACAGAAAAATACTTTTCCCTTAAATGTGTTTTTTGAAAGCATCTCCGCAAGCCTCTCCTGTACCGGTATGCGGTACAGGTTGGAACAGTGGAACAGGGTTTCGGCTTGAAACTGAAGTGCCCTGACAACTGCCGGGTGGCAGTGACCCAGGTTGCAGACCGCAATGCCTGCGACCATATCCAGGTATTCTTTGCCGGTATCATCCGTGACCCGGCAGCCATTTCCTTTAACTAGACTTACCGGCAGCCTTGCCGGTGTACTCATCAGATATTCCACTCGTTTTATCCTTTCATTATCTGTGTGCCAATCCCGCTGTCGGTAAGGATTTCAAGCAGTATGGAATACGGCACACGACCGTCAATGATATGCGCCTTCTTGACACCAGAGCTGACAGCATCTCTGCAGCATTCTATCTTAGGTATCATGCCGCCTGTAACGATGCCATCAAGCACCAGGGCCGGGATCTCGTCATAAGCTATACTGGAAATGAGGTTTCCTCCTTTATCAAGGACACCTGATTCGTCTGTAAGGAGTACGAGCTTTTCAGCCTTGAGACTTGCGGCAATGGCGGCGGAAGCGGTATCGGCATTTATGTTGTATGTATGTCCTTCCTCATCCACGCCGAGCGGTGCGATTACCGCAACGAAACCTCCGGCTTCAACCGTATCCACGATATCGGTATCTACGCCTGAGACCTCTCCCACAAGACCGAGATCGATCAGTTTTCCATCAGATCCTTCCTTCATCAGAAGCTTTTTAGCCTTTATCAGACCTCCATCCTTGCCCGAAATGCCTACGGCTTTGCCTCCTTCGGTGTTAACAAGGCTCACAATCTCTTTATTTATCAAGCCAGAAAGTACCATTTCCACGACTTTAAGCGTCTCTCCATCCGTGATACGCTTGCCTTCGACAAACGAAGACTTAACACCCAGTTTCTTTAAAGCCTCGTTTATCTGCGGACCTCCACCGTGTACAACGGTAACCTGAATTCCCACATACTGCAGGAGAACTATCTGACGTGCAAACATGCGCTTAAGTTCAGGGTCAGTCATGGCATGCCCGCCGTATTTGATTACAATCCTTCTGCCCCTGAAATCCCTTATATAAGGCAGCGCCTCAATAAGTATCCTTGCCCTTTGAATTGCCTGTTCCATAATATTGTCCTTAATTAAAAATGAATTTTCATATTAACACTCACATTTATAATATTCCAGAGCTTTGAAAAAAAACTTTTGCTGAAATTAGCAAACTGCCATTTCTATTGACAATGCCGTATTGAAGAATATCAGGCTTTCATGTTAATGTTCTGTCAGATTCTAATAAAATCAATATTCATTGGAGGCATTTCATGAAGAAAACCATATGCATATTAATCCTGTTAACTTTTACGGTCCCGGGTATGTCTTATGCCGGAGCTTACATGCTGGGCAATTTCGGATTCGGAGCCCCGTCAGATACAACAAGCTCAGGAAATTGGAGCGCTGGTGCGGAATTCGGCGGAATCTTCCTGTCAAGCCTTCACCCTACAGGAGGGGCTTTGAGCGCTGGTGCGGGATTTGCTGTATCTGTTCCAAAAAGCAGCAATAAAGTCCCGAGCTATAATGGAAATTTGCCTGCAAGCATGAGCGGTCTTGTTCCAACAAATGACTATTATGACGGTAATGAATATGAAATTAACGCATGCGTCGGTGCTGAGCTTGCACCCTCTTTTTTCCTTAATCTCGGAGCCGGTTATGCATGGTGGAATGAAGATACCGTATCAGACCCTATTTTAGGTACCAGATATCTCGTTGATTCATCGAGCAAGAATTCAGTCACAGGCATGATTGGTCTTCGTTATGCCATACAGGGATTCATGATGGGACTTGGCTACCATACAAGAAGGGGGGTTGTCGTAAGCCTCGGTGTTGCCTTCAACTGATTAATCAAGGCTCGACAAATGATAAGAAAACAGGCTTTTGCAACGTTGCTTACACTGGGACTTTTATACATATGCTGCTGGCCTGCACATGCAAAGATGATCACAATGGCCGTCCCGAGGCTGTCCGTATGGACTGTAGAGAACACTGGCCAGATAAATGCAACGAATGTCAGCAGCTATACCCCCTGGGGCGGAACTACATACTCACAGATCAATATTCAAAACGGCAGGAGCAGGCTCAAGGAAATTGAACTGCCGAACCTTACCGACGTTTTTATAAGGCATCTGGCAGGCAGCGGTAAATTCACAGTTCTTGAACGCGCAAAAGTGGATAAGATTCTCGGTGAAATTGACATGGGTGATACGGGCCTTGCAGATCCCGCATATGCTGTTAAAAAAGGGAAAATGCTTGGAGCCGAATACCTTGTCATCGGTACGGTATTTCAGGCTGATCTGGGTTTTGACATGAGGGAAATCCCGTATACCGATCAGCAGCAGATCAGGGACAAGGGGGTTATCAGGGTCGAACTGAGGATAATTGAAACCGCCACAGGAAAGATCATTAGATCGGTGATAGGAGAGGGAATAGCCGTAAAGACAAGATCCCTGGAAAAAAAGGTGTACGGCGCCAGGCTTGAAAAGTATGACCCTTTTTTCGACTCGCCGTTCATGCACGACCTTTATGATGCCCTGGCCAATGACCTGACAACAAAAACGGTAAACGCATTCTTCCCTTTCAGGGTAATCCTTGTAAAGGACAATTTGATAACGGCAAACAGGGGCAGTAATTTCGGGATCAATTCAGGGGATGTCTATAATATCATCAGGACCGGTGAAGCAATTTATGACCCGGATACAGGAAAAACAATCGGGAAACAGGAAGCAGTCGTCGGAAAGGCTACTGTAATCAGTGTACAACAGGAGCTATGCACACTTAGTATTACAGGTGTATTAGGTAATATCAGAAAGGGAGATCTTCTGAAACCGGCTGCAGACCCCTATGAAAAACTCAAGGAGATGGACAGGTTTTAATCTTTGGTCAGGAATATAATGAGAAGATATTTTAATGTAATATTATATTTAATTTTGTTTGCTGCACTGAGCGGTTGTGCGGCTTTCAGCAACTATACGAAGAATACCGAAAAGGCCAGGGTAAGTATATCCCAGGGGAATTTCCAGCAGGCGCTTAAAGTTTTCCCGGAATCTTCGGCAAAGTCCGGCAACGAAATCCTGATAAGGATGGAGCGGGGAACCCTGCTGCAGGCAACCGGCGATTATAACAACAGCACCAAGGAATTCGAACTGGCGGCGCGGCTGATCGGGGATCAGGAGAATAAGGCGGTAATCTCAGCTTCCAAAACAGCGTCTCAGGCCGCATCGCTTGTAGTAAACGAAAAGGTGATCCCGTATCAGGGCCAGGATTTCGAAAAGGTTATGGTGCATACGCTGGATGCGCTTAATTACCTCATGATGGGCAACACTGAAGATGCACGCGTAGAGATCAGGAATTCATACCGTATCCAGCAGGACCTGTACAACGCTCATTACAAGGATATTGAAAAGGCAAAGAAGGATTCCCAGGGCGTGAATTATGAAGATTCTTTCAATAATTCAAGCAGCGACAGTTATAACAAAATGAAGCAGACGGCCAGTTCGGTGGTCAGCGTCTACCAGAATGCATTTGCATACTACATAAGCTCTCTGGTCTATGAACTGAACGGCGAAGAGGACGAGGCATACATCGACCTGAAAAAGGCCATCCTGTCGGAGCCCACCTGCTCTGCCATACAGAAGGATCTCATTCGTATGAGCAGGGATCTCGGTTACAGGGATGATCTTGACAAATGGCAAAGCCAGTTCGGCAAAAATGCATCTTTTCCAAAGGATTCCATAGACATATTTGTCGTTTTCGAGCTTGGACTGGCACCTTACAGGGAACAATTCAAGCTTGTCCTTCCCATACCGACCGTAGGCCTTGTGTCTGTTGCCGTTCCGGTTTATGCCTATGTACCCAGTCTTGTTAAAGGCGGATATGTCACAGCAAACGGCAGATCGGATGAAACCAGCATAGTATCCGACACCGATGCGATTGCTTCAAGAAACCTGCTTGACGACTATCCTATCTTGCTGGCAAAACAAGCGGTAAGAGCGGCGATAAAGGGAACTGCAACAAGGGAAGCCGGCAAGCAGTATGGCGGTTGGGCCCAGCTTGCTGCAGGTATAGCATTTGCGATTACGGAACAGGCCGACCTCAGGACTTGGTCAACACTTCCCAAGCAGATACACGTGGCAAGACTTTTCGTGCCCAAAGGGACCAGCGACTTTACAATTACAGCGCTGCCGGGTGTTCCGGGAAAATTTTCTGAAACGGTTCATATCCCTGCCAATGCCAGGCATATCGTAGTACTGGCAAGGGCATCGGAAAGCAATATCACAGTCTCTTCGAGGTCATTCTAACTTAAGGAGGAGCATATGGTTAAAAGATTTATGATTTTTACAGTTTTTTGCCTGCTTTTTGCAGGTTGCGGCGGCGTTACAACAAATATCATTGACGCAAGGCTTGATGGAAAGAAGACGGTAATCATCAATGACGGTGCATTAAACCGTCAGATAACATTCGGCGAGATCAGGATTAATGGAGCGGAAGTTCAGGTGGATCTCCAGAATAAGACCAACAGAGATGTAAATTTCGAGTTCCGTTTCATATGGTATGATCCGAGCGGGGTTGAGATATCCACAATAACCAACTGGAATCCGGGACTTCTGAGCGGTGGAGAAACGAGGGGTTTCAAATCCACTCAGCCATCTGAAGCAGCAGTCGGTTACAAGTTGATGATAAGAAGACCACATGCAATCACACCTTTTAATTAGTTGATTTTCATGTAAAATACTAAAGCAGGAGGTAAAATTATGAAAAGGCTTATGATGCTCCTATCCGTTTCACTGGTAATAATTATTTCATCAGGATGTGCCAGTACGCCCAATGTCAGTTACGGCAACCCCGAACAGGTTGAAACCGTAACTGCCGATTTTGGTTCCACCGATCTCCAGATGATTGCGGAAAAGATGGTGAATTCGCTTCTTGCAACCCCTCTGCTGCAGTCCGGTAAAAGGCCCGTCATGTACATATCCAGCGTCAAGAACAAAACAGACGAACATATTGATACAAAATCCATAACAGAGAAGATCAAGGTCACTCTGCTCAAGTCAGGGAGAGTGCAGTTCTCGGCTGTAAGTGAAGCAAACGATGAGATAATAAAGCAGCTTGAATACCAGAACCTTACAGACTATGTAGACCCCAGCACAAGAAAGAACCTCGGGAAACAGGTCGGTGCAGACTATTTTCTATACGGTGAAATCTCATCCATAAAGAAACAGGCTGGTAAAGTAGAGGATGTCTATTTCAAAATTACGCTTAATCTAGTAAATATCTCCACCGGTCTTCTTGAATGGGCTGATGAGAAAGAAATTCGCAAGAGCGCAAAAAGACCGCTTCTTGGGAATTGATAAAAATAAAGGAAGATAATTAATGAAGTTGGAAGAAATACCAAAATTATCGCTGCCTGCCCTTATAATGGCATACCTCAAGGGACTCAAGAAATTTGCAGGCTTGGAAAAAGCATATGTCAAAAATGAGATCGGAGCCGGATTATCTCAGGCTCCTATCGGAATAGTCCTTGCGATAGCCGGCCTCATACTGCTTGCACTGGGCGGGCTTCTGCTTCTTGTTACATCAGTACTGGTACTTTGCATATGGCTTCAGCCATGGGCGGCCGCACTCATAATTGCCGGGGCCCTTGTTGTACTGGGTATTCTGATCGCCCTTACCGGGCTTGTTAAGGCAAAGAGGGACATAGCACGCGCCAAGGCTTCATTCAGCCAGGCAGGAAAGGATATAAAATGTCTGAGACAGAAATGAGAAAGGATATCGATGTCCTGATAGCGGAATTAAAAGCCATCAGAAGCGAGCTGGGCATCCGGTACGGATTTTTGAAAGAGGATGCGGTTGGCTATATAAAAATCGCGGTATTGATTATCGCCTCAATTGTCGGTCTAAAGCTGGCAATTAAATTTCTAAGGGCCCTGCTGGCGTTTTTGTTAAAACACAAGCTCGGTTTTGCGGCCATATCGGCACTTTGCTATCTTGGCTGGCGTGATTTGAATCAGGATAACAGTAACAGGTGACATTCTCAAACGTACCGGGTCGAGGAGGCAAAAATGGACATCCAGCGTAGACTGGAAAAAATTACAAGCAGGACAGCGGTTCTCTATGCCATGACAGGACTGCTTGTCATCCTGGCTAATCCATCATTCAAGGCATGCTTCTTTGGCATACTGATTGTTGCTGCAGGGGAAGCGTTGCGTTTCTGGGCTACAGGGCATATCAGGAAAAATGAAGAACTCACTACATCAGGGCCTTATGCCTATATACAGTCTCCCATGTATCTTGGCAGTTTCATCATAGCGACCGGCCTGTGCATCATGTCCAGAAATTCAGTTATATGGGTGATCGCAGCAGCAGTATATTTCCTGTCATATATCCCAAGAAAACAGGAAAAGGAATGGGCCAGGCTGGAGAAGCATTTCGGAGATAAATTCCTGAAATATAAAAGCGAGGTACCATATCTAATCCCGACAAAAACACTTCCGTATTCAGAAGCTGAAATGAAACCGTGGTCGTTTGCACTGGCAATAGAAAATAATGAACACCAGGTGGCGATTGGCGTGGCCCTGCTCGCTATATTCATCATGGTAAGAATCTTCTAACAGCTGCCGTTAATTATTAGGCAGCTGTTCTATACCGTCTCAAAAAAATCCACTTTCTGGTTCTTCTTATATGCCATGCCCTGGAATACGCATACGATTTCTCCTTCTTCATCAAAGACATTAACATTATAAGTGGCAAGCCTCGGATTTGCTGTCACTTCTGCCGCCTCGGCAAAAATGACAGTCCCCTTTGGCGCCTTTACATAAGATATTGTATTACTTATCGCCACGGCCACATGACCCCTTGAATTGACTGCGGCAGCGAATGCGAGGTCGGCTAGCGTATATGTAACCCCGCCGTGCACGATCCCCACGCCATTCAAATGATGCGGCTTGATTATAAGCTTGGCGCTGGCCTTCCCGTCACCGGCACTTAAAAGTTCGATGCCGATGTAATCCGCAAATTTGTCCTTTAAAAAATACCTTTTCAGATCATCGCTTGATACATCACTTGACATTCACTTCTCCCATCCCATTGAAATACTATGAAGCACATAACACATCCTAAGATGAGTGCTCAAGCACCAGGGAAAATTTGCTATTGAAAAATACTCTATTTGCTGGTGTTGTTGTCCTGGTTGTAGTGTTATAGAGGTAATCATGCCAAGGTTAATAACTGTCACTTCAGGTTCGGATGGCGTCGGAAGGACAAGCTTTGTCCTTAATGTCGGTATTGCACTGGCCAGAATGGATTTCAAAGTCCTGCTCGTCGATGCGGATATGGGACTAAACAACCTTGATGTTATGATGGGTATAATGCCGCTTAAAACACTTGCGGATGTCATTGCCGGTGATACGAGCCCGGAAAATATAATTATAAATACCGGGTATAAAATAGACCTTATCCCTGCCTCATCAGGACTCAGGATTATTGATGTCCCTGATGAAGAAAGGATAAACTGCATAAGCAAAGATTTGGAAAATATAACATCCAGATATGATTTTATAATTGCCGATGCCCCTAGCGGAGTTTTAAGCAGGACACTGGGTTTTCTTTCAGAGTCACCTGATATAATAATCGGGATTAACAATGACGAGAAGTCCCTTACCGGTTCATATGCCTTGATAAAGGAATTACGTTCAGGAGGAGAAAATCCCCGATTTTCAATGTTTTCCAGTATGGTAAAAGACTATTCTGCCGGTCACGCACTATACAGGAAACTTTCCCTTGTCTCGCAGCGGTTTGTAAATACTCATATCAACTATATTGGACCCGTTGTACTCGATGATATTTCCATTCCAGCATCAGGCGAACAGATTCCCCTTATTGTTAAGTATCCCACATCCGATACTGCCAGATGCTATCGAATGCTGACTTCGACCATCCTGAGTCAGAAAGCAATTGAATCCAAAACAGACAAGTTCTTTTCCCGCCTCATCAGGCTGGCGGCCATGGATTCAAATCCTCAAGCTATAAGGGAAATTTCTTTTGATGAAAAATCTGTTAGCAATGGACTCGAGAGGACCATGGATGCAATTCTTGAAGAACAGAAGAGGACAAGGCTGCTCCTTGAAAGGCTTGTCGGTATGATTGATATTACAGGCGCACATGAAACAGACAAACCTGCTGAAATGTAAGCTTAAGACTAAACTGGGAAGTATTTTTATCTCAGGCAACCAAGACTGTATCACAACGGTTTCCTGGGACACTTCTCCTGATGGATGCACGCCGGATCACACAGGTGAACTCAACTGGTTTACCGAAGAGCTTTCTCTTTACATGAAAGGCGATTTGAAAGTTTTCACCGGCAGGTTGTCTTTCGAAAATAATACCCCTATTTGGTCAAGAAAACCTTTTGATGAACCCATTCCGAACAATCTTTGGGCATCGGTCTTGAAAATCATGTCTGGAATTCCTTACGGAAAGACAATGATTTATGGTTCGATTGCCCTTGAAGCTGGAAACAAAGGGTTTGCCAGGGCAGTTGGTAGTATATGCGGCAAAAACCCTCTAGTAATAATCGTACCATGTCACAGGGTAATTGCAGCTTCGGGTATAGGAGGATACAGTGCAGGGCTTGATAAAAAACGCGGCCTCCTGAAAATCGAGGGTGTGAACATTTAGTCAACTCCATAATTGACATGGCGTACAAGGTGTGCCTGTGGAGAACCATCAAGAATGCTGATAGATGGATTTAAAAGAGAGATCAGATACCTGAGAGTTTCTGTTACAGACAGGTGCAACCTCAGATGCAGGTACTGTATGCCGGAAGAAGGCATCGAATGGCTTCCCCATGAAGACATCATGCGCTATGAGGAAATTCTTCGGGTTATCCGGATATGTTCGGAAATTGGGGTCGATAAAGTCCGCATTACCGGGGGTGAGCCTCTTGTCAGAAAAGGGCTTCTGGGTTTCATTGAAGGTATCAGAGAAATAAACGGTATTAATGACCTTTCCATGACTACAAACGGGGTTTTCCTTTCAAATGCGGCACAAAACCTTAAGTCAGCAGGCATTAACAGGTTGAATATCAGTCTCGATACACTTAATAAGGAAAAATTTTCCTACATTACCAGGGTTAATGCCTTCGATGATGTTATGAATGGTATTGAGAAGTCAATGGAACTCGGATTTATTATAAAAATCAATGTAGTTGCTATAGCCGGATTCAATGATGATGAAATTAACACATTCGCCCGGCATACAATTGAAAAGGACATAGAGATACGTTTTATTGAACTGATGCCGATGGGGTGTGCAGCCCGATTCGGAAATAACCGTGTGTTCAGGGCAAATGAACTCAAGGATATTATTGAATCCGAACAGGGCATACTTGATCCTGCAACAAGTGGTCTGGGGCCTGCAAAAGTTTACAGAATAAGAGGAGCAAAGGGAAAAATCGGTTTTATCGATCCAATGACCGAGCATTCATTCTGCAGGCGCTGTAACCGAATAAGGCTAACTGCAAACGGACAGCTTAAGCTCTGCCTGTTTTCAGAAGACGGTATTGATCTGCTTAAACCAATCAGGAAGGGAGTAAGCGACAAGGAACTGTCATCACTGATAATGGAATCCGTAAAATTGAAACCCGCTCACGGGATACATATAGAGGGAAGGAACGGAAGCGGAACGATGAACAGAATCGGGGGTTGATTATTATATAAAAGCTTACCTGTCAATAACGGCAGCTTCCAGCATTTTGCCGTAGTATTCAAGATCCCTTTCAAAAAGTATCCTGTTGGTGTTTAATATAGACAGTCCTGACATAGAACTTCCGTTGTCTGTTTCAGCCCACACGACCTTGCAGTATAGAGATATTTTCCCCTGGGTAAACTCCGGCTGGTCAATATAAAGCCTTACAACAGTTCCTATCGGTACGGCTGCACCGGATATGCACACACCGCCGCTGCAGGCATTAATAATTGAAATATCTTTCCGGATGCCCTTGGCTTCTATCATGCCAAAGGCATTGGGTACTGAGATGCGTTCGAATATCCTTTTTTCCTTTATGTATGGCATTGGTGCAAAAATATAAGCCATTCCCTGATGATGTCAAGCTTATTCAATGAGTGTGCCAACAGATGAAGTCTCCGAATAAATATATTTCTGCAGGATGGAAACCTTGACCGTTTGGAGCATATTTGTTAAGCGCTGATAAACGGAGGCATAATATGAGCAATTTGTTGGATTATGAAAAATCAGGCGGGCTTGTTGCAGCAATTGCACAGGATTATAGAACAGGCGAGGTCCTGATGATTGCATGGATGAACAAAGAGGCCTTTGACGAAACGCTTGCAACAGGCAAGGTTTGCTATTTCAGCCGTTCCAGAAACAGGCTTTGGAGAAAAGGGGAAGAGTCTGGAAATGTCCAGATAGTCCACGAAATAAGGGTTGATTGTGACCGAGATGCAGTGCTTCTTAAAGTGGAGCAGGTGGGTGATGCCGCTTGCCATGAAGGTTACAGGACATGCTTTTTCAGAAAAGTCGTCAATAATGAACTTATAACAGATGGTGCAAGGGTTTTTAATCCTAAGGAGGTTTACAAGAAATGAGTATAATAAGGCTGGCGATACCGAAGGGTAGCTTGCAGCAGTCCACGATAGACCTGTTCAAGGATGCCGGATGGCGTATTGTTCCGAGCTCGCGCAGCTATTTCCCTACAATAGATGACCCGGAGATTGAATGTGCACTTGTAAGGGCGCAGGAAATTTCCCGATATGTCGAAAACGGCCTGTTTGATATGGCCTTAACAGGACTCGACTGGATACTTGAAAATGAAAGTGACGTTGAGATAGTTGCAGACCTTGTTTATTCAAAAGCCACGGCGAGACCGGCAAGGTGGGTGCTCGCTGTCGCCGAGAACTCGACAATAAAAAAGGCTGAAGATCTTGAAGGTAAAAAAATCGCAACCGAGCTGGTCAACTATACCAAAAAATATTTCACTGACCGCGGCATAAAAGTTGACGTTGAATTTTCATGGGGTGCAACGGAAGCCAAGGTTGTAGACGGCCTTGTTGATGCCATTGTCGAGGTAACTGAAACTGGTTCGACAATAAAGGCACATAATCTGAAAATAATCGATGACCTTCTTGTAACAAATACAAAGATAATAGCCAATAAGGCATCATGGCAGGATGAAGCAAAAAGAAATAAAATAGAACAGGTTTCAATGATGCTTAAAAGCGCCTTGACTGCGGCAGACATGACAGGGCTCAAAATGAACGTTCCGGTTGCTGGCAGGGATGAGATAATCGGCATGTTGCCTGCAATGACTTCACCTACGGTTTCAACATTGCATGATAAAAACTGGCTGTCTGTTGAAACAATAATAAAGGAATCGCAGGCCAGGGATCTTATACCAAGACTCCTGAAGGCCGGGGCAAAAGGAATTATCGAATATCCACTCAAGAAGGTCCTTAACTGATGATACCGAGAAAGACGCCTCTCGAAATAACAAAGATGAGAGAATCGGGAAGACTCATTGCCAGACTTTTTGAACATATCAGGCCGATGGTTCAGCCGGGCATAACGACAGCTCAGCTTGATTCCGAAGCAGAAATGTTCATAGATATGAATAATGCCAAACCTGCCTTCAAGGGATACAGGGGCTATCCTGCAACGCTGTGCACCTCCATCAATGATTGCATTATCCACGGCATACCCGGCCAGATAAAACTAAAGGCAGGAGATATAATCGGTCTTGATGTTGGTGTTTTGATGGACGGTTTTTATGCAGACGCAGCTGTAACGCTGCCCGTCGGCGAAGTACCGGCTCATGCCAGAGCGCTTATGCGGGTTTCTGAGGCCGCCATGAACGAAGGGATAGGACAGGCAATACCTGGAAACAGGCTTTATGATATTTCTTCGGCAATACAGAAAACCGCCGAAGGTGCCGGATATTCTGTTGTAAGAGATTTCGTAGGTCACGGCATCGGAGAAAAACTGCACGAAGAGCCGCAGATCCCCAATTACGGAAAGAAAGGCACAGGACCGCTTCTTGAAACAGGTATGACCCTGGCTATCGAAACAATGATTAATCAGGGCACCTGGAAGGTTAGGATATTAAAGGATAAATGGACAGCGCTCACTGCCGATGGCAGGCTGTCCGCACACTTTGAACATACAATCGCCATAACTCCCGATGGACCTCATATCCTGACCGCTTTATAATAGTCATAACTTGATGGATTTTCTAGGATATTGTTAAACCCTTCACATTGACACATCATATGTTTAGGCGTATTTTTTTTATGGCAGGTAAAATATGAACCGTTATCTTATAATATTTTCAATCCTTATATTGTCTGCAGGATGTGCACATAGATATTCTGAAACAGAATACAAGACTGTTGAAACACAGCTCTCTGTATGCGAACAGGCCTGTACTGTTGTTGCCCAGGATAACAAGCTTGTAAAAGCCAGGATTGCGGAACTAGAGGAAGAACTTAAAAAGGCTAAAGCCGACAAGGACCAATGCCTTAAAGATATGCAGGGACTCCTTGACAGGAACCTCGAAGCGCTTCAGTACAACAAGACGCTTCTTCAACAGATGACCAGTTACAAGACAATTATCCAGGAGAGAACAGATACAAGAAGCCGTTCATTAAAGGCATATGAGTATATAATGAGTATGCTGGACAAAGAGCGGAAAGCAAAACAGGTGTTCATTATAAAGAACAATGATAAAATAAAAATAGTAATTCCCCAGAAAGAGCTTTTTGCCGGCCCTAAAAGCGCATGGCTGGAACCTAAGGGGGAAAAGCTGATTGCCAAAATTGCCAGAGGATTGAAACAAATTGACCCTGCATATATAGAGATTGGTGGTCACACAGACAAATCATCAATTCCTGAAAACCTGAGAAAAACATACCCTAACAACTGGTACCTATCACAGGCGAGGGCTCTCTCGGTCCTTGAAAACCTTGAAGCCGGCGGTATTAACAGGGACAAAATGTGTGCAATAGCTTATGCAGACACCAGGCCTATTGCAGCGAACAGCTCTGAAGAGGGTATGGCAATGAACCGCCGTGTTGAGATTTCTATACTTCCTTAATGTGAATTAGCCTTAATAAAAACGGATAAAAAAAGAGGGGTTTTCAAACCCCTCTTTTTTACTATTTCTGTATGTTAACTTTTTTAGCTTGGATCGCAAGCATTTCCAATGCCATCGCCATCAGTGTCTTCCTGACCCGGATTGAATATGGACGGACAGTTGTCACAGGCATCTCCGATTCCGTCACCGTCACTGTCAAGCTGGTCCAGATTTGCTATGGTTGGGCAGTTGTCACATGCATTTCCGATGCCGTCACCGTCACTGTCAAGCTGGTCCAGATTTGCCCTGTAAGGACAGTTATCCACTCCGTTTAATACGCCATCACCGTCAATATCCGGGTCACAGGCATCTCCGATTCCATCACGGTCAGTATCCTTCTGGTCAGGATTAGGAGTATTGGGACAGTTATCGGATGAATTCCAGATACCGTCTTTGTCGGTATCTTCAGGTACTATCAGGGCATCGTATGAAATATTTATCGCCCTGGCTGCATATCCAAAAATTCTGACCTCGTCCAGACTTATATTCTTCGAAGGAACAGTTGCGTTTCCTCCGACATAAACCAAAGTGCTTCCTGTCGGTGTAAACCCCTGTGGAACAGAACTTGATGAAGCTACTTCCCTGCTGTCATAATAAATCTTCATGGTAGTATTTGAATATGCAAAAGCGATGTGATGCCATGTACCGGATGTAAATGGTGGATAGTCTGAGATTATCGTTGCCGTACCGACTGTAAATACAAGGCTCCCCGTAGTGTCAACAAATCCCGATATATCCGACCCGATCTGGAAAAAGTTCAACTGATTGCCTGCCAGAAGATCTGAGGTAATCCACATTTCAACAGTAATTCCTGTTGCCCCTGTAAAGTCGACATTTGCGGAAGGTGATATAGTAATGCCTTCATTCAATGTAAGTCCTATGTGATCTCTTGAACCTTCAGGGAATGCAATCGTATTTCTTATATCAAACCATGCGACTCCTTCAGCAGGTATATTTAATTCATATGTAGTGGTGCCATTGCCGTCAGTCGCATAATTCAAACCATTACCGTCAAGACTCCAGGCTGCAAGGGCTGGTTCAGCGTCCTTATATCTGAACGGTGCATAAACCTCTACAGTGCCGGATGCCTTTTCTTTTGGAATATAGACAGCGGCAGGCACTGTCATACCGTCCTGTGGATCCTGGAGTGTTACAATAGTGTTTAAGGGCGGGAATATATTGTATGAGGTCTCATTCGGATTAGGTGCGGTATATGGTCCATATGTCGGATCGTAAAAATTCATTGCCATTGGAAGACCAACAGGAGCGCCGTTATATTGATATAAAACTACCGTTGCGGTAGCTTTTTTACAGGCGCTGTGGTTGGTGTATACCTTTAATGTCATAATATTACAGGTGCTTGCTCCCATAAGCACAATAGCAAGAAGCACACAGATTACTGTATATGTTAGAGTCCTTTTCATAATTGTATTACCTCCTCAGGACATTATTCTTAAACTAAATATTTGCAATGTTAATGCCAAATAGTAATGTAATTATAACACTGCTAAATTCCTTATTAAAGCAATACATTAATTTAATCAAGGCCTTTGAGCTGGACAAAGAACTGCTATGAAAATGGAATTTATTTTCCTCTAATTTTATATAAGGCTCGTGCTGAAATACCTTTCTGCCCTGTCAGCAAGTATTGTAGCTATAACCGTTTGATTTCCATATTTATTTGCCATTTGCATTGCTGCCCAGACATTTGCACCGGAAGAAGTTCCGACAAGAAGGCCTGATTTTCTTGCAAGCATGCGTGACGTTTCAACTGCATCATCGTCCTCGACCTCAATAACCTCGTCAACAATTGATGTATCAAGAACAGGAGGTATGAATCCGTCACCTATGCCTTCAATTCTGTGAAGTCCCGGCTCATGACCCAGAAGGGCGGATACGTTCTTCGGCTCAACCGCAACGATCCTGGTTGCAGGATTCCTTTCTTTCAAAAACTTCCCCACTCCCTGGAGTGTACCGCCACTTCCAAGGCCTGACACGAATATGTCCACATTCCGTCCAAGTTGCATCCATATCTCAGGCCCTGTTGTTATATAATGGGCAAGCGGGTTTGCCGGATTTTCAAACTGATTTGGTATAAAGACATTTCCGTATGTTTCTTTAATTTCATTAACTTTCCTTATGGCACCTTCAACGCTTTCATCTGCAGGCGTCAGGATAAGATCGGCACCCAGGGCACATATAATTTTTCTCCTCTCTATACTCATGTTTTCAGGCATGGCAATTATTACCTTGAATCCCATCAATCCCCCGACCAGCGAAATGCCAATGCCCGTATTGCCTGATGTAGGTTCGGCAATAATGGTACCTTCATCAAGTATTCCCTTTTTGAGTGCATCATCAATCATGAAAAGAGCTATCCTGTCTTTGATGCTTCCGCCAGGATTTAAGTACTCGGCTTTTGCAAATATATTCGCTCCTGTTGAGGATGTAAGCCTAACAATCGGCGTGTTTCCTATCTGTTCGAGAACTCCGTTTGAGAACATAAGCAATCTCTCCAGTCTTATAATATTCGTTTAAAATCCAGCTGATTCAAAATAAGTTCCAGGTTGTTTTCACCTATACCGCAGTCACCCAGTGATGCTCCCCTATCAGGTGTATGAAAATCTGTTCCTCCTGTAAGTATAAGCCCTTCATCCAGGGCAATGGCCTTATATAATTTAGTCTGTTCCCGGGTATGTTCAGGGTAAAAGACTTCCATGCCGTTTAATCCCGCTTTTTTCATGCTGATGACAAATCTTCTCAGATCGCCCTCTTTAAGTTCAAGGGTGAACGGGTGAGCCAGGACTGATATGCCCCCATGTCGCTTGATAAGGGCTATCGCCTCTTCCCATGTGAGCTTTTCCTTTTCCACATAGGCAGGCTTTCCCTTTCCCAGATATTTGTCAAAAGCATCATCAAAATCCTTCGCATAGCCTTTTTTAATAAGGGCTTTTGCAATATGGGGTCTTCCTATCTGTGCATCACCGGCAATACGGTTGACTTCTTCAACGGTTACCTCAAGACCAATACTGTTAAGCCTTTCAATAATCCTGGGAAACCTGTCAAGCCTGCCTTTCTGTATTTTTTCCAGGTCACCTTCAAGACCCGATGGAAACTGGCCGAAATAGCCGAGCATATGGAGTGTTCCTGGGTCATATACTGCGCTTATTTCTATACCAGGAATCACTTTGACATTAAGTTCTTTGCCGGACTGCAGGCCTTCAGGAGCGCCTTTTGTAGTGTCATGGTCTGTAATGGCGACTGCCAGAAGCTCCCTTTCTCCGGCAAGTTTTACAATTTCTCCAGGACTCAGGTCACCATCCGATGCCTTGGTGTGCACATGCAAATCCGCCTTGTCCATTTATTGCGCCTCTTTCTGGGATGCGTTCGCTTCCAGCACCTGAGCGATCTTTTTTTTCAGTTCGGACAGGTCGGCTGACTTTACAACATACGCATCTGCAGCAATAGCCTTGATATTGACTTTGAAGCTTCCATATGCACTGCACAGGATAACAGGCAGATTATAATATTTGTTCCTGATATGCTGCAAAACATCGAGTCCGTTGCTGTCTGCCAATTTTATATCGAGAAGGATGACATCGGGCTTTTCGTTTTCAATCAGTTTATGGATGTCTTTCCCGTCAGGTGTTGTGACGACTTCATAACCGTCTTCCTTTAGTTCGTCTGAATATAATGTCCTGATGTGCTTCTCATCATCCACAATAAGAACCTTAGCCATTTCCCCCCCCTATTTCTTCCAGCGGTCGACCAGATACGGCTTTGTCTGCTCAAGCTGCAGGCAAATATCCTCAACAACATCCTGGGCCTGTAAATTATTCATTGAGGTTGTTTTGTTCGCGTATGAAAGGACTGTGCCCTGGTACATTTTGAACAAAAGTTCCAGTGCCCTCGGTTTGTCACAGGTCTTTTGACTAAACCTGATTGCAAAATCGAAAACAATCCTTGCCCAAAGGCTCGACGGCATTTCAAAGAAATCCATTTCGAGAGATGCAATCTCCCTCAGTTTCTGAAAATTTTCGCCAGACAGTGTTGCCCGGTATGCATCCCAGTTGTCGGAAAACCCGGTCTTAAACTTATGATACAGTATTTCCCTGTTAACCATGATCTCCGGGGGCGTTAGTATTTCCCCCTCATCAAACCCGAATATGGCAGTAGGTTTGCTCCACTTTGCTACGGACCAGGATTTGCTGAATGGCTCCATCATTGAAAATACGGTTGAAACGGTCTGCCTGAAAAGGGGATTGATCTCCATGATGTAATCCCTGGCATGATGAATCTTAGGCGCTCCAAGATACACCTGGCATATCTGCATTCCCATGTTTATTGCAATTGTAGTCATCCACAAGTCAATGCCGAACTGGGATACGTCCTCGTTCCAGAGAGGGCTTTTCAGAACCTCTTTGACCATCTCTGAGGACACGCCGAATTCGCCTCCAACAGGCTGCTTCACCCTCCTGCCGTACAGACATCGCGTTAACGGATAGGTAAACAGCGAGCACAAAAGGTCGTCATACTTATGCCTCATGTATAGCGATGTCACATATTCAAATCCATTGAGAAGCGGTTCAAGCAGCTTTTTTATCCACAGCGGAGAAATGTTTCTTATGTCCGAATCGATTATCACTATAGCCTTTGCATCAAGCGCCAAAGCCTTCTTGAAGAGGTTCCTGATATTGTTTCCCTTGCCCTTTATGCCATCCGGTGTAGATATGCATATCTTCGGTATGGCGCCGGTTTCGGCATTCATGAAGGCCTTCATTGTGCCGTCCGTGCTGTTGTTGTCGCAATTTATAATCACTGCTGATTTCCCTGAAAAATGCTCGCTCAGGGCAATCGCCGCCTGAACGGCAACGTTTGCTATTGTCCCGGCCTCGTTCAGGGAAGGCATCCCTACAATCAGTTCCGCCTTCTCAATGTTCGCTGGATTGTTTTCAAGTATTTTCACCTGGAATCTCCAAAAATCCGATTATGTTTAGTATTTTGTGTAAACGTCAATATAAATATCAATATGCGTTTTGATCATCCTTTCAGCCTGGGATCAATGGCATCTCTGATGCCTTCTCCGAGAAGATTATAACCCAGTACTGTCATAAGTATTGCCATGCCGGGGAATACGGACATCCACCAGGCCACACCAAGGACTTCTTTCCCCTGTGTCAGCATATTCCCCCAGCTGGGTGTCGGCGGCTGAACCCCTATCCCCAGGAATGACAGGGCGCTTTCCGTAAGAACCGCGCTTGCTATGCCCAGAGTTGCCGATACAAGTACAGGCGCCAGGGCATTGGGAAGTATGTGCATGAAGATTATCCTAGGAGCGCTTGCACCTATCGCCCTCTCCGCCAGCACAAAATCACGCTCCTTAAGGCTTAAGAATTCAGCACGCACCAGCCTTGTTATGCCCATCCAAGAGGTGAGCCCGATAACCGCCATAATGTTGAAAATGCTCGGTTCCAGAAACGCTATTACCGATAGGATAAGGAAGAATGACGGAAAACAGAGCATTATATCAACAAGCCTCATGATGATCACATCAATCAGGCCTCCGTAATAACCTGATATCGCACCGAGAATTATACCGATGAAAACAGCAATGCCGACCGCTACAAATCCAACCTTCAAGGAAATCCCTGCGCCGTAAACCATCCTGGAAAACACATCCCTTCCGAGATCGTCAGTGCCCAGGAGATGCCTGGCAGATGGAGGTGAAAGGACATTATCGACATCGATTCTTCCGGGGTCATATGGCGCAATCGCTGATGCAAGTAAGGATAATCCAAAGAAAACAAAGACCACCACAAGACCTGCCATGGCCAGCTTGTCTCTGAAAAACCGTTTCCAGAATCCCATTATTTCACCCTTATCCTCGGGTCTGCAATGCTGTATGCGATATCAGCCACAAGGTTCCCCAACAGCGTCAGGACGGCACCGATTGTCAGACTTCCCATTATCATGTTGTAGTCGCGCATCATTATTGCCTGGTAGAACAGCTGTCCCAGGCCAGGAATGGCGAATATGCTTTCGAATATGACGCTTCCGCCGATGAGTCCGGGAACCGACAAGCCCAGGATCGTTATGACAGGCAGCATGGCGTTTCTCATGGCGTGCCTGTAAATGACCGCGAATTCGCTCAGGCCTTTTGCACGAGCAGTAAGGATATAGTCCTGCTTTACTATCTCGAGCATACTTGCCCGCATGTAACGGCTGAGGCCTGCAAGAGAACCGAATGCCGATATGAAAACGGGCAGCATCAGGTGCTTTGTTACATCCCATATCTTTCCCGCCGTCCCGAGTTGTGAAAAATCCGGCGAGATAACACCCGATATCGGCAGCCAGCCCAACCTGACTCCAAAAAAGTCCATGCAGATAAGAGCAAGCCAGAAGCCGGGTATTGAAAATCCGATAAAGACAATCACTGTAACCGACCTGTCGTACAGGCTGCCACGCCTGACGGCGGAGAGAACACCGAGAGGTATTGCCAGCAGGAATTCCAGTATGAGTGCCAAAATATTAATATAGATCGTTATGGGCAGCCTTTCCTTGATTTTCTCCCAGACAGGCCTTTCATCCGATGATATTGACTTGCCGAAATCCAGCCTGGCGAAATTTTTCATCCAGAGCGCATACTGGACATAAACGGGTTTATCCAGCCCGTAATGCGTCTTCATGCGCTCTATGGCCTGTTTCGAAATGTCCGGGTTAAGCTCTGACTGCAATGCCGTCGGCTCCCCGGGCGCCAGGTGTATGACCGCAAAGCAGACGATTGTAATACCGATAAACGTGGGGATCAGGACCAGCAACCGCTTCGAGAGGTATCTCAACATATCACGGTACTGCCTGATACTTCTGCATGTCCCTGGGTACATACCATTTTATAAAATTATAAGAGATACCCGCAGGAGCAGGCTCAATCCCCTTGATCCTGGAGCTCACAATAGGCAGACTGTAAGGGACATAGAGGAAGACAAAGGGCAGTTCGTCCGCCAGTATCTCCTGAATCCTGTTATAGCAAGCCTTCCTTTTACCTTCATCAAATGTATGCCTGCCCGTATCAATTAGCCGGTCAACCTCGTCATTTTTGAAACTTGCCAGGTTGAGGCTTCCCGGGACAGCCTGGCTCGAATGCCATACTGCATAGCAGTCAGGGTCCTGCAGTATGTTGAAGCCCAGTATTATCGCATCGAAATTATACCTGTCGACAAACTCCTTGATAAATGATGTCCATTCGATGATCCTGATGTTTACCTTGATGCCCACCTTGCCGAGCCTCTGCTGGATTATCTGGGCGGCCTTTTCCCTGAGAGAGTTGCCCTGGTTGGTGATAAGGGTGATTTCAAAGGCCTTTCCGTTATTTTCAACAATCCCGTCTCCATTTGTATCCGTATAACCCGCCTGTCTGAGCAGCTGTGCTGACTTTGCCGGATCATAGGGGTATTTTTTAACTCCGGCGTTGTACCAGACTGTACCCGGTTTATAAGGCCCTGTCGCCTCCATCCCCAGGCCCATCAGCACACCCTTGATGATCTCGTTTTTGTCTATTGCATATGCTATCGCCTGTCTGACTTTTTTATCGTTGAACGGAGGCCTCCTCTGATTGAAACCGAGATAGGTATAGGCGTCGGCAAGATATTTATATTTGGTATAGTCATTATTGAACTCCGGCGTATCGGTCTGCCTGATAAATTGAAGCGGCGTCAAATCCATCATATCTATATTTTGGGCCTTAAGTTCCATGAACTGTGTCGACTGGTCGGTAATGACCCGGTAAACCGTGCCCAAGAAATATGGCCTGCCCTCGAAATATCTCTCGAACGCCTCAAGGACAATCCTGTCTCCCGTCTTCCAGCTTTTGAATTTATAGGGGCCTGTACCGACGGGTGATCTGGAAAGCTCGGTTGACGCTATATCACGGCCCTTCAGAAGGTGCTCGGGAAGCATTTCCAATCCCCAGCTGATAAGTCCGGGGGCAAACGGCTGATCGTAAACAACTTCAAAGGTATAGTCGTCAATGACCCTGGCGGACTTTACTTCCTTGTATTTTTCCGCATATGCGGTGGGTGTCTTGGGGTCGATGATAAGCTTGTAGGTAAACATGACATCCCTGGCTGTGAACGGCTGGCCGTCATGCCAGACAACGTCCTTCCTGAGATGGAAGACTATCGTTTTCCCGTCGTTTTTTATCTCCCAGCTCTCAGCAAGGTCAGGGATTATCTTGAAATTCTTATCGTATTTTACCAGCCCGTTATAGATGTTAGCCGCAACTTCATGGGAGGCCCCGTCCGTGGCAAGCATGGGAATGAGGTTGGATGCGTCCCCTATGGATGACTCCACAAAGACATCTCCGTATGCAGGCGTTCCTCCCCAAAGGACCCCCTTCTTCGGGCTATTGTTATTAGTCTTTGCGCATGCTAGGAAAAAAAAAGACATTATAATAAAAAGAATAATTATTTTCGCTTTCATGAAATTTAAAATATCATAAAGCCCCTTGGAGAAACAAGGTGATTAGATGAGACTTTTTGCTGACCTTCACATCCATTCCCGGTTTTCACGCGCGACCAGCAAGTCGCTCAACCTCAAAGCACTGGCGGCAGGAGCCATGACAAAGGGAATAACGGTTATTGGTACTGGTGATTTTACCCACCCGGAATGGTTAGAAGAAATTGAGACTGAACTGAAAGATTCAGGCAACGGGTTTTTCTTTTACCCCGGCCAGGAAGAAATATCTTTTATGCTCACTGCTGAAGTCAGCACCATTTACAAGCAGGATGGCAAGGTTCGGAAAGTCCACCACCTGATAGGCGCTCCCGACATCAAAGCGGCAAAAAAGATCAGCCGCGCCCTGGCGAGGATAGGCAATATCAGATCGGACGGCAGGCCGATAATCGGTATGAGTTCGAGGAATCTTCTTGACCTTGTGCTTACTGCAAGCACTGATGCGTTCATTATCCCCGCGCATATCTGGACACCGTGGTTTTCCGCGCTAGGTTCAAAATCGGGGTTTGATTCGATTTCAGATTGCTACCTCGACCTTGCGGAATATGTCTTTGCATGCGAGACAGGACTTTCATCCGACCCTCCCATGAACCGAATGGTGAAAGGTCTTGATGATTATTTTCTTGTCTCAAACTCGGATGCCCATTCAACGGACAAGCTCGGCCGTGAGGCCACGATCTTTGAATGCAAACCAGGCTATTTCGAAATACTGAATGCAATGAAAACCGGAGCCGGCCTTGCAGGTACAATCGAATTTTTCCCCGAAGAAGGCAAATACCACCTCGACGGCCACCGGGACTGCGGCGTGGTTCTGGAGCCGGAACAGACCAAAAGACTTAAAGGCCGTTGTCCTGTCTGCGGCAAGCCGCTCACAATAGGCGTCCAATACCGTGTTTACGAGCTTTCCGACAGGTTTGAAGGCATATCCCCGAAAGCAAGGCCGTTCAGTTATGCCGTTCCTTTAAAAGAACTGCTTGGAGAATGCCTCGAGGTCGGGTCTGCATCTGTAAAGGTTGAGAGGCTTTATGAATCCCTGACAGGAAAACTCGGGCCTGAACTTAACATCCTGCTGGATGTCCCACTTGAAGATATAGGCAAGGCGGCAGACGATAAGTTGCGAAGGGCCATTTCCAATATGCGTACGGGCAGGGTATGCAAAAAGCCCGGTTATGACGGAGTTTTCGGCGTTATAAGCGTGCTTGAGGATGTTGCCGTCCATACGCAGGAAATCAAACATGAACCGGCATCAATTAATGATGAAATTTCCAATCGCCGAAAAGAACAGTTAACACTCTTCTAGTCGAGGGGGCTGATGGAGAATTTGTTATATCTTATCCCGCTTGTGATTCTCTTGATAATCGGAGCACTGACGTCTGCCAGTGAAACGGCGCTTATGCGTGTAAAAAGGGTGAGAATCCGCCATATGGCCGAAGAAGGCAATGCCGCCGCCGCAAGGCTCAATAATATCCTGAAGGAGCCGGACAGGCTTTTAAGCACGCTCCTGCTGCTCAATAATTTTGTCAATATCCTCAATTCCGCCCTGGCTACGGTCGTCCTTGTCGCAATGTTCGGCAATAAAGGCATTTTTTATGCAACCGCAATCATGACATTCATGGTCCTTGTATTCGGTGAGATAACACCCAAAATCATTGCCGCCTACAGGGCCGACGACATGGCGCTTCTTGTCGCAAACCCGATGAAGTGGCTGATAATTGCATTAAAGCCATTAGTATTCATGCTCAACTTCGTATCTATGGGAATTGCAAAGCTCTTTGGCGTCAATCCTGAATTTCATGGACAGAGCATAACGGAAGAAGACATCGGTTCAGCCATTTATGTCGGACATAAAGACGGTGTCATAACCGAACCGAAGGCAAAAATGCTGATGAATGTCATTGATATTGATACTGTTCCGGTGCGCAAGGCCCTGATACCGCTGAGTGATGTAGTCTGTCTTCCCGTTAACACTTCCCTTGATGATATCATAAGGATTGTTACAGCCGAAGAATACGCCCGCTACCCTGTTTATGAAGGCACGGTAGACAATATTATCGGTTATTTCCACACCAGGGATGCTTGGAGATATTTTGGGGATAAAAATGCTTTTTTATTAAAAGACTCCTTAAGGGAAGCTTATTTTATCCCTGAGACCAAGTCAATATCAAGACAGCTAATAGACTTTCAGAAAACACGCAGCCACCTGGCTTTTGTAGTTGATGAATTCGGCACGGTAAAGGGTATCGTCACACTCGAAGATATCATAGAGGAGATAACAGGCGATATCTCGGACGAGCATGACCAGCCTGTGGAAGGGATCATGCATGTCGGCCAGCATACGTATATAGTAAACGGAAGCACGCCGCTGAGGGATCTCGAACGTATAATCGACCGCGATTTTCCTGAGGATGTGGATACCGTAGCCGGCCTGATATATTCACAGCTGGACAGAATACCACGTGAAGGCGAATACATAGAATGGCAGAAATTGCGCCTGGGCATAGAACACATGCACGGCAACAGGATAGTAAAAGTCAAAATTACGGTCGGATGATGTTTATATGTTTTTTACCCTTGATTAAAATTAAATGAAATGGCAATTATTTAAACTTGCACTTCGGTGCATGATGATAAAACAGGAAAGATCATATTAGGGAGTTTATATGGAAAAGAAATCCTCAGAAAACAGCAGTGCAGATAAAAAAGGCACCTGGCTGACCTACAGGCCGGATATAAAGGTCCTTGACTGCACAATCCGAGACGGCGGCCTCATCAACAACTGCAACTTTGATGACGACTTCGTAAAAGCAATATATGATACCTGTGTTGCCGCAGGCATCGACTATATGGAAATCGGCTACAAGGGTTCAAGAAAGATTTATTCCCCGTCCGAGTTCGGCACATGGAAATTCTGCAGCGAAGAGGATGTGAGGCGCATTGTCGGTGACAATGATACGGACATGAAGCTTTCTATCATGGCTGACGCCGAGCGCACGGATTACCATGAAGACATTCCCCAGAAATCTCAGAGCGTAATTGACATGTACCGGATTGCGACATACATTCACCAGGTTCCGACAGCCCTGGACATGGTAAAGGCCATAAACGACAAAGGCTATGAGACTACCCTTAACCTCATGGCAATCTCGGTGGTAAGAGAGCATGAGCTTGATGAGGCCCTGGAGATAATTGCCCAGAGTGAAGTCAAGGTCATCTACCTCGTAGACAGTTTCGGCGCACTCTATTCGGAAGACATACAGGACCTTACCCGCAAATATCTCAAATATGCCTGGGCCTCGGGCAAACAGGTCGGCATCCACACGCACAACAACCAGCAGCTTGCCTATGCAAACACAATCGAGGCGCTTATATTAGGCGCAAGCTTCCTTGATGCAACAGTTGCGGGTCTGGGCCGGGGAGCCGGCAACTGTCCGATAGAACTTCTGCTCGGTTTTCTGAAAAATCCAAAATTTCATCAAAGGCCTCTTATAAAGTGCATACAGGATCATATCGTACCGCTGAGGCAGAAAATATCCTGGGGCTTTGACATCCCTTATATGATCACCGGCCAGCTTAATATCCACCCGCGCTCGGCCATGAGCTTCCTTGACAATAACCGCACCGATTATGTTTCATTCTATGACGAGTCGATAGAGGAAGAATAACCTGCCATGACGGGCAACCCGCATGGCCGGGTTGCCCCGGTCTGATCTATTCCAGGATTTCAACTTCCACTTTTTCCGTCTTGGCGTAATCTCTGTTGTACCAGAATGAGCCGATGAAAAACATCACACCTGCTATCAGTGAAAATATCGGCAGAAATTTCAATGCGGTCACAAGGTCGAATCTATCGGACATGACACCTATGAATATGGGGCCCAGAGCGCTTCCCAACAGATGCTGAACGATTACACACAGGGAATACGATGTCGCGCGCAATCCCGGATGGACGACGTCCTGCGTGATCGCAACAGCGGCAGGGACAAAAGCCGATCCCGCCATGCCTGCAAAAAGCAGTACCGGATATTCCAGGTTATCCCTCACTACGCTGAAGGCTATGAAAAGGGTAGCAGCCGTTACGACTGAAGACGCCGCGCAAAACAGCGGTCTGGCGTTTTTCCTTTTCTTAAGCCAGCGGTCTGCAAGAAACCCTCCCAGAGGAGTCCCTAT
This sequence comes from Desulfomonilia bacterium, assembly GCA_963664325.2. Taxonomy (GTDB): domain Bacteria; phylum Desulfobacterota; class Desulfomonilia; order UBA1062; family UBA1062; genus DATCTV01. The sequence goes on from CAXXDQ010000004.1 coordinate 106,160, forward strand.
GACGGCAAGGAGTAGTACCAAGGCGCCTTTGGAGCCTGCCTTTGCCATCGAAAGCCCTTCAAGCCTGTGATAGTATGTGGGAAGCCAGCTGATAAGAGATGTTGTCACAAAAACGCTCCCGGCAAATCCAAGATAGGTGAATATGAGCGAAGGCTTATGTATAAAATCACGGCTGACTTCTCTAAAACCCATTGACACTTTTTCGCCGGGTTCTGTTGTTTTATAAAGATCAACGGTCTTGTAATCCCTGATCCTGAAGAAAAGCAGCGCCACGATAACCCCGGGAATTGCCAGCCATCCGAACGCATGCCGCCAGCCGAAATGGTCGGCAATGAGACCTCCTCCGATAATTCCCAGAACGCTGCCAAGGGGAATGGAGGCATTCCATAAGCCCATTGCAAATGCCCGCTTGTTTTCAGGGAAGGCCGCTGAAATCATGGCTGTTCCGCCGGGAGCATATCCCGCTTCACCGATACCGACAGCCGTTCTGGTGACAAAAAGCTGGGAAAAACTGCCGGTAAAAGCGCAGGCCGCCGTAGCGGCGCTCCATAAAAGAGCCATAATTCCTATTGATTTTTTCCTGCTCCAGCGGTCGACAAGCAGAGCTATCGGAAAAGTGAAAATTATGATCGCCCAATAAACTGCTGATACGAATAGTCCGCACTGGGTATCGGTAAGCGACCATTCTTCTTTTAAAAACGGGAACAGCGATACGATGACCTGCCTGTCCATGTAATTGAACATGTAGAGCAGGAACAGAAGGAAAAACACATACCATGCATAACGTTTTGAAACGAGATAACCCTGTTCGTCCTTCATCTTTCCCTCCAGCCTGATCAAGGACGCAACAACCCGCGTCCCTTATGATATCCTTATATGTCCATGAGACATCAGCTTTCTTATGCCTTATACGCCCCCATGTTAGCCAGAGCTATGCTTCCCGGGCTGATCGGGGCCGGGTCTGTCATGACATTTATGCAGCAGGTCTTGCCCGAGGCAAAGGCCTTTTCAATCGCGGGCCTTACATCTTCTATTTTTTCCACAAGAAGGCCCAGGCCCCCTATCGCCTCGACCATCTTCTGGTATTCGACAGGACCGATTTCCGTGCCGCAAGCGATTGCATGTCCCATCCTGAGCTGCTGGGAATGCCTTATCATGCCCCACCCGAGGTCGTTGTTGATAACTACAACCGTAGGCAGGCATTTTCTTATTGCGGTCTCGAACTCCATGAAATTAAAACCGACCGAGCCGTCGCCGATAACAAGAAGCACCCTTTTATCCGGGTTAAGGAGTTTTGCAGCATTCGCGTAAGGTATTCCAACGCCGAGACAGCCGTACAGACCGCTGTCCATGTAATGGCCGGACTTTTTCACTGTCCGTGTCATTCCCATCCAGACCTGGGTATCGCCTCCGTCTGCAATCACGATATCATCTTCCCTGTTCATGATGGTGTTTATCTCTTTCATCAGCCTTATGGGATGAATAGGGGTGCCGGAGCTTTCCCAGCTTTCCTTTGCACTTGATTTGCCTGCAATATCAGCTTCTTTCAAAGTATCAACCCAGGTCTTGAATTTTTTCTGCATCCCCGGCGCAAAGGCTTTGGAATCAATGGCCTTGATGCACTCGCCGAGAAAGGCCTTTACATCGCTCACGATGCCTAGATCCACCGAGCGGTTGCGGCCTATCTCCTCTGCTTCTATATCCACGTGCACTATCCTGGCGGCAGCGGGGAAGACATCGCCGAACAGATAATACAGGCTTATCCTCGATCCCAGGAGTATCACAAGGTCTGTGGATGCGTTGGCCACAAACGCCGCCCCGGGCCGGATAGCAAGTGCGCCCTCGAAACACAGTTCATGCGTGTCGGGCAGCACTCCCCTGCCTGAATTTATCGTCATGACGGGGATGCCGGTCTTTTCGGCAAAGGCCTTTAATTCCGCTTCCGCTCCCGAATACCAGGCCCCGCTCCCGGCTATTACTACAGGCCTTTCCGAGGCAAGGATCATATCAAGGAATTTAGGTATGTTTTCCGTATCGACCGGCCTTGAAACAGGCAGGGATTTTGTCTTTTTAACCCTGTCCACGCTGACAGGCGTGTTGAGCACGTCGACAGGCAGTTCAAGGTAGACGGGCCCCGGTCTTCCGGAGATTGCAGTCCGGTATGCCAGGTCAATGAATTCTGGTATGCGTTCGGCCTTCTGGCATAAAAAAGCCTTTTTCACTATTGGCTCTATGACGGGAAACTGTCTCATATCCTGCAGATCCAGCTTCTCGCAGCTCTCTATGCCTACGCAGCCTGAGATAAGAACCAATGGTGAATTGGCAAGTTTCGCATTGGCAATTGACGACAGAGCATTCGTAAAACCGGGGCCCGCTGTCACCATTGCGATCCCGGGCTTTTTTGTCAGGCGCCCCATAGCCTCCGCCATAAAGCATGCTGCCTGCTCGTGGCGCGTATCAAACAGTTTTACGTTCGAGCCTTCAAGGTACTGGTATATCGGTGTGATATGCCCTCCGGATATTGTGAAGATATATTCTATCCCGAGATCGATTAGTGCGTCCGCAGCAAGTTTTCCTCCTATTACTGTTTCCATGATTTTTATTTACCTCCTTAGAGTTCGATCAGTTGTCCGCCGGTAATGTTTATAGCCTGGCCGGTCATATATGATGACTCGGAAGATGCCAGAAATGCGGCCAGATTCGCTACATCAGACGGTTCCCCTATTCTTGCCATCGGTATGGTCTTTATCATCTCCTGCCTCCTTTCTTCCACAGTGGAGCCGAAAAATTTCGCCTCCAGCTCAAAGCGCCAGTGTTCCAGGTCAGTGCCGATCTGCCCCGGAGCTATGGCATTTACACGGATATTCGGGGCAAGTTCTTTGGCCATTATCTTCGTCTGCATGATCAAGCCGGACTTTGCCACGGCATAAGCGCCGTTGAATATCGGCGGCACCTTGCCCGCCCGTGAGGCCATGTTGATTATGCTTGATCCGGGCGGCATCATTGGGATTATCGCTCTCGACACCCTGAAAGCGCCGTGGAGGTTGACATCGATTGTCTTCATCCAGGCCGATTCATCGTAATAGAGGAAGGAATTGGGCACACCGAATGAAGCTCCGGCGTTGTTTACAAGGACATCAACCTTGCCGAATCTTATTTTTACGGCCTCGGCCATTGCCTTGATCGTTTCTCCATTTGTTACATCGACATCAACGGGCAGCGTATCGATGCTGAAGCGTCCCTTCAGTTCGGATGCAATGTCTGTCATCTCATTCTCGGTGCCGGTTTTTACTTCACCTTGTGTTTTGGCAAGCAGGCCCAGATCGGCAATGATAATGTTCGCACCACATGAGGCAAGCTTTTCGGCGATTGCGTAACCTATTCCGGATTTTTTACCCGAACCTGTTATGAGAGCCGTTTTTCCTGACAGATCGTTGTACAATTGAAACCTCCCATTAACGTTTGGATTATTTGAGGCGAAGCTGATGGTATCTTCTTTAAAGCATGGACGTCAATAAAAAGCTTGATCAGCTCTCGGACAATTTCTTTTTCAGCAGCAAGTCTGCATCAGATGCCCTGACATAAACAGGGTTGATATCATTAACGGCAGTTGCACTGTTTAAAGCAAGTCTTCCGATAACCGAGGCCTTTGGATACCACAGGTCCCTGTCCGCGGCCTGATACAAACTGCCAAGGCATTTTCTGAATACTTCATCATAAAGCCCCACAGCATTTCCTGCGAACAGGGCCGGTTCGGTTATCATGCCTTTAACCTGAGCCGGTTCGATATTGACTTGCGGAGACAGTCTGAGCCTGTTTTTGTCATACAATGCACAGAAAATTTCACCCTTTCTGGCATCCAGGACCGGCATTATATGAATGTCAGATTCCGGCACATTCGCTGCAACGGCATCCAGGGTGCTGACGCCCCGGATTTCACATTTTACGGCTGCCGCCAGACCTCTGGCTGTAGAAATACCGATGCGGATGCCCGTGAAAGAACCCGGTCCCAGACCGGCTGCAATAAGGTTAATATCTTTTTTCCTTATGCCCGAGTCGTTGAGCACATTATCAATGAGTTTAAGTATTGTTCCCGAATGCCCGGCCTTTACCTTCTGGCTTGTCTCTATGAGGACTTCCCCATCCTTCAGCACGGCTACCGAGCAGGTATCGGTTGAGGTGTCAATTGCCAGGATATGCATGGTTATTTGCCTGTAAATATCCTGGCAATATCGTTGTAAAAAGCAAAGAGCATCAGGAGAATCAGAAGAAAGAGCCCTATCTGCTGGGCGATCTCCTTAGGCCTGTCTTTCAAAGGACGTCTTATAATGCCTTCGATAAGGAATATCAGGATATATCCGCCGTCAAGAACCGGTATGGGCAGTATGTTTATAATGGCCAGATTTATGCTTATGAATGCAATAAGCCCGACAAACGGCAACAGTCCCGCCTTAAAAGATTTCCCTGAAACCTGAGCAATCATGATGGGCCCGCCGAGGCTTTCCCTGATAGGAATTGTACCCTCGATAATTTTGGAAAATGCGATTCCGGTCATTTTAACGACCCACCAGCACTGATTCAGGCCGTATCCGAGTCCTGATACAGGACCATAGCGTGTAATGAACGTCTCACCGGAAGGGGATATGCCGATTAAAGGGCGGTTGATCTCTTCCCCGAACAAATTTTTTGCCTTTGTCATCCTGGGCTTGACTTCCACCCTGAATTGAATGCCCGTACGCTCAATGATAATATCAAGCCTGCCGGTCATGTTCTTCAGCATGATCGACGGAATATCTTCCCACTCCCTGACCGGACTTGAATTAATGGAGATTATTCTGTCGCCTTTCATCAATCCAGCATCATATGCAGGGGTCTTGCCCTGAACCTCGCCTATAACCGGTGAAAGAGTCGGTATGCCGATCCAGGAAACGAGGACATAGATCAGGAACGCCAGGACAAGGTTGAAGACAGGCCCCGCTGCAACAATCGCCGCCTTGATCCTGAGCGGTTTTGCCTCGAACGAACGCGACGGGTCGGCGGATATTATCATTTCATTGCCGTTTTGTTTCCCCTCCCCCAGCATCTTTACGTAACCGCCCAGGGGGAAAGCGGATATCATGTATTCCGTTTCGCCGATCTTCTTCTTGATCAGCGCAGGGCCAAAACCGAGCGAAAATTTCAGCACCATCACGCCGCTTGCCTTGGCCACAAGGAAATGGCCGAGTTCATGGAAAAATATCAGTATCCCTAGCAAAATAATAAAAGCCAGTATGGTCGTTATCATATCAGATCCTTTGCTGTTAATCTTGTTTTCCTGTCGAGTTCAATGAGTTCTTCGATTGTATCCGCCTTTTCCCCGGAGAGCTTTTCCATTGTCCTTTCAACAATATCGGTTATCCTGTCAAATGACAGATTCCTTTTTAAAAACTGATCGACGGCAACCTCATCGGCGGCGTTCATTATACAAGGCATGGTGTCCGGTTTTTTCAGCGCATTGTGCGCAAGGCGAAAGGCTCTGAACTTGACCTCGTCAGGCTTAGAAAATTCCAGCGACATTGTATTATGGAAGTCAAAGCGCGGCAGATCAAGCCTCAGTCTTTCAGGCCATGCCAGGGCATAAGCAATGGGAACCCTCATATCAGGGATGCCGAACTGCGCCTTGAAAGAGGAGTCTTTGAACTGGACAACTGAATGGACTATGCTCGCAGGGTGTATCCACACATCGATTTTTTCTCCCGGTATGTCGAAAAGCCAGCTCGCTTCAATAATCTCAAGGGCTTTGTTCATCATTGTTGCAGAGTCTATGGTGATTCTCTGTCCCATGCTCCAGGTCGGATGCTTCAATGCTTCTTCCGGCGTGATTGAAGCAAACGTCTCTTTGGGCCTGTCTTTGAAAGGGCCGCCGGATGCGGTCAGTATTATCTTTTCAACATCTTCTCTTCTCTCTCCCTGCAGACACTGGAAAATGGCCGAATGCTCGGAGTCAACCGGGATTATCTTCGCTCCATATTTTCTTGCAGCGGCTTTTACAAATTTTCCGCCAACGACCAGGGATTCCTTGTTTGCCAGTGCAAGCTTAACGCCTCTTTTCAGGGCTTCCAGGGAAGGCAGGAATCCGGCGGCCCCGGATATCCCGTTCAGGACTATATCGGGAGATGTTTTCCTGATGAGGTTTATCGCGGCATCACGCCCCTTGATTATATACTTAAAACTTGTATCAGTCGTCTCATCGGTTATGGCTATGTCCTCAACACCGAAGAGCCGCGCCTGGTCCGCAAGCTCAATCGAACTTTTTCTCGCGCACAGACCGACGACCTTGAACCTGTCAGGATTTGACCTGATCACATCAAGTGCGGATTTTCCAATGGAGCCTGTCGATCCCAGAATTACGATTTTTTCCATTTTTATAATTCAGACGATAAAGGTTAAGATTATATATAAAGCCGCACCGACCGGGATGACGCCATCCATGCGGTCGAGCATTCCGCCGTGCCCCGGGATGACATTGCCGAAATCCTTGATTCCGAACTCGCGCTTGAACATCGATGCGGTGAGGTCGCCTGCCAGATCAAGCAAGGCAACCGCAAAGCTGAGCATGATAAAGAGCCAGACCGGATAGTTTCTGATTAAAGGCTCCATCATCGAAAACTCATTGCTCATTTTCTGATAAGCAAACCCCAGTACAAGCCCGAATACGATACCAGCAGCTATCCCGCCGATCAGCCCCTCGACAGTTTTCTTGGGGCTCAGGCGCGGTGACAGCTTATGCCTGCCAAGGTACTTCCCAGCAAAATATGCGCCCCCGTCGGCAATAAATGTGCATACAAGTCCGAATATCATCCAGAATCTGCCGTCCGGTGCATTCCTTAAAAGAACCCAGAAAGAAAAAAACCCAATGGGATAGACAATTCCGGAAAGTGCCATTGCAACATCCCGGCCTGTCGCCATATCTTTTTCAAACAGATAGAGCCCTGCAATAATAATGGATAAGGCAAGGCCTGCACTGAGAAGGAACAGCAGAACGAAGTTTGCCTGATATGAATACCAGAGAAATCCCTCGGTGCCTGCCATCAGGATGTAACCGAGGGCCGAAGCGCTTTTTGAAAGCGTTGAGTGCATGAGTTCATATACACACCAGGGCACGACAATCATCGCGAAAACAAGAAGAACCCATGCCGGGCCGAATGCAACCGGCAAAGCCAGGACTACGATCATTACCAGGGCACTTAAAAGTCTAGTGATCATTATTTACCTTCTATCCGTTCGCCTGCCATCCCATTTTCGGGGCGGCAAAGTCTTTTACAATCTTGCCGACCGCCCTTAATATTCCGTCCCTGCCGCCGTAATTCAGCGCGATGTTGAGGATTACGATCTTTTCCATCTCAGGTTATGAAGTTCAGAATTATGTAGAGAGAGGCGCCCACCGTTATGCCGCTGTCCATCCTGTCGAGCATCCCGCCGTGTCCTGGGATGACGTTGCCGAAGTTCTTAATCCCGAACTCCCTTTTGTACATTGATGCGGTCAGGTCTCCGGCAAGGCCGAGAAGCGCTATCGCGAATCCAAGCACGATGTAAAGCCATACGGGATACGTCCTTATCAAGGGCTCCCATAACGTCGTCAGTTGTGAGACTTTCGCATAGCACAGCGCAAAGATGAAGCCGAACACTATGCTTGCGGCTATGCCGCCTGCAAGGCCCTCTAGCGTCTTCTCGGGACTCAGGTTCGGGCTGAGCTTGTGCCTGCCGAGCGACCTCCCGGCGAAATATGCGCCGCCGTCGGCAATAAAGGTGCACACAATGCCGAATATCAACCAGAACCTGCCGTCAGGCGCGTACCTGAGCAGCACAACGAAGCTGCAAAGCCCTGCCGGATATACCAGCCCTGAAAGGGCTACGGCAACATCCCTGCCTGTCGCCCACCTTTTTTCGTAAAGGTAGAGCCCGGCAATAATTATCGAGAGAGCGGTGCATGTGCTGACCATGAAGAGCAGCATGAAGTTTCCCTGATGAGCATACCAAAGTAATCCCTCGCTTCCCGCCATCAGGATGTAGCCGAGAACATGCGCGGTTTTAGACAACGTTGCCTTTATGAGTTCGAATGCGCACCAAGGGACAACGACCATTGCAAACACAAGCAGCACCCATGCCGGGCCGAATGCCACGGGTAAGGCCAGAACAATAACCAGAACCAGCGCGCTCAATAGTCTTGTCAACATCGCTAGCTTTCCACCTGTTCACTCGTCATGCCGTAGCGGCGCTGCCGCGTTGCGAACCAGCCTATTGCATCATCCAGTGCCTTGCCGTCAAAGTCCGGCCACAGGATGTCGGTAAAATATATTTCAGTATAGGCAATCTGCCAGAGCATGAAATTGCTTATACGCCATTCTCCGCCTGTTCTTATCAGAAGGTCCGGGTCAGGGATTCCCGAGGTATCCAGGTATTTTCTAAAACCATCCTCGTCGATGGGGCCTGATCTCTCTTTTATAGCTGCGTTTAGCGCCCTTACGATTTCATCCCTTCCGCCGTAGTTCAGGGCGATATTCAGGAAGACCGCTGCGTTTGTTTTTGTAAGCTCGATTGTATGCCTTATCTTGGCCTGAAGCCGGTCGGACAGTTTCGATATGTCCCCTATCACATTGAAGTTTACCCCGGTTTCCTTCAGACGGCCGACCTCCTCATCAATGAAGCGGTCAAGCAGTTTCCACAGGCCTTCAACTTCTTCGACGGGCCGCCGCCAGTTTTCAGATGAAAAAGCATAGATTGTCAGGTATTTGATTCTCCGGTCCTTGACCAGTTCGACGATCTTTCTTGTTGCGCGCGCGCCGGCCTCATGGCCTGATAGTCTGGGAAGTCCCCTTTTTTGAGCCCATCTGCCGTTGCCGTCCATTATTATTGCGACATGCTTTAGGCTGTTCTGCATAGGAATCCGTTAACACAGTGTGGTTTTAATCAGCAAGCCTTAATGTAAAGCATTTGTTCAATTGACTGTACGGACAAGATTATTAATAATGTGCATCAGGAACAGAAATAATATCAGGGAGGTATATCATGCTTAATAATCCCCAGGCGACAGAACAGGCTTTGAGCATTTTAAGGAGCGGCCAGCCTTTTCAATGGTATGTGATAACGCTTCTTGCACTGGTGTTTTATGTCTATTTTAACGAAATTCAGAATAAGCACTGGAAGAGTATCGCTGCCGGGTTGTCGCTTTACATGGTTCACTGGTTTGTAGAAATTGTTAATGCCCTCATCCAGCATTTTTCCGGGCACGCATTGTGGACGGTCCCGACAGGCACCGCCTTTCTTCTGCTTATCGGCGTCGGAGTCGAGTTAAGCCTTATGTTTTCAATAGCAGGCCTCATATTCAGCAAGATACTTCCCGAAGACCCGAAGGCAAAAATACTGGGGATCAACAACAGGCTTTTCATAGCCCTGTTCAATGCCGCATTTTTTTCGATATTCGAGATATTCCTTGTCAAGACGCCCTGCTTTGTATGGGTATATCCCTGGTGGGGTTCATTGACCGTCTTCATCTCGGTCTATATTCCGTTCTGGGTAGTGGCCATGTACTGCTATGACTGGCAGCCGAAAACACAGATCAAAGTAATCGGCGGCATGTTTGCCGTAAATGCAGCCATGCTTATTGTTTTTGCAGGCATACTGAAATGGATTTAGATTTTGGCTGAACAGGGCATAATACCTGATATAACCGCGGGGGTCCTGATCGGGGGAAAATCCCGCCGTTTCGGCCGTGACAAAGTTGTCGAGCCGCTTGGCGGTGTCATGCTGGTGGAAAGGGTTGTTTCCGTACTGAAACCTCTGTTTCAGGAAATAATCCTTATCGGCCATCAAAGGCAGAAAATCGCAGGTTATAAAACCGTGCCTGACATCATACCAGACTGCGGACCCCTCGGCGGCATATATACTGCCCTTGAAACTTCAAAGAATCCCTACTGCTTCATATTCGCAGCTGACATGCCCAACCTTAACACGGGACTTATCCGGTATATGGCCGGTCTTAAAGAAAAGGCGGACATCGTAATACCCAAAGTACCCAAGGGCATTGAACCCCTTCATGCTGTTTATTCCAGAACAGCAATCCCGGTTATAAAAGACATGCTGGCAAAAAGGAGTTTGAAGATTTTAAACCTTATCGAAAAGATGAAAATCGAATATGTAGAGTATCAATCAATTAAATATTTCGGGGACCCTTTAAGGATTTTTTCAAACATTAATTCATTATCAGATATCGATACTGTCTTCAGAAGGGAAAAATAAAACTCAAATTTGGAGGCAAACAGTGAAATCAATCAACGGGCTTGAACCGGAGCTGCTCTGGAAGGAATTTGCTGAGCTTTCAGCAATCCCCAGGAATTCCAAAAACGAGGCCGGATCAAGGGATTTCGTTATATCGAAAGCAGAAAAATACGGGCTTGACTATAAAACCGACAGGGCGGGGAATCTGGTTGTTTATAAACCCGCCAGGGACAGCGCAACAAATAAAGCGGTAATCCTCCAGGCCCATCTGGACATGGTATGCGAGAAAAACAAAGACAAGGTGCATGACTTCAAGAAAGATCCCATCAGACTGGTCCGTGACGGAGATTGGATTAAAGCCAGTGGAACAACGCTCGGGGCCGACAACGGTATCGCCTGCGCCGCAATGCTTGCCATCATGGAGGATCCGTCCCTGGTGCATCCCGGCCTTGAACTTTTCTTTACGGTTGATGAAGAGACGGGACTTGCAGGTGCGGTCAGAATGGACCCGGCGCTTATCAAGGGCAGGACTCTCATCAACCTCGATTCAGAGGAAGACGGCATCATGTATATCGGATGCGCAGGGGGAAAGGAAACAGACCTGAGGTTTAATATCAGAAGAAGCAGGCCCCCTCAAGGGCATAAGGCCGTTGCCGTAGGGGTTACTGGACTGAAAGGCGGCCATTCCGGAACAGACATTCATGAGGGCAGGGGCAATGCGATTAAGATCCTTGCAGGTCTCCTCGTATCTGCCGGCGTTGATTTCAGGCTGTCAACGATTTCAGGCGGCAACCTGCACAATTCGATACCCAGGGAAGCCGAAGCTGTCGTCACGGCTAATCCTTCCGGGCTTGACAGACTCAAGGTCCATTCAGAAGCGGTTCTGGGCAGATTGAAAAAACTGCTTAAAGGGGTGGACGAAGGCCTTGATATAAAAGTCGAGGATATGGCATCCCTGCCGCAGGATGTAATACCGATAAAGGAATCTGCAAGGCTTATGGAAGCCTTGAACGCCATCCCCTCAGGCGTTATCGGGGTCGATATGCAGCATGGCGTGATCGTGACATCAACGAACCTTGGCGTTCTGAAAACCGGGATTGATTCCGTGGCAATCAAGACCATGCAGCGGAGCATTCATCTGGAAGCAATGACCGGGCTGGCGGGCAGCATCGCATCAATCGGGAGGCTTGCAGGCGCTGAGGTTATCTACGGGAACGAATATCCCGCCTGGGAACCCGATTTCAATTCCCGTGTGCTCAAGGTCTGCAGGCAATGTTATCTTGAATTGTTCGGCAGTGAGCCCCAGGTCAAGGTAATCCATGCGGGTCTCGAATGCGGGGTGATCGCCGATAAGATCCCGGGCATAGAAACCATATCGTTCGGTCCCACCATCGAGCATGCGCATTCCCCCTTCGAGAGGGTGAGGATAGAAAGCGTCGGAAAGTTCTGGGAGCTTCTTCTGTCAGTAATAGACAAGCTGGCAAGACAGAAGGCCACACCTTGACCTCAATTAAACAGGCAATATATATTAGGTATTAAGCAGGAGGAGGGTTTATGGGGGTTGATTGCATAATTGCAGCCGGAGACGGCAGGGCGGCAAAGAAGGTCTTCAAAAAAAACAAGGCCCTGCTGGAGGTCGACGGCAAACCGATCATCAGGCATATTGTCGAGACCCTAAAATCCTGCAATGAAATAGGACAGATAGTCGTAGTCGGGCCCCAGAAAAAATTTGAAGCGGTAATAGGGGATCTTGGCGTACGTATCATCGAACAGCGCCGGAACCTTACTGAAAACGGCTGGGAAGCATTCCTGCAGACCATACCCGAGTACCGGGAAACCGGAGTTTTAACAGATGAGATATCGACGAAATACAGGGAAAAGGCGGTCCTCGGCCTGCCCGGGGACATACCGCTCCTGACTGTCAGGGAATTGAACGAGTTCATAAAAAAATGCGATATGGAGAAATACGACTACTGTGCCGGGGTGACTTCGGAAACAATACTGAAACAGTTTGAACCCAGGAAAGGCAAACCCGGCATCAAGATGGCGACATTTAATGTGAGGGACGGCAATTTCCGCCAGAACAACATGCACATGGCAAAACCCTTCAAGCTGAAATACGGGATAGACCTGGCGCTTAAGATATATGAATACCGGTACCAGAAAGAACTGTTAAATATTGTCCGCACCATAGGAGAGATAATCAAATTCGGGCCCAAGCATATAGTAAGGTCCTTATGGCTTTATTTCCTGCTCCAGGTATCCACAGGGCTCTCTTCAATTGGGCTCAAGCCCCTGGCCAGGCTGACCAGCTATCCTGTCACAAGGGCGGAACTTGAAAGCCTCTTTACCGGGATACTCGATGCAAAGGTCAAAATAGTGGAGACCACCGAGGGCGGGGCAGCACTCGATGTTGACAATGAAAAGGACTTCCTGATCCTATCGATCAGGTACAAGGAGTGGCTGGCTATGTTTATGAACAGATATACAGCGCCATAATTTTGCATACCTTTTTACTTCTTGCGTAAACGGATTCAGCTGTTAAGCTATTAAGCTGTTGAGCTGTTAAGAAAAATCTTTTCAGCCTTTGATTCTGCTTAATAGCTTATTAGCTAATCAGCTTATTGGTACGCCTCACTCCTCGATTTCGTCGTTTTGCAGTCTGCTTTGTTATGATGTCATGTACAAAATGCATTCCTTCATCCTTCGGATAACTTAGTCAGTAGCGATTTCTTATAAAAATCTGGACTGCGATGGCCTTTTCCATGATTATAGATCTCCGTTTGCTATCTTCAAAATTGGTCAACCATCGATAACCTCAAGGAATATGGATTTTGATATGCGATGTCTCCAAGTGTAGATTACAATTGAGAACCTCTAATTTTGTGTCTGGTTTGAAAGCAATTATTTATTGAAAATATTCAATATAGGCAACGTAATGATTTGGCATGGGATTTTCAGTATTAACCTCGGAACACAAAAAGAATTAGTGATAGGTATTACCCCTTACTCTGTCGAGGGAATAGTGGATACCATTTTTGTTTATTGCTTAATTCCCCTTTTAACCACAATGCTGTGAAAGTATATGTTGGTGTATTCCATGGCAATATTAAACATTGCTGTGCATCATTATAACCCAATGCTGATTTTTCAATTCTGCTTTCATCCCAATTATTTTTATAAGTTCCTGTTTTGTCTCTTTTTGTGTTTTTAAGTAGTTGTTCTCCTACGAGTTTCAACGCTTGTTGAACAAGGTTTTTTTGGTTTTCAGACTCAAATGGGTAACATGATGTATTATTAAAAAGTGGTGATGGAAAAGAATTGGCATAGAATAATTCTACAGTTAGCCCTAATGATTTTAGTGAATCTTCTATAAATTGTTTTTTTTCTTTATTTGCAAAACAGTAACATAAAGCTATTTTTGCTTTTTTTATATTATCAAGCTCATCATATTTTAGTTTAATATCATGGCTTTCTGGTATAATTCTCTTTTCTATTGGTAACCCACACATTTCTTGAAAAATTGCTATGGTTTGACTACCAGAATAATAAGCATCATCAATAAATACAATTGGCTTTTTAGGATCGAATATTCCACCTAAAAACATATGGATTGTATTGACGTTTAATTTTATTCCATTTTGTTCAAGATCATTTAGATAGTATGTTATATGCGTTGAGCCATCTTTAAGATTACCTATATTACATATATTTAAGTCAAGGATATTTTTTCCATATTGAGAAGCTACCTTTAGGAGCATCTTGTTTAAACTTTCACCGATTTTTTTTCTGTTTAAGATTTCTATCTGTTTTAAAAATATTATAAGCCCTGAAAATAGTTCGTCTAAGCTTCCCTTGGGAATATCTAATGCGACAAATTGTTTTAAAAATGAAGTTAATTGAGTTATACTATTTATTCCATATCCCAGTGGGCCCTCATAAGGTTTAAATTTATCAATCAAACCTGATAAATCATTCTTTTTATCTTTATAAATACTATAATCAGGAATTATCTCATAAGTATCCTTATAATATTCTTTGCTAGTTAATTCATGTTTTAGTTTTATGAGGTCTTCTTCTTTAATTTTCACTTTTAAATATGAATCATTTTGTAACAGGATACCGTAATCTCTAATCAGCACTTTCTCTGTTGCTAGATATAATTCATGTTTAAATTTTGAAACTCCAGTAATATAATGAAGAATTATGGATGTCTTACGACTGTTATCCCAAGTTTCACCTTGGAATAATTCACTATATGGCAAATATGATCCACTATACTCAATTGGAATCTGATAACCAGAACTTAAAGACTGAGGATATGGAACAGGAAGTGTCATTAAGTTTAATGATTTAATATCAACATCTGGATGTATTATTTTAATAATTGTTTCTAATTCGATTTTAATTTTTTTAATAAATTCAGTTTGCTTATCAGGGTCAACAGCAGTGAATATGTCTTTTATTAATGTATCAGGGTCATCTCCAATATTAGCAGTTGATATACAACCTTGAGAAAAGATAGTACAGGCTCGCTTAAGTAATTTTCGATTGACTAGCTGTTTTATTATATCGCAGGCATCACTGAAGAATGGTTCTTTAAAATTTGTATTTAATTTTGCATTTTTAGCCCATGAAGTTAAATATTCTTTTGGTAAATTAGAAGTAATATCATGGTCTGATATACAAAGAGCATGTTGAAAATTGCTTAGATTCTGAAAGCCGCTTTTTTCAAGAAGTCTAAGGGCATAGCGGAACATCTCTTCCGCAGTTTGTATTTTATGATGATAATAAATTTTCTCCTGCATAAAAGATCTAGATATAATTATCTCCTCAACAGATTTTACTGCAGAAAAAGCTATACCCATTAAATATATTTTTTTATCGTTTGGTATTTCATCCCATAAAAAGCCATAACTGAAATCAGTTTTTTCTATTAATCTAATTTTTTGAATCACTCGGTATAAATCAACTGCAACAGGAACACCTGTACGTATTGAATCTCTTGCAAGGTAATCACATTTATCAGCATCAATAGGACCCGATATTATTCTGGAAAAAGGAAGGGATTCAAATGTTGTTGGAACACCTATTATAAATGAACATATTAACCCAATAAAATATTGAACATGCAGTTTCGAAAAATTGGGGCCTAACTTTAAGTAAGGCCAAACTAGTTCTAATAACTCTTGAAAGGCAGGGGATGTCACAATAAGACAAGATACAATTTCAGAAAATCTTGGTGAAGCACTATGCGTATTTAAGATAAAATATCTCATGAGCTCTTTAATTTCATTATTTCTTGAAAAATGTGGACTTTCAAAATATTTTTCTGATACATGACTATAAAAAAAATGGCCAGAATCATGTAAAATAGCAGCTAGCCTACAAAGTTGTTTTAGATAATTTGTTCTCTCTTCTCCTTTTTTCTGATTATCTGAATGATTAATTTCAGATATTATTTTAGCACAGATATCATCTGTTACATATAAAACGCCAAGAGAATGTTCAAACCGTGAATATTCAGCACTAGGGAATAATATACTTGCCAAACCGAGATGATTGATTCGACGCAGTCTTTGAATAATTGGACTATCAATAATTAAAACTTCTCCGACATTTAATTCAATTGAGCCCCAAACAGCATCATAGATGTCCTTTTTTTGGCTTATTACATTCGGAAATTGTTCAATAGATGATCGTATTTCATTGATATAGTCACGTAAACTATCCTCTGCAAATGAATGTATTTCTTCTCTAATTTTTTTAACAGGACTTGAATTAAAAAAATCAATTATTTTCATTAATACATTATATTATCGTAGATTAACATTCAATCGCTGCGCCAATACAAAATTGTTGAGCAGCTGAAATCATAAAATCTTTGGGAAGACCATTTAGATTTTTACCAAGGATGTTGCTTGCAACACTAGAAGGAGTATTAATAGATGCAATCTCATATCTTGGGTTTTCTAGTATAAAACTAATCCTCGTGCCATTATAAAACTCAAAGGCTTTTTTTAGGCGTACAAAATCACCTTCATATGGGGATTCAACAAAGAGAGTCTCAATGTCTACAATTCTCTCATATATATCAAAATTTTTATAAATAAAATTTTTTAGATTTGTAACACCTTTTTTGAACTTATCATTTGCAAAAGGAATTTTCTTCACGCCCAAATAACTAAATGCTGATATAAGACTTTCAACAAACGATAATTCCTCTCTTGTATTCATATTTGCCCCTTACTAAAACACAAAATATAAATTATAAACACAGATGTAATACATGGGAATAACGACCCTGATACTCTTTTTATAATGTGAATACAATATTACCTCGTATTTAATTATAGTGATTGTTTTGTTATTTTCAACAAAATTTTGATATAATTTTGTTTTTTGCGGAAGTTAGGAGAATAATGGGGGACGTGGGGACGTTCATGATAATATGACTAACCATGTCACCTGCAACAATGAATACGTCAGGATACTACATGGATCCTGCAATAGTTATCAAAATTACTTGATGATATCTTCATTTTCAGACAGTTTATAAATCATATATCGCTGCCGCAGATATGCACTGAAAGCAAACCCAGCAAGAGTATAGGTGATGGCATGATATGGAAACTTGAGCAATGCTCACCAAAGGTGATGCCCTGTTATGAAATGGTTAGTAAAAACTCGGTCTCAACAGGTGAAAGCTGTATAGGGCGTTATAACAAAACAGGTCAAGGAGCGACGAAATCGAGGAATGAGGCGTACATTGGCGTACGCCGCAATGACGAGATGAGGAGTGATGCAGAGATGTGAGGTTATAGCGCCCTATATATTACCATTTGGCGTAATGATCCTCCGCCCATCCAGGAATATCTCTTATTTCAAGGGTCTCCCCGCTTTCAGTCCTTAGCGTTCCTTCAAACGTCCCCATGAACTGTGTGAATTTCGATTTGACCAGCATCGCGTTTACGGCCTCGCCGCGCTCGGCTTCGGGAGTAAATACCAGGTTCACCCTCCCGTCATATGATGTAATCTTCCAGGGCCTGTACAGGTCGTTTGCGTCAAACTCGAAATTGACGGTATCAACCTTTGTCCTGGCGCCTGCCACCCAGAAGGCGTTTTCGGTAAAGCTGGTCTCGTTCACCCCGCAGCAGAGATTGAGACCGAAAGACCGCCCGTCAGGCAGTGTCGTTGCAGTTGCAGCCCATTCCCAGTATGTGTCGCGGCGCATGAAGCCGGTCGTCCAGTCCATAAGCCCCATGCAGGCAGGTGATGAAATCTCATATGTCTTTCCCTTGCAGGTTACTTTTCCAGAAACGGGGATCGGGCTCGTTTTCTCCATATAAACCCAGCCCCTGTAGCCGGAACGCGTGCACAGGCGCAGAGGTTCAGTGGGCTTTGTGAGTTTTACGTCAAGACTTATTTCAGGGGCGCTGGCCATCATCCTGAAAGATGTCAGGGCAATATTAAAACCGCCTGATGAAAATGAACTGTCATAGCTCCTGGCCGTTGAGGCAATGCTGCCGCCCATTCCAAGGGGAACGATTTTCTTTGTCTCGGTAAGCGTTTTGGTCTTCCGGTCATAGACGTACAGAAAACCGTTGGCAAGGTATTTGAGATCGACCACCGCCATGCCCACCATTACATCAGGGCCGATAATACCCGCAAAATGAAACTGGTTCGCCATGATTTTTTTAAGCAGCCCCGGAACCTTTATGCCCATAGGCGTTCTAAGGTCATAGTCGGAATAATTGACGCTATCAACCGGCTCATCGTAGAATCCGAACCTGATTTTGCCTTCGCTTGTTATAAGATTAGACATTAGTCCCTCCCCGAACTGAGATATTCATCTATTTATATCACACCTGCCGGGCTGGCAACAGTGCTGTTGCTGAAGGTCCGGTTTCATTTATAAATGAATAATGAATTCTTGCCTTGAAAGGGCGTTTATGGGATACTTTCCTTCTGATAAAAACAAAAAAGAACGAATGTTAAGGAGGGTTGTATGGCGAATGTTGTACTGGTAAGCGGGGCAAGGACTGCTGTCGGGGCTTTCGGCGGTACGCTTAAAGATATCCCGGCCAAAGACCTTGGCGCACTCGTAATAAAGACGGCACTGGAAAAGACCGGTCTTAAACCCGCTGTTTCCCCAGAGGCCGAAAACGATGCGCCGGATAAGCTGAAAGGCCAGGGACTGAGCGAAATCGAAAAGAAATATGCCAGACTTGAAAAAGGCAAAGAAATAGTCATTGACGAGGTCATCATGGGAAATGTCCTTTACGCGGGACAGGGCCAGAACACCGCCAGGCAGGCCATGATCATGGCCGGTCTCCCCAAGGAAACGACCGCTTTCACAATCAACAAGGTGTGCGCATCAGGCATGAAGGCGATAGCGCTTGGCGCGGCGTCGATAAAGGCCGGTGACGCATCAGCTGTAATCGCAGGCGGCATGGAAAACATGAGCGACGTACCGTATGCAATGCCGAAGGCGCGCTGGGGATACCGCATGGACATGCCTTTCGGCAAGGTAACGGACCTGATGGTGTTTGACGGCCTCTTTGAAATTTTTTACGGCTACCACATGGGCATCACTGCTGAAAATATCGCCGAAAAATACGGCATCACCCGGGCCGACCAGGACAGGCTGGGGCTTGCGAGTCATAACAGGGCCCTTGCGGCAATCAAGAGCGGCATATTGAAAGACGAGATAATCCCTGTGGTCATTCCACAGAAAAAGGGCGATCCTAAAATATTCGATACCGATGAACGGCCGATGGAAACGACACTGGAGAAAATGGGCAAGCTGGCAACGGTCTTTAAAAAAGACGGAACTGTCACGGCAGGGAATGCATCGGGCATCAATGACGCCGCCGCCGCATGCCTGCTCATGGACGAGGACAAGGCCAGGGCGATGGGGCTGAAACCGCTCGCCAGGATAAAAGGATATGCCACAGGCGGGCTTGACCCTGCATATATGGGGCTGGGACCTATCCCGGCGATCAGGAAACTCATGAGGATTACAGGGACCTCCATTAAAGACTACGGCCTCTTCGAGCTCAACGAGGCCTTTGCGTCACAGGCCATAGCCTGCATGAACGAACTTGGTATTTCAGAAGATATCTGCAATGTAAACGGTTCGGGAATCTCCATAGGCCATCCCATCGGCTGCACCGGCGCACGCATCGTAATTGCGCTGGCATACGAGATGAAGCGCAGAAACATCTCTCTGGGTCTGGCTTCACTGTGCATAGGCGGCGGTCAGGGAATGGCGCTCTCTATCGAAGCAATTTAGTCTCTGATAATCGAGGCGGGGCGGCTTGTAAAAAAACGCCCCGCTTTGTAAAGAGGGCTGTTATCTGCCTGACTGCTCTTTAAAATATTTCATCTATTGCCATTCTGTTGCCAGTAAAATGGGCATAATATTTCCACTGCCGGCAATTAAATGATACCTGCAGCATGCTATTCCAACTACTTACATATGGCACCGGGCATGCATATATTAAATAAAACGAAAAAATCCAGGAGGTCTTCATGAAGAAGATTCATCTTGTGCTAACCGTTATCATTGTCCTTTTCACCGGCGCATGTTCGGGTTCGGGCGGTAATGACGCTGCCAATACCACCGGCGAGACGACAAATATAAACAAGCAGGACACCCAGAAGGATGAGACTGTAACGGAAGAAAAGCTCCTCGGCGGGATGAACCTTTATTATGGGAACCTTCACGGACATACAAATTATTCCTGGCCCGAGGTGAAAAATTATACGCCTGCAGAGTCTTTTGAATATGCGAAGAACCAGGGACTTGATTTCTGTGCAGTGACGGACCATGACATATGGCTGGATGTAAACCTCAAACCCCAGTACTGGCTCAACGACAAGGCATGGCAGGAGATCGGCCAGGCGGCAGACGATGCCAATTCAGATGGCTACTTTACAGCCATAAGAGGCTTTGAATGGAGCAACCCGACTTATGGCCATATCTGCATTTTCGATACACCGGATTATACTGATTTCCTGATTACACCGTTTGAACCTGTCATCCCCTGTCTCATGCCAAGCATTTACACCTGGATTGACAAGCGGAATGCCATAGCGCAGTTCAACCATCCGGGCCGGGAGGAGAAGATGTTCAACAACCTTGAATATGATGAAACAGTAGCGGACAATCTGGCTCTTATGGAAACCGGCAACAAGGACGACGGCAACTATACAAACGATTACGTGCCCAACTATATACTTGCACTGGACAAAGGCTGGAAACTGGGACCTGCAGCAAACCAGGACAACCATGTGCTTCATATAAATTCCCACAGGACGGTGGTCGCTGCACCCGAACTCACAAGGGATTCCCTGTTATCCGCTTTGCGGGAAAGGCGCACATATGCAACCGACGACGCGAATATAAGGGTTATATTCAAGGCCGGCGACACGTGGATGGGATCAACCGTTATTACAGAAGATGATTCCATCGTCCTGACAGTCATGGTGAATGATGACGAGCCCGTAGAAAGCCTTGAGATTATTACAAACAGCGGAACGGTGATTGCCCGGAAGTCTTTCCCGACCGATGAGACATCAGTATTCTGGCAGGTCGCCGTGCCGTGCCATAACGGATCATATTTCTTTCTGAAGGCGACTGAAAAGGACACATTAAACGACGAACTTAACAACAGGACTTTCCCCGACGTCAACAGGACAAACGGAACGCAGGTTGCAGTAACGGCTCCGATCTGGATTTCATCCGTTTACTGAAAAACCCAGGTTGCATGCCCTGACAGGGGGGACGGGGCATGCAGCCTGGATCCGGTCAAAGCCTCTAATCCGGTTCATCCGGTCTGCCCCTACTCGCTGTTTCCCCAATTAAACAAATTATGTTATCCTTGAATCAAGATTAAATCAGTGAAAGGGAAAAATATGAAATCCATACATGTTAAAAAGTATTTTCTCATTTCTGTTTTACTGGGATTTGCTGTCGCCCTTTTGTATCCTGCAAGCGTAATGGCCCATCCGCCCAAAGGGCTGACGGCAGAATATGATATCGCAGCCCAGAAGCTCACGGTAAGGATCGACCACAATTCATTTTCACCTACAATGCATTACATCAACAAGGTCGAAATAAAGAAGAACGCCCAGCCCGCAATCAACCAGACATATAAAAGCCAGCCTGAAAAAAACCCGTTTGAATATACATACGAAATACCTGCTAAAGCTGGCGACATCCTTGAAATAAAGGCAAGCTGCAATATATTCGGTTCAAAAACCGTCAGCATTACCGTAGCAAAACAAGCCCAATAAAGGAGGATAAATATGAAGGCTCGAAATATTACTTCGTCGTTGATCATTCTAGCAGCGGTTTTTCTTTCATTTAACCCTGCATCGGCCCATGAACCTTCGTCGCTGAATCTCAGCTACGATTTATCATCCCAGACTCTGTCGGTAACAGTGGGACATTATACATATGATGTCACGGTGGATTATATCGACAGCATCGCGATCAAGATCAACGGCAAAGATTATAAGACATTCAACTATACAAGCCAGTACGTTAAGACTATGGCCTCGTTTTCATACAAGGTGGAGGCACAAACAGGCGATTCAATAGAAGTAACGGCAACAAGCAAAACAGGAGGTTCAAAGACTGCAAGCATAACCGTCGGGAGTTAACCGGGGATTATGCAAACAGTAGTTATCCATGCATTATTAATGGCAACAGGCTTAATTACTATGGCTGCTGCCGCCTTTATTGCCATGACCCAAAGAAAAAAAAGATGGTGGCTCAAGGCACACAGGCCTTTCGGGATTGCAGGGGCATTATCCATGATAGCCGGATTTTTCGCCATCCTCCTGATTCAGGACAGCCAGGGATCAAGCTTGATTCCTGAAATACACGGCATTTTTGGCGGATCAGCAATAGCATTGGTATGCGCCGCTCCAATCCTGGGAATACTAATGTTCCGGCTTAAAAAGAAATGGATGAGGCCCGCTCACCGATGGGCAGGCCGTTTTGCCATCGCAATCGCCTTTACAAATCTTTCGCTGGGGCTTTTTATGACGGGCCTGATCTAGTCGCATGATGCCGTCAGCAGACGGTTTTTCAGCCCAGATTGTCCAGCCTGTTCATCATATTATCGAAAACACCCTGGCTGACCCCTATCGGGACAACATAGAGTATCTTTTGAACTTCAGGCTCATAAACCTCGATTATGGGCATCCTGGGTATTTCATGGGATTTCATATACCTGGCGATTTTTGGATATACCCTGTAAATCCCTATTACAATTGAGGGCAACCCTTTAAATGGGAATTCCACAACAAGGTAATTGGTCTGCGGTAGCTCTCCTATCGGATATTTTTTTTCAAGCTCCATAATCCTTGTTGGATCAACGCCATCAAGTATCCTGCCTATTATGGACCTTGTTTTATCTTCAGGTGTCACCTTGGGGTCATCATAATAAATGCCCAATCCCCTTGAAGTCACAATATCTGCTTCTTTGAGATCATTGTACATTTCATCCATAATCGGTCCGACATCCTTGTAGGCGCCAACGTTTTTTTTCATTATGAACACATAAGGCCCTATTTCTTTTTCCTGAATGTTTACGGGTGCGAACAATCCGTAGAATGAAAAAATAGCAGCTGAGATTCCTATAAGGATTCCTACAATGACTACCACTGTCTTCATTTTTAGCCTCCTGTCAAAAAAGATCCGCAACATCTGTTTCCAGCATTTCATATCTTTTTCGACTTTCTGTCGGAAAATATTTAATAATTGATTCATATCAATTATAACTTTTATGGCCATTGCATGTTCAACGGCAGGCTCATATTATTTCAATGTATTCAAATATCCGGAGGAATTGACATGAACTCAAGCCAGAAACTGACACTTAAAGACACAGTCAAACATGTAACTTTCGACGATACGGAGCTCATGCTTTACGGCCATGACATAGGCGCTCTGCCGTCTCTGATAAAGCCTCTTGTCGGCAGCACGGTACCGGATGCGGTTGTTCAGCCTGAAAATGAGGCCGAACTGATCTCACTCGTGAAATGGGCGAATGGGAACGGCATCCCGCTGACGCCAAGAGGAAAGGCGACCTCGGGATACGGCGGAGTTCTGCCTGTAAAAGCCGGAGTGATAGTCGATTTCTGGCGTATGAAGGGCGTTATCTCAATTGATAATAAAAACATTACTGCAACTGTGGAACCGGGCATTACCTGGGAAAAGCTCGACAGGGCGCTTATGAAAAAGGGGCTTACGCTTTGCATGTACCCTTCTAGCTATCCTGCGGCTACGGTAGGAGGCTGGCTGGCTCAGGGCGGTGCAGGTTTCGGAAGTTATGAATTCGGTTATTTCAGGGACATTGTCGTTTCGGCAAAGGCGGTGCTTCCAAGCGGTGAGGTCAGGGAATTCAAGGGCAATGACCTTGACCTCGTTTACGAGGCGGAAGGCATAACGGGAATTATAAGTGAGGTGACAATCAGGGTTCAGTCATATGAAGAGCTTGATTACTGTTCATTTACATGCCCTGACTCAGCTGCAGTAAAAAATGTTGCAGATGAAATAATGAAAAAGAAACTACCCATATGGGCCATGCTCTTCATTAATCCAAAGATGGCCGAATTCAAACGTATAGCTCCTGTCAGGGAGCACCACGGCCATCCTGCTGAAGAACAGGCGAATCTTCCGAGCGGAGATTTCGTAATGACGCTTGCCTTTAAAAAA
Organism: Desulfomonilia bacterium; assembly: GCA_963664325.2. Lineage (GTDB taxonomy): Bacteria > Desulfobacterota > Desulfomonilia > UBA1062 > UBA1062 > DATCTV01. Next base: position 130,149 of record CAXXDQ010000004.1, read on the forward strand.
AGTGCATCCGGTAAGGTCAGAAGCTCAATTGCTGAAATTATAAAATGCTGCGACTGCCAGATGCTGTCTCAGGAGATCGCCGACCATGAATGGGAAAACCGCTTCAGGCTGATGGTGGTTAAACGCCTCGGGCCGTCACTGGCTCCTGTTGAAGTCATTGTCCCGCTTGAAAACATGCCGCAGGTTTTTGAAGAGATAAATGCCAAGGTCGGCCAGCCCATAGTTAAAGAAGCCGTTATTATTCCGAACGGCAGAAACGGCAAACCTGAGGTCGTTATCCTGGGCTTTATCCCGTGCGACCAGAGAAGGTTCGGGTATAACTTCGTATTCGCCCTGGCGCTCACGGTTATGAAGATTGCAGAGAAAAACGGCGGCCGTGCATACAGCACCGGGCTTTATTTCGCATCAAAAGCCAACCAGGTGCTTGGAAAAGACCGGCTGAGAAAAATAGCGGCATTCAAGAAAAAGGTTGATCCCGAAGGAATATTAAACCCTGAAAAGGTTCTGGGCGGAGGCCTGCTCAAACTGGCCATGCAGATTGCCCCGGTCTTCGAACCCATAACAAGGGCGCTTGGAAATTCCGCAAAAATCCATGTCGGCGAAAGGCCTGTTGAAGCTGTCAAGGGCATTCCGCCCGAAGTCGTCTGGTATGCTTACTCATGTTCACAGTGCGGCTACTGCGTCGACGAATGCGACCAGTATTACGGCAGAGGCTGGGAAAGCCAGAGCCCAAGAGGCAAATGGTACTGGCTGAGGCAGTTCCTTGAGGGTAAGAAGAAATGGGACCAGAAAATGGTCGACACTTTCATAGTCTGCACAACGTGCGAGCTGTGCAATAACCGCTGTTCTGCAGCACTGCCCATAGAGCAGTCATGGATGAAGTTACGGGGCAAGCTTATACAAGATGACAGGCAAATGACATTCCCTCCTTTTGCCATGATGGAAAAAGCGACGCTCGCTGAAGGAGACATCTGGGCGGGCTACAGAAAAGACCGGGATGCATGGTTCCCGAAGGATTTGATGGAAAAGCACGGGCCCGACGTGAAGGCAAAAAACGCCTATTTCGCAGGCTGTACGGCAAGCTATGTGGAAAACGACATAAGCATAGCAAGCGTAAGACTGCTAGATGAAGCTGGGGTTGATTTCGCCTATGTCGGCAAATCTGAGAGCTGCTGCGGTACGCCCATGCTGGTTGCCGGCAAATGGGACACATTTACAAAAATCATGAAGGACAACATAGCCGCTGTCAAGGCAAAGGGCGCGGACACGGTCATTTCATCATGCCCGGCCTGTGACATGATGTGGCGCCATGTTTACCCGACATGGGCCAAGAAAATCGGCATAAATTACGACATCACTGCAAAGCACTATTCAGAGATCGTTGCCGATAAAATCGATTCCGGCGAGTTTAAATTTCCGGAGAAGCTCCCTGAACAGACCGTCACATGGCACGATTCATGCCATGCAGGCAGGGTGAGCGGCATTTATGACCCGCCGAGGAAGCTGATCGAAGCGATACCGAACGTTAAATTTGTCGAGATGGAAAACAACCGCGAGTGCGCTCACTGCTGCGGAAGCGTCCTGACCCTCATAAAGGAACCCGATGTGGCTGCGTTCATCGGCAAGGGCCGGCTTGAAGAGGCCGAGGAGGCCGGTGCGGACAAGGTGCTGGCGCTCTGCCCGTGCTGCGAATTCCAGCTACGCGTCTCGGCGGACAAGGCAGATTCAAAAGTTAAGGTGGAAGACCTGGCATCGTTTGCTGCCAAGGCGCTCGGCCATGAACTGCCCGACCCTCACCCCGAGGTGAAAGCTCAGTGGGCGGTTTTTGACGGAATGATCGCGCTCATGACGCCGAAGGGTTTTGCCGACCTGATGGGTACCATGTGGCCGGAGCTTATAAATGCCATGCCTTTCGGCATGGGTTACATGATGCGGTTCTTCGGTAAAAACCTTCCTAAAATACTGGATATGATGAAGCCCGTGTTCCCCATCCTTTTCCCGATACTGCTGCCAATGATGATGCCCAAGGTCATGCCTGAAATGCTTTCGCGCGTTGCCTCAAAGGTTCCGATGCCCGATTACATGAAGGAGCAGATGCCGTCACTCATGCCTAAAGTCATGGATGAGCTCATGCCGCACATGATCGGCGATGTAGTACCGCTGGTGACAGGGCCGATGATTGAATATCTGAAAAGAAGTGGTGAGTAAAGAGTGGTGAGTTGTGAGTAGTAAAGAAAAACAGGGCGTCAGACGTTATCAGGATGCTCTGTTTCTTTCTTCTCACTCCTGACCACTTACCATTCTTAACTCACCACTATCCTTAACAATCGCTTCCCAGAGCCCGGCCAGGTACATGACGCCCAGCGCCCTGTCGTAAAGCCCGTAGCCCGGCCTGCCGGTCTCGCCCCATATCATGCGGCCGTGGTCAGGCCTTATGATGCCGTCAAAACCGGTCTCGTAAAGCGCCTTCATGATCTCATACATATCCAGGTTGCCGCATTCGCTGGGATGGGCGGTTTCATGAAACTTCCTGTTTCCGCCTCTTTCGATATTTCTTGCATGCACAAAAGGAATCCTGTCCTTGAACCTCTTTATCATTGCACACAGGTCGTTCTCGGCTGCAGGTCCCAGAGAGCCCGTGCAAAGCGTAATCCCGTTGAAAGGACTGTCAACAACAGCAAGCAGTCTTGCAAGCGCCGGCCCGTCTGTAATTATCCGTGGCAGCCCCATTATAGGCCAGGGCGGATCGTCGGGATGAATGCCCATCCTGACCCCGCATTCCTCCGCAACCGGCACCACCGCCCTCAGGAAATAGCTGAGGTTTGCCCACATGTCTTCATCTGTGACGCCCTTATAGGCCTCAAGCATGAGACTGAGCCTTTCACGGGTATAGCTCTGGGCCCAGGCCGGCATATCAAGCTTTTCCATATTGTTCACCAGCCCGGCAAGTTCCGCATCATCGTAATCAAGGCATGAGGAGCCATCGGGAAGCGTTTTCTCAAGGTCCGTCCTCATCCAGTCGAACACGGGCATGAAGTTGTAGCAGAGCACCCCGATCCCTGCCCGGCCTGTATTCCTGATGCTTTCGGAATAGTTTTCAATGTATTCATCCCTGCCCGGCAGACCAAGCTTGATATCTTCATGGACAGGTATGCTTTCGATGGCCGAGAGCTCAAGCCCGGATTTTTCCACAGTGTCTTTCAGTGCCAGGATTCCTTTAACCGGCCAGACCGCCCCGGCCGGAATATCAGGCAGAGCGGATACGATGCCTTTGACAGCCGGTATCTGTCTTATGTGTTTCAGCTGCACCGGGTCGTTTTCGCCATACCATCTGAATGTGAACTTCATACAGGTCATTATATGAGTGTTTTGCATTTACGCAAGCAGGCCCTTAATGATAATCCTTTGATCATGAAGCATCTTATGGAATTTTCAAGGTTCGGATTGTTCAGGGCCCTGGTTGCCGGACTGATATTTATCATTTTCTCGCAATCACTTTATGCCGGAGATACGGCTGTCGTAAACCGATCTTATAATTATCTTGAGAGCATTCCAGCCGAAACGAAAGATACTTTGGCCATGGTCTCGCTGGAAAGGCCTCTCGTGCCTGAAAACGCACTTATCCTCTGGCCGGACAGGGATGGAGACGGGCTCGACGATGAGATGGAGGCTGGCCTGGCTGAAACGGTACGGCCGTTTCTAGTTTTTGATTCGAACGAAAAGGCCCTTGAAAAGGATGAGCCAACAACCCTGTTCCAGGTCAGACCCGTTGACCTGTCCGGTCCGGACAATATCTCCGTAAGAATCAGATGGGTGCTGCTCTTCAGTAACGACGGCGGATACGGTCCATGTTCGTCTTTATGCGGCGGTTCTCACAAGGGTGATATAAAAGTCATCACCTTTGATATGGTCTCGAATGACAGGGGGTTGACCTGGGAAATCAAGTCAATAGCCCTCGGCGAAAAGGAAACCCTTGTATGGGAAAAGGGCTTTGATAAAATCTCTTCAAAGATGTCCCATCCTGTTATCTTTATGTCTTCAGGCAGACACAACCCTTATTTCTCTCCTGCGTCCAGCGGCATAAGTTCTGCGTACAGCACTTTCGGCTGCTGCGATAATGTTGACGGCAAAGGGAGGTCCATTCTGCCCGACACAAAAAACGCAGGCGAGCCCGAAGCGCACCCTGAACCGGATTTTGCAGACAGCCTCTCCCCTGCGTTTCCCGGCTTTTCAGCATGGGGAAGAGACAATTTTTTTTCCATATGGTCCGGAAACATATCCGGCAGATGGCTTAAAAATAAAATTATCCCCAGGGACGCCTCCCTTTGCTCAATTGAAAGCTTGAGCAGTCCGGGGAATTTTATCAGACATAAGCGTTTCAAGGGCGAGGTGGCGAAGATCCAATCAGCCCGCGACAGACTCGATGCAAGGTTCCGCATTATACCGGCCGATGTTTCAAAAGAAACGGTTCTGATCGAGTCCGTAAACTATCCCGGATATTTTTTTGCAAACCGGAACGGCCGCATTTCGCTGATAAAACCAAGCAGCGAGGAAGAAAAAAAAGCTGCTGTTTTTAAGATGGGAAAAGGCCTGAAAGGAAGAGTATCTGTTTCTTTCGAATCAGCCGGGATGAAAAGGGCTTTCATGAGAGTAAGGGACGGGCATTTATATGTTGAACCCCGCAGAGGCAAGTCATTCTGCATAGATGCGTCTTTCATGATAAGACCGCAGCAGTAATCCCGTTTAATTTTTTTGTTGTCAGTACAATGGAAATCATTCGTGAAACCCGAGAGAACACATGGTTCTGCAATTTTAACTGTTCGATGCCATATTGCCTAACTTGTCCCTGTCAAGGATCTTTATTAACTTCCCGTTCAGTTCAAGGAGCCCTTCATCCTTAAAGCGCCTGAACGCCCGGGAAAGTGATTCGGGTGTCGTGCCGAGCAGCTTGGAAAGCTCCCTGTGCGTCATCCCCATCTGCAGCATGTCGGTCGCTCCCTGAAGGACGGATGCATGAAGCAGCCACGTGGCAAGCCTCTGCGGAACTTCCTTCATGGACAGCATTTCGATCAAATGCATGGTTTCTTTAAGCCTTTTGACGAGAACGCTCATTATATTCAGGAGAAGCGCAGGCTCCGATCTGGCAATCGATTCCATGACTTCGGCGGGAAGTATGAGGATTCGAGTTTCGGTAAGAGCCGTGGCATCGGCAGGAAAGCTCCCGTCTTCCATGGCGGTCATGCAGAACGGCTCACCCGGGCCGAAGATATAAAGTGTCTGCTCATGGCCGTCCGGCGAAGACTTGAAGAGTTTTACACTGCCCCATACGACAATGAAAAAGGCCCTGACTCTGGTCGATGGGCCGGCAATAAGCTCTCCTGCTTTGTAGGTACGGTATATACCGCTTGAATTAAGCTTTTTCATATCATCTTCAGGCAGTCCGGCAAACAACGGTATGTAATCGAGGAATCTGTCTTCCATTAATTTCCCCCAAGCTTGATTCAGATCAATGCTCAAATGATAATGCTTGTGTAAACAATACCGATAGAGAAAGTAAAGACAAAAGGAGTAAATAATGATCACAATTACCGAAAGCGGGAAGAATGCCCTGGGACTATATTTTAAAAACAGCCAGCCTAAACCCCTGCGAATCTATATGATAGCTTCCTGAAGCGGAACCAGACTGGCGCTGGCTCAGGATGAGCCGGGAGAATTCGATAACGTGATAGAGGCGGAAGGTTTTAAGTTCGTAATGGATAAAGACCTTGTTAAAATGGCCGGACCGATTACGATAGATACGAATCCTTATACGGGAAGCCCGAAGGTTATCTCGAGGATAACTCCGGGGAAATCATCCTGTTCAAGATAGTTTATTTGTAAAGAAACACCATATCCGAAAGCTGCTTGCGCTTTGGAGGTTTTGGACACACACAGGGTTCTCCCATAGCGACTATGGCCATGAGTTCGTAATCATCCGGGGCGCCAAGGAGTTTTTCAACCTTATCCCTGTTCTTGAGGATTTCTCCGATCCAGAGTCCGCCAAGACCGATGGAATGGATTGCGAGCAGCATATTCTGTATGCATGCGCCTATTGCCTGCAAGTCTTTGGTCCGGTCATAGCTTGAGGCATTGTCCATGAAAACCGCAATAAGTGCCCCAGCCGATTTCATGGGGCTGCCGTACTGAGTGAGGTCCGCTAGCCAGGCCTTTGTTTCGGGGTCCTTTATCACCGCGAATCTCCAGGGCTGGTTATTCATCCCTGAAGGTGCCCATATCCCGGCCTCAATAGCATGCTTTATGGCTTCGTCCGGAACCGGTACCTTTTTAAACCTTCTTATACTGCGCCGGCTTTTTATTGTCTTAATCATTTTTTCCGCCCTTGGCCATCATGGCCAGATAAGCATCAATAAACGGATTTATATCACCGTCCATGACGGCCTGGACATTTCCGATTTCCAGGTTTGTCCTGTGATCCTTAACCATCTGATAAGGCTGCATTACATATGAGCGAATCTGGCTGCCCCAGGCGATCTCCTTTTTTTCCTTGTGGAATTCGTCCAGGCGTTCCTTCTGTTTCAAAACCTCGAGCTCATAAAGTTTTGACGCCAGGAGCTTCATGCAGAAGGCCTTGTTTTTATGCTGGCTTCGTTCATTCTGGCAGGATACTACGATCCCCGTGGGCAGGTGCGTTATGCGAACGGCCGAATCGGTCTTGTTGACATGCTGGCCTCCGTGTCCCGAGGACCGGTATGTATCGATCCTGAGTTCCTTTTCATCAATCTGCACGTCAATGCTCAGGTCGACTTCCGGCGTAGCCATAACCGATGCGAATGAAGTGTGTCTTCGTGCGTTGGCGTCAAACGGAGAGATTCGGACAAGGCGGTGAACGCCGGTTTCGCATTTAAGATAACCGAAAGCCCATTCACCCGAAACTTCAACAGTAACGCTTTTTATACCTGCTTCCTCATCCGAATATATGTCAATTATGTTCGTCTTGAACCCGTTCGATTCCGCCCATCTCAAGTACATGCGAAGAAGCATCTCCGCCCAGTCCTGGGCCTCGGTGCCTCCGGCCCCAGCATGTATTTCCAGAAAAGCGCTCCTGGAATCGTCAGGGCCAGAGAGTATATGCACAAGTTCGATTGAATGAGCTTTTTCCTCAAGATCGCTTAATGCAGCATCAATTTCACTCGCCATAGACTCGTCTTCATCCGCAAACTCTATCATGACCTGCAGGTCGTCCCACAGTTTTGAAAATGCATCCCACTGTTTTATTATGCTAGAAAACCTGGAACGCTCGGACTGAAGCTCGGTAAACCTGGGCCTGTCTTTCCATATTTCCGGATTGGACAAAAGTGAATCTATTTCTTCAATGCGGACCAGTTTTTTAGAGACTTCAAAGATAGCCCCGGATTGTTTCTATCTTCTCTGAAAGGCCATCAATGCGCATTTGGTAGTCGTTGATCATGAGTGAAACTTCTACGCGCGTTGTTAATGCTTGTCAACGGGTAATGAAAATCATGAATCCTTTTATTTACGCCTTTTTCCCCCTTGACTTTGGCTCATAATTCTTCTAGTCAGGTCTTATTACCGGACAGACTCAAGTTTTTTAAGCTTGTCGATTGTCATTCAAGTAACTGACAAAAATCACGTCCAATTTATCCGAAAGGACAGCTTATGCATTTAGAAGAACTGAAAATGAAAGGGCCAAAAGAGCTTTTGGAATCGGCGAATGCTCTTGAAATTGAAGGCTCGGCAACGATGTCAAGGCAGGAACTTATATTCGCCATCCTCCAGGCGACTGCCGAAAAAGAAGGCTACATATCAGGAGAAGGAATTCTTGAAATACTGCCCGACGGTTTCGGTTTCCTTCGTTCAGCGGACTGGAGCTATCTCCCGGGCCCGGATGATATATATGTCTCCCCTTCACAGATACGCCGCTTCAACATGAAGGTCGGCGACAAGGTTAGGGGTCAGATCAGGCCTCCAAAAGACGGCGAGAGATATTTTGCGCTTCTCAAACTCGAAAATATTAACGAATCTCCCATTGAAGAGGCCAAGCACAGGGTGCCCTTTGACGGGCTTACCCCTCTTTACCCGGAAGAGCGTTTTACCCTCGAAACGAAACACGATAACCTTACCGGAAGGACCCTCGACCTCCTTGCGCCCATCGGCAAAGGACAGCGCGGCCTTATCGTTTCTCCCCCCAAAGCCGGAAAGACCATGATGCTTCAGGCCATAGCCAACAGTATCACCGCGAATCATCCGGAAGTTATTCTTATGGTCCTTCTTATTGATGAAAGGCCCGAAGAAGTTACGGATATGCAGCGCTCTGTAAAGGGTGAGGTCATTGCCTCGACGTTTGACGAACCCGCTTCCCGCCATGTCCAGGTTGCACGCATGGTTATTGAAAAAGCCAAAAGATTTGTCGAATACAAGAAGGACGTGGTAATCCTGCTTGACTCGCTGACCAGGCTTGCCCGGGCGCACAACACGGTTTGCCCTCCCTCCGGAAAACTCCTCTCGGGCGGGATTGATGCCAATGCCCTGCAGAAACCCAAGCGCTTTTTCGGAACCGCAAGGAATATCGAGGAGGGCGGGAGCATAACAATCATTGCGACAGCGCTTATCGATACTGGTTCGAGAATGGATGAGGTTATTTATGAGGAATTCAAGGGCACAGGCAACTGTGAAATTCACCTTGACCGGACTATAATGGAAAGAAGGATTTTCCCGGCTTTCGATATCTCAAAATCCGGCACGAGAAAAGAGGAACTGCTCATACCTCAGGAGCAGCTTGACCGCATCTGGATACTCAGAAAACTTCTGGGTCCGCTGAACCCGGTTGACAGCATTGAATTTTTGCTGGACAAACTCTCAAAGACAGATAATAATGCGCACTTCCTTGAAGTAATGAATAAGTAAGGAGAAAGCTACAATGAAGAAGGATATACATCCCAAGTACGAAGAGGCAACAGTTACCTGTGCATGCGGTAACAACTTTAAAACCCGTTCAACTATGAGCGACATCAGGGTCGAAATCTGCAGCGCCTGTCACCCGTTCTATACGGGTCAGCAGAGAACTTCTGCAACGGCAGGCAAATCCGAACTGTTCCGCAGGAAATACGGCAATTACCTGAAAAAGGACAAACAGCAATAATCTCCTGCTTTCAAGGGCCCCGTTCAGCGGGGTCTTTGATTAAGAAGACAATAACCGAATATGCTGGAAAGACTGAAGGAGATAGAGAGGAGATATACCGAGCTCTCAGATCTTCTTGCCGATCCCGAGCTTATCAATGACCGTGAGAAGTATACCAGGTCGACAAAAGAACATTCAGGGCTTGAAGAGTATGTTGTGCCGTATCGCAGGCTCAAGGTACTCCATGAAGAAATAAAGGCCCATGAATCAATGCTTCAAGACCCCGATCCGGAGATGCGTGACCTTGTCCGGGAGGAGCTTGACGACCTGAATGAAGAAAGAGCCTCACTGGAAAACTCCCTCAAAATGCTTTTCATTCCCAAAGACCCGAACGATGCCAGAAATGTAATCCTGGAGGTAAGGGCAGGTACGGGGGGTGAAGAGGCCGCACTTTTTGCGGCAGACCTTTTCAGAATGTATTCCCGTTATGCGGAATCAAAAAGATGGAACATCGAGATTCTGAACCTGAACGATACCGGCAAAGGCGGCATAAAAGAGGTAATCGCCGGTATCAGCGGTAAAAACGTTTATTCCAGGCTGAAATATGAAAGCGGCGTTCACCGTGTACAGCGCGTTCCCGAGACCGAGGCATCGGGGAGAATACATACTTCCGCGGTGACGGTCGCGGTCCTGCCCGAAGCGGAAGATGTCGACCTTGAAATATCCCCTGCAGATTTGAGGATCGATACCTACAGGGCGAGCGGTTCGGGAGGCCAGCATGTCAACAAGACTGAAAGCGCTGTCAGGATAACCCACATCCCTACCGGCGTTGTAGTCACATGCCAGGATGAGAAGAGCCAGCACAAGAATAAAGACAAGGCAATGAAGGTGCTGCGCTCCAGGCTGCTCCAGAAGATGCAGGAAGACCAGGACCAGGAGATAGCTGCTGAAAGGCGTTTGCAGGTTGGCTCCGGCGACCGCAGCGAACGGATCAGGACGTATAATTTCCCCCAGGGACGTGTTACCGATCACCGAATAAACCTTACATTGCATAAACTCACATCCATTCTCGAAGGCGAAGTAGACGAACTTATCAATGCCCTTGCGGCAGAGGCTCAATCACAGGCTCTGAAAGGATCATCCGCCTGATGATCGACTGGACAACCAGGGCGGCCCTTGAATGGGCATCCGGCCTCTTTGACGGTAATGACTCCGCGTCCGCAGGCCTGGATGCCGAGTTGCTTTTATGCCATACCATGGGGCTCAGGCGGGTCGATCTCTACATAGACACCGAAAGGCCCCTTACACCCGAAGAACGCGATATATATATGTCATATGTCTTCAGACGCGTGAAAGGCGAACCTGTTGCCTACATTACCAGGGAAAAAGAGTTCTACGGACTGTCTTTCGAGGTCGGTCCCGGCGTATTGATCCCGAGGCCCGAAACTGAACTGCTTGTTGAAAAAACCCTTGAACTGGCTCCTCACGGGTCCACCGTCATTGAAATTGGAACAGGGTCGGGGGCCGTAATAATCTCTGTCCTGGTTTGCAGGAAGGATCTCAAAGGAGTTGCGACAGACATCAGCAGGAATGCCCTTCTTATCGCAAAAAAAAATGCCCTCAGGCACAACGTGGACAAAAGGATCACATTTGCAGTTGCCGATGCGATCGAAGCCATCGGTGAAAATTCCCGGGTAATAGTCATGAACCCTCCATATGTGTCCGAGGAGGACTTCGGCCTGCTGTCTAGGGACATACTTAAATTCGAGCCGGGGTGCGCTTTGTTTGGCGGAGTTGACGGGATGAATGTAATCAACAAGGTTATTAAAAGACTTGATTCATGCCTGAGTCCCGGCGGAATACTGATCATGGAGACAGGCTATGACCAGCAGGAAAAAACTAATGCCGTCTGCAGGAATAATGAAAATTTAATAATCAGGCAATGGCTTAATGACCTTGCGGGCAGACCAAGGGTGGTCATTATTGAGAAGGCCGCGACCTGATTTCATCAAGCCACAGTATAATTCTTCTCTTTACTTTATCCCGCACCTCTCGAAACTTTTTGATTTTTTCATCTTCACTCCCGGCAAACGCTGCCGGATCATCGAAGTCCCAGTGAATCCTCGTCCCGATCCCCGGGAAAACCGACGGACAGTTCCTGTCCGCATTGCCGCATACCGTGATAACATAGCTGAAATGCATTTTGCCCATATATTCGTCAAGATGCTTGGACCGGTGAGATTTTAAATCAATCCCCTCTTCTTTCATAACTTTAATGGCTAAAGGGTGTATTCCTTTGGGTTCAAGACCTGCGCTGAACACATCAAACCCGTCTCCCCCGAATTTCCTGAGAAAGCCTTCCGCCATCTGAGATCTGGCCGAATTGCCTGTACAAAGAAAAAGCACCTGAATTCGGTTCATTTTTTCCTTCCTGATTATAGAATGTATTGACATGGGAATGTTAAGTTTTGATTAAGACAGATACAGATTTTTCTTGCCCTTACAAATTTTTTTACATCTAAATGTTAATATACAAGACATCAAGATAGTGATAGTCCATTAAAAAAATAAGTAGCATCATGCTTGTTCATGCACGAAAGAAAGCACCTGTATCTGGAGGCTCTACAAATGACTTTTAGTATCATATTCCTGGTTGCGCTTGCGCTCCTGTTTGATTTTTTAAATGGATTCAATGATTCCGCCAACTCTATCGCAACCATTGTGTCCACCAGAGTACTTACCCCTGGCCATGCAGTAATCTGGGCTGCATTTTTCAATTTCATAGCTTTTTTATTCTTTGGACTCCATGTTGCAAACACTATAGGCAAAGGCATAATAGATATATCCATCATCAGCCCGCAGGTAATTTTTGCGACCCTTATAGGCGCCTGCATGTGGGATATAATCGCTTGGTATCTGGGGCTTCCGACAAGTTCTTCGCATGCGCTCATCGGAGGCATGGTCGGCGCGGCGCTCATCAAGAAAGGATTCAGTGCGCTGGTCCTGCCGGGTATAATAAAGACGGTTGCATTTATTTTCATATGTCCGATTGTCGGGATGATATTCGGACTGATAATAGGAACCATTATCCACTGGCTGTTCAGGAAGACGACTCCCCTTCAGGTCGACAGTGTCTTCAGGAAGGGTCAGCTTATTTCGGCTGCACTATACAGTCTTAACCACGGAGGGAATGATGCGCAGAAGACAATGGGCATCATATTCGTTCTGCTAATGAACGCAGGATTGATAACCGTGCTTCCAACAAACGTCTGGGATACCAAGCCCATTGAGCTTCTAGTGATCTTCGCATGCCAGAGTTCAATCGCACTAGGCACCATATTCGGAGGATGGAGAATAGTAAAGACCATGGGACAGAAGGTCACTAAATTAAGGCCGGTAGACGGCTTCTGCGCCGAGACCGGGGCTGCCACAGCACTTCTCATATCCACGACGATGGGAGTCCCGGTAAGTACGACCCACACGATCACGGGTGCGATAATGGGAGTTGGATCCCTTAAACGCTTTAGCGCGGTAAGATGGGGGGTCGCGGGAAAGATCATGTGGGCATGGGTTCTCACCATACCATGTGCGGCAACTGTTTCTGCTCTCACTTATATGCTAGTTGCAGCCTTTGGACTGTTTTCTTAACCAAAAATTAACAGAATCTTAATCTTACCTTAATTGCTAAAGTCTACCTCCATTTAAAAAAATGGAGGATTAAATTTTGATTGTAACAAAAAGCATTTGTTCATTAAATCATAAGAAAAGTGACACTTTCCTGGTGCCGGTAGTATAAAATGACATCCGCCATAATCTTTCTGATAGCCCTCGCCTTGCTGTTTGATTTTCTAAACGGCTTTCATGACTCTGCAAACTCGATTGCGACAATCGTATCAACAAGGGTGCTGACCCCTCAACGGGCTGTCATTTGGGCGGCATTCTTCAATTTCATAGCATTCATATTTCTCGGCCTTCATGTGGCGGATACGATCGGCAAGATAATAAAGCCTGAGTATGTTGATGTCTACATCATCCTTGCCACACTTGTAGGGGCATGCCTCTGGGATGTCCTGACCTGGTGGCTCGGTCTCCCGACAAGCTCTTCCCATGCGCTTATCGGAGGGATGATAGGGGCGGCCGTTGTAAAAGCCGTTTCGAACACGCTTGTAATTAGCAACCTGCTCAATTTCAAAGCAATAATCAAGACAGTCATATTCATATTTATTTCCCCTGCCGCCGGTCTTATTCTCGGACTCCTCATCGGCACTCTTGTAATGTGGATCTTCAGGAAGGCCACCCCCAGAAAGGTTGACCACATCTTCCGCAAGGGCCAGCTAGTATCCGCAGCGCTCTACAGTCTGGGGCACGGCGGCAACGATGCGCAGAAAACCATGGGGATCATTTTTGTTCTCCTTATGAATGCCGGAGTCATAAGCGTACTCCCGACAAATGTCTGGAACACCAACAGGATAGAATTCATAGTAATCATCTCGTGCCAGATCGCAATAGCCATTGGCACCATGTTCGGCGGGTGGCGGATTGTAAAAACCATGGGCCAGAGGGTTACGAAACTGCGGCCTGTGGACGGCTTCTGCGCGGAAACCGGGGCAGCAATATCCCTGTTTATCGCAACCATGCTGGGCGCTCCTGTGAGCACGACGCACACTATAACAGGTGCGATAATGGGCGTCGGATCGCTCAAGAGACTGAGTGCCGTCAGATGGGGCGTAGCGGGAAAAATAATCTGGGCCTGGATACTTACAATCCCGGGAGCGGCCGTAATATCTGCTATAACCTATGCCCTGGTCCGATAGCTGCCGCGCACTCATTCTTCATCATATTTTAACAGCTAATTTATATTTTCTTAACCGGCCCCGACTAAATATCTCATCAAAAACAGGAGGTACACATGAAACGATTCATTAAGGCCATGGCGCTGACTTTGATTTTCTCTCTATCAATATCAGCCGGCACATTATTCGCAGCAGCAAAGACAATCACAATGAAAGGCTCCACCACTGTCCTTCCCATAGCCCAGGCAACTGCCGAGGCTTTCATGGAAAAGAATCCATCCACCAACATATCCGTCCAGGGCGGCGGTTCAGGTGTGGGGGTAACATCCCTGATCGACGGAACCTGCGACATTGCCGATTCTTCCAGACAGATAAAACCCGAAGAAATCGAAAAGGCAAAATCAAAAGGTGTTGACGTAAATGAAATCAAGATAGCAATGGACGGTATTGCGGTAATAGTAAATCCACAGAACAAAATAAAGGCCATTACGAAACAGCAGATAAAAGACATTTATACCGGAAAGGTTTCAGACTGGTCGGAACTTGGCGGAGCGCCAGGAAAAATCGTTGTCCTTTCACGCGACACCTCAAGCGGCACATATGAGGCATTTGAAGTGCTTGCCCTCAACAAGGAAAAGGTCAGAGCGGACGCCCTTATCAACGCATCCAACCAGGCCATTGCATCAACGGTAGGCACAACCCCGGGTGCAATAGGATATGTCGGACACGGCTATCTTTCAAAGAAGGTCAAGGATTTAACGGTTGACGGTGTGAAATGCACGAAGGAAACCATACTTTCAGGAAAATACGGACTTTCAAGACCCCTGTTCATGTATACAAACGGCAAGCCATCGGGCGATATAAAGAAATTCACAGATTTCGTTCTCGGGAAGGAGGGCCAGAAGATCGTTGAAGAAGAAGGTTTTGTCGGGCTTAAGTAATTCCGTACTGCCGCGCCCCGCTGAATGCGGGGCCCGCAATGACAGAGATGGGAAAGAGAACAAATGAACAGCATCAAAGAAAGACTGATAAAGCTCATTTTCTCCATACTTGCCCTCTCATCGCTGGTCTTTCTGATAGGCATTATTATCACCCTTTTTAAAGAATCTTATCCATTCTTCTCTCAGTTCGACTTAATCGCCTCCTTCCTCGGAATCCACTGGTACCCTACAGCGGAACCCCCGGAATTCGGCATGTTTCCGCTCATTTTTGCCTCAATTGCCGTAACTCTGGGGGCCATGATTGTATGTGTTCCGATCGGAATAGGCACGGCCCTTTACATACATGAAATAGCTGGCCCGAAACAAAGGGCCCTGTTAAAGCCGGTCATTGAAATTCTTGCAAGTATCCCGTCAATTGTTTACGGCTTCTTCGGAATGCTTATCATTGCGCCCTTTCTTCAGGAACTCCTGAATATTCCGACTGGGCTCAACGGTTTCACAGCCAGCCTGGTCCTCGGCGTCATGGCAATTCCTACGGTCAGCAGCATATCGGAAGACGCCCTGAGTTTTGTGCCCCGGAGTTTCAGGGAGGCATCGCTGGCGATCGGAGCCACGCGCTGGCAGACGCTTACCCGCGTTATCCTGCCGGCTGCAGGTTCAGGCATTTCAACGGCAGTAATTCTAGGCATGAGCAGGGCGGTCGGTGAAACCATGACGGTCCTGATGGTGGCCGGCGGGGCGGCGGTGATTCCCGGATCAATATTTGACCCGCTGCGCCCCATGACATCGACCATAGCCGCAGAAATGGGTGAAGCTGCAATAGGAAGCCCGCATTACCATGCGCTTTTTGCGATTGGCCTAATTTTATTTTTTATTACACTGATTTTCAACATAATCGCTGAAATAGTAAGCAGAAAATTCAGGCTTAAACTGGGACTCGGAAGATGAAAAAAATAAGCCCAAGACAGATCACCCAGGGAGCGGGTTTCACATTAATGTTCCTATGCATAATATTCTGCCTGTTTTTCATGGGCTCAATCATATACTTTATAACCATCAGGGGGATCGGTGTTATTTCCTGGGAATTTCTTACGGATATACCAAGAAGGGCCATGACAAAAGGCGGCGTTGCCCCGGCCATCGTAGGAACCCTTTACCTGACGCTCGGGTCCATGCTGCTGGCCTTTCCGCTTGGAATTGCATGCGCGATATACCTTACCGAATATAGCCCCAAAGGGGTAACGGTAAATATTATCAGGCTTTCCATCAACAACCTTGCAGGAGTGCCGTCGGTTGTGTTCGGGCTTTTCGGGCTTGCCCTGTTTGTAAAAATATTGGGCTTCGGCGTTTCCATCCTGTCGGGAAGCCTGACGCTCGGCATCATGGCCCTGCCCGGCATAATTTCGGCCTCCCAGGAGTCGCTCATTGCCGTACCGCAATCTTTCAGGGAGGCATCATTAGCGCTCGGGGCGACACAGTGGCAGACAATTAAAAAGGTGGTCTTGCCGAGTGCGCTTCCCGGGATATTGACAGGCGTCATCCTGAACATCGGGAGGGTAGCGGGGGAGACAGCTCCAATACTCTTTACCGCAGCCACATTCTTCAACAGGGATTATCCGAACTCGATATTTTCCGAGGTCATGGCCCTGCCATATCACATATATGCACTGATGACGGAAGGCACCAAACCTGACCTGCAGACCCCGATCGCATACGGGTGCGCACTTGTTCTCCTTGTTCTGGTATTGTCCATCAGTGCCGTTGCAATTGTTATCAGGCAGAAACAAAGGAGCGGCTATGGAACATGAAGTTAAGATCAAGGCTTCTAATATCAATTTTTATTATGGAAGGACTCAGGCCCTTACAGATATCAGCATGGACATGTACGCCAACAACGTAACAGCCCTTATAGGCCCTTCCGGCTGCGGCAAATCTACGTTCATCAGACTGTTGAACCGCATGAATGATCTAATACCGGGAACCCGTGTAGAGGGAAGCCTTACCATAGACGGCCAGGACATATATGCCCCCAAGACCGATGTCGTTGAGCTGAGGCGGCAGGTAGGCATGGTATTTCAGAAACCGAACCCTTTCCCGAAAAGCATATATGAAAATATCGCATACGGCCTGAAGGTAAACGGCATGAGGGACAGGGCCTTTATTGAGAGCAAGGTCGTCGAGTCGCTGAAAAAAGCGGCCATCTGGGAAGAAGTGAGGGACAGACTGCATACGAGCGCGCTGATGCTTTCCGGAGGGCAGCAGCAGAGGCTCTGCATCGCAAGATGCCTGGCTGTCGAGCCGGAGGTGATTCTCTTTGATGAACCGTGCGCCAGTCTTGACCCCATCTCGACAAGAAAAATTGAGGAGTTGCTCCTCGAACTCAAAAAGGACTACACCATAGCAATAGTGACCCACAATATGCAGCAGGCGGCCAGGGTGTCGGATTACACGGCATTTCTGTACCTGGGCAGCCTGATAGAATACGGCAACACCACCCAGATGTTTACTGTGCCCAGACAGACCATGACGGAATCATACCTGGCCGGTCAGTTTGGATGATGTTACGGAAAGGAGAAAACAATGCTTGAAGAAAAAAAGCTTATCGATCTCAGAAAAGAGCTCATCGACAGTGCAGCGCTTGTCGAGACCATGATCGGGAAAAGCATAAAGGGGCTCAGGGAAAAGAAGGCGGCTATTCTTGAGTCTGTAATCAATGAGGATGAGCCCAGGGCAAATGATTATGAAATTGCAATCGATGAGATGTGCGTTTCGACTATCGCACAGCATCAGCCGGCAACCAAACCCCTCAGAACGATCCTGATGATACTCAACATATCCACAAACCTCGAACGCATGGCGGACCATGCCGTAACGATTTCGGAAAGCGCCCTGTTCCTTATCGGTCAGCCGGCTGTAAAACCGCTCCTGGACATTCCCCGGATGGCTGAAGTGACAATATCGATGCTCAAGAATGCAATCGATTCTTTTGTCAATGAGGATGCAGCGCTGGCCATGGCGGTCTGCGAGAGGGACAGCATCGTCGATGCATTGAGGACACAGATCGTCAGGGAACTTATTTCCTATATGATAACCGATCCCCTGACCATCGAGCGGGCCCTGCATCTTATGAAGATCGCATCGAACATGGAACGCATAGCCGACCTTGCGACGAATATCTGCGAAGATGTCATCTATATGGTCGAGGGAAGGAATATAAAACATCATAAGGCGTAAAAAAAGAAAGTGGTGTGTCGTGAGTATTTAGAATCAAAGCCGGATTCGCTCAGATAGCGAAGCGTCATTTTTAAACAGGTAATAGAACTTCCCTTTGTTTTTGACACTGAGCCGTTCCTTCCTGTATAAACTTGCCCCATGAACGATACTATTCGATATATAGTCCTGATGATTGTGCCCGTGCTGTTCTCGCTCTCGGTACACGAAGTGTGCCACGGTTATGTAGCCTATGCGCTGGGTGACCCGACGGCAAAAATGCAGGGCCGGCTGACCCTTAACCCGATCAAGCACATAGACATCTTCGGCCTGGCCGTGCTTTTCATCACCCGGATGATAGGCTGGGCAAAGCCTGTCCCGGTGGACCCTCGCTACTTCAAGAATCCCAGGAAAGACATGCTGTGGGTGGCATTAGCCGGTCCTTCATCAAATCTCGTCCTCGGGCTGATCTTTGCATTGCTTTTCAATTATGCCGGGCCTCTGATTACGGGAAGCACCCTTTATCCCTTAAAGATAATGATGGAGATCATGGTCTATATCAATGTCGGCCTTGCAATATTCAATCTCATCCCGATACCCCCACTTGACGGCGGCAGGGTGATCGTGGGGCTGCTGCCCGAAAAAATGGCAAATTCATGGGCCAGGATTGAGCCCTACGGATTCATCATTCTCCTCGTGCTTATTTTTACAAGAGTCGTGAACTTCGTTATATTCCCGATTATCCGCGGAATAGTAAATATCTTTTTATCTTTATGAGGTGAGAGCAATGGATAAACCAAGAATCGTTTCCGGTGTCAGGCCGACAGGCCCGCTTCATCTGGGGCATTATCTCGGGGCGCTTAAAAACTGGGTATCCCTGCAGGATGATTACCGCTGCCTCTATTTTGTTGCCGACTGGCATGCCCTTACAACCGCATACAAGGACCCCTCGATTATCAGGGAGAGCACGGAAGATATGGTCCTTTCCTGGCTCGGCGTCGGCATAGACCCGGAGAAGAGTATTATTTTCAGGCAATCGGATATAAAGGCGCATGCCGAATTTTTCCTGCTCCTTTCCATGATCACGCCAGTTTCCTGGCTGGAACGCAACCCGACCTACAAGGAGCTGAAGGAGGAGCTGAAGGAAAAAGACCTGGGCACAATCGGGTTTCTCGGCTATCCCGTACTTCAGGCGGCGGACATAGTCATTTACCATGCCGACAAGGTGCCTATCGGCGAGGATCAGCTCCCCCACCTCGAACTGACGAGGGAGATCGTGAGGCGCTTCAATTACCTCTACGGCGAGGGCCTTTTGAAGGAACCGCAGCCGATCCTAACGGCAGCGCCACGGGTTCCGGGTCTTGACGGCAGGAAGATGTCAAAATCGTTCGACAACGCAATCCTCATCAATGACTCGGGCGCAGCGCTCAGGGAAAAGGTCATGCAGATGCTGACAGACATCAAGCGCATGAGAAAAAAAGACCCGGGCGAACCCAGGGACTGCAACCTTTTCCCGTTCCACGAGTTTTTTACCGATGCATCGAAACATGACGAGATCAAGGAAGGCTGCAGGAATGCCACATGGGGCTGCGTGGACTGCAAGAAACTCCTCATCGCCAATATCGAGGCGGAAATGGCGCCAATCTGGGAAAGGATAGAATATTTCAAAGGCCACAAGCAGCAGGTGCAGAACATCCTGCACGAGGGCGCATCCAAGGCCGGGGCGCTCTCCGCAATCACAATCGAAAAAGTCAGAGCGGCCATGAAGGTAGCCTGATGGACAGCATTTCAAGTTCGGCCCGCACTGATTTCATCCTCCACCTCGAACGCTTCGAGGGGCCCCTTGACCTTCTGCTTTACCTTATTGAAAAGAATAAATTCAACATCGAGCAGCTTGAGATCTGTCCGATAGTGGATCAGTACATCGAGCACATCAAAAGGCTCAATTCGCTCAACATCGAACTTGCTGGTGAATTCCTTGAAATGGCTTCATACCTGATATGGATCAAGTCATGCATCCTGCTCCCCCGTTTTAATGAAGACGGGACCGAAGAAGTAAACCCTGCGCAGCAGCTTAAAGAGATGCTGCTGGCCTACATGGCGATAAAGGAATCTGCCGGCCTGCTCTCGGAGCGCCCCCAGCTTTTCAGGGACAGGTTTCCCAGGGGCGTTTCCAGCGAAGAAAGGGATCTGCCCAGGCTGGGCCTTGCCGCCCTGCTCCAGGCAATCGATGCAATCAAGGCCAGGACCAGGCATTATATAATGAAAGTGAACGTCACCCGTTATCATTTAAGGGACATGATGGCCAGGCTTACGGCCATGCTGAAAAAAAAGGATAAAATCGATCTCAGGGAAGCGGCCAGAACCGAAGAAAAGGCTGAAATCATATCGCTCTTCATGGCGGCGCTTGAGCTTTCAAAGGCATCCATTGCAAGAATTTCCCAGAATGGCCTTTTTTCAAAGATATTCATCATGAGTAAAAGCGGGGCGGCATAAAGATGGCAGCCGCGGACAGGGAAATAATAGAGGCCATTATTTTTTCCTCGGACAGTGCCCTGGGCCTTGAGGACATACGTAAGGCCCTGCCGGAAATGACCGGTGAAATACTGGAGAAGCTGGTCTCCGAGTTGAACAATATCTACGGGGAAACAGGCAGGTGCTTCCGAATTATAAAGGCTGCAAACGGCTACATGTTCGTAACCATCGAGGGTTTTTCGCCATACCTTAAGGCCCTGCTTTCGCCCAGAAGGCTTTCGCAGGCGGCCTTTGAGGTGCTGGCCGTCATAGCGTACAAAGGCCCCTGCACAAAACTGGTGATTGACGGGGTGCGCGGGGTTGATTCACAATCGACATTAAAAACTCTTCTAAAGACCGAACTGATAGACGTCAGGCCGGGCAAACCCATGAAATATGTGACTACCGACCATTTCCTCGAGGTCTTCGGACTCAACTCTCTCAAGGATTTGCCTGACATGAGCCAGTTCGAGGAGGTCTTTGCCGAAACAGCCGGCAGGATGGACGAGGTCCAGCCCGAGCAGCTTGAAATTAAAAGCACAGAGACAGAAGAAGACAGCGCAGAGGAGACGGAATAAGGACCTCAGCTGTCGGTTGGCCGGAAAACGGCGGGTATACCTTATGAAAACAGGCGGGAGACTTATCCGGGAGATTGAAGCCACAAAAACGGAATACGGCCAGTGTGCATTCTGGTGGCTCGGCCAGCACGGCTTTGCCGTGAAACTGGGCCATAGGACTATTTATATCGACGCATACCTCTCTCCGGGCCGGAAACGGACTGTTGCGCCGATCCTTCATCCCGAAGAAGTAATAAACGCCGACATTGTTCTCGGCTCGCATGACCACATTGACCATATCGACCGTAGATCGTGGCCAAAGATTGCAAAGGCCTCTCCAAACGCCAGGTTCGTAGTCCCGGAGCTTCTTCGGGAGCCGATCGCCTCGGAGCTCGGAATTCCGGTTGAGCGTTTTCTCGGGGTGGATAAAGGGATTTCGGTTGAGATCGCCGGGCTGAAGGTGACCGGCGTGCCCGCGGCCCATGAATTCCTGGAGTGCGACGAAAAGACCGGCCTTCATCATCATATCGGCTTTGTCATCGAGGGAAACGGTTTTTGCCTTTACCATGCGGGCGATACCTGTATCTACGAGGGGATGCATGCGATTCTCCGCCAATGGGAATTCGACCTCGCCTTTCTGCCCATAAACGGCAGGGACGCCAGGCGTCTTCGTGCAGACTGCATCGGCAACATGACCTATCAGGAGGCCGCCGATCTAGCCGGAGCGCTACGACCCGGACTCGTCGTGCCTGCACATTTCGAAATGTTTTTAATGAACTCCGAAGATCCCCGCCTCTTTGTGGAATACATGCGGGTGAAATATCCCGGCCTTGCCGTTAAGAAGCCATTCCACGGTCGCAGAACCATCGCAAGCGGCAGAAAATAATGTTTCAGGAAAACCGTTAACACTCTCACGGTGCTTAACGATCCTGCACATTCATTTGTGGTCCTGCCCGGTCTTTATCGTTGCAGCAACCGATATATAAACCAAGGAAAATAATGCTTGAGAAAAATCCTTTCTAGCGGTATATTTCAACCGGTTGAAAAATGGAGAAACGTATTACTTTAAAGGATATCGCCAAATCGCTTAATCTGGACAAGTCTACAATATCGCTTGCCCTGGCAAAAAGTCCGAAAATTGCGGATAAGACAAGGGATAAAGTCTGGGAAGAGGCCATCCGTCTCGGTTACCGCCCCAATCTCGCGGCAAGAAACCTCTCCCTGGGAACGCCCCATACAGTCTGTCTCGTCCTGTCGGAAGAGTTTCGCAGCATTCAGAGCGAGGTCGCGGCACAGAGCATACGCGCCCTTGCCGGAAAAGCCGTAAAGGCCGGGGTCCTTTTCCAGGTCATATCGAGCAGCAACATTCTCCGTCTCTTTCGGAAAGATTCCGGTTACCCGGCCATGCCGGACGGGCTTCTTCTTTGGGGTGACGTTCCCGCAAAAGATGCTGCTGAGTTGGAGAATTCCGGACCGCCGGTCGTTATTCTCGATCCGAACCACATCTCCTACGGCAAATGGACTGGCGCCTCGGTCTGGGTGGACAACGCAGGCGGTGCGGCAGCGGTGACCCGGCATCTCATTAAGCGTAATGTGAGGCGCCTTCTTTTCGTGCAGACGCAGCGTCAACACTTGGGTCATATCGAGCGCAGAGAGGCGGCCTGCAAATCCTGGCGTTCAGTACGGTCAGCAGGCACCTTTTCATCCTGCTTTCTCGACGAAGTCACGGAAACCGGAATCAGGGAATTTGCATCTGAAGCGGACGGCGCAATCTTCTGCTCCAACGACGAAGGCGCGCTTCACATATGGCAGAAGCTCCTGCGCAACGGGTTTTCCATACCGGGGCAGGTAAAACTCGCGGGATTCGACGGCACCCTGGCAGCCGAGGCCATCGGCCTAACCACGGCGGTCTTTGACGGGTCGGCCCTGGCGAAGGAGGGTATGGAGATTCTTTTTGATAAAATGACCGGCCGTCAGACAAAGAGCCGGTCAAAGATACCGGCGCGTCTGCGCGCCGGGACCACGACATGAGGAGAGAAAGAGATGCTTGCAGCCGTATTGAAGAATTTCGACAAGCTGGTCCTGGAAGAAATTCCCATGCCACGGCCGGATACGGGTGAGGTTGTGGTGCGGATCAAAAGTTGCGGTTTCTGCGCCACGGATTACAAGGCGATCAAAGGCATCCGCCGGAACGTGAATTTTCCGTTGATCCCCGGTCATGAGCCTTCAGGGGTGGTGACCGATGTGGGGCCCGGGGTCTCGGAGTTCAAGGATGGCGATGAGGTAATCTGCATGCCGTCTGTCTATTGCGGAGTCTGCAGACACTGCCGTGTGGGTAATACGCACTATTGCGAAAAGGCCTATACGACCGGCGGAGACGGGATTAAGGATGTGCGGCCCGGGGCCTTTGCGGAATACATGAAGACCGGCGCCTTTGCCCTCTTTCGTAAACCGGCCGGAATAACCTTCGATGCCGGAGCATTGACCGAGCCTCTGGCCGGGGCATGGAAAGGGCTCATCCAATACAGCGAAATGAAGGTCGGCGATAACGTAGTGATCATTGGTGTCGGCGGCATAGGTCTCTTATGCCTGATGGTGGCAAGGGCGGCCGGGGCGGGCAGACTCATTGCGATCGATCCGAGCGATTATGCCCGCCGGAACGCTGTAGCCCTGGGAGCGACACATACGATCGACCCATCCGGTTGTGACCCTGTCAAATCCGTCTATGAAATCATGCCGGACGGACCGGATCTCGTTGTGGAAGCAGCAGGCCCGATCGGGGCGGTTGAGCTTGCCAGAGACCTGCGCCGCCGGGGCACCAGATGGAATGTCTTCGGCATCACCACGCATGAGAAATTCTGGATGGACGGGTGCGACGCGCATTTTATGGAAGGCCGTATGGATGCCAGTTTCGGCTGCACCTCCATCGGCATGCAGAACGCCATCCGGCTCATGGAGCGCGGCGTCGTCGATCCGGAGAAAATCATCTCGCACCGTTTCCCCCTTTCGGAGATTCATAAGGCCGTTGAAATCATGGGCCGGCCGGAACGGAACAAGGTCATCATCAACCCCTGAATTGAATAAGACATCGGATAAATGAACATGCCCGGAACAGAGGAATCGATGAAAGCCATAGTGAACACAGGACCGGGAAGGGTCGAGTGGAAAGAATTGCCCAAACCCGAACCGGGCCCCGGCGAGGTCAGGATCAGGACCGTATTCTGCGGCATCTGTGCAACCGATCTGGTGATGATCGGGGGATGGGCAAGAACGGGGTATCCGGCGATCCCTGGACATGAATGGTCGGGGATAATCGATGCAGCCGGAGATGGAGTCGGACAAGGCGTTATCGGCTGTCCCTGCGTTTCCGAAAATGTCCTTTCCGATGGTGGCGAGGTGGGATTCGAACATTCCGGCGGTTATGGAGAATATTTCCTCACGGAGGCTGATAATATCCGGCTGTTGCCTGAGGATTTCCCTCTTGATGCTGCCGCCCTCATCGAACCGCTTGCGGTCTGTGTCCGAGGGCTTAAGCGGCTGAGGATCGAGGATAAGAGCTCCGCCCTCGTAATAGGCGACGGGCCGATAGGCCTTATCTTCACTTCGCTTCTCGAAACTCAAAACCTGCTGGAGACGGTCTGTGCAGGAGGCCGTCCGGCACGTCTGGAATTGGCGCGGCATCTCGGTGCGGCGCGGACAGTAAATTATCATGAGGCCGTAAATGGCGTTTCGGATGCAACCGGGAAAGGGGCTTTCCATTATGTAATCGAGGCAAGCGGAACACTACCCGGAATGAAGACGGCCTTTGAATGTGCCGCTAAAGGCGGCAAAATCCTTGTGATCGGGGATTATGGCAAACATCTGGCTGACTTTGCATGGAACATACTGCTTCACAACGAACTTCACGTCATCGGCTCAAACGCAAGCCAGGGCGCGTGGGACGAGGCGGTCAGGCTTGCAGCGAACGGAAGGGTTCCGCTGAAGCGGCTGATTTCAGCGGTCTTTCCGGCGCCTGATTTCAAGGAGGCGCTTCATATGGCAAAAGAGTCAAGGGAGGCGGTAAAGGTCATCCTTAAATGGCGGGATTAATAAGATGGAGAACATCAGGAAAGATGTGACCGGAATAATTTTCAGGAGGGATATATGATGTCTGCTGAATATGGTTTTCCGCGCGGATTCATACTCGGTGCGGCGACAGCCGCCTATCAGATCGAAGGCGGATGGAGGGAAGACGGAAAAGGCCCGTCCATCTGGGATGATTTCGCCCACAGAAAGGGAAAGATCGCCAACAACGACACTGGCGACGTCGCAAGCGACCACTACCATCGCTGGCAGGAGGATGTAGCAATTATGCGGGAAATCGGGCTGGACGCCTACCGCTTTTCCATCAGCTGGCCGCGGGTGCTGCCTCTTGGCAGGGGAGCTGTCAATGCAAAGGGGCTCGGTTTCTATGACCGCCTGGTCGATGAACTGCTTGCCTCAGGCATAAAACCATATGTCACACTTTATCATTGGGACCTGCCTCTTGAGCTTCAAAAGCAAGGGGGATGGAGTTCTAATGACATCCGCAGCCGGTTTGCAGAATATGCCGCATTGCTGGCCTCCCGTCTGGGCGACCGCGTCAAGAACTGGATTACGCTCAATGAGCCATGGATGTTCGTTTTCATCGGCCACCTTCTGGGCATGCATGCCCCGGGCTTGAAGAATCCATGGAAGGCCATGCGCGTCCTCCACAACGCATTGTGCAGCCATGGCATGGCGGTGCAAGCCATCAAAGCCGAACGGCCTGATTCCTCTGTGGGCATCACACTGAGCCTCTCACCTCTTGAACCGGCCACGGATACTGACAGGGACAAAGAGGCCACTCACCGGGCTGATCTCTTCATGAACCGCCTGCTGCTGGACCCAATCTTCGGACGGGGCTATCCTGAGGAAATTCGAAGACTGCTCCGCCTCTTCTTCCCGAAGGTAACGCAGGAAGACCTTGCATTGATAGCTACCCCTATCGACTTCCTTGGCGTAAACACCTATACCCGAGACATCATCCGCTATGACTGGCGGGTGCCGTTCCTGCACCTATGGTCAAGCATATCGGATGTTCCGGAATCAGACTTCATACGCAATGGAGTTCAGTACACGACCATGGGGGTCGAAGTGTATCCCCCCAGCATTTATCAGGTTCTTGCACGCATAAGGGACGAATACGGCAATCATCCTGTGGTCATCACCGAAAACGGCTCCTCCTTCACTGATGTCGTACAGAACGGAAAGGTCGACGATCCCAAACGCATAGCCTATCTGGATGGCTATCTGAATGAGGTCCTGCACGCCGCAGCCGACGGATGCGATGTGCGCGGCTACTTTGTGTGGACGCTGATGGACAATATGGAGTGGAGCTTCGGCTGCGCCAAACGCCACGGCCTCGTATACGTGGACTTTAAAAGCGGCCAAAGGATCCCCAAGGCCTCTGCCGCACGCTATGCCGAAATCATTCGCGATTCCCTGCCCGGCCGGCATGGCCACAAGTGATGAGAGGAATTAAAAGGGGACGTTCTTCTGATATCCGGTTTAGATGTGATGGTACTGATTTAAGGAAAATATCAGGAGAGATAAATTCCATATAGCTTGAGTAAATAACAAGTTTGCTATTTTATAGATTGCATTCGCAGACCTATAAAAAACTGACCTTTAAGTTTAACCTGATGGTAAAAGACCCTGGAACAATATCAGGCAATCAGCCTGCTCACATATTTATATGGTTTCGGGATTGTCAGTTCTTTTGAATTTCAGATGGATCTTGGGAGAAAGACCGAGGGTAATTGTCGCATTATCGGAACGCATCCCCATGACAGTGATTTTATGTTGCAGTGCTGATGCCGTTTGAAGTGTTTTGAGCACACTGATAATTATTATATCGCTTTTATGTTCTTCAAGCATTCTATTGTATGTATCCTCGTCCATGGTCTTGGTCAGCCCGCTGATTTCAACGGTGATATCAGGAATCAGTCCGACGCCGATTACAACACTCTCGACAGTATAACCAAGCTCGCGAATCAGCGACTGTATTTCGTCCGTCTCCGGGATCATCTCCATTAGTTTTTCCATACCGGAATCAGCGGCCCCGGCTATTTTTTCAGTAACACTGGTCTGCACATCCTTTGCCTTATCCTTCACCTTTTGGAATATTGATTCAGTTTTTTCGTCTGCATCCGCCATTCCTCACCCCCTGAATATGATCTTTGAAAAGCATATACCATGATCCAACTGTAAAACTACTTCAAATAAATTAACACATTCTGAGAAAATCCCCGAACCTGTGGATATTCAGTGTCAAAAACCTTAAGCCTTTATTTATCAAGCACCTCGCGTATTTTTCTGGCCAGAATCTCGATGGGAAACGGCTTCTGAAGATAGTTTACGCCTTCCTCGAGGACCCCTTGCTTTGCAATGATGTCAAATGTGTAGCCGGACATGAACAGGCATTTCATACCGGGCCTTATTACGCTGAGCTTTTTCCAGAGATAGGAACCGCCGGATCCGGGCATCACGACATCCGACAGCAGGATGTGAATATCGTCTTCATATTTCCGGGCAAGCTCAACTGCATCGTCCGGGTTGCTCGCAGACAGTACAGTATAGCCAAGCTTCTTAAGCATTGCCATGTATATGCCGAGTACAGCCGTTTCATCCTCAACCAGCAGGACAGTTTCTGTGCCCTTCGGCGCCTCTGATATCTCAGGCGTTTCGCCTTCGGGTTGAACGGATTCGCATGCAGGAAGATATATCCTGAAAGCCGTGCCTTTCCCTGGTTCGCTGTGCACATTGATAAAGCCGTTGTTCTGTTTCACAATGCCGTAAACTGTTGCAAGGCCGAGGCCTGTGCCTTTCCCCTGCTCTTTTGTTGTAAAGAAAGGCTCGAAAATCTGCATCCGGGTCTCATCATCCATACCGCAGCCGTCGTCGCTGACCGAGAGCAGTATGTAATTCCCCGGGGCAGAGTCCGGGTAGAGCTCCATACCAGGCGCATCGACCTTAACATTGGAGGTCTCGATGGTTATATTACCGGAATCACCGATCGCATCGCGCGAATTGACCACGAGGTTGGCCAGTATCTGGTTGACCTGGACAGGATCCATCTTCACAGGCCACAGGTTGCCTGCTGGTTTCCAGGAAAGGCTGATATTTTCTCCGATAAGCCTGCCGAGCATTTTCAGAATGCCTGAAATGCTGTCGTTCAAATCCAGCACGACAGGGGCTATTACCTGCTTTCTGGCAAAGGCGAGAAGCTGTTTTGTAAGCTCGGCTGAGCGTTCGCCGGCCTTCATGATTTCCTTCAGGCTGCCAAATGCGGGGTCTGAGGGCTGAATCTGGCTCATCAGCATGTCGGCATGGCCGATAATAATGCTCAGCATGTTGTTGAAGTCATGCGCCACACCTCCTGCCAGCCTTCCCACGGACTCCATCTTCTGGGACTGCCGGAGCTGGGCTTCGAGTTTGGCTTTCTCCTCTTCTGCCTGCATGCGCTCGGTGATGTTTTCGAAGACCGCAACGATCTCACCGGTAGGAAGTTTGTAGATATAGTTCTCGTACCAGCCCTTTAAATCCTTGTCCTCGTATAAAGTCACCGGTAAACGTTCCGGCTGCCCGGTCCGCCAGACTCTACCGAAAACATCCAGGATGCCAGCCTGTTCTATGCCTGGACGAACTTCAAAAATACTCTTCCCGATCAACCGTTTGCGGTCGTCATGGTCGATCTTTTCACCAGCACTGTTAAAGGCCTTGAAGATGAAATCGAGGCCCCCTGAGACTCCGGCCGTTTCCCTGACTTCATACACGGCGACGCCGCTGTTGATGTTTTCAAACAGCTGTTCGTACTGGTCCTTGGCCTGCTGCAGCAAATCCTCGGCTTTCTTGCGCTCTGTAATGTCGCTGATCACGCCAACCAGTCCGGCGACATTCCCGCTGGAATCAGTGAAAGTGGCTTTATTGAAGATCACCTCTCTTGTCGAGTCGTTATTGGTTTTAACCTTCCATTCATATATTTGACTGCCGGGTCTTTCAAACAGTTCCCGATCCATTTTTGCATATTTATCTGCTATTTCCTTGGGCGCTATGTCGCAAACACTTTTGCCGATAATTTCTTCTCTGGGTTTGCTAAAAAACTCTTCAAAGGCACGGTTGCAGCCCAAATATTTTTCCGAGGTATCCTTGTAAAAGATCGGACTGGGAATGGTATCGAGAAGTGTTGAGATGAATTTTATCTGGGTTTTAAGGTTTTCTTCCGCACGCTTGCGCTCGGTGACGTCCCTTCCTTCTCCAAGGATGGATACCGGTCTTCCGTTCCCATCACGTATTATGCTGAACTTGCTTTCCGCCCACACGGTTGAGCCGTCCCTGCAGGAATACTCGAGGTCCAGTGTGAAGAGTGGATTGTAGTCCGGGTCAACCATTATCCTGGGCAGCTCCTTAAAAACCAGATCAGATACCACTTTAAACGACTCCGGTGTGAATTGCCGGTCCAGCGGCATTTTCATTATCTCCTCTATCGTGAATCCGCGCAGCCTTTCACCGGAGGGGCTGTGGTAGGTCATATTGAGGTCCATATCCACCAGCCATACGGTGTCTGTAGTGTGCTCCGACAGCAGGCGGTACTGCGCCTCGCTCTCGGCCATGGCGACCTCCGCCCTTCTCCGTGCAAGCACATTTGCAGTCGCGCTTGCATATGCAAGTAGTTCCTCGTTGCCGGGTTCGGCCTGCCCCTCTTTCCCTGCAATCATAATGGTTCCTGCCAGACGCTCCTTGTGTGTCAGCGCCAGCCCCACGAACCAGCCGAAACCGAACGCCTTTTCTATTATCCTGCCGAGAGGCGCCGGCATGTTCCCGAAAGTTACGTCATGGAGGGAACCGACCCGGCCGATGGTCGAGCCCATTATTTCATCATAGTGCTCTTTGCTGACGGGTGTCTTCATATTAATGAATCCGCTGCCCAGTTTTTTCCTCAGCCATGTATTGCTGTCTTCCGAGAGCGTTGACCGGCGGTATACAAGGGCATTGTGCTCCTCATCATAATCATTGATGAAAACCTCCGCCGCTCCTGTGATTTCTTTCAGCCTTGTCACGATGGTTTCATAAAGCTGATCGGGTTCGGCGGACATTATCGCCTGCGAATAATCGTTGATGGATGTCAGCATCTGGTTTTTTATCTGGAGCTGCCTCTCAGCCTCCTTGCGCTTGGTTATGTCATGGATTATCGTGAGCATGCACGGCTTTGAATCTATCTCGATCGGCTCAGCAGAAAGGGAAGTCTGCCGTACTTCGCCTGTTTTGCTCTTGATCTCCACCTCATAGTCATGGACAAAACCCAGCTCCTGTAATTGAGCGACAATCTTTCGCCGGTCTTCAGGGTCTGCAAACAATCCCAGTTCGAGTGACCTCCGGCCCAATACATCCTCCCGGCTGTACCCGAACAGACTCTCCCAGCTGTAATTGGTCTCGATAATCAGCCCGTCGTCACGCTGGCTGATGATGAGTACATCCGGAATTGCGCTGAAGGCTTTGTAGAATTTGTTTTCGCTGTTGCGCAGTGCTTCTTCCGCCTGCTTAAGTCCTGTGATGTCACGGATGTAGCCGCCTACTCCCATGCGCCCACCTGAAAGAGGTACAGGGAACTTGACGGTCTGGTAGGTGTTAGCACCCACGATTTCCTCGGCAGTGAAGCTCTCCTTGCTCTTCAGGGCTTCCATGTCGCTTGCCCGGCAATGCTCGGCAACTTCGAAAGGCATGAGATCGAAATCCGTTGAGCCTATTACGTCTGCTTGATATCTGCCCATGAAAGCGTCGTTAGCCTTGTTGCTGATGAGATATCGGAAGGATTCATCCTTGAGAAACACCAGATCGGAGGTGGCATCTATAAAGGTGCGGTAACGAAGTTCACTTCCAACCAGCGCCTCGGAATCCCTTTTTCGCTCGGTGATGTCGTTTAGCATGACGCGATATACAGGTGCACCGTTTTCATCCTGCGCGGCGGAGGCTGACAGGTGCACCCATAATGAACTCCCGTCTTTTTTAGCCATTTGCAGTTCGCACTCCTGGGGTTCACCTGTCTCCATAAGTTGCTTGCTAAGACGGAGATAGGCTTCCTGGTCATCTCTTATGATAAACCGGATAATCGGCCTCTTTTGAAGAGCATCGCGGGTGACTCCCAGCAGGGTGGCGGCGGTGAGGTTCGCCTCAAGGATCAGACCTTTTTCACCTATCGTTAAATAGCCCGACGGCGCCTGATCGTAGAGATCAAAGTACCGTGTACGCGCAGCGTCCAGTTCAGCCTGGATCCTGCGCAGTTCCTTGTTCTGCTTCTCAAGCTCGATCAGATGAACCCTCAGCTCATGAAGCAGGGAGCGAGACTCTTCCGGTAATTGCCCCTCGATATTCTTTAATTTTTGCTCAGTTTTTTTTAGGGCTGCCTTTTCAGCAAGCTTTCGCATGTCAACCTGATTCATGGGCTTTCCCATCTTCTTTTTCATGGCGGCCCCCCTGGATTAAGGCCAAATGCCTAATGCAGGAATAAAATGCCTAATTAAAACCAAAACCGACTACTGGCTCCAGCCGTTTGTCTTTTCCTAATCCTTCAATCTGCTCTTCGGTTTTCCTGCCTTAATTCTTTAATCTTGAACCTCCGGCCTTTTTCCATGCGACTGATTTTCTGATTCAATCGGATAAAAAACCGGTTGGTTAGCCGGAATCGGCGGGGAAAAAGTCAAATGAAGAAAAAAAGGCGGGGTAAACCCGCCTTTGTGTGATCTAGGTCCCTGGTGTTATCTCTACGGAATGCACTGCCTGGTTCGGATTTGTATAAATCTTCAGAACTTCAGAGGCATCATCCCACTCGCTGGACCACGAACCGGCCGCGTCGCTGACTGCTAGTTTCCAGCCGTCCGGGAAGAAACGCCTTGCAGGGATATAAATCTCCGTAGGCGCACTGATTCCGGTTTCATTGAATACGAGTTTGAAAACGCGGGTTTTGGGATCATAGCTGTAGCTTGCAGGATTTCCTGCTATTGCCTTCGGATAGACCCTGACAAGGTCGTTTATCTTTGCCTGTTCGCTTTTGTCGGAATTTATTATTCCCATAGGGTCCGGATCATAAGACCAGTAAGCCCATCCGCTGGTTGTGCGGTCCGCCACTGTCATCACTTCTTTGAGATATGCATCGACCGCGGAACCGGAACCCGAAATGCCCACTTCGCCGATAAGCATCGGGGAAAGCTGTTTTATTACCTCGGCCCTGCGGATATTCTCCCATATCTGGATATCCGGTTGACCCAGTGCATACAAATGCGGGAAATATGCCAGCCTCGGACCGGCAGGTCTTGAGTCAGACACTACCCCGAGTTTTGAAGGCGTTCCCTGGTTTGTAAAAATTGCCACCGGTTCAAAGAATACCCAGTTATCGTTATCAACAGTCCTGATTGCGGCAGCCAGCCTCTCGTAAAAAGGTTTCAGCACCCGTGCCTCAAAGGTAAGGGGGTTGGAGTACCCCGAATAGGGTTCGTTCATCAGGTCATAGCCTATGACTGCGGGATGGTCATGGAACCTCTGGACAATCTCCATGACCGCCGCTGTGTAGTGTTCCTGGAGATATGCATATTTAGTATTGTTGAAACTCCAGAAATTGGCAAATGCGGCCATGACTCCAGGATCAAGGTAATTGAGCTGCCAGGGTTCCTGATACTGGGCGGGCAGTCCGTTATCCTCAATGGCCCAGGCAGGCGCCCCGTCGCCTCCGAAATAAGCGGAATAGAGATCCTGGTGCATATCGAGGACAACATGAATCCCGGCCTCCTGATACCAGTCCAGGCGTTCCGCTATCCCGTCAAGATAGGCCTCGTTGAAAACTCCCTTTTCAGGCTCGATCCCGTCCCACAGCAACACCACGCGGGCGAAGTTGAAGCCCCAGTCCCGGGACATCCTCAGGATGTCGTCCTTTTGAGTCCAGCCCAGCCTGTCCTGATAATACTTCGAACTGTTGCTTACGTTAAGTCCGTGCAGTATCAGAGCCCGGCCCTGACCGTCGGTGATGTACTGCTGCTGGAAATCTTTTTTGCAGGCGCCCAGCATGAATGAAACAAGGATCACAAGACAGATGAATATTCCGGATTTATTCCTCATATCAACCCCCTTATGGAGAATGTATTGATTATATCAGGATTACAGCCAAATTGCTATTTGCAAAAGCTGGCGGTCAAGTTTCGGTCGTTACAGAAATTAAAAATATGCAGCTGAAATCATTCTGAGAACGGTGGCTGGCTCCCGCAATCGCCCATGTCTCCGCCGAGTTTTGAAAGCGCGTGAGGCAGGGCCGGAAGAATTACTCCCAGGTTTTCACTTACAGCCTTGGGACTTCCCGGCAGATTGACAATCAGGGTATGGCCGCGAATCCCCGCAACCGCCCTTGATATCATGGCATTGGGTGTTTTTTTCAGGCTTTCGGCCCTCATGGCCTCTTCCATTCCGGGGACTCTTTTCTCGATAACGGCCAATGTCGCTTCAGGGGTCACATCCCTGGGAGAGAGACCTGTTCCCCCTGTTGTTATAATAAGGTTCAATCTTTTGGAATCACTCCACCTGATAAGTTCCGATGAAATAAGGCCTGCCTCGTCGGGAATCACCTCGTATTCGGTTACCGCAATCCCCGAGCCTTCAAGCATCTCCTTTATGACCGCTCCGCTCAGGTCTTCCCGTTCACCGCGTGAGCCCTTATCGCTTAATGTGAGTATGCCGGCCTTCACCTTTTCACCTCATGCAGTCTTCTTACCGCGGTAATGCCCAGTACCCTGGGGACCGACTTGCTTTTCCCCAGTTTGGAAAGCTCTCTTTCCTTGAGGGAATAGACCAGTTTGGTCGATATGAAAAGCGGGGTCTTGGGGTTAAAGACAAGTCCGACCCTGACTTCGTAGTTTTTCATCCATTCCCGCTGGGTGGAAATAAATCTCAGGACATCTTCATGCACCGAGCGGTTGTTGGCAATCATGACCACTTCGCTGTCCGTGATCTTGGGGGACTTTATAACGGACATCTGAACAAGCCGGTTGACGTCGCGAATAAGTACTGTCCGGGCCTCCTTGTTGCACTTCATGGCAAACTCGACTTTCTTGGAGACCGTCATTTTCTGAATCAGATGGAACAGGCTGGTTGTCTTATGCTCTTCCAATTCCAGGGATACATCTTCCCGGCCTTTGTCACCGTCATCCAGCCAGGCGTCAAGACTTGCATCAAGACCGGCATCGGCACCCGAATCAATCGAATCCGACAGGAAGTCATCTTTTTCAAACGAATAATCACCTGCTATTTCTGCAAAATCGGAAAGGGAGTAACCGGCTGTTTTTTCCTCAAATGTGATGCCTGATTTTTCTATTATGGTAAGACTACTGGTTTGAATGACAACCGGCAGCCACCTTTTGTTATATTCTTTTTCTATTTGCGGCTTGCTGTTTTCTTCCATAGTTTACAAAAAAGCAAAGCCCCTGTTTAAGGGGCTTTGCCGGTTTGCTATTTTTCTTTTGCCTCTCTGGCAGCCTTTGCCTCGGCCACCACCTTTTCCTGGATGTTGAAAGGAACCGGTTCGTAGTGGGAGAATCCCATCGAATACGTCCCGCGGGCGGAAGTCATGGATGTCAGGTCGGACGCATACATGAGGACTTCGGCCAGCGGTACGCTCGCCTTGACTTCCTGATACTTGCCTTTTGCATTCATCCCCTCTATTTTTCCCCTGCGGCTGTTAAGGTCTCCCATTACATCACCCATGCAGTCTTCGGGCACGACGATGGCAATCTTCATGATTGGTTCAAGCAGAATCGGCTTGCACCCTTCCATTGCCTTCTTGAAGGCCATGGATGCGGCAATCTTGAACGCCATTTCAGATGAATCGACGTCATGGTATGAACCGTCAACCGCGCTTATCTTGAGGTCCACAACGGGATTACCGGAAAGAGGCCCTTCCTTCAGGGCCTCAATCAGTCCCTTTTCAACAGCAGGGATATAATTCCGCGGGATGACCCCGCCTACGATCGCGTTTACAAACTCGAAGCCAGCCCCGCGTTCCATCGGGACCACTTCTATCCACACGTCGCCGTACTGGCCGTGTCCGCCGGTCTGCTTCTTGTACTTGCCCTGGACCCTGGCTGTGGCCGTAATGGTTTCCTTGTACGGGACCTTTGGCGTCTTCAGTTCGACCTCGACGTTATAACGGCGCTTCAGCCTTTCCACGGTAAGCTCGATATGCACCTGGCCCAGTCCGTAAAGCTTGAATTCGCCGGTCTGCTCGTCACGGATAACCTTGAGAACGGGGTCTTCTTCCATTAGTTTCTGAAGCCCGGGCATGATCTTGTCTTCATCGCCCTTGGTCTTCGGCGATATGGCCATGTTCATGATCGCCTCCGGGAATTCAGGGCTGGGAAGCATCATGTCGGAATTGTCGCTGAGTAGCGTATCGCCGGTTTTTGTCTCCTTGAGTTTTGCCACTGCGAAAAGGTCGCCCGGCCCCACCTGCTCAAGCGGTTTTTGGGCCTTGCCTTCAATGGCCATAATGGAACCTATGCGCTCTTTTGTGCTGCGGTTGGGGTTATTCAACTGCGAATCCGGTCCGAGTGTCCCGGAAAGGCATTTGATTATACTTAGCTTGCCGGTGTACGGGTCGCTCATGGTCTTGAAGACATAACCGACAAACGGCTCGCTTTCCTCTGCCTTGACATTCCTGGTCTTGCCGTCCGGGGATTTCAGTTCGTGGGCTTTTCTGTCTTTCGGGCTCAGCATTGAACCGGCTATGAAATCCATGAGCGGCTGGACGCCCATATTCAGAAGGGCGGAACCTGCAAAAACAGGCAGGAAAATGCCCTGTGCAAGGCCGTTGCTCAAAGCCCCTGCAAGCTCTGCCGCACTCAATTCCCCGCCTTCAAGATATTTTTCCATCAGGGTATCATCAACCTCGGCAAGGTCTTCTATCACCTTCGAATAGGTTTCTTCCAGGATGTCAGCCATGTCTGCGGGCACATCAGCTTCCTTGAAGCTGCCGCTTCCGTTTTTTTCGTATATATATGCCTTCTTTTTAAGCACATCCACTATGCCCTGGAAGCTTTCTTCGCTGCCTACGGGGATTGTCAGCGGAAGCGTTTTTATTTCGAGCATTTCACGAATGTCGGAAAGGACCTGATCGAAATCCGCACGCTCACGGTCCATCTTGTTTATGAAGCACGCACAGGCCAGGCCTTCCTTTCTTGCCATCTGCCATAGGTTTTCAGTGTGCGGCTTGATTGAATCGACCGCGTCTATGACAAATATTGCATTGTCCGCCGATTTAAGGCTGAGAATCGCTTCCGATGTGAAGTTTGCATCGCCCGGTGTATCAAGCAGCATTACTCCCTTGTTTTTCCATTTGAAATTATGCAGGGCGCTGAATACCGAAGACTGCCTTTTCTGCTCTTCAGGTTCAAAGTCCAGGACCGAGTTCCCTTCCAGAACTTTACCAAGCCTGGTTGTGGCCTTGGCGTTGAACAGCATTGCCTCTCCAAGGGATGTCTTCCCTGATCCCGAATGCGACACCAGGATTATATCCCTTAAATTTTCCGTGCTAAATCTTCTCATCGATGATCCTCCTACAAAGTAATACTGGTTTAACGAGTGTCATACCGTATCCAAAAGACACTTCCAAGTCAAGCGGACATTGGAGAGCCCTGGTCTTCAGGATTCCTTTACGCAATCACCGCCGTATGTTAACTAGAACGCATGAGAAAATTCGCTATCGGCGATATCCACGGCTGCTTTGAAAAGCTTGAGGACCTGCTTGCCAAAATCGATCCCAAATCCGATGACAGTTTCATATTTCTGGGTGATTATATCGACAGAGGAGAGAATCCTAGAGGAGTGATCGATGCCCTGATCAGGCTTTCATCCCATTGCAACTGCATTTTTTTGAGAGGCAATCACGAGGACATGCTAATCGAGTACATGGAGTTCGGGACAAACCGCAGCATATTCCGTGCAAACGGCGGTGATATGACTATCCTTTCCTATGCTGGGAAAAAGAACGCCGGGGGCAAAGAACTGGCAGGAACGGTCCCTGCTGATCACAGGGAATTCATCAAGAACCTGAAATGGCTGCACGAAGATGAGGGCTATATCTATGTGCATGCAGGCATCAGGCCCGGCATACCGCTTAAACTGCAGGACGCGATGGACCTGATATGGATAAGGCGGGAATTTCATGAAGCGCCGACCGGGCTTGAGAAAAAAATCATATTCGGCCACTGCCCGTTTAAGGAGCCCTTTGTCAGAAACGACAAGATTGGCATCGATACAGGCGCGGTATATGGCCGCTACCTTACCGCAATCGAACTGCCTTCCGAGCGCTTCATCTTTTCATTTTCCTAAGGTCTTGTAATCAGGGACCCTGCTGGTTTATAAAAACAAGATGCCGGGAAATTATTATGAAATCCTTGACGTGACAAACAAGGCCTCGTCTGAGGAAATTAAAAGGGCCTACAGGAGAATGGCGCTCAAGCTTCATCCCGACACCAACCCGGACAACCCGGACACCGAGGAGAAGTTCAAGCTGCTGACCGAGGCTTACGGGGTCCTGATAGACCCTTCCAAGAGAAGATTATACGATATATCTCGCACCGCAGGCTTCGACAGACAGCATATTTATGAGGACCTCTTTTCGAATTCCGCCTTCAGCAAAGTGTTCGCCGACCTGCCTATTCCGCCGGAATGGATTGAACGCATGCTGCATGTCGGAAAAATTGTCGCATATGAAGCAATCATGCGCGGCGGCAGGCCGAGGGACATAATAGGAAGAAGCCTGGTAAGGCTGGCCGCGGACAGTGCTGGTACATTCTTCCACAACGTGATGGATATTCATAAGGACATCCGGGTTACCGCAGAGACTGCGGACACCGGCGGCACAGCCGTTTTTGCATACCGTCCCGGCTTTTCGCAAAAAAATCTTAACATTACCATTCCCGCAGGCAGCTCAAACGGGACCGTCCTGAGGCTGAAAGGCATGGGAAGGAAAGGCCTGGGCGGCGGGTGCGGCGATCTCTACTTAAAGGTAATTATCTCCGGCGAATAAACGACAATCTGGTTCTTGCCGTTTCTTTTTCCCCAGTACATGGCTTTATCGGCCATCTTCAAAAGCTCCTCGCTGTTCATTGTATCCTTGGGAAGGCTGGCCAGACCGATAGTGACTGTAACCCCCAGGGAGGTTTCCAGAGACCTGCAAATCCTCTGTGCAACGACACTTGACTCCTCTGGCGTGGTTTCAGGAAATACTATGACGAATTCCTCGCCGCCGTATCTGATCAAAAGATCGCAGTTGCGCGTATTGTGCCTGAGTGTAAGTGCAAGGTTGACCAGCAGTTTGTTTCCCGCCTCATGGCCGTTCGTATCATTGTATTTCTTGAAATCGTCTATATCCAGCATTGCAACGCTCAGGGTATGGTCATATCTGATGTGTCTTTCCACCTCTTTCCTGAGCGTAGGCCTGAGATGCCTAAGGTTGAACAGTCCGGTGAGTTCGTCCGTATGGGAAAGCATCTTGTAATACTCGGCCATTTCAGCCTCTTCGACAAGCCTAGCATTCTCGAGCAACTTGTTGATCGTCAGGTGTATATGGTCAAGAAGAAGGGGCTTGGTGATAAAATCTGCAGCGCCCATTTTCATGCATTCAACCGCATCATGTATCGTTCCATAACCGGTAATCATGATAGCCTGCATTTTGGGATGGAATTCCTTGATCTCGCGCAAGAGTTCAAGCCCGGTGGTATCAGTCAGATAGAGGTCGAGTATGGCAATATCGAAGGCGTGCTCGCTGAGGAGTTCAACAGCCTTTTCCCCGGTTTCGGCAACTGTCACGTTCATGCCTTTTTCGCTGAGGTAATCCTTGATGAGGTTCAGGGTTTCAACCTCGTCATCGACGACAATGATCTTGGTGTTTTTGTAAACAGTCTGTTCCATGTGCCTCTCCATCTCAGAAAAGCTGTTTTTCAAACATGTTTTGCCAAGTATACTTCTTTTCGGTTTTTTCCTTTAAAGATTTTAATATTATTTTTAATTGTGTATTTCTGCATGAATAAATAACATAAATACGCACCTTAATTAAACAGGGAGATCGATATGCGGATACTGGTAACACGAAGCCTTCCGGGCAATGCGATTGATAAATTGTCTCTTGGTACTGAAATTGAATTATGGAAAAAATCATATCCGATACCTGAAAATGAACTTAAAAAAATGATCAGAGGAAAAGACGGTCTTCTGTGCCTCCTGACCGATTCAATCACTGCCCAGGTAATGGATTGTGCAGGCGGCAGCTTAAAAATAATCTCCAATTATGCGGTAGGATTCAATAACATAGACCTTGATGCCGCAAAAGAAAGAGGCATCGTAGTAACCAACACCCCCGGAGTGCTTACGGATGCAACCGCTGACCTGACATGGGCTCTTCTGTTTGCCGCAGCCAGAAGGATAGCGGAATCGGATGCCTATCTGAGATCAGGCGATTGGACCGGCTGGGACCCTAACCTCATGCTCGGAGCCGATATAACCGGGGCAACGCTGGGGGTCGTCGGTGCCGGCAGGATCGGTTCCGCCGTGGCAATGAGGTCGGCAGGGTTCAATATGAAGATTGTTTACACGGATGATACGCCGAACGGACTGCTTGAAAAGAAACTCGGCGCAGTCAGGCTTTCCCTCGATGAACTGCTCAGAGTGTCCGATTTCATAACCCTTCACGTGCCTTTGCTGACGGCTACCAGACACCTGATAGGAGAAAGGGAATTAAGCCTGATGAAACCCTCCGCCATCATTGTAAACACCTCGCGCGGCCCTGTAATAGATGAGGCGGCCCTTGCGGAAGCCCTTGAAAAAGGCGTGATCAGGGGGGCCGGCCTTGATGTCTATGAACACGAGCCACAGGTGCATCCGTTGCTTTTAAAACAGAAGAATGCCGTGCTTCTTCCCCATATCGCATCCGCCACTAATTCGACCCGTGAAAAGATGGCGCAAATGGCGGTGGATAACTTGATCGCATTCATAAAAGGCGAATCGCCTCCCAACAGGGTGGTTTAGATGAAAAGGCAGCTGTCAAGCTGATGAGCCATTAAACTCGTATTTGAGCTGCATCAAATTTTTCAACAAGACCCTTACCCATTTTGATATGAAGTATGTACCTCGTTCCAACACCTATACTCTTTCTGAGTCTGCTTTTAATGCATATCTGAGGCAGCGATCCATGATTTATAAACTGTCTGAAAATGAAGATATCATCAAGTAATTATGATAACTGTGGCAGTATCCATGCGGTATCCTGACGTATTTATTGCTGTTGGCAACATGGTTAGTCATATTATCATGAACGTGCCCAAGTCGCCCAGGGGTTGAGAACCCAACTGTTGTCGTTTATCGCAGGTTCGGGGAGAATGACGGCGGTTTCTATACCTGGCCATGACAAAAGGGCAGAGGCAGCGATCCGGCTGAAAACAGCCGGGTCGTTGTCTATGGCCTGAGATTTAATACTGTTGAGATGCTTTAAAAGAAATAGACCATCAAGTAATGTTTATTAAGTTAACGTATGCATGCATACCCAACGGACATTCTCCCGATTTCAGGCCAGAACATCATCAAACGCAAACAGAGATTCCCATATCATGACAGTTTAAAAAATTATCTTATCAGTTAAACCTTGACATTCTGATTTTTCAGTCCTATCTGATTATACAGATCAGCTGATCGAAAGAAAGGAGAATAATAATGGCCAAATCGAAAACTGCTTCAGGTTGCTGCTCATCGGAAGGACAAAGCTGCTGCAGGGTTGAATCTCTGATTGCCGTCGATGAGCGCGGGCAGATGGTCCTTCCAAAGGATCTGCGGGAAAGGGCGGGCATCAAGGCGGGAGACAAACTTGCCCTTATCAGCTTTCAAAAGGATGGCGAGGTTTGCTGCCTGGCTTTAATGAAGGCTGACAATCTGGCGGAACATGTACAGAACTTTCTGGGCCCGGTAATGGGAAATCTTGCAAAATAATAAAGGAGAAAAATCAATGAATAGCGATCAGGAAATCAAAAAGGTAGTCAGGGAGAAATATGGCGCCATCGCCAAATCAGCAGGCAAACCGGCATCATCATGCTGTTCGACATCAACGTCATCATGCTGCCAGGGTCAATCCACCGCCGAAAACGTCAGTTCCAGGATAGGATACAGCAGTGAAGACATTAAATCAGTCCCTCAGGGCTCAAACCTCGGGCTTGGCTGCGGAAACCCCGTGGCTCTGGCTTCTCTCAAGGAAGGCGAGACCGTGATCGACCTTGGTTCCGGCGCAGGGTTCGACTGCTTCCTTGCCTCGGCAAAGGTCGGGGATTCCGGGAAGGTCATAGGCATCGACATGACTGCCGAAATGCTTGAAAAGGCGCGACATAACGCAGCCACCGGCGGGTATAAAAACGTCGATTTCCGTCTAGGTGAGATCGAGCATCTGCCGGTTGCTGACGCCACAGGCGACATTATCATATCAAACTGCGTCATCAACCTTTCGACAGACAAACCCCAGGTGTTCAGGGAGGCATTCAGGACTCTGAAGCCGGGCGGCAGGCTCATGGTGTCGGACATGGTTCTGCAGGAAGAGCTCCCGGATGTGGTCAAGAATTCCATAGAAGCCTATGCGGGTTGTGTGGCGGGCGCCATGCTTAAAGATGATTATCTCAAGGCGGTCGAACAGGCAGGCTTCACTGATATCAAGGTTATGGATGAAACAAGCTTTCCATTCGATCTCATCGAAAGCGATCCGATCGTGAAGGAAGCGGCCGTTTCATTGAATCTCGATAAGATCGAGCTCAAGAGGCTCAATTCAATGGTCAAGAGCATCAAGCTTTATGCGATGAAACCGGCATAAATAAAAAAGGAGGTATGACTTATGAAACTCTCACTTCCTGCAAACACCATATTGCTGCCCTCACCGGTGATGATCATCGGAACATATGGCGCTGACGGCAAACCCAACATCATGAATGCGGCATGGGGAGGGATAGCATCGAGCAAGCCTCCCTGCGTAAGCGTCTCTCTCAGGGAGGCGACGCTTACCTATCACAACATAAAGCGCTCAAAGGCGTTCACAGTGAATATCCCTTCCGAAAGGTTTGTGAAAGAGGCCGATTTCGCCGGAATGGTCTCAGGAAAAAATCATGACAAATTCAAGGAGACCGGCCTTACCCCTGAAAAAAGCAAACTGGTCAATGCCCCTATAGTTAAAGAATTTCCATATGCCCTTGAATGCAAGCTTATCAAAGAAATT
Organism: Desulfomonilia bacterium; assembly: GCA_963664325.2. Classification (GTDB taxonomy): domain Bacteria; phylum Desulfobacterota; class Desulfomonilia; order UBA1062; family UBA1062; genus DATCTV01. Next base: position 172,643 of record CAXXDQ010000004.1, read on the forward strand.
GATCTTGGCATGCACACAATGTTCATAGGCGAAATACTCGGAATGGCTGCCGATGACGATATACTTAGCCCCGGTCAGATTCCTGATATAGAAAAAGTCAGACCGGTGCTGTTTGGCTCATTCGGGAGCCTGGCTTATTACGGGGTCGGGGAAAAGGCGGGTGAAGCATTCTCGGCAGGAAAGGAAATACAGAGGAGCTGAAACACCGGAAATTCGAGACAAGGTCTTTTCTTATAATATTGACCGGCAGATGCGCTTTATGAACGAAAGGCCGATCAGCCTGCAAGCCGGAAAGCGCCGGCAGGGTTTCATGTTTTGCTTAACAGCTTATCGGCTACTGGCTAATCAGCTTTTCTAAAATTCCAGCACTCTGGCCAGTTTGTAGAAATCGCTGTCCTTTTCAATGAACTTGAGTCTGGTCAGCCCGGTCCTGGGGTCGATGAGCTCCGTGAACGGCACATATTTAAGGCTCATCTGTTCGCCGAGGCTGATCATGACACCGTTAAGGCCTTCTTCGGCAATGGCCCGGCATGCGCCGACCCCGAGCTGGCTTGCCATGATGACATCATATCCGTTGGGTGCGGTGCACCTCGTCTCATAGCCGATCTGTTTGGGGATGAACTTCACCTTGTCCCCGGTCCTTTTCTTATGGACCTCGGCAAGCCTCTCGCAGAGCATTTTGCCGATTTCCAGGTTCGTCAGAACCGCATTCCCGTGGGTGTCTATCTCTTTCATCCGTATTTCATCGGGCAGCTTGTCGGCAACCCCTTCGGCAATACAGACGACGCCGAAGTCAAGGCCGGCCTTTTTCCTCGCTTCGACAAGCCTTGAAATATCGGCGGCGAGTCTGTCAATATCAAGTACATCTTCCGTAATGTCTTCAACCGAAATCATTTTCGGGGCCTCGGCCATCATGGCGGCGGCATATGTCAGCCAGCCCGCCTTTCTACCCATTATCTCGGCTATGAACCAGCTCCCCGAAGTGAAGCTGTCGGCCATCAGGTTCCTGATATTGAGCGAGGCATGCTCCGCCGCGGAAAAAAAGCCGAAGGTCCAGTCGATGCCCTGGTAGTCGTTATCTATCGTTTTCGGGACATGTACGACCTGCACCGGCCTCAAACCCTTGACCTCTTTCTGAATCCGGTAGAGATAGTTGGCCGTCTTCAGGGTATCGTCACCGCCTATGGAAACCCACCCGTCGATCTTCATGTCTTCGAAGGCGTTGAAGATGTTTACAAGTCTGGCATTTTTTACCGGGTCTTTCAGGTCAGACCATTTTTTTATGTCTCCGCCGGGGTTTGCACGGGAATTATGTATGACAACGCCCTGCGAATTCCGCAGCTCGCGGATGACATCAAAATCGATGTCGATATAGTGCCTGCCCTTGACGAGTCCTTTTGCCCTGCTGTAGTTCTCGATAAACTTGTAACCGTAAAGAAATCCTGTGACTTTTATTCCGCTTTTCAGGCACGCCGCGGCAACCGCTGAAATTACCGTATTTGCCGCAGGGGCAGGACCGCCGGAAAAAACAATCCCTATATGTTTTATGATTGAAGCCTGTTTGACCCTCTTTGTCATCTCACTTGCCTCCCGGATATTGCAATATCTGGGCTATAAGCATTAATTCCCCAAAAAACAAGGTGGACTTTTTATTGAAGATGGCCTTCCAAAATGCTAAAGTGTCCTTACTTATGGAAAATTCGGAAAATACAGAAAAAAAACGCATTCTGATTGTCGATGACGAGGAAATCATCAGGTATTCCCTGGTGAACATTCTTAAAGGCTACGGATATGACGCGATCGATGTGAGCTCCGGCGACGAGGCCATAAAGCTGATGAGCGAACAGAGGATCCACCTTGTCCTGTCCGATCTTGTAATGGAGGATATGGACGGCCTTCAGCTCCTCGAAAATGTAAAGCTTGTATCACCGCGAACCATAGTTATCATCATTACGGGCTATGGCTCGCTTAAAACGGCTGTATCGGCTCTCAGGCTAGGGGCCTATGATTACCTGCTGAAGCCGTGCGACGAAGAAGAACTCCTGTTCCGTGTAAAGCGCGCTCTGGAGATGCAGAGCTTCGGCGATGAGCAGAGACGGATTCAGGAAATAAGCGCCATAGCCAAGACAACGATCACCCTTTCGGATAAAATCAATACGCCTCTCAATATAATCCTCGGGAATGTGGAAATGCTTCAGCTTCTCTTCAAGGAAGTCAACAACGACAAGGTAAGGAAAACCCTCGGGACAATGGAAAAGCAGATATTTATCATCAAAGAAGTTATGGAAAAGCTTGCAAAGCTTACCAATGCCGAAACCAGGAAATATACTTCCTTTTCCGACTATGAAATTATAAATCTTCCCGACGAAAAATAAGCTATGCTCGAACAGCCTAAAATATTGATTGTGGATGATTCGCAGGAACTCCTGGATGTAATCTGCGAATATATGGAAACATCAGGATTTACTGTACATGCAACGACGCAGAGCCTGGACGCCCTGAGACTTATTGCAGTAACCGGATACGATGTAGTAATATCGGATATACATATGCCTGAAATGGACGGGCTTGAATTGATGGCCCAGATAAAAAGCAAGCATCCGGGTCTGCCTGTCGTACTTATAACAGGCTACAGCGTAAGCGAGGCAAGGAAGATTGCGATGGAAAAGGGTGCGGATGCCTTTGTTGCCAAACCGTTCCATATGAAAGAAATACTTGATGTCGTAAATAACCTGCTGAACAGAAAAAAACTGAGCACTACATGGGAGGACTGACTTTATGGCTAAGCAGAAGGTAAAAAAACCCAGAAGGATCTTGTGTTATATAGATCTCAGCAAAAGCAGCAAATACATCATTGAATACGCAAAACAGATATCAGACCTGACCGGAGCGGAGATATATTTCCTTCATACGATATCCGACCTTGGCAAGTTTGCAGGGTTTTATGTCCCGCACATGAGCACGGACGGCCTTTCCAGCGAGATGCTGAAGGGTGCCAGAGACAAGCTTTATGCCGTCTGCATGCAGACTATCGGTGAAGTCGACATCTCGAGGCGGATTGTAAAAGAGGGTGACCCCGTGGAAGCCATTTATGAGGAAATAGACCGGCTCGGGGCCGACCTCCTGATAATCGGCCATGATTTCAAGACCTTTTCATTCTTCAAGGAAGACTATGTGAGCCGGTATCTGAAAGCCCCGTCATGCCCGATTCTCGTCATACCGGTCAGCGGAGAATAACGGTTTTCATAAGAAAGGATAAAAAGGGCTTGTCCGGGCTGCCGTCGATTTGGATCACGACAAGCCCCTTTTTATCAAAAATTAGCCCCATCTGTTTTGTCGAAGAAAGGAAGCCGATCCCGTTTACGCCTTCAGGCAGAATTATGCAGGCCTTTTCATCTCCCCTCATCCACCTGGGGACAATCTCGGCCCTGACCCCCAGGAACAGGGGATTATAGCGCTTTTCAAAGACGGCTCTGACTATTTCAGCAGTGCTTTTCGAGGATACGTTTCCGAGCATCATCCTGGAAAGCGGTTTGTCAAGCGAGGCCTTAAGCCGTTTTTCATATCCGTTGTCTTTGCCTTCCGAGATCAGTCCTGAAACACGTTTTGGTAGTGAAAAAAATCTTATCGAATTGTTCACTGTCTCATGACTCATATCAACTGGAATACAGGCCTCGATCAGGTCCGATCTGACATGGACGCATTGATTGATGACGGGTTTGATAATTTCAGGTTCAAGCATCAGTTCGGGCGTTACTCTGAAGGCACGGCTGATATAAAGGGCATAACAGCAAAAGAGAATGATGATGAACCCGGCGAGGAATCTTGTCTGAACGTTTCCCGAGCGAAATTTCAGAACCATTTCGGCTTGATTGGTTTGTCTGAAAACACCATGCGGCCCGACTGCATTTCATTGTCCTGTTCATGTGCAACTCCGGGCGGCCTTGGAATTTCCAGGGGTAATGGATGCAATTCGTCATCAGGCTTTTCATTCGCGGTGCTTATCTGTTTTGACCCTAATTTTTTTCCAAGCAGTTTCATTATCATCGGTGCGAGAAGAAAAACCGCCACAATGATTATGGAGATCAGATTGCTTTCTTTGCCTTCCATGATCCTATTCTATCACAAAACATTCACAAGTCATATCTGGTTTTCAAACGCGACTGCCTCTCAAATCTTTCAAGCGCCAGACTGATAAGCCGCTCAACAAGCTCTCCATAAGATATGCCGCTGGCTTCCCATAGCTTTGGATACATGCTTATCCTGGTGAATCCGGGTATCGTGTTTATCTCGTTTACGATTATCTCGCCGTCCGCCTTAAGGAAAAAATCCACCCGTGCCATGCCTTCGCAAGAGAGCGCCTCAAAGACTTTTTTTGCCGTATTACGGAACCCGGCAATCTCCTCTTCGGACAGCCTGGCGGGAATTTCCAGGATTGCGCCGTTTTCGTCAATGTATTTGGCCTCGTAGGAATAGAACTCGTGTCTGGGGATTATTTCTCCCGGTATCGAGACAATGGGGTCGTCATTCCCAAGGACCGAGCATTCTATCTCCCTGCCGGCAATGCACTCTTCAACCAGGACTTTCATGTCGTATTCAAATGCCTTTTTGATTCCGGAGAGAAATTCCTCTTCGCAATCCGCTTTGCTTACACCGACTGAGGAGCCCATGTTTGCCGGTTTGATAAAAAGAGGCAGCCCGAGTTTTTCTTTCGCAGTCTTGAAATCGGCCTCGGCTTCCTTTTTAATGGTGATGAAATCGGCAACCCTGATCCCGGCATCTCTGAGAAGCCTTTTCGCCACATCCTTGTCCATCCCGACCGCAGAGCCCAGGACTCCTGCGCCCACAAAAGGGATCCCTGCCAGTTTCAGCATGCCCTGGATCGTGCCGTCCTCGCCATAGGTGCCGTGCAGCACGGGGAATACGACGTCCAGACGGCCTATTCCGGTTTCACCAGCGGTATTGACAAGCTGCCTGCCGCTTTCACCCGGAACAAGGGCCAGTTCATTACCTGTACTGTTGAGGGCAATGAGTCTGGGGTCGTTTTCATTGAGCAGGTATTTCGTTTCATCCTTTAAATACCACCTGCCCTCTTTATCCATGCCTATAAGGACAACTTCATATTTGTCCCTGTTGATGGCCGCAATAACGTTTTTTGCAGACTGCAGCGATACCTCATGCTCTGCCGAGCGGCCGCCGAATATCACTCCGACTCTGATTTTTTTCATATATGATCCCTTTTTATCCCGATGGATTTATCTATCGCATCCCATACCCCGGCAAGCCCTGACCGGTCTACCGATGATACTGCAATCACTTCAGCGGAGGAAGAAGCCTTGAGGGCTGCCGCAAGCCCTATCTTCTCCGAGGTGTTTACCTTGTCGGCTTTCGTGGCGGCAACGAGCACCCTGACGCCCATTCTTGATGCAATATTGATGAGCATTCTTTCTTCCTTATCTATACCACGTCTGATGTCCATTACGATTATCAGGAGTTTCAGGCCTGTATTGCCCGAGAAATAGCGCCTTGCCAGGCCGTCCCATTCGGACTTCATGCCCTTTGCGATCCTGGCATAACCGTAGCCCGGCATGTCTACCATGTAGATCGCGGGCAATTCGACCGTTTCGACAATGAAGTAATTGATGTTGCGCGTCTTGCCTGGTACCTTGCTTGTCTGGACAAGGTTTTTCCTGCCGAGCAGGGCGTTTATCAGCGAGGACTTCCCTGCATTCGAACGGCCCGAAAAGGCGATCTCGGGCAGAAGTTCCCGAATGTCATGAACTGTCCCTGCATAATCAGCGCGTTTTATCTTCACTTTCTACAGACCCTTCAGATATCCGCCGACCCTGCGTATGCCTTCGATTATATTTGCCTCCGAATTGGCATAAGAAAAGCGGATGAAGCTCTTAACCGAATGCCCGAAGTCGATGCCCGGTGTAACACCCACCCCGGTATTATTGAGAATATCGAATGCAAGCCTGTATGAGTCATCGGTTATGTGATCAATATTTGCCATCACATAAAAGGCTCCCGTTGGCCTTGATTCAAGTCTGAAGCCGTATTTTTCCATGCCGGCCAGCATTACGAGCCTGCGTTTTGCAAAGATCTCCTTCATCGCCTCACGGTCAGGGCCGGCCTCGTTCAGGGCAGCAACACCGGCCCACTGCGCAACCGAGGGCGCGCATATTACAAGGTTCTGCTGGAGCTTCTGCGCCGCCCTGATGAGCCCTTTCGGGAATATCGCCCAGCCCAGCCTCCAGCCTGTCATGGCCCAGGCCTTTGAAAAGCCGTTGATTATGATCGCGTTGTCCGTGAACTCCGCCATCGTATGCTGCCCGCCTTCATAGACAAGGCCGTGATATATTTCATCGGATATGACTGTCACGCCTGAACCTGCCAGGGCCTTCATCCTGTCTTCGTCAAGGCATACGCCTGTCGGGTTTGACGGGGAATTGACAAGCAGCGCCCTGGTATTCCTGCACACTGCGCTTCTGACCCGTTCAGGGTCCAGTTTAAACCCGTCCTGCCGGGTCGGCACATAATCGATTGCTGCATCGAGCAGCCGGGCGAAATTGGGGTAACAGGCATAATGCGGGTCTGTCATGATGATCCTGTCTCCCGCATCGAGCAGCACAGCAAACGCAATCAGCAGGGCCGCGGATGAACCGGTTGTTACAAGCACCTGCGCAGGATCGATGTCAATCCTGTATGTCCTTTTATAATGGGCGCATATCGCCTCCCTCAGCTCGGGGATGGCCAGCGAATGCGTGTAATGAGTCTTTCCTTCCCTCATCGCCCTTATGGCCGCATCCATCACGCATCCGGGCGTGTCAAAATCGGGTTCGCCCACTTCAAGGTGGATGACATCCATATCCTGTGGCAGGTCGTGTGCCGCCTCAAGTATATCCATGACAAGAAAAGGTTTTATCTCTTCGGCTTTTCGTGAAATGTGCATGGTTATTCCTTAAGATCCTGTTTTTCCTCCTGTTGCGCTTTTTCCACCGGCATGCCTTCCCGCCTCCTGAACCTGAAAAAATAGACAAGGGGCCAGGGAAGGACCAGAAAAGTGCTCAACACTGACAGATGCCACCCCCTGGTAATCAGGGAACTGCCAAGCTGTTCCACCCTGGCCTCCGGGGCCGCAAGGCCGCATACGACCAGTCCGAACCAGATGTAAAGGAACAGCATCGCGTGGAAGTGGTATCTGATAAGCCAGACGGTCTTTTTAAAAAAGCCATTTTCGGGAAATGAAACATCTTTTCTTTCAGTATCTGTCATGAGAGCCACCTCTTTATCAGATGTTAACCAGTATTGTCATCGGCAATAAAGCCATGATTACAATCATGAGGAGGTAAAGGACTATCGTCTTTTTTATTTCACCCCAGCCGTCCCTGGATTCAACCCACCTGAAAGAGAACGAGAACATGAAAACAAGCAGAATCCAGTCAATGAAATTAATCAGCGGAATTCCGAAGAACCTTGTGGGATACCTCAGGCCGACCGGGAAGAACCCGGCAAAGAACCTCAGTACCGCGTTATCCGGCGTGTTCATAAAGACATGGTTATTAAAGTTGTAGGCATCGATCATTCCCGGGCCGATCGAGACGACGCCTTTTGCACACGGAACCCAAAGCCACCAGTTATATATCGTGGCCAGAGGGTCTTCGATAAGGTCGATCAGGACGCAAAAGCTTGCATCGATTGCCGCCAGCAGAAGGATGGTCTTGACTATCGTTCCTTTAAAGATTGTAAAATCTGTGCCCTTCGGGTGGTATCCGTCCTTTTCGTAGGCCTTCAGGGAGCGCGGGCCGTAAATTATCCTGTTGGTGAACTCGATAATGATGTACACAAGCGCCACCCAGGAAAGCGGATTCAAAAGAGGGGTAGCATAAACGTAGCAGTTAAAGCCCGGGTATATATAGGCCCCGCAGAGAACGCCGAGATTTTCAACAACCGCAGTCAGCATGAAACCTGCCGAAAATTCCCTGAACGTCCTTTTCCAGCCGTGCACCCATGAGGAATGGGCAAAGCACACGGCAAACATCAAGATGAGGCTGACCTCGAACATCATCTTCAGAAAGCGTGCCGGGTCAATCCCGAGTACATCAAAAACTGCTTTTACCATGCACTATCCTCCCGTTACATATTCCGGCCATTTCTTTCGTGGAACCATGCTGATTGCATTGTTCTTACAGACCTTGATGCACTGGCCGCATCCGTAACACCGGTCAGGCGACACCAGTGAAGAATGGTTCCTGCCGTTTCCATTTACAATCCGCCGGGCCCTGAAATGACAGACCTTCATGCAATTTCCGGCGGCATCGCACCTGCTTTTATCAGTACAGGCAACACTGTCCCCGTGGATAATAACCTTCGATTTGTAGCCTATTGCCTCGTTTGCAAGAAAAGGCGCGCACGTGGGAGAGGAGCAGTGGCATATACCGGCGTCCCCGTCCCTTATCACATAGACATTGGACACCAGGCCCATGTTCTGGCAACCGGCCTCAATTTCAAGGAGTTCTTTCTTGTCAATCATGCGGTATGTCTTGAGCCTGCCGAACTTTTCGCCGCAGGTTCCTATCTGGATATCCACATCAATTGGAGTATCCCTGAACATATCGAGCCGACCTGCGGCAAGGTCCCTTGCGTCGGGGCCGAGGTCCCTGGCGGTATCAAGCCTGCATGCACAAGGGCCGGCCGCGATGGGAAATTCTTCCGGCAGGTTATTGATGTAGCCGTATATTTCATCCTCGCTCATGATTTTTGTTACAACGGTGGCCGATGCCAGGACATCAATTATACGGTGTACCAGTCTGATGGGGAGCTTTTTCTCCACCTCAAGAAATCCGAGTACGGTCTGCATGACAAGAGGCTCCCGAGGGGCATAGAATTCTATGAGCTTCTCGCGGCCCTTCCTGTCATGGATTTTAACCCTTTCGTCGTGGCCTTTAAGCCAGGGTTCCTTGTCTTTCATTGTTCAGTAGCCTTTCTGATATCTATGATTTTGAATTTATAAATTCCAGGGCTTCGTTTCTGTTTGAGATCAGCCCTTCTGCCCGGGCTTCCTCGATCCGGATGAGGAGTCTGCCGACTTCGGGACCGGGTTTGATTCCAAGGGCTTTCATGACATCATCACCGTTTAGAAGCGGCTCCTTCCTGTTGCACAGATATACTTCGGTATAGTATGTCCAGATGCGCCTGATTATCTCCTCGATGTCAGTTCTGGCACCGATGTAGCCGGGGTCTTTACCCGTGGCTGTTGCATCCGCGGAGGAAAGCAGCAGGAGTTCAGGCACGAACGCCTCAGCGTTTTTTATAAGCCTGTGCATGGCCTTAACCGTCACTATGCCGCCGCAGGCCAGGTCCAGGATACGCATATGCATCTCGATCAGGCCTGTGATTTTCGAGCAGAAAGAGGTTGAAAATCTCAGGTCCCTGCATAACCCGCCCGCAAGCTGGGCGCCTACACCCGCATGAGAATAGAAATGCACCATGCCGTTTTCCGCATCCTCGCGCGTAGAAGGCTTGCCGATATCATGGAGGAATGAGGCGAATCTGAGCAGACAGGCCCTGTCAATACCGTCCTCGACCTCTTCCCTCAGCATTGCTCCGGCCCCGGGCAGCAGATCGTCAGCACCTTCAATGAGCGCCTCAACCGATTCGGCGCAGAGGATGGCATGCTTTATCAGCGGCCAGCGGTGGTAAACTCCCTGATAGATGTCATCGTATCCCGGGAATAATATTTCCCTGATCCCGGTCAGCTCCATAAGTGAAAAAATCCTTGAACCTCTTCTGCATGAAAGTGCAGAAGTCAGTTCCTGTTTGATCCGTTCCGGTGCAACATCCGTAAGTCCCGGCGCATACTTTTCTATAAGTGCCAGGGTCGTCTTATCTATCGAAAATTCAAGGACCGCCGCAAACCTGAGGCACCTCAAGGTCCTGAGCGCATCGTCTGAAAAGCCCCTTTCTGATACTGCCCTGATGATTTTTCTATCAAGGTCTGCGGTACCGTTTACAGGATCGATTATTTCCATCTTTGAAAGGTTAAGAGCGATTGCATTGATGGTGATGTCCCGGTTCTTAAGGTCTTCATCAAGGGTTTCCCCTTTCGGAGCGCACACATCCAGCGTGATGCCATCTGCAGATACGGTTCTTGCAATGCCGCGGCCTTCATCCATCCAGAATGGTTTTGAACCGAAACAGGCCGCCAGTGAAACGGCTTTGTCCCAGACATTGCCGAAGGTCAGTATGTCGTAATCCAGCGGGTCTTTTCCGAGCAGCAGATCCCTTACGCTGCCGCCGACGAGGTAGTCGCTTTCGTCAAGAGACGGGCTGATCCGTCTTATTACCCCGTTATTTGATGCGATAGTCAACGGCTCGGGCATGCGCCTCCAGGTCTTCTGCTCGGGCAATTTTAGCCGCCTTCGGCCCAAGTTCCAGGACCGCCTTTTTTGACATGCCGACAATGGAAGTCCTCTTCACGAAATCATGCACCCCCAGCGGCGAATAAAACCTGGCCGTGGAAGAAGTCGGGAGAGTATGGTTCGGGCCGGCAATATAGTCACCTATCGACTCCATGCAGTGGTATCCCAGAAACACGGCGCCCGCATTTTCAACCAGTCCGAGCAGGTCGAAGGGATTCGCCACCATGAGCTCAAGGTGTTCCGGGGCAATCAGGTTGGCGATGTCGATCGCCTCGTTTATGTCCAGCGTCAGGATGCAGGCGCCATGTCTTGAGAGCGATTCCTTAGCAACGGCCTTCCTGGGCAGCGTTTCCGTCTCGGCATCGAGGAGCTGTAGGACTTTCCCGGCCAGCCTTTTATCGGGGGTAATAAGTATGGATGAGGCCGCAGTATCGTGTTCGGCCTGCGACAGCAGGTCTATTGCCACCCATTTGGGATCTGCTCCGCCGTCCGCTACAACGACTATCTCAGAAGGCCCGGCCACGGCTTCGATGCCGATAACGCCCTGCAGTATGGATTTTGCATGGGCGACATAAACATTGCCCGGGCCCACCACCTTGTCCACCCTGGGGATGGACTCCGTGCCGAATGCAAGAGCCGCAACGGCCTGAGCCCCACCTATCCTGAAGATTTTCTCTATGCCCGCGATATGCGCGGCGGCCAGCAGGGCGTCGTTTGCCTTTCCGTCCGGCGTCGGAGAGACGGCAACAATTGTTTTCACGCCTGCAATATGAGCTGGAATCACATTCATGAGCAGCGTTGAAGGGAACGAGTTCCGGCCGCCCGGCGTATATACGCCCACGCTGCCTACCGGCGTCACTTTCTGTCCGAGTATGGAACCGGTTTCATCCGTGGTTATCCAGGAATTTTCTTTCTGACGCGAATGATAAGCCTCGATCCTTTCCGCAGCGGTTTTGAGCGCGTCAAACAGGGCCTTGTCTATCCGGGAGGCGGCCTTGCCGATATCTTTTGAGGTAAGCACTATACCGGTCTTATCGGGATCGAACCTGTCGAACCGGCGCGTCAGGTCAAACAGGGCTTCATCACCTTCATCCCTGATCCTGTCGATTATCTCCCTGACAACAATATCTACATCAGGCGGAATGCCCCTTTTCCGTTCAAGGATTTCGTCAAGCCTGAGCTTCCACCCTGTTTCGGCTGCATTGATGGTTTCCATGATATCAAAGACCTCCCTTTTCCCTCCTGATCGAGGCTCCGACCGAGTTCAGCTTTTTGTCGAGCCCCTCATACCCCCTGTCAAGGTGGTATATGCGCCTGATTTCAGTGTATCCCCTCGCATTGAGACCGGCCAGGACAAGGCTTGCCGAGGCCCTCAAATCCGTTGCCATCACATTCGCACCTTCAAAGCGCTTTATACCGTGAATGATAACCGTGTTCCCGCGTTCTTCAAGGCTTGCGCCCATCCTTATAAGTTCCGGCACATGCATGAAGCGGTTTTCGAATATGTTCTCGGTTATGCTCGAGACGCCGCCGGCAATACATGCGAGCGTCATGATCTGGGCCTGCATGTCCGTCGGGAAGCTCGGAAAAGGGGCCGTGCTGACATCTACCGGCATGAGGTCCACATTGCCGTCAACATCGATTACTCCCGGTCCTTCGCAGGATATCTTCACACCCATTTCACTGAGCTTTTCCGATACGGCCTCGACATGGTCGCTCCTCGCATTATTGATCCTGAGCCTGCCTTTTGTTATGGCCGCGGCAGCCATGAGCGTCCCCACCTCTATCCGGTCCGGGATAACCGTATGCTCAAGGCCTTTAAGTTCCTTGACACCGTGCACGGTTATGGTCCTCTGCCCCGCGCCTTCAATCTGCGCGCCCATGGCGGTAAGCGCATCCGCAAGGTCGGTAATTTCAGGCTCCATAGCAGCGCCTTCTATTACGGTTGTGCCCTCGGCCAGGCTCGCCGCCATCAGGACGTTTTCCGTACCGCCTACCGTGGTGCTGCTGAATATTATGCGGGCACCTTTCAGCTTTTTCGCCTTTGCATAGACATAACCGTGCTTGAGTTCAATCTCGGCCCCCATCTTTGCCATCGCCTTCAAATGCAGGTCGATCGGCCTTACCCCGATTGCACAGCCTCCCGGCAGGGAGACCTTGGCCTGGCCGAACCTCGCGAGCAGAGGTCCCAGTACGAGTATGGAGGCGCGCATGCTTTTGACCAGCTCATACGGGGCGGCAAAGCAGTTTATGTTCGAGGGGTCAATTTCGACAACACCCTTTTCCAACCTTTCATATTTAACGCCAAGAACCGTCAGCACTTCAAGCATGGTATGAATGTCCATCAGCTGTGGAATGTTCCTGTATCTGCACAAGCCCCCCGCAAGGATTGAGGTGCATAAAACCGGAAGCGCCGCATTCTTCGAGCCCGATACATGGACATCGCCGATCAGGGTCTTGCCGCCGTCGATAACGAACTTGTACATTTGTCAACCTCGGTTATTTTTCATGACTATATAAAGTATTGGACAATTATTCAATCGGCAGTGTTACGGTGAACGTCGTGCCCTTTAAAGGGATGCTTTCCGCCGTAATCCTTCCTTTGTGAAGTGTAGTGATATGCTTTGCAATCGACAGGCCCAGGCCGGTTCCGCCAACGCTGCGCGACCGCGATTTGTCAACAACGTAGAACCTCTCGAATATACGTGGCAGGTGCTCCCGCGGAATCCCTATGCCGGTGTCCGTGACGGATATAACGGCATTTCCGCCATCTGTCTTCACACCCACTGAAATCTCGCCTTTTTCGGTATATTTGATGGCATTGTCTATCAGGTTGGTCAGAAGCTGCTCTATCCTGAAACTGTCGGCTGATATGACAACCGGTTCCAGTTCGGTCTTGATTGAAAGCCCCTTCTGCCGGGCTTTGGGTTCAAACAGAGCCACAACCGAGCTTATCACCGAACCCATGTCGACTTTTTCCATGCCGAGGCTGACGGGCCTGTCCTCAAGCTCCGAGAGCACAAGCAGATCCTGTACAATATTTATCAGCCGGTCCGTGTGGCGTTTGACGATTTCAAGGTAACCCGTTTGCTCAACTCCGGCCTCATCCAGGAGCGTCTCGACAAAACCCTTTATCGCCGTAAGCGGGGTTCTCAGCTCATGGGAAATGTTGACCACAAGGTCTTTTTTTATCTGCTCCACATGTTTCATGTCTGTTATGTCATGGAATATGAGGACATGTCCCGAGATCACGCGTGTGGCGCTGGCCAGGAATATCCTGCCTGATATCTCTATTTCAGTTTGTGCGTGGCTCAGTTGGCTTTCCAGAATCTCCCTGAGCGATTCCGACCGCAGAATCTCCCAGTAGTATCTGCCTTCCAGACTCAATGAGCCTAGGATATTCTTTGCACTGGCATTGACGATGACGACCCTGCCGTCAGAATCAAGCAGCAGAAGACCTTCGGACATGGAGGAGATGATGCCCTCAAGTTCGTCTTTGTGCCTCTTGGTGCTTTCAAAGTATAAAGAAAGCTTTTCGGTCATATCGTTGAACCCCTCCGCAAGACCCCGGAGTTCAGCTTCATCCATCTTCCGGACCCTTATGGAGAAATCACCGGATGCGATTTTTTTCGCCGCATTCCTGAGCTCGAGCAGGGGCCTTGAAACCCTGGCGGAGAACACGTAGGCGACGATGAGGGACAGTATGCTTATGGCGCAGAGGACAAAGAAAAGCCGGTATTTGAGCATGCTGAATATCTGCCCTTCCGCCGGCAGGCTGTAGCGTATCACTCCGATTATATCACCGTTTCTCTTCAGAGGCACGGCCACGTATATCATCTCTTTAAGCACGCTTGTGCTGTACCTCACTGAGCGGCCTGTCTTTCCCGAATAGGCCGCAGCTATTTCCGGCCTTGATTTGTGGTTGTACATGGTGGATGGCTCAACCGCTGAATCGGCCCTGACCACACCGTCATTATCGATTACCGTGATGCGGTTCATATTAAGGTTGCCGTAATGGCTGACGATTGACCTCAATTCTTTAATCCTGCCGGCCGAAAGCAGTTCGGAGGCCTTGTCGTAGACGGGCCTGTTTCTTATGATCAGCGAGTTTTCCGTTTTTTCTATATAAAAGTCATAGATGACTTCAAAGGAAAGGAAAAGAGTTACAGCGGAGACAATTACTGCCGTTATAAAGAATCCGGTAAGGACTTTCAGGAATATGGATTTTTTCATCCCTCCACCTTGTATCCTGCTCCCCTGACATTCTGGATAAGGGCGGCCCCTTCTCCGAGCTTTTCCCTCAGATTTTTAATATGAACGTCAACGGTGCGGTCGATGACCGCCTTTTCATTTCCCCACAAGTGGTCAAGTATCCTTTCCCGTGAAAAAACCTTCCCCCTGTTGGCGGCCAGAAACGCCAGTATCTTGAATTCAACGGCGGTAACGGGAACGGCTTCCCCTTTGACCGTGACCCTGAAGCGCTCCTGGTCGATCTCGATCAGCTCGCCGATTTTTATGATGCCCTGGGTTAAACCCGACGTCCTCCTGAGAACCGCCTTTACCCGGGCCACCATTTCACGCGGTGAAAAAGGCTTCGTTATGTAGTCGTCGGCGCCCGACTCAAGCCCCGTGACCTTGTCGGTCTCCATGCTCTTGGCGGTAAGCATGATCACAGGGATATCCTTTGTCTCGTCATCCGATTTGAGCGCCCTGCATATATCCATGCCGTCGGCATCGGGCAGCATGAGGTCAAGCAGGACAAGGTCCGGCTTTCTGTTCCCGGCAATGAACTTCCTGAAGCCGAACGCATCCGTAAAGCCGGCGGCCTCAAAACCCGCCTTTTTAAGATGCAGGCTCACAAGGTGGAGAATATCCGGTTCGTCGTCAACTATTGCTATTAAGGATGCCATTTGCTTCTCCTTATTAGTTTTATGTTTATTTTATTTACTGCGAATAACCGCCGGTAACAATCATAAATGCTCGGCTTAACCAAAATTTCATCATTCATTAACCTGCGGTTAATCCTGCCCGGTTATTAATCAGTCAAACTTTTCAATCAAAGGAGATTAAATATGGGCAAAAAATGGTTATCAATCTTAACAATGTTTTTTCTGATTACGGGAATACCTGCAGCGGCATATGCCGCCAAGTTCAAACTTGCGGACATCGACTGGGAGTTATCTGGCAGCGTAAGGCTTGACACAGGCTACAGGTTTTCCGACCTGGGCAGCACGCCCACGACACCGGCGGGCCAGGAATCGAAACAGACCGACTGGTTTCTGGAAAATCCCGGAAACAGCAGGCTTGGCCTGAAGGCGACATATGAAAACATACTGGCCTACTATGAAGTCGGCATTCCTACTAACCCGGTTTCCATTACGACAAGGCATCTGTATGCCGTCTATGGCATCAACGACAGCAACAGCTTTCTGCTCGGCCAGACAACATCGGTTCTTGCGCCCCTTGACCCGGAACAGCATCTCAGACAGGACAAGCTTTTAAACGGTTTCGGCAACCTTTATCCCAGCAGAAACCCGCAGTTCAGGTATTCATACAAGACCGGCGCAATAACCGTCAACATGGCGCTTGAGGATACAAAATCCGCATGTGCCGATACGGTGGTTAGCGGAAGCCATATCACGGACAGCTATATCCCTGTTGTAGAGGCTTCTCTGGTCTACAAGAATGACATGCTCATGGTTTCCCCGAGCATCTATTACCAGAGTTACACCCTTAAGAAGAACGATGCGGTGGCCACTACAAAGACCGTCAGCATCGGGTCATGGGCGGCGGCGCTGGACGGAACGGTAAAGACCGACATCCTGCTTCTGGCCATGGAAGTCTGGTACGGCCAGAACCTCAGCACATTCAGCATCGACCAGCGCTCCAGCACCAAAAAGACCACGACAATGGGCGCCCCGGTAGCGGACGCTTCCGGAGGCGACCTTAAAAACGTCAACAGCTTCGGCGGATGGCTGCAGCTGGGCATTCCGGTAAAACCTGTTACAATATACCTCGGTTACGGATACCAGCAGTCACAGGTCAGAAATGCCGACACAAGCGCTGTTACTTACGAGGACAAGATCAGCACACAGGGCGCTTATGTAAATGCCAAGTGGGAAGTGAAAAAAGGCTTTTTTGTTCAGCCTGAGGTAGCTTACTTTGACAACGGATCAGATGCGCAGAAAACTCTGAGCGCTAAAGACACCGTCTATGCGGCGGGTGATAACGACCTCGGTGGCGATCTCTACGCAGGCATTCACTTCCAGTACGATTTCTGATACCCATATCCTTCCCCTTAAGCCCCCGGCGGTATCAAGGCCGGGGGCTCTTTTTCCACAAGAAGCAACTCAATTTCATTCAAAAAGTATTTACTTCATGTCGCGACAATAATTTTTACCCCGGCTTTTTTATATTGTTTTATTAATGCCGGAGAAAGAGACCCGTCCGTAATGATGTTTTTTGTATGTTCCAAGGGCAGGAATGTGTGAAAGGCGGGAGAAGAGAATTTGGATGCGTCGGCCAGGATATAGCTCTCTCTCGCATGCGCATGCATTACTCCTTTGATCTTCGATTCATTGACATTGTTCGATGCGCAACCCATTTCGATAGAGATGCCGGCTGCTCCAATAAAGGACTTGTTCACATAAAAGCTTGAAAGGCACGATTCCGTTATAGCGCCCCCAAAGGCTCCTTCCCTCTCTTCAAAGCTGCCGCCGGTGCAGATGATATTGATCCCCACCTTGTTTTTCAGGATATTTATGATGTTCAGCGAATGGGTGATCACGGTGATGGAGCGGTTTTCCGGAAACGACTCGGCCAGATAGGAACAGGTGGAACCTGCATCGACAAAGACCGTATCATCACGCTCGATGAGGGAGGCGGCATATGCGGCAATCTTGATTTTTTCGCTTATGTGCTGATTGATGCGGCTCGCGATGTGTGTGCTTACCAGAAGATTCTCGACCGGAATGGCCCCTCCATGCACCCGCGTTATCAGCCGCTCCTTCTCGAGCGCTATAAAATCGCGCCTTACAGTCATGGCCGAGGTGTTCAGGCGATGGGCAAGTTCTTCCACCGCACAAAAACCGTTTTTATGAACGAATTCCAGTATTTTATTCTGTCTGTATGTCAGCATCACATTGCTCCAGGACAATTTATTTTCGCTTGGTTCCTTCAGGTCTACTCTGATAAAACCATCATCCCGTATGGCCTGATCCATTTGCCGGAAACAAGTTTTGATTTGGCAGTGTGGTTCAGGACGACCTTGAAATTTTTCCCATCATCGCCGCTGCGGTGGATAACCTCCACACCGTTACCGTGGAATTTTGGTCTGAGTCCTCCTTTCTTCAATATCTTCCTGAATAGAATGAAAAGTCCAAGCGGGTCAGGTGAAGTCCCGAGATAGTAAACCGTGCCCTTGCCGTAATGATTCACTGTGACTGCAGGCGTCCCGCTGTAGTGTTTTTTACTGTCGGAGTAGAACGCAATGGCCTTTGCTGAAACCGGTTCTATCAGGTCGGCCCAGACTTCGCCCTTTGCCGGGATCAGTCCTATTTTTATCTTCACCTTGTTCCTGTTGAGGGATTCGAACCTTTTTATTTTCAACCCCGCCAGTTCGGAAAAAAGCCCCGGGAGGCTGTCGGTTATCGCAAAATTGTTCATATCGCGGGCCCCGGCGCGCCAACCCAGGACAAGAATCCCTCCTTCATGCACCCACTTTTCTATCCGTCCGACAAACTCAGGGTCGGCCATCTGGTACATGGGCAGGCTGATGATCGAATACCTGGAAAGATCGACCTGCGACGGCTTCTTCACATCTGCATTGATATTGAACAATACATAAGGTGCGAACCATCGCGTGAGTTCGAGCTCATATCCTGCCTGCACATACGGTGTCGGTTTTTCGTACAGCCCTTTTGAAAGATACTGGTCCCAGAGAACGCGCATGTTGTCCTTGTCATAGATAAGGCAGGCCGGTGTTATGATTGAACTCCGGACTATTTTATCATGCACATCCCTGTTCTTGATTATGTTTTGCCTTAATCTGCGGTATCTCTCTGATTCGGCATTGTCGGAATCCAGGATTCCGTAGCCAAGCTGTTCCGAGCCATAGCGCGATGTTCTCCAGGGAAAGTAAAACAGCCTGTCCGCACCGTGTGCAATCGCATGGTTGGTCCACAGCACTATTTCATCATAAGAAGGAAGATAGCCAAGGCACACATGGCCCTGCGCCTCGGCGAACTGTTCGAAGATCGTGAAGTTGGGGCTATCCTTGAAGCCGCGGATCGCGGAAAAAGCATAGGAGTTGAAGTAATACGGGAACGGTTCGTCCTGGTCCCCCCACACCGGATAATTGCTGTAGCCGGCGAAGTCCATGTTTTCAGCCATCCGGGCATGGTCAATGATGTTGCACACCGGCGGTATGTAAAAGTTGTGGCTTATCCATTGTTCAGAATCGATGTGTTTTCTGAGAATTGCAATCTGGTCATCGACGAAACTCACCGCCGAGTCGGAACAGAAGCGGTAGTAGTCGAGCTGAAGGCCTGCATTGTGCGGCAAAGGCTGCTCGGTCGGTATGGGAACCTGTTCGAATGAAGAATATGTCGCGCCCCAGAAAACCGTACCCCATGTCTTGTTCATTGCCTGAACGGAAGGGAATTTTTTCCTGAGCCATGCATGCCATTTATCCTTGCAGTTATCGCATATGCATATATCCGTCCCTTCATGCCCCAGTTCGTTGTCGATCTGCCATCCGACGACATTCTGATTTTTCCCGAAGTGCCGGGCGATACTTTCGACAATTGAAAGGCCCGCCTCCCGGTAATGCGCCGAATTGTAGCAGCATTCGCGGCGGGTGCCGAACTGCCTGACCTTGCCGTCTATGGAAATCCGGATGATGTCGGGGTGCTTTTCAGCAAGCCATACCGGCGGAGTTGCGGTGGGGGTTCCAAGCACGGCTTTGATGCCATGCCCGGCAAAAATATCTATGACCTCATCAAAGAGTGAAAAGTCTTGGCACCCTTCCTGCGGCTCCAGAATAATCCATGCGAATTCCATCATGCGCACCAGTCTGACGCCCATTTCCTTCATCCGTCTTGCATCCGATTCCCACAGCGACCTGTCAGCGTGCTCCGGATGATAATCAATGCCGAACTGAAACTCTTTTTCTCCCATCATTCGCCTCCCTGGCTCAGCCGATATTCATATGAGCATTCCACCCGCATAAATATCATATCGGCCATGCTTCAAATCTGAAACGGATTCTCCGACGGATAGCGAACCCCATGAGGCAGGTTATAAAATATCCCTGATATTCCCAGCATCTTAAGGGCCGGGAACAGATAACGCCCTGCATGGCTGAACGCGACAGCGGTGTGGTGCGGGAACCGGTGTTCGAGGAGCACATGGCGATAGAACCGCGCCATACCGGCAACGGCAAAGACGCCAGTGCCTCCGAACGTGCGGGGATTCACATCAAGCACCTCGCCTTCGGCAATATAGGCCTTGAGCATGGCGTCTGCTGTGGACTGCAGCCTGAAAACCGTCACATCCCCGGGTCTTAAAGCACCCTGAAGAACCCCTCGCGTGGTATCGGGTTTTTTCCCGTTTTCGATCAGACGGTTCATCAGAAAGTGATTCGTAAGCTTTGCCCCGGCCATGCATGCATAAGGCGTGTTGCCGCAATGGAACCCCATGAAGAGGTCGTCCGCATTGTAGTTTTTTATGCCCTTTTTAGAACCGGATATCATATCAGCTGGCACAGTGTTGTTGATATCCAGAATAGTGGCGGGGAGGTCTGTTGCGCACATGGCCATATACTCGCTCAAGCCCCCGTAGATGTCCGTTTCGCAGGCGACCGGCATGCCGCGCGATGCGAGGCGCGAATTGACATAGCATGGCACAAAACCGAAATATTTCTCAAATGCCGGCCAGCACTTGTTTGCCATGACTCCGTAAGAGCAGACCCCAAGATTGTCCCGGACGAATCGCGAAAGGGCCAGTTCATATTGAGCCAGCCTGGGCAAAAGATCAGGATAGGGATTGCCTCCAAGCTCTTTTGCCATGTCTTTGACAATTGCTTTTATCCCGGGGCTTCCTTCTGCGTCCTGATAGCACTTAAGCAGGTCGAGTTCGCTGTTTTCCATGATCTCCACACCCAGATCATAAAGAGGTTTGATCGGGGCGTTGCAGGTGAGAAAATCATGCGGCCTAGGCCCGAATGCAAATATCTTAAGATTTTTAAGCCCCAGATGAATCCTTGAAACAGGTATGAATTCCGCGATCATTTCAGTAACTTCTTCAGGAACACCCATGGGATATTCGGGGATGTAAGGCTTAAGTCCACGCAATCCCAGGTTGTATGAAAGGCTGAGCATTCCGCAGTAGGCATCGCCCCTTCCGTCCATGAGGTTTCCCGAAGACTCCTCGGCCGCCCCCGCTATCATTACCGGACCGCCAAAACGCTGAACCAGCAGGCTCGCAGGTCCCTCAGGACCGAAATTGCCCAGATAGAGAACAAGGGCGTTGATTCCCGAATTGTTCATCTCATCCAGAGCGGCAGGGATATCGCGCTCGGTTTCAACAAGAGTTTTCAGCTCGATGACAGGAAGCTTCTTCCTGCTGCAAATCCTGGCCACCTTGGTCCGCCGCGATTCTGAAAGCGAAGCCGGAAAGCAATCCCGGCTGACTGCGATCAGGCCAATTTTAATATCCGGCATGTTCTGCATGATATTCTCCTTTGCAGCCGTTCATGAAGACTTGTTCAGATGGC
The DNA here is from genome assembly GCA_963664325.2 of Desulfomonilia bacterium. GTDB lineage: Bacteria > Desulfobacterota > Desulfomonilia > UBA1062 > UBA1062 > DATCTV01. Next base: position 193,841 of record CAXXDQ010000004.1, read on the forward strand.
TACTGCGCCGCTTTTCCCGATGCCCTGAACAGATCAAGATAATAGAGGCATCTCTCGTAATGTGCTTCCCTGGCTCCCTGGATAATCTTGTGGTAATTGGCCTCGCTTTTTTTCGCCTCATCCTGCATCTTTTTGGTCGATGCCAGCACCAGATCAGTGCCGATATTGATCTTGGCAATGCCTGCATCAATGGCACCCCTGAACTGAGTCTCGCTCAGGCCGCTGCCGCCGTGCAGAACGAGCGGCGCTTCAACCCGTTCACGAATCGTCTGCACAAGTTCGAGATCAAGCCTGGGTTCGCCCTGATAGACGCCATGCGCGGTTCCGAACGCCACGGCCAGACAATCGACACCGCTCTCCTCCACGAAAAGCTCGGCTTCGGCAGGATCGGTAAAACCCTGCCGCCGGGAACCGAAGGACGTGTAGTCCTGGCCGCTGCCGACATGGCCTACTTCCGCTTCGACTCCCGCGCCGACAGCATGCGCCTCTCTTACGACAATCCTGTTGGCGGCGATATTTTGATCAAGCGGCAGTTTTGACCCGTCCAGCATGACATCAGTGAACCCGAAGGCCAGAGCACGCATGCACTGCTCGAAGCTCGTCCCGTGATCCAGCATCAGCGATACCGGAACCGTGACGTCTTTGCAGATTTCACGAACAAAACTGACATACGCGCCTATTCTGCGGTCATCGATTAAATGTGTGTAGATTCCCAGTATCCCTGGAGCCTTACGCTCCTCGAGCGCGGCAACGATGCCCTCGACCGCAGTCATTTCACAGAAGTTGAACAACGGAACGGCATACTTACCTTTTTGTGCTTTTTTGAGTTCACTGATCATTGATTGAAGCGGCATATATTCTCCTTATCACTTAATTTGGCAGTTCAATGTTATGCATTTTCAGAAAGGTCACCACATCGGCATACGTGGGGAAACGGTTATGACCGCTCAGGCGTGTGCATGTGACGGCGGAAACTGCCGAGGCAAAATCTGCTACAGTCCGTATGTCCCATCCTTTCAGAAGTCCCGTTATATAAGCGCCGTGGAAGACGTCTCCCGCGCCGGTTGTGTTCACGACAGGCACATCAAAGGCCGGGGTATGGAAGGCCTGGTTTTCAGTTATTGTATAACAGCCGCGCTCTCCAACGGTTTCAACGACAATCCTGGGGCCGTCGGCCAGCATCGCCCGGCCGGCCTTCAAGATATCATGCTCGCCCGAATAGGCGGCGGCAAAACCCTCGCCGCATATTACTATGTCGGTCAGAGCGACAAGCTCCCTTTTCCAGTCAGGGACGGCTTCCGTTGTCTTCCACATGTCAATGACGACTGTCTTGCCTGCTTCCCGCATCCACCGCGCCGCCTGAAGGCTTGCTTCAGGATAAACACCGTCAAGAAGAAGATAATCAGCCGCAGTAAGATAATTCCGGTCAAGCTCGGCAGGCATTACAGGACTCTCGAGGTAGTTTGCAAGTATTGCGAAGACACGCTCGCCGGTCTTCTTATTGACATATACGAAGATAACCTGGTTTTCCGGAAAAGACCTTTCTACTATGCGGCTGATGTCCACATCATACATCGTCAGCGATTTGCGTTTCAGCTCCGATATGTGATCGTTTCCGATGGTGCCGACAAAACCGGTAGTGACGCCGAGCCTGGAAGCCGCTGTCATGGCGGTTCCTGCCGGTCCGCCGCCCTGTATGGTGAAGGCGTCAATAAAACTGCCCTTTTCCCATGTCGGCATCTCAGTACATGACAAGACTATATCGACACACCTGAGTCCCATACCTATGATCTCAAGTTTTCTCATACGCAACCTATCCTTCGGGTTCAGCATCCCCGGGGAAAAATAATTGTGCTGTTATATTGATTTCTTTTATTTCATTTATCGTGTTTGTTTTGTTTATTTTATAACATTTGTCAAGGGACAAATCAGAAAGACTATGGCAGTGACATGAGGTTTAATTTCATATATCTTTTCGCATAATGGACAAATGGATGACGCCTGTCACCACATGCAACAGCTGCACAAGGCATCTGGTGGATCTCTGCTATAAAAGAAGCCTTGCGTTCAGACTGTTCAGGACGCCGCTCGTTGCAGGCATGAAAATAATGGCCCGGTATCACGGGATCAGCCTCAGGGATTACCCGGTCAGGACCGAGAGGTGCAGGGATTGCGTCAGGTTCATGAAAAACGCACTAAAGCTGAAATCCCCTGCCTTTGTCCGGCTTAACGACATGATCAACCCATATTTTAACCGCTACCGGGATTCATTGGTATCAGCCGGCGAGAAGGCCCGCGCCAAAAGCCTGGCAGCGGAATTCATGGAGTATGAGTCTGACTGAATGACAGATAAGGATTTTTATATATCAATAAAACGCTGCTGCGGTGTAACCTGCGGACTAAATGGGGCATTAAAATGATCGCACGGGGCATATTGATATGGCTGGTTATCATAATGGCGGAGATACTGCATGGCATTATCCGCGCCAGATTCCTCGTGCCGCGAGTCGGCGACTGGAGGGCCCGCCAGATCGGAGTATTTACCGGCTCTGTTATTATCTTCGTCATCTCCCTCTTGTCAGTGCACTGGTTACACGCCTCATCCGCGTCCCAGCTGCTTTTTGTAGGGCTTCTATGGGCTGCTCTCACTTCAGGGTTCGAGTTCCTGTTCGGCCGTTATGTTGCCCGTTATTCATGGGAACGGATATTGTCGGACTTCAATCTGTTCAGGGGAGGGCTCATGCCCCTCGGCCTTGCTGCAATGGGTCTGTGTCCGTTAGTCGCAGGCCTGTTGCTGGGTGTCATATAGGCCGGGAAAAACCTGGCGGCTCTTCCGTTACAGCGGTGTTACCCAGTATACATATGCCATTGCTTCGGCTATCTTCGCTTGGCCGTAATCGCTCTGTTCATCATAATATATATCACGCAGCTCCGGTGTATCGAATTCGCCAAAAACACCGCCCCCGCCTACGGCAAGCTCATCATCGGCGAGATTGAAATATGACATTGGCGGACCGGGTACACCCAGTGTTGGCATCTTTACATTATGATTGGAGATTGCACTGTCATAGTCTGTGGTCATGACAAGAACATCAGGGAGAACTCTGATCTCGTAGCTGTATTCCCCCTCCCTGTGGTGCCAGACATAGAGGACCGTAAACGCATAGCCGTATTTGCCTTTGTTTTCGTATTTAAAATTATAACTGCGGTTCTCGCACTTGCGCATCGTCTTCACGTGCACGCTGGCCGTGGCCGTTCCCAGGCTCTCCCTCGCGGTGCCCTGCACAAGGACCGCTTCCACGCTTATGGTGTCCGTGCCCTCATTCTTGCCGGCCAGGTAGCTGACCTTGCTGTAAGTGGTCTCAAAAGATGCCGCTTGTCCCCCACCGTCGGGATTCACGAGCTGGCCGAATGAGCCAGAGGTGCTCCATATATAATGCAGTACCGTACCTGCAGGAAGCGTCCCGCTGAGGTCGGGCACGCCGGCTTCGAACCAGCAGTAGTCGTCCGTTGCCACGTCCTGCTCCAGGGGCAGAAGCTTTACCTTCGGGGTCGTTGCATCGAGGGTCCACACGTCGCAGGGATAGGCCAGGTAGACATTGCCGGTGGTGAGGATTGACGAAACGATCGTTCCGAGCGCATCGACTGCTGTAATGGCTGAAAACATATGGCTTGCCATGGTGGAGGCCGAGGCGAACACCTGCTGATCAAGCGTTTTCAACACCACATTCACAAGCGCCTGCCTGAATTCGTTGCTTGTGGCAATGGCATTCATTACGGCTGTCATGGCAGCGTTCAGGTCATGGTTTTCGATGGCTGTCCACAATTCTGGCACCGTGGAGTTTATGACCCCCAGAAAATCCTGGAGCACGTTGTCGGCCGTGAGCAGCGTTGTGAGCTGCTTTTGTGACAGGGGTGAATAGGGGACAAGGACATTGGCCAGTATGGGTATCACCAGCTGCGTTACCACATAGTCAGCGCACAGCTCCTTGTACTTTTCTGTCTGCTTATCATTCATGGGCTGTCCCGCGCCCGTACCCGGACCGACAATTGTAAGGCGGAAATGCGTCTTATCCGCCCCGCCAGCCATCGGCAGTTCGAAGGGCCCGGTGGTAACCTGTGCAAAGGCCTGCTGCTGTCCCGATATGAGGTCCCAGAGCGTTCCCACTACCCCGCTGAATCCTTTAACTGACTGTATTTCGAACTCCCGGATATCCTTGTATTCCTGCACCTCCTGCTGATCGGATGCATTCCTGTACCCGGTCTGCTCGAGGTAGCCATAGGCCGGCCGGATGAACCGGTTGGCGATTTCGAACATGTTTATGCCGGTTGCGATATTGGCGGTAAGCCCGCTCTGCTCGTCTGCGGGGTTTACCAGAACCGCATTGATGAGATCACCGAGGAGGCCTCCTCCTTGTGAAGCAGCATCAATAGCGGGAACGGCCTGTGATAACATGTTGACAGCAAGGCCGCTTTGTTCACTGCCGGTGCCTGCAGAACCCGGTGCTGCTGTCTTGTCTGCTGCAAAGGCGGCCAGCAGGTCCTTGAGGGCCTTGGCTATAGCCTCGTTCTTGCCTGCAAACGCCTCGGGATTTGCGGCGATCTCGGTTGCGATGACGCCTGCAAGAGAATCGATCTCAGTGGTGGCCTTCAATGCCTGGAGTACGGTGTCAAGGGTCTCCGGCGGGAGGCTGAAGAGGCCTGCGGCATAGAAGACGAGTACCTCGGCGGTCGTTCGGACGCTCAGGCCGCGGTCGTCGCCGGTCCAGCCGAACAGGAGCGGCGTCCCTTCGGAAGTTTCAGCTATTATGAGTACCGGCCCTTCCTGCAAACCCAGGGCCTCAAATGACCCGTCCTGTGCAACAGGCGAAACGCCCCTTGCAGTGAGCACCTGAAGCGTATCAGGCCCGTAGGCGGCGCCATCCGGGAGGTGAACGGTGCCCGGAACTGAAGCGGGCGTGTACTGGATTCCCGGTTGCGTCTCTCCGCCGGTGCCGGTCGTGCTGTCCGCCGAGCCGCCTCCGCCGCCCCCGCCGCCGCAGCCTGAAAATGATATGGCGATGATGAGAACAGCCGCTGAACAAAAGAATCTTGCTGACCTTACTGTACCCATATGATTTCCTCCTCCTGCGATTGGTCAAACGGCATCCCGGATACAAGCGTCCATGGATGCCTAAATAATCCCTTCACACCCAGTGCCTGCAATACTTACAATATACTATAATTTTTCTGCGATTTCAATGCCCCAGTCTTGCCGAACATTTTCAATAAAGCCTGCATACATTGATAATTGAAGCCATGCCACAGGAGGCTTTCTTTCTCAATCAATGGAATTTTTTTTACAGTCCCGGACTTCAAAATAATTGCTCCTTCCGTAAGACTGTCTGTTGGTATATTTTACGGCTGTAAAGGAGGTGCGGTTATGGATGATGAGAACAGGCTCAAGAGCATCAGCAAATTCAGGGCGGCCCGTGCCGTAACAAGCCAGATGCTGAAGCATCCTTTCCTTAAGGGCAAAATCGGCGAGCTGGAGCCCAACATCTTCTTCGGGTACACCGATCATCCGCTCGACAGAAATGCAACCGCACTCATTACGCCTTTTACATTCCTGACCAAGAATGCGGGCAAAAAGGCCTGCTGTGTGCTTAAGGCATCGTTTCGCAAAAGGCAGGGCAACTCGTTGATCTTTTCCGCCAGAGGTTATGACATCTACAAGGTGCTGGACATCAATTCGATGAGCGAGCACCGCTACAAGATCACCGGCAGGACGAGATTTACCCCGCTCACGCTGAGGCTCGATATCCTGAAGGCCGGCACCTACAGACTCCGGCTGGCCCGCGGTGAAGACGTTCCGGACAACATGACCCCCATGACAGTCTCCGACATATCCGAGCCCGGCCTGGCAGTCGATTTCAAGGAAGAGTCCGACAGGTATGTCATTGCAACCTCAAGGCTCAAACTCAATATTTTCAAGGAGCGGTTTCGCATCGAGGTCCTCGACTCATCGGGCGGCATTGTCACGGAGACCGGCAGCCAGACAAAGAACGAGTTCCCGTCCGCCTTTGACGCCTTTCCGCTCGGCTTCATCCGTGACCGCAAAAGCGGGCATACGTACGGAGTCGAATCTTTCGTGCTGTTCCCGGGTGAGGCCGTTTACGGTCTCGGCGAAGGGTTCGGGCCGGTCAACAGGGTCGGAAGCGCCAAGGGCATGTGGCACATTGAAGGCTACGGCAACACCTCCGGCCGCAACTACAAACACATTCCCTTCTTCATGAGCACTCAGGGCTACGGGGTGTTCATCAATGAAAGCGCGCCCGTCACCTTCTGGACCGGCACGCGCGAGGTCTGTAAAAACCAGTTCGCCGTCGAGTCGGACCTGATAGACTATTACTTCTTCTACGGGCCGTCCTTCAAAAACATCCTTGATGCCTATACGGACCTTACGGGGAAACCCGCCGTACCGCCCAAGTGGTCCTTCGGCACATGGATGTCTCGCATCAGCTATTTCACCCAGGACCAGGTCATTCAAACCGCCCGGCGTCTCAGGGAAATGCGCTTTCCCAGCGACGTCATACACATAGACACAGGCTGGTTTGAAAAGGACTGGTGCTGCGACTGGAAGTTCGACCGAACGCGCTTCCCCGACCCTGAGCGTATGTTCAGGAAAGCCGCAGAAATGGGATTTCACATATGCCTGTGGCAGACGCCCTATGTAATGGAAGAGACTGCGCTTTACGGCGAAGCCAGGCGCAGGGGCGTACTGGCCGAGATGAACGGACCGTTCGTGTTCCTGTATGTCTTTCCGGCGCACCCGATCGATTTCTCAAACAGCGAGGCCGTCGCCTGGTACAAGGAAAGGCTTAAACCGCTTATCGATATGGGCGCTGCTTCCATAAAAACCGATTTTGGAGAAGGCATAGAGCCGCATATGAAATTTAAAGACTATGGAGGCAGGCAAATGCACAACCTTTATCCCCTGCTGTACCAGAAGGCGGCGTTTGAAGCCCTTGAAGAGAAATACGGAGGCGGCGGGGCAGTGCTCTGGGCACGGAGCGCCTATGCCGGGGCACAGCGCTACCCGGTGCACTGGTCCGGCGACAACTCCTCCACGTTTGAAAACCTCATCTGCTCGCTCAGGGGCGGCCTCAGCCTCGGGCTCTGCGGCTTTACCTTCTGGAGTCAGGATACGGGCGGCTTTGTGGGGACTCCGGATGACGAGCTCTACATCCGGTGGGTGCAGCTTTCCATCTTCCAGTCGCATATGCGGTTCCACGGCAGCGCATCCAAATTCCGCGAGCCGTGGAACTTCAGCCCTGAAACCCAGGCGATTGTGCGCAAGTATCTTGAGCTCAGGTATTCGCTCATACCTTATCTCTACACCGAGTCCCGGATTGCGGCCTCATGCGGCCTTCCCGTGCTGCGCCATCTTGTGCTCGATTTTCAGGACGACCCGACGGTGCGCCACATCGATGATCAGTTCATGTGCGGACGCAGCCTCCTTGTCGCCCCGGTACTCACCCGCAACAGCTTGCGCAAAATCTACCTGCCTGAAGGCGCCTGGTATGACTTTGCAACCGGCGAGAAATTTGTCGGACCGTGCTGGATAGAACGCGAATCGGACATCCGGACCATCCCGGTCTTTGTCAGGGCCGGAGCCGTTCTGCCTCTGGCCGCAGCAGCCCAGCACACCGGAGAACTGGGCATTGACGACATGACGCTAATGGTTTTCCCGGATCATGAAGGCTGCGCCGGTTATGAAATACTTGAAGGAGACAAACACATAAAAATCGAGGCGCGGCTGGCTGACGGCATGCTAGATGTATCCATGAATCCGGAACCGCCCGGTTTGAAGATCTCCGCACCTGAGCAAATAAAGACTGAAGGGGTGCGTATAAACAGCCGGGATATCCCGAAGGATTGACCGCTTAAGCTGTGCGCTCAGGAATATGCTCTATGACGACCCCTGCGTTTCGGCAACACCCGGGGACTATAGAAAAAATAAATTTTTTAAAGGAAATTCTTACAGGGCGGCAATCTATGAACTGGTTTAAGGACGCCAGAACGGATATAATGGAAACAAGAGGCAGGACTTCAGGCAGCCTTAAGGGGGCCTCACGACTGTCGAATGAACAGAGAGGAGGGGATCAATCATGAAAACAAAATTTAACGTAAACAGCAGGTGCAAATTACTGGTGATTTCAATTGCAGTCTTTGTTTTGTTGTTGTCTGTAAATGCGCCGGCCGGGGAAATCCCCCAGCAGCAGCTTAGTACCGGGAAATACCAGGCTTTATACCTGGGTGTAAACAGTGCAGGGTTTCATATTATAATGATCGTAAATACCGAAACGGGAAATGTCGAGAAGAGAATCTTTTATGTCGACACAAACGACAATCAGGACATCTATAACTATGTCACTAAAGAGGCGACTACGATTACCCGTAAAGGGGAGAAAGTAAAATAACGGTTATGGTTCATCCGCCATTTTGATGAACAAAACCCGGGGGCGTTTCCAGATAAATAAGCTGATCGTTCTTCTGTCTGCCCGGCAGCGTCCCGTTGTATGCCCTGAAATTTTACAGCACCTTGCCCGGCTGCAAGGTTTGCAGCCGGAGTTGAATCAACAGGTTTTGCTTTTTTCCAGCTGCTCAATTAGACATGGATTTTAACGATTCGGAACCTTTCATCGGTGCAAAATCCTTTGTCTTCTTATCCTTCTTGGTCTTCTTTGTTTTCTTCGTCTTCTTTGCTTTCTTGTCTGCCTTCTTGTCTGCGGGGGCTGGTTTGTCTGCTGTAACAGCCTTATCGGCCGGAGCTGCCTTGTCGGCTGCTACTGCCGGTGCCTTATCGGCCGGTGCGGCTGCGGGTGCATTTGGTGCCGTTTCGGCGAAGCTTACCGTTGCCATGAATGCAAATGCTATGAGCACTATTAAACTTACCAGTGTCTTTTTCATCAATCGGGACCTCCTTTTTTTCTTACCTTTACCACTCGATTCATCAGAAGGTCTATAAAAATTAGAAAGGGCGCTCGGGGTACGCCAGGATAACCAAGTTATTGTCCTTTTATTTATTTGCTCAGCAGCGTCATGTTATCCCCACTTTACGGAAATTTAATCACCGCTCTGCCATATACTCCCCAACAGGGTCCCGGTAAAATATTAATCAACATTATGGTAGGTGATTCGGAATATAGACGTGATCGGCTTTGTTTCTTGGCTCTACTTTAAATTTATTACTTGTTTGGCATTAAAATGAAAGCGTGTTCTTTACCATTAATTGTTCCTTCACCAACAATCTGCCCATTGTCATTAATCTTGTAGGCAATATTTAAATACCAGCCAGGATTGTCCCTAACAAGATAATTCAATTCAATCATTTTTCCATCAGTATAGAGAAAAGCGCGACACGCTGTGTCCTTTGAGATATTACGAGAATACCCTACTATCTGACCATTATTATTAATATCCATTGCATTAGAAACCTCATCCCCTTCCAAAATTCCAAGGTCAATCATTTTACCTTCATCATAAAGGAAAGAATGGCTTATTATGCCATCAGATATTGCAGAAGTTCCTACAACCTGTCCTTTGTTATTTATTCCGTATGCCGCATTAAATTTGCCACCTAATGTACCAAGATCAGTCGTTACTCCATTAGAATATAGAAAAGCACTAACGGTAAGATTATCAGTCAAAAGCGCATTTCCAACCACTTGTCCGATATCGTTAATTCCATATGCACAACTCCCATTACCATCAAATGTCTTTATATACTCAATTTTCCCGTTCTCGTAGATAAATGCATTTTTAGATTCACCAACAATTTGACCTTTATTATTAATACTGTGTGCATTGCAGTATGACCAATCCGGATTTGAAATAATTATTATTCTGTCATTATCATACAAATAAGACACAATACCAGAGGTGCCAACAATTTGACCTTTATCATTAATGTCATTAGCTATATCTGTAATTTCGCCCAAATCGATCATCAAGCCATCACTATATAAAAAAGAACTGCCATACAAGTCTTCTGGATGCCATGCATATCCCACTACCTGGCCCAGATTATTGATACTTCTAGCCCCGCTAAGATTTCCTCCCAATGTACCCAGATCGATAATAGAATAACTTAAAGAAATATGTTCAGTTTCAGCTGAGCTTTCACTGTTGCTTCCCTTCCCCCCACATCCTGAAAATACCAGAATTAAAGAAGACATTAATGATATCAAAATAATTTTTATATATTTTTCTTTATTATTGAGATTCATATAATTTTCTCCTATACAAAATTTATACTATTTAGGAAATATGAACGCAATAATTTTGCCATCATTTAAACATTGAGCCGCTCCCGAATTTTATACAATTTTCAAGTTTTGTGTTCAGGTTGTTTGGGAACATGCCCATATATTTTTGTTAATTGTCTTGTTATTTATTTTTTCTGCGGCTCCCTGCTGAACGATCATTACAATAATTACCGGCCGTTAATTTCATAAATTCCGGTAATATGAGCGCTGTATCAATTCGATTTATGCATTTGACTGGTTGAATTGATGCGATTAACATTTAAGTTGACCGGCAACCGGCCGGTTTCAAAATAAAAAACTATTACGAGGCGGGCTTTATGAAAAATATCAGATTTTATGCGGTTCTTCTGGCCATGCTGATAATCTGTGAGGGCGCAGCGTTCGGTTCCCCAAAGGCGGTCCCCTCTGAAACCCGGTACAATGCCGGCAGCGTCTCCCAGGGAACCATGATCCTGCATGACTTCGTTATTAAGAACACGGGCGGCGAAACTCTTACACTGAAGGCCCAGGACTGCGGATGCGGAGGGGTCAAGGCCAAAACCCCCGGTTCGATAAAACCGGGCATGTCGGACATGATAAAGGTAAGCATCCCGACAATAAATCTTCAGGGGAATTACAAGCGCGAGATAAAGATTGAAACCAACGATCCGGACAATAAAGAGATCGTACTGACGATAACCGCAAACATCTTCGAGACCCTTTCAATAATGCCCAAATACATCAGCTTCGGCAAAGGCATGGCCGGGTCGAAGCTCACAAGTGAGCTGATGATCACGAACACAGGCAAGGACAAAATCACCATCCTGGGTGTCAAGGTGTATCCTGCCGGCGCCGGTTCAATCAGCCCCGTTATTGGAAAAACGATCCTAAAACCGAACGAGAAGAAAAGGCTTGAACTGAACCTCAATCCCCGGAGCAAACCCGGTTACTTCCAGGGCCAGGTTATAATCAGCACCGACATCAAGAACCTTGAAGAAAAAAGGGTGTTCTACGGGGCCGAAATAACCGCTAAGTGACAAGAACCTTGCGTGCAGGCTTTAACAGCTCTTCCATCGAAGACTGAGAGGGGAGTTCCCGGGAGATTTCAGATCCGTCAGGCATAAATGCCTGAAGCAGATTGCTCCTCAATTATTGAGGCCTGAGCCTCCTTACGTTTATTTATAATGGAAGCACCCTGTTTTTTAATAAGATATCCGGTTATCAGTGTCCCGGTCAGGTTATTTGATTATTTTGAGAGAAGCTCCTTTATCATGCCATCAAGCATCAGGCGCGGAAGCGGATTTTTATCAAATACACCAGTTGATAATGTCAGGGATGAATCATAGCTGCTTACACTGATGGCAAAGGAAGGCGGAGTCAAGACAGGCGGAAGGATATATGCCTTTACAGGCCGTGTTTCAAAAAGAATCCTGTTTTTATCGATTATCCCGAAATTGGAAAGGCCGTTCGGGATGTTGCGGTTTTTTATTCCGAATCTTACCGCAGAGCTCCAGAACGCCTCCCACCACCGGAAGGGGAACAGGCCGAATACATATCTGTACACAAGCAGTTGATTCATGCCGAACCAGCTTTGCTTTCTTCGAGCGGTATAACCGGATATTTTCCCGAGTGTCTTATCAAATTCCGGATCAATATGTGAACCGATGTTCAAGTATTCAAATGAACTCAGGTTGCATATGCTTCCGCCTTTCTTCTCTTTAAGATACCAAAGCCTGAGATCGACCGTCATAATAGCCCTCAATGCCGCTTTGCTTCTGCTGTCACTCAAGCCTGCAATTGAGCGGAGAAATGATGCCATGAGCATGTCGTTAAGGGTTGCGTTAAACATCTTCCCGTAAGAAACGATCCTGTCATAGCGCCTGCCATTGATGTGACATGTCAGAAATTCATACCCGGTATCCGTGCTCTGTTCATCAAGCGGAAGGGTCTTTGATCTTAGTGGAATAATGTTGCTTAAAAATTCTCTCATGCTGTTGATGAAGATTTCAGGGTAGGCTTTTAATGGTATTTTATTCATTACCTGATCAATATCCCTGTCATTGTTATGATTAAACTGGGGCCTGTAACCGGGATTGTCTTTGAGCCTGGTATATATGTCTGAAACAAGATAAACGAGTTCCTTAATCCCGCCCACATCGCAGAATGAATGGTGCGTCTTGATGATAAGAGAATCTCTTTCACCCGAGCGGCGGATGCAACAGGACAAGATATTGCCGTTAACAGGGTCCACAGGCGTATTTTCAAAACCGAGGAATTCATTGTCATCGGCAGTGAACCTTAACATATCAGTGTCACTGTCCCCGCTCTTTTCCCAATATGGTTCCGTTCGGTGGGGAACGAACCTGCATGAAAGTATCGGGATAATACTTTTTAAGATCAGAAGCGCCTGCCTTAGTCGCATCTCATCGATTACGGAATCAAATTCCATCTTGAAGATAATGGTGTTTTTGCCAAAACCGATATCTTCAATAAGGTACATCATCATATCGGCATATTCAGCCCGGATACGGTTATCCCTTGTCATCATTGAAAACATGTAACAGCCGCGGGGTTTTTTTATCAACCCTAAAGATAGTAACTTCGCCATTGAATTCGTTCTGTCCGGGGAGATGATAACACACATGAAACGCAACAGAGTAACAGGGCATCAGGACAAGACAGCCCGATGAGGAATCAAATGTGAAAGCTTCATTTGTTTCTTTTTAAGAGACCTGGCGGTCCTGAAATAAACTATTCGGTTTTCTGTTTCCACAGGTCCTTATCAGCGCCCGGCTTACTTTTACCGCCCGATCGCAACCGACCGGCCTGTCCGTGCCGATTCGTACACTGCGAATACAAGCTCGATGTCCGAGCGGGCTTCTCGGCCGCCGACACGGGGAGGCTTGCCGGTATCGAGACAGTTTATAAAATCCTTCATCGCCTCGCTGTAGACGTTGTAGCCCGCAAACTCCTCAACAATGTCCATCGTTGAGCCCGTTGCAAAGGTCTTGTCGATGACCTCGTCCGGCAGCTCGTCGTCCCCAAGGTTCTTCATGTATTCCTTTATGCCGCAGATCACCGCCGGATCGACGCCTTTATAATATTCCTTTACCCTCTCGCTGAAGACCTTGATCTCGGCTATCTCGAACTGAAGGTGGCCGGGCAGCCTTTTCTCAGGCGACTCGATGATGCTGCCCGCATTCCCGTAAATTGCCATCATGGGCACCGGGGGCGCAATGCGTGCGTTCCATGTAAGGATAATGCTGGTCATTATGCCGTTTTCATGCGCCAGAGTGATGATCGAAGCCTCGTCCACATCCCATTTTTTATCGGGGCGTCTGGTCGTTGCATAAACGCTTTTTACAGGCCCGCCCAGCATGTTCGCCATGGCCATGAGATGGATGCCCCTGTCGAAGAGCACGCCGCCGCCGCCGGTTTCCGCTTTCATGCGCCATTCGTACGTCTTCATGCAGGCCAGCATGTCTATGTAGCCGGAAAGCTCGTGGATGTTTATCATGAAAGGCTCGCCTATGACGCCTGCGGCCATGAGCTCGGAGGCCCGAATCACCCCTGGTTCGTACCTGAAGTTTTCCAGCACGGCCAGTACAAGGTTTGATGCTGCGGCCTTTTCGGTCATGGCGTCGGCCTCGGCCAGCGAATTGGCAATGGGCTTTTCAATGAAAACATGTTTTCCCGCTTCGAAGGCCCTCATTGCCGCTCCATAGTGGAGGTGATGAGGCAGACAGATGTCGAGCGCGTCTATCCGCTCATCCGACAATGCATCGTCAATGGTTTTGAAAACACCCGCCGCCCCGTTTTCATCCGCGATCTTTGCCGCAAGATTCCCGTCAAGGTCGCAGACATAAAGGTCGGCCCTGTCCCTGTGATTGCCCCATTGCTTCGCATGGACATGGCCGATCATCCCGCAGCCAACAAGGCATATGCCATATCTGTTTTTTGCCATTAAGCGTTCCTTTTATTATATTTAATTTATGATCAGATATGCTGAAATATTACCACATACCCGGCTTCAAAGAAACCTCAGCCTGCTGTAAAAAAGACTGCCGGATAGGCATTTTACTCTGAATAAGAGCTTTGCAAACATCCTTTCACCGCTATTTCGGGACATTGGCAAGTCGCACGCTTGACGACTTTTTCACGTATGGACGGGAAGGGTAAAAAAATGGCGGGCGTAAAGCCCGCCTGATTGAAAGAGTTGTGTGCACTCTAATGAGGAGTTCTTTTGTACGGAAAAAAATGCCGTTATCTCCCGTCATCATGCAAATGCCGGATTCGTCATGGCGGCAATGAAACCCCCGGAGTAGCTTTCCGACAGTTTTTGTCGAACCGGGATAGGCGATATCCAGAACGTCTCACACCGGTGAATCGCCGTCCGAATACAGCGAATGAGCATAGAGATCGGCTTTGCGCCATCCGGGCGCGCCTGTTTCCCAGGTTTCACCGGCTTCATCGGATGAGACTGTTCCTCCCCTCACCGCCGTCTTCTGCGAATACTGAGAAACAGCATGGGCCGTCGACGTAACGCTGCCGGACTGGCAGTCTGCAAATACAATCAGCGCCAAGATGACAACAGCCGACAGATATATTCTCATCGTAAATCCCCCTCATAGAATCTTTCAAACCCATATCTTAAAGGTTAATTTGTGTTCATTTGCCCGCAAAAAGTCCGGCGGTCTTTTCAGGAACGAACCACCTCCCCTGATTATAGACGGCAGAGCCTTCAAGCCTGAGCTTCTTTCCCTTCACTGTCGCATAGCTCCTGTTCGCCTCTATCCTGATCTCCCGGCCGCCTTTTGAGGCAACGAATACGGGGTTGAGGGGATCGGTCGCATCCGTTCCGGTTTCGATCCCTTTGCCGGTGAAAAGCCTGTCCGCATCGGTGAACAGCCTCTTCGTAGTCTTTGCAAGGTCAAGACCCAGGTAACCGGCGGTGATCTTCGCAATGTCGGTGTTGTCGAGCACGCCAGACGGCTTCGCGCCGCCCGGCGCATAGGCGTACAGGTTCACCTCTTCGCCCGTATGTCCGAAGCTCGTAAAGCCGATTATCGAACGCGCACCCATCATAGGTCCCAGGACGGAATTCAACTCGCCTTTCTTATTCTTCAGGCAGTCCATAATCCTTGATGTCTCTTCGGCGCTCAGGTCGCAAATGCCGTAAGAGCTGCATACGGTCCCGGTTACGGCCGCATCGTCGGAGACTTCCGACAGTTTCGCCTCGACACCCTCTCCCGTGTTTCCGGCCTTTTCGATTACATTCAGGAGGTCGGCCGGCTGCCTTTTGTCATAGTCTTTCGATGTGGTTTCATTCCCTATGCTTATGCCGCTGTTGCCGTGGTCGCTCATGATGAGAATGGCGGTATTTCCGTCCTTTTTCGCAAAGTCCAGGGCAGCCTTTACCGCCTTGTCGAAGGCCGCCACGTCACTGATAATTCCCACGGGATCGTTTGCATGCCCCGCCCAGTCTATCTTGCTGCCCTCCACCATGAGGAAAAATCCCTTGGGGTTTTTGGAAAGAAGGTCTATAGCCTTTTTTGTCATCTGAGCAAGCGAAGGCTCTTTCTGGGGGTCCCTGTCCATTTCGTAAGCCATGGCGACAGGTGCGAACAGACCGAACACCTTTGGCTTTTTAAGCGATGACATTTCCGAGGGCTTCGTTATGACCTGATAGCCCAGCCCCTTCATCTCGGCGATGAGGTCCTGGCCGTCCTTCCTGCCTTCAGGCGTGAAATACTTGTATCCTCCGCCGAAGACGACATCCATTCCTGCAAAGACCTCCTGCTCGCTCAGAGAATCATAGTTTTTCCTGCTGATATCGTGGCTGGCGAATGCCGCGGGCGTTGCATGCATGACCTCGCATGTCACAACCAGTCCGGTCGAAAGACCTTTCAGCCTTGCCGCCTCCAGAACCGTTGCGACCGGCGTCTGCCTGTCTTCAGGTCTTATGGGCTTTAGCCCGGGCATGGTGTTTTCATCGGGCAGCATCGCAATATAACCTGTATGCGATTTGAAGCCCGTCGCCATCGCCGTGGCCGCAGGTGCGGAATCCGCGATGAGCGAATCGGCGTTATAGGTCCTCACCTGTCCGCAGAGAAGCCCGTCCATGGCAAGAGGTGCGCCCCCCTGATACCATCTGGTAAGCGTTACCGAAGTTACGCTCATGCCGTCGGGTATCATGACGATGACATTCCTGTATTGTCCTGCAAAGGCCGAATCCGGCAGGACAGCCATCAGCAGCGATATCAATGCAACCAGAGTTCCCTTTCTCATCTGAAGCCTCCTCATATTGATTGCATACCGGATAGTTCATGAATGTGAATATCGCGTTAACGGCCGATTAATTTTCAGACAAGTTTGCGTTAACCGGAAAATAACCGTTACTTAATACGCTGTTCATACTGCCTGTCTACAATTCGCCAAAGACAAGGAGGAACAGGTGGCGACAATTCCGTTAGCCGGAGATACTTCGTTTATTGATTTACAGGGATATCTGTCCAGATTGAACGGTATTATAAATGACGCAGGCGGCGGCATACTTCCTTTCAGCCCGGAAGACGCCACTGCGGGCGTGGAGAACGAATTCCAGACAGCAGTAGAGGGCAGAGCCGCAAACTGCGATCTGCCGCTTACAATAAGTTCTTCGAGATACTACAAATCACTCAAGAAACGCGTCAGGTCGGGCGAGATATCCAGAAACACGGCCTCGGGGATCGACCGGTACATAAGCACCAACACATCAGGCATATGGGAGAACAGCTGGGTCAGGATCGACATCGACAGGCTCGGCACTCATGCCCGCATGGCGCTGGACTCCGACATGAAGGCCCTGCGCGGCGATCCCTCGTCCCCGCTGCGTTCAGACGTTGACAGTTTCATGCTGAAGGAAAAAGGCCGTGACATATTGAGGGTGCCCGTAAGCTACATGCTGAAGCTCTGCCTTGCGGACGCCTCATGGGCCGCAGGCGAAGACTCCGTTGCAAGGCATGCGGGAATAAGCGCCCTTTTATGCTTCATCAACGACAACACCTCGCCCGAGGTGTCTTCCTTTTTTCCCGTTAAACTTTCAAACTCCCCTCCTGCCGGAAGACCGAGCGCCGGCGAAACCCTCCTGAGGTTTCTGCTTATCCAGGCGCTTGCGGCCTATGCAAACACGGCATACGGCCTCAGAGAGTCCGGCCAGGAGGTCAAGATATACTTCTCCCCGCACCCGCCCGAGAGGCAGAAGATGCTCAACGAAGCGGTCTCGGACTACTTTTACCGCGAACTTTTCATGAACCCCTGCCTTTCGGGCTGGGACAGGGGGGAGGATAAACATGCATACATGAACCTGTGCCACAAGGTCCTCTCCAGGAGCCATTTGACGGCTGCAAGCAAGCTGAAGGACGCGGGCGTCACAAGCGGCAGGCACATCCTTGTACCCAGCCTGTCGAATATAAGCCTTGCAAACAACGGCACGCATATAAGCCTGGGCAGCACTCTTCTTACGGGCCTTCTTGCGGATGCATCGAGCGGATTCACAGCACAGGACGAGAAATACACGGGGGATCTCGCCATAAAGATCGCCGAACACTTCCTGCCCCTTTTTACCGGGACATACACGGCGGACCCCTACAGGCTGTCCTTTCCCGACTTTCACCCTGAAAAGGCCCTCGGGTTCCTACCGCATGAGCTGGATTTCACGCACCTGAGGATGCTCTGGCGCAGATGGAGGAAAAAGGCGAACCTGAGGTTCATGGGAAAAGGCCTCGCACCTTTCGGGCTCAGACGCCTGGACGGATTCCTCGGGACGCTGCCGGGACTCGAAGGCGACTATGTCGACGATTTCAGACTGATAGACTACCCCGTATGCCTCTTAAGCACGGAAGACGCACCGGCCTTCAACGGCCTGGAGGGCAGCACGGAAAGATTGAAGGCGGAACTGGAACTTCAGGGCGTGTTTGATTCGAAGATGTCCCTTTATCTTTTCTACAGGCTCAGACGGGCTCATGTTAACGGGTTCGCGGGTTTCGAAGCCAGGCACTATTCGCTTTTCTCCTCCATACTCGACGACATGGCGCAGGCCGTCAGCCTGCAATGCCTGATTACGGCGCTGGCAATGCGCTACGTGCTCTCCGGATACATAAGGCACGATGACATCCCAGACGTCCCCTTTGTCGAAAGCGAGAGGAGGCAGGCCGTATTCGGAGCAGCCATCGGCGTCCCTACGTTTTTCATAAAGAAGGACACGCCCAACAGGTTCATCGGGAAGGTCGTTTCAGACACGAAGAAAACAAGGATGAGCGCGAGATATCCCGGCTACATCAGGGTGCCTGCAGCTGAATACATGAAGGCCCTTCTTACTGCCATCTGGAAAGACGCGCCCGACCTCATAGAAAGGTTCAAAATGACCGAGACGATGAAGGACCTCGCCTGCCGGATAGAAGACCCGTTCATGTGCTCCTGCGCTTCCAGGCTTAAGAACGGCATCCTTCAGTTTGCCGGGGTGATTTCTCCGTTCGACCTCACGGCCGCGGAGTTCAATCTCGCAGCCGAAAGATATTACCGGGACGTCCTGAGGCTGAAGCATATCGACGAGGCGATTCTCGTCGCGGAAAAGGTATTTCTCAAAATGCAGAGAGACGAATGCTGGAGGGAAACGGCTGTCCGCATGTACGGTGCGAACTCATGGCCCTCCCTGATCTCGCTCATGCGAAGTGAACTCAAGAAACCTGAAAGGCTACAGGTCGGAACAATCACGAACATGATCCACGCGATTCTTAACGCAATAGAATATGTAAGGAGGACACAAGGCATATGATACACCAGTATGTCGAAAGGAACACCGGCAGGATAGTCAACGAAAGGATTTTCGGCGACGGCATTATCGGGAGCGTCTTCAGCCCGCTGATCGAAGACTCGACGGCGGTCTACCGTGCGCTCACCTCAAAAAGGTTAAGCAGGCTTCTCTCATGGGCGGCCTTCGATTCGGTGCTGGGATCGAAAATGACAGGGGCCGCAAGATTCCTCAGGGCCTCCGGCATTGACCTGGCCGAATGCATTGACCCGCCGCGGATGCTCGATACGCCGAGAAAGATATTCGAGAGAAGGATAAGATACTGGGACGCAAGGCCCTTGCCCGAAAACTCCTTTATGGCGGTATCGCCTGCGGACTCCAAGATGCTGGCAGGCTCGTTCAGGGAGGGGCCCGGCGTATTTCTCAAGGAAAAGCTGTTCTCGTTCGAGGAACTCATCGGGCGAAGGTACTGGCTCAAGCCCTTTTCCTCTGGCGATTTCGCGATATTCAGACTAACGCCTGAAAAATATCACTACACCCACTGTCCGGTAACCGGCGTCGTGAGAGACTTCTACGAGATCGAGGGCCGTATGAACTCTTGCAATCCGGGGATCGTAATGAAAATCTCCAAGAGCTTTTCAAAGAACAGGCGGGTGGTCACCGTCATCGACACGGATGTAGAAGGGGGCACAGGCATCGGCCTTGTCGCGATGATAGAGATCGTTGCCCTTATGATCGGCAACATAAGGCAGGCCTATTCATCGAGGGAATATCTCTACCCGAGGGATATCATAAAGGGGATGAGGGTTGAGCGGGGCATGCCGAAGGCCCTGTTCATGCCCGGCAGCTCGACAGTAGTGCTCATGTTCGAGGAGGGCCGGATAAAATTTCACGACGACATCCTTACGAACATGCGAAGAAAGGCCTCCAGCAGGTACTCGGTCGGATTCGGGGGATCGATAGTCGAGACCGAGGTCGCTGTCAGATCAGGCATAGCGGACAGGGTGGAGCCCGAAGGGGGCGGCGGATGGCGGAAATTCTATTCCTGGCTGTTCTAGCCGCCATCCCCGGCCTGATGTTCCTCTGGGGCTTCAGGGTGCTGCCCCGCGAAGGCTGGCAGATCATGGCAGCCGTGCCGGTGCGTAAAACTGAAAACGGCTGGCAGGGCGTCAACCTGTTGTGGTATGGATTTTTTATAGCCACATCAGTGGTATTCGGAATGGCGGTGGTTTATGTCCTGCTCCGCTCAATAAAAGTTCCCGTTCTATCCATAATGACTGCATCGGCCTCGGTGATTGCCTTATGCCTGCCTGCGGCTGCAATCGTTGCAAGAATAATAGAAGGAAAGAAGCATACATTCACGGTCGGCGGGGCATCTTTCATCGGAATCATTCTTGCCCCGTGGATATTTCTTGCCATAAACAGCTTCGAACCAATCAAGTTCAATGTACCTGTGATGGCAGTTCTGGCTGCAATGTCCGTTGGCTATGCCTTTGGGGAAGGCATGGGAAGACTTGCCTGCATAAGTTTCGGCTGCTGCTACGGCAAACCCATAAAAGAGTGTTCTGCACCGGTCAGAAAGCTGTTCAGCAGGTTTCACTTCGTCTTTCACGGCGTCACCAAGAAGATTGCATATTCACAGGGCCTGGACGGCCAGCAGGTTGTACCTGTCCAGGCTGTTACGGCGATCATCCTGAGTATCACGGGTATAACCGGCACAATTATTTTCTTATCAGGGGCTTTTGCATTGTCTTTTGTTCTGACGGTTTGCACCACACAGATATGGCGTATACTTTCGGAATTCCTGAGGGCGGATTTCAGGGGTCATCAGAGGTTTTCCGCATACCAGGCAATGGCAGTTATTGCAGCGGCATCCACGTTTGCAGTTTCACTCTTCTTGAAAAGTCATCCTGTGCCGGTTGATATAAGCGCCGGACTTGTTTCATTATGGAGCCCCGGCGCAATAATATTCTTTCAGGCGGCCTGGCTTGCATCGTTTCTTTATACCGGCAGAAGTTCGGTCACGTCATCACGCATCCATTTTCATGTCATGAAGGACAGGGTCTGAATCAGAGTATTGCAAACCGTATTTCATTCCGGAGCAGTCCGCATGAAAGGAATATCCGGGGTAGCATTGCATTTTTTTGCCCCGGTCTTCATTGCAGTATCCGGTACCGGATGCGGCATTTGTCAGCGTCCCTGATATGCTCTTATTTGATCAGCATGATGACGCCCAAAATCAGGACCAGCAGGATAAACGCAATTCCATAGACCTTTTCCAGGGCCTTTACGTCGATTCTTGCAAGAATCGGCGGCCCCAGAAATGCGCCGATGACCGAACCGGCGCTCAGTGAGAAAATCAACGGCCAATCAAGACCTGCCGAAAAGACATGGCCCAGAAAGCCGGAGATCGAGTTGAACAGAACCACCAGCACCGAGGTCCCGACAATTGTGGATACCGGCAGACCAAGGATATAGAGACCGGCGACAATCGAGGCTGTTCCGCTGGTTCCAAAAAGTCCTGCCATTATTCCGGACAGGGCGCCGAAGAAGCAGCTCAGGACAACACGGTATGCATCAAGCGGTTTCGGCTCTTTTTTGGACGCCCCGGCCTTTTCCAGCCGGTTCCTGCTTGTCAGTATCATCGGAATCGTCAGGATTATCGAGTACACGCCGAAGCCCTTCTGGAGAATCGATGCCGACATCAGGTGCGAGCTGTACGCTCCGATAAGTGCACCGAACAGACCAGAAAAACCGAAGAGGAGACCGATTCGCAAATCGATGTTGCCTTTTCTATAGTGCCCTATTGAGCCTACGACGACTGTCGGTATCGTTGCCGCCAGTGAAGTTGCAATCGCAATTTGAGCCGGGATGTGAAATAAGAGAACCAGAATCGGAACATAGAAAAATCCTCCGCCCCCGCCAAATACCGTTACAAGCAGACCGATAGCAAGGCCTGTCAATGAAAGCAAAAGGGTCATCAATAAAAGAGAGGGATTCAACATATTCTCATCTCCACTTATACATCGACAAATTGAGCGAAAAAATCAGCCGGAGAACAAAAGCCGCCTGGCTTTGATCCATGACGAATTGATTACCTTGTCTCATTTCAAAGCCTGTTGCTCGAAACATCACTAGGGTCTAAAAATGATTACTCCTTCTGAGCAAGCTCGTCTTGCTGATCTACTGACACAATTTCCACCAAGTGTACTAAAATTACTTTCGACCTCAATCAATTCAACATTTGAAAATAACTTCTTCCCAAAAGAAACAAAAGTGTTTGCACTTAATCCATTTCTCGCTTTATGCATTGGAAATGTTAAAACAAGTTTTAAATGGTTATCAGCACATATTGTTAATAGTTCTTTAGCCGCATTATGAGACTCAGATCTACGGCTGAACTCAGAGGCAGGTCTTTGAGATAAAGGAGGATAACGCCCTTGTCCAGACGGATCAAACTCTAAACCATTAACAATGGTTTCAAGAACATGATAAAAACGACTGTAATGAACATCAGTATAAGGAGGATCAGCAAAAACCAAATCTCCAGGTTCTAATTTAGATAATGTATCACGAAAATCAATTTTGTAAGCTTGTCCTTTAACATTTGAACAACGTCTAGATATTTCAATCAATGCTTTAGATACATTTGAAAATATTTCTCTGGACCATGCTTCAATTATATATTCAACTGCACCCATTGTCGGTTGAAAAGGTTGGGCTGTATGACCTGGTGACGCAGAGCATTTGCTGGCTGTTTCAACAAGCGCCGCAAGAGCTGAGTATTTTATTATTCCTTTTGGTAATGTCTGTCTTAATGAATCTAACTGAATCGCCTGAAGAGGAGAGAAATAGTATCCGCCATAAGATCGTGTTATAGGCCAATTTCCGCCTATATGACTTAGTACAGGTGCTAACGAATATTCACAAAACTTTCTGCAGCGAATAATTGCAGGAACAAACTTAGCAGGTGTAACGCCATCAATATCAATTGAATTCTTATCATTAGGAAAATAGTTCAAAACTTCTTTTACCTTTTCATCTGCAGAAGCAAACCATTCATTTATTGTATTTTGGGGTTTAAAATGAGAATTCCTTTTTAGCACCGCCGCGGCACGGATAACTGAAAATTCCTGCAAATCACCTGCTATGATAGTGGCATTAGTATTTTCAGCCAAGAACCATGAGACAGCAGCAGAACCACAAAATGGGTCTGCTATTCTTTCTGAACTATTAGACTCATCTATAAGAATATCTCCAAGAATTGGAAGCATTCGGCCTTTATGGCCCATAAACTTCATAGGCCTAACCCCCAAAGGCCGATTCTTTCACATGTTCCTAAAGTACTAGCTGATGAACCATTGATTTTCCAGAAGTTATAATAAGACTTTTCCGTACTCGAATCATCCCAAGAAATTAAATCTTGGAGTGCATCATGAATATCTGCCCAAAGATCAATTATGTTTTCAGGTTCATTGCCATTATGCCACAAACAACGATCTTCACCGATTCGTGTCCACCAAAAACATAGACTATTAATATCTTCTTGATTTAAGGAACATAAAAAATTGCTACATGAACCAGTTGATATCCTAAGCAAAAGAGAAGCTCTAGCAATAACTTGTCTATGGTGATTGGGATCTGTATGGCCAACTTGCCCCCTTGCATCTGAAAGAATCAAGGTAGAATCTGAATTATTAAGAAAATTACTCCATTCTTGAGAAGTTAAATCACTTGGAGAAATAAAATGAAGCATATTATCAATTTGTTGCCTGAATATATTCTTTGCTTGTGTATGAGTTCTTTTTTGTGGATGGTTGAATTTAAAAAATGTTTGAAGGCTATCTTTAAGTAAAAATCTATCAAGTTTAGCAAAACGCAATGTTTCAGATGGCTCAAACAAAACCCAAAAATCACTTAATTGATCTACTATGTTATCTATATTCAATGCTCTTGGTGCAGTAAAAGCTGTTGGTCTATAGCTTGCAAAATTTCTAGAATCCCTATCTTCGCAAAGTCTTTTAATATCTATACCCCATTGTTTGAGCCAGTTAGAGGCGATAATTGATCTACTTCCTGAACCTATATGAAAGTTGTTCATCCATTCTTTTAGAGGAAGTCCTCCAGGTTTAATTACTGAAAATATTAAATCAGTAGCAGCATTTGTAGATATCCAGAATTCCAAAGCCTCCCATGTGAATTTATGAGTACTTTTATCACCTGGAATGCCTTTGCATGTTCTATGATTATCGACAATAAAATGATTATTATCAAAAACTCCTATTCCTTCTGATGCAAGTAAAGCCATTGCTGCTCTTAGTTCAGAATAATATCCTAGATGTCTTGACACATCACTATCTCCTTTAAGATGTGCTTCAATAGCTCTTCCAAGAAAACTCCAACCATCCATACAATGTGTTAGAGATGAGGCAGCAATATACTGTCTTAAATGAGAATAAACAGGTAATCTTCTATTTGTTTTATCCTTCTTGATTTTTTTAATCGGATCAGATGCATATTTGTTATTACTTTTTAACCATTGATTACTAACCCAATTCTGGGCAAGATAAGTAAATTCAATTTCAATGGGATGCCTTGAAGCATTATTTAATATGGATGTTTGTTGGGGACTTAAAGGCATATTCAATCCCATTCCATTGTTTTCAATATAGTTTTACTAACCAATGCAACATCCGAGATACCTTCTTTAGCAAGATGTCTTAGAAGATGTCTTCGTAATTCTTTGTAACCCCCACTACCTCTAAAAGCTGCCTTTAAAAGACTCTCATGTTCTGAAAGACCTTCAGTTCCAGAAGCACGCCAGTCATATGAAGAAATAGAATCCGCAATTTCTTTGATAAATTGAATAATATCTTTTTCCTTTTTTAGTGAATCTATCGCAGATGTAATACGCTCTGTTTCATCTAACTCTGAGTTTTTATTACTACCCCATGACGAGAGTTTGAGAGATTCTGCTTTGATGAAAAACAAGTCATTTGTGACATGAAGAATGGCTCTGATACCTTGATCTTGATTAAGTAATGAGTTGCGCCCATAAAAAGCCTCTCCTTCATTTTGATCTTGGAAGGTTTTTATCCATGGATAATTTGATTTTTTTATTGAATTTCTAATATGTTGACCAATAACAATTAAAAATGCAGTTTGTTCTTCTCTACTCCATGGCAGTACTTCTTTATGACTTCCAACAGGTGCTCCGAATAATCCACCTATTTTACTTCTACCTTCCCAATTTTTAATGTAAGTCGAAAGTAATGATTTTATCCAAGCTGATTGTGTAACCATTAAACCCTTGTTACCGGGTTCCCCAAGCATATTAATTCGATGGTGCCATGGACTATCAGGATGTGACCAAAGCATATCTACAATTTCCTGGGCGCGTGCCTCACGATAAATAATAGGTCCTTCAAATTTATTAAGCCAGTCTTCAGCTCTTAATAATGGATAAAGATCAAATGCCAGACTCGCATTAATTTTCTTTGGCTTGATATTAATTGTATAAAAAAGATAAGCTTGCCAGCTTAGATCAAGGCCTACAAATGCTACTACTGGAAGTTCAAAGTCACCTTTAAAATCTGAATCTTCAAACGCCCACAGCCTGTGTTGGCCATCAATAATCTCAATTGGAGGAATAGTTTTATGTTTCCAGTTATTATCATTATATATTTCGGGTAGCTCAAGTTTTGAAATACTATCATCAATATCGATAATTCTTACTACATCTGATGAATCAATTTTTTTCCCTCGTCTGGAATCATTTTCTTTTAATATATTTATTACAATTGCGGTTGGTAACCATCCAGGTTTTCTTAAATCTTTAAACTCCTCTGATTCTCTTTTTGCTTTAGTCAAATCAGACCATGGATAGCCATACTGAACAAATCTGGATATTTCTTTTGATCGTTCTTCTTCGTGCCTTCGTTGTATTCCCATGTCATCCCTACCACGTTGACGGTCGGAGGTTGTTCTTGAATAAACACCGCTTAAAGATTTAAGTGTTGAAGCTGAAATACTGAATTGATAAAACCAATGCTGCGGTTCTGATCTTTTCTCATATGGGTTCCATTCAACTTCTTCCCAAGCTTTAAGCCATTGCTTAACTTTTAAGGCTGGGATGCTTTTCACAATACTGTTCATATATACCTTCTCCATAAATTCATAAAAAAGTTATGACATATATTTAATTTGTTAATTTATATACTTCATTCGGTATAATTCCAAAATTTATTTATAAATATAACATAAAAAATACATCTAAAATTCCATTAGATTCAAATTGTGATTCAAACCCTTTAGTATACTAATAAGCATACCCAACATACAGGGCGTTAGAACAAAGCAGGTCAAGGAGTGACGAAGGCTAGAAGCGAGACATACTTTTAGCGTATGTCGCAGCGATGAGCCGAGGAATGACGCAGAGATGCAAAGTTATAACGCGCTGTATTGTCTATGAGCAGGTACTCCCACCTTCGCCGACCCCGACAGCAGTATATACGGATAGCTGAACACCATCGCATCATTTCTCATTTCTTCCGGCGGTGCTTCGCCATCAAACGGTGCGATCATGAGCGAGAACTTCTGAATACGGCCGTTATAGGAAGGCGCATAGGGCTTGATGTGGTCCGCTGCCGAGGCATAGACAACGGCCAGTTTGCCCAGGCCGGTCTTCGCTGTCGGGTAGCTCCACTGCCTGCCCCAGTAGCTGCCGAAAGGGTTTAAAAAAATCCTGGTCCGGCCCTGCTCCAGTCTTGTGCGCATCGGGCAGAAGGCGAACGAACTCGATACGTCGGCGCTTTGCGCAAGAAGGACCCCGCCGGTTCTGTCCGAGACCGCAATCCAGGCGTTTGTTATATGGTTGTTGAACGAGTCGATTTCGGGGTTATTCGAACATTCGCCATAGTTCAGTTCATATGAGCTCACATGCCCGAAATAGTTGTGCTTTATTACCCTGAGAGGTGCGCCTCCCCGGCCGTAAAGCGCGGGCGTTATCTCGCAGGGCATGACCTCAAGCCACCTGGCGTCCCAGGCCTGCTGAAGCCTTTGGGCCTTGCCCTTGTCATAGCCTTTATCCGGCGTCTTCGGATACCTTACTGTCATGTTCAGGTAGATGTACGGCAGGTTTGAAGCAAGGATTA
Organism: Desulfomonilia bacterium; assembly: GCA_963664325.2. GTDB lineage: Bacteria > Desulfobacterota > Desulfomonilia > UBA1062 > UBA1062 > DATCTV01. The sequence goes on from CAXXDQ010000004.1 coordinate 221,074, forward strand.
TCTCGCGCTCGAATTCTACAATCTTGAGCCCGTCCGCATCGAAGGCCAGGCTCCCGGCCATTTTTTTTACGCCTATCACGCCGGGTGAGAACGAGGATGAAACGCTCCACGAGTTCACTTCCAGGCGCTTTCCGTCATATGTGACGCCGCTGTTCATAAAGAGGCCCGGCGATATTTCCTTATTCCTTGCCTTGATGCTCTTTACATTCCCCATGGCATCAAAGCCTATTTTTATAAGGCCGTTATCCATCCCGTCTTCAGTTACCGTTACCGGATTTTCAGGCGGCACTGCGGATCTGCCCTCTGAAATCGTATATGATTTTTTCCCGAGCTTCTCCATGTTCTCGACGAAATACAGGTGCCCGTCATGCACCGCCGCCTGTATTTCAGCGCCGCCGCAGGCAAGGCTGCCGGTCTCAAGGCTTACCGGGACTTTGACAAGCGCTTTCGAGGGCCTTGCTTCATAGACAGTAGACCCGCGTGATATGCCCCTTAAATAATCCGAGATCATGAACGTGTCATCTTCCGGTTTCGCAACTGTTAGTAAGGCTTCATTGAAGGCGTCAGCAGCGGAGTTGACCGCTGTCCACACAAGGCTCGATGCGGTCCTCAGCCGGGTAAGGTTCATGACAGGCGCGGCCATTCCGAAATGGGTCGTTGAAAGGGCCTTGATGCGTGCGTCGAACGCTTCGGCCAGGTATTTACCGATTTTGCCGGACATGCTCTCAAGCCCGGCCATGCCTGCAAGGTGTCTGGCCTGAAGCTCCAGAATCCTCGAGCGTTCTATGCCGGTCCAGAGCGCGTGGTTGTCCCATTTCTCCGCCCAGCTTGAAAGCCCGTCAAAGCTTCCGTCGGCAGTATCCTGGCCAAAGGTTATGCTGCCTTCCGCCTCATGCGTTTCAAGGTAGCGCCCGGGCGTCGTGAACTCGACATAATCGAGAGGGCTTATGCTTTTTACCAGGCCCCTCAACCCCTGCGCAGTCGCCAGCAGGTTCTTCAACACAGGCACATCGAAGCCGGACCAGAATTCGTCATCCGCATCCATGTCGATTATAAGAAGAAGGTCTTTCGGCTCTTTCAGGGCGAGCTGTTTTTTCCTGAGCGATTTGACCCAGTTTTTCAAGCCCAGGTTATCGATCAGGTCTCCGGCGTTGTAACAGGGCAGAAGAGTCATCCCGCCCTCGATCCCGGGATATGTGAGCTTAAGGGGATTGTACCTTTCGACAAGAGAGAGCAGGGGTATGAAAGTGCTGAAGCAGTTGAACGGTATCGAGGAATAGAAGAGGCTGATTGTGTTGATCCCGTACTTCGGGTAAAGCCTTATGTGCGAAGGCGTGAACATCATCTCCTGGGGCCTGACGATGGGTTTGACACTTTCGCCGAACAGGTCTCTCAGGCCGGAACCTTCCGGGTTCGTTATCGCCCGGCCGATTGCAGCGTCGAACTCGGCGGCAGTGCTGGCCGAAACGAGACCGTTGTTGTAGGACATGTATTCTATCTCGTCCATTCCTGACGCGACCCTGCGCTTGAACCCTTCGATAATGTCCGGACAGTGGGCGGGCATGATCTTTTCAAGCGAGAAGTAGTTTTCGAAATCCCATGTCCCGCGCACCGCGATGCCTTCAGCGTTCAGATCGTCGAGGGTTTTTATGGTCTTCCTGATGATGCGGATGTCCTTGCCGAACCCGAGTTCGTCCGGCGTGTCGCCCCTGTAAGAATGGTAGAAATTCCCGTGGAACCTGAACGAAACGAATATTTTTGCAGGCATTCTCACCTCAGAAAACGATTGCGGTCTTCATGGCGCGGTTCTTCCCCTTAAAGAGATTGACCTCTATCATGTCGCGGTATCTCTCTATCGGAAACTTGTGCGTCAGCATATCCTCCACGAAAACCCTGCCCTCTCTGATCAGATCAAGCGCATACTCGAACACATGCTTCGGACCGGTTTCGGTCATGGCAGTGCCGTATGCATAGACGCCTTTTATGGTCTGGAGCTTGAGCCATAAGGGCGTCGGGTCGAATGTGACCTTGTTTCCTATGCCCACGAGGCTTACTGTCCCGCCCGCGGCAGTTGCTATGAGCGACGCCTGAAGGGTGGGCGAATGGCCCACGGTATCGTACACGCGCTCGAACCCGCCCTGTAGGATGCGCTGGCCTATCAGAGGCTTGTATGACCTTGCACCGGTAACTTTTTCCGCGGTCTCCAGTATGCCTTCTGCGGTCACATGATCCGCGCCGGATTTTTTCACATATTCCGCCGCAAAGGGCGATGGCTCGATTACGGTGATATTGCAGGCGATGCCCAGGCCGCGAATGGCCTTGACTATCATCGCGCCTATTACGCCGCCACCTATGACTAGCACTTTTTCTCCGTCAGCAGGCCTGTTGTCCAGAACTGCCTGGAGCGCAACTGCCAGGGGCTCGGTGAGCGTCGCTGATTCCGCGCTTACGCCTTCGGGCACGCGGTGGATCTGGCTTTTGTGCGCAACCATGTACCCGGCGAAACCGCCCCCTCTTTCCCTGCACATGCCCATGAACATACCGGGCGGCAGGCTTCCTTCCGCCAGGTTCTCGCAGTTTCCGGGCCGTCCGGCGCGGCACGCGCTACATTCGGGTGTGATGCCCCGTATTCTGCAGCCGAGCATGGGCTCGACCGTCACCAGATCTCCTGTTTTGCAGACATCGACATCGCCGCCCGCTTCAATGACCTCTCCGCAAAGCTCGTGGCCTATAACCGCCGGGAACGAGGTAAAGGGCGATGCCATGAGCGAGTCCCTCAGGAACATGAGGTTGAGGTCGCTCCCGCAGAAACCGCACAGCTTTACCTTTATCTTTACCCATTCGGGAGACGGGATCATAGGTTCAGGCACGTCGTCAAGCGAAAGAAGGGACAGCGGACTTTTATAATATAGATCATGCTTCAGGCCGCCCAGCAGTTTGAGGCCTATTATCTTCGGTATCGAGTCCCTGAATACGAGCGCCTTCACCGCCTTACCCCATCTTGAGCGACTGGTAGAAGAGCGGTGTGGCAGGGCTTGTTGCGGTCGGGTCGGTCATCACGTTTATGCAGGCTGGTTTGCCGGACTTGAACGCGCGCTCTATGGCCGGGATGATATCCTCGTCCTTGGTGACGAACTCTCCATAGCCGCCCAGACCCTCGACCATCTTCTCGTAATGCCTTGCGCCCAGTTCCGAGCAGACAAGGCGGTCACTGCCTATGGAGAGCTCCTGGCTGTGCTTTATCATGCCCCAGGCGCAGTCGTTGTTGACCACGCATACTATTGGTATGTTGTGCCGGACCGCTGTATCGAACTCCATGGCGTTGAAGCCGAACGATCCGTCGCCGTTCAGCAGCACGACCTTCTTGTCAGGGTTGGCGATCTTGGCGCCTATTGCGAACGGAATGCCCGTGCCCAGGCAGCCGAGCAGCCCGGATGCAGTTCCGATCACGCCAGCCTTGTTCCTGGAGGTAAACCCGACCAGGCCGAAATAAACGGTGTCGCCGCCGTCGGCCATGTAGATCGCGTCCTCGCCGACCGCCTTCTGTATCTGCGCCACGAGGCGTATTGGGTGTATGGGATCGGACGGGGCATTGCGCAGCTTGAGCTCGCTTTCAATGAATGCATGACTCGCCGCACGCAGGTCCGAGACCCACGAATCGTGGTTCTTCTTCTTTACCGTTCGCGCCAGCTGGTCCAGGACGGAAGCCGCATCGCCCACGAGGCCGACGTCGGCCTGCCGGTTGCGGTCGATCTCGACCGGATCGATGTCGATGCGCACCACCTTGACATTGGGCGGAATGACCTGGCCGGACTGGAGAAGCCAGTTGAATCGTACGCCCGTTGCGACAAGGACGTCGGTCTGGCCGATACCCAGCAGGAGCCCGGTATTCCCGACGTCCCATATCGAAAGCGGATGATTGTCGGGCAGCTCGCCCCGCCCGAAGTTCATTATTATGAAAGGCATGCCGGTCTTCTCGATAAATCGCCCCAGGGCGTCTGATGCATTGCTGAACCGGAGTCCGCTTCCGCCAAGGAACAGTGGCCTTTTGGCCTTATCTATGATTTCGGCCGCTTCCCTTATAGCAGAATCATCCGGCCGCACTGAAAACTTCCGCATCTTGTGCGGGGGCATAAAGACGTCCTTTATCGCTATCTTTACGTTGAGGATATCGGGCGGAAGCTCCAGGAAGACCGGGCCGGGTCTGCCCTCCTCCGCATGCCTGAACGCCATGGCCAGGTATTCGGGAATGCGCTTCGTCTCGTGGCAGGTGGCGCACCATTTCACTATCGGCTTTACGATGTCGAGCTGGTTAATCTCCTGCAGCGCGCCCTTAAGGTCGTCCCTGAGCGGGTGCTTTCCGCACAGCACCACAAGTGGGGCGTTATCCAGGCATGCGTTTGCAATGCCTGTTATCGCGTTGGTGAATCCCGGTCCTGCCGTAACGAGGCACACACCCGTCTTGCCCGTATAAAGCGACCACGCCTCGGCCATCATGGCAGCAGCCTGCTCGTGGCGCACGTCGATGGTGCGGAGCCTGTATTCGGTAAAACCGTCCAGAATCTGTTCGATATGCCCGCCGGAAAGGGCGAACACCGTATCTATATTTTCGATCTCTTTAAGGTATTTGGCAACCAGATGGCCGCCCGGTATCATCTGTGTCATTGATTTCCTCCTCTTTTGGTTCTTGAGCTTTTATACATTTCGATGCGCCGTGATCAGCCTGATCATGTGAGCTTAACGCCGTCGTTGAACCACTGGATGTAGTAGGCCATGCCTTCCACCCTGATCTTGCCCTTGGCCGCGGCCTTGAACGTCGCCTTGTCGCTGCCCGAGATCATGACCTTGAGCGCGGTGGGGACGTCCGACCAAACGAGCGCGGCATCGCAGGCATGATTTGCTCCTGCTCGCGAGGTCACCTTGCCCCTGTCAAAAATAAAAAGCCGCCCGCGTTTTCCGTCCGCCGTTTTTATAAGGATTTTCAGGCGAATGGTTCCGATATAACCCTGAAATGCAGGATTGTTCCGGGATGCCAGCCAGAGTTTCAGATAGAGGACAAACAAAAGCGCTGAAAGGGGCATATATACCTCCAATTTTTAGTAGTCTGGTCTAAGGCCGGCCGTTTTGAAAAACGGTTTTCCGGCCGGTTTAATTCCTTATGCCGTAGTGTTCCTTCACCCAGGGGCCGATTTTGAGCATGGCATCGGGATAAGAGACCGTTGTCTTCCATCCCAGCTCCTCTTTGGCAAGCGAATTGTCGACATCCATATCACGCCCCATGATGTCGACCGACATGCGAGTAATGGGCGGACGGATGCCAAGGGGAGTGAAGACCATGTCGCACACCCACGCAACCGCCCTGGCCATGCGATAGGGGATGGCAGGCCCCGGCTTCTTTCCTATGAGCGCCCCCAGATCGGTAACATACCGCTTCCAGGTAACATCCCAGTCGTCGCGCAGCTGATAGATTTTGCCTCTGGCGATATCCTTTGTCCCTGCGAGAATGATTCCATCTACCAGGTTGTCTACATAGATCAGGCTGGCGCTGTAGCGGCCACCGTCAAAGAGCGGCACGGGCATGCTCAGCATTCTATCCACGATATCACGCACCCAGACGCTGCCCGGGCCGGTAACGTTGGCGGGACGTATTATGGTGCACGCGATCCTGCCTGCATTGTGGGCCCTCATCACGAGCCCTTCAGCATCGAGCTTGGCGTCGCCATAGGGCAGTCCGCATTTTACGGGCGTATCGCATTCTCTGAAACCCTTTATATGGCGTGCAAAGCCGATTGCGGCAATTGAGCTGATATAGACAAAACGGGAGGCATGGCCGATGGAGGCTTCCAGAATATGCCCGGTGGCGTCAAAGATGGCCGTGTAAAAAAGCTCTTTTCTGCCCCAGTCCGTGACGCGGCCTGCAAGGTGAAAGACCGTGTCAATTCCGTCGCATATTCCCCCAAGCGTTCCGGGCTGCAGGAGGTCGCCGCGCCTTACATCGCAGCCGAGCTTTTCCAGCTCCTCAGTATTTTCACCCGGCAGCGCCAGCGCCCGTACCGTATGGCCCTCTTTGAGCAATTCCCTTGTAAGGACTGAACCGATAAACCCTGTCGCCCCGGTAACCAACGATCTCATACTCACCTCTCGGAAGTTTTCTGGCAAAGGGCATTATCCCACAGAGGGGCCTGGCTTACAAGCAAATGATTCCACGAGCCCGGGCATATATCCTTAATATTTCAAAGCCCTTCGAAAACATTTCATAAACGGTCTTCGCGCCTAAATATAATCTTTTATCTCATCATGAATGATGTTAATTTGCTTCTCATCAGAATAAATTCCCCGGGAGCGGACAATGAAGATTGCTGTAAGAGGCGCTTACATAGTGGAGAATGTGAACAAGATTTCGACAAACGGGTACGTGCTCATCGAGGACGGTAAAATTTCCGGCGTTACAAGCAAGTTGCCTGAAGGCGAATTCGAGGTGGTCGGCGGCAGGCACGATATTGTCATGCCCGGCCTTGTCAACGCGCACACGCATGCCGCTATGACTCTCTTCAGGGGCATCGGGGATGACATGAAGCTGGAAGTGTGGTGGAACAAATACATGTTCCCGCTTGAAAAGAGGTTCGTGGACGAGGATTTCGAGTACCTGGGCATGATGCTCGCCTGCATCGAGATGATAAGGAGCGGAACGACCGCGTTCTGCGACGGCTACTTCTTCTCTGATGCCGGCGCAAAGGCAGTCAAGCAGGCAGGGCTCAGGGCATGGATCGGAGATGTCATCAGCATATACCCGACGCCTTCGGTGAAGGACCCGGCAGCGGCGTTCGAGACAACCGAGGGGATCATTTCAAGGTGGAAGGACGATGACATGGTGAAACCCACGGTCTTTCCACATGCAGTGTATACCAACGATCTGGAATATCTCGGGAAGGCCCACGAGCTGGCCTGCAAGCACGATGTAATACTGCAGACGCACATAAGTGAAACAGACCACGAGGTGAGGGAATGCAGGAAAAGGTTCGGCATGTCGCCCGTAAAAGCGTACGACAGCGTAGGATGCCTCTCCGACAGGGTGGTTGCCGCACACTGCGTGGCTGTTGACGACGAGGATATAAGCATTCTCGCGGATAGAAAAGTGACGGTAGCGCATTGCGCAAAGAGCAACAAGAAGCTGGCCTCGGGGATCGCTCCCGTGGATAAAATGATGAAGGCGGGCGTCAGAATAGCGATAGGTACGGACGGCTGCGCCAGCAACAACAATCTTGACATGTTCAGCGAGATGTCCACGGCGGCGAAGCTCCACAAGGTCAGGAACCTCGATCCCACCGTCATGAGGGCCCACGATGTGCTCGAGATGGCGACAGTGAACGGCGCCCGCATGTTCAGGATAAAAAACGGAGGAAGGATCGAAAAGGGAAGCCCTGCGGACATCATCGTTCTCGACGGAAATGCACCGAACCTGGTCCCTGTCTACAACCCGGTTTCGCATGCCATCTATGCCGCGCACGGTACGAACGTGAAGGACACGATAATTGCGGGCAGGGTGGTGATGAAGAACTTCAAATGCCTGACCATCGACGAAAAGGCGGTCATCAGGGAATGCCGCAGGTTGCAGAAGAAGATCGCAAAAAATATTTGACGATCTGAAGAGGAGTTCAATCCTTGAAAAGGCTGGCCGTTAAAGGGGCGTACATAATCAGGGAGCCGTCGGATTTCATAAAAGACGGTTACGTAATCGTGGATGGCGGTACGGTAACAGACATAACGACCGGACTGCCCGAAGGCGATTTCGAAATTATCGGCGGCGCCCATGATATAGTAATGCCCGGGCTCATCAATACACACGGCCATGCGCCCATGTCTTTATTGAGAGGTGTGGCCGATGACCTCAGGCTCGAGGACTGGCTCTTCAACCACATATTCCCGCTTGAGGCGAAATTTGCGGATACGGAATTCGTATATCTGGGCACGATGCTCTCGTGTCTTGAAATGATCCAGACAGGTACCACTGCCTTTGCCGACGGGTACATGCTTTCGGATTATGTCGGAAAAGCGGCCGTGGAAGCAGGAATGAGGGCCTGGCTGGGCGAAGGTCTTATGAAATTTCCGACAAAATTCATTAAAGACCCGGCAAAGGCCTTTGACAAACTTGAAGAATATGTTCTCGGATGGAAAAGTAACCCTTTCATCAGGCCGACCGTGTTCGCCCATTCGGTCTATAGCTGCGAACCCGCCCAGCTTCAAAGGCTTCAGGATTTCATAATAAAAAACGATATACTGATGCAAATTCACGTGAGCGAGACCGAAACAGAAGTTCGAAACTGCATCAAGGAGCACGGCGTCACGCCCGTAGGACTTCTCGACAGACTGGGCTGCCTTTCGGATCGCATGATAGCCGTTCATTGCGTGGCGGTCGACGACAGCGACATTAAAATGCTGGCAAAGGCCGGGGTGTCCGTGGCCCACTGCCCGAGGAGCAACAAGAAGCTTGCTTCCGGTATAGCCCCGGTTGAAAAGATGGAAAAGGCCGGAATAAACGTCAGCCTGGGCACCGACGGCTGCGCCTCCAACAACAACCTGGACATGTTCCAGGAAATGTCAACGGCTGCAAAGCTCCACAAGGTGGACAGCCTTGACCCGACCGTGCTCGGTGCTGCGGATGTGCTCCGGATGGCAACGCTGAACGCCGCAAAGGCTCTCCGGTTCGAAAAGGGCGGAAAGATTGAAAAGGGCGGTCCGGCCGACATCATAGTCCTGAACGGCAACGCGTCAAACCTGGTCCCTGTCTATAACCCTGTTTCGCATACGGTTTATGCTGCGCACGGCCTGAATGTAAAGCACTCGGTAATCGCAGGAAAGGTCGTAATGAAGGACTATAAATGCCTCACGATCGATGAAGGCGCGCTCATCGCAGAATGCCGCAAGGTAAGCGATAAAATTGCCGCGTATAGAAAACTCTGATCTTTCAGGCGCGTTTATATTTTACAACAACCACGGATAAGCCAATCCGGATTGTTCATCATCAATTGCATTCTTTAATCTGTCAATTGCAGTTGCTGATTTCTCCGGATTATTATTCCGTGTACGTACGAACTGACACCTAAAATCCGTTTCCTGATTTATCACAACTACTCGAAGCAAGGTTTCCATCTGCTAAACATCCGTCACCTCCGGCGGAATTACCTGAAGAATCACAACCTGTACCGCCGGCAGAATTGCCTGTTGAACAGAATGATGAATCGCCGCTGCCGGGGCCATAACAATCACCTTTTCCTTGATTATAATCATTCAAGTTATATGCATATGGTTTTTCATATACAGGCTTTTGGTTCTTTTCTTCCACTATCCTCTCCTCAGGAAACGTTTTTATTATGTTATCAAAATTACACGGTGTAATCAATACATCCAGCTCATACAAGGGCACAGAGTCTGTCACTGAATGCGCGGTAGCTTGCCTCCTGCTTTTCAATGGCCGAAGTTGCCGTACTCTGCGGGCAATGACTCTGAAACCCTCGCCCTCTTCGATATTTAAAGCGGCTATTCCCACATATCCGGCATGCCGAAGAAGTAATTGCTCGCACCGATATTCTCGACCGACGTGCCGCTGAACTCCAGGGCATAACTGTCTGCAATCCCCGATGTGTCCGGTTCGGTGTAGGGATCGGAGAGAAAATCAAAAAGGATGCCGACGCCGATATTCTCAGCCGCAGGCGTGATCCTGCCTTTTTCAGGGGAAAGGAAAACCACGCCGTGCGCCGCCCAGGGGATAGTGATGAAATACTGGTAAGGTCTGTTCAGGTATTGCCTTGCCCCCAGCGCAAGGGTGAGCGGTGTGTGTCCGTCTACCGTGCTGTTCATCATGAGTACAGGCCGGCTGTAATCAGGCCTTACGCCGATATAGTGGTCTATGTATGCAGGCCATGTTGTCCTGTCATATCCGATTCCCGCAATAACAGGGACAAGGTCCTCCGAAAGATAGGCGGCATCGGCAATCGTCTGGGCGGCCCAGGGCGAGATGCCGTTGTAAAGCTCGGAATTTGTGATGTTGGTGAAAAGCACCGAGGAGTAGAGCTTGTCCGCAGGTCTGAACTCTTCACCTGCGGCGTCTGACTCAACCAGGTCCGGAAAAAGATGGCCTATAGCGGCCTTATCGCTGTCGCTGCAGCGGTTAAGCCGGTAAATTACAGCCGGAACAAGAGCCCTGGTGTAAACTCCGTTTGCCAGGTAGGCGAGTTTTCCCCGCAAAGCCTTCCTTGAAATGCCTGCAAAATCCCCGCAGAGCTGTCCGCCGTCTATCTTCGTAAAAACTGCGGCCATTGCGTCCCATGGATCAGGGGCGATACCGGAGAGCTTCGAGCTGCATGTGGCGTCGTTCGAGCACTGCTCCATGATCTGCATGCCTTCGTTGTTGAATTCGCTGTCATAGACATCGAGCGGCTTTGAATCCGAGGGCACTATGGAATCGATTATCGTGCCGTCAACGCTGTCAGGATAAAGTGTCATAAAGCGCTGCACCAGATACGTGCCGTATGACACGCCGTATACGAAAACCTTGCCCTGACCCCTTGTAAGAGCAATCGCTGTCATGAGGTCCTTTGCAGCATTCGTTACGTTGAAATCGTCAAGGTCTCCTCCGATCAGACTCAAAACTTCGCTGCGGCATGCTGCTGCATTTTCAGGCGTCACGCCACCGTCAGGCGCCGCCTGCGGGCATTCCAGGCAGTTTGAGTTGCCGGTCCCCCTGTGGTCCATGGAATAATAATCCCATTCAGGATGCGCTGCGGCCAGAGGCGGCAGGAGATTGCCGAATGCAACGCTGGAGTCTCCGGGACCCCCCTGGAGAAACCATACCTGCCCTTTTTTCCGGTCATCCGGCAAAGAGCCTTTGATCCGCCAGATGAAGACATCGATCGTGCCTCCATAAGGTTTCTCATAATCCTTGGGCACGGTCACGAATGCACACTCTGCATCGCTGGATGTGTTTATGTAGTCAGGGCATGCGCCCCAGACGACTTCGGCCTGGTTTGTCTGGCTTGTCTGGTTTTCCGAAGATGAACTGCAGCCTGAAGCTGTCATGACGGTTGTATACATAACCATTAAAAATATCAGCGGCCCGAAGTTCAGCGCCGGTTTCTTCATGGATACCCCCTCTGTTATATATTTATACCTATCGTTTTTCATGCGTAATTCCTTAACATCTCCCCACCGTTGAGTTCCAACATGGGGAAAAAGAGAAGATTATTTTAAATGAGAGTTGAGTCATTTTCTTCAGCCACAGGACTAACGGTTACTATGAAGAGCCTCCCCCTTGGGGGTGCTGAGAAACTGAATGTCACCATATGTCATATGCGCTGATAGAACTGATTTGCAGATTCCACATAATGTCATGCAATCTTAATTTACCGTCAATGTGCATGCAGAGATACAAATTATAACGGCCCTGTCTCAGGTTTCTTTTCTTTTTTCAGATACAGCCCGGCCTGTAGTTTCCGTTACAAAACCCTGTTTACGCCCCTGCTATTTATTGATCAAGCATACCGCCACGGAGGCGGTAATATCTGGAAACCGATGAAACAGCGCGAAGCGCGTTTTTCACATCGTCAAATACAGGCATGCCTGCATCGGTGAACAGGCGGCGGGCCTCTCGGATGACCTCTTCGATCTCGATGGCGTCCTCCTCCTGCTTGTAGTTCGGCAGAACCAGCACAACAGGCTTTCCTCCCTTTTCGGCGGCATCCCGGCACGCTTCTGCGAATTCCTTGCACGGGGTCACGTCGCGGAGTCTGCCCGCGCCCATGGCGTTCTTAAGCGACTTGTAATGATAAAGGAGCATGATCACGATGTGAATGTCCACATTCTCGTCTCTCGCGGCGTTCATCAGGGCTTCCCTGATGCTTCCGGGCCCGACGAGGGGGTTCGCTACATCAACGGGATTTGCGGCGCTGGAGCCGGGTCTGGGCAAAACCTTCAATATCTCATCCTGCAGGTCCTCCCTCAGCCTCGGCACGGCCAGGCCGAAAGATTCCGCCGCGTCGGCGGCCGCTATGCCCAGGGCCCCGCCCCCGCCCACGATACAGCATCCCGTATACTCGCGTTCAGGCAGCATGGAAAACGCCAGCGCCGCATCGCTCATCTCCTCCAGGTTCTCCACCAGGGTTGCGCGGCTTTGTCTGAGGGCCACCTCCCAGATGATCCTCTGTCCGCCGAGCGAGGCCGTGTGGCTTGCCGCCGCTCTGCTTCCTGATTCGGAAAGTCCGCCCTTTATCACGATGACAGGCTTGATTGCTGCCGTTTCCTTGAGCGCGGAAAAAAACGCGCGGCCGTTTGAGACCCCTTCGATATACATGCAGACCACTTTGGTCTCGCTGTCACGGCGCAGGTATTTCAGCATTTCGGTTTCCCTGAGGTCGCAGCCGTTTCCAAAACTTACGACCTTGGAAAATTTAAAACCCCGCCACTTTCCCATATGGCCGAAATCTACCGAAAGGCCGCCGCTCTGCGATAAAAATGCCACACCGCCGGTTTCCCTTGAAAGGTCGGGGCCGGGCAACATGGTGAGTCCCGATTTCGGGCAGTAGATACCGAAGCAGTTGGGTCCGATCACCCTGATCCCCTTTTCCGATACCGCGCGTAACCCCTCTTCGAGTGCCGTCCCTTCCCTTGTGCCTATCTCGCTGAATCCGGATGAAAGTATCTCGGCGGCCACGGCGCCCTTTTTCCGGCAGGCGTCGAGCGCCTCGGAGACGAACTGTGCGGGCACCGCGATTATGGCGAAATCGATCTTGTCCGGTATGGCCTCAACGGAAGGGTAAACGGTCATTCCACCGACAGAGCCGCCCCGCCTGTTCACGGGATAAATCTTCCCGGCAAAGCCTATCGAGAGAAGTGAAAGCATAATGCCCCGGCCGAAACCGAATCCTTCCGTGGAGACCCCGACAATTGCAACACTCCCCGGGGAGAACATCCTTTCAAAATCCTCGAACTCTTCCGGCGCTGTCCGCGTAGCTAAAACATCCTCTCTGCCCATAAGTATTTCACCTTTCAATCAAACTCTTCCGACTGCATTAACCGTGCAGGCTTCAATCCGTCTTTCTTTACCCGGGAACTGCCTTCAGGAAAAAAGCAATCCGGCAGGCAAAGCCCGGGCAAGCTGAGCCGTGTACGCCGGATATCTTTTTCAGGCCTCTTTTCTTTTCTTAAGATCCAGCGCGGCCTTCAGGCCTTTTTCGCGTATCACCTTTATCTTGAGCCCGGTCTCGGTCAGCCTGAAAAAGCGTTTGCCGTATTTTCTGAGCAGCCTTTCATTGATCTCAAAACCGAGCCCCGGTTTTCTGAACGGCTCCAGCATGGCGTTTTTATCAGGTATGATCGGCGCGATTATCCCTTCCCTGAATTCCGGAATCCATGAAGGCTCCTCGAGCGGGTATTCAAGCGGCAGCATATTTCCCGGGTCGGCCAGCACCATGTTCCAGTTCACATAAAAACCGATGCCGTTCGTCCATGTGTGCGGGGAATATTCCCGGCCCTTTTCCCTGCAGGCGTCGATAACTTTTTTCACCTGCGCGATGCCGCCTGCAAAAGTGGCGTCGGGCTGATATACATGGAAGCAGTCCTTTTCGAGCATTATCTTTATCTCGTCCCACCCGTAATTGAGTTCGGCGCCGGAGATTTTTATCCGCGAAACCTTTTTAAGCGCCGCATTGGCATCATAATCACGCGACTCAAGCGGCTCCTCAAGCCAGACAAGGCCGTTGGCATGGCAGGCCTCGGCAAATTCGATTGCGCGCTTTAAATCCCAGTTGGGAATCTTGTCAACAATTGAAACAGGCCATCCCTGGTTGGCATCCACACCCAGACGCATTTTATCCCCGAGCCCCTTTGAAACGGTTTCTATATGGCGGATGTCGTCCTTGAGCTCCCTGTTTTTCACCCTCAGCTTGGCGGTCCTGTAGCCGCGCTCTTTCATGGCCAGAAGTTCGTCAATTCTTTTGTGAGGATCGTGCATCTCTCCGGTCGAGCAGTACACCTCTATCGGCCGTGCGGCCCCGCCCAGCAGCTCGTAAACGGGCTTTCCCTGAGCCTTGCCCATGATATCCCAGCATGCGGGCTCTATCCAGAAGTTGCGCCAGCCCAGAATGCCCGCCTGCTTGAGCAGGTCCTGGGCCCGTTCTATATCGGTCGGATCGGCACCCATAAGGTATGAGCCCAGCAGATCTCCCAGGCCTTCGCGCTCATGGCCCATGGCCGAGCCTGCGCCGTAGCCCTCGATGCCGTCATCGGTTATCAGCTTGATCAGGGTAAACCTGTTGTGGGTCTGCGGATAGCCTGGAATCCAGGTCGGCCAGAAGGTGGCCTTCAGCGGAACGGATACATGCCACAGTTCGATGATCTTGATTTTCATAGTAACATCCTCCTGAAAATACGTATAATATACACTGGAAAATTTTTATAAAGTTATTTTCCTTGGATTAAGTAATATATTCTTATATGGTTTGAGAATTCAATTTATGCCGTCTGGCAAAAAACATGGGAGGTGAATGTATGCTGTCATGCAAAAGCAAGAATGATGTCTTTGCTGCCGTAAAGGAGTTTAATGTAAGCTTCATACAGTTCTGGTTCACCGATGTCCTGGGCAGGCTCAAGAGCTTCAGCGTCACGCCGTCCGAGCTCGAAGAGGGCATGGAAGAGGGCATGGGATTCGACGGTTCTTCCATTGAGGGTTTCGCCCGCATCCAGGAAAGCGACATGATTGCAAAAGCCGACCCGGAAACCTTTCAGCTCATTGCATGGCGGCAGTTTGACAGACCTGTTGCGAGGATGTTCTGCGATATAGTAAATCCAGACGGCAAGCCATATGACGGATGTCCCCGCTGGGCTTTGAAGCGGATACTGAAAAAGGCTTCGTCAATGGGATACAAGGTCCTGATGGGCCCGGAGCTTGAATACTTCTACTTTGCCAGCGAAAAGAATCCCGAGACCATAGACAAGGCCGGCTATTTTGACGGTCTGCCCATCGACCTGGGCATTGACATCAGGCGCGATACTATATTCGCCCTGCAGAAAATGGGGATAGAGGTCGAATACAGCCACCACGAGGTAGCGCCTTCACAGCACGAGATCGATCTCAAATACAGGGAAGCGCTTGTAATGGCGGATATCGTCATGACCTACCGGACAACGGTAAAGGAGATCGCCCGGCAGAAAGGCGTCTATGCCACGTTCATGCCGAAGCCCATTTTCGGGGAAAACGGCTCTGGCATGCACGTCCACCAGTCGCTTTTCAAGGATGGCAAAAACGCGTTTTTCGAAGAAAAGGATAAGTACCACCTCTCGACAGTCGGCAAGCAGTACATAGCGGGAATCCTTACCCACGCGCCTGAGATTACCGCCGTCTGCAACCAGTGGATCAACTCGTACAAAAGGCTTGTCCCAGGCTATGAGGCACCTGTATATGTGTCATGGGCGCGCCGGAACCGTTCGGCCATGGTAAGGGTTCCCATGTACAAGCCAGGCAAGGCCAACGCCACCCGCATGGAATACCGCTCGCCCGACCCCGCCTGCAACCCGTATCTTGCATTTGCGGTAATGCTCGCCGCAGGCCTCAAGGGCATTGAAGGCAAATACAAACTCCCGGCCCCTGTCGAGGAGGACATCTTTGAAATGGATGAAGAGGAACGCACCAAAGCAGGCATCATCTCGCTGCCGGGCAGCCTGCATGAGGCTGTCTGCGAACTGCAGAAGAGCAAGCTCGTCCGCGAAACCCTTGGAGACCACATTTTCAATAAATTCATAGAAAACAAAAAAAAGGAATGGGACGCATTCAGAACCCATGTAAGCAGGTTCGAGATAGAAAACTACCTGCCGGTGCTGTAAAAAACAAAAGCGGGACAGGTTCCGGCCTGTCCCGTCCGCATCGATATCATCCGCCATCCCTTTAACGGGCGGGTTTCTGAAAACATTGATTTAGTGTCCTTCTGGATATGTGGCTGATAAGGTATTTCGCACCATTTTATCAGGATTTTCCCCCTTGTTAATATATGCGGAACCCCCGATAGTAATAATCAAGTTTTTTACCCAAAAGTAACCTCCTTCCAGCCAGGCGCCTATAAGCCTGGCTATTTTTTTATCTACTCATCCTCCCCACATACACCTCGGAATACTTCCTTATGCTCACCAAAATTCCTGATACACTCATCCACAAGCGGCCTGTTTACCTTCAGTGTATCTTGGAGTCAGGTCCTGTTATTTGCTTACTATCCTCATTCAGTCGTTTAATGTGCCTGCTTATCGTCAAGGGTTTTTCATTATCAAGTCATGTGCCCCTTTCGCGTAATTGGGGGAGGGTATTTCAGAAAAACCGGCCCTTTACCAGGGCGTGTCCAAGTACAAAAAAACACAGCGCATCGATCACCGAGAAGATGCCGACACCGGCCCAGGCCCAGGTCGTCAGCTGAACATTCAGCACACGGGTTTTCTCGTGGAGGGTATCGGCAATATCGTCCGTCCGTTTGCGGACATACAGGTAGGCGGCCAGTACCGCAAGCATGGGAAGCGCATAACCGATGTTATAGAGCAGAATATTTATGATTGCGCCATGGATGCTCAAACGAAGCGCTGCATACTTTCCAAGGGCAATTATATACGGGATGGAAAGAGGAAATGATGATACGGAAATAAACGCCCCGAGGCCAAAGGCGAAAAAGCCGTTCATGGACTTCAGTTTTGATACTATTAGATTCTGGGAGCGGCCCGGAGGTGCATGCCTTTTTTTGCGGAAATACCAGACCCCGATGAGAATCATTATAATACCGGAAATAAGCTCAGACTGATAATATACAGAATTCGGAATGTTTTGCGTTGAAGGGAAATACCTGCCAAGGATCAGGTGCAGCTGGTCAAGCGCCAGATAACCTCCGACGCCGCATGCAAAGTAAGCCCCGCTCAAACCGGCAAGGTAAGAGAGACTGTTTCGTAACGGCCTTATGGTTGTAAGCAGCAGAACAAATATAATGATTTGTTGCGTTGTGGAAAGGCTGTCGAACAAGGATAGCGACAAAGTGAATGGAATCGTACTCATAATTGGTCTGTGCCGACAATTTTTACTATCTAAGGTCAAGAAAAGCAACTGATCAGTAAAAGAACTTCCGGGCATGATTAAGACCTGTTATCATATCGTTTCATATTCGTAATGCAAACATCGTATCAGCTCGGGCAGTACGGCCCTTTCTGCAGGAGCCCCAAGCTGCCGTCATTCGCCATCCTGCCCGCATGCTCCTCAGGATATCAACCATCTCTTTCCCGAACATGCCATAGCCGGTGAGACACTTTTCAGGATCAGCGGAACTGCCTTGTGTTCAGATATCTCTTGCCCTTTGGGAAAAGCCGCTTTATTTAACACTTCATGGATTTCAGAACCTACAAATGCGCATGGTGCGCTTTGAATGCCGGGCCTGTTGAAAAGTGCGCGGCATGCCCAAAATATATCAAGATAACTGGCAATAATGGCCGCCAGCTTTTTGCTTCCGATTTCTGCAGCATATGCATCAACCGGGACAATGAAGACCTGAAAATATACTGTGAGAGAAACCGCTTTTTCCAGCGGGAGCCTGTTCCCGGTGAAGACTTCGACTGTTACAAATACCGTCCCGGATGAATGCCCGAGATATGAAGGAAACGCATGTCATAACTGTTTTCCTTATACACCGGGGAAAGATCGCCCTCCTCAGAAGAAGCGATAAAGTCGGCACGTACAAAGGCTGCTTCTCAGGTATAAGCGGCTATCTAGAAGGTGATCCTGACGAGCATTTCCGGACCGAACTGAGGGAGGAAACCGCTCTTCAGCCGGAAGATTACATACTGCTGAAAAAAGGAGGCCCTGTCAGGGTGATCGATGAGAACCTGGGTAAGACATGGGTGGTTCATCCATACCTGTGCGAGGTCAGGGACCCTTCAAAAATAAAACTTGACTGGGAAAATACCGAACTCATATGGATCGATCCCCGGGATATGGCGGATTATGACACGGTGCCCGCACTGAAAGAGGCCTTTGACGAGGTTTTTGCCGCATGACCAGCAGGTGTTTTTTCTCCCCGAACTATGTGTTGATGGTTTTAAGAAAAATAAGTGTATAATATGCATCAATATTTCATTTGAGGTGTGTATGAACATATACGGTTTTGTTGAAGAGAACTTCAAGCTGAGACCAGATAAGACCGCCATAATGACAAAAGACCGGGAAATTTCCTATGCCGAGCTGACAACCCTGACAAGAACCCTTGGAACAAAGCTGAGAAAGGCCGGCATAGACTTCGGCGACCACATTACACTCATGCTCCCCAACATACCGGAATTCATCATTTCCTATATGGCCACCGCAGGCATCGGGGCGACCATTGTTCCCGTGAACCCGACATACACGTCAAGGGAGCTTCTTCATATCCTCTCTGACTCCGATTCAAAGGCCCTGATTATCGAGGCGTCAAACATTGACACCTATCTTGAAGCCAGGGAAAAACATCCGCTTAAAATTATAATTACAACCGGGGAGAACGGAAATTTCAATGAATGGATTACCGGCAGCAGCCAGCCGATACTTGTTGAAACCGATAAGGATGATGTGGCGTCAATGGTCTATTCCTCGGGGCTTACGGGTTATCCTATGGGCGCCCAGCTCACCCACAGGAACCTCGACCACAATTCGGGGCTCATGGAAAGGCATTATAACGGGACTGACAAAGAAATGTCCCTCACCGTCATCCCATGCTTTCACTCGTTCAGCGCCAGCATAAACATGCTCAGCCTCTTAAGGCTTGGCGGCACGGTGTATCTCATGAAAAGGCCGGACTTCAAGGAGATGTGCCAGGCCATAAGCCATGCCGGAATCACGAACATCAGCGCCGTCCCGACACTCTACTTCGGCCTTGTAAACCATCCGGATGTCCAGAATATCTCCTATCCGGATATCCGGTTTCTCATAGCCGGGGGCTCTGCCCTTTCCATGGAGATATACAACGCCTTCAAGGAAAAGACCGGCCTTGAGATAATGCAGGGATACGGCATAACAGAGGCATCCCCCGTTTGCTCGGTCAACAGGATATACGGCATCAACAAGCCGGAGTCGATAGGACCGCCGGTTTACGATGTTGAAGCAAGAATCATTGACGAAAACGGCAATATCCTGCCCCCCGGAGAGCATGGCGAGATCCTCTTCAAAGGGCCCAATATCATGAAGGGCTATTACAAGAGGCCTGCGGAAACAGCGGAAATAATCAAGGACGGCTGGCTCCACACGGGAGACCTGGGCTATCTGGATAAAGACGGCTACGTATATATTAACGGATACAAAAAGGATATGATCATTACTTCGGGATTCAATGTCTACTGCAGGGAAGTCCAAAATGTACTTGAAGAAATGCCAGGGATAAAGGATTCGGCTATAACCGGCGTACCCGACCTGATGCGCGGGGCCGTTATCAAGGCATATGTCGTCAGCGACAATTCCAACCTGACCGATAATGAGGTAAAACTATACGCCAGAAAGCGCCTTGCCCCGTACAAGACCCCGAGGATAGTCGTATTTGTGGACAAAATCCCAAGGGATGAAAAAGGCAAACCCCAATTTCAAATGATGCCTTAGCATTATGAACTGCTCGCTGTGCCCACATAAGTGCGGGGCCGACAGAACATCGGAAAAAGGCCTGTGCGGTTCAACAAACAGCATGCGAGTTTCCGCCGTCGTCATCCACAGAGGCGAGGAGCCTCCGCTGGTGACAGGGGCCGGTTCCGGCGCCGTGTTTTTTTCAGGCTGTCCCTTGAAATGCCCTTACTGCCAGAACAGGCAGATCAGCCATGGCAATTGGGGATGCGCCATAACCCCGGAAAGGCTTTCATCATACCTGCTCGAGCTTCAGGACATGGGCTGCTCAAACATCAACCTCGTCACGCCCGCCCATCATGCAGACGGACTGATTATTTCTCTTGAGGCGGCAAAAAAGGACGGCCTTATTATCCCGGTCATGCTGAATTCGAGCGGCTATGAAACTGTTGAGACGCTCGAAAAGCTTCTGCCTTACATTGAGATTTATCTAATGGATATCAGATACGGAAGCAACCAATCAGGGGTTTACATCGGAAAAATACCCGGCTACTGGGATACGGCGATGGATGCCGTTGAATTCGCATGGCAGAAAAAAGGCCCGCTCAAGCTTGATATAAACGGTTGCGCGGTGTCCGGCCTGATTGTGAGGCATCTCCTTCTGCCGGGCCTGCTGTCAGACCCATTGAGCGTGCTCGATTTCCTCGCATGCCTTTCACTGAAGATCCCTGTCAGCCTTCTGGCCCAGTACAATCCGGGTTTTTATACAGGCGATATTGCAGAAATGAAGCGGTGCGTAACACAGGAAGAATACCGGTCAGTGTTGAACTGGGCCATGGAGCTTGGTTTTGAAACAATCTATTCTCAGGAGGTCGATTCATCAGAGAACTATGCGCCGGATTTCAGAAATCTCCACCCCTTTGGAGACGGCATCAACCTTCTGCTGAGAGATAATTTCCTTATGGATGGATCACTGTCCTGACAGGCTTATCATGAGCCGCAAATTTCATCGCGCCTTTATCAATACAGCCATTACTTAAACCTGCAAACTGCCTTTAGGACAACAAATCCGGCCTGTGTCCGCATTCATTTTCAAGCTGCGCAAAGCCTGCTGTAATGTTTGCATATGATCTTTTCAAAACTCGATATGTCTGAGGCGCTCAGGCACATTTTTACTGTCCCGTAATTCTCCTCTACAACCCAAACTCTTCCCAGTTCATCCAGATAAACCCCCTTTACGTTGTCATCGAGCATACTGTTCCATCTGGGATCGCCCGAAATTTCTGTCAGGCCAAGTTCGGCCATGACCCGTTTTGAAAGCCCGCCTATGGACCAGTCCCTCCACAGGGACGAGATATCGAATCTCAAAGAGTCTTCGTATATGTCTCTCCGTGCTTTTTCTATCGCATTTACTCTGTCTGTATATATATTTTCATCATAATGGCCCATCGTTCACCCCTTTTAAATTTTAATAACGGTTTTATATGGTCTGAGATTAGAAATTATCTGTAAGGCCGGGATAAAATAACGGTTAATTATCCATGAACCGGTTTTAATTTTTTAAACCGGAAAGTCCTGGCATAAGCCTCCTGCCGGATGCTTTTGCATAGACCTTGAGTTGAATGTCAATTCCCCGGCGTACAAGTTCACAGGGGCGTTCGGGACTTACCTCAAGAATGGCCTTCTGTCTGAAAAAGCGGTGCAAGGCAGATACAATATGCCTGTCAGTATTGTTATTGCGGCAGATTAAGGAATAACGGCGATGTATTGCTTTCTTTCCTCAAGGATAAATTCTTTTTATATAAACCGCCGTTTCCGTTTTTAAGTCTTCATCCCGAAAAGGAAGCGCAGAAAGCTTATACGCCTGACAATGAGTTCATAAATCATCATGATTGTCGTGAATGACAGGGCGGCGAGCAGCAGGTATTTGACGAACAGACCTATGTTCAGACTGATCAGGAAATAGGCGATGATCACTATCACGGTCTGATGCAGTATGTAAAATGGAAGCACTGCTTCGTTTGCGTGATCAAGAAATCTGTTTGAAAAATTCAGAAAAGCCTTGCCCCATCCCAGAATGGCGCACAGCCAGCACCATGAATTGAACGCCCTCAATAAAGCAAAAAGCGGAGAACGGTCGGGTCTTCCTGAAGTTAAAATCAGATATCCGGCGACGGTCGCCATTGCCGCCAGAATAAGGGACACTGATTTATACTTTTTCATGGCGTCCGTAAAACCCTGTCCGTACGCGGTCATGAAACCAATAATGAAAAAGACAAGGTATGTCAGCGGACTCCAGCCTCCGAAATCACGCATGCCCACGCCCTTTGGCTGGAGATTTACCAGCATCTCCATTAGAGCAACCGGGATAAAAAATAAATATAAGCCTCCGGGCTTTAAAGACATAGCCGACAGCCGCGACATGAAACTCCCGGCAGGCTCCGATTTTAGGAATCTGAACAGCGGGAGCATCATTATCGAGAATAAAAGAAGCATTTCAAGATACCAGAGATGAAGTCCCATCCAGGCAAAATTGCCTCCAAAGGCGTAAAATCCGTCAAAGTAATGCGGGATGAAATCGATCAGGGAGCCCTTGAACCGCCCGGTAGTTATCCGTTCAATATAAACCTGCGGGGAAGCCAGAAACAGCATCCCGAAAACCAGAGGAATCCCCAGCCTCTTCAGCCTCTCTTTTAAGAAAAGGTTGTTTGATCTTTTGTCTAGGGCATACCATATTGACAATGCCGACAGGATAAAGAAAAGCGGCATTATCCACTGGCCGAGTACTGTAACAAAAACACTGAAACCGAAAGAGGTCTGGGGATTCTTCACATGCCATCCGTCTAAATCGAAAAACCTTGCGCAGTGGAAAAAGAAGATTGTAAGCATGGCCAGAACTCTCAGCCAGTCAACATATAATTTTCTATCCTGTTCACCCATTCGGCAAAAGTGCTATATTTTAAATCCGATGTCAATTTCAAAGATACCTGCTTTAAAGGCATTTGACGTATTTAAATTCGGATTTGATGAGCCGGACCCTGCCGCCACTTACGTACCTGCTTTATGTGCAAGCGTCTGCCCGGCGATATTCAATTAATTTCTGCAGGTTCCATCTTACTTCAGCATCTGGTTCAGGTTAAGGCGGACAAGGACGAGTCCTTGCCTGTAATCATATTTCCCGGCTTCGAAAAGAAGCAGTATATCACCGTCAGGCAACACGCAAAGCTGTGAATAGCAGGAAGGCCCGTTGTAAATCTCTTTTTTTACAGGCCAGGTCCTGCCGTCATCATTGCTGAGCCTTACCGTCATATTCCCTCTTGCGCATCCGGCTGGATTGCTGAAAAGAACCGCGGTATCTTTATAGGCATATCTTATTATTGAAGCCTGCGTTTCAGCACAGACAAGGTCCTTTTCAGGATTTATATCAAACCAGGTTTGACCGCCATCGCGGCTCAAGCCTGTCTGCCTCGGCTGGCAGCGCCTGTAGCGGCAGTTCATATCGAGCGTTCCGTCCGTCATCTCAAAGGCCTGAGGCTCTTCGCCTGTTCCCATATCTTCGCCCTTGCGCCATGAAACGCCGTGATCATCACTGTAAATAACATGAGCCCCTCTGGCATGGCTCGGCCCGAAATAATATGCCGGAACGACAAGCCTCGAATTTCTAAGCTGTATGCCGATGCCCGGCCCGGTTCCATATTCCATGCACAACTGGGAGTTGTTGCACTTCAGTCCAAGGTCAAGCTCCTTTGTTATGTCGACAGGCTTTGAAAATGATTGGCCGAAGTCCGTGCTCTTCATCATCCAGACCTGTTTGTTATCGATGCAGTATGGCAGCCAGAGCGTTTTCGTATCACGGTCAAAAACGGGACAGGGATTGCCGGCCGTGTGTTTTCCGGCATCAAGCAGCACCTGGACCGGCCCCCATGTTTTCCCGCCGTCAACGCTTCTGCGCAATACAAGATCGATGTCCCCCCAGTCGAACATTTCATCTTTTCTGGATTCTGCAAAAGCAAGGACAATATCGCGGTCTTTATCGTCTTTAAAGGTAATCATGGAAGGAATACGGTACCCGCGCCCATCCTGCATGCCTTTTTCGAAAAGCCATACAGGCTTGATTCCAGGGGCATAGGCCGGATTCCAGAATATTATGGTGAGAGCAAACGCCCCGAGAACAAACAGGAAAGCCCCGCCCGCCGGGATCATTCCGGGAATGCCGCCAAGCCCGTTCTTGTTTTTAAAAAAATTGAAGATGACGACAGCGCCGTCGATGACAAGCAGCGCTCCATAACCGATAAACGGCAGCGACAGGGCCGTTAGTTCAGGAATTGACATCGTATCGACAACCCACATGAACAATCTGGAGAACAGGAATAAAAGAATGATGCCGGCCACAGGGTTCCAGACGGCAAAAAAGATCCTTACGGCTGAAGGAAGGTTGCAGGGTTTTGCTTTTTCTGAAAACACAGAGGCAAGCCCGGAAACCGGACCGATGACGAGCAGTATGGCGAAGACAACCAGTATCCATTTCCTTCTGGCAATGATCAGAAACTCCCCGCCGAATGACGTTATCCATACATAAACGACGGCTGCGAATAGAAGCGAAAGAATGAGTAAGGCAGTTCTCAAGATTATTTTTCCAGCATTCACGTGCTTGCAGGCTTCCATAAACCCTCCTGTCAATTCCGGTATAAATAAATCATCGGGATACGAATTCCGTTCCTGAAGAATCCCTTCTGATCAGGCCTCCCATTCAGCCGCGAAGAAATCATCAAGAGTACGGTTTGAGACGGTCTCAACATACCGGTCGAGTTCGGCTGAAAGCTTTTCATCGATTTCACGGGGTTTGTGGGCGGCGAGTATCTTTTTTGCCTCTTCTCTCGCAGCCGTCCTCATGTCCGGCCTGCCGCTTTTTTCCCAGGAATCCCGCTTGTTGCGCTCGGCCAGCCTGGGAATGAAATGCTCTTTCCTGAAATTACGCTGGGTGTGCCGCTCCGCTATATAGCTCCCGTCGGGGCCCACTTTTCTTATCAGGTCCAGAGCCAGGGTTTCAGGATTGACCTCGATTCCCCTTGCGATCCTTTCGGCCATGGAGATTATCTCGTTGTCTATGACTGTAAGCTCATTGGCCCCGGCGCAGGTTGACTCGAGCGTTCCGGCGCAGGTGACCAGGTTTACGCCCGCAAGCGCAGCAAGGATTATGGAGTGCTCCCGCTCTATGCCGCACTGGAGGTCTATGTCCTTTGACTCCGTCGTTCCGGCCACGCACCTGCAGGGTATGCCGTAAAAATGCGCCAGCTGCGCACTGGCCGCGCTCAGCATTCCTGTCTCCACTGCGCCCAGAGCCACTCCGCCTTTCCTCATCTCGGCTATTGTGGATACGCTTCCGTACATCACGGGTGTCCCCGGATTAACGGCCTGCGACATGATGATATGAGAAAGAATTTCGGCGTTGTGCTGGACAAGCAGTCCGGCAAGTGTGGCCGGAGCAGTCATGCATGCAATGGCTTCAGGGGACATCAATGCGGGCTGTCCGTTTTCCGCAAGTATCCACAGGCCTTCTAGCTGCATCTGTGCGCTTGAAAGCGGGCTGTGCACGCTTACAATAGTCAGGTAGGGATGCTTGTCCTTTACCTCATCCCGGCCGCCCATGGCGAGCATCATCATCTCCATTATGTCGTTTGTCGCCATAACGCCGAACGCGCCCATGCCGAAGGACTTCCGGCATTCCTTCGCCCATGTTCTGAGCGCCTCCACATGGCACGTATGCATGGGCAGATCTGACGGCCATATGTCGGTCTGGCCTGCCTGTATGTTTTCAAGCCCGTCTATCAGGATCATGTGGTTCCTCAGGTCGGAAAACGTAGCGGGCCGGTATTCAAGCGTCTCCAGGTCGTACATGTTCGAAGGCGTTCCGAGCCCTGAATAATACCGGGTCGATGTGTTTACTGGCCAGGCAAGGCTGCTGTCCGCCCCGCAGAGAATGAATTCCCTGGGCGCCTTTGCGAGGTATTTTTCAACAAACTCCCCGGGGAATTTTACAATCCTGGTCTCCTCATCAACATCGCAGCCGAGTTCATGAAGCAGCCGCCGCATCTTTTTCAGGGCGACTTTTATACCGGTATCCGCAAGCACGCCGATTGTCGCCTCATGAATCAGGCGTATTTCACTATCATCAAGGACGCGGTATTGAGAACTTTTCATTATAAAACCTCCGCAGAAAAATATTCCGGATAGAAAATATGTTTTAAATAACATGGCGGTGATATATAAAAAAGCCCGATCATTAAATTATAATATTTCTCTTGCTGGAGGCTGACCATGAAAGACCTTGAAAAACCATCGTGGAATTTCGATACGCTGTGCGTGCATGCGGGCGAGGGGGTGGACACCGATTCGCAGGCCATCAGAAGGCCCATACACATGGCCAATTCATACAAGCTCTCAACCGACCTGCTCGAACTCGTGGAACAGGTGACCTTCGACAGCCTCGACAAATTCAACTACACCAGAGAACACAACCCGACGGTCAGGCATCTTGAAGAAAGGCTCGCCATGCTCGAGGGGGGCGAGGACTGCGTGGTCTCGGCCAGCGGCATGGGAGCCGTTTCCGCAACGCTCTTTACCCTGCTCTGCGCAGGCGATCACATAGTTGCTTCCGAGGTCTGCTATACCGGCTCACAGAAGCTCATCGGAAAAATGCTCCCCAGGTTCGGTATTGAAGTCTCCATGGTTGACACGTCCGATGTGGATGAAGTGAGGCGCGCGGTAAGGAAGAACACAAAAGTCATCTATGTTGAAACACCGGCCAATCCCCTCGTGCTTATATGCGACATAAGGGCGATCGCTGAAATAGCCCGTGAAGCAGGCGCCCTGCTGATAGTGGACAGCACATGGTCCGGCCTTGTAAACCAGAAGCCGCTCGAACTCGGCGCCGATGTCGTGATTCACAGCGCAACCAAATACATTAATGGCCACGGGGACTGTCTGTGCGGCGCCATCATAGGACCGGAGCAGCTTCTCAAGAAGATCCGCGAAGACGGCATTACGCACCTAGGCGCGTGCATCAGCCCGTTCAATGCCTGGCTGATCATGAGGGGTTCGGTCACACTGCCCCTGAGGATGGAAAGGCACTCGGCCAATGCGCAGAAGGTTGCCGAATTCCTGGCGATCCACCCGAAAGTGGATATGGTCCGCTATCCCGGCCTTAAAAGCCACCCTTCGTATAAGCTTGCAAAAAAACAGATGAAGGCGCCTTCGGGCATGATTAATTTCAACCTGAAGGCGGACATCATGGAGCACTTCGCTTTTCTTGACAGGCTGAAGCTCATCACCCATGCCGTTTCACTCGGCCATGACCAGAGCCTGATTTATTACCTGCCGACCGGATTCTTCTTCGAGGAGATGGCTGTTTTTAATGACAGGCAGAAGCTCAAATACCTCGGGCTTATGGGCGAGGGCATATACAGACTGAGCGTCGGGATTGAAGACGCGGCCGACATCATAACCGACCTTGCCCTGGCGCTTGAAGGGGTAAAGATCAGAGAGGAAGGCAGATGAGCGGCAGGGGCCTGCCCTTAAAGACCAAGATCGGATACGGCGCGGCGGAGCTTTCTAATTCTCTCACCTGGACCATGTTCTATGTCCTTTTCCTTTTTTTCCTGACTGACGTGGTCAAGATGGACCCGGCGTATGCCGGTTTTATAATGATGACAGGTACCGTATGGGACGCCTTTTCGAGCCCGCTTGTCGGTGTAATCTCTGACAGGGTGAAGTCAAAATGGGGCCGGAGACGGCCATTCATCCTTGGCACGGCCGTGCCCTTCGGGCTTATCACGTGGCTTCTTTTTACGGATTTCGGGCTGTCTCCGGATATGACGAAGGCGTATTTCATTGCGGTTGTCATCTGCACGTTCACGGTATTTTCCTTTCTGGACATTCCTTTGACTTCGCTCGCAGCCGAAATGACGCAGGATTATGACGAACGCACAAGTCTCATCAGCTACCGGGCGGTTTTCAGCCAGGTGGCATCCATCACAGGCGCCGCCCTCCCATTTGTTCTCGTTGAGCATCTTACAAAGACGCTGGGCGCGGCCAAACCCGCTTGGTCCGTCATGACGGCCTTCATCGGGCTTTTCACCATATTCCCCATACTGATAACATGGCGGGCTACGCGAGGGACGGAGCTTTATCCGGGAAAACACGAGCATCTCCATAAGCGACATAAAAAACGCCGTCTTCAGCAACAGGACATTCAAATTTACGGTAGGCGTCTACACCTTCAGCAACGTGGCCTTAGGCATTGCGGGAGTAGTCATGGTCTATTTCATGCAGTACTACATGCAGTTTACGGAGATGCAGAAATCGATCGCATTCCTGTTCCTGTTCGCATGCACGATCGTATGGATACCGCTGATAAACTACTTCTCCGCCAGGCTTTCAAAAACGCTGGGCGTTCATCATATTTATCGGCCTGTGGGCCCTTGTCCAGTCAATCGGGCGCAATACTTGTAAGGCCTGGAGATACTGTATATTTCTATGTCCTTGTGATACTGGCATCAGGCGGCCTGATAGGCGTCACCATGGCCGGCTGGGCGATGATACCCGATGTAAGTGGAGGTTGACGAATATAAAACGGGGACAGAGGCGCGAAGGACTTTATTACGGAATATTCAGCTTTTCAAGAAAGGTCGCTGTTGCGCTTGCGGTCTGGCTGGTTGGAATAATACTATCCGGAGTTGGCTATGCCCCGAACGCGGTTCAGGACAAAAGAATCCCTGCTGGGCATAAGGCTTATCTATGCAGAGGGGACGGCGTTTTTTTCCTTTTTGCAAGCCTGATCATGGCATACCTGCTGCCTATGACCAGGAAAAGGCATGAGGCGCTTGCCGAAGCGATCAGGCTCAAAAAGGAAGGAACGGCCACTGACGAGGAAGAAAATCAAAATTTTGCTCTAGTTTTTTGATGCCTTCATTCTGCATGTTTATTGTCCGGTCTTTGCAGAAATCCGGAAACCAGAGAGAATTTTTATATCTACTTATTCCTCATGTTCCAGGACGATTTTTATGGCCTTTTCCTCTCCCTTGGAAAAAAAGGCCTTTATGGCCTCACGGTAGTTTTTCATGGGAAATCTGTGCGTGATGATATCATCGATTGAAACGCGCTTATCGAGAAGAAGTCCTGCGGCAATGTCAAATGAAGAACGGCCTGCTTCCTCCATTGCATGGCAGTTGATTCCCGTGACCGAGATCTCCTGGTGCCATATGGGTGAATAATCGATCTTTCCGGGTTTGAAATTGATGCCTATGATCACCACGCTTCCCCTGCTGCGCACCCACCTCAACGAGTCATTGATGCTGCCGTCATTGCCTATGGTATCGTAAATGATGTCAAACCCTCCCAGGAGTATCCTGTTCCCGAAATAACCTTCAAGGTATTTTGCACCCGTCAGACCGGCTATCCGCTTGTACGGATTCTTTTCCCCGATGATTACCCCGTCGGCGCCGAGTTTCCGGGCCATCTCGGCCTGGAAAGGATAGCGGGCCAGGGCGATCACCTCTGAATCCGGCTCCATCGCCTTTGCCACCGCGATGGTCAGGAGCCCTATGGCGCCGCACCCTAAAACCAGTATGCGATCACCCTTTTCGGGCATGCGTTTTCTGACTCCATGCACCGCACAGGCAAGGGGCTCAATAAGGATTGCCTCATCGTCGCTGAGTCCGGCCGGCACCTTGAAAGGCTGCGTTCTATGCATAACCATGTACGGAGAAAAACCGCCTCCGACATCGAGAAGGGGAAGCTTCTCAGCACCGAGATTCTGGCACATCATATAATCGCCTTTCCGGCACTGAGGACACATCGGGTCGATCTCCATCTGATAGCATGAAGGCCAGTCGATGCGCAGGCATACCCTGTCGCCCTTTTTGAAATCACCCGCTTCATCGCCGGTCTCGATCACCTCACCTAAAAGTTCATGCCCGAGATATTTTCTTGAAACTCCCGGCGTAGCAGCAGGGAAGCTTTTCGGGTCCATCTCCATGAATATGAAATGAATGTCCGAACCGCAGAGTCCGCATGCCTTATTTCGAACCTTGAGCCACCGCGGATTCGGGATTTGAGGCTCCGGGACCTCGGCATACCGTGTCGGCGATATGGCCGTAAGGGCTGCATCACGATAAAAAACCGATGCGGCCTGCATCATCACGATTTTTAAAAGGCTGTTGTCAAAATAGAGTGCTTTCATTTTTTTCCCTTGGATTAAATTCAAATACCTGGCGATATGATAAGAAGCACGGCCCGGAAGTCAACAAGGGAATTCGTCAATTAATGTTTTATTGATGCAGGCTTCCGTACCTGAGCACGGCTTGGGAACATCGGGGAAAGGGATGCCTCATGCATCCCTTTCCCATAAAGGGCGTTATTTAAGCTTATCCTGCACTATCTCAATATTGTGCTTTTTCTTTGCACTTTTTATAAAATCTTCAAATGCGGCATCTTTATCCTTTTTCAGGAGATCGGCCTTGATTAAATATGCCTTTGCCGGGTTCAGGCCTGAAGGGTCGGCTTTGACAAACTGATTGAGCCAAACCACACAGGTCCGGCCTTCGACCGTATAAGACTTTGGAACATTGAGGCTGTCCAGATCGTCCTTGAGTTTTGCATCACCGCCGAGCTTAGGAATTACGCCTTCCGAGCGTTTGAATATGCCCGTAGTTTCGTGAGACATCGCATTAAGGGCATTGGCCCCTTTTGACGAAAGCTGGCTTGCATAAGCTTTTGCAGCTTCGACTGCCTTTTCCCTGGAGGAATCGGCAATGACCCTTTCTCTGACCTCGTTAAGCTCCGGTATCCTGGCGTTGATTCTGCCGGTCACCTTGTACACCATGTAGCCGGTGCCGGTATCGATGACATCTCCGAGATCGCCTTCCTGCCTGGGTACAGCGTCTTTGATGACCTTGGCGCCCATGGGTATTGCGATCTGCTCGTTTTCCGCAAACGGGCCGAATTCCTTCAGCTCAAGCCCTTTCTTCTTTGCATAAGCGGCGATGTCGGATTTGGGGTCTTCGAATATGGCTGAAAACGCATTCTGGGAATCGGCATATGCCTTGTCCTTGGAAATTCTGGCTGTAAGTTTCTCCTTGATCAGGGGTTCAACTTCTTCAAACGGTTTGACCTTTTCGTCAATTTTCGCATCAAGTTTCACTATCCTGAAGCCCATGGGGGTGCGCAGGGGGCCTTTAACTTCTCCGGGTTTCATCGACAGGAGGGTATCTCCAAGCCCTTCCGGCAGTTTATCTTTTTCCACCATGCCAAGGTCGCCGCCGTTCTTTGATGTCGCAGGGTCCTGGGAAAACTTTCTGGCGAGTCCGGCAAAGTCCGCTCCCTTCTTTGCCTCGTCAACAATCTTCTGTGCCTCCTGTTGTTTTTCCTTCATCATCTTCTCGTCAGTCTTCCTGGGCGCAAGGATCAGAATCTCCCTTCCGTGAACCTTTGCCGGTATTGTGTATTCCGACAAATGGTCGTTATAATAATCCTTCTTGTCCTTGTCCGGTATGTTCACCGACTGGGCATATTGCACGGTTTCGAACATAATATAGGATATCTTGGTCTTGGGCGGGACCTTGTATGACTCCTTGTGCGACTCATACCAGGCCTTGATTATCGCATCATCGACTTTAACGCCCGATCTGAACTGGTCGGGGGTAAAACATATGAAATTAAGACTCATCGCGTCTTCTTTCTGATGGTATGCCGCCTCGATTTCCTTCTTTGATATATGAACGTTATCCGTAACTATGCTCATAAGCCTCTGCCTGATCATCTCGTTTCTCTGCTGGTCTTCAAACTCCGAAGGCGTAACCTTGAGATAACCCAGTATCTGATTGTATTTATCCATATCAAAGCTTCCGTTCGTCGTAAAAACGGGCAGCTTTCTTATGGAATCCTGAAGGTCTTCGGTTGTAATCCTGATCCCCATCTTGTCGGCCTCAAGCTGCATGACATAGTTGTTGATGAGCTGGTCAAGCACCTTGTTTTTCAGATCCAGAATCTTGATCATCTCTTCATTGAAGAAATTGCCATACTGCTGGCGGTATGCATCGATTGTATTATCATAAGCCTTCCGGTATTCCTGATCGGATATTATATGCTTATCGATCTTGGCTACCTTGCTGCTTTCACGATTGAGATATGAACTTCCTCCCCATGCGACAAAGGTTAAGATAATCGCCCCGAAAATGATCTTTATCATCCAGCCTTTGGAATGCTTCCTCATGTAACTCAGCATCAGTTTCTCCCTTAATGTTTATTGCAATTCTGGCAAAAGATAGATGAATGGGGCATATATTTCAAGTAAAGATTACTTTATTGAAAACTGATTCAATAATTATTAACAAAATTCACTCGATTGATGCCTTTTCCACCCAGACGAGCTCGCATGCGCCCCTGCCCGTATCGGTTCTTGAAAGAGAGCTCTGCCATGTCATTCCGCCCTTGCCTGTAACGCTGACCAGATAGCCTTCCAATGTGATAAGCTGACCCGGCCTGACCGTAAAAAGTGTCCTTCGGATATATTTGTTTGCCGGTATCATGTGCATGTTCGAAGCATTGGCACATATCTGTTCGTACGGTATCGGCAAATTCCCGTCCGTTTCCCAGTAAAAAAATCTGGCCATCTGGCTGATTTTCAGTTTATTCAGTACCGCTTCATCAGACATCGGACCCCACCCGAGGGCAAGGTCGATCGGGCTTAACCCGGCGCCGGGGTCAAAACGGTATCTCTTTCTTGAGAGCACCCTGGCCTTGAGCCTGAAGGATGCGAGCGGTTTTATCGTATAATCTTTGAACTGAAACGGGCCGGCGTCCTTGAGGGCCTCCTGAAGAGGGGCGTCGGGCGCAATGATGCCGTCCCCATGATGCACAGGCCTGTGGGAGCACCAGGAAAAAAAGCCGGCCAGGGCTATAACGGCGATTGCAATATATTTCCACATTGTGCCTTATGGCGGGACATCGCGTCCCGTTTTATCCCCCCGCAATATTTAATCCCGCATTTCATACAGCAACGGCTCTGCCTTGGGAAGAAAATACCGCCAAGTGTCCGCAGTGCGCTGCGGCGGCTATACCGCTCCGCCGCCAGCGAACCCGATTAATCCTTTATTCATCAAGGTTTAGATTCTCACGCTAAATTAATATTGTGACAGAACTCGTCACAAAAAATCTATGTCTCAATCCTTTATTCATCAAGGTTTAGATTCTCACGACACTAACGAATTGCACCTTTCCCATGCTTAATCAGGATTCGTCTCAATCCTTTATTCATCAAGATAGTGGTTCTCCCCACATAAAACACTATTTCAAACCACAGGCGCAAGAGGTTTCCACATCTCAATCCTTTATTCATCAAGGTTTAGATTCTCACCTGTCAATGGCAGTTTATTGGATTTAATGTGCGGACCTGGATAGTCTCAATCCTTTATTCATCAAGGTTTAGGTTCTCACTGCAGCACGAAGCCGAGCTGCAAGACCTGATAGACGGGGCGGTCTCAATCCTTTATTCATCAAGGTTTAGGTTCTCACAATCCATTCAGGAAGCGGTCGGAAGATTTCTTCATGAAGTGGTCTCAATCCTTTATTCATCAAGGTTTAGATTCTCACTACTTCTTGAAAAGTGAGGAAATGGGGATAAGCGAAGAGGAAGTCTCAATCCTTTATTCATCAAGGTTTAGATTCTCACGATAAAACCCTCACCGGCACGGAACAGGAATGCATAGTCTCAATCCTTTATTCCTCAAGGTTCAGGTTCTCACTGAGATCGAGGAGCTCCACGGGAAAGTGACAAAAGATGTCAAGGTTTCAATCCTTTATTCATCAAGGTTCAGGCTCTCACTCGACGTAAAATACGGCAGCGGGAAAACAATATTTATGGAAAATTGGTCTCAATCCTTTATTCATCAAGGTTTAGATTCTCACGGTTAACACTCGGATGATACCGCAGCCAAAAGTAAATCAGTCTCAATCCTTTATTCATCAAGGTTCAGGTTCTCACGCCGAGAGCTATGTAAAGGAGAACCGTTAACAAGGATACTCAGAGTCTAAATCCTTTATTCATCAAGGTTCAGATTCTCACGCGGGCAGGTGACAACTTATTATTCGCTTAAAGGTACTTTTATGTCTCAATCCTTTATTCATCAAGGTTTAGATTCTCACGAATGATTTAATCGTAGAACTTTTGAGGATATCAGGTGAGAAGCGTCTCAATCCTTTATTCATCAAGGTTCAGATTCTCACGGATAGAATTATGTCAGACGCAATACCAACCCGGGGAGTGAAGTTTCAATCCTTTATTCATCAAGGTTTAGATTCTCACGCAGAAAAAATAACGGTTATACGGTTTTACTGGCAAACGTGTCTCAATCCTTTATTCATAAAGGTTCAGGTTCTCATATCCAAAGATTTGCGAGGCAATCAGCGACGAGAAAAGAATGTCTCAATCCTTTATTCATCAAGGTTCAGATTCTCACAGGTAAATTTGCTGCTGCGAAAAAGCTTGAGCGATATCCGGTCTCAATCCTTTATTCATCAAGGTTTAGATTCTCACTCACACGCCAGTTTATATCAATGACCGAATTCATGAAATTTTAGTCTCAATCCTTTATTCATCAAGGTCTAGATTCTCACCAACTGGCAAAGTCGCAATGTTTCCCGGAAATAGTTATGTCTCAATCCTTTATTCATCAAGGAAATGGTTCTCACGGAAACAAAGGTGATACTGGTCCTAAAGGTGATACGTCTCAATCCTTTATTCATCAAGGTTTAGATTCTCACAAATTAACCATCCCGCCGCAGCTCAAGGCTATAATAGGAGAGTCTCAATCCTTTATTCATCAAGGTTCAGATTCTCACTCAAAAAAATTGTGGGCCAATGTGCGTATTTTCTTCAAAGTCTCAATCCTTTATTCATCAAGGTTAAGGTTCTCACGGCGGCAGTAATAGTGTACGCCGTCTATATTTTCAAATCTTCGTCTCAATCCTTTATTCATCAAGGTTTAGATTCTCACTAAAAATCTTGAAGGAGAGAGGCTATGAAAAAAAGCTGCATTATCGTCTCAATCCTTTATTCATCAAGGTTTAGATTCTCACGTAAACTTATTATCGGTTGATCTTTGGGAGCATCGAAACAGGTCTCAATCCTTTATTCATCAAGGTTCAGGTTCTCACTCATTTATAACCAATAGTTCTAGTTGTGCATATATGTCTCAATCCTTTATTCATCAAGGTTCAGGTTCTCACTACTATCGTCCGGATATCGGCACGCCTGGTTCGATTCTGTCTCAATCCTTTATTCATCAAGGTTCAGGTTCTCACGGTTGTTTCATTTTTACCCTTAAATACATGAACTTACAACCGGCTTTTCTGTAAGGTCTTATTTTCCCGGTCAAGGGACAGTATAAATTCATATGTTTTCCTCTTGTCAAAGAACAGATGTTTATCTGTTTTCAAAGAGTTAGGTGTATTTCTGTAACCTACCCCTTTTTTCAGCCGTTTTGAAAGCTCCGTATCAGAGTATATACACGTCCTTGTCCTGCATCACTTCTCCGTGTCCCAGAACCTCAATCGTCTTTTCACAGGCCCGGCAAATGACGTATATCCTCAGACTGCCTTCCTCTTCCACAAGACCCGCCACCCGGTGTTTTAACTCACTCAACTGCCCTTCATCCATGCGGCACTCGAATACACTATATTGAACCCTGGAACCGTAATCAAGAAGGTCCTTGGCTAACTTAGTCCGGCGGGAGTCATCAACTACATCATAGGAGACGATATAAAGCATGCTCAAACCTCAAGCCGGAACGGCGTATACACCGCTCCGCTGCCAGTAGTCCCGATTAATCCTTTATTCATCAAGGTTTAGATTCTCACTGGAAAGGCGGAAACACCAGACGAAAAGGCTTTTTGGGCGTCTCAATCCTTTATTCATCAAGATTTAGATTCTCACGGCGTGAAAAGCAAGGAGTACTTGCAGGATCTTGTCAGGGTCTCAATCCTTTATTCATCAAGGTTCAGGTTCTCACATTATTACCGACTGGAATATGCCAGAGAATAATGGTCTTTTGTCTCAATCCTTTATTCATCAAGG
The DNA here is from genome assembly GCA_963664325.2 of Desulfomonilia bacterium. Classification (GTDB taxonomy): domain Bacteria; phylum Desulfobacterota; class Desulfomonilia; order UBA1062; family UBA1062; genus DATCTV01. The sequence continues at coordinate 256,800 of CAXXDQ010000004.1, forward strand.
TTTAGATTCTCACCGATAGATGAATTGGTGTTCTTGGGTTGCGCCAGAATAGTCTCAATCCTTTATTCATCAAGGTTCAGATTCTCACGGCAGAAAGAAGTTCAGCGCATGATCAACTCGAAAAGTTTGCGTCTCAATCCTTTATTCATCAAGGTTCAGATTCTCACTCGGCATCACGATAAACACACATCAGCAGGAACAGTGGATTAAGTCTCAATCCTTTATTCATCAAGGTTCAGGTTCTCACTCCTATGACCAGGTCCTGCAGATGAGAAAAGATAACGAATTCTAGTCTCAATCCTTTATTCATCAAGGTTCAGGTTCTCACCTAGCAAGAAAAATATACGATCTTCATGCAATGAGAAGTGGTTGGTCTCAATCCTTTATTCATCAAGGTTTAAATTCTCACTTTACTATCGTCCGGATATCGGTAGTCCCACGCAGATAGAAGTCTCAATCCTTTATTCATCAAGGTTTAGATTCTCACGGTTGGTTCATTTTTGTCCTTAAATACATGAACTTACAACCGGCTTTTCTGTAAGGTCTTATTTTCCCTATGATCGGGCCGTATAAATTCATCTATTTTTCTTTTGTCAAAGAGCAGGTTAAATGATTAACCTTTAAATAATCTTTTATACTACCGTTTGTATAAATTACTTAGACTGTATCATTCTAATGTCACTCTTACTTTAAATACTGCATTTCTTTCGCAAGTGTAACAGCCAGTTTGCTTGGATCATCTTTACTATAAATCACTATTCTCAGATGGCGTAAATCAAAAGGGATGTTATTGATATCTTGAGCCAGCATGATTACTTGTTTTCCATAAGCATGGGCTATACCAAGTTCATAATAGACATTTGGATTTTTTTGAGTCAATTCCACTACAACAATATTTGCTTTAAGAAGATTCTCCCTTATTCTATTCATTATGCCGCCAGTAAAAATTTCCTCATCCACACGAACGCATCTCTTGGACATGCTCTCAGTCGCAAACTTAATGCCTTTTTCATAAACCTCTGTAAATTGATCTGAGAATGGCATGATAACAAACACCAAGTCTTTCTCAACTTGTGGTTTTCCTTTATCTAAGCGCACGAGGGTTTCTGTTCCAGGGATCGGATATAATGTTTCTTCATCGTAATCTACACGCAAATAAAAAGCATCTATATCATCAAATGAAAAGGATGCATTGTATGCTCCTATTGACATTGGCTTGGTTCCTCCGGTCAGATCGATAGCCATTTGCCTTTGGGAAAGCCCTTCTCCTGCACTTATCTCTTCTACCCATTCAACGATTTTTTCTTCCATCAATTTTTGATCTTCACTCTGAATGATCATTTCCCGAATTTTTACATTCAGATTAACTTTCCGAATACACTCCTTAATTTGAGTTAAATGCATTCGATGAAAATGTTTTGATATCTCACTGAAAGCCAATGTAAGATAATCAGGTTTAAAAAGGCCTGCCATTATAACAACGTTTTCCATTGAAAATCCCACTGGTATAAATAGAGCTGGATATTTCGGGCGGCCTCCTTGATCAAGCTCTATTCCGTGATCATGAGCTCGTTTGGAAACCACGCTAAGCGATTTATTGTAAATCTCGTCAAAATAAAACTTAGGGTCGTAATTCTTCTTTTTCCAAATATCAAAAAGACCTTTGAAAATCTTGTAATCATATTCCATTTCTCTCCCCTTTTATGCAAATGTTGATATCTTTTCTTTAAGGACTACTGCAAAATCTTCACCTTTCACTTTGTTATTCTTCATTTCCTTCAAGTCATCTATATCTACTATTAGTATCAGCCTTGCCTCCGTTCCTATTTGTCTGTAGAATATTTTTCTAAGTAATTCCCAAATGGGATCGTTTTTCCCGGGCATAGTCCTGCAAATCAATAGAGTGAGCGGCACGTTTGACAACACTGTATCCTGAAAGTACAAAGTATATTTGAAGCATTGCATAAGATCATTAGTAACAGGTTTCTTGTTTTTGCACTCTACAATCAGTCTGTTGAACTTGTAGCCAACTCGTATAGCTGGTTCAAATTGATCCCGTAATCTTTCTCTTATTTGATAACAGCCATCTAATTTTAAGTTTCGACTTCTCCATTGAGGAGGATCAATCCGAATCAATTCTTCTTGAAATAAACAATCAAAAAAATAGATCACATAACTTTCAAATATTTTGCCATCTTCGCGATGTCCCAAAGGGGCAGTTTTGACTTTATCAAATGCATCCTCTACTTGTTGATTCACAAAACCACATGCAAGATCAAAATCATAAAGAATACTATCTACTTTTTTTTGTATTCGTTGGAACAATTGCTTAGTTTTCTCAGGGTTCAATGTGAATCTTTGTATAAGGACTTCAACTTCTGCCATTTTATTATTTAATCGTTCAGTAGTAATTTTAAAGTTTTTAAAACAAGACATTGCACTAATAGGTTCTTTCAACATACTTCGATATTGTTCTACAGCTTTTGAACAACCACATTCTTCCAGACTCTCTCGAAAGATGTTTATTAGTTCAATTTCATGCTGATTTAAATCAGCTAAATACCTTTCTATGAAAACATCATTAGCTTCCATAGGACCTCTATATTCTCATCAATCAGTTTTTTCAGCTAACTCAATCATCATTCCCAATCCATTTCGGAATACTTTATGTTCCTCAATAAAATCTTTGGGGGTTACATCTAATAATTGTCCCAAAATTGATTGTCTAAATAGAGATCCTTCTGAGAACATATGGCATTTTCTTCTTTTCATTTGTTTTATCGATGAATTCGAAAATATCCATCCACCCCGCGAAAGAATACTATAAGATAGTGCATGCTGGGCTTCAGTCTCTTTAGGACAACAAAGTGAAAGCGTGTAATAGTATTTATCATCGGCTATCTTTGTTTCAAACAATTCGGTCCACGTAGTGAGATCATCAACCTGCTTGAACTCGGCTGTATAATGACCATAACCTATACTTCTATCCCCACCGATCCCGCTTTCACCGAGTAACCGAATACAGAGTTCCAACTTTTCTCTCAAGGTAGTATCTTTCAGGTTTATCAAGAAATAGAGTCCTCCACCTTCTTTTATTGTTGTGCCTTTTTCCTCGAAAATGTTTGTTGATTTTGTGATCCTGTCGATAGTGACCCTTGGGCTTATAAAACCATTAATTAATCTAGGAAGAGGATTTATGATATCTTTATTTGCAATTCTTTCCTGGTTGCCTCTAGCCAAATTATTAAAATCAGAAAGCTCTAAAAATGGGATTTCCTTGAGCTTCTCAGCGTACAAAGTACCAGTGCCATATGGTGTTGGAAGGTAGTACTCGTCGAGATAATAGGGGAAAGCTGAGGAAATAGTTAAACAAGGGGGGTTCTGCTGCATATCAGAAATTAAAGACGAAATTGATTTATCATTTGAAACTCTAACCCATTCGTTAAATATACCACTGAATAATGTATCAGAATGGATTATTCCAACAGATTCTTTCTCAAAAATATCTGCCGTTCTAATTTTAACAGCCCGATTGAACTTGAGCTTGGCCAGCAACAGCATATTCTGATTACCCTTTCAGGAAGTTGATGATCGGGTCTATTTTATTTCTAGCATCAGAGATAGAAATATTGGTGTCAACTGTACCATATTCTTTGGAAGTGTCTCCTTGGAAATATGCCAAACTACGGGCTACAAAGTTGGTAAGTTTGAATTCTATCTTCCCATACCCCCGCGAAGTGTACCCACCCAAACCTTCATTTTGTATGAGTTCCATGGCCGTTAACAGATTGTTCAGGTCTTTTTTCAGTATCTGTTTATCTAAAGAGTAGTTATCTTTTCCTGTAATCCTAACATTCTCCACCGAATAAACCATTTCAAAGATGAACCTGTTTTCAGGTAGAACTCGTTCAACTCTCCTAGGATTGGCTGACATACTTATGCGGTCTATGCCTGTCTCTACCTTAACCTCTGTGAATTGAGGATTATCGCCGAAAAGGCTCGTATCTATTAGTGCATCTCTTACTGTTAGCAGGGCAGGCCAGTTTTCTGCCTTTTGATCTTTTCGCGATGCTCTATCATCTCTTATGGGTATATCATACCCGCTTGATCCGAAAACTCTGCAAACATCACATGCTATCGCATATTTAACATCATCACAGCAATGAACTAAAACTCTGTTTCTTAAGGTGCCTATGTTCCTATTAGAGGTAAGTGTTTCAACTTTATTGTCCTTAGTACGATAGCCGAACTTTTCAAATGTGCTCCGAAGCTTTCCTTTAAGAGAACTCCCTGGAATGTAAGGCAGATTATTACCCGAATCCCTGAGAACTGGCAAATCGATGCCACCAATTTGCATCGATTCTTGCGAGCCCCCTATGTGCAGACCTGTCTTTAGTACGATGTTGCCCCTAATAAATATTTTACCGATAAGATGTCTCTGACCTCGTTCACTCATTATCTGAAACCTCCCTTATTTTAATTTCCGCCACAATACTTATGATATGCTACAATAGCCTCGGAAAAACGGCATAACCTCTCGTAGTCCTCTATACTTGTAACACAATCCAGCAGAGGATTTATCACTTCAAAGAAAGGAGAAACCTCATTTGGCTGCCTAGCCTTTGCATTGGCAAGTTGCGGTTTAAGCATGAAAATTTCAGGCAGTACCTTTTCTTGAAATAGCTCCGTTGCATTGGGCATAAGACGAATGCTTAATATAGTAGCTTTAATGTTCAAAAGGGACTCATAGAACCTTCGAAGTTGTGCTGCCTTCAGTCGTACATCATAGCTAGCGAGTAGTTTGCCAAGGGCAAAGCTACACACTACTAGCTTTTCTGAAGGGAGCAAACTCCTAACTGTTGGCCTCTCCGAAGCACCTTCAAATATCTTATTTTTGATTGAGATTGCTTCTTTGAGACCCCATTCCTCACAAAGCCTCTCTTCCATTGATTTTGTAGTCATTTGTTTTTTCTCCTTTTCCTAAAAGAATGCTCCACCAAAGTGGCAGATGAAGAGTAGCGAACCTTTCTTTATCATTTAAATGTAGATACATTTCGAGTAATGAAACCTGACTATCTGCGTGAATGGACATTCTACGTAATTCATTTCTGAACTTCTGCAGCATCCAGACTATTCCAGGAAGATAAAGGACTCCTTCGTCGTACCAAATATTCAGAAGAGATAAAGCGTTTTGAAAGAAACCTTTGCCTAGTTTTCCTTGCCCTGCAACAAAGGCAGCCAGAGGTTTAACGACACAATCATCCACTTCATTGACGATTTCTTCTTTGGAAGAGTCATATAGTTTCCATTTCACTGCAAGCTTTAATCTTACAGATTCATGTTGATACTTTTGCAAATATTGTTTGTCTTCAATATTTCTTTTGAACGATGCCATATGTGATGTGAAGAATAGTGCCAAAGAGTCTTTTCTTAGACATTCTCCTCCATCATAAAGCGGGCAACCCAACCAGTTTTTTCTGCACATGTAGCAGGGTAACTTATTCTCTTTTGCAGCGCTTAAGGCCAGTTTTGTCTCTTCCGCCATTTTACTAATCGGAAACTGAGGATGGTGCAAAGTCAAACCGCCACTAAGCCCTATGTCCAGATTTCCGCAAGTATAATCTCTAAAGGTATTCCCGAGGTCAACAGCAAGTTCAGCAACATCGCTCCATGCACCGACTAGAAAGAGATCATCTCCTCCGGCATAAATGACTTGTATATTTCGACGCTTCATAGTCTCTTTACGAAATGAAAGGATTCTGTTGGTTTTGTTTTCACACAGAGTCATTAAATGAGATTTAAAAAAATAATTTATGTTCCGTGAAAATGAAGAAACTTTTGTAAGAGAATCTTCACCATAAAACCCTTCATGAATCAGTTTCCCTACATTGTCGGCATCCATTCTTAGCGCACCTACCAACTTTGCGCCATCTGATGATTCAGCCAAATATTCAACAGAAGCCATGCTTCCATCTCTAAGTGAATCTATTTCTTCTTCAATTAATCTCTTTTGTTCGTTGTCAGATGCCGATGAACACTCCTTAATGAGTATATTCATTTTTTCATTTATGTTGATGCGAATACTATCCTGTAAATCACAGTTTCTTGTTGTGTATTGGTTATTCATTACTGGTCTGGCACCTTTTTTGATGCGTAATACAAAATCATTATCTTCTCGATTGAATAACCACAAACAGATAAGATCTTCACGAAGTTCATTTGCGAGAAGATAGTAGTCATCTTGAATCTGCAAACAACCTTGTGTAAAAACAGGGGAAGAATATATATAATTTGCAGTCGGAATTCGATTACCAATGTTTATGAGTTGATAACAAATATTACACACATATGCATCTGTCTCGCCAATCTGTCTTATTCCAGCACCAGGGTCGTCTCTGTGACAAATCTGGCAGTCAGGATATGCTGGGTCAATATCATTAACAAATGGAAAGTGCCCCATTTCTATGAGTGTTTTATATTTTGATCTCTTGTTAGTAAATGTTTGATTATTTAGTTTGGTGAAAAGACCAGATAGGTTCATATCAAGTTCATTATTAGAACAAGTAATCCCACTAAAAACCGAATAGAGCTTGCCACCGAGGTTTTCAAGAAGCCATTTGTTGAGTTTATACGAAATTTCTTCATAAAGAAGTTCTTGATAATTTGGAGGACAACTTGAGATTATGTAGATGCTTCCACCTCCATCCATCAAAACATTAACTGAATGTAAATGAAATACATCTAAGATTTGTCTGATAATGTGACAGGTCAATAATTCTATAAAAAATGATCTGGCTCTGAGATTTTTTAGGGCACCCCTTGAAATGATGTTGTATATGAATGTTTGAATACCAGAAATGTCTATGTTGACAAATAGAACTCCTTGATGTCCTAAATTTTCTTGGTTCCATTTTATCAAATGTCTGGCAGCTTTGATCTTATAGATGTCGTAGACAGCATCAATACCATCTTCTTTGAAAGGGATATTCCCTCCAAATTTCTCAAGTAAATAAAGCAATTGATTTGAATTAAGAGATGACAGGTATGACTCTGAAAGACCATTAAAGTATGTATTGATATCACTTAGTACTTTCTTTTTGTTGTCTTCGAATATCGATAAGTTATCATGAGATGGGTAAGGAATTGTCGATGTGAGGCTGAGGGGTGGAGTGTAGTAGATTGGCCTACCATTATTCCTTTCACTAAATCCAGTTAAGTTAAAAATCGACTGTAAATAAATATTGGAACTTGATCTATACCAATCTCCAATTATTTTTACACCTTCCAATAGGACAGGTGTTACGATTGTATCTGCATGCATACGAAATAATCCTCCTCAGATTATCACCAGTTTTTTTTAAAATATGTTTTTTACATATGGATTACGAACATTCTTCTTATTAAAACTATGCACTTATTATCACCTCCTGACATTTATAAAGCTGTATCCTCACTACATACTGCCCCATCCCAAACACCGTGCCTTTGCCGATGTGCAGGATTTCGCCCGCCTTGAGCAGTGGCATGAATGGCTCGATTTCTCCCTCGAATGTGATGCCGCCCACGAAACCGCCCATGTTGATCTTTTGTTCCTGCCTGCCCGAATAGCGCTCCCAGTCATAATGCCGGATGCGTCTGGCTATGGTCCTAACGTTACCAGCCTTTTCGATGATCTTTTTATAATCATATTCCTGCCGCTCCTGTGCGTTTCCGTGAAAATAGGACAGCAGCGACATCCTGCGTAAAAGATTCCTGATGATAATATGAAACTCGACGTTTTCGGTGAGACGGCCGTTGTATGAAATCCGCGTAGGGGTCTTGAAATCGAGCTTCACCTGCGACGTAATGCAAGGCCCGCCCTCGAATAACACCGGGCCCAAAGGCAGCACGTCTTTTCCTGTATCCGAGAGAACCCCGGTTTCGGCTGAATAGAGAGTCTGGCCCGCCGAGTTTGTATTGCCGTCAAGTTCCAGGCTATTGACTTTTTTCAGTGTGAAATGTCCGCGACCCTTGCCCAGCCCGGTCCTGCCCATTTCGTCAAACGTATGGATGAAATAGGGGAGGTAATCAACAGCCCTTCCAATAAGCGTAAGGCCGAAAGCTATCTCATCGCCGGGTTTGTAGCCCCTTCTGGATTCCGCTGGAGGTTCGATGACAAAGGGATGCGGCGCGGCTTCGTATTTTCTCATGACCTTCGTATCAGGCGGGGGAGGGGTTTCAAAGATATAGGAATATACGCATCTGCTTTTCAGGAGGCATTCCGCACATTCCTTATCCCTGACAATGCATACGACACGCCGAAAAACCGAGCCGAAAGCCCCTCGAAGAGTGGAGCCCTTGAACGACGGCAGAATGATAGGGTCCACCGCCTCAAGAACAAATTCATATTTCCCGACATCGATATTCATAAAGATACGGCTAAAAAGCCTAACCTCCACAATAATATGACATCCGCTTGGAAACATAAATATGAGCTAAAGATATCTCAAGATTACACGGCAATGATGCTGATTAAAACATATATACTATACATTTTAAATTAAGGGAAATACTTACATGAAAATTTTTTATTGGCGAGATCATGGCAGGCGGCCAAACGTTACGGTTAGAGGTTAGAGATTATAATAACTTTTATATTTATACCTCCACATCCCTGCACCTCGCGCCTTGGCCTCTTTTTCATAGTTTATGAAGAGGTCGCGCTCGGGAAAGTTAAAGCGCCGGTATGCCTTTGCATATCCGTCTCTTATGATGCGGCTGTTCACCATGGTGGGCCCGAGATAGACATATGCGAGCGTCCTGCCGTATTTGTCAAACGGCTCACGGCCGATCCTTATTGTAACGAGTCTTCTTTCGACAAGCCTTTTCATATAATCCCGGCTTTCATCCCCAAAAGGTTCCGCATTCCTGTAAGGTGAATCAATTTCCGGCGCATCAACTCCGATAAGCCTTACATGCCTTCCGTCATCAAGGATAATCGTATCGCCATCGATAACCCTTTTTACGACGTGTGCGTTCGTTCCGCTGACATGGCTGTAGACGGCCAGGCTCAATATCCCTGCAATGACGGCTACCACCGCCCAGGGAACTCGTTTAACTGCCCTCACTTTTTATCCTTTTCATTTTTTACCGGGAAAAGCGAGGCGTTTTCCCTGTCAATCTGGTCAAGCCCTTCAAGAACAGCCTCAGCATATTGGTCGCTGAATGTGACAGGTCCTACATGCATGCCGGGAAGGATTTTGAATGTAAGCTTTGAACCGCTGGCAACATTTGCCGGGTAGTATGTTTTCCAGAATTTTTCCACATCGCCCGCGGACGGATTATCCGGGTCTTTTATGCCGTAATCTTTGGGGTCCATGCATGTATCGGACCTGCCGAATATCACAACAATATTTTTTACACCGGGTACGGCGGCATTGGTATCATCAAGGTATCCCGCGCAATCCTCCATGTCCCTGCACGACCTGCCGAGCTTTGACGGCTGGCACGATGAAATGCTGTCAGAGACCGACCTTGCCGCATCCCCGGTAACCCCGCATGTAAGCCCCCAGCCCGCCCCCAGCGCATCAGACGCATATTTGCTGAAAGTGAGCGTTCCTATGTGAAGACCTTCCCACGAAAACCGCGCAAGAAGATGGCATGTGCAGCCCCATTTTTTATATCCTGCCGAACAGACGGTAGAAAGCCCTGTTACTGCATCCGGGTAGTTGCATGCAAACTCCCTTGCAAGCATCCCGCCGTGAGACCACCCCACCGCGCACACTTTTGTCTTTATATTACCGGGGTTTATTGCAACCGGCTTGCCGTTTATTTTGATCTCCATATCCGTAAGCGGCTTGTACCCGTCAATAGAAACTCCTGATTCATTGAAAAGGTATCGGACCATGGCCATCAGAACCACCATCTTGCCCCTGTCTCCCCGCCAGAGAGGGTCCTTGCCGTATGGCGTATCGCAAACAGGGACAACGACAATACCGGACCTGCTCTGGACTCCGAGAAGTTCCGTGAAATTATAACCGTCTTTCGGCCTCTGGCCGTGCCCCTGGAAAAAGACAATCGCTTCCCCTCCGAGCTCTCCCCTGGCTTTGTCCGCTTCCTTTTCCTCTTTTATCCGGTAATCAATCATCAGGTAATAGGCGTTTATCGTCTCAGAATTGAAGGTCACTTCCATTTTTTTCACTTCGGCTTTCGGCGGAAGCACCCTTTCGTATGCAAGGCCCGTTTCAGGCAATAAGGCCAGTGACATAATCACCCCCAGGACAAATATTCTCATTAAAACCCCTATGGATTGAATTTGTTATTTCTGATGTTATTGATATAACCTCAAAAAGATTGTCTTGCCAACAGACAAAAGGCGATAGGTGAAAACGATGATTATGAAGCCTGGCACCACATAATATCTGATTTTCCGGATAAAGTTGCTTCAGCTTAATGCAAGCTTCTGCGGTTCCAATCTGTCAGGGATCTGGGATTTCAGCCATGTTGAGCCAACAATTATAGTTGCAAACATTAATATGTTCACCGGCAGGAAGTATGGTTAAGGTCAAATTCATTTTGAGTCGAAGCAGTGATGCAGTCTTTTCGGCAATTGATGATAATCAACCGCTTGTGATTCAAGGGATAGATCAACCGAGTTGAAAGTGTTCCAGAACAGGACCGTATCATTCGCATGGGCGGCATCCTTTATGAAGTCCAGAACAGCGGCGCAGGTTTTACCCGTGTACACCGGTTCCAGATTGATCCCTTCTTCTTTGAAACGCTCAACCGCCGCCAGTCCCTTTTCAGTTGGTATGCCGTAGCCGGCCCCCACATAATCATTCAGCATGAGTGGCGGACTGATCCTAAGGTCGGGAATATCCCGACAATTGCGCTTCATAAGGTCATACACGGCTTTCATCATCGCCGCTGCTACGGCGGGGGTGTTGAACTGCATGGGGCCTACGTGGTCCACTCCTGCACGTATCCCGATGACCGTGGTTTTGAAACCAGCCAATGCAAAGCCGAGGGAGAGTCCGGCCAGGGTCCCGTTGGAAGCAGTGGGACAGAAGATATAAGCCGGGGAAGGCATCTCTCCTGCCTCGACCTGGCGGACGAGTTCAAAGGCCGCATTGACAAAGCCCAGCGTACCGATCAGGGAAGACCCGCCTGCAGGCAGGAAATAGGCTCGCGGATGGCGTAGTCTCTGCAGGAGGTAATAATGCAGTCCGGCATGAACCATGCCTGGGTGATAGATCAGGTCGGCCCGGTAGTGATAAAAGAGACGCAGGTTGTGCCGCACGAACGGGGTGACCAACTGATTAAAGAGGATCAGGGTGCATGCTATCCCGAGCCTATGGCAGAATATGGCAGTGGCAAGACCATGGTTGGTGCCGATGCCGCCTATGGTCACAATGCGCTTCGCACCCTTTTGTACGGCATCGCCCAGGATGAACTCCAGTTTGCGAACCTTGTTGCCGCCATAATGAGGGCTTAAGAGATCGTCCCTCTTGATCCAGAGGCTGTCATGATCCAGACGGGACATACGCTCCACTCGCGTAACCGATGTATCAAGCGGTATCCAAGCGATATTCCTGCCAAGCCCGGGGTACCACTCAAAGATAAGCGGCCGGGGATTTTTTGTTGACACCATTAAAGCCTCCTTATTCAATCATTGCAGAAAGGCCTGTCATGTACGGGTATAAACCGTCACCCCTTCAACGATAGTCTTTTCCACACGGATATTGTGGATTTCATTGATGGGCGTTGTAAGCGGATTGCGTGACAGGATAACCATATCGGCGCGCTTGCCGGGCGTGAGGCTGCCCTTAACCGATTCCTCGAATTGTGCATAGGCGGCGTCTATCGTAAACATGCGCAGGGCTTCCATTATGGTTATACCCTGCCTGGGTTCGAAGCCTTCGCGAGTGACGCAGCACTCAATGGCATGAAGAACCTCTGGTGATTCTATGGGCGCATCCGACGCCCCGGCCAGGCGAATGCCCGCATCAAGCATCGAGCGGAAAGGATAGGTCTGTTTTGCCCGTTCCCGGCCGAGCCGCTTATGCAGCCAGTGCTTTTCCGAATGGATGAACAATGGCTGGGTGGAAACGACCAGTCCCAGGCGGGCAATACAAGCAATCGTTTCTTCATCTAAAATGGAGGCATGCTCGATGCGGTGCCTGTGGCCGGGCATAGGATGCTCCGTCAACAGGCGGTTGAAGAGTTCTGTGCACAGGCGGTTGGCCTCATCGCCGATTGCATGGACACATATCTGAAGTCCTGACAGGTGGGCGATAAGCATACGGCGGTAAAGTTCTTCAGGGGTATGCATGAGCAGGCCTCTTGTTTCCGGATGATCTGAATAGGGTTCCTGCATAAAGGCGGTGCATGAGCCGAAGGCTCCGTCCGCATAGAACTTGACGCCACCGATCCTGTTGCCCCCAAGGCTTCTTTGATGAAGTACGGTTTGGCGGGCAGCCTCGACCTGCGCAGGATCGTCGGTGATCAGAAGGCCGTATAGATTTACAGGGACATGGGAAAGGAGCAGCTGCATGGCCAGCACATCATAGGTCCCGGCCGCTCCTGCAGGCCCTTCGGCCCCGGTCTGCAGCACTATGCCGGCAGACGTTATGCCATAGGAGGCAAGCTTTTTGAATGTATCCTGCCCGCTTTTTTCATAGACGTCCATGTCCGGCATGGGCATTGCGCTCAGTACCTGATGCGCCGAGGCTTCCCTGAATACCCCTGTCGGGTAGCCGTTCTCTTCTCTGTCGATAACTCCCGCAGGCGGGTCCGGCGTATCCGCGGTTATACCCATCGCCTCAATGGCCCGCGTGTTGGTGATAACCAGATGGGCGTCGTGCCTGAGCACGATCATTGGACGGCCGAGACAGGCCGCGTCCAGGTCATGCCGTGATGGCAGCTGCTGCGGCTTGAGTTTCTGTTCGTCGAAATTAAGTCCAACCAGCCAGCTTTCATGAGGCCCTTTAAGAGAGGCTTCCTGCAGTAACGTGATAAGTTCTTTTTTTGAGACTATACCGCCGAGGTCGGCGTTCATTTCATAGAATACCATAACAGTGGGATGGAGATGCGTGTCGATAAAACCGGGAAGCAGGGCGCCGCCGGACAGATCGATGCTTTCATATTCGCTGCCCAGGGCATCACGGCATTCCTTAATTGACCCAACCGAAATTATGGTGCCCTCTTTTACTGCAAGTGCTTCTGTTTGGGGACATGCGGGGTCCATGGTTACGATGTCGCCGCCGCTGTACAGTTGGCCTTTTTTCTGCATCAGTTCACCCTGGTATAAATGTATAAGACCTCGTTACTATTTCAGGGGCAGCGCGGAACCTACGGCCATAAGCAGGTACGCTGCAATGATAAAATACCTGAAGAACGGACCGCCCAGAAATCCCAGGCTGAAAAGAGGCCGCCCTCCCTCTGCGCGTTTTCGGCTCACCCCCAATGCAGGAGGTATCAAAATGGCCAGCAGGACCGCCATGGCACCTCCCGCGTAACGCATATAATCCAGGAATCCTGCCGAGGTACCTATGGCCATTAAAAAGGTCGGCAGCGTGGCGATGAGCCAAGCCGTACGATAGCCCCATTTAAGCCGTTCCACCATGACGACAGCCAGGGCGTACGACACGGACCAGTAACTGGTGAGAAGGGCCAGAAATGCGAAGGTCGAGCCCAGGGCCAGCGCCCATGACCCGATCGCCCTGCTCCAGCCGATTATGGCAACTTCGGTCACGGGCCGGGAGACCAGGAGCACCATACAGTTGATCACCAGTACAAAGATAAAGTTGATTCCTATCCCCAGAACCACGGCCCCGGCAACCTTTCTTTTGTTCCAGGACAAGCCTTCCGCAGCCTGCGGCACAGAGAAAATGCCGGTGAAGCAGAACATGAGCATCCCGTATAAGGCCAGCATTGTTCTGGATGTGCCTGTCAAGAGAGGTACATGATTGAACGGCCGTCCGAAAGACCACACGGAGAGGATGAGCAGAACCACACCGATTGCAATGATTGCAAACTTCTCGCTCAGACCGATGGCTTTCAATCCGAAAAAAACAACGCCCGCAGCCACGACATAGGAAATGAACATGCCGGCGGGCAGCGGCAGGGCCGTAAAATTCCTCAGCAATTCGCCGCACCCTACGATATATCCCGCCAGAAGGGCATAGAAGGTGACGACGATAAGGGCGAAGATCGTCCATGTTAAAGCGTTTCCCCAGCCGCCCTTAAAGAAAAGATACTTGCCGAAGATTTCGACCAGCTGCTGCGAAGTGTCGCCCCTTAGCACCACCTCTACGACCATCAGGTGTAAGAGGACGCTGATAAGAAAGGCAATGATCATTATGGCGAGCAGGTAAATAAATCCGTTGAGAGCCGCCAGGAAGGGAACGGCCATGATGCCGCCGCCGAACCCGAGACCCGCCACGACGCAGGCCGCTTCGAACACTGTAAGCTTTTTTGAAGTCGCACTCATTGCTGTTCACCACGTTTTGGGAACAGGCGCGGGGTGGCGCTTACCGGTTTATAAGTGGCAAGGCTCACACATACCATTATGATCAGGCTTGCAATCAGGCTTATTATAATCGGCTCCAGCCACGATACTTTCATGAACATCTTGACGGCATACAGGCTGACGCAGATTATCGTGGAAATTATGCTGCTGGTGATGGCCCCCTGGCGGGTGGCCTTATCCCAATAGAGCGCCGCCATAATGGGCACGAACACGGCCGAGACATAGACTGCGAACGCCAGCAGCAGTATGTCGAAGAGGCTCTTCATGAAAAGCGCAAAGACAATCCCCAATGCCCCTACAATCAGTATGATCAGTTTGGCGGTGAGAAGCAGACCTTTATCCTTCATCTTCGGCCGCAGGGGCTTGACAAGGTCATTGGCCACGGTGGTTCCGGATATGAGCAGGCAAACGGAGGCCGTGCTCATCATGACCGCCATGAGGCCCGTGAGGCAAAGCCCTTTGACAACCGGCGGCAGATAGTTGACTGCCAGAACAGGAATAATGGCGTCCGTCGAACCGTATTTTGCAGTTATATCCGGTATGAGGCCTGCTCCCAGGACGCCCATCAGCACGCATACAACGGACCAGTATACATAAACGCCTGCGGTCACGAACATGGAGGTCCGGATCACCCGCGTACTTTTCGCGGCATTCGCACGCTGCCACAGGCCCGGATCTATCATGCAGAAAGTTGCGTCAATGATAAGAATGGAAATCAGGTAAATGGGGGATAGTCCGCCCATGATATTTCCGGCGTGCGGCTGGAGCAGCGACCATGTCTGGCCGAGCTCAGTTGACCGCGTCAGGACAACTATCGGCAGGATCAAGCCTATGGAAAGGAGCATGATGGCCGATTGGATAAGGTCGGAGTACACGACGGCGAAAAGCCCTCCGACCATAGTGTAGAATATCAGTATCACACCGGATAATAGGATGGCGGTGGTATACGTGAGGCCGAATGACTTGCCCACCGCAGTGAAAATCAAACCTATGCCGATGATCTGTCCCCCGAATATTGCGATTACGGTCAGGAACATCGCCGCCCCTGTCGCAAGGTCCATGCCCGGGCCGTAGCGTTTGCGCAGCGCTTCCGGCACCGTCCAGATCCCGATTTCCCTCAGCTTTTTGGAAAAGAACCCGAACAGGATCAGACCGGTAACGTATCCGGCCCCTGCTATGAGAAAGATGATGCCCGACTCATAGGATTTGCCTGCCTTTCCCATGGTGGAGGCAGCGCCGATGCAGGCACCGACCAGGGTACCGATCATGACAACATATCCCAGTGATTTGCCCGCCAGCGCGTAGTCTGTAAGATTCTTGGCCTTTCTCCGGAACCACAGCCCGACGCCAAGCATTGCGAGCAGATATCCGAGGATAATGGCCAGGTCGATTATACTTACATTCTGCATAACCCTCCCTGTGAATATTTATTTAAGAAATCATCATCGTACCGACAAGCGCCGGACAGCTCCAATCCAATGCGGCCAGCTTCTTACGATGCTCAATGATTTGTCAATGATGAATGCGACTTTCTCAGGGCATATGGATCTTGACCGTCGTTCCGGTGGCATACCGCGCCAGGGCCGCTTCATCCAGCTCGACGCCCCAGCCCGTGCCTGCAGGCACTTTCGCCTTTCCGTTACTATAGTCGATCGGAGTGATGATAAGATCGTCTTCGAGCATGATATGCCCGAACAGCTCGGGATCATGACCCAGCACGTTATACCTGGCGGCGGCAAGATGGATCTGGGCCGCCGAGGCAATACCCAGAGTCTGGTTGTGGATCACGACGCCCAGGCCCCGCATCTCCGCATAGGTCAAGGCGCGCAAGGCATCAGTAATTCCCCCGGGACGCTCGGTATTGATGCCAACAACACGGATCGCATTCATCTCGATAAGGGTAACGATATCACTCAGTGAAAAGCATCCTTCATGCGCCATGAGCGGTGTGAGTACATGCTTCTGGACATAGGCCATGCCGAGCCAGTTGGTGGCAAGCACCGGCTGTTCGGCGACATCAATCCCGAATGGTTCGATGGCGCGGATGGCGCGGATAGCCACATCCGGGGTGTAGGCCTGGTTGTAGTCCACGCGGAAACGCGCTTCAGCTCCCAGTTTTTCACGCATCAATGAGATGATCTTCACATCCTCGGTAATGCTCCGGCCGAGCTTGAAACGGAATGTGCGTATCCCGGTCTTCAGAAAATCAAGAGCCAGGGCGGCCATTGTTTCCGCTTCCATTAATGGTATGAGGACTCCCATGGGTACTGCAGCGCCGGCACCACCGCCCATAAGACAGCAGGAGGGGCGCTTTGCGATCCGGCCCATCAGATCCCAGGCCGCCATGTCTATCAGCCCCTTGGCGGTTTCATTGCGTGCGACATTATTGTGCATGCGGATGCGTATTTGCTCCAGGTTGAACGGGTTTTCACCCAGGACATACAGGTACAGCGCTTCCTTGATCGCAGCAATGATCTGGTCCGGACTCACCCCGGTCTCAGGCAGCCACACGAATTGCTCTCCCAGTCCGACGGAGCCGTCCTCGGTGATGAGCCTGCAAATGACAAAATCGCCCCCCAGCCACTCCTCTTCGGCAGGGATCATCATCCCGAGCCCGCCTGCTGACTGCATGGCCTCTCTCACGAAGGCAGGAAAGGGAACCTTTAGGGGAGTTAATTCGATTGCGGTAATGACCGGAACATCAGTTGGTCTGTTCATGGTATCCATAACTCATGTCCTCCTTTTTTCGTCATCTGAGAACGTGCAAGTGCTTCAGTATAAGGCTTATGCTCCGGGTCATAGATGATTATTTGGACACACAATATTCTATATCATTGATATTATTATAGAACAACAGATAAAAACACATTATATAGTTACATATGATCGCTCATGCTGCATAAAGAAAGCATAATGAAACAGCAGGAATTCGCTCGTTACTTATGGTTGCATCAAATTTAAAAAATGAATTATGCGAACATATCGATATTATATGATACTTATGTCAGGTAAGATGATGCATCCCCGCCGGCCATAAAAGTTGCCGGCAGGGACTTTCAGAATCAGGCTATTTTAAAAGCTGAATCCAAGCGGGAGTTTGCTTTTCTTTGTCCCTTCTGGGACCCATGCAAGATCCATAATGGTATAGGTTGGATCAACAGTCTTGAAGATCGGAACCACCCTCATGTCCATCTCCGGCTCGCCGACAGCCAGATAGCTCATCAGTATCGTGTCCACGCCTTTGAACTCGATATTTATGAACTTGATCGGCTTGTCCAGGACATTGAATGCACCCGAGCGCTCACAGACCATGAACGTATGAATCTTTGCGGTTTTCTTTGCGATTTCGGTCATATCGACGACCTTGTTCTTGGCCAGGCAATCCATGCAGAAAATCCTGAACGGCTGATAAATGGTCCCTTTGGATTCGCACTTGGGATTGTCACAACGCGAGGCCATCAATTTCCCCTTGCTGAGCGATTCAAAGAATATCGCCTCACCTCCATAGGAATGGATATAGGTCATGTCTCTCGGATTGGTTACTCCAAGCAGTTTGCCATTGCCGTCCATATCCCTGATGGGAGTATTCGGCGTTAGATGATGGAAATCCCCTTTTACCTTGTATTTGTTATCTTTAACCGAAACGGTTGCAAAATTTCCCATAGTAATTCTCCTTTATGCATCTTTCTTTAATAAATGATCAGGGTCCATAAGAATGGTCGCAGTGACATGCGAACCTACACCGGCATGGCTGACTGCAAGCGCCCTTTTCGCGCCCTTGACCTGCAGGTCCGTCCAGTCTGCTGGCTTCTTCCTGTCGAACGCCTTCCATCTCTTCTCGTCTCCATGGATTTCCGCCCAGCGTCCCCATATCTGTGTGGCGATTTCAAACGTCTGCATGATGCCTGTTGCGCCTACAGCATGCATGCAGCCGATCAAGCCTCCCGAAAGGTTTGAAGGCAGCTTGCCGGGTTTGCCGGTCTTGGGATTGGTATGGTAGCAATCACCGGACTCGACATAGTCTCTGCCGTAGCCGTAAGGCCTGATTCCGACATCTTCATATGTCTGGACATCGCTGATGGTGAAGGCGTCGTGAAGCTCAATGACATCCAGGTCCCTGGTCGGGTCGATGATGCCTGTCATGCGGTAAGCATAGTATGCCGCCATACGGGCTGCAAGGAAACCCGTGAATCCCGGATATCTCTCGCCGCCCGGAAATTTTTTACCGAGGTCTTTATACTGCTTGGCTGTTTCATTCGGAAGCAGGGGAATCGCCATGTCGCGTCTGTCTGCCGGTCTGAGCGTATGAGAACCCGCTGTAACCCAGATGCGCAACGGCTTGTTCTTTGTGCCCTTTGTCAGTTTCACTGCCGTCTTTTCATCGCAGATTATTGCGCATGCAGCTCCCACGCTCATGAGGCATGCATCGAGCGCGCGAAGCGGATAGGCGACAACCGGAGATTTGAGAACGTCTTCAACGGTTATCTTCATCGGGCTCTGGGCATAGGGGTTCATCCTGGCATATCCGTGATGCTTGACAGATATTTCGGCCAGTGTTCTGCGGAAAGAATCCTCTTCCTTGCCGAATACCTTCCAGTACTTTTGTGCCATTACGGCATAATACCCTGTGTATATATGGCCGAGAGGGCCTTCCCAGTCCTTATCGGCCGCACAGGAAATAAGGAAATTTCCTTCATCCGTCGGAACTTCGTCCATGCGCTCCCATCCCATTGCCAGCACGCAATCGGAATATCCTGAAGCGACGGCTTTGGTAGCCTCCCAAAGCGTCGAACCGCCTGTTGCCCCGCCGGTCTTTACACCGATATTACCCAGCGGGTCGAGGCCCAGTCTGTCATGAATTACGGCTTCACCCAACAACTGGTCGCCGAAGTGGTCTGCGAAATGTCCGTAATAGCATGTGTGGATGTACTTCTTCAGCTCCGATGGCTGCATGTTAATGAGCTCCGCTGCCTGCAAAAAGGCATCTACACACAACTCCTCCGTGCGCTTATCCGGAAATGCACGGTCGAACTTTGACTGACCAGCGGTAACCAGATAAACCGGCCTCATTAATTTGGGAATCTTCAACTGCTGTTCACTGAATTTAATCATTCATACACTCCTTTAAAAATTTTATTCTATCTGCTTCGAACTCTTAAAGCCCTCAGCAAGACATTGGCGACTTTTGCAACATACGAAAGGCATTATAATGTCCCTACCCACAATACCACCGAAAGGCTTTTTGATTTGTTGGAAATAATCTGCTTTTCAGGAGACGTCCAGTAATAGTGGACGGCATCGCCTATATGCAGAACAGCATTTTCATTTCCGCAGGATATTTCCACCGAACCCTTCAGCACACAAAGTATCTCCTGGCTGTTCTTTATGCCCTTGCGGCCCGGAATCGAGGCCCCGGGCTCAAGAAGCATGATCGAACTGTCCAGTACCTGCCTCGATTCAGGTGCGTAGAACCTGCGTGTAACAAACCCCGATTTCGGAATCTCAGCATCCTCTTCCCACTCGGCCTTTCTTATGACAACGAGACGCTCCTTTTTTTCGGCGTCTCTTATTATATCGCCGGCATTGGTACCGATCGCATTACATATCTTGATGAGCGTTTCCACCGATGGCGAACTGACGTCGTTTTCCACCTGAGAAAGAAATCCCTCAGAGATGCCAGCCTTTTCCGCCACCTCCTTGAGAATAAACCCTTTTTCCTTTCTTTTTTTTCTGAGCACTGCACCAAGATTCATTTAAATCTCCTGTTGATATTTCTTATGTTAATGCCAACATATACCATTACTTAATTTTTACTGTCAATTAAGTATTGACAATAACACATTAAATCGTTCATATTTTAACTATTCTGCCTTAATTTTGATTATACCCTGCCCCTGAGGCGGGTTAAAAATAAGGGAGGTAACCCGTGAAACGAGCAGCTATCACAGTTATTGGTTCAGCCGAATTCTCACCCCTTCCACCGGGTGTTTCATGCCGCGAAGACGAAGGCGGACCTTAACAGAATAATATCCGGAATTGGTGCTGGAGCTGATTTTATAAAAATCGGTTAAATCAAAATTACCTATTTTGTACCGGAAAAATAAGGAGAAAACATATGTTATCATTATCATCCGAAGAGTTAATGTTGTCAGAAACAGTTTATAAGTGGGCTGAAAACTACCTGGGCCCGAAACAGGAGGAAATAGATGAAGAGGACAAGCTTCCTGAAGATTTTTTCAAGCAGCTTGCAAACCTGGGCATTCTTGGAATCACACTGGGCGAGGCTTATGGCGGGGCCGGCCAGGGCATCATGATGCAGACATTGGCGGTAGAGCAGATAGCACGCTTCTCGCCCGGTCTGTCCATGACATACGCCGCTCATTCGAATCTGTGCGCCAACAATATTTACAAGAATGGAAACGAGGCCCAGCGGCATAAATTTCTGCCCCCCATGTGCACGGGCGATTCAATCGGCGCATTGTGCCTGACAGAACCGGGTGCGGGTTCCGACGCATTAGGCGGGATGAGGACCACCGCCAAGAAATCCGGCAACAAGTATATCCTGAATGGCACAAAGATGTTCATAACCAACGGGAACATCGCCAAGACACACCTTGTTTATGCAAAGACGGCCCCGGAAAAGGGCGCTCACGGCATAAGCGCTTTCATTGTCGACGGGACAAGCAAGGGTGTAACGGTTTCAAAAAAACTCCGCAAGTGCGGCATGAGGGGCTCGCCGACCGTTGAACTCAGCTACGAGGATGTCGAGGTTCCGCCCGAGAACCTGCTTCTTGAAGAGAACATGGGCGTGCATGTCGTAACATCCGGTCTTGCATACGAGCGCATAACGCTTTCAGGAAATTCCCTCGGAACCGCCGAGCAGGGGCTGCAGTATTCCATCAAGTATGCAAAGGAGCGCGAACAGTTCGGCAAACAGCTCAAGGACTTCGAGATGATTCAGCAGAAACTGGCCGATATGTACTGTCTGGTCGAGGCGTCCCGCGGACTGGTTTACAAGGCGGCCCGCTTTGCCGACGGCCCGGGTGGAAAGAAAGGCGGAAAAGGTACTGTGCTCGACAAACTTGCGGCGGCGGCAATCCTGTTTGCTGCGGAATCGGCCACAAAGGTATGCTGCGACGGCATTCAGATTCACGGCGGCTACGGATATTGTCTCGAATACCCTATACAAAAGCTCTGGCGCGATGCCAAACTTCTTGAAATCGGGGCAGGCACTTCCGAGATCAGAAGAATAATCATTGCAAGAGAGTTGTGCAGAGATATATAAATGATATAGTGTATGTGTGGCATGAAGGTTGGACTTCAGGGAAGGAAAGCCCAGCCGGCATATAAAAAACAGCAAAGAGGCGCATCATTCATGTGCCTCTTTTTTTATCTTTGGAGGAAGCTATGGGCAACTCAAAAAACGGCGTATCAAGAAGGGAATTTTTAAAGAAGGCCGGGGGCGCAGCAGCCTTGTGCGCCGGCGCCGCCTTTATTCCGGGAATTTCTCTGGCAAACGACAGTGCAAATCTTTTTTCCGGACAGGCAGTCAATGCCGACATGGATATACTGATAACAAACGGTCTTATCTATGACGGGTCACTGAACGAGCCGATGATAGCTGATATCGGCATCATAAAAGATAAAATAGTCGCCATTGGAAAAATAACCGGCAAGGCCGGAAAAACAATCGATGCCGCAGGTTTCATAGTAACGCCCGGTTTTATCGATGTGCATACCCATTGCGACCTGACATGGTCAAGGGCAGGCTACATGCGCGCTCTCTCTCATGTGATGCCAAGCTGGAAAGGCAACTATAACTATATATCCCAGGGTGTAACGAGCGTTGTTACCGGCAATTGCGGAATGGGGTATGCAGATGCGGACTACTGGCTCAAAATCATCGAGGGCCTTGACTTCGGGTCAAATGTCTATCATCTCGCCCCTCACGGAGCCATAAGAGAAGAGATGTTCGGGACAGAGGTCCGTCCGGTGCTTTCGACTGCCCAGCTTGACAACCTGAAGGCAAGATTCGCTGATGAGATGTCAAAAGGCACGGTGGGATTTTCATCCGGCCTAGGTTATGCCCCTGGAGTTTACACGTCGACGGAGGAGATCATTGCCATAGCAAAGGTGGTAAAAAATTATGGCGGATTATATGCAACCCATATCAGGGACGAGTCCGGCGCTATCATGCCTTCGGGTCTGCCGGGAGATGTCGAATCAATAAAAGAGGCTATTGAAATCGGCAAACGCGCCGAAATTCCTGTTCAGATATCGCATCTCAAGATTGCCTGCCCCATTAACGGCCTGAAATCGGAAACGATACTCGGCCTTATAGAAAAGGCCAGGAGCGAAGGCCTGACCGTACATGCGGACCAATACCCTTATGCCGCAGGTTCAACAACTATCTCAATACTTCTTCCTGCTGAATTCCTTTCCAGTTCAGGTATAAAAGACATCTATAAAACAAAAGAAGGACAAAAATCAGTCAAGGCTGCAATCATTAAAGTCTTCGAATTTCTGCCTCCTGAAAAAACTCTTATAACCCTTGATGAAAAGACTCCTTCCAACGAAGGGAAAACCCTACTTGATATTTCCCGTGAGACAGGTAAATCACCGGAAGACGTCTATGTAGGGATGGTTTGCGAAAGCGAATCCCCTGTAGGCGTATTTTTCGATCAGGACGAATCGGTTGTAAAAAGTCTTATGCCCCGGGATTATGTCATGACCGCCTCCGACGGGTTCACCATCCCGAAGGACATGCTCAAGCCCCATCCGAGATTGTATGGGACATTCCCGAGGAAGATCAGGAAATATGTCTTTGATGAAAAAGTCATTGGGCTTAAAGAGGCCATCGTTTCAATGACATCTCTTCCAGCAGAGAAATTCAGATTGAAGGGCAGGGGCAGAATTGCTGAAGGCAATTTCGCAGACATAGCAGTAATAGACCTGAATACTGTTAAAGACTGTGCTACTTACACAAACCCTCATCAATATTCCAAGGGAATCGAATACCTGCTTGTAAACGGTGTGGTCTCGATAGATAAAGGAGGCTTCACGGCCAAACGCGGAGGCAAGGCCGTCAGAAAGGGCTGATAAAGAAACTCCTTCAAGCCTCCACTGACTATTGGGCGTCAGCTTGAAAGGCGTCTTACATATTTTGCATAATTAATAAAATGCGAAAGCGCCTTAAAGCCAATGTCCGGCTGCTCCATGACATGTATATTCAGGCCGTTGAAGAATTCCCGCGCATATGCGTTCACTTCTCTGAACGCAATAGGCACGACAGTCTTAGATAAAGAACCGGAATACCTTAAAAATGCGCTGTTGATACGAGGCGAGAAAATATCGTCAGGACCTGGGGGCGATATGCACAAAGGTGCAATTATCGAGATGCGGTTCTCTTCAAGCAGGACATCGAAAACCGGATCCAGACCGGACTGAAAGCCCGAGCCGGTAACGTCAAGGGGGTTGTCAGGCTGTGCGAATTCGGGAAGGATTTTCTTGAGCTTCTCAATAGTATCACCGCTCAGTTCGGGCAGGCGGATCCCGTATTTTTCACACAAGTCCGCATACATTCCGCAAAGTCCACCCGACAGCGTGTATATGCATAGCCCATCGCCATCCGGTATCCTGCACCTTGAAAAAAAGGAAGCCGTCTCTACCATCTCTTCTATCGAATCAACCCTTATAATGCCGAGCTGCCTCAAGGCGCTGTCAACAATCGCATCATCTCCGGCGAGAGCTCCGGTATGCGAACTGGCCAGATTTATCCCACGTGACGATCTGCCCACCTTTACAATGATTATCGGAATGGCCTTTGATGCTGCGGTTTTTGCAATTGCTTTCAGTTTCGTTATATCCCTGAAGCCTTCAAAAAAAGCCGTGATTATCTTTGTTGAGGCATCGTTCACAAGGAATTCCATGATATCTTCGGCTGCAAGTACAGCCTCGTTTCCAGTCGTAGAATAAATCGAAATGCCCAGGCCTTTGACTATGAGTTTGCTCACGAGGATCTCGCTTGTTGCACCGCTCTGGGCGATAACGCCAATGCCGCCCGGGACCGGCACCCCTTCAACCGAACCCCCGACAAAGACACTTGAGTGCGAGTGAGGGTTGATAAAACCGAGACAGTTGGGACCCATAAGCAGGATATCGTTCTCTTTGCAGAACCGTGAGAGATCCGACTGCATGGCCCTGCCCGGTTCTCCGGTCTCGGCATAGCCTGAAGTAAGCAGCAGAATATTCTTTATTCCTATAGAAAGAAGTTTGCGTAGCGTATCTTTTACAAGTGAGGCCTTGACCATGACGACACCGAAATCAAAAGGGGCCTTCGGGAGAACCTCAATGCTCCTGTATGCTTTTATTCCCGTCACCTCGTCGGCAGACGGGTTTACCGGGTAGAAGGTCCCGTCGAACCCGAGAGTGGCGGCATTCATAACAGCATTGGCAAACCAGAAATTTTTCGTGCTGGCGCCGACGACTACAATATGACGGGGCGAGAAAAACTGTCCAAGTCTTTGGTATGAATTATCCATCAGATCTCCAGTAACCGGATTTATTTAATGGGGGTCCCGGCAAAATTCCCGTATTCGGAAAAACCTGTGCCTGCGAAAATTCTGGAAGGCCCAGTCTTTGGTTTCAGTTCTCCTTCGAAAAGGAATCCCTGCATGCCGCCGCCGGGAATGATCTTGGCCAGAGGGGTGCTGCTCTTTGCCGTGTAATTGAACACCCCTTCCTTTGACTCCATCTTTCCCTGCCATTTCATGGGTCTGCCGATTTTATTCCCGTTTCCGTCTTCATCTTCTATAATTTCGAGATATTTAACATGAAGGCCTTTCATCGCCATAACGGATCTGTCCGGGAATTTTGCGGCCGAGCGCAGACCGATAAAGGCTTTTGATTTGTATCCGAGAAACAGCCCTGCCGCGGAATCGAACGGCGCATCAGGCGTATGAAACGCAAGCACATCCCAATGGTAATGAATAGGCAAAAACTTTGTTATATCAAAAGGAAGCGAGAAGCCGCAGACATGCTCAACCACGCCGAAGCCATTTAGTCCGGTATTTATACCCTCACCCTGAACCGACACGCCGACTTGACAATGCTGTCCGATATAATGCAGAAGGCTGCCCCATTTCGACCACCATACCGGCCATCCCGATATGAAATCGAAGCGGGCAACTGTGCCGGTACCGGGCATCTTGAAATGCATGCCGTATTTCCCTTCCGCTCCCTGAAATTTAAAGATGCCGTTAAGCTCGACATTGAAAGGATGCTTGCTTGAAGAAAGTGTTTCTGTATCAATTTCTTTTGTTTCCACATGCAGTCCGTGAATGCCTGCATAAGCAATCATCAACTCTGAGTGCCTGTCCATTCCCTCAAAAGATGCAATAGGGTGCATCTTTTTCCCGCACGAGCGCATAAACATATGAGCTTTGAGCCAGAGCAGTTCCTGATCCTGGGGAAAAATTGCAATCGCAAACCACCCGTCCCATGATGAACGGGGCTTGAATGAAACCAGATCGCGGGGTTTTGGCTTCACATTCACGAACTTCTGATCAACCGGGAAATAGAATCCTGCCATAAGGTCCCTAACCTTTTTAAGATCTAAACTGACATATTGAAGAAGAAAAATCTGCAAAAAAATCTGTACGCATCAGATAAAAATAGGCTGCCCGGCGGGCGCCCGGCAGCCCTGGTAAATTGGGAGGTAAACGAACAGAGTTGTTTTTTATAAAAACATACCCGCCAGTTTCGGCCAGTATGTCGAGCCCCAGATGTTAATCACAGGATCGGCATGACATTTGGGGCAGAAATTTTTCTGTGAGATTTTTTTTGTTTCGATTCCAGTTATTTCAGTCTTCATGCAATCACCGCATAAAGGCTCACCGCATTCCTCGCAATATGCCACCGGATAATTCCCGCATTTGCATATCTCATTGGTCTTTCTGGCTGCCAGCATATATCTCCTCCTGGAGGTTTTTAATATTATATTGCCAGATGCGTGCCAGAAGACTGATTCAGGCAACCTGCCGGAATTACATAGCATACCGAAAATTGAAATATGTGGCTGTTGCCATTTGACCATTAAGACGTATGGTATAAAACCCATAGATCAGGCAATTTCAGATAATAATTAACATCTACAGCATTGTTCTTATCCTGTTCACCATGCCAAGCATTTTAACGACAGGTATCATTATCATGGGTGCTGAATAGCTGACCGGCCTTTTTTCAATACATTTTATCAGGTGGCCAACTGCTTTTTTCGTGCTCATCATGAACGGGAAGAAGGTTCCCTTTGCCATCTTTGTATCGACAAAGCCGAATCGTACATTCGTTATATGAACGCCCTTCGGCCGTACAGCCAGTGCGAGGCCTTCGAGGTAGTTTGAAAAGCCAGCCTTTGAGGCGCTGTAGCTCGGAGAATCAGGGGCAAGCATCCCGTCCGCCATGCTTGAAAGGCCGATAAAATGACCTTTTCCATCTTTCACCATTACCGGGATCACGCAGGAGGCCGCTTTAACCAAACCGACAAGATTGACCTCAAATATTTTTTCTTCGTCTTTCATGTTGGAAAGGTCGAGCAATTCTCCTATTCCGGCGCAATATACGCACAGATCGGCAGACTCCTTTTCCATGGCGGATTTCAGAAGCGAAGAGAAATTATCATCTTCTACCGTGATGAGCGTATGTGAATAAGCATCTTGTTTTACAGGAGACGGGCTTCGTGAAAAGCCGTTTATTCTCCAGCCCCTGTTCAGGAGTTCATGGGTGAGGGCCAGTCCGATTCCATCCGAATTGCCTATAATAAAAGCTCTACCAGCTATCATATTCAATAACCGTATTTTTTAAGGATACCGGAAGGATCGGTTTTAGTATCACGTCCGTAATGCCTTAAAAGCATGTCACACCTGTCCGTAAAGATTCCGTCCGCACCGAAAAGGTTTACTAATCTCGCCTGCCACAGGGCGTTGATTGTATAGACATGTACGATAAGCCCAGCTTTATGCGCCTTTCGGATATTCCCCGGCCAGGCGATATAGCCGACAGGACCGACCGCATCGGCAATGGCGGCGGCGTCTTTTACGATCTTATCCCAGCCGGATTCCTTCTCCATTTTTTCATCCACGAGGTAAACCCTGGATATTTCCGGGGCAAGAGCTTTGAACCGTTTAAGGCTTTCAAGGCTGAATGACTGAAAGACAACCTTTGATTTGTCAAGCCAACCTGCGGATTTCAAGAGCGAGACAATCTTTTCCTCAACACCGGGGTTTATCTCAGGGCTTTTGCTTTCGATATAAAGCCTCTGCCCGGACCTGCCTGATGATGCGATTTTTATAACCTCTTCAAGGCTCAGGATGGACAGATTCTTATAAGACGGCCTTGCCCTGTCCGGATTTTTCCTGTTGAACCATGAGCCCGCGTCGAGCCTTTTCAACTCGGACAGTGTAAATGCCGAGACAGCACCCGATTTTTTTTCCGGAAAAATTTCGGCCACATTGGTAGTCCGCTCAAGGGTATCATCATGAAAAAGGACCGGTACACCGTCCGATGTAAG
Source organism: Desulfomonilia bacterium (assembly GCA_963664325.2). Classification (GTDB taxonomy): domain Bacteria; phylum Desulfobacterota; class Desulfomonilia; order UBA1062; family UBA1062; genus DATCTV01. The sequence continues at coordinate 284,876 of CAXXDQ010000004.1, forward strand.
CTGGATGTCAAATTCGAGATAATCAGCCCCGAGTTCACGGGCCAGAATATAGGCCGGTTCGGTTTCTTCAGGGGCATACCATGAAGCCCCCCTGTGTGCGATCACGGCTTTTTCAGGTATCCCTGTTTTCGTAAAAAGACTGATGTCGGCATCGGCAAAGGCCGTACTACCTGCCATGATCACGGAATAAACAGATGAAATTAATATTACCTGTTTCATAATAGACGCCTTTTTAAAAATACGGGCATATTGGTTCATTTATCCTCCTGATGTGGGTTCATACCTGAACGGCGGTTTTGAAAAGGCTGGCGGAGAGAGAGGGATTCGAACCCTCGGTAAAGCTTTTGACCCTACATTCGCTTAGCAGGCGAACGCCTTCGTCCACTCGGCCATCTCTCCGTATTCTGTAAGAAAAAGCAGGGACTGCTATAACTATTACGGTCGCCTGCTCGTTCTAACTATCTAATATGCCTACACTTTGACCTGCAAGCACCTTGATGGCAGGATGAATACCATGCATGCCCAATCGAGTAAAGAAGAAACATATACGCCTGTCATAAGAAAAAAGCCGTCTTCATGACGGCTTTTTTGCGTTTTATCTGGCGGAGGGAGTAGGATTCGAACCCACGGTGTCGTGAAACACTGCGGTTTTCAAGACCGCCGCCTTAAGCCACTCGGCCATCCCTCCGACTCAAGACTCTCTAGCGTATTGGCTCTATCAGGTCAAGCTCCATGTAGGGCTTTAAAGCCTCGGGAACTCTGACTGTTCCGTCTTCGTTCTGGTAGTTTTCAAGTATGGCCGCGAGTGTCCTTCCTACTGCAAGGCCGCTGCCGTTGAGCGTATGGCAGAACTCGCTCTTTTTCATCTGGACTGACCTGTAACGGATGTTGCCGCGGCGTGCCTGAAAGTCCGTAAAGCAGCTGCAGGAGGATATCTCCTTGTAAACACCCTGTCCGGGCATCCAGACTTCGAGGTCATAGGTCTTGGCCGAAGAAAAGCCCAGGTCTCCTGTGCACAGAGAAATGACCCGGTAATGAAGCCCGAGCTTTCTGAGGATATCTTCCGCTTCACTGGTCAGCTCTTCAAGGTCGACAAACGAGCGGTCCGGATGGGCGAACCGTACGAGCTCGACCTTGTCGAACTGGTGCTGCCTGATAAGCCCGCGTGTGTCCTTGCCGTATGAACCCGCCTCGCGCCTGAAGCACGGGGTATAGGCCACGAGCTTGATCGGAAGCTTTTCTTCTGGCAGCGTCTCGTCGCGGTATATGTTTGTCACCGGCACTTCGGCTGTCGGCACCAGGAAATAATCGTCTGTCCTGAACAGGTCTTCTTCGAATTTAGGAAGCTGTCCCGTGGCCGTAAAGCTGTCGCGGTTGGCCATGAAAGGCGTCCATACCTCGGTACAGCCATGCTCTTTCGTGTGGACATCCAGCATGAAATTTATAAGGGCCCTTTCCAGCCTGGCGCCGGTGCCCCAGTTCAGGCAGAAACGCGCCCCTGTAATCTTAGCGGCTCGCTTGAAATCAAGGATGCCGAGGTTTTCGCCAAGCTCCCAGTGCTCCTTGGGGGTAAACGCAAACCCCGGCTTCCCGCCGATTGTCCTTATGACCGGGTTGTCCTCTTCGGATGAGCCGACTGCAACCGTTTCATGAGGGATATTAGGGATGCGCTTGATGATGTCATCAATGGCGAGCTCCAGATCTTTCATCTCAGTGTCAATGACCTTGATGCGCTCACCTATCTGCCTGATTTCCTGCTTCTGCTCAGGAGAGCCGCCCTTGTTCTTCGACATCTGCTCAGAAAACTGGTTGCGCTTAGCCTTGAGTTCATCACCTTCCTGAATTATCGAGCGCCTTCTGGCATCAAGTTCAAGGAGTTCTTCAAGGTCAACTTCGGTGCCGCGGTTTGACAGCGATTTTTTAACAATTTCCGGGTTTTGTCTTATAATTTTTATGTCCAGCATTCCGATAAACTAGCATTGAGGAAAACAAGCGTCAAGGAATTGATTCCATAAGGCTTTTGTGTCATTGTAATAGCAATTTCCCAAATTCATTTCGGAGGGGTTGATGATTTTTCATGTAGTCGGTGCGCGTCCGCAGTTTATCAAGCTTTCACCGGTGCTTAAGGCATTCAGAAAAGAAGGCCTGATTTCAAAGACCATCCATACCGGCCAGCACTATGACTATGCGATGAACGGACTGCTCTTTAACAACCTGGGCCTGCCCGAACCGGATTTTCACCTGGGCATCGGTTCCGGATCGCATGCCGTTCAGACGGCAGGGATGCTCAAGGGAATCGAAAATATCCTCATCACTGAAAAACCCGGACTTGTTATAGTTTACGGCGACACCAACTCGACCCTGGCAGGCGCCCTTGCCGCATCAAAGCTTAATGTAAGGGTGGCCCATGTCGAGGCCGGGCTGCGCAGCTTCGACAAAAGGATGCCGGAGGAAATAAACCGCATAATCGCCGACAGGCTTTCCGACTACCATTTCTGCCCGACCGAGAATGCCGTCAGGCTGCTTGCGGCAGAAGGCATGAAAGGAATATTTACTGGTGATGTCATGGTGGATGCCCTGCTTGATTATTCAAAGAAGCTGTCACCGCCGCCTTATACAAAACCATATATACTGGTCACGATTCACCGCGCGGAGAACACCGATAATCATGAGAGGTTTGAGGCCATATGGCAGGCGGTTAAATTGCTTGCGCAAACAACTAATGTGGTCTTTCCCGCCCACCCGAGGACCAAAAACCTGTTCGGCAGCATGTTGAAGGGTGCAGGGAAGATTTCCGTGATCGAACCTGTGGAATATACGGCCATGCTTTCCCTGACAAAGCATGCCGCCTGCATCCTGACCGATTCGGGTGGCCTGGTCAAAGAAGCCTTTTTATTAAAGACGCCCTGCGTGACGGTCCGTTCAACAACCGAATGGCCGGAAACAATAGAGGCAGGGGCGAATGTCCTTGCGGATGCGTCACCAGAAACGATTGTAGCAGCCGTGAACAAAATGAAAACAGCCAGCGTCAACCCCGCTGCCATGCCATTCGGAGACGGGACCGCTGCCAAAAAGATCGCCTCATTCATCAGGAAAATAACTTGAAACAGTGCAGAAAAGTTGTCCTGCTTTTGTCAAAGCCCTGTCAGCTTTTCAGTTTTTCCGCGTTTTTGTTCATGGCCTTTTCAAAGGCGGCAGTGCGGCCCTTTTCAAGGCTGCCGACAAGGCTTGAAAGGTTGTCCAGGTAGGCCTTAAGCGTTTCAAGAATGAAGGGGTTTTCCCTGAGCATTGTTGCGTATAGATGCGGGTCCTGGCCGTGGATGCGACCCCATATCTCGGCGGACTTCCTGGAATTTGGCGTTGAAAAGGGTTCCAGCCTGTCAGGGTGTCCTGCAATATTTAGGATTGTTGCAAGTTTGGCGACGCTGTCTATATGTTCGAGCCCCTGCGTCATGGTTACAAACCTGTCATGCTGTTCCGGAGTCGACCTTGTAATGTTCGCACCGTGCTTGAAAAGAAGGTCCTCGAATTCCTGAGCCATGGGTCCCGACCTTTCAGTCGGGATCGATATTATGTTCTGGCCCCTCAGGCTCTCCACGCCGGGTCCGAACATCGTATGAATGGAAAGCACCTCCACTCCCTTGGGCGCCGACTCCAGCATCGCCTTAACCGCCTTTGTTTTTATGCCGGTGTTGTCGATCAGGAGCTGGCCTTTTTTCATAAGGGGCGCGATCTTTCTGATCACATCCGCCGAGTGGTCAATCGGGATATTTACAATTACCGCATCGCAGGTTTTCGCGCATTCCTCATGAGAGAGAAAGGTTTTACGGCCTGCGACAAAAACCCTGTAACCGAGGCTTTCAAAAAACGGCACAAGGAACGAACCCATTTCACCGGTCCCGCCTATAATGCCTATAGATCTGATCAACGGCTCATTGAAAGGCTGGTAGGGATATGAGCCCAGCGTTATTACTTCTGTATCGGAGAGCGTCGCCTGAATATCTTTTATGCACGCCCTGACGCTTTCGCTGCTTATATGCCCTTCTATATCAATATAAAAAATGGAAAGGCCTTTTTTATCAGGCCTGCGGTCTATGTCGGTCATGTTGAGGTTATAACGCACGCTTATTATTTCAATCATGTCAAAGAGGAGCTTGACCCGGTCGCGCTGGGGATAGATGACAAGGCTGGTTACGTCTTTGCCGGTAGGTTTTGTCTTTCCGCCGCCTACAAGAATGAACCGGGTTTTATCCTCGCGGCCGTCTTCTGTTTTGCCTGATGCAATTATCGTCGAGCCTGTAATCGACAGGCTGCCGTGATATTTGAGAAGGCCGTCAAGGGTCTGTGCATATCGGCCAGTGATCAGGTTTTCAACGGGCACAAAACCTGAAGCTACTTTGCCCGAAGAGACGGCATTGAAAACTGCATCAACGGACGGGCTCGCCGAAGGAAGCGCATGGGGCAGATAGGGTTTTAAAGCGTTAAGCGAAAGCCTCTCAAAATTTTGAGCATAAGCAACTGTTCTGCCTGACATATCCTGTATTTACCACCTTTATGTGTGCTGAATACCATTCCTTAATTGTTTCATCAAACAAATTTCCCAGCATGATACCAGCAAACGCTATTGAAGGTATGTGCACGCCCCCATATACCTGTCGCGGTAATACTGCATGTTAAGCGATTCCTGGCGAATGGGTTTGCCCTTGCCCGGGGCATGAATAAAAATGCCGTCGCCTACATAAATCCCGACATGGCTTATCTGACCGGTTCCATTTGTCGTAAAGAAAAGAAGGTCTCCTCTGTCAAGGTTTTCAGGGGCCACCGGAGTGCCATTGCTGTACTGGTCCTTTGACGTCCTCGGCACAACCAGGCCGTTCAGCTGAAAAACGGCCATCACAAGGCTGCTGCAGTCAAAGCCCTTTGTGGGCGAGATATCCCCCCACTGGTAGGGCAGGCCGATAAAACCGTTTGCGGTTGCGGCAATGTGATCCCTTAGCGTATCGCCTGTTATGGTTATGCCTTTACCCGGAGCAATCCCTTTTGTCTGGATATATTCACCCGGGGAGATAATATGAAAATTTTCGACAATACCCTTTCTGACAAGTTCAGCGGCCGCTTTTTCCGCCTCACTCTTTGACTTGTAATCCCCGAATCTGACCCTGTACAAGCCGGCGGAATTTTTATAATAAAATGCATCAAGGCCCTGTTTCTCAAGCGATTTCGTGAGCCTTACCGCATTATCTACATTGGAAAACGCGCCGACCTGAACGGTATACCCCATGCGCTTCAGCTCTGACGCAGCCGGTTTGCCGGTGACCTGTACCTGCTCTTTATTAACGGGATATCGGGGCAGCGGTTTTACACCGGGCTTGTGAGCACATCCTCCAAACAGAATCCCGGCAACGGTTAACGCTAGCGCGAAGGCAACAGTCCCTTTCAAATGCCCCAGGGCCATTTAGAATATCGCCTTCGGTTCTTCGGTTGTCCCGTCTTTCTTCCCGGTATCGGCTTCTCTTGGTTTGCCGGAACCTTCCGCCGGGATTTCTACAGGAGCCGGCAGCCCGTCCGAATACTCGGTGGGCTCGGTTCCCTGTACAAACGGGAGCGATATTTTGGGGGAATTTTCCATGGCAAGCTTTCCGCTTGCCGGATCGATATCCTTTATAACAATCCCCCCGGGCTGGGATATCTGTTTGACATTGCCCAATGACGCCATTACCATGGCGGCAATGGGCATGGCGCCTGTTGCACCTGTAAATCCCGCCGGGCTGTTGTTATCAAGCCCCACCCATGAAACCAGGGATATATCCCTCGTAAAACAGGCAAACCATGAATCGCGCAAATCGTTTGTAGTTCCGGTCTTGCCGCACACGCCGTCGGGCATGCCGTAATTAACGGCGGTCTTACCGGTTCCGAAACGGATCACGTCCATAAGGCAAAAATCGACAAGGTAAACCGCATTATCTTCAAGGATCTTATCTGGTGATGCGGCACGGCCTCTGTAAACCACATGATCCTCGACCTTCACCGCCTTGATCGCCGAAGGCTTCACCCTGAATCCCCCGTTGGCAAAGGCGGAGAACATTATGGCCATATCAAGAGGAGAGCTTTCCATGGCGCCCAGGAGCAGGGAGGGGTTTTCCTTGACCTTGTAGCCGGGGTATAAATCCCTGATCACGGACGCTACGGACCCTACACCGATATCCATTCCGAGTCTTACTGTCGCTATGTTGTAGGACTGGATCAAGGCGTCCGCCATTGTCATGCTGCCGTGTGAAACGTTATCGAAGTTGGAAGGCGTCCACTCGGTGCCGTCCCCCTGAGGCATCGAATACGGGCTGTCATCGAGCATCCTGTTCAGCGCATATCCTTTTTTCACGGCCTCATAATAGACAAAAGGCTTGACCATAGAGCCTATCTGCCGCCTCATCTGAACCGCCCTGTTGAACTGCGAATACGCATAGCTGCGGCCCCCGGACATCCCAAGGATTTCACCTGTATTCGGATTCACTGCAACTACAGCCCCCTGCAAATCCTGCCTTCCCAGACTTTTAAGCCCTATGGCAAGTTTGTCTTCGAGAGACAGCTGGACACTCATGTCTAGCGTGGTATAAATGCTGTACCCGCCTTTTGACAGGTCGCCGGCCGGAATATCGTCTTCCAGCTGGTTCAGGATATAATCGACAAAATAAGGGGCATACCTTGTTTTCGGCGAAAACGGCGCAACACCAAGCGGGGCCTTAATGGCTTTCTTATATTCCTTTTCCGTTATCTTTTCCTGGTTCAGCATCAGTGCAAGCACCGTGTTGCGCCTTTCTTTGGCATTTTCGGGATGCTTCCAGGGGGAAAAGAGGCCGGGATTGCATATTATTCCTGCAAGAAATGCCGCCTGCTGAAGATTTAGATCCTTAACGTCCTTGTCGAAATATACTCGAGCGGCCCTTCCAAACCCGCATACACTGGCGTTGCCGCGCTGGCCGAGATAGACTTCATTTATGTACATCTCGAGTATCTGGTCTTTGGAATAAAGGACGTTCAACACGATAGACAGCCAGAGCTCCTTTATTTTCCTTGAAAAGGTCCTGTCACTTGTCAGGAAAATGTTCTTCACGAGCTGCTGTGTGATGGTCGAGCCACCCTGGGATATCCGGCCTGCTTTGATGTTTACTATGCCTGCTTTGAAAATCCGGAGCGGGTCTATTCCCCAGTTGTCGTAAAACCGCTTGTCTTCAGTTGCTATGATCGCATTGACCAGTTCAGCCGGACAGTCTTTCAGCGTCACAAGCATGCGGTCTTCAAAACTCTGGTCATAGATCGCTGCAAAATCTTCAGGTTCAAGTGCGGCTTCATCCAGTGTGCTGCCGGAATCCGGGTCGGTGATCTGTTTAACTACTGTGCCTTCGAGTTGAATCTTTATCTTCCGTGGCTCGGCTCTTCCATCAGGGTAATCAAACTCGTGCAGGTAAATAAAATATGCCTGTTCCGACTTTCTATAATCTCCCGGCGTGCTCAGCTTTTTTACCTGATGGTACCGCAGGCGCTTCAACCTGGTATCAATACCGAGTGATTCGATGCTTATTCCGGGTTTAAGGACGGTCTCGCTCGAATATATACGGGAGGGTATATGCCAGTCCGGACCTTTTCCGAGGTGCTTTATCCTGCCATATGCCATGTAAATCGAAAAGGATGATACCACTATCGCAACGACAAGAAAGCTAATTATAGAGACAAAGAAGATATACCTTTTTTTCACATGATTCATATATTAGGTGAATATCAGGGTGTCAATACTTCCTGAATATTTGAATTTAAGGTTTACATTCCAAAACCTGCGCCTGATTGCCGTTCTTTTTCTTTAATTGAAAAAGCATATTCTGTAGAAACAAATCTCTTTTTAAGGTATATTGGTCTGACCAAATATTATCCGCACCATGAAATTAATTTATTCAATCCGACAGGAGGAGTTTATGAAGCGTTCCTTAAAACAGGTTTGTTTGTTTGTATTTGCGTTTTGCCTGATTTCATCAGTTGCATTGGCCGATGTAACACCCGGTGAAACAATCAACCAAACAAACTGGCAGAAAATCCAGGGGCTCGTCCCGGACTACATTGTCACGTGGGTGAAAAACGGTGATATGACGATGAAGATCGGCAAACTCGATTATGACCCCGCATCCTACTGGAGCGATGACGTAAAGGCAAACTGGAAGTCAAATGTCGGCCGCTATAAAATCGATGAAAATAATGGCATCATAGATGTAAAAACAGGAAAGCCGGCGCATGACATAAAGGGGCTCCCTTTCCCTGAACCCGATGTGAAAGACCCGAAGATGCCAGTCATGCTCATGTGGAACAACATCTTTGGTGAATATTTTCTTCAGGGAAACAAACACAGCATGAACTACTGGCTTGCTTTCGGCAGAAAAGACAAAAGACCTGAAAAAGTTTTTGCCCTGGAGGACCTTACTTACATCATGAAACCCTGGCGACCCGGCTGCGACTACGCGCAACTTTCGGTCTTCCGTCAGCCCATGAGCATGTCGGGAACCGGAACGCTTGCCCTCTACCCCATTTACCCGCTTGACATCGGCAAAGGGCAGCGATTCGCCTATTCAACTGAAATGAGGAGGGAGCTCCGTCTCGATACAAAACTGACAGGCTCTGACGACCATTTCGGGTTCGATGCCGCCCCCGATGATTCATGGGTTGGTGGACCCAAAACTGCCATTAACGAGGGTGTATACAAATTCGTTCGTGAGCAGGATGCGCTCGTGCCTTATGTAGTGGAAGGTCCGCTTAAGGTCTCCTGGAAGGATAAAAACTATCTCGGGATCGGGAGTGCTGAAACCGGTTATGAACTTAAGATGGGGTATAACACACCGGGCTGGACAGGGGCCCCGTGGCACGTCACCAATATCATATGGGTGAAGTCGAAGGTCTGGGTCTTTACGGTTAAAAGTACGGATCGCAGCTATAAATACGGCGAATGCGAGGGCTGGGTAGAGAAAGGGACATTATCACATATCTACAAACGCATAACCGACGTTAACGGCAAGCTGTGGAAGGGATTATACTATGTGAGCCTGCCTGTTGAGTGCACTGACGGCAAATTCAAGAAGATGTCCCTTGAAGGCCAGGTTGTCGTCGACATGAGGCGTGACCATGGTTCGGTTTATCCCGGCGTTTATTACAAGGGCGCCTATTTCAAGATTCTCATAAAGAACGCAGAGCCTACTCTTTTCACGGCAGGCGGCTTTAAGCAGTTTTATAAATAAGGAAAGTCAGCACTTATGAAGACAGCAGCCAGTATGAAAGTGAATGAATTTTAAATAGTAACCATTCCGACTGCCGGCTGCTGTCTCTTGACTACTATATTCTGAGATTTCAGGAGGCTACAATGTCATACCTTATGGGGCTAGACCTGGGCGGCGGCAGCGGCCGTGCAGTGCTTGTAGATTCAGCAACCGGAGAATCACATTCATCATCAGTCGCTTGGACCCATCCTGCAATGCCGGGTTCCATGGGATTCGAGTTTGACCTTGACACGACGGACATATGGAACAAGATCGCCCTTGCGTGCCGAAGGGTCATGAAAAAAGCCGGAGCAAAGCCGGAGGATATCTCGGGTATTGCAACGACCTCCATGCGCCACGGAATAGTGGTGATCGATGAAACCGGCAATCCCCTGATGGCAACCCCTGCCGTGGACGCCCGCGCTGCAATGGAATCGATCACTCTCGTGGTCGAGCGCGGCAGGGAGCTCTACGAGATAACGGGCCGCTGGCCGTGTCCTGTCTTCGCTGCATGCAGGCTGATGTGGATGAAGTCAAACATGCCGGAGGCGTTTTCAAGGGCAGTGGCCTATCTGTCCGTAGCCGATTGGATCGGCTACAAGCTTACAGGCACAATCGCCATAGAAGCATCCCTCGCAGCCGAGTCAATGGCCTATGACATAAACAAACGAGAATGGTCAGCATCTCTTGTTGATTCTTACGAACTTCCGCTGACGGTATTCCCCAAGGTTGTCAACAGCGGGGAGGCAATAGGAACACTCAGCAAATCGGCCGCACAGCACCTGGGACTGGCTTCAGGGATTCCCGTTTCGGCTGGCGGCAGCGACACCCAGTGCGGGCTTCTGGGCTCAGGGGTGACTGCACCCGGGCAACTGGGAATAATCGCCGGAACGACAGTCCCCATGATGATGATCTCGGAAAAGCCCTTAATTGACCCTGAAAACAGGCTTTGGACAGGACTTGGCCTTTCGAAGGGCCAGTATGTTCTTGAAAGCAACTCGGGACCAATGGGTACGATGCTCGAACTTTTCGCAAGGATAATATCACCTGAAAGGGACAATGCAGCAGAGATCATGATGGCCGAAGCGGCCCAGTCGGCTCCGGGCTCCAATGGCCTTGTTTCAACTCTGGGCGCCCAGGTGTTCAACGGGAGTGATCTGGGCGTCCCGATGGGCAACCTTTCGATATCATACATGAGCCTGCTCAAAGGCTCCGGAAGGCCTGACACCGCGCGTTCAATCATTGAGGGCATGGCCTTCGCTCTAAGGGCGAACATTGAATCGATAGGCCGCGTAGCAGGAAGCCCCCCGAAAGAAATCCGTATAACCGGCGGCATGTCGCATTCTGGTGTTTTCACGCAGATCGTATCGGATGTCATGAACACAGTCATAGGGGTTGCGAATCCTCAGGCAACATGCATAGGTTCTGCAATCGCTGCGGGTGTCGGGGCAGGTGTTTTCAAAAACCTGGATGAAGGGGCAGGCAAGCTCGTTAAACTCGTAAGGGAGCATTCTCCTTCAGGCAGCTCGGCGAAATACCAGGGGCTCTATCAGGGATGGAAAGGCATACTGGCCCCGGCCAAAGAGCTCGACAGCGTAACAGGAGGGATCGTGCTCAATGCAATAATGGGCGAGTCCGAGACATGCGAAACCAAGACCGACCTGAAGTTCAGGCCAAAGATATTCATATCCGCAGAAGTTGACGAGGAGTCGCTGGAAGCACTTAAGGCCCTTGGAGATGTTGAGTATGCCAGCTACCGGGAGGCAAGGAGGCTGCTGACGGGCGACGACCTTGTGAAGGCGCTGACGGGCGTCAATATTTTTATTACCGAAGTCGATGTGGTGGACGCCAAATCGCTTGCAAAGCTGCCCGACCTCAGGATGATCGTAGTCTGCCGGGCAGATCCCGTTAACATAGATATAAAGGCAGCCACGGAATTCGGCATACCCGTGGTCAATACACCCGGCCGCAATGCCCTTGCCGTAGCCGATCTGGCAACCGCTTACATATTGAACCTTGCCAGGAAGATAATCCCGGCTGACAGCTTTATTCACGAACCTGGCGGCGAAGCAGGCGACATGGGGCGCATGGGCAAGGCTCACGACGCCTTTCAGGGTCATGAACTGGCAGGCCTCACCATAGGCCTTGTCGGTCTTGGCGCAGTAGGGAAAGAAACCGCCAAAAGGCTTAAGGCTTTCGGTGCAAACATCCTCGCATTTGATCCCTACATAAGTGCCGAGAAAGCTGTTGTCGCAGGCGCCAGGAAGGCGGAGCTTGACGAACTACTGGCGTGCAGCGATATGGTAAGCCTTCATGCCCCGGTCACAGAAGGCACCAGGAAAATTATAAATTCTGATGCTCTGAACAAGATGAAAGACGGCGCCTGCCTTATAAACACAGCCAGGGCCGCCCTTGTCGATTATGACGCTTTACTTGATGCTCTAAAATCAGGGAAGATTGCGGGAGCAGCGCTTGACGTATTCAATGTGGAGCCCCCGGCCGCTGATGACCCGCTTGTAAACATGCCCAATGTGATTTCAACCCCGCATATAGGAGGCAACACTGTCGAGGTGGCGGCACATCAGGGCGGCAGCGCGGCAAACGCGGTATCTGCACTTTTAAAGGGAGGTAGACCGCAATGCCTTCTAAATCCGGAGGCTCTCAAGGAATTCTGCTGGACGGAAAAGGCAAAGATACCAGACGCGGATGTGCTGGACAAACTCATAAAGAAACCCGGGGCATCGGTGACCGATCTTGAGGCAGGCGGCAAAAAGCAGAAGCAGGCGGTCTCTTCATGCGCAGCCGATATTTCCGGTGCCGATGAGGCCGTCAGGGAACACATGCTGAAAATAATAAAATCATTTACCTCCCGCATCGAGGCGGATGCCGAGCTCAAGATTTTTGCAGCCGACAAGGATGTGGTGATGCTCTTTGTCATGACTGACCTGGGGCTTCCTTTCTACCTGTTCTTCAGGGAAGGCGAGGTCAAAGCCGAGGCCGTTGAACCGGCCGAGGCCGATGTCGTACTCAAGATGAAGGCGGACATCCTTGACGGCATGTTCACCGGCAGGGTGAGCGGAATGGATGCGGCAATGAGCGGCAAGCTCTCATTCAGCGGTGATACCGCAAAAGCCATGACCTTCCAGCAGATTCAAAAAGACATGATGAGACTTTACCAGGAAGTCCGCACCGAGATCGGCGACCCGGGTGACCTGACGAAAATTGGAAAGAAGGATCAGGCCAAACCGGCGGTGGCAGGTCAGGCAACAGCTGCCTTCGGCGCACCCGCCATTATAAAGGTGGGCGATATCAGGGACGATCTGCTTCAGGTAACCAACGAGCTCTACGCACTCGGACTCATAACGGCTACAGGAGGCAATCTGAGCGTCCGCATCCCCGACAGGCCGGGAGAGTTGTGGATTACACCCTCGCATATTTTCAAGGGCGATCTTCAGCCGGAGATGATGGTCCGGATTGATATCAACGGAAAACCTCTTGATGATGACTGCGGATATCCGGCATCGTCTGAACGGCACATGCATGCGTCGATCTACAGGCTAAGGCCGGATGTAAAAGCCGTTGTCCATTCGCATCCTCCTCTGGCCACAATCCTTGACCTGTCCGGTACACCGCTCAGGCCTATCAACACGGAAGTAGCATTTATTGCAGACCTGCCGGTAGTGCCTTTTATAATGCCGGGGTCGAAGGAGCTGGCAGATGCCGTGGCAACTGCAATAGGCACCGGGCCTGCGGTTATGATGAGAAACCACGGGCTTATAGTAGCCGCTGTCTCTCTCAGACGGGCAGCCGATATGACTGAGGTTATAGAAACGACTTCCAAGACGCTCTTGGCATGCCGGTCCCTTGGAGTGACACCGCCAGAGATACCGCATGAGGTCGTAGAAAAGCTCAGAAGCCTATCAGACATGATGGCATGAGGCGCAGATTATGAAGAAAGCGGGAAACATCATTATTGTGCTGATTGCGGTTGCGGTAGCTGTTTCGGTTGCTGTCATTCTGGCAAGGCCGGAACAGAAAGCTGCCGCAATTGTGGAAAACCAGATAGGATCAAACCTGTTTTCGGGAGCCGTTCTGACTGAAACAGATATGCTTGTCGTTGGAGACCTCGGAAAAGTTTATCTGAGTGCAGACAGAGGTAAGATCTGGCGTGAAGTGCAGACGCCGACGAAGTTCGCTCTTCTCGATGTGAGCATGAACGACGATAAAAGCGGCTGGGCTGCAGGACAGGCAGGCGTAATCCTGCACACGGCAGACGGCGGGAAGACATGGTCGGTCCAGAAGTCGGGAGTTGAAGGATCCCTGCTCGGGATACACGCCCTTGACGCCTTTCATGCATGTGCAGTGGGCGCGGATTCGACCGTGATCGTCACGAGTGACGGCGGCGCAACATGGATCAAGGCGTCCCGGCCTGGAGAAGAACCGGCAAAGGAAGGTCAGCCCCCGGCGGCGGGATTCAACGTCTTCGGGGTCAAAATGATTGATGCAAACACAATCTGCGTGGCAGGCTATATGGGAAGGATTTTCCTGACAAAAGATGCGGGAAAGATATGGGCTGAAATAAAGTCTCCATTATATGATGCTGAGAATCAGGTAGGCAGGACAATATTCACGCTGGCCGGTGGAACAGGAGGAATCCTCGCCGCGGCCGGGACTGATATGGCGATTTTATTGTCTAAGGATGGTGCAATGACCTGGACTGAAACCGACGCCGGAATTCATGATCCTGAAATATTCGGCATAGACCTCGAAGGCCAGGCCGGTCTTGCAGCGGGTTCAGCAGGAACCGTGCTTGTTTCATCAGATGCGGGTACGACATGGAAAAAGACGGATATTCCGGAAATGCTGAAGCGGGCCTGGCTTTCGGACGTGGACCTCAAGAGCACCCCTTCTGGCATCAAAGGCCTCATAGTCGGCCAGTACGGAATAATAGGAATTTATGAAAACGGGAATGTCTCCTGGCAGATCCCGGTAATCCCGGAGGTTCAGTGATGAAAGATAACAAGACTCCGGTTAAGGTAATGCTAGGCGCTTTAGTATACCAGTTCAGGGTTTTGGTCCTAGCGGCAGTTTTAATCATATGCGCCCTTTGCATGGTATTTCTCAAGGACGTAAAACTTGACGAAGACCCGATGGCAAGTATGTATCCTGACGGAAACCCTTTCCTTAAAGGACTCAAGCCTATTGAAAAAATGGCTCCCAGAACCAATATGCTTGTCTGCCTGCTCAAAGCGAAAAACGGCGATATCTACAATACCGCGGCGATCAATAAGATAGATGAAGTGACAAAGGCCCTGATGGACTGTGAGGTGATAAATCCGACCTCGGTAACTTCGCTTACGAAGGGGATGGATAATTATATATTCACGGCAAACGGCCTTAACATCGCATCGGTCATGGGAAGTTCCTGGCCGGAAACTCCCGCACAGTTTGAAGAGCTCAAGGAGAGAGTCGCCACAAACCCGATGGGGCCCGGCAAATACGTATCCTATGACGGCAAGGCGGTTATGATAACGGCGAACCTTGTGAGCGTTGAGCAGATGGCTCAGTCTACCTGGCAGCTCCTCGACGACAAACAGAAGGCCGGAAGGACCTTTGAAAAATACAAGGCTGATGCAGAGGGTGAATTCGATCCGAAGCTGATGAAAAAACTCGATGAATTGAAGAAGAAAGTTAATGATAAGAATTATGAGCTCCTGTTCATGGGTGAAGAGGTCATCAAGGCCGACATGACAAAGATGGGCATGACGCAAATGCCCGTTGCCGGCGGATTGATGTTTGCCCTGATGATAGTGCTGGCAGCAGTCTATTTCAGGAGCTGGCAGGCGGTGCTGATCTCGATAATCGCCATGATATTCCCTGCGGGCGCAGGACTCGGCCTCTTCAGCCTTTTCGGCGGAAGTCTAAATCCGATGGCGGTTCTGTTCCCGCTCACGATTGCAATAACGAGTGTGGCGGCTTCGGTACTGGTGATGGATGGCTACTACAGGGCCGTGTCAGAAGGAAGCGACAGGATATCGGCTGTCATGGCATCATGGGGTAAGGTTCCTGCAGGACTGGCAATCGCCGCGATATCCTTTCTTGCGCTCCTGGCCACAAAAGTTCTGATGTTAAGGGTACTTGGTATTCTTGGCGCAATAAGCTTTGTGATGGTGATTGCCGTAACATGCCTCGCGGTGCCTGCAATTGCCTCGATCCTGCCTCAGCCAAAAAACAAGCCCCGCGCCTGGGAAGGTATTTCTTCAGCGCTTTCCCCTGCAGGAAGAATCAGGTACCTCGCAATTGCCGTTCTGGCCTTATTGTTAGCCCTCGGCGTCTTCTCGGTCTATACGATCAAGCCTGGAGACAATACCCCGGGGTCATCATACCTCTGGTATTCGAATCAGTGGAACAAGGCTTTCAATCTCTTTACGCAAAAATTCATGGGCCCGAATCAGCTCCTCGTCTATGTAAAGGCAAAAGAAGAAGGCGGGTTGTGTAAACCGGAAGCCCTACAGGATATAAGCGCTTTCAGCAATTTCCTGAAATACCGCTCTGGGGCCAAAGACTCAATCGCCTTTGATTACATGATCCAGATGGCCCGTTACACCATGAGCGACGGCAGTCCGAAGTGGCAGACTCTGCCGGAGACGGACCGAGAGGGGAAGGGCCTTGGCGGTACGGTGACCGAAAACAGCGATGTAAAGGAATTCATAGACCCTACATACACACAGGCGACCATATCACCGTTTTTTCCTTACAGGGACAGTGAAAGCATAAACGAATATGCAAGACTGATGCAGAATTATATTGATGCGCATCCGTCGGAATCGGTTTCATTCAGGCTTGGAGGCAGTCTGCTCGGTATGGTGAAACTGATAAATGACGGGATTGAAGGCAGCTACAAAATAATCCTTGCGGCAATGGCGACAATAATTCTGATCCTTTCCATACTCCTGCTCCGATCATTCAAAACAGGCGTTTCTTATTCTGTCATTGTAATGGTTTCAACGATGGCCGTTTCCATGAAGCTGGCATTCTGGGGGATGCCTTTGTCCCTGCCCTTTGTTGCAGTGGCGGCTGCAGGAACGGGCGCCGCTGCCACCATGGCTGCAACTGCTCTGGAAAATACTAGAGCCGGCGCAGTCCTGTTTTCATCCGTGCTGGTTTTACTGATGTGCCTGCCGTGGTTCTTCATAGGCATGAGGTTCCAGGCGCTCATGATAATGGGATTTGCTGTTTCTGCAATATCGGGCGGTATTCTCGCCCTGATTTTTTTACCGGTTTTGTTAATCCGTAAAAACGAGGAGGTAAGCTGACAATGAAGATCTTTAGAACCGTGATTATGATGTTTATTCTCATGTTATTCATTCAGGGGCAGGCCTATGCCATCTGGACTGATGAATCAGGTAATTACAAGCTTATAGGAAAGGTCAAGTCACAGGCGACATGGCGCACAGAGGATACGCCGGTCAACAACCCCATCCCCATAGAAAAAGGTGACCTAATAAGCCAGAGGAATCTTCTTCTTGCTGAATTCAGCGGCGATTTCGGCGATCTCGGCAAAGGCTTCAAGTCAAAGTGCTTTTTGCAGGGCAGGGCCTTTTATGACGGTGCATATGATTACGGGGCCAAAATACTGACTACTGACGGCGATTATTATGACATTAACAACCCCGACAGGCTTTACAATCAAAAATGGAAAGAGCAGACAGGGGATTATCAGAACCAAAGGCGGTATTACACCTATGACAACCGCGACCAGATCAACAGCCTGAAATGGGATGTGGACCTGTACATGGCATATATCGATTTTATGAAAGGCGGGGCATTTTGCCGGCTGGGCAAACAGGTCATGGCATGGGGGGAAATGAGTACGCTTAGAATCCTTGAAGGACAAAACCCTCTCGACACATCATCGCTTGCCGTTGACCTTCTGGAAAGGCGCATTCCGCTCTGGATGGCCCGCGCCAACTATGCATTTGCCTATGTAGGACCATTCGATTCACTGTCATTCGAAGCTTATTACGTACCCGGAAAGATAGACAATACCTATGAGGAGCCGATGATAGACGGTTCCCCTATTCTGCCCAGTATCGGCAGAGATACTGTAGATGATTATAAGGATCCTTTTTCAATGGCATCGCTCAAACTCAACATGAATCAGGTCAACAGTGACATTGACTCAGACAGGTATGGCCTTAAAGCCGGTTTTGTATTCAAGGGGCTCAATCTCAACCTTGTATATTACAGGATGTATTCTGACATACCGGTTGCAGTTATTAATTCAGATGCGCTTGAACCTGTTGTCATAACGGATATAACACAGGTAAATCCCAAGAACCCTATGGGTTCGATACTTGGCGGTCAGCTTCTTGAAGTGGACCTTACTCGCGACAATGTCAATGTTTACGGCGGTAGTTTCAATTACCAGATGGAAGCAATAAACACAGTATTCAGAGGCGAGTTCGCTTATTTTTCACAGGTGCCGTATATGACCCCGGGCAAGCTTTCGGATATGGTGGACCAGTTCAACCCCAAAATAACAATATACTTCGACGGACAACCGCATGATGTTGTCTGGTTTTTAAATACATTTTACAAGAGGGACCTTGAAAACATCGATAAAATGATCTTGCCCTTTTCCACAGGCGAGGTGGAAAAATATGATGTGCTGAAGTACGGTATCGGAATCGACAAGTTCTACAATTTTTCATGGCTGGCGCCGAAAAAACATATCCCCGTTATTTCTGATATCATTCCCAGCGATGATGTCATGTTCAAGTTCGAATACGTAGGCAACAAGATACTCGGATGGAAGGAAGACCACCTCCTGGAACCATGGTATGAGCCATGGGATGATAATCAGGATGGCCAGTTTGATACGGTTTATTATCCCGAATATTCAAACACGTTTATATTGATTACGAGGCTTTCATATCTGACCGCGAACCTTACACCGCAGCTTGTAGTGATGTACGAGCTTGAACCAAAATCTCTGGTTTTCATACCGTCCATTGCATACACTTACAGGAACTGGGAATTTGAAATCGATTATTTTGAATCGGGGGCAAACAACTATTCAGGTACTCTCGGCATGATGGACAAGAGGGATGAATTAAGCATTATGGTCACCTACAATTTCTAGCACATTTTAACCCTCTCCCACAAAGGGAGAGGGTGGTGTTGAAGGATATGATATGCCGAACGGCTACATGGGTAAAATTCTCTGGGTTGATCTATCGAACGGCACATTTGAAGAAGAAACTCCCCCGGAAGAGATCTACCGAAAATACCTGGGCGGATACGGACTTGGAGCATATTTCATTTATTCCCGCATTAAACCGGGTTGTGATCCGCTGGGTCCGGATAATATTCTCGGCTTTTGCCCGGGCCTTTTTACAGGCACGCCCGCACCTTTCACAGGCCGTTACATGGTCTGCGGCAAAAGCCCGCTGACCGGCGGCTGGGGCGACGCGAATTCGGGCGGACATTTCGGTCCAGTTATCAAACAGGCCGGTTATGACGCTATACTTTTCACGGGAATTTCTGATAAACCGGTTTACCTGCTTATCGATAATGAGAGGAAAGAGCTTTGTGACGCCTCCGAATTATGGGGAACAGATATTGTCAGAACCGAGGAAAAACTCATTGAAAGGCACGGTAAAAGTTTTAAGGTGGCGGCGATCGGCAAAGGCGGAGAGAATAAAGTTCTCTTTTCTGGCATTGTCTGTGACCGCGGCAGGATTGCAGCAAGAAGCGGGCTGGGTGCTGTCATGGGCAGCAAGAATCTCAAGGCGCTGTGCATCAGGGGCTCGCTCAAAAGAAATTATGCGGACAGGACAAAAGCAATCGAGCTTGCAAAGGATTATAACCAGAAACTGAAACTCACCATGACCAATCCGATGATAGGAATGCTTACATCAATGTCGGATAATTTCACATTTTTCATGCGCCTTTTTAATATCGGATTTGATATAGCAGGCAAGTTGCAGGGTATTGCTCCGCTCTTATTCAGGTATTTTTTTCACAGGTGGGGCACACCTTATGCGACTGTCATCAGCCATGAAACTGGCGACACTCCGATAAAAAACTATATCGGGGATGTCAGTGATTTTCCGAAAAGGCTATCAAAGAAGCTGAACAAGCATGCAAGCTCTCCATACAAAACAAAGGCCTTCGGCTGCTTCGGTTGTCCTGTTCAGTGCGGTGCGATTTTAACCGCTCCTCCGCTCGATTATGCGGACAAGGAGACTCACAGGCCGGAATATGAAACGATGGCTGCTTTCGGGGGGCTGATCCTCAACAATGATTTCAATACTGTTTTAAATATCAACGAATACCTGAACCGTGAGGGAGTGGATACCATATCAGCTGGAGGCGTGGTCGCCTATGCGCTTGAATGCGTGGAAAAAGGGCTGCTGAAAAAGAATGACTTCGAATGCAGGGAATTCCCTGACGGGTTCCTTCCCGGATGGGGAAAAGCCGAGACAATCATGCCGCTTCTGAAACTCATCGTAAACAGGGAAGGTATCGGCGATGTGCTTGCCCTTGGGGCAGGAGCGGCATCAGAAAGGATCCCCGGGTCGAAGGAATTTGCCGTAACATCGGGCGGCCAGGAACTGCCTATGCATGATGCACGCAAAATGCCAGGGCTGATGCTGACCTATGCGGCAGACCCGACTCCGGGCCGCCATACCGCAGGAGGCGTGGATTTCCTGCTTATGGGTTCTGCCAACCGGTTTGCAAAAGGCATTTCCTTCAAGTCAGGCAAAGACCCTGATAAAAAAGGTGCGGGCCAGGCTCATGCGGTTAAATTCAAGCAGGCGTTTAATGCTATGGGTTTCTGCGAGTTCAGTGCCTGGTGCGGGTGGTATCCCCTATGGGAGATGTTCAGGGCGATCACCGGCTGGGACATGACTCCCGAAGAACTGCTGAAAACCGGGTGGCGGATTCAGACATTAAGGCAGCAGTTCAATGCGCGCGAAGGTGCTATAAAGATTGATGTCAACAGACGCGCACTCGGCATCCCGCCTCGAAAAAACGGTGTGCACAAAAACGTTACAATCGACATTGAGCCTTTTGTTCAGTCTTATTACAAGCACATAGGATTTGACGAAAAAGGATTCCCGAAGAAGGAAACCCTTGAACTGCTGTGTCTTGCAGATTGCCTTTTAAGGTGACCTGCTCTCTACCGGTCACCCGGCCTGAAACATTCATTTATAAACGCTGAAATCAATCCCCCGGTTGTTTCCCCGCTCTTCGAACCATTCATTTTCAGTCAGAGGCGGAACGGCAATTTCCGATTCGGGTTTTCGAACAAGTTTCATTGCTGAGGCCGGACAGGTTGTTATGCATAACCCGCATCCTATACATCGTTCTTTGATAATCCCGTAAACATCTCCCGGAGCGATAGCATTAACCTGGCAGCGCTCCGAGGCGCATATACCGCAGCCGGTACAGGCATCAGTATTAATATCTGCAACATACATGGAATTCACAACCTGCGCGGCAGGGACATTAAATCTGTTGATGGACAAAAGCACTCCGCAGCAGCATGAGCAGCAGTTGCAGATAAATATTCTGCCATGCTGCAAATTGAATGTTAGATGTACCAGCGCCATATCTTCGGTTTCTTTCAGCAGTTCGTAAGCCTGTTGTCTGGTCAGGGTCCGGCCGGAGCCGTAATCTTCAAAGGCATCCGGGATCGGGGCCATTGCCATGCAGACCTGCAGGGGACGGTCGCAGGCGTGTCCGGTAAGCCTCATTTTCTTTTTACATACACAATCCATTACCTTGAATGACTGGGACTGTTCAATCAGGGCGGATATTTTTTCAAACGGTAATGCCTCGTGCACTCCCTTGATTTCTTCTTCAACAGGCAAAACCTGCATCAGTTGAGGAGTATATGCCGTGAACGATTCCTCAAAAAAGGGCTGATACTCATCGAGCAGGATTGCCATTTCCCTGTCCATTCGATCGTTTTGAAATTCAAATATCCCGAAAACCCAGGGCATCATTTTATACCAGCGGAACTCACCGAATTTCACTGAAAAGACCTGTCCGTCTTCACGCATTGTTTCGAGGATATCCCTTGTCTGCAGCGGATCACGCCCTGTTCGCAGGGAAACCTCATCGGCCGTCTCCATGGTGAGTCTTAATTCGCAGAACATCTCGGCCTGTTCGGGCGTGAATATTTTCTTAAGCAGCTTTATTTCGATCCCAGATTCGGTCGGAGGAAAGCCATTCGGCAGCGTATCAAGGACACGTGCAAGCTTTTTATAAATAGAATCGTTCATAAGTGGCTTCTCCATATGATTTTTGTTATGCAGTTTTATTTCTATACCTCCCCCGGAAAAGAAATAGAAGAAGATATATAGGGGTTTTCAGTTATTTCTCAAGGAAAGTTATTGACAGGCGGCAGGAAAAAAGATCCTGCCGCCATCGGATAATAATCAGTTTGCTGCGGTGCCGATAAAACAGAGCCCGCTAACAGGCAGTTTTGAAGCATCAAGATCGCCTACAGCCATTTTCATATAACAGTTTCCGGAATTGTCATATGCCACTTTGCCAGGATCTGCCCCCGTCTTTGGAAGAATGCCGTAATCTGCAAGCGGCAGACTCATGCTGATATCGGCGTTCCCGCCGGTAAAACCGGAAACAATCAGCGGGAAGTATGAGCTATGGTCAAACATGCTCATGTCCATATTGTCCTTCATGATATGAATGTGGCAGATGTCATATTGAGGAGAAATTTTCAGATCTAGATACGAAGTCTTATTGTCAGAATGGAAACTGGCCTCGAACATTATCGTCACGTCAAGGGAAAGTTCCGTCCTCGGTCTAGGCGTGCCAGCTTCAACCTCAAAAAGCTTCAGCCGTACGTCGTTTATAGCCACCCTCTGGTTGATCATGTCGATTGCTATGCCGCCCGGGTTTATTGAAACATCCAGGTTCATGGAATTGTTAGGATCATCGGGTGAAAAGAAATCGGTAAGCTTCTGGATATCCTTTATCTCAATAGAAAAACCGTTCATAAGCGCAGACAGCACCTGATTGAGATTATAGTCTGAAAGGGCAAGACCGATGTCTGCATTATCACCCTGCAGCATCGTCATATCCATCTTAAGCGTATTCGTATTGTCTTCAGTCACAGCTGGCCAGATATAATTCCCATCTTTGTCTTTTTGAACAGTACCAGCCGGAGCGGCATAAAGGCCGGCACTGATTGCGGCATTATTTTCCGTAGTCGAGTCCGGCAGCCCTTTGAGATCCAGGAACATTACCGAATCCAGCTTGAGCCCGGATAGAATCCCGGCAAGAGGGTCGTCGCTGTTAGGGTCTGTTGGACCTGCAAGACCGGATATCATGTCAGGAATATTAAATCCGAGCGCCCCAACTGAGATACCGTTTATATCAAGGCCCTTACCCAGAATGCCTTTCAGGATTGCGCTGATTACAGTATTTAAAATACTGCCGCTGCCGCTGCCGCCGGTTATATTCTCAAGTCCAATGAACAGGCCCCTGGTATTTTTGTTCATATCGTTTATGGCGACATCACAGCCTATGCTTCCGAGATCGACATGAATGATCCCGTTCCCACCTACAGCAGGACTTAAATTCTGTATTGAAATACCTTTTACCTGCTGGGCGATCAGGGGATTTGCAACCTTTACAGCTTGCTTGAGAAAACTTTTGCTGAGTGATATGCCTAGGCCTTTATCCACAAGCATATCTGCAGGCGCCCCCATTCCTTCTTCGGTCCTGACAACAAATTTTTCCTTTGAAGCCAGCGCATCTTCATAAATCACCTGGATCAGTATCGGGCATGTAAGCAAATAATCAGCCGGGGCCAGCTTATATTCACAGACATAATAACCCGAATCAGGGTCCGGCAGAGCCTCTACCTGATAATCATTTCCTCCGTCGCTTATAAATACGCGCTCCGGTACGACGACACCGTCAATTTTTCTTTGAGTGACATCAATGCCGAATTTATGTTTTCCGGGTGTAAAAACATCACCGTTTGCAACCTTAACAAACTTGTAGCTTTTATCGTCTCCTGTCTGTTTCCAGACATAAAGAGTTATTGTCTGCGCATCGCTGAAGTCAACGGCTTTCACGGATGAGCCGGTATCGTAAAAGGATTCGTCTTTTGCAAGATCTTCATTATGATTACCCCCACCGCAAGCTGAAAAGAACATTGCCATCAGACCAAAAAGAATAATTGAGAAATAATTTTTATTCTTCATACTTGCCTCCTCATGATTGAGAACCTTCCGGATATATTAATATATTTCATAATTATACTCCTTTTAAGTTTTCTATAAAACCTGTTAGGAATAAAGTGTTTTATTATTAAAATATATAAGCAATGTATATGCCTATAATAACCTATTGATATTATTAAAACCCTCTTCTATCATAAGAAATTAATTACCTCTTTTACAGACAATTCATTTCTTATTTGGATATTCATTGAGATAAAATTTCCACACTCATTAATATACAATTATCATGTTTAACCTTGACAAAAATGAAGCTATTTGTCAATTGGTAAGACCATTTTGTTTCAACTTCTAATACAGGAGGTCTCATTGAAAGGAGTCCGTTTCGAACCGATAGGCTTTTACAAGGAATCCCTGATCAAGAGAATGAAGGAAAAAGGCCTCGATGCTGTTTTACTGACCACGCCTGAAAATGTAATGTATACTACCGGATACCCGTGCCTGCCCGGAAGCGGTAACCCTATTTTATTTGCGCTCAAAAACCAGTTCCCGTTTCTATCTTTTATTGAACTTGACGGCAAAGTTACCCTTGGCTGCTGGATCGGGGCGATACTGGGTGATGTAGAGTTTGAATGCGATCATATGGAACTCTGGGCCGACAGGTCAGGTGCAGAGGTTACGCTTAATAACTTTTTTCAGGCAAAAAATCTTTCCGGAAAAAAAGTAGGCGTTGAATCAGGGATGCCCGTTTATCTGCGGGACATAATCATTAAAACCTCACCTGGTGTAGAACTGGAATACATTGACAATGTTATGGATTCACTAAGGTTGATCAAATCCGATTATGAACTTGAAATGATCAGAAAGGCAACAATGATAGCAGAAACGACTGTGAAAGAACTGATCAGTGAAGTCATAAAGCCTGGCATTACCAGGCCGGAGCTGATTCAGGAGGCCAAGTGGCGCATGATTAGAAACGGGGCCACGGGAATCGGTCATGTTACCATTTCATTCGGCACTTCAAACCCGGAGGTTTCAATCAATGAAACGCTGGGTACAGGACAGCTCGTTGCACTCGACCTTGGAGCTAGTTATTACGGCTATCTCTCGGACATAAGACGGCATGCCTTTACCGGGACAATCCCCGAAGGTCTGACCTTACTGCATAATAAAATGATTGGTATTGTGAATGAGGTGAGCAGGTATCTCGTCCCGGGAGCAACGGCCAAAGAAATATATGATATGGCCGTTAAAATTTATGAACGCGAAAGATTGGTCCCGCTTATTGTGACGGCCGGCCATTCAATAGGCCTTATGACTGAAGAAGTCTGGCTTTATAACCTTAGCGATCTAGTGCTGAATCCCGGTATGGTGATTAATATCGAGTTGTATTACAGCTATGAAGAAGGAATAGAAATAGGCGATGAAGAAACATACATCATCACTGAAACCATACCTGAAAAGATAACTGTTCTGCCGGTGGATATAATAAGCGTATAAGCACACCGGATTGGAGATATCCAGTGACACAGAAAAGCAAATCGGTTTTAAAAAAAGATCGCTCAGGAAATCAGGCAAAACCGTCTGAAACATATGCCAACGGAGAAGTCCTGCCGGAAAAGCTTGCCCAGAGGGTTCTGACGCTTATAAGAGAAAAAGGGCTTAAAGCCGGAGACAAGCTCCCTCCTGAAAGAGTGCTTTCGGCTATTTTTAATGTGAGCAGGCCTTCGCTAAGAGAGGCTCTCCACGCCCTGAAGCTTATGAATATTATTGAAAACCGACAGGGTTCGGGGACCTTTGTCTCATCGCTTACCCCTGAAAAGCTTGTCGAGCACCTCGACATCGAGTTTGCCCTTGACGATTCCACTTATGCAAACCTGCTCCAGGCAAGAACCATTCTTGAAGCGGGAATGGTGGCCCTTGCTGCCGAAAATATCGATGAAAACGATATATGTGAAATCGAGCGCTGTCTTGATGAGGCCGTCAAGGTTATAGACGACCCCGAAATATTCATGGCATGTGATATTGACTTGCATAGGCGTATTATGGAAGTTGCCGGAAACAGGATCATAAAGGCATTCATGCATTCAATAGACAGGATAAGCATCTACAGCAGGCGGAGAACCGGTGATGACATGGAGGTTCGCAGGCAGGCCGTAAAAGACCACAGGGAGATCGTGACGGCCCTGAAGGCTCATGACCCCGATGCGGCAAGAAAGGCCATGATCGCGCACCTTTCGCATGTAGGCAAAAAGTTCAATTTATTGAGCGTGTCATGACTAGGAATGTTTCGGGCTGAATATCCTGCTTAAAATATTACCCTGAATCCTAATTGCCGCCTCCGGGCAGACTTCTATGCAGCAGAAACAGCGAATGCATGTATCATAGTTGAAGCGGGCAACTGTGCTGCCTTTGTCAATAGCCTGTGCCGAGCATATCTGTCTGCACTGATAACAGAGTGTGCATTTTCCTTCGATAGGCACAGGCCTTTCAACGGTCAGTCTTTTTATGAGGTTGTTGATCCTTTTAAATTTCTCCATCCTGACCTGGAAAGGCAGCGGTGCCGGTTCGAATTTATGAAGCTTGAGTTTGTTGAAGACATCCCGGTCAAATTCAATTTCATTAAAGCCTTTTTTCCCAAGGCCGCGCCCTGCAGCAATGGAGATTGTTTTAATCAGCTTAGGATTGAACCCGACCAGGCTTGCTGCAATAAAATCCGCTGCAACGGCATCTTCAGACACAATGACTGCACCGATTTCCCTTGGTTTTCCACCGGTGCTTGGGCCGTTTCCCTCCATGCCGACAATGGCATCTATCAGGTGCACGATGCCTTTGGGCTTGAAGAATACCGAGCATACGGCCTCAAAATAGTCTACCAGAAAGTCGCAGAAGAGCTCCCTGGTATTGGCCTTTAAGTGCCACTGCGTTTTTGCCATTCCGGGTATCAGGCCGAAAAGGTTTTTCATGGCGCCTGTTATATAGGTAAGTCCGTGCGTCTTTAATTTTGGCAGATTGAAGATAAAATCGGTACCGGCAACACTTTTCATGATCTCGAAATGCCTGTATCTTAGGCCGTTATCATTTGTAACAGTCATGATGTCCTGTTCAAGGTCGACCTCGACGCATTCCTCCTTAACGACTTTATCATAGCCTGTTGTACGAAAGACTTTGGGAAGCGAGTGAATCGCCGGGGATTCTATAAGAACCGGCACCCCTCCGGCATCTTTTATTATTTGAACAGCTGCCCGGAAGAATTCCGGGTGGGTTACTATTGCCTGCTCCGGTTTGCTTGACAATAACAGATTGGGCTTCACTGCAACCTTTTTGCCCTTCAGCCGGGCAAGATCGAACCCGATTTCATTAAGGCCCTTATAAAGGTTATCTTTGATAAGGTTATTATCATAATGGCGTACTTCCCTTATCGAAACCCTGGACATATCTTCTCCCATAAGGCTATACGCTGAACCTGATGTTTAAGACATCGCCGTCCTTGACAGTGTAAGTCTTCCCTTCCAGCCTTATCAGTCCCTTTTCCTTGAGGTGTTTTTCCGAACCGTGAGCCATTATTTCATCATAGGTGAAGCACTCCGCCCTTATGAAGCCCCTCGCCAGGTCTGAATGTATCGTGCCTGCGGCCTCCAGTGCTGTTTCACCTTTGTGTATGGTCCATGCCTTCACCTCATCAGGACCCACCGTAAAGAACGTGATCAATCCCAGAACGTCATAGGCCATTTGGGTGAGCCTGTCTCTGGCTGAGGATTCAATACACATATCGTCCATGAACAATTTCGCCTCATCTGAACTCAGGCGGCAGAGTTCCATTTCAAACTCCCCTGCAAATTCTATTGCAGGGAAAATGTCCTTCAGCCCGGCAAGAATATTTTCATTTTTCCCGTAAGACATATCATCGGAATTCAGAATAATCAGGGTGGGCTTGAGTGTCAGGAACTGGAAACCTCTGATTGACTTTAGCTCTTCAGGAGCAAACCCCGCCGGATCCGGCCTCTTGTTGTCATTCAGGTAGGCAAGCACCTTTACCAGCGTCGCCCTTTCGAGATCAAGGGCCGGGGTTTTGCCTCCCTTTTTATACTGCGTATCTATTCGCTCTATCCTCGTTTCAGCTATTATAAGATCAGACAGGATCATATCCGAAATCACGTTTTCCAGGTCTCTTACCGGGTCATGCCGGCCTATGGCGGCATCAAGCATTTCATTGGCAAAATTCCTGAGGACGACGGCCAGGGCCTCGGAGGTTTTGATCAGACCGAGCTCGCTTGCCGTAAATGACTGTTTTTTATCCTCGTCTCTGGAAATGCCCACAAAATCCATGAATTCGATTGAGGCATGCGTGGTTTTCTTGGGATTAAAAATTGAGCTCAAACTGTCAACGCGCGTATCCGCCACCTCCACAACCGAGATATTCGGTTCCGGCTTTCCAGATGTGAATGCTCCGGTTTCAGCCTCAGAACGCGTGATTGCATTGAACACAGTTGTCTTTCCTGCTTTTGCCAATCCGATCAGTCCTATCTTCATTACGCTATTTTACAACAATTCGGCTCTTATATAAAGCGGGTTTATACCGATGGATGAATGGACTGTTTACGTCAATGAATTTAAACAGAGAAAAATATATGAAATGAATCGGTTGAGTTATATCCGGATTTTTCTTCTTCAGTTATTTCCTTCATGCGCCGATTAATTGAGGGTAACCATGATTACGAAGAATCCATTTCCAGAGTTTGTAGGTTATGCAGCTCTCACCCCGGAAACTGCCCGCGGATTTGCGCTTTCCAGACAGGAATCGGCCTTGCTGGGTCCAAAGGCGGTAAAAAAGAGAAGGGATGAGTTTCTTCTGGGGCGGGCGGCATGCAATTCGGCACTCAAGTCAATCGGAATAGAGAATCCTGCGCCCATTCTCAAGGGTCCGGCCAGCGAACCGTTATGGCCCAAAGGCATTATAGGGGCGTTAAGCCACTGCCAGGGCATGGCGGTCTGTGCCGTATGCCATGATGATAAACTTAAAGGCCTTGGCGTTGACATCGAAGAACTTTCCGGCGAAATGCCTCAGGATGTCATCAAGCTGGTCTGCACCAGGCAGGAAATGGAATGGGTCAGCGGGGAGATTTATAAGATGAAGATGATTTTTTCCTCAAAGGAAGCGGCTTTTAAAGCCTTCTTCCCGTCCGTTAGAACGTATATGGATTTTAAAGATGCCGAACTTAAATGGAACGAGCAAAAATCCGTGTTTGATGCCAGGCTTTTGAAAGGTTATGAACCGTTTGAGCCGGGTTTTTCCTTTGAAGTGGGAAGCTTGATAGATTCACGCTATATCCTGAGCTACGTCATGCTTAAAATTTAAGCGCTATTCTCAGAATTTATCCACAAGCTCCTTCGGCCTGCCTATGCTTGACTTTATCTGTATGACCTTTCCGCTTACAGGGTCTTTGGGTATCATGTCCAGTACTTCGCCTTCGAAAGTCATCCTTCCTGCAAGGCCCTCGCGCTCCATGTTGAATTCCATGATTTTCACAAGGTCCTCTGGTGTTATGGTGCCGGGCTTTTCAGGTACGATCCTGAAAACAGCCTTATCCCTTTCAACCTGATCTATCTGATATTCCTTGAATCCCTGCATATTCAGGGCCGGTACAAGGAAGATATATGGATGGACCGGCTCATAGCCTCCGCCGGGTTTTGATATAAAGAGTATCTCTTCGGTCCTCCCCTCAACTGCTTTTATTTTCGGGAGCCTGTTTCCGCATGTACAGCCATCCTGTTCCATGATGACGCGGTCGTTTACCTCATACCTGATCATCGGCTGGGCATAAGTATAAAGATTGGTAACCAGCACCTTGTTGCTGGATTTCCCGGGGGCTACAGGCTTATAGTTCTCATCAACAGGTTCGAAAATTACAAGGTCGCTGTTTATATGCATGCCCGAATGAAGCTCGCATTCCCGGGCCATAATAATGCTTTCGCATGCCCCGTAGGTATTCGTTACGTCGATGCCGAAGGCCTTCCTGACCATTTTCCGGGTTTTATCGCTAAGCGGCTCACTGATTGATATTATCGAGCATCTCGGGTCGTCGAATTTCAGCTTCAGTCTTCCGTCGAGCTGCTCGTAGGCAAGGTAGTTCAGGGAGCTCGGATATATCTGTATAACGTGCGGCTGAAATTCATTCAGCTGTTCCACAAGTTTGTCGATTGGTGTGAATATCGAGAAGAACCTGTTTTTCATGAGAGGATGGTCTTCAACCGTGCACACCCTGAAAGTGACCACAAAGCTTGCCGAGTGGCTGTTGATAAGCATGATGTTGGCAATTTTGAGTGGTTTGTACACAATGGATTTCAGCAGTGTCAGGGGGTTTGCCGCGTCGTTGCTGCCCCTTGCCATCGCAACGGCAAACACGTTCCTGAACTCCTCCCAGAGATAGCCCATAATGGCTTTCTCGCCTGTCGTACCCGATGAGTTAAGAATTACAAAGTCGTTTTTATAATTGATTGATGCGTTCTCAGGTATTTTAAGATATTCAGTAAGGTCTTTTCTGTTAAGCCTTTTGTCGGTGACCAGCCTGTCATAATTGTCCATCATCCTTCTTTTGGTAAGGGTAGGCAGGTCGGTTATATCGCATGTATCGGTATTTATGCCTTTATAATATTCCCTGTAGAATTCCGAATTGGCAACGGCATGCTTGAGCAGCCTGCGGAACTTCAGCTC
This sequence comes from Desulfomonilia bacterium, assembly GCA_963664325.2. Taxonomy (GTDB): domain Bacteria; phylum Desulfobacterota; class Desulfomonilia; order UBA1062; family UBA1062; genus DATCTV01. The sequence continues at coordinate 315,109 of CAXXDQ010000004.1, forward strand.
TTGTATTTGCGCAATTTTATCAGCAGGAAGTTTCTGGTTTCTGTCGAATTCTTTCTTCACGCCGAGTGTCTTGATGACCTGTTTCGCATCGATGGCGTATGACCTCATTTTCTCATATAAACTCATTTCCATATCAATACCCTGCCGATCTGTTTTGTTATCGTTGCATTATAGCACAATTAGCTGATAATCTCATGAAAAATATTCAAGGCGGAATATCAGCGATGCGAAAACTGAAAGGATTTGAAAGGACTTACCTGCGGGGTCTGGCGCACAGCCTCAGGCCGGTTGTTCAGGTGGGCAGAGGAGGTCTTAGCGGAGAGGTTATGGCATCGATTGACGAAGCGCTTGCAGCAAGAGAGCTTATCAAGATTAAATTCAACGAGTTCAAGGAAGAAAAGAAAGCCTTCTCGAAAGAGATCGAAGAAGCCACCAAAAGCGAGATGGTGGGAATGATAGGCAATACAGCCGTATTTTTCAGAGAGCACCCGGATGAGGCAAAACGCAGGGTCAGGCTGCCGGCCAGGGGGAAAAAGAGTGGATTACCAAAAGCCGGATGACAGAATTCTCGATGCCCTGAAGCGAATTGCCGGGCCTGGAAATGTCATAATAGAAGAGTCTCTGCTTGAACCATATTCCCATGATGAATTCGCAGAAAAGGAGATAAGACATTTCCCGTCATGCGTCGTCAGGCCTGGCAATACAGGCGAAGTAAGCGAAATCCTCAAGCTGGCCGGCAGCAATAAAATACCCGTGACCCCAAGAGGTGGAGGAACCGGCCTGTGCGGCGGCTGCGTGCCTTTTGCAGGCGGGATCGTGCTTTCGCTTGAGAGGATGAAACGCATACTCGAGATCGACACCGCCAACCTGATGGCTGTCGTCGAAGCCGGGGTCACGTTAAAGGAATTTTACGAAGCGATAGAAGGCAGCGGCCTTCTGTTCCCCCCTCATCCCGGGGATGAAGGGGCGCAGATAGGCGGCCTTATCGCCACGAATGCCGGCGGGGCCCGCGCTGTAAAATACGGCGTGATAAGGAATTATGTTCGGGGGCTGGAGGTTGTCCTTGCCGATGGAAGGATAATCGAACCCGGCGGCAAGCTCATGAAAAGCTCCACCGGCTACAACCTGCTCAACCTGATGATTGGTTCTGAAGGCACGCTCGGCGTGGTTACAAAGGCAACCCTAAACCTTACCCCTCCGCCGGGTGCAATGTTTACGCTGGTGGTCCCTTTTCCCACGATTACGGAAGCCATCAGGACCGTCCCCCTGATCCTGATGAACCGCATCATACCGATGGCCGTAGAGTTCATCGACAGAAAAGCAATTGCCGTAACCGAGCGCCACCTGAACAGAAAATGGCCGTACAGCGATGGCGAGGCGCATCTGATGTTCATCGTGGATGCGCATGACAGGGACGGCCTGATCGGCCTTTCAAACAGGATTTCGGAAATATGCCTTTCACAGGGCGCGATCGATGTCTATGTGGCCGATGACAGCGAAAAGCAGAAGAATGTGCTTGCGATCAGGAGCCTGATGTACGAGGCCATGCGGGACCACATGGTTGATATGCTTGATGTGTGCGTTCCAAGGGCGTCCATTGACGCATTTGTTACCGAGGTTCGTGAGACTGAGCAGTTGTTTAATGTCTGGCTCCCGACCTACGGGCATGCCGCTGACGGCAATGTCCATGTGCACCTCATGAAGGACAGCTGGGAGGGCGGAGTCTGGCTGGAGATACCGGGCTCGGCCAAAAAGGCCCATGAGATAAGGGACCGGCTGCATGAAGTTGGCAGGAGGCTTGGAGGGGTAGTATCAGGCGAGCACGGGATCGGCATTGTGAAGAAACAATACATGTCTTTATTCCTCGATGCGGCTCAGCTCGAGATCATGAAGGGGATAAAAAAGGTGTTCGATCCCAACGGGATCATGAACCCGGGCAAGGTCCTCCCCTGAAGCAAGCTGTGTCTTGACGCCATGAGTAAAATGCCGATAGAAAAATATAAAAACTTTCAGAGGAAAATATGATAAAAGTTAATGAAAATTACCTGAAGCTTCAGTCTTCATACCTGTTTTCCGAGATTGCAAGGCGCGTTACCGCATTTCAAAAGGAGAATCCGGCAAAGGAGATCATCCGTCTCGGCATCGGCGATGTTACCAGGGCTTTGCCGCAGGTGTGCATTGAGGCCTTTCACAAGGCGACGGATGAAATGTCTTATGATGAGAGTTTTCGCGGCTACGGCCCGGAGCAGGGATATGACTTCCTGCGCGAGGCGATTGCAAGAGAGGATTTCAGGGCAAGGGGTGCGGATATCAATGCGGACGAGGTCTTTGTAAGCGATGGTGCCAAATGCGATACCGGAAATATTCAGGAGCTGTTTTCAAACGATTGCCGTGTAGCCATTCCCGACCCGGTTTATCCGGTCTATATCGACACCAATGTAATGGCGGGCCGGACCGGAAATTATAACGACGGCCGTTATGAAGGGGTTGTCTACCTCGATTGCACTCGGGAAAACCACTTTGTGCCGGACCTGCCCAAAGAGACAGTCGACCTTATTTACCTGTGCTTTCCGAATAATCCTACTGGTGCGACCATTTCCAGGGCCGAGCTTGAAAAGTGGGTCGAGTATGCGAAGAAAAACAAGGCGCTGATTATATATGATGCGGCTTATGAGGCATTCATACGTGACCCTGAACTGCCCAGAAGCATATTCGAGATACAAGGCGCCCGCGAGGTGGCGATAGAGTCCCGCAGCTATTCGAAGACCGCCGGTTTCACCGGGACGCGCTGCGCCTATACCGTTATCCCGAAAGAATGCATGGTCTATGATGCAGCCGGGAATAAACACCCCCTGCACGGATTCTGGAACAGGCGCCATACGACCAAGTTCAACGGCGTGAGCTACCCGGTGCAGCGTGCGGCAGAGTCTATTTATTCGGAAGAAGGCAAAAAACAGGTGCGCGAACTGAGCGAGTATTACATGGAAAACGCAAAGCTCATCAGGCGGGTATTGACCGGGCTGGGCTTTGCCTGCACGGGAGGCGAAAACTCACCTTACATATGGATAGACAGCGGCAGGGATTCCTGGGAATTCTTCAGCATGCTGCTTACCCGGGCGGGCGTCGTGACTACGCCCGGGGCCGGCTTCGGACGCTGCGGCCAGGGCTTTATCCGCGTAAGCGCATTCAATTCAAAGGAAAATGTGGAAAAGGCGCTGGCCAGGATCGAGGAAGCCCTGAAATAATCCTTATGCCAGCCCATGGACGCTTCGAAGATCTGCCGGTTTGGAACTAAGACATAAACCGTTACAGGATAAAGGAGGTGTAAAATGGCTGTCAGCCCGCTGGCAGGAAAGAAGGCCCCGGCTTCCATACTGGCCGACATCCCGAAGCTGATAAGTGCCTACTATGTCATAAAACCCGACACAGCAAATCCCGCCAACCTGGTGGAATTCGGCACCTCGGGCCATCGCGGAACATCGCTTAACGGCAGCTTCAATGAGGCGCATATACTGGCCATTACCCAGGCGATCTGCGAATACCGTAAAAAATTAAACATAACAGGGCCGCTGTTCCTTGGCATGGACACCCACGCCCTTTCGGAGCCCGCCCATTCGACTGCGATCGAGGTGCTTGCCGCCAACGGAGTCGATGTCATGATAACAAAGGAATTTACGCCGACGCCTGTCATCTCTCATGCAATACTGACCTACAACCGGGGCAGGGAAGAAGGCCCTGCAGACGGAATCGTGATCACTCCATCGCACAATCCTCCCGACAGCGGTGGCTTCAAGTACAACCCCCCCAACGGAGGACCGGCTGATACTGATATCACCGACCGGATTGCAAAAAGGGCTAACGAGTTCCTCAAAAAAGACAACAAGGGTGTGAAACGTATTGCCTATGAAAAGGCCCTAAAGACTTCTGTCATGCATGACCACAACTATATCACGGCCTATGTGAATGATCTTAAAAATGTCGTGAACCTGGACATTATCAAGGCCTCCGGGCTCAAGCTTGGTGCCGATGCGCTGGGCGGCTCAGGTCTTGCGTACTGGCAGGTCATAGCGGATGTCTACGGTCTTGACATAGACATCATGAATAATCATGCCGATCCGACATTCTCATTCATGACGGTCGACAAGGACGGCAAGATCCGCATGGACTGCTCATCGCCCTACGCCATGGCGAGCCTTATAAGCCACAAGGACAAATATGACCTGGCGTTCGGCAATGATCCCGATTTCGACAGGCACGGTATCGTCACGAAAGGCGCAGGGCTTCTCAATCCGAACCACTACCTGGCAGTCGCCATTAATTACCTGTTTGCAAACCGTCCCGGATGGAAGGCCGATGCCGCGGTCGGCAAGACTCTTGTCAGCAGTTCGATGATAGACCGTGTGGCTGAAAGGCTCGGCAGAAGGCTAAGCGAGGTGCCTGTCGGATTCAAGTGGTTCGTCCGCGGGCTCATAGACGGTTCATATGGCTTTGGAGGCGAAGAGAGCGCGGGCGCATCATTTTTAAGGCTCGACGGCACCGTTTGGACGACGGACAAGGACGGCATCATTATGGCGCTGCTCGCCGCAGAGATCCTTTCCGCCACCGGCAAAGACCCGGCGGAGCATTACCGGGAACTGACGGAAGCCTTCGGCAGCCCTGTCTACGAGCGCATGGACGCCCAGGCAAACGCAGTACAACGCAGCATCCTGAAAAAGCTCTCCCCTTCCCAGATAACAACGGACACTCTTGCCGGGGAAAAGATCACCGCCATCCTGACCAATGCGCCAGGCAACGGCGCGGCAATCGGCGGTCTGAAGGTTGCGGCTGAAAACGGCTGGTTTGCAGCACGTCCGTCCGGCACCGAGGATATCTACAAGATATACGCCGAGAGTTTTACAGGAAAAGATCACCTGGAAAAGATCAAGAGAGAGGCCCGGGAGATTGTAAACTCGGCCTTTGCCGGGGCTGGTGCTTGATAAGAATTGCTGTGGAGGATTAGCCGATTATGAAAAAGCTTGTCACAGGCTCGACGGGATTCATAGGCTCCGCAATCGCGAGAGAGCTCCTCAGGGATGGCGTTGAGGTAAAGGTTTTAATAAGAACAACCAGTGATACCCGCAATATCGATAAGCTTGATGTCGAAAGGGTATATGGAGATATCCGCGACGGCGGTTCCATGAAAAGGGCGCTTAAGGATTGTGACACGCTCTATTTTACGGCCGCATATTTTGCCCACTGGGCGCCGGACCCGAAACTGCTCTACGATGTCAATGTCGGCGGCACGAAGGCGACAATGCAGGCGGCGCTTGAAGCCGGGGTGGAAAAGGTCGTCTATACCAGCACCAACAACGCGATAGCCGCGAGCGGCCCTGTGCCTGCCAACGAGGAAAAGGCCTTTAATTACTGGGAAGCGCGCGATCACTATTCCATGTCCAAATATATTGCCGAAAACGAAGCAAGGATATTTGTCACGCGGGGGCTGCCGGTCGTGATGGTCAATCCCACCCTTGTCATCGGCGTAAACGACATAAAGCCGACTCCGTCAGGGCAGATGATCATCGATGTGGCCAGACGGAAGATGCCGGGCTACATCGACGGCGGAGTAAACATCATCGATGTCGAAGACGTCGCCCGCGGCCATATCCTTGCCGCAAAAAAGGGCCGGGTGGGCGAAAGATACCTCCTGGGAAACAGAAACATCACGGTTCACGATTACCTGTGGCTGATAGCAGATATTGCGGGCGTGAAGCCGCCGGCCTTCAAGCTGCCATACCGGCTGGCCCTTGCGTTCGGATACGCCTTTGAGCTGGGCGCCTTCATAACCAAAAAGGCACCGGTGGTTACGGCCAGCGAGGTAAGGATAGGCAAGATGACGGAGTGGTATGACTGCTCCAAGGCGGTCAATGAACTGGGCCTGCCCCAGACACCGATCGATATGACCGTCAGAAAGGCTCTCAACTGGTTCAGGGAAAATGGATATCTGTGAGGGGTTTGCAGAAATCCGGATCCGATCTTATAGATCACTCCGGGAAGATATGACCTTGTCATACAATCCCGGGAACCATGATTTTTTGGTGATATGTTAATAAAGTCAGACTTTCTATTTCCTCAAGATATGTGTACTTAATAGTATACCTTCCGGCACCTTGACAGATGCTCTCGAAGGTGTATGCTATAAAAACTTGCAGCTTTGCACATGCTTATCTTTATTATGAATGGGGAGGCATTTCATGAAACGATCTATTTGTTTACTGGCTGTTGTCCTTTTAGCTTCTATTCTGAGCGGGTGTATAATTTCCTCCACACCTAAAAACAATGAGGTGAACGTACTCATTACTGCATCACAGTCATTTTCAATCAAGGTATTTCCTACAGGTACCCAATATGTATGGACTCTGGACGGTAATGCTATCTCGAACACCACAAACACCTATATATATACCCCCAAAGATGATGGTTTATCTGAGCATGTGCTGAAAGTTGAAGCCAGTCATCTCTTCGGGAAAGACACAAGGGAATGGAAGATTGTTGATGCCCTCGCTTCTCAAACAGTAGGTCCCGATGGTGGAACAATCACACTTGATAACTCTGATTACTTTGCAAACGGATTCGAGATTCAGATACCCGAAGGGGCACTTACTAAGAAAACTGTCATAACACTAGCAGAACTTTCATCCTGCCCCGTTTACAAGGATAACGAGGTGGGCTTGAATTTCCCAATAAAACTTCTTCCGGAAGGACAGATTTTTTCAAAACCAGTCCGAATTAAAATGCCTTTCTCTGAAAATGCCATGACCGAGTCAGGAAATATAGACCTTACATATGCAAACCTCATGTCTTTTAATGAGTCTACCCAGACCTGGGAGAATAATCCCATTCTCTCAGTAGACTATACAAACCACATAATCGAAGCTGAAATCACACATTTTTCGAAATGGCGCATCTGGGTACCGTGGGCGAAGAAGGATGAATTGGATGTCATTGACCAGGAAGTCCATTATATACAGAATGTCTGGGGTTTAGCCGGAACGACTGACGAAATCAAACAGGCATTAGTTGGTGGAGAAGGACTTCTCGATGGAATACCTTTCAAGAATGGAATTGGAGCTATCCTGATTGCAGGTGATCTTTCATATAAACTGGTTAACAAGGATATAAAAGGGGCTTGCTCCACATTAGCAAAATGGGGAATTGAAAAAGGTATTTCAGCAGCAGGGTTGCCTTTGCTTTCAGGTATCACCAGTATGGGTTTTATGACCTATTCATATTTTGATTATCTCGTTACCAGCCTGGATGATGGTGCATTCGTAGCGCAGACAAATTATTACGTCACTTGGATAAAAGATATGGGATACACTGAGCAGGATCTTCTTGTTGATGATGAGTGCGGGATAACAATAGACGGGTGGCTTTTCAATCCGCACTGCATGATGCAAAGTCTATGTGGAATACGGCCGGTTTTAAAAGACAAATATACGATTGAACAAGTCTTTGCTGTCGGAAGGGTAAACCTTGCCATACAAAACAACATCTCGAACAAAGCATATGAAGAAGACCAGCTGAAAGAGCTCTTTATTCAGGAGTTGAATGATGTAAAGAATAGAAACAATCCCGTCGCCCAGATAACTTTACAATCCGCCAGCTCAGGATTAGTGCCTTTCTCGGTTTCACTTGATGCAAGTAGTTCGTATGCGAAATCCGGCACTATAAGTAAGTATGAGTGGGACATGGGAGATGGGACAGGAAATAGTGAGGGGGCAATTGCACAGTATACCTACAACCGTCCCGGGAACTATATTATCACTCTTAAAGTAACCGATTCAGAGGGAAGAGAAGGAAGCACTACTGTCAAGGTATTCTCCACAGTAGCGAACCCGAACAATGTAGCTCCTGTTGCCAGCTTCACATATACTATTGCTCAGGATAACACAGTAACATTCGATGCCACCTCATCGACTGACAGTGATGGTTCTATCATTAAATATGCCTGGCAGTTCGGTGAAGGGAACACGGCCAAGGGCATGACCGTATCCTTCCAGTATTCTACAGAAGGTGTATATCCAGTGACCCTGGAGGTTGTGGACAATGATTTCGGGACAACTAAAATCACCAAGAACATTATCATAGGGCCCTATAATCCTCCGGTTGTAGAAGCCGGTTCAGACCAGCTTGTCTCTGTGGGGAGTTCAGTGACACTCGAAGGGTCAGGTTCATCAGACCCTGACAATAACATAGTGTCCTATCAATGGTGGCAGCTGAGCGGTCCAGCTGTTGGACTCAACAACGGCTCTTCAGCTACTGCACAGTTTATTGCGAATGTCCCTGCTGATTCAGTACTGGCATTTGCACTTATCGTAACCGACGCTGAAGGATTGGTGTCAACCGATACATGCACAATTCGAGTCATCAGTGGGAAGCCTCCAGTTAAAACGTTCGGAAAACTATTCAACAGAGGTAGTCATGACTTCATTCGTTCAGTTGAGCAGGACATGGATGGGGGTTATGTCCTTGCTGGCAACACAATGACTGGAGGAGAGGAATATTATGATGTCTGGCTATTAAAGTTCGATATAAATGGCAACAAGTTATGGGACAGGACATTCGGTTGGAAGAGGAATGAATACGCAACAACTGTCCAACAAACCCTCGATGGAGGATATATACTGGCTGGGGGTTCATCAAAAGATCCTTATGGTGGAGGAGAGGGAGACTTCCTTCTTATCAAAACTGATCATAATGGTCTTGAATGGTGGCATAAGTTGTATGGTGATGAAGGTTATGACCAAGGTAATTCAGTCCAGCAGACCAGTAGTGGTGGCTATATATTAGCTGGATGGACATCATATTGTAACAACCTTGGTTGTTATTACGGACGACTTATCAATACCGATGCAAACGGTAATATATTGTGGGACAAGTTTTATGGATCAGGCGGTGATTTATTTTATTCAGTCCAGCAGACCAGCGATGGCGGATATGTCGCTGCCGGTACAACTGCATCTCATGGAGACATCAATAGTGAATTCTGGCTTGTTAAAACGGATTCAGGCGGAAATGTAGTCTGGGAGAAAACCTATGGCGGTATAGGTGAAGTTGCTTACTCAGTCGAGCAGACCAATGACGGTGGTTATATCATGGCTGGAGTGGCACAATACCCCAACGGAAGCAATGGGAACAGGCTAATAAAGATCGATCCTTCAGGGAACATGCAATGGAGCCAGATGTTGTATTCGCCGGGTATAGGTTCATCTGCCTGTTCGGTGAAACAAACCTCTGATGGTGGTTATGCAGTTGCCGGGTCAGGAACTGCAGCATGGTCATATAGCTGGCTCATTAAAACTGATACTTATGGGAATGTCATGTGGGACAAATTTTATTGGGAATGCATAATAAAGAATGTCGCCCGATCAATGAAGCTAACAAGTGATGGTGGTTACGTTTTGGCAGGATATACTGAAGATGACTATAAGGGCTTTATTATAAAAACAGACGAGAATGGCAATACACCTGAAAGTCCTAATTAAAGAAATATGGAAGAAGAGGAAGTGTTTCTTTCTTATATATGAATAATTGCCAGTAATAAGAGGAGGGTTATCATGAAAAGGGTTGTTTTTATCTTTCTGGCATTGTTTCCACTTATTTTCACAGGTTGCATCGTCTCTTCCACGCCCAAAGAATCATCGGTTGCAGTATGGTATGGCGACCAACAGGCATTCCAGATAACTGTCTTTCCAAAAAGTGCCTCAACCGTATGGAAATTGGACGGTACAATTTGCTCTACAGGAAGTACTGAGTTCATCTATGCTCCACAGATTGGCACATCAACAAGCCATACCCTTGAAGTTGAGGAAAAGAGCTTCCTGGGAACACATAAACATACATGGACATTAACCGATCAGGCTACTCCAGCAGCTTCAATTGAGAGAAAGAAGGCTTTGATAAACGCATCAGAGGGTGGAACAATAACAGTATCCGAAGAAGAAAGTTTATATTCCAGCCGGCTTGAAGTTATCATACCCCCTGATGCATTGTCACAGGACACTGAGATAACCATAGGAGACCTGGTTGCTGCGATACCTCAGGCTCCTGCAGACTATGTGCATGGAGGACTGCCCATCGAGCTGAAACCGGACGGATTAACCTTTAACAAACCGGTTACATTGAAAATACCGTTCAAAGATGATGAGATGTTCTATGCCGGGGCAACTGATCCGAACTCTGTCATGATAGCCTATTATGACCAGACCACTATGCGATGGGAATCCGTGGATATCGTATCAATAGACACTCAGAACAAGTACATCATCGTGAATACGACGCATTTCAGCTTGTGGCAGAAGTTCTGGCCTTTTGGCAACAACAAGAAAGATCCAAAACCAGTCACCCATGATGACATCAGAAATTATGTCCAGAACACCTGGGGTGTGGTGGGAAATATTGATGATATCAATGCCCTCATTAATGATCAGAGTCTTGACGTACCCTATGCAGGTCTTATAGGCGGCCTTCTTACCTGGGAATCCATGTGGGATTCCATCGGCAACAAGGATTATTCCCGCGCCATAAATGAGGGCCTGGTATTTACTGGCGAGTTTATTCTATCTGAAACCGGATACCTGTTTGCTAGCTCTATTGTCGGCCTTTCAAGTCTTTCCTATAAGTTAATGGATTCATATGCCAATATGCTTGATGATTCGGCATTCAATGTCCAGACAAGTTTCTATGTGCAATGGAGGACGCAGGGTGTCACCAGGGAGGAACTGGCAAAAAAAGGTGGAGACTTCACGGATGACAACGGATGGGTATTGAATCCTTCAGGGAGCTATTCATGGCACCCGGCTTTCAATACGAAATTGCAGCCGGAGGTCATCTGGGCTGAAGGAGAGTATCTCTTCCAGATGGGTAAAGCCAAGGAACGGACAGTTGAAGAAAGTAATACCCTGAAGAATAGTTTCATAAATGACCTTGCAGAAATTGTAGCTCAAAAAAACCCTGTGGCCACATTCACGATTTCGCCCTCTCGCTATGGCAATCCGCCCTATTCAGTCACACTTGATCCCAGCGGAAGCAGTGCCAAGGAGAATGCTACAATCACCCAGTACCGTTGGAAGATCAACAGCGAGGTAATAATAAAGAATTCTCCGGAAGTTATTTCACGCACTTTCGACAAACCCGGGGACTACCCTGTCTGTCTTGATGTCACTGACAGCAACGGACGCATATCTTATGCATGTGATATAATCTCTGTGGCAAACAAGAATCCCAACGATCAGCCTCCCACAGCTGATTTCACATACACCCTCACCGACCAGAATTATCTGACATTGAAGGTGGACGCATCACCATCACATGATCCAGATGGTTCTATCATTTCCTATGAATGGTCCCTTGGTGACGGGCACATCAAACGTGGAATGCAGGTCGATGAAACATATGATGCTCCAGGGTGGTACACAATAGAACTCAGAGTGACGGATAACAACTTAATTACTACGCGGTTAAGCAAGAAGATCCTCCTGGGAAATGCTTCTCCTATAGCTGAGGCTGGTCCCAATCAATCGGTTCAGCCCGGGGTAACTGTGACTCTCGATGGATCAGGATCGTCGGACCCGGACAACAACATTGTTTCGTATCACTGGCAGCAGACTGGTGGACCTACTATTACACTCTCGGATCCCAATGTGGTCAATCCTCAGTTTGTTGCTCCCGGTTTGCCAAGTGGGGCTGTTCTAGTCTTCAAATTGTTAGTAACGGATGCGGGTGGTTTTCAATCAACTGATACGTGCCTTGTTACAGTACAACCATCAGGGCCAATAATTACCTTTCAGGGAATGTATGGTGGCTCAGGTGGCGATAGTGGATGGCCATCGATCATGCAAACGAAGGATGGGGGTTATATAGTCGTTAGTTCTTCAGAGTCTGTAGACATACAAGGTGTTACCAATCATGGAAGTACTGATATGTATATTGTTAAATTGGATGCCTATGGAGATGTCGTATGGCAAAAGATGTATGGCGGTTTAGCGGATGATTATCCTCTTTCTGTCCAACAAGATACTGATGGTGACTACATGGTCGCAGGTTTTTCGAGATCCAGTGATATTGTAGGTGTCACCAATCATGGCTGGTATGACTATTATGTATTAAAGCTCGATACCAACGGTGAGATCATTTGGCAGAAAATGTACGGTGGATCTGGTGACGATAGAGCCACTTCCATCAAGCAGACAATCGATGGGGGTTATATAGTCGTCGGTGTTGCGCAATCAAACATCATACCGGGAGTCATATATCATGGTGGATACTCCGATGTATATGTCATCAAACTTAGTAAAAATGGTGATGTCGTCTGGCAGAAAACGTATGGTGGGAATTATGATGATATTGCTAATGATATTCAACTCACTAGCGATGGAAGTTACATAATCGCTGGTGAATCAAGTTCCACAGACATCCCTGGTACTGTTAATCATGGTGGAGCTTATGATTCTTATATTTTAAAAATAAATTCTGATGGGGATGTAATTTGGCAGCAATTGTATGGCACTATAGAGGATGATCGTGCTTTTTCCATTTGTTTGACAACTGGTGGAGGATACATGTTCACAGGATGGCAGACCCCAAACGATATCCCTGTAACTAGATTGGATGCTAACGGCGGATTAATCTGGCGGAAAATGTATGGAGGATCAGAACCCGAGCTATCTTGGCACATAACGCAAGCAAGCGATGGGGGGTATATCATTGCTGGAGAATCTTATTCTACAGACATCGTTGGCACTATCAACCATGGAACTTGGGATGCATACTTATTTGAGGTGGATATTAATGGTGAAGTAGCGTGGCAGCGATTGTATGGCGGTTCAAGTGTTGATAAAGCCTATGATATAAAACAGACATTCGACGGTGGATACATCATCGCTGGAGGATCAAGTTCTACCGATATACCGGGAGTAATCAATTCTGGATCAAATGATCTTTATATAATTAAGATCAATAGTGATGGAAATTTTTGAAGTAGATGAACTTAAGCAATAAAAAATGGGATTGGTGGTTTTACTGCCGGGTATGGGAATGACACTATATGTGTCAAGGCATTCTATCTTGATGGGTCGAGTAGCAATTGTGGAATAAGCCATATCAGGCCTTTATCCTTGCAAATATTGAAATGACATCTTTAATAAAACATCTCTCAAACTGCACATATCTGCGATATATCTTTATTCATTGCTCAATCTCCGGGATTATAATCTGCTGAAGATATCTCTGTTTTTCCATGGGGTAACAATGACATTATGCTGGAAATAATCATAGTCCATATCTTTTATTTATCAGACCGGATTGCGACTGATACAAATGATTTCAAGGCAACAGGATTTTCTATGAAGGAATCTTGCCGGGATGTTATTTCTTCCTGTTGGCGGCGATATATTCGACCATGGTCCCGAAAGTCTTGAACACTTTTGCGCCGAGTTCCTTGTTGTCGATCTTGATGCCGTAATCTTCTTCAATCATTATGACCAGTTCAAGTATGTCAATGGAATCGATCCCGAGGCCCTCGCCTATCATGGGGGTTTCTCCGTCTATTTCCTCGGGTGTTATGTCTTTGATATTGAGCCTTTCCAGGACCTTCAGCTTGAGTTCTTCCATCAAATCGTTCATCAATGATTACCGCCCGTCATAATGTAATCTGCTTTACTACAAAGAAGGCTTAATATATAAATTGAAAACCGGTTTTCAGTCAACAGCTATAGTTTTTTTAGGGGGACAACCAGTTGAAATTTCATATAATTTATCCAAGGTGGCCAAAGCTTAAATATCAGACCGAATTCAACCTGCCCCCGCTTGGCGTGATTACTGCGGCCGCTTCGGTCCCGGAGGGAACTGATGTTTTCATCACCGATGAAAATGTCCAGGAAGTCGATATGGACCGGGATTGCGACCTCGTGGGAATCGGCTGCATGCTTACCTGCCAGGCTCCCAGGGCGTATGAGCTGGCCGCCGAGTTCAGGAAAAAAGGAAAGAAGGTCGTTATGGGAGGCCTTCATGTGGCGCTTTGTCCCGAAGAGGCCGCTCTTCATGCCGATTCCATAGTTGTAGGCGAGGGCGAGGGGCTTATAGAACAGATGCTCTCCGACTTTCAGGACGGCAGGCTGAAGGCTTCATACGTAATGAAGTCCTTTCCTGATATCAACAATATCCCCAATCCCAGGCGGGATCTCTTTGACAAGAAAAGGCACTACTCGCATAAGGGCTGGGAGCTTGTCGATCTTGTTCAGACATCACGCGGGTGCCGCTTCAACTGCTACCCATGCTGCGTCCCGTATCTGGGAGGACGCGTGCACCGGACCAGGCCGATCGGCCATGTCCTTAGCGATATTGAAGCCGCATCGGACAGGCTCTTTATCGTGGACAATTCCCTTGAGCAGAGCATCCCCTGGCAGAAGGAACTGTTCACGGCGATGAGGGGAATGGGCAAGGACTGGGTGGCACACCCCATCTCTGCGGAGCCGGAGTTGCTCAAGCTGGCCAAAGATGCCGGCTGCTGGTATGTCTATCATGCCGTCTATACGATATCCGACAAGATAAAGGACCGGATCAAGCTTTATCATGACCACGGCATCGGCGTTGAGGGCACAATCCTTCTGGGCATGGATGAGCATACCGAAGACTTCCTGAAGCGCTTCATCGATTTTCTCCTGGAGATCAACCTCGACCTGGCTGAATTCACCGTCCTCACGCCCTTTCCCAGAACCCGGGTCTGGGACGAACTCCAGGCACAGGGCCGGATCATCGATACGAACTGGGCCAGATACAATGCCGGAAACGTCGTATTCAAACCTCTTCAGATGAGCCCGGAAAGGCTTCAGGAGCTGTATGATTATGCCTGGGACTCCTTCTATCGAGAGCAGCCGCAAAGCGTGAAAATGACAAAACTCATTACTAATCTCCTCAGGGAAAAGCGCAGGAAGGAACGGCTGGGCCCGGGTATTGAAAAGAACAGCTCCATTCCGGGGGACTGAACATGCCGAGGGCCTTTATTACAGGTCTTGGTCTGGTTTCTCCTGCAGGCGCAAACGCCGATGAGCATCTTTCTTCCCTTCGGGAAGGCAGAACATTCATAAAAAAGCTTTCCCGTTTCCGGTTCGAGGCCGCCGAGGACGCCTTTCCTGCGGGTGAAATCGCGTTTCCCGTCAATGAAATGCCCGGGCTTCCCAGGACGCATGCCCTGGCAATCATGGCTGCAATGGAGGCCGTCAGGGGTTCAGGCCCGCCTGATGCCGTTATAATCGGATGCACAACAGGCGGCATGCCGCTCACTGAAGAATATTTAAAGGATAATATCAAGGCCCCTTTGGCCTATAAATATCACGGGACCGGGACCGTTGCGGAATATGTCGCACAGGAGCTCGGATGCACGGGCCCCGGCCTTACGGTTTCAACGGCCTGCTCGAGCGGCGCGCTGGCGCTGAAAACAGGCCTTGAAATGATACGCTCGGGCCGGGCCGGAAAGGTCCTTGCAGGCGGGGTGGACGCCCTGTGCAGGCTTACATGCTACGGGTTCTACACGCTTCAGCTCATTGACCCTTCAGGCTGCCGGCCCCTGGACAAGAGCAGGCTCGGAATGACAGTAGGCGAAGGCGCAGGCATGCTGCTCCTTGAGGCGGCTGATACACCGCCGGCAAATGCAATCGCCGAACTGAGAGGCGGAGGCCTCAGCTGCGACGCCTATCATGCGACAAAACCGCATCCCGACGGCGACGGCGCAATAGCGGCCATGAACGCATGCCTTAGCGATGCAGGCATCGAGCCTGTGGAGGTGGATTATATAAACCTTCACGGCACCGGCACGCTTGACAACGATGCGGCAGAGGCAAAGGCCGTGCTGAAAGTGTTCGGCGGAAAACCGCCTCTTCTGTCCTCGACAAAAGGCCTTGCAGGCCATCCGCTGGCCGCAGCCGGTGCGATTGAGGCTGGTTTCGCCTTCCTTGCCGTAAAGCATGGTTTCGTGCCGCCCAATATTGGATTTTCCCAGACGGACGAATCCCTTGGCATTGTTCCGGTTTCCCGGGCTTTAAACGTTGGAATAGATACTGTATTGTCAAATTCATTCGGCTTCGGCGGAAACAACGCTTCCCTTGTAATTTCAAAACCGGCTGTTACCGGTGCAATTGATATAAACAGGCCGCGAAACCTTAAGGTCAAAGGCGTTTCCCTGATCACAGGCGCCGGCCATACGGCCGAGACCCTGATCATGCTGGAAAAGGGGCTGCCCTGCGCGGGCAGACTGGCAATTGAGGCTGTTGCCAAAGACCTTCCTCCGCGTCTTGTCAGAAGGCTGGGCAGACTCTCCCAGATCGTACTGGCCCTGAGCGAGGCCGCATACAAGGACTCCGGTGAGGCAGAAAAACCCGGGTCCGTTTATTTCGGAACCGGATGGGGCGCCCTCAGCGAGACAAGCGACTTTCTCGCTAAAATTTTCGAGACCGGAGGCAAATACGGCAGCCCAACGGATTTTGTGGGCTCGGTTCACAATGCCCCTGCAGGCCAGGCGGCTTTGTTTTTCGGAGCAAAGGGCGCCAATGTCTCGGCCACTTCAGGTGATTCAAGCTTTGAGCAGGCTCTCTTCATGGCGCAGATGCTCATCGAAAAGGGCGGAGGTGATGCCATACTTATCGGCGCCGACGAATTCCATGAGGAAATGACCCCTCTGCTGGATGCTTCATCCGCCCTTTCTCCAAGCCCGTCGGACGGAGGGGCGGCCCTGCTCGTAAGTGCAGATGAAGCGCTTCCCGGCCCTTCATTAAACCTGGTTTTCTATGAAAGAACTTCTGAAGAGCTGCTGATAAGGTTTATTGAAAGGCTTAAGGCAGCCGGGATAGATAAACGCTTTGCCGCCATATTTGCAGGAATTCCCGCTAAAGAAAACGGCCTTGCCAGATCGCAGATTGAAAAGATTATGAAGGAAACGGCCTTTTCAGGTCCTTTTTTCGACTACAGGAAATTTTTCGGCCAGTTCGCTACATCAGGCGCCGTGGCTGCGGCTTATGCAGCGGACTGTGTCAGGAAAGGGGCTTTGCCCTTTCTCATCGCAAACGGGAATGGAGCTCTCGCCGGACGCGGGATCCTTCTGCTCGGGCTCGGCGGAACATTAAGCGCCATAGAAATTACCCCGTAATCATCCGGCCATGAAAGTCCTGTTGATTTCAGCAAACAAAGTCAGCGTGCCTTTCCCGGTATATCCGATCGGTCTTGATTACCTGGCAGGCGCTCTTAAGCCGGGACATATTGTCAGACTGCTCGATCTCATGGACAAGGATGCGGCAACGGCAGTCCCTCTTGAGATAAACGATTTTATGCCGGACTGCATAGGCCTTTCAATACGTAATATAGACAACAGCGAGGCCACGGACTCCAAAAGTTATATCGATGAATATAAGGAAATTGCCCAAATTATCCGTGGTGCAACCGGTGTGCCTCTGATACTGGGAGGGGCCGGTTTTTCCCTGTTCCCCGGGAGACTCTTGACCGACCTGGGAGCCGATTACGGCATTGCGGGCGAGGGCGAGCGCCTGCCTGCCCTTTTGGACGCCCTAGGAAAAGGCGTCGACGCCCTGAAGATTCCGGGTGTCATATCCGCCGGAGCACAACCAGAAAGGCCCCGACCCTGGGATGGAGAGATCAGAAGGGATCTGCCCGTAAATAATGCATCAAGCTCATTTTACATTCAGAACTCCGGCATGCTCAATCTGCAGACAAAGCGCGGATGCCCGTTCAACTGCATATACTGCACTTATCCTGTAATAGAGGGCTCCCATATCAGACCCGCTGACCCCGGGCTTTGCGCTGGCACAGCCCTCGGGCTTAAAGAAAGCGGGGCAAAATATATCTATATTGCAGACAGCGTTTTCAACTCGGATCAAGAGCACTGCCTTAAGATAGCCGATGAATTTACCAGGGCCGGGCTTGATATCCCATGGGGCGGGTTTTTCGCTCCCTTAAAGGGGCAGGAGGGGCTGTATCGAATACTCAAAAAGGCAGGGCTCTCGCATGTTGAATTCGGTACGGAGTCGCTGTCCGGGCGCATGCTGTCGTCCTACCGCAAGCCTTTCGAGGTAAGAGATGTTTTCAGTGCGCACGAATCGGCAAAAAAGGCGGGCCTGAATGTCTGCCACTATTTCCTGCTCGGAGGTCCGGGAGAGAGCCTTGACAGCATTGAAGAAACGCTTGAGAATGCCGAAAGGCTGGTTTCGGCGGTTTTTTTCTTTTTCTGCGGGATAAGGATATACCCCGGGACCGAGCTTTACAATATTGCGCTTGCCGAGGGCCGGGTTTCACCTGATGATAGTCTGCTCAAGCCAGTTTACTATCAGGCGGACGGCGTTTCCCCGTCCGAGATTGAGGACATGATAATTAAAAAGGCGGCCGGAAGAAGGAACTGGGTCATAGGTTCGGGCGGCAGCGAGATGAACAGGATTATGGCAAGGCTCTATTCAAGAGGCCGGGTCGGGCCGCTATGGGAAAAGCTTATTTGATATGGGCAGAAATAATAAATCAGAAATCAACAGTCAGATCACTGGCTTTCTTGAGGGGCTTTCTGATAATTCCGGCTTTGATTATGTTTCAGGAGGGGCAGAAAGTTTCAGCCTGTTTGGAAAAGCAGCGATAATCAGGAATGCGCTTGTAAGTGCTGCACTGCAGGAAAAGTCCGTTTGCATCTGCACCGAAGACAGGGGTTTTATTATGGCGGCAATCCTGGCTGCGCTTGCCGGCGGGCCGGATTTGATATTGCCTCATGTCACGACGGAACAGGTTATTATTGATGCCTGCAAGGCAAGAAAAACACAAACAGTCCTTTCAGACGCCAGGCAAAAACTGAACGAGCACCTGCTGCAGATTATTCCAGATAATAGCGAGGCATCTGCAAAACCCTTAAGCTTTTCAAGGGACATCTCTTGCCCGTTTTTATGGCTTTACTCGGGAGGTTCTACGGGACGGCCTATAATCTGGCCCAAGACCCCTTTGAACCTTTTGGGAGAGGCTTTTTTCCTTAAAGAATATTTTAAAATAACCCGTGAGGACATCCTTCTTGCATCCGTCTCTCCCAGACACATTTACGGGCTGCTCTTCTCCGTGCTCCTTCCTTTTGTCGCCCAGGCCCGCGTCATCAACGATTCTCCGGTGTTTCCGGGAGAGATTATCAGCTCAGCAGCATCAAGCAGGGCGACAGTCTATATAGGGGCGCCCATGCACTTTAAGGCGCTTGCAGCCGGCAATTCCAACCCGGGAAATATCAGGCTGGCCTTTTCCTCGGGAGGATTTCTCGACAGAGCACACAGTCTGGCCTTTTCAAGGGCGGCCAAAGCGCCGGTTGAGGAGGTGTACGGGTCGACTGAAACAGGCGGGATTGCGCACAGGAGCCGGGTGCGTGATGAAAACGAATTCAAACCTTTTCCCGTTGTCAAATGGAAGGTTGAAGATGAAAGGCTGTTCATTAAATCTCCGTTCATTTCCCCGGGCCTTCCTCTGGACGGGGAAGGCTATTTCAGGACAGGCGACAGGGTCAGCCCTTCCGGTGAAGGGTTTGAACTCCTGGGCAGGGTGGATAATGTCGTAAAGGTGGGAGGCAACCGTGTCGAGCTCGATGCAGTAGAACAGAAAATCAGGACATTAAAAGCCATCAAAGATATTTTTATAATTCAGGTCGCGGCGGAACAGGGGCGTGATAACGCGGTTGCAGCCATTGTTGTAGCAGATACGGATATAAAAGAATTAAGAAGGCTTTTCAGAAAAGTACTTAACCCTGTTGAAATGCCGCGGCATATCCTGAAGGTCGGCGCCATCCCCGTGACGCCCTCCGGCAAACGGGACAGGCAGGCCGCCCTGAGCCTGATTCAGGGATGATGTATTATCCTGCAGCCTGAACCGGCATCAATTCAGCTCAATCACTGATTTTTTATTTGGCTGCTTTTTTCGATGCCTTTTCAAGCCTTTTTTCTTTCAATGTTTTTGTGGGTTTCTTTTTTGCATCCTTTTTTATATCCTGGCTCTTGGACATGGGGTTCTCCTTTTCTGATTTTTATTGACCCTTACTGATTATATTTTAATCAGATTTAGTTTTCAATCAACCCCGGATTTATCTGCATGTTTTTTTATAAAGACCCTTATCATGTACCTCGATATCAAATCGGCCCCCTTGTAGCTGTGAATTCCGAGTAACAACATAGATATTCCGAACACGGCCCAGGACAGTCCATAGGTGACTGGGCCGCCGATGACAAGGATCAGCGGTTCATGGAAATAAAACGCCAGAATCCCGCATAATCCCACTGCCGGCCATCCTATCAGATAGCTCAAGCCCAGAAGGATGAGCCCGATTATAACCTTCGGAGGCGGAGCCTGCTTGAAATAGCCGAGGTCGATTTCTTCTTCAAGGGCCTTGCGCCCGTATTCGGTGCGGGCAACCCTCTCGGCTATTTTTTTAAGAACAGGCATTTCCAAGTCTATACTTTTTTAAATATAAGAGAAGTGTTTATGCCGCCGAATGCGAAGTTGTTGTTCATGCCGATTGCAAAAGGCTTCTCCACGGCCTCGTTCATTATGTGGTTGAGCCTTGGAAATTGAGGGTCCGGCGTTTCGAGGTTTTTAGTATGCGCCATAAATCCTTCATTCATCATGCATATGGTGATTATGGACTCAAGCGCTCCGCATGCGCCCAACGTATGCCCCATGTAGCCCTTGAAAGCGCTTACAGGGACCTTGTCACCGAACACCATTGATATGGCTGCGGCCTCGGCTGTGTCGCCTACATCGGTGGCAGTGGCATGGGCATTGACATGCCCTATTTCATCAGGATCCATACCTGCATCCTTGAGCGCAAGAAGCATCACCCCTGCCATGCCGTCAGCGCTCGGATTGGTCAGGTGCGCACCGTCGCAGTTGGTTGCATATCCGGTTATCTCGGCATATATTTTCGCACCGCGCACTTTGGCATGCTCATATTCCTCCAGCACCAGGCAGCCTGCACCTTCCCCTACCACCAGGCCGTCGCGTTCCGCATCGAAAGGTCTGGGTGTTTTGTCCGGAGTGTCGTTGTATTTTACCGATGTCGCCCTAAGGAGCTCGAATATGGCCGCATTGTAAAAATGCATTTCTTCGGCTCCTCCCGAGAGCATAACGGTTGCCTTGCCGTTTTTAATCGCCTCATATCCGAAACCTATCCCCTGCGAGCCCGAAACACAGGCCGTGCAGGATGCAACCAGAGGCCCCTTTGTATGAAACATCATTGAAATATTTGCAGCGCATGTGTGGCTCATGAACTTAAGGTATGTGGATGATTCAAGTCCTAAGAGGCTGCCATTTTTTGAATAATCCCTTGTGAATTCCTCCATGGCCTGCGAACTGCCTTCCGTTGAACCGTATGAAACACCGCACTTCCCGGAGCCTATGAAATCATCATCGAGCCCGGAATCTTTAACCGCATCCATAACCGAAAGGGCGGCCAGTATCGACAGGCGTCCCATGCTCCTCCTGACCGGCCTGGGAATTACTTTTTCATCGATGCCATCGCATACCCCTGAAAGGCGGGTGCGCATATGTCCTACCTTTTCCCATTCAGGAATATATCTTACCCCGCTCTTGCCTTCGATCAGTGATTTCTTCAGCTCATTCATCGTGTGGCCTATCGGCGAACGGAAGCCTATCCCGGTAACAACCACCCGGATATCGTTTGTCATATACGGCTCCTGATTATGATTTTATTTTTTATGGTTTTTATCATGACCGAGCCCCAGATGCTCCCTGAACGTCTTTTCCAGTTCCTTTGCCGCCTTCATTTCCCGGCCTGCCTTCGGGGGAGGGACAGGTTCAAGAAATTCGGCTTCGAAAACAGATTTTTCATACTGCGGGTAATACCACTTGTCTTCTTTGGGCATGAACGGCGGATTGTTTCTGATCAGCACGGGCTGTATCGGCACGCCCGCCACCCTTGCAACCTTGAAGGCCCCCGACTTGAACCCCAGCAGTTCCCCTTTCGGAGACCGGGTGCCTTCGGGAAAAAGCATGAACCTGCGGCCTGATTTAAGCACATCGACTATACTGCTGGTCAACTGTACGGCTGCAGACAAATCATCTTCACCGGATGCAAATATAAAGCCGGCGTGCGCGAATATCCTTCCTAAACCCGGAAGCGCTTTCAGGGACTGTTTCGCCAGCAATGACAATCCCGGGATGTCGCGAACCAATACAAGCACGTCAAAGAGTCCGGGATGGTTTGCCACAATGACACACGGACCGCTGGCCATCGTCCCCTTTATCCTTTCCGCCTTGAAAAGACCGCCTGCATCGAGCAGCTTCAGCCATAAGCTGAAATGAAACCGGTTAATGCGCTGCATCAGGTACCTGTCTTTTCCGCCAAGGGCATTATAGACGTTTATGAACGGGATGAAAAAAAGGAAGGCCGACAGCATGCCGATTTCGAATACGGCGAACATGAAAAACATATAAACGCCCTTGGCATATCTGACGGCAGGCCTGATCATTATCTGCCTTCCCGTCTTATCTTGAGCCCGTTAGTATAGGGCATGACTGCAACCGCCCATGTGCCAGGCCCCATATGTGTGCCGGAAGTAAGCGAGAGCGGCTGCAATATTATTTCAGAGCCGTTGAATTCTTCTTGTAAAAGCGGTTTTATTTCCGCCTCAAGCATTTCCCGGTTGTCTGAATACTCGAGCATTATAATTGCGTCCCTGCCCTTTAAAAGCTCCCGGAGCCTCTTTAAGGCAAACGCTGTCTGGTCTTTGCGGTTGCGTACTACCCCAAGCTTTTTCACGCCTTCAGGCTGCGGGCTTACAACAGGTTTCATGTTCAGCATATCTGCAAAAAAACCGCTTGCCTTCGAAACCCTGCCGCCTGCGACAAGGTACTGAAGCTTGTCTATAAAGACATATTCCTCGCATAAAAGGGCGGCCCTGCCGGCAAATTCGATCACATCTTCAGGAGATGCCGCTTCGAGTGAATACCGCGCAACCGCCAGCACCATAAGGCCCAGCCTTCCCGATGCTGCGCCCGTATCTATTACGGTAAGCCTGTTATCAGGGTCGTGAGCGGCTTTCCATTCGGATGCAACCTGATAATTGCCGGTGAAGGCGGAACCCACGCAAAGGTAGAGAGCTCTACCGTAAAGTCCGAGCACTTTCTCATAGTGCTGGTACCTTTCAAAGACCGAGGCCTGGGCCGTTGTGGCCCTTATTCCTTTCCTCATCGACGAGTACAGCAGCGAAGGCTCCAGGCATGTTTCGGGCATGTCCAGTCTGCCCAGGGATATGTAGCTGTCAAGCAGTGAAAACCCCAGTCCTGCGGCATCATTTCTCGTGACGCTGCCTGCGGCATCGGTAACGATATGCAGAGCGGGCTTTAACGAAACACAGAAATTTTTTGTCTGCTCCTTAAGATCATCTTCAGACCACTTTACCACTCTCCCCAGCTTTGATACGGAGCTGCGGACCGACTCCGAAGAATTTGAATGCAGGTGAATCTTGATATAGTCATCTTGCCTTATTGCCACAACGCTCTCATCAAAGCGTCCGATTTCATCGCTGAGGTTCTGGTTGTCGCCGTTGATCTTCATGACGAAATCGATGCAGCTCCCTGAAATGCCTTCTTCCTTTTTCCAGTCGGCGCTTATGGAAAGGCGGTCGTTGAAGAGTTCTGCAATATGATTCATCTCGTCGCGGGTGCCATTCAGGGCGTTGAAAAACGCATCAAAAAAAATGAACATGCCCAGGGCGCCGGAATCGACCACCATGGCCTTTTTAAGCTCCGGATTTATCTCGGTGGTTGCCATCACCGCGTCCTTCAGGTTTTCCAGTATGTTTTTTTTGTCGGCAATTTTTTCACCGGTTTTGGCCAGCTCTTCAAGAGTTACGAATATATCCAGCATGGTCCCTTTTCTGGGCTCCGGCACTGCGCCAAACGCCCTCTTCCTGCCCACACTTACGGCATGTGCCATGTCCCGGTGCGGATTACTGGACAGGAATCCGGTAAAAAAGCTCGCGGCAATGTTTCCGGAATTCCCCCTGGCCGAAAGCAGAAGGTCGTTTATAATCGAATCGCTGGGGAGGACCCTCAGGGGAGCAAGGCTCAGAACAAGGTTTCTGCCGGTATCTCCGTCGGCAACCGGAAACACGTTTATGCTGTCAAGCAGGTCCGACCATGCAGCAAGCCTTTCGGTACCGGCGGAAAGCGCAGAGAGGAATTCAGATGTCATTCGGGGTCTCCAATGCGTCACGGATATCCTTTGGTATCTCAAGGTCCATCCCCGAACCCGTAAACAGGACAGCGGCCTGCTCGGTCGTTCCTGTGGCGCAGAGCAAGTTGTCCGATATCCTGCGGATGGCGAAATCCATGATGATTTTTCTTTTGGCCCCCTTCAAATAGGCCGTGCAAATGATTTCATCCCTAACCTTTAAAGGTGCGATGTACTTTACGGAAACCCGGATGACAGGGAAAAGGTAGTGGAATCTGCAAAAGTAGTCATAGAGGTCAATGCCCTTTTCAGAAAACAGGGCGTCTCTGGCGATCTCGAAATACTTCAGGTAATTTCCGTGCCACACGACCTGCATCGCATCAGTGTCATGAAAGGGAATGCTCAGTTTTACCGAATGTTCAAACAAGGAGCCCATTTTATCAATCCCACGTCATTTCATATAAAGCCGAGGCCAGCCTGCCGATGTCCTTTCCCATTTCCCTGTCTGTTGCCGCATCTTGAACGACATCTCGAACCAAGGATACGATTTTCTTGATTTCGGGTCTCAATTCAAGCCCTCCCCTTATCTCGCAGGCCTGCACAGCCGCCATAAGATGGACCGCAACCATGCTTGATACCAGCTCGCACTGCCTCAGCGCATCCCGGGCCGCAATCGTCCCAAGGCTGACCTTGTCCTGGTTGTGCGATTCGGTCGAGCGGGAAAAAGACGCCACGGGCATGGTGTTTTTGAGCGCCTCGGCGGCCAGGGCCGAGGCCGTTATCTGCATGCCCTTGAATCCATGGTGCTTGATGTACTGATTCCCTTTTACCTTGACAAGGTTAGAAGGCAGGCCGCGGTTGAAACGCGTATCGACAAGCAGCGCCATCTGGCGGTCGAGGAGGTCGGCCATCTGCGCAAGGGCGCTTTTCAGGCTATCCATTGCAAAGGCTATGTGGCCTCCATAAAAATTTCCTCCCATTAAAACGGCTCCGGTCTCAGAATCGAACAGGGGGTTGTCATTTGAGCTGTTGATTTCCGTAACCACCCATTTTTCCACCCAGCAAACGGCATCTGCGACAACGCCCAGTATCTGAGGTACGCATCTTATCGAATAGGGGTCCTGCAGGTGGTCGTTATGCCCTGACTCCCCGGGGTTTCCCCCTGATTCAAGCAGCTTCCTTAATTTTCTCCCTGTCATTATCTGGCCGGGATGCGCTTTGGAATCGGTTATAACTTCGTGGAAGTGGTCTGCGTGCCCCTTCAACGCATGCACGGTAAGGGCGGTTGCCGCTATTGCGGCTTCAAGTATCTTTTTTGAACGGTACAGCGCCACAGCGGCGATGCCGGTCATGACCGAGGTCCCGTTCAAGATGCCGAGCGGTTCCTTGGGTTTGAAGGTGTACGGCTTAAGACCTGCCGTAGCGAGGGCCCTGGCAGACTCCATGATTTCCCCTTTGTAGACGACCTCCCTCTTTCCGGCCAGGCAGGCCGCCAGATATGAAAGCGGAGTGAGGTCACCGGATGCGCCTACCGAGCCCAGTGACGGGATAACAGGGGTAATACCTGCGTTTAAAAAAGCTGCAATCTGACTGAGCAGCTCGACCGTGACACCGGACAGCCCCCTTGAAAGCGAGATTATCCTGCACATCATAGCAGCGCGCGTCTCTTTTACACCCAGGGGTTCCCCGGTGCCGCATCCGTGATATGTAATGAGGTTATTGCCAAGGCTTTCAATATCTTCAGGGCCTATCCTGTTTCCGCATGAGGCGCCGTAACCAGTGGTCACACCATATACAGGGGTTCCCTGAGATATAGCCATGTTAAGGACTTTCCTGCTTGCCTCCATTCTTGAAACAAACTCATCAGATTTGCTTATAAAGACCTTTGCCCGTGCATCGGCAATATCGATAAGTCTGACAAGGCTAATGCTTTTATCTCCGATGATAACATCCGATTTCTTGTGGGCGTTCATTTGTTAACTGCTATAAGCATTGCCCCTAATTGTCAAGAAACGGGTTTGAAGTGCCGGATCAGGCCTTTCTTGACAAACATGTTTTTTATTGATTTCCGGGTGAGCGAGACAAAATCTGTAAATGAATATTCGGGAAACTTGATCAGACCTTCGGTCATGGAAATGGTTTTCCTGTCCTCTTTGTCCCAGAAGGTGATGCTCCTGGGTTTGTAGACCTCGGGCGCCCTGAGCAGGAAATCAACGTCCAGCAGTTCGCCGGGGCAGCATATATCGACCTTTAACCCTTGAAGAAAAGGCCTCGCAAAGCTTTTCATAAGACTCCGGGGAGTACTCCTTCTTTTTATTGTGCGTTTCGACCCTCAGCACGATTTTGCCGCCTTCAACGATCAGATAATAGACAGGGCTGTCAAACTGTTTTGAAAAGTCCATGACGGCATCCTCTGCGTTCAGGAAATAGACCTTTTTCTTATCAGAGCTTATCACCTCATCGGACCTTCCCAGCACCTCGATAACAGGATTCGGGTTGCCGCAGACGCATGTTTTCTCCGATATACGCGCATAGTCGCCCGTGTTGTATCTGATCATTGGAGCAGCCTGTCTGTAATATGAAGTTATTACAGCCAGGCCGACATCCCCTTTTTGAACCGGCTTTGCTGTTTTATCATCGAGAATTTCAACGATATGCGCACCTTCATGAATATGCAGGTTTCCCTTTTCGCAGGTTGATGCAATTCCCCCGCATTCGGTGCTGCCGTAGACCGTCGACATTTTCGCATCCCATTTTTCCTCGATGTAATTCCTGAGCGAGTCCGGTACTATCCGGCCGGAAGTCAGGATGTGGCCCACGGTTTTAAAATCCCTCCTGATATCGTAGTTCATATACTTTGCAACCATTTCAAGGATGATCATTTCAGTGGGAAGGCAGCATATCGCCTCAACCTCGAGCCTTTTTATTATGTCCAGGACCCTGGCATAAGGCATATTCCAGCTCAAATAACCTACAGGCAGGACTATTCCGCCGTCCTGCCTGCATTTTTCCTCAATCACAAAGGGAGGGATGGCAAAGCTGTATGGAAACCTGTTGAGCACCTTCATCCCGGGTTTTATGCACGAGGTCCAGTCGCGGGTGATCTTGACCTCGTTAAGATAGTCTTCACCCGAATACCATGACGAGATGGGCGCGCCCGTCGTGCCGAATGATTCATGGTAATGCCAGACCCCTGCTTTATCCATAATGAGATTGTCCGCCGGGCGAATGCTTCTCAGTATTTCTTTTGAAGTGAGCGGAAGACCGATAAAATCATCCCAGGTTAAAAGTTCTTTGTTTTGAAACGAGGATTTATAAAGCGGCGTTTCTTTCAGCCTGTTGAACAATGCTTTGATAACATCAAAATCCGGCAGACTGCTGTTTGAGTCGAGCAAAGACTGAGCCAAAGAATCCATGGGGTCTCCAATCATAGAATTTGACGGTTCAAAATTGTTAACATAATAGACTCATTGACACAAGCCGATCGTACCGAGACATTACTGTTCAAAACATCTGGCCGCAAAATATCGGCCCGATACAGAGAGTCATACCTTATATTTTAAAAGTCTTTCAGCTCTCAAAATTCGTCCTGATTGCCATCTGTCAAATCTATTCTGAAACTTTTCCCAGATCGAAATTATTTAGGCTGTTACCTTTTGCCGCTGGTCTCCTGTTGACAGCCACGAGGGTCAATGTTATCCAAACTGCAGAGAAAAATTTACACCCGCCGGACCACTCATTCTGCGGATCTTAGGATCGACATGAGAGGGTTCGCGCAAGAGAACATCAACAGCCCTTGCAATGCTTGTGACAGGCACGATATGGGCGAGGAAATGCATCCCTGAGACGTAAAGAGGCATGATGGGAAAATTTAATCATATGAGGAGAGAATGATGAGGTGTATCGCTGTTATTAACCAAAAAGGCGGATGCGGCAAGACAACAACGACGATGAATCTCGGGGCCTGTCTGGGATTGCTGCAGAAAAAAACCCTCATCGTTGATCTGGACCCCCAGGCACATGCCACTCTGGGCCTCGGTCACGCGAGAGACAACGACGCCCCGAGCGTTTCAGACCTCCTGATGGAGGACCCTCCAGGCGCCACTGCGGTCGCAACCGCCATCGCAAAGCTCCCCTACAGGCTGCACCTGCTCCCGTCCGATATCAGCCTCAGCATGGCCGAGCCGGTCCTGCTCCAGCGTCAGAACCGCGAAACAGCCCTGGCCACCATACTTGCACCTCTTGCCGACCAGTACGATTTCATCCTCATCGACTGTCCGCCTAACATCGGAATCCTGACCTTCAATGCGATCTTCGCCTGCACCGAGGCGATCATACCGATCGAGAGCGGGCTGTTCGCATTGCACGGCCTGGCCAGGCTCCTGGAAACAATAGAAATCGTGAGCCGGCAGCGCAACCGGGAAATCCCGGCATACGCCCTGGCTACGATGTTCGACCGCAGGACGAGGATCGCTCACGAATCGCTCAAGGAAATCAGGACCCACATGCAGGAACATGCATTCAAAACGATCATCAACTACACTGTGAAGCTGAAGGAAGCCGCCGGATACGGGCAGAGCATCATCGACTATGACATACTGAGCTCGGGCTTCAATGACTACATAAGCCTGGCGCGCGAGGTCATAGCGCTGCGCAAAACCAGACAGGTCAGCGACCAGTTCGATTCGACACTTCCTTCCAAATTTCCCCATGAGGTCAGGCCGGACAGGGGCGCCCATGACATCGGCAGCCTCACACCGGTGGTTACAGAGGAAGGGGTCCTGTTCCGTTATTATTCCCAGGAGGCCTCCCGGGTCCACGTGGTGGCCGGTTCCAAGGAATGGACCATCGGAGATGCGCCCATGGAGAACGTCGACCATGGTATGGAAGAGGCTCGTGCCGCTTGCCAGGGGGAAATATGAATATAAATTCTATGTCGATGATAAAAAATTGTTGAACCATATGATGAAATGCTCTGAAAACATACTTCCTATTTATATATAGCTATATTATTTTACTTAATAACCTTCCTGATTAATAAAACTAATCAGCATTGACATCTTACAACAGTTTATTTTACACCCGACGGATGCGGTTCTCTTTTGTCATTCCAGTTTATAACCATGCCGGTTCACTGGCCTCCGTGCTTGACGGGTGCATTAAACTCGGCCTGCCCGTCATCGTCGTGGATGACGGATCCACAGACGGCATATCTGAAGTTTTAAGCCGGTATAGTGATATATCTGTTGTCAGGCATGAAAAGAACCTGGGCAAAGGAGCGGCAATCCGTTCAGGCCTGAAGGCGGCTTTAGGAATTGCCGATTTTGCCGTGACCCTTGACGCCGACGGGCAGCATGCGCCAAGTGATGCCGTTAAACTTATTGAATCGATAAAAGCGGGCGTAAGGCCGATGGTCATAGGAGCGAGAAAAAACATGCAGGGTGATGCGGCCGTACCCTGGACCAGCAGGTTCGGCCGTAAGTTTTCCAATTTCTGGGTAAGGCTTTCCGGAGGTCCCGTGCTGACGGACACCCAGAGCGGATTCCGGATTTATCCGGTGAAAGAAATCCTGGGGCTTAAAAGCAGGGCCAAAAGGTTTCAGTTCGAGGTGGAGATCCTTGTGCTGGCCCACTGGCAAAAAATACCTGTCTATGAGGTGCCCGTAAGCGTTGTTTATCCCGAGGCAGGGATGAGGATTTCACATTTCAGGCCTTTTGTCGATTTTCTCAGGAACTCTTTAACCTTCACCCGTTTGATTGCCATGAGGCTTTTAATACCCCATTCCCTCAGAGGAGCCTGAGACTGTCATGAAATTCCGAGGATACAGCATCAGCCTGAGGCTTCTGATTTTCGTCCTTGTCTCTCTTTGCCTGATGACCTTCTGGACTCAGGCCCATTTGAAGTTAAGTTCGGACCTCCTTTCATCGGTGCCGGTTAACGACCCGGTAATATCAGATGCAAAAAAGATATTTGAACGCTACAGGCTGCCTGACAAGGTGGCTGTAGATCTTTCAATCGACGGTGAGGCTGCGCCGGATAAAGACATGCTGGCCTCCTCCGCCGGGTATCTCGAAAACGAGATGAAAAAATGCGGCCTGTTTGAAAAAGTCGGTGTGGATCAGCCGGGAAGTGTATTCGCTCAAATCATGGACACGATAACGGATAACCTGCCCGGGAGTTTTTCGGCTGGCGACCTCAATAAACGCGTGTCGCCGCTTCTTGATACCGATAAAATCAGGGGCAGCCTTAAAGATGACATTGAAATGCTCGGTGGCTTCGAGGGTATCGGGCAGGCGGATATGATTTCAAAAGACCCTCTCGGCTTGAGGTTTATTGTCCTGGAAAGGCTCAGGAATTTTATGGAGGAAAAAGGTTCATCCGTCTACAAAGGCCATATATTCACCTCTGACGGCAGGCATTGCCTTGTTGTTGCGCACACAAAAAGTAACGGCATGGACACTGAGGGCGCCAGGCAGATTGCTGATGTCTTCAAAAAAGTGTCCGATGAATTCATATACAAGGCGGTCCGGGATAACGCCAGGCCGGTAAAGCTTAATGCAATAGGGTCGTACCGTGCAGCCCTCGATAACGAAAAAACGGCAAAAAGAGATGTAATATTTGCGGCAATAGCATCGACAATAGGCATTGCACTGCTCCTCATAACGTGCTTTCCAAGGCCCTATATAGGTCTGCTCTCCCTTTTGCCCGGTCTTGTCGGCACAACAGTTGCCATGTTTATGTTATCCATCATAAGGCCTGAAATGTCGCTCCTGGCGCTGGGATTCGGAGGGGCCATCCTGTCATTCACCGTGGACAGCGGAATATCCTTTTTCCTCTTCCTTGACCGGACTTCCGAGACAACTGGAAAAGAGACCTCACACGAGATCTACTCCGTGGAACTCATGGCCATGTTTACAACCGCAGGGGCGTTTCTTGCACTCGTTTTCAGCGGATTCCGGATCATGGCCGATGTCGGCATGTTCGCTGCGCTTGGTGCGATATTCACATTCATATTCGTTCACACGATGCAGCCGAGAATTTTTATAAGCATGCCGCCAGCAAAAAGAAATGCCCTGCTCCCGGTCGAGCGGATTGCAGATTTTCTGAGCCTGAAGCCGGGATGGACCGGGTTTCTTCTTGCCTCCGTCCTGGGGATTGTCATGGCCCTTGCAGCAAGGCCTGTCTTCAATGCCGATCTGAACAGGATGAACGCGGTCGGCCCGGTTACGCTCAAGGCCGAGGAGACGTTTAAACAAATATGGGGAGACGTTTTCAGCAGGATATATTTTCTCTCCGAGGCGGGATCTGTTGAAGAGCTCAGAAATATTTCCGACAGGATGTCGGTTTTTTTCAGGCGGCAGGCTGAAATGAAAACCCTGGCCTCGTCATTCACGCTGTCCGACCTGTTGCCGTCAACGCATCTTTCGGGACAGAACCTTGAAGCGTGGAAAGGCTTCTGGAACCAGGGCAGGGTGTCGTCTATTAAATCAACGCTGCTCTCGGCATCAAGAGATTATGGTTTCATGAATAATGCCTTCGTTCCTTTTATCGGTTCAATCGAACATCCACGGATAAAAAATACTGCAATCTCAGGCAATTCATACGAAATCCTGGGGTTCTTCAATGGCAGCAATGATAAAAAACCCATACTGATAAGTTCAGCCATGCCCGGAGTTTTTTACAAGGCACAGGCGCTTTTCGATGAGTTCCACAAGAACAGGCTAGGCAGTATGCTTGATTATGGTCTTTTCACCGAAAGGCTGTCCGGCCTGGTACACGGAATTTTCATGAGGACGCTCATCACTGCAGGAAGTGCTCTTGCCATTTTGCTGCTTTTCTATTACCTCGACTTCACCCTTGTGTTTCTGACCCTTCTGCCCGTGGTCTTTTCCATAATCTGCACCCTCGGGACTTTTACCCTGATCGGCCATCCTATCGATATACCCGGACTTATGCTGGCGGTGGTGGTCCTGGGCCTGGGAATTGTATTTTCCATATATATAGTAAGGATGCAGCAGCGGTATATCGATGAAAGCCACCCCTCCATGAAGACGATCAGGGCCTCGGTCCTCATGGCCGCAACGGCCATCTTTACGGGGTTTTCAGTTCTGGCGGCTGCCAGGCATCCCCTGTTGTCAAGCGCTGGACTGTCCGCGACACTGGGCATATTATATACCTATGCGGGAACAAGCCTTCTCCTGCCGCCCCTTCTAAGGTATGTGTTCAGAGAACATCCGTTTCCTCAAGAAAAACTTGTCTTGCCGGGATCGCCTGCACACCGGAAAATGGTAATGTCGCGCTTTAAACACCTTGAAGTCTATGCCCGCATGTTTGCCAGATTCAAGATGAAATTCGACCCCATGTTCCCAAAACTGGCCGGGTTCATAAAAGGCAGGGGTACAGTCCTGGATATAGGCTGCGGGTACGGGGTACAGGGCGTATGGCTTAAGACCCTTCTCCCGGGTACAAGGATATGCGCCCTTGACCCCGACACTGAACGCATCAGGATTGCCCGAAGGGTCCTTGGCAGGGACGACTGTGCTTTTGTTTCAACAGCCCAGGCATTCAACTCGTATCCGGAAACCATAGATACGGCACTGATGCTGGACATGATACATTATATCCCTGATGATGAACTAAAAAAGATATTGAGTGATATAAGATCAAGGCTTGCAGACAGCGGACGGCTTATATTGCGCGTGACGATTCCGTCTGAGAAAAAAGTCCCTTGGGAGAGATGGCTTGAAATAATCAGGAACAGGTTAACCAGAAACACAATCTGGCTCCGTTCGAAAGACGGCATCACTTCTCTGCTTAAAGATACCGGCTACAAACTGGTGTTCTGTGAAGTAACCGCTCCGGGAAGGGAAGAGACCTGGTTTTTATCCGAGCCTGATGAAGGGCGCAGGGTTCTGTCATGATGATGCTTTTTTATAAAGTCATGCATGTCCTTGCGGGCTCCAGGGCCGGGATATGCCTTGCCGAGTTTGCCACCTGGTGCATTACTACATGTTATTTCCTCATGCCCAGGCCGCAGGTGGGATGGAGCATGGACTTTTACAGCTCCCTCTTTCCCGGCAGGTCAAGGCTTTACTACCTTCTGTGCGCATGGCGGCAGTTTCATCATTTTTCAACCGTGTTTACAGACAGGCTGATCGTGGAATCCTCGGGAGAAATATCATGCGAGAGCATCGGCTGGGAGCATATATACAATGCACATGCAAGCGGCAGGCATGGTATTCTTCTCATGTCGCATGTAGGCAACTGGGAGCTTGCAGCGAGGAAGCTAAGTGCTTTCGGGATAAAGGTGGCCCTGTTCGTGGGCTCGAAACAGGCACAGAAGATCGAAGCGCAGATGAAAAGGGAAATAGCCGGCAAGGGGATAAAAATCCTGGCCATCGACGAGAACGAGAATGCTGCACTTAATGTCTTTGAAGTGCTTCATTACCTCAAGAATGAAGGCTTTGTGTCAATGACAGGGGACCGGGTCTGGAGCGACAAACAGAAATCAATAGAGCTTGAATTTCTTAACCGGTCGGTGAGGCTGCCGTATTCCCCGTTTGCACTTGCATACGCACTCAGGGTTCCCCTCTTCGTTTTCTTCATAATCAGGACAGGCCGCGCAAAATACCGGATTGAATACAACCCGCCGATCAGTCTTGAAACGGAAGACCGCTCTGAAAGGGAAAAGGTTATACATGAGGCGGCTAAAAAATATCTCGGCTTGTATGAAAGCGTAATACGCAGGCACCCGGATCACTGGTACTGTTTCGAGCCGTTCCTCTTTTAAAAGGCGGAAAATGTTAAGCAGCAGCCATCCCAGGATTTTTTATATAGGTATCACTGCAATGGTTATTGCTATCATGTTATTTCCGATAAGGCCGGTTTATGCACTGCTCCCGCTGTCAGTATTTGTCCTTCTTTCAATAGCGGCTCCGTTTTTTCCAGGTGCCCAGATGTTTCTTCCTTCTATCATGCGGGGTGTATCAGGTTCACAGGGTGTTGCCCTGACCTTTGACGACGGTCCGGACCCCTTCAGCACCCCTCTTCTTATCGAACACCTGAAAAGGCACGGCATCCATGCACATTTTTTCATTATCGGTCAAAAAGCTTCAGCACATCCTGAACTTATAAGGCTTATCCTGGATAACGGCCATACGCTCGGCAACCACACCATGCATCATGATGTGTTCATAATGCTGAAGCCTGCAGCAAGGCTTGATCAGGAAATCACGCTTTGCCAGGAGCTCATGAAGGGTTTCGGCATAAAGGCATATACATTCAGACCCCCTGCCTCAATTGTTAATCCAAGGCTGGGGCCGGTACTTTCAAGGCTTGGTCTTCTGTGTGTGATATTCAACAGGCGCGGAAGAGATTTCGGCAACCGCTGCCTGGACAATATAAGCAGGAATGTCATAAATGGCATTAAAGCGGGTGACATTATCATGCTTCATGACAGGGCCCCGGCACAGGATGTTCCTGTTTCAAAGCTGATCGGACAGGTGGAAGAAACAGTTACCGGCATCAGGAAAAAGGGCCTTGATTTTTTACCCCTTGAGAAGCTTATAGGCAGGAAAGTGATGGAGGATTTATGGCAGAAAGAGAAATAGCACTGGTTACAGGCGGCAGCCGCGGCATAGGTCGGGCGATATGTATGGAGCTTGCGGCAAACGGATATTATGTAATCATCAACTACCGCTCACAAAAGGATGCGGCGGCTGAAACGCTCTCAAAGATAAAAGAAGCGGGCGGCGAAGGCGAAACCGTGCAGTTCGATGTTGCAAACAGCGACGAGACCGCATCTGCATTGAAGGAACTTCTGGATAAGCACAAATATATCAGGGTGCTTGTAAACAATGCGGGCATAACCAGCGACAGCCTCTTTCCCATGACATCGAGACAGGGCTGGGAAAGCGTTATAGACACCTCTCTCAAGGGCTTTTACAACGTCACGAAGCCGGTGCTCAGAAGCATGATCAGGCAGAAGAACGGAAATATAATAGCCATTGCCTCTATCTCGGGTCTTGCAGGAAATGCAGGACAGGTGAACTATTCCGCAGCCAAGGCGGGCCTGATTGGCGCATGCAAGGCCCTTGCAAAGGAGATGGCCAAGCTCGGCATAAGGGTAAATGCCGTGGCGCCGGGACTTATCGAGACCGAAATGATAAAAGACCTGCCCCTGGACGCTCTTGTCCAGTACATTCCGATGGGCCGTGTGGGCAGACCGGAAGAGGTTGCGAAGGCCGTCATGTTCCTGTGCTCTGAGAATGCATCGTACATTACCGGACAGGTACTGTCGGTCAACGGGGGGCATGGTCTGATGAAGCCTTATTTTAAGGCCCTTGTCCTTCTTCTTGCCTTCTCTGCGCTTGTCCTGGCGGGCTGGACCCTTAACTGGGAATCAATTGAAAAGAACATGTCCCAGGTAAAGTCCATCTCTGGAACATTCACCCAGAAAAAAAACGTGAAGATCCTCACCAGGCCGCTGATCAGCAAAGGCCGGCTCTATTACCTCTCGCCTGATTCGATAAGGTGGGAATATACCGAACCCGTTAAAAGCATCCTTCTTGTGCATAAAGGAAATGTGAAACGTTACATCATGAAGGACAATAAGCTGATTGAAGATTCAAGCGCAAGGCTTGAGGCCGTCAGGATAGTTGTAGGCCAGATTACCGAGTGGTTTGCCGGCAGGTTTAACGGGAACAGGGATTTCAAGGCGGAAATTATTGAAGGAAGAGTGGTGCTGACCCCTCAGAATACAACCATCCGGAATTTTATTCAGAAGGTTGTAATAACCTTTTCAAAAAACGACGGCGTGATCTCTGCCATTGAGATTGTCGAGGTACAGGCGGGTGCGTCGATATACCTGGAATTTGACGATATAGCTATTAACAAACCCGTCCCTGACGGCATCTTCGAGAGAGCCAGATGAGAAGGGCCGTCTGTTTTTTGCTGCCGCTCTGCTGTCTGCTCTTTCAATGCGCGCATCAGGAAAAACCGGCAGGTTTGACAATAAACCCCGAGATTGAAAAAGAGTGCCTGTCGGTTTACCCGTCTAAATCCTTCCGGGCGGTCCACAAGATAGAGGCGGACCTTCCTTTCGGCGGGTACGAGACTTTTATCGGTGTGACAGAGGTTCATCCCGATACCGGCCTTATCAAGGTGATCCTATTGTCTCCTGAGGGCATAACCCTTCTTGATGCCGAATGCTCGAGCCAGGGAACAACGGTCAATTCTGGTATTCCACCGCTTGATAAAAAAGATTTTGCAGAAAAGTTCTCGGATAACATACGTTTTCTTTTCATGCCCCCCAAGGGCCGTCTCGAAGGTTCTTTAACTAATTCAGACAGCTCATGCCTCTGCATCTGGACAAAAGATAATTTCAGGACGGAAATTAAAAAAGAAAAAGGCCGTGCTGTTTTAAGCGAGATAGAAGGCTCGTCAAGAATCTCCCGTCAGGTTGTCTTTACGCCGCCTGCAACTGATGGATTGTACTCAAGGATGACACTTCAGACAAAAGGCCTCGGCGGATACAGGCTGAACTTTGAATTGCTTCAGACCGAAGATACCGGCAACTGAACGGTTAGCAACAGTTGCCGGTATTGCGTTTAATACAGAATGATTATTTGACTTTCTTGAGGACCATCGGGGTCGGGGCGGTCTGGCCGGTATCGCGGGATTTGTAATAATTGCCATAGAGTTCTTTACCGTTTCTCAGTTCAAACTTGGCAGTATAATCGACCGCGGCTCCGTTATAGAGGACCAGGTAGACTGTGTTTCCGGACACTATTCCTTTAATGACATAAGTGCTGATATTGCCGGTTACATTATTGCCTTTCTGCAGCAGTTCGCCCTGTCCCCAGCTCATGAATGAATCTGTTTCATTGAGAGAGTCTTTCCAGGTTCCCGAAATATTCACGGCGGCAGGTGTTCCACCCGCTTTTGCTGCAAGCCATGAATCAATGTCGGTCTCCTTCAGTGCGCTGGCGCAGGACATGATAAAGAATACCGGGACGATAAATAGAATTAACATGAGTTTTTTCATAATCGGGTCTCCTTTCTTTATCGTTTATTTTTAATAATAATGCAGCTGAAAAAATATAATCAAGCTGTTTTTTTCCGTGACAAGAACTCAATGATATTTTTCTTATGGCCGGCAAAAATTAAAATAACTGTAGCAGCCGTTGCAGCCGCGGAGATGGGGTTAAACTGAAAATTAAACGACAAGCCGATTCCCATCAGGGCTATGACAATAAAAGACGGCATGAACGTAATCCTGACAAGCTTGTATATCAGAGGCCAGAGAAAGGTCGCCAGGAGTCCCCAGACGGGTAAGATGAATATGGCAAAACCCATATAACTGGCCACGCCCTTGCCGCCTTTAAAGCCGTGGAAGCACGGATAGCGGTTCCCAAGCACAAGGAAAAATCCGGCAAATGCAACATCCTGCACGGGCAGAAGTTTAAGCGATAACAATGAAACCAGACCTGCACGGCCTATATCAAGTACAAGCACCAGGGCGGCCCAGAAAGGTCCCGCTATTCTGTATACATTGGTTGTCCCGGGATTCCCTGAAAATTTTTTTCTCGGGTCATCCAGTCCAAGCAGCCTGAAGGTGATCATGGAAAAATTTATTGAACCGATAATGTAGGAGCAAAGAAGAATTAGAACAGCTACAAGAGTCGTATTCACGGGTTGTATACTTGGATGGCTGTCGTTCCGTATATTGTATCACCAGTAAAAACGCGGCCTTCGAACACGCCGTAATTATCCATATCAAGAGTCCTCCTGCATGAAATATAAACAGGGATTCCCACCGGCAGATGAGCCGTCCCGATCTCGGCACTGCGTATCCCGACAAGAAACCCGGCCCCTCCCAATTTTTTCTTATCGCGCCTGCACCAGCCGACATAAGCGCTTGTAGTCTGTGCAACGAGTTCAATAATCACCATCGGATCAATCCCTTCCTGCCTCTGGAAAGGCCATGTTTCTGTTGGTACGGCTATGGCCTTGCAGCTGTTTTCATCCGATTCGAGAATATCCTGAATCAGTTTCATTCCGTCCCTGTGGGGCATGTAGGATTCAATATCCATGATATTTATTTTGAATCATTAACTGGCCTGTCCGTTTCAATAAAACCGGAGCATATAAGGTTTTCATCCCCTGATATGTCAAATGAGACGACTTTTGAACCTCCCTCGTTTCTCCATGCAATTTTTATATTCAGGAATGCATTGTCATGAACAATCTGCCGGAAGCGGGTACGCCTCAGGCCTGTTATCCTTATATCCGGAATTGCTTTTCTTAAAAGCTCCTGAACCATACACAGCATGGAAACACCGGGCAGGACGGGCTCCCCGGGGAAATGTCCATTAAACCATAAAGATCCGGCCGGAATATT
Source organism: Desulfomonilia bacterium (assembly GCA_963664325.2). GTDB lineage: Bacteria > Desulfobacterota > Desulfomonilia > UBA1062 > UBA1062 > DATCTV01. The sequence goes on from CAXXDQ010000004.1 coordinate 353,757, forward strand.
GAATTGTCCGGTAATACAGTCTTTGTTCAAGTTGTAACCGAGCAGTGTATGCCAGGTGACTTCCGCCATATAATCAGCTTGGGATTTTTTTATAGATAAATTCAACAACATCCCTGACGGTACGGATATGTTTGAGTTCTTCTCCTTCAATTTCCATATCGAGCCTTGCTTCAAGCATTCCTATCATATCAAGCGCATCGATGCTGTCCAGACCCAGGTCATCTTTGAGGAGAGCTTCCATTGTTATATTATCCTCCGGAACCTCAAACTGGCTGATGAAATATTCTTTGATGATATCAAAGATTTCCTTTTTTTCCATGTTTTCTCCCAAGCGGGTCTAAAAAACCGATCCGAAAATCATTTACAATGCAAGGGTGCCCAGTGTCAAATTGATTAAAGGTGATATTTCAAATGCCAGCAGCATACGCTCTGTGGTATTTTATTCCTGTTATATAAAGCCGATTGATAAAGGGGGTTGATATGAAAATTCTAGCAATAAGCTCAAGCCCGAGAGGGAACGGGCAGAGCAAGACGGAGATGCTTCTTGAACCTCTTCTGGAAGGTATGAAGGAGGCTTCAGCCGAGATCGAGGTTATCCATCTTCGGAACAAAAAAATTAAGAACTGCACCGGGTGTTATTCCTGCTGGACAAAAACTCCGGGTAAATGCGTGCATAAAGACGACATGACCAAAGAGCTGTTCCCGAAATACATCGGGTCTGACATAGTCATATTTGCATCCCCTCTTTATTTTTTCTCGGTTACAGCGGGCATGAAGACCTTCATTGACAGGACGCTTCCGATGGCAGAGCCCTTTATGATTGAGAAGAACGGCAAATCATCACATCCTCTGAGATGTCATGTCCCGAAGATCGTGGCCCTCTCTGTCGCCGGATTTCCCGAACTGGCTGTTTTTGATCAACTTTCATCATGGCTTAGGTATATTTACAAAACGGATCTGATCGCGGAGATTTACCGGCCAGGGGCGGAATCTCTCGCCGCACCGGCTTTCGATAAAATAAAGGCGGATATTTTTGATGCATTAAGGAAGGCCGGACGCGAGATAGTTATGAACCAGTCCGTATCTGCAAATATAATGGAAAGGATATCGCTGCCCATTATTGACACGGAGACTTTCAAGCTCCTTGCCAATATGTGGTGGAAGACCTGCATAAAGGAAGGGGTGAATGCCAGGGAGGCTTCGAAAAAAAACCTAATCCCCAGGGCCGAGAATATTCCCGAGTTTCTTGCCATCTCGCGCATCGCATTCAAGCCCGAAAAGGCAAGAGACATTCGGACGGACATTCAATTCCTGTTCACCGGAGAAGGAAAGGGAGCCTGCACGCTGCACATTAAAAACGGCGCCATCAGGACTTCGGAAGGCATCGCCTCTGAAAAACCCGGCCTCACGATCAAAACGCCGTTTGATTTGTGGATGGACATAATGACCCAGAAGACGGACGGAGGGGCGGCTTTCATCGAAGGCAGGTATACCGCTGAAGGAGACCTCGATATACTGATGAATTTTTCCAAATACTTTGGGGCATAATATAGCTCATGCCGCGCATATTTAAATGGCTTGGCCGTGTCATAATAATTATTCTGGCTGCCGGGGCAGCCTTGTTTCTGGGTTTCTACCTTTGTCTTACCCCTTACAACGTTGAAAAAGCCTGCTATAACGGGCCCGGTGATGGCCTTGGCCAGGCAAGGTTGTTAAACAGCCCGTGGCAGGCCGGAAGTGCTGAAAACAATATCACGGTCGAATATAAGGCTGGCAAAGACGGCATAGCCGAAAACGGCGGGATCAAGATAAGCCTTGGCCATGTCATTGCCATCAGAGGGATGAGAGAACTGTATGTACCGTTTGACCTTTCGATATGGGCCCTTGTTTTTTTCGATATGAACCCTTACAGAAATGCTGCCGTATCCTCAAGCGCTCCCCTTTCGCAGGCGGAGCTGAATCTTGAAACCCCTTCGAAATACAGCCTGTTGAAAGACTATTTTTCCCTGATAAAATACAAGCGTTCAGAGACCGGAAAGAGTTCGCGCGATAACCTTTTAAGGGATATCGACAGGAACATCGGCCTGACGGTCAGGGTTAAAAGGGGAGCACTCAAAGAAGGCGATGTTGTAAGAATTACTTTAAAGAATATAAAGGCTCCTTTCAGGGAAACGGCCTGGGATATTGTCACATCCGATGACCATGACGGCGATGGATTGTTCGGCTTTATCAATCAGATGCCAAGGCTGGAGGTCAAGGTAAACAAAACCGCTGGCCTTTTTCTGAGCGCGCCCATGAATGCAAAGCCAGGAGAAGAAATCGATCTGCTTGTTGCCGCATCCGGCAGCACAGATTCCCTGGAAAGGGCTGAGGCTTATAAATCCACAGTGAAGCTGTATTCAAACCAGCCAGTTACCGGGCTGCCTGAAAGTTATAAGTTTATGCCTGAAGACAGAGGCTTTAAGCGTTTCAGGTTTAAAATCCCAACAGAAGGCCTTTACAAAATTACGGCCATAGATGAAAACGGATTAGCCGGCAGCAGCAATTACATTGATACGAGACCATACAAAGATTTTATATTCTTCGGCGATATGCATGTCCACTCTGTCCTCTCTTATTTCGGTGAACGGGAGCCCGAATACGTCTTTGAAAGGAAAAGGGATATCGAAGGACTGGATTTTGCGTGCCTGACCGATAATGACATGGCAGGCGTTCCTCCACATACCAGCATAAATGCAACGCTCGGTATGACCCAGGGCGAATGGGAGCATATCAGGAAGCTTTCCGAAAGGTTCAACCGGCCGGGAAAGTTTGTAACCTTATCCGGTTATGACTGGATCTCCGGCAAAAACGGCTTCAGGAATATTTATTTCGGACCCGAAGTCGACAACCCTCCCATATTGTACCACGGCAGGGACGAGTACGATTCACCGTTAAAACTTGATAGCGCACTTAACGGCATTGATGCCTTGATCGCAGATTATTCTCCGGCCCTTCTTACTGAAAATGCAAGCCACAACTGGGGCTCTTATACGCAAAGGCGCAGGATCATAGAAATTTACAACAGTGACGGGGCCTGTGAGTTTTATGACAATCCTTTCAATGTCAGCAAAGCATGGCAGGATATACCCGTTAAAAACAGGTTTTTTAAATGGCTGACAGGTTATGATTTCAGACAGGCACCAGACGATTCCGGCAGTTTTGTACAGGATATCCTGGCCAAGGGCTGGAAACTGGGCTTTACGGCCTCAAGCAACGGGTATTATATGGCCTGGATAAACCAGACCTACAAACCCGGGTTAACGGCAGTTATCAGCACCGGCCTTGACCGGAAAAGCATTTACAATTCAATTAAAGATCGCAGCACTTATGCAACCACCGGGGTGAAAATCGGCCTGAGATTCACCTGCAACAACCTCCCTATGGGCGGTGCCGTAAAAACATCAGGCGCCCCTCTGCTTTCTTATGAGGTCCTTGGCACCGGTAAAATAAAATGTATCGAACTGATAAAGTTTGACGGTAAATATGCTGTGCTCTCAACAAACACCCCCCCGGGCGACACGGCCTGTTTTAACTTCAGGGACATCGCATTCAGTAAAAAGGCTTTCTATTATGTCAGGGTCACGCAGGCGGACGGCAATATGGCATGGAGTTCGCCGATATGGGTGGAGCGGGAACAATGACGGGATTTAAGGTCCTCACCCCTGATATAATCATCAATACGGTTGAAAGGGCTGTCGGCAAAAGATTTACTGGCCTTTTGATACAGCATCCGAGCTATATAAACCGCGTCTACGAACTGCAGGCCATGGACGGCGAGCGTGTCGTTGCCAAGTTCTACCGGCCGGGCAGATGGAGCAGAGAGGCCCTGGAAGAAGAGCATGCCTTCATTGCCGACTGCGAGACCGATGAAATACCGGTTGTGGCGCCTTTTAAGCTGACGAACGGATCAACCCTGTTCGATGTCGAAAACATAAACCTTGCCGTTTTTCCCAAAAAGGGCGGCCGGATGTTCGAAATAAATGCCGATGAAGACTGGGTGCGCGTCGGAGGCATTATCGGCCGCATTCATGCCGCAGGGGCAAAAAGGCAGGCCGTGGCCAGGGTAAGGCTCCATCCCGGGATATCCACCCGGGCGGATATTGAATTCCTGCTTGAAGGCGGATTTATTCACCCCGAATTGAGGGATGCGTTCAGGGAAGAATGCTTTCAGATACTCGAAGCGATTACGGAGCTGTTTGAAGGCGCCGAATACATCCGCATTCACGGCGACTGCCACAGGGGAAATCTTATCGAGAGGCCGGGTGAAGGACTGATGGTGATCGACTTTGACGACATGATGACGGGCCCGCCGGTGCAGGACATATGGCTGATGCTGCCGGACCACTATACAAGGACAAAGCGGGAAATTGAACTGATAATGAACGGGTATGAAGATTTCAGGGAATTTGACTATTCATCGCTTAAACTGATCGAGCCGCTCCGTTTCATGCGCATCATTTATTATCTGGCCTGGTGCGCGCGCCAGGGGGACGACCTCGACTTTCAGCGTGACCATCCGGACTGGGGCAACGAGATGTTCTGGAGCAGGGAACTTGTGGACCTGCGCCATCAGTTCCAGATCATCATGGAGCACAGGGAGGAATGGGAGAGGCAGCACGGAAACGTACTGCCCGACGACGAAAGCGATGACGGGTTCTATTACTGATTATATACCCGTCATCCTAATGCCTCACTTGAGATTCCCCTGCATGTCAAGCTTGAGCACGTAGAGCATGGTGGAGCTGCCGTCCCTGCTCGTTTTTCTTCCGGCTGCAATGAAGCCCCCGTCCGAGGTCTGCCCGATGGAGTCAATCGTATGGTCGTCAATCGTATCCCCGTAATATCTGTTCCATTTCAACTCGCCTGAGGAATCGAGTTTAATCAACCATGCATCATTCGCGAATTCTTTAATCGGGAATAATCCACAAAAAATCTTCCATTCGCAAACCCCAGCTATGCAATCATTTATTGGTAAGCAAAAATAACCTTCTATGGGGAAAAGCCATGACGATCCTCCAATAATATAGCCACCATCGCTTGTCTGGCTGATGTCATGTACAGTATTGTATCTGTTTAAAGAATTGTCTGTGATTTCCTTTCCTATCCATTGTACCTCGCCTGTCTGGTCAAATTTTGTCGTTGTCAAGTTTGAATAGAACAGAAATTCACCGTGGGCTGCCGGTATGATTTTTGAAGCATCGTTTCCAATGCAGTAGTTATTGTTTTTTTCCCATAGGAAATCGCCCAGAGAGTCATATTTTCTTATATCGGCGCCATCATAGGTCGGTTCGACAGCTATAAAGCCTCCATCGTCAGTTTCGATAATTTCGCTCACGCTGTTGTCGAAGCCCGTCGCAGTTTTCCATATTGCCATAAAATTGCTGTCGAGCCTTATCATCACGTTTCCGTCGAGCATCGAACGGGCATAAAGAATATAGCCGCCGCCTGAAACCTTTTTAAATGATATGAGAAGAGATTCTTCATTATTTAGATAATATTGAGACCATTCAGTGCTGCCGGAACCGTCGAGTTTGATTATAACGACTCTGCTATCGTAATCTTCGCCGACTTTCAAGAATTCCGTTGAAGCAATCACAATACCACCATCCTCTGCCTGAACAATCGAGATATTCGGCGGGCTGTTGATATTGAAATTATCCAGTTTTCTCTCCCATTGCATGTCTCCTGCGCTGTCCAGCCTGAGGATGTTCAGCTTGCTGTCTGTGATGTCTGCGATCACATAGCCGCCGTCGTATGTCTGCAACACGGCGTTAGGGCTTCCCACATCATCATATGTTTTCTTCCAGGTGACAACCTCTCCGGATGTTACAAGGACTTTCCATGTGTGCCGGTCACTGCCGGCTGTCACCCTGACTTCATGTTCGCCGGCATCATTCCCGCCGGGAGTGTATTCATATCTGCTGACTGAACTTTCCTGCTGTACACCGTCGAGTTGCCATGAATATGTCTGAATTACGGGATAGACTCTTATTTCGAAAACCTTGGCTTCACCAGGTTTTACAACAACCTCGTTCTCATTCGGATAGGTACTTAAAATGCATCCAGAAAAGGATAATGCATATACTGTTAATGCCACCGAAAGCGAGCAAACCTTGAAGAATTTCATGTGAACCTCCTTTTCATGATATAAAAACACAATATAATAAATTTAACAGTAAGGGCTTATCCAGTCAATCCCCGGATTTCCATTTTAGAATATTAATAAATATTTTTTTCCGGTGAATTCACTGTTTGCGAATTGTTCATATAGCGGTATTCCGGGGAATATAAATATTATTCCGAGAGCTCCCGTTCTCTTTTGTTCCTGAAGACCTGACTGAAGGCGGATTTAATCACCCTGAAGACATGGATAAGTTAAGGGACTATTATTCATGAGAGAACCTGGTGTCTTGAATAAGCGGTAACTAATCGTGTATTCTTCAGGACTTGATACTTTCCGGCATTTTATTTATAGTGTTTAAAGGAAATCATATTTCTTCCGATATATTAGATTTATATATAGATATTTTACTATGGGGAGCTGAATATGAAAAAGACCATCCTTCATTCAGGCATTCTTTATGTCTTTACACTAACCGCCCTGTTGGGTTTTCATGGCTGCAAATATTTAAGAACCCCTGTCCTTGGAGACGTCTCGGTAAAAGCTGTGAGTTCAAGAAGCATTACCCTTGATAAGCCGGTACTGACTGATGAGGGGAAGCCTGCTGCGACACTTAATGCATATATCGGCATATCTGGCAGCATAAGCGCAGAAGGGACGGTCATTTCCAATTTCCTGGAAGGACCCGTCAATGTTTTGAACAGCGGATACCAGTTTATGGGACTCGAAACGGGACAGAGCTATGACATATATGTTGTTGCAGAAAATATATCCGGAAGCAGTATAAGCAAAATATCTAACATATCCACCGAAATACCCCAGATTGACCCTGCAACCTATCCTGAAATTGCAAATGACGAGATGGGGCTGTTCAGGTGGTACCTGTCCGTCGGCGATGATGAGATATCTGATTTCAGCAAGATTGAGGCGTATGATCCGGGACAGGGCGGGCTTTCATCCTACAGGTACAGCCTGGCCTTCATAACATATTTCCTGACGCTTGAGCAGTACCACAAACTGCCGGCCTGCCCCGAGATAATCAAACCCAGAATGGACCGGCTTATACAGAAAATGATCGAAAAGCCGGTCTGGTCATACTGGGCGGATACAAGCCGGGGGATTGTGTACCTTGAACCTTTCATGAACAGGCCATATCCTGAAGCGCATGACCCTGTCGCCGAAAAGAACATCATGTATTCGGGTCATCTGGGGCATATGATCGCATCTTACGAAATGCTTTATCGTGACCTGAAATGGAGCGAGCCGGGCTCTATTGTATTCAAATACAGCGACACCGAGCAATTCGTTTATGACAACAATTCGCTGCAGAAGGTCTTGTATGACCAGATGTCGAACAACTGGTATCACGGCATAGTTTGCGAACCCAATGCAGTTTTCCCCGAGTGCAACCAGCACCCGGTTTTATCGTTGATGCTGTACGACAGCGTTCATGGAAAGGACTACAGCAAGGTCAGGGACAAGTTCATGGACTTCTTCCTCAAGAGCATGATGATAAACCCGGTGAGTCATGAGACCTGTCTGTTTTTCCTGGTTAAGCAGAAAACTACCGTGTCGCAGGAATTTGCAAATTTCGGCAACGGTTTATCGCTTCTCACCATACCGCTTGCATGGTCGGGGCTCCTTAATATAAGGACGTCGGTGGCAAACGGCTGGAATGGCACATTTATGCACGCATGGCAGCCAGAATTCATAGAAAGGCATTATCCTTACCAGAAGGAAAGGCGTCTTATCGAGCCTGATGAAAACACGGCTTATCTTAAGACAGAAATGATCCTTGACCAGATCGTTACCCCGTTTTTCGCAATGCTTGCTTCAGAGGTAGGAGATCTTGAAACCAGGGATAAGCTTATTAACTGGTGCAGGGATTACTACAAGCCTGTCTGGGAAGACGGGATGCTTAAATATCCGGTAAACGAACCTGTTACGATAATTAATCCCAATAATGGATTTACAGCCAGCTCTCAGGCCCTTACCGGCATATTGATTGCGTATGCAATGGCCAATACAAAAGACGGCCAGAAGGATGTCATCGCAAGTCCGTTTACTGAAAGGAATTTTACCTCGCCCATAGTAACAGGGGTGGATTATCCCAATGTAGTGTTGAGACGCGCCATATACGACTTCGAGAAAGAGACCTTGATTGTTTCAACTGAAGGCGGCGCATTAAAGAACGGTTCAACCTCAATTTCGATAGAGCAGCTCGATCCTTCAAGGACCTGGTGTCTCATCATAGACGGCTGTCCTGCTGGAAATTTTTCAGGGATTTCTTCAATGCCTATTGAAGTCGGCCTCGATCAAAAGCACGATATAGTTCTGATTGCTGAATAATATTTTTCGGCAAGCAAAATCAGATTAACCCGGGCAAGAAAACTTTGCTTGTCCGGGTTTCTTCATGTCTTTGTCATGAAGGCATTGCGGGTGCATCATGTACTTTTTTTACTACGCACTGTGCGATAAAGACCATCCAGATTATAAGGCCGATATGCAGTACGTCGTTGGCACAAAACCAGATGCCCTGCTTCCACAGCCTTTCGGTCAATCCCGAGAACAGGTAGGCGAAATAGGCCAGGTTCACCAGCCCGAGGGAAAGCCATGCAATCATCAGCGAGCGATCCATGCTTTCTTTATGTTTCAGATAGCGCCTCGTATTGATGATAAACAATGCGAGGAAGCTTGGCGTAGTAAAGAGAAGCATGAGTTCGAAGGAAACCATGAATTTATTGGGTATGAACGCACCGGCTAAAACTACGCCGAAGTAAACAAGCGTATTCGCAAAGGCATAGGAAGAAAGCGTCCGGCGTGCCAGGCCTTCAGCACTGGAATAGGCCACTGCCTTCATTATGGCATTGATGCTGATCACGGTGCATATGAGGTAGTATACCTCCCACCAGCTGGTCCATTCACACACAGCGCGGCCTGCACATTTGATCTCATAGCTGAAGGCCTGATAGCTGGTCCCGGCCAGCAACGCACCGGCCCCCCAGAATAGAAGGCCTATACCCCACCACAGGCGCGATTTTTCATTTTCTCTAATTCGCAGGGCATATATCCCAATTAGAATGGTCAGCACGCCCAGGAGGTATATGAAAAAAGTGGAGCTCGGAACGGCCAGGACAAAGTTAAGAGCCCCTATTGAAATGTTCGTGCAGGGCTGGCTGCTGCACCATGTTTCCGGGGTCTGTTCCGGACAGCAGTACGGTATGGTTTTCAGCCTGCCGCAGCCTAACAAAGTTACCAGTGCAGTAAGCATCCATATTGAACGTTTCATGCCGCCTCCCGGAAAATCAAATTTACTGTACATGCTGAAACTATTGGGTCATATCCGCTGTTCTTGTTGATAGTATAATAGGAGGGCGACCGTAAGACAAGGGCCATGAAGCTGTATTGAACTATCATGAAAGCTGTTAGGTGACGTTCCTTATATTATAAAAATCTGCTTATTTTCAACTTGATTATCTGATGATCGGCTCGTGAAATATAAAAAAGTGGCCAGGCTTTATGATGAATGCGATATCGGCCAGCAGGCTGGTTTTGTAAGGTTAAATTTCGTCTTCACGAGATCAAGTCATGAAGAACGGCTTATAAGGACCGGTGATGCCGTTTCAGCGAACAAAAAATAATTGTCAATTTAAACGGATACTGTCTTGACGGATTTTGAGTAACCCTGCAAAGTAGGCCCATGCTGATTGAATTTGGAGGGAAGAAACCGAACATCGCAGGCGGCGTATTCATTGCGCCCAATGCCACTATAATCGGCGATGTTGAGATCGGTGAGGGCTCAAGCATCTGGTACGGTGCCGTTATCCGCGGCGACCTCAATGCAATAAGGATCGGCAGGTTTTCCAACATTCAGGACAACTGCACGATCCATGTCGACAGTAAAAATATGGCCGTAATCGGCGATTATGTAACAATCGGCCATAACGCGGTTCTGCACGGTTGCCGCATAGGCGAAGGCTCGGTTATCGGCCTGGGTTCAGTAATCCTGAACGGTTCTGTTGTCGGGAAGGGCTCAATCGTTGCCGCCGGAACTGTTGTCAAAGAAAAACAGGAGATAGGCGAGAGCCAGCTTGTTGCTGGTTCTCCCGCAGTATTCAAGCGCGAACTAGAAGAAAACAGCGTAATTGCCAACAGGGAACCGGCTATGATTTATGTTGAGCTTGCAAAAAAACATGCTCAGTCAAATGGGAGACAATATGAAACTTAACCTTGAAAAATACACGGATGTCCTTTTCTGGGGACTGACCACGGCCCGCACGCAGAAATTCAAAAAAGGCGATGTCATCCTGCTCAGGTATGAACTGCCCGCCTTAAGCCTGGCTGAAACCGTTTATTCAAAGCTTGTCAGTATGGGGTATAATGTCATTCCCAGGGCAGGTATTACGCCGGTAATGGAAAAAGGGTTTTACAGCCTGTCTGATGACAGGCAGCTTACATTCAGGGTGCCGGGCAATGAGGAGCTTTATAAGAGTCTGAACGGAAGCATTTTTCTGATCGCGCCCGCCTCCCTCACCCACCTGGCCGGTATTGACCCGAAACGCATAGGCAAAGCAGCGGTGGCCCAGAAATACCTGCGCGACATCCTGGATAAGCGTGAAGAGCTGGGGCTTTTCAGCTGGACCCTGTGCATGTATCCGACAGATGAACTGGCCAGACACGCGGGCCTTTCAATTGATGATTACACCGACCAGATAGCCAAGGCCGCCTTTTTGAAAGACAAGGACCCCGTAGCCAGGTGGAAAGGGGTTTACAGGGAAGTGACCCAGATTAAGAAACGCCTCAATTCCATGAAAGCGCTTGAATACCATGTGGAAAGCGCAAACACAGACCTGGTGATAACACCAGGCGAAATGAGAAAATGGATAGGTATTTCCGGGCACAACATACCGAGCTTTGAAATATTCCTGTCTCCCGACTGGCATGGGACAAAGGGTGTTTACTTTGCGGACCAGCCTTCGTACAGGAGCGGCAATCTTGTAAAAGGACTGAGGCTTGAATTCAAGGGCGGCCGTGCAGTCAGGATTGACGCCGCAGAAGGGGCCGACTTTGCCCGTAAGCAGATTTCAATGGATAAAGGGGCAGCCCAGGTGGGTGAATTTTCACTGACGGACAAACGTTTTTCAAAGATAGACCGGTTCATGGCCAATACGCTCTTTGACGAAAACTTCGGCGGGAAATCAGGCAACTGCCATATCGCGGTCGGAGCATCCTTTTCCGATACTTATTCAGGCGACCCGTCCGAACTGACGAAAGAGAAAAAGGCGGCGCTCGGTTTCAATGACTCGGCCCTTCACTGGGACCTCGTGAACACTGAAAGGAAAAGGGTTACGGCGAAGCTGAAAGACGGGAGAAGCTTAACGATATATGAGAATGGAGCATTCATCTTATAAATCCGGTTTGCATCCAAGATGAGGCGGGAAGCATTCCTGTACAAAAGGCATTGAGCGGTATTTGAGCGCAGATCGAAAAAAGAACGGAGGAATTAATGGCGGGCGAACCTAACAAAATCATCTATTCCATGATGCGCGTAAGCAAGCGCTATGAAAAAAAGGAAGTCATCAAGGATATATCGCTGTCCTATTTTTACGGCGCAAAAATCGGAGTGCTCGGCCTGAACGGCTCGGGAAAGAGCTCGCTTTTAAGAATAATGGCGGGCGTTGACAATGCATTTGACGGCCAGGCCGTGCTCTCGCCGGGTTATACGGTCGGCTATCTGGAGCAGGAACCTCTTATCGATGAAACAAGGACCGTCCGCCAGGTGGTTGAGGAGGGAGTTCAGGAGACGGTAGACCTGCTGAACGAGTTCAACGAAATAAACATGAAATTTGCCGAACCCATGGATGATGAAGAAATGAATAAACTTATCGAACGCCAGGGGGCGGTGCAGGAGAAGCTGGACCATTTGAATGCATGGGATATGGATTCGCGCCTTGAAATGGCCATGGATGCATTACGCTGTCCGGGGGGCGATATGCCTGTCAAGGTGCTCTCGGGCGGTGAAAAGCGCCGGGTCGCATTGTGCCGCCTTCTCCTTCAAAAACCCGATATCCTTCTGCTCGACGAGCCGACCAACCACCTCGACGCCGAGACCGTGGCATGGCTTGAGCACCACCTCCAGCGCTATGAGGGGACGATCATTGCAGTAACGCATGACCGCTATTTTCTGGACAATGTCGCAGGTTGGATACTGGAGCTTGACCGCGGCCAAGGCATTCCCTGGAAAGGAAATTATTCTTCATGGCTGTCTCAAAAACAGGAAAGGCTGCGCCTTGAGGAAAAGGGCGAAACTGACCGCCAGAAAACCCTCGAGCGCGAGCTGGACTGGATACGCATGAGCCCGAAAGGCCGTCATGCAAAGGCCAAGGCCCGCATAACCGCTTATGAGGACCTGCTCGGCCGCGAGTCTGAAATCCGTTCAAAAGACCTTGAAATCTATATCCCGCCCGGACCAAGGCTTGGAAATGTGGTGATCGAATCCAAAGCCTTATCCAAGGCCTATGGCGACAATCTGCTTTTTGAAAACATGAACTTCATGCTGCCGCCGGGCGGCATCATCGGCGTAATCGGCCCGAACGGGGCTGGAAAGACAACGCTCTTCAAAATGATTACAAGAAGGGAAGTGCCCGATTCAGGGGAGATCCGCATCGGTGAAACGGTTCAGCTGGCTTACGTTGACCAGAGCAGGGATGCGCTCAACCCGGATAAAACTATATGGGAAACCATTTCAGGGGGAAATGACACGATAATCTTGGGAGGACGGGAGGTTAATTCACGCGCCTATGTGGCGCGATATAACTTCTCGGGCACCGACCAGCAGAAAAAGCTGAGTGCACTCTCGGGCGGCGAGAGAAACCGCGTTCACCTTGCCATGATGCTGAAAAGCGGCGCGAACGTCATCCTTCTCGACGAGCCGACAAACGATCTCGACGTCAACACAATGCGAGCGCTTGAGGAGGCGCTTGAAAACTTTGCAGGCTGCGCTGTCGTTATCAGCCATGACCGCTGGTTTCTGGACCGTATCGCAACACACATCCTTGCCTTTGAAGGCGACAGCTCTGTCACATGGTTTGACGGCAACTACACGGAATACGAGGAAGATAAAAAAAGGCGCCTGGGTGCCGCAGCTGACACCCCGCACAGGATCAAGTACAGGAGATTGACCAGGGCGTAGAATACCTGATGAACTGTCAGGCTGATAAACATGAAAGAATTGAACAGGTCGGTTAGGATTAACATGCGACAGCAGCTTTTGCTTGACAGCTAACCGACTCAGCAATTTTACAGCTTTTTAAAAGGAGGTAAACATATGGAAGAAAGAGAAGCGTATGACCTGAAATCGGTCAAGCTGCCCAGGCTGGCGGGAAAACCGCTGAAGGCTTTCGTAAAACTGCTTGATTCCGGACTGAGCCCTCTCCTGATCCCCAAGCTGATGAAAGATGCAGGTATAACCGCGCTCCGGGAACTTGAAATCGGCGAGCCGCCTACATTTTACCCCTACTGGAATTTTACAGGCAGCCCGGCAAAGGGTCATGCGGAATTGCCCGTGATGGAAGACGGCTCCAATTCGGAAGGCTTTATATTCACGTCATCCGCCGAGTATGTATCGGCCTACAAAGAGGGCCGTATCTCTCCCGTCGATGTTGCCGAAAAACTCATCAAGGCAATTGCTGACAGCAATTCGGCTACTCCGCCGCTCAGGGCGATTATTGCCTTGTATAAAGACGAAGTGATCAGGCATGCGAAAGCCTCTGAACTTCGCTACAGGGAAGGCAGATCCCTGGGGCCCTTTGATGGTGTACCTGTAGGCGTCAAGGACGAAGTTGATATGGTCCCGTACCCGACGAATGTCGGCACAAAATTTATAGGCGAACACCCGGCAAAAGAGGATGCAACTGTTGTCGCAAGAATGCGGGCGGCAGGAGCCATGCTTATCGGAAAAGCCAACATGCATGAAATAGGCATCGGCGTAACCGGCCAGAATCCGCATCACGGCTTTGCAAGGAATCCTTACAACCCCGATCACTACACGGGCGGCAGTTCAAGCGGGCCCGCTTCAGCCGTAGGCGCGGGGCTGTGCCCAGTGGCAATTGGCGCCGACGGCGGCGGTTCGATCCGCATACCGTCATCTTTTTGCGGTGTTGTCGGCATCAAGCCGACCTTTGCGCGCGTAAGCGAATATGGCGCCGCGCCTTTATGCTGGAGTGTCGGGCACATCGGTCCGATTGCCGCAAGCGTAAAAGATGCGGTGTTGTCTTATGCAGTAATGGCTGGCCCCGATAATAAGGATGTCAACTCCCAAAAACAGCCCGAGCCTGTTTTTGACGGCATTATGAACACAGATCTCAAAGGATTGAAGCTCGGCGTTTACTGGCCCTGGTTCAGGCATGCAAGCCCTGATGTGGTTTCAAGGTGCGAGGCCATGCTCAACTATCTTGCTGGCCTTGGCGCAGATGTGGTTGACGTAACCATACCCGGGCTGGAAGCCGCACGTGTAAGCCACGTGATAACCATAACATCCGAGATGTGCAATACCATGGACCGCTACTGGAAGGAGCACAAAAACGATTTCAGCCTTGAAGTGAAAACAAGCCTCTTGCTGGCGCGCACCTTCACGGCCAGGGATTATGTCCAGGCGCAGCGCATGCGTACAAGGACCATAGAGAACTTCAGCAAGGCGCTCAAAAAAGTAAATGCCATAGCAACTCCAGCCACAGGCATAACCGCTCCAAAAATCCCTTTGGATGCGCTGCCTGATGGCGATTCCGACCTGACGACGCTTACTGAAATTATGCGCTTTGCCGCGGCCGCCAACTTTACCGGCCTGCCTGCAATTTCATTTCCGGCGGGTTACGACAGTGCCGGTCTGCCCGTAGGATTTCAGGCCATGGGCCGGCCTTGGGAAGAGCATGTCCTTTTCAGGCTGGCCTATGCCGGTGAGCGGTTTGTTGTCAGAAAGAAGCCGCAGGTTTTATACAATATACTGTAAAGGAACAGAGCATGGGGAAGAAATGCCTTAAATGCGGCTATGTCCGAAACACCGGAGACCCCGGACCCCAAACCGAGTGCCCGCGCTGCGGAGTCATCTATGCAAGGGCAGAGGCAAGGCTTGGCCGTCAGACTGAACCGTCCCCCCTGGAAGCAACAGCAGAAAAACCTTCTCCCTGTTCCGCACCTGATATTGTCAGGGAGCTGGCCCTTCTTATAAAGTCGCATTACGGGCTGATATGGTTCAGAACGGCTGAAGAGGAACGTGCGGAAAGCCTGCTCTCCCATCTTGCGGACTCTATGGGTCTCAAACTTTTTACATGGACGCTGACGCAGGGCATAAAGCGCACGGACCTTGACGGCCCGGTTTACATGACCACGGAACCCAAGGCCGCCCTGGACCATGTCATCAGTTCTGATTTCCCTGCGATCTATCTGTTCAATGGTCTCGGGTCTTTTCTGAATGATCCCGCCATATCGGCCAGGCTGAGCGATGCAGCAAGAAAGTATTCATCAATGGAATCTTCAATCATCCTGACAGGGCCGGAGCTGCATATTCCCGAAGACCTCAAGCCTTATGCGGCTGAAATATCTGCACCGGCCGCTAAAAGGGAGGAATATTCCGAGCTCCTCAATAATATTATCCGCGACCTTAAAGCTAAAACAGAGATACGGGTGGAAATAACACAGGATGAATTGAACCGCCTGCTGAATAATCTGAAAGGGTTAACGCTTCTTGAGGCTGAAAAGGTTTTGACCAGGGCCATTATAGAAGATGGCGGACTAAATGCAAAGGACATACAGCGGGTGATTGATGCAAAAAGGGCGGTTGTTGAGAGGGACGGTCTGCTGGAATATTTCCCTGCGGAGCACGGGATGTCCGAGATCGCCGATATGGCCAGCCTGAAGGACTGGCTCAACAAGCGGAGAATGATAATAACAGAGCCTGAAAGGGCCACTTCTTTCGGGCTCACCTTTCCAAAAGGGATACTGCTGCTCGGTGTGCCGGGCTCGGGGAAAAGCCTCTGCGCCAAGGCCGTTTCAATGGAATGGGGCCTGCCGCTATTAAAAATGGACCCGTCCAATCTTTACAACAAGTATATCGGAGAGAGCGAGCGCAACTTTAAAAGGGCTATGGAAACGGCAGAAAGGATGGCGCCGGTCATACTCTGGATCGACGAAATCGAAAAGGCCTTCGCCTCTGGCGGCAGCGAGGACGGCGGTGTATCCCAGCGGGTTCTGGGGACATTCCTTTCGTGGATGCAGGATCGAAAAGGCGATGTATTTGTCGTGGCAACGGCGAATGATGTGGAAAAGCTGCCTCCCGAATTCCTGCGTAAAGGCCGTTTCGATGAGGTGTTCTTCGTAGACCTGCCCAATGCCGAGAGCAGGGCCGCCATTTTCTCCATCCACCTCAGGAAACGCGGGAAAGATTCTGTAAAATTCAATATACAGGCCCTGGCCAAGGCCTCGGAAGGATTCAGCGGGGCCGAGATCGAGCAGGTGGTGGTATCCGGGCTTTACGGGGCCTTTTCAGCAAATTGCGATCTTACTAACGATATGCTCCTTTCGGAAATCAACAGGACTAGGCCCCTGTCCATAACACGCGCCGAGCAGATTGAAAGCCTCAGGGAATGGGCGTCGGAAAGGACCATCAGTGCGCAGTAGCCAGGCTATTAAAGTCAGCCGGATGAAGCAAAGGGCAGCCACATGAAAGCAGAACTTGTCATTGCTCGACTAAAAGCCCGGGCCAATCCGGCCAATGCGGCAGGCATGGCACGCTACGGGATAAACCCCGAAGGTGTTCTTCTTGGCGTTTCAATGCCGGAGCTCAGGACAATGGCAAAGGAGATAGGAATCGATCACGAACTTGCCCTGGCCCTGTGGGACTGTGGAATTCATGAAGCAAGAATCCTGGCCTCGCTTGTTGACGATTACAGGGAAGTGACATTAAAACAGATGGAAAGATGGGCCTTGAATTTCAATTCCTGGGACCTATGCGATCAGGTCTGTTCGAATCTTTTTCAGAAAACGCCTTTTGCAGTTCAAAAAGCCCTGGACTGGAGCAAAAGGGAAGAGGTCTTTGTCAAACGGGCAGGTTTTGTCCTTATGGCCAGGATTGCAGTGGCGGACAAAAAGGCGACTGATGAACTGTTCGAACAATTTTATCCAGCCATAATCAGTGAATCAGGCGATGACAGGCCGATGGTCAGAAAGGCGGTCAACTGGGCTATCCGCCAGATAGGAAAACGCAATCTGGATCTTAACAGCAGGGCTGTCGAGGTTTCTCATAAGATACGCTTATCGGGTACAAGAGCCGGCAGATGGATAGCCGCCGATGCCTTGCGTGAACTCACGAGCACCGGCGTTCAAGACAGGCTGGTTAAAAAGTCCAAAGGTCTTACCGGTAATTGCCGGGCTTCAAACAGATAATAACTTTTGGTTTCAGATTTCCGATATGCACCTCGCCGGCTGAGACACGGCCTTCTTTTTCCCGGCAGTTTGTGCAGGGGTGTTTGGTTAAGGATTGACATGCAAATCCCTTCCTCATATCGTTTTTATGAAACTCTGATCTCTATCAGGAGGGCTTATGAAGAAGATCTCTAGAAGGGATTTTATTGCCTTGTCGGCAACAACAGTCGGGATGACGGTCGCAGGAGGAGCAGGGCAGGCCATAGGGGAAACAGCACCAGCTGCACCGGTCATGGACGGAAGCCAGATCAAAGAGGGTCCGCGATCTATCCCTGTGATGGCGGAGTGCGATGTCCTGGTGGTCGGAAGCGGCCCGGCCGGCCTGTCTGCGGCGCTGGCTGCGGCCAAGGAAGGAGCCAGCATTGTAATTGTCGAACGTTACGGCTTTTTCGGCGGTGTTATTACGCAGGTGAACATGGGCTCCATTGCCTGGTACCGGTATGCGCATACGGTTGACGCAGGCGGGATTATGAAGGTATTCGAAACCAGGGCCAAGGAAATGGGGGCGAGCATCGATCCATTCGCCTACCTGAAGAAGATACCGTTTGCAACAGGTGTCCTCGAGAAAGAAGGCCTGCTTGTCAATGGTGTTCCCACCTATGAGATCCTGGATACTGAGATGTTTAAATATGTAGCAGACACACTTCTGCTGGAAGCTGGTGTCGTCCCTGTCCTGCATTGTTTTGCCGTTGGCGCGGTTATGGATGGCAATGTCATCCAGGGAGTAATTACCGAGAGCAAGTCGGGCAGGCAGGCGATTCTGGCCAAGCGCGTCATCGACGCCACTGGCGATGCCGATATTGCCAATTTTGCCGGCGCACCTTTCCGCAAGAGTCCGAAAAACGAGCTTATGGAAGTCACCACGAATTTCAGCTGTACCAATGTCAATCTGCGTTCATTAATGATAGATTCCCTTTTGCATACCGGCAAAATGAAGGACTGGGCTTATGAGACCTCGGGAAAGGAAGACGAAATGGCCAGCACTGCCCTGGTTAAGCCTTTTGAAGAAGCCAAGAAGGCCGGTGAAATCCCTAAAGACTGGGACGTGCGATCCTATTGGAATGGCATGCGGCCGGACGAGGAAATCCTGTCAATGGACGCCGTGCACATGACCGGTATAGATTCAACCGATGTGTGGGACCTGACCAGGGCGGAAATGGAGGGCCGGAAGCGGTCCATCAAGGTTATGGCGGCCTTGAAAAAATATCAGCCCGGATTCTCCAAGGCCCGGATCAGGAACTTCGGAACATCGCTCGGAACCAGGGAGTCGCGTAAGATCATAGGGGCCTGCACCATCACTGAACACGATATAAAAAACCAGGCGCGTTTCGCCGATTCCATTGGTGTCTGCCCGGAATTCATCGATGGGTTCAACGTCCTGTACATACCTACCACCGGAAGGTATTTCCAGGTGCCTTACGGCATTATCCTGCCGCAGGGGGTCGAGAATCTGCTGGTTGCCGGCCGGTGCGTCGCCGGGGACAGGGTCTCACATGCCGCTACGCGCCAGATGGTCTGCTGCATGGTCACAGGACAGGGGGCGGGTGTGGCTGCGGCTGTATCCCTCAGAGACAAGGTGACCTGCAGACAGGTCTCCATTGCTGAAGTCCAGGACCGCCTCAAGAAGCAGAACGTAAGGATAGCTTAATAGTAAAATATTAAGGTTCAAGTAGTAAAAAAAAGGCAATAGTCAAAAGCGCTTAATGGATCGGTTATACATTTGCAATACCAGATTGCAGCCAACAAACAGAGCATATATTCTAAAACTTGAAGTTGTCTTTGACTTTATTCAATTCCTGCCTGGCATATTCAAGGGGAATAAGATAACTTATCCAGTTTCGCAATATCAGAACATCAATCGAAACCGCCATTACAGTACCGCCCACAACATCCCACAGAACATGCTGCTTGGTGAGCAGGGTTGATAAAACTGTAAGAACCGCAATAACAACACAGCCCCAGCCAAGAAAACGGCTTTCCCTGAAAACACAAAAAGTGGCCAGCAGCGTCAAGCCAACATGCATGCTGGGAAAACCGCACACTGGATTATCAATCCAGTCGAGCTGGGAAAAAGCCCATCCGGTGAAGCCGGCCGGAATGTCATATGATCTCGGGACACTTACAGGGAAAAGGACAAATATGGTTGCCGAGGTTATTATCAACAGCGCACAGCCGACAACCGTTCTGAAATAAAGCGTCCGGTTTTCACATATAAGCGACGGAAGCATGGAGAATACATAAATAAAGGAATAGGGATAAATAAAATAGGGCATGAATGGAAGTGCCCTGTCAACCGGTGTGGATATATCGTGACAGGTCCTCATATCAATATAACGGTTGGCTGCCAGATAAGCAATGCAAAACAGCAGATACATCGATACCGTACAAACAAGCCTTTCCTTAATGCTTATGCCTGTCTGCAGATGATCAATAAATTTATTGAATCTGCTCAACAATGCATTCACTTAAGTTCCTCCAAATAAAATGTAATTAAATTAATACGTAATAGTATCCAAAATTCGGGTGTTGTTGTCCAGAGGGAATTTTTTGGGCATTGTAGCCCTTGATGAAGATGGGCATTGAGTATACTTAATTATAATTATTTAAATCCGGGGGAAATCACAAATGGACAGAATCTTATTTCCGCAAAATTTTATGTGGGGCACGGCAGCATCTGCATATCAGACAGAAGGAGGAAATTTCAACAACGACTGGTATTTTATGGAAAAGCTGGACATGAGGAAACCGTTTTCGGAAAGGAAATTCAAGGAGCCCTGCGGTAATGCCTGTGATCACTGGAACCTATACGAAGAAGACTATGATCTTGCCCGAAAACTGGGGGTGATGATACACCGTCCATCCATAGAATGGTCAAGGGTGATACCGGCAGAGGGAAAAGTGGATGAAACCGCCATAGCCCATTACAGGAAGATCCTTGAATCCTTGAAAACCCGTGGCATTAAAGTCATGCTCTGCCTGCATCATTTCACTATCCCCATATGGGTAATGGCTTACGGGGGATTTGAGAACCGCTCCGTTTTCATGAAGCATTTCAGGGAGTACCTAAATGTAATTGTAAGTTCGGTCGGCGACCTTGTCGATTACTGGCTGCCGATCAACGAGCCGAATGTAGTGCCTCTGGGCGGTTATTTCGCAGGAGAGTTCCCGCCATATAAAAAAAATCCTGTCACTTTTATCAAGGTCTACCGGACATTTTTCGATATGCATGCACGCTCATACCATATAATTAAAAAATATTTCCCTGATGCCCCTGTAGGAGTTGCCTTCGCCTTCATGCATTTCAGACCCTTTAACCCTGATAGTAGAATAGACCGTATTGGCGCAAGATTTGCCGATCTTACGGCCAACCTGAGGTTTTTCGAGGGGGTCAAAACCGGAAAAATCGGGCCGCCTCTGGGTTTTTGTGATGAAATTCAGGGGCTGAAAGGGGCAATGGATTTTATAGGGCTTAATTATTACAGTTCGAGTTATCAAAAAGGGTTAACAAACATCCAGTCTAAACCCGGGGATATGGTAACTGATATGGGTTGGGTAATTTATCCCGAAGGTATCTATGACTGTCTTCTTTATCTCGGGAATGAAGTCCGGTTGCCTGTGATAGTCACTGAAAACGGCATAGGAACAACTGATGAATCCCAGAGGATTTTCTGTATGAATGCACATATCAGGCAGGTTCACAGGGCAATAAAAAATGGTGTTCCTGTAAAAGGCTATATGTGCTGGTCGCTTACCGACAATTACGAATGGGACAAAGGCTATTCCATGAGATTCGGCCTGATCAACATAGATTTCGCCACACAAAAACGTACAATTAAAGAGGGCGGTATATGGTATTCTAAGGTAATAGCAAGGAACGGACTTGAATAATTGAGAGGCCTTGACAAAATTAATCTGCGGCACTACTCAAAGCTCACGAAAGGAGAGGCTCATGCCCATCTATGAATACAGATGTAAAAAATGCAGTAATGATTTCGAGAAGCTAGTCTCGCTGAGCAATAAAGATAAGATTATATGCCCTAAATGTGGCGCTGAAGACGTGGCAAAGAAGATGTCCATGACCGCATCAGGAAAGTCCGGTTGCGGGACCTGCTCGTCTACCTCATGCGGTCCGTCCTGAGGATAAAACGGTCAGCGCGGTCAGCGCTGAATGATAAAAAATGAAGAGGGCCGGATTATCGGCCCTTTCTTTCAGATCAAATTCTCAACAATTATTGTTTGATCGCGCTTTGGCCCGGTTGATATTATTGCAGCCTTAACGCCCAGTTTTTTCTCGATATATACAATGTATGCTTTGCAGTTTGCCGGAAGATCTTCAAATTTCTTGATGTCCGAAAGATTTTCTTCCCATCCAGGAAGTTCATCATACATTATTTCAATCTCAGGATAAAGCTCCAGGTCGGCAGGCATGCTTTCCATTACCGTGCCCCCTGATTTGTAGGCAGTGGCTACTTTTAAAGTATCGAGACCAGAGAGGACATCAAGCTTTGTTATTGCGATATGGCTTATGGAACTCAGGCGAATGGTATGCCTTAACGCTACAAGGTCAAGCCAGCCGCATCTTCTCGGCCTGCCGGTTGTTGCTCCGTATTCCCCGCCAAAGGCGCGCAGCCTTTCTCCCAGATCGTCCGTGAGCTCCGTCGGGAACGGTCCGCCGCCAACCCTTGTCGTATATGCCTTGCATATACCAAGGACAGTACTTATCTTTGTGGGTCCGATACCTGAACCGGTACACGCGGCCCCTGCAATCGTATTTGAAGATGTGACATACGGATATGTACCGAAGTCCATGTCCAGATTGCCTCCTTGCGCACCTTCAAACAAAAGACTTTTGCCTGCCCTGACCGCATTATCAATCAGGATTGACGCGTCGGCAACAAACGGTTTCAGCCGTTCTCCCAATATTGTATGCTTCTCGATTATCTCGTTTTTGTCCGGGGCTTTTGCTTTAAGAATTTTCGTTATATATTCCTGGCGTTCTTCCCAGAAGCTATCGATTTTATTCTTTAAGAGTTCGGGGTGGATAAGATCAATCACCCGTATACCGGTTCTTCGGGCCTTGTCTTCATAGGCAGGCCCGATCCCCCTGCCCGTCGTACCAATACGGGCTGCATCCCGGGCATGGTCTATAACCTTATGATAGGGCATGATAACATGCGCACGGTCGCTGATTGCTACTGTATCTGGTGTAACCGTATGCCCTTTTAACCTCAGTGCCTCTATTTCACCAAGAAGGATTTCGGGGTCCAGTACGACACCGGAACCGATTATACATAGCTTGCCTTTATGAAGTATGCCTGAAGGTACAAGGTGGAGTACGACCTTGTTGTCACCTATTACCAAGGTATGACCTGCATTGTTTCCGCCCTGGAATCGTATGATGAGGTCGGCCTTTTCCGTAAGGAGATCAACGACCTTTCCCTTGCCCTCATCTCCCCACTGAGCACCGACAACTACTAAGTTTGCCATGTTATATTCTCCTGTCAGATTGTAACCTTCTGAACCGATAGGGTATTTGAAACCTTCCTGATCTTTTCAGCCAACGTCTCCGAAACTTCTGCATCCAGATTGATAATTAATATTGCGGTACCTTTCTTTTTATCCCTGCCAAGGAAAAGCCGTGCAATATTGATCTTTTCCTCTCCCAGTGTGGTGGCAATCCTTCCTACTGTCCCGGGCAGATCTTTATTGTAGATTACAAGCATATTTCCTTCCGGTGTGACCTCAATAGGATAATTATCAATCTTTACTATTCTCAGATCGTCAGTTGTAAAGACGGCACCTGCCAGGTAACGTTTACCTGTATCAAGCTGAACCACAAGTTCAATGGTATTTGTGAATATTTCTTCCTTTTCTGTTTTCGATTCCACAACTTCTATGCCTCTGTCTTTGGCAATAACCGGGGCGTTAATAAAGTTGACGTCATCCATTATGGCTGCAAACAACCCTTTGAGCATCGCAATTGTTACCGGTTTTGTCTCGATGACGGAGGCAGCCCCGCAGTAATTGACCGTGACCTTGTGTATCCGGCCTGAAATGAGCTGGCCCATGAAAAGTCCCATTTTTTCTGCAAGCTCAATATAAGGCTTTACCTTGGGAAGCATTTCCGGGCCGACCGACGGCGCATTGACCGCATTCCTGATTACACCGTTGTTTAGATAATCGGAAATCTGCTCGGCAATGGCAATAGCAACGTTTTCTTGCGCCTCTTCCGTGGAGGCACCTAAATGCGGCGTGCATATTACCTTCGGGTGAAGAGCAAGGGACCAGTCTTCAGGCGGCTCTTTTTCGAATACATCAACAGCTGCTCCTGCTATCCTTCCTGAATCGAGCGCTTCAATAAGCGCCTTTTCATCAACAATACCACCTCTTGCACAATTAATAAGCATGACGCCCTTTTTCATTTTGGCAAAGGCTTCTTTTCCTACAAGTCCAGTCGTTTCCTTTGATTTCGGAGTATGAACCGAAATATAATCACTTTTTGAATATAATGTATCAAGAGAAACAAGCTCAATTCCAAGGTTGTCTGCCGCTTCCTTCGATATGAACGGGTCGTAGGCGATGACATTCATTTTCAGCCCCTGAGCCCTTGTCGCAACAATTGTTCCAACCCTGCCTATTCCGATTATCCCCAGGGTTTTGTTAAAAACCTCGCGGCCTTCAAAACTCTTTTTGTCCCATTTTTGCGCTTTCATAGATGCAGTTGCCTGGGGTATAAATCTGGTAAGAGACATGAGCATGGCAATCGCATGCTCACCTGTCGTCACAGTATTACCGCCCGGAGTGTTCATGACAACAATACCCTGTTTGCTTGCAGCCTCTGTATCAATGTTGTCAACACCTGCCCCTGCGCGGCCGATTACCTTGAGTTTTTTGCCGGTTGCAATTATATCCGCTGTCGCCTTAGTTGCTGACCGGACAACAAGTCCGTCATAGTCACCGATAATTTCTTTGAGTTCATCCGGTTTAAGGCCGGTCTTTACATCAACCTTAAGCCCGCTCTGTTTAAGAATTTCTTCTCCTCGCGTGGAAAGTTTATCACTTACCAGGATTTTCATATGGCACCCCCCTATGAAATTATAGAAAACCGTGGCACTTTTAACAAATGGGCTTGTGCGTGTCAACAATATAGAATTGTAAATTATATCTCTATATTATGCTTTTTCAGCCTCCCTAGTCGACCTGTTTTCTGTTAATATTGTTTAAAGAGTATAAAGATGATGATTACAGAAAATGGCCGGATTTGCGAAAAGTGCGGGCTTCATAAAGCCCTTGTTTTATGTGACGGTTGTTCGAAGGCCTTGTGTGAGAAATGCCGAATATTCGACCTGTGGAGCTACGGATGCGGCCACATCGACCCAAAGGCGTTCTGCAAGGAATGTCATGACAATCCTGAAAAAAATCCCTGGGGAGGAAACCGCCCCTGATAATAAATTTAAGGCAAGCTTGACATATCCCGATGTATCCCTATTAAGAACCATATAATAATTATGCGGAGATAAATATGATAAACTTGAAATTCCAGGAGATAATGGGTTTTTTGCTCGGACCGGAAATGGGAGAAGAGCGGCTGGGAATATGTTATCCATCAATCGATGTTTACGAATGTTCGGATGATTTACTTATAGAGATGGAAATTCCCGGAGTGATACAGGAAGATGTAAATGTCGAAATAATAGGGAATACGTTAAGGATAAGCGGCATGAAGAAAGACCCTCTTTCGAGCGGCGGTGTGAGATATATAAGGATGGAAAGAAGTTTCGGCGGCTTCAGCCGGGAGCTGGAAATTCCGGAAAGGTTTGACATTGAAAATATTGACGCTAAATTTAAGGATGGTGTTCTGACCGTAAGGATCGCCCGGTCGGAACATAAGGTAGAGATGGTTAAACGTATAGAGGTAAAATAGAATTTTTTCAGGAGAGACGAATGGAAAATGAAAAACAGGTAATAGAAATCCCTGGAAATGTGCCGCTGCTGCCGGTCAGGGATGTGGTCATCTACCCATATATGATACTCCCGCTTTTTGTCGGCCGCGGGCTTTCTATAAAGGCTGTCGATGAAGCCCTTAACAAGGACAGGTTTATTTTCCTGGTGGCGCAAAAGGATTCTTCCGTGGAAGAACCGGAACCAGAACAGATCTATACCATGGGAACGATTGCCATGGTCATCAGAATGCTCAAGCTTCCTGACGGCAGGGTGAAGATACTTGTACAGGGGGTAGCTAAGGCACGGATTAAGAATTTTATAAAGGACGAAAGGGGCTTCTATACAGTTGATATTGAAAGGCTTGAAGAACCTGAGATCAAGGAATTCACAGTTGAAATTGAAGCGCTTATGCGCTCCGTAAAAGAACAATCCGAACGCATTCTGCAGCTTAGAGGCATTGTTTCACCTGATGCCCTTTCAATACTTGAGGCAATTGATGATCCCGGCAGGCTTGCCGACCTGGTAGCATCAAATCTCAGGCTCAAGGTGGACGAGTCCCAGAATGTTCTGGAAATTGTCGATTCGATTGAAAGACTTAAACATGTAAACTCTCTTCTCGCCAAGGAGATGGAACTCACGGAGGTCCAAGCCAGGATACAGAATCAGGCAAAGGATGAAATGAACAAGACGCAGAGGGAATATTTCCTCCGAGAACAAATGCGCCAGATACAGAACGAACTGGGCGAGGTGGATGACAAGGGCAAAGAGGTGGACGAGTACAAGCTGAAGATAGACAAGGCCAAGATGCCCGAGGAAGTGGGTAAGGAAGCCATCAAGCAGCTCGACAGGCTGAAGATGATGCACCATGATTCCGCCGAGGCAAATATTATCAGGACATATCTTGACTGGATGGTGGAACTCCCCTGGTCAATTGCCACCGAGGACAAACTCAATATAAAGGAAGCGGACAAGGTGTTGGAAGAGGACCACTACGGCCTCGACAAGGTGAAGCTGAGAATCCTCGAGTATCTTGCGGTCAGAAAACTAAACCCTGAAAAGAAAGGAGCTATCCTTTGTTTCGTTGGTCCCCCGGGTGTCGGCAAAACCTCTCTCGGCCGCTCGATTGCAAGGGCTATAGGTAGAAACTTCTACCGGCTTTCAATCGGAGGCGTGAGGGACGAGGCGGAAATAAGGGGGCACAGGCGGACTTACATCGGCGCACTGCCGGGCCGAATCATTCAGGGAATCAAACATACCGGATCAAACAACCCGGTTTTCATGATCGACGAGGTCGACAAAATCGGCCAGGATTACAGGGGCGATCCGTCTTCGGCTCTGCTGGAAGTACTTGATCCTGAGCAGAATTTCAGCTTCCAGGACCATTATTTGAATGTACCTTTTGACCTTTCAAAAGTAATGTTCATTACCACGGCAAATCTTATAGACCCTATTCCGGGGCCTCTTCGTGACCGTATGGAAGTGATAGAGCTGCCCGGATATACCGATCATGAAAAACTTCAGATTGCCAAACGCTATCTTGTCCCGAGACAGATCAAGGAAAACGGCATGGCCGAAACCGATATCGATTTTTCCGATGATGCGATACTCGATGTGATCAACCATTACACAAAAGAGGCCGGCGTCAGAAACCTTGAACGTGAAATCGGTTCAATCTGCAGGAAGATTGCCCGTGACATCGCGGAAAAAGAAAACAAGAGGAAAAAGATTTACAGGGTAACCACTAAAAACATACACAATTATCTGGGCGTTCAGAAATTCCTTCCCGAGCAGGAACGCACGGAACATGAAGTGGGCGTTTCCACAGGACTAGCCTGGACACAATTTGGCGGCGAAATCCTTTACATAGAGGTTTCCGTAGTGCAGAGCCAGGATGGCAAGGGCGGCGGGCTTGTCCTTACCGGACATCTCGGCGATGTTATGAAGGAATCCGCTCAGGCGGGTATATCATATATCCGTTCACGTGCAGATCAGCTTGGGATCTCACCGAGCTTCAACAGGGAAAAGGATGTCCATATACATGTGCCTGCCGGTGGAATTCCAAAAGACGGACCTTCAGCCGGAATAACAATGGCGGTTGCCACAATCTCCGCGCTCACAAACCGTGCGGTCAGGAAAGACATAGCAATGACCGGAGAGATCACCCTCAGGGGAAAGGTTCTCCCAATAGGCGGTTTGAAGGAAAAATCACTGGCTGCTCACCGCAACAAGATATTCGACATTATCATTCCTAAGGATAATGAAAAAGACCTTGAAGATATTCCGACCGAGGTCCGCAAGAAAATCAACTTCCACCCGGTCAGCAATATGGATGAGGTACTGGACCTTGTTTTTGTGAAATAGATGAAAACCAGGTAAAAGGCAGGCGGGTCCGGCACAGCTGTTCCGCCTGCCTTTTTTGTGCATCAGGCTTTATATACATGAATCAGTTATATTTCATGGAGAATTAAACTCTTCCGGCGATACATTTAACACGAGATGGCCATCGATTTTCTTAAAATATTTCAGTTTTTCATTCTTGATGCTAAAGACCTTGCAAAAACTTTTTCCTTTATTTAAGATGCAGATCAGTCAGCAACTGGCGTTCTAGATGGAAATAACCATCGGGAAGCTTCCCTCTTCTGCCGTACGCCTGGGCAGAAGAAATTAAACCAAAAGGGAGGAAACCAATGGTTATTAACAATCAGATTTCATCAATCAAAAATCCTGTCTTCGAAAAAAAGGATGGTTCACAGGAGTACCCGGCAAACAGAAACTGGGACCGGCTGAGACAAAATGATCCGGAGGTGTTTCAGGCGATTACCGATGAAGAGTTAAGAGAACGCAGAGGGATTGAATTGATCCCGTCTGAAAACTACACTTATCCCGAAGTTCTTGCCTCAAACGGGTCTATCTTTACTAACAAGTATTCAGAAGGTTATCCGGGAAAGCGTTATTATGGCGGACAGGAATACACCGATAAGATCGAAACGCTGGCAATTGAAAGGGCGAAGAAGCTTTTCAGATGCGAACATGCCAACGTTCAGGCGCTTTCGGGCTCTCCCATGAATCAGGCCGTATATCTGGCATTCCTGAAGCCCGGAGATACAATTCTCGGAATGGATCTTTCGCACGGCGGACACCTGACGCATGGAGCTCCGGTGTCTCACATGGGGAAGCTGTTCAATTTTGTCAGATACAAGACCGATCCTGAGAATTCAGGAATGATTGATTTCGATGCCCTGAGAAAGACGGCCCGTGAGACAAAACCAAAAATCGTACTCTGCGGGTATACCTCCTATCCCAGGGATTACAACTATGAGGATTTCAAAAAGGTGGCGGATGAAATAGGGGCCATCACCATGGCCGACATCTCTCACATAGGAGGGCTGGTAGCGGGTGGGGTAATGAAGAACCCGTTCGATGCGGGTTTCGACATAGTCACAATGACTACTCACAAAAGCCTCCGCGGACCAAGAGGCGCGCTGATCATGTGCAACTCCGGATACGCCAATGCAATCGACAAATCCGTATTTCCGGGCCTGCAGGGCGGGCCGCATATGCACACGATAGCAGGGATAGCGGTGACGCTCGGTAAAGCACTGAAGCCGGAGTTCCATGAATACGCTTCCCAGATTTTGGTTAATTCCAGAACTCTTGCATCGGCCTTGATGAAGAACTGCGTCAAGCTCGTCACGAACGGCACTGACAATCATATGATGGTCATAGATACGGTAAAAAGTTTCGGGATCGACGGCAAGGATGCCGAGCGGATACTCGACAGGGTTTCAATAACCACCAACAAACAGGTAATCCCTGACGACCAAAATCCGCCCTTGAGGCCCAGCGGTATCCGCTTGGGCACACCTGCTGCCACTACACGCGGGATGAAAGAACCCGAAATGATTAGAATTGCAGACTGGATCAGCCATGTTCTTGGGAATTTTCAGGATGAAAGCTTGATCATAAACGCAAAGAAAGAAGTTGAGGAATTTTGCATGAATTTCCCTGTTCCGGGAGTGTCATGATTTTATCTGCAAGATAAATTAATAGTTCTGGATATTTTCAATAACTCCCTGTTGAAAATATCTTTTCTTCGAGTTTCATATTTGTAAGATCTAATCGCAGTCAATGCACCTTATGGTCTGTTTTCAATCCACAGGCGGATAGCCTGTGATTACTGCTATTTTATGGTAAAGAGGCTCGAGCAAAGGATACGTCTTGCTGTATACTTCCCGGTAGAGATCCTCATATACACGGTTGTTTGCCGCTATGGGCTCGAAAGAGCGGCCCTTTTTCACCATGGATGCCACGGCATCCCCGAAAGAAGAGAACATTCCGCATCCTACAGCGGCGTCTATTGCCGCTCCCAGCGTACATATCTCGGAGGTGGCCATACGCGAGACCGGCAGATTGAAGATGTCCGCCGCGATCTGAACGGCCGTGTCACTGCGCGATCCTCCGCCGCCAACGCGTATCTCATTGAGCGTAATCCCGGTCTTTTTGTTCAGTATGTCGTACAGCCTCTTGAGTTCATAGCCTATACCCTCTAGTATGGCACGGTATATATGAGCGCGCGTATGTACATCGCCGAAGCCTATGATGGAACCCTTTCCGTATTTCGAGCTGGTCATGGGCGTCCAGTGGGGCTGCAGCATGAGTCCCATGGAGCCCGCCGGGATGGCGCTTATCGCCTCGTCCAGGACCACTTCGGGGGCCACGCCCCGTTTGTTCGCTTCAAGAGATTCTCTATAGGCGAACTCCTGCTTGAACCAAGTGACCATCCAGAAACCGCGGTATATGAACATTTCCAAATCCCACATATTGGGGACGGCGGCGGGCCAGGTAAAATAATCCATTATCTTGTCCTGGGAATATTTCCCTACCATTACCTCCATGCAGGTGGCAGTGCCGTAGCTGATAACCCCTATGTCGGGAGTTATGCTGCCCGCACCAAGGGCTTCGGACTGTTTGTCTCCCGCACCCACGATGACGGGAAGTCCCTCCGGAAGGCCTGTCTCCCTTGAAGCGGCGGCCGTGATATGGCCCAGGATTGTATCCGGCGGGAATACATCCACCATATGCTCTTTCTCGAGGCCGAAAGCCTCGTAGATTACCCCCATGGTATGCCATGAAAGCTTCTTGTAATCCAAAGGCCACAGGCCGGTTATCATGCCCACCGAATCCTTGAACTCGCCGGTGAGCTTTTTCACCAGCCATCCTGATATGGCCAAGAACTTATAGGTCTTTTTGTAAATCTCCGGTTCGTTGAGTTTTATCCACAGGAATTTGGAATTCTTGCGCACGTATTTAATGAGCTCGGAAAGCCCGGCTATGCCGAATAAGGTTCTGGCCGTCATTGAGAGCTGGGGCTGATTCTCAACCACGCGCTGGTCGAGCCATATTATTGCGGGGCGAAGGGCGTTGCCTTCCTTGTCGACAGGGACGCATGTCGTCCTTTGCGTGGTTATCCCCAGGCCTGCAATCGCTTTGGGATCTATCTTTGAGTTCTCCATGACAGCCCTTGTCACCTTGCACAGGCATGACCAGTAGTCTTCGGTGCGCTGTTCGGCCCATCCCGGATTGAGAGAAAAATAGGGTTCGTGCTGAGTCTGCGCCAAGGCAACTTCTTTACCGGTATGATCGAAAATTATCGCTCGAACGCTCTGCGTACCCGAATCTACGGCAATAACATATTCCTTACCGGCCATATAACCCTCCTCTCTTTTATTCGTTATAACTTTACATTAATTAGCTTACATCTCTGGTTTCCATTTCGCATCACGGGCGATGTAATAGTCAAAAAACTTCTTTCTCTGCTCCCGGGCTTTTTCTATCATCTCTTTTTCGCTCATGTGGCCGGAGCTTATCAGCATGTCTTCGAGCTTTACAAGCGCCTGTTCGTATGGAGGGCAGCCGCCCAGAAATCTGTCGATACCTTTAAGCTGCATCTCGTTGCGCATGTCCCGCAGGTCTCCTGCAGTGGCCAGTGCGCATTCGCCCAGGAAATATGTGTGCTCGAGGTCGGTGGCAAGTTCGCGCGGGACCTTGGGATCAACACCTACTATTATGGAGAATTTTTCAGGCACGCGGGAGAGCAGGCTTTCCACCATCATAGTCATGAGCCAGCATGAGGAACACGCACCTCCTATATAAAGGTCGATGTTTGGGTAAAGTCCGGTAACAAGGCTTTCCAGCGGCTGTGTAAAATTTATGGGGAGAACGAACTTTTTCTTTACGCTCTCCACTCTTTCTCCCAAAACTTCTATTAGGAAAGGATTCGCACATCCCAAACCGTCATGTTGAGCGATACGAGTGGTGCCTACTACAAACGGATTCTCTATCCCCATGCACATCGAGGCGACCGAATCCACTGCGACTGGATCATGCCCGGCCATGATGATGCCCATATCGATCGGGGTTCCGCCTTCGCCGGCTCCCATTCCCTCCATTGCGATCAGGCCGTCCAGTATTACCAGGTCGGGCAGGCGGATCTTGTTGATATCGACCATGTGCTGGTCCAGGTCGTCGCGATGAGAATAATACCGGCTCTTTTCATCCAGGAGCCCCTGGAGGTTTTTAAGTGAAAGCGTCACCATGGTCATAGTGTGCGTTTTGAGCGCAGGCATATTGATGAAATAGTCGGCCTCCAGCACAACCTTGGGAAACAGCGCGTGGTGAAGAGCCCTGCCTCCTTTAATTTCAACCGGTACTTTCTCCGCTTCCTCTACACCCAGGACCTCGCCTCCTGCATCCTCAACCGCCTTCTTCACGCCGAGCATCTGCATCACTTCGAGTGTTCTGTACCCGCGTCTCATACAAATGCCTGAATGAGCCGGATTGACGCGCTTCATCAGCGTGCCCATGCTCACGCCTTCGATCACTGTCACCCTGCCGGCTCCGGCCTCGCGGGCAATCGATACGGCTGAGGCGATAACCCGGCGGTCAACAGATATGGGGGGCGGATAGGGCGCAAAGAGGTTCGGCTTGATCACAACATGGCCGCCTTTCTTGATCTTTCCTGAAAGCCCTCCGATGAGGTCAATGGCCTTGCGCACCATGGCGTCTATGCCGTCGGCATCAACCGGCATTTCCTTTTTCACAATAGACACTTTTGATTTCTCACTCATTTATCACCCTCCGTTCATAAGACCGGATCAAACAACCTGCCGGCTTTCATCGATTATTGTTCATCAGAGTATCGGCCAGTTCAGCAAAACCCAACCCGCCCTCTCCTGACGTCACGTATGAAGGCATATGCTTAAGAACAGGTAAAAATCTTTCGATATTGGCCACTCCTACGGAAAGAGGAAAGGCATCGAACATCGGTTCATCGTTGGGAGAATCCCCCGCGAAAACAAAGGTATTACGAGCCTCCTCCCAGGAAAGGCCTAACCTTTCCTCAATAAAAAGCTTCGTGGATGTAAGCTTGTTGTATTCTCCGAACCATCCATTGACATGAATGGAACTGACCTTGCAGACTGCTCCATTTTCATTAAAAACTGAACAAATATCCCTGATTTCCTTATCAGACAGACGCGGCATGTCCTCTGCAAAATCTATGGCCAGATCAAATAGTCTGAAAGGCTGGTCGGCGGCAACGGCTGCACGCGGAACTTTTTTCAGGACTTCAAGGCGGATGTTTTCCATCTGCATCCTTTTTTCATAAGCCACAGCAGGATTGAAAATATAACGCCTGATGAGTTTATGCTCTGTGTTCGAATAGTAATAATAAAAGGCGCCGTTTTCCCCTATTATCCCATCAACCGGCCACATTCTTGCAATATGGTCGCACCAACCGGCAGGTCTTCCTGTTATCGGAACCAGTATGAACCCTTTGTCGTGAAGCCTCCACAACGCGGTAAAAGCCTCTTTGGGAATCTGTCCGTCAAGCGTAAATGTGTCATCGATATCGAACATGACACCCTTTATCGATTTGCGATCTTTTTCCGGAAGTTCTCTAATAGGTTTCATGGTTTTTTCGTCCCGCTGCAATAGATTTTTAGCCAAGAGCTTCTCCTTAGGGATTTTCCTCCGACTCGATATTTATGGAATATGTTTTATTGCTGTTCCTGCATGATCTGACCGAGCACGTCCCTGAATATAGATGCTATTTGAGGACCTGCCTTCTTTGCCATTGAGACTATATATTCCAGAGATGCGCCTTTATAGTCTTCAGGATCATTGACATTCGTTATTGCAGATATCCCCAGTACATCCAGTCCGCAATGGACAGCTTCAATAACTTCCATGACAGTTGACATACCGACTGCGTCTGCACCCAGTTTTTGAATCATACGTGTTTCAGCGGCAGTTTCCATTGAAGGGCCGAGGAGCTGGAGATAGATTCCCTCGTGCAATTTTATTCCGAGTTTTTTTGCGGAAATTCGCGCTTCATTCATAAGCTGGGGAGCATAGGGTCTGTTCATCTCGGGAAACCTCGGGCCAATTTCGTCATTATTGGGTCCGACAAGAGGATTCCTGCCAGTGAAATTTATATGATCCTTTATCATCATAACCGAACCCGGAGAAAGATCCGGCCTAAGGCCGCCCGCAGCATTGGAAACAAAAATCCTTTTTATGCCCATGAGCTTGAAAACACGTATAGGGAAAGTCACTTCAAGCGGCGTATACCCTTCAAAGAGATGGAACCTCCCGCTCATTGCAACTACCGGCACATAGCCAAGCCTTCCGAATATCAGCCTGCCGGAATGATAAGGAGATGTGGATTTGGGGAACCCGGGAATATTTTTATAATCAAGGCTTTTGTCAATTGTTATGGCCTCTTCCATTACTCCAAGTCCGGTTCCGAGAATCATGGCTGTTTCCGGCCTTGAGTTGTCTGATAAAAAGGCCGCAGCCTTTTTTTCAGCCTCCATTTGCAGGTCTCCTGAGTGTAAGGTCTATGGCCTCGTCTATAAGCATGACCGGAATTTCATCTTCTATCTTGTATTTCAGCATACAGGCATTGCATATCAATCCTGATTGATCGTTTTCAAGGACCAGCTTACCTTTGCACTTCGGACATGCAAGTATGTCTAGCAGTTCTTTGTCGACTGGCATGATTTTCCTCCTTAGCCTTTCTTCCAATTGCTATCAGGCATTCTCTTACCAGTTTTGCAGCGACAACGGAAGAGGTTCCGATTACATCTATCATAAGCTGGGCAAGTTCAAGTATATGAATTCCTGAAATCTCGAGGGCTTTTATCAACGGTATCAGGGGGTCGGTTATTGAACAAAGTGTCGATCTGAGCCATCAGAATACTATTGTGGAAATTTTATCTCATAAAAATTCAAATTAGAAATGAATTATCTGGAAAAGAGGCAATAAATTTCTTATTATTGAAGCTGGAATTAATAATTTCAAATGGTTATAACAGGCATGTACATTGCTTATTTATTTTATGAATAAAACACTTTATTGCTAAGAGACTGTATAGAAAGTCCAGAAGGAGTTTAAAATGAAACCAGTGAAACTGATTCACATTATTTTAATAATTTTCATGCTATTCCTTTACGCCTGTGGCGGTGGCGGAGGAGGCGGTGGTGGAGGGAGTGACACCCCCCCCGGCGGTGGTGAAGTTAAGAAACAGTATTCACTTACTGTTACCCACGAAGGCGAAGGAAGTGTATCGGTATCCCCATATTCCCAGGGTTTAGTGTACGATGAAGGAACAACGGTTTCGCTTGAAGCTGCAGCATCTTCTTCCGAATGGTCTTTTGACCACTGGGAAGGGACTATTGAGTCTACAGACTCAAATATTGATATATCCATGAATCAGAATTATTCATTGAAAGCGGTTTTTATAAAAGTTGCGCAATCCCTTACAAGAGAACAGATTGAGAATGCACTCTATGCGGTTTATGGAGGGATCGGTTATAATGACAGGGAGGATACGAATGACGATGCGCTAATGTACAAGCTGATGGTGGATAACCTAAACTCGATAGGAATTGAGCTGATTACGACCACAATTTCCGGTGATCCAAATTTTGCAACTAAACTACTGAGTTTATTACTCTTCCCCAGCGTCACCTTTACCTCAACTACATCAGGTTATACATCTTCTATTACAATTAACAGAGAACCATTAAATAGTGGATACTATCCATTTAACGCCACTCTGTCGGTAGCATTCAATAGTAACGGTTATTCCTATGGATCAGGTGCGGGAATGATTTATGGCACTGGTCAAGTTTCTGATTTTACAGCAACCTTTACTGGTGATTTTAAATACACGAATGATAGCCTGACCTTAATTATCAGATCAGTCAGAGTAACTGCCGGGAATGGCCTCGAAACAATTGAAGGCGGTGTAACAACTTCTTATAATAATTGGGAGCTGGCCTATGACATTAACTATGGTTCGGATGATCCGATGGGCGGTTCTGGAACACCTACAAACCTGGCCCTTATTGTCTCTTTTAATACGATCTCAGGCGACAAGACTTATGCCGACTTCAGGGATTATAAAGTGGGGGGCTCATTCACGACCAACGACAAGGAGTTTACCTTTGCCGATGGTTTCAGGTATAAACAGGAGCAGTATAATTATATAAGAAACAATACAACTGTCACATATGTCATAATGAGTGCAAACGGCTGGGTAAGCGTTCCAGGCCTGGAGGGTAACATTTCAGTTTCTTCTTCGATTGACAAAATCAACCCGGATACATCTGGCACAATTATAACACATGTTTTTGAAAACAATGCTTGGTCAAGTAACTGGCTGTCAGGAAACCTTTCATTCGCAACCTCAGAAGGGACTGCTTCCGCAGTTTTTGATGATGGTTCTGTAGCATTTACAAGCGGTGCCGATTCATGGGTAGTCCCTGACTGGCAAACCGCTCTTAATCCGTTGGAATAATTATACCAGAACATAATCATAACCCGAAAAGGCCACGATAAAAGTGGCCTTTTCTTTTATTCTAGAAAATATGGCAAAGTTTTTTTTGTCATTTAACAGATTGACTCTTAAAGAAATCCCGTCATATAAAAATCCTTATGGAAATTAATTTGACAGAAATCATGAAACAGGTGCAGAACATCCAATCACAGGTAAAAGACGTTCAGGACAAACTCTCACGGCTTACAGTCGCTTCAGAAAGCGGTGGCGGAATGGTGACGGTAACTGTAACCGGAAGACAGGAAATAAAGGATATAAAATTGGACCCGATCTGTGTTGATCCGAGGGATATCCCCATGCTTGAAGCCCTTATTATTGCAGCCGTCAATCAGGGAATTAAAAAATCAAAAGAGCTCTCTTCCGAAGAAATGAAAAAGTTGACCGGTGGAATCCCTCTTCCCATTGACTTGAGCTGAAATATGGACCCTTACCCTAAACCGCTTCGAAATCTTATAAGGGAATTGAAGAGGCTGCCTGGAATTGGAGAAAAATCAGCTACCCGGTTAGCCCTTTATATACTGGGCGATAAGAAGAGGCTTAGAGAAAGCCTTTCCGCAGCACTTGAAGATATTCGCCAGATTCAGCTGTGTTCCGTATGTTTTAACCTGACTGATAATGAAAGGTGCCCATTTTGTGCCAATCCTTCGCGAGACGCTTCTGTTATCTGTGTAGTTGAAGAGCCAGGGGATATACTTTCGCTTGAAACATCAGGAGAGTTCCGTGGAACATACCATGTCCTGCATGGACTTATTTCTCCAATGAACGGGGTTGGACCGGAAGATGTGCGTATCAAAGAGCTTATTGTAAGATTAACACCTGATATAAAAGAGGTGGTGACCGCTCTCAGTCCTTCTGTTGAGGGTGATGTAACCGCTCATTATATCTGCAAACAGATAACGTCTTCCGGCCGTGATATAAATGTTACCCGGCTTGCATCAGGAATCCCGATGGGAGGGGAGCTACGGTACATGGATCAGGTGACAATAGCGAGTGCTATTCGTTACAGAAGGGCTCTATAGCTCAATTATTGAGGGCAGCTTCTGCTGTTCTTCGGCGTTACGCCCGAGTGTTACGAGTGTGATGTTCTCTGCCGTAAATATATCCCTGGCCAGTTCAATCAATTCTTGTTCGTTCACTGAATTTATATTTTCAATTATTTCTTCTACCGGGATTTCTCTTTGATAGAACATTTCGTTCTTTGCAATAGAGGACATCCTGTGCTCTGTAATTTCCTGTGAAAGAAGAATGTGTCCTCTCATTTGAGCTTTTACTTCTTCTAGCTTAATTCCGCCGAAGTCTCCCCTTTTGAGTTTGCGCATCTGCTCAGAAAGCACTTCCAGTGTTTTTTCCATGTTATCCGGAGTTGTTGCCGCATTGACTGCAAACACACCGCAATCCTCATATATATTCAAGTATGAGCAGATGGAATATACAAGTCCAAGCTTTTCCCTGATTTCCTGGAACAGCATGGAGCTCATGCTCCCGCCCAACATGGAATTCAGGACGGAATAGACCCAGCGTCGGCCTTCTTTAAGAGAAGGGCCCTTGACGCCCAGAGTAAAATGTATCTGCTCCAGATCCCTTTCGTACACTTTATGATTTAGCCCTCTGGGCTTGATGCCATCAGCAACGCTTTTCATAACATTCTTGACGGATTCAAATTTGCTTCCCGTTATATCAAGCAGTCTTTCATGTTCGAGGTTTCCTGCCCCTGCAACAATAATTGAATCTGCATCATAACAGGCATTCATGTGATCGAGCATGTCATTTCTAAAAATGGAATTTATCGAATCTGCAGTACCAAGAATAGGATTCCCAAGGGGTGTACCTTCAAATACCGCACTGGCAAACATGTCGGATACTAGATCTTCTGGAGAATCTTCAACCATATGAATCTCTTGGAGCACCACTTTTTTCTCTTTATCAATTTCTTGGGTATCCAGTTCGGAATTCAGAAAAATATCAAATAAAACCTCTGATGCCTTTTGAAGATGTTCATCAAGAACCTTGATATAATAAACCGTGTATTCCTTTCCGGTTGAGGCGTTCAGTATTCCGCCTAAAGCGTCAATCTCTTTTGCTATCTGTAATGCACTTCTTGTTCCTGTTCCTTTAAAGAGCATATGCTCAATAAAGTGAGCAATCCCCGGTTTTTTCACCGGGTCATGGCGGCTTCCGGTTTTTACCCAGACGCCAATGGAAACCGACCGAACCTGTGTAATGGGTTCGGTCAGGATTCTCACACCATTGGACAGGCGTGTCTTATGAGGCATGCTTCATTGACCTGCAGCCTGTTTAAGGGCTTCCTTCCGGCTCAATCGTATTTTTCCATTTTTGTCGATTCCGATTACTTTAACTACAATTTCGTCACCCTCGTTAACCACGTCACGTACATTCTGTACTTTTTCATTAGCAAGCTGTGATATGTGAACAAGCCCTGAATCTCCTGACGGGAAATCCACAAAGGCTCCGAAATCCATTATCTTGACTACTTTGCCAACATACACCTTATCGATTTCAAGCTCTTCTGTCAGGTTGTTTATAATGTCAACAGCCAGACGGGCATGTTCCTCATCCGGTGAAAAAACATTCACCTTGCCTGAATCATCTATCTCGATCTTTGTTCCGGTGCGGGCTGTGATATCTTTTATTACCTTTCCCCCAGGGCCTATTACGTCTCTTATTTTCTCAGGATTAATCTGAATGGTAAATATCCTGGGGGCATATTTTGATATCATATCGGAAGGTCTATCAATGGTCTTTGACATTATATCCAGGATTTTGAGTCGGCCTACTCTGGCCTTTTCCAAGGCATCAGACAGGACCTTTTCGGGTATTCCTTCAATCTTGATATCCATTTGAAGTGCAGTGACACCATCTGTTGTTCCTGCGACTTTGAAATCCATATCCCCTAAATGATCTTCGTCTCCAAGAATATCGGTCAATACCATATATTCTCCGGCCTCATGGATAAGCCCCATCGCTATTCCGGCCACAGGTTTTCCAAGTGGAACCCCAGCAGACATAAGGGACATTGATCCGCTGCAGACCGAAGCCATAGAAGAACTGCCATTGGATTCAAGTATTTCAGATACGAGCCTTATTGTATAAGGGAATTTCTCGATTTCTGGAAGAACCTGCCTGAGAGCCCTTTCCGCCAGGTTGCCATGTCCGATCTCGCGCCTGCTGGGTCCTCTTAACGGTTTTACCTCACCGACTGAAAACGGCGGGAAAGAATAATGCACCATGAAAGTCTTAGATGTCTCGCCGAGAAGGTTTTCCAACTTCTGCTCATCTCGGGGTGTTCCTAAGGTCGTTATTGCCAAGGCCTGGGTTTCTCCTCTTGTAAAAAGTGCCGACCCGTGGGTCCTTGGTAAAATCCCCGTTCTGCATTCTATATTTCTTATCTGGTCAAAATCCCTTCCGTCAACACGGATTCTTTTCTCATGCATTAAGGTCCTTACAACTTCCCGTTCCAGCTTTTCCATGCAGACTTTTACCATAGAAATCCGGTCTTCATCCTGGTCTGCATACCCATCAAGAATCTTCTGCCAGACGGCTGAGGCCCCATCTCTTCTGCTCTGCTTAGTTGACCCAGGCGTAAAGACCTTATCCAAACTATCAGCAACAAGGTTCCTGATCTCTTTGTACAAATTATCATCGCTGGCAGGCGGTACGGTCTTGATCTTCGGCTTGCCTGATAATTTTCGGAGCTCTTCCTGAGCATAGATAATTTCTCGAATTCTGGAATGGGCAAACATGATCGCATCAAGGATAATCTTTTCGGGAAGCTCCTTTGCTTCTCCTTCGACCATGACTATGGCGTCTTTCGTCCCAACAACGACAAGCTCCATATCTCCCTGTTCGATCTGGCTGTATGTAGGATCAATTATAAACTCTTCGCCAACATGCCCAATTCTGACACCGCCTATAGGGCCTTCGAACGGGATGCTTGATACGTGCAGTGCCGCAGAAGCTCCATTTATTGCCATTACATCAGGGTTAACCTGAGGATCGGCAGACAGAACGGAAGCAACGATTTGCAATTCATTGTAAAAGCCATCAGGAAATAGTGGCCTTATCGGCCTGTCAATGAATCTTGCAGTTAGTATTTCCTGGTCTGTTGGTCTTCCTTCCCTTTTAATAAAACCACCTGGAATCCTTCCTGCAGCATAAGACATTTCTTGATAATCAACTACAAGGGGCAGAAAATCCGTACCTTTTCTTACGTCTTTTGAAACTGTTGCAGTAACAAGGACAACGCTCTCCCCCTGATAAACCAAGACTGAGCCGTCAGCCTGCCTGGCAACCGTACCCACATCGAAGATGAGGGGTTTTTCAGAACCTTTAGTTTGAACCTGCATAATGCCTACTTGCGCAGCTTAAGGGCTTTAGCGAGAGATCTGTATCTCTTGATGTCCCTTTCCTTGAGATAATTCAAAAGACGCTTGCGCTGACCGACCAGCATAAGGAGACCTCTTCTTGAATGGTGGTCTTTTTTGTGAGCCTTAAAATGATCTGTGAGAGAATTTATCCTGTTCGTAAGAAGTGCGACCTGCACTTCCGGTGATCCGGTATCATTCTCATGGATCCTGAATTTTTCGATGACTTCCTTTTTTACCTGTAGTTCTAATCCCACTTTCTTCCTCCTGATTTTCTTTCTTCGCCTTTATTAGAGCGAAACGTTTAGCATGCCTTAAATACGCTGTAAATAGTTAATATGCCTTCTTCTTGCTGATTATTAAAAGAATCCTCTTGCAATATATCCGAATATACCACCTGAACGTTTAACCCTTGCAACACATAGCAGATTGTCGTCTTCGTCCTGAATTGCCACAAAAGATTCATCTTCGGCAATTACATCATTGACCATTGTTGATATCAGCACCGGCTTTCCTTTGGTGATGGCATCTTTTCCTTCGGAATTGACCT
This sequence comes from Desulfomonilia bacterium, assembly GCA_963664325.2. Lineage (GTDB taxonomy): Bacteria > Desulfobacterota > Desulfomonilia > UBA1062 > UBA1062 > DATCTV01. The sequence goes on from CAXXDQ010000004.1 coordinate 395,178, forward strand.
TTGCAATGGGAAGATTGATTGCATTTAGAAGTGATATTAAGATGTTCTTTCCTTCTGATGATCTTTTCTTAATCTCATCTATAGTCAATGCATTTTCAATTGAAAACCCCTCGCTTTTGAGTCTTCTTAATTCCCTCAGATATCCTCCGCATCCAATAAATTCTCCCATATTCCTGGCCAGAGACCGTATATAAGTTCCTCTGGAGCAAACAACCTTCATCTCTAATGATAAATTATCTATCGAAAGAATTTCTATTTTATGAATAGTTACATTTTTTGCCCTTGGACTAACGTCTTTATTCTGTCGTTTAAGCCTGTAAAGGGGTTTCCCGTTGAGTTTCTGTGCACAGTAAGCTGGCGGTATTTGGGTTATTTCTCCTGAATTGTTCTTTAACCATTCTTTAAGTTTTATATTATCAAAATTTATGTTCTCAAATATTTTTTCAGCATTGCCTGTGACATCATCTGTATCTGTAAACATCTCCAAACCTACCGTGGCAATATAGGCCTTAATATTATCCTCCATAAATGGCAAAAGCTTTGTTCCGCTTCCAATACCTATGCACAACAAACCCGTTGCAAAGGGATCAAGGCTACCGAAATGACCCCCTTTTTTTTCACCTAATATTTTCAACACAACATCAACCGCTTTTCTTGATGTAATGCCTTTAGGTTTGTCAAGAAGAACTATCCCGTTTAAACCCATTTGGATCCTTCTTCCATTACCCTGTTCAACAATAATGAGGCTTTTCCCTTAATAGAAAAACCTGCTGCACGTTCATGTCCTCCTCCTCCAAAGGCCAATGCCGTCATCAAGGCTGCAGGTCCGGATCTGCTCCTCATTGAACAGCGCACCATATCATCTTCTGCATCCCTTAAAAAAATGCAAAGCTCGGATCCGCCTATTGAAGCTATTTCCTCGACAATACCTGACGCATCCTGTGGAGACGCACCAAGTCGATTTAAATCATCTTTAGTAATATATGTACCAAAAACAGGACCTCTGATTGATAGTCTTTCCATGGCATGACATAAAAGTTTATAATACCAGAGAGTTTTACTTCTCTTGAGTTTAAGGGCTATAGAATAGGCATCCGCTCCGGATTTTGTCAGTTCATGAACTATTTTAAAAATTCTTGGTTTGATGTTCGTATGCGTAAAGCCTCCGGTATCACCAAAGATTCCCATATAAAGATTTGATGCTATAGCCGGAGTTATTCTTGCAAATCCACATAGCAAATCATAAACCATCTCACAGGTGGAGGAATACTTGGGATCGACCCAACTGATATCCCCATATCCGTTATTTGATTTATGATGGTCAATCACAACTACTATCCCTTTTGGTTTTATATTTCCAAGCATCTCCATATCTGAAACATCCAAAAGAAAAGAAACATCCGGAGATTCACAGAAATAGTCTTTGTGAATTGGCGGTATTATATATTGTTCTGCAATAGATGTGGTGTATATGCGACCTGCTTTTTTGCCCAATCCAGAAAGGGCATGCGCAAGCGCAGATGTCGATCCAATAGCATCTTCGTCAGGAAGTTCATGGGTTAATATTTCAAAGGTGCGTTTCCCTTGAATTAATTCAATTATTTTATCCTTCATCTATATGTATCTTACTGAGTAATTCATCTATGTGAGTTCCGTAATCAAACGAACTGTCATATATAAACCCGAGTTCAGGGATCCGTCTTAAATCCAAAGTTCCCAACATTTCATGCCTCAAAAAACCAGCAGCACTCTCCAGGCCTGCCAATGCCTCTTCTTTCAGCGCACTGTCATGAACACAGAAAAAAACGTTGGCCTTTCTCAAATCGGCGCTCACTTCAACACCTGTAATAGTAAGATCGTGTACTCGAGGGTCCTTCACTTTCCTTAAAAGGATTTCCGTGATAGTCTCCTTTAATAGATCTGATACCCTTGCCTGTCTTAATCTTCCCTGTTTCATAGGTGAATAATCTCCATACTGCTGTCAATGATTTCCACATCCATATTATTATGGATACCCTGAACAAATTTATCCATCATCGAATTAACATGAGCTGCGCTATTGCTGATAAAAGCGACTCCTATTGTAGCAGCCTGCCATAGATCATTATCTTCAACCTCAGCTACTGATGCATTCATTCCAATTGCCTTGTCTTTAATAGATTTGAGAACCCTGCGCTTATCTTTTAGCGACCTAGAACCTTCAATAAGTAATTTTATCTTGAGCGCACCGATTATCACAATACGGAAGACTCCTGCTTTTCCTTTGTAAAGGCTTGCACAATGTCTCCTTCTTGAATATCATTAAATCCTTCAAGGGAAATACCGCATTCATAACCACTCACCACTTCTTTTGCATCATCCTTAAAGCGTTTCAGAGATGCAAACCGGCCCTCCCAGATTATATCTTTCCCGCGCAAAAGTTTAACCTGTGCTGTTCGCATAATCTTGCCATCAATAACCATGCATCCTGCTATTGTTCCAATCCTGGATATTTTAAATACGTTCCGGACCTCGGCTTTACCCTGAAGCACATCTTCATAAACAGGCTCGAGCATACCTTGAAGCGCCTGTTTAATGTCATCAAGGAGTTCATAAATTACCGTATATAATTTAATATCTATTCCATAGTTCTTTGCCAGATTTTTTACCTTTGTTTCCGGCTTAATATTAAATCCTATAATAACGGCCTGGCTTGTAGTCGCCAGCATAATATCATTTTCGGTTATGCTGCCGACACCTGAGTGTACAACGTTAATTCTTATGCTTTCGCCTGTCTCGATTCCTTTAATGGCCCCTGTAATCGCCTCAACTGTACCGTGAACATCTCCTTTGATGATAAGGTTTAAGGCCTTTAATCTTCCCTCCATAACTTGGCTGTAGAGGTCTTCAAGTGTTACCTGTGCTTTTAGTTCAACTACATTCTTCTGTTTAATCTTTAAATCCAGATATTCAATTATTTCTCTGGCTTTTTTATCATTAGGTACCACAAAGAAATTATCCCCAGCTGACGGAGGACTTGTGAGACCTATTATTTCCACTGGCGTACCAGGTAATGCACTGTTTAAAGCCACACCCTTAAAATCATACATGGCCCTGACCTTTCCCCATGTCATTCCGGCAACAAAGGTGTCACCCTGTTTTAGTTCTCCAGACTGTATGATAATAGTTGACATAGGTCCTTTACTTTTATCCAGTTTGGATTCTAAAACCGTTCCTCTAGCGGCAACTTTGGAATAGGCCTTGAGATCTAGCATTTCGGCTTGGAGGAGTATCATTTCGAGAAGATCATCAATTCCGATATGCTTTTTAGCAGATACTTCCACAAAAACCGTATCTCCACCCCAATCTTCCGGAACAAGCCCTTGTTCTGCTAACTGCTCTTTTACTCTCTGAGGGTTCGCGTTAGGTTTATCGATTTTATTTACCGCAACTATAATCGGGATCTTTGCTGCTCGTGCATGGCTAATAGCCTCTTTTGTCTGTTCCATCACGCCGTCATCTGCCGCAATAACTAACACTACAAAATCTGTAACCTGTGCACCTCGTGCCCTCATGGCAGTAAACGCCTGATGGCCTGGTGTGTCAATGAATGTTATCAGTTTATCCTTACACTTTGCCTGATACGCACCAACATGCTGAGTGATACCACCAAATTCATTTTCTGTAACATTTTCAGACCGTATTGCATCAAGAAGTGACGTTTTGCCATGATCGACATGCCCCATTACAGTAACGACAGGAGATCTTCTAACGAGTTCTTCTTCCGGATATTTCGGAGGAGTCAAATAGTCTTCTAGTATATCGTCCCTAGCCTCTTCTATTTCAAAGCCCATTTCAGCAGCTGCAAGAACTGCTTCATCCGATGTTATATAATCACTCTCCCTAACAATCATTCCCAGGGTACCGAGTACTCTAATAATTTCTGAAACCTTTACTCCCATTTCCCTTGCAAGCCCGAGCACTGATATGTCCTTGCCAATGCGTATCTTTCTTTTTCTTGTCGGGAAAGGTAGCTGTGCCTTTTTATCCTTGTGTTTGTGCGGTTTTTTCGAGAAAGAAGGTTTTATATTATAAATTTCAACTTGAGTAAAAACTTCGGTTTTTGGTGCTTTTACACCAGGTCTTATATTTTTTAAATCAACAACTTCCAAGTCTGTGTCGTCAGTAATGACATCAACGACTTTTCCTTTTTTCTTGGGCTTTTTCTTTTCACGTTTCTTTTCTTCTTCTTCTATTAATTTTCTCGCTTCTTCTTTGACAGGAGATTTTTCCTGCTGCCCAACAGATTTTTTTTCTGGTTTTGTGTCTTTTGCCTGAACCAATGGTTGTTGTTCTTTTTGAGTAATTGCTGGTTGGATCTCTGTTTTTGTTTCTTTTTTTATGGCTTTCTTTTCAAGTTCCGCTGGTATTTTTTTCTCCTGTCCTGATGGTTTAACCTGGGGTTGTTTGATTTCTTCTTTTTTATGTTCCCGTGTTGTAATTTCCAGTTTTACTTCAACTTCAACGGGTTTTTGTTCAATGATTTCCGGTGAGGTTTTTATCTGTGCCTCTTCTAGATCGGTTTCGGAACTTATATCTTCAGACTCAGTTGGTGAAATTTTTGCCCTTCGGCGTATAATTTTTGAACTTACTCGTTCTTCATCAAAGGATTCTGTCTTTATTTCATCCTGTTGTTTGTCAGTTGATTTTTCAAGTCGTTTTTTTATTCTATCTATGTCATGAGGATCAACCTGACTCATTTTGTTTTCTGCCGATATGGCAAGATCTTTACATATTTTCATGAGATCTTTTTCGTCAATGGAAAATTTCTGCGCTAATTCAAAAATCCTCATTTTTTTAATCATACAACAGCACCTCTGAAGGAAAGGCTCTGGAATTTTTCCAGATTCCTCAACATCTTTTTCTGCATCGGCCAATTACCTTTTACTATTGCTGTTTCTATAAACGTATTTCTGCTATTGTCTCGAAGATTAAAGATTTTTATGCCGAGTCTTCTAGCTTTTTCAAACAAATTCAGTGAATCAGCTGTGTTATCATCACCTGCAATTAAGTAATCCATTGGACCAATGGGGCCTTCTGCAACTTTTTGCATATATCCCATTTTACAGCATAAATTCATTTCCTTTACTATTTCATCTATAATCTTGGCTTTAATTTCGTCTTTAAACCTATCTTTTTCTTCTTTTGAAAAACCTAAGCGGGAGTTTTTTCCCTTTATGGTTTTATCAAGACATTTCGTAGTTGGACAAATGTAAATGCCTCGACCTTTCATTCTTGCAGAATGATCATATACGGCATATTCTTTTTGTGTTCTAACCAGCCTCATTAATTTGTCCTTTGGCTGTATTCTTTTACACATGCAGCATTGTCTTAAAGGGTTACCCCTTTTAGTTGTTAATAATCTTTTTTGCCCTTTTAATGATGAGTTCAGCAGTTTGGTCATCTATTCCCTCTAATTCAATTAAATCGTCTATGGTTGTCTTCGCAATGTCATGAAGGGTTTTGTATCCGGCTGATGTCAATTCTTCTGCTATGAGATCATCTATTTCCTTAATCCTAGTAAGAGCATATTTGTCTTCTGATGAAATAACTTCTTCCATCCCGTCCGATCTAACATCAATTTTCCAACCAGTAAGTTTTGCAACAAGTCTTACATTCTGTCCACGTCTTCCTATTGCTAGGCTAAGCTGATCATCAGAAACAACAACATCCATGGCCTTATTTGTCTTGTCCACAATAACCTTTGAGACGCGAGCCGGAGCAAGGGCATTGCATACAAATTTAACAGGGTCTTCTGACCATACAACGATGTCCTGTCTTTCTCCCCGGAGTTCATGAATAACATTCTGAACGCGCGCACCCTTTACCCCGACACATGTTCCAACAGGATCAACATTTGGGTCGTGACTTCTTACGGCAATCTTTGCCCTTATCCCTGGATCCCTAGCAACAGCAACTATTTCCACAATCCCTTCTGCGATCTCAGGAACTTCCATTTCAAAAAGCTTTTCAAGAAACTTCGGATGTGTACGTGAAAGCTCTATCTGTGGCATTTTAAGCGATTTGGTTACATCCAGTATATAAGCCTGTACCCTGTCACTTCTTCTGAAAAGTTCACCAGGGATATGCTCTTTTTCTCTGAGAATTGCTTCAGCCTTGCCTAAATTGATAATGGCATCCTTCCTTTCGAACCTTTGAATAAACCCTGATATTATTTCTCCTTTGCGTTCGATAAACTCTTTGTAAACTGCATCCCTTTCTACTTCTTTAACCTTTTGCGTCATTACTTGTTTTGCATTCTGCGCTGCGATTCTACCGAGTTTGCTGGCGTCAAGCTTTTCTCCGATTTCATCGCCAACTTCGCAGCCGGGATCAAGATTTTTAGCATCTTCTAGTGCAATTTCCATAGATGGATCAAAGACATCTTCAGCAACAACCTTAAATTGAAATACTTCTACTTCATCAATATCTGCATTATACTGCGCCTCAATATTCGGATAATCTCCGTATACTTTCTTTGCTGCGCTAAGAATTGCTGCCTCAATTACACTTATGAGGTCATTTTGTTTTAAACCCTTTTCCTTAGCAATCTGCTCTAACGTTTTTGATAAGTTTAAACTCATACGCATACTCCCTAAAACTAATAATCTAGATTAGCTTTGATAATATCTTTCAATAAAATCTCATGTACGAGGCTACCTGTATCTATCTTCATTTTGATTCCATTTGTTTCCCTTAATATGCCCTGAATTATTTCTTGTTTTGTATGGATTTTTACTTTTCTTCCCGTAAAATGTTTAAATTCCTTTACGGTTGACAGCTTTCTTGTAATCCCAGGAGAAGAAACTTCCAATCGATAACGGCCTTCAATGATATCTATAACATCAAGCAGAAGTCCAACATGCCTGTTAACGCTAACGCAATCATCAAGAGTAACACCTTCAGGTTTGTCTATTGTTAGCTTTAATACACCCCTGGGAAAACTGATCTCTAATAAATCCAGACCTAAAGGTGCAATTACGTTTGTAATCTCTTTTTCTAATTTTTCTACTATTTCTTCTGCTTTCATGTTAAATAAAAAAGTGGGCATAAGCCCACTTTCCTCCCATTTCCCTTTCTTTCTGGAGCGGGCAACGGGGTTCGAACCCGCGACATTCAGCTTGGGAAGCTGACACTCTACCAACTGAGCTATGCCCGCACGAATATTATTAATAGAATATGAACAATCCTATTGTCAACATATCTTTCTGTTGGTGTCATTTGGTACGGGAATTATTTAATGTTATAAAAAAACCTGTTCTCGGTATTATAAATGGTCAATTCGTGATCATCTTTACCAGTACCGATCGCAACCTTGGTCCATCAAATTCAGCAAGGTATATGCCCTGCCAAGTTCCTAATACGAGGGTTGAGCTTTCTGCAAAAACTGTTACACTGGACCCAATTAAGCTTGCTTTTATATGTGCGTGTGAATTTCCTTCAACATGCCTGTAATGCATATTTTTTGGTACAAGTCTTTCCAGGGTTTCCTTAATATCTTCTTTTACATCAGGATCTGCATTTTCATTGATAGTTATCCCGCATGTTGTGTGGGGTACATAAACAAAAATTACCCCTGAAGAAACGGCTTCTGATTTGATAATTGATTTAATATGTGATGTTATGTCAATAAACTGACAAGCTCCTGTGGTTTTTACTTCTATTCTCTTGATCATAATATCCTCTCTAAATAGTTCTCCTTGTTGAAATATGTGAAAGAAAAAGTTCTTCAAAATTTGAAAATGTTATTTCTGATAATTCTTCAATACCTATCTTTTTAATTTCTGACAACACATTAAGAACTTCCATAAGGTATGCTGGCTCATTCATTTTCCCTCTATGTGGGACAGGGGACAGATATGGCGCATCTGTTTCTATAAGAAGCCTGTTGAGAGGTGTCATCTTGGCAACTTCTCTTAATAGGGTTGCTGATTTATAAGTAATAACCCCCGTAATTGATAAATAAAATCCTTTCGAGAGGATTAAAGAAGCAAGATCTTTGTCTCCTGAAAAGCAGTGCATAACGCCACCCATAGACCATCCATTATATTCATTAAGTACCTTAACTGTTTCTTTGTGGGCTTCCCTATCATGTATGACCAAGGGAAGACTATGCGCCTTTGAAAGTTTTATGTGTGCCTTAAATATTTCTTCCTGCTCAATGATGGAATTTGGTGTACGATAAAAATCAAAACCGGTTTCCCCTATGGCAACGACATTATTATCAATTTCAAAGGAAAGATTATATACATCTTCTACTGAAAAATTAAATGCCTTCTGAGGATGAATTCCTACAGAGGTATAAAATCCTTTGTGTGTTTCAGATAGCCTCCTGGCCTTAATACTGTCCTCGGGATCAATCCCGACCAAAAGAATTTTTTCAACTCCAGCAGAATAAGCCCTGTTTAGAATATCATCAAGTGTGTTTTTACATTCATCAAAATGAAGGTGATTGTGAGAATCTGCGATCTTCATAATTTCAAGAGCTGTAAAAAGGTTTCGTGTATTATTTTATTGCTGGCTGCAATGTTTCCTTTATTCAGGTCAAAGGCCTTTCCATCCATACAGGTAGCCCTGCCCCCAGCTTCTTCGAGTATCAAAACCCCAGCTGCCATATCCCAAGGTTTCAGTTCCATTTCCCAAAATGCATCAAATCTACCGCATGCAACAAAACAAAGGTCAAGAGCTGCCGATCCGAATCTTCTTATACCCTGAACCTCTTTAATAATATTAAAAAAACGTTTTACTATTTTTTTTATATTATTGCTTTTATAAGGAAATCCTGTAGCCACAAGGGCATTAACAAGATTCCCTGTCGCTGAAACATTTATTCTTTTTCCGTTAAGAAAAGATCCCTTTCCTTTTTCGGCATAATAAATTTCTTGGGTTACAGGATTAAAACATACACCAATCAATGGTGTAGCTTCTTTATAAAGGGCTATTGATACACAAAACATTGGCACACCATGTACAAAATTGGTTGTACCATCAATCGGATCAATATACCATGCAAAGCCTTCTTTTCCTGATTTATCATATCCTTCCTCAGCTATGATTGCATGGTCTGGAAATCGTTTTTCTATGCTCTCGATTATTATTTTCTGGGAAGCTTTATCTGCATGAGTAACAAGATCAATACGGCTTTTATGTTCAATGAAAAGGTCCGTGCCTGTTTGGCTTAGTAAATATGTCCCAGCCTGTTGAGAGATATCGATTACAAAATCGAGCATATAACCTCTTGCTAAATCATAATTAATTGATATAGCATAAAAGACATGGAAAAGGTTTACAAGATAAAAAATAGCTTAAGAATACCTATGGGAATTGCAATTATCCTTTCAATTCCCGTTTTCTATGACGTGTTTAATAAAGGGCTTGCTAAACAACATGTTTTTATTGTTGGGATACTGGTTTTTGTTTTTATTGTTTTTGCTGCTAACAACCTGTTAAGGAAAATAACTATTTTTAATGACAGGATAATTATATTTAGCATTGCGGGAAAGAGAGTTGTTCCCTTTAATGAAGTAACATCTGTTGATGGCATTTCTTTGGGCAGAAGACAATACATAACAATAGCTCATAAAAACAGGAACCTTCTTATTCCAAACAGCTTTTATGATTTCTCAAAAATATTATCGACGATCAAAAGAGCTGTGCAAGAGGATATTATTGGGCAAGGCCTTATTGACATTGAAACCTTCCCCCTTTTTCGTGCCGGTGATACAATAGCCGCATGGATTACGGTCATACTTCTGGCAGGAATATTGATAGCTCGGATGATCTGATTCTATTTTCATCTTAAAAGCTCTTTATGTAAGCCCAAACAACGGGTTCTTCAAAATGTTTCACGTGAAACTTTTTGATTTGTTATCTATAATTTTTATGTTAATTCCTTTTTTGTGACTGCAAAAATAATTAGTATTTCTAATCAAAAAGGCGGGGTTGGAAAAACGACCACTGCCGTTAATCTGAGTGCTTCTTTATCCTTGCTTGGGCGACGAGTTTTGCTTATTGATTTTGATCCACAGTCCAACGCCTCTTCTGGTTTGGGTATAGTTTTGGGCGATAGCGAGAAGCATATTTATCATTCCCTGATTGGAGCTTGTTCTTTACTGGATATTATAAGGGAAACCCGAATAAGAAATCTTTTCCTTGCCCCCAGTAACAGCAGTCTTATCGGCTCAGAAATAGAACTTATGTCCATGAGTTCATGGGAGACTATTCTTTCTAATACTTTAAAAAACCAGGTTGCAAATTACGAATATATTATTATCGATTGTCCTCCTTCGCTTGGATTATTAACTTTAAATGCCCTGACTGCCTCCCATTCTCTTCTTATCCCAGTCCAGTGTGAGTATTTTGCCCTAGAAGGGTTAAAGAACCTTCTTGGAACCTTTGACCTTGTTCGGCAGCGGTTGAATCCATCTATAAATATAGAAGGGTTTTTACTCACAATGTTTGATTCCCGTACAAGGTTAAGTCATGATATTTCTGAAAATGTTCGTTTGCATTTTGGTTCCAAGGTTTTCAATACCGTAATACCTAGAAATATAAAACTTTGTGAGGCGCCAAGTTATGGTCTTCCCATCTGCCTTTATGATGTTTCTTCGAAAGGCGCCCAACATTATCTTATGCTGGCAAGAGAAATCAATGAGAGGTACAATTCATGAAATCAAAACAACGTTTGGGCCGTGGAATAGATGCCTTATTTAGTAATACGGCTGTATCAACAAACATGGGTATTGTTGATCTACCCGTTAGTGATATTTTACCTAATCCAACCCAGCCTCGAAAAATTATTGATGATGACAAAATAGCTGAACTTTCGGAGTCAATAAAAAAGAACGGCTTGATCTCTCCAATTCTTGTAAGAAGAAATAATTCTAAATTTGAAATAATAGCGGGAGAAAGGAGATTCCGGGCAGCTGTTTTAGGGGGTATCAAAAAAATACCTTCAATTATTCGTGATGTTTCTGATGGTGACTCTTTCCGGTTGTCAATAGTTGAAAATGTCCAGCGGGAAGACCTTAATCCAATGGAAGAAGCTGAGGCTTACTATACCCTGAACAAGTACTTCCATCAGACCCATAATGATATCGCTGTGGCTGTTTCAAAAGATCGTTCTACCATATCTAATTCTCTAAGACTAATATCTCTTCCCGAGGTCGTGAAAGAATCTTTAAGGGCAGGAGAAATCACAACTGGTCACGCAAGGGCGATCCTTATGCTCGAAAGTTTTAACGAACAAATATCACTCCATAAAACTGTTGTCTCAAAAAAACTTAGCGTTCGAGAAACAGAGAAGCTGGCATCAAAAAATATTAGAAAAAAAGCCTCTCCCAAAAAAGGGGTTTCTTCAGATCTTGAGCGGTTATCTCATATTCTCTCTGAGAAACTTTCAACCAGGGTCATTTGTTCTTGGTCAAAGAAAAAGGGGAAGATTCTCATTGAGGTTCATTCAAGGGAAGATTTCGGAAGGATCGCTTCTTTGTTGTCTCTAAAGGAAACTCCAATATGAGAATAAACATTTTATCAACAAATAAACAATTAGAGTTAATTTACAAATGTTTTTATATTTTTTTTCATTGTTCGTTTTCATTAAAGTTAAGGCAAAATGATGGTTTGTATGCGATCTTGACATATCGACATTGGTATTCTTATTTTCTATATAAATAAGGAGAATCTATTATGAAAATAAAAATTTCAAAACAGGTGTTACATACAATCCTTTCGAAAGTTATGGGTTTTACTGAAAGAAAAACCTCTTTATCAATTCTCAGTCATGTTCTTCTCGAAACAAGTAATGAAATTTTAATAATTAAAGCTACAGATCTAAATACATCTATTCAAGTATCTTCTCATTGCATAATTGAAGAACAAGGAGCTTGTGCTGTCAATTGCAAGGATCTTCTCGATGTTATTAAAGAAATGCCGGAAGGCGAAATTTCTCTATGGACAGAAAAAAATATTAGATTGCATATTGTACTATCTAAAAATAAAGCCAAATTGAATATTATGGAAGCTGAAGAATATCCTATGGTAGATCTTCAGCAAAGAGGAACCGGTCTCAGTATTGATCCTGAATTAATCAAATCTATGATAGACAAAACCATCTTCTCGATCTCGACTTCTTCGGAAACAGATACAAAATACACGTTAGGAGGGGCAAAATTATCCTATGGGGAAGATGATATTACTGGCTTACCTTATTTGGAGATGACAACAACTGACAGCAGGAGGCTATCAATAATAAGGCAGGATATACCAGAAAAATTGGATATAAGTGAAGGAATCATACTACCAAGAAAAGGAATGCAAGAATTAAGAAAACTCATCGAATTTGGTGAGGAAGACTCTAGTGTTATTTTCACCAAGGATTCTTTATTTTATAAATCATCAGATACAATTGCAACAGTACGTCTCATTGAGGGTAAATTCCCTGATTTTAGAGGGATACAGAATTTAGATATGTATACTACACAAGTTACAGTTAATCTGACAGAACTTGTAAATGCATTAAGATTTTGTTCAACAATGGTGTCCGATGTCGTAAATTGTGTCAGATTCACTTTTAAAAGTGATCAGATTATTCTATATGCAAATAATCCAGAGAGAGGGGATGTTGAAGTTCCAATTTCATGCGAGCATCAAGGAGAAGAAATAGAAATAAATTTCAATCCGAGGTTTTTCCTGGATTGTCTCAGTCATATAACCGGAGAGGTTGAACTCAGGCTAAAAGGAACCCAGGGGCCCTGTCTCATCACACCATTTGGCAGGAATGACTGTAAATGGATAGTAATGCCGCTAAGATATTAATGGAGAAAATGATGGAAAATAGCGAATACACAGCTAAGGATATAAAAGTTTTAGGAGGATTTGAGGCTGTTCGTTTAAGGCCAGCGATGTATATAGGGTCAACGTCATCACAGGGACTTCATCACCTTGTTTATGAAGTGGTTGACAATAGTGTGGATGAGGCAATAGCAGGTTATTGTAAAAACATCAAAGTTACAATCCATATGGATGACAGCATCACAGTGACTGATGATGGACGGGGAATACCAACAGAAATTCATGAAGAAACAGGAAGACCAGCAGCAGAAGTAGTGCTCACTACTTTACATGCAGGTGGGAAATTTGAAAATTCAGTTTATAAGGTTTCCGGCGGGCTACATGGAGTTGGCCTTTCCTGTGTCAATGCTCTTTCCGAATCACTGGAACTGGAGATATACCGCCAGGGAAACATCTATATCCAGCGTTACGAAAGAGGGGTTCCGGTTACCGATCTTGAAAAAAAAGGCACTACTGAAAAACGTGGCACGATAATTCATTTTAAACCGGATGCGGATATATTTGAAACAACCACTTTTGATTATGATGCCCTGCTGAATAGGTTAAGGGAAACAGCTTTTCTCAACAAGGATATAAGAATTACACTTGAAGATGAAAGGTCGGATACCGTAAACATTTTTCATTTCAAGGAAGGACTCCTAGATTTCGTAAATTATTTGAATGCCAAGAAAAAGACCCTTCATGCGCCTGTAAATTTCAGAAAGGAAAGGGGTGATGTTGTAATAGAAGGCGTTATTCAATACAACATGTCCTATTCCGAAAGCCTTTTTTCTTTTGCGAACAATATAAATACACATGATGGAGGAACTCATGTATCAGGTTTCAGAAAGGCCCTTACAAGGACTATTAACAACTACGCAAAAGACAAGGGATTTCTCAAGAATTTTAAAGAAGGCATACAGGGAGACGATACAAGAGAAGGATTATGTGCGGTAATTTCAGTAATGCTCCCCAACCCGCAGTTCGAGGGTCAGACTAAAGGAAAGCTGGGTAATTCTGAAATACAGGGCATTACAGAAAGCATAGTTAATGAATCCTTAGGGGATTATCTCAATGAAAATCCCTCAGAAGCTGCCATGATCATAAAAAAAATCATCGATAGCGCCCAAGCCAGAGAGGCAGCCAGGAAGGCACGTGAACTTACAAGAAGAAAAAGTGCGCTTGAAAATACGTTTCTTCCTGGAAAACTAGCAGACTGCCAGGAGCGGGATCCGGCGCTTTCCGAGATATTCATAGTCGAGGGAGATTCAGCGGGGGGCAGCGCCAAACAGGGCAGGGACCGAAAAAATCAGGCCATCCTGCCACTAAGGGGAAAAATACTCAATGTTGAAAAAGCCCGCGTCGACAAAATGCTGTCTAACCAGGAAATAAAATCTCTTGTAACTGCGCTTGGTTCGGGAATAGGTACTGATAATTTCGATATATCCAAGCTTAGATACCACACAATAGTGATAATGACAGATGCTGACGTAGACGGTGCTCACATCAGGACGCTTCTGCTCACTTTCTTTTTCAGGCAGATGCCCGACATAATTGAACATGGACACCTTTACATAGCCCAGCCTCCTTTGTTCAGGGTCGCCAAAGGTAAGACAACCAACTACCTGCTCAATGAAGACGCACTGGATGAATATCTACTTTCCGGCATATCAAAAGAATGCACCATCAAAGGCGAAGTTGAGATATCTGGACAGGAGCTGATACGTTTTATAAGACAGATTCACAGGCGGGAAAATATTTTAGCCAATTATGAAATGAGAAATATGGATGACCGCATAGTGCAGGCTGCTTCATATATGGACCCTGAAGATATTAAGGCGGAGTTTTCATCAGTCTTGGTAAGCAGTAATGTAAAGGAAATAACAAAAGCATGGTTCCCCAATATAGGACCTGTCCGTTCTGAAGTCAGGGAAGATCATGTAATATTTTATTCGGTTAAAAACGGCCTAAGAAAGGAAACACCTATTGAAAAAAAGCTCTTCGAATCAAAAGGATTCGAAGAGCTGGTAAAGATACATACACACCTAAAAAAAGTGGGCAAACCCCCATTTTATATCATCAGGGGATCTTCGATACATAAGGTGGATAATCTAAATGAAGCCATGCTTAAGGTTCAGGACGAGGCTAAAAAGGGATTAAACCTTCAGAGATATAAAGGACTCGGAGAAATGAACCCGGGGCAGCTCTGGGAAACTACAATGGACCCGACAAACAGGACTTTTTTAAAAGTAACGATAGAGGACGCAGTGGAAACAGACCAGATATTCTCAACTTTAATGGGAGACGATGTCGAACCAAGACGCGAATTCATACAGACAAATGCACTTAGGGTTACAAACCTCGATATATGATTTGCATGACAGGGGATAACTAGATGCCGATAAATAATATAGCCATAGATCAGGAGATGCGAAAATCCTACCTTGATTACGCGATGAGCGTAATCATAGGGAGGGCAATACCCGATGTGAGGGACGGACTGAAGCCGGTTCACAGACGGATCCTTTTTGCCATGCATGAAGCCGGCAATACCCACAACAAGGCATATAAAAAATCAGCACGCATTGTAGGTGATGTCATTGGTAAATACCATCCACATGGCGACCAGGCTGTTTATGACTCCATCGTGCGCATGGCGCAAACGTTTTCATTGAGATACATGCTGGTTGACGGGCAGGGCAATTTCGGGTCAGTCGACGGTGACCCTCCTGCGGCTATGCGATATACGGAAATCCGCATGTCCAGAATAGCCGATGAGATGCTTTCAGACATCGAGAAGGAAACAGTGGATTTCAATCCGAATTATGATGAAAGCCTTTTTGAACCCCAGGTCCTTCCTGCAAAAATTCCCGCACTTTTGCTTAACGGATCATCCGGTATTGCTGTTGGAATGGCTACCAGCATCCCGCCTCATAACCTTGGAGAACTGATAAACGCACTAATAACCGTAATCGACAAGCCGTCAACCACTGTCCTCGATGTAATGAAAATTGTGCCAGGGCCGGATTTTCCCACAGGAGGCATAGTTTATGCCGGCAATGAGCTTGATAAGAGCTATGCAACTGGCCGGGGTGTAATTACGATCCGTGGTAAAGTTCACATAGAGGAAGAAAAAGGAGGAAAGGAAAAATTAATAATTGACGAACTTCCGTATACGGTAAACAAGGCCGAACTGATTGAAAAGATAGCCATTCTGGCCCAGGAAAAAAAGATTGAAGACCTCGCGGCTGTCAGGGATGAAAGCGACAAGGACGGTATGAGGGTAGTCATTGAACTGAAAAAAGGCGCTCAGGCCGGAGTAATAGAAAACCTTTTATACAAGCTCACAAACCTTCAAACGTCGTTTTCCATGAACTTCCTTTCCATCCACAACAACCGCCCGCGAGTAATGAACCTGCTTGAGCTTCTCTGCGCATTCCTTGATTTCAGGGAAGAGGTTGTAACAAGGCGTTCCCAATTCGAACTCACAAAGGCAAAGGCAAGGGTTCATATACTGGAAGGTCTCCTCAAAGCCCTTGATCACATTGATGAAATTGTAGCACTTATCAAGGCCTCGGCAACGCCAAAGGATGCCCAGGAAGGGTTGATGAAGACGTTCGCTTTCTCGGAACTTCAGGCTCAGGCAATCCTGGACATGCGTCTCCAGAGGCTCACGGGACTGGAAAGAGAAAAGCTGGCGGATGAACATGCATCATTACTCAAAGAAATAGCACGTCTTGAAAAAATCCTATCTGACAGAAATGAGCTGTTAAGTGTTATCAGGGGAGAGCTTGTAGAGATTAAAAACAAGTATGCTGATCCACGAAGAACGGAGATCGTATACGGTGAACTTGGCGACTTCAACCTTGTTGACCTGATACCCGATGAGAAAATGGTGGTTACCATAACGCGCAGGGGATATATCAAGAGAAGCGAGCTTGACAAATACCGCACCCAGAACAGGGGAGGAGTGGGAGTCAGGGCCGGAACAACTGGAGAAGACGATTTTATCGAACATGTCTTTACCGCGAACAACCATGCTTCAATCCTTTATTTTACCAACAAAGGACGCGTTTACCATACAAGAGTCTATGAAATCCCGGAGAGGGACAGAGCCCTTAAGGGTGTTCCTTTAAACAATATCAGGCCGATTCACAAGGATGAAAGAATTTGTGCGGTGCTTGTGGCGCCAGACATAACCATGACCGCCAATGTCATAATGGTGACCGCCAAGGCTAATTGCAAGAGGGTGAATCTCAAAGATTTCAGCAGCATACAAAAAACCGGGATAATCGCATGTACGCTTGATGCGGGGGATGAAGTTATTTCAGCAAAGCTTACCTATGGCAACTCAAACGTGGTTGTTGCATCGAGTGCAGGCAAGGCGATAGTATTTCCTGAAAACGATGTAAGGGTCATGGGCCGGCAGGCACAGGGGGTAAGAGCCATAAGACTTGATGAAAATGAAACTGTTGTCGGCATGGACGTGGTTCACGCCGAAGATGAATATGTTATTAATCTTACAACCAACGGGTATGGCAAAAAGACATCGGTAGGGAAATATCCTGTACAGGCAAGGGCCGGTAAAGGCGTACTCACTGTAGAGATCACAGAAAAGACGGGAGCCCTTGTTGGTGTTAGAGTCGTAAGGGCAACAGATGAGCTTATCGTGATTTCATCTTCGGGACAGATTATAAGGGTACCTGTGTCGCAGATAAGGAAAACTGGAAGAAAAGCGCAAGGAGTAAAAACCATCAGCCTCAAGGATGACGAAAAAATTATGGATTTCACACTTTATGTTGAGGATGAACCGGCTGAATCAGTTAATTGATGGGCGCCATTAAGCGCCCCTCAAGTTTAAACGACCAGGGCTTTTTCAAGGACAATCGTTTTTGTAAGGGCTTTCTCCCAGAGCAGTTGCTGTTGGAGAGGCCGACATAATGGATATATCTTGCTCTGGCGACTGGTCGCCGAATACTAAGGCGATCCTTTTTCAGAGTTCAATAACTTCAGCCTTTCCTGTATCGGTTTCAATTATCACAAAAGATCTGACATTAACCAATGCCCCTGAAACCGTGCCAGGATTGATTATTTTCATCGGCGTTCTCTCGTCAATTGTAAGTTTATGCGTATGTCCGAATATCAGGATATCCACCCTGTCCGGGTCGATATATTCATTTATAAACGGTTCATGAAAAACAACGATGCTGGTTCCTTCGGCGTCGATGTGCCTTGGTGCAGGTTTGATGTCCACAATCTGTGCAAGGTGAATTTTGTCACCATCATTATTTCCGAAGACACAGAGTGCAGGTATGAGCGAGTCCTTAACAAGCCTTGCCGTGAAAGGGGAACAAAGATCTCCCGCATGTATGAGCATCCGGCATCCTTTAGCCCTTGCAATCTCCAGAGCTTTTCCTGTCGCAATAAGATCATCATGCGTATCGGACAGTATTGCAATCTTCATGGATTATGCACCATATTTTGTCAGCTTTTCAGCGTGGGCCATTGCAAGAGGCATAATATCGACATGCCTGATGTGGCCGAGCCCTCCTGCCTGACAGGCACGTTCTCCAAAGGAGGTGCAGGCATCGGTTAAAATATTGTTGGCATAAACCAGAATCGGGAGTTCATGCCACGAATGTGATTTCATCACGGCAGGAGTGGAATGATCACCTGTGACAATGAAAACATCCGGCTTTAGATTGAGAATTTCCGGAAAAAGGCTGTCGGTATGTTCTATAACCTTTTTCTTTGCATCAAAGTCGCCGTCCTCGCCGGAAGAATCGGTTTTTTTGACATGGAAAAAGAAAAAGTCATGTTCCGTCCAGTTTCTTTTTAATGCCTCAACTTCATCTTCAAGTGTATTGCAACCATCGATTATTTTCATACCGACAAGCTTTGCCAGGCCTTTGTACATGGGATAAGTGGCTATGGCGCAGGCATTCAATCCATATATATCTTTAAAAACAGGCAACCCCGGGTCCTTTGCAATACCCCTGAGTGTACATCCGTTAGCCCTGGGCTCATCTTTAAGGATTTCAAAGGCCTTGGCGAGCCATTGGTTGAGCAGCCTCGCACTTTTTTCTGCGGCAGGAGCAAGTGCGGTCACGGAGAGAGGTTTTAATCCCACCTTTTGAGGATCGGTTTCGGTAAGTCCCTCTTCCAGGCCGGCACCATCAAAGACCAGGGCAAACCTGTGGTCCCTGACAGGCTTTACTATTACATCGGTGTCTTCCAGTTTTTTTACTACAGAGAGCTTCTCAACCAATCTTTCGCATTCAAAGGTCGGTATACGCCCTGCCCTGCGGTCGGTTATTGTGCCGTTTGAGGGTTCGATTGTACAGAAATTGCCTCTTGTCGCCAGACTTGTCGGTGTCAGATGTAATCCTATTCCGAGGGCCTCGAGTACACCCCGGCCGATATTGTAGGTAAGTGGGTCATATCCAAAAAGTCCCAGGTGTCCAGGTCCGCTTCCTGGAGTAATGCCGGGAGCTATCGCAGTCGAAAGCCCCAGAATGGATTTTTTTGCCAGTTCATCAAGGTTAGGCGTTGATGCAGCCTCCAGCTCGGTTTTTCCGGCATCGTTCGGAAGACCGCCGAGTCCGTCCATTACAAGCAGGACAATTTTTTTATCCGAAGATACATGAAGCGTCTTCATTAAATCGAGCTGGTTCATAATGAAGAACCTCCTATATTTTTGAAAACGGTGTTTTTTCCATATCGGTTCATTAGCATACAATACATAAAAGTCAGCCTGAAGGTCAACTCATGCCTGCAAGAAAGGCTTCATTAATCTGTCTGCGCATATCGTTAAGGCCAGGGCCTCTGATTGTTTTAACGAAATGGTGGCCAAACCTGAGGTTTTGAGCAAGCCAGGGCAGGGCCAGTTTAAAGCGTTTGACGGCAACATCCTCTGGAAACCATGTTTCAATGCTGTCGCATAAAGTGAGCATAACGTCCTTGATAGCAGGCATACCGTAAATTAAACTTTCTGAGTAAAGCTCTCGGATTTCCCTGAATATCCAGGGCTTGATAATTGCACTTCGTCCTATCATTACACCATCACAACCTGTTTCATTAAACATGCGTACAGCATCGGCAGCTGTTTTAACATCACCGTTTCCAATTATGGGAATACCCAACTTATTTTTAAGACTCGAGATATATTCCCATTTAGCAGGACGCGTTAGTCCGTCCGTTTCTGAACGTGCATGCAGAACCAGGAAATCCGCCCCTGCTGATTCTATCATCCTGCCGAACTGGAGCAGGTATGGAAGGTCATGTTTCTGGCCGATTCGTATTTTAACTGAAAGCGGCCTGGTGGTAGCTTTTCTGGCAGCAGATATAACCGCTTCAGCGGCGGTTAGATCTTTCATCATTGCTACACCCCAGCCGTGGCAGGTTATCTTTTTCAAGTAGCAGCCCATATTGATGTCAATTCCCCAAGGGGAAAAACCATCAAGCCTTTCTACAGAAAGGCGAACTTTTTCGGGATCATTCCCTACAATCTGAATAATTAGATCATCTGTTTTTTTGAATTTAAGGTATTGAGAAAGAGCCGGATTTTCATGAGGGACCATCCTTGAATTGAGCATTTCCGTGTAAAACAAATTGCACCCGCCAAAGCTGCGGACGAGATCCCTATAAGGTTCATGGCTTAAATCGACCATGGGCGCCATGAACAGCGCCCTGTCCGGGATGATGGGCATTTCTATTTTTTCTTAAGTACCACCAGGGCATCAACGGCAATCGGCGTGTCACCTTTGATGATAAGGGGATTAATGTCGATTTCCGCAATGTCGTCATTTTCGATGCCAATATTCCCCAGATTTACAAGTATTGATGCCAGGAGATCCCTGTTTACAGCGGGTTTGCCCCTGAAGGCGTCAAGCAGCTTCTTTGATTTGATTTCATCCATCATCTCAAGGGCATCCTTCTTTTCCAGAGGGGCGACTCTGAATGTAACGTCTTTCAGGACCTCGGTAAAGATGCCTCCCAGTCCAAACATAACACACGGACCGAACTGCGGGTCACGGACAAGTCCTGCAACAAGCTCGCGTTCACCCTTCACCATTTCCTGTACAAGAATGCCTTCAAGTTCACCCCGCCCCCTTTCTTCAAGGGCTTTGTATGCCTTAACAAGCGCTTCGTCATCGCCGATGTTGAGTTCAATCATGTTCTTTTCTGTTTTGTGGGCAAGAGTTTTTGAGTGCCCCTTGAGTACGACCGGATACCCGATTTGAGAGGCATGGCTCTTTGCTTCATCAAGTGTTTTCGCAATCAATTCTTTTGTGACAGGTATTGAATATGAGTGCAAAACCTGTTTAGATTCGTATTCTGTTAAATTTTTGTCTCCTCTGGCAATAGCTTCTTCTACTGTTTTCATCATGTTACCTCCCGTTCGGGTTGAATTCTATCCATTTAGCAGATTTGATCATATATGAAAATTAGCTTTTGGTGAATGTCAAAGTTAGGGCCTTTTTTCATATTACTGGTTATTCATCATCAAATGATGTATAAGGAATTCATTACAATTTTAGGAGAAATAATTTGAAGATTTATGTGGGAAATCTAGCTTACCAGGTAACGGAAGATGATTTAAAGCAGGCCTTTGGGGCGTTTGGACAGGTCGAAACTGCAAATATTATCAAAGATAAATATTCGCAGCAGTCAAAAGGATTCGGATTTGTCGAGATGCCTTCAAGCGCAGAGGCCCAAGCATCAATTGCGGGTCTTAACGGACAGGAGCTGAAAGGAAGGGCGATTAAAGTCAATGAAGCAAAGCCTCGCCCTGAAGGAAGCGGCAGCCGAGGAGGATTTCGTAGTGGAGGAGGAGGCGGCCGGGGATTTGGCGGCGGCGGAAACCGCAGCAGCGGCGGTGGCGGCGGAGGAAGACGCTACTAATTAATTATTAACAGTTATTGGGGCCGGTCATGAGTTGTCCCAATAATTGCCAATGGTCATATTATACCTGCGTGTCTTAAAACAGATTGATTAGAAACCAATGGTCATAGTAGAAATGTTTTGTTGTCGTTGTATTTCCATTTAAAAATAAAGGAGGCAACTGATGGAATATGCAAATGTCATTGTTGAGAGAAAGGGTTATACAGGTATTCTTACCATTAACCATCCTCCTGTTAATGCTATTAATGTTGCTACACTGGAAGATATAAACAAGGCCCTCAACGAACTTGAAGAAGATAAAAATGTAAGGGTTATTATATTTACCGGTTCAGGCGAGAAGGCTTTCTGTTCGGGCTTTGACGTAACAGATGCAGGAAGGGCTGATATATCTCTGTATACGGGACAGGGCACATGGACGAGGATTGACAGATTAAGTAAACCAACGATTGCCGCGATAAACGGTTATGCACTTGGGGGCGGATGCGAATTGGCGCTGGCCTGTCATTTTCGAATCATGTCCGATAACCCTAAAGCCAAAATCGGCCTAACCGAACTTAACCTTGGAATTATTCCGGCCTGGGGCGGTACGGTCAGAATGACAAAATTGCTCGGCCGATCGAAGGCCCTTAATCTTATTCTTTTCAGTAAAAAAATAGAAGCAACAGAGGCCCTTGATGCGGGACTGATCGACAAGATTTCCCCTGACGTGATGAAAGATGCCCTTGAACTTGCCGGATTAATAGCAGAAAGACCGCCCGTGGCTGTATCATGCGTGCTCAAGGCAATGGACAGCCTTAGTTATAATGGTCTCAATGAAGGACTGAAGCTTGAGCGCGACGGTATAAAAACCGTAAGCCGCAGTGCAGATGCAAGAGAAGGGTTTAATGCATTCTTTGAACGCCGGAAACCCGATTTCAAAGGCGAGTGATGCCCATCAAATGATAATCCTGCCTTTTTCCATGCACAGGTAGGCTGCGCCCAAAACGCCTGCATGGTCAGGAAATGAAGAGCATGCAACTCCTTTTGGCGGAAACATATAGGGCCTAGCGCTAAGCATCTCCCTGAGCTTTTCAACGGCCTTTCCCAGGAACAACTCAGATGATTTTGAAAGTCCGCCTGCAATAATAATGACTTCGGGATTCAGAATAATCGTATAATTGTATAGAGCGATTCCCAGATATGATGAATATTTTTCCATAACCTTTAAAGCGAGAACATTGCCCGAAGAAGCAAGTAAACAGACATCCTTTGCAGATTTTGCTTCCAGGCCTTCGGAGACGGCAATATTTGCAAGTGCCGTTGCCGAACAGAATGTTTCAATGCAGCCCGAATTTCCGCAGCCGCATCTGTAGACACTGTCAAATCCCATTGCAATATGACCCCATTCACAGCCCAGATTGAGGCCCCCATGAACGACCTTGTTGTGCAGGACCGCACCTGTGCCGACACCTGTACCGAGCGTTACGGTTATGAAGGTTGACGAGGATGCCGCCATACCCACCCAGCCCTCCGCAAGGGCGGCACCGACAGCGTCGTTTTCACAGAATAAAACGAGCCCGGTCCTTTCCTGAAGGATTTCAACGACCGGAACTTCTGTGAGGCCCTGTATGTTGACCGGATAGAGCAGCAGCCCCCGCTTCCTGTCGACCTGTCCTGCAGATACTAGCCCGGCCCTCTTTACAAGCGGATATTTTTTCTTGAGTTCGAGAACGGTTTCAACAACTGCACCCATGACCACATCACATTCGCCTTTATAATAGGGCCTGGCAACATAATCTATGATATTGCCGTCGCTGTCTATTACGCCGGCATGAATGTTGGTTCCCCCGAGATCTATGCCTATTACCATATCAGCACCTGAGCCCCTGTCGAAATAAGATATTTTATTATGTTCCCATCGATATTTTTTTCCAGGATTATTTGTCTGTCTATCTTTATCCCGGGTACCTCAATTTCTGCGCGCTTATCGGCCACGTTTATTTTTAGCGGCGGTCCGCTGTGCTGCAGGCCCAGCGCGTCAATTATTTCATAAAGGGAGACGGTATTCGAATCAAGAACCTGGTAGCCTTTTTTAACAAGCATGTCCTTGATGTCATCATCGACAGGAGATGAAACGAGAATAATCCTGCCGGCAAGGATAGGTGCCTTGAACGAAACATTAACCGTCTCTTCATCCAACAGAAGGATTTCCACTTCCTTTTTGTATTTCACGTCAAGGGCATCGAAAAGGGCTTTGTATGAATGCGTTAACTCTTTTGCGCCGCTTCTTGAAGAGGATGATTCAGAGGCCTTTCCCCCTATGTCAATTATGTCAAGACCGAAATGAGCCGCATACTCCATGATTGTTTTAGGGGTACGTATCTGGTCGTCATTCAGGATGTTTATCACGTAAACATTGCTTCTCGTAAAGTCTTTATAAACAATCCACCGGCCGGAAAGCTTGACCTTTTCCTCGGCGCCTACGATTATCGGATCACCATCCTTGTTTATTGAGAAATACCCGGAAACATTCAAAACCTTGTCCATCACAGCCTCAAGATCTGAACCCGGATCGCTGATTATCCTGCAGTCAGGGAATGTTTTTTCGATAAGGCCTTTTACCTTTGGGGATAACTTTCCATTGAAATCAATGATCACCTTTTTGCCGGTATCGAGTTCAAGCACGGGGATTTCCTGTGTATTAATCGCCACATTGCCGCCTGATACAGGCATGTAATATTTCCCGTCCTCGCGGCTTGTGGCCCCCATCTGCTTGAAGGTCGGGATAAGGGAATTTTTAATAATCCTTGCAGCATTTGCCTTGCTGGCAGGAATGGAAACGGGTTTAGTATTTGTCAGTGGTTTTTCCGGCAATGCTGTTGGAGGAGCGCTGCTTTGCATGGATTTTACTGATTCACGGGGAACGGAGACCTTCTGTTCTTTTATCGGAGGGGATGGTTTGGCCTCAGCTTTTTGTTCGCCTGGACTTGGCTTATCGACCTTTACTTTCGCCTCCGGCTGTACGACTTCAGTCTTTGCCTCTGGCTGTATAACTTCAGGCTTGGGTTCGGGCATTGGAACTGCTGCAGCAACTTTTTTTTCGGACGGTTCCGGCAGCACAGGAGCTGTTTTTTCAGGCACCGGAACCGGGACCGGAAGGGGCTCTTGTTTTAAAGCAGCCGCAGGTTTTTCACTAATTGAAGATTTTTCAACAAGCTGTTTTGGCATTTTTACCCGCTGGCCTGGAACTACATAGTTCAGGTTTTTTATTTCAGGATTAAGTTCGGAGATGGCCTTTAAATATTCTTTCTGGATATCTTCATCTGTAAGCCCGTAAACCTTTTTTAATATCTTTATAAGGTGCTCTCCCTGCTTTATGGTGTAGTAGTCTTTCCCGACTTCCTGCATTTCAAGCGATTTCGACGAAGCCTTCACCCTGTTTATTTTTGGCAGGACAATCTTCTGTTCAGGCTTGATAATGTTTAAATTTTTAATTCCCGGATTCAACAGTTTGAACTGATGGTAGAGGTAAGGCAGTTCCTCCGGTTTTGCCCCGAGTGCCCCGGAAAGGATTTTGTATAAAGTATCGTTGTTTTTTACCGTATAAGATGACTTTCCATCAACAGCGGGAGACGCTTTTTTGGCATGCTTGACAAGTGTTATGTCATCGGCAAGAGAAGCAGAGAAGAAGAGGAATATTGCCAAGGCGACAAAAAGCCCTTTTTCCATTTTAAAATACCTCCTTCATCAAGGTGTCTTCTGGTACCGGGATGTCCTCGTCTTTCTTAGGCAGGGTGCCTTCCTTGAAGCATTCGAATCTTGCGCCCGGCAAAGGGCTCGCTGTTACAAGACCGGTTTTCGGATTGATCTGTGCAAAGACAATACCGGCAGGAACCTTGAAGTCTGCAGATGGTTTTCCTGATTCCGCAGCCTTCATGAAATCAAGAAATATAGGCGCTGCAGCCCTCCCCCCGGCTTCTTTTTCTCCCAGCGGCTGCATATCATCATAACCAACCCAGACTCCGCAAAGGATATCCGGTGTGTAGCCGATAAACCATGCGTCTTTGAAATCATCGCTGGTACCAGTTTTCCCGGCCACAGGCCTTCCAAGAGCCTTTACTCTTGTGGCTGTCCCGTTCTGGACCGCATCGGCGAGCATATTTGTAATAATGTAAGCTGTCTGAGGGTCAATGATGACAGGTTCTTCTTCTGCTTGAATCTCGGGAGAATCTTCAGCGTCAATTGTGTCATCATCGGATGGCTGCTCCGGTCCTGCTGCTGTAGTCTCAGGAGGGCTTTCTTTCTGTGGCGGTTCAAAGCCGGCTTCCTCATTTTGTTCTTTCTTTTCCTGAATTGTGATTCCCGTGGATGTATAAACTTGAGCCCCGGCCTGTGGGGCAGTATAAATCGATGTTCCGTTTGCCTCGAGGATGCTTTCTATTGCGGTCGGCTCAAATGGTTTGCCAGAGCCTGCAAAGACCGCAAATCCCTTTGTCAGGTTATACGGGGTGACCGCGCCGGTTCCCAGGGCGAGGGAGAGATCTCTTGGAAATTCACCTTCCATTCCGAATTTTTTCAGATAGTCCAGGGCGTAATCTATTCCAATATCCTTCAGAATTTTTACTGTCACGACATTCCTTGACATAACAAGGCCGGTCCTGAGCGTTGTTGCCCCATAATATTTTCTTTCATAATTCTGGGGATTGTAACCTTCATCAAGTTCATCTTTTTTGAATGTCTCCGGGGCATCTATTATGATGGATGTAGTGGTGTACCCTTTGTCAATGGCCGCCGCATATATGAAAGGCTTGATTGCGGAACCGCTCTGGCGTCTGGCGCTGATAGCCCTGTTAAACTGGCTTCTGGCGTAATCAACACCACCGACGATGGCAGTAAGTTTGCTGCCTGACAAGTCAAAAGCCACAAGTGCGGATTGAATCAACGGATCCTGTGACAAAATAAAATTATTTCCGGCGCTGAGGACCCTGACCAGATCGCCCGGCTTCAGAATATCAGCAGGAGTCCATTTCTTAACCGGCGAGATCCATTCATACGATTTTGGCGTCAGGTCGACGGTCTTTGTGCCGATATCAACCTTAAGAGGTAAAACCGACTTTACTTCACCGTAGTAAATTTCGTAATCAGTAATACCTTCCCATTCAATGCGGTTTTTCTGAAAGGCCATAATATCGGCTATCTGTGTTTTATCGAAGCCGGTGACGGGTCCACGGTAAAGGCCCTGGCGCATCTCAATCTCGATGACACCCTTTCGGGCCGCCAATTCTGATGCATCCTGCAGTTTTGGTATAATGGAGGTCTTTATCGTGATGCCGTTATTAAATATTTCAGTCCCGTATTTCTGGGTTATAAACTGGTGAACATAGTCGGTTACATATGGATATCGCGTGAACATTGCATAATTCTTGCCTGTGATTCGCAGGGGCTCCTGATATGCCTTTTCAGCCTCTTCCTGTGAAATGTACCTTTCAGCGGCCATGCGGGAGAGCACGTAATTTTGCCTTTTCTTGGCAGAAGGAAGGCTGTTGAGCGGCGAATATCTTGCTGGTGCAGGCGCAAGTCCGGCGAGCAGGGACATTTCCGGGAGAGTAAGCTCCTTGCACTCCTTGTTGAAATATCTGAGTGATGCGGCGCCTACGCCGCTTGCCCCGCTGCCAAGGTAGACCCTGTTGAGATACAGGTTAAGTATCTGGTCTTTTGTGAGGGATCGCTCTATCCTTATTGCAAGAACCGATTCCCGGACTTTTCTGTATATGGTTTTTTCCCTGCCGAGCAGATAGGTCCTGACAACCTGCTGGGTTATGGTTGATGCGCCCTGCGAGTATGAAGCCGCCCTTATATCGGTAATAACTGCCGCTATGATGCGCCGGTAATCAAGCCCTGCATGGGAATAAAATGTAGCATCCTCTGCGGAAATAAAGGCCTTTTTAAGCATCTCAGGGATGTCCTTGTCGTCAAGGATAACCATGCCGCCGGGGGGATAATATCCTATGACGGAACCGTCGGCCGCCAGAACCTTGCTTACAAGGGTAGGCTGAGGCTCCTTGAGCTCCTGAATGGAAGGCAGTCCCTGCATCATAAAAAGCCAGAGACCGGCAGCAAAGATTATTATTGCACAGAGAATGCCTAAAAGAATTACCGGGATCCACCTGATTTTTCTCATAGAAGAAGAATAAATGCAAGATGCCCAAGATTCAAGGATAAATAACACCCGTGAACATTATATTGGAGATTTTTTTATAAGATAAAGATATGCCGTGCCGAAAAAAACGGGCGTTTTCTCAAGAATTTCAAAACCGCAGCCTTGCATCATCAATGCAAGATGGGCAGGTGCTGGAAAGCGCATGACCGAATCCCTGAGATAACGGTATGAATCGTGATCACCCGACAGAAGGCCTCCCAGAAAAGGCAGAATGGACCGGAAATAAATTAGGTAAACAAACCTGATTAACCTGTTATCCGGGAGTGACAGTTCCATGATGGACATAATCCCGTCAGGTGAAAGAATCTTACGGCACTCCCTTAAAAAGCCTTGGATATCGGGAATATTCCGCATTCCGAAGCAGATCATCACCTTATTAAAACTGTTAACGGGAAACGGCATATCAAGTGCGTTGGCCTTAATGGGAATAAACCTTCCCTCCTCAAGATAGGCCTGAAGGCGGATTTTTGCTTTGGCCAGCATGCCGGAGGAAAGATCAACCCCGATTACACGGCAGCCGGCTTTCCTGAGGGCGGCAAGAGCCAGCATACCGGTGCCTGTCGCAATATCAAGAACAATATCGCCGTCTTTTATTTCAAGTGCGGCAACTGCCCTTGAGCGCCACAATCTGTCGATGCCCAGAGACAGGATTGTGTTTATCGGGTCATATGACGATGCTATCCCGTCGAAGAGCCTGCCTATCCTGCCGGCGGATTTGTCCAGGTTGGTTTGAATATCCATTTGATAACCATATATGTTAGCGAACCTGAAATAAACAAGAATCCTCAAAAACGCTAAGTAATTCAGGGATATTAATGAATCTTTTGATAAAGTTTCATCAGATTAGACCGATAAAATAAATTGTGAGATATCACAACAGCCAGCCAGTGAATAGAAAATCAATAGTGATATCTGAGTGTATTCCCTTTAGAAATTGCTAACTGGAGGAACAATACAAATATGAAAGAAGATTATGCGGAATATAAGGCGGATAATCATGAAGACAAGGGGGAACAAATGAAACAAACAAATTTTAATGTTTATTTAATGTCTTTTTGCAAGATGTTTTTAATAATATTTACTGTAGCTGCATTTTCAACAGGATGCAGCAGTAGCAGCAGCAATCAAACATCAACCCCATCCCCACCCGTCTCATTAATTCCAGTGTCTACCCAATACGCCGCCAGCGTATGGCCGAGGCTGCATCAGAACGATTTCAACAACGGCCAGAGCATGGTCGATACAAGCTCCAATACAGGCGCACTGAAATGGACGTTTTATGCCGGGGCCAAGGTGGATTCCTCGCCTGCGATCGGTGCAGACGGCACGATCTATATCGGGTGTGAAAACGGCAATCTCTATGCGCTCGACCCATCGGACGGCACGCAAAAATGGGCGTATCAGACCGGCGGCATAATATATACATCCTCGCCTGCGGTTGCAGCTGACGGTACGATCTATATTGGCTCCCAAACTGGTTTTTTTGCGATCAATCCGGATGGCTCGCTTAAATGGTCATATGGGACCGGTGACACAGAGGCCGGCTCGCCTGCCATCGATGCAAACGGAATAATCTATGTGCCGTCATACGATTATAATCTCTACGAGTTCAACCCTGACGGCGTGCGGCGATTTACCGTTTCCACCGGAAATTCCATGGCCGGCGCGCCTGCGATAGACCCGAACGGCACGGTATATATTGGATCTAATGATAAGACCGTCTATGCGCTCGGTGACGGCTTTTCAATAATGTGGACATTTAAAACCAAAAACGGGATGGGCATGCCGGCGATAGGGCCTGATGGCTACACGCTCTATGTGGGCGGACTCGACGGCTATCTTTACTCGCTCGATGGATATACCGGCAAAGAGAACTGGAAACTTTATCTGCATAATCCGATAGAAGCTACACCCGCAATCGGGACGGACGGCACGATCTATGTGGGGACGACTGCACCAAATTCCTCTACAAATGACACCGTCTATGCAGTCAGCCCGTCCGGCAAGAAGTTATGGGGATTCAGGGCCAATGATCAATTGGATTCTTCTGCCGTAGTTGGGTATGACGGCACGATCTATATCGGGGGTGAAGGTTCGGATTTCATTGCGCTAACTTCGGCCGGCAAGATGAAATGGATAATTGGCGGCATTTCTAATTTTTTAACCATCAATTCCACGCCTGCAATCGGTGAAGACGGCACGATCTATTTCGGCGCCGATGACGGCTACGTGTATGCGATACACTGATAGAAAAACAGAACACTGAACTTAAAAAAATATTCGGTAACATTCCGGAATGGAATCGTCAAAAATATCAACTATTCCGGTCAATTATTCCCTCTCGCCGCCACGCTCCGGCCTGACAGCGTAATTTAATCAAAGCGCCGGCTTTTTCAATGAACCCAACCCGTAAAAAGCACTTATAACCCAGCTTTAAAGCAATTTAATTATGGATAAGAGCCGGTCTTACTGAAACATTTGACAAAAACCATTAAGTCATGCAGGGGTCATTTAGGCGTTTATTTAAAAAAGTTGAATCAGCGAAAGAGGAGATGCTTATGACGGGCAGGGAAAGAATACTGACAGCACTGGAGCGCCGGGAACCGGACCGCGTTCCTGTTTGGGAAATGGCTTTCAATGAGGAGTCGATCATCAAGATCGGAAAATTTTTCACCGATGATCTGCCGCCTATGAAATTTGCAAGCCAGATGACAATGGAGGAGAAAATCAAGCTCCTCAATACCCTGTTCACATTTGCCAAGGCCTTGGAACTGGACGGCCTCACTTCGATCACGCTGCCCGTCACGGAAAAGATCGACGAGGAACACTACAAAGACGGCTGGGGCCGCGTTCTTTATGTAGCCGGAGAAGGGGAAGCGACAGCCGTGGGAGGACCCGTTTCAGGACCTGATGACCTTAAGGGGCTCAAAATATACCACCCGCAGGATATGGATTTCCTTATGCTGATGGCATCGACAGGCGGCATGGGAAAGGATATAGCACAGGTCTTTGTCCAGCCTGGACCCTTCCGTGAAAGCTGGTCGCTACTGGGGAGCATGGAGAAGCTTCTGTTTTATTACATTAAAAAACCATCTTTCGTGCTGGATCTGGCCCGTATAGTGACTGATTACATATTGGAGGTGGTTGATAAGGCAGCGGCGCTTGGAGCGGATGTTTTTGCCCTGGACGGCGATCTCGCCTTCAACCAGACGACCCTGATGTCACCGGCCCAGTACAGGCAGTTCATCTTTCCGTTCCATAAGGAGATCGTCGCGCGTGCTCATGAGCGGGGACTCAAAATCATCAAGCACTCAGACGGCAACATGGGACCTATCCTTGCGGATATCGCGGCAGCGGGTTTTGACGGCTTCCACCCCAACCAGCCCCAGTGCATGGATATAGGAGAGGTGAAGGCCCGCTTTGGAGACCGCCTTTGCCTGCTGGGAAATATCGACTGCACGTATCTCCTTCCCTTCGGTACAGAGGAAGAGGTGGAACAGACCGTCAAAGAAACGATTGCTAAAGCGGCGCCCGGGGGAGGCTACATCATAAGCTCATCCAATTCCATCCATCCTGGCTGCAAACCGGAAAATTACCTGGCCATGGTAAGGGCGGCGCGCAAATATGGAACATATCCCATTGGAGTCTGATAAACAGGCGAATGGCATCATATGGCCGGCTGCAGGTTCCTAACGTAGCTGTATCGGCCGGCGAGGCTGGCTGATAAAACGGAATAAATACAATGAAGGAGACAGGCAATGGTTAAAACGCTGGAAGATATAAGAAATGCTGTTCAGACAGGGGATGAAGATAAGGTTAAAACACTTGTGGAAGAGGCCATCCGTGAGGGGCTTACACCTCGGGAGATTCTGGAAGAGGCCATGATGCCTGCTATGGAGGAAATCGGCGGACGTTTCGCCCAGGGCGAAGCCTTCATTCCGGAACTGATCGTAGCGGCACACGCCATGGAAGAGGGGATGGCCGCCCTGAAAGCCCGATTTGAAGGAACGATAAAGGATCGCGGGAAGGTGGTCCTGGGTACCGTAGAGGGAGATATCCATTCCATAGGCAAGAACCTCGTCCGGATGTGCATGGAAGGTGCCGGCTATGAGGTCATCGATCTGGGCGAGGGCGTAAAAACAGAGAAATTCGTTGAGGCCTATACAAACATGAAACCGGATGTCCTTGGCCTGTCAGCCCTTTTAAGTTCGACTATGCTCTATATGAAAAAGACAATCGATGCCATCCGGGCCATTGATCCCGACGCCCGAATCGTCGTGGGCGGAACCCCGGTAACCCAGGCGTTTGCAGATCAGATCGGGGCCAGCGGGTATGCCCCGGACGCTTTTACAGCCGTTCAGTGCATCCAGGGCCTTCTGGAATAGGCCGACATAACTCAACAATCCAGGTTTAACCCTTCAGGAAGGTCTTCTTTCCGTTCAAGGAAGCGGTACTGCCTGTAGGAAACCTCAAGCGCCCTGACTGCCTCTTCCGGCGATTCGAACAGCGGCACATTGTATGTATGCCTGTAGTTCATGGTTCTTTCTGCAGAATTAGGTGTATATATAGCCGCAGGTTTTCCATATTTATGGCACTTTGCCACAAGCTCCTTGATTGCTTCTATAACCATAGGATGCCACAGGCTGGGCACTGCAAGCAGGCCGTCGACCTCGTTGGAATTAAGCAGGATGTCGAATATTTCCTGGAAAGTGCTCATGGATATGGCAGGCCCGAGGTCTATGGGATTTGTTAAATTAAAAAGATGGCCGGTTTTGCTCAGCTTAAAACGGGTTTCAACCGAAAGCGATGCCATTTCCAGTCCGGCCTCGACAAGCAGGTCTGCCGTTATGCCTCCGAAGGCCCCGGAATTGGTGAACACCGCTATCTTTTTGCCTTTCAGCAGGGGCATTGAAGTAAAGATTTTAGGCAGGGAATGGAGTTCGGTTATGCTTTTTAAACGGATAATACCGGCCTGTGAACAGGCTTTTTCAAACACGGTATCATTGTTTGCCATACCCGCGGTGTGCGACATGGCAGCCTTTGATCCTTCAGAGGTGCGGCCGACCTTGAAGGCCAGCATGGGCTTTTCCACTTTTGATGCCGTTTCAATCAGCTTGCGTCCGTTCTTGACATTTTCAAGGTACAACCCGATTACCTGAGTGGAATCGTCCCTGCTGAAATATTCAATCATATCTGCTTCATCGATGTCCGATTTATTCCCGATGCTGACTACCTTGTTAACCTTGACGATGTCCTTATGGAACGATTCAAGGATAATAACGACAATTCCGCCGCTCTGAATAATGTAAGAGATGCTTCCCTTGCTGTGGGCGAACGTATCAAAATCTTCCTGGGTGATCCCGTAGAAGCAGCAGAACTTGTTTTGCGTATTGAGCACACCAAGACAGTTCGGCCCCATAATGCGAATGCCGTGGCTCTTTGCCGTGGCCGAGATCTCTTTCTGATACGCCAGCCCGTCCAGTCCCCCCTCTGAAAAACCCGAACTCTCAATAATTATGTGTTTGATACCTTTTGCCGCGCATTGCTTTACAAATTCAGGGACTGTAGGGGCAGGGGAAATTATCACTGCAAGTTCGACATCTCCTGGTATGTCGGTAACGCTTACATATCCGTTGCAGCCGTGTACGCTTTCGCCTTTGCGGTTCACGGCATAAACATTTCCGGTGAACAGGGAGTAAAGCTTGATTGTCTGGATAATTGTTGCACCGAGGTTGAAAAGGGAATTTGAAGCGCCGATTACTACTACCGATTTCGGATTGAAGAAGACATCCATAGCTGAAAAAGTCCTTTTGACGGGACAGATACAATCGGTTAAGAAAAATGTCAATTAATCTTAGTATTTCAAAAGGCCCATCTGTTTGATTTTTTAGCGGCATTGGCATATAAATAAAAACTCCTGAACCGGGACAGAGCAGACGGTTTATAAAAACTTCCGGTAAAAAAACAAGAGGAGGAACAAATCTTGAAACGAGCCCTTATTGCAGTAACAGTGATGGTTGCCTTTGCGTGTACCGCTTATGCGGCGGATACACAGAAACCTGCCAAAACATCAGGGAAAAATCCGGTTGTACTGGTTCAGACCAGCATGGGAAATATAAAACTGGAGCTGTTCGAAAAAGAAGCGCCCTTAAGTGTGAAAAACTTCCTGGCCTATGTAAAATCCGGTTTTTACTCGGGCACCATTTTCCACCGGGTGATCCCGAACTTCATGATACAGGGTGGAGGGTTCACGGTGGATTTTAAGGAGAAGCCCACAAATCCTCCGATAAAGAACGAGGCCGGAAACGGCATCAAGAACGCGCGCGGCACGCTTGCAATGGCCCGTACATTTATTGTTGACTCGGCCTCTGCACAGTTTTTCATCAACGTGAGAGATAACGATTTTCTGAATCACAGCAGCAACTCCATGCAGGGTTACGGCTATGCCGTTTTCGGCAAGGTGATTGAAGGCATGGATGTAGTGGATAAGATAGCAGCGGTCCCTACAGGCATGCACGGTGATTTTTCCGATGTCCCCAAGAAAGAGATCCTTATCGATTCCATGAAAGTGCTCAAATAGCATTAAGCGGTTATCTGCGGTTTGCTGCAGGCCTTCTGTCGCCGCGGGCAATGGTATAATCTTTGTCCGTGGCGATGTTTTAACTTGCAAATGAACGGATTTTGATGCTAAACGCCCGCTATGAAAAATTCATTACCACATCATATTAATGTTCATGAAAGTCCTGAACACTGGATTAATTCAGGAAACACGCCACCCTGATATTATAAGACCTTTTATTTATCGGAAGATTAATTCTTTTCTAAGGCCAGAGGATTTCAGAAGGTTTTCGGATTGAGCTTCTAATAAAAACCCGGCAAAGCCGAACAGTAAAAAAGGTAGAACAATATGACTAGTATGAATAATGAAATCAACAGGCGCAGGACATTGGCGATTGTCTCGCATCCCGATGCGGGCAAGACGACCCTTACGGAAAAGCTGCTCCTCTACGGCGGAGCCGTGCAGCTGGCGGGTTCTGTCAAGGCCAGGAAAAACCAGCGTTCCACAACTTCGGACTGGATGGAACTCGAACGCCAGCGCGGGATTTCCATCAGCTCGACCGTGCTCTCTTTCGAATATAACGGGCATCTCATCAACCTGCTTGATACCCCCGGGCACAAGGATTTTTCAGAAGACACCTACCGCGTGCTGACTGCCGTTGATGCGGCAATAATGGTCATTGATGCTGGAAAAGGTATCGAAAGCCAGACGAAAAAACTCTTTGAAGTCTGCAGGATGCGGGGCATCCCCATATTCACCTTCATGAACAAGATGGACAGGCCGTCACGGGACCCTCTGGAACTGCTGGATGAGCTTGAAAGTGTTCTGGGGATAGGGGCTTATCCAATAAACTGGCCTTTGGGCACAGGGCCTCAATTCAAGGGGATATGGGACAGGCGGACAAAGCTGGCCCATTTCTTCGAACGTACACCGGGAGGTTCTTTCCGGGCGCCTGTTTCAACCTTCGGCCTGACAGATCCGGTCGTCAAGGATCAGCTTGATGAAGCGACTTATAAAAACGTATGCGAAGAGCTGGAAATGCTGGACGGAGCCGGTACGTATTACAGACAGACCGAGGTGCTTGACGGAAGGATCACACCGGTCTTTTTCGGGAGTGCATCGAATAACTTCGGCGTACAGCTCCTGCTTGACGGGTTTATCGAACAATCGGCGCCGCCCATGCCGCGCATGAGCCGGGGTTTTCCAGTAAAGCCCGAAACCGATACATTCTCGGGGTTTGTTTTCAAGATTCACGCCAACATGGACCCGAACCACCGTGACAGGATTGTGTTCATCCGGATCGTATCGGGCTGTTTCACCCGGGATATGACGGTGACTCATGTGCCGAGCGGTAAGAAGCTCAGGCTTTCCAATTCGAACAAGATATTCGGCCGCGACAGAGAGACCGTCGACGAGGCGTATCCGGGAGATGTCATCGGAATCGCCGGCGCTAAAACTCTTTCCATAGGGGATACACTCACTGAAGATCCCGGAGTGATGTTTAACGAAATTCCGCGGTTTCCTCCCGAATGTTTCGCCTTTCTTCACAATGAGATCCCGTCCAATTATAAACGGTTCTACGATGGATTGAACCAGTTGCTTGCAGAGGGAGTGGTGCATGTCTTTGAACTGCCCGATGCCGCACAAAAAAAACCTCTTCTTGCAGCTGTCGGGCCTTTGCAGTTCGAGATCGTAAAATACCGGCTGGAATCGGAATACGGGGCGTCTTCCCGTCTTGAAATAGCGGACTGGACTCTGGCCAGGTGGTTCAAGGACCCTGCCGTCAATACTGAAAACCTTCAGCTGCCGACAGGCTCGAAAATAGCCAGAGACCGTACGGGACAGTCTGTACTGCTGCTTCCCACGGAATGGAACCTGAGATATTTCATCCAGAACAACAAGGATGTCGAACTGAGCGAATACCCGGCGACGGCGCCTGAAGACGCATTGCAGAGGGTCGCTTAACAGAGAAATGCCCGGATTATTATATAGGCTTCATGCCCAGGATTTTCCGGGCCTCTTCGGGGGTTGCCACTTCGCGCCCGATCTCACGCGCAAGTCGAACCACCCTTTCAGCCAGCTGGGCGTTGCTTTTTGCGAGCTCCCCTTTTTTATAATAGATGTTGTCCTCAAGGCCGACCCGGACGTTTCCGCCCATAATCAATGAAGCCACGTTCATCTCCATCTGAAAGCGCCCTATCCCGGATACGTTGAAGATCGAGCCTTCCGGCAGGAGATCTATCATGGAAAGCAGGTTTTTTGTCGTTCCGGCATATCCGCCCATGCCGTCAACGCCCATGACGCAGTTAATGTAATAAGGCTTTTTGAGCAGGTTTTTCCTGATAAGGTTTTCGACTTCGCCGAACATCGACGGATTGTAAACTTCCAGTTCGGGCTTGATGTCCAGTTCAATCATTTTAGCGGCGAACGCCTCTATTTCACTGCGCAGGTTCATGAACAGGCTTTCCTTTTTCTCTTTTCCAATGAAAAACACAACGGAACCCATATTGAGAGATGCGGATTCGGGCCCGGCATTGAGGCTTAAAACCCGTTCATTTATCGGGATGCCAACACCGCCGGTCGTATTCTGTATGATGACAGGGCATTTCGCCCTGATGCCTGAATTGATCTCCTTGAATATTTCGGCGTTGCCTATGCTTCGGCCCTGTTTATCCCGGGCATGCAGGTGAACGATAGAAACTCCTGCATTATAGCAGTCGTAAGCATCCTTTATGATTTCATCAGGCTGCTCGGGCAGGTTCGGGTTTGCCTCCTTGCCCTGCATCGCTCCTGTGAGCGCCGCAGTTATTATAAGTTTTTCCATTGCCGCCTCCTGTCGTTTGTTCAGATTCTTCGAGGTTTTTTATCTCCGATGTTTTGGCCATATTTGTCAAGATGAAGTGACAAGGTGGAACTTCTACTTTATTAAAATTCTCAGGGGCCTGCTTTTCGATATGGTTATCTTGTTATCAAGCAGAAGTTCTCCCTTTTTCTGAACAAAGCCGATCTCTGTTTCGCCAAGCAATAATTTCTTTACCGTACTTTTTGAAAGGTAAGGAAGATTGATGCGGCGCAGAATGAGGTTGCCGTAAAGCACTCTGATCTCGGTAAATACTTTTTGCTTGTACACTTCACCCCAGCCAGAGGAGAGTGACCAGAAGCATCTGAATCGGTCATGAGTATGCCAGATGACTGGATTGAAGCCGATCAGGCCCTTGGCCGTATCGAATTCAAATCCGCTGAACGCGTTAAGCAGGGCATAACTCGCCATTGACCGGGCATAATTGCTGCCGCATTCAAACTCGTTGAACGGGTTGCGCTTTTCGCCGTCGTAGCGCTCGCGCACGGCTTTCACGACAGACATGCCTTCCTTGACCATGCCTCTCTGTATCATATGGCCAGCAGCCGCATATTCATAGCCGTTCTGCGTTTCCTGCGAATAGGTCAAAGGGATCGAAGGCCGGGGCCTTTTACCTGGCCACTCGCAAACGATCAGCCCCTTTTCGTCGTTAATGCAGTATACCCGGCAGGGGTTGGGAAAATCGCGCATGGATTTAAAGTTGTATTTGTAAAGGGAAGCGAGAGATTTTTTTGTCTGTACAGGGTCGAAGATTTCACCGAGCCCATACAGGTTCGCATGCCACTGTGCAAGCACCTGGTCGATGTCGCACCCCTGACCTATCTGATATTTGATCTCAGCGTGCTCTGCATCCCAGTATTCACCTGCAGCATCGAATTTTTCAGGAATGGTTTTGTCTTTCAGATCAATAAGCTGGCAATAATATTCTCCGCCATAAAGGTTGGCATCAGCCCAGGCCTTTCCTTTCCTGAACAGGGTCATATATTCCGAGGCCGTAACCGTTTCACCTAGATGGTCGGCCATTTCAGCTCCGGCCTTCAGGGCCGCCAGGTAAAATCCCGTCAGCCATGAGTTCGGGCCGAACAGCTCCATGTCGAGCGTATGATGCTGGCGCCCCTGAAGTACCCCCGTTTTTTCCGGGTCCCATGCGTCTATATTGGTTTCAGCCCAGGCAAACTCGATGGACTTCCTGACTGCAGGCCAGATGTTTTTCAGCCAGGTCGTGTCACCGCTTATTTTCCAGTCGCGGTAAACCTTGAGTACATTTCCGAAAAGCCCGTCTGCGCAGGACCTTCCGCCCTGGTCGTCAGAGCCTACAGAGCCGCCCGCTCCCCCGGGATGCATAATTCCCAGGGGCAGTTTGAGGCGGAATGGCATGCCGCCGTTTGGCTGCTGGTTGTAGCGATAATCGGCGTCCCGCATGGACCTCTCAAGTTTCGGAAAAAGAAACGGAAGGGCCTGGGCGTAGTTCCAGACATGAGTGCACGAGCCCTCACAGCAGCCTGTATTGCAGAAGCATCCCTCCCACCCGTAAAAGGTCCCGTCTTCAAGCCTCATGACGGACGGTGATTTGAGTACGGACAGGTTTGACGATACGGCTTCGATAGCCTCAACCGGCAGGTCGGAAGCCCAAAGAGCGTTCTTGAAAAGAAGAGTCTCTTTGTAAAGGCGGTCCTGGTTTTTAAGAGCGTAGATGCCGCTTTCCTTCGAATCCTTCCATATGATTGCATAGTAGTTCTTCCATGTTAACGGTATGCCCGCTTTTTTTGCGAGTTCCGTGGCGTTAGCGTCCCAGTAGTTCTGGCAGTTGGGAAAGTTCCAGCTGATGACAAATCTGACGCTTTTTCTTGCTCCGGGTTTAATCAACATATGCGCAGCAAGCGTGCCGTGATTATATCCTCCGGCCTGCTCCGGACTGTATATGCGGTTAGCAAGCCTGCCGGGCGTGGTCATGTCCTTCCAGTAGATTTCAAGGCTGTCGAACCAGTTGCCCCTGTACCAGTACTGCTGGGCGCTAACATCTTTTGCGTCGGTCGAAATGCACAGATCGCCGAATCCCGGGTCAATGGGCTTGAAGAAATCGGCTGTCATGAACAGGGAAGTAATGCCGTCTTCTTTTGAAATCATGTTGCTGCTCACTCCGGGCAGCGAGTTTGTCAGAGTTCCCGTGATTGTATAAAGAACCGGTTTTGAGTATGTGTTTTTAACCTCGATATCGAAAAAGGCCGCCGGGATGCCGGAATCCATGTCGTTAAGGGGAATGAACGGATTGAACGCTGTCAAGATCACATTTCCCGGAAACCTCTTTTCTTTAAAATCAAGCTTGGCGATCGGATATTCTCCGGTGAATTCGACCGATCTGAAATGGGGAAGGCCTGCCAGGAATTCCCTCGCCGGACCGAAGCCATAGCCGGTGCCGCTGCCCGTATATGGCGGGTGCAGGTCTCCGTTCAGTATCCTGGCATCCAGGATTTTACCGCCGCTTTCCGCCCTGACAGCAAAATGTGAAAAGCCGTTTACACTGCCCTTGTTGGGCCGGTTGAAGATCTCCCAGTCGATCAGCCTGCCGTTTCCTGCAAGTCCGATGCAGCCAGACCCGATGCCGCCGATAGGGAAGCTTATTTCTTTAAGTTGCTGCTTTCTGTATATGCGGGGAGAGCCTTTTTCATGGTTATTTTTAGCGGATTGCCGTGCCATGCTTGCCTCCTTGCCAATGTCTTATGATTTTCATCGTTGACCGGCCTTTTCTGAAAAGGGCCGGTTTTTTCGGGAGATTGAAGTATAAGTTTTTTTAGATAGGTTTCCAATAAGATTTCTCTGAAATTTCGGGAAGAAAAATAAGGCAACTTTTTATTCGGAAAAACCAAAATGAAGAAACAGCTCCTGCTGGGCTTTATAGATACAAATCCGGTGATCAGAAGGCCCTTGCAAGGATTGCATCGGCGGCCCTGACGCCGTCGACAGCAGAACTTACTATGCCGCCTGCATACCCGGCGCCTTCGCCTGCCGGGTACAAACCGGACACGGAAACGGACTGCATATCGTCACCGCGCAGTATGCGAAGAGGGGAAGATGTCCTGGTCTCGACTCCGATGAGCACTGCCTCTTCCGTCATAAATCCCTTCATCCTTTTTTCGAAATGTCTTAATGCCAGCCTTATTTCGGAGGCGATCCACTCAGGTAGATAAGAGTGGTCTGACGGTTTGATGCCGGGCAGGAAAGATGAAGCAGGAAGATCACCGCAGGTTTTTTTTGCGGCAAACGAGGTGATACGCTGGGCCGGGGCGCAAAAACCGCCGCCGCCTGCGGCAAAGGCGGCCTTTTCGAGTGACCGTTGAAAATTTATGCCTGCCAGGATATCCCCCTTAATGTCATCCGGCCCTATGGTTACCACTATGGCGGCATTTGAAAAGAGGCCGTCCCTTTTGGAAAAACTCATACCGTTTGTACAGAGCATGCCGGGCTCCGATGAGGAATTGATAACCTCCCCGCCCGGGCACATGCAGAAGGAATATGTCCCGCGGCCGGTAGACTTGTTGTTGAATGTCAATACGTACTCCGCTGCGGGAAGCACCCCTTTTCCGGCAACAGGCCCGTATTGCATACGGTTGATGAGTTCCGCAGGATGCTCGGCCCTGAGACCTATAGCGAACCCTTTTTTTGTTAAGGAGACGCCAGAGCCTTCAAGCATTTCATAGGTGTCACGGGCGGAATGACCTGTTGCCAGCACCACTGCGTCAGCAAGGTATTCGTTGCCCGTTTCCGTAATAAAACCTTTAACCTTTGAATCGTGTAAGATAAGCGAGACGGCCTTTTCGGAAAAATAAATTCGCGATCCCGAATTCAGAATATATTTCCTTATATTTCTGATTATTACTCTAAGCGTGTCCGTGCCCAGATGAGGTTTCTGCTCATACCTTATTTCTTCAGGGGCGCCCATTTCAACAAGCCTGTCAAACATCCAGGCGATTTCAGGTCTGCGGGTTCGGGTCGTGAGCTTGCCGTCGGAATATGTTCCGGCACCACCCTCTCCGAAAAGCACGTTGCTGTCTATATTGAGGAGTCCTCTTTGTTTGAGCTGTTCGATGTCCGCAATCCTTTCTTCAACGGGCTTGCCCCTTTCTATTATTGTTGCCGTACCGCCTGCTTCAATAAGCCTTAATGCACAGAATAGTCCGGCTGGACCGGACCCGGCTATGATTACCCTGGGAAGGCTCGCCAGACGCCGAGCCGGAATGTTCAAAGGCGATTCAGTCTTGATGCTTATCCCGGGGATCTTCAGCAGACGCCGGGCATCTTCCTCAGAGACATCAGCTTCGATTCTGTAACACCATACGATAGCAGCCTTGTTGCGGGCATCAAGCGATTTCCTGAGAATTTTAAACGGGGTGCTGCCCGGCAGGTTATATAGACTTACAAGTTTTCCAGAAAGGCCGTCTGAATTTTCGAACGGCGAGAGTTCAATGGAATCAAAAACGAGGTTCATTTAGGTTTTCTTCGAAGTGCCTTTACGTAAATGATTTTTCCGTCTCCAGGCATGTAGTAGTCTTTAAGGAAGGCTTCCTTTTTGTAGCCGCAGCGCTTGTAAAATGCCTGTGTCGGGATATACAGGTCCCTTGCCGAAGTCTCGATATAAATACGCCTGCAGCCCACAGCAGATGCAATTTTTTCAGTCTCCTTCAGAAGGGATTCGCCAATGCCTTTCCTCTGATGCCGGGGATGTACGGCGATCCAGTACAGGTCGAAACTGCCGAAGGTGCAGGGTATTTCTCCGAAGCACGTATATCCTGCAATGTGACCGGCAATATCCGCAAAAAGAAAACTGTACCCGCTCTCTGTTCCGTATTCCAGCCTGTCGAGAGCAAGTTCAACACCGATCTCTATTTCCTCATGATGGAAAAAGCCGGTTAAAGTGAGTATTTCATGGATGGAAGCGATATCTTCCTTACGTATGTCATGCCTGAAAACAAGTTCAGGGTTTAACATAAGCATTTAATGGCAGGCTGCTGTAATAATCTGACCGATTGTCTGGGCGTAGCTCAGCCCGGTCTCCTGCGCGGCGGCGGCTAATCCGCTTTCAGGCTGCAGGCACGGATTTGCGTTTATTTCAAGCACCCAGGGCTTGCCTAGAGTGTCCACCCTGAAGTCAACCCTTGCATATCCCTTGAGGCCGAAGATCTTCCAGCATTTAAGCGTCATTTTTTTCAGTGTGTCGACAAGCTCGTCCTCTCCTTCGAGGTTGAAACTTCTTTTAGTCATGTCATATTCAGGCGAGTCCTCCGCCCATTTTGCCTTGTAATCCATGATGGGGAGCATGCCTTCATTATGAAGGAAGTGCATCTCCGCAGGAGGCATGACCTTTATACCCCCCGGCGTATCCATTATTGATATATTAAATTCCCGGCCTTCGATAAACCGCTCTGCAAAACATGGTTTGCCGATTATTTCCGAGCGCAGTCTGGTCCGGTCTTCAACGTCTTCAATGTTTACAGCCGTGATAACGGCCTCCGAATCAAGCCCGATAGAGGCGTCTTCAAAAACAGGTTTGATGATGTAACGATCCGGGAAAGGCAGCCGTGTAAATGGTCTTTCGCCTGGTATAATCCAAGGGGCCGTACAGACTCCTCTTGCCAGCAGCATTTTTTTGGTCAGCACTTTATTTGTAGTGATCATGATCGATTCTGATGATGAGCCGGTAAAAGGAATGCCCCAATATTCAAACATGGCCGGTGCCAGATATGAAAGCCTGCTGGATCCCATGACTGATTCCACAAGGTTGAATACGCAAAGCGGGTTATCATTTTTAATGATTCCCAGCATTTCGTCGGGCCTCATGAAAAACGGCCTTGTCACAGATTCAAGCCCCAAATCAAGGATTGCCTTTGATATCTCCTCTGCGGCTGAGACGACTTCTTTTTCGTCTTCAGGAGAATCATCAGTAACCGGATTGTGGAAAATTGTAACCTTCTGTTTTTCAATCATACCGTCACCCTCTTTTGAGCTGATGTCATTATTTCTTCAATTACAGTCTGATAACTGATACCGTTCAGCCTTGCTATAATCGGGAGATCCGAATGCACGGGATTGAGCCCTGCAAGAGGGTTAGCTTCGATGAAATTCAGGATCCCCTTTTCATCCATGCGGATATCTATACGGCCGGCATCGCGACAGCCCAGGCCCTTCCATGCCTTCAGGGCCAGCTCCGAGCATGCATTCAAAATGTCTTCTTCGGGGATGTGGTAATCAATAATCTGTTCATAATTGCTTTTGTTGTAATAGGAATAAATCAGTTCTTCGCTCTGAGCTTTTTTTAAAAAAACTTCCATTGCCCCGACACATTTGGAATCTTCGCCGGTGCCGATTATCCCTGCGGTAAATTCCCTCCCGGGAAGATACGTTTCGGCGATCAGTGGCTGTTTGTATGAAGCGAGCAGCCGGGAGACAGTAGTTTTCAGTGTTTTCAGGCTATCGACCTTTGACGTGCCGTCAATGCCTTTTCCCGTGCCTTCGCAGGCTGGCTTGATGAACAGGGGATACGGAAGGTCGATGGCGTCGGTTTCCGTTTCGTTTTCGATTATGGCGAAATCCGCAGTCGTTACCCCGTAATGCCTGACGATTGATTTGGTAATGCCTTTGTGAAGGCA
The DNA here is from genome assembly GCA_963664325.2 of Desulfomonilia bacterium. Taxonomy (GTDB): domain Bacteria; phylum Desulfobacterota; class Desulfomonilia; order UBA1062; family UBA1062; genus DATCTV01. The sequence goes on from CAXXDQ010000004.1 coordinate 439,214, forward strand.
TACTGAAAGCACAAGAGGGTCGGAAAACGTATAAGGGATTCGATAGGCGTCAAGAAGCGCCGGAACAAGAGATTCGCGGCCGGCACCATACATGCCCTCCGCGATATTGAACACCATATCCCAGGTTTTTCCTGATGCAAGTTTTTGTATGAGTTCTTTTGCGTTTCCGACGCGCTCCGTATCATATCCCAGGGCAACCAAGGCGTTTTCAATGGCCTCTATGGTCTCAAGACTGTCAAACTCTGCTGCTTCTTCTTTGGAAAAACCCTCTCTCAGGTAATCGTCTTTAAGGTCATATGTCAGGCCGATCAGCATCTTATGTATAATCCTAATTGTTGTCCGGATATCTGATTAGGCGACCCTCGTAGTTTCTAAGCAGAAGGTCGTTACCAATGTTACCCAGGTTGTGCTGAGGAAGAATGGCTATTTTACCGCCGCCGCCGGGAGTGTCGATGACATAATGCGGCACGGCGTATCCCGTTGTATGGCCTCTTAGATTTTCTATCATTTCCAGACCCCTGCTGACCGGAGTTCTGAAATGCGACGAACCGATAATCGGGTCGCACTGGTACAGATAGTAAGGTCTTACCCGTATTTTAAGCAGACCCGTGAACAGCTTTTTCAAAGTTTCAGCGTCATCGTTTATCCCTTTGAGCAGCACGGTCTGGCTTCCCATGGGTACCCCGGCATCCGCAAGAAGCCCGCAGGCAGCGCTTGTTTCAGGTGTGAGTTCGTCCGGATGGGTGAAGTGAATGCTCATCCACAGAGGCTGGTTTTTGCGAAGGATCCTTAAAAGCCGCGATGTAATGCGGTATGGAAGCACAACCGGCACCTTTGTGCCGATGCGTATCATCTCCACATGAGGGATGGCCCTGATTCTGGAAATGAGATAATCAAGATCGGCGCTGGGCAGCGTCAAAGGATCTCCGCCTGAGAGCAGGACATCGCGCACTTCTTTCGTTGATTCGATATACTCGATCGCCTTTTCCCACTGCAGTCTGCTCACCCTGAATCTGTTGTTTCCGACCATGCGGGAACGTGTGCAGTAACGGCAATATGTCGAACAGAAACCGGTTGTCAGGAAAAGCACTCTGTCAGGATAACGGTGGACGATTCCCGGCACCGGGCTCTGGTGATCTTCTCCGAGCGGGTCTTTTTCTTCCCCGATGCTTCTTATGAATTCATTTTCCACAGGAATGACTGCACGCCTGATCGGGTGGCGGTCATTGAACTGATCGATAAGGCTTGTGTAATAGGGAGTTATCCTGACCGGCAGACGTGTACTGTCCGTCCTGTTGAGCGCAGATTCTTCTTTGGGTGAAAGTTTTATGAATCTCTGCAGATCGGCAACGGAGCGCAGACTGTTCTGAAGCTGCCATTTCCAGTTCGACCAGTCGGAGAGGCTCACATGAGGAAAAAATTCGTGGACGAATTCTCGTGTCGAATTGCTTGCAGGGATAAGACCAGAAAAAGGCCTTTTAAAACCGGTTATCGATAGAACGGGCTCGGCCGCTGTTAGGGACGGAGGCTCTTCCGGGATCTCGTTTACAAGGGGCGGGGGTTCTTCTGAAGTTATCGCCAACTCAGTTACCATACTCGGTTTTGCCATCTTAAATTCTCCTTAATCAGCTTTATCGGTGCCCGTAATAAAATACTTTAAAAAAAATACTATAAATTGACCAAAAACTAGGGCTGCTGGCCGTTCCGAGTTGCATCTATAATTCGCATATAGAGAATAAAAAAAATATTTGTCAATGTTTTTATGAGAAAAAAAAGATGATATTTTTTTGCATCCAATGCCGCTCTGGACGAAACCTTTGATTTGTGTGTAAATAAGCTTTATTCAAGAACCGGAGGAGATATGTTTTCAGATTATAAACCTGGCGAAATCGAAGAAAAATGGCAGGAGGTATGGGAGAAAAAAAATCTGTTCAAGGTAAAACCTGACAGCATAAAAATAAAATATTACCTGCTCGAGATGTTTCCATATCCGTCAGGCCGCATACACATGGGACATGTAAGGAATTATTCCATCGGCGATGTGGTTGCACGGTTGAAGCATATGATGGGGTTCAACGTACTTCACCCTATGGGATGGGATGCTTTCGGAATGCCGGCCGAGAATGCGGCTATTGCAAGCGGCGTTCATCCGAAGAAATGGACGTATGAAAACATCGCCTACATGAAAAAGCAGCTCAAACGCATGGGCTACAGCTATGACTGGGACCGCGAGGTGACGACCTGCGCGCCTGAATACTACAAATGGGAGCAGCTCTTTTTTATCAGGATGTTCGAAAAAGGGCTTGTTTACAGAAAGCGCGGCTTTCTCAACTGGTGCGAGAAATGCAACACGGTCCTTGCGAACGAACAGGTCGAGGACGGCGCATGCTGGAGGTGCGGAACGCAGGTCATCCTGAAGGAGCATGACCAGTGGTTTTTCCGGATTACGAAATACGCCCAGGAACTGCTGGACAATATTGAAAAGCTTAAAGCGGGTTGGCCCGAGAGGGTACTCGTAATGCAGAAGAACTGGATAGGCCGCAGCATCGGTTCAATGATAAAGTTCAAGATAGACGGCCTTGAAGAAGACATAGAGGTTTTCACCACGAGGCCGGATACGATCTTCGGAGCCACGTTCATGAGTCTTGCACCTGAACACCCGCTGGCGAAGAGGCTTTCAAAAGGAACGGTTCAGGAAAAGGCCGTCAATGCTTTTATAGAAAAGACACTCAAGGAAGACAAGATCACCCGGACCTCGGATTCCTATGAAAAGGAGGGCGTGTTTACGGGCGCATATTGCATCAATCCTCTCACCGGCTACAGGATGCCCGTTTATGTAGCGAACTTTGTTTTATACGACTATGGCACTGGCGCCGTCATGGCGGTCCCCTCTCATGACCAGCGCGACTTCGAGTTCGCCAAGAAATACGGCCCGGAGATTATCGTGGTCATACAGCCTGAAGAAGAGACCCTTGATGCGTCGAAGATGACAGGGGCCTATGAGGACGAAGGAGTCCTGGTCAATTCGGGTCAGTTCAACGGCATGAAAAACAAAGAGGCTATGGGTGCCATCAACTCGTACCTCGAAGAGATAGGACGCGGCAATGCGACCATAAACTTCAAGCTCAGGGACTGGGGCATTTCACGCCAGCGCTACTGGGGGGCGCCGATCCCGATAGTCCATTGCGAGAAATGCGGGATGGTGCCGGTGAAGGTAAGCGAGCTGCCGGTGATATTGCCTGAAAATGTCGATATCAGCGGCGCAGGCGACTCTCCAGTTTCAAAGGTGCCGGAGTTTGTGAATACGGAATGCCCTAAATGCGGCGGGCCTGCAAAAAGGGATACGGACACCATGGACACGTTCGTCGAATCAAGCTGGTACTTCATGCGCTATGCATCCAAAGAATATAAAGATCAGCCTTTCGAGGCTGATGAGCTTGCCTACTGGATGCCGGTTGACCAGTATATCGGCGGCATCGAACATGCGATCCTTCACCTTCTTTATTCACGATTCTTCACGATGGTTCTGCGCGACCTCGGGTATACAAAATTGAGCGAGCCTTTCGAGAAGCTGCTCACACAGGGGATGGTCATAAAGGACGGGGCGAAGATGTCAAAGTCCAAGGGCAATGTAGTCGACCCTGAAGAGATGATAAAAAAATACGGGGCGGATGCCACACGGCTTTTTACGCTTTTTGCCGCACCGCCGGAAAAGGATATGGACTGGAGCGACAAGGGCATAGAAGGAAGCTACCGTTTCCTTATGAGGCTCTGGCGGCTCGTGCAGGACATCAAGGATATACCGTCGGGAACGGGCGCCATCCCGCAATCGATGGAGGATATCTGGCGGAAGACGCATCAGACTATAAAGAAGGTCACCGATGATGTCGACAAGCGCTTCCACTTCAATACGGCAATTGCCGCCATGATGGAGCTCGTGAACGATATTTACAGGATTCGTGAAACGGTACCCGGAAACGACCAGTGGGTTATTAAAAAATCGGCGGAGTATCTGCTCATACTTCTTTCACCTTTTGTGCCGCATATCGCAGACGAGCTTTGGCAGGTCCTCGGCAAAGAAGGCGAACTCTTTGACATGCCCTGGCCTGGTTTTGATGAAGAGTGGGCCAAAGACGCGGAAATCATCATAGCCGTACAGATCAACGGAAAGCTGAGGGGAACGATAAACGTACCGGCCGGGTCGGAGCAGGCTTTCATCGAGGAGGCTGCATACCGGGACCCGAAAGTTATCAAGAACATGGAAGGCATGCAAAAGGTAAAGGTAATATATGTCAAGGATAAGATTCTCAATATTATTGTTAAGCCTTGTTAGCCTGCTCTGTGCGTGCGGTTATTCCTTCGTACTGAAAGGCGGGGGAAACCTCGGGACCGTTAACCTTTATTCGTGCACAAACCAGACGCCGCTCAGAAGCGCAGGCGTCATGCTTGACGAACATATGGAAAACGTCCTTGCCTCATACGGGCTTTATTCCACAGACCCCAGCAGACCCAACCTCAAGTGCATTGTCGTGTCCGCTTCAAAATCGCAGGTTACATCAAATGAGATCGGCACACCCAATCAGTATCTGCTTTCGGTTACCGTAAGGGCCGAGGTTTTTGACGACAATGACAGGAAGATATGGCAGGGCGATTTCACTGATGACGGTGCGTACAGCACCGGCGGCCAGGAAGAGGACGGGCTGGATGTCGCATTTGACAAGATCGCTACCCGCATTGCACAGGCCCTGTCGGCAATAAAAGTCTGATATGTCTGAACTTGAAAGGGTGTATCTCTTTACGGGAGAGGATATGTTCCTCATGGAAGAGGCGATAAAAACCATGAGATGCTCGCTCGGAGAAGATGCCCTCATGAATTTTTATTCTTTCGGCCCCGATGAGAGCGGGGCTGCCGATACAGCGCTTGAGCTCCTGAATACGATACCCTTCTTTAACGACAAACGCCTTGTCGTTTTCAGAAATGTGCACAAGCTTGATGCAAGGTCTTTTGAAAAGATCGCTGGATATGTCAGCGATCCGAGTGATACAGCCACGCTGGTACTGACCATGGAAGGCCAGAAACCCTGGAAGGATAAAGAAAAAAAGCAATGGGAAGAAAAGTATAAAGTCCTGACTGAGAAAGCGAAAAAGCAGTCGTTCAACGAGCTGAAGGAAGGCCAGTTGATCTCCTGGATAATTGCCAGGGTAAGATCAATGGGAAAGGAAATCGAAGCCGAAGCGGCCAACTTGTTGAAAGAGGCCTTGCTGTCCCAGACCTGGCAGATAGCCTCGGAGCTTGAAAAACTGTGCCTTTACGCCGGAGTTAGAAAGACGATCACCCATGATGATGTCAAGAAGCTCGTTTTAAAAACATATGATGATACGGTCTTCAAGCTTGCTGATGCACTGTTTGACAGGAAGGCGGATGTGCTGATGAGAATAAAGGAAATTGAGGCCTCCGGGGTTAATGAGCTTGAGGTAATTGCCTCATTGCAGAATCAGGCCATCGACCACTTTCAGGTGCTTTATGCCCCGGCTGCAAAGAGGAGGAACCTGCACTCTTTTGTAGAAAGCAAAATTTCCGCGCGCAGGAAGTTCTGGAAGGCAAACGAACTGAATGAGCTGATAAGCGCATTTTCCGGCGTTGAACGCGGAATAAAAACCGGCAGGTGCCTGTCTGCGTATTCGGAGATTACGGAAATCGCCGCGCGGTATATAAAGACGGTTTGAAAATATAATATTAAAACAATGAACAGGAATAAAAGCAGAAAGGCTCAGATAATTCCGAGAGACCATATTTCAGGAGCGGACCACACGGAGTATGAAAAATTTATTGCAGAACTGTCCGCGAGATTTATAGCCATTTCCCCGGACAAGATCGATGAAGAAATCGAAAAAGCATTCAAAGAAATTCTTGCATTTTTTGATGTCGACAGGAGTTCTCTGCTCAAGCTCCTGCCAGGCAAAACCTCATGGATGATTACACACTGTGCCAGTATTCCCGGCATACCGCCGCTTCCCTTAAATGCAGAGCTGCCTGTATCGCTTATCTCATGGGCATATAAAAAACTTGCAAAAGAGCGCAGGCATTTTTCTTTTGAAAACCATGACGATCTGCCTGCGACGGCCACGAAAGACAAAGAAACATACAAGACGTTCAATATAGTATCAGGCATTTATATACCCATCGCAGCCCTGATGTCTTCAGAGTATTCCATCGGCGCCGCCACATTCAACAGAAACAGGTCATGGCCTGAAGAGTTCATTCCGCGGCTGAGGCTGCTCGGGGAAATTATCGTCAATGCCCTGGAGCGCAGCAGGGGCGAGCTTGAACTCCGGGAACGGCTGGAAGAAATCCAGAAACTGAAGCTTCAACTGGAAAAAGAAAATATCTACCTGCGTGAAGAAGTAAAAAAAGGACAGGGTTTCGAGAAGATCATCGGAAAAAGCGACTCCCTTAATTATGTTCTCTTCAGGGTCAAACAGGTGGCTCCTACGGATGCGACCGTGCTCATCTTGGGTGAAACAGGGACCGGCAAGGGGCTTGTGGCCCACGCCATACATGAAATGAGCAACCGCAGGGAGAGGCCCATGATAACTGTAAACTGCGCGGCGCTGCCCGCCAATCTGATTGAAAGTGAACTTTTCGGCCGGGAAAAAGGGGCCTTCACCGGGGCCAGCACCAAGCAGGCCGGACGGTTCGATGTCGCCAACGGCGGTACGATTTTTCTGGATGAAATAGGAGAGATGCCGCTGGAGCTTCAGGCAAAGCTCTTGAGGGTGCTGCAGGACGGCGAATTTGAAAGGCTGGGGAGTTCAAAGACGATCAAGGTTGACGCAAGGGTGATCGCTTCGACAAGCAGGGACCTGAAGGCCGAGGTCCGCAACAAAAGTTTCAGGGAGGATCTCTATTACAGGCTCAATGTATTTCCCATTTCAATCCCGCCTCTGACCAAGAGAACCGACGACATCCCGCTGCTCGTGAATCATTTTATCGGTAAATACTCGCGGAAGTTTGGAAGGAAATTTGAAGCCATTTCTAAAAGTACGATGAAAGCCCTTCAGGAATACAATTGGCCGGGCAATGTAAGAGAACTGGAGCATATAATCGAAAGGGCCGTAATCACGAGCCAGGGGTCTGTTCTCCAGCTTGCCGAATGGCTTGAGCATGATTCGGCGACAACTGCTGAAGGCAGATTTGATGATCTTGAGGCAGTAGAACGTCAACACATCATCAAAGTCCTTGAAGGCACATCCTGGAAGATTGACGGAACAGGCGGAGCCGCTTCCGTTCTCAAACTTCACCCGAGCACCCTTCGGTTCAGGATTAAAAAACTAGGCATCAGGCGTTCCTGAAAAAAAACAGACCGCAACAGGCGGCCCTCAATATATTGAGGATCCGCAATATTCTGAGAGCCTTCCTCGCCCGTGCATCTTTCCAAAAGAACCCTGTTTTATACAAAACCGACTGATATTGTAAGGTTATAACTTCACTCCGGGCATGTTCCCTTCAGGCATGCTTTTTGGATAAGCCTCGATATACCTGCTGCTTGAACCAGCTGGCCGTTTATAATCCTGAACAAGATTTTAACGTGAAACAAAGACGGGTGGAGAAAAAAATAAAATGATGCTGACAATTGAAATCAGGGCAAAAGAGGAAAAATTCCAGGAATTGTACCAGATGCTGCAAGCTCTGCTGCCCACAATCCGCAAAGAAAAAGGCTGCAGGGAATGCCGGATATACAGGGATGTCGAGGGTGGAGAGGTCTTCTTTCTTTGCGCCGATTGGGAGACCAAGGCAAACCTCATACATTATATGCGGACAGGCAGCGGCAGCGCCCTTCTTGGGGCCATCGATCTTCTGAGCGAAACCGCCAGGGTCAAAAGCGGCCAGGATGAAATATGGGAGGGCATTGATGCACTGAAACGCGTGCGGAAAAAAACATAGCCTGCGTCCATGTTTATTCACCAGGGGATAATCTGTGAATGTTCAGGATGGGGAAACCGAATGATGCGGAGCAGAAAAAAAAAAGGTCGTGGTCAAAGAGAAAAAATCGGCGGCACGGCCTTATATGATAATCCGTAAGGAGAGGAGGAATTTTATGAGAAAAATGAAAAGAATCACCAAGATCGCCGCTACCCTTGGCCTAACACTGGGTGCAGCCGGCGTGGTAACAGCGGGGGACCAACCTGGCGCACCCTCTGCTGCCCAGCCGTTCAAGGGAGTGATCAAGACCGACGTGCGCGATTCCGTTCCGGACTGGGGTCCGTTCATACCCAAGAGGGCCCCGGAGGGTTCACCGAATATCCTCATCGTGCTCTACGACGATACCGGCCTGGCCATGTGGTCGGCATATGGCGGCCGGGTCAACATGCCCACGCTCGACAAACTGGCGGCGAACGGCCTGACCTACACCCAATGGCATACTTGTGCCCTGAGCTCGCCCACCCGCTCCACCATCCTGACCGGGCGTAATCATAACCTCAATGGCCTATCCAGCATCACCGAAGTTTGCGACGGTTTCCCGGGGGCCAGCGGCCGCATTCCCGAACAATGCGCCACGGTAGGAGAGATCCTCCAGGACAATGGCTGGAGCACCTTCTGGGTGGGAAAAAATCATAATGTCCCGGTTCAGGACATCGCCTCCGGCGCGACCCGCAAGTATTGGCCGCTCCAGATGGGCTTCGACCGCTTCTATGGCTTCCTGGGTGGCGAATCCAGCCAGTGGTACCCTGATCTGGTCGAGGACAATCATTACATCGATCAGCCCTACTTCCCCGAGCAGGGCTACCATCTTTCAAGGGACCTGGCCGACCATGCCATTTCCATGATCCGCGACCAGAAGGCCGGCAATCCATCGAAACCCTGGTTCATGTGGTTCTGCCCCGGCGCTATGCACGCCCCACACCAGGCGCCGAAAGATTATATCGCCAAGTACAAAGGTAAGTTCGACGACGGCTATGATGCCTACCGCAAGTGGGTCCTGCCGCGCATGATCGCCAAGGGCGTCATTCCCAGGGGCACCGAACTGACCCCATTTAATCCCTTGCCGCCTAATTACACGAACAAAGTGGATTATGTGCGTCCCTGGGGCTCGCTCAAGCCTGAAGAAAAAAAGCTCTTCTGCCGCATGGCCGAGGTCTATGCCGCATATTCCGAGTACACGGATGCACAGGTCGGCCGCATCATCGAGTACCTGAAGGGCACGGGCCAGCTCGACAACACGCTCGTCATCTACTGCGCGGACAATGGGGCCTCGGGCGAGGGCACACCCAACGGTTCGGTCAACGAGAACAAGTTCTTCAATGGCTACCCGGACGAGCTGGCCGAGAATATGAAGCTTATCGACAAACTGGGTGGACCGGACACCTACGAGCACATCCCCACCGGGTGGGCTGCCGCCTTTTCGACCCCGTTCAAGATGTTCAAGCGCTACTCCGAGTATGCTGGCGGCACCTGTGACCCGCTCGTCATTTCGTGGCCAAAAGGCATCAAGGCGAAGGGTGAAGTGAGGAACCAGTACCACCACTCCGTTGATATTGTGCCGACAATCCTGGAAGTCTGCGGGCTAGAGATGCCGAAGATGTATAGAGGGGTCGAACAGTATCCGCTCTCCGGCGTTTCCATGCGCTACACCTTCAACGCCGCACCGGATGCGCCAACCCAGAAGCATCGCCAGTACTATGCCATGATGGGCACCCGCGCCCTTTGGGAGGACGGCTGGAAGGCGGTTTCGCTCCATGCCCCCATGGGCGGCAAGGGACATTATGATCAGGACCCCTGGGAACTCTACCATGTGGATGTGGACCGCGCCGAGTCGAAAGATCTGGCCAAGGAGTATCCCGAGAAGCTTCAGGCCCTCATAAAGGCATGGTTTGAGGAGGCGGACAGGAACAATGTGCTTCCCCTCGATGACCGCCCGGCCTTGGAACTGAGCCTGGTTCCTCGTCCCACGGAAGAGGCCCCGCGTGAGCGCTATATCTATTATCCTGGCACCGCGCCGGTCCCGGAGTCCTCCGCGGCCGACGTCATCGGCGCTCCTACAAGATCCTGGCCGATGTGGTGATTACCGACCCGAACTGCGGCGGCGTCATCTTCGCCCACGGTTCGCGCTTCGGAGGCCATGCCCTGTTCATCAAGAACCAGAGGCTGCATTACGTGTACAACTTCCTGGGCATAAAGCCGGAGCAGGAATTCGTCTCACCCATGCTCAAGCCCGGCAAATACACTTTGGGCATGGAGTTCATCAGGGAGAAGACTGGCCCCCACCAGGAAACCCTGGGCACGGCAAAGCTCTATGTCAACGACAAGGTCGTGGCGCAGGGCCCGATGAAAACCCAGCCCGGCAAATTCACGCTCTCGGGAGACGGCCTTTGCGTGGGATACGACAGCGGCGATGCAGTGAGCAGACAATACAAATCTCCGGGTAAATTCCGCGGCGGCAGAATCATTGGCGTCGGCGTCACCATTGAAAAAACCGGGTATCTCAATCTCGAAATGGAGGCTCAGAGGGCATTGAGCAGGGATTAGACGGTGCCGCAAGGCATTGCTATTGTGTAAGGACAGGGTGTAAAAAGCAGTTTAACTCATGGACCGCCGCTTAGCCACGGCGGTCCATTCATCAATGACGTAAGATGCACTTCCCGCGCGATAGCCAGAAGATATTTTTGTTTGAGGTTGATATATGACAGAAAGGAATTAGTATGAGTGCTGGTCAGGACATGAACAATTCCATCCCCCAGGGGCTTCACATCGTGGCCAAGCCCGTAGGCCCAGCATGCAATCTCAACTGCGAGTACTGCTTCTATCTTGAAAAAAAAGCGCTGTTCCCGCAGGGTGAAAACTTCAGGATGCCGGGGAAAATCCTTTCATCTTTCATAAAATCATATATAGTGTCCCAGCCGACGCCTGTGGTTGAATTCGTCTGGCAGGGGGGCGAGCCCACGCTTCTCGGGATCGATTTTTTCAAGCAGGTCGTTGCAGAGCAGAAACCCCACAGGAAAAATAAGACCATTCGAAATTCGCTTCAGACCAACGGAACGCTCCTTACTGACGAATGGTGCAGGTTCCTGAAGAATAACGATTTTATAGTTGGCGTAAGTCTGGACGGACCGGAAGAAATACATGACAGATACAGGCGGGACCGGAAAGGCAATGGCACGTTTGAAAGGGTTATGCACGGCCTGAGGCTTCTCAAGAAACATGGCGTTGAACATAACGTGCTTGCCTGCGTCACACGGGATACCGCGTTAAGGCCGCTCGAGGTCTACAGGTTCTTCAGGGACGAGGGAATCAAATTCCTACAATTCTCTCCGGTGGTCGAATGCCTGCCTGACGACGAGAGCAGAAGGATGGGCTTAAGCCTTGCGTTTCCGCATATGGGAGGCGTCAGACAGCAGGCGGAGATCGCGCCTTTTTCCGTTGATCCTGTGGGTTATGCCGATTTCCTGATAGCGATTTACGAGGAATGGATAAGGCACGACGTGGGAGAGATGTTCGTGATGAACTTCGAATGGGCGCTCAATGCATGGCTGGGAAACCCATCGCCCGTCTGCGTTCATGCAGAGCAGTGCGGCCGATCGCTGGTGATAGAGCATAACGGAGACGTCTATGCATGTGACCACTGCGTCTACCCTCAGTTCAGGCTGGGCAACATCCTTTCCGGGAGCCTTCCGGACATGGTAAACAAATCCTTTAATTCCGGCTTCGGCATTACAAAAGAAAGAGACCTGCCAAGACAGTGCAGGGAATGTGGTGTCCTCAGAGCATGCAGGGGGGGATGCCCGAAACACCGCTTTTCGCATGCAGGTGATGACGGTTTAAGGGTCAATTACCTGTGCGAGGGCTATAAAAAGTTTTTCAGCTACATTGCAAAATATTTAAAGGTAATGGCGACACTCCTTGAAAACGGCCTCCCCGCCTCTATGGTGATGGAAGCCATCAAAGGCCCGCTCGTTGTTAAACTTGACGGAAAATAGTTTTAGGCACCTCCCCCACACCTTCTGACGAAACTATGCGATTGCGCTAATCTTGAGTCTATAATAAAAGACATTTGTTTATTTAATAAAAGAAAAATCAATTCTAGGAGGCAGTATGCAGTTTTCACTTAGCGATGAGCACAAGATGGTCCAGGACATGGCGAGGAAGTTCGTTGACAAAGAACTCAAACCTATAGCCGCTCAGCTCGACAAGGACCACAGACATTCGGATGCTGTTATAGCACAAATGGCCGAGATGGGCTTCATGGGTGTTGCCGCACCTTGCGAATATGGAGGGGCCGGCATGGATTATCTTGCTTATGCGCTGATACTGATAGAAATATCACGCGGATGCGCCAGCACAGGCGTCATCATGTCGGTTAACAATTCCCTATACGGCTTCCCGGTAAAGACCTTCGGCTCGGAAGAACAGAAGATTAAATTCCTGACGCCGGTTGCATCCGGAGTAAGCCACGGCTGCTATGGCCTTACCGAGGCGAATGCAGGCTCCGACGCAGCCGGTATGAAGTCTACGGCCGTTCTTGACGGCGATTGCTGGATTTTAAACGGCGAAAAGAAATTCATAACGAACGGCAATATCGCAAAATATGCAGTCGTGGCCGCGATCACGGACAGGGAGAAGGGTTCGAAGGGCATCAGCCAGTTCGTCATCGACCTTGAAAATACGCCGGGTTTCTCGGTCGGTAAGGTGGAGGAAAAAATAGGTATCCGTGCGTCAGGCACGTCGGAGCTGGTATTCGTTGATGCAAAAATTCCGAAGGACGCAATAATGGGAGAGCGCGGACATGGCCTCAAGCAGATGCTCATGACGCTCAACTCCGGCAGGATAGGAATTGCTTCACAGGCCTGCGGAATCGCAAAAGCCTGCCTGGAAGAGGCGGTAGAATATTCAAAGGAAAGGGTCCAGTTCGGCAAACCCATTTCCGAACTGCAGGCGCTGCAGTTCAAGATGGCGGATATGGCGATGAGAATCGAAGCCTCGGAACTGCTCATAATGAAAGCGGCATGGCTTGAGAGCAACGACATGCCTTTCGAAAAGGAAGCCGCAATGGCTAAATGCTACGCAGGAGACACTGCAATGGATGCGGCGATCGAAGGCGTGCAGATACTTGGCGGCTACGGCTACACATGCGAATACCCGATGGAGCGCCATATGCGCGACGCCAAGATCACGCAGATATACGAGGGCACGAACGAAATCATGAGGGTGGTCATTGCCAGGAACCTTCTCGGCAAGCGCTGATCTGAAAAATTTAAATAAACCCTTAGACAGAACAAAGGCCGCAGGCAAATAACCTGCGGCCTTTTATATTTGATGATTTAATGATTATTTTTTAAACGGAATTTTATGGCCAGCCAGAGGCCGAAGAGCACGGTCCAGATGTTAATTGAGGCGTTCAGCGTTGTATCCATGGCTGAGATCTTGTACATGCCGTTCTGGTAATTGAAGCTGAAATCGAGCACTCCCAGGAACATCAGCGCCCCGCCGCAGGCAAGAGAGAGGGTCCTGCCTGCGGGATGGCCCTTGTAAAGCAGCCGGGCCGCGGCCAGAAGCCCTGCTGACAGAATTGCATCGGGCAGGGGAAAGGAACGCTCATATTCGAAATATCCGGGCGGGGGAGTTTTCGGAGCCACACCGACAGTGAAAAAGCCGACCCAGAACAGGATCGTACCCAAAGCGGTAAGCGTTTCCAGGACAATGATGAGTTTGATATTGTTCAGCATGGCAGGTCTCCTTATTTTATTTTTCTGTTGCCTTCCTTCCGCATCATGGGGACGGTCTCTTAATTTTCCCTTACTTTGAACGACTCCCCGTATTTCTTCCTGTAGTATTCAAGCCGGTCTTCGATGTTCTGAGCAGATGATATTTTTTCGTTTTTCACAGGCGGTTCATTTTTCAGGTTTTTTGCAGGCTGTTTCCTGCTGGGCGCTTCTCTGCCTTTCGTCTTTTCAGGCGGAGATGCTTTTCGGCTTTCCCTGTTCGCAGGTCTCCGGCCTTCCCTTTTTGCCGGCCTTTGAGGCCTTTGTCCCGGTCTTGCATTTCTATACCTGTTTGAACGGGCGGGCAGGATATAATCCTTTACGATCAGGTCGTCATCCGGCCAGATAACCGGGATTTTCATGCCGATAAGTTCTTCAATGGCCTCAAGGCTCTGGACGAACCGGTCGCAGGCGATTGCTATGGCCTTTCCCTCTTTGCCGACTCTAGCCGTGCGGCCTATCCTGTGGACGTAATCCTCGGGGTCTTCGGGAAGGTCATAGTTGATGACAAGAGGCAGGTCTTCCACATGCAGGCCCCGCGAGGCCACATTTGTAGCCACGAGCAGTTTGATATGGCCCTTTTTAAGGCCTTCTATGAGCCTCAAGCGCTTTTTCTGGGGCAGGTCGCCGATGATATACTCGCTCGGGAAACCGTTTTCTTCCATCCTTTCTGTCACCCTGACAGCCTCGTCCTTTGTGTTTGTAAAAATCAGCGCCGCTGTTGGATTCTCCTTTTTCAGGATTCCCAGAAGCAGCCCGAACTTGTCTTCGGCGGTGACGTGATACAGCACCTGGCTTACCGAATCGACCGTCACCGTCTCGGGTGACATCTCGATCTCTACGGTCTCATTCATGTGTTCCCATGAGAGCTCTCTTGCGCGGTAACCGAGAGTCGCGCTGAAAAGCATGGTCTGGCGCTTGCTGGCAGGCGGAAGCTTTTTCAGTATTTTCCTTATATCCGGCAGAAACCCCATGTCGAAGAGCCGGTCCGCCTCGTCTATTACGCATATCGCATACTGCTTTAAGTCTATTTTCCTCTGGTTTACGAAATCAAGCAACCGCCCCGGCGTGGCCACGATGATCTGGGCGCCCTCACTGATGGCCTTTTCCTGCGGGTCATAGCTGCTTCCGCCGTAAACAATGCAGGTTTTTATACCGGTGTGCCTTCCCAGGATGTCCGCTTCCCTGCCTATCTGGACGGCAAGCTCACGGGTAGGTGAAATGATCAATGCCTTTTTCCCTTTCAGGGAGGCTTCGGTCAGGAGCTTTTGATAGATGGTAACGAGAAATACCGCTGTTTTGCCGCTGCCGGTCTGGGACTGAACGCATACATCCCTGCCATTGAGGGAGTCATTAAGTGCGGCCTCCTGAACGGGCAGGCATTCGGTATATCCTGCTTCTGTTATGCCTTCAAGCAGCCTGGGATGCAGATTGAAATCTTCAAACTTCATATCCGGCACCGGGGTCTTATGTAATTCATCGTTAGCGGATAATTTTTCATAAGCCCGCATATATCATTAAAGAGATAATATTCATATGCCGAATCAAATATTGTTGAGTCTGCTGCCGGTTTCGGCAAAGTTTGACCGGGGAATTGTTTAACCTTGCATTGACGGTATAACGGTAAAAATGATAGTTAGTGGCTCTCAAATCCTTATTTCCAAGGAGCGCATATGCTTGAAATCAGGTTTCACGGAAGGGGCGGGCAAGGCGCTGTAACATCGGCTGAACTGATTGCAATCGCCGCTGTCGGAAAAGGCAAATTCGCCCAGGCCTTCCCGAGTTTCGGTCCGGAACGCAGAGGTGCCCCGGTTGTTGCATTCAGCAGGGTCGACGACAAAAAGATACTAATCAGGGCCAAGATATACGAACCCGATGTAGTAGTAGTGCTGGACCCGGGACTTATAACGCTGGTCAATCCGCTCGAGGGTCTGAAGAATAACGGCATCCTGATCGTGAACACGAGAAAATCACCCGATGAAATTCTTAGTGTTTGCTCGGCGTCCTGCAGGGTGGCCACGGTCAATGCGGATCTGATAGCAAAGGAAGAGCTTGGCAGGGTGATCGTCAATACGACGATGCTCGGCGCGGTCATAAAGGCGACCGGGTTCATGAAGATTGAAGATATACGCGAAGCAATACTGGACCGCTTCGGGCCAAAGCTCGGCGAGAAGAACCTCAAAGCGCTTGAACGGGCGTACAACGAAGTCGTGATAAAGGAGTAGGCCATGGCAAAACCGATGGATAAGATATCATGGCAGGAACTGGAAATCGGCGCGGCCGTATCCGAAGTGGGAAACGCCATGGATTACAAGACTGGCTCATGGCGATCACTGAAGCCGGTCGTAAACGCTTCCCAGTGTATCAAATGCGGCATTTGCTGGATATTCTGCCCGGATACTTCGATAGTTAGAGCGGCCGACGGTCACTTCCAGGCCGATCTTGAATACTGCAAGGGATGCGGCATATGCGCGCATGAATGCCCGGTCGGCTGCATAACAATGGTGAGCGAGGAGGAAGTCTAAATGGCCAAGGAAAGAAAAGGAATAGAAGTATCGCTGGCCATATCGGAAGCGGTCTGTCAGGCGGATGTTGATGTCGTCAGTGCATATCCGATAACGCCGCAGACGCATATAGTCGAACACCTTTCCGAACTGGTGGCCGACGGCCATCTGGATGCCGAGTTCGTGCCGGTCGAAAGCGAGCATTCCGCGATGAGCGTTTGCGTGGGCTCCGCAGCTGTCGGCGCGCGATCGTTCACATCCACCAGCTCTCAGGGGCTGGCCCTGATGGCGGAAATATTCTACATCACGTCCAGCCTCAGGCTGCCGGTTGTCATGGCACTGGCCAATCGATCGCTGTCCGGGCCTCTTTCCATCTGGAACGACCATACAGACACCATGATGGTGCGCGACGCAGGCTGGATACACGTGTTCGTCGAAAACGGCCAGGAGGCTTATGACCATATCTTCTGGGCTTTCAGGGTCGGCGAAGACAAAAATGTGATGCTGCCTGTCGCCGTCAACCTCGATGGCTTCATAATGACGCACATGATCGAACCCATCGATTTCGAGGACAACGAACTGATCAAAAAATATCTTCCGCCCCACAACATGATCCATGCGCTGCATCCTGACAAGCCTTCGTCCATGGGCTGCTTCGCGATGCCGGAAATATATACCGAGACCCAGTTCGCAAGGGATCAGGCGCTGCTAAATTCCTACCCGGTCTGCCTTAAGGCGTGGGACGAATGGGCGGCCCTTACCGGAAGGAAATATCTTCCCGTAGAGACATACAGGGCCGACGATGCGGAATACTGCATAGTCACGATGGGCTCTTTCGGCGAAACCGCGATGAACGCCATCGACGAGCTACGCGCCGAGGGCGAAAAAGTGGGCGGCATAAGGATAAGACTGTGGAGGCCGTTCCCGTTCGACGATTTCTTCAGGGCCGCGGCCGGAAAGAAATACCTTATAGTCCTGGACAGGGCCATAAGTTTCGGAGGCCCCGGAGGCCCGGTTGCACTGGAAGTCAGGAACGCGCTCTACAAGAAGACCAAGGCGCCCACGGTCGTGGACTATGTGGCGGGTCTTGCCGGCAGGGACGTTGCCGTATCCGACTTCAAGAAGATCATCCTGGAGGGCAAGGCAAAGGCCGAAAAAGGCAAAACCAAGGGCTATACGCTGTATGGCCTCAGGTCGTCATAAGGAGAAATGTTATGGAAAAGTTCTCGGTATTCTCTTCGAGACTGGTTGAAAAAGCGGAATTCTTCACATCCGGCCACCGCGCCTGCCAGGGATGCGCCGAGGCGCTGGCGGTCAGGCATGTTTTGAAGGCGCTCGGCCGCGACACCATCGTCGCCATGTCGACCGGGTGCATGGAAATCATCTCATCTCCTCTGCCCACGACGGCCTGGAAGGTCCCCTGGATACACGTCGCATTCGAAAACAGTTCCGCTGTCGCAAGCGGCTGCGAATCCGGGATGAAGGCCATGATGAGAAAGGGCAAGATCCCGAAGAAGAAGATAAACTTCGTAGGCATGGGCGGCGACGGCGCAACGGCCGACATCGGAATGGGCCAGCTTTCAGGGGCTCTCGAGCGCGGCCACGACATGATCTATGTCTGCTACGACAACGAGGCCTACATGAACACGGGCATTCAGCGCTCCTCCGAGACGCCTTGGGGCGCGAGCACTACGACGAGCCCGGCCGGCAAGAAGTCCATAGGCCAGCATACGCAGAAGAAGGACATGCCCAAGATCGCGGTAGCACACCATATACCGTACGTAGCGACCGCCTGCTCCAGCTTCCCGTTCGATCTCATGGAAAAGGTGAAAAGGGCCTCCGAGATAGAGGGACCGGCCTATGTTCACGTGATGAGCATATGCCCGACGGGCTGGCGCATACCCACGGAAGAGGCCATAAAATACGGCAGGCTCATCGTCGATTCCTGCGTGTTCCCCCTCTACGAGGTGGTTAACGGCAAGTACTCCATGACCTACGAGCCCGAGAAGATCATCCCTGTCGCGGAATACATAAAGGGCCAGGGCCGGTTCAGGCATCTGACCCCGCAGATGATCGAGGAGATACAGGAGCACACGACGAAGGAATACGAGAAGATCCTTAGAATGTGTGAAGAGGAATAGCCATGATTGATATGAATAAAGTTGACGAGATCATAAACAGGTATGAGAAGTCCGAGGAGGCGCTTCTGGCCATTCTTCAGGATTTCCAGAGGGAATTCTTCTACGTACCGGAAGAGGGCATGAAACGCTTGAGCGAGGTCATGGGCGTGCCGGAGAGCAAGATATATGCGATGGGCACGTTCTACAAGGCGCTCTCGCTCTCTCCCAGGGGCAGGCATACTATCAAGGTCTGCACCGGGACGGCATGCCACCTGAAGGGCGCGCCGCAGATCATAGAGACTCTCGAACGCGAACTCAAGATCAAGCGCGAAAACACCACGGAAGACGGCAGGTTCACGCTTGAATGCGTGAACTGCGTGGGTGCATGCGCGATGGCTCCGGTTACCGTGGTCGACGAAGACTACTACGGACAGACAAGGGCGTCGAAAGTCGGCGATGTCCTGAAGAAATACGAGTAAGAGGGGATGCCAATGTCAGCGATAACCTCTATAAACGAACTTGGTGCATACAGGGCCGCAGCCGAAGCGGGACTGAACAAGGACCTTCCGTACGCCCTGGTATGCTGGGGAACCGGTTGCCTTGCAAACGGCTCCAAAGCCGTTGCCGAGGCGCTTGCCAGAGAGATAGAAACCCAGGGCCTCAAGGTGGACGTGAACATCGGACTCAAGACTACGGGCTGCCACGGCTACTGCGAAAACGGCCCTCTGGTCGCGCTCATGCCGAAGGGCATCCTTTATCTTAAGGTCAAGGAAAAGGATATCCCGGAGATCGTTGAAAAAAGCATAAAGGGCGACGAGATAATCGAACACCTAATCTATAAGGACAAAAACACGGGAGAGCTCGTAGCCCAGTACAAGGAGATACCGTTCTACAAGCACCAGCACCGCATAGCACTCAGGAACATAGGCGAGATTGATCCCACGAACATAGACGACTACATACTCTCCGGTGGGTATGACGGCCTCGCCAAGGCACTCACCATGGACGGCGACGCGATTATCTCCGAGATCGAGAAATCAGGCCTTCGCGGCCGAGGGGGCGGCGGCTTCCCCGCAGGCACAAAGTGGCGCTCCTGCAAGGCCATAGCATCCGATGTCCGCTATGTCATCTGCAACGGCGACGAGGGCGACCCCGGCGCATTCATGGACCGCTCGGTCATGGAGGGCGACCCGCACTCGGTAATCGAGGGCATGATCATAGGCGCCATAGCCGTGGGCGCGCATCAGGGCTACATATACGTGCGCGACGAATATCCGCTGGCCGTCAAGAACCTTGCGAAAGCGATAGCCGCGGCGAGAGAAAAAGGCTTCCTCGGCAAAAACATCCTGGGAACGGGATATGACTTCGATCTGAAAATAAGCAGAGGCGGCGGCGCATTCGTATGCGGCGAAAGTTCGGCGCTTATGCGTTCGGTCGAGGGAAAGGTGGGCGAACCCAGGGCCAAGTACATACGCTCGGTCGAGAAAGGCCTCTATGACAAGCCTACGGTACTGAATAACGTCGAGACCTGGGCGAACGTGCCCGAGATAATCATCAAGGGCGCCGACTGGTATTCTGCGATGGGGACAAAGGGCTCCAAGGGGACCAAGGTCTTTTCCCTTGTCGGCAAGGTCAACAACACGGGCCTGGTCGAAGTGCCCATGGGCGTCACAATCCGCGAACTCGTACAGAACATAGGAGGCGGCGTCCTGGGAGGCAAGAAGTTCAAGGCGGTTCAGACCGGAGGTCCTTCCGGCGGCTGCATCCCGGAAAAGCTCGCCGACCTGCCGATAGACTTCGACAGCCTCACCGAGGCAGGCTCGATGATGGGCTCGGGCGGCATCATCGTGATGGACGAAGAGACCTGCATGGTCGACGTTGCACGCTACTTCATCAACTTCCTGGTGGGCGAATCGTGCGGCAAATGCACCCCGTGCCGCGACGGGCTCAGAAAAATGCTGGACATCCTCACGGCAATAACCGAAGGCAAAGGCCAGCCGGGAGACATCGATGTCCTGGAAGAGATATGCGGAACGCTCACATGGGCCGCGCTCTGCGGGCTCGGATCATCGGCCGCAAACCCTGTACTCTCCACGATCAAGTATTTCCGCGATGAGTATGATGCGCACATCAATGACAAGAAGTGTCCCGCAGGAGTCTGCAAGGCGCTGATAACGTATTCGATTACGGAAGCCTGTACGGGCTGCACCCTGTGCGCCAAGAAGTGTCCGCAGGAGTGCATCACCGGCGAGAGAAAAGGACTGCATGTCATTGATACTGCAAAGTGCATCAGATGCGGAATCTGCAAGGATGTCTGCAACTTTAACGCAGTGAAGGTGAGCTGACATGGAAAAGGTGAAAGTTATAATCGACGGAAGGGAATTCGAGGCGGCCAAAGACACGCCGGTACTTCAGGTGGCTCATGAAAACGGCGTTTACATTCCGCACCTCTGCCACAACGAGGAAATCTCGAACAGCGGAGGCTCGTGCAGGGTCTGCCTTGTCGAAGCACATCAGGGCGGAAAGATGCGCATGGTAACATCATGCAACTATCCGGTGAGAAAAGGCCTCGAGATAAAAACGGATACCGAATTCGTCCACAAGATCAGGAAGGGCGTTCTCGAACTGCTCCTGGCCCGCGTGCCGGATTCCGATGTGATACAGAAGCTGGCGGCTGCAGAAGGCGTGACCGAACCTCGCTTTAAAAAGGACGAGGGCGAGGACAACCGCTGGAAGTGTATAGCCTGCTCGCTCTGCACGCAGGTCTGCGAGGATGTGGTCGGCGTCTCGGCCATCTCCATGCTGAACCGGGGCGGGAACAAAAAGCCAGGCACTCCTTTCAAAAAGGCCTCCATTACATGCATAGGCTGCGGCGCATGCGTTTACGCCTGCCCGACAGGCGCGATCAGCCTGAAAGAAAAAGGCGGCGTGCGCCGCATCTGGCAGCAGGACTTCCCGATGATCAGATGCAGCGTATGCGAAAGACCGTACATACCTGAAAAGCAGGTGGAATGGATTGTTAAGACGACGGGCAAGGAGCGCTCGTTCTTTGACAAGTGCCCGGACCACCGCTGAGCGGCGCGTGATAACTTTGCATACCCGCGTTGCTCCTTGTCTCGTCGCTGCGGAGTACGCTAGTAAGTACACCTCGCTCCTTAACTGCGTCGCGCCTTGGCCTGCCGTGTTCTGACGCGCCGCCGTTTAGGAAAAAGAATTTGAATCCCACTAACCCTCTTGGCTTCAAGGGGGTTTATATTTTGCCGACATATGGCATGGCTGTCGCCATCCCAAAAACCAGCAAATGAAAAATCTTTTGTATGTGCTGTATTCCAGATACAGCGATGATTTTTCGGAAGAGATTTTTTAACGGTCTTTGTTACAGTAGCGTGAATAAAACCTTTAACAAATTACCGTTGAAATTATAAATTGATAAACTCCTGCGAAAAAGATAGACGTTTTTATACCAACAGCCATAACCTGATGCTGATTATTTCCTGATTATGCAGAATACGGCAAGTTGTTTGCAGTAAGCGGAAAGTAGTAAGACGTTCTTTCCATGGTTTGTGTTATACTCAAGGAATAAACTGAAAAAGCGTCCATTTATAGGAGGTGAGATGACTGAATATTTTCCATCTACATCCAAATTATATATTAAAAAATCCCACATAACTGTTAGCAAGAATCATGTTCAGTATATTTGAAGATAAAACAGGTTAACAATATGAAACGACAATCTATACGGATGCTTTTGTTGCTTTTCTCTTTTTCTGTATTTCCTATAACAGTTGTTTACCTTTCTCCTGCTCCACCAATTATGAGCCTGAAGGCAGGAGTCATTAATTTAAGTGTCATCACAATCCTTACAATATTCGTATCTGGATTTATTTTTCGTCGAGCTTTTTGCGGTTGGCTTTGTCCGGGCGGAGGATGTCAGCTGGTTGCAGAAGCCCTGAACAACAACAGATTGCAACAGCAGAAAACTAATTGGATGCGGATTATACTTGTTTCCGTCTGGTTCATCATAATGATCTCATTTGTTGTATTCTCTGAACAACTCCCCAAACTGGATTTAGGGCATCCAGGCGCTGGCAAATTTGCCACATCAAACATTCGTTTCTTTCTGCCGTATATACCGGTGGTAATTTTTATATTTCTATTCGTTTTCCTTATTGGCAGACGAGGTTTTTGTCATCGCGGATGCTGGATCTATCCAATCATCGCTTTCAGCTCAAGG
Organism: Desulfomonilia bacterium; assembly: GCA_963664325.2. GTDB lineage: Bacteria > Desulfobacterota > Desulfomonilia > UBA1062 > UBA1062 > DATCTV01. The sequence continues at coordinate 461,830 of CAXXDQ010000004.1, forward strand.
GTAGGAAAGTTCATTCACACGCCCAGTCTGTATGTGGCTGCAAAAAACCATGATAAATGCTCGGACTGTAAGGTATGTACAAAAAACTGTCCGATGAGTATTGACGTATATGATTATATCCAGACACAAACTAAATTACCCAATAATTGCATCCAGTGTGGATCATGCATTGATAAATGCCCAATGAAAGTTCTCGATTTTTCATTTGGCATTGAGAAATAGTGATGATCAAATGAATGTCACTTCCAATAAGAGAGCAAAACCATTCAGTAAACAGGAGGGTACATAAGATGAATTCAGAAAATCATAAGATAAATTTAACAAAACGTGTTGGTGTCGGAGTAACTTTCATAATCTTCCCCTTAATATTCATTTTCGCTTTTGCAGGTCACCCTAATCTTTTGAATCCTCGTTTTTTGGGGCCGCAGGAACTCATTCTAAGAGTGCACAATAACCCATTACTACATTTTGGACATGCATTAGTCACACTATGTACGGGTCTTCTCGTTGTAGTTGCACTACATTTTATGAAGATACAAAATGACAAATCAACTGCTTGGTATGGTTTTATTGGTGCCGTGTTTGCTGTCTTAGGAGCACTTATGTTGGCTGCGGACAAAGGAGCCTTATGTTTGACAATGAGCGCCTTGGATACATTGCCTGAAGCCGAATTCAACCAAATGATGCCAGGACTGCTTGCCATGTTTGCCAAAAAGGGCTGGCTGGTATTAATTTGGGGGCTTCTCTTTATACCGATTGGCTTTATTATTCAGGGAATAGGGTTACTAAAGTCCAAGAGTCTTTCTGCTTGGCAAAGTCTATTGTTTATAATCGGAGTACTTTTCATCGGCACTCCTGATGGTGTTGAAATCGTCAACCTGACTGCATCCATATTGATAGCAGTAGCTTTAATACCATACGGATTCAAGATAATAGCAGATAAAAACTAAGAAGAAGTAGCGAAAGTGTCAGGACTTGGCATTCGCCTATTAAACAAGTTATAGCTTGTGATCTGAGCATGAACCTTTAGACCTGGCCGCAGGCAATGCAAAAGATTGCATCTTAAAAGGGTGTTCTGTTATATCTGTTCACACAAATGTCTTTTAGTCCAATTGTTGAAAATGGTTTATTCATAAAAAGCTGATTATTCAAGAAAACGATATAGCGAAAAGGAGAGATCATGATGAAAATAAAAATACAGAGGGTTGTCATTATCCTTCTTGTCATATTCTTTTCATGTATTGCATACGTCCAGACTCAGGCGGCCGATAAGCCCAGGTACAGGATAGCCATTGCCGAAGTCCTCCAGGAAACGGATTCCTTTTCCCCGGTTATTACAACCAGGGATAACTTCAGCCCGGGCGTTCCAATACTCAAAGGCGCGGCCATCATCCCTTACAGCAAAAAAGAAAATAAAGAGCTCGGCGGGTTCATAGCCGCAGTGGAAAAAGAGGGCCGGGGCGAAATAGAGATAGTGCCGATTCTCAAGGCGAGGTCCGATTCCGGCGGGCCGCTTGACAGCGGTCTGTATGAAGGGTTCAGGAAGGACCTCTCGGAAGGCCTCAGAAAGGCCGGCAGAATCGACGGGGTATACCTTTCGCTTCACGGGGCCATGGGCGTTGTCGGGATGCGCGATCCCGAGGGCGACCTGCTTGCAGTTGTCCGCTCGGAACTGGGCAACAGCGTGCCGGTCGGGATAAGCCATGACCTCCACGCCTGCGTGACGAAGAAGCGCGCCGAACTGGCCACCTTCATAGTGGGCTATCATACGAATCCGCACAGGGATTTCTATAAAACCGGTTATAAGGCAGGCGATTTAATGATCAGGACCGTCCGGGGGGAAATAAAGCCTGTCATGACGATGCGGAAGATGAGGCTCCTCAAGGGCGGCGGCATGGACGTTGATTTTCTTTCCCCCATGAGGAGCATATTTTCAAGGATGAGCCGTATGGAGAAAGAGCCGGGGGTGCTCTCGGTCTCGAATTTCATAGTGCACATCTGGCTTGATGATAAGGAACTCGGCTGGAGCACCGTCGCCGTGACAAACGGGAATAAGGCCCTTGCCGACAAACTGGCTGACGAGCTGGCCGACCTCGACTGGTCGGTCCGGGCCGTGCAGCCTCCCAGGGCGAATACGCCCGACGAGGCGGTGGAGATTGCAAAGTCTTCCTGGCTGGCGCGCAGGTTCGGAACGACGGTGTTCTGCGATTCGTCCGACGCCGTAGGCGCAGGCGCACCCGGCGAGAGCACTTGGATATTGAAGGCGGTTATGAACAAGGCCCCGGAACTTGTATCGTACATCCCAATCAGTGACGCTGCCGCCGCATCCGCCGCTTATGCTGCAAACCTTCACGACAGGCTCACACTGTCCGTAGGGGGGAAGCTCGATAAAACCTACAACATGCCCGTGAAGTTCTCCGGCGAGCTGATATACAAGAACAAGGGCATGCTCGGAAAAACCGCAATCCTCAAGGACCGGGGAATACGCCTTATCCTTACCGAACACCCCGACCCGACTTACCATCCGGAGTATTTCACCAGTCTCGGGCTAAGCCTCTGGAAAGCGGATATCGTCGTCGTAAAGAACCTCTTTCCTTTCCGGTACTTCTTTCTCCTCTACAACCGCAAGACGGTGAACGTCATCAGCCCCGGAACCTCCAGCATAGATGTTTTCTCTCTGAAATACCGGAACATCACCAGACCCATTTATCCGCTGGATAAAATAGGGTCATGGAAAATACCGGAACAGGCATCCGGCATCAGCAAATAAATGTTTCCGCTTCCTATTCGATCCCTGCCTTTGGCGGCTGCGTCGGAATGCTCCTCGGAGTACGTTAGAAGTACACCTGCGTCGCGTCCTCCATGCCTTCGCGGCATCATCCCGAATATAAAGCGGAACTTAAAACCAATTTATTTTTACAACTCAATGTCCGATAAGATAACTTTTCCTTATGAATTCTTGAAGGAGAATTTAAAATGAAAAAAAGTTTAATATATGTATTGCTGGCGATAGTATTCGTGATTGCAGCTTCCCGGTCCGGCTTTGCGTACGGAGAAGCGGCGCAAGCTGCCGTTACGGACACATCAAACGGGCGTGTCAGCGAATACTTCAAATATTCGGGATACAGCGCACCGGAATACAGGAGCTTCAGCAAGGAAACAACCTTTGTCGCCATGCATGACGGGACGAAACTGGCGGTGGACGTGTTCCTGCCCAAGGACGGCCCGAAGCAAGACAAATTTCCCGCCATATTCATTTTCACTCCCTACGGCCGGTCATACCTCTATCCGCAGATGGCATGGTATGAAAAAATCGCCGCAAGGATAACCAGAGGGACCTGGGGCCCTGTTTTTGACTATTCCGCCAAGTACGATATAAAACTCTTTCTTTCTCACGGGTACGCCATCGTCGTGGCGGACATGCGCGGCACCGGCGCCTCCTGCGGGGTGCAGATCCCCTTTACGCCGGTCCTGGCGGAAGACGGGAAAGAGATGGTCGACTGGATCGGCTCCAGGCCCTGGTCGAGCGGAAAAGTGGGGATGACCGGGCAGTCGTATCTCGGCTGGATACAGCTCATGACCGCGGCGAAGCATCCGAAGGCCCTGGCCTGCATCATGCCCGAGATGATAGTTTCAGAGGGCTATACCGAAGGCATACGCCCCGGCGGGATCGACGCCATTGCATGGATAGAGCGCTACAGCAAGTTTCTGCAGTATCTGAACCTAAACCGGTTCGATCCCGCCAGCATGAGCCTGCCGACGACGCCCGCAGTGGACGAGGATAACGACGGTGATCTGGCCGATGAAATACCACTGATGAAAAACGGCTCCTTCCTTGATTGCGGAGCGCCCAGGTACAGCGACGGTAAAAAGCGGCAGGATCTTTATTTCACTGCCACGAAGGAGCATGAAAAGGACATCCTCTTCAACTTCTTCATCAGAAAGAACGCGCCCTATTTCGACAGTACCGCACCTGAAATCATCGGCGACACCCGTTTCGTCGAAAGCAGCCCCGGCTATTATTTAAAGGAAATAATCGCATCCGGCATCCCGGTATATAACGTAGGCGGATGGTTCGACGGGTTTACCAAGGGCACGACAAAACTCTATGCGACGATGGAGGGCAAAACGGCGACCCGGCTCAGCATGGCGCCCAGGTTCCATTATTACCCCTTTGTCACCAGGCAGTATAAGGATTATTTCGGCTATGAGGGGGAGTACATGAAGCAGGTGGCCACCGAGCGGCTCCGCTTTTTCGACTTTTATCTGAAGGGGATACAGAACGGCATTGACATTGAGCCCCGCGTGAACATCTACGTCATGAACTCCGGCTGGCGCACCGAAAACGAATGGCCTCTGAAGCGCCAGAAAGTGACGCCCTTTTATTTTGATTCCAAAGGCGGCCTGTCGCCGAAAGCAGACAGCAAGGGTTCCGACAGATACAGGGTGGATTTTACCCACAGCTCCAGCTATGGGAAAAACAGCGTCAACCGCTGGCTGATGATGTATGTGCCCGACGGGCTGATGGACCGTACTGTTCTCGATAAAAAATGCCTCACCTATGAGACGGAAATTTTAAAGACGGACATGGAGGTTACGGGACATCCGGTGGCCGATATCTGGGTTTCTTCGAACAAAAATGACGGCGACTTCTTCGTATATCTCACCGATGTGGACGAGTCTGGAAGGTCTCTTTACGTGACCGAGGGAGAGCTCCGCGCCGGATGGGAGCATGAATATGATAATGACGACCAGGTGCTGGGGAAGATCGACATAAAGCCCGAACTGCCATGGCACGGATATAAGAAGGGCCAGTATACCGAAAACCCGTTTGCCGGGGGCAGGGTCGTCGAGCTGCGGTTTGACCTGATGCCGACATCATGGGTTTTCAAGAAAGGGCACAGGCTGCGGATAGCCATCGCCTGCGCCGATTACAAGAATTTCGAGATGAACCCGTACCTGTGCTCCGGCAATGAACCCGGGGACTGCCCCGAGACCGTCGTTTCGATAAACCATGCCGAAGCCTATCCATCGAGGATCGAACTGCCGTTGATACCGGCTGCGCAGTAACGGGAAAAAATTGACTTGTGCCGGGCTGTCGGTTCCCGGCGGATCGGCCTGCGAATAATGAGGTCTCGACATTTTAATGAGGATGCCGGTGTTTTGTAGAAAAGGAATTTTTTATTATAATGGTTGACATATCAACTATAGATATGCCAACTATAACAAGCCGAATAACGGGACCGGGAGCGAATCATGAAAAGCAGGGAACGTTTCATATTTCTGATAGGCCAGGCCAGGAACAGGCTCTTTGTCAAACTCGACCAGGCCCTTATAAGCGCTGCGGGGATTACCGCCGTGCAGTCCGGGGCGCTTTATTATCTGCTTGAAAATGACGGCTGCCAGTCCGTTGAACTGAGCAGGGGGCTCATGCTCGATAAGTCCGCCATAACCGGGCTTATCGACAGGCTTGAAGAAAAAGGGCTTGTTAAAAGACAAGCAAGCCCCACCGACCGCAGGGTCCTGAATGTCTGTCTGACTGATACGGGCCGGGATGCTGCAGAAAAATGCCTGGGCATTACAAAAAAATTTAATGGCAGAATCATTGAAGGCTTGAGTGAAGAAGAAGCCGCGACATTTGCAGCAGTGTTGAAGAAAATAATAAAGACCTTCTCATGAATAAAACGACAGATCTATTCAGTGCCTCTTTCGGGAAAGTCAGAGTAATACCCGGTCAAAACAACAGCAGGTTTCCTTACAGCGCGAGTGTATTCATCGACGATGATGTAAAAGCGGTAATCGATACAGGAGCAGGGAAGAAAAAGCTGGAGGCGCTCAGGACCTCGAATCGAATAGATGCCGTCTACAACACGCATTACCACTATGACCATATCAACGGGAACCGTCTTTTTGAAGAAGCGGAAATTTATCTGAATGACAAAGAGTCCGGTGGCTTCAGGGACCGGAAAATACTTGGTGCGTATCTCGGCATGGAAGAGGTTTACGGCCGGGACTGGATAGAAGGCTGGATAGAAAGGATCAAAAATCCTGAAACGCCTCCAAGCCCGCATTCTCCACTGAACAGCCACAACTGGTGGCTTTCCACATCGAGGATAAGCGGCGAATATAAATGGGGCGATGTCATAAGCTTCGGAAAGACGTCTATGCATGTTATTGCTGCACCGGGCCATTCGGGCGGGTTCTGCTGCATGCATTTTCCGGATCAGGACGTTTTGTACGCGGCCGATATTGACCTCGGCGATTTCGGACCCTGGTACGGCGGCACTGATGGCGATATCGACCTCTTCATCGATTCCTGCCGCAGGGTTGAGCAGACAGGGGCCGGACATATAATTACAGGACATGAAAAAGGGATTTTAACGGCCGCGCAATTCAAAGCAGGCCTGGTTGGCTATCTGGGTATGATCGATGTAAGGGACTGCCGGATCGTTAAGGCCCTAAAAAATAAACCGGCAACGATAGAAGAAATTGCAGCGCAGGGGCATATTTACGGCAGGAAATTCCATGTGGATGAATTCATCTTCATGTGGGAGATGATCATGGTGAAAAAACATATAGCCCGGCTTGTTAAAAACGGGGTTGCAGGCATCGAGGGAAAAACGGTGTTTGTGGATTAACCGAGGCAGGGATTTTTAAAGAGGGGTGAGTTATGAGCGTTCTGGATAAAACCGAGAAAAACAGGCTGAGGGATTTCCTGGGCAGGGGCTGGCTTACCCATGACGGCATGTGGTTTTACAATGCATACGCGGAGCTGGGTGTTGAAGCGGCCAATAAATTAAACCTTGCCGCGATACGCTCGCTTGCGCCTGTTGAACTTATGGGTGTCAGAAGGCTTCTGGGGCTGGATGAAAAGGAGATTCGTTCCTTTGAAGAGCTCGCAGGATTTATCAATGATTGCCTTGAACTGATCCTGCCCGCATCGCTTTTCAGGAAGATCTCTTTTAAAGCCTCTGCCGGCAATATTCTCAAGTGGGAATGGGAGCAGGGCGAATGCTTTGCGTATAAGGGCATGCTTCAGATCGGCCTGCTTGAAGAATACAGGTGCGGTGTGATGTTCAGAATCGAGTGCTGGCTCAGGGCGCTCAATATAAAATATGAAATCAGCCCTGTGATCGATAAATGCATCATGCATGAAAAGGGCATGTGCAAGGGTGAAATCAAAATAAGCGAGGGATGCATGGCCTGATTTTCCGGCTGGCGGCTGATATTTGAAGGGGAAAACAAACGGGACCGGCCCTGCTTTTTATTTGCCGGGCGCGGTCCCGTTTCCTGGCTTGTCAAGGATTACTGATTCGCTTTAAACCAATTTACGAAATCCATGAGGTTTATCTTCACCCACGGGTCCGTCATATATCCGTACAGGCCCATCATCACCTTGTCGTCGTTGTCCATCACCGCATGGTGTCCGTCGACGGGGGTATTGACAGGCTTGCTGTAGTCTTCGCCCTGGTAGAACCAGGGGTAATCCCTCTGCGTGTTAAGAAAATCTATTATCCATCCCGCCGATCCGGTCGAGGGCGTATCCCCGTCGCCAAAGAAATTTATCTTGCCTTTGTACGTATCGATATACGTTTCCATATTCTCATACCGCCAGACCGACTGGGGGAACTGGCCGCTTAAGAAATATCCGAGATATGTCAGCCAGTCATAATGCAGCATGGTAAGTCTGGGGATCGTGAAATGGTTCGTGGCTGCAAGGACTTCGGGATCATTTTCATGCTGAACCGGGAAATGGATGCCTTTTTTGTAATATGTGTTGTAGGCTTCAAGATTTTTAACATCCAGTCTTTGTTCGTTGATAAAATTCTCCGGGTACGTCCACTTCATGCTTCTCACCATGACCCCGTTGTTTATATAGCCGTTCACGAGCTGGTCATCGTCAAGTTTTTCAATCCATGGAGCCATCAGAAGCTGCGTCAGGGGAAGCAGGGTTTCAGGACCTTTTATATCCCTCTGGTTTGTAATTACTTCAAGTTCCACCGCATTTCCCCACCTGCTGTCATAGTCGTCGTCGGCCACGAAGAATATCCACGACATGCCCCTTGACAGGTTGTATCTTACCTCGTTTACCGCCTCGTCAAGGGTTGAGCAGTTCTGAACGACGTCCCTTACAACCAGCATGCTCCCTACCCCCGGGGTCAAGCCGCCCACCCCGACCAGACAGACATCCTGTCCCATGGAGAGGCCTTCCGTATTCATGCCGAGGGACTGGCCTACAAAGCCCGGAACCGTAACCGTGGCAAAGGGATGGCCCCTGTCGGGAATATAGACGGCCATGCAGGCGGAATCCTGATAAATGTCGGTAGTGCCGAACATGAAATCCCGGCCGTGATATGTCTTTCCGTCAACAGTCGCGGCTCCTGTTACGGCAAACTCGTTGCAGCCCCATTGCGGAAACTTTATGGGCCCCAGATTTTCAAGGTAGGTTGCAAGGTCCGGATTGTTGGTGCCGATGGTGACCAGGATTTCGGTTATATATTTTTTCAGCTTGTTGACGAGGTCGCGGTTTTCATCGGTTACGGGGACATGTCCTGAAACGGCTGCGAGCAGAAAATATACGGCGTCAACAGCCTGGTTCAGGATAAGAACCTTATTGTAATCAACGTCGGGATGGCCTGCGGCGCTCATTCCGTCGGCGAAACCGTGCATTTCTTCCCTCAGGTATTCCGGGATATCTGGTTCCGCAACATTGGCCATATCGGTGCATGCGGCATAGAGAATTTCGTAAACCTTGTTGGAGACCGCATTTTCTTCAGAAAGGTCGATCCCGAGGAGGCTGAGCTGGCCCAGTGCCGTCCGTCTCATGAATGTCGAGCACATGGCATACGCCTGTTCGGGCATCAGCGTTGCCGCCTGATAGCCGATGTTGTAAGGTTTGCCCGTCAGGATCATGCATTTCTTCGACGTCGGTCCCCTGTGGTCTCCGGCGAGACCGGTCCCCTCGGTATATTTGCCCGTGAACTCGCATAGCCAGGCCGGATCACCGTTTACATCGATCTTGTTGAGGACCTTTAATCCCTGGGATGTGAAAAAATCCGTTGCCTGAGAGGAACCTTCATTGGTTGCCGAGGTTTCTGTGTTGTTTGAGTCGTTTGAGTTGCTGCAGCCCCAGATGCTTATCAAAAAAACAATTGAAACAAGTAAAATAAAACTCTTCCTCATGTCGACCCTCCTCATATTTATTGATGCAGATAATATTATACCACATTATGTAGAAAATAGAGAGATAATATGTAAATAATATATCTACTATTGATATCGGTATTGCTTCAGTCCGGCATGTTCGCCCGCCAGCCTGTACGGGTTCTGTCCGCAGGCACAGATCCTTGCCAGCCTGGTTCTTTGGATGACCGTCTACTCATTATTCGGGTTCAAAGAGGCATACCTCGATAAAACATAAACGCTGTCGGGCGTGCAGGGCTTTTCTTCGGCAAGCGTTAGCGCCTCGCCGATTGAAAGGAAACGGCCTGAAACGACCTCTTCCTCCTGAAGCGCAAACGGTCCGTCGGTAACACATTTGAAAACCCTTCCCCAGACCCGCTGTCCTTCGTACTCGCCGTAGAAATCGAACAGGAAATCAAGCGGTACGCCCGTAACGCCTATCTCTTCGGCCAGCTCCCTTTCGGCTGATTCTTCATAGGTTTCTCCTGCAAGGACAACCCCGCCCGTGCAGATATCGTAAAAGCCGGGGAAGATATCCTTTGTAAGAGTTCTTTCCTGAATAAATATCTCGCCCTTTGAGCTGAAAACAAGGATGTAAGCAGCCCTGTGAATCAGGCCTTTTCGCCTCATCACAGACCTCTTGCACGAACCTGCGGGGTTGTTGTCTTCATCGGCAATCATGACAATTTCATCGGCGCTCATAAAAGAATCTCCATACGGCATTTAAATAATCATAATATTTGGGCACATCCCGGTTAAACATGATATTTGAGAGGAGATCAAAGCCTCCGGCCGGCACCGTGAGGCGGATCTCCTCCTTGCACAGGATTCAGGAACGGCTAAAATGCTCCGTGCCGGACCTTGTTCGCGATTTTTTCAATTGTGTTGACGATTATGAGCGGAACGTCACGCGAGTCAAGCATCGGAGACGGCATGCCGTAAAGGAACGGCAGCACTCCTGTGAGCTTTACTGCTCCGATCGGGCAACCCTTGACTTTCTTTATTTTGCTGGCGTTCCTGATTGTACCCTTGACCTCGGTGCAGTCGCCGATAAGCAGGCAGACACCGCCGCCCGCATCCACGTCGCCTTCATATATGCCGGTCACCATTGCACCCGGTTTTGCATTCTTGAGCGAACCGGGTCTGCGGGCGTCTATCGTACCCAGGCTGCCCTTTATGGCAGCCACGCACCCGCCGTAGCAGATCTCGTTGGTGTTCGGGCCGATGCCCTCGTAGAATTTCAGGCGCGTATCCAGTATCTGCATGTCCTGGAACTGGCTCACGATGCCTTCCGTGCGCTTCCTCAGCTCCGGGATCGTTATGTCGCCGAGGATCTTGACAGAATCCGGTTCGATCGAACCGTATCCGCGTTCGGATGCTATGCGCAGGTGATGGACCTGCTCCGGTTTGTAGCCCAGTATCTGGGCTGCAACAACGTCGGATGCAATCGGGTTGTTGCTGATCATGATCAGACCGAGGTGGGACGGCTTGGCGCAGGATTCGAAGCCGTGGCCTATGGTTACGGCATCAGTGACTATAATGTCCGGATAGCCCATCTCCAGTATGTCCACGATCTTTTCATTCAGGCGGTCATCATGATAGAGCATGCGCTCTTTGTGCAGCAGGCTGCCTATGTTCAATTTGAGGGCGTTGGTGATCTCGCAGCAGATGTGGTACTTGAGCTTGGGCATCCAAATCTTGAAGTCGGCCTCATGCATGAGCCTGGGGCACAGGATGGTCTTGTGAAACTTGGCCCGGGACATGTTTACCTTGACGTACTTGTCTTCGTTGAAGTCGATTACAGGCACATTGTACCGCTGGCCCATTGCATAGTATTCGGATTCCTTAAAGCTCATGCGCGTCGGCATGGCAAAGCCTCCGGACTCTCCGACATTAAGGTCGGTGATGCCGGGAAACTCCCGCACACGGTTGACCACCGTGCCCACCAGGTCGGGGTTGGTGAAGGCATGCATCGAGTATTTCTTGTTGGCGAATACGACATTCGGCTTGATCAGCACCTTGCCCTTGGGTTTTCGGCCGAGCAGCTCAAAGCCTTCCTTGACGACCTCCGCCATCTTGACCGTGTCGTATGTTTCCACCCTGCGTAATAAAACCCAGCGATCTTCTGCCATACATGCCTCCTTTTGTTCTGTCCCTTAGCCCGGTCTGTCGCCCGGGCAAGGTCTTGATCAAAATGTTATTTTTTCATCCTTCTTTGCGTCATCCGGATTACCATATCCGATGTCACTCTCGTGAGCAGCCCGTTGGTCAGGCGGTGCAGGAGCCATAGAAAACGGGTCGAAGCCCCCGGTATGAACAGATACTGTTTGCGGGCAATAGCCGCCACAATGACCCGGGCCGCATCTTCCGGGGTCATCAGCGTGCTCAGGCTTTTTACGGCCCGGCCTTCCGGCGGCAGGGTCTTTGCCTCATCGATATTCATGGGGGTGTCGACCTCGGGCGGACACACCACCGTCACGGCCATTCCCATCGGTTTGAGCTCGTAGCGCAGGCTGTCGGACAGTCCCAGGAGCGCGGCCTTGGAGGTCCCGTAGGCCGTATAGCCGAACATCCCGAAGAGTCCGGCCGCCGATGAGAGGATTACGATATGGCCTTTCTTTGCTTTCATGGCGGGCAGCAGAGTGTGGATCACGTTGCGGGGCCCGTAGAGGTTGATCTTGATGACCTCATCGAACATTTCATGGGTGATGTTTTCGAAACGGTCGGCATACTTGTTGATGCCTGCGCTGTTGACGAGGATGTCCGGGGCGCCGAAGTCCGCAAGGGCGGTCTTCATTTTAGCCTCGACATCCTGAAGGTCGGCCACATCCACGGACAGGGTTTCGATGCGCTGCGCGGGACGGCGGCGAAAAGGTTCCATGGCCAGCCGGGCAGTCTGAAGCTTTTCTATATTACGTGCTATCAAAAGCAAATCGGCCCCGTCTGCAGCCAGTATCTTGCCCATTTCGAGCCCGATCCCGCTCGAACCGCCTGTTATATAGATCATCTTGCCGTCAAAGCTCTTCATAATCGGTGCCCCTTTTTATTCCGTTATGGGCCTGGTATCGCCTGTTATACGGCCGAGACTGACAAGCCATTCCGGCATGCCGAGATTCAAGCCGAAGGCCTTGGTTTCGATCAGCTCCAGTATCAGGCCCGCCTTGTTCATTGTGTCGAGATAGGCGACCTTGGTTTTGCCGCCTCCTGCGTATTTCAGGGTTCCTTGCTGGAGAGGTGCAAAACCGCGGTCCTTCATGAGCCCCTTTGTTTTCTCCAGGTCGTTTACCACCACTCCGAAGTGATGGAACCCGAACCCCGCTTCTCCGGGATGCGCATTGTAGATGTTGTCATCATTACCGTGCACCTGTATGAGCTCGATCTGGGTCTTGCCTGAATACCCTACCGCTATATCCAGGAGAATATCAACAGGCCGGTTGCGGTAATAATAATGGCACTCGGTGATCACCGTACGATACCACCTGGGGATGCCCAGGAATTCCCGGTAGAACCGGACCCCTTCTAAAAGGTCAGGCACCACCATGCCGATCTGGGTCACTGGAGGGATGTCCAGACCTTCAAGGTTTGCCGCCAGTTTGTTCCATGGTTTCAGCATGCGATACCTCTGTATGCCGGTGTTTCAACTTTGTCTTATTATAAGAGTAACACCGTTGACTTTAAAAATCAAGCCGGTCATCCGGCTCCTGCAAGCCTCATGAATACCTCTTCAGCAACTCTTCGAGAATCCAGTCAATGGCCTTGTCGATATCCCGCACCTCGAGCGTTACCCTGCTTATATACAGGGACACCATCCCGTGCAGGGTGCTCCAGATTTGCAGCAGATGCAAAGGCGTCTCTTCAGGGGAGATGTCCCGGATCTTGGCGGCCACTTCATTAAGGATCGACATCCCGATCTCTGAGATCTCGAGTGCGACCCTGTTCTGCCTTTCGGCGACAGCCTCCATGGCTGTGCCGCGATAGTCGCTGTATTTGGGCGTGTCCATGCTGAACATGATATTGTAATAGTGCCTGTTGGCGATTCCCCATCTTACATAGGCGCGCACTGCGGCGCGCAGCTTTTTCAGTGGATCGCCGGACGAGAGGTATGCCTTGCGAAATTCTTCCGCCATCTCTGTAAAGCCCTTGATCAGCACCATCAGATAGAGCTCATCCTTGTTGGAATAGTAGTTGTAAATCGTTTTGGCCGTGAACCCGAGGCGCCGTGCCAGTTTGCGCATGCTCAGGCCGGCATAGCCCTCCTCGTTGATGATGGACAGGGCTTCCGTGAGGATTCGCTCGCGCACGGCTTCGATCACTTCAGGGGTGGCCGGGGTCTTGGACATTTGCCCTCTCCGGACGGCCGATGGCTGTTCAAACCGTCCGATATTTTTCCGATGGTATGTTAACAGTAAAACCTTTGTCAATGTTCCTCTCCGGACTTTGTCGCCGGACGGGATCGACTGAGACCAAATATTTGCGATGTCTCGGGGAAAATATCTTGACTCCCAGACTTTCGTTCGTAAACAATTTGTTATGAAACAGGATGTAATGAAAACCAGAACCGCCGGGAACCGCGGGATAAAGATCCGAGAAATGACCATTGACGATGTGGCCGATGTTTTTCATCTCGGTGAGAAGCTTTTTACGTTCAGCATATTTCCGAACCTGTTCAGAACCTGGGATGAGTATGAGGTGATAGATTTCTTTTCATCGGAGACTGAATTCTGCCTGGTGGCCACCCGCAAGGAAAAGATCGTCGGGTTCCTGCTCTCGACGATTATTGAAAAAAGATCGTCGCGCAAATACGGCTATCTGGTCTGGTTCGGCGTTGATGAGACGGTGCGCAGAAAAGGCGTGGCATCAAAACTCTTCGATAAGATGAAGCGCATCATGGAAAAGAGCGGCGTGAAGATGATTATAATCGACACCCAGGCGGACAATGCAGAGGCCCTTGAATTTTTCAGGGGGAAGGGCTTTTCCTCACCGCAGGACCATGTTTATCTTTCATTAAATATTGATTGAATAAAGCCAAGCTCAACTGCGATTAACCGTTCATCCCCTTGAATATGAGGCTGAAGAACTGATCTGAGATATGTTCTATACTGGGCAGCTTCTTTCTCTTATGGTTAAGGACAAAGTAATAATAAACAACCCGCAAATGGGCGCCGATTAGCATGTTGGCTATAAGTTCGATATCCAGGTCTTTCCTTACAAAACCTGCATCCACGCCTTTTTTCAGATCATCGACAACATATTGAACCATCTTCCGTTCAAAGGTATCGACAAAGGTGCTGTGCAGCTCGTTCACGCTGGGGCCGATCTTGAGGTAGAGGTTGCAGAGATCTTCATGCTCCTTGAAGAATTTGAGGCTGCGGGCAACGAGGGCCTTATAGTAGCCCAGGATATCCTCCCGCGCGAGTTCAGATAAAGGGACCTGAGCGGCCTGTTCCCATTCATCGAGAAATTTGACAAGGATTGAAATGAAGAGCTCCTCCTTGTTCTTGAAATAAAGGTAGAAGGTGCCTTTGCCTATCCCGGCTTCTTTCAGGATGGTTTCCACATGGGTATTATAATAGCCGTTTTTTGCGAACAGTTTCGTGGCGTATGTAATGATCTGGTTTTTCCGTAATTCAGCCTTCATCGCTTATCCCGCCTTTTGCATTTCCTTGCCCAATGTAAGCCATGATTTGCTTGACTTCAACTTTTATCAGCGTATAGAAATATTATAACAGACCTGACGCGTCAGGTCTAATTAATTTATAATGCTGCTTTGAAAATTTCAAACTGAGATGGAGTGTACAGATGAAAGAATCCACCAGAATCATGATGAAAAATCACGGATGGCGGTTTGACAGGTTCATCCACAACTACATCTACTTTGTGTTCTACCGCCCTTATGTGATATTTCTCCTCTGGCTCTTCCGTATTCTTGCCTGGAGCCTGGCGTGGTTCAAGCCGTTGAACGGTGTTCTGTCCATGGCTTTTGCAAGGTATCACGCAAAGTTTCTGATCATGAATGACGCCACCAAGATATTCACACTCAACGAAGACGTTGTTGCCACTTCCGAAGAAAACAAGCGCATCGTCCCCTATGACTATGCCTACAAGATTATCCTTAAAGATGCCGACTGCGTAGCCGTTATGGATTGCCCGTGCATTGTGGCCAAGAAAGGCCGTGATAACCTTGGCGACTGCGGCCCCATAAACAGGTGTTTTGCTGTCGGCAAGGGTCTTGCTACCTTCTGGGTCGATCACTGTCAGAAATATAATGCACACTTTATCTCCCAGGTCGAGGCAATCGATCTCATAAAAGATTTCAGAAAGCGCGGGCATATCACCCAGTGCTTTTTCAAGGTAGCCACGGGAGGACGCACTGGTGTTTTTTGCAACTGCTGCCCTGATTGCTGCGTGAGCATGGAAGCGACCAAGCTCGCACAAAAGTTCAACTCCAGCCTCTCAATGGCCGCTCAATCCGGATACTCGATAGAGCATGACAGCAAAAAATGCAAAAATTGCGGGACATGCGCCAAAACCTGCCATTTCAGCGCAATCGATTTCAAGGAAGGACACCGCTCGTTCTACAGCAAATGGAACTGTATGGGATGCGGGCTTTGCACAGAGCATTGTCCTAGTGGCGCTCTGAAGCTCTATGTTGATTGCGACAAGCCGGTCCCGCTGGATATCGACCTGGTCAGGGAACAGTATGCGGATTAAGAAACCATCCGGCATGGCTGGTTAGGCTGAATAAATAACCGGATTTGGGAAATTGGAGGTCTTATCAATGCAGAAAGAATATGACGTTATCGTCGCAGGATCAGGTCCCGGGGGCGCCACGGTCGCACGCGAAATGAGCAGGCGCAATAAAAAGGTCCTGCTGATTGAACGCGGAGGCAATTGGCAGGCGCTCGGAAACACCCTGTCCATCGCCATGATCATGCAATGGGTGCCGCTTATCTTCAGCAGGCAGGCCAATGTCGTTATGGCGGCTTCCAATTACGGCGGAGCGTCGGTCATCTCCTGCGGGGCCGCGGTTGCGCCGCCCAGAAAGATCTTCGATAAAGTGGGAATCGACCTTTCAGCCGAGGCCGCAGAGGCCAGGAGCGAGATGTGGATCAGCGCCCTGCCCGATGCATTGGTCGGCAAGACCAACATGCGCCTGCTTGAAGCGGCTAATGACCTGGGCTATCAATGGGCCAAGATCGAACGTTTCGTGGATTCGAACCGCTGCGTACCCGGCTGCGCCGACTGCATGCTCGGGTGCCCGCGCGGGGCGAAATGGTCTTCGCGCATCTTTGGCGACGACGCCCTCAGGCATGGGGCGGAGCTTATACTCAATACCCGAGTCAACAACATCATTAAAGAGAATGGCAAGGCCGTCGGGGTGGAGGCCAGCCGCCTGGGCCAAAAGGTAAAGTACTTCGGCAAGAAGATCGTATTGTCCGGCGGTGTATCAAATGTCGGCATCTTAAGACGCGCCGGCATCAGTGAAGCAGGCCGCAGCTTTGCCGTGGACTGGCTGCAGTTCATAGGCGGGGTCATCCCGGGAATGAACACTGTCCATGATCAGCCCATGGCGGTGGGCACCATGGAGCATTACGAATCCGACGGCATCATAATCCTGCCGGTATTCCCTAACTGGTCCATGCTGGCGGCCATGCTTTTGCTTAAAGGCCCGCAGGCCCTGCCGTGGTTCCGTAACGCCTGGAGAAGCAGCGGTATCATGGTCAAGATCCAGGACGAGCTCCGTGGCGAGATATTTCCAGACAACCTGCTCTATACATGCAGCAAGGAACCGTCCGAGCGGGATAAGAAAAGGCTCAGAAAAGGTGCTGACATCGTCCGCAAGGTTCTGGTGAAGGCAGGCGCCCCTGAAGATTCAATAATGGAGCTCAACCCTTCCGGCGCCCACCCTTCGGCGGCCTGCCGCATCGGCGAGGTGGTGGATACCGACCTCAAGACCCGGATAGACAATCTGTACTGCTGTGATGCGAGCGTGGTTCCGGAATCGCTGGGCCTGCCGGTGGTCTGGACCGCCGTTTCGCTTGGCAAAAGGCTCGCAAAGCATCTCGATGAGCAACTGAATAATTGATTTGTTTTCAACGTAAAATAGTTCAGCGCCCCGGCATTTTCAGCCGGATCGCTGTCCCTGCCCTTTTATCATGGACAGGAATAAAATCCGCCGTCGCTCTCACCGAACCTGCGATAAACGACAACAGTGGGGTTATTGACACCTGAAAGCTTTTCAATGCCTTTCAAAGCGTTTTCATAATAACCGATCTCGTCGATCAGGTGGTGCTTGAGGGCAAAGTTCGCCGCCATTATCCTCCCGTCCCCCGCTATCTTCAAATCTTCTTCGGTCATGCCCGGGCGGTCCTTCTTAACCTTTGAGATGAAATCGTCGAACATCTCTCCAACAATGGCCTTGTAAATCCCCTTGTCGTCTTCGGTCATATCCCGCATGGGCGTACCTGCGTCCTTGAATTTGCCTGATGTTATCGACTGGTTGTGAACCCCGAGCATGTCCATCAACCCCTGGTAGCTTACCGAGGGCAGCAGAACCCCTATATTGCCGATCATTGACGTGGGCAGGGCGATAATCCTGTCGGACGACAACGCCGTCATATAGGCGCCGGATGTGCCGCTATTGACTATGCAGGAGACAACAGGAATTTTCTTCGCCTTCTTGAATTCGATGATTCGCCTGTAAAGAAGGTCGGACGCCGTAGCAGAACCCCCGGGGGAATCGATTTTTAAAATAACACCCTTTATGTCCTGATCTACAGACGCTACACTCAGGATTTCATCCAGCCTTTCAAGTGTTCCTTCCTTTGTCATGAACATCTCTTTCGTATGCGTGTCTGTCAGGATCCCCAAAACCTCAACCACAAGAACCTTGCTCTGGGAGCCTTTATACAAAACCTTTTCCTGCATCTTCGGAACCTTTATCAGGTTCGCAAGGTCGACCAACACAAATGCGCATCCGTTAAGGACAAAGGCGGCAAGCATGAAAATTACGCATAAAACCATTTTTCTATTCTTCATAAATTTTTCCTCCAAAGTATTTTTGTTTATTCGAGTAAAACTTTCTAAGATCTCCTGACCTGCCCATCAAAAAATAAATGATCTGGTTACCAGGACAGTATCAGTTCTGTTTTTCGGCAGAAATTCGCTAGCGAATGGCATTCGGTCGGCCGGGCGCATGTCATACCTGAATCCTGGAATCTGCGGCAGGCCGTATTCATAATTGCGGACAATAGCTCTTATCTTTCCAGTTGAAGCCGCTTCGATCCTCAAGTCAAAGCCCTGTGATGGTGGCACCCAGTATTGGAAAGTTCTGAAGTATCCATTCGTGCCCGGGTTAGCCAGATCGTTTTCAGGTGAAATTTGCTTTCCGCCCAGGTCTATGCGGGAAATCGGGCCGCTGGATTCTATTTCAACCTCCACCCAGGGCGCTTGCCCGGGCGAGGCAATATGCAATTGGATTATGCGCCTGTCCCCCGCGGTACGATCATCCAGCAGTTTAACTTGAGGCGCATTCAGATTCAGGGCCGGTGCAGGTGCAAAGAGAAGCTCCTTCGAATCCTGCGGGAACAGTCCGGTCAACTTCCCGCGTTTGAATTGAGCACCCAGAAACTGGGACGTCCACACATCCGGTTGGGAATCCTCGCTGATCCAGAGCGCCTTGCCCGTGTCAGCGTTCAGGGCATAAAAGACCGAATCGGCCTGAGGGTTGGCGGCATCGGGTTTCGCGGTGATACTGCCGGCGATCAATGCCACCGCCGTGACCATTATGGCAGTTACGGGCAAAGCCCACCGATAGCGACGCGCGAAAAGATCCAGGTGCGGGATAAATAGGCCGAGCATCAGGGCCATCAATATGACCGGGACAATAATCATCTCTGTCCCCAAAGCAATGTACATTGCGTATATGGACCAGGAAAAGATAAGGAGCACCGGCAATGCGGATACTGCCAGCAGCCCGGCTCGACGCCATGAGGCGGACTCCGTCTCATAAAAGAGCCAGAGCAGGCCGAACCCTATAAGGCTGAATAGAAGAGGCCACTCAAGCCAGTATGACCCCCCCGGCATCAGCAGGCATATCATAACTGCCATTATCAACCACCAGAGCAGAGCTCCCAATGTAAGTTCAGCCAAACGGAAGTGTCGGCGAAGAAGGTTGTAAAATGAAGTTGTGATGGAAATGGTGAGTGTGACAAAGGCGAGCCAGTAGAAAAATCCGTTAGGAATATCAAGAACTGCTCCATACTGGGGGTAAATTCTGAGTAGTCCATGCCAGATCAGCCAGACAATACAGGCGCTCATGAGCATATTAAGTAAAAATGCCAGGGTGCCCAAAAGCAGTTTGATCAGGCTAAGCTTTTTTTGCCGCCGGCCGAATACCGCCAGACCGAGAAAAATCAGAGCCCCCAGAACAGCCAGCGGAATCGCCCAGGATTCAGAATAGTTAATGAGTACCCGATTGAAAATGTCAAAATAGATGGGGTTGCTGTCCTTGCGCAGATCGGATAAATCCAGGTTTCCAAAGTGCCTGGTCAGGCTTATCGCGTAGGAACCCTGGTGCTGGATGCTTCCGTGGTCAAGATTGGCTGGATTTTCAGTCATGGTGTGATAGCGGAATTTGCCGCCGAGATGGGCAAAGTTGAATCCCTGAATCCCCGCTCTTTTAAAGGGTGTAAAATCACTTTCATTAGGCATTGACTTATGCACATCGTACATCATGGAACTGGCAGCAGGGTAAGGTACGGCTTTGGCATATTCAGAAATGAGCCTGGCGTTGCCGAGGCTCGTCTCGTATGTATAAACAATCCCCTTATCCCCCCCGGTATCAAAATTGAGCGCAAGGCCGACATCTTTCATCCATTGGTGCTGCTCTACGAAGGCTTGTGCTCCTAACAGCCCGACTTCTTCGCCATCGGTAAAGAGAAAAATCACATCATTTTTGACAGGAGGTCCAGCCTTGAGGGCACGTGCTGTCTCCAACAGGGTCGCCACCCCGGAGCCATCATCGCTGGCGCCTAATGCGGTGGCAACTGAGTCATAATGGCAGATCAGGAGGATAGCCTGGCTTCCCACTGTGCCGGCCAGCCGGGCGATAACGTTCTGCACCGTCCCGGCGACGATCATCCCGGGATAGACTGGTGATTGGGGATCAACGAATGTGGTTTCCTGGATTTGCGGACTGAGCCCCAAAGCCTTCAACTCACTCATAATATAGTTTCGGGCCTGCAGGTGGGCGGCGGTGCCGACCGGATGCGGCTCAGTGGCAAAGGCCTCAACGTGCCGAAAGGCCCGCTCTGCCGAGAATTCCTCTGCCGGAATACTGGCTGGTAGGGGGCCAGGCGGCTGCTGCGATAGAAACATTATCAGCGAAGCAGCAAGAACGAGAAAAAGGAAGAGAAAAACCCCTGGCAATAGATCTCGAATTGATTTCATAATCATTGTTCTCCTGTTATTGGAATATGACTCTATGAGATTTCCTAAAGATATCGCCTCACATGATTGCAGTATTCAGCATATTGCCCGCCGAATACCTTTTGCAGATGCTGCTCCTCAGCCAGGACGATCCTGTGGTGCACTCTAACCACATATGCGCCGATGATTAGCAAAAGGGGGTTAAGAGTATATAAAACCGAGGCAAGCAAAGTCGCATACATACCCAGATACATCGGATTCCGGCTGAACCTGAAAAGTCCGTCAACCTTCAGGTTCGTGCATTCTTTGGGCGATCCGATCCGGAAAGAGTCTCCGAGCCCGAGTCGCCCGATGAACAAAAATGCAAACCCGGAAACCCACAAACACAAGGACATCCATTTCAAAAATTCAGGGGTCTTCATAAACGAAAGGCTGATGCCCCAGCCATGAGCAACCATGGCGGCCCACAGAAGAAGAATTGAATACTTGCTGCTGGAAAAATGAACTTTGTCGATTGGAGGATAGCCTCCCATATCGATATTTTTTTTCCGCAATACTTTCTCACCGGCGAAGAGGACAATCATGAATCCTAGCGGCAGCAGTGTTATTATTAATGCTTCAATCATCGATCAACCCTCGCTCTCATCAGTTCCTTATTCACCCTTGCGGCCCTGATGCGGCTAAAACCACGTCTTCGCACGGTATGTCAGGTAGGCCTGCCCATAAGCTGACAGAAGATCTTCTTCCTCGATGCGGCGCAGATAAAGGATGAAGCCTATGCACACCAGTGCTGCGATCAGGCTGGCGGCGGCGCCATAGAATATTATCCAGCCGAGTATCCAGAGTATGAAGCCTGCATACATGGGATGGCGTATCCTGGAAAAAATTCCTCCGGTTACCAGATGGTCGATGTTCTCCACGCCCTTCAACTGGATTAAGCCGCCCAGGGCTATTCCCAGCCCGGTTATCAGCATGCCGAGGCCGGACAATTTTACGATAAGGGGAAGACCTGTGCGCCACGGGTCCAGGGGGCACATGAAGCACCAGCTCGACAGCATCATGCACATGGCCAGAAATACAATGGCAACAGCAGCTTTATTATTCTGATTCACTCTGCCGCTTATTTTAAGCAGCTCATAGATTATGCGGACCGCCATGCCTGTCAGGCACATACCGAGATAAACAGGATAAGCTGTATTCATTTTCCGATCCCTTCCTTTAAAATAGCACTGAAACGAAACTTCCTAGCGCCACACGGCCAGAATTGCGCCTGCAATGCTTAGAGCCGCCAAATGATTGCCGATGCGAATCATGAACAGTTTGAAGGGAATCTTTTCCCATATCAGCTCACCTGTTTCTAGTGTTACTACGAAGCCGATCCAGGTCATGACTCCAACAGCAATCCCTCCGGGAGCAGTTGTAACTTTTGCGAGATTGACTATCACGGCCAGCGTCAGGGCGATCAACTGATGGCCGATAAGGCCGGCGACAAGAAATTTACGGGCAGGCTTCAATTCCTGCCCTGTGAGTTCCGCCCAGGCCTTGCCAAAGAGCTTTGGCTGGAACCAGATCAGGCCTGTCACCATGTGGGCTATGCCTGCAGCCAGGACTGCCCAGAGATTGATATCCGACAACGCGGTTTTCAAAAACATTCTCCACCCCCTAAGATATAACCTGACATATTATTCCTATAATCATTTTTTTATTTGCCGCTCTCAGGAAGCAGCGCCCAGAACCATCTGTGAAGTGACGCTGCTGCCGGCCGCAGTCCGTAGCTCATGATCACACCCAGAACCAGGCCCAGCACCGAATGCATCAGTAAAGCCCCGCCGTACCACTGAATCGTCTTTGATGCAGTCATCTTGAGCAGGATGGGTGCAGTCGCAAGAATCGGCTGACTCAGAATCTGCACATACAGGATTGCAAGAAATACGCTCTTCTTCGTTGTTGTCAGCCGCAGGGCCTTGACCTTTGTCACTGCCGCCCCGAAGAGAACGCCGACCGCAGGGCCGATCAGATAATGCGTAATCACACCCAGAGGAACTCCGCCTGTCATCTCAATCCCGTTTAAGGAAAATAATCTGGCTACCGTATCTCCGACAATCATGAAGCAGGTCAATGCCGGAAATCCCGCCACAGGCAGAGCTGCCATGAGAAGTATATCCATTGTCAGCGTACCCGCCAGGCCTGATGCAAAGCCCCACGCCAGACCTTTAGACAGGCTCGCCCGGACGGGATGGCCGGTATACAGCGAATCATTCTTCATCGTCAGCTCCATGTTCTTCCCTTCCGATATTGTTTAATGAGGGCCCTCAGGCCCTCTCGCGGTTTGTGCTCAGCTTTTGTCTGTATATCCTCCAGCCCGGCCACCATTTTGCATGCCAGCGGTGGATACGGGCATAAACTGAATCGGGTTTTTCCATCGCCTTGCAGCGGATTGTGCATTCGGAACATTTGTGAAGATTCATCATTGTCTCGATCATGGCATACCTCCTCTTTTAGCAGTTTACTTTCGTTGTCCCTGAGCAGCCATCCGGTTCCGAAAGGTATTCCCTTGCCCCAAGTGAGCCCAATATGATCAGTCCGACGCCGATCATGCCGATGCCCCAGCCTACGTCGGCCAGCACGGCAATTCCTGTCCAGACGAAGAAGGCCCCCCAGCCGATTGCGTCCAGACGCCTGTCGATTTTGTTTCTCCGGACTGCTTTCTGATCTTGATGATTTTTTTCAGTCATGGCTCTTCTCCTCTTTGGTTTCTTTTGTCTCTTCCCTGTTCCCGAAGCATTTCTCCATCATCGATTTCATGACGCCTTCGCAGTCAGGGCACCCTTTTTTACCCGTCAGCTTCTGCATCATCTCGGCGCATTGCGGGTCTTCCATGCAGGTGCTGAACATCTTCTGAAAATCCTTTTTGCCTTCCATTTTTATTTAAACCTCCTTGTTTTTTTGTTGAACCATGCCATCAATAGAGCACGAGACGTGCCACTCGAAAGACGCCATGAAAAAGCACATGCCGACACAGTTTAACTCACTGAAAATATGAAAATAATTTACTATATGCCTTGATTGGATGGGTTTAAGAGAGACCTGAAACAGGTTACCGAAAGTAATAAGAAAACCTGCTAGATATTACCATTGGTAACATGGAATTTTATTCCGCTTCGCATTCAAGCGGCATCTTTGTCGGCTGCGTCGGAATGCTCCTCGGAGTACGTAACTGAGTACACCTGCGTCGCTTCCTCCTGGTCTTCTCGATGTCATCTTGAATGCAAAGCGGAATTACAAAGAACCGTATTCAACTATATTCGCCACGGCATCAAAGTATTGGCGAATCAACTTTCAGTGCATATCTGAAGTGAGAGCTAAAATTAAGATTTCTTCTGAGAAGATGACGACCCGGCTCACGGTAGCAGGTGTTACCTCTGCGTCCGTGTGCATGCGTTCTTTAACGTCTACCTGATGTGATTGCTACTATATTAACAACGGTACGAGTTGCTTCTGAGCATAAGGCTGCATCTTTATACGTTGCTGTTCGTTTGTGCTGGAGATTGTTTGCAAGAATTAATGATGCCTTTGCATGTCTTCGCAATGGTTCATTATCTGTTCCATGAAATTCAAAAGAGAAATAGGCTTCAAGCATCCTGTATGCATCAGTTTCACTAGGTTGAATACCATCACTAGGCGTATGTTTTTCTGGATTGTATACAGCTTGTGCAAGCGAAATAAGGCATTCTCTGCAAAAAAGTCCCACAGCTTGATATTCCTCTTCGTCCTTTTCATGGATAAGACCGTTGATTATTTTATCCACTGTCCTATCAACTTTTTCCCACCCAGTAGTTTCATGACTTGGATCAAATTTGTTGGGTGTAGGTGCTCCTGCAAGATGTTCAAGCATGGGTCGATAAATACTCCTTACGTAATCTCTTCGAGATTGGTAGGTTAGCAAGTCACCGCTACTCCAACGACCATACCAAGCCCAAAGGTCTTTAAAAGGATTAGGATCAGATTTGTTGATAGATTGAAGTTTATCAGAGATTAATTCCTGGCGATTCTTATACTCATCATTCTTAACTTGTATTCTTGGTCCACCAGTTGCGACGGCAATCATTAGATCAATTTGGGCTTCTATCAGACGCTCAAGTTCTGTTTTATCAAATTCATTTCTGTCAACCAGTAATGAACGTGCTGCAAGATCATGGACTTTGAGTTGGGAAGGCAAAACTGCTTCAATAGCATTTTGTATTGCAGCAAATTCTTCTGTTGGTGTTTTCCAAAAACTAGATTGATCTTCAAATCTTGCTAAATCGGTGGCTCTGCTCCTTAGGGTTAGATTAAGTCCAAGTTCAGTAGAACCTGCATATCTTTGTCCCGTTTCTCCCATCTCAAGTTTACAACGAGAAAGTAAATCGGCTTCCACATGTAAACCAAGCTCACGAAGATGGGCTATCGCACTTATTCTTATTGTTTCAGGATCAGGTACTTTCATTATATCCTACACTGAAATCTCTGCGTGTCAGGCATGACACGTTTTGCTCGTTTTAGGTTGATTGATCATATTTGGTGTTTATTTTATTTATGATCCACCTTCAAATAAAACCGAGCTGTTTTTACAAACTGAGTGAACGATTCCCATATTAGAGTTGCAGCCCTGTTCATCACCTCGACTGCTTCGTCAAAACGTTTTTCTAGGCGTTCGTTTTTTTCAAGCCATTCTGGCGGAATATGTGCAACATTGCCGTCATGCCAGATGCGATTTACCGATTTTTGCCTGTAGTCATGAATTGCTGCTTTGAGGTCTGCCAATGCTGCTGCCATCTGTGCATCAAAAAACTCGGTTTGTGGAAGACTCACCTCATGTACAAAATCCCAGAGCCGACCTTCAACATCAGTAGAATAACAGTTACTATAATCATGATCTCGGAAATGAATCATTCGAGAGCTGCCACCAAGCAAATCATAGAGTTTGAGATAGAGATTCCTATCAAGCTCTTCATAGCCAGTTGGTGCACCCGGACCTGTCCCGTTTGCATAAGTCGCATACCAATGGTCACGATGGCCGCGTAATTCTTCCGGTGAAAACTTAGTGCCTCTTGGATGCTCACTACTATAATGACCAACTTCTGCATGACAATCGAAGCAGAGCGGAATGCAGTTTTCATATGTATCCTCGCCTCCTTGGGCGTGCGGCGTGATATGATGGCATTCCATGCCGACACCGGTGAACTTATGACACAGGCAACAGCGCCGCCCACAAGCAATCATAGCTCTTGTTTTTGTCTCTAACGCGAACATGTCTTTCCTTCTCAACGGCCGAGATCACTCGGGACTTCTTTTCTTATACAGCTCTTCAAGTTTGTTTAATGTATCTACGAAGTCATCAATTTCTTTTTTACTCCAATAATAAGTATGATTTGTCTTTTTATTTATAAAACTGATAATACATTCTGGATCTGTTTTTAGCTTATTGTTAAAGTTATCAATGATCCACTTTTTTGCATCTTCAAAGCTTTCTTTGTCTATCCCTTCCTGTGTAAGCTTGAACAGTTCGGTTGCATCTATTGTTTTAAACATTAGATCACCTCCGAAAAGTATGTTTTTATTCCTAGAGACACCCAACAATTAATACACCCCAACCCTTTTTTCAGATTTTTTAATATTACATTATTCAGTGAAGAAAAAAAAAGGGAAATATGGCATAAAATCAAATCTTCACCAGTGGGTATTTCATAAAGACCAAAAGCCCGGTGATCGGCAACTGATGATTAAATTATCAGGCGGCCATTTTTTGAACTACCACTTTAATATGCTCAAACTCTTTGCAGGCGTTTACCAGTTCGATAAAGTTCTTCAAGGTCGGATTTCCTGATGGACCCACCATCCTTCTGATGCTCTTGTCGGACTTGTTGATGCGACGTGCGATTTGTTGCACTGATTCGGTAACATTGAGGTAGTCCCTTAAAAGGGTTTTGCCCGTTTCTATATCGCCGTCAAGTATCTCGTTAAGCGCTTCGGTAATCAGGCCGATCCTGAATTCGGGATCATTTTGAGCCCTCTTGATAACCGTTTCCCTGAATAGTTTAGCAACCGGCATGATTCACCTCTCAATCTTTCTTGTTGTTATTTTGATTGCTGAAGCAGCATCCAGCGCATTGAACCACTCCGAGAACGGTGAAGTTCCATCCGTTCTTGTGTATTCAATTGCAGGCGCAGATATTGAAACTTTCATATGGCTTATTGGTAACATATACGTTACCAATGTCAAGCTTCAAAAGTTGGTCAGGATATCCCCGCTAAAAAAATTGATTCGAAGATCCATGTACCCTGAGTCGTCAGCCACGATTCTTGACAAATTAATTCAAATGTCATGAATAAAAGGCCTGACGCCTTTGTGCGCCTCTGTGTATTCTTTTCCTAATACTGTGACTGGAACACTTTCATGGTGTCCGATCCCTTGCCGTCAGCGGTTGCGAATCTTATGTATGCGGTGCGGCTTGCATTGGTGTCATTCGGGTCGACCGTGATGTTTATGTGGGGATTATGCTCTGCTCCGCTCGTCTGCTCCGCCCTGCACCAGGGCTGGTCGCTTGTTGCCGTCCAGCTTCGTGCAACGGACAAGTCTATAGCCCTGGACTGTCCTGCCCTGGTGAACTCCATGTTGTGGGGTGCCACCAGCAGCGGCGGGAATGGCAGAGGAACCGGTGCTTGCCAGGACCAGGAATATTTTATGTTAATTGGATCAGTAAAAAACCCAAAGATTATCAAAGCGCCGACTCTAGTCTGGACCAGACTTGCGTCGAATCGGGAGTTGAACCAGTTTTTGTCAGAATCGCGAATGGCTGGCGAGAACTTCCATATCCACTGGTTAACAGGCTGGAAGGTGGTACGTGAGAGTATCGTAGGCTCATTCATTATGGCGCGAATGAAATGGTTATTCTGCGTGGCTTTCTTGAATTCATATTTCCAGGTGGCGTCGTTGACTTGAGAACCGGAATTGTTGATGACCTCACAGTCCTTGACTTTGAAGGTTCTCGAGTTGGTAATGGTGACACCGGCGCTCAGTTCGGCGGATACCCCTTTGCCTTGCGCATATCCCACCTTGCCTCCAATGTTGGTAACTATACCGCTTGTGACAGTCTCCTCATTGTTTGCATTCTCGGGTTTTGGCTGTTGCAGGGTAACACCGCTTCCTCCAGATGTCAGGCCCTCCATCCAGTTTGACATGATGTAGCTATCCGCATAATATCCAACGTTGTTGTTTTGCCAGCCGGTTATATTGGGGTCATCATATATTCCCCTATACGCTCCTGATGCGTTAAGCAGCCCTTCCTGACGCACATAGAACCAGTCATAATCAACTGAATCGGCTGCATTGAATGAATGGCAGGAATAGATGAAGTAGGTGATCTGATAATTATTTCCATGGAAGGTGTAGTTTACTGTGTGACTGTATTCCTTTGAAATCTTGGTCAGTTCCGAACTATCGTCCTCGATGCCTGCCTTAAGGATTTTTTTCGCCTGTTCACTGTATGCATCCGACTCTGCAGTATCCCTGCTGGTGTCTTCCTTGAACCAGTCAAGAAAGAGTTCCGACCTGTCGAACTGATCTTCATCACTGTCATCGTAGATTTCCAAAGGCGGCTCACCTGCATCTGTTGACTGTACTTCTCCATCCATGGGCGGATATGTGGCCCATGTGAAAATGTCGCCATCTGCTTCCTGGTCAACGCAGAACAGCTCGGCATATTGCTTGTCTTCAGGCAAGCCCTCAGGCAGAAAATAGTTCTGTTCAAGTCCGAGGATGTCTAGCAATGCGTTTATTTCAGTTGCCCCGCCTTGTAAAAGTGTAATTGGCTGATTGTTGAGGAAAGAGTCCAGTATTCCTTTCTGCTGTTCAGCAGTCAGGAATTGTATGCTGTTTGCATCGATAAAAATCGGCTTGTCCGCGGATGATCCATCATAAGGGACGCTATTTATGAAAATAGCCTCGATATCATCAGAAAGAACGCCGCTAAGGTCTCCGATATAGGCTACCTCGCCGTTATATACATTGTGTTCCGTGTGTTCCGGCCCGGAATTTTCTGAACTGTTGCTGCAGCCCGAAATGGCGAATGCCGCAATCAGTGAGAGTATCGCAGATATCTGCAAAAACAGACTTTTTGATTTCCCCGATTTCATCGTAGCCGCTCCTTTTAAATTTTGAAGTTATTGAATGAATAATTTATCGGCAATTATTTAAAACACATAAGTACTGAAATTTTAATTATATTAGTAGAATTAGCAGGATCGCCTATTAAAAGACACATGTCGTCCCCCGAAGGGGACATGTTTTTCCGGGTTTTTTCCACGCCTTCCAGGACGCCCGGTAATACCCTCATCACCGCGCCATCAGCGCGAACACCCCATCCCTGTATTCACGGGTGTAAGTGGCATAGCGAACGGGTTCCGAGGTCAGTTGGCCTTGATCGAATGGTTTTAAGGGAGACCTGGAATTCGTTACCGGAAGTAATTAGCAAACACTCAAAGGTGTCAGGCCTTTAATCTTGACTATACACCAAAATATCAAAGATAAAGGCCTGACACCTTGGTTATTTTACCATTGGTAACATAGAGGATAACGCCGCGGATCAGGACAGAGTTTTACGACACGCCGGCATCCGTTTTGTTATGCTGCTTTCTTAATTGCGCTTTGATTTGCATAAACTGATCAAGCTTGCCTTCACCTTTAGACCATCTTTCAATTTCTTCCATGTCAACTTTGTTGTTTTGTGCAACAAGGATCGCCTGAGCGAGACATTGCCCGTCATTCCAATGGAAGTATCCTGCAAGGCGGTCTTTGACGCAATCTGTCGGGGAGATTATTTTAAGAACGCCTGTGGATTTTTTGAGCTCACGAATATACTTAACGGGTTCTTCTCCCACGGAAGGAGGTCCCTGAGGAAATTCCACAAATAATTTTGTGCCGGGATGCTTGAAATAGCGTCCATCCTCCAAAAACCCGATTTCTTCCATTGCATCGCGAATTAATTTTCGTCTGGGTTTCATAAGGGAGATGTGAATCAAGTCAAGATCCAAGGATTCGTATTTGTTCAGGCTGTAAATCGATACGCATGCACCGCCGCTGAGGACCGTATCAATTCCTTTGCTGCGCAGGTGTTCCTGAACAAAGGCGGCCAGTTCCGCCCTGGACATGTTTGCAATTGATTTCAAAGGGGCTTATCCCGCTTTCTCGGTCTGCGCCTGTTCATAATGAGTTGCTTCTTTAAATCATCCGGACAGAAAGTCATGACTTTTTCAAGAAGGGCTTTGAGCTCTTTTATAAAAGGGCAACGCGAGTTGAATGAATACAGCCGTGTTTTGCCGGCTGCGCGGCTGACAAGTATTCCTCCGGCTTCCAGTTTATCCAGTTGATTTCGGATAGGTCTGTAATCAACACCGTAGAAACGGGAAATTTCCCGCGGATAACCCTCATTTCGTGCAAACAGGAACAGCAGGACCTGTTCGCAGCTTGTTGACCCGAGCAGCATCTCTATCATTTAGAATCTCCGGTTGTTTTATGATGCAATAATTGCATCATATGATGTATATAATGCATCATTCCAAAGAATGTTGCAAGATTTTTTCTTAAGTGTAACACCTGGACTCAGCGGGCGGCAAAGACGACCCGGCGGATTGTTCGGTTAGACATTTCTCCCCGGCCTTTGAAGATCCCACTTCTTCCTTTTCTCCCAGAGGTTCTTCCTGCTGATCCCGAGGATTGCGGCGATCTGCTCTTCGGAATGGTCTTTCTGCAGCAATGATACGGATTGCCTGGCGTATTCTTCGATCGATATGAAACTGCCCGGGCTTGGGATTGTGTCAGCGCCGGCCAGCATTTTCGGCGGGAGCTGTTCGGGGCGGATCGGATTTCCCTCATCGGTAAGGTGCAGTGCATATTCTATAACGTTTTCCATCTCTCTCACATTCCCGGGCCAGGAATAATTCATGAATACTTTAAGGGCATTTGAAGATATGCCGGTCACATTACGGGAATGAGTGTCGCAAAGCCTCTGCAGAAGATGAGCGGCAAGAGGGGGAATGTCTTCTCTTCTATCACGAAGGGATGGTATGGAAATGGGTATCACATTCAGGCGGAAGAAGAGGTCTTCACGGAAAGAGCCATCCCGGACCGCATCTTCGAGGTTCCTGTTGGTCGCGGCGATGATCCTGACATCGAATTTCCTGGTCTTCGTGTCTCCGACCCTGCGGCTTTCACCTTCCTGGAGAAAGCGGAGCAGCTTGACCTGGACAGGCAAAGGTATTTCTCCGACCTCGTCGAGAAAGAGCGTGCCTTTGTCTGCTGTTTCTATAAGCCCCTGATGATCCCTTACCGCCCCGGTGAACGAACCGCGCACATGACCGAAAAGCTCTGATTCCAGCAGGTTCTCGGGGATGGCGCCGCAGTTGACGGCAACAAAGGGCTTTTCCTTCCTGTCCGAATTGAAGACGATGGCCCGCGCAATGAGCTCCTTGCCGGTTCCGGACTCGCCGGTGATCAGCACTGAACTGGCAGTGGATGCAACCCTTTCGATGAGCTTGAAAATAGACTTCATCCTTTTTGATTGAGTGATGATGTTATGGAAACTGGCCTGGCGTTCCATCTCCCGTTTGAGCGTTGCGCATGTCTCCGTAAGCCTCATCTGTTCAGTGACATTGCGGACAACCTCGACCGCGCCGATGATATTACCTTCCTTGTTTTTAAAAGGACCCGCGAAGACCTCCATCCACAGAACCCCGCCGTCAGGCAGACGTATATCCCTTAAGGCCCTCCTGGGCTTTCCGTCTTGAATTACTTCAAGGATGATGCAGTTTTCGCACGGTTCGGTACGTCCCCGGTAGGCTTCGTAGCATTTCTCGCCGGCCTTGTCGCCGTATAGCTCCATTATCGCATCGTTCTGGAATATGACATTCAGATCCCTGTCGATGACGGTAATGACGTCGCTGATGGTGTTGACTACAGCCCCGAACAGGGCCTCTCCATAGGTATTTAAGGGGTCTTCTTTCATATCATTTTCCCGGGGTTCTGGATGTCCGGCTGATCATTCAAAATAGAGTCCCGCCAGCCGGTGTCCGTTTGTTATTTCAGCCGCCTTGCTGCCAGGAAACATCCTGATAATTCATCCGGGAATCCGTTGGCCCAGGCAACTTGCAAGACAATTTATTTATATCATAACAGCTGAATAAACAATATGGTTAATTATACCCGCGCCTTTAAACAAACACGGGCGCACCCGGTGCGGATGAACGGAAACAGATATGAGGTCCTGGCGGAAATGCCAGATATTGGGATGGAGCCCTCCGGTTCGCGTTCCTTTTATTGTACTTATGCATCTTCAGATATTGCCGATAATTTCAGTATAAATACAAAGCCAGCAAGGATGCCGAAGAATGCAAAAACGAGAAGAGCGGCATACTCTTTTTTCGGTATATATATCTTCTCCTGAACAAAAGGATACGAGGCAACTGTGTATGAAAAACATAATCAGGAATAACATCTGTTTGATACTGCTTTTACTTGTCATTACGGCATGTGCGAACAGCAGCAACCCTTCCCCCGATAAATATGAAGGTGGGACGAAGCATGTTTACGACTATGTTCCTGTCGTAGTGCTTGAGGGAAGCTGGCAGCAGATGGGCCGGCAGTACGGCTACCTGCTGGCGGACGATATCCGTGCCGTGTACAATCTGGTGGCTCCCTACAGGGATAAGTTCAACCTGGGTTGCGGCAAGGTAAACAGCGATATCATCGAAGATTTCTACCAGTCGTATCCTGAAAAGTTCAAGGATTTTTTCAAGGGCGTGTCTGAGACTTCCGGACTTACACTGGAAGAGCTCAAGGTCGCCAACTCGCTCGAAATAGTCCTGATGTTCGGGTCGCATATCTACAATACGCGCTGTTCTGGCCTGAGCGCTTGGGGAGGCTACGCCCCAGCCGGCAAGGTTGTTTACGGACGCAACTATGACTACAATACAGAGTTTTTGCCGCTCAACGACCATATAGTCGTAACGGTTTTTCACCCGGACAACGGCGATATCCCGTTCGCCATGTATACATGGGCGGGCTGCATCTATGCCTCCTCGGGAATCAACCAAAAGGGAATCTTTGTCGAAGAGAACGACTGTTCCCCGCACGACAAGCTGGCGGCAGGCTTTTATATTACGGACAACCACTACAACATGAAAAACTGGGTGAAAGACGACGCAAAGCTCATGTCGATGCTTGCCTCCTGCAGTACCATGGCTGAAGCGGATGCCTGGATGAAAGCGAACCTGCCCGATTATCCCCACAATATCGGGATTGCCGACAAAAACGAGGCGCGCTCCTACCAGTGGAACATTTCAGAACGGGTCCCCCATGCGCCGTATGTGCGCCAGGAAGACGGGCTCATGGCGCAGACCAACCACTATGATGTTATCCCTGAAGGCTGGGATCTGGCGCCTTACGTTGAGCAGACCGAATCAGGCTCAACCGTTCCGGGCGGCAGCATACCGCGGCTTGAGCATTTGCTGAACCTGGCGGCGCAGAACAGGGGAAGCATTGACGTGCAGAAGATGTGCGACATCATGGATGTCCCGTTCGATGACGGAGGCGCTACGGTTGACGGCACCCTTTATCAGATCGTCTGCGAGCCCGAGACCTTCACCTTTAAAATTAAAACAAAGGGAAAACCGGACCGCTGGGTGGATATTCCCCTGGCAACATTGCTATTCAGATAATTGATTTTGAAAAGGCAATCAGAACCCGGCAGACCAGTAAAATTAACAGCGAGTTCCCGGAATACCGTGCGCTAAAAAGATCATACACAAAATATTCACCAGACAGGCAGCAGTCAATGCGAATAAGGCGACATGGTTGTTAAGGCCTGCATTTTATGTCATGTAAACAGTTGAAGGCGGGGAGGCCGCTGTAAAAAATATATTTTAAGGCGGTCCAGTTTAATCGGTTAAAGCAGCATGTGATGAAAGCCTTGCTGACACTCATACAAAGTGCGGGAGAAAATCAATGAATGAATTCAATCCGGATACCTACTGCGGAATCTACTGCGGTGCGTGCTCGATAGAAATGTACGGAGAAACGGGCCGCGCTGACGGGTTCGCCGCCTGTCTGGGAAGCGTGCCCCGGGAGGACCTCGCCTGCAGCGGATGCAAATCCGACACCGTCTACGCTGGTTGCAGCACGTGCAGCCTCCGCTATTGCGCCCGTGAAAAGAACGTCGAACACTGTATCGAATGCGCCGATTACCCGTGCAAAATGTACAGCAGGTGGCAATCGGCGGCAAAGTTCCTCCCGCACGCCCGCGAGGCTGTATCCAGCCTGGAGGCGATTAAACATGACGGTGCTGCCTCCTGGCTCGCTGCGCAGAAAAAGCGCTGGTCGTGCCCGGACTGCGGCGCGCCGTTTTCGTGGTATGCGCCCGCATGCAACAGTTGCGGCCGCAGCCTGGAGTCCCAGGCACACAGGTTGTCCGGCTGGAGGAAACTCCTGTGCCGGCTGATAATTCCAATGGTGTACCGGAAAGGAAAGGCTAAAAGTCAGGCTGGAGCCCTGCCCTGATCCCGGCACCCGCTGGGACCGGTTGGCTGTTTGAACTGCTTCGGTAAGTCCAACAGGAATCCTGTCAAAACAGTGCCGGGTTTTGCGCCCGGCGCCGGTTTATTCCTTCATCATCAATTCGGCACGCTTTTTCAGGGTCTCATTCAAAGCGGCTTCATCACGGGGGAACGTGCGGACCGCGATAAGTATGATAAGCCCGCATATAACCCAGAAGAAGTTTGCGATATTAAACGCCACATTGCGTCCGAGCACGCTTATGAAAAGGCTTATGACTACGGGCCCGAAGCCTTTCCCCAGCGCATCGACAAGGTTATAAAGAGAAAACAGCGAACCGCGCGTCTCAGGCGTGTTGACGTTCAGCGCCAATACATTTACGTTAACGCCGGTCAGGGAATTGGTGAATCCCGCAAGCGCGGCAAAGATCAGCGGCGGCACCAGAGTCGGGTTTGAAACCCCGGCCTGGCTTGGGTAGTTCAGAAGGAATGCGGTCGGAATCGTGCCTGCAATTGCGGCAAGCCCTGCAAAAAGAGGCATGTACTTTGAGCTTTTATTGTAAAACCAGTTTCCGATAATGCCGCCGGCAAATCCGCCTAGTATGCAGCACGCGCCTGCCACCATGACGATCACCGTCGCCGACTCGACGGAAAACCCCTTGTCCTGGGCGAAATAATCATTCAGGAATATGAAGAACACACCCCAGGGAATGCAGCCCGGCACGCCCTGTATGAATACGATAATGTTGGTTTTTATCTTGAAGAGTTCCTTGTAAACAGACCAGTTTATTTTGCCTGTATAGGCATGGCCGCTCTCAATAAGCTCTTTGAGGCTGTCTTCGGTTATGCCCCGCGCAGGCTCCCTCACTGCAAGCCAGAACAGAAAGATCATAACCAGATTGGGCAGGGCCACGATTATAAACGGCAGCCTCCATCCGTATTCCGGACCGACAAATCCGGCGATCAGCTGCCCTATGGCAACCCCCATCCCCTGCGAGAATGCGACTACTGCGCTTGCGATCGCACGGTTCTTGTGCGTGAAGAAGTCTCCGATCAGGGAAAAGGTCAGGGGCATGATGCCGCCGATACCTATGCCCGTGAGCGCCCTCATCCAGAAGAGCTCGGTGTAATTCCTTGCGAACCCGGTCATGAAGCAGGGGATGCTGCCCACCAGCACGGTTGCTATAAACAGCTTCTTCCTTGAAAACCTGTCCGTGAGCCAGCCTATTCCCAGCGTGATGACGGCCCCCAGCACCCAGAAGACAAAAGATATGTTGCCCCCCAGTTTCACGTCGCGCTCTATATCGTTAAATCCGAATTCATGGGCGATTTGAGTAAGGTTCGGGGCCATCAGATTCTGGTCTGCAAAAAGGAAAAGGTTGATTACTGCAAGCAGAATAACCGCGAAAAGCTCTTTTTTGCCTAAAGATATCTTTTTATCCATTTATGAAATCTCCTTGTGAGTTTCACAACTGCTTCCTTTCATTATAACGGAAAATGCTTAAAGAGGAAGATGTTCATTTGAGATATGCATATTCAGGCAGCCTGGGAAAAACGCGTCTTTCGCGGCAAATAATTATTTGAATGACCGGGTTATGCGGTAGAAATGCCATATGCAGGTAGAGAAACAAGCAATACAGATATACGACCTTTTTCCAGATGCGGACTGGGAGGTCCTTGAACCGGCTTCCTGTGATCACGATATTTCTGTAATCAGGGATTACAGCCTTTTTTCCGACGCGCGATATCGAATATGCGGTGCATGCCGAGATATACAA
Source organism: Desulfomonilia bacterium (assembly GCA_963664325.2). GTDB lineage: Bacteria > Desulfobacterota > Desulfomonilia > UBA1062 > UBA1062 > DATCTV01. The sequence goes on from CAXXDQ010000004.1 coordinate 497,805, forward strand.
AAATTCCCGGTTTAGTACTGCCGGAATTACGCTTAGTTTAACTTCAATAAATGTATCTTAGACTCGTTTTGCATGTCCCATGGGTTATCCGTAACGCAAATAAGTCCCGTGCTGCCATCAGGCATGATGAAGATACTTTTCGGGCTATATTTTTTTAATTCATCATTTACATATGACTGGTAAAGAATATCGCCGGTTTTGTCTGTTTTAAAAACATGTGCGCTTTTCAGAAAGTACGGACTTGATGCGAAAACGAGATCTTCATTGGCTGTTTGAGTTATGTATGATTTTCCATGCAAATTATTTCCGATAATCTTATATGAAGCAACTTGTCCATTATTCGAAACCCATGTTATTTTACCGGTTTCCTCATTAAAATTTGATAAGCTGACATTCTCAACCCTTTGCCAGCCTGCAAGAATCATATTCCCGTCAGCGCTTTCAAATATCGAGGTAATGTTTTCATCCTTATTGAGAATCCAATTGTTTTCCAGCACCAAGGTTCCTTGCAAATCCAGTTTGAAATAGTAATCATTAAAGAAGCTGTCCCAACCGCCGTTATCCAGGCCTTTTCTGGCGCCGCCTGCTGAAACAAGACAGCCATCGCCTGACTGTATGATTGAAAAAGGCTCTTCTATATACAGCCTTTCGCTTTCCCATTCCCATTTCTTGTCCCCATTTCTATCAACCTTTATTACCGTCAGACTGTAATCATCAGATATACCTAGAATAAAATCGTGATCCCCTGTTTCAATGACTTCCACGTTATTTTCCGCACCATTTTCTACTAAGCCGACAGCTCTTTCCCAAACGACACTTCCCTGTTCATCCGTCTTCACAATATATGCCTGTTTACCGCCTTCAGATCCCGGAATCCCTGAGGAATCGGATATCCCGGCCGCAATGAATCCTCCGTCCGAGGTTTGTTTGATTGAATAGAAATAATCCATTCCCGTTCCGCCGAAAGGCTTCTCCCATAAAAGGCTGCCGTTTGAATCAATTCTTGCCGCATAAGCATCATAGCAAAATCCGGAGGGATTATGATTTGCATGCCTGTTGAAATAATAGCAGGGGAGATTTCCTGCTATGACGAATCCGCCGTCCTTAGCCGGAGCGCATGCGCTGACTTCAACATAACTGCTTGTCCTGAAGGAAACCGCCGGGACGTGAACCAGCCTTGAATATGAATAGTTAACCTGTACGCCAGGTTTGTCTGCGTGGCTGCCTTTGGCCCTGACCTCTATTTCATTCATGCCCGTATCATCGATACCGGGAGTGAAGTCATAGGTCTTTCCTGTGCCGACCAGTGTTCCGTTAATGTACCACTCATAATTGAAATTCCCTGTTGGATAAACCTGTGCCTCTATCCTGCTTGTCTGTCCGGCCTCGAATACAGACCTGCTGTCGGTCATGGTTACGCCCCTGACGATTACTTCCCATTTGGCGTAACCAAGAGCATACAAGCCATCTCCCGGTACATAACCCATTGCCCTGCATGAAATATTATTGATCCCGACATACTCCTTTGTCGGGATGAAATATGCCGTTGATCTTTTTAGCGGGCTTGAATATCTTTCAAACATACTGTTGATTTTGTCTGGAATATCCCATTCAATGTCGCAGAACATCCATGGTTCTGTTGCAACGGTCGTCGCTGAAAAGGCAAGCGGTTCCCCGACATTTATAATGATGGTTTTATCTGAAGACGGGCTGCTTTTAAAGCATCCGCAGAGTACAGTACAAATCAGAAATAGTGCAATAATCACGCTGATCCGCTTCATGACATTATCCTCCCATGAAATCATTATATTTTATTAGCCAGGGAAATTCGTCCGGCTGATTAAATATCCCTCCATCCTGCTAATAATCAAACATGCAACAAGCAAAAAAAGAAACATTAATAATAAAGAAGCCGATATAACATAATACATAATGTTTGAGCTTATTGCTTATGTCAACACAGGTGTTATTAAAAAATTACTTTCCGGTCCTTTCAGTGTTTCAGCCGTTCGCAATCAGCGAATATGTATCTCTATAATATATGCTGGCGAGGCTGGAATAAATAACCAGCCGATGCGCATGGATTTTTGATATCGTGTTCTTTTGTAAAGGAAGTTTTTCCAGGTAAGAAATAACGGACCAGACCCTAATCAACTGCGGGTCCGAGACATTCACGATAAAAATCAAGACAAAGGGCAAACCCTTCCGCGGGTGGATATTCCCCTGTCGAACTTAACCTTATTTCTGCTTCTTTGCGGAAGCTTCATCTGATATGTAAATCTTGTGAGCAGGGATGATAGGTCTGTTACGGTTTATTCAAGCGGGAGAGGCCGGATCTGCCCGGGCTGCGGTCAGCCTGTCGGCAGTTGCAATTGCAAGAAGCAGGTGGTTTTACCGAAGAGTGACGGCACGGTGCGGGTATGCCGCTCAACAAAAGGCCGCGGCGGCAAATGCGTGAGCCTTGTCACCGGCTTGCAGATGGAAACGGATGAACTGAACAAACTTGCCAGGCACCTCAAGCAAAAATGCGGTTCCGGCGGCACTGTAAAAGATTTCGCTATCGAGATTCAGGGCGATCATCGCGAACTTATCGTAAAAGAGCTTGCCGCACTCGGCCATAAGGCCAGGCTTGCAGGCGGCTGAGTGCGGATATCGATAACTGCCGAGTCCTTGCCGGAAAAAAGTTTTGTGTGGATTCGGGCAGGGCTAGAAGGTTTTATGATTTACATGAAAGCCGTCCTGTCATAACTTGTCCCAACCATGACGAATAACGATATCCTGCGGCGCATCCGGTATGCATTTGACTTTAACGATCAGGTAATGTCTGCGATCTTCGGCCTGGCCGGTTATCAGGCAGGCCGGGAGCAGGTCGTGGGCTGGCTCAAGACAACAGATGATAGCGCATATCAGGACCTCACCGACAAAGAGCTCGCGATTTTCCTGAATGGTTTCATCAATTACAGGCGCGGTAAAAAAGAAGGCCCGCAGCCCGAACCCGAAGAGCGGCTTAACAACAACATCATTTTTAGAAAACTGAAGATCGCCTTGAACCTGCAGGCGGAAGAGATAATCGAGATCATGAACCTTACCGGTATATCCATGAGCAAGCATGAACTGAGCGCGTTTTTCCGCAAACCCGACCATAAGCATTACCGGGAGTGTAAAGACCAGATTCTGCGCAACTTCTTGAAAGGCATCCAGCTTAAATATCGTGCAGGCAATTGATTAGTGTCTTTAAGTAACCGGCAAGCTGTTAAACCTGATAAGCCTGATAACGCTGATAAATAAAATTTCAAAATAAGTTGTTCAAGAGTGAACGTCCCAAGAGTCCCCGCCTTTTTGTGTTCCCTTATATAAAAAATTAGGAAATGGTGAATAAAAACCTTCTCCCACTACATCGATGTTTGTAACAGGCATATTGTGTTCTATCCCCCATCCAAGAATTGTAAGAATTCCGTTAGTCGCACGAGCAGCTTCAACTGCTCTCGATTCTTGGTTCAACATAATTATAAGTTTCAGTGGTATCCCGTAGATTTTATGGAGACGTATAATAGTTTCCCAGAATCGGCAAAGCTCACGGAAACTTGTCTGATCAAGCTCAAGAGCAGGATCGTCCATGATGATGCATGGATGATGAAAACGGCCATATGTCAGATACCGGGTGAAAAACCATGCGAGACCTAGCAAATGCATTTCGGAATGATTAAGAATGTAGCGCGCCAGCCTTCCGTTAACTTGTATGGAAGACGATTTTTCTCCCTTTTTTATCTCAGCTTTGATGCCTGGTTTGTCTGGATAAATCCATGGGGCGGACGTCATATAAAAAGCAATTTCATACCAGAGTTTTTCAAGAGTATTGGGTAAATGATCCTGAACGATTGATCCAAGAGTCTTTTTCAATCTGTCCTTCACTGGCTTCCAATTGTCCGGGGATTCGAAGGTCCTTTCCGCTTCAGTGAATGTATCTATGATTTTCTGAGTAACGAGATCTGCTTCAGATTCTGCCTGTGCTTTATTGGGAATTGAAGGAATCCGGCATACTCTTTTTATATCATCTAATAATATTTCTCGTTGTTCTTTTATTCCGATCCAGTCTGCAATCGAGGTATTTGATGGAACAAACCATTGAAATGCTACAGTCAGGCGTGTCTGATCTTCATTATTCAAAGGGCATTGCAATTGTCCCGATAAACTCATTTCTTTTTGGATACTTTCAATATCGGATTTGAGTTGAGAATATTCGCCTAATTTTTTATCGCGCTCTGCTTCTGTTTTTGCTTTGAGGGATTGCACGACTTTTAATATCCCCCCATGTTCCTCATGTCTTGCCCCACAAGTTGGACAATCGTCAGGATGGCTTTTTGACCAGGTTTCCCGGATAAAGGCATCGACTTGAGTCAGGTGATCATAGTGCGTGCGTATGTTACGGCCTTCTTCTAAAATCCTTGCTTGTTCCTTTTGTAATGAACTCAATCGTTCGGAAAATGTTTTATTTTCAGCCTGGGCGGAATTTGCTGGGGCCTGTTTTCTTTTTTCAAGCCATTCACCCCATATTGTTAACTGGGAAATCGAGTTATCGATTTCTTTGCGTACAGGTTCGATGATTATTTCAGCATTCTTAACGAGTTCTTTTGATCTTAATACCAAGTCATTATAAAGATTTAGATAACTGGTAATGTTATTTATCATGCGATCTTTATCAGGATACGCATATGCGATTGACTTTGCAATATCGCCCCGGTTTTCATTGTCTCCCCATGTATGCCAAGATGCTGATAAATTGCTTTGTCTGATTTCGCCTATCGATTTTTCAGCCGTTTCCAGCCATGAAACAAACACATCCGGAAAAACAGGCAGGGATTTGTCGATCTCTTTTTTTACTATCCTTTCATATGCGGTGTCGATTTTTGTAATTGCAGAACTCAGGTCGTTTTCTTTCAGAAAATCCTGTCGTTTCTTGTTTGCCTGTATCATGCGGCTATCCGTGAATTCTTCAACATGCTCAGCCAGGCCTGAATATCCAAGCAGAATACGCGCACCAAGTTCGGATGAAGACATGTTGGTAAATTCAAGGCTTGCAACCTGGGTGAGAATTGTACCGGACATCTCCAAGTTGGCTTTTGCAGCCGTTTCTGCTTTATCGACCGGACGGATTGCTTCAAGAGGCTGTCCATTCAAAGAAACTTCCGGCGTTGAACCGACTTTTAACGGAGACAAGTATTTGATGTATTCCTTGTCTCGATTTACTGCGGAGATATCTTTTTCAAACGTTTTATCCGAGAACATCCTGTAACGATATGACGATCCGAACAATGCAAAAGACATGGCTTCGCATATGCTGCTTTTGCCGGTCCCGTTCGGGCCGTGAATGATGCTGACTGCAACCGGTTTGGAATTAAAATTGAGATGAATATCACTAATATTCCGGAAACTTTTAATACGTATATCATTGATCCCGTATGTTTTGTTTGGTCTGTTTTCTTCCTTATTCATGAATTCTTTTGAAGGGTTGTATTTATGCATGGACTGAATCACTTCTCTGGCGTAATCCTGCTGCTCTGGCTTGGAAAATCCCTTTTCGAAGTTTGTCATGGCTGTCTTAACCTTGTCATCCGCGCTCATCCATGTCTCAATCTCTTCTATTTTCTTTTTTTTGAGTATGCTGCGTACAGTCAATAAAAGATGCGGAAAATCCATTTCCGAAAATCTGGGGGCACTTGAATCGTCAATGAAGGTCACATCAAACGAAAGCTCTTCGGAAAAACCGGTTTCGCTCCGTATTGATACAATTCCATCAATCCAAGTTTTTTGATCCGGTTCATTGACAAGCCAGTGAAGAATGATTCTCCATGAACCATTTTTGTCGCAATCTCCGGTTGGAGAACCGATATAATTTCTTTCCGCTGTTAACTGTGATCTGATTCCCAGAGCGCGTTTTATTTGTTTACGGGTTTTAGTTTTTTTATCAAACGAAAGCAGATAATAGAGGATTCCGATTTCCGGATCAATTATCAATACTGCCGGATTGACATCCGATCCTTCAGGAACGCTGGTGAGATCTTCTTCGGAGACATCCATCCATTGAGGTGCATTCATGCCGGAAGAGTCTGTGCGAATTGCAGCCAATTCAATTTCCAGGTTTTTACGATAGAGTTCGGTTATGGCTTCCTTGCAGGTACGGAGTATATCTTTGTTCTGAATCATAAATCCCCCAACGTTATTTCATTTATATCACTTCCTTTAGCGAAACGCGGTAAAGAAATCTCTCGTGCAACGATTTCCTTGAGTTCATTTTTTGTGTTATTGTCTATATTACCGGATGAATCCGGAGTAAGGAATAAAACTGATAATTTATCAAATTTCCCTGCACCGGATGTTTTGATGGAGTCAATCAGCGGCCTCAATCCCTGAAGGTCGTTTGGTTTATCACCCCATGCTGGAACAGGAATGACAAGGTGAGTATTCTGATACAAACCTCCGGGAAATGTTTTATAGTCCCATTTATCTCCATGGCTTGAATTAATAAGACCAGCTAGAAGTCGCGCTGCTGCTTTCAGCTCAGGACGACTGATGCTGCGAATTGTCCATGGAATATGTTCATCTCTACTTTCAAGATGAATATCATCAATTGATATGGTTTCACAGCTATCGCCTCTAATGCATTCGACTAGGCCACATCTCCAGCACAAACGAACCCATACCGGAAGTAAATTGTCTGCCCATTGGATAACGAAAGGCTGATCATCAGGTGGATTTTCAATTCGAGAGCGAATGTCTTGTATTGCCGGTTTGTCACTATCATTCGCCCATAAATCTAGGCAATCAACAGCATAAAGAGACTGAAGCCAAAGGAATAAAACGTCTGTATCCAAGTTTGCCTGATTTACATCAATATGAACGTTGTTTTTTCCCTTGCCATAAAAACCGGCAAGACGTGTATGACCTTCACTGTTGAAAGTTACATCTATTATGCTTAATTCATCATCAGGCAAGGAGTGTCGATCTGTTAAATTTGGGCAAATATTTGTTTGCATATAATCAAGAAGATATTGTTCCGATACTTTCCATCCGGCAATCACAAACGGATGGCTGCTCAGTTTTTCACAAAGCGAAGCAAAAATGAATTGTTGAGTTCCTGTATTAAATGTTGTCGTGTCTAAACTATTTAATTCTGTTTCGGTAATGAGAAACCTTTTTGAAGATGTCAGGGCTTCAGCATAATGCCCGCTTTTTTCATATTCTTCAGCTTTTTCCAAAGCATTTACGCAACCGTGTGGTTTTATTACTTTCACACTAGCGGTTTCTCCCATGCCGGCACAGTCTTGGGCTGTAATAAATGTGCGAAAGACGGTAGGCCATGGGAGCATTTCATCAGTCCCGTCATGTTTGATCCCTACGTTTTCCAAAGCACTTTCCTGGATACAGTCCCAGTTCAAAGACCATATCTGCTCCCACAGGCTTTCACGCGCAAATCTCGCAATAACCCGGTGTCTTGGCGTATTCCTCGCAGGAGAAACACAGCCATGCCAACAAGTATCGGTAGTGATATTCAACGACTTCGCCAATTCCAATTTAGGATTGCGGCTACCGTTTGTTGAAAGATGATTATAAACCTCGTCAGCCCACTTATATAGATAATCCCATGGCAATGGCGGTGTGCTTGACAAAGATGCATTAAATCTGAGTACAATTTCCGCATTCGTGCGTTTTTGCTCTAGAAGGCTTGGTGGGCTCGGAATAAGGCCATATGACATACCCGCACCAATTAATAAAACTGATTTTCGATGTTCGCGATTTCCAATACCACGTAGCATTGGAAAGTTATGTGGGATAACTGGCATGATAATTAAACCCCAAAAATATAATATATCAATTTATATATTAAAATGCATAATTATAGCAGAATGTCAAAAATTAAATACTTACGATCCTTTGTATGACAGATGATTTAGAAAGATTCATTCTTGAAAAATATTAACCTTGATGTTGATTCGCCATATAAACTCAAAATTAAAATAATCATATGAACATAACGATCTGAGTCATGGCAGGCGGAATCATCCACCTGCCGTGCTGTTCTCCGATCATTCCATATACGGATCGACGAAGGAGATATCGGCCGACTGGTCGGAGAGGTTCTCTTTGGTAAACGGCTTCATAATGTATTTATCGGCGAATGCTGCTAGGAACCGGTTCATGCCGAACCACGTGTCAGCGAGCTGCTCCTTTTTCATATCCAGTATGCTGCGATAATAGTCGAGGGCTTTTTCGCGCTCTCCCATCAGGTCGCATGCCATGCCCGCAATGAGGCGGCTGTGGCCGAGTTCGCAGAACGACTGCTTTTTCTTAAGAAACTTTTCGATTTCCGTGTGAGCCAGGGATGCTGATTCTATAAAAACTTATTTCAGTCTGTTCCGGTCACTCCGCCGGTCGGGGCTGGCAGGGATACGATGACCGCCGCGTGCGCAGGCACGTTTACGGTCACGCCGCCGGCGTCGGTTGTTGCCGTGCCATCGGACCAGTTTGGCGCGCCAATGCCGAATGTGTAGGCTTTAAGGGGATCAAGTGCATTGAGGGTCCGCACGGCTGCCTTGGCGCCGGCATTCGCCCCTGCGCTGCATGTAAGGCGCACCCGCAGGCTGCGGCCGGGCGAGCGGTTGATAAGTATCGTGCGCACTACGCTGTCACTGCCGCAGGCGAAAGCGCCTAAGAGCGGCATCGCGGTCTGCGCCGGCTTGGCTCCGAAGGCCGGGACGTTGACTGTCGGAGAGGAGACCTGCATTGCCAGGCGGCGGCCGGTCATGGCTTGGCCGAGGCCGGTAAGCGCATTGCCGCTTGGGCGCATCGTGCCGTCGCTGTACATCGCGCCGAACAGCCAGTTGCCGATCAGCGACCAGTGCTCGGCGCTGTCCACGTCGTCGCGCGCGGCCAGGGTGCAGATAAGGTCGGTGGTGTAGACCGCAGCGGCCAGTGAGCAGGTAACTCCATCGCTGCGCGGTATCGGGTTCCATGTGCCGTAAACGGTCATCAGTGCGTTATGCTCGGTCATGGCAAAGGGCGCGTTGATGTCAGCTGCGGTGAGCTGGGCGCGAATCGCGTCGAGGTCGGCAGCCACGGCCGGTGCTCCGGCGAGGGTGGCGCGCAGCATGTCGGCGTCGGTGGCCTTGACGAAGGTATAGTTGAACGGCAGGTAGGCGTCGTGCACAGCGACAAAGTCGACCCGCTGGTTGAGACCCGCCAGCACGTCTGCGTTCCAGGTCTGCCGGCCGGCGGGAAGGAGTGCTGCGTCAAGCGGGCCGAGCAGGGGAAGGCCTACCCGGACACGCGGATCTGCCGCAATCAAGGCCGCGGCGTGGGCGTTATAGGCGGCAGCATACTCTTCAGCTGTCATGTCCCATTCAGGATGAAGGCTGTTCTGGTAATAGGGCTCGTTGCCGACCTCCCAGTCGCGGGCAATAAGGCTCCCGCCGGGCGGATTGTTCACGTATGACACCCAGGCGGCCGAATCTTCCGGCGTGCCGTTCACCACGTTGAGGGTGAACATCGGCGCGGCGCCGGTTTGGGCGCACAGGTCGAGGAACTCGTTGGTGCCGAAATAGACCGTCTGCATCGCGCCGGTGAATACATGCATGCATTCGCCGCGGACATCTCCCACGCCCTGGCGCCAGTCATAGGCGTCGGCCTGCCCGCCGCCGGGATAGCGCAGCACCGTAGGGGCGAGTGTTACAGCTTGAGCCAGGGGAACGGCGGCGAAGCCGGTCGAACCGGGCTGGAGGATGCCGTCACCGGAGTCGGTCCACTGCATGTTGCTGCCAAGGACTCGGCGGTTCACTTCAGGGGCCGCCTGAACGCCGACTGCGGAATTGTCTATGGTAACTGTAGCATCGGGCGCACACCCTGCAATGAACAGGAGTATGAGCATGACGAGGCCAAGTTTAAAATGAGTATACATCATAAAAACATTATAACGAAATAAACGGCAAGGGCAACAGCCGGGAAGCCCAAGGCGTCAGGCCTTTTTTCTGACAATAAAGGCCAATTGTCCCGAATCAAGGCCTGGCGCGGTATTTTTAAAAAGAGAAGTTGACGCCGACGACAGGTCCCTGTTCGACCAGGTTAAGTTTGAAATCCTGCCTGTTGTGGTAGACGTTCACCACCCTGTATCCCGCCGCAGCTGAAAACATCTTGTTGAATTTGTAATACAGCAGGGGCACGATTTCCCAGTCAAAATCCCTGTCGCCGAAGCCGATATCGGCCGTTATGCCCAGCTCGAGGCTCTTTGTGAGGGGGGCTTTGATTTCACCGCCTATCGTTCCCAGGACCCATTTGTCTCTTTCGGTATCGGAATAATGGTACGGGATGTTGTATGGGGGAGGAAGATTGATTGCCTGGGCATCCGCTTCCATATCAAGCTTGGTGTTGAAGTATCTGACGCCCGCGAAGACCGCCCACGGGAAATTTTCATTGAATCTTTTACCGATCACGAACGTGTCCATGCTCGTTTTTATATCGGCGGTGCCGGAGATTGTCACATCGACAGGCACCGGAAGAGGGGGCGAACTGACCGCAACGGTATCGGTGGCGTCGGGTTTTACATTAAGATAAACGATATCGGCAAGGAAATACCAGTCGTTATAGCTGACCGAAATGTTTCCCGTGGCGCACATTTTAATGTCCTTCAGTATATCGCTTAAGGAATAATCGACATCGACATCGGCATAAGGAGTTTCCAGGGAACTGGCGAGACTGGCTCCCCAGAAATAAAGGCTTACATCAACGCCGAAAGGCGCTTTCTTCTGATCCTGGTTTTGGCTCTTGTCACCGGTTTCGTTCGCGGCAATGACAGCCGCCGGTGATAAAAGAGACATTATCAACAATAACATGATCAGTCTGACACCATGCCCTGTTTTCATCTTAAGTCTCCTTAAAAAAATTTATTGCAAAGCACTGCTGGCATGGGATGCATCCGGCCGCATCCTGGCTATAATAACAGATGTGTGGCCGATTATGTCCGTATCCCGATTCATCGACACCTTGCATTTCACCAGCCGGAAATCTTATGGACGGGCATTTGCAACAAAAAAAATATCACTCGAAAAACATTTGTTTGTCCAGACAAAACTGAAAACGAAGAAGGAAAGGCTCCATGAAGCCCAAGGCGTCAGTCCTTAAAGTATCCCCTGACGTCCGGCTTCAGAAGTCTTTCCCTCAATCTTAAAACTTATTCTACCCGTGCGTAAAGAACCTGTAGCCGGTCTCTTTCTTAAGCCTCTCCATCCTTGCCTGGAGGCCAGGCAGCACGGCCTTTCCGGCGGAAGTGTTTATTATGTTCCTGAATTCCTTCGGGTCTTTTTTGAGATCGAAGAGCTGATCGTCCCATGTGCCCTTCTGGTAGGTGATGTACTTGTGGTCTTTCGTCCTGACCGCAGCGATACCCGGGATCGGGATCGGGAAGACAGGGAAGTGCTCGTAAAGGAATGCGTCTCTTCCCTGGAGAATGGGCGATTTGAGATAGGGGACTATGCTTTTTCCCTGCATGTTCGAGGGGATCGGCTCGCCGATGATTTCGAGCAGCGTGGGTGCGAGGTCGATATTGAGGATCATCTGGTCTCTTCTGCCCGTCTCTTTGATAAGCTTCGGGTAGCGGATGAAGAATGGTATCCTGATCGACTCCTCGTAAGCGTTTCTCTTGTCATACAGCCCGTGCTCGCCGAAGAGGTGACCGTTGTCGCCGGCATAGACTATTACCGTATTATCGAGTTCGCCCGTCTGTTCGAGCATCGTCAGTACGCGGCCGACCTGCTCGTCGACAGACGCCACCGTCCGCAGGTAGTTGCGGTAGAGCCCGTTCATGGGCATGGGCGCGCCGACGAAGACCTGGTCGTTGGTGAATGTCACCCAGGTGTCGGACTCGGGCGGCATGTGAAGGTCTACGCCCTTGTAAAGGTCTTTCATGTGCTCAGGCGGCCGGTACCCGAAGTGCACCGCCTTGTGGGAGAGGTACAGGCAGAACGGATTTGTCCTCTTCCGGCCGATGAAGTCGAGCGCAAAATCGGTGAGGTCGTTGGTGATGTATTTGCCGGGCCGCGGCGTATCGACTCCGTTAATGACGAGCGGGCAGTCATAGTAAACGCCCTGGCCGCCTTCCTTCGTGAACGTGATGAACTCATCAAGGCCCCTCAGTTTGGGAAGCCTGTCGCCGGGCATGTGCCATTTGCCGATGAAGGCCGTATCGTAGCCCGCCTTCTTGATCAGTTCCATGAAGGTGACGTTTTCGTCCTTCCACATCGTATGGTTAGTTACCACACCGTGCGTGTGCGCATACTGACCTGTCAAAAAGCTTGCTCGTGACGGGCTGCAGAGCGACGTTGTGACGAACGAGTTCGCGAAGTTCGCGCCCTCGTTTGCTATTCGGTCGAGGTTCGGTGTCTTCACCACGGGGTGGCCCATGCAGCTGAACGCGTCATAGCGGTGGTCGTCGGTCAATATGAAAAGTATGTTGGGCTTCTTCTCGCCCGCAAAAAGTGGCGTTGAAGCGAACGGTCCCATCATGCCCATGAGTGCGGCCGCGCCCGCCATCTTGAGCGCCTTTCTCCTGGTCACGCCTTCTTCGGAAATTTTTTTTATGTTATCGCTCATGATATCCTCCGGCAGTTAAAGAAAGAGCTTCGTGTATGCTTCCATGTAGAGGTAATAGAAGGTGTGGCCGCCGTTAAAGAGCAGGATGAACGACATGATGAAGCCTGTGACGAGCACCAGGACCGACTTGAACTCGAATATCTTCATGCCAGTATCACCTGTCTTTTTCCTGTAGATCATCCTGCACCATATCTCGGAAATCCCCATGCAGAGGAGAGAGACGAATACCGCGCCTATGATGACCCCATGTAAGCATGCGAAAAGGACCTCGGCCGGGGAGTATATGCCTATGAAATCGCTTATCACATTCGCGTCCCAGACGACGGGCGTGACGAGGCAGACCAGAAGCCTTTCCCTGAAAGAGGCCCCGTAGAAGAAGGCCATGGTGTTGGCTATCATGGCGCCCAGCCATATGCTTATGAACATGAGCGCCGCCGAGAAGTTGGCGAAGAACATGTGAAGGGATTGAGGCCTCCACCAGCGGCTCACGTTGTAGAGGTTGATCGAGACGATCATGAGGATAAGGACCGTCCCGGCTGGCAGGATGATCCTTTTCATTACCGGCTGCTTTTCCATATATTCACCTCCGGTTAACCCGTTTTTATATCGGCGCATAAAAGCATATGCCTTCTATTCATACTTTTCAATGAGCTCGGCTGCGATAACGCCCGAGGCCACGCAGCTGGGCACCCCGCCCCCGGGATGGGTGGACGAGCCTGTCAGGTAGAGCCCCTTTATGCACTTTGATTTTGAAGAGGCCCTGAACACGGCCGAATTGGGCAGGTCGTGGTGCAGCGCGAAGAGCGTGCCTTCCGGAGCCAGGAAGCGCCTCTCGTATTCGAGCGGCGTGGCGTAGAATGCGACATCGATGTTATCCTTGAGGCCCGGGACATAGTTGTCCGAGAGGTAGTTTATGTAACTCTCCGTAAGCCATGGCGCAACGGCGTCCCATGTCGTGCCATCGAGCCTGTAAGGGCCTTCGATCGTGAGCTGCAGGATGTTTTTCCCGGCCGGTGCCAGCGACGGGTCGGTCCGTGTCGTCCAGCTGATCATGCCGAAGGGCTTTTCCGGATAGCGGCCCTGCTTCTGGTAGTCCCAATAGTAGCGGTTGTACTCCTCCATCGCGATCGGAAAAAACGTGTGGTGCGAAAGGAGCGGCGGGGTGTAGCCGACGCCAAGGTAAATGACCGCAGCAGGCGGGGTATAGCTGTAGCTGTTGAGTCCGAATCTTACGAGCCAGGGCAGGTGTTCAACGCCCACAAGCTTCTGGTAGAGCGTTTTTACATTGACGTTGGAGACCACGAGGCGCGAGGTTATTTCGGTGCCGTCCTTCAGCTTCACTCCATATGTCCGGCCGTTTCTCACCAGCACCTTTTTAACAAGGGTATTGAGCCTCAGTTCCATGCCTCTGGCCTGGCCGAGGCGGCAAATTGCCCTGGGGATGGCGGCCATGCCGCCCTTGCTGTATGAAAGCCCCATCCTCTCTCCCCATATCAGCATGGCATATATGGCCGGGCAGAGCTCCGGCGGCAGGGCCATGAAAAAGGCCTGCGGAGAGAGCATATCGCGCACGCGGCTGCTCTTGAAATATTCGCAGAGGAGCTCCTGATAGCTCTTTACAAACAGAGGCATATACTTGAGGATTGCCGGAGTTCCGGCAAAGAGTTTTGCCATGTCCGAGAACGTGTTCGCTGGCTCCAGGAAAAAGCTGCCGAGCGCCGCACCGACAAAACCTTCCATAAGCCTGCTGAATTCTCGCCAGCCCGCGACGTCGCCGGGAGCCAGCTTTGCTATCTCTTCTGCCATGGCGTCCGGCGAGGCCGGGTGTTTTATGACCGAGCCGTCCGGCTGGGGTACGGTGTATACGGGGTCGAGCGCGACGAGTTCGACCTCTTTGTAAAGCGATGTGCCGAGGCGCTTGAAGCACTCGTCGATCACGCCCGGGAATTCGATAAGGGAGGCCCCGGTGTCAAACTGGTAGCCGTCCTTTTCAAAAGTGGAGCAGTATCCGCCCACCCATGCGCCCTGATCCAGGACCAGGGTCCTGCGCCCCTTGCTTGCCAGAAGGGCGCCCGCGCTTATGCCGCCCAGTCCGGCGCCGATAACGATAACATCATAGTCCGGCATTTTTTATCCTCAGACCATGTAGCGGCCGGGCAGATGGGGGACCTGCTTTAATATGAACCTGAGCTGGAGCTTTCTGTGTTCAGGCAGCCTGGACCATATGATTGCACCTGCCGCAATAAGTATCATGAATTCTATGAATTTCATATTTTTCTCCTTTTCAAGATTTAAAACCGTTCGCTTTTGATGAGTTTGTTGTAGGCGATATAGCCCGAGCCCACGGTCATGGGAACTCCGCCGCCCGGATGCGTCCCGGAACCGCAAAGGTAGAGCCCGTCTAAGCACTTCGATTTCGCCGACGGCCTGAATACGGCCTGGTGAGTGGCGTCCTGGTCAAAGCAGTAAAGAGCGCCTTCGGGAAGCCTCAGGTTTCGCTCGTAGTCCATGGGAGAAGAGGCAATGGCGTGGACGATATGGTCCTTGAGGCCGGGCAGCAGTCTGTCGGATATGTACTCGATGTATTCCTCGACAAAGGTCTGTTTGAAATTGTCCCAGTTGGTGTCCTTGAGCCGGTAGAACGATTCGGGAATGACGTTGATGACGTGATGGCCTTTTGGCGCAAGAGAGTCGTCCGAATGCGACGGCCAGCAGAAGAGGCCGTAGTTCTTGTTAGCGGGCAGCATCACGCCTGTCTCGACGTGCTTGGTCCAGAAGTCGTTGACCTCCTGCATGCTGACTGCGGTGAAGCTGTGGTGAGCGGTCAGAGGCGGCTTGCAGTCGAGCCCCACGTATATCATGCACAGGCTCTTGCCCAGGTTGAGGCTCTTGACCCCGTTCTTTGTAAGCCAGGGCAGGTTCTCTTCGCCTATGAGGTCAAGGTAGAGCTTCTTCGGGTTTATGTTTGAAACGACTGCTTTCGAAGTGATCTCGGAACCGTCTTCGAGAATGACGCCGCAGGCCCTTTTGTTCCGGACAACAACTTTTTTGACCGGGGATTTCATCCTGATTTCGAGCCCGTCCTTCTGTCCGCATCTGAGAAGGGCCTCCGGTATGCGTATCATGCCGCCCTTCGGGTACCAGATGCCCCGGTGTTCGCTGTACGGAATCATGGCGAATGGCGCGGGAACCAGCGCAGGCGCCATGCCTAGGTAAAGCGACTGGTAGGCCATAGTCTTCAGCACCTTTTCGTTCCTGAAATATTTCTGGATCAGGTCCTGGTAGGTCGCCATGAACGGGAGAAGGTATTTGAGAAGTTTAGGATTCTTCTTTACAAGCCTGCCCATGTCAGCGAAGGTGTCGGCCGGTTCGGTGAACATGACATCCAGGAAGACGTCCATCATGTCGCTGCAGTAGCTGCAGAAATCGAACCAGCGCCTGCCGTCCTCGGCCGACATGGACGATATTACCCTGCCCGTTGCTTCGATTGACTGCTCTATGGTTATGCGCTCGCCGTCCCGGTAGAGTATCGAGAACATCGGGTCGCACGGCACGAGGTCGACCTCTTTGTTGAAGGCGGTTCCCAGCGTCTTGAAGACGAGCTCAATGGGCTGCGTGATCTCGACGATGGAAGCGCCCACGTCATGCCTGTAACCGTTTCTCTCGAATGTGGAGCAGCAGCCGCCTATGTTACCGCTCTGCTCCAGAACGAGGACCTTGAGCCCGTGATGGGAAAGAAGCGCGCTCGACGAAAGACCTCCGAGTCCGGCGCCTATTACGATGACATCATAATCAGACATATCTTCACCTCCAAGTTTTTATTCCACTTTGCATTCAAGCGGCGCCTTTGTCGGCTGCGTCGGAATGCTCCTCGACATACGTCAATGTATGCCTGCGTCGCTTCCTCCTTGCCTCCTTGGTGTCATCTTGAATGCAAAGCGGAATTTAAATCTGGGTCCCGGCGGCTAAACGCCGGGACGCCGAGCTTATGTTCAGACGCCGTGCGGCGCCTCGATCTCGATATCGCTTACCGGATACGACGAGCACGGGTGGAAATACCCGTATACTGCGTCGGCGGCGCGTCGGCCGTCGTTTTCCGGGTTCACGAAGACTTCTCCCTTAATCAGTCTGGTGCGGCACCAGCCGCATTCTCCGGACCTGCACTGCGACGGCGGGGCGAACTTTGCGCGTTCCAGCGCCACGAGCACGGTCTCGGTTGCAAGGGCCGGAATATCCTTCTTGGCTCCTTTGGTGCGCACCGTGATCGTAAAGGTCTTTGCGGCGAGATCTTTCGGGTAGCCGGGTATGCCCGTCACATCGGCAACCTCTCCCATGACCTCGCGGCGTATGCGTTTCGCCGGCAGGCCGAATGCCTTGAGTTCGGTTTCGAGCATCCCGTACATGAGCTGGGGGCCGCATATGAAGACGGTCTTGCCGCTCAGGTCGCCGGCGATGTTCTTTATGCACTCCGCGGTGAGAAATCCAGTCGGACCGTCCCAGCAGGAGTCGGGTTCGCTGCAGACGACATGCAAGCTGATTTTCTCCGGGGCCTTTTTCGCAAGCTCGCCTAGCTCTGTCACAAAAATGATGTCGTCAGGCGACCTTGTTCCGTAGAGCAGTGTGAACTTGAGGTTTCTGTTGTTCTCGACGATGTCCTTCATCATCGAGCGGAATGGCGTTATGCCGCTTCCTCCCGCAAGTGCCAGAATGTCGGCGGAATCGCGAAGCCTTTCATGGTAGAAGAACCCGCATGGGGAAGATGCCGTGAGGCGGGTGCCCTCTTTCCAGTTTGAGAAGGCGAATCCGGTAAGGAACCCGCCGTCCTTTTTCCTGAGCGTTATCTCATAAAAGCCTGCGAGCGCATCGTTGGGCGAGGACGATATGGTATAGGGTCTGGTTATGGCGATGCCGTCAACCGATGTCTTTATGCTGAGATACTGCCCCGCCCTGAAGAAAGGCAGCGCCTTTTTCGACACGTCGGCCGATACTAGTCTGAATGTCTTGGTTGAAGGGGTCTCATCAGTCACCTTTGCAACGGCAAGGTCGAGCGTAAGAGGGTGGAGGGCCTGCGCCAGCGCGTTAACCGGGTCGGCGGTGATGGGCGTCGGTGCGCCTTCCAATATATGTCTCTTGCGTTCCTTGGCCAGGTTCTTGAATTTTATCATGTCCAGGAGTCCGAATCTTACGCTGAACTTCATACCTCAACCCCCATTTCCTTAAGCGTCAGAAGAGCGGTGGTCTGGCCGGACAGCAGCGAACTGCTGTAGCCCAGAGCCCTGAACGAAAAGCCGCCCGCGAAATAAAGCCCGTCTATGTACTTTTCATCCTGGATGGAGAGCATGCGCGGGATCACCGAGTCCCAGGGCTCCATCTCGTAGCCGTATATGATCCCGTTGTATGTGCCGGTATAGCGCGCGTATGTCTCGGGCGTGGATATCTCGATCTCTTCGATATGTTTGCGGATCGAGAGTTTCGTACCCCTCTCGAACTGCTTGATGAGTCCGTCGGCCATCCTGGTCTTGGTCTCGAAATAGTCTTCGGGTCTTACGTTCGCCCAGGCCTCGGGCCGCATGAGGCATGTCATGGACAGAATGGTCGTGCCCGGCGGCGAACAGTCGGGCAGCGCCAGATTGAGGCAGGTGGTCGCCTGTATGACCGGAGTCTCCGGCTTGTAGAAGGATTCGTAGAGCTTTTCGGTATCCGCATGAGGGCCTACGACGTAGCCGTATGTGGTAAGCCCTATCTCTTCGGGCGGGGCGTCGAGGCCCATATAAACGACGAAGATGCCCACGCCGTGCTTGCGGGCGTTGACATATTTGTAGGCTATCTCAGGCACCTCGTTCTTCGGCCAGACAAGCCTGTTGTAGGCAAGAGTCGGCGAGGCGTTGCAGATTACGTGATGCGCGGTTATGGTCTCGCCGCCTGCGGTTTCCACGCCCGTGACCTTGCCGTTCTTTACCAGAATCTTTTCGACCCTGGTGTTGAACCTGAACTCGGCGCCAAGCTCTTCGGCGCGCGCCTGAAGTGCTGCCATGAGTTCGTGCGAGCGGTTCTTCGGCAGATAGCCGCCCATTGTCATGTACTTGTATAGAAACGCCGCCCATATTGTGAAGTTGAGCCTGCTCATGGGCGGCCCGAAATTGAGCCAGTAAGGGTAGAGCAGGTTCTTGGCGCGCCTTGAGAAATTGAACTTTTTTGTGACCTCTTCAGCCGAATAGGGCCCCGGTCTTGAGGAAGTTGGCGTATTTTGTCCTCAGCACCTTCTTGTCCGGATTGCCTTTGGATTCGGCGAGGTAGTTGAGTGCATCAAGGACCTCTTTGCAGAGCGTAAAGTAGCGGGTCATCTCCTTCCTGCTGCCCGGAGCCTCGCGCTCGACGGCTTCTATGTATTCATACACTCCGGGCGGCAGGATGACGTCTATATCCTCCTCTTCGAGAACGAAGCGGTATGCGTCTGGCACCGGATAAAGTTCCAGCTTGAGCCCGATGTCGTCGAGAAATTTGCTGACGTTTCCACTGTTGTCTCTGGAGCCGTAATCGCACAGAATGTGCAGCGAGGTCTCGAATTCGAACCTGCCTCGAACGAAGCTGCTCCCGAATCCGCCCGGCAGGTTATGCTGCTCCAGGCAGAGTACCCTGGCGCCATGCTTGGCCAGTTTGGCTGATGCGCCAAGACCGCCGTTGCCTGCGCCGATAACGATGACATCATAATCAGGCATTATATCCTCCATCGGTCCGCGGGCAATTTTAACGGCAGTTCTTGTCGGCGGAAGAATCAGTATGCGCGAAACCCGTCCTGCCCTTAAAATTCTTGACGCCTTCTCCGAAGCCCAGGGCCATGAGCATCCTGTCCCATATAAAATTGGGGATTACGCCCCGCATCATCCATGAGGCGTATGCGATCTTGGGTATGCACACGACCGTGATCTCCCTTAAGAGCGCATCGTTAACGATGGCCTTGGCGATCTCGTCATGGTCTTTTATGGGCGGGAACAGGAGCTTTCCAAGCGCGTTTGTGGAATACCCTTCGAACATGCCCTTGGCTATGTTTATGGGGTGCACCGATGAAAACTTAACTCCCGTTTTGCCCGCGGCGATCGCCTCGACCCGAAGGCATTCCGTGAGCATGTGGACGGCGGCCTTGGACGCGCAGTAGGCGGTCAGGCCGGGCGAGTTTACGAAACCCGCGCTCGAAGAGATGTTCACTATATGGCCTGAGTTCCGCTCTATCATTTCCGGCAGGATGGCATGTATGGTGTAGAAGATGGCGTTAACGTTCACGTCGAACTGCCTCACGGCTTCCTCGACCGGGCGCTCCCAGAAGTTGCCCCAGCGGACATAGCCTGCATTGTTGATGAGTATGTCTATACGGCCCATATCTTTTTTGGCCTGAAGTGCGAGTTCTTCGACCCGTTTCTTGTCCGAGACGTCGCACTTGTATGTGAATACCGTTCCGCCCATGGCCTCGAGTTCCCGTTTGGCCTCATTCATGCACTCTTCGCTCAGGTCCCAGATGGTTACCGCCACTCCTTGACGGACCAGCCTTTTGCATGTGCTCAAACCGATTCCAAGCGCCCCGCCCGTTACAATCGCTTTCTTCCCTCGAAGTTCTTTCATATAAATCTCCTTGATTGAAATATTTTAATCTGGTTCCCGTACGCATGCCCTGGAAGGAAAACATTTCCAAGGGCAACGCCTTAATATCGAACAGTCTTAAAGCTTAATAATTGAAAAACAATCTTCCATGTTTCAGCAGCTACGGGATAAGGGTACCTGAAAAAAAAAACATAAGCACCATTAAAAGGTTTCATCTGGATACAGATAGAATAAAAACTAGGGGATTTTCAGTTGTCGGAAAAGATTATTTCGTCCTTGCCGGACAGCTCATTTTTTCTATAGCTGCCCGGGGATTCGCCTGTTGCCTTGTGAAATGTGTTGTAAAAAGATGAAATGGAATTGAATCCCGACTTCAATGCGATGTAGGAGATCTTATCTTCAGGCTGCTCGATCAGAAGGCGTCTGGCCTCGTTTATGCGGAACTCGTTTACATACTCGTAAAAGCTTTTGTTCATTTTTGTGTTAAGGATTTCTGAAAGCTGCTGGGGTGAAATCGAAAGCTTTTCCGAAAGACCGGGAAGAGTTAGTCCTTTATCGGTGAACATGCGCTCTTTTTCCATCATGCGTTTCAAGTCCTTGAAAATGCGATCGAGGTTCAATCCCTGGATTCGTGACTGGGCATATCTGGTCATTTCCGTTTCGATTTTTATCAGCCGTATGTATTCAGGGTATCTCATCATGCTTAGAAGAAAGATTATCGGGACTAGCGATGCCATCCACATGCTTGCAGGCTGCATTCTTCCATAGAAGAACTGTTCGGCCGATGCCGTGCCTATGGCGACTGTCGAATAGGCGACCTGGAAGAAAACGATCTTTGTAGAGAAATTTGTTACGCTGCCGAAAAAAAGCAGCCTGTAACGGAATATTATGTAACCGAGGTATACAAGCGGAAGGCACAGCGATATGAAAAGAAGGATGGAGAATAGACAGGCCTTTGGATTTCCCGCTGAACCTGTAAGGACATCCAGTACGGGCACGTTCAGATTTACACCCGTAAAGGAGATATTCAGCAGAGCGAAAAATATTATAATTCCCGGGAGAAGGTGCAGAAGGATTTTTTTGTCAAACTTGAATTCCGGGTCGATGATTATGCAGAAATAAAAATAAAACAGCGGCGCCCTGATGAAAGTGAGGCTCAGATGCAGATCCTGGAGGTAAGAAAACTCCCAAATCGTTCCTGCAATGACAATCCACAGTCCCAGGCTGAAATAAAATACGGCGGAAAAATACTGGTCGGCGGTCTTGTTGCGAATCAGCAGTTGCCCCACTGCCAGAATCAGGAATAACCAAGCGCTGAAAAGATATACTGTCGACTGGTTAAACAATCAGACCCTTTCCTTTTCATCCCCGCATTATTTACGCGGTCTCTTTATCAACCCCTGTATTTCGCTCATGAATTCGTTTACGTCCTTAAATTCACGGTATACCGATGCGAAGCGGACATAGGCGACAGGGTCAAGGCTGTGAAGCTTGTCCATTATAAGCTCGCCGATGAAAGAACTGGGCACTTCCCTTTCACCCCTCGTTTGAATCTCCTGGATCACCGAATCCTTTATCGCATCGATTTCTTCAGTCGGGACCGGTCTTTTCTCGCAGGCCTTTCTAAGGCCTGCGAGGATCTTTTCCGGATTCAGGGGTACCCTTGCGCCGTCTTTCTTGACAACGACGGGAATGAATTCCTCGATCTGTTCGTATGTGGTAAACCTAAGGCCGCAATGGGCGCATTCACGGCGCCTGCGTATGGCCGAACCGTCCCTGTTCGGTCTTGATTCGATAACCTTGTCTTCCACCCCGGAACAACTGGGGCAGCGCATTTAATGCTCCTGATAGATCGGGAATTTCGAGGTCAGCTCTCCTACCTCTTTTCTCACCTCTTCGATTACCTCGGGGTTGCCCTTGGAATTCAGGATGCGCGCGATCATATCCGCTATGTTCCTGACTTCGGTTTCCTTCATGCCCCTCGTCGTTACAGCAGGCGTTCCAATGCGGATTCCTGATGTGACGAACGGGCTTCTGGTCTCGTTAGGGACCGTGTTTTTATTGACGGTTATCCATGCATCATCAAGCCATACCTGCCCGTCCTTACCTGTGATGTCGGTCTCCGAAAGGTCCATCAGCATCAGGTGGTTGTCTGTCCCGCCCGAGACCAGTTTGAACCCGAGTTTTATGAACTCGTCAGCCATGGCGGCGGCGTTCTTGACCACCTGTCCCTGATAGGTCTTGAATTCGGGCTGCATCGCTTCCTTGAGGGCCACGGCCTTTGCAGCTATGACATGCATCAGGGGCCCACCCTGCATGCCCGGAAAAACGCTTGAATTAAGCTTCTTGCCCATTTCCTCCCTGCACAGTATCATGCCGCCCCTCGGCCCGCGGAGGGTCTTGTGCGTAGTCGTCGTTACGAAATCGGCATAGGGCACGGGGCTCGGATGGAACCCGGTTGCCACAAGGCCCGCTATATGGGCCATGTCGACCATGAAATAAGAGCCGACTTCATCGGCAATCTCGCGGAAGAGCTTATAATCGATTATTCTCGGATAAGCGCTCGCCCCTGCAATTAT
The DNA here is from genome assembly GCA_963664325.2 of Desulfomonilia bacterium. Classification (GTDB taxonomy): domain Bacteria; phylum Desulfobacterota; class Desulfomonilia; order UBA1062; family UBA1062; genus DATCTV01. The sequence goes on from CAXXDQ010000004.1 coordinate 520,619, forward strand.
CAGCTTGGGGCTGTGCTTTTTTGCAAGATCTCTGACTTCGTCATAATCAATCCTGTGATTGTCCTTTCTGACGCCATAAGGGACCACTTTATAAAGTTTTCCCGAGAAATTGACAGGAGAGCCCATTGAAAGATGACCGCCCTCGGACAGGTTCATGCCCAGGTAGGTGTCTCCGTGTTCAAGGATGGTGAAATATACGGCCATATTGGCCTGGCTGCCGGAATGAGGCTGGACATTTGCAAACTCTGCCCCGAAGAGCTTCTTGGCCCTGTCTATGGCGAGGTCTTCGGCGACATCAACGTATTCGCATCCCCCATAGTAACGCTTTGCCGGATACCCTTCGGCATATTTATTTGTCATTACACAGCCCTGCGCCTCAAGTACCGCATCGCTGACTATATTTTCCGAAGCTATCAGTTCGAGTTTGTTCCGCTGTCTTGTGAGCTCTTCTTCAATAGCATAAAAGACTTCCGGGTCCGTCTGCATAAGATTTCTCATTGTCTGGCTCCCTAATATTTATTTATTTCAGCCGCCCTGAACTCGATTTTTTCAAGCCTGCCATGGTGGCGACCCCCGGCAAAAGGGGTTTCCAGCCATATTTTTATCATATCTTCCGCAACCCCGGGCCCGATCACCCTGGCGCCCATGACAAGGCAGTTTGAATCGTTGTGTTCGCGTGCCAGGCGGGCGGTGTAGGCGTCATGGCAAAGTGTGGCGCGTATACCGGACACCCTGTTTGCAGCTATGGACATGCCGATTCCGGTTCCGCACACAAGTATGATCCGCTCGCATAATCCGTCTTTATATGCCTTAAGAGCCTTTGCCGCATAATCGGGATAGTCAACCGATTCTGTAGAGTCTGTTCCCAGGTCTGTTATCTCGCACTTGGCCTCTCTCAGGGCTTTTTTTACTGTATCCTTGAGCGCTATGCCGCCATGGTCGCATGCTATGGCAACTCTCATAAGATCCTCCTATTCGCCTTTGCCTATGACAAGGCATGCATTCTGTCCGCCGAAGCCAAATGAGTTGTTGATACAGTATTTCGTCTCCATGGGGACGGCAACGTTGGGAATATAATCAAGATCGCACTCGGGGTCGGGATTATTAAGGTTGATCGTTGGAGGCAGAAGGGAATTGTTCAGCGCCAGAATGCTTATGGCCGTCTCCAGGGCGGCCGCCCCTCCTATAAGATGGCCGGTCATGGATTTTGTCGAACTGATTTTCAAATTATACGCATGCGGACCGAAAACCTTTTTTATGGCGACGGTCTCCGCCTTGTCGTTCAATGAAGTCGAAGTGCCGTGAGCATTGATATAGCCTATCTGTTCGGGTTTCAGCCCCGAATCCTTTATGGCCTGCTGCATGGCATAAACGACGGCAGGGCCATCCGGATCGGGTGCAACAATATGATAGGCATCCTGGCTCATCCCGATGCCGAGAAGCCTTGCCAGAACGGTTGCTCCCCTTTCCCTGGCGGCACTCTCTTTTTCCAGGACAAACATTGCGCCGCCCTCGCTCATAACAAAGCCGTCCCTTTCTTTGTCAAAAGGACGTGACGCGCCTGACGGATCACTGTTCCTGGTGGACAGGGCCCTCATTGCTGCAAAACCCGAAATTACAAATCTTGTCAAACAGGCCTCTACCCCGCCTGCGATCATGCAGTCGGCATCTCCTGCCTGGATCAGCCTTGCCGCAAGGCCAAGCGCATGTCCGCCTGTCGCGCAGGCCGAGGCAACAGCCATACCCGGACCCTTTGAGCCGGTGAGTATGGATAGATAACCGGTTGCCATGTTCGAGATGTACATGGGAACAGAAAGGGGAGACATCCTTTTTGGACCGCGTTCCCTGAACACGGCATTTTGTTCTTCATATGTTACGACGCCGCCGGATCCGGTACCGACAATTACACCCATTCTGAAATCAGGGTACGTCTCTTTTGTAATACCCGCCTGGTTTACCGCATCAAGACCGGCCGTGACTCCCATCTGGGCATAACGGTCAAGCCGGCCGGAATCTTTATTCCCAAGGTATTTTGACGGATTAAAGCTTAAGGCCAAACCTCCGAAGGTTACCGGGAGGCCTTCCAGGAAGTCAATTTTTGCTATGCCTGACCTGCCTGATGAAACGCCATTCCAGAGTTCCTCGATGGTACTTCCCAGGGGTGAAACAACCCCCATCCCTGTAATGGCAATGTGTTCCATTTAGAGAGTATGATTATTTTATTGCCAGTTTGTCCTGGACGTATTTTATGGCATCCTTGACAAATTTAATATTTTCCGCTGCGTCATCAGGAATTTCAATTCCAAATTCGTCCTCTACGGCCATTATTAGCTCGACAAGGTCTAACGAATCCGCGCCCAGGTCGTCTGCGAAAGACATTTCAGGCGTAATCTCCGAAGGATTCCTGTCAAGCTGCTCTGCTATCAGTTCTATGACACGTTTCTGAACATCAACCATGTATTACCTCCCCTGAGGATTTTTGAGGTTATTCATCTAAAGCCGCAAGCAGTTAAATTGTGCAAACTACTTGTAACATATATCAGGATTTGTGAGAAGTGCTTAGAGTATGTTCTTACTTAACAGTCAATATTTTACAATCAAAACCAGGAGCAATTTTTCTTATCAATGCGGCGAGTACGGATTTGGGACCGATCTCAATAAATGTGTCTATCCCTTTAGACAGGGCGTATTCAACGGATTGAGCCCATCTTACCGGGCTTGTAAGCTGCCTTCTCAACAGGTCTTTTATCTTATCGGGTTCGGTTTCGGTACCTGCCGTAACATTAAAAACGATATCGCAGACAGGTTTTTTGATTTCAATTTGTTCAAGATATTCCGAGAGTTTTTCACTGGCTCCATTCATAAGAGGACAGTGCGATGCCACGCTGACGCTTAAAGGAACAACTCTGGCTTTTTTTTCCTTCAATAGCGGGACAGCCCTTTCCAATGCGTCTTTTGTACCGGATATAACTATCTGGCCTGCGCCGTTGATGTTGGCCATATAGACATCCCCGAGGCGGGGCTATGGCTTCGGCTCAGAGCTGCTTCGTTAAGACCCATTACAGCGGCCATTGAACCGGCAGGGGAATCCTGCATGAATTCCCCCCCGTTTTTTCACCAGTTGGACCGCATCTGAAAGTTTCAGGGAACCTGAGGCAACGAGCGCTGAATATTCGCCCAGGCTGTGCCCCATAACCATTGCAGGTGAATCGAATCCGGATTCTTTCCACAGGGCAATGCTGACCGAAAGTACCGCGGGCTGTGCATTCACAGTAAGGTTGAGCTCCTCTTCAGGCCCCTCAGCCATCAGTTTTCCGAGCTCTTGAGGTACGTCAGGAAGACTGAGACCCCCGGTCATACCTATAAACCCTGCGTTCCCTGGACCGGGAAAGACTATGCAGTACTGCATTACTTCTTGTCTTTTTCTTTTTCTTCTTTGGGCTTTACGACTTCCTTGCCTTTATAATATCCGCAGCTGGGGCAGACTCTGTGGGGCGGTTTGGGCTCATTGCAATTCCGGCAGAATGAAACAGCCGGCAGAGCTGCATGGTCGTGTGCCCTCTTTTTGTCTCTTCTCGTTGTCGAATGTCTCCTCTTTGGGTACAGGCATTTTACTCCCTCCTGAGTTTTGACTTTATAGTCGCTAATTTTTCAAGTCTTGGATCCATGTTCTTTTTACAGGCACATAAACCTTCATTAAGGTTAGCGCCGCATTCAGGGCACAATCCCTTGCACCCGTTCCTGCACTCGTACCTTATAGGCATGGATAGCACCATCTCTGAAAGTATGAAAGAGCCGAGGCAGATATCTTTTCTGTAATAACCCACTTCCTGGCTCTGCCTTAAGGCCTCAAGGTCACCGTGCATATCATCAAGGGCCGGAAAATAATCTGTGGCAAGGGTTAAATCTATCTTGTATTTCATTACTTCCAAGACAGATCGAGCACGGAGTTTCGACCTCTGATTTTATGTTAACTTCGGCATGGATTACATCGCCTTCTTTTGTCAGGGCATAATTAATTTTCAGCGGCTTTACAGGTTGTTATGTCGCCATTCATCAGTATTTCCGAAAGGATTTCAGGTTTGAATGACAAAGAGTTTTCAACCCCGAGATCCCCGATCGTATCAGCCGGTATTTTAATATCTTCTATTTTATTTATGCTTGCCATAAGTGTAGCACATGCTACTATTTCATTGATTTTTCTTTGTCAAGAAAATCCCCTTGCAGCTTTAACCGCAATTGCCGGTACGAGTCGGCACATGAAAAAAAATTAATAATATTCTTAAATAATATTAAAAGTTCTCCGATAAGGACTCTAATAGAAAATATAAAACATAATAACGGGGTAGCAATGGCTGAAAGGAACAGAAAGAACAGGAATCCTTTGCAGCCGGGGGTCGCTGACAGAAAAGTTGCGGGTAAAAAAGTACAAGTCCCCCCTGAAAGGATTCTGACTCATCTTAGAGATGTCGTTCTTGTAATCAAAAAGGATTTGAGGATCGCATGGGCAAGCCCATTCAGTTTCTGGTGAATGGGGCTATGATGACGCTAAACTGGCCGGAAAGGATGTAAACATGATCCTGAATCCCTTCTGCTGCCAGGATATTCATGAATGCATTTGACGAAGCACTGTCGGAGAACACTTCCCCTGCCCTCAATCGAAATGCCATTTGAACTGTCCGTGACTGCCGGGGACGGCTCGAACCTTTGGGTTGAAGCAAGCTGCAGCTTTGTCAGGGATTTTGATGGCGGCGGGAGTGCCATAGTCCTGCTGCTGCCGGGATACTTCACTGAGAAAACTTATCGACGACACAATGCAGGAAAATATCAGCCTGCTCCAGATACTCATCGATTCCATTCCGGATGCTATTTTCATCATGGATAAGAACGGACGCATTGAAGGCGTAAACAGGTCATTTGAAGATGCAATAGGCCAGCCCGGGGCAACTCTTAACGGAAAGACGCTAAAGGATCTGAACCCGGCATCCTCCGGCGAACTGATCAACTGGCTTAATACAATAATATCCAGCCTTGAAGGCAGCGCAAAGATACCGCTCGATCAGATAAAATATGCGGACGGGGGTGTCAGGGATATAGTATTCAACATGATCCCGTATCTGAGCTCTTCCGGTGAGTGTCTGGGAACAATAGGCCGTGGTATACGATGTGACGGAAAGAAAACGCCTTGAGAATTCCCTGAGGAAAGAGACAGAAGAACTCAAGGAAGCCCGTGAGGAGCTCTCAAAGAAGAACTCCGAACTTGAAGCCGCGTATACGGAGTTAAAAGAGACACAGGCTCAAATTCTGCAGCAGGAGAAGATGGCATCAATCGGGCAGCTTGCAGCGGGAGTTGCACACGAGATTAATAATCCGATAGGTTTCATATCCAGCAATCTGAGTTCCCTGTCGAAGTATGTTGACAAGATTTCGGAATTTATGACCGCTCAGTCCTCAGTTGCCGGAATTTGCCCGGATAATGAGAAGAAGATGGCTCTCGAAGAAAAAAAGAAGATATTGAAGATAGACTACATCCAGGACGATATTAAAGACCCTTATCTCGGAATCTCTCGACGGCGCCGAGAGGGGTCAAGAAAATAGTTCAGGACCTGAAATCGTTCTCAAGGAACGACCAGCTTGAATACCGGGAAGCTGATATAAACGAATGCATGGAAAGCACATTCAACATTGTCTGGAATGAGCTCAGATATAAGGCAACCGTAATAAAGGAATATGGCGATATACCTCTTGCGAGATGTTTTCCCCAGCAGATAAACCAGGTGTTTATGAACCTGCTGGTCAATGCCGTTCATTGCCATTGAAACATCCGGCGAGATCCGTGTGAAAACCTGGGATAAAAATGGATGGATATACGCTTCGATATCCGATACCGGCCAAGGGATTCCTCCCGAACTGTTAAACAAGATATTCGAACCTTTCTTTACTACGAAAGAAGCCGGTGAAAGGCACAGGTCTCGGTCTGAGCATTACATACGACATAGTAAGGAAACATGGTGGAGATATATCTGTCGAGAGTGAATCAGGCAGAGGCACCACTTTTACGGTTAGCCTGCCGATAGCAGGGGTTATTTTCGATGAATAGAAAGATTCGAATCCTTTTCGTAGACGATGAGCAGTCGATACTCAATTCGATGAAACGCCTGTTCATGAACTGCGATTACGATATCCTGACAGCCATATCGGGAGAACAGGGTCTGGAGAAAATCAAGAACAGCCAGCCGGTGCATATCGTCGTTTCCGATTACAGAATGCCGGGTATGAACGGGGTGGAGTTTTTAAAGGCAGTCAGTAAATACTGGCCTGATTCAGTCAGGATTATCCTTTCAGGTTATGTAGATACCGCAAACGTCATAGCCGCAATCAATAGCGGCCAGGTATTCAAAGTCATTACCAAACCATGGAACGACGATGATTTCAGAAATATCATCATAGATTCTGCAGAAAAATATTACACCCAGGAACACAACATGGAAACAAGCAGCGTATGGAAACTTGTTGAATCCCTTCCGCTCATAATGCTCAAATTTAATAACGGGGGAGAAATTGTCTGGATGAACCCGAAGGCCGTCGAAGTGTTCGGGGAAAAGATGCTTCAAAAAAATACAACAGAAGTCTTGCCGGAAATTAAAGAAGTCGTATCTGATGCAAAGGATGCGGGGGAAGCATCAGATGTGGTCCTTATAGGAGGCAAATACTATAAGGCCTATGCAGCTAAACTTCAGAAAAACGGAAGCAGTGAAGGCTGTATCCTTGTGCTGGATCTGAAAGTGAGAATGTCTGAAAATATCCTTATCAGGGAACTTGGCGGAGATATTGCTTTCGAGAGTGAATCGGGCAGGGGCACCGCCTTCACGGTAAGCCGGCCGGCAGCGGGGGTGAAGTTCGATGAGTAGAAAGATCAGAATCCTTTTTGTCGATGACGAGCAGCCGATACTCAATACCATGAGGCGCCTGTTCATGAACAGCGGATATGATATCCTGACAGCGGAATCGGGTGAAGAAGGATTGCAGAAAATCAAGGATAACACGCCCGTGCATATAGTCGTATCAGATTACAGGATGCCCGGTATGAACGGGGTTGAGTTTTTGAAGACAGTCAATACACGCTGGCCTGATACCGTAAGGATTGTGCTTTCAGGTCATGCGGATACCGCAAATGTCATAGCGGCAATCAATGAAGGTCAGATATTCAAGATCATTACCAAGCCCTGGAACGATGATGATTTTAAAAATATTATCATAGACGCTGCAGAAAAATATCACATCCAGGAACACAACATGGAAGCCCGCAACGCATGGAAACTTATAGAAGCCCTGCCGCTCATAATGCTCAGATTTGATACTGATGGGAAAATTGTGTGGATGAACCCTAATGCCGCCGAGGTATTTGGGGAAAAGGCGCTTCAAAAAAATATAGCGGAGGCCTTACCTGAAATTAATGAACTCGCATTTAATGCAAAGGATGCAGGAGAAGCGTCGGATATGGTGCTGATCAAGGGCAGGTGCTATAGGGCCGATGCCGCGATGATTGTAAAAAACGGCAACAATGAAGGCTGTATCATGATGTTGGATGTGACAGTGAAAATGTCTGAAAACATTCTTATAAAGAAACATGGCGGAGAAACATCTGTCGAGAGTGATTCGGACAATGGGACTATACTCTCGGCACGCATGCCGTTAGCGGGGGTAAAGTTCAATGAGTAGAAAGATCAGAATCCTTTTTGTCGATGACGAGCAGCCGATGCTCAATACCATGAGACGCCTGTTCATAAACAGCGGATATGATATCCTGACAGCGGAATCAGGTGAAGCCGGGCTGGAAATGATCAAGAATTTCCCGCCTGTACATATAGTCGTATCAGATTACAGGATGCCCGGTATGAACGGTGTGGAGTTTTTAAAGACAGTCAACGCACGCTGGCCTGACACCGTAAGAATTGTTCTTTCTGGTTATGCGGATACTGCAAACGTCATAGCAGCAATCAACGACGGCCAGATATTCAAGGTCATAACCAAGCCCTGGAACGATGATGATCTTAAAAATATAATCATAGACGCTGCAGAAAAATATCATACACAGAAAAACAAGATAGAAAGACGCAGTGCCTGGAAACTTATAGAAGCTTTGCCGCTCATAATGCTCAGATTTGACAACGAGGGGAAAATCGTCTGGATGAACCCGAAGGCCGCCGAGGTGTTCGGGGAAAAGATGCTTCATAAAAATGTAGCGGAGGCCTTACCTGAAATTGAGGATGTCGTATCTTATGCAAAAGACGCCGGAGAGGCGTCGGATCTGGTACTGATAGGCGGCAGGTGCTATAAGGCCGATGCCGCGATGCTTCAGAAAAACGGCAGCAGTGAAGGCTGCATCCTGGTGCTGGACCAGAAAGTGAAAATGTCTGAAAAGATCCTTATCATAGATGATGAAATAGGAGTTCTTCAGGCTATAAAAAGGATTTTCTGCGATCTTGGTTTTGAAGTATTGGTGTCTTCAAACCCGATTGAAGCCCTGTCATTCATCAATGATCAGGATATTGCCGTCGTGGTGGCGGATCAAAAAATGCCCGAAATGTCCGGCCTTGAACTGTTATCCAGGCTGAAAACCATGGCCCCTGATATCAAGCGCATCATGCTTACCGGCTATGGAGATTTGAATATAGCAATGTCGGCGATTAATGAATGCGATGTCTTCAGGTTCATATCAAAACCATGGAACGACAAGCAGCTGATCGAAGCGGTTACCGATGCCATAAACGAATACAGGATTGTCAAATCGATGCGGCATTCGGATGAAAGCATGCTTTTATCACTCGCTCAGACGGTTGAGCTGAAGGACCCGTATACCAGGGGCCACTGCGACAGGGTTGCCGACGTCGCACTGTCGATCGCGGAACACCTTGGGCTGCCTCCTGAAACAAAGAAATCGATCATGCATGGAAGCTGGCTGCACGACTGCGGCAAAATCGGGATACCCGAGGCGATACTGAATAAGGATGGCCCTCTTTCTCCGGAGGAAATGGATATCATTAAAAAACACCCTGTGTGGGGGGCACATGTTGCAGAGCTTGCTATGTGTTCGGAAACAGTAATCAATATAATAAACTATCATCATGAGCGTTACGACGGGCTGGGTTATCCGGAAGGAAAACGTGGAAAGGACATCCCTCTTGAAGCGCGGATTGTAGCCACTGCTGATATTTTCGATGCCCTGGTATCGGACAGGCCATACAGGAAGGCTTTCAGTGTCGATAAGACGCTTGCCATTCTCGAAGGCATGAGAAACAAGGAACTTGATCCGGAGCTTCTGGACATTTTTCTCTCGACAATAAATCAAAAGGAGTGAGAGATGGACGGAGGCGAAGAAAGAATACCATCCAGGGTCCTGATCGTAGATGACGAAGAAAATATAATTCGGTCCCTGACCAGGCTGTTCATGAGTAATGACATCGATGTCCTGTCCGCATCCTCGGCTGACGATGCGCTCAAGATTCTTGAAGAAAACGAAGACGTTTCTCTTATTATCTCAGACCAGAGGATGCCCCACAAGACGGGTACAGATTTTCTCGAGGAGGCGCGCAGGATCAGACCCCTTGCGACAAGGATACTGCTGACCGGGTATTCCGATATAAAGGCTGCAGTCGATGCTATCAATAAAGGCGGGGCCTACCGTTATCTGACCAAGCCCTGGCAGGATGAAGAACTTCTTCAGGCAGTGCGGGAAGCGGCATACAGGTATGAACTGATTCAGAAAAACAAAAAACTTTCACTGATCGTTCAGAGGAAGAACGAAGAGCTGAGCGAATGGAATACAAGACTTGAAGCAAGGGTTAAAGAACAGACAGCCGAGCTTCACAGACAGAATGAATCCCTTAACGATCTTAACCTGAAACTTTCAGGGAATCTCAGAAGTACTATCGCTGCGCTTTCGGGTCTTATCGAGCTAAGGGACAAGAATGTAAAAAACCATTCCGGAAATGTATCGGAACTTGCGGAGAAGGTGGCTGTCTCAATGGGGCTTTCTGCGGAAGAAACCGAAAAGATAGCCGTTGCGGCACTTCTCCATGACATAGGCAAAATCGGCATGCAGGACTACCTCCTCAGCAAAAGCATCGCAGAGCTCTCTGAAGATGAATTTAATGAATACAGCCTGCATCCGGTCAGAGGACAGGCTGCAATAGACTCAATAGAGGACATGAGGGATATAGGGATTCTGATAAGACATCATCACGAGAATTTTGACGGGAGCGGGTTTCCGGACCGCATCAAGGGAAACGATATACCTGCAGGTGCAAGGATAATAGCGATTGCAGATTTCATAGACAGGAACCTTGAAAAATATATGAGCGATGTAGCCCTGGATCTGACCTTGCGCGACCTGAGCGAACAGCTTGGGAGGCGCTTCGATCCGAGGCTGTATTCACATTTTTCACGTCTTGCCCGTCAAATCTGTTCCCTCACGTCAGGAGATGTCGAGGCTTCGGAGAGAGAACTGCCGCCTAATGAGCTTAAAGAGGACATGGTAGTCTCCCGTGACGTAAAAAGCGGAACCGGCATACTGCTGCTGAGTAAAAACATTGCGCTGAATGCAATGAATATAAAGGCGATCAAACGATACTACACGATAGACCCTCCAAAACGCGGTGTGTTTATATGGGCAAGGTAGAAAAGCATGATAGAATACGATGAACTTGACAGGAGAATGGTACTAAAGCTGGTGTATTACGGCCCGGCCCTGTCTGGAAAAACCACAAACCTGCTGAAACTTCACGACCTTCTTTCTTCCGAGGGGCGCGGGGATCTCATGGTGCTGGATACAAAAGATGACCGCACCATCTTTTTTGACCTTCTGCCATTTTTCCTTGTCGCCCCAAGCGGCCTGAAGATAAAGCTGAAGGTCTACACCGTACCCGGACAGGTCAAGCATGACGCAACAAGGAAAGCGGTTCTGCAAAGGTGTGACGGGGTCGCTTTTATTGCTGACTCGCAGACAGCCGAAGAGACCAACAATTCATCAAGTTTTGAAAACCTTGAGAAAAACCTGTCCCTGGTGGGGCTGGATATAGATAGTATTCCGCTCATAGTGCAGTTCAATAAAAGGGACCTTCCGGGCATAATCCCGGAATCGGACATAAGGCGCATATGGGGGCCGACAGGCATCCCCGTATACATGGCATCCGCATTGAACGGCCCAGGGGTTGTCGAGACGTACAAGGCCCTCCTTGAAAAAACATATGATAATGTTGATTCGAAGTATTCTTTAGGCAGAGAGCACGGCCTAGGCAAAGAAGAGTTCGTAACAAAACTTACAAGAGTGGAGGCGTGCTGAGGTGGTGGTAAATGACAACAAGGAACACCTTGCCTTTATTGTGGGCGAGGAAAGACGCTTCAAGGATATTATCCATGAAGCGGAAGTGCTGCCCATGCTTGAAGGTGCAGTTAAGGCTGGTGCCAGCCTGGCCCTTATAAGGGATGATTCAGGGGAAGTCCTCTGGTCAGTCGGTGATTCGGCAGGAGTGCTCAAAGAAAGCCATAATATAGTTCTCGAAGGTGAACCAGTTGCGAAGCTAGAGATTCACGGCACTGACGGTACGGATATAAAGGGTATTACAAAGCTCCTGCGCCATTCCATCAATACGCTTATAAAAACAAACCTTAAGCGGATGCTTACTTCCGAGATACATACAACAATCATCAACCACTCCTATGACGAGCTTTTGAATATTAACAGGGAGCTATCTGCTTCAGAACAAAAATACAGGGAGCTGGCCGAAAGTCTCGAAGAAAAAGTAAAGGAACGTACCGAGGAACTCAGGCAGGCGCACTCCATTATGCTTCAACATGAAAAAATGGCATCCATAGGTTCGCTTGCAGCAGGGATTGCACATGAGATAAACAATCCGATGGGATTTATTTCAAGCAATCTGAGGACACTGTTCGCCTACTTCTCAAAGGCAAAAGATATGCTCGGATACTACAGAAGCGTTGTCTCTTCAGTACCCGACCTCATGAAAACAACGCAGGAAAAGTGGCGGCAGCTGAAACTTGATTTTGTGCTTGAGGATTCCGACAACCTTATCAACGAAAGTCTTAGCGGTGCCGAAAGAATAACCGTTATTGTAAAAAATCTGAGGGCTGTTTCGCATATCGATGATACTGAGACAGGGATAATGGATATCAATTCGGAAATCGACAATATCATCATCCTTCTTACCCATGAGACACCTCCCGGAACTAAATTTATAAAAAATTATTCAATGATACCAGGGCTTCAATGCAAACTGGCCCTTCTGTCCCAGGCATTTTTAAATATACTGCTCAATGCCCTGCAATGCAGGCTGAATGATCTCGAAGTCACAATAACCACATCCTCGGACGGGGAATCTATATTTGTAACGATTGCCGATAATGGTCCCGGGATTCCTGAAGATATCAAAACCCGCGTATTCGAACCGTTCTTTACTACAAAAGAGGTCGGCAAAGGAAAGGGGCTTGGATTGACCACAGCATATGATGCCATCACCTCTCATAACGGCTCTATAGAGGTTGAAAATAAAAATGGTGCTAATTTTTTAATAAAACTGCCGATAAGGGAATAATATGGCGAAGTATTCAAGACTTTTTAAACAGGGACTACCTGAGCAGGTAGAAAATCAGGAAGAACTTCAGCCGGAGGCTGAAGCAAACGAAAGGTTTACCCTGCTCTTTGTAGACGACGAGGAGAATGTCCTCAAGGCATTGAAACGGGTTTTCCTGGAGGAAAACTACAACCTCTTTTTTGCAGACAACGCAGACCAGGCCCTTGAGCTGATCGACAGGGAGGGTATCCAGCTTGTCATTTCGGACTTCAAAATGCCGGGCATGAACGGGGTAGATCTTCTCAGGGAAATAAAAAAGAGAAGACCCGAAATAATCAGGATAATGCTGACAGGCCATGCGGATGTGCAGGCGGTAATGGGGGCCGTTAATGAAGGAGCGGTGTATAAGTTCATTACCAAACCCTGGAGCGACGAGGATCTGAGGCTGTCGGTAAGCCTTGCGCTGCAGCAGTATGTCCTAGTGAAAGAGAACAAGATTTTAAAGGAAATCACAAAAAAACAGCAGATCAAGATAAAGAACTTCTCGGCACTGTATGACAAGGACAGAAAATCGCTTGGAAACATTTTAATCAAGCAGGGCGTATTAAAGGCTGAAGACCTGGTAACGGCGCAAAAGGAAAAAAAGGACGATGAATTTATAATCGAAACAATCATCAGGCTGGGCATAGCGACTGATGCGAAGATAATCAAAGCCCTGCAAAGCCATCTGGGTATTGAGTTTATAGATATCAAGGAAACGCACATTAATCCCGGGATAGTCCGCTCGCTTCCAAAGGATTTCTGTGAACGCAGCAGGTTTATACCTGTAAGGCTTGAAGGAAACAACCTGACCGTTGCCATGGCTGACCCGTCAGATATTTTCTTAAGGGATAATATTGAATTCCTTACCGGATTAAAGGTATCCCCGCTGATAGCAGGGAGCGCCGACATCCTGAAGGCAATCAGGCAGTCCTATGGAGAAACGGAAAACGGTCAGGATGATGATATTGATGTCATGACCGGAATCGAGCCGATGGACGAGATTGATATTGTCATAGATAATGACGATGAAAATATCAATGTTCAGGAATTGCTTAACTCTTCGGAAGTTCCGCCGATTATCCGGGTTGTCAACGCAATCATATCGGAAGCGATCAGGTACAAGGCAAGCGATATTCACATAGAACCCAAAACAAAGTTTACACTTATCCGTTACAGGATAGACGGCATCCTGCACGCCAAGATCAAGCTGCCCATAGACTACCATGCATCGACGATCTCGAGAATCAAGATACTGTCGAAAATGGATATTTCGGAACGCCGCAAACCCCAGGACGGCAGATTTACGGTTAAATCGGGAACAAGGCTGGTTGATTTAAGGGTTTCAACGCTGCCTACTATAAACGGTGAAAAAGCAACATTAAGAATCCTGGATAAAAGCGCTTCCATCAGACAGCTTCAAGACCTTGGCATAATACAGGATGATCTTGACAGAATCCATAACCTCATGCAAAGGCCCCAGGGAATAATCATTGCAACCGGGCCGACCGGAAGCGGCAAGACCACCCTTCTCTACTCAATACTCAACACCATGATGATGCCCACCAAGAATTTTGAAACAATCGAAGACCCTGTGGAATACTTTCTTGAAGATGCAAACCAGGTCTATATCAAAGACAAGTTGGGCCTTTCTTTTGCCAATGTCCTTCGTTCAACGATGAGGCAGGACCCCGATGTGATACTGGTTGGCGAGATACGTGACCTTGAAACCGCCGATGTCGTTTTCAAAGCAGGTATGACCGGCCATATGGTCCTGACGACATTGCATACAAACAGCTCTGTCGCTTCCATTACAAGGCTTATTGACCTGGGTGTAAAACCTTACCTGATATCGTCTACACTTGAAGGTATAGTTGCACAGAGGCTTGTAAGAAAGATATGCCGGTATTGTAAAGAAGAGGTTGAACCCGATACCGAGATGCTAAGGCTTTTAAACCTTACAAAAAAACAGGTAGGGGAAAAAGTATTCAGAGGCAGGGGATGCCAGCAGTGTAGCAACTCGGGCTATGGCGGCCGGGTAGGACTTTTTGAGATATTCACCATGAATGACGATTTCAGACACATCATAAGCAGCAACTACAAAGAGTCGGAAGTCTTGAGCCTTGCAACATCAACAGGCATGTACACACTGATGGACGCTGGAATAGCAAAAGTAAAATCCGGTGACACGACCCTTGAAGAACTGATCCGCGTGCTTGGACCGCAGACCAGAAACGAATACAAATGCCCGTCCTGCAATGCCATGATAGATATGAAGTACCTTTTCTGCCCCTATTGCGGCAACTTCAAACACAATGTCTGCAAGGTATGTAAACTTCCATTGGAAGAGGAATGGGTTAAATGCCCGTTTTGCGGAGGACACAAGGACAAGTAATATTTTTGGGGATTGTCATTGTTGTCGGGATTCATTAGAAGGATATCAGAATGAGCGTGGGTTTTGCAGCGCATAGAGCTTGCAGAACCGTTTTTACACCTGATTGTTAATTTTAAATCCAGATAAGGGATTTCCGGATGTCCGAAGATAAAAAAGATTCTACCGGCAAGAAAAACAGAAAAGGGGCAGACCTTCGTTCGATAAAAACACCCAAACCGTTTTTACAGGTGATTGAAGGAATGAGGGATGCATCGCTTCCGAGGAATGCTGCTGAAAAGGCCCAGGAACTGATTTACGAGGCATGGGATGCAGACACATATGCCAAGAGGGTAGCGCTTGCTGAAAAAGCCATTGAAATATATCCTGACTGTGCCGATGCCTATGTCATGCTGGCCGAAGAGACGGCAGACCATCTCTTTGAGGCCATCGAGCTTTACCGGAAAGGGGTGGAAGCCGGTTCCCGAACAATAGGAAAAAAGCACTTTGATGAGATAGCTGGCCACTTCTGGGCCTATATCGAAACCAGGCCTTATATGAGGGCGAAGGCCGGACTGGCAGGATGCCTTTGGGAAGGCGGCCATTTTGACGAGGCCTTAAAGCATTACAGGGAGATGCTCCAGTTAAACCCCTCAGACAATCAGGGCATACGTTACATAATTGCGGGTTGTCTCTTGTATCTCGGATTAGATGAAGAGCTTGAAGCTCTGCTGGGTAAATATGATGAGGTTTCATGTGAATGGCTTTATACAAAGTCCCTTTCGGCCTTCAAGAAGCGGGGGGATTCCATAGATTCACTCGGATTGCTCAGAAATGCTATCAAGGCAAATATGTTTGTTCCAATTTATCTGCTCGGCAGAAAGGAAATGCCTGAAATTCTTCCGGACATGTACAGTTTCGGGAGCGAGGATGAGGCCGTAGTTTATGTGGAAAGAAACGGCAGTATATGGAGAAAGATCAAAGGTTCGCTGAACTGGCTGGCTAACCATTCAAAATAGTCGAACAATAGAGACATATAACGATGTCAACTTACATAATGCGGATTGACTGTCGGGATCGGAAGGGAATAATCCATGCCGTTACCGGTGTACTTCTCAAACACGGTTTTAACATCACCCAGAACGGGGAATTCGTCGACAGGGAACGCAAGCACTTTTTCATGCGTACGGAATTTACCGGCGTCAATCCCGCTACATTATCAACGGACATGCCGGACGCACTGCCCCGTGATGCCAATATTGAAATTACCGAGGCCAGAAGAAAAGATATAGTGGTGCTTGCCACAAAAGAACCGCATTGCCTCGGGGACCTTCTCATCAGACATGCCTTTGGAGAGATGAATGCAAGGATCAAGGCGGTTCTAAGCAATCAGGAAAGGCTTAGGCAGCTGGTGGAGAGTTTCGATATACCATATTTTTTTGTTCCGCATGAAGGTGTTTCCAGGGACGAACATGAAGGGCAGGTAGCCGCTTTAATCGACAAATTTGCACCAGACCATATAGTCCTGGCAAAGTACATGAGGGTTTTTACACCCGCGTTCGTTACGAGATATAAAAACAGGATAGTCAATATACACCATTCTTTCCTGCCGGCATTCACCGGATCAAATCCGTATACCCAGGCTTATGAAAGAGGAGTGAAGATAATCGGCGCGACAGCACACTTCATTACAAATGACCTTGATGAGGGTCCAATTATTACGCAGGACGTCATACATGTAGACCACTCATACGGACCCGAAGAAATGCGACAGGCGGGAAGGGATGTCGAAAAGGTCGTCCTGGCAAGGGCCTTAAAGCTTGTATTTGAGAACAGGGTTTTTATAAACGGCAATAAGACGGTTATATTTGAGTAAAGAGCCAGGGCCAGAGATACGGGTAAAGCCATATGCCGATATTGGCTGCCACGTGAAAGATATAACATGCCCAGATGCTGCCTCTCCATTCATATATGAATCCGAACATTAACCCGCCTGCAAGCTGGACAAACGACAGGCTGCCGTGCACCGATGCGAAAAAAACGGATGATAGGGCAATGGCCGCAAATGCCGGAACATACTGTCTGGCCAGTGACTGAACCAGGCCGCGGAAAAAAAGCTCTTCAACGAACGGACCGATGAGGCAGCCCACAAAGAAGAACAGAAATGGATTACTCACATGCTGTTTTTTCAGGAGAATACGCAGAATCCCTCCATGCATGATAAGCCTTGAGACAAGATCAGCTGAGAGCACAAATATGCCGAATATGGCTATGCAGCCAATCCCGACAAGAATCTCTTTTTTTGCAGATCTCGTTTTTATGCCTGACCCGTCAAAGGCTATAGCAATGATTATCGCAGTTTGAGCTAACCGGGCTATCAGGGTATAGAGAAAGGGGTTAATGCCGATATGCCCGTATAGAAGTCTCATGGCTACTTCGATTATTGAGACTCCCATGATAGCAGTTATTCTCCCGTTCATTTGTTGCTTATATATCAATAAAGGCATTCATTGCCAGCCTGAGATAAGATGAACTCTGAGAGCTTTAAGGCAGAAGGCCGGGTCTTTATATATTGATGTCATGCATAAGCCCTCAATGGTGTCAAGT
This sequence comes from Desulfomonilia bacterium, assembly GCA_963664325.2. Classification (GTDB taxonomy): domain Bacteria; phylum Desulfobacterota; class Desulfomonilia; order UBA1062; family UBA1062; genus DATCTV01. The sequence continues at coordinate 538,229 of CAXXDQ010000004.1, forward strand.
TGCCGGTCAAATGGACCTGACACCCCGCAGTACGCCAGAGAGCAATTAAATACCCATTAAACACTTTAATATTAAATATTTATGCTAATGCTTTTCCCGATCCTTCCGATACAGATTATAGGATCGAGGGAGGATAAAATGATCAGAATGCTAAAAATATCAGTGGGAATGGTTATTGTAATATTGTTTGCAGCCCCCTCTTTTGCTGACGAGAATTCCCCGCTTCAAATACAGATGGTCAGTTATCCTTATGAAAGTGATGCCGGCAGCGGCTCTCAGGTTGCACCGGGAAAAAGTTTCGAGCTGAATCTTAATGGTCCGATTATTAAAAACAGGGAAGCCGAACGTATAAATATGATGTCGGAACGCAAACAGAAAAACAGAGAGTTATACAGGTATACGGAAATACCAAGTGACCATATGCATGCCGTGCAGCAGGGCTATGTCCCCTGGTGAGCTGTTTGTGCGCCCGGATGACCGGGTGCCATTACATGAATTGCCATAAAATGCTTCAGTTCTTGAGCCCGGTATTGAATATTAAGTTTCTACTCTGATCTCGGAAATTCCGAAGCATACTTTTCTATCCATTCTTCCGCAGCCTTTTCTGCACTGATTATACGGCCTTCCCTGTGCTGAACATCCCTCCTGTAATGTTCAATCTGGCATATCTGTTCAACCATGCGGGCGCGGTATTCCGTATCGCTGTCAAAAAAATTCACGCCCACATCGTATCCGTCATCTGTTTTGTTGCACCATGCCACTCTGCCTTTTGCCCTGAATGCAGGCTTTATTATGGGAATGCTGAGCATAAGCTCCATTCCTTCTTTCAGAGAGACAGATGATCTGAAACAGAGGCCCCCCACGGAAACATTTGTCAGGTTGTTAATACCTATCGTTTTTGAGTCCCTGATGCGGTATTTTATCGGGATATCCGTCGGATGGCGTATAAATTCTCTCATTTATACCTCCGCTGTATTCTGGATTGTATATTGAAATAATAACACCCTGTGACGAATATTCAAGAAAGCGTCTGATTCTGGAAAAAATATTTTATGCTGGCTTTTGGAAATCTGCTGCTTATATTTATTTTTTATAGAAATGTTTGCTTATATGAGGAGGATATTCGATGCCTATTGTCGCTATGGTAGTCTTGCTTGGTTTGTTCACATTATTGACAGGCTGCCCCAAGGATGACGGTTATATCGCTACCTGGCCGCAGGACCCTGTCGAATCCAGGGATTATGATGAAACAGGACCGGCCGGTTCTTTGCGGCTGAAGGCCCAGGAATACGATGCATGGCATCTCAAATGGCATCAGCCCTATTACGGGGGGTCTGTTCACATACGTTTCAAGGACGATGCGAGGACAGAAGTTGAGGCTGTTGACGGTTACGGCGACAGCACGATCTGGACAGGGACATATCTCGGAAGCCAGGCCTTCAGATATTATGTGACAGCAGACCCGCAGGCCAGGTCTAACGTGATACGCATTGTCAACACCCTGTCAGGCCATCTGCGGGTAACCGGAGCCGCCGGGTATATTTCAAGGTACTGGGCACCTCAGGATTCCCTCGGGTATTACGGTGATGAATGGTGCAGCCAATCGGACAGATGCCACAAGGTTGATACAGGACCCTTTGCGGGTGACTTCTGGTGGGGGCAGACCAGCAGGGATCAATACACGGGCTGGTTCTTCGGCATGGCGCTTGCCTATGACCTCCTCGATGATGAAGCCATGCGCTCAATCATCCGTGAGGATGTCGGGACTGTTGTGAAGACTCTTATGAAGAATGGGTGGATAATCATTGCCGAAGATGGAAAGCCAAGCCCGGTTGCGCCGGTTATACTGCCAAGCATGAAGCTCAATTTCTGCACTATCGGGTATCATATAACGGGCGATGAGACCATGAAGGAAGAGCTAAGCAGGATGCTTCTCAATGCCAACAGGGTAAATATCAGGGTGTCAGATATAAATTTTATGAACCGCTACACCCAGTACTACGGCAACAATCTTGCCCACACAAACTGGTACAATCTTTTGAGGTTGGGCAGGGTTTATTTCAGTGAAGACGATTACAAATGGCTTTTAAGCGAGTTCAACAACTCCGTGCACACCTATACAAGGCTTACCCACAACCCCTGGTTCAACGGGATCTACATGGGACAGGGAGGGTGGAAGGATAAACCCGATGTCAGGTACTTCAATCAGCTTGTGCACGACCTCCTTGATTTTCGCAGTGTGCCGAATTGTGATTACTACCTGCCTGCCAGGGACCCATCGACCTATACTCTTGACCCTGTCTCCGTTATGCTTGCAAAGCTTTATGACAAGCAGCCCTGGCTTGAAGAGATAATGGGAGGTGTGGAGGCGCAGGCAGAAGATGCCTTTCCTGTCAGACAACAGTGCTCGGCGGGGTTCATGTTTCAGAAGAATCCTTTCGAGATCCAGGAGTGCGGTACGGACAACCCCAGGATGGTGCATTCGGGTGTGGATTATCTTGCGGCATACTGGCTTGCCAGCTATCACAAACTTGTTTCAATAGACATGTAGTAGGTTGGAGTAGGCCTATAGGTCTGCTTTTTGTGGTTGCTCATATTTTTTATGATTCGGATGCCCAAAGATGGCGGGTATGTAGCACCATGGCTGCAAAATCCGGCTGAGGTCAGAGACTGTGATAAAAGGATTGCCGGCGGGCGGATGAGTCATAAGGCCGTTGAATATGACGAAAGGCATGCCAAGTGGCATCAGTCATACTAACGTATATGTCTGCAAATTTATTGGTTCATTTTGGCATCAGTATCAGCATATCGGTGTATTGTTTTTTTACATTTTCTTCATTGAACGGCAGCGGGTGGGTCTTGCCCGTTATGAAATATTCCTTTGTCATGTCCTTGTAATGAGGACTGGAAGGATTACCTGACTGGCCCGGGACGGTAACGATATAAGCCGGGTCGGGTTCCCCGAAATTGACAATCATGCGCATAGCCGGGATCTCGACTACCTCGAATGAGTTGTCGGCCCATGAAAAGCCAGCAATATTTATGGTGGCCCAGTCGCCGCCTGCAGGATAGACTCCGGGATTGAAATAGTCATCAAAAGTCCCAAACGGGAGCGAATCGCTTATTTCATGTTTGAATTTATAATGTATCAGTTTTCCCCATTGCCAGTCTCTTGGGTCGGCGCCCATTTCCCCTTCGCAAAGAATTACTGCATCAGCAAGCGATTCAGCAATTATATCCGCCTTGGTTTCCTTTTTTTCGGTCCTGACATCATCCCAGAAAGGGGACTCTTTCCTTGAGAGTATATGGTCTTCCGGTGCGGAATAGCCCTGGTTGTTCAATGATTCGAAAGACTCCCAGGCCGTATTGCCGTATGGTGCGTACTCGTCAAGGAATGTCTTTGCGTCTGTAAACCGTCCTGTAAGTTTTCCGAAAGACTTCCATTGGGGATTTTCAGAAGGCCCGAATTCATCCATAAAGGTATTTATGGTTGCAGTATGGTAAAAGGCCCCCATGACCGCAGCATAGACAGAAGTCGATTTCATTATACAGTCAAAAACCTTGGGGTCCAGCAGATCCATGGCTTTTGCTGCTTTTTCCTTATCTCTCGGTGAAAGACGATCTATCGCCTTATGGATATCAAGTGCAAAATCCCCTTCAAAGAGCATTTTCTGCACCTTGTAGGCCATGAGCGAATACCGGTCCACCTGCATGCTTATCATGTCCCCCGTTGTAACATTTTTCATCGGGGCAAGAAGCGAATCTATCCTTTCAAACCGCTCGGGCTTTTCCCATGAGTTCGATATCATCACGGGATAATCTGCCGGAACCGTCATGTTATTGGCGGTCGCAAGGTAACCCTTCTGAGGGTTCATATCATGGGGCATTTTTTCAACAGGCACATATCCGGTCCAGTCATACTCACCTCCCCATCCCGGTGAAGGAAGCATTCCCCGCCCTTTCTTTCTGATCGGGCATATGCCGGAAACCTGCCAGGCTATATTGTCACTGTCGCCGTATATAAAATTCAGATACATGCAACCGATTTTCAAAATGGCCTTCCTTGTGTCATCAGTGGTTTTTGCTTCGGAAAGATCGTAAAATCCCTCATATGTTTCGGACATTGCCTGAAACACCCATGAAAGAGACAGGCCATATTTGCTTGCGTCGGGCATGACGGCAGGAGAAAAGGGAAGCCTGCTTACATTTGTATTCAAAAGCGGACCGTGACATGTCATGGAAACAACCTTTTCAACAGGTTTATTAGATTTAATGTTGAACACTTCTTTTCTTTGGTTCACGGGCAGCCATTCTCCTTTATAAAGGTACAGGAGTTTATTATTGTCGGTTTTGAGTTTTTCAACAAACAGGTCCTGGGTGTCAGCACAGACCATGGTTACACCCCATGCGACATGCCCGTTATAACCGAGGGCGACAATGGGAAGACCCGGAATGAGGACGCCGCCTGCTTCGTAGCCCGGGCATTTGAGATGCATAATCATCCAGTTTGAAGGGGTTGTAGGCATCAAGTGGGTGTCATTGCATATTATGGACTTTCCACCGAGGGTCTTTGCGCCCGTAAGCGCCCAGTTGTTCGATGCGGGCAAGGGTTTCGGAATTATGCCGTCAAGATTGTAAGCCGACCCGCTCTTATCTTTTTGAGGTCCCGTCAAGTCGGATAAAGGAATGTCTTCAAGCTTTTTTATCTCATCTGAGGGAAAGGGTTCTCCTGGATATACAGGGAAAAGCCATGCGGTTTTTTCAGATCCGAGCCGTGATGCAATTGTGAGGTATTCAAGCTCTTCATAAAGATTATAAGACAGGCCATAACTTATGGCGCTGAAACAGAAAAGGCTGTCGGCCGGTGTCCATGGTTGTGGCGTGAATCCCGAAAGAACAAACTCGGCGGTAAGGTATTTTTGCGTTTTAATATATGCGTTGACACCCTTTGAAAAACTTTCGAGAGACAGCAAATATTTTTTATCAAGGCCAGCAAGGGTATCTTCCACATTTTTTCTTATTCCGAGCGTCCTGAAATATATGTCCGTTTGAAGCATATCCTTTCCGGTTATCTCGGAAAGCCTGCCCTGCATGGCCATGCTCCTAAGGTACATCTGCCAGAGCCTGTCCGTAGCCATTGCATAACCGACACCAAAAAACAGGTCTTCTTCACCTGCTGCTTCTATATAAGGAATGCCAAGGCTGTCCCTGCTTACAGTAACTTTATTCCTGATCCCATCAATTATTACGGTTCCTGCGGGTTTGTTGACCGAGGCATCAAATCTCTTTCTGAGCATCGCGCAAGCACTAAGGAAAATACAGGCGATGCAGAGTAGAATTATCGTTTTTTTCATGTAATTCTCCTGCGCGTACTTTAGAGAACCTTTAATTCATGCAGGTCCTGTCAGTAAAAAACTATTTAAACGGGATTTCTCTTAACATAGTCCCGACAAAACCGTCTCTAAAAAATGTCTTGTAGTCTCTACCCGTCTCGGGAAGATTCAACCTTGTCGCATTGGACCAGATAACCGTTTTGCTCTTTAAATCGATTAATACGGCCAGGCCTTCAATTTCATCCTTTCTAAGATCGATAATCTGAATCGAATCCGGTGAGGCCTTGTGAAAGGTAGTCCCTGAGCCATTATCGATAATCCTGTTATTCTTATCTCTTATGTACACCAGCGCCTGGCCTATAACAACAAGAATGGCGTCAGAGCCTGTTTTATCGGTTATAACCGAAAGACATTCTGATAAATTCATGTCAGGTTTGAACGATGCATTCCTCTCTTTTTTTTCAGTCGGCAGAACCGCTACCGAGGCTAAAACTTTCATAAGGGCTTCGTTATATTCCTTATCGTTATTTGATAATGAAGGTAATGCAAAAGGAGGTTTCTTGTTCTCAATACCCGAATCTGTTTTAACGTCGCCCCCTGTTTCAACGGTTATGTATGATCCCACATAAGGGGCAGGGCATAAGATTGGAACAATCCCATTTTTTTTAAGAAAGGCTTGTATCCCTGTCAGGGTATAATGATCGGCGCTGACGGATTCATCCAGAAGCAATGCATTCATGTGTTCGGCAACGCAAATGTCTGCAAGGACACTTACTTTTTTAATGCCCTCCATAGCCTTTAAAGAAGGCCCTGACACATCCACTCCCGAATCCCCCGGGATATCTTTTTGTCGGGCTTCGGACTTTGTTTCAATTGATGCGCAGGATGCAAACATCAACATGATAAATACGCAAATCATAATTTTTACTGTCACGTTATTCATGCCGATCTTCCCCCTTTGTCCTGGATTCAATATTTTCTTACAGGCTCATCTCCGTTTAATGCCCTTAATCCGCCTTCGGCAAGCGCAAGCATTTCGTTTTCTCCCGGATAAATGCAGACCTTACCTAAAAAGCGGACCCTTTCAATTATCCAGCCTGTGAGCATTTCCGAATATGCAAGACCCCCCGTCAGGATGATCCCGTCTATCCTGCCGGAAAGGCTTGCAGCCATTGCGCAGATATATTTGGATATCTGATATGCCATGGCCCTGAATATAAGTTCGGCTTTTTTGTCGCATTGATTTATTCGCCTTTCAACCTCTTCGGCATTGTTTGTGCCCAGATAGGCTGTCAGGCCTCCCCTGACGGTCAGGTTTTCCTTGAGAGCTTCAATGTTCGATCCAGTATGTTCCATGGTGTAAATTAGTTCCAGCGTTGGCAGGGAGCCGGCCCTTTCAGGGGTAAACGGACCTTCGGAAAGTCCGTGCGTGCTGTCGATTACGCGGCCGTTTTTGTGCGCACCTATTGTGATTCCGCCTCCCATATGGGCGATGATCAGGTTCAGTTCTTCGTATTTCCTGTTCAACATACGGGCATATCTTTTTGCCGCAGCCTTGTGGCTCAGTGCATGAAAAGCGCTTTTCCTCTCAATTGAAGGGAAGCCGGAAATACGGGAAACCTCATCATATTCGTCCGTGCTGGGTGGATCAACAACAAGTGCCTTCGTCCCGATTGCCTCGGCAATGTCGAGGGCTATCCGCGGGCCTAGTGCAGAAGCATGCAATCCGTAACGGCCGAGCATAAGATCGCTGCACATTTCCTCATTTATTTCATAAACACCCGAGCCTCCCGGTTTTCCGAGCCCTCCCCTGCTTATGATAATATCTATTTCAGGGGGTTTTATTCTCGAAGCCTTAATGAATTCGTCGATATCAGATCTTCTTGCAGGCAGCTGTTCAGCGATTTTCAGCTTAAGGACATCTTTTTCATATCTGTTTACGTGTGATGCCAGGAGTGAATCGCCCTTGAACAATGCCATTTTTGTTGATGTTGATCCAGGATTTATTATCAGCATCAGAGGCTTATTAATCATTATTGTTAACCTTTCCTTATACCAGCGAGGCAAGGGCCATGCTGGCCAGCAGGCCTTTGTTGCATATGAAAGGAAGATTAATTATTGCCGGTTTCGACATCCCGAGAACAAGCCCGCTGCAGACAAGCCCTCCTATGAATACAAGGTGTTCGGCGAAAAGATACCCTGACTCGACATCATGCACCAGGTAAATGTCGGTATCACCGGCAACCGGGCTTTTGACCCCCTTTCTTTCTGCCGCGATTTTTGAAAGGGCACAATCTATATCAAGAGGGCCTTCAATCATGGCTTCGCCGAACTGGCGTCTTTCAGACATCTTTGAAAGGATTGCTGAATCCAGAGTGGAATGTATCTTGGGGTTAACGTATTCGAGCACTGCAAGTGCCGCAATCTTGGGTATTTCCCTGCCCAGTGCTTTCCACAGAGAAGTAGCATTCTCGACGATAATCTGTTTTTCCAACAGTGTCGGATGGTCGTGAATAAACGTGTCGGTTATTATCACAGGCGTTTTTCTTCCCGGAAAGAAGAATACACAGGCATGGCTTGCTCTCCTGTGTGTGTGAAGTCCTGTCTTCAAATCCTGGAGTGAAGATAAAAATGAAGAAATATCTATGCCTCCCTGTATTATTATATCCGCTTTATTGTTTTTGAGCATATCTGCAGCAACGGCCAGCGATTCCTCTGATGAGCCTGCATCAATATATTCACAAGGGATGCAGTTCTCCTGAAATTTCCTACGGATGTTCCTTCCACCGATAAAGACCGGATATACAATGCCCAATCCCGCGGCTTTGATGATCATATCCAGGTCGTCGTCAATGCACATCGGAACAATCAAACGCTTTTTCATGCGGGATGCCTTCCTGATAAGGCTGTCAAATCCGTCTTTCATTTTTTAGCCTTTCTCATCCTGTCTGAGATAACAACTCCCATAGCCATTTCACCGACAATCGAGTCTTTGGTATCAGCACGGGAAGGAACAAGGACAGGGCCTGCGGATGTGTTAACGATCGAGCGTCTTGTTACAGGCAAGAGAAAATCCAGCTTGCATAGTATGTTGCCTGCATCCAGACCGGGCACAAGCATCACGTCAGGCAGCTTTGATATATCTATTGATTCCATACTGGTTAGCCGTTTTGAATCACCCAGAAAAACACCACTCAGATTTGTTTGCGGAAGAACTTCACATTCGCCCAGGTTGCCGTTAAGAGCCTCCTGCAGCAACGCCGCCGCATCTTTTGCCGAAGGCTGCTCAATTCCGAATCCCCGGTTGCCTGATAAGGCCAGTATTTTAGGTTTTGAATTCCCCAGGATGTGCAGGAGAAAGACCGCATTTTTTATGGTATTTATCTTGGCCTTAAGGTCGGGTTTTATATTCACACCGACGTCGGTGAAAATGATGAAACGGTTGAGACCTGGTATTTCCCACATTGTCAGAACACAAACGGTCATCCCGCTTTCGGTTCTGGTTTCTTCCCGAATTACAGATTTGTAGACATATGCCGTCGGAATCTGGCCCTTGCAGACCATGTCAACCCGTCCTGAAAAAAGCATTGAAAGACCTTTGTTGGCGATTGCCTGACGGTCGGTTTCCCTGATCAGTTCATAATTGTCACAGAAAAACCCGATCTTTTCCGATACCCTTTTTATCTTCTCAATATCCCCTATCAGGAGAGGAATGATGTATCCCATTTCCCATCCTTCCTTTACGGCCGATAAAAATTCACTGTCCTCGGGTGCAAGGACAGCAAGGCTTTTGGGAGTTGTTTTCCCCGCAACTGTAAGCACATCTTTTAAAGTATGTATCATGCTATACCCCATTAGCAGAAAACGTTCTGTCAGGCATGTTCAATATTTTCCCCGGCAACAATGAATATAAGAACCTGAGGCATTCCTGTAAATCGAATTTCTTTAATATTAAAGTATAAAATATTGTCCATAATTCCCAAATTTTTCCATTTAAATAAATTGAAAAAATTTGTTTAAAATACTAAAGTCGGTTTATGGAATTGACGATATCAAACTCATATTTGAAATGATTTAGAGGGAGGACGCCCATGGAAGAAAAAAGAAAATATCCCAGGAGAAAACTCGGATGTACCGCATTGTTCAAAGGCGGTACCTTGGCGTGTGAAAGTGTACGTATCCGCGACATAAGCAGAGGCGGTCTCTTTGTTGAAACGCAAAAACCTGCTGCCCGGGGTGAGACAGTCCTTGTAAATATTGATGAATACAATTTCGGCAAAGATGTCGGCATAAAGGGCATAGTGGTGAGACATGTTCCTGAATACGGCATGGGCATTCAGATATCTTCTACAACCGATGACGATTACCTGAGGGAATGGATTTCCAGATAAGCCGGTTTCATCAATAGATAAAGCCATTCGTGCCAGAGCCAGGCAGTTTATTTTATTTCCGCCTTCAATCTCTTGTACATTTCATAAGTAAGGTTTTCCCATCTGCATGGAAGAATTGAGTTGTTATGAAATAACGGCTCGGATTCTATGGGGAAAGGGCTTTTTTTAACGGCCTCAACCCAGAGGGCTGTATTCGGAATCGGTGAATACTCTGCTATTATGGGACGCGCGCCCGATGCCTTTACAAAATCAACAGTACCGATGACCTGCCTGATATCCTGGTTCGGCATTCCGCATAAGACATATACTCCGATATCGTTATCAGCATAACCCGCTTTATGGAGGTTGCTGACGGCTCGGACAAACTCAGGATTAGTGACCTTTGAACCGGTTTCTGACTGCAAAACCGGGTCTGAGGTTTCAAGGCCGAGCCTGACTGTCTTAAACCCGGTCTTTTTCATCAGCAGTGCGACTTCTTCACTAATGGAATTAGCATGAAGGCCGTTCGGACAATGAAATGCCGCCATAATGTTCCTTTTCAGAATTTCCTTCATAAGTGGAATTGCAGACCGTTCGGGTTCGAAAAGCAGCGCATCGTCATAAAATGCAAAATCCCTTATTCCCCTTGAACTCCAGAATTCGATTTCATCGGTCACTTTTATAGGATCGCGCCTGTTGAATCTCTTGTTCATTATCGACGAGGCGCAGTATGTACAGGAATACGGGCATCCCCTTGATGTCTGAATGCAGACATAGGGTGCCTCTGTGAGGTCAAAAGCCGGATAAGGCAGCTTGTCCAGGTCTGGCGTAATGTTTGGACAAGTGCCGGGCGAACACCATACCGAACACAGGATTTTAATAACGCTCTCTTCACCTTCACCCTGTATTATAACATCGGCACCCGAGAATCTGCGTGCGTGTTCAGGCAGAAGTGTTGCATACACGCCTCCGAGAAGAACCGGAACGTCCGCATATATTTTTTTTATCCGGCTGATTGCCTCGATTACCCCGGGATACCAGTATGTCATAAGTGATGTTACAAGGATTGCATCCGGCCTGGAAATGCCGGTTAACATCATGTCGAACTCTTCAGGTGCCATCCCGTACCTTGAATAATTTCTTGGGAAAAAAGCAAGAATCTCCGGTTTTTCAATAATCTGTCTTCTGAATTTTCCGTGACCGCCAGGTTTCCTGTTTGAACGACCTGTCTCAAGACAGTCTATGAAAGCGGTCTCACAGCCATATGACCTGAGCAGTGAACCGATATATAAAAGGCCAAGAGGCTTGGCCCACATGTCATAGGCGGCGAAATCATAAATCCAGGGATTGACAAGGAGAACATTCCTCCCCTTGAAAATCATCTTGTCTTCTTTGCCGGTTGACACCTATTCCTTCAGAGTATCGAAGGCCGACAGCACCAGATCAATTTCCCGGGCCTTCCTGGCCTTTGTCCATTTGAGTTCCCTTGCCGCAATGGAGGCGATATTATCTATGACGTCGACACCGGGGTTTCCGAGGGTGCAGATGCCGGTTCTTCTGAAAAGTATGTCAGAGAGACACACCGCCATCTCGTTTCTCAATGCATAAACAGCCTCGGCCGTTATATCGGGAAGGTTGAGTGAAACCCTTTCGAGCTTCTTCGGGGCGCTGGATATTACATCAAGATACCTGGTTCCATAGTTTCTGCAGAGGTTTTCGATTATTTCATCCTGAAGTCCGGCCGGCCTTCTCATTTTTGCCCTTTCGACAAACGTCGTATACCGGGCTATATCCCCTCCGTAAAGCGGCGTGGTGTGGGTCATGCAAGGCAATGAAGGCATTTTCAGTTTTTTCACGGTAAGGTCGACAAGCTGTGCGGCAAGGTTTCTGGATGTAGTGTATTTTCCGCCTATGACTGTAATGAAGCCTTTTATCTGATCGTCTTCCTCATGATCGTAAATCTCGTACTTGCGGGATGCGTCGTAAACCTCTACCTCTATGCTTGTTTCTTTTTCAACAATGGGTCTCAGGCCTCCATATTGAAAGAGCACGTCGGAGCGTTTCAGGTCTGCAATAGGGTATCCCTCGTTAACCTCGGTTATCAAGCCCGTGATATCCTTTTCTGTTACCTTGAAATCATCGGGGTTTCCCTTGAAAAGTTCATCCGTTGTCCCGATAAGACTGTGGCCTCTCCATGGAATTATAAAAAAATGCCTGCCACCCGGGGTCTGAAGTGTTATGGCCTTGTCTTTGCCGATGGCCTTCGTGATGATATGAATACCTTTTGACCTGACAAGTCCGTGATGGGTCTTTCCCTTGAGTTTGCCTAGCATCTGGTCTGCCCATGGGCCGGTTGCATTGATTGTGACTTTGGAGCGAACGGAGCATTCCTCGCCGGTAAGCATATCCCGGGCCTTGACACCGGTAATGGCATCGCCTTCCGTGACCAGTTCCGTTACCTCGGCGTAGTTGATAGCATCCGCACCGCATTCGATACCCGAGAGTATGAATTCCAGCGTCAGTCTTTCGGGTGAATACATCTGACAGTCATGGTATACGACGCCGCCCTTTAGTCCTTCTTTTACAAAACCTGGGGCCAGCTCAAGAATTTCTTCGGCGTTTAATCTCTCATGTGCCGGAATCTTTCTGTCATCATCATTGATCCATTTCCTGTCATAGGCCAGCGAATCATAAAAAACCATGGCGGATATAAGCGCAGGAAGGCCACGCATTCCCCATCCGTAGGCAGGGAAGATAAAAGGCATCGGGTATACAAGATGCGGGGCAATCATCTCCAGGATGCGTCTTTCCTGAAGTGATTCACGGACAAGACTCAGTTCCATCGTCTTGAGGTATCTGAGTCCTCCGTGTATCAGTTTGGATGTTGCGGCCGAGGTCGCTGCACCAAAATCAGATTTGTCAAAAAGGGCTGCTTTCAGTCCCCTCAGGGCTGCATCCCAGAGAACGCATGCACCTGTTATGCCTCCTCCTATCACGAGCAGATCATAGGTTTTTTCGCTCATGGCCTTGAGATCTCTTTTCATTTTTTCCTCCGGGGTTAAAGTCAATAAAAGTTACTTATCAAAAAAATTCAAAATAATCTGTAGGGATATTTTTATGATAATATTGCCCGGATTATTCAACTCTGTTATCAGCCAGGAAAGGAGGCGGATATGGAACTGGGTTTAAAAGGAAAAGCGGCTGTAGTCGCAGGGGCAAGCAGGGGACTGGGGTTTTCAATAGCAAAGATACTTGGACTTGAAGGGGCCAGGCTTGCAATATGCTCAAGGGACAGCGGCAATATCAATAAAGCCTGCGATGAATTAAGGTTGCTTGGAATAGATGCAAAAGCCTTTGTTGCAGATGTCAGAAAGGCGTCCGACACGAAGGCTTTTATTGATAATGCGGCCCGTGAACTTGGTGGAATCGACATCCTCGTTACAAATGCAGGCGGTCCGCCATCCATGCCTTTTGAAGAAATTGATGATAATACATGGGAAGAAGGTTTCCGGCTGAACCTTTTAAGCTCGATCATTATGATCCGTGCCGCAATTCCATTCATGAGGGAAAAGAACTACGGGCGCATAATCAACCTGACCTCCATTGCCGTTAAGCAGCCGATCGAAGGGCTTATCATTTCAAACACGGTCCGGGCAGGCGTTATCGGACTGGCAAAAACACTTTCACGCGAGCTTGCCCCATACAACATAACCGTCAATAACATCCTTCCGGGCTATTTCAGGACCTCACGCGTCGAACAGCTTGCGGATAGGCTTGCCGAGATAAAAAAAGCCATGCCGGAAGATATTATCGAGTTCTGGAAGAATGATATACCGCTCAAACGACTGGGTGATCCGGACGAAATCGGTCACCTTACAGCCTTCCTGGCCTCCGACAAGGCGGCATATATAACAGGAACCTCTATTCCGGTTGACGGTGGTTTTTACAAGGGGTTGATGTAGTATTTCCGGTAAAATCATTTTGGATTGCCGGATTTTTTATGAAAAAAAAAGACGCCGGCAATACCGGCGTCTTCGTTAAATCTGGTTAAATTCTCAGTTCAGGTTAGAATGTAACCTTGCAGATCCAGCGAGCTGCATAGGTGTCTTTAAGATCTTGTCCGGTTCCATTCCAGGTCTTTAACTCCATTCCTGTTATCGAGCCACCCGTATAAGTTATTACCGCGTACTGCGAACCTATTTCCCTGAAACTGTTTTCAATAAGTTTTTTGTAGAAACCGCCCGGCTTGTAGTATGCAAGGTCGATTCCGAATGAAAGGTTGTCCATCCACGCATAATTCAAACGGCCCCTTAATTCCCAGCCGAGGTCTTTTTTAACATCGCCAGAGTAGCAGTCGGTTCCCATCGTACCGTCAGCGAAAGTAACAGTACCATTGCCCAAATCGTCTACAGTACTGATGAGTATTGAATTCTCTAAAGTGTCAGCTCCAACGGCATTGGCAAGACCCGGGGCTGTCTGTTGGCCATTAAGGTTAATTGAGTTGCCGGGATACCAGTTCTCAATATACTTTGTGTTCTCTTTCTGGCCATAGACAAAGTTCAGGTCGCCAGCAAGTTTTGGTGAGAATTTGTAGGCAAGGTTCAAACGGCCTAGTATGGCGTTAGTAAAACTGTAATTGCCATCAATCCTCGGATCGCCGAGGGCAGCCTGCGTTGCATAGGTTTCAAATGCCCAGGCATAGATGTCATGGACATCGTTCATGAGCCATGTATCGAGGTTCTCACCGTCATCAAGGTATCCGGAAACATATTCAGGCTTCTTGGCGCCCGGGATATATGCGCCGTCTATCTGGATTGTAGCATTGCCGGGAGTGATTCCAAAGCCAAGCCATCCGCCGAAGATATTGTCCACTTTCCAGTTACGTTCTGCATCAATTGTTGTACCAACCGGTGAATCCGTATCCACAAGCGTACCGGTTCCATAAGCAAGCTTCATATTCATCTTAAACATGTCGTTGAACTTCTGGTTGAACCAGAGGTGAGGATACCAGATCCTGGTCTGTGCATGACCGGCGCCGGAATACTTGTATGCCAGCCTCATGTCTAGCATGGTGGCCGCATTTTCAAATTTGAAAACACCTTCAAACTCATCCTGGTCGCCTGTATTGTGGCTGTTCTGTGTTCCTAAAGTTGTTCCCAATTCCTGCTTCTTGTTCCAGACCAGTCCGAAGGTCCAGTCTTTTGCTGCAGGAACCTGAATAAACCAGCCGATACCGGTGAAGTCCTTTGTCTTGCCTGCAATGAATTTGCCTATGTTTGTAGTAACATCGGCATAGAACTGGTCGACAGTGAATGTGTTGTACTGGCTGTAGGGTTTGTAATTACGCGTATTGAGTTTTGAGCCCGTATCTGACGGGTCCACGATAGCGCCCGTCGGTACAAATTCAGAATAAGCCTGATAAATGCCATTATAGCCCACTTCATCATCCTGAGATAACTTGTTGTCAAATACTTCCAGGTCGCCGACAATCTTGATTTTGTCATTTATCTGAATGGTTGGATAAAAATTTAAATAATGTTTCAAATACATGTCTGTTACTGGAAAAGTAAGATTGTTGTCTATATCCATAATCAGCGGATAAGAATAGTAACGGCCCTGAATCTCGTATTTGCCCCCTAGTTTAAAGTCAACAGCCCATGCAGGTATCGCAAAAGCCATTGCCACTATGAAGAGCATTACCCATTTACCCCATTTACCCATATCCTTTCCTCCTATAAATAATTTTTTTATTTCTTATCAGGATGCGGTTCATGGATGCATGCTCTGGGTGCGGGTTTCTCGTTGGATTTGCAATATCTTTTAATATGTCTTTTATTTAGACATATCCCCAACTCTTGTCAATACAACATGCATGCCATTTTACAAAAAATGTCATACTTAGATTTTTTATGCCTATGTTTTCAAATCTGCGATGAGACATTTTAAAAAAATAAACATAAATATAATCAATATGATAAGCTGTTTTACCAGGAACCAGATAAATAATAAATATTTCAGAAGTAAGGACTTCACTTTTATCAAAACAAATTGCCGGAAAAGGGCATGTTGTAAGTATTCAACATGTTTAGACGTAATATTGCAAAGTTGACACAGGATAGTAATATATTGACAAAACCCGCTTGCAGTGTGATTGAGTGAGAAATGACAGAAGGCTCAGTAAAAATATTAAAATGGCTTGTTCTGTTTATAGTCCCCGTATTGATCTATATTGTTTCGCTCCCCGCAATACCTCTTATTGAGCCTGACGAGGGCCGTTACAGTCTGATTCCTCAGGAGATGAACCAGACGGGAGACTATGTCACCCCAAGGCTTAAGGGTGTTGATTATTTTGAAAAACCCGTTCTGGATTACTGGGCAACAGCGGCTTCTTTCAAGATATTCGGGGAAAACGCATTCGCCTCCCGGCTTTTTGTGGCCCTTTGCGCCTGGGGCTGTATATTTCTTGCATACAGGATCGGCAGGCGTTTTCATGACGAGAAGACCGGGATTTTTGCAGCAGCCCTCTTGTCCACTTCAATTTATCATTTTGCAATGGGAAGGGCGCATGTTCTGGACATGCCCCTTACATTCTTTGTCTGCATGGGCATATGGTCATGCTACAGGTTTTTTTCCGGCGAACGCCGCAAAAGGATCTGGCTTTTCCTTGCATACTTTTTTGCAGGTCTCGCCTTTTTGACAAAGGGACTCATCGGTATTGTATTCCCTTTCGCAATAGTTTTCTTCTGGCTTGTCTGCAGAAGGCGGTACAGGGATGTTTTCCGCCTTATCTCACCTGTGGGATTGATTATACTGCTGGCCTTGACAGCTCCGTGGCTTTATCTTGTGCAAAAAGCAAACCCGGATTTTTTCAATTTCTTTTTCATTCATGAGCACCTGCAGAGATTCACGACAAGAATTCATAACAGATATGAACCCTTCTGGTTTTTTATCCCAGTTCTGATAGGCGGGATTATACCGTGGCTGGGCTATCTGCCGCAGGCCGTTAAAAATATGAGACCCAAACTTGGTTTTATTTACAAGAAAGACGAGACCGTCTTTCTGTTCACCTGGGCAGGGTTTATTTTTCTGTTCTTTTCCGTATCGTCATCAAAGCTTGTACCTTATATTGCGCCTGTTTTCATCCCGATCTCGGTAATGCTCGGGCACATATTCAGGCTCGGTGACGATGCAATAAAGCAAGGCAGCCATGTCCCGGCAAGCATAACCGCTTCATTGGCAGTCTGGCTGCAGTCGTCGGCCCTCGGGATCGGGATCCTGTTCCTGCCCCTTTTTGACAAGGGGAGCCTTATTACAATGTCAGGGTGGCTGCCGTATACCATAGTCCCTGTTATCATGCTTCTGTGTCTTACTTTTGTCCCCAATATAGCCAAAAACAGGCTCCACTTCGGGTGGTTTTTCAGCATTTATCTTTTTACAGGGCTGTTCTTTCTTTCTCTGCTGTTGCCTGCGGCAAAATATGTCACACCATACAAATCAGCCTGGCCGATAGTGCAGGCCATCAGGCAGCATGTCCCTGAAGACAGCATTCCTGTCCAGTTCAAGATGAGCGAGTACGGTATAGACTTTTACACGAGGATGAAAACGCCGGTTGTAGACGATTACGGCGAGCTTGCTTACGGTGTCGCAAAACTTTCAAAAGAGGAAAAAATAAGGCGATTCCCTTCAACCGCCGACTTCTTTGAGCAGTATAAAAAGTCCGGAGAAGAGTGGTGCGTGACAGACGACATTTACAAGGTAAAAATTCTGAAAGAGGTATCCCCTGCAGCGGAAGTCCTATGGCAGAACAGGGAGTTCTTTCTCGTACACATGAAAAGAGGTATGCCTTAAGCTGAAAACCCTGATATTGAAACACCATCTTATGTGTGTTATGCCGCATGAAACCAAAGAGTTCTATGGAGACGCAAATGGAAAAAGACTCGTTCACCGGAACAAAATCCTATGTCCTTGACCCTGAACTAGCCCGGATTGTCAATGCATCAATCAAGCTCGAGATGCCGCTTCTCCTGAAAGGGGAACCCGGAACGGGCAAGACCCTGCTTGCATATGCCATTGCTGAAAACCTGGGCATGCCGCTTATTATCCTCAATGTAAAATCAAGCATGAAGGCGGTCGAGGCGCTTTACCAGTATGATACTTTAACACGCCTGAATGACAGCCGGTTCGGTGATTCAAAGCGGGATGTAAGCAATATAGAGAACTATATAAAGATGGGAAAGATCGGACAGTCCTTCACGTCGGACAGCCGTGTCGTCCTGCTTGTAGACGAGATCGACAAGGCGGATACCGACTTTCAGGACGACCTGCTTGATGTCCTTGACCAGATGAGTTTTGACATAATCGAGATCGACAGGACGATTAAAGCAAAAAACCGGCCTATCATGATTATAACGTCGAACGCAAAAAAAGACCTGTCAGACCCGTTCCTCGGCCGCTGCATATTTCACCACATCGCATTCCCGGATGCGGACATGATGAGGAAAATCGTGCTGGCCCACTTTCCTTCAATCGATAAGAAGATAAGCGAGGCATGCATAGAGGCCTTCTACAGGCTGAGAGAGATAAAAGGCGTTGAGAAAAAGCCTGCCACTCGGGAACTTATAAACTGGATACGCATACTGATTATGGATAAGGAATTTGATACGCAATACCTTGCCAAAAGGGATGTCCCGTACCTGGGTGTCCTGTTTAAGAAAAGCGAGGACCTGAAACTGGCCCAGAGATATACGGGCGGCTACTAGAGAAAAATCAGGAGACAGGAGTCAGAATGAAAAACAGAGATAAAGAGTCAATAGCAGGGAGTCTGGAGAAAGAATATGGAGCGGTTCATAAAAGGCTCTATACTGTCTCCTGATTACTGTCTCCTGGATCCATTATGTTTGCAGAATTCTTCTATACTCTCAGAGACCGCGGCATACCGGTGAGCCCGACAGGATTTTTGAGGCTTCAGGAGGCCCTTGACAAGGGGCTTATAGTGAACCTTGAAGACCTCTACTGCATCAGCCGTGCCGTGATGATCAAGAGCGAACGCTACTTCGATATGTATGACCGTGTGTTTGCCCATCACTTTAAAGGTGCGGAGCTGCCTGACAGTGCCATGGACGAGATAGAAAAGGCCATTGCCGCAATGCTCGAAGAGTGGCTGAAGGACCCGGCCCAGATGGCGGATTTCCTGGGCATGAGCACTGAAGACGTCAAAAAGCTTTCACCCGAGGAACTGGAGGAATATTTCAGGAAACGCCTTGAGGACCAGAAGGAACGCCATGACGGCGGCAACCGCTGGATAGGCACCGGCGGTACATCGCCGGTAGGCCATTCAGGGTTTCATCCCGGCGGTATGCGTGTGGGCGGGGCCTCGCGAAACCAGTCGGCGGTCAAGGTTGCGCTGGAGAGACGGTACCGCGATTATACACAGGACCAGCGGCTCGGGCCTGCGCAGATTTCGGATGCCCTGAAGCGTCTCAGGCATATGGTGCCTGCGGGACCGAAAGACAGTCTTAACATAGAAAAAACCATTGTTGAGACCATGAAAAACGCGGGGGAAATAGAGATCGTCTTTGACCGCAGGCTCAAGGACAAGCTCAAGATTGTTCTAATGATTGACAACGGCGGGTATTCCATGGACCCGTATGTAAACGTGGTGCAGGTCCTGTTCAACCATGCCAGGTCCCAGTTCAAGGATGTGAAATTTTATTTCTTCCACAATACCGTATATTCGCTTGTGTGGTCGGATTCTCAGCGAATGAACAAACCATTTGCAGTCGAGGAATTCGCCCGGCTGGACCCGGAGACCAGACTCATCATGGTCGGAGATGCATCAATGGCGCCTTACGAGCTATACAGCCGCTACGGCAGCATCTATTACGGATCACAGATGCAGCGCCCCAGCGTTGAAAGCCTCGTATTCCTTGCCAAGACCTTCAGACATAGTGTATGGCTTAACCCCAAGCATGAATACACCTGGCCCGGCACAGAGACCATAATGGCGATATCCGAGATATTCCCCATGTATGAGCTGACACTCAACGGTCTCGACGATGCAATCGGCCGCCTGATGAAGAAATAAATTTTTGCGCTCGTAGCTCAGTTGGATAGAGCGTAGGCCTCCGGAGCCTAAGGTCGCAGGTTCGATCCCTGTCGAGCGCACCAGTTATTTAATCCAGTGTTTTCCTGAACCTCATGGTGGCGCCCATGAAAAGAACGGCTCCAAGTATAGCCAGTGCTGCGAACTGCTCCCATAGAACAGTGAGCCCTACTCCTTTTAAGAAAACGCCGCGGATTATGACCAGGAAATACCTTAGAGGATTGAGATAAGTTATCCACTGGACGAAAACAGGCATGTTGTCTATCGGGAAAACAAAGCCCGAGAGCATGAAGAAAGGCAGTATCACAAAGAATGTCGTCATCATTGCCTGCTGTTGCGTGGAGCTTATCGTCGAGATGAAAAGCCCGACGCCGAGTGTGCTCAGGAGGAAAAGCAGGGCGGCTCCGAACAGCAGCAGGGCACTTCCGGCCATCGGCACCGAGAACCAGTATTTGGCGAAAAGCAGTATGAATACCATCTGTACTAGCGCAATAATAATGTAGGGAACAGTCTTGCCTATGATGAATTCAGCAGGCCTTATCGGGGTGACTATGACCTGCTCCATGGTGCCAGCCTCCTTTTCCCTGATAACTGCAATCGACGTCAGAATAAGGCTCAACAGCATTATCAGGAACGCCACTATGCCGGGCACGAAGAAATTCCGTGAATTGATGTTGGGATTGTACCACTGCCTGATGCGGGCGTCTATTTCACCATACTTCATGTCCATTGGATAGAGCTTCTTCATCATGAGGCGGTTGTACTCATCCAGTATGGTCATCGTGTAGGAAATTCTTATAAATGCCATATTGCTAGTCGCGCCGTCTACTAGTATCTGGACGTCAGAGGTCTGCCCTTTCCTGATTTTGTCGCTCATGTCGGGAGCCAGTGAAATCCCCAGGTCCGCCTTCTTGTTCAATATCAGGCTGTCCAGCTCCAGGTCGGACTTCGGGTATGCGACCAGGTTGAAATAGCCGTTTCCCCTGAATGCGTCTATGAATTCACGGCTCTCAATTGTGTTGGCCTGGTCGAAGACGGCAACCCTGATATTTTTTATGTCAAAGTTCAGGACATAGCCGAATACAAGAATCTGCACCAGGGGCGCTATGATCAGGAGGGGCCTGTTCTTCTTGTCCCTGAAGAGTTCTATGAACTCTTTCCTTACGAGCTCCCTTATCCTGAGAAGGCTCACATTCCCTCCTTCTTGAGCAGCAGGTAATTGATTGCAAAAAGAGCCACCGGAATGGCAGCGAGCACTGCATAATTTGGCCAGACAGCCGTGAATCCGGCATTCCTCATGTATATGTCACCGAGGATGCTGATATAATACCTTGCCGGGACTATATATGTGATGAGCTGCAGAACTTTGGGCATGTTTGATATGGGAAAGACAAAATTGGATAAGAGGAATGACGGAAGATAGGTAATCAGGATCGCCGTCTGGTTGGCTATCATCTGGTTCTTGATAACGCTTGAGAGCAGAAGTCCGATCGAGAGTGCAACCATTATGTAGAGCCCGGAGGCGGACACCATTATCAGAAAGCTTTCCTTCATGACGACGTTGAACAGTACCTGCCCCATTATTATAGCCACCATGACATCGGTCATGGCTATAAGAAAATAGGGTATCATCTTGCCCACAAGGAAATCAAACGCACCCAGCGGCAGTGATTTAAGGGTCTCCATCGTTCCGTTTTCGTATTCGCGCGCGATGACAAGCGAAGTTAGCAAAGCTCCCGCAATGATAATTATGACAGCCACGATTCCGGGGATGATAAAGTTCCTGCTGATGAGGTTTTCATTGAACCAGACCCTGATACGGCCGTCTACCGGCTGATTTATGGGCGTCATACCCTGTCGGTTGATGTAGTCCGTCAGCAGGTCCCTGTTGTAAAGGCTAATAAATGCATTTACATAACCTTTACTGGTATTGGCAAAGTTGGGGTCGCTGGCGTCAAGAATCACCTGAATCGAAGCGGGCCTGTCGGCGTCAAGATTTTTAGTGAAGCCCGGAGGTATGATGAATGCGAGTGAGGTCTCCTCGTGGTCAAGGTATCTGTCGACCGCATCAACGCTTTCCTCCTGCGCCACGATCTTGAAATACCTTGATGATTTTATATGCCTGATAAAGTCTCTGCTTTCATTAGTCCTGTCCTGATCTACAATAACGGTTTTAATATACTCGACGTCTAGGCTGAGTGCGTATCCAAACAAAAGAATCAGTGAAAGAGGGATGGCAAACGCCAGAATGAGGCTGCGCCAGTCCCTGACAAGGTGATAGAACTCCTTTCCTGCGACCGCCCTTATCTTGACGAAACTCATGACGACTTCTCCGACATCAGCTTAATGAATGCATCGTTTAGAGTGGCCTTATCCTGGTCCGGGCAGACCTGGCTTACGATTTTTTCAGGTGATCCTTCAGCAACTATGACACCCAGGTTTATCATGGCTATCCGCTCGCAGTGAACCGCCTCGTCCATGTAATGGGTGGTCACGAAAACCGTTATTCCCCGTGAGGAAAGGTGGCCGATAAACTCCCAGAAATGCCTTCTGGTGACGGGATCCACACCTGAAGTCGGCTCATCCAGAAATATTATACCCGGCTGGTGCAGCATGGCGCAGCCCAGTGCAAGCCTCTGCTTCCAGCCCTGCGGCAGTTCCTTTGTCAGGCGGTTCTTGACATCCGTTATCCTTGCGGTTTCAAGCACCCATTCCGTGCGTTCCTTCCAGAGCTTTTCCGGCACATCGTAAACACCGAGGTAAAACCGGATATTCTCAAATGGCGTTAGGTTCTCGTAAAGGGAGAACTTCTGCGACATATAGCCGATGGAGCGCTTCACATCCTCAGGCTGCTTCACGAAATCGTATCCCGCAACCTTCCCGCCGCCTGAAGTGGGGTTGAGTATCCCGCACAGCATCCTTATAGTCGTGGATTTGCCTGAGCCGTTCGAACCAAGAAAACCGAATATCTCTCCCCTTCCGACTGTAAAGCTGATACTGTCAACGGCTGTGAAGTCGCCGAAACGCTTGGTCAGTTTTTCAACCGTGATGACGTTATCGCTTGAAAGTGTCACTCTTAAGCTCCTCATCGGCTGCGCTCAAGATGTCTATCATCGCGTCTTCGAGGTTTTTGTGGCCAAGGCTTATCTCATCGGGCGAGCCGGTCCGGATTACTTTCGACTTGTGCATGAGGGCCACGCTCACGCAAAGCTCTCCCTCATCAAGGTATGCGGTCGAAACCATGATGGTCTTGCCCTCGGCCTTCATATTAAGAAGGATGTCCCAGAATTCTTTTCGCGAAACAGGGTCAACGCCGTTAGTCGGCTCATCAAGTATCAGCACATCCGGTTCATGGACAAGAACACAGGCCAGGCCGAGCTTCTGTTTCATACCACCCGAAAGCTTTCCTGCAGGCCGCTTCAGGTAGGGGAGCAGGTTTGAAAAGCCAAGGTATTTCTCCATCCTGATCTTTCTCTCAGCGCCCCTGATGCCGAAGATATCCATGAAAAAACTCATGTTCTCCTCGACCGTCAAATCCTGGTAAAGACCGAAACGCTGGGGCATATAACCTATGATGTTCTTGATTTTCCTGCCTTGGCTGACAACGTCTATTCCGGCAATTTTCATTTTCCCTGAAGCCGGTTTCATCATGGTCGCAAGAAGCCTCAAGAGCGTTGACTTCCCGGCGCCATCCGAACCTATAAGGCCGAAAATATCCCCCTTGCCGATAAACAGGCTAACACCATCAAGCGCCTTTACCGCACCGAAGTTCATGCTGACGTTTTCAACGGATATGTAAGCTTCACTCACTTTAATTTCCTCAGTGTGGATTTAAAAACTCGACCTTTCTTCTTCCCCTTCTGTCCGGAAAATGGTTATATAATTTTCTTCGACCCGCAGCAGCCGTGAATTGAAGAAAACAGGTTGCCTTTTTCCCCTTGCAGGGGAATAGGCGTAAGTGACGGGTAGAGGCTTTTTCATATCTTATCCGGTTTGTTCATTTCAACCAGGCATCCGCCGGAAGACCTGGTTTGAGGGACGTATCCGGATTTGGGATGTCTATCTTTACCAGGTAGACGTATTTCACCCTTTCTTCTTTTGTCTGGATAATCTTCGGCGTGAATTCAGCCGTCTGTGAAATATAAGACACCTTGCCTTCATAGACCCTGCCCGGCTGGGAATCGACTTTAACTTCCGCTCTCTGGCCCTGTTTGACTTTCGCGATGTCGGTTTCTCTGACGAAAATTTTAAGCTGGACCTTTTTCAAGTCGGCCATGGACAAGACTTCCCTCGTTTGAGTGATCACCTCGCCGGGCTCCATGCTGCGGCTCAGGATCACACCGTCAAAGGGGGCGATCAGTTTTGTATATCCAAGTCGGATTTTTGCTTCATCAAGCTGCGATACCGCAAGATCAAGCTGGGCTTCCGCCTGTTCCATGTCTTTTTTTGTCGCCTCTATCTTGCCCAGATTGCTTTTTGAAGCAACGAGTGCCGCCTGCGCCTGGTTCATTCTGGAACGGGCATTGTCAGTTGCCAGCTTTACATCATCCCGCTCCTTTTGGGTTACGACACCCCTGCTGTACAGTTCCTCATACCTTTTATCGTTGATCTTCGTATTTTCGTAAGTCTGGGTCGCAATCTTCAGGGCGGCTTCCGCCTGCCGGACGTCTTCGGGAAGGGATTTGTCATATATGCCGAGGACAACTTTGAGCTGCTGCACCGCCTTGCTCGAACGGTCGACATTCGATATGGCCTGCATCACCCTGGAGTCATATTCCGACGGCTCGAGTTCGGCTATGACATCACCTGCCTTCACGCTCTGTCCCTCGTCAAAAAATATGTTTACTATCCGTCCGGGGGTCTGGAATGAAAGATTTGACTCGTGGGCATCTATGGTCCCGGAATACCACATTTCTCCGGTCGAGTTCATGATCTGCGTGCGGTATACAAGAACGCCTGCTATAATGATCAGGACAATGAATAAAGCCAGGATTGCAAACCTTTTCATTTTACACCTCCGGTTGTTAAAGAAGATGAATCGATCTTTACGCCCATCGCCCTTTCAAGTCTGGCAAGGGCGATCGCATTGTCACCGAGTGCAGCTGCATAATCAGACCTGGCGCGCGTCAGCAGCGCCTCGGCATCAAGGACTTCTGTTCCGGTGCCGAGCCTTTCGCGGTATCGCTCGGAACTAACACGGTAGTTTTCCTCAGCCCTTGTTATCGCAGTGAAGGAGACTTCAACCTGTTTTGATGAATCTTCAAGGTCAAGCCAGGCCTTCTTTGTTTCGAGGCGGACCATGTCTTCAATCTGAGCAACGGCGATATCTGATTGAGTGAGTCTGGCTTTTGAGGCGTCAACCCTGCTTTTCGTTTTGCCCCATTCCCAGAAATTCCAGGTGGCGGCTGCCGATATGTACCATGAATCTCTGTCCTTATAATCGCTGCCGTTCATACTCAAGTCACCGCCTGCGCGTTCTGCATGTCCAAACGCATTGATACTTGGAAGGTATTCCGATTTTGCAACTTTCAGTATGCTTTCAGACTGTTCCTTCCTGTATCTGGCGGACAGCACTTCAGGCCTGGAATCAAGGGCCCGGTTTATACAAGGCTCGAGCTGTTCGTTGAATTTGAACAGGCAAAGATTGTCAGCCAGCATCACCTTTTCGTTTATATCCCTTCTCAGAAGAATGTTAAATTGGGATTCGGCCATTTTGAGATTATTCTCGGCGGTCAATAGTGAGCGCTGACCCGAGGCCAGCTCTACTTCTGCCCTGAGCAGATCATTGAGAGGGGCAATCTTAACGTCGTAAAAAGCCTGTGCGGTTTTCATATGGGCCTCAAGCATATCAACATAACTCTTGGCGGCGTCCCTCATCCTGGCTGCCTTCAACACATTGTAATAGGCTGTCTTCGTCTGCTCGATCACATCGTTTATCTGGGATGTCCTTTCATGGGAGGCCACATCTTGGCCGGTCTTTGAGGCCTTATAGCTGTAATATATGGCGCCGCCTGTGAATATCGGCTGCTTTGCATCAAGACCCAGAGCATAGTTGTCCCTTGTTCCTATTGTAATGATCGAAGGGGGGAGCAGGGGTCCCATTCCGGGGAAAACCATCGTAGGTTCCGCATTCAACCGCGTAATGCCATAGGTCATGCTGAGGCCCGGCAGAAAGGCCGCCCGGGATTCCCCAATTCTGGCCTTTGCAATGGCGAGATTCTCATCCGACTGCTTTATACCGAGATTCTGTTGAAGGGCTATATTTATGCTTTGATCAAGGGTCATGTTTTCAGCATGAAGAAGGGGCGGCATTATCAGACATGATAATACCGCGGCGCCAATTATAAACACCAGTCTGTTCATTTGACACCTCCGGGTTCTTTACCTGCAAGCACCGACCTCATCACCAGCCGCTCGATTTCAGATGAAATATATGATGAAGAATTTTCATACATCTTTCTCATTGCCTTCGGAGCATTGTCCTTCGAGCAAAGAAGCGGGATAATTGTGTTCGATGATATTATACCGCCAAGGATCATAACATGAACAAGCGGAGGCAGTGTTTTTATAAAAACACCGGTTTTTGTTCCAGCCTCGATAACCCCGGTAATAATGGAAATGATCCTTAACAGGTCTTTAAAGAAAATATCAGGAAGGTTGATGCCGCCCGAGGCAATCTCACGCATCATTATCCGGGGCATTTCAGGGATGCATCCGATGGCGCTGTAAAGCTCTCTTACATATGTTCTCAGCTTTTCTTCAGGATTGCCTGCATTTTTTAATTCCTGTTCAACCCTCTCTGCCACCCTTCCGATCACGCCGTGCAGAACCTCTGCATATAATGCCTTTTTGTCTCCCACATGGTAATAGAGCATGGCCTTGTTAACGCATGCCCTTCGCGCAATTTCGTCGACACGGGCACCTTCAAAACCCTTTTCTGCAAATTCGCCCAGTGCGGCATTGAGAATCTTATCAGTTACCCCATCCTTTTTATCCGACATCACTAATCCCCTTTTAGATACATTAACTAAACGGTAGGTTAAACTAACTGGATAGTTAACACTTAAACAAAAGAAAAACAAGTTTTTTATTTCTTTTTTACGGGAATTACGCTATATATTTATTCAGGATGTGCATAATTGGTTATGTGTTGGCTTGTATGACATATTGTTATGGGATTGTTTCTTGATATTTTCACAATTAAACTGACACACTGAAATTTTTTATTGTGGTTTTATCTTTATTTCCCCGTGTTCGAATTTCAATATTTGCAATAGTATTCGGCTTATAAAAAATTTTGCTCATCCTTGAAAGGCATATATAAATGCCCATATATAAAAGGAGATGTTAAAAAAACACTTCATTGCAAAAGGAAATAACGAAGCAATGCTAACAATGGAAAACCAATGTTCTGGAATTTTTTAAAAGGAGAAAGCTTATGAAAAAAACTTTGTTAAAAAGTTTTTTACTGACAACCGTACTGGCTGTAATTGCCGTTTCATGGGCAACTGCAGCCCCTGTTGGAATGGATAATATCAAGGAATTATATTTTTCAGAATCAGGGTTATATTTGAAATATTCGTTGAATCCATCAGACGGCACATATCAGGAAGATATAAGGCTAGACAGCTTCGGAAATTATTCAAATTGGTGCCAGACATACACTTTCGATTCCAGCAATTACCCCGATAATGCTTTTATCCTGTTATCCGATGTGAAACCTGATGCCGATATGATCTGGCTCGATTATTCCAACTGCAAAAGACCGGAACCCGCTCCTGTGCCTGAACCCCGTACAATAGCGCTGCTTGGTTTAGGTTTGATCTCGGCAGGGATAATGCTCAAAAAGAGGATTCTGAAAAATCCATCAGCGGCATAAAATAATTTGCAAAGATTAAAATCAGTATGCTGAAAATGTTACCGGTTCAAAGGAACTTGATCGTAACGTATAAAATTTGAGGATCAGGCTTTAAGGTGCGGTTAAGCTTAACAGGCAGGTTTTAATTTGTCTTTTCACACTGCTCCAAACTGAGATGTCATGGCGAACAGGAAACTTGTTTTAAAATAAGTATGCATAAACAATACTCACAGCTAATTTATAAGTTTGCAGGTGTTAGTCGTTTTCGATTCCCGCCTCTGCCCTGCTCATATCCCTGAAATTGTTAACTCCAGTGAAGAATTCCCGCATCATGATCACCCAGTAATAGCGCCCCTTTTCTGTCAGCTGAAGAGTTTCAGGGGTAGTTTTCATGGCGCCAATAAGGGAAAAGAACATACATTCAAATGGAAGAAGCTTCCAAGGGTCTTTACCGAACCTTTGAATAAAAATGCCTCTCGGCACTTTTAATCCGAAAAGCCCCATTAGAAAAATATATCGTGCAAGTTCTTTTTTTGAGAATTTCTTTCTTGCATAAACCGGAAGTTTTCCGTCCCGGAGGTCTTTTATGTATCGTCTGATGGAAAATGTATTTGCGTATATTGAACCGCTTGCTAGTCCGAACGCCCCGCTTCCAATTCCGGCATAATCTTCGTTGGACGTTATATATTCGTCAATCATTGCTTCTGACAGGGAATAACACCAAGCAGACTGTGGAGAATAATCCGGTGAAAGATTTTCCGATATGATCTCATTAAAGAGCCGCTCTTTTCTCAAGCTGTGATGCCCCATGATTTTCTTCATCTCTCTTATGGTTTCGTCTGAAACCATCAGTGGGTAAAAAGTGATCTGGTCGGGCCTTATATTATTAAGTATATATATATCATTAAGTAACTGGTCACTGTTTTGGACAGGATAATTATAGATCATATCAATATTTAGAGTTCCAATAATATTTTTTATGTATGATATTTTATCGTTCAGTTCATCTCCGCTGCCGTATTTTTCATATCTTCCGATTAATTTGAGTATATCATCATTGAATGTCTGAACCCCGACCGAAACCCGCCCTACTCCCAGATCGGCTAAAGCACAAAAATAATCTTTACTCAAAGTGTCGGGGTTTGTTTCAACAGATATGTCCCTGGGTTTATAGAGCTTGTGTATTAGCTTTAAAGTCTCGGCAAGTTCATCCATCAATATTGTCGGAGTTCCACCGCCAATGTAGATTTCTGAAAATCTGAAACCTCTTTGTTCATATATCTCAAGCTCTTTCCTCAGGGCCAGGTAATATGACCTAGTCAGATCTTCCCTGAACGCTACCCTGTGAAATGAACAATAGGGACAAAGCACCCTGCAGAATGGAATGTGTATGTACAGTTGAATATTCTTTTCTGGTGCTTCCGGGGGTTCGCAATGGCCAAACTCACTGAAACCAAGATAATCTGTTGTTTTGAACTTCATGAAATTCGAAATGAAAGTATCAATTATCATGCAGTGTATAATATTGCTTTAAGGCCCTGGGTGTCCACACCTATCCTTTATAAATTACATATCATATTGGTTGGATGATGATTTCGTGTTACGACATTTTCAAAATCGTTCCATGGAGGGCCAGATAGGCAGTGATACCGGTAAAAGATACTTCTTCAAAAGGTTTTGCCGCAGTTACAATACTTATTATCATTGCGAACCTTGCGATGTTTTTCGAAGAAACCAGGACCGGCAAGGCCCTGTTTGACCTGTATGGAGTAAGCCCCCATGACATTTATCTGAACCTGATAAATGGCAGGGGGAGCCTTCTTAGAATGAACCTGTCAATATTCATATCCGGCTTTATGCATGGAGGTTATTTGCATCTTTTCAGCAATATGCTTTTTCTGTATGTGTTCGGGCCGTCCATTGAAAAAGAACTCGGGTGGATGAGATATGTAGTATTTTATACGGCAGCCATTTTCGTCTCTTTTTACATCCATACATTGTTTTATCATAATTCGGATGTCATTGTTGTCGGGGCGTCTGGTGCGATAGCCGCCATAATGGGTGTATTCGTTATCCTGAAGCCGAGTGCAAAAATAACATCAATAATACCGGTTTTCTTTATTATTAAGATTGCCCAGATCCCGGCATTTGTTTTTATTCTGATATGGTTTGCCCTGCAGGGATTAAATGGATATTTTACACTCGGGGCGCAGACTTCTATAGCATGGTTTTCTCATATTGGAGGTTTTGTTATGGGTTTTGTTTATGGGGCGCTTTACAGGCTGAACAGGTAATTAAAACATAATCGATATCAAAATTATTTAAAAAATATTTGTTTTTAATCAATATATTTAAAAATTATGTAAAGTTTATTTTTTTGAATCCCGATAGGCTTGACATGAAAGATGAAGATTTAGTTCAGACAGAGTTGATTTATAATGATAACTGTTTAATATTGGTTTATAATACAGACAATGAATGTACGGCGGCTCATCATAATAGGCTTTATAATGATGGCGGCGCTAACGCTGATTTTTACAGTACCAGGCGAAAAAGGGCTTATTCAGACATACAGATTGAAGAAGGAGCTTTTTATTCTGCAATCTCAGAACGCTGCTCTAAAACAGGAGAACCAGGTGCTTGCGCAGGAAGCAAGTCTGTTAAAGGAGAGCCTTCCTTACATAGAACATATCATCACAAGAGAAATGAACATGGTAAGGCCGGGGGACACCATCGTAATAATAAAAAAGAAAAAGTAATATTTGCGGGGTGAGTGAATGCTTTTCGGCAAAAAAACCTTGTTAGGCTTGGACATCGGGTCACAAAGCATCAAAATGGTGGATCTGGAAAAAACCCGATCCGGATATGAATTAAAGTCCATGGGAATCGCTATTGTGCCTTCTGAGTGCATAGTAGACAAAGATATAATGGATTCGGAAACGGTTGTTGAGACAATAAGAAACCTGAGGGATAATCTGAAAATCTCGCCAAAAGGTACGGCCACAGCTGTTTCCGGCCACTCTGTAATTGTCAAGAAGGCCGAAATATCAACAATGTCGAGAGCCGAACTTGAACAGACGTTGATGGTTGAAGCGGAGCAATACATACCTTTTGACATCAATGATGTTTACCTTGACTTTCATATCCTTGGAGAAAGCCTTGAGAGACAGGACATGATGGATGTCCTTTTTGTAGCATCAAAAAGAGAACTCGTGGATGATTATTCATCGGTTATAAAGAATGCCGGCCTCAAACCATTAATTGTTGACGTGGATGTCTTTGCTATCGAAAACATGTATCATTCCAATTATCCGGATGCTCCTGAAACTATTGTTGCCCTTGTTGATGTAGGGGCATCAATGATTAATATAAATGTAATGAGAGAGGGTACTTCGATTTTTGCGAGAGATATTTCAATGGGCGGCCGTCAGATGACCGAACGCATACAAAGGGAATTCGGAGTCAGCTTTGAAAGGGCGGAAAATATAAAATGCGGTGCAAGCATAGAGGGAATTGATCTCGAACGTGTAAATTATATTTTCAAGATGGCTTCTGAAACGTATGCCCAGGAAATAAAAAGGACACTGGATTTTTTCCTCTCCACAATGGTGAATGAAAATATAGAAAAGATTTACATAAGCGGCGGTGGTGCAAGAATGCCTGGATTGATCTCTCTTATGCAAAAACAAAACGAAATACCTGTTGAGATCATTAACCCGTTCAACAATATTACATGGAATGAAAAAAATTTTGATCCTGCATACATGGCCTATATTGCCCCGCAGATGGCAGTTGCAGTAGGCCTGGCGTTAAGGAGGGCGGATTACAAATGGTAACGATCAATCTGCTTCCGGTAAAAGATGAGTTAAGGCTGAATGCCATCATACAGCACATCGTAGTGTTTGCCGTATGTATCGGTATAGTTGTTATTGGCCTTGGTGTCCTTCAGGGAACGATGAAAAAACAAAAATCCATGATCGAAAGTGATATTCAGGCAACACAGATCCAGATTAAAGAACTTAAAGTCAAGGCAGAAGAGATTGAAAAAGTTAAGAAACGCAGGATGGAACTGGAGAAAAAACTTCAGGTCATCAATGACTTGAGTACTCAGAAAACAGGCCCGGTGGAGGATCTGGATGAATTAAGCATGCTTATCCCCGAAAAGGCATGGATCGGTTCCTTTACAAACACGGGCGATAAGGTGATAATAGACGGCACCGCAGTCGATAATACAATCATTGCCGAATTCATGAAACGACTGCAGGGATCTAAGCATTACACTGATGTGGAGCTTGTCTTTTCCCAACAGGAAGGACTTAACCATAAATTTGTGATTCAGTGTAAAATCAAAAAGATTCAAAATTGAGGTGGGCATGAATATCAATAAGATAATAGATATTCTACTGCATCAGAAAACGGCTTCAAAGATGCTTATTATGCTGGCCGTTATTGTAATAATTGCCGGCCTGTACTGGTACTTTTTGTACAAGCCTCTCAGGGAAGAAATTAATATCCTTCAACCCGAACAGGCAAAGCTCAAGAGCGAACTTATGAAAGTTCAGGCAATTGTTGCAGAAAAACCAAAATACGATGCAATGCTTGAGCAGACCAAAATGGACTTGCTGGTTGCACTTAAACAGCTTCCGGATAAAAGTGAGATTCCATCGCTTCTTGAAAATGTTTCCTCTCTGGGTAAATCTTCAGGTCTTGAATTCCAATTATTCAAACCGAGGGTTGAAGTACCGAAAAACTTTTATGCGGAAATCCCCGTTGATATTAAGGTTGAAGGAACATTTAAGGATATTGTGGATTTCTTTGATAAGGTATCAAAAATGCCAAGAATCGTAAATATATCCGATATAGCCATTGGCACTCCTAAGAGGGGATATGGTGGTTCCACCATTGTGGATACATCATGCGTTGCAACCACATACAAGTTTATTGAAGGGGTAAGCACGCAATGAACAAGGATATACTGATAGCGGTATTGATAGGGGCAGCTCTCATATTTTCCGGCTGCACAGGGAAAAAGGAAGCGGCTTCGGTCAGTAGTTTGTCAACACCAAAACCCAGTAAAATTCAAAATCTGAAACCTGTTACCACTAAAGTGGAGGAACAGAAAACAGAATATACAGTGCAGGGAGTAAGAGACCCCTTCCAGCCATATGAAATCATTAGACTGGATGACAGGTCTAAAATGACTACTGCTGATATATTGCAGAATATAACCCTTGGACAGGTTTCCCTGGTAGGTGTTATCCTTGATAAAGACCCGAAAGCCCTTGTCCAGGATGCAAGCAATACGGGTTATATTATCAAGGAAGGCATGCACATTGGAGAAAATTCAGGTATAGTAACAAAAATAAGCAGTAATGGTGTCACTATAAAACAACACTTCAAGGACTACATGGGAAAAGTCAACACCAGAGAAGTTGTATTGACGCTTAAGAAAGAAGAGGGGGAAAAGTAGTATGAAGAATAAAATCATACAGCTACTTGTAATAGGCATGATAGCCTTACCTGCTTACTCATATGCATTAACTGTAAAAAGTGTTGACTTTATGAATGTTAAAAACAAGTCACGTATACAGATAGGGCTGGACGGTAAGGCATCTTATGATGTTTCTAAAAAAGGAGAGATTGTAATTCTGAAAATTGAAGGGGCCAAGATACCGGCAAACCTTTCAAGACCTTTTTTAACTTCCGATTTTGTTACACCTATCGATAACTTCTTACCTAAGCAGGAAGGGAAAAATGTCATATTTGAAATAACAATGAAAAAAATGTCTCCATATTTCATTACCCAGGATAAGAACCAGATTCTTATGGATTTCGATATCCCGGCAGATATGAAAGGAACTCAGGCAGCAAGCCGAGAAAATGTTCCCAAAGTCGTTTCTGCACCCCCCAAGAAAAAAGCTTCTGGTGAAAAAACCATTACTGTTTCCAAAGCAGATGTTGACGAATTATCGTCTCGCAGCAAGCAACCGACAACTCTCGATACATTTAAACCAAAATACAAGGGGCAACCCATAACACTGGATTTCCAGAATGCTGATATCCAAAATGTATTGAGAATAATTGCGGATGTAAGCGGGTTGAATATCGTTACTTCCGATGAAGTCAAAGGGCAAATCACAATACGACTGAAGGATATCCCCTGGGATCAGGCACTTGATGTTATTCTTGAGAGCAAGGATCTTTCAAAGATGCAACTTGGCAATGTTGTGAGGATTGCCCCGGCTGATAAGATAAAGACAGCTCAGGACAGAATTATTGCTTCTCAAAAGACAGAGGAGCAGCTTGAACCGCTTTACACTTCGGTAATACCGGTGAATTTTTCCAAGTCGACAGAAATGATTAACCTATTAAAAGGCAAGGAAATAGGCATTCTTACTGATAGAGGTACTATAGTTGCTGATGCTAGGACAAACGTCCTGATCGTCAAGGACATCCAGAAAAGTGTAGATGCAATTTCTGCAATGATTAAAAGGCTGGATAAACCGACACCGCAGGTTCTAATAACCGCCAGGGTTGTTCAGGCTGACGATTCGTTTTTAAAGGCTCTAGGCGTAGCATGGGGCGGTGCATACAGGTCGCAGTCAAACAAGTCGTTCTTCGGTCTGACTGGAAAGACTACGGGTGCTGCAACAAGTCTGTTTGATTCAACGACGGTTGCCGGTAAAAATCCTACATGGACAACGTCTGTTCTTCCTACTCCAGCGATGGCAGTAAATTTCCCTCAGAATCAGGCGGCGGGTATTGGAATACAGCTCGGCAGACTTGCCGGAAGCATGGTTGATCTCGATCTAAGGCTTGATATCGGCGAGACCGACGGTACTACAAAGGTTATCGCAAGGCCGAAGGTTATTACACTGGATAACAAAAAAGCATCGATAAAACAGGGTGAAAAATACCCTTATGTTGTCCGAAACCAGGAAGGACAGCTGTCAACCGAACTGAAAGATATAGATCTGGTGCTGGAAGTTACACCCAGGATTGCTTTTGACGGCAGCATTAATATGGAGGTGAAAGTTGTCAGAGACTCTCTTGGAGCGATTACAAACTCCCTGGGTGACCCGAGTATCTCAAACAGGGAAGTGACTACCGAAGTTATGGTCAAGGATGGAGAGACTCTCGTAATCGGCGGAATTATTGAAGAGGAAATTAAAAATAACGTTCAAAAGGTCCCGTTCCTTGGGGATATTCCAGTCATGGGATGGCTTTTCAAGTCCAAGAGGAAAGAAACAACAAAGAGAGAACTCGTGATATTCATAAGTCCGCATGTGATTGATAATATTGCATTAAAATAGACACAGAGAAAGTCATAAAGAATCCCCGGTTTATATTTTGACCGGGGATTTTCATTTGTAATCAAATTCTTAAACAGCTAAAGATAATCCACATTGACAGTTGTGTTGTATAATTAATATAAGCTACAGGAACAACTGAGGAGGTTAAATGGCATATGGCTAATATTGACCGCAAAGAACTTGTAAAGACGCAGGATTCATTTATTACAAGTACCGGCACTGTCGTTCAATGGATAAAAAACAACCCGTTCAGATTTGTCTCTGCCGTATTGATTATAATTATCATTGCCGGTGGTATTTCCGGTTTTATCTACTGGAAAACATCCCGTGAAGACAAGGCGCTCAGTTCGCTTGTAAAGGCAGGGAGCAATTTAAAGCAAATAAGCGAAGTTGCCTTGAAATATGCTGACACTAAAGCCGGAAAGATGTCAAAGCTGAGACTTGCTGGGCTGGCCTTTGATAAATCGAATTTTAAGGAGGCCGTGAAAAATGCAGATGAGTTCATAGAAGGCTGGGGTACGCAGGATGTTCTTTTCTATCAGGCAATGATGATACGTGCCATGTCGTATATGGAATTAAAAGATATACCCAAGGCCTTGGAGTCGCTGGATAAATGTGAAAAGGGTGCATCCGGTGTAATAAAGGATCAGGCTGTTTTTTTAAAGGCAATAGAGCTGAATGCATCAGGAAAAAAGAATGAGGCAATTGATCTGTTGAAGAAAATATCTGCAGATCAGCCAAAAGCAATCGGCGAGAAAAAGGATGTCAAGAAATTGCCGGATAACGAGTCTTCAAATTACAGGGAAATGGCAAAAGCAACTCTATCGGATATAAATTTTTCTGGGGGAGCCGGTATAAATGCAAAATAAATCAGGAGCCAGCGGCTTTCTGAAAACAGCCGCCTTATGGATCGTAATAGTTCTCATAATGGTAATGCTTTATCAGCTGTTTAATCAGACCAAAACAAAGATTACGAAGTACGCCTACAGTGATTTTATCCATATCCTGGACAGCGGCAAAGTAAAGGAAGTCAAAATACAGGGACAGAATATTGAAGGGAAACTTACAGATAATGTTTCTTTCGAAACTTTCATACCGGACGATCCCAAGCTGGTAGACAGGCTTTTAGCCAAAAATGTAAAGGTTACGGCTGAGAATAAATCCTCGGATCCGTGGTATATGTCCGTCCTTATTTCCTGGATACCCATGCTTCTTTTGATAGGGGTTTGGATTCTCTTCATGCGCCAGATGCAAACGGGTGGCAACAAGGCAATGAGCTTTGGTAGAAGCAAGGCACGGCTCATGACTCAGGATAAAATGAAAGTAACCTTTGCTGATGTCGCAGGTGTTGATGAAGCTAAGGAAGAGCTTAATGAAATAATTGATTTTCTTAAAGACCCGAAGCAATTCACGACACTTGGGGGCCGAATTCCCAAGGGGGTATTGCTTCTTGGGCCTCCGGGAACAGGAAAAACCCTTCTTGCAAAGGCAGTTGCCGGTGAAGCCGGCCGGCCTTTTTTCAGCATGTCAGGATCGGATTTTGTTGAAATGTTCGTAGGTGTCGGCGCCTCACGGGTACGTGACCTTTTTGCCCAGGGCAAGCAGCATGCACCCTGCATTATATTCATAGATGAAATCGACGCAGTCGGACGGCACAGGGGTGCGGGGCTTGGCGGCGGACACGACGAGAGGGAGCAGACACTTAACCAGCTTCTTGTTGAAATGGACGGGTTCGAATCGAATGAAGGTGTTATACTCATGGCTGCGACGAACCGGCCTGATGTGCTTGACCCTGCATTATTGAGACCAGGGAGATTTGACAGGCAGGTTGTTGTTGCAAGGCCTGATGTTAAAGGGCGCGAAGGAATTCTCCTGGTGCATTCCAAGAAGATACCTTTGTCTGAAAATGTAGATATAAAGATTCTCGCCAAGTCCACCCCGGGCTTTTCCGGAGCCGACCTTGCCAATCTTGTTAATGAAGCGGCCCTTTTAGCGGCTAAGCAAAAGAAGACGCAGGTTGAGATGGAGGACCTGGAAAAGGCCAAGGACAAGGTTCTAATGGGTGTTGAAAGAAAGAGCCTTGTAATCTCCTGAAGAGGAAAAGAGGACCACCGCATATCATGAAGCAGGCCATGCCCTTGTTGCCAGGTCACTTCCGGATGCCGACCCTGTCTACAAGGTAAGTATAATACCGAGAGGAAGGGCTCTGGGCGTTACACAGCAGCTGCCCATCGATGACAGACATACATATAAGAAAGAATATCTCCATGACACGATTGCGGTACTTATGGGCGGTCGTGCCGCTGAAGAAATTGCCCTGAACAGCATGACCACAGGTGCTGGCAATGACATTGAGCGTGCAACCGAAATGGCCCGGCATATGGTTACAGAGTGGGGAATGAGTTCGCTCGGGCCGTTAAGCCTCGGGAATGTCGAGCAGGAAATGTTCCTCGGACGTGAGATTTCCAAGAGGGTTGATTACAGTGAAATGACAGCCCAGAAGATTGATGCGGAAGTTAAGAACATTGTTATGGAGGGATACAACAGGGCCAGAAATGCTATTGACCAGAACAGGGACAAGCTTGAAAAACTTGCCCAGAGGCTGCTTGAAAAGGAGGTTGTTGATAGTGTCGAACTCGACAGCATCCTCGGAAAAGAGGCAGCCTAAAGCAAGGCTGCTTTCTTTTCCTGATCATATAGACCTGATTTCATGTGGAATTGACCCGGGGGCGCTCCCTTATCTTATACCCAAGCTTTACCATAAAGTTATCCTTATTAAGGATGTGAAACTTTTTGCAGCAAACATAATCAAACAAGCCATGCTTTCCATCGGGGGAGATGTCGCCGTCCACCATTCTGTCATATCAGGGAAGGTAGATTATTCTGATTGCGTTGTCATGGGTGATCTCAGGCATTATGAAAATCTTGTCGGAAAGCTTGAGAACCAGCCGAATATGACTGAAATAGCAGGCATTATTAAAGAACAGCTGAATATAAAAAGAACAAATCTAAAACTCAGACTCTGCTCCAGCACTTTAGAATGGGAAAAACGCCCGCTGATAATGGGAATTGTTAATGTAACACCGGATTCTTTCTCTGACGGAGGCTTATATGCCGAGTCTGAAACGGCCATTGCCCGTGGGCTTGAATTAATCAGCCAGGGAGCGGATATTATCGATATTGGAGGTGAGTCTACAAGGCCTGGAGCATCTCCAGTAGATGAAAAATCAGAAATTCAAAGGGTATTGCCTGTTATAAAAGGAATTGTTTCGGGTTCGGATGTGCCGGTGAGCATTGATACGAGAAATGCTGCCGTTGCCGAGTCTGCAATTGCTTCAGGCGCCTCGATAATCAATGATGTAAGTTCGATGACATATGATAAGAAAATGATTACTGTTGCAAAAAGAACAGGGGCCGGAATAGTGCTGATGCATATGCGGGGCAATCCTGCGGATATGCAGAATAATACCTGTTACAGAGATGTTGTGGCAGAGATATATGATTACCTCGAAGACAGGGTTAAGGTATGCCTCGAAGCAGGAATAGATCCTTTAGGCATAATCGTTGACCCTGGCATTGGTTTTGGTAAAGACCTTGAAGGAAACCTAAGCCTGATAAAAACACATTGGGGAGTTTTCATCGCTTGGAATGCCGGTAATGCTTGGACATTCAAGGAAATCATTTATCGGCAAGGTTCTTGATTCCAATGTTAATGAGCGGGAGGAAGGAACCGACGCGGTGACTTCCTGGGTGGCAGTTCAGGGGGTCGATATTGTACGCGTCCATGATGTTAAAAGAGCAAAGAAGACAATTGAGATGATCAACTCGATTTTAAAAAGCAGATGATAGCAGGCGTAGGTATAGACATAGTTGAGATAGAAAGGATACGGAACCTTATCAACAGATATGGGAGCAGGTTTATTGACAGGGTTTTTTCGCCAAGTGAGATATTATATTGCCGTAATAAAAAAGACCCGTCAGGGAGTTTCGGAGCCAGGTTTGCCGTCAAGGAGGCTTTCGTCAAAGCACTTGGTACCGGTATGATCGAGGGTATGAAATTTAAAGACGTTGCCCTTGAATTCATAGACAGGCCGGAAATAAAACTCTCAGGTGTTGCTGAAACAATCGCAAAGACAAGAAGAATAGCCGCTATGCATACAAGTATTTCCCATGAAAAAGGGTATGCAATAGCCATAGTAATCCTGGAGGTGTGATATGAAATGTCTCTTTGCATCACAGATGAGAAGCGCGGACCAGGCGGCAATCGAAATGGGAATTCCCGCCATGGTACTTATGGAAAATGCCGGAAGGTCTGTTTTTGAAGAGGTTGCGAAAAGATGGACGCGCAACGATATTGAAAGGGTAATCATCATTGCGGGCAAGGGCAACAACGGAGGAGACGGATTCGTAGCGGCCAGGCATCTTTGGAATTCAGGTTATGATGTAAGTGTTTATCTTATAGGCAGGACTTCGGAGGTGAAGGACCATGCGCGGGTAAACCTCGATATAATAATCGCCATGGGCTTGCCGATAACAGTTGTGCTGGACGATGCTGACCTGGAATTGCTGAGAAGCGAACTGGGCTGCAGGAAGACATATCTGTGTATAGATGCAGTTTTCGGTACCGGGCTTTCAAAAGAGGTAAAAGGTATTAACCGCTCTGTCATTGAATGCATCAATGACAGCAGCATGCCGGTTATTGCCGTGGACATACCGTCCGGCCTGGATGCCGACTCGGGTCTGCCTCTGGGTATTTCAGTCAGGGCTTCATTAACTGTGACATTTGGTTATCCCAAGGTCGGTCTGGTTTTGTCAAACGGCGTCCCTTATACAGGTGAACTCATCGTAAGCGATATTTCAATTCCCAGGGCTGTTGAAGACAACTCATGGAAAGTAAGACTGATGAAATCGGATATCCTTGAAAATATACCCATAAGAGGTCCGGAGGCACATAAGGGGGATTTCGGCAGGGTAACGGTCTTTGCAGGATCACCCGGTTTTACCGGAGCTGCCTGCCTTGCGTGCGAGGCGGCTTTGAGGGCGGGAGCGGGTCTAGTGACGTTATGTGTCCCTGCAGGACTGAATCCTGTTATGGAAATAAAACTGACAGAGGCAATGACAAGACCTTTTGGCGACCCGGCTGAATTTCATTTTTCACTTTCAATGATCGAAGAGGCCTTTGACATCCTGAAAAAATCAGATGCGGTAATCGCCGGTCCGGGCATAGGAACATCGGAGCAGACATTTGAATTTGTTCGTGAGCTTATCGGCAATTGTGATAAACCCATGGTGATTGATGCAGACGCACTTTCAATTCTGGCGTCAAAACACATGAAATTGAAAGTCCCTGCCGTGCTCACCCCTCATCCGGGTGAGATGTCCAGGCTTATAGGATGGGACACCCAATCGATTAACCGTGACAGGATCGGGGCGGCAGAACAATGTGCATCTACATATAACGCTGTTACCGTAATAAAGGGATTCAGGACAGTCATTGTTTCTCCGGATGGAGATATTGCAATAAACCCCACAGGGTCAAACAATATGGCATCAGGCGGGATGGGAGATGTTCTGTCGGGTATCATCGGCGCTTACCTTGCCCAGGGGCTTTCGCCGTTTAATGCCGCCTGCCTTGGCGTGTACATTCATGGCCTGGCATCAGACATGGTCTCTGAAACAATGGCCAGAGGACAGATTGCATCTGATCTGCTGGTAAAGATTCCCCAAATAGTCAAAATTAGCAGATGATTAAGGAAATAATAACCGGGAGTCCCCAGGAAACCTTTAGTGTCGGGGAAAAGGTCGCTGTATTATTAAAGGGTGGCGAAACGATACTTCTTACAGGCGACCTGGGAGCCGGAAAGACAATGTTTGTTAAAGGAATTGCCAGCGGTCTCGGAGTGGACCCTTTAACACCCGTGGTCAGTCCGACATTCACGCTGATTAATCTTTATAAGGCCAGGATTGATATCGTACATGCCGATTTATACAGGCTGGACCCGGAAGGAATTTTCGGACTTGGTATTGAAGAGTACATGGACAATTCTCATATCATCATGGTAGAATGGGCCGATATATCGGAGGGCTACTTCAAAGGAAACCTTCTCAGGATTAAAATTGAATATTTGGAACAAAACAGAAGGAAGATAATCCTTGGCGGGAATATCATCAGAGAAGAAAACTGGAGGTAGGATACATATGGCGCTGGTTGTACAAAAGTATGGTGGAACATCGGTAGGAAGCGTTGAAAAAATTAAGAATGTGGCTTCAAAGGTAGCGAAGTATTACCGGGAGGGCAACAGTGTTGCGGTTGTTGTTTCGGCCATGTCGGGGCAGACTGACAAACTTATTAACCTGGCCAATGAATTATCTCCCAGGCCTGACCCGAGAGAACTTGACGTTATTGTTTCAACAGGCGAGCAGGTAAGCATTGCTTTGCTTGCCATGGCATTAAAAGACCTCGGTGTGCCTGCACGCTCGGTATTGGGATTTCAGATTCCGATCATTACCGACAGGGCCTACACAAAGGCCAGAATTGAATCAATTACCGACGAGCTGCTTAAAAAGGTTTTTTCTGCAGGAGAAGTGGCGGTTGTAGCCGGATTCCAGGGGATTACAGATGATGGTGATATAACGACACTTGGCCGCGGTGGATCTGATACATCTGCGGTTGCCCTTGCAGCTGCATTAAAGGCCGATATCTGCGAGATATACACTGATGTTGACGGCGTTTATACAAGCGATCCCAACATATGCAAAAAGGCTAGAAGGCTCGACAGGATATCTTATGAAGAAATGCTCGAAATGGCATCTCTCGGGGCAAAGGTCCTGCAGACGAGATCTGTCGAATTCGCTAAAAAATACAACGTACCTGTTATAGTAAAAAGTACCTTCACAGACGAGGGTGGCACACTTGTAACCAAGGAGGACAGTGACATGGAAAGGGAACTGGTATCGGGAATAACCTATGACAAGAACGAAGCGAAAATCTCCATGCTGGCGATTCCGGACAGGCCGGGCGTAGCCGCCGAGATATTTACAGCCCTTGCTGAGAAAAACATCAATGTTGATATGATCATTCAGAACGTATCGGTTGACGGCAAGTGCGCCGACCTGAGCTTTACGGTGACCAAAAGCGATTTCCAGACCGCTATGGAAATCGTCAAAAAAGAGGGTGAAAAACTCAAAGCAAAAGACATAATAGGAGACACGTCAATTGCCAAAATCTCAATTGTCGGCGTTGGAATGCGGTCACATGCCGGAGTTGCCGCACGCATGTTCAATGCACTTTCAAAAGTGGGAATAAACATACAGATGATATCCACATCTGAAATTAAGGTGTCGTGTGTTATTGATGAAAAATTTATCGAGCTCGGCGTAAGAGAGCTTCACGAAGAATTCACACTGGACAGACCGGGGGGAATAGTTGAGTAAGATCGAGATATACGATACATCGCTAAGAGACGGAGCCCAGTCAGAAGATATAGCTTTTTCATTTGATGATAAGTGCGCCGTTGTTCAGAAACTGGACCAGTTGGGTGTCGATTTTATTGAAGCCGGATGGCCTGGTGCAAATCCAAAAGACGACAGGCTTTTTAAATCGCTAAGGAAACTTAAAATTAAAAATGCCAAGGTCATGGCCTTTGGAAGCACATGTAAACCAGGCAGTATTGTTGAAAATGATTTGATAATCGAAGCCCTTGCCGATTCATGCCCGGACGGTATCACCATATTCGGCAAATCATGGGATTTTCATGTAAGGAAAGGTCTCAGATGCTCTTTGAAAGAGAATCTCAGAATAATCAAGGAAACTTCTCTTTATTTAAAAAACAGATGTCCCCTTTTATTCTTTGATGCCGAGCATTTTTTTGACGGATTCAGGGCAAACAGGGAGTTTGCCCTGGCTACGCTGAAGGCGGCAGTCGATGGAGGGGCAGACAGGGTTATACTTTGTGATACCAACGGAGGGTCATTACCGGTTTTTATTTCTGAAGTGGTCCAGGAAGTTAAGAAACATATAACAGCCGGGATTGGAATCCATTGCCACAATGACGGAGACCTTGCAGTAGCCAATTCCATATCAGCGGTAAACGCAGGGGCTTCACAGGTACATGGCACGATAAACGGCATCGGCGAAAGGTGTGGAAATGCAAACCTGTGCTCGCTTATACCCACTCTCTCGCTGAAAATGGGATATGAGACAATCCCCGAAGAAAATCTTGCTCTGGTAACAGACGTGTCACGTTTCATTGAAGAGATCGCCAACCTCTCCCACAACAAACATCAGCCTTATGTAGGAAAATCGGCATTTGCACATAAAGGCGGTATACATGTGAGTGCAATATTGAATGAACCCGAAAGTTATGAGCATATCGACCCTCTTTTGATAGGAAACCAGAGAAAAGTTCTTGTTTCAGAGTTATCTGGGAAAAGCAATATCCTTTTCAAGGCCAGGGAATTCAATCTTGATATTTCAAGCGACAGAACAGCAACACAGGAAATTGTTAAAATCATTAAAGAACTTGAGGATTACGGTTTTCAGTTTGAAGGTGCGGATGCGTCCCTTGAACTGCTGATGAAAAAAGCCATAGGCTTGCATACACGATATTTCAAACTCAAGGGATTCAGGGTGATTACCGACAAGCGCAGTGAGGGTACGGAGCCTCTTTCTGAAGCGACTATAATG
This sequence comes from Desulfomonilia bacterium, assembly GCA_963664325.2. Taxonomy (GTDB): domain Bacteria; phylum Desulfobacterota; class Desulfomonilia; order UBA1062; family UBA1062; genus DATCTV01. The sequence goes on from CAXXDQ010000004.1 coordinate 581,891, forward strand.
ATTGAAGTGGATGGCAACATCGAGCACACGGCCGCTTTGGGAAACGGCCCGGTCAACGCCCTGGACAATGCACTCAGGAAGGCGCTCAAGAATTTCTATCCCAGGATTAAGGAAGTCAAACTTCTTGATTATAAGGTCAGGGTCGTTTCATCAAAGCAGGGTACGGAATCCGTTGTCCGGGTACTGATAGAATCCGGGGATAAAAGCGGCAGCTGGAATACGGTGGGCGTATCGAGCAACATAATAGAGGCGTCGTGGATGGCCCTGGTGGACAGCATGGATTATAAGCTTTTCAAAGATCTTGAAACCTGAATTTTTCAAAAATAAAGCCTAATCCTTCCCGACTTTCGTCCGATATGTCTATTAACAGGACAGGACAAAGGGGGATATGATACATGATTCAGACCGAGAGACCGAAGGTAGAGTTCCAGGGCATGCGCAAATGGCTTAAAAAGGGGGAATATATAATCTCTACAATATCAGAAGACGGAACCATCTGGACATTTACAACCGATACCATTCCAATTTTTGATTTCAGGACAACAAAGATATTCCAGGCCCAGGAATCGGGCATGGCTGAAATAAAAGGTGTGGAGCGGGGGGAAGAATTCTTTTTCTCGATCCAGGGTATAAAGGTTTCAAAAGTTTACGATTTTTACTTTCAGGAAGACAGTCCCGAATAAAATAACCTCTGGCTGAAAAATCAATCAAACATGGAAAAGAAGGGGCTTGAAGCCCTTTCTTCATTTTATAAGATTAACAAGTATATTTACTAGAACGGTTAAAATCAGTTCAATCATCACAGCAAAGGGAATACGGGATCTTCCCTTGGATTTCTTAATCATACTGGTTTCATAAATAAAATACCCCAGTAATATGAGCAGGACAAAAACAAGAGAAAGGATATTAAGATATATCAGGACGCTGTAACTGAACCATACGCAAACCGGTATTAGGATAATTATCCACCACATGATGCTAAATCAAATAACACATAAAAAGACTATAAGAAAGTCAGTATTTTACCTCAAAAGCAGAGGGTATTTTGAACTTGAAATTTTATTTTAACCGTGACATAGGGAGTCTTCATCGAGCCAGTAGCTCAGTTGGTAGAGCACCTGACTTTTAATCCGGTGGTCGAGGGTTCGAGTCCCTCCTGGCTCACTTGAGCGATGTGTCCCTATCGTCTAGCCTGGCCTAGGACACCGGCCTTTCACGCCGGCAACAGGGGTTCGAATCCCCTTGGGGACGCCAAGTAATAACAATAGGTTAGACCGTTTGATCTAACCTATTTTCATTTTAAGGCATGTTGTCCCCACGCTATTCCCCACAGGCAAACCTAATTTCCCCTTTTTTCTTAAGAAGTATCTCGCCTGAGAATTGAATAACTTTTTAAGTTTCATAATAGGCAGTTACACAGTTGGCCCATAAATGGAAATGAAGAAAACTCCAAGGGGGATTCACTCTTTAACACATATTTCTATCAGTATATTACGTTTTCCGTACCGCCCAACTTTCAGGTTGAAATACCTGTAAAACCTCATTAAGATTGATTCTGTAACAGTATGTCACATGGAAATTTATCCTTTTCCAGCGGGACCCCTCGAGGTACTGTAAACCGCAAAGCAAAAACCCGCAACAGGACCCGCTCCATAGGCAGGCCCTTGAAGCAGTCTTAAAGGTTTGTAACATCTACCCGGCAAGTTATGCAGGGGCATCATGGAGCCTTAGACCTATTAATCATTTAACATACTGTTTATATTAAAAGTAATTGAACTATTCAACAACAAGGCATTGTTAACAATGTCACACTCTCGGGACTTCGGGACATTGAAAAAGCAAAGTCCCGACCCGTAGGCCCTTTTCTTTGCCGGGCTTATGGAAAATCTCGGGACTTCGGGACATATATAAAAGATTAATACTCTTTTTTTTATTATATAATGATTTTTAACAGTTTTCTTAAAAACAAAGTCCCGAAGTCCCGAAAACTAGTAATGATGATTGTTTGCAGGCGGGACATTGAAAAAGCAAAGTCCCGAATGTCCCGACCCCTGTGCTGATATCGGATATTGAAGGGCTTGCAGCAGACCATAAGTGTTAACGGTTGCCTGGTTCATTTTATTAATATCTTAATACTTAAATACCGATAAACCTTTCATGGTTCGCATACCGATTGTATTAACCGCCGATCAATTAGAAATGCTCCGAAAGATATTTCAAACTGAATCTGTAATTACCGAAGCCTTGGCCGAACAGATAAGAAATATCATTCTTGTTTGGGAAGAGTTAGGAGAGAAATAAAAGGCACAGCCGGTTATATTTGCCCGGCTGTGTGTGGTTCATCCCTTCTATGGCAGGGCTGTAATCCAGATTAGAAATTCTTTGTTGAGTTAGGGTTTTTTCACCAAAGCGAGCCTTTTAAAGATTGTTTATAAAACCTTTATGAAAACATTTATTTTTTTGTTTGGAATTTCAGCGGAATCCATGTCTTTAATGACATAACCCGTCAGCGCGAAAGGCGAGTTGCAGCTACAATGGGCACCTCTATATCCTGAGCCATGATCGCGACCACGAAGCAAACCATGATGATGCCACGTTTGACAATAGGGGCAGAAAATCTCAATATCGCCGCCTGCTGTATGATAACCTTCCACCGTGGGTATCGGAACATCCTTTTTTTTGTTCCACAAATCCCGTGACATGGAAATGCCATAAATTTCAACCAAACGTCTCCATTCAGTGAGACAGGCAGGGCGGCCTTTGCAATTTCGACAAGTTAACTCGCTACAAGTTACAATGACTTGATCGGCGTCGTGTTGTGCTGTGCAAAATTGCCACCACTTACAGGTTTTACATTTTTTGGGACGGAATATTTTAATATCTTCACCACTGGGATTTTTAAAAATCTTATTCATATTTTTCCTTTGGGGAATCCTCCCCACTGTTTAAAAAATCTTTTAATGACCCTTCATTTCCGCTTTACCTTTGTAGTCTTGTCTCTGGGATACTTAAGACGTGTTCGGGATTTCCGAATTTGATTTTATGTCTTTAAGGAGTGTTTCAATTCTGTCATTCCACATGAGACACCGAACGCTCTCACGGTTATTAGCGCGTAAATTTCTGTCGGATATCGTTAAACCGGCGCTTCTGAGGAGTTGTCCCAGGGCCTTCGGAGTTGAAATCCTATGATCCGAACGACAATTTTCATGAAATTTATCGTAAATATATCCGATAGCAAGACGCCCGTTATCAACATCGGGACGTAATTTTTGAAGTGTTTCGATTAAATATTTTAATTGGCCGCTTGCTTCAAACTTTGATTTGATCGGCTTTTCAGTAGTCAGCATCTCACATGCATCAACAACGTTCGACATATAGAATTTTGCAGCCTCGATACCTGCTGCGACTTCAGGGACACCCAAAGTCCCGGTTGGTTCTAAGCCTTGCACAAATTGAGACAGGCAATATAAAATTCCTGAAAGCCTTAATGCGTATGAAATCATTTTCGGAACGAAACCTTGAAAGATGGGCGGCAGATAGCGCAACCAAGAAAAAAGCTCGTTTCTCCAATCACTAAGGAAATCAAACGCAGGATCGTCGAATTTTAAAAAGACACCGGAACCGGAACCCCGCGAATCAGCCCAAATCATCGCAGCTTTGAGGGTATACTCCCAGATAGCCCTGTTTTCTTCGGTCCAGATTTCTGAAGTAAGCAGAGGCAACGGACCGCCACTATCAGTGGTTAATAAAAAGCGGTACATTGTTCCGTCAGCTTGATATAACTTGTTTTTCCCACTAAACATCCTGCGCCAAACCTCGGGTTGGACGCCGCCGAAAATTGATATCCTTGCATTTCTGATCAGGCGGGTCTTCTCAGCATCTGCACGTACGATTCGCGCTGGCTTCCCGTCCCAGAGCGTCAACCACGCTTCACGATCAGCGCCCGGTTTATATGCATTCTGACTACTCAAAAAGGCGCTGAGTTCAGCGAGGATCGCCACGATACCGCCATGTTCTGAAATATCTTTTTGGATTCCTTCAAGTGTCAAGTCCGTTACAAAATACCCCCTCGCCCTCTCTGGCTTATCCTGCTGCGCCTTCTCCTTTGGTTTAAACTTGTTCCAGTCACTGAGCGCCTTTTCATAAATTTGATTTGCCTGATTTTGTGTTTCATACAACAAACGGCAAAGTGAACTCGCCGCTGGGGTTTTGCCAGCTCCAGAACCCCTTATGTCCCCAATCCAAAAAATTAAAGGTTCGCTCCAGGAGCTTTTTACCTTAACAGTAATGGTCGATCCGAGTAATGACGCCAAAATGCAAAAAGCCACTCCCGGCAGGGCATCCGGGGTGGTTGCATGAGACCGGGCCAGTTGTTGAAGGCTTCTGCCGATGGATTTCGGCAAGATTTTGAATGGGAAGCTAATACGAGGGAATAAATGCCGGGCAAGTTCCCAATCTTTGAGCGGTGCGGGTTCACATGACAGCAACGGTTCCCAGCCAGGCGCGGCCTCAACAAGTGCCAGAAGTTCGGCTTTGCCGTTTCCGGCATCTTTCCAATCTATGATGTCTCCCTTTTCAGAAAGTCCCGGCAGGTCTATAACCTTTAGAGAAGCCACCTTGCACTGGAGTCCAGATGTGAGCATGTCCCGATAAATGCGGCCCGCTGTGTCATTGTCTGGGAGAATAATGATGTTCTTGCCGGACAAGTGCTCTATCATGCTTTCACTCAATTTACTGTTAGAGCCTGAATCAAGCGAAGTGCTGCATAAATCCCAGGAGTTTAAAAGATCGGCTTTTTTTTCACCTTCAACAATGTAAACAATTTCAGCTTTATTGACGCCCGGCAAGTTATAGAGGACAGACTCACAGCCGCGCCCTGTTGCGTTGCCGTGTTTGAATATAAATTCCTTGGTGCGTCCTTCCCTGCCAGGTTCGAGACGTATTTTATAATAAAGCACTTTTCCGCTTTCATCGTGGTATTTATACCGACCCGTTTCGGTCTGCTTGACAGGGGGGGCGGGTTCTGGGTCCAGGTATTTTGCAGCCAGGCTCTTGAGGTCGAGGCCTTCTAATTTCATGTGAAAATCGACAATATCGCCACCTTTCGGCGAACATTTTCGACAAAGATAGCGGCCTTCCTTAACAAAATAAACAAAGCCGTCGTTATGAGCATCACAGCAAGGGAAGGGGCAAGGTCCTGCAAACTCATTTGCATTTTTCCTCTTTAAGTCAGGTAATATTTCACATATTGAGGGCAAAGAATTTTTCAGCTTTTTAATATCAATCGACATGTTTTTCACCCTTCTTGTTACCAATCCCGGCCCGGTTCGGATTTCTGCCGAAACGATAATTGTGAAGGTCACACCTGACGATTGGGCAGAGTTTCACCTCAGAAACGCACCCGACACAACAGGAAAGGCAATGTGCCCGGATAGCTTTAAGAGGGGACAATTTGACAACCTGAATTTTGTGCGATAATACGATTTCATCATTTAGCTTTGCCTCGGATTTACCCCCCGCGCCGCTGTAATCGGCTCGGGGTTCATTTTCGCGATTCATAGCATCCTCAACGGTTTTCAGGGTCAACACGGTGCTTGTTCATGTACAATTCCAGATCCTCAACTTTGTAGCGAATAGACGCGCCAATACGATGATATGCAGGCCCCCGGCCCAACTGTCGGTAGTTCCTCAAAGTTTGAGTTGCCAGACCGATGATTTTTGCAGCTTCTTTGTCATTGACATAAGTTTGAACATTTAACATTTTAAACCTCCACTTATTTGTAGTTAATAAGCGTATACCGGATTGAAAATGGTCTTTTGGCAAATAGACGGAAATTAGAAATAATTATAAAATATTTATCTTTTAATATAATTAATATGTTAGAAGACGATCACAGGAAATTATCAAGAAATCATTGGCAAATTATAAGGATGTTTATCTTCCTTTTTTATGTTTATTAAAACACCTTCGAAAATAGTCTTTTGTCATACGATCTATCTCACGATTCCCTTTTTTTATGACAATATCACCTTCTTTTGTAGTCTCGCGTGCGTAATAACATGAGGATATTTTATAACGATTTTTGATATAATCAAATGCAGCAGAAGCCTTCATATCAGGATTATTGGGTTCCTCATCAAGCAATTTATCAAATAAGGCTTTTCTTGGTGTGTAGTCTTTTCTTGTTTCTTTCTCGCTAGGTTTTTTACCTATTTCCTCTTTAGAGTTGATTCTCGGTGTAGGTATTAATACAAGAAAGGGGTCCGGTATTCTTAAACCTCGTGTTTTCGCCCATTGTATAAATTCACTCGGTTCAATCACATACCGCTTAGGTGCTTCCTTTACTATCTTCCACCCGAGCGGAGAACACGCCATGTATTTCATATTCTTTATCATAGGTGAGGGATCAATTACACCATGCTTAAGCGTACCAAGTGCAATGCCCGTGTAGATTTCATTATCTAGTGATCTTCCGGTGTCCCAAAAATCATTCATTCCACGAATTGTTATAACCTTGAGTTCGACATCTGATTCAGCCTTGTCATATTCAGCACGCTCAACCTTACCCATAAAAACGTTACGCAATAACCGGGGCTCTAAGTTCATCATCAATGATACTGGCTCTGCAAAATAATATTGCCCCGGAATATAGTTCCATGCAGACTGCTTGATCCAATAATCATAGTCCGGCATCAAGTCATCATTATCATCGTTAAAAAATGGCACTGTCATTTTTGCGCCTCCTGTATGCGCCCTGAAACTGTCAGAGGAAAGCGGGCTCAGGATTGCCCGCCTTGTCGGTTATGATTCTACCTCTGAAAGTTCGTATCATGCAGCTTTCAATATAGTAATCTTGTGATTCTTTTGTCCCGCTGTCCACAAATCGAGCTTCCCCTGCATTTGTAACCAGCTTTCCGGAGTGGTATCGGTTGCCTTACCTATCCTGATAGCCATATCTGGACTTAATGCAACACGACCATTAACCAGTTCACTCAAAGCCTTTCTGCTTACACCAAGATGCTTTGATGCATCAGTTATAGTAATGCCAAGAGGCTTTAAAACATCCTCACTAAATACAACTCCGGGATGCGTAGGCTTTCTTCTTGTTATCATGTCTTAATCTCCCTTAATGGTAGTCCTGGTAATCAACCAGGACTGCATCATTTCCTTCAAACTTGAATGTCACCCGCCAATTGCCGTTTACCCACACTGACCACATGCCTTGCATATCGCCTTTCAATTCATGAAGCTTATACGCCGGAAGGTTCATATCCTGTGGACACATTGAAGCATCAAGTCTGTCAAGAATACGTTCAAGCTTCGCAGTATGATCGGGCATGATTCCTTTTTTGCTTCCCTCAATAAAAAACTTCTCAAGCCCTTTGTGTTTGAAAGACTTAATCATGAAAGGCTTAATATCATGTCACCTTATAGGTTACAACGGTAAGTTTAAAAAGTAATTTTTCTAATCTGGTTCGATCCCTATTTTTAGTATGCGGTATAATTCGCAGTCAGATGCCTTAATTGCATCAAGATCAAGCATAATTATTGTTTTATCCTTAGCATTTATAGGCCATAAGGCAACAGATGAACCCTGAATCATTAAACGCCTTAATAGATATTCCCCATCCTTTTTATATATTACCTGCTGTTTGTGTATTGGTTTGTCGACCGGCTCAATAAGCAATGAAATTCCATTGACGTATTTCGGAAAAAACATATCACCTGTAACATTGAAACTAAAAATATTTTTGGCCTTTTCCGCTTGTTTCATTTTCTACCCCTCCCTCTAATCTATATTTTGCGTCCTTGAAGACTTATTTTTGTTCATGCGCTTTTTAATGAAATCGCCTTGTCTATAATGTCCCCCACTATGCCGGATGCTTTCTTTAAAGCGTCATCCCTCAGATGGGCATATCGTTGCGTCATCCTAAAATCCTTGTGCGTCATGAGCTTCTGTAAGGTGTAGATATCAACCTGACCGGATGAAGCCAGCATCGAAGCATAGGCGTGCCTTAAACCGTGCATGGGGCGGAAATTCTTGGGCAATCCCGCCCTCTGTTTTATCCTTGTCACGACATGATATATCTGTGCGCGCTGATTTCCCTTATCTCCAGGGAACACAAACGGGCTTTCCGTTTTCTCGATGGAACTTAAAAGTTCTCCGGCCTTTTCGCTTATCGGGATCATGGCGTTGCGGCCACCCTTGGGGTTCCTTATCATTATGAAGCCTGTATTGAAGTTTATATCATTCCACTTTAGCTTTAAGAGTTCGCCGCGCCGCATGCCTGTATGCAGGGCCATGAGCATCATGTTTGCTACTGTCCGGTTCGGATCCGCCTCTATCGCTATCAGAAGCCTTCTCAACTCGTCCGGTGAAAGGTCTTCCGTAACCACATTATCAACACGGGGCTTCTGGATTGAAAAGCCAAGGCCTTCAGTAAGGCCTTTCTTGTAACCGTAGTTCGCAATCCTGGTTATCAGATTAAGCACATGCTTGACCGTCTGTGGTTTGTGCGTCTTGCTCAATTTTATGCGAATCCTGTCAATGTCCAGGGAGACAATTTCATGAGGCTGTTTGACTCCAAGGGGTTTCTCGATGAACTTCCTGTATCTCGATATATCAATCTGAGCGGGTTTCTTGAACCTCATTTCGGCAATGATCTTGTCAAGGTCGTCGTCTTTAATTTCCTTGTCGGCGAGCTCCTTCTCATCGGTAGTTGATTTCTCTTTAATGTATCTTCCGAACAAGCGGTTAAACGTCCAGCTTGAATCTCCTGCCCTCCTTGCTGCCTCTTCTTCTGCCCGGCGCTCTACATTAGTTCTTTGCCGCCCTTCAAGTTTTTCAACTCTGAGACTGTTTGCCCTTGCAGGTGTCATATCGTCCTGCTTCTGCCAGCCCGCCTTTTCCTCAACAAGCTTACCGTTCTTCCTGTAACGGATATAGTAAACCTTCTCTATGCCCGTTTCACCTTGCGCGTTTATGTAGAACACTCCGGGATATTTTGTTTTGTGTCTTACCATTTTCGACATATTTACCCCTTCCCTATTGAGTTGTTCCCCACACTATTCCCCACACCTAAAAGACATTTATAAGTAATTTGAAGTAATGTCAAGTTAATGATAAACTCTTTATAATGGCTTATATGGCCTTTCTAGGGGTGCAATAAGTAAAACAGGGTAAACAGATAAAAAGGCGCTATAGTTGGCCTTTCACGCCGGCAACAGGGGTTCGAATCCCCTTGGGGACGCCAACAAAATTCTAAGGGACAAGAGATGAACTTGTCCCTTTTTTCTATTTATGCTTGCAATATGCGCCTTGAAAGTATTTATTTTTAAGAATGGAACCTAATGCCGGCAGAATACATTATATCGATAACGTAAGGATAGCCCTGATAATACTTGTCCTGGTTCATCATGTTGGCCAGGCCTATGGGCCGACAGGCGGATGGTGGGCATACCAGGAACCGGAACGGGCCAGAATCCTTGGCATTTTCTTTACTGTTAACCGCTCTTTTTTCATGAGCCTCTTTTTCTTTTTATCGGGCTACTTTATGCCGGGTGCATTTGACAAAAAAGGGCCGGCAAAATTTCTGGCAGACAGGTTCAAACGCCTCGGAATCCCGCTGCTGGTTTTCTTTCTGGCGATAATACCGGTGATACACTACTGCTATTTCCTGAACTTCAGGCATTATGGGTATATCGGGTTTTTTGATTACTATAAAAACTTCTGGTTCGGTCTGGGGATGAAACCCTTGGACTGGTCAGGACCCGCCTGGCCTGAACTGAATTTTGCACAGCTATGGTTCGTTGAGCACCTGCTCATTTATGCATGTTTTTATGCACTCTGGCGATTTATAAGAAAGGGGCCGACCGGGCGGGAAATGAATGCCCCGCTGCCGAAAGCCTGGCAGATCGTGGCATATTCTCTCATTATAATGGTCATAACTGCCCTTGTCAGAATCCCTTATCCGATCGATAAGTGGATAGGCTTTCTGGGATTCATTCAGGTCGCCTTTGCCGATGTCCCGCGTGATCTTGGCTGGTTCATAATGGGAGTTGTTGCGTACAGGAAAAACTGGATTGACCGGTTCCCGGCAAAGTCCGGTTTTACCTGGCTGGGCATAGGTTTCGGTTTGTCCCTTCTTTACAGTTTCCTGGCCTGGTTCAGGGTCTTTCCATATGAAATATACGTATTATGGGAAACGTTTCTCTGCACAGGCTTTTGCATAGGATTCTGCATCCTGTTCAGGGAAAAATTTGGCGGCTCAAACAGGTTAACCGTTGAGATGGGGCTTTGCACCTATGGCGTTTATCTTTTCCATGTGCCGATACTGATAATTTTCCAGTACATGTTTGCGGGAGTCCAGGCAGGGCCGCTTGTGAAATTTGCCTGCGTGTCCGTCATTGCGACAATAGTTACATTTGCGTTTACTGCCGTTCTGAGACGGCTGCCTCTTGCAAGGGAAGTAATATAGAATCATCCTGTCCTGCCTGCATCAATTGATAAAGAATCCTTTTTTTGTACCGGCGGCAGGAGAGGGAGGATTAAAAAAAATGTTATATAATTCCATTCCCGGAATTGCCGGATTCTTTCTTGCCGCTTTTATTTTGATGATTGTCCTGATCAGACCGCTTTGGGTTGATATCGACAAATTCATTTCCCAGGCAACAGGACTGCAATTCCCATGGGTGGCTATTGTCACAGCATTAACCGGTTTGATATCGTGTGGTTTTACAGCAACTTTTCTAAGGGACATTTCGAACCCGCAGGCAAATGGTTTTCCGGTATTTTCTACTGCCGCATTAATAATCTGGGCCGCAGTTCTGGCGTTTCTTCTTTATCAGATAAGACTTTCACTGTTCAGTATTGTTTCACTTAAACGGTTATCCGTAATCATGGCCGCCTTCAGCATTTTCTGTACAGCGGTGTGTCTTTTCTTTATCGATACCGGAAATGCAGGGTTCCGGCAGCCCGGGATCATTGTTGCATCGGTTGCACTTGTCTCTGCCGGCTTTTTCATAATGATGACTGTATCTTCCATGCGCGAAGAAAATTCCAGGTGGCCAGCTGTCGCACATAGAGAACATTCAGACTGGAAGGCCCATTGGATAACCTCTCCTGAAAGCCGCACGGTAAAAAATATTTTTTCCGGAAACAAAACCCCGCAGAATACTTGGATCTGTTTCAGAAAGAATTTTGACATCAGGCAGGTCCCTGTTATGGCTGAAGTAAGAATTGCCGCTGACAGCAAATACAGGCTCTGGATGAACGGCAGGTCTGTTGTTGCAGAAGGAGGGCTCAAGCGTGGGCCCAACCCGTTTGATACCTACTATGATACAATTGATATAGCCCCATACCTGGCAAAAGGGGCCAACACTGTGGCAATACTGGTGTGGCATTTCGGCAGAGACGCATCTTCACACAAAAACAGCGGGAGAGCAGGTCTTATATTCGACTGTAAGGCTGAGGGGCTGGAACTCTTTTCGGATTTATCCTGGAAGGTGAAAGTCCACCCGGCATTTTCTGGTATCGGTGAACCTCTGCCCAATTTCAGGCTTGCCGAAGCAAACGTTCTTTTTGATGCAAGAAAAGACATCGCCGGGTGGGAGGGTTCCGGATATGATGATTCAGGCTGGTCAAAAGCCCTCGATGCAGGAAAACCTCCTGTTTCGCCGTGGAACAACCTTGTTCCGAGGCCGATACCCTTTTTCAGGGATTATGGAATTAAGGATTATGCTCCAGGCGTTGATTGTCCATTCACGAGTGACGGAGACTCCGTCATATGCAGCCTGCCTTATAATTCACAGATTCAGCCATCCTTCACAATCAAAGCCCCTGATGGGCTGCTTGTGGACATGCGGACAGATGACTACCGGGGGGGAGGCGAATACGGCATCCGTTCGTGTTATATCACGAAGGAAGGCAATCAAGCTTATGAGGCGCCTATCTGGATGAACGGACACAAGGTTATATACACATTTCCCACAGGCGTTGAGATTCTATCGCTCAAATACCGTGAAACAGGCTATGATGCTGACTTTACCGGCACGTTCATTTCGAATGAACCCTTCTACAACAGGCTCTGGCAAAAGGCGCAACGCACGCTTTATATAACCATGCGCGACAGCTATATGGACTGTCCAGACAGGGAACGCGCACAATGGTGGTGGGATGCGGCACTCGAGATAGGAGAGTCCTTTTATGCGCTTGATCCCAGAAGCCATCTGCTTGCAAAAAAGGCCATGCTCGAACTTGCCTCATGGCAGAAGAACGACGGAACGCTCTATTCGCCTGTTCCTTCTGGCAACTGGAATATCGAGCTGCCGCTGCAGATGCTGGCCAGCATAGGCTGGTACGGCTTTTACACCTACTATTTGAACACGGGCGATTCAGGAACAATAAAGGCCGTCTATCCGGCGGCGAAACGATACCTTGAGAGATGGAAGATGGATGAAAAGGGTGTCGTGTCAATCAGGAAGGGCGGCTGGAACTGGGGTGACTGGGGGCGGGAAATCGACATAAAACTGCTGACCAACTGCTGGTATTATCTGGCGATTAAAGGCCTGGAACAGATGGCGCTTGTTTCTGATAAACCGGATGATGCGAGGGTTCTCGGTGAAAAAATGCGCATGATTCAGAAGAGCTTCAACGATAATTTCTGGCGCGGGAATGCTTACCGTTCGCCCGGCTACAGGGGCGAGACCGACGACAGGGGAAACGCACTGGCAGTCTGTGCCGGCCTTGCGGATAAGCCTATTTATCCTGCTATCAGGGAAGTACTTTTGAATGAATACCACGCTAGCCCGTGTCTGGAAAAGCATGTTGACGAGGCTCTTTTCATAATGGGATATGACAGGGATGCACTTGCCAGGATGAAGAAGCGTTTCGGTGAAATGGTCGATGCGACCTATTCCACACTCTGGGAAGGCTGGGAGATAGATAATACTGAATATGGAGGCGGTACGATAAATCATGCATGGAGCGGAGGGTCGCTTACCCTGCTTTCGATGTATGCCGCCGGTATCAGGCCGACCAAACCGGGCTATTCTGAATACGAAGTAATGCCACAGATGGGCAGCCTCGGCAGGATTTCATGCACTGTCCCTTCAGTCAGAGGGGCAATAGAAGTAGGTCTGGAAAAGGATGATAAAAGCTTCAGGCTCTCGCTTTCATCGCCTTCGGGAACAAGCGCAGTAATAGGCATTCCGGCTGAATATAAGGGCGATATCAGTATTACCGACGCAAACGGCAATATCCATGATGCCCTTAATACCGTACCCGAAGGCATAACCAGTCTTGGATTCGATGGCGATTTCAAAAAATTCAAGGCAATGCCGGGCAAGTGGGTTTTTCTGTCTCGGAAATAAGCGGGATCGCCGGGATTACGCCTCAATTCGGAGGAATGTACATTTGGCTTATTTAATGCTATCCGGGTTATATAAAACTGATCTCCTGGGTAGCCTCTGTCACTACATAGCAGCGCTCATTGTTTGAACCTGAATCCGCCGGGACGATGAAGAAACCTGGGCGACCCGGCTGGTAGCCCGTTGTAGTTCCCACAAGCACTTCGCCGTCCTTGAACACCACCCTGATCCGGCGCCCGACCGGAGGTTTTGCAGGGTCGAACTCGTTCCGTTTGACGTGCTGCGGGTTGCCCGCGAGGTCCTTCACAAAGAACACCGCTTTCACGTCCTTCGTACGGATTTCGACAGGAGTCGCCACATTTGGGGCGTTCGTTGCGTTCACATGGAAAGTGTCTTTACCGGGAAAAAAGTCTGATGTCATGCCCTTGATCATATGACCGTTTATTAGGCGTACTACCACTTTATTCACGGCTCCTCCAGAGTATCAGTCTTTCTGCTCCGATAAATTGCCATACATAATGTATAATATCGGCATAATTATGGTAAATCATTAGTCATGTCATTCCGTTATATGAAAAATGTGTTGAAGTGATAACCGTTGATTGCTTCACAAAGTCTTTAGAATAAACTGTTTATGGGGGACTGAATAGACCGGAAAGCATTTGATGCACAATGAAAACCCAGATAACTGTGATATAACAAAGCTTTCATGTCCGTCCTGAAAAGAAAAGGTCCTTGAGGTACCAGCATCAGAAGCATATCCATAAAAGTGTGTATGTCACAGGTATGGACTATCTTTTTTCAGTGAACATGAAAAAGGATTTGTCCCCGGATGTCGGAGAGTGAGACAAAGCAAAACTGGATAAATTTACCCGGCCAGAATTGCCTCCATGTCTTCACGGATAGCCTTGAGCTTGTCTATGTCTTCGGGCGAAATACGGCCTGCTGCGGTGCCGTCTGCAGCAACGGACTTCAGCCGGGCCAGCTCTGCCTCGACGCTGCTTATCGCTTTCATCATCACCGGAGCAATGTCGGCAGCCGAAGGGGCCGGCGCGGGCATGACCTCGCTGGCCTGTCTTCCTGCTGAAAAGATCAGTTTTTCCCTCCACTGGGGCACCTGAGCATTGAGCTTCAATTCCTCCCTGATAAGATTCGCCAGGGTTTCGCTTGCAACAGGTTCGCCGTGGATTACAAAAACCTCGGGCGCCGACGGCTTGAAATGTCCAACCCATTCCAGGAGGCCTTTCTGGTCTGCATGGCTTGAAAAGCCGTTGATTGTAAATATGCGCGCCCTTACCGATATGTTTTCCCTTAATACCCTGACCGAGCGCCTGCCTTCCACGAGCATTCTCCCGGTTGTGCCCTGAGCCTGGAAACCTGCGATGACGATGCTTGCTCCCGGCTTCCAGAGATTGTGCTTGAGATGATGCTTTATGCGGCCCGCCGTGCACATGCCGTTGCCGGCAATTACAATGGCCGGACCCTTCATAGTGTTTATCGCCATTGATTCCTTCATGTCATTGGTGAATTTGAGGTTTGGCATATCTATGGGATCGATGCCCCTGTTGACTATAGCAAGCGCATCTTCATCATATTCCTTTTTATATTTTCTGAATATATTGGTTGCTTTTATGGCCAGCGGACTGTCGAGAAAAACCGGGATGTCAGGCAGACTGCCGGCCCGGTTCAGCTCGGAGAGTATGTACAGGATCTCCTGCGTCCGTTCAACGGCAAAGGCAGGTATTATGACCTTCTCTCCATTGCCGTATGCATACTTGACGGCCTCAAGCAGTTCCTCCTTGCTGGCGGCTATTGAACGGTGCAGACGGTTGCCGTAGGTCGATTCGACAAAGAGATAATCCGCACTGAAAAGCTCCTGAGGTTCACACATGATGAGCTGGTTTTTCTGTCCGATATCACCCGAAAAAACTATCTTTAGCTCCTTGCCGTCATCTTTTATCCACATTTCGATAATGCACGATCCCAGGATATGGCCTGCATTCCTGAATCTGAACCGGATTGAATCGTCAAGCTGGATAATATTTTCACGCTGAACGGGTTCGAAATATTTAAAGCAGGCTTGCGCGTCTTCTATTGAATAAAGAGGTTCGACAGGCTTTTTCCCTTTTCGGTCGTTTTTCCTGTTCTGCCACTCGACATCCATTTCCTGGACATGGGCGGAGTCCAGCAGCATCACTTCACAGAGGTCTGCTGTTGCCGGCGTTGCAATTATCTTTCCCCTAAATCCGTTTTTAACCAGCCTGGGAATCCTTCCGCTGTGGTCAATATGTGCATGCGTCAGTAGGAGGGCACCAATTTCGCGCGGGTCAAAATCCCAGGCAAGCCAGTTCCGGAGTTCCATGTCCACGCCGCCCTGGAACATCCCGCAATCCACGAGGTATTTGCTTTTATCGCCCACCTCAATAAGATAGTTCGAACCTGTTACAGTACCGGCCGCCCCAAGGCATGTGACCTTTATCATCCCGCATCTCCTTTTTCCTGCCGCCGCTCAGCTTTTTACCTGAGTTTCAAAAAGCTTTATCATCCGCTTGTCGATACAATATATCGATTTCTGAGCAAAAATATTTAATATTGCACTTGCCTGTGCATTATAAGACAATATTATATTAATGAGTCTGATATTTGAAACTTTTAAAAATTTAATATTGCAATAATCATCGGAGGCAAAATGTTCAACAAATTTGTTATGGCTCTTTGTATTAGCGCAATTTTCTGTTTTCCATCCATGCTCAATGCAGACGGCATTCTGGGCAGCTCCGCCCAGAGCAGGCTTGATTCCGAACTTAAGACAACGGGCTCGGCGGATAGTGTGATAGATTTGAATGTCAGGATCGATATCCCTGACCAGTACAGAAGGGATAAGAATGAAAACCCGGTAGAACAGATCGGGGATGTGTCCGGAAAGTTGAGCGGTGTTACGCTCTGGGGCACACTGGTGAGGCCGAAAGACGACCCTGCCGACGCATCTGCGGGCCGTATGACCAGACGGCCCACCATCATCGTGGCAACATGCTACAGGCGCGAATTCTGCATAATACCCTGGGGCATACCTTTGGTGAAGCACGGCTATAATGTCCTGGGGATCGACCTCAGAGGTTCAGGATCAGCAGGAGGACAGTGGGACACATTCACATTCGAAGAACAGTATGATGTCGCATACATCGTTGATCACTGGCTGCCCGGGGATAAAGCGGACGGCGGGATTGAATCCGGACAGCCGTGGTCCGACGGTACATCCGGCATGATCGGGGCCTCCTATATGGCGATCACGCAGTTGAATACCGCGGGCCTGTGCCTTAGGGACGAAAACGGAGTGCCCAAACATTTGAAGGCGCTTTTCACGTATGTCCCCCAGAGCGATCCATACAAGGAAACTCTCATGCAGAACGGGAACCTCGACATCTGGTTCATGCTCGGGCTCTGGCTGCCGCTTACCGACATACTTGCAATACTGCCGCCTCTTAATGTTCTCGGGGAAAACGGGTTTATCCCGACAAAAGATGAGATTGCTGAAGCCGCGGGCGCATGGAAAGACCATGTTATCAATATTAACAACCATATCGAACTGGCGATGAATCCTATGCTGGAATATGACGGCGACTTTATAAATCCCCGCTCAAGCATGCAGTACTGGCCTGTGAAACCTGAAGGCGGGTGGGTATATTACGGACAGGATTTCGGTGGCGGCAAGTATCCGGTTTATCCCGCAGGCGCTAAAATACCGGAAGGCGAGCGCGTCATTCCCGGCAAGCTGCCGGTATTCATGCTGGGCGGCTGGTTCTGCATATTCACAAAGGGCACGCTTAATCATTACGAATACGGGCTCAAGGAGCATGGCGAGGGTGACAAGGCGCTGGTGATGGGCCCCTGGTATCACCTTGACGGGAGTATGGGCCTCGGGCTGCCTGACCTGTACAAGACGCAGGCGGTTGCCGCCCGCTGGTTTGACTGGAAGATCAAGGGCAAAGTTGATTCGTTTATGAAGCGGTTTCCGGTGCTTCTTTACGTAATGGGCGAAAACAGGTGGAGGGCTGAAAAGGCCTGGCCTCTCCCGGCATCAAGGGTAGGAAAAGAGAAGCAGAAACTCTGGCTTTCCGGCAAAAAGGCATCGGGAATCAGCGGGGACTCCTTCACGACCGGGCTGTTCTCAAACTCCGGGAACAATTACAGCCTCACGTGGCAGACGGATTCGCTCGACTACACTGGCAGAGGTAATTCGCCGGTGCTCAAGCACAGGCCGACATCTCTTCATGGCGGGCTTTCCCGCTCAATGGTAAGGTTCTATATCGGTTTCCCTGACATGATGAACATCTTTGCGCGCGCCATAGCCGGAAAGGAAGGGGCCGGAGACGATGCGCCCTGGGAGGATGCCCGTGATAATGAAAAGGGGGTGCTCACTTTTACTACGGAGCCTCTGGACAGGGATGTTGAGATTACCGGGCCCATAAAGCTCTCCTTCTGGGCCAGCACAACTTTCGACACCCTGGGAGCGAATGACTGGGAGAGTATCCTTGATTTAATGAAGAACTATTTCAATATAGAACAGCCAAACCTCCTGTACAACATGATGAGCCGCAAGGATGTCCAGTGGGTGGCTGAACTCCATGATGTCTTCGAAGACGGGCGGGCGAGAAACCTGACCTCCGGATGGCTTGCATCATCCCACAGACCGTATGACCCCGGCAACAGCAAGGAACTGGATCCGTCTTACAAGGCGTTCGATCCCTTCTATTCCTATCCCGACATCCATCCTCAGGCGATTGAGGAAAATACTTTGTATCCTTACGTTATAGAGCTATGGCCCACTTGCAACGTATTCAAGAAAGGCCACAGGATACGCCTCAGTATCTTAGGGAGTGATTTCCCCCATTTCGTGCCGGTCCTCAGGCCCTCGGACAGCACATTCCTGATAGATGCAGGGCATCCCGCCAATATTGAATTCGATATGGTTAATTCCGATAACGAGGGTGTAACCTGGAAATGGATCGGCTCCAAAGGGAAGTACCTTTCGGGCTACAGCAACCAGTGGAACGCCAGCCAGGCTGCGAATGAATATCTTATGTCCAAAGAGGTCCCTGACAACGGTGACATGGGAGATGATGTGAAGACCGTCAGCACCGAAGAGGCTTCATCGGACGGAGGTTCGTCGGGCAGTTCATTCTGCTTCATCAACAGCGCAGGAATATAAAAGCAAATCCGGGGCGGGCATCATGTCCGCCCGTATCCCCTGACCCATTATTTGACTAAAGCCTTCTGTATTTTATGTCGAAATATCCTGTAACAGCCAATACATAAAAGGAGCCCAGACATGAATAAAACAGGCTTTTGCCTACTGATTGCCGCATTCGTTTTTTATACAGGGGCTGCAGCCGCGGCCGACAGGACGATTACTGACAGCGACGACTGGATAACCGTCGAACTTAATACCGGGGATACCCTGACCGTTGTTCTCAACGACGATCCCGATGACGGCTACGACTGGACAGTCGGCAGGTATGACGACGATATCCTGCAGCTCTTAAGCGGTCCCATGGCCATACCCTCCAATGGAACGGCCGTTACCAGATTCAGGGCTACGGGAAGCGGGACTACCAGCCTTCTTTTAAGGTACAACAAAGTCGAGGGGGCTTATCATCACGATATCATGGCATTCCAGGTTACCGTCTCCGTAAGAAACTGAGCATGAAATCAGAGTGGATTAAACTGGGCTCCCGGGAGATCTACCGGAACAGGATACTTCGCCTGAGGGAGGACGCGTACCACTTTATTCCGAATAATATTAAAAAAGACTTTACCGTCCTCGAGTTCAGCGACTGGGTTAATGTTATACCGCTCACGGCTGATAATAACATAGTCATGATAAAACAGTTCAGGCACGGCTCGGACTCGGTGACACTTGAGATACCGGGCGGACTGGTTGAAAATGACGATAACAGCGCGTCGGTTGCGGCATTAAGGGAAATGGAAGAGGAAACAGGGTATTTTTCAGATGAAATGATCCATTTGGGCACGGTCGAACCAAACCCGGCAATACAGACAAACCGCTGCCATACCTTTCTGGCAAGGAATGCATATTTGAAAAGCCGGCAGGATTTTGACCCAACCGAGTCCATCAAGCTTGAACTTATAAATTCCGAAAAGGTGCTGGAAATGATAAAAGCAGGTAATATAACTCACGGTCTGGTAGTTGCTGCATTCGCCTTTTATATGCTCTGGAAGGGGTAAAGGAGGTTTAGGATGAAGGTATTATCAAGTATGATTGTTGTCCTGGCAATATTCTTGTTTTCATCGCCTCTGGCGGCAGCCCAGAGGACGGTAACCGATAAGGATGATGAAAAGCTGGTCAGCCTGAGCATAGGAGACAAGCTTGTAATAAAACTGCCCGGCAACTACACCACCGGGTACCAGTGGGAAGTAAAAGAGGGTTACGATGATGATGTGATCAGACAGGACGGCAAAGGCAGCTATCAGCCTGAAAAGACAGACAGGGTGGGAGCCGGCGGGATCGCTTCGTTTGCCTTCAAGGCAATAGGTGCGGGCCGAACGGACATTAATCTTGAATATAGAAGGCCCTGGGAGAAAAACGGCGATGTCCCGGAAGATTTCGAATTAACGGTTGTGGTAACAAAAGTCAAGGGCAAGGGAAAAAAGGCTGTCCCGGAACAGGCCGACTGACTCAGGCATCGTCTTATATGCAGCCGCATTACAGCAAGGGAGGATCAAATATCCCCAGGAATAAATGTCCGGGTAACGCTCTGTCTCATACAAAATTATGAAAAGCTTAAGGCTGAATGTTTTTGGCAGGGAGGTTCTTGTTGTCAGGCAGGATGAAAAGTGGTCGGTCTTTTATGTAGGGCCGGACGGAAAAAAACGGCCTGCAGCGGATATCATGATCCCGCCAGCCACGAAAGAATCGGAAATTGAGCGCTGGCTTGCCGATCTGTGCCATGAATGGTCGAGTCTAAAGCACCCGTCGGTCACAAGGCTGGATAAATAAAACAGGCGGGTTATCCTTTGCCCGATACCTATGCCTGTGCATCCATAATCCTTCTTGAAACTCATAGCCCCTTACGGTATGCAAATATTACCGGGTCGAAGCAGGACAGGTGACCGCCGGCGCAAAAGCGCGGGAGGAAAGTCCGGGCTCCGCAGGGCAAGGGTGGTCGTTAACGGCGACCGGGGGTAACCCCAGGGAAAGTGCCACAGAAAACAAACCGCCCGTCTATATGGCGGGTAAGGGTGAAACGGCGAGGTAAGAGCTCACCGGTTCCCCGGGTGACCGGGGAAGCCAGGTAAACCCCACCCGGAGCAAAACCAATAGAGGGACACATGGAACTGCCCGTTCCGTCCCCGGGTAGGTTGCTCGAGGCGCCGGGTAACCGGCGTCCTAGACGAATGGTCACTGTCCGCTGTCGGGTAACCGCCGGCGGAAACAGAACCCGGCTTACGGACTGCTTCGGCCCACTTTGATTCCATCTCAAGCTTCAGGGGGTTAAATGAAAAAATCCAGGTTTGAGTTGAGTCACATTGAAACGGTCAGACGTTCCATCTATGTATTTCTCAGGGACGAACTCGAAAGGAAGTTAAGGGCGATTGCGCTCGAGAATCCATACAGGGTCTGCCGAGACAAAATGTGCCTGGTCTACCCCTATGTCGATCCCGGAGACATGAGGCCCAAGAAAAAGGAGTTTCTGGCGGAATCATCGGTGATAAGACCTTTTCTCATAATGTTCTGTGAGGAATCCATTGATGCCCAGCACATGAAGTACATAAGGTTCAATGACGACAACAGGATACGAAAGGACACCATTTCGATGGTGCCTACTGTGAACCTGAGAAGGTCATTCTCGTCAGGGATCAAATTTTTTGAAAAAGAGACTTTTTTTGAACTGCTTGAAAACCTCCTTGATGTCGATTACGGTCTTCTGATCCAGCGGGATGAACGCTACAGGAAGCACAACAGTTATGCGCTGACGCATTTTCATGTCAAGATAGACTGGCCTATTGCGGAAGCGGCTGAAAGCCTTTCAAAGGAGCTGAGATTTGTTTCAAAGAGCCTCTATGAACAGGGTGAGCGCTACGCCGAAATGCTGGAACAGAAACTATTTGAATACTATGGCTGCCACCACCAGTCCG
Source organism: Desulfomonilia bacterium (assembly GCA_963664325.2). GTDB lineage: Bacteria > Desulfobacterota > Desulfomonilia > UBA1062 > UBA1062 > DATCTV01. Next base: position 603,417 of record CAXXDQ010000004.1, read on the forward strand.
TGGGCGGCAGGCGGACGGCTGCGCTCATTGCCTCGCAATACCTGAAATCACTGCCCGGCCTTTCGACCGTATATGTCGCCAGCGAGGAATCCCGAACACTCACCCGCTATTCGGAAAAAGGCGTTGCCAGGTATGCAATCATTCAGCTCGAAAAGGAATATGCCTCGCAGATCAGAGAGACCAACAGGATCAATACTGAAACGTTTAAAAAGTCATATGTCCTAGGCGAAAGTGAAAAATTCTATGATGTGATTCTTTTTGTAACATATAAGCATACAGAATGGGGCGTGCCGCCTGCCGACGGAAAGCTCAGGATGGTAAAACCGGACTACAGCTGGATAGGAGTTGACAGCGAATTGATTCTCCCCCTTTCCAATTCGCTCAGCGCCCGTCCGATTAATGTGAAACTGGTCTACAAATAACTTTGAGTGGAGGTTTTATTTTGTCCAATATAATTAACGGGAAGGCCTTGTCAGAGAAGAAAAGGGCTGAGGTTGCAGTAAAGGCGGCTGAATTTACAGAAAAATACTCAAGGCCGCCCGGTCTGGCAGTCGTTCTTATCGGCGAAGACCCGGCGTCAGCCATTTATGTCAGGAACAAGAATCTTGCCTGTGAAAAGGCGGGCATCAGGTCATTTTCATACCACCTTGACGAAAAAACTTCGCAGCAGGAAATTCTTGATCTTGTCAGAAAGCTTAATGCGGACAGGGAAGTTGACGGCATCCTGGTCCAGCTTCCCCTTCCCAAAGGGCTCAATCCACAGGAGATCCTGCTTGCAATAGACCCGGCAAAGGATGTCGATGGTCTCCATCCCTGTAATCTGGGCAGGCTCCTAACGGGCGAGCCTACGCTCGTTTCATGCACGCCGGCAGGCGTCATGTATATGCTGAAAGAATCCGGAGTTGAGCTCAAAGGGAAAGACGCCGTGGTCGTAGGGCGCAGCAATATGGTTGGCAAGCCGCAGGCGATATTGCTGATGGCTGAGCATGCAACGGTCACCATCTGCCATTCAAGAACCAGGGACCTCGACAAGAAGGTAGGCTCTGCCGATGTGCTGGTGGCTGCAATCGGCAAGGCGGAAATAATCAGGGGATCATGGATCAAAGAGGGCGCCGTGGTGATCGATGTGGGTATGAACAGGACCGAAGCGGGACTTAAGGGTGATGTGGAATTTGCGGAAGCGGTAAAAAGGGCAAGCCTGATTACGCCTGTTCCGGGAGGAGTCGGACTTATGACGGTTGCGATGCTGCTGGAAAACACTGTTGCGGCTGCAAACGCACACGAGGAGGCCAGATAATGCGCACGGCGCTTTATGATGACCATGTAAGACTCGGTGCCCGTGTGGTTGATTTCCATGGATGGGACATGCCGGTATGGTACACGGGCATCAAGGAAGAACATATGGCGACCCGCAACGCGGCAGGCATTTTCGATGCAAGCCACATGGGCGAGATATGGGTTAGCGGGCCCGGCTGTCCGGAATTCCTCAACAGGATTGTCACGGTTGATGTAGCCGTCCTGGAAAAAGGCAAGGTGAAGTACACCTTTTTCCTTAATGAGGAAGCAGGGATAATAGATGACATAATAGTCTACTGCACGGAGCCGAACAAAAAATACATGCTGTGCGTCAATGCATCGAATATCGACAAGGACCTCGCCTGGCTCCGGGCGCATAAACCGGATGGCGTGAATATTGATGACAGGAGCCCGGTAACGGCAATGATTGCCCTTCAGGGGCCCCTTGCAGGAGAAATTCTGGGCAGGGTCATAAAGTTTGATTATGGGGCTTTGAAAAGGTTTTATTTCGTGACTTCAGACACTCCCTTCGGCGAGGTTATGATTTCCCGGACAGGATACACAGGCTCGGACGGTGTTGAAATATTCATGGATGCCGTACATTCACCCGCTCTGTGGTCGGCGCTTGTTACGGCGGGTGCCACACCCTGCGGACTCGGGGCCAGGGATACGCTCAGGCTTGAAATGGGCTATCCCCTTCACGGCAACGACCTTGATGAGACTACAACCCCGATCGAAGCCGGCCTCAAATTTGCCGTTGATATGAACAAGCCCGCGTTCATCGGCAGGGCGGTGCTTGAAAAACAGCTGGCCGGGGGTTTAAAGAAAAGGCTTATAGGCCTGGTAATGGAAGAGAAAGGCATCCCGAGGCACGGGTATGCCTGCGAGGCGGAAGGCGCATCCGGCAGCATTACCTCCGGCAGCATTTCGCCCATGCTGGATACCGGTATTGCGCTTGCATACATGGATGCATCCATAAAAGACGGGGATGCGGTTTATGTGGTTATCAGGGACAAGAAGCTTAGGGCCAGGGTTAAAAAACCGCCTTTCGTGAAAACGAATCTAACAAAATAAATAATTGTCAGGGGGAATGGCATGAATATTCCGGGTGAGCTCAAATACACAAAAGACCATGAATGGGGAAAATGCGAAAACGGCAGGATGAAGGTCGGCATAACGGACTATGCCCAGAAGGAGCTTGGGGATATTGTCTTTGTCGAGATCAAGGCTGCCGGCACGAAACTGAAGAGCGGCGACACTATGGGGACCATAGAGTCGGTGAAGGCCGTTTCTGAAATATATGCCCCGGTTTCCGGGGAGATAGTCGAGATAAATACGTCGCTGCTCGATACGCCCGAACTCGTTAACAAAGACTGTTATGGGGAGGCCTGGATGGCGGTTATTGCGATGGACAGCCCCGCCCAGGTCGAGACCCTCATGGATGCGGCGGCATACGGGGAATACGTAACGTCAGAGGCCAAGTAATGTCTTTCGTACCGCACAGTGTTGAAGAAAGAGACCTGATACTTAAGACGATAGGCATCAGCGATGAGGATGAACTTTTTGCCGCGATCCCCCAGGAACTCCGTCTCAAGCAGAGGCTGAAAATACCGGGCCCTCTGGATGAGGAAACGATAAAAAGGATACCGCAGGGAAATTACGCAAGGGTCTTGTTTGCCGGAGGCGGCATATACCGCCATCACATCCCTGCCGTTGTCGACATGCTGGCTTCACGCCAGGAAGTATATACCGCCTATACGCCCTATCAGCCGGAAATCAGCCAGGGCACCCTTCAGACGATCTTTGAATACCAGAGCATGATGGCCGGCCTCACAGGCATGGATGTGGCGAACGCCTCCATGTACGATGGCGCAACGGCCCTGGCCGAGGCCGTACTGATGGCCCTCAGGGCAAAAGAGATTAAGCGCGTACTGGTCACAAGGTCCATGAACCCCGCATACCGTGCCGTGCTGAAAACATACATGGCTAACTTCGAAATTAAAATCGAAGAGGTCCCGTTCGATGCCGGGTCGGGGCAGGTTGACCTTCCGGCCCTGAAGGGCATGTCGGGAAGCGATTCGGCCTTTTTCCTGCAGAATCCCAATTTCTTCGGCATAATAGAACCGATGGACAAGGTTTCACCGCTTGCAGGAAATACGGCTTTCTGGGGCATCGTCACCGGAGATGCCGTCTCGCTCGGCCTTTTGAAAAAACCGGGCGTTTGGGGCTGTGATGTTGTAGCGGGAGACGCCCAGTCTTTCGGCAATCCCACAAGCGGCGGAGGGCCGATGCTGGGATTCTTATGTGCAAGAAAGGACAATGTCCGGCGCATGCCCGGAAGAATCGTGGGACTTACTCAGGATGCCAGGGGGAACCCCGCATTCTGCCTTACGCTGTCAACCCGCGAGCAGCATATACGCAGGGAAAAGGCCACGTCGAACATTTGCAGCAATCAGGCCCTGTGCGCGACACGGGCAGCCATGTACCTGTCAGCCGTGGGACCGGCCGGGCTCAGGACTGTCGCGATTCAAAGCGCCAGGGGGGCCAGGCTTCTGGCCGACATCCTTGCCAGGAAAGGTTACGACCCGGTATTCAGCGCCCCGTTTTTCAACGAGTTCGTAATCAGGATGGATTCAAAAAAGGTGCTGGAGCTTGAAAATGAAGAAATAGTGCCCGGCATACAGATACAAAGCTGCTATCCCGAAATCCCTGAAGCGGTCCTGGTAACCGTGACCGAGGCGAATACGAAAGAGGAAATGCGATGTCTGAACGAAAATCTATAAGCACTTTCCCGGAAATATCCGAGCCGGTCCTGAAATTCATCAGCGCCCGCGGAAAAAACAAGCGGACCGTGCCCCAGCCTTTCGGGCAGGGGATTCCCGGCGACCTGGCGGATACGGTTTCATCAGGGCCGCCTGAAATACCGGATATTTCAGAGGTCGAGGCTGTAAGGCATTTTACAAGGCTGTCGAAAATAAATTACGGCGTTGACCAGGGCATGTACCCCCTCGGGTCCTGCACGATGAAATACAACCCCAAGATATCCGAGGCGATTGCACAAGCCATTACGGACAAGCACCCGGGTGACAAGTTTGCGATGAGCAATGTGCTCAGGGCTCTTGCCGCGCTCAAGCGCTATCTTGAGGAGATATGCGGAATGGAAGGCTGCTGCCTCTGGCCGGCGGCCGGGGCGCACGGCGAGCTGACCGGGATGCTCGTCATTAAAAAGGCCATAACTTCAAAAGGCGAGAAAAGGCCGATTGTTCTCATCCCGGATACTGCACATGGAACAAACCCCGCATCATGCGCCATTGCAGGGTTCCAGATAAAAAACATTCCTTCAGGGCCGGGCGGGTATCTTGAGGCGAAGACGCTCAAAGAACACATCACGAAAGATGTTGCGGCGCTGATGATCACGAACCCGAACACGCTCGGCATATTCGAGCAGGAGATCAGGGAAATAGCTGACCTGCTTCATGCGAACGGTTCATACCTTTATATGGACGGCGCGAACCTGAACGCCATAATGGGCATTGCCCGGCCCGGAGACATGGGTGTGGACTGCATGCATGTAAACCTCCACAAGACGTTCTCGACGCCCCATGGCGGCGGCGGCCCCGGCGCAGGGCCTGTGCTCGTCACCGAGGAACTGGAGAAGTTTCTTCCCGTACCGAGGATCGTGCATGAACCTCACAAGCCCTTTGTTCTGAGCTATGATGCCCCCCTTTCCATCGGGATGGTGCATTCTTTTCTGGGCAACGCGGGAGTGCTGATAAGGGCTCTTGTCTATATTGTCAGCATCGGCCCCAAGGGCATATTTGAGGCCTCCCGGACCGCAGCGCTCAATGCGAACTACCTCAAGAAGAAGCTTTCCGGGATATTCGATCTGCCCTATGATACGCCGACGCTGCATGAATTCGTGCTGTCCGATAAGTTGCAGAAGGACAGCCATGTGACTACGATGGATATGGCCAAGGCGCTGATGGACTATGGTTTTCATCCGCCCACCGTATACTTCCCGCTTGTCGTCCCGGGCGCGATAATGATTGAACCCACCGAAACCGAGCCGCTTTCCGAACTCGACAGGTTTGCCCGGGCCATGGAGGAAATAGCGGGCCTTGCAAAAACCGATCCGGAATCCTTTCATGAAAGGCCGCTCATGACACCTGTTGCAAGGGTTGACGAGGTGAAGGCCGCCCGCAGCCTGATATTGTCCTGGAGCGAAATGGAATCCAATACCTTATAAAACTCATCTAAATGGATAAGATAAAAAATCCAGGTAATGAAGTTGAACTTGTAAGGAGGATAAAGGGCGGTGATTCGACCGCGGTTGAGGACTTTGTCAGGCAGTATTCTTCAAGGGTCTACAGCCTTGCCTATCAGCTTACCCGAAGCACCAGCGCCGCTGAAGAGATCATGCAGGAGGTCTTCATTACCGTGATCTCGAAAATAGCCACCCTTGAGAACGAGAATTATTTCTCGACATGGCTGTACAGGGTGACGGCGAACGCGGCTTACGGCTATCTGAGAAAAGAGAAGAAGCACAGGGACCTAGTGCCGGTTGACGAAGTCGATGCCGGCTCTCAGGCTTTGTATGATTTGACAGACCTGCCCGATGACATTCTTCTGTCGGACGAGAGCAGGGATATTGTAAGGCAGGCTATTGACAGGCTGCCCGAAACACTGCGCACGATCGTAATCATGAAGGACGTGGAAGGACTGCAAAACGAGGAAATCGCAGAGGCCATGAAACTCTCGCTCCCGGCGGTCAAATCACGGCTTCACAGGGGAAGGCTTATGCTGAGGGATAAGCTCTCAAGGCATTTAAGGAGGTATTCATGAAAGACGGCATGAAAAAATGCGACCGCTACCTGAAACTCCTCTGTGAATATGTCGATTCCGAGCTTTCCGAAGACCTTCACGGCGAGTTCAAGAGCCATGTCGAGTCCTGTGAAACATGCTGGAAGATGTTCAGGACCTATAATCTCACTGTCACCCTTTCAAGAAAGACAAGGGATATACACACCGTGACGTCGGAGCAGGTTGAAAGGCTCTGCACGATTATAAGCAGCCGTATGTGCTCGAAAAAATAATCCTGCTACGCGTCGATGCCCTTTAGATACTTTTCCCTGTCAAGCAGAAAGCCTCTGTAAATCCTGTAATAATCGGTTTCCTCGTATGATATCGGTTCAAGATGCTCCCTGTCGAAACTGATTATCCTGGCCCCCGGGCAGCTCAAAAGGATCGGAGAGTGTGTGGCGATTATAAACTGGGCATGGCCGTCCGAGCTCATCTCGGTCAGGAGCCTCAGGAATTCAATCTGCCTCTGCGGCGAGAGCGCCGTTTCCGGTTCATCGAGAAAATAAACGCCCTCGATTTTATACCGGGATTTGAAAAACGACATGAAAGACTCGCCGTGAGACTGCGTGATAAGCGATTTGCCGCCGAAATAATCGAGCAGGCCCGGGTCGCAGCTGGCCCAGTCGTCAATGATTGTGGCCAGATGCTCATAGGATTCAGCCGAAAAATAGGCTCCGGGTTTTTTGCCGTCCGCCCAGACGACATCAATATAGCGGTAAAGTTCTTCTTCGTACGGGTTATAATCAAAGCGCGTCTTGCCGTATTCCTTCCAGATATAGATCCCGCAGCATTTGGTTATAGCCTTCAACAGGGTGGATTTGCCCGAGCCGTTCTCGCCGCAAAAAAAAGTTATCTTCGTATCGAAGGTAAGGCTCCGCGACTTTTTAAATACGTCCAGGTTGAAGGGGTAGACATCCTTTTGAGGATAATCCAGGGGTCTGAATGTCAATTTCTTTAAATGCATAATATATTTATTTAGCACATCTTGGTTGACGATGCCTGCCTGAATTTATAATAATGCATTCTTATCTTTAATAATCCAGGAGGAATTTTATGGCACAGATGATTCTTGATGAACGGGACCAGCAATTCATACTCTATGAAATGCTCGGGGTGGAGAAATTATGCGAAAAGTCCAAATTCGCCGACTTTTCAAAAGACATGTTCGACATGATTCTCACTGAGGCGCAGAAGATTGCAGTCGAAGAGATTTTCCCCACGCTTGCAGACAGCGATAAAGAGGGGTGCAGGCTCGAAAAGGGCCAGGTATATGTCCCCAAATGCTTTGAAAAGGTGTTCAAGCTGTTCTGCGAAGGGGGCTGGATCGGAATGAGCTTTCCTCCCGAGGAAGGCGGCCAGGGTCTGCCCATTACTGTCAGGACGGCGGCGACCGAATGGTTTTTCCACAACTTCGCATTTATCTGCTATCCTTTTGCATGTGAAGGGGCCGCACATCTGATAATGACCTACGGGACCGAGGAGCAGAAGCATAGATATATCCCCAAGATGCTTGCAGGCCAGTGGGGCGGGACCATGGTGCTGACCGAGCCCGGCGCAGGGACCGACCTCGGCAATATGACCACGAAGGCAATCCGCCAGCCTGACGGGACCTTCAAGATACAGGGAACGAAAATATTCATTACGGCCGGCGACCAGAACCTCACCGAAAATATCATCCATCCTGTGCTTGCGAGGATCGAAGGCGACCCGGCAGGCACCAAGGGCATCTCGATATTCATAGTGCCGAAATACATCTTAAACGCTGACGGCAGTCCCGGCAAACGCAACGACTATGAGATCGCCAATATAGAAGAGAAGATGGGGATTCACGGCAGCGCCACATGCCTGATCAATTTCGGCGACAACAACGAGTGCTACGCCGAACTTCTGGGCGAGGAAAGGGAAGGCATGAAGGTCATGTTCCAGATGATGAACGAAGCCCGCCTGGCGGTCGGAATGCAGGGTATAGCAAGCGCTTCGATCGCCTACCTGCATGCGCTTCAGTATGCCAAGGACCGGCTTCAGGGCTCTTCGCTGCTCGAGATGAAAAATCCGGATGCCCCGCGCGTCCCGATCATTCAGCATGCGGACGTGCGCCGCAACCTTTTGTGGATGAAGTCGAACGTCGAAAGCATGCGCGCCCTGGGCTATTTCATCGGCTACTGCTTTGACATGCACCTGCTTGCGGAAACTCCGGAGGAAAAGGAAAAATGGCTCGGCCTGGCCGAGGTCCTGACTCCCATCTGCAAGGCCTACTGCTCGGACGTGGCATTCAAGGTCACCGAGACGGCCATGCAGGTCTACGGCGGATACGGATACTGCGCGGAATATCCGGTGGAGCAGTTCCTCCGCGATGAGAAGATAGCCTCCATCTATGAAGGCGCCAACGGCATACAGGCGCTCGACCTGGTCGGCCGCAAGCTCGGCATGAAAAAGGGCATGTATTTCATGGGGCTTCTCGGCGAGATGAACGCCTCCATCGCAAAATACAAGGATGTGGAAGGCCTCAAGGACCTGGCCGAAGACGTGCAGGCGGGCGTCAACACCCTGGCCGAGACGGCGATGTTCTTTGCAAAGTGCGGCAAGGAGGGCAAGTTCCTTGTGCCGGTCAACAATGCATACCCGTTCCTTATCCTGATGGGACGTGTGGTCTCGGCCTGGTTCATATTCTGGCAGGCGGGCATCGCCCAGCAGAAGCTTTCAGCAATCGCTGCTGAAAAGGGCATCGGCCTTGCCGACACGGCGCAGCTGGCCAGGGCGGGCAAGGATGCGGCCTTCTATATCGGCAAGATAAACGCCGCAAAGTTCTTCATCAGGAACGTGCTGCCTGAGATTGACGGCATCGTGAAGTCCATCAGGAAAGAGGATATGTCGATCCTGGAGATCCCGGAAGAAAGCTTCGCTTCATAGGATATAAAGCGGCACCGGGCTTTTATCCCCGGCGGATCTGCAATATGCCGGGGAAGAAAGGTCCGGTGCCCCGTCCCGAGCGCCTGTCCCGTTTTGCCGTTTAAGCATTGTCCTTATTGTGGTAGATATAGCCCAGAAAAATGCCCCTGAAGGGAGTGTCTTATGAAAAAGACTGTCAGCGTACTCGATGTTGTCCAGAGCAAAGGCAAAAAGCGCATCGTCGTGGTGACCTCCTATGATTTCACGATGACGCGCATCCTCAATGCGACCGATGTCGATATAATCCTTGTGGGCGATTCCGCGGGGGGCGTGATAGCGGGCTATGACAACACCATCCCCGTCACCATGGACCAGATGATCTATCATACGAAGTGCGTTGCGGCCGCGAAGCCGAAAGCCCTCCTGGTGGGCGACATGCCCTTCATGTCCTATCAGGCAAGCGTCGAAGAGGCTGTCAGAAACGCCGGAAGATTGCTTAAGGAAGGGGGCGCTGTCGCCATAAAGCTCGAGGGCGGCATCCGCATGATCGAGCAGGTAAAGGCCATCATCAGGGCCGACATCCCGGTCATGGGACACCTCGGTCTTACTCCCCAGTCGGTCTATGCATTCGGCGGCCACAGGGTCCAGGGCCGCGGGGTCCCGGCGGTCAAAAGGCTCATGGACGACGCCCTTGCGCTGCAGGACGCCGGTGCCTTTTCAATCGTGCTTGAATGCGTGCCTGCACCTGTTGCGAAAAAGGTTACCGAGAAACTGTCCATTCCCACAATCGGCATAGGCGCGGGTGCGGCCTGCGACGGGCAGGTGCTGGTGATACAGGATATGCTCGGCATGAACAAGGAGTTCAAACCCAAGTTCGTCAAAAGATATATGGAACTATGCGACACTATTGCGGACGCCGTAAACACCTACTCGGCGGAAGTCAGGGCCGGCACCTTCCCCGACGACGAGCATTCGTTTCTGGAATAGCAACAGCAGGACAGATATGAGGGCTGAAGGAATTTTTTAATAGAGGGGTATACTAAGTTATTTAAACATCAGCTTCCCCCTACGATTCCAGCCTATAAAGATATCCTGGGAGGTCTTGACAAATGAACATTGCCTAAAATCATCGCGGGAATCGGTTTTGTGATTATCTTGCTGGCTTGTTATGCCATTATTGATGAAGGCTCTTCTGGAGAATATTTTGAAACAGATACTTTAAATTTTTTTGAAGCGAATGGCTTTGCTTTTTATAGGAATTTCTTTAGTTGTGTCAGCTATTTGTCTGAAGATATGTTTTATGTCCTAATTCATGGTGGGAACTATCAGGTCGGGTCGGAACTACTATTCAATATTATGACTGGTATTCTTACCAAGATACGCAATATCTTTCCAACCATTGAGCTAATCCATTTATTTTGACCAGACTATAACTTTTGCAGTGTATGAAGTGTTTCTCGGTCCAGATTCCATTTCGGGATATATTATAGCGTCCGCTCCTTTTTCGCATGCTTGCCGCTTTAAATAGTCAAATATGTATTCATCATATCCATTACGTTCAGTTATCCTAATAACAGTTAATATCCCATATGGTTTGGTGATTTTATTTTCTTCAATGATTTTTATTGTTTTGGTGCAATCGACTATCCGCTGTTCTTCTATTTGTGCCTGTTCGGCCTCTTTAGCCATTTGTTCCTTTTGTTCATTCGTAAGATTTGCATATCTACTGGAAGTACAGCTTATTAATAATAAAATTCCAACACAAAATAGAAATATGTTTTTCATTTAAACCCTTCCTTACAATGGCAAACAATCATAATTAACATATTACACCATGAGACCTATAATTTCCATCATGCCTTAAGTCAAAAGTAATCATAGTAACTATTCGTTATTTAACAGTTTAAATCGAGTTTTCAGGGGACGCTCATGAAAATATGACTGGAAGTCTCATGTTCCTTTGAAATTATAAATCCAAGGTGTATTTATAAAGCAGGTCGCTAGCGATAAGCTGATCAGCAATTGAGCTGATAAACAAAATCAAGGACAAGAAAAGGTTTTGCTCAACAGCTTATCAGCTTAACAGCTCAACAACTTTTAACTGAGGCAGATATGAAAAGCGAACGGGAAAAAATGGTGAGCGGAGAGCTTTATATTTCAAGCGACCCCGAACTCATCGCAGCGCGCAGGCGGGCGAGGCTCCTGATCGATGCGTTCAATGCAACGACGGACGAACAATGGGACGAGCGCGCCAGGATCATAAAAGAGCTCATACCGGAATCCGGAAAGGGCGTATTCATCGAGCCGCCTTTCTTCTGTGATTACGGGAACAATATCAGGCTCGGCGATAGTGTGTTCTTCAATTTTAATTGCGTCATACTCGATAGCGGCCCGCCTGTGACAATAGGCTCGCATGTAATGTTCGGCCCGGCGGTACAGGTCTACGCAGCGACGCACCCCATGAGCGCCTCCGTGCGCAGGAAAGGCCTGGAGTTCGGAAAGGCCGTCGAGATAGGAGATGACGTCTGGATAGGCGGCGGCGCCATAATATGCCCGGGCGTGAAGATCGGCTCAAGGGCCGTAATCGGCGCAGGCAGCGTAGTGACAAGGGATATACCCCCGGATGTCTTCGCCGCAGGCAATCCGTGCAGGGTCGTCAGAGATATAACGGAAAACTCAGGCGATATCGATTAAAAGCCCATTCACTCCGGCCCTCCCAGGAGAAAAAGCCCAAGACATCCTTGAGTTAAACTACCGGGCTACTGACCGAGCTGCTGCGCCAGTTTCTGTATGGTCTTGAAAACAGTGGAGGCGGCGCCGCCAATTGTATCACGAAGAGACTGCTTGGCCTGAACTATCATGCCATCGGTTGTGAGAGTGGCCGTATTCACGGTTGAGGCGACCTGGTTCAGGGCATTTATCCGTGACTGAATGATATTTTTCCAGTCCTGCCTGCACGAGCTGTCGGTCAGGTCCGTACAGGACGGAAGAGTGACCGTCTCTTTCGTGCATGTAAGGAGCAGGTTCTTTTCGCTGTCCGACAAGGCTGTTTGCGCCTCGATCTTCGCGAGCATTGCATTAAGATGATCGATGGTAGACGAAATATCGCCCGGACTTATCGTTGTTGCATCCTGAATCATCTTGTTTACCGCATTGTCGAAGTCTTCGGCATACTGCTGGTACGTGTTTATAATCCCGGATGTCAGATCGTTAGAAATATTATAATCCTCGCCTGACGGCAGCGCGGCATATGCCGGTTCGTGGACATCATTCAGGAAGATGATAATCAGTTCGCCCAGTTCGATACTGTCCCCGGCATAAGTCAATTCATCGAAAGTCATTAAAGCGAGCGCATCAAAGGAAAGCTCCTCCTTCTCTTCGTCGTATACGGGGTTCGATACCGTGATAAAGCGGAGGTCGTATGACCCCCGGCCGTCGTCTTCGAATATTACCGCATCGACATGCGGTCCGGTGTACTGTTCATTCCAGTGCGTCGAGAGGCAGGACTGCATTTCCAGCGTTCCGATGTGAACATCCGGGCCGTTCTCGACATACCAGCCCATTTCCGGCTTCACTCCGCTCAGTACAAGCCGGTGCTCTCTGTAGGAGACTTCATATATAGTTCCCGAGTCGGCTGCAGCCGCAAAATAGACGTTTGACGGAAATCCGTCGTTGTCTGACGCGGAGCATGCGCACAGGAGCATAATGACCGGAATAATAACGTAGACAGAGTTGTTCACAGGGATCTTCATATTGTACTTTTCGGATTAAACGGCCTAAACTTAAGACCTTTGCGTCAGGTTTTTCCCACTTATCCGCTTTGTCGGCTATGACACGGTCATGGAGGTGATGTCCGTAAATGCCCGGGTGAAAGTTTAATCGGGACCGTTAATCTGTCACCCCTGTTAACGTGGTTTTTCCATGTATCGCTCGAAGGTTGCGACATAGTCCTCAAGTCCGGCAAACGGGGTTGCCGGAATCCGCTCCGGATGCGTGCTGAAACGCCCTGCCAGCATCTTCGGCGATACGCCTTCGAGGGCGGCCAGACCCAGTATGGCTGCGCCCAGGGCCGAGGCCTCGTTCAGGTCGGTGCAGATGACCGGCGCATCCGGGAACATGGATGCGATCAGGTGGGTAAAGAGCGTGTTGTGTGAAAATCCGCCTGCTATGATGGCTGTCCTGCCGGGCGTGATGCCTGCACGCAGCATGGCCTTGCGGGTATGCAGGGCCATGCTCAGCATCAGGATATTGTAGGTGCGTTCATAATCCTTTACGAACCCGGGGCCCTGACCCATGAAAACCTGCTCAAGCGTAAAGGTTTTATCGCCTTCGACAAAGCGCGCCGGCGAGTGCATGTACATGCCGAAGGGGACTATGGCAGGCAGGATGAACTCATTATTTTGCTTCAAAATATTCCCGATGAGAGCGGGGTTGAAATCGGGATGATCACGCCTGCCATGGCTTCCCTCAAGGAATCCCATGTACAGGTCGAACTCCAGTCCGGCCACGAAAAGCGCGGTCTTGAAAACGCCGCCAAAGCCGTCCAGGTTGAAGTAGACCATTTCGCCGATTTCATCTTCGGCCAGCCGGGGCTCAGGCACTGGATGCATGACCACGCACATCGAACCGGTTGACACCATCACGAAATCCTTGGGCTCCCTTATTAGAAAGGGCACCATGGCGGCATTGGAGTCATGGACGCCCATGGTCACGACCACATCTGTTGAAAGGCCTGTCTGCCGGGCGATCTCAGGCGTGAGCGTGCCCAATATATCCCAGGAATTTGAAACCACGCTGGGGATCATTTCCTGTACGCCCAGAAGGTTTCTCACCTCTGAGAAGCGCATCTGTTCGAAATCCCACAATGCCGTATGAGTTCCTGCATAAGTTATGTCCATTCCGGTTTTTCCGGTAAGGAGATAACCGTAGTACTGCGGCAGGCCGAGGATTTTTCTGGTGCGGGCGAACCCTTCGGGATAGTGAGTCTTGACATAGTATATCCCGCGTGCGATCACGCTCAGGTACGGCATGCGCGGGGTGGCCATGCGGCGTTGGATATCGCGAGGGTCGCCTACGGATGCGTCGAAATCCGCATGGAAGGCCTCGCCGGGATCGGTTGAACCGGAAAGGGCCGGTACGGCGAGGCTGCCGTTTTCGTCCAGACAGACGAAAGTGCCGCCATAGGTGGATATGGAAATGGCCGTAATATTGTAGCGTTTTCCCATCTCAGAGAGCGAATCGAGGAAAAATCCGGTTACGGCCTCAACTGGTTCATGGTTTTCCGTCCCGTGGGCAACATCGTCGATGGTGGCGAAGACACTGTCCACCTGGTTCAGGTTCAGATCATAGATGAGGAGCTTCTTGTTGGTTCGGCCTACGTCCAGAACTGCTATATGGCGTGCATCCTGACTCATGAAATCCTCCTTGGTATTTCCTGTCCTGTTCAAGTCCTGCATGGCTGCCGGTTAAATCATGCCTGCAGCGGTGCTCTGTATTTTTTCTAACTTTCGGATCGGGAAGGCGTGTCACAGCGTTTTCTATGACAGGATCGCGCCTTTCGATGCCGAGCCCACATATTTCACGTATCTGCGGATATATCCCTCCGGCAGTTCCCTTCTGGCAGGTTTCCAGGCAGCCTTCCTGTTTTTCAGCTCTTCATCGGAGACATGCAGCTCAAGCGATCTTCCCGGGATGTCTATGGTTATCTCGTCGCCGTCTTTTACCAAAGCGATGGGTCCGCCGTCGTACGCCTCCGGCGCCACGTGGCCTATGCACGGCCCCTCGGTTCCGCCCGAGAACCGGCCGTCCGTTATAATGGCCGTTTTCTTGATGCCAAGCGCTGAAAGGCCCATGGTCACGGCCAGGGTTTCAGGCATGCCGGGTCCGCCCTTCGGACCCTCGTTCCTGATGACGAGGATCTCATTTTCGCGGACATTATTCTCTCGCAAGGCCATGAGGGCGTCATGCTCGGATTCGAACACCCGCGCAGGAGCGGTGAACTTCATCATGTCCTTTGCAACGGCCGACTGTTTGATGACAGAGCCTTCCGGGGAAAGGTTGCCGTAAAGGACCACGGTCCCGCCCTCGGGGTAGAATGCATCTGCTTTATCCGGTATCACATCGGCATCCTTAACTGTAAAGAGCGGCATCAGATCGCCCCATGTCAGTCCGAGTGCCGTCTTTGCGTCTGTGTGGATGTCGCCTGCAAGGACCTTGATGACGGCTGGCACGCCTCCTGCCATAAAGAAGTCTATCATCCCGTCCGGGCCGTTGGGCATGAGTTTGCAGAGCGTGGGTATTTTCGTGTTGAAGTCGTTGAACTTCTTTATGGGGAAGTCGATGCCGAGATCATGCGCAATCGCCGGGATGTGCAGGGCCGCATTTGTCGATCCGCCTATGGCGAGATCGATCATGAGCGCGTTTTCGAGCGCCTTCATGTCCACGATCTTTCTTATCGTGAGGTCTTCCTCAACCATCGAGACGATCCGTTTTCCGGAATTCCTGGCAAACAGCAGCTTCTTCGAATGAAAACCCGGGACGCTTGATGACCCCGGAAGGGTGAGGCCCATCGCTTCAACAATGCTCTGCATGGTGTTTGCCGTTCCGATGACCTCGCACGACCCGCATGTGGCCGCGGTGATGGTTTCGGCCTTGCATATGGGATCATCGAAATCCAGGTTTGAGATGCTTTTTCTCTTTTTCTGCTCGGGATTGAACCTGATCTGCCAGGAGCCAGGTCCTCCTGTCAGGAATATGGAGGGCAGGTTCAGCCTGGAAGCGGCCATCACCATGCCCGGGATGATTTTGTCGCAGCTCGCTATCATCACTATCGCGTCATACTGCATGCTGCGGCAATGGGTTTCCACAATATCGGCAATCAGGTCCCGCTGGGCCAGGATGAATCGCATGCCGCTGTTGCCTTCGGTCAGGACGTCGCACGGGGCGGGCACACTGAACTCCATCGGGATGCCTCCGGCCATGAACACGCCTTCCTTGACCTTCTCGGCAAGATTTCCAAGGTGCATGTGCCCCGGGTTGATATCCGTCTGGGAATTGACTATGCCTATGATCGGCTTCTGGTTCAAGTCCTCCTTCTCAAAGCCCAGGCCGTCCAGACACTGCAGGCGCGCCACGCAGATCGGGAAATCATTGGTATCGAATATGGGCTGGCTCCTGAGTTTTTTCATCTTTGTCCCTCCTTATAAAAGGTTGTCGATCAAGTTTATGGCTTGTTCATACCGGTTAATATCTTGTCCCGTAACTTCCTTCTGCAAGCTTCTTCTTGCTTCCGGTGCGGGAATATGATGTTTGTTTGGTTGACCCGTTCTTCTCTTCTGAAAAGGAACCAAGCCCTTTCCTGTATCGTTTAGCACAAGTCGGATCAAAAGGGCTAGTAGGGCATGCAAGTATTGCATCAGGCTCGGATTTTTTGCTTGCGATATACGACCGCAGTCATATGATTATCATCCGGAGGCTCTTATCGCAGTATGGAAAGTTCAGTGCGCCATGACGCTCGATAATTCGGCTGCCGGGAGCTGCTGAATATTTTTATTGAACAAAACAGGTGAACAACCGAAAAGGCGGGAAAGAAAACCCGTTACCGGAATAAGGAGGTTGCCATGATGTTTGAAGGTGTTTTCCCAGTCGTACCGACCCCGCTCTTTGATGACGAACAGGTTGATCACAAGGGTTTGAAGCATCTGATCGAATACTACATTACCAGCGGGTGCCACGGCCTGGTGGTCATGGGCAGCGGGGGCGAGTTCCCCTATGTCACGCTTGAGGAGCGGCGCGCTATTATCTCCTCCGCCGCAGAGGCGAATGCCGGGCGCGTGCCGCTTGTATCAGGATGCGGCTTCTACAGCCTTCAGGAAACCCTCGCCTTCTTAAGCTCCTGTGAGGGATTGCCGCTCGACGGACTTCTGGTGGCGCTGCCGACATATTTTCCGCTGAAGTTCGATGACGTTTTCAGCTATTATAAAGAGATCGCCCGGCGAGCGCCCTGCCCTGTACTCTATTACCACTTCCCGCAGATGACCGGCCTTTTCTTCACCCCGGAACAGCTCGGGCAAATCCTGAGGATCGACGGCATTGCGGGCATGAAGGTGAGCTGCTTCTGCCTGAAGGAAATGCGCCAGCTCCTGGAACAGGCGCCTGCCGGGAGGTTCAGCCTCTTTGCCGGCGTGGGCTTCCTGCTGCGCCATACCATTGAAATGGGAGGCCGCGGTGTCATCGACCCCGTCGCCTCATTCGCCCCGTACCTGGTTGTGGAGGCTTATAATGCATGCAGGAAAGGCGACGCACAGCGTTCGCTGGAACTCCAGGAGAGGATTCTTGATATGATCCCGGTTTTGAATTCGTTCGCTCTTCCGGCCTTTGTCCAGAAGAGGGGCTTCAAGCTGATGTCGCAGATGCCCAAACCGTCGCGCACTTCCGGCAGGGCCGCCCGGCACGCCGTCATCAAGGAGGTCATCAGGCAGCTAGGCCATCCGGTTACTCCGCGTGTCCGCACGCCCCTGCCCCAGCTCACGGATAAGGAACGCGAGCAGATAAAGGCTTTCATTGCGGGCAACCCCGATCTAACCAGCGTGTCCCATCGATGAAGGGGGCCGGAAGGCCGGGATGCGCCAGCGCCCTTGAAATCAAGGGGAAATTCAAATTTTAATACAGGAGGGTATATGGATAAGGTCGTTTCACTGGCGCCTCTTCCGGCAGCGATCTTCAAAGAGCTGTTCAGGATGCACGGGATTGAGGATGTCGAGGTCGTTGATGCCAGCGACTTTGATGCCGCTCAGATCGTAGAGACTGTCAGTGATGCTGATTACATCATCGGGGATTATCGCCACCATTGTCAAATCTCCCGGGAGGTTGTCCAGGCCGCCAGGAAGGTAAAGCTTATTCAGCAACCCAGCGTAGGGTACGAGATCATCGATGTTGAAGCCTGCAGGGAGTTCGGAATAAAGGCGGCCAACACAGCCGGCGCCAATACTGTTGCCGTGGCCGAGCAGACAATCATGACCGCCTTGTGCCTGCTCAAGAATCTCATTTGCGCCGCGCGCACGACATCGGCCGGGGAATGGCGGCAGTTGGATATACGGGCCGCCGAGCTCAGCGGGAAAACCTGGGGCATTGTCGGCCTGGGCCGTATAGGCAGGGCCGTGGCCGAACGGCTGATTCCCTTCGGCGTGCGCACTGTCTACTATGATCCTTTGCGGCCGGATGCGGAAGGGGAGGAACGCTACCGGGTGACATATGCAGAACTGGATGACGTGCTCAGGCAATCCGACATACTGAGCCTGCACTGTCCGCTCACACCGGTGACGAAGGGTATGATCGACAGTCGGAAAATCGCTCTGATGAAGGCCGGGGCAATGATTGTCAACACCGCGCGGGGTGAGGTAATAGAGGAGGAGGCCCTGGCCGGGGCGCTGAGCGAAGGCCGGCTGAGCGGAGCGGCCCTGGATGTCTTCGCCGTCGAACCCATAAAACCGGACAACCGGCTGCTGCCCCTGGCTGGCGACAAGGTGATCCTGACGCCGCATATAGCGGGGGTGACCCAGGAGGCCCAGGGACGTATCATCACCATGACCATTGCCAACATCGTAAGGGTTATGCAGGGGCAGTCCCCGGAAAACCTGATAACATAAAACGCCTGTCGGCTATACAGGGTAATGAAAGCCGCTTCCCGTGAATAGCAGGCCCGGGCAGCAGTTTCCTATTCCGGGGGACGCCGGAAAATCAAGGATTGTCACGCTTTAAGCAGCATCAAAATCGAATCTTGTTCCGTCTGAATAAAATGGCAGGACATAAGGGGACGCCGGTAACCGATTAACAGTGCGGCGTCACCCGCATATCCTTCATGGCCTCTCAGTCATAATTGACAGGCGTCAGATACTCGGGCCTGCTGTGCGCATCCCAGAACGCCTTGTGGATCTTCATTGAAACCGGGCCTGCTTTGCCGTCGCTCAGAACGGCGTCATCCACCTTCCTTACAGGCATGATTCCGCCCGCAGTGGTGCTCATGAATACTTCATCCGCACCGCGCACTTCATCCGCGGTAATCTTGCAGGCCCTGGCCGGTATGTTCATTTCCTTTGCAAGCTCGAAGACCGTCTGGCGGGTAATGCCGAGCAGACAGCCGTCATCCGGTGTTTTGAGTTCGCCGTTCCTGTATATCCATACATTGAATCCCACGCCCTCGGTTAAATAACCATTGCTGTCCAGAAGGAATGCCGTGAATGCGCCTTTTTTGTGAGCTTCAATGTCAGCCCTGACCAGGTCTCCCCAATGGTGATTTTTAATGGTGGGGTCTACGCATTCTTTCGGTATCCGGGGAACTGAACTGATTATCGCATCGACTCCGGTACTGTGCAGTTCCGGTTCAACGACCCAGACGAAATCGCAGTTGAAGGCATAGAACTGGTTCTGGTACTTCTCAAAATTCTTGGGATCTTCTATATCCGGAATACCCCTTGTTGCGCACATGAAAACGTATGAGTTTCTGAGCTGTGAGATTGCTACCATGTCGATCAGGATTTGCCTCATCTCCTGCTTGGTCTTGGGCAGGGAGGTAAGGCCGAGTCCCTGATAACTCTTTTCGAAGCGGTTCATGTGGTCATCCAGCCTGAAGAAGCTTCCCTGCCAGACGCTTACCACGTCATAGCAGACGTCGCTGTGCAGAAAACCCATATCGATTATGGGGATCGTCCCTTCCAGGACTGAAACTATTTTTGTGCCGTTGTAGGCGGCTCCCAGTGCGTAAATGCCTGCATCCTTGATCTTTTCTTCGCTCATGTTTCCTCCTTTCCTATTCTTATCAAAGTAAAGTGCAAACCATGTTGTTTATAGATTAAAATAACACTTTTGAACAGGTACAATACAATAGTGCAATGATGGGGACGTCCATGAACAAATAACCTGGTCGCCCCCGGGGGTAATGCTTCGCAACGCTATTATGCCTAGTTGATCCCCGTTATATTGCCGTCGTCGTCGATATCGATCCTGTAGGCTGCCGGCACTCTGGCCAGGCCGGGCATGCGCAGTATCTCGCCGGTGATGGGGATGAGGAAGCCGGCGCCCGAGGCGATCTTGATTTCGCGCACCGTGACGATAAAGTTCGACGGCAGGCCCAGTAAGGACGGGTTGTCCGAGAGAGACTGCTGGGTTTTGGCGATGCACACCGGCAGCTTGTCGTAGCCGTATTTGCGGATCAGGTCCAGGTTGCGCTTGGCCAGGGGCTGGTAGTCGACCGAGACCGCGCCGTAGATTTCGCTGGCCACGGCGAAGATCTTGTCCTCCACGGGCTGGTGCCATTCATAGAGCGGGCGGTAGGTGCCGGTGGCTGCCTCTGCCAGGCGGGCGGTCTTTTCGGCCAGGTCCAGGCCGCCTTCGCCGCCCCGGCGGAAGATGTCGGCCGCGGCGATGTTCATGCCTTCGTCCTCGGCTGCTGCGATGACGGCACGGATTTCATCGTCAGTATCCGCTTCGAAGCGGTTGAGCGCAATGATGCATTCCACGCCGAACTTGGCGATGTTCTCATAGTGCTTGCGCAGGTTGGCCATGCCCAGCACGGCCAGGCGGGGATTGGGCGCATCCAGTTCATCACGCTCCACGCCTGCGTGGTATTTGAGGGCCCGCACCGTGGCCACCAGGACCACCACCCTGGGATTGAATTCACCGTAACGCGCCACAATATCGAAGAATTTTTCAGCGCCCAGGTCGAAGCCGAAGCCGGCCTCGGTGACAACGAAATCAGCCAGCTTGAGCGCCAGGTCGGTAGCCATGATGCTGTTTGTGCCCTGGGCTATATTGGCGAACGGTCCGCCGTGGATAACGGCCGGCACGCCTTCGGTGGTCTGGACCAGGTTTGGCAGAAGGGCGTGTTTCAAAAGCGCAGTGACCGCGCCTTCCACCTTGAGGTCGCCGGCGATGACCGGTTTGTCGTCATAGGTCAGGCCCACCATGATGCTGCGGATCTTGTCCTTGAGCTCCTTATACGAGCGCGACAGGCACAGGATGGCCATGATCTCGCTGGATGGCACGATATCGAAGCCGGTTTCGCGCGGCACGCCGTTGGTGGAGCCGCCCAGGCCGATCACTATATCACGCAGAGAGCGGTCGTTCAGGTCCACCACCCGGCGCCAGGTGATCTTGCGCGGATCGATGTTCAGGGGATTGCCGTGGAACACGGAATTGTCCAGGAGGGCGGAGAGCAAATTATGGGCGCTCTCGATGGCCGGGAAGTCATTGGTAAAGTGCAGGTTGATATCCTCAACCGGCAGCACGCGCGATTTTCCGCCGCCCGTGGCCCCGCCCTTGATACCGAAGACCGGGCCCAGCGACGGTTCGCGCAGGGCCGCGACGGTCTTTTTGCCGAGCCTGGCCAGGGCCTGGGCCAGGCCGATGGAGACCGTAGTCTTGCCTTCGCCGGCGGGCGTCGGTGTCATGGCCGAGACCAGGATCAGGCTGGCGCCTTCGCGGCGCTTGAGGCGCCGGATGGTCTCAATGCGGACCTTGGCCTTGTAGGGGCCGTAGCTTTCCAGGTCGTCTTCAGCCAGGCCGATTGACTGCGCGATCTCGATGATGGGCCTGATGCCTGCTTTGCCTTCGTGCGTGCGCGATCTGGCCATTGGCGTTTACTTGATGAAAGTCGCTTCGAAGCGGATATCGATGTTATATTCGTCGCCCAGACGGTTAAAGTCTCTTTTCAGGTCGCTGATCTTAACGGCCGGCGGCAGGGCGAAATAGCAGACCATACTGAACACGTTGGCGCCCGTGACCGGGTTGCTGTCCACCGTGCTGGCGATGTCGTCGATGTTGATGCCCCGCTGCAGGAGCACCTTGCAGATCTGATGCACGATGCCGGGGTGATCGATGGAAATGGCCGTGAGCTTGTACGGGATGGACGGCAGCACTTCGCGGTGGCTCGGCGCCTTGGTCTTGCGCACGTGAATCTCGAGCCCGGTCTTTTCCCTCAGGCTGTCTAGCTCGCCGATGAAGCGTTCGATATCCTCGGTATTGCCTGAAGTGAGGATGATCATGCCGAATTCATTGCCCAGCACGCACCCCCGCGAACGGTCGATGTTGATGCCGCGCGCGCTGAAGAATTCGGCGATTTCCTTGGCCAGACCCGGCCGGTCCGGCCCCATGGACGAAAACACCACATATGATCGCATATGACGCCCCCGTAAGAAGCTTAGTTTCTCAGCACATAACCACCCCGGAGCGCGGCTGTCAAGGAAGTAAAGCAGATCATCCCGGTTGCCTGCGGCCGGCGGGAAAGGCGGTGGGATAGGAGTACGGACAGTCCATGAACCGCGGCTGAAGTTCTGTTTGCGTGTGCGCCGTGTTCTTTTATGCTGCGGCCTCAGTAGCCCCTTTGGGACTCCCTATGGGTCTGAGAAAGGAACTGCTCCAGGTTGATGCGGGCCCAGTAGTCCCGTTCTCCCTTTGACCAGTCACTGTAGTATCCGAACAGGGCCTCGATCGTACGGGCCTTGTTGTCGATAATGGCGTGGTGGCCTTCTATCGGGCCGTGAATTTTATAATGGTATCTGTTGTTCCCCTGGCTGTCCTTGCGGTTGGGATTGAGAAAATCAATGAGCTCTCTTGCTTTCTCAAAATCAATCCTGCCGTAATCCTGTTCAATCAGCCCGTTCAGCAGTGTGTATCGCATGGTTGAGGCCGGAAGGACTGCTGAGGCATAATAGTTAATCCATGGTGAAAATGTCGTGAGCGCCATCCTCGGGATGACGTAATGATTGGTTGCCAGGACGACATCCGGCCGGGTTTCAGCCTGGTCGGGGAAATATATTCCGTAATAGTGTTTGCCGTCCTCCGACTGGACATAGAAATTCCTGTTCTTGAACGCATCAGGGAATATCCAGTCCTGGGAGCGTATCATGACACCCCTGTCAGGCATATCATCATCAAGAAACATAATCAGAGGCCAAAGGAGGAGCTGCTCCCATACCGGCAGGATATCGGGCCCGGAAAAGTCCGGCGGACTCATTCCCTCTTCAACCACGACACCGTTTGTATATGTCCCGCTGCTCTCATCGTCTGCTATCACGTAAAGCCATGAAACACCCCTGTCCTGAGATTTCATTCTGGTTAACGCATCCCCGATGGTCCCGCAGTGCTGGACAATATCCCTGAGCACGAGGAGGCTGCCCAGGCCGGGCGTCGCCCTTGTGCAGCCTGCCTGCACGACATCCACTCCCATTGACAGCCCTTGGTTGTTGAGAGCAGTCGGATGGCCGACAAACCCGGCGGCTGTTGCAGTCACGAACGGCAGGCCTTCTTCAGGCAGATATATTGCCATCACGGAGGCGTCAGGATACATATACCGGTTGTTTTCTTCATCATACAGGCCCGGGAAAAACATGAAATCCCTGCCGTGAAAGACTTTTCCATCTGTCGTTGCATTACCTGATACGACAAATTCATTGCATCCCATGAAGTCCGGTCTGGCGCCCGGGAAAAAGGCCCTGCCGTCCGAGATGCTGACGGAGCTCTCGATCTTTGAGACGATATCCGGGCGCCCCTGAGCCTTTAACCGCTGAATATTGGAATAGAGCTGCTCCTTCAGAAGTGTAAGACCAGGTAATGTTCCCGTAAACAGAATCGAATAGGTAGCGTCAAATCCTTCGTTCAGGAGGAGTACGTCATCAAATGATACGCTGAAGCCTGCCGCCGTGGCGCCGTCTGCCACGCCCTGCATTTCTTCGATCAGATACCCGGGAATTGAGCCTTTTTTGAGTTCATCACGGCAAAGCAGCAGCGTCTGTTCCTGCAGGAAATTGAACAGCCACGGGGCATCTTCATACTGGATTTTTAAAAGGGCTTCTGCGACAACCTTTTTGTAATCTTTGGACATGCGGGCTGTTCCTTCAGGCATGAGGTATCCCATCTGATAGCCCATGCAGTATGAGGGACCCATAAGTACGAGAAGGGGCTTTGCATCAGAGTTAACAGCCATATATCCTGTATACGTTCTGCCGCTTGCCTTGTCCGTGCACGAAGCTTCTTTTTCAACCGTAAACCCCTGCCAGGTAAGTGCTGAATGTATCGCATCAACAGAGGCTTCGATCCGGGCTTCCTGGTTAGCTTGATCTTTTTGTGAGGAGCATCCGTATAAACAGAGCAGGAAAATAGAAATTGCAAATATGATTCCTCTTAATCCACCCATAATCCGGCCTCCTTTTACAACTTGTGCTCACAATAAAAAGCATGCTCATTCAGCTCTGCATTCAAGCAATCCCTTTGCCGGGATCATCCTGAATGCAAAACGGAATCAGTAATGAGATTGCATTCCATGACACTGCAAAAATAAAAAACAGGACATAGCAATAATACCAAATATCTAAACTACAGACCCCCTTTATATCAATCTGCCGGATATAAAAACCGGCTTAAATATTTTTTGGTGCCAGGCCATCACTACTGAAATTGTCAGGATCAATGGCCCGGCAGCTAATATTTTTTATAGAAATAAAATATCAAAATAGAGATCTGAACTCATGTCTCCCGATTCCCTAATTCCTGACTTTACCAGCCCAATGGATGCCCATATTGCTTGATATAGGTAGCCCACCATGCTGAAGCAATATCTTGCATCACCATAGCGCCGTTATCGCTATTAGTTAGGACAACAAGACCGAATCCATTGTACGGTATATTATTATTTACACCATATACACCAGCCTTATGGAACAGAATCAGTGACTCGAAACCGTCATTTTTACCAGAATGTCCCCAGAAATTATCCAGACCGTACATTTGATAACTAAAAAAAATTTTTAGGTAATCAACTCTAGCTTGAGCTAACAGTGAAATTTGAGCCCCTGTTTGATCCATTAATATATTATTACCTTGATCGTCTGTTCCATACCTTCCCACAAAACCCACCTTTGTTACACCATTTATTACTTTTGTTAGGATACAATAGTTTCCATTGAAATGAACTACTTTTCGTTCGGGATTTATAATTTTATCCACCCATCCATCAGGATCAACAATTAATTTCTTTACGAAATATGCGAGATCAGGTGCGGTTGTATATAATCCAGCCGCTGTCTTAACGGAGTAAAAAGTGTCTGGATAGGGTGTCCCGTCCGTTTGATATCCGGTAGCAACATTAATCTGATTCTGATAAGTGATGTCACCGTATAAATATGTACTGTGAGACATCAACAAATTATAAAGCACATAATCCGTCATAAATGTACTGAATAGCTTGTATTCTGGTACAGTAGTTGAATCTGTATATATATATTTCCTTAAAAGATTTTCCATAACCTTCTGCATTACTGCATACCCGGCTCCTGAGTAGTGTGCTAATTTATTATCGCTACTTGGTTGCTCAAAAAGCTGGGCTGAGTAATTTTTGTTGTTGGTAGCCCCATATAGACTTCCACGGAGTTCTTCAGTAAGAGCGGGAAGATAATATCCCGTATCCTTAATTTTTTCACGTTGTCCGGTTGGCACTAGCCAAGTTGTATTGACCGTATCTTCTCCGGTCCATCCTTTATAACCATCTATGGTATCAGGAATTAGAAACTGCCGTATCCCCGATTTGTGCAAAAGTATTTTTTCTAGAGTAACACCATTTAAGTAATCTGCAAGCCACGTTCCATATATAGGAATCGTGTATAATGTAGGATTACTTTTATCTCCTGGGGATGGTGTTGTATAACTGTATGGATAACTACCATATGTATTCAGAAAACCTTCGCCTTTATGTAATCCGGAAGAATCCACGGGGTCAACGCTTTTAGTCATATACTGATCGAATACTTCTTGATTACCTGCAGACAATATATTGACTAATGTTAGTAGGCCCCATGCAGAAACCGGTTTTGAAATTGAACCGGCTTGGAATATTGTGTTTTCAGTAACATCATAATTGCTACTTATATTACTTTTTCCTCCATATATTCCAGGTATACCATCATTATCATCATCATCAAAAATGATATGTCCAGATCCATCATCTTTTAAAAATATAACGGCTAAACCTGCAGTTTCATAATCACTAAGGAGGTTCGATTTTTTTTCTCTTACAACGGTTCTTAACGCATTGAAGTCATTTGGTACTGTGCCTATATTAGTAGAAGTAACTACTTTTAAGCATATGCCGTTTGAGTCAATCCACATAGCCTGCGCGAAAACGCTTGAACCTGATAATAGAATGCCGATGGTGATAATTGATATTAACACTGGATGCCTAAACAAACGTGATCCTATAATCTTTTCCATAGTCAAACCTCCTTGATCAAATTTATTTTTGTGCAAGGCGCACAACAAAACCGGCAGCAATTATTACATCAAGCCCCTGTAAAGCCGCTTTCGCGAAATACTTTCTTCATCAGTTCCGGCGTCAGGGGTGATCCCCTGTCAGACAACAGGTTTGTCTCCGCAGTTTCATAATTACCTGCGTGATTCTGAGAAAACATCATTTCATGTCTTTTGACTTCGCCTTTTGTATACTGCTCGATAGAGCGGGCTATATCAGGGGTGGCCTTCTTTTTTCCGGTTATGATCTCCGAGAGGTAACTGGGAGACAGCTTGAGGTCTTTGGCGACTTTCTTCTGCCGCAATCCCGCAATCCCGATCCACGTCTTTAAATTCATATCAAATCCCCCCAGGTAATATTTGTCATATATTTTATTGGTGAGCGATTGTCAATAATTAATTCGCATATTAAATATATAAATCGCTAAAGATGGTTTTGGTAACCGGATAATCACTGATATGAACTGTCTGTGATTTATATGCCGAATAAAACAATGTCATAATATTCATATTATCTGATCCATATAGCGAATACCAAAATATAATTCGCTTGCCTTTTGGGGGGAATTCTTATAAGGGTATCTTTGATGTCAAGCATATACGATTTCTACATTGACCTTAACGCAAGGATTAATTCCCAGCTGGAACAGATCGGTGAAAAACTGAAACTTGACCGCATCTGCGTATTCCGTCTGGTGAATAAAAATCCCGATCTGCTGCACGCATGGCCCAGTGAAGAGCGATGCGCCATGAAAGACGAATGGGCAAAACTCCACCTTGATACAGATATACAAACCATATTCAGGAGCCTGAAATCTTTTCATCCCTTTTTTGACCCTTTCAGCAAGCTTGATTCGAAACATCGCAAAGTGATGAATAAGCTGGGCATCAAGGCAGCCATATTCATTCCCATCCAGAATGAAGGCCGCCTCTGGGGTTTCCTGGGCTGCTTCAACGAAAAATCAGACTCTGACTGGAAAAGCTCTGAGATTTCGCTCGCACTTCATGACTCAATGGACCTCATTCATACAATACTGTTCAGTGAAACCCTGGCCGAACTCAAAGAAGGCGATGAAAACCTTCAGCTCCTGATGAGCATAATTACTGAAGGGATCGTCACCCTCAATATTGACGGCCTGATAACAAATATCAGCGGCCATATTGCCGAACTTGGCGGATACAGAATGGATGAGCTGATAGGTAAAGACATCAGAAACTTCATACACAAGGGTGACTGGAGTAAGCTCGATAGAGACATGGCTCAAGTGAAAGGCAAGGAGAAAGCCATTGCCAAGGAAGATTACAGACTCCTTATGAAGACGGGTGATATTTACTGGTCCCGCTCGACTGTCATGTCGATATTCAAACATGGGCAGCATAACGGATACCTCTGTGTCCTTTTCAATATTCACAGGTACAAATGCATGGAAGAAGAACTTCACTGCCTCAGGTCTGCCATGCGGGATTCATGTGACCTGGTATGGATAACCGATCTCGGGCTCAAGTTTACCTATATAAGCCCATCGGTGAAAAATATTCTGGGATATCAGGTAAATGAAGCCATGCGAATGTATATGGGCCTGACGGTTGCCAGGACTACTCTTGAAAAGCTTGGCGAGGCATTTGTAAAAGGGCTTAAGGCGGTCATGAAGGGGGACCTTAACTGGAGGACATCTTTATCTGTTGAACAATTCACGAAAACCGGGAAAAAACTGTCAGGAAAAATGCTGCTTAAAATTCATCTCAATGCAGACGGCAGGCCTGAAGGTTTCATGGGAATTACGAATTTCAAACTGAGACAGCCTTTTGCCGGCAACCCGGTCGGCAATGACGCCTCTGACGATAACGGCGTTGAAAGCGCCTCTTAAAAGCGCCATCAATATTTCAGGAAGGAATTCAATAACACTGCTATCGGTTTAACCATCGACAACACCTGGTGGCTGATCAGATCAAATCCCGGTTCTCCTGCCGCTCAGGAAATATTTTATAGCAATTAGGTTTCAATAATTCAGGAAAGCATATAAAATATTTGTTGATTACATGAATTAAGGGGGAAGGTTATGAACGATATCCAGCCGGTCATTAAACTCCCGGTAAAAACCAAACTGTCCTATTCAATGGGAGACCTGGGCGCCAACATAGTCTGCCAGTCCGTAGCCCTTTACTATCTGTACTTTCTGACAGACATCACTTTCCTGAAAGCCTCGCTCGCCGGGATATCGCTGATGCTGGTGCGCTGCGTGGACGCATTTTCGGACCCGCTGATCGGATATTTCTCCGACCGCACCAGGACCAGGTGGGGCCGGCGCCGTCCTTACCTGCTGTTCGGCTCGTTCGGCTGCGGTATTTTCTTTTTCCTTCTCTTCACCTATCTGCCCATTCACAACCAGGGGCTGCTTTTCGTCCATGCGACATTAAGTTATCTGATATTCTATGTCTGCTTCTCTCTGGTGAACATCCCATATTCCGCGCTGACGCCCGACCTGACGCAGGACTATGACGAGCGCACCAATCTTACAGCTTACAGGATGGCCGGGGCCATCATCGGGATGTTCATCGCCGCCGGATTGACGAGCGAGCTGATCAAGCTTTTCCCGACCGAGAGGATTGGATACAGCCTGACCGCCGCCGGATACGGCGCGCTCTTTATCATCCTGACGCTCATAGTCTTCTGGGGCGTAAGGGAGAAAAAAAATTATGCAGTCCAGCATGACGACACCCCGATGTTCAGACTGTATCTCAATTCGTTCAAGAACAGGCCTTTCCTGATGGTCCTGATGGCGTACATCATGGTGGAGCTTGCGATAGTCCTGATAAGCTCCACCCTCATCTATTATATGGAATACTACATGAAGAAGAAGGAGCTTCTCAGCACCATTTTTCTGACCATGTTCGGCACAGCCCTTCTTTGCATACCGTTCTGGGCGCTCATCAGCAGACATCTGGGCAAGAAGTGGTCATACTTCATGGGCATCGGGCTTTTCTCGATCGCCATGATCTGCATATTTTTCATCAGGCCGGGAAACCTCATTATACTTTATCTGCTGGCTGCACTGGCTGGCATGGGCCTCTCCACCGAATTCGTCAATCCGTGGGCGATGATGCCGGACACCATCGAGTACAACGAGTTCATGACCGGAAAGCGCAATGAGGGCGTATTCTACGGGATGCAGAGTTTCGGCCCCAAACTTAGCGGCGCGCTTGCAGGACTTATGGCGGGAGAGGTCCTCACCTTTGTTCATTATGTGCCTAAACTTGTGAACCAGTCATCGGAAACGCTCCTCGGAATACGCCTTATCTTCTGCATAGTGCCTGTACTTTTCACGGGTCTCGGGATGATATTCATAGCGCTTTACCCGATAAGCCACAGGAAATATCAGGAGATAGTGGCCGAACTCGAGCGGCGCAGAGCCGCACAGCCCTGATATGGAAGCCCTGTCATGACCGGACCTTTAAAATTCGGAATCATCGGCTGAAGTCAGGCCTCGCGCGTCGGCCACGGCCCGGCGATCATGGCGGACAGCCTCGCAGTGCTTGCAGCCGCGGCGGACCCGGATGACGATAACCGTTCGAAGTTTGCCCGCGGATCAAGCTTTCCCGTTTTTTTAATGACTACAACGAAATGCCGGGTCATGTCCCGCTCGATGCAGTGGTGATAAACACCCCGCCGTGACTGCATGATAGGCATCATCCGGCATTGTTATAGCTGTGATATTCCACGGGGCTTTTTAAAAAAAAGCCCGGTCCTGTCAAAAAGGCCGGTTTCGATACCGGGTGCTCGATTCCCGGACACAAATTCGAGGACCAGGCGGTTGTCTTGTTCATATTGAAAAATCAGGTATCCCAATCGGTATGAACTCTCACTAAAGATTTCCCCTGAAAATGCCGAAATTGTTTTATCTTAAGGATCACGGGGTGTGATTGGAAATAACAAGATAAAAGGGAGAATTTCCATGAAACAATCTTATAAATTTAAAAATTTGAGTTTAGTCTTTTTAATGAGTCTGCTGATTTTCTCTTTTTCCGGTTGCAGCAGTAATAGCGATAACGATGCGGCATTGCCGAGCAGGACAGGTCTTTTCATCAGTGATATCCATTTCAACCCCTTGATGGATGCGGCAATAGCGAATCAGCTTGCATCGGCTCCAGCCTGGCAGTGGGACTCTATATTTGCGATATCGGTAATGACCGTATGCGCCACTTACATGCAGGACACCAACTTCGTGCTCCTTAACGCCGCGATTGCGGCAATGAAGGCGCAGACGCCGAACCCCGACATCATAATAATCAGCGGCGATATGCTGGTTCATTATTTCAAGGATCTGTACGACGCCAGAGTGACAAACCCGACTGAGGCCGGATATCTGGCGCTTGTCAATCAGACGGAGCAGTACATCGCGATTAAGCTGACCGAGGCATTCCCGAACGCGCAGATCCTCCCGGTCCTTGGCGACTGGGATTCCGACATGGGCGTCGTAAGCACGCCTGCTTCAACGGCTTTCCTGCAGTCATTCGCGACGGCCTGGTACTCGGCCGTCAATAAAAACGGGAGCTCGCCGGACTTCATCAGCTCGTTTTCCGCCGGGGGCTACTACCAGGCCAGAATCCCGATCAGTCGGAATATCAGGCTCCTTGGTCTCTATACCGTGCCGTGGGCCCAGGAGTGCACGACAGGATGCTCCGCCATCGGAGACGCCGAGCTTGTCTGGCTGGGCGGGCAGCTTGCAGATGCTCAGCAGAAAGGAGAAAAGGTCTGGCTCCT
Source organism: Desulfomonilia bacterium (assembly GCA_963664325.2). Classification (GTDB taxonomy): domain Bacteria; phylum Desulfobacterota; class Desulfomonilia; order UBA1062; family UBA1062; genus DATCTV01. Next base: position 634,519 of record CAXXDQ010000004.1, read on the forward strand.
TGGCCACATACCGCCGGGAATCGATGCAAACACGACTGCAGACAACATGTCTAAAGGCCAGACCTGCGAGGAGGCGGTCACTCCTTTCTGGTCGGAAACTTATTCAAGCCAGCTTTACCCGCTGTTCGCTCAGTATAAAGGCACGATCGGCTTCGGCGTGTTCGCGCATGAGCACTATGACGATTTCAGAATCGTGAATGATGATTCGGGCGATTTCATCTTCGGAATAAAACTCCCGCCATCGATCACGCCGCTTCACAACAACCCGGCGTTCATAGCGTTCGATTACGATCCTGGCGAAGGTGTCATTACTGATGCGTCGACCTTCTATCTTTCAAACCTTGCGTCCGATCCGACAGTAGATTCGGCGGTCTGGGAACTCGAATATTCCTTTGACGGCACGTACGGCCAGGATGCCTTCGATTCGAACGGCTTACTGAATGCCGTGTGCAGGATTGTTGTTCAGCCCGGAGCCCAAAATAATTATGTGGACTATTATCCCGTTCTCTATCCGGCAGGCAACATTCTTCCGGAAGGGCTCACTCCATTTATCGGATGGGCGTGCGCACTCAACAAACTGACGGTTGCGGACTACACAAGCTGTTCCTGCCAATAGAAGCAGGAGAAGATATTGATGGATACCAGGAGGAGGTTAAGAATGTCGGACAGATCGTGGCGGTATTACCGGCTGAAGGCAATAATCATCGCAGTGATAGCCTTATCATACACAGCGGTATTCATTGGATGCTCTGAGTCCTCGAATTCCGCTCCATCACCATCACCATCGGTTCCGAGCATCCTCGTAAACGGCCGTCAGATCACGCCGGCAGGCGTGACAAGCGGTCCGGTTGGCAATATGCCGCTCAACATAGTTTTAAGTCCCGACGGCAGATATGCCATCACGACATCCAGCTGCCTGAATGTGTATCTGAGCACGTTGAGGGTTAGCGACGGCGCTGTCATAAGCTCGCTCTCCTTCCCTGCAGATGATCCGAGCATACCAAACGGCGGACTCTTTTACGGTCTGGTATTCGATCCCACGCCCCATAACGGCGCATACACGCTCTATGCTTCACAGGGAGCGTTCGGATGCGTTGCCGTGCTGAGTCTTGCAAGTGATGGAACGCTGACGCAGACAGGCAATATCCCCGATCCCGCAAGCCGCCCTAATCCCTATGAACCCGTTGACCAGCCTGCGGGTATCGCCTTTGCGAACGGGAACATCTTCATGGCAAATTACTTTTCCATCACTCTGGGCGCCCCCTGGCAACCGGCTTCCACGCTCTCCATTTACCCTGCAAGCGGTAGCGACACAGCGCTTGGAAGATACACTTTCACGGATGCTGCAAACACGAATACCCCGAGTTTCCCCTATGCAGTAGTCGCAAAATCCGACGGGACAAGGGCCTATGTCGCGAGCCAGCGTGACGGCTGCGTATATATTCTCAATACCGCCAATCCGGGCAGCATTACCCCGGCCTCGAAAATATCCAACCTCTGCCAGCCATCGGCGCTGCTGCTCAATAAAGCGCAGAACCTTTTGTATATAGCCAATGCCGGAAGCGATACCATTACTGTTGCCGATGTCAGCAGCAATACGGTCCAGGTAAAGGCCACGGTGCTGCTCAGGCCAAGTAATGTCAGCAATCTCCCGGGCGTTTCTCCTTCGGGCCTTGCGCTTTCGCCGGACGAGAAAACCCTTTATGCATCGCTGGGAGACTTCAATGCGGTCGGCGTCATCGATACTCAGACGAACCTTTTGAAGGGCTACATACCGGTTGGCTGGTATCCGACGGCCGTTGCCGCTTCTTCCGACGGTAATGCGCTGCTGGTTACCAACGGATGGGGAACAAAGGCCATGAATCCCAATCCCGGCTTGGACTATCTCAATCCCGACGTTGTGGGCATCAATTTTACCCCACCTATCCCGGAATGGCTGTCGCCTCCGGGCCCCGACTATGTTTTGAATTCAATTCCCGGCAACGTCTCCCGGATCGATCTGACCCAGGCGATTCCCAATCTTTCTCAATCAACGGCCCAGGTGATCGAGAACAACCAGAACACGGTAGCGATGGGAAGCGCATACAATGAAAAGCTGGCTTCCATCGGCATCAGATCGGGCAAGATCAAACACGTTATCTATATCATAAAGGAGAATCGCGGCTACGATCAGGTCCTGGGCGACCTTCCTCAGGGAAACGGGGACCCGTCGCTGACACTCTACGGCCGCGAGATCACCCCTAATCAGCATGCACTAGCGGAGCGCTTCATCCTCCTCGACAACTTCTACAACAACGCGCCTGTCAGCGGCGAAGGCTGGATATGGTGCACTCAAAGCACGGCAAATGCGTATACAATAAAAAGTATCCCATACATATACCAGCTCTCGCTTGCGACATACCAGATCAATTACACCTTCGAAGGGCAGACGAACGGCTACATCACCGGCGGTTTTCCGGCACAGGATCAGGATGGAAACTGGCTGTCCTATACCCATCAGGCCGCTCCAAGCATTCCGAACGTCGTCGAGTCGCCCGGCGGATATATCTGGGACGGCGTCAAGGCTGCCGGACTGTCTTACCGTAACTACGGCTTCCTGCTGTCAGGCGGGGCCTCTTCGGAGCTGGGTGTTGTAACTCCGGATAACTATCCCACGGTGGCCGGTCTTTGCCCTCCGGGACATATTCCGACTCCAGAGGGTCAGTTTCCCGGATCAACCGACTATGACTTCCGCAAGTTCGATTTCAACTATGCCGACAGCGACGCCTGGGTGAAGATGGGCTATGTCGCCACTTCCCTGGGATTGACGACCGGAGGTCCGGACCATCCGGGATACTACTCGTCTCTGAATTCGCCCATAGATCCGCAGCCAAGCCGTTTCACCGAGTGGAACCGCGAGTTTCAGACAATGCTGGCAATGGACCCCACCGGCGATACTGTTCCTGCTTTCATGACCGTGCGCTTCGGGCGCGACCATACCATGGGGCTGAACCCCGGCAACCAATCTCCCAAGGCAATGATGGCAGACAATGACTACGCTGTGGGCGAGCTGGTGGAAGCTGTGAGCAACAGCCCCATCTGGACAAGCACGGTGATCTTCATCATAGAAGATGACGCCCAGTTCAGCCCGGATCATGTCGATACGCATCGCTCATTCTGCCAGGTAATCAGCCCCTGGATCAAAGAAGGGACAGTGGATTCCCATTTCTACGACACTAACAGCGTGCTCAAAAGCATAGAGCTTCTGCTCGGGTTGTCTCCAATGAGCCAGTACGACCACTTCGCAAATCCCATCATGGGGGGGTGGGACAGCGCTCCGGACAACGATGACCCATACGCTGCCATCCTCCCGCCGCGGGATATCATCGGCAAGATGAACTCAGGAGCATCTTCATATGCAGCAGGTGATCCCCGAAGGCGATTGGCTAAGCTATCAACCCAGATGAACTGGAGCGTTGCCGACGCCGTTCCCTACAAGATTCTCAATGAAATCCTCTGGAAGGATGCAAAGGGCGTAAACTCAAAAGTGCCGGAGCTGCGGGCCAGTTCGATAAATGTTCCCGAAGCCCAGATTGATGACGACGATTGATTTCCTGTGTGAAGCTGATATTTCATTTCTTTTCCAGGCCGGAGCTTGGAAAAGAAATAAGGCAGCTATTTGGTTTTAAATATCAGCCTTCAGGTTAATTATGGAAAACGCAGTCCTGTCGCACGCCGGCATTGATGAAGGCCTTGAACTGGTCATAGGGGCAATCGTAGACGTTTCCGCATGCCGGGATTGAAAGCTGAATGCGCTGGGGGGGATTTTGCAGTGAAAGCGTTGTGCTGTAGCGCATCTGGTCCAGGGACGCTATCACGTAGAAAAGCCTGACAATGAGCTGTCCCGTCTCTCTGACCCTGTGGAGTTCAAAGACGAGCGCGCCGGCCGGGCCCGGATCGTTCTGCTGGAAACCATCCGCCTTCCATGTCACGCCGCCCAGAAATGCCGCTATGGCCATGAGGTTCTCGTCGTGAGCGACAAACAGCGTGAACTTGCTCTCAGCCGGTGCGAGCATGTCCGGATTCTTCACGCCGGTCAGCGCCTGATCCATGGTCCCCTCCACCTGATTCATCAGGTTCGTCGAGCCAACCTGAGCATACGACGGGAGGCTGCAGGACAGGCCCATGTTCATCACGTGAAGCCTGGTCATATCGTACAGGCCGCCCGAAGGAATCGCTCCCCAGCCTACACACGGCGACCCTGGTGTCGCCAAACAGCCTGTCTCGGGCATTCCCTGCGCGTATTCAAGTTCAAACGTTTCGGTTACGGTATCTGCAACGTAGAACAGGGTTCCGCTCGCGAACCCTACAGATCCGGACGTCGTTACCGTCGTGGCAAGGTCCAGCAGCGAGCAGTCTTCCGAGGATCCGCAGGCTGAAGGCTTACAGCACCGGGTAACCTCCTGAAGCATATCAAGCTGGGAGGAGTATGTATTGATAAGCGAGGCGACGCTGCCGATCCTGGCATTGAACGCTGCAAGGTCCGCCTCGGTATCGATCGAACATATCCCGGCTGCCTGCGTGGCTATGTAGGGGTCAATGGGTACTGGTCCGTTCCAGTGATTGACCTGAACACCGCAGTCGGAAGATTCTTCGGACTGGAAAAGCCCGTACACATAACCCTGCGCAGTATTCATCGTTCTTTCTGCGACATCCGCATAGACGAAGACCGTTCCCTGAGCAGGACACGTCCCCCTCGGCGGAAGGAGTCCCTGTGCTGCATAATATTCGCGATACCATACGCCCAGCAGGCTTGCATTATGGAACCCCACGGATGAGAGATATCCGGGGACAACAGCAGGGGCAGGCCACAACGGGAAACCTTCTGAGCGCAGGGTATACATTTCTATATTGTCGGAAGTGGGAGACCTGATCCCATGGCGGCTTATTGCTACCACTGACAGAAGGTCGGTGTCGGGGCCGTTATTTTGAGAAGAAGAGGATGAAGAACTGCAGCCTGTTGCCGTCATAAGGGAGCAGTAGAAAATAATTAAACAAAATCCGATGACTGGGGAACGCTTCATGGAAGCTCCTTTCAATGTTCTTTCAACGCAACAGTAAAAATAGAAACCATATCTTAAAATCAGTGCCTGGAACTGCAAGCCCCAATCCCTGATTGAGGCATTTTCCGCAAGTATGTCAGGGTCATTGTTGTTATTCAGATATTCGGCATTTTTTTAAAGCTACTTGAGGATCGAGGGATCAGGAATACTCGGAGTGTCCATTAAAATATGACTTTCCTGTTTTAAAAGACACCTTCAGGCAGGGGAGAGCTTCTGGTAATCAGGTTACATTTTCATCTCATTGTTTTTCCATTTTCTCCGCGCGGTTTTTCAGCAGTTCATTCAGAGCCGCCTCATCCTTTGGGAAAGTAAGTGTCATGAACAGTATGATAATGCCGCAGAGAAGCCAGAAGCAATTGGCGATGTTGAATGCCCAGACCCTTCCGAATGCAACGATGAGCATGCTTATGATAACCGGGCCGAATCCTTTGCCGAGATCGTCGGTCAGATTGAAAAGCGAGAAAATCGATCCCCTTGTTTCCGGGGAGTTCACGTTCAGAACGATTGCCTTTGTATTCGGACCGGTAATAGCCACTATGAAACCTGTTATGAAGCCTACAATTACAGGGATTATATAGGCCGGGTTGTGAACGCCTGCCTGTGACGGATAGTTAAGCAGCAGCGCCATCGGGATCACACCCGCTATTGTGGTTGTACCGCAGAGCAGGGGAAGGTATTTCGGATTTTTTTTGTAAACTTTATTTCCTATCAGTCCGCCTGCAAATCCTCCGAGGATTGCGCCTGCACCCACAACCATAACGATCAGCGTAGCCGCCGCAACGCTGAACCCCTTTTCCTGCGAATAGAAATCATTGAGATAAATGAAGAACACTCCCCACGGGATAGTGCCGGGAATTCCTTCAAGGAATATAAGAAGATTTGTCCTTATCCTGAACATGTCCTTGTAGACATTCCAGTTTATCTTTGCCGTGTAGGCTTTGCCGCTTTCGATAAGCTCTTTGAGACTGTCTTCGGTCCTGCCGCGGGCCGGTTCCTTTACTGAGAACCAGAAGACCAGTATGAATATGAAGTTTGGGACTCCGACAAGAATAAAGGGCAACCTCCATCCATAAGCAGGCCCGATCATTCCGGCAAGCAGCTGTCCGGCGGCAATACCCAGGCCTTGAGCCAGTGATATCCACCCGGCCGCCGCTGCCCTGCTGTTATGTGAGAAGTAATCGCCTATCAGGGAATATGTAAGCGGCAGGGCGCCTCCAATTGCAATACCGGTAAGCGCCCTGAGCCAGAAAAGCTGTGTATAGTTTTGCGCCAAACCGGTAAGTATGCATGGTATCTCACCCAGGATAATCGTTGCAATGAACAGGTTCTTCCTTGATATCAGGTCGGTAAGATATCCTATTCCCAAGGTGACAAGACCCCCTATTACCCAGAACATGAATGAGATGTTGCCGCCAAGTTTAACGTCGCGCTCGTTCGGGGAAAAGCCGAAATCGTTCGCAATCTGTGTAAGGTTAGGGGCCATGAGGTTCTGGTCAGCAAAAAGGAAAAACCCGATCAATGCTATAAGCACCACTGAATACAGTTCGCCTTTTTCAAATCTTCCTTTATTCCGCATGATTCGTCTCCATCAGAAATATTTAAGCTGAAAAGGTCATGCCGGTGTCCAGTATGGCCTGTATTTCCTGACGATTTCTTCTGTTATTCCGTTCGCGCCGGCGATCTCGCCGAACATCTCGCCGCTTGGTTTGACAGTCCTGGTCTTTTCCGGTTTTGAATGGTCGACATGGATCAAACCGAATCTGGCGTCGAGCCCCTCGGTGTATTCGAAGTTGTCCATTGTGCTCCAGTGGCAGTAGCCTTCAATACCGACGCCGTCCCGAACGGCCCTGTGCATCTGGTTTACATGATCGAGTATGAAACCGGGTCTCATCTCGTCGTTGTCATCACAAACTCCGTTTTCAGTGACGAGAATGGGAAGATGGTACATGTCCCAGAACCGTTTCAGCACCTCGTAAAAGCCTTCCGGGTCGATGTCCCAGCCGAGCTTGTTTTTGGCGAACCTGTCGTCAGGAACCGTTTCGTTGAAGAATTTTATCCTGTCGGATGAATAATAATTGATGCAGAAAAGGTCGATTGTCTTAGATCTCCTGTTGATCTTTTCAAGAAAGTCAAGGTTGATTATCCTGTCGCGCAGCCTGGCGGCAAATATGTCAAACGGGCTTTTCGGATTATTCGGCCTTACTGGCCTTACATGGTGAGCAAAGCCCACTCTGGGGACTCCCCAGCCCTTTTTTGAAAAAGTCTCATGAATGGTCTCATAAGCAGCGACATGCGCTTTGGCCATATTGGCAGCGCACTTGAACATAAGCCTCATGCTGAATGTCTGCGGGGGGAAAAGACCCATCATATAGGCTTCAGCCGCATATATCACGGGTTCGTTTATCGTAAGCCAGGTATCTGTCAGATCACCGAAAGATTCTATCGCTTTTTGCGCGTATTTTCTAAAATCTCCGATGACGCTTCTGTTCAGCCAGCTTCCCTTCCTGCACAGCCACAACGGATTCGAGTGGTGATGTATATCGATGACTGGCTTGATTCCTGCTGATATGACGGAAGAGATGATTTTTCTGTAATGGCGGACGGCTTCTTCGTCGTACATGCCCTCTTCAGGTTCTATCCGCGCCCATTCGACGCTCATCCTGAATATTTTGTGGTTCAACCGGCGCATAATCTCGATATATTCATTATAATATTCCCAGAAACCCACTGCGTCGGCTGCGCTGCTGCCGTCCTTGACCTTTCCCGGACCGGACATTGCGCTCCAGTCGTTTTTAATGCGGCCGCCTTCGGTCTGAAAGGCGGAAATCGCGCTGCCCCATAAAAAGCCTTGCGGGAAAATCATATCGATCGGTTTCATTTACACTCCGTCAATCGCTGTTGCGCGCTAAAATCCTGGCCGGATTCAGGGTGGTCAGGTTTGAGATGTCCGTTTCCTGGATACCGGCCTCTCTGAGCACCGGGACGACATATCCGGTGAGCCTGCAATAGCCTTCGCCGCCGCACCTCCTTGTCATCAGCTTCAGGTATACGTCCGTTCCCAGGACAATCTGCCGGGAATACCCGGCCTTGACAAGTTCGATAAGCCCGGCAAGCCTCTGCCAGTCACTGGTGATGATCTCGCCTATCGGTTCGGTGTCGTAGCAGTGTCCGAACGAGTCGATCGATATGTTGAAGCCCTTGTCAAGAAGATGCTTAGCCAGGCTGACATCGAGCCTCCATGATGAGGGATCGGTTACCAGTGTCATGAGCTTTTGGGAGACGAAGAATAGCTCCTGATGTGCGATCACGGTTTTTGCCGGATTGACGCCTTCATTGAGCATGAAATCCGCCACCTCGACAACGCGCTCCCTGAAATCGAGAGGGGGATGAACACTAAGAGCAAAGCCCGTATCGTTTGACACCCTGACCGCACCCTTCAGCATGGCTTTCTGGCGGTCGCTGAAGGGGGTGACGGAAAATGCACCGCTGTCTGTTATTGCGGCCTTGACATGTCCCGCTTTAATATCCTTGCCGTCGATGCCGTATTTTATTTCTTCTTTCATGAAATTTTCAAAATCGACGGCGTTATATCCGCAAAACCTTTCCGGCCAGGAATCTTCAGCATAAAAACCGGTCGAGGCTATTATATGCAGCCCCGATTTTTCAGAAATGCGTCTGACTGCCTCAATGTCCGTGCGCAGACCGGTAACGCTCATGTCGACGATGGCCCTGCCGCCTGATTTTGCAAAGTCGGCGGCCTCGGCCGTAAATAAATCCTCGTCATTCATGTCCAGGACATCCCGGCTGAGAATTACGGCATGCTTCAGTATGTGAAGGTTGGAGAGCCTGATGGGATCGTCATAAGAAACGGGCAATTCGGATGGAAGAAAGGCCTCGTACCTGCGCCTGAACATGGTCATGTCGCATACGGTGTGTTCGTGCATGGATGTGAAGCCGAGTTCTTCGGGCCGGATGTTTCCAAGGACTGTAGTGATATAAGACATGCGCTTACACCTTCACCCATACGCCTTTTTTATTGGATTCGACAACGGCTTTTAAGATGCGCATTTCTTCAGCACCGGTTTCGAACGTCGGACGGGGGACCGGCCTGTCGGCCCTTTCTTTCCCGAGCCGGACATCATCATAGAAATCCCTGAAGAGGTTAAGCACGGCATCATGGTAGCCCAACGGATGCCCGGCAGGCAGGGTAGCATAACCTGATGCGGCCGGATTCATTAAGGACGGGTTTTCAATCAGAATCTCGTTCGGGGTATCTCTGTGGCCTATCCAGAGCTTGTTCGTCTCGGCGTGATCCCAGGCCAGGGAATATCCGGATGCGTTTATCATGAACTCGGGAGCGGATTTTACGCCATTGACAGTCTGGCATGCAGTGAAGGTTCCGGGAGCGCCGTTGTCAAGCCTGAACATGACAGCCGCGTATTCTTCGAGCGCAACATTCACCTCTTCGAATTCGCTTGAGGTTGATGATTCGAAGGCTATCACCTGGTTTTTAGGCTTACGCCTCACCGGGATTATTGTAGCGAAGTCGGCCATAACGTCGGTTATTTTCAGCCCTGTAGCAAACTGGATGAGGTCGAACCAATGGCTTCCGAGGTCGCCTGCAATATTGGAATTTCCTGACTGTGCTTCTTCAAGTCTCCATGTCCAGTCCGATGCTTTTGAAAGCCAGTCCTGGAACCATGTTCCTGAAACCATCCTGACAGTACCTGCATCGCCGCTCTTTATGCGCAAGGCAGCCTCGATGACGGATGGATAATACCTGTAGCAGAAATTGACCCCGGTAATCGTGCCTTTTAGGCGGGCCAGATCGGTTAGTTCCTCCGCCTCTTCAAGTTTCATGGCAAGGGGTTTTTCGCTCATAATGCTCTTGCCTGCCTTGACGGCGGCTTTGCTCATTTCAAAGTGCATGCAGTTTGGCGAGCAGATGTGGACTGCATCGACCGAGGGATCGTTTACCGCTTCCTTCCAGTCTTTATAGACTTTTTCTATGCCGAATCTGGAAGCGGCGCTTTCAGCCAGTTTCATGTTCGCATCACAGACGCCCTTGACGTTAACATCTCCGAGACGGCGCAAGGCCTCGATATGAATGGGTCCGATATAACCGGTTCCGATTACTGCGACTGTTATCATACTGACATGTCTCCCGGAAATAAATTTATAATGACTCCTTAACTGCATTAATAAACTGATTTGCCCTGTTTTCAATATCCTCATCCGTCGAATTCGGGTTTATTCCGAAGGCGGCCCCCAGTCCGCGGTCGACAACGCCGACAGATAGATTGACAGTGCGCTCCAAAATCCCGTCTGTTTGCGGCAGCATCCCTTTTTCATATTCCTGAAAACAGGGATAGCAATCGCACTTATAGGGACATCCATGTTCGGTGGTCATCCTTTTCCCGAGCAAATGCTCCATATTGCCGTAAACATGCCAGCCGCTTTTGGCCACAGTCGCCGTATCAAGCTTTGACGCGGCTTTTTCGGCAGAAGCGCTATCAGGGAAAAGAACGGTCAGAATCGTGCAGCATTCTCCGTCAGCATCGTTAATCCTGCGAAATGTTATGCCAGGGGCATGGTTTATATGTGCCCTGAATCTGTTTTTCAGATATTTAAGCCGTTCAATGATAGCATCTATTTTCCTGAACTGGGCGATCAGGACAGCACCGGTCAGTTCGTTCATCCGGTAATTCTGGCCGATTATTGAACGGTTGCCGACTTCGACTCCTGCTCGGCTGGGGAAATGTCCCTGATCATGGTATCCGAAAGCCCTGAAATAGAGCTCGTCGTCATCCGTCACCACCATGCCGCCGTCACCTGAATTGATTGTTTTGAAGATGTTGAAAGAGTATATGCCCATTCTGCCTATAGTCCCTGTAGCTCTTCCTTTGTATGACGCGCCGAATGACTGGGCGGCGTCTTCCAGCAGGTGAAGTCTGTGCTTTTCTGCGATTGATTCGAGCTTCTCCATATTGCAGGGATTGCCCAGCATGTGTACGGCGATTATTGCCTTTGTGCGCCGGGTTATCTTTTTTTCCACGTCGTCCGGGTCAAGTGTGAGGCTGTCGTCAATTTCTGCAAGAACAGGTACTGCCCGGGCAGCAATTACCGATGAGATTGATGCGATGAAGGTATATCCGGGCACTATCACCTCGTCACCGGGTCCAATGCCCAGTGCCGATAGCGAGGTTATAAGGGCTGCAGTTCCCGAACTGACGGCAAGGGCATGTCTGACTTTGAATTTTTGTTCAACCATTTCTTCAAGAGTTTTTACCTTGCGCCTGAAGGCGGGATTTTTTTCATCGCCGTACCTGAAAAACCAATGGCTTTTAAGCACATCCAAAACTTCGGCTTCCTCTTCTTTTCCGATCCATTCAAATCCCGGTCCTGGCATATTGAAAACTCCCAATAAATAAAATATCAACACTAAATACCCTTAAAAAGATAGCAGGTCAAGGCAAATAATATAAAAATGGAATAAAATATAATATCAAATAATGGCAATAAGTAGTAGTTAAAATATTATTTAATGTTTACTCTTTGAATATTTTATGTCATTACCGCATTTAAATATGAAATTAAATAATCAGGAAACCAAAGTTCTCAATGCCGTATGTTTTTTACAAGAGCCTACAAGAACGGCAATAGCCGTACATGCCGGAATAAGTACGGTATCGGCAGCGGCCATACTCGAAAAGCTTAGCAGGGAAGGCATCATTAAAACCGCAGGAACTGTCAAAGGCCAGGGCGGAAGGCCTTCGGTTCTTTATTCATTGAATGAATCCCTTGGCTATTCTGTCGGAGTTTCGATTAACGAGGGTGTTTCCAGGATAGCATCAACAGATATGGCCGGCAACGTTGTTGACGAACATAAATTTATCATAACCCTGTCGGAGAAAAACTCTGAACATGTTTCCGAAATTGTCAGGCAAACTGCACAGGAATTAAAAAATTTTCTTAAGAAAAAAGGGAACAGGCAGTCACGGATGATGGGATTGTGCGTTGCGCTGCCTGGTATGGTCGATTCAAAAAAGGGAGTATGGCTCCACGGTCTGCAGGTTTCCGGCATTGAACACATTCCATTGGGCGACATGCTTGAAAAAAAGATCGGTTTTCCTGTCATGATCGAAGACAAGTCCAGGTGTCTAGCCTTTTATGAGATGTCAAAGCCCGGAAATGTTAAAACAGATGATTCCGCATTTTTGTATCTGGGCGAAGGCATAGGTACAGGGCTGACTTTCGACGGAGAGCTTTATTATGGGGCAAGAGGCCTTGCCGGCGAGATCGGCCATCTGACTGCGGAACAGGACGGCTCAAGATGCGTTTGCGGGAATACCGGATGTCTGGAAACCATTTTATCCGCCTCCGCGATAATCAAAAGGTTCAGAAAAAGGCTGGAAGAGGGGGTTAAATCAAGTCTACAGCTGATTGATACCGGCGGCCTGGACCTTGATCATATTCTTGAGGCGGCAAAGAATAACGACCGTCTCGCTTTAAACACGCTCTTCGAAACCGGGGGGTATGTTGGAGATGCATGCTCAACCATAATACAGATGTTCAATCCTCAAAGGCTTACCGTGGGCGGACCGGTCGCCGTCCTTTCTGCCTTTTTCAAGGATGCTGCGATGCAGAGGATAAAGCAGCGGGTTATCCCGGAAATGCTGTGCGGCATGGAGATTGATTTTGCGGTATCTGGAGAATGGGATGAAGCCCTGGGGGCCTGCTTCATAGCTAAAGATAATGCCATCAAGAAAATAGGCACGCTGCTTGACGGCCTGAACCGGCAGCAGTAAGGCGTTTTCCTTTCACGGTTGCTTATCTTCTCCCGATTGGTTACGAATATCATGGATAAATCCGAAAAGGATAATATGATGTCACGGCTATGCGACTTGAAACAGCATCCCGCTTCCTTGGATGCCATGCATAAAAGGGGGAAATGAATATGCAAATTCTCAAGACCATTCCTGAGATGAAGGAATATGTTTCAAAAATCAAGGCTGAAGGTGGCAAAATAAGCTTTGTACCGACCATGGGCTACCTGCACAAGGGACATCTCGATCTGATGGTGAAGGCGAAGGAATATTCGCCGCATGTTGTCGTAAGCATATTCGTCAACCCAACACAATTCGCTCCGAATGAAGACCTTGACAAATATCCGCGTGACTTCGAGCGCGACGAGGAACTGTGCAGGGAGGTGGGAGTAGAGTGCATATTCTATCCTGAGCCGAAAGAAATATACCCTGACGGATATGCCACCTATATAACCGTGGAAGGCCTCAGTGAAGGCCTGTGCGGTGTTTCAAGGCCCATCCATTTCAGGGGTGTGGCAACCGTTGTCGCAAAGCTTTTCAATGTCGTCGAGCCGGATTTTGCCGTATTCGGAGAAAAGGACTACCAGCAGCTTGCGGTAATAAAGCGTATGGTGAAAGACCTCAACATGAGGGTCGTGATTATTGGTTACCCCACGGTCAGGGAAAAAGACGGGCTCGCGATGAGTTCACGCAATGCTTACCTCAGTCCTGACGAAAGGAAGACAGCCACTGTCCTCATCCGTTCGCTGAGGCATGCGCTGAGCCTTTTCAAAAGCGGGGTTACCGATGCAAAAACCCTCAGGAACGAAGTGGCCTCGATGATAGAGGCCGCACCCGGCTGTATAATCGATTATGTGGAAATTGTTGACGGTGTATCGCTTGTCCCTGTCGAAACGGCCACAGAGGGTTCGGTTATGGCCATTGCAGTAAAGCTTGGCAGAACAAGGCTTATCGATAATATAAGCTTTTTCCTCGGAGTGTCTGAAGTTGCCCCTTAATGGGGATTTTCGTCCGTTACTTTTTCGAGGACGGTATCCCCCCAACTGTCTGTAACCCTTGTCCTGATTTTAAGCAGTGCCCTGATTTTCAATGCTGCCGAGGCCATTATTATGATGATGAGCAGCATTATAAGACCGCAAAGGCCGGCCAGCAGGTACAGGCCTTTGGGCAGGTAGTTCACGGTTATGCTCAGATAGCCGCTCCACAATGTTATAACCGCCATGGCGGCTCCCGGGATGAGGGTGATCCATATATATTTCAATCTGTCCATGCGAATCAGCATGGTACTGACGATTATAAGAGCGCATGCGGCCAGCAGCTGGTTGCTGATGCCGAATAAGGGCCAGATCGTGGCGATGGATCCTGTGTAAAGGAGATAGCCCCATAAAAATGAAAAAACCGTTCCGGTTATTATTATCCCCGGTATCCAATGATGGTCGTTAAATTTGGGGATAAACTTTCCCACCATCTCCTGCAGGAGAAACCTGCCCGCCCTGGTTCCTGCATCGATAAGGGTCAGTATGAAAACAGCCTCAAACATTATGGCGAAGTGGTACCAGTACGAAAGGAACTTGTCCATTGAGGGGATCTTTGAGAATACGTAAGACATCCCGACCGCCAGGGAGACAGCCCCGCCGGGCCGGCCCTGGAGCTTTTCTTCAAGCACGCTGGAAAGCCAGGGGAGATCAAAAGGTTTCATCCCGAGTATGGCGTATTCGCTGGCGGACGAATTTATTGCAAAATAGTCTGCAGGTACAAGGACACAGGCCGCAATCAGGGCCATCATTGCGACAAGGCCTTCAAACAGCATGGCACCATATCCGACAAAGAGGATATCCTTTTCGCTTGCGATCATCTTGGGCGTGGTTCCCGATGCGATCGTAGCGTGAAAACCCGATATTGCGCCGCATGCAATCGTAATGAATATAAATGGAAAAGCACTGCCCGGAACCACTGGACCTCCGCCGTGAACAAAGCCGGTTAAAGGGGGCATCTGCAGCCTGGGCTGCATAAACACGATGCCCACGGCTAGCGCAAAGATCGTGATGATCTTCAGGAATGTCGAGAGGTAATCCCTGGGTGCAAGCAGCAGCCATACGGGAAGGACCGATGCTGCAAAGGCATAAAAGGGCAGGGCCAGTGAAATCTGTTTTTTTGTCAATCTGAACATGGAAGCGATAAACGGGATATCGGTGACATTGTTGCCCAGGAACACCGCTGAAAACAGGATTACGACACCGACTATGCTTGCGATGACAATACCCCTGTTGCCCGTATTTTTCATTATCAAACCCATGATGATGGCCGCAGGTATGGTTGTGGCTACGACAAACATCCCCCAGGGGCTGTCGGAAAGGGCATTGGTCATCGCAATTGAGGCCCCGGCGATGGTCAGGATAAGTATCAGGACAAATGCGATTGAGGCGACGGAACCGGCAGTCCTGCCGATTTCATTCCTGGCTATGACCGCCAGGCTTTCACCCCTGTGCCTTATCGAGGCAAAGAGCACAACTATATCGTGCACCGATCCTGCAAGAACCGCCCCGATCAGAATCCATAGCGCACCGGGCAGAAACCCGAACTGGGCTGCCAGGACCGGTCCCATCAGAGGGCCTGCACCTGCTATTGCAGCGAAATGGTGCCCGAAAAGAACAAAGCGGTTTGTCTTATGATAATCGATACCATCGGCCATGCTTTCTGACGGTGACCTTCGCGACGGATCGACTTTTAAAACTCTTGAGGCAATAAACAATCCGTAATACCTGTATGCAAGGGCAAAGACACACAGGGCAACGAACACAAGCACTGCTGAATTTAGACCGGTCAGATACTCCATGCTTCAAATCCCCTGGTAATGTGATGAAATAGTTATCGGAACCAATACAGTCTTACTTGAGCTGTTAAAAAGATACCTGGCTGATTTTACTCATGTCCCCGCACGCGGCTACAAGCCGCTGAGGAATCCTTTGATGATCTCCGTCAGGTGTCTTGTATCCGTGAGAAAGGCGTCATGCCCGTGGTCGGTTTCGATTTCGGTATATGAGACCCTGACATTGAGCGCGGTAAAGAACTTCACGATTTCGCGACCCTGCGACGGCGGGTACAGCCAGTCCGAGGTGAAGGTCACGACAAGGCCTTTCTTTGATCCGAGATCAAGCACCCGGCCCCTGGCCCTGCCCTCGCCTCGCGTTCGTGTCGGGCCGGAGAGAGATGTTATCAAATCAAAGTTGTCGACCGCGTTCGTTATATAAAGATAGCTGTTTGCATCAAAGCGCTTAACAAAGGATATGCCCTGATAATCAAGATAGTGTTCTATCTCAAACGAAGGCCTGAAAACATTTTTAGTGGCAGCGCCTTTTTTTGAACGGCCGAACTTCTCCTGCATCATCTGCTCGGAAAGGTAGGTGATATGGCCGATCATCCTCGCTACCGAGAGCCCTGCTTCCGGTGAGATCTCGCCGTAATAATTGCCTTCGTTCCAGCGGGGGTCCGACATTATAGCGCGCCGGCCGACCTCGTTGAACGCTATCTGCTGGGCCGAATGCTTGAGCGCCGTGGCGATCGCTATGAAGGAATCGGTCATGCCGGTATAGTCCCCGAAAAGCTGCAAGGCCTGCATGCCGCCCATGGAACCGCCTACCACGCACAGCAGACGTTTGATTCCCAGCTGGGACAGCAGGGCCCTCTGAACCTCAACCATATCGCGGATTGATATCACCGGAAAGGCAAGCGCCCATGGTTTGCCTGTTCCGGGGTTGATCGAGGCGGGGCCGGTCGTTCCCTTGCAGCCGCCTATCACGTTTGCACAGCATATAAAATACCGGTCCGTATCAAAAGCCTTGCCCGGGCCTACCATCAAGTCCCACCAGCCGGGCTTGTTTTCACCTTTATGGAAAAATGCGGCATGGGCGTCGCCGGAAAGCGCATGCTCGATAAGTATTGCGTTATCACCAGCCGGGCTCAAGGTCCCGTAGGTTTCGTACGCTATGTCGATCTCAGGAAGGACAGCCCCTGATTCAAGCGTAAAGGGCCTCTTTAACTGCAATATCTTCGTTTCAACGATCATGCCCGCCTCAGACTGAAAAGCCCGCCCTTGACAAGAAGATCCGGAAAGGGCGGTTTTTTGACGGCAACATGCCCGAACGGCATGAAATATCTTGCGTCCTCGATAACAACCCCCATTTCATGAAGCAGGTCCTCGAACTCGCTCACGGTGAAGAACCTTATGACAGGGCTGTCATGCCACGAGCCGTCAAACCTTATATCGGTGCTGATCCGGCCTTTTAAAAACATGTGAAGCCTGTTCGCTATATAGCCGAAGTTTGAAACGGAGATAATTGCGTTAAGCCCCACCCTGAGCATTTCCTCAATTACCCTGTGGGGTTTGTTGATCACCTGGAGGGTTTCGTTGAGTATTACATATTCAAAGCTCATGTCATCAAGGTTTGAAATCCCTTCGTCGATGTCGTCCTGATAGACGCAGATGCCGTTTTTGAGGCACTCGATGATCTTTTCCTCGGATATTTCAACACCGACGGTATAGGCATTTTTATTCTCGGCCAGCCTTTTGAGCAGCCTTCCGTCACCGCAGCCCAGGTCCAGGACCCTGGCGCCCGGCCTTATCCATTGCTCGATTATTGAATGGTTGCGGTCTGTGTCCATCTGTCAGTTTTAATGCGAAAAGGACGTTGTCAGCACCGTCCGTGTTTTTCGGTTGTTCGTAGTGATGCGGTATTTTCAGGTGTACTTTTAATTCTACCTGCCGCCATGTTTGGCAGTTTAGCTCGATAGCCGATGAGCAGGATCAATTTCTCCACCCGGCAGAGCAACGGCCACCAGTCTGTCAGCCGTGTTTTCTATACAGACTCCACCGCTTTTACGCCGGGAACATCCTGCTTTACGATTTTTTCAATCATGTTTTTGAGTGTGACCGTGGCCATCGGACAGCCTCCGCACGCGCCCTGAAGCTTGACCTTCACAACCCCGTCGTCTGTTACATCGATAAGCTGGACGTCGCCGCCGTCGCCTCTCAGGTATGTCCTTGTCTTATCCAGCGCCTTTTCAACTTCTTCCTTTGTTACCATAATTTTTCCTCCTGTGCTTTCCATGCTGTTCTCAGCGGTTTATGTGAACTCCGCTTACCAGCACCGGGCTTTTGCGGTCAAGTGTTTATATTCCGTCACCTTCCGAGAAACTGAGTTCTTTAAAGCCGTTCTGCATGATCCTGCTTCCCGGGGGAAGACTGTGTGTGAGCCATACGTTGCCGCCGATTTCCGAGCCTCTTCCGATTGTGACACGCCCGAGAATCGTCGCCCCTGCATAAATTACAACATCGTCTTCCACGATCGGGTGCCGCGGGATGCCTTTCATCGGGTTACCCTCGGCGTCCAGCGGGAAGCTTTTCGCTCCGAGTGTTACTCCCTGATAGATGCGCACATTTCTGCCGATCACTGTCGTCTCACCCATAACCACACCCGTGCCGTGGTCGATAAAGAAATACTCCCCAATGGCCGCGCCGGGATGGATGTCTATGCCCGTCTCGGAGTGCGCCAGTTCGGTAATGATCCTCGGGATAAGCGGCACTTCGAGCATATAGAGTTCATGGGCAATCCTGTAATTGGTGATGGCCTTGATGCTCGGGTAGCAGTATATTGTTTCCCCGTGGCTCTTTGCAGCAGGGTCGCCGTCATACGCAGCCTCGACATCTTTTGACAGCAGAGCCCTTATATGGTGCAGCCTTTTTAAAAATTCCGTGGTCAGATGGCTTGCACGGTCAAGGCATTCCGGTTCACACGGGTCCTTGTCAATGTCACATGAGAAGCAATAGCCTCTTTTTATCTGCTCAAGCAGGTTTCTTGAAACCACATCCAGGGTTGAACCTACATAATATGGCATGGTCTCGATCGTGAATTCCGATATGCCGAAATAACCCGGGAATAAAACCGACCTCAGGTTTTCAACTATAGTATTAAGTATCTCAACAGACGGCATCGGTATGTGATGGTTGCT
This sequence comes from Desulfomonilia bacterium, assembly GCA_963664325.2. Lineage (GTDB taxonomy): Bacteria > Desulfobacterota > Desulfomonilia > UBA1062 > UBA1062 > DATCTV01. The sequence goes on from CAXXDQ010000004.1 coordinate 653,456, forward strand.
CCTGTGCGACACCACCTTGTAAGATTCGGGCGCGCATAGATCTTCTACCACCTTGGTTAACGTTTCCTGTATATCAGCGATCTTGTCTTTCATGGCATATAACTATACCACAAATAAATATTTATTCACTACCGACTTGCTAGATTTATTATAAATATTCTTACGGGCGGGAAGCGGGAAGGAATAAAGCAGCACTCTGCACGAGTAAGCAGCTGTCAGGCTGTCGAACTGATGAGCTGTCGGCAGGTGAGCTGCAAAATTGTAAAACGGAATCAAAATCCGTCCGGCTAATCAGCCTGTCAGGTTAAAGGCTCATCCCTCCAGCGCCTTAAGCGCAAGAGGTACGGTATCCTCGGGCGCGATCTTGTATGATGCGCCAAGAACGATGCCTTTTTCATCAATTAATATTACCGAGCGGATGATCCCGGACACCTCTTTGCCGTACATCATTTTTTTGCCGAATGCCCCGTATGCATTTGCAACAGCCTTGTCCGGGTCTGAAAGCAGGGTGAAGTTGAGGCTGTATTTTTCATCAAAATTCTTAAGGGTTTCGGGTTTGTCCGGGCTTATGCCGATTGCAGCAATACCCTTTTGCTTCAGCTCGTCAAGAGCGTCCCTGACCGAGACGGCCTGCCTTGTTCACCCCGATGTGAGCGCCTTGCCATAAAAGTACACAAGGACTTTCTTGCCTGAAAAATCAGTTAGTTTGACAGTTCTTCCGTTCTGATCCAAAAGCGAAAACACCTGGGCAGAATCACCTTTCTTCAACAAGTATCACCTCCTGTTGTTTCTATATCTGATTTCGTGATTTTTTCAGAATAACATTAGCAAATTCCTTGATTCGCTCATCTTCAGACATATAATCTTTATTAAAGAACTTTGTTTCTTGTTACCTGATATTTGAGAAGGGGGGTTGTTTGATGAAATGCTGGAATTTGATAATGGCATTTGTTGTTCTGCTTTTAACCGCCTGCGTTCCCGCAAACCTGCCTGAAAAGGTCTATTTCAAGGGCAATACGAGGTCCATGAACAGCCGCTATTATGCCGCAATCAGCAGCGGGAATATCTGGGTAAAACCCAATGTCGAGCGGACAGGCCTAAGCGGTAAATGGGTTATGCTTGAGAACCTGCCGTCGGGCCTTGCTGGCAAGGTGACGGAGTTTGCCATGGATGACGAGCATATCATCGCATTGAACAGGGAGCGTCAGATTTACACCATGTGGAACGCCCTTGATGAAGTCTCAAAATTCAGGTGGCAGAAGCAATGGGGCCTGCCTTTCTGGTATGGCCCGGGCATGAAGCTGAGACCGGATGTCATGAAATGGGATTTCTCTGTGGTATCAATACCTGAAGACGGCTACTGGACTGACCCGGCAGGCAACTTAAGGAAAGTGGGCTCCGCCAAGTGCTCGCATATAATCATGCTCAATTCCGGCGGACAGACCATCACGTTCAACGACCCGTGGCTGCCGCGCGATTACAGTTACGGGATCGGTACGCCGTTCAGGGGCAGGTTCATCTCGGTCAACCTGAGCTCGAGCGGTTCAACGCATTTCATAATCAACAGATACGGCGATATGTTCACGAGGATGTTCGACTTCGACATATCAGGGCTCGATCAGTTCATGCCGTATTCTTATGAAGACCAGCGGGGCATTTCGGGAAATCCCGATTCCATATTCCAGGTTATCCAGCTTCCGGCCGAGGACTGGCTCAAACAGCCGAAAATCTTGACAACAGGCAGGGCCTCAATTACGGACCGCATCAGCATCCAGAAGATAGGCAAAAACTGCATTCACAGGACGCTTCGTGTCGAAGGCACGGATGAGGGCGGCAATACAGGCTTTTATGAAAAGGATATAAGGGGAATCGGAAGCGCCTCCTGGGTGTTTCATAAAACCGGTGAGAAGCTTGCCGGGAAGACCCTTGATAACAAACCCTATGACAGCTCTGCCGAGGCTCTCGGCCAAAGCGACGACCTGGCCTATTCAATGAAGGCTGACGGCTTCACGGCCAGCATCCCGGATTTCAACTGCTACAATCCGCCCGCGACGCTCGAAATAAGACTTTCAGGAGGCAGCTCTATAAGCCTTCCCCTGCACTACCGGGAGACCATAAGGGTCAGCGAACGCGCAGCAGGAATCGACAATGATCCCAGGCTTTTCCTGGGCGCGATAGAAGCGCCGCAGACGTTCATCGATTCGCTGAAGGAAGCGCCGGAAGAGGTGAAGGCCTTTGCAGGGAAATACCTCGAAACCGATGACGGCCGCTTTACCGAAATACGCATTACAGTAGCGCTCGATTTGCTCGAAATCAAAAGTACGAATATCGGTTGGCTTTTCGAGCGCCTGGAGCAGGATAAAGATCAGGCCCGGTAGAAGACAGGCTGTTGCAGAAAAATATCCATGAAAGGGCCAATGAAAACCCAGCCACGATCTCATTGGCCAATGAAAGATTAAAACGCCGGAAAAATTCAATGCCGTCCAAAGAGAACCGTTGACAACCGTATAAAAAAGTCATATTGGTTGAACCAATGATTCACTGAATCAATTATATGTTTAACAGAAAGGATGTATACGATGCCAGTTCACACAGTCATTGCTCACCCGCTCATGCGTTCCCGTCTCAGCGAGGAAATCGTCACCATCATCCAGAAACAGATCATGTCCGGTGATATAGCTCCGGGCGCTAAACTGCCCACAGAACGCGAACTGGCAGAATCGTTCAAGGTCAACCGCACTACACTTCGCGAGGCCCTGCGCCGACTTGAGAATCTTGAGCTTCTTGATATCCGCCACGGTGACGGGGTGTATGCAAAAGATTTCCTTCAGAGCAGCAACCTCGATCTGATCAAATCCGCTTTCGCCATGGATGAGCACAACGAAACTTTCTTTAATGTGCTGGAAGTGCGCCGTATCGTCGTGCCGGAAATGGCCGCTCTTGCGGCACAAAGGCGCACAACCGAAAATTTGGCGGAACTTGAACAGGTCATTTCACGCCAGGATATGTCCATACTTGAGCAGGACATCAAGGTCAATCAGCTGATTGCCCGTGCCACCCGCAATCCGGTTTATACAATCATGCAGAACTTCTTCTATCAGATCAACCGCGAGTACACTTCCCTGTATTTCAAAAACAAAGATATGATTGAGCGGACCCGCAATTTCCATCACAGGCTGTTTAATGCCATCAAAAACAGAGATGCATCTGAAGCCCGCCGCATCATGCTGGAGGGAATGGTACATTCGGAAGAAAGGCTCAGGAAGTATCTGTCCGGAAAAAGATAATCATAAAGAGGGATGCTTCATGCACAGATTTATCGAAAACCACAACAGCGAACATTTCGATGTTATCGTGATCGGCGGAGGCATTACCGGCGCCTCAGTGGCCTATGAGGCAGCCACCCGGGGGTTGAAGGTGGCGCTTGTGGAGAAGCGGGACTTCTCCTGGGCAACTTCGGCAGCCACTTCCAAACTGATACACGGGGGTTTGCGATATCTTGCAACCGGCGAGTTTGGCCTTGTGCGCGAGTCACTTCGCGAGAGGCGTGTGCTGGGAAATATCGCCCCCAACTTCGTCTATCCCCATCCTATGATGATAACACATTCTCACACTCCTATTAACAACAACAAATGGGTCGTTAAAATCGGCATGGTAATGTACGATGTCCTTTCGTACGACAAGAATTATACCTGGGACGCAAGCAAACGCATTCCCATGCATCAGAGCATCTCCAGGGAAGAGGTGCTGCGGAGCGAACCGAACGTAAGGGCAAAAGACCTTACCGGGGCCTCGATTTACTATGACTGCATGAGCATCTTCCCTGAACGCTTGACGCTTGCCTTCATCAAGTCTGCCATTGCCTACGGCGCCAAGGTGGCCAATTACGCCCGTGTCGAGAGATTCACTTTGGACGTCAGGAACAATGTAACTGGCGTTGAGGTCAAAGACCTCTTAAGCGGCAGTATACATACAATCAGCGGCCGCATCACCATAAACTGCGGCGGGCCCTGGGCGGATATCGTGCTCGGTCTGGCCAGACCGGACGGCAAGGTATATTCGCTCAAAAGGTCAGAGGGTATCCATTTCATCACCGGCAAACGCCTTATATCAGGAAAGTATGCGGTAGGGTCCCAGACCCCATCGGGGCGTTTCTTCCTAATCCCATGGCGCGGGTACACCCTCGTCGGCCTCACGGACAAACCATTTACAGGCAACCCGGACGAGTACCGGGTAACCAGGCAGAGCATTCAGGAACTGATTGACGAGGTGAACAGTTCTTTCGGGGACGGCAAGCTCACTTATGCAGATATTCGGCATTCCTATGGCGGTCTGAGGCCCCTGGTGGAAGACCAGACAAAGGAGACCTATTCTTCTTCGCGCAGATACGAGATCTACGACAATGCAGACGACGGGCTGGATGGTCTGATAACTGTCGAGGGCGGCAAATACACCACCAGCCGCAACCTGGCCGAGAACTGCCTGAAGCTCATCGAGCGAAAACTGGGCCGAAAACTGCCCCTCTCAATCACGAAACAGCGCTTCCTGTCCGGCTGTTCGATCGTTGACCTGAACGCTTTCTTCTATGCAGTCCAGCGGGACAACAAGGATTTCAGCGGGCCGACGCTCGAGTATCTCAGCCGCAACTACGGCACCGAACATGCCATGGTCCTCAAGATGGCGCGAGAGGACAAGGCCCTGGCCGAAACGCTTAATGCCGACGGCGAAATCCTGGCCCAGGTCATTTATGCCATACGCCATGAGATGGCCCGCACCCTGAGTGATATCCTGATGCGCCGTACCGGTATCGGCACGCTGGGTCATCCCGGTGAGGAGATATTGCGCAAGGTGGCGGCACTCGCAGCCAGAGAGCTCAAATGGGATGCAATGAGGATGGAACGGGAATTCACGGCCGCCAATGACCTGCTCACGCTACCGTAGGGCATGACAAATAGTGAGCGACAATAAAAAACAAACGAGTTTATAAGGAGGATATACAAATGAAGTTGAAAAAATTCAGGCCTGACTGGTCAGAAAAGGCCCCAACACCAGGAACCTTTCGTGAAATCGTCAAGTACGGCGATCCCCATCATTTCAAGCATCCCAGCGATGCCTGGGTGAAGATGATGATGCAGGAATTTGGCATGACCGATGCGGACTTCTCGCATAAGATAAATGAGGGACACGAGGAGGTGGTGTTGAACCGCCCGTCAGCGCTCAGGCCTGAACAGATAGAGGCGCTCGCTGCCATCGTTGGAAAGGAGAACGTTGCACAGGACGACTACTCCCGCGTCAAATACTCATCCGCCAAGACCTCCGAGGAGATGTGGGAGCTGCGCCAGGGCGTCATCCGCGAGGTCTCCGACGTTGTGGTGCATCCGCGCGATAAAAATGACGTGCAGAAGATCGTTAAGTACTGCGACGCCGAGCAAATTTCTGTCACGGTCTTCAGCGGAGGCTCTTCCTGTAACTTCGGCTGCCGGCCATACAAGGGCGGTGTGTCTCTGGTAATGAGCACACACATGAACAAGCTCCTCGAGATAAACGAACTCGCACAGACCGCACGCGTACAGCCCGGCATGTTCGGCCCCGCCTATGAGGAGGCCCTCAACAGCGCCCCGGAGCGCTTCGGCTGCAAACGCCGCTTCACATGCGGACATTTCCCCCAGTCTTTCGAATATTCAACAGTGGGCGGCTGGGTCCTGACACTGGGCTCTGGCCAGGCCTCGACCTATTACGGCGACGCCTATCATATCGTTTTCAGCCAGGAATACGTCACCCCGGCAGGCTGCTTCAAGACACTCGATTACCCGGCCACGGCTACAGGCCCCAAGGTAAACGACATCATGAAGGGCTCGGAGGGCACCTTCGGCATCCTGGTCGAGGTCACCATGAAGATTTTCCGCTACATGCCTGAAAACCGGCAGCACTTCAGCTTCATGTATCCAACCTGGGAGGCAGCGGTTGCTGCCAGCCGGGAGATCATGCAGGGCGAGTTCGGCCTGCCCGCTGTCTACCGCATCTCCGACCCGGAGGAGACTGAACGCGGTTTGAAGCTTTACGGTGTGCCGCCATTATTTGATGCGCTGCTCGCCCGCAGGGGTTTCAAGCCCATGCAGCGCTGCCTGTGCATGGGAACCGTCGAGGGCGACAGGGACTACACCCGGCTGGTAGCTAAAAAGATCAAGGCAATTGCCAGCAGGTATGGCGCCATATCGCTCACCGGCTATGCAGCGCGAAAATGGGAACATACCCGCTACACCGAACCGTACATGCGCGAGGACTTCATGGATTACGGCCTCTTTTCCGACACTCTGGAAGCCAGCGTTACCTGGGACAACCTCCACCGCCTGCATGAAGGTGTGCGCGCCTTTGTCAAGAGCCGTCCGGGCACCATATGCATGACCCATGCCTCGCACTTCTACCCTCAGGGTACAAACCTCTACTTCATCTTCCTGGCCCGTATGGATGTGGATGAATTCGTAGCCTTCCAGAATGGCGTCATCGAGCAGATGCTGAAATACGGCGGGACCCTGAGCCACCACCACGGGGTGGGCCGCCTGCTCGCGCCCTGGATGGAAAAACACCTGGGGAAGGAACAGATGGCGGTCCTCAGGGCACTGAAACACCACTTCGACCCGAATGGAATCATGAACCCGGGCGGCCAGCTCGGGCTCGACGAGATCCCTGTCCGGAGGTGAATAGTGGACAATCCTTTTTTCATATTGGTTCATAATCAAGTGCCAAAAACTTGCTACCGGTCTAAATACGAAGGTGGCCAGGCTTTGCTGAAATAGCTGATATTTTGCTGGATGCTGGCCAATAAAAGCTTACGGTTAGATATTTAATCAAGCCAAACAAGAAGAGGAAGATAAATGAGTGAGAAGCCGAGAGTAGCGATAGTGAAAAAGGAAATACCTGTTGCTGCCGCCGATATAAGTGAGATGGTGCACAAGGCCATTGACCTCATTGGCGGACTTTCAGGGAAATTCAAGAAAGGCGGCCATGTAGTGATAAAGCCGAATCTCTTCGCGCCCTATCCGCCCCCCATCTCTGTTGACCGCCGTGTAATTGCTTCGGTTGTATCTCTTGCCCGCAAGGCCGGGGCCGGCAGGGTGACGGTGATCGAGGGTGTTAGCATGGGCACGCTGATGAAGAGAGTCAACCCTGCACTCTCTGGCGTATGCATGCGGCGCGGGTTCAGCACTATTGAGGTGATGCGGATGCTGGGCGTGAAGAAGGCGGTTGAGGATGCGGGCGGCGAGGTGCTCGGGGTCGAGGACGCAGAGAAGGTCACAATAGACATAAAAGGGGGCATGGCTCTGCACCGTGTAGAATACCCGAAGGTGATTCTCGAGGCCGATTATTTCATCAACATGCCGGCCCTCAAGACGCACGGTATGACCATGGTGACGCTTTCATTAAAAAACCTTCAGGGGCTTCTTGATGAAAAGAGCCGGTATTACTCTCATCGCGACGACCTGGACCAGCACATGGTCGACATCAACAAGATCCGGCTGCCGGACCTTGTAATCCTGGACGGCCTTATTGGCATGGAGGGAATGGGCGCGGGAGAGGGCGGAACCCCTGTGGATATGGGGATAATAATGGCCGGGCACGACCCGGTTGCCGTGGATTCCATTGCCTCGATGTGCATGGGGATCGAGAACCCGTTTGTCGTGGGCACCACGCGCATAGCAGTACATGACGGCCTGGGGTGCGCAAACCCCTTCCTTATCGAGGTAGTTGGTGAGAGAGTGGAGAGCGTAAAGAAGAAATTCATGCTGCCGATAAATTTCACGCAGCCTGTGGAAAGTCTTGTCACAGGCATTTTTCCCAATATCGACCTCTATATCGGCGGCGCCTGCTCCGCGTGCTGGCTCAATACCATACTGGTTCAAGGCCTGCTTGCCGGGGTGCCCGAGCGATTTTCCCTGATCGTGGGCGTCGATCCCAAGGTTCCTCAAAATCTTGCAACAGACCTCGACCATACCTTTTTCCTCGGGGAATGCGCCCTTGCAACAGGCGGAGATCTGCGCGACATGCGAAACGAGATGCAGCTCAAGGGGAAGGACATGTTCCTCGGCGGATGCCCGCCGTATGAGCAGGCGCTGGTGAAACTGGAGGATATGCTTGTGCGCCTGGGGCACCTGAGCGAAAAGAAGATGATAGAAAAGGCGCATGAGCAGCGGAAAAGGTTTTTCGACTATTACCGCGCCCGCGATGCCACATGGGTGCCGGAGGTGTAACGCGGCGAATAATACGCAAGGAGGTTGATATGGCCGGGAAAGAATACGTGATCGCGATTGATTCAGGGACACAAAGCGTGCGTGCCATAATGTTCGACCGCGAGGGAAAAGAGGTGGCCGCAGCACAGGCGCAGCACGAACCCTATTTCTCGCTGAACCCCGGCTGGGCCGAGCAGAACACCGAAGATTACTGGTCAAAGCTCTGCCAGTGCACCAGGGGGCTGATGGACAAGGTAAAGATCGACCCCAGGGAGATATCCGGCATAGGCATCACCACCCAGCGCGCCACGGTCATACCTGTCGACAAAAATGGAAATGCCCTGCGTCCGGCCATCATTTGGCTGGACCTGCGCACAAATCCCAATACAACGGCCATGGACAAGACCATCGAGTTTGCCGGCAACATGTTAGGCGGCCTTGCCGGGGCCCTCATGTATGCCCATCAGAATTCCAAGTTTCTGTGGATCAGGCAGAACGAACCGGACATATACAAAAAAGCCCATAAGATCATGCATGTGTCAGGGTGGTTCGTTCATAAGCTCACCGGGGAGTTCAAGGATTCGTATGCCATGCTTGCCGGCATCTACCCGTTTGACTACAAGGCGCTCTGCTACTTTGGTGCAGGCATGGGCTTTGTATATGACTCCCTTGGTATCGAGAAGGAGCAGTGTGTCGACCTCTACCCGCCTGACACCATCCTTGGCCAGATAAGCGCCGCGGCAGCCGCCGAGACAGGACTTCCTGCCGGCCTTCCCGTAGTGGTCGGCGCTGGCGACAAGCAGTCGGAGCTGCTTGGCACAGGCGCAATCGATTCCAATATAGGCGTCATCAGTTACGGCACCGCAACCATGATGGAGATTATCACGCGAAAGTTCATTGCCGGGCAGAACATGACATTTTTCACCTGGCCTGCTGCAATTCCCGGAATCTGGGACATCGAAATGATGATCCCGCGCGGTTTCTGGATGGTCTCATGGTTCAAGCAGGAGTTCGGCCACAGGGAAATGGTGGAGGCCGAAAAAAGGGGGATCGCTCCTGAAGCGGTTCTCGATGAGGTAATACGCGACATTCCCCCCGGAAGCATGGGGCTCATGCTCCATCCATACTGGTACCCCATAGGGAATGACGCCTACTCAAAAGGCTCCATCATCGGATTCGGCGATGTTCATACCAGGGCTCATATCTACAGGGCCATACTCGAAGGCCTGGGGTATGAGCTGAAGAGACTTTCAGGAATCGTAGAAAATAAAACAGGAATTCCCCTCAAAGAAATCAGGGTGGGAGGAGGCGGATCAAAGAGCGATATGACCGTGCAGATCGCCGCTGATATTTCCGGTCTTCCGACATACAGAATGGCGACACCTGAAACCTGTGCACTAGGCGCTGCAATTGACGCCGCTGTTGGAACAGGCATGTTTGATAATTTTGAAGATGCAGTAGCATCAATGACAAAAAGGGGAAGAGTCTTCGAGCCTGATAAGGAGAATGCGAAAATATATAACGATCTGTTCAACGAGGTATACATGAAGATTTGCAAAACCATGGCGCCTCTTAATAAAAAGATTGCAAAGATCACCGGGTATCCGGCGGTAAAGTAATTTGAAGGGCAATAATTAAAATAAGGTGGTGCGAACATGGAAAAGGAAAATTCAACAACCAAATCAGCTGATAAAATCTCCTTTGGCGAATCGGTCGGATTCGGGCTCGGCAATTTCGGCGCCATGTTTGTCTGGAATACCATGACTCTGTTCATGGTGTATTTTCTGACCGACGTGGCCGGGGTGGTGGCTGCCATGGCAGGCGTCATCGTTTTTTCTGTAAGGTTCTTTGACGCTTTCATCGATCCGTTAGTTGGGTTCATCTCCGATCGCACGCACACCCGCTGGGGCCAGAAGCGGCCCTTTATACTCATAGGTGCGGTCCCGCTGGCCGTCTTCTTTGCCTTATGTTTCATGGTGCCGGATATTGCCCCGGGCGGCAAGTATTTCTACTATTTCCTGATGCTGCTGCTGACATGGGTAGCCTATTCCGTTTACAACATACCTTATAATGCACTGCTGTCGACCATGACTTTTGATGCTGTAGAGCGGTCAAGGGTTTCAGGATACTACCAGATTTTAACTTTCATAGGGATTATAATTACGGCAGCATTGACCAAACCATTAGCGGCCGCTTTCCCCACGCCGCAGATCGGTTGGCAGATGGTGGGAATTATCTTTGGCGCAATCACGCTGATCTCGCTCTTGGCGACATTCTGGACTGTTAAGGAGAGGTACGCAGCCGAGCCAGGCGTACATTACAAGACAAAGGATATAACGCGCCTGCTGTTCCGTAATAAGCCGTTCATGATACTGGCGGCAGCAGCCATGTGCATATTCATGTCTTTCACCCTGTGTGGCACGATGCTGAACTATTTCTTTAAATATAATATGGAGAATGAGGGGCTTTTCTCCGTTGCCATGGGAATCACGATGGTGGTTGCCCTGCTGTTTATACCGGTGTGGGTATTCATTTTCGGCAAGATCGGCAAGAAGGCGGGCTACATACTCGGGCTCTGCATATATGCCGTCTCGCTAGCTGCTATCTATGTGCAAGCGTTTATCCCCAAGCCGGAACTGACTATCCTGGTGCCCCTGTTCGTATTTGCCGGCATCGGCAACAGCTGTTTTCAGCTGGGCTTATGGGCGCTGCTGCCGGACACGGTTGAATATGCACAGTGGAAGCTGGGGGCGAGGACCGAAGGGATTCAGTACGGCTTCTACCTGTTCGTCGGCAAGCTCGGGTCCTCCCTGGCGATACTTTTGGCAGGCTGGAGTTTGGGCCTGTTCGGATATGTGGCCAATGTCGCCCAGTCGGATACCTCACTTACGGGTATAAGGCTGCTGAGCAGCTTCGGCCCAGCGGTTCTAATTATCATAGCAATTATAATCCTCAGTTTCTATCCCATAACTGAGAAAATGCATAAAAAGATTGTAGATGAGTTAAGCCAGAGATCAGCAGCATAAGTGCCTGTAACACAGACTGTATATTTACTGATCATTAAGAGGCGATTATGGCAGACGAAATGTTTATCCCAGATTGGACAAAGAATAAACCGGCGCTCAATCATCTGCAGGAGATTCTTTCAGTCCGAGCCGAATCACTTAGAGAAGATGAAGGCAAAGAAAGAACAGGGATTCCCCTGACGGAAATCCGGGTGTGAGGTGGCGGATCATAACGGCAACACGGGCTTTTATGAAAAGGACATAAGGGAGACAGAAAGCTTATCCTGGGTGTTTCATAAGACCGGGGAAAAACCTACGGGCAATATCCTTGAAAACAAACCATATGACAGCTCCGCCGAGACTCTCGGCCAAAACAACGACCTGGCCTGTTCAATGAATACTGACGGCTTCACTGCCAGCATCCCTGATTTCAACTGCTACAATCCGCCCGCTACGCTCGAAATATGACTTTCAGGAGGAAGCTCTATAAGCCTTCCCCTGCACTACCGGGAGCGGGCACGCGGCAGGAATCGACAATGATCCCAGGCTTTTCCTGGGTGCAATAGAGGCACCGCAGTCATTCATCGATTCACTGAAAGACGCACCTGAAGAGATGAAGGCCTTTGCAGGGAAATATCTCGAAATAAATGACGGCCGCTTTACCGAAATACGCATTACAGTGGCGCTCGATTCGCTCGAAATCAAAGGCTCTGGGCTTGACTGGAGTTTTACTGGAAACGGAAACGTGAACTGATGGAGAGAAAAATGAAACCTGGAATTCTATTAGTTGCCTTCATATTGTTTATTCCTTCTCTTGCCGGTGCGGATGTGTTGGAGCCTGTTCAAGATACGGAATTATAAAAGATACTTGCCAATTTGGAAATTCTTGCAGAGACCAGCAGCGTCATTTCCAAAGTTTGTCTTCAGGTATTTCGTAGCCATAAATCAGGGTAACTCTGATTGTGAACACCTTCCAAGATTTATATCAATAGGTTCATGATTTATAGAGAGTATCTGATTCTGAAGTCAGATTGTATCCAAGCAGCAAAATATAGTTAGCAGCAGTTGGGAAACCCAAGGTTTGGATAAAAACCTAAATTGGAAAGGAGGAATGGAAGATGCTTAATTTCACAGGAAAAACTCCACAAGGAGAGATAATAAATTTTAAATTTAACGAGATCAGGCATATTATGAAGAATGCTGACCTAGTAATCCTGGAAAGACCCAGGGATGTTCTCGTAAAATTCTCCACCGTCGAAGTGAAAAACTACGGGAAGAGAAATAGCGACTCATATTTTCGGTTGGCCGGCTTAGCCTCCAGGTTGTAGAAATGCCGTCCATCTATAGGAGGTGATATGACTGAATATTTTCCCTGTATTTCACTGTTAGACAGAACAACATACCCAAAAAACAGTAGGTAATCGCGATGATCCCTGAAAAACTGTTGGAAATTATGAAAAAAGATGGGGTTGTTGCCATTGCGACATTGGGAAAGGATGGACCGCATATGGTCAACACCTGGAATAACTACATCAGAATATCATCAGACTGTCGATTGTTCATTCCTGCAGGTTACATGCATAAGACAGAGGCTAATATTGCCCACAACCCCAATGTGCTGATTACGCTGGGTAGCAGCAAGGTTGAAGGCCTGCACGGTGCAGGCGCCGGGTTCTTGATCAAGGGAAAGGCGACTTTCATAACATCAGGACCTGATTTTGATTTTATGAAGGCAAAATTCAGTTGGCTGCGAGCCACCCTGGCCGTTACCATCGATTCTGTCACTCAAACCTGGTGATGGTGATTGGGTAGTCTGTACGATACAGTTTAGTGATTTTGGCAGGCATGTGAAAAGTTTAGATCATAATTAAACTGTCTAACAATCGCATCCACACGGACGCGCTTACGTTCGCCGGTGATGCGTGCAGTTAGGCGCATGCGGCACCGCCTTCAAATGCCGCAACAAAAAAAAGGAGGTTTTTATATGAAAATGTTACTTACAGTCGAATTCCCACCTGAGCCTTTCAACTCCCTCGTCAGAAACGGCAAGGTGGGCGAGGTCATCGGGCGTATCCTCGATGCAATCAAGCCAGAGACAGCCTATTTCACGGATCAAGATGGAAAACGGGGAGCAATTTTTGCGGTTGATGTAAAAACGCCATCAGATGTGCCCTTCTTTGCAGAGCCCTTCTTTCTCAACTTCCAGGCCACTTGTAAATTTCACATTCTAATGAGCCCAGAGGATCTGCAAAAAGCTGGCCTAGACGATCTAGGTAAGAAGTGGTCATGAAATCAGCCTGACAATGCGGTCAATGGGACGGCGTAAAAGCGCGCCGCCCCTTACCTTTACGTTATTATTTTCAAAGGTTATTTGTAGTGAAATCTTCTTATATAAAACTGCAAATAATGGCGCGTCATCTTCAAATAATTGTACTTCCTGAAAGTCCAGATATCTTGATGATATCAAAGCTCAGCTTGTATTAAAACATATTCCCATAAGATCATGAGCCCAGGCTTTTAGATTGAATGACAAGGTCATATCTTACCGGGATGATCTTTCAGATCGGATCTGGATTTTTAAAAATAATTCAATATAAATATCTATTAAATTAGTCTGTTTTTAATTTGTCCATATTCAAGCCCTCTTTTTTCTGTCGCGGTCCCCTTTATTATGTCATTAAGAAAAATATCAATAAAATCTGTTGAGGGGAGAGCTTATGGGAAACAAAGATGTAAACGGTAAACTGAAGCTCGGCACCAAGATCGGCTATGGCATGGGCGACATATTCGGCGGCGGGTCAATCACCGTCGTAACCATGTACTACATGATATTCCTGACCGATGTTGCAGGGATAAGCCCGTACCTGATCGCAATAATCTTCCCCGTGAACAAGATATGGAGCGCCATAGCCGACCCTCTCATAGGCATCATATCCGACCGTACGCGCACTGGCATGGGCAGGCGCAGGCCGTTCTTCCTGGCCGGCATATTCATGATAATCCTGTCTTTCTTCATCATGTGGTTCCCTGTCAGGACTGAAAATGAAACGCTCAAGTTCTTCTACTTCCTGTTCACGTTCCTGGTATATTCGACGACCTTTTCCCTGGTCTGGGTACCATACACGGCGCTTGCCAGCGAGATGACCGAGGACTACGACGAGCGCACCAAGCTTGCCACCTACCGCATGGTGTTCTCGGGCCTTTCAAGCATAGTCTGCGCGACTCTTCCCATGGTTGTCGTCAAGCAGTTCGGGGACATCAGGACCGGCTACATGGTCATGTCTATCGTGTTCGCCCTGTTCTTTGCGCTACCGTATATCATGGTCATAAAGACCACCTTCGAGAGGGAGGATTTCCACAAGGACGTCTCTCACATAAAATTCAGCCGGTTCGTGAAGGAGAACTTTTTCGCGCCCTTCAAGCTCAAGCCGTTCACACTGGTTGCGCTCATGTACCTGACCGCATTTGTTGCTACAGATATAATTATGGTGCTCCTGGCCTATTTCATGACCTATTACATGAGGAACAAGGGGCTCATGGAGCTTCTGACCGCAGTAGTCTTCGGCCTTATGCCGTTCATCATACCTCTTGTCGAGATGCTGGCGCTCAAGATAGGAAAGAGAGGGACATTCATAGCCGCCGCATGCCTGTGGATCCTGTCTTTTCTTTACACGTTCACAATGCATCCGGGCTCGTCCACGCCGATGCTCGTGGTTTTCGGAGTCATGTTCAGCATAGCGACCGCTGGCATACATGTTATGGTGTTTGCCATCTTCCCTGACATACCGGATGTCGACGAGCTGATATCAGGCCAGAGGAGGGAGGGCATTTTTTCGGGCCTGTTCTCGTTTTTAAGAAAAGTGGGCTCGGGCATCGCCTTGTCAGTCGTGCCTCTGTGCATCGGCCTTGCCGGCTACGTCAAACCCGTACAGACCGTGGTGAACGGCCAGACGAAGCTGATCGAGCAGGTACAGTCCGAGGCCGTCATAACGACTATAAGATATCTTTTCGGTCTGGTCCCGATAGCGCTCGCCTGCATAGCGCTGCTTATATGCATCATGTATCCGGTGACCAGGGAGGCGCATGCAAGGCTTCGCACATACCTTGATAAAAAGCGTGCCGGCGAAACCGGTCCTGATATGGATGCCGAAGCTGCATGGCTCATGGAGAAACTGCTTTAATCCTGGGAATAGTTTTATCGGGACGGCTGGCATGCTTCAGGGGCTTCATAAGGGGCGATTATGGCGCCATCCTTGGACTTATGGTTTTTTTAGTAATCACCGCGCCAGAGCTGGTGAGCTGTACGGTCGGTCGGAATGGCATCCGCAAGTGCAACCGGCTGCTTGCGGTTGGCGCTCAAGGCGGCCGCCAGCAAAATGGCCAGAACATCCCTGCCATCCTGGCCGTTTTGGCGCGGGGTCACTCCCTGACGGAAACAATCAGCGAAGTGTTTCATCTGGGTGTTATATCCATTGTTGGCAATAAATTTTCTGAGGTTGAAATTGAGCCGGCCCGGGAAATCAATATCGCGACTCACCCCCTCTGGCGAGACCAAAGAGATCCAATGGGGAAGAGTGTTAGTTACCTTAAGCGTACCCCTCGTTCCGCTTATCTCATAGAACTCTTCGTCCGGAGGGGCTTCCCATGAGCCCTTCAAATCGATGATGATGCCACCTGCGGTCTCTACCTTGACCTCGGTTAAAGTATCGATATCTCCGATGGCTGACTTAAGCATACTGGCCGCGGCGACGCGCAGGACCTCGGGTTTGTCAAGCAGATAAAGCGAGCCCGAGAGTACATGCGGAACAAGGTTAACGACGACTCCGCCGCCCGAGAGTGCCGGATCCCAGAACCAGCAGATCTCCCGTCCGCCATGGACGGAAGCCGCCTTGATGGTGTGGACGTTCCCGATTTCGCCCGCGGCGACGAGCTCGCGGGCTTTTATGAGAGGGGAGGAGAAGGCATGGTTCTCGGCGTAGCCGATGGCGACACCCGCTTTGGCCGCCGCAGCGATGATGGCGTCAGCCTCCTTAAGGGTCATGGCCATGGGCTTCTCGATCACGATATGCTTGCCGGCCTTGATCGCCGTCAGGCTGTGCTGCAACCGGAGATAGTTGGGACCCTGGATGAAGACGACATCCACATCCTTGCGGCCGCACATGGCCTCGAGTTCGGCAAAGGCATACGGCGCAACGTCAAACAGTTTCGCGCGGCGCTTGGCCGCGGCGGGGTTGTTCGAGGCCAAGGCCACGACCTTGATATCGGAAAAGTCGAGCGAGGCCAACATGTGCATCGAAGCAATGGAACCCGCCCCGGCAAAAGCGATCCCTAAAGGATTATTCATTGGACACCTCCCTGGCGAGTACGGGTGACAATCGCATGCACGATATCCTCGGAGAGCTTGAGATCCTTGTAAGCTTCCTGGATGCCCGTGATCGGCGTAGCGCCATTCACGACGACATCATAGAGGTGCTTCCATTCGCCGTGGTATCCGCTTTCATACTTGTTGCTATAGATTTCCTCGAGAGTCATGCCGTCCTGCTCCGTGGTCACCTTAAGCTGTGCGGGCATGTTGCCGCCGAAGGAACTTGGATACTTGACCTCCAGGTGCATATCATCGCGCCGGAGCTTGAAATGCTGGTCGAGCATCTTAATGGCCTGTACTTCGATCTGCATGTTGACTCGTCCCAGGCCGTAGTCCAGGATCACATCGATCCCGATCGAGGTCTCAGCCGTGGCAGGATCGGTCGGTATGCCCATGATCTTTGAACTGGCGTATAGGATTTTAAGCGGGTCGCCCAGGAATCGTCGCATCACCGGGATATCGTGACTCGCCAAGCCTAGCATAATTATCTGCGCCAGGATATCCATCACTTCTATGTCGGTGCCTTCGCGCTGGGCGGTGGTTATGGCGTAATCGAATAAGCCGATCATGCCACTGGCAGAGGATACCCGCTGCGAGGTACGGATGAGCTGCACGCAATCGGCCAAAATCTTTTTATTCTGTCCGATGACACAGTGAAATTCACCGTACTTGAAGGAATCGGGCTTGCCCCAGCGTTCCAGGGCCTTGGTCACCATCGGATTGTAGACATGCGGGTAGGCCACAATCACGGGGACCCCGTTCGTTTCCGAGGCCTTGACCATCTCGGCCGCCAGCCGGGTGTCGAGGGCCAGGGGCTTCTCCACTAGGACAGCGCGTTTTTTTGCCTCGCAAGCGGCGATGACATGCTCGTGATGGAGATTGTCCGGTGTGGCCACCAAAACAACATCCACATCCGGCGCTGCAATCAGCTCATCCGCATCGGCCACGGCGCGGGCGCCGGTACGCGCGGCCAGTTCCTGCGCCACGTCATCAAAGGCATCGCACATGGCCGTGATGCGGAACTGAGCGGCCAGCGAGTTAAGTGCATGAAGATGGATGGCTTGAATCGCCATGCCGCAGCCGAGAATGCCGACGCGCAGGGGCCCGCTCATTGTTCGCCTCCCCTGGTTGTCTTACGAATACGGGCTTGCTGAATACTCATCCACTAACCTCCTTTGTTGGCTTTCTAAGGGGATGTCCTTGGCCATGAACAGGACCTTGGATTCACGGCCGGCATGGTAGTACTTGCGGCGCTGGATTCTGGCCCTGCCCATTCCCATTCCTCCGAATACATTTCCGCTATATAATACCACCTGCGCAATTGGTAAATAAATGATAAATTGGCAGCTTCAACTGGAGTTTACAACAGGAACATGCCAATCTGATAAATAATTATGGACCATGATAGGATAATTGAGATTGTTTTTTTGCTCTTGAAATTCAATAATGCCATTAGAGTGTCCCCGATCCCTAAGCAGGAATATTAAACGATATAAAGAGATTGGCAGTACGAAAAAGAGGTGGGTATGCAAATAACAAGACTTGACCCCAAGATGCTTATGCCGTGCCCTTTATTATGTCATTAAGAAAAATATCAATAGAATCTGTTGATGGGGGAGTTTATGGCGAACCGAGATATAAACGGTAAACTGAAGCTCGGCACCAAGATCGGCTATGGCATGGGTGACATATTCGGCGGCGGGTCTATTACCGTCGTAACCATGTACTACATGATATTCCTGACCGATGTGGCCGGAATAAGCCCGTACCTGATCGCAATAATCTTCCCCGTGAACAAGATATGGAGCGCCATAGCCGACCCTCTCATAGGCATCATATCCGACCGTACGCGCACTGGCATGGGCAGGCGCAGGCCGTTCTTCCTGGCCGGCATATTCATGATAATCCTGTCTTTCTTCATCATGTGGTTCCCTGTCAGGACTGAAAATGAAACGCTCAAGTTCTTCTACTTCCTGTTCACGTTCCTGGTATATTCGACGACCTTTTCCCTGGTCTGGGTGCCCTACACGGCGCTTGCCAGCGAGATGACCGAGGACTACGACGAGCGCACCAAGCTTGCCACATACCGCATGGTGTTCTCGTGCCTTTCAAGCATAGTCTGTGCAACTCTTCCCATGGTCATCGTCAAGCAGTTCGGGGACATCAGGACCGGCTACATGGTCATGTCTATCGTGTTCGCCCTGTTCTTCGCGCTGCCGTATATCATGGTTATTAAGACCACTTTCGAAAGGGAGGATTTCCATAAGGCTGTATCTCATGTAAATTTCAGCGCATTCATCAGAGAAAACTTTTTTGCGCCTTTTTCGCTCAAGCCGTTCAGGCTGGTTGCGCTTATGTACCTGACTGCGTTTGTTGCAACTGATATCATTATGGTGCTTCTTGCCTATTTTATGACTTACTATATGAGGAACAAGAAACTCATGGAACTGCTGACTGCTGTAGTATTTGGACTGACGCCGTTCATCATTCCCCTCGTTGAAATACTGGCGCTCAAGATAGGGAAACGAGGAACCTTCATTGCTGCTTCCTGTTTATGGATTTTGTCTTTCCTTTACACTTTTACCGTACATCCCGGCTCATCAACGCCTATGGTCATTATCTTCGGTCTCATGTTCAGTTTTGCCACAGCCGGCATACATGTGATGGTTTTCGCCATATTCCCGGATATACCGGATGTCGACGAACTGATATCCGGCCAGAGGAGGGAGGGTGTGTTCTCCGGTCTGTTCTCTTTCCTTAGAAAGGTCGGGTCAGGAATCGCATTGTCAATCGTCCCATTATGCATAGGGCTTGCAGGTTACGTCAAACCTGTACAGACCATTGTTAACGGCCAGATGAAACTCATTGAGCAGGCTCAGACAGGTACAGTCATTACAACAATAAGGCTGCTTTTCGGACTGCTGCCGATTGCCCTTGCTTGCATTGCTCTCTTAATCTGCATTATGTATCCGGTTACAAGAGAGGCGCATGCAAGGCTTAGAACTTATCTTGACAAAAGGCGGGCCGGTGAGACCGGGCCCGAAATGGATGCCGAGGCCAAGTGGCTGAAGGCCAAGCTGCTCTAGACTGAAGGTGCCAAACACATGAAGCGGCTGTTTTTATTTGTTGCAGGATTGATTGCGGCGGTACTTGCCGGTGGATTTTATTTCCTTTTCAGGGTCTTTCCGAGATTCGATACGAAGGCATTCCCCACTGGCGCAGACGCACACGGAGAAGGTTGGAAGATTGACTCATGCGGGGACATCCCTTTTCTTATCAGGAACGGCATACCTTTCCCTTCCGGATTCGACGCGTCGAACAGGCCAGTACAAATGCTTAACGGGCCCTGGCGTATGAGGCTCGACCCGGATGATGCAGGGAAGGGTCTGCACTGGGAAAGGCTTAAAAAAGCAGGAAAGGGATGGAAGCAAATCGACATCCCCTCGACATTCAACGCGGCCCTGAGTGAAGACCCGAATTATCAGGGCCCTGCGTGGTTCTTTCTCAAGTTCATTCCTGATCTGAAATGCGACGAAAGCCGCTGGCTCAGGCTATGCCTGGAAGGCGTGCTGATAAGGAGCAGGGTCTGGCTGAACGGAGAACTGATTTCAGAACATGAAGGAGGATGGACTCCTCAGTATGCGGATATCTCTGACGTAATCAGACCCGGTGTTGATAATATATTGATCATAAGGGCCGACAACAGGCTTACCGGCGTGTCGCTGCCGCCTAAACTGCTTAATCACCATATGCCGGGCTGGCATCCGTATGGAGGTGTGTACAGAGATGTGTACATAGAGAAGCTTCCCAAAGACTACATCTTCAAGGCGGACTATTCATGCCGCCTCGGTCAGGACCGGGTCCTGCTGAAGATTAGTGTGCTTGCTTCAAGGTCCGGGAAAACCGGCGGCGCGAAGTATTCAAGAGAAAAAGGCCTTAGCTGCACAATATCCGGCAACAATGGGAAAATCAAGGTCAAGACTTCGCCCGGGGTCTCGGACAGAGGCATTGTCAAATATTCCTTCGATATCGATATCGAAAACCCCAGGCTCTATTCTCCCGCATCGCCCGAGCTTTATGAAGTGAGCCTCGCTTACGGCAGGGACAGGGTCTCATTCATGGCTGGCCTGAGAACGATAGAGATAAAGGGCGGAGAGATACTGCTGAACGGGGATAAGATATTCTTAAAGGGCATAAGCAAGCATGAAGACCACCCGTTGCTCGGCGCGAGCCAGACGCCGGAGCTTATCGAAGACGACCTTGAGCTGATAAAAAATATGGGTGCAAATTATGTGAGGCTCGCGCACTATCCCCATCACAGGGGAGAACTCGGGAAGGCGCGTGACATGGGGCTAATGCTGGCCGAAGAGATACCCCTTTATCAGGCGGGTATCGGCTTTGCCGCATGGTACGGGGAAAAGAGGCCGCTTCTGGAATTTCCATGGCAGACGTTCGGCAACAGGCAGCTTCAGAGCAGAGACCTCTTATTGAACGCTCAGCGCCAGCTTGTTGAGATGATCGAGCGTGACCGTCTAAACCCTGCAATAATCATATGGGGTGTGGCGAACGAGACCTACACGCTCGATGAGGCATCGGGCGGAGTTCACGGCTGGCTGGCCGACACCGCAAGGGCGCTCGACAGTTCGCGCCTTGTCACGATGGCGGAACTTACCTATGATATGCCGGTTTTCGACAACCGCCGGGAGGCGGGCAAATACATGGACGTCGTTTCAGTCAACATCTATTCCGGCTGGTATTATGGAAAGACTGAAGATGTAAAACGCCATATGGAAAAGTTACATGAGCGCTTTCCGGGCATGCCCGTAATCATTTCCGAATGCGGGGCCGAGGCGGCTCCGGGCCGCAGCGACAGCGACGGTATATGGATTGCGGAAAGAGTGCCGCCCGGCAAGACATATTCGGAAGAATATCAGGAAAGACAGCTTGAACACTATGTGCGATACGCCTTGAAGACGCCTTTCATTGCAGGCATATCTCCGTGGGTGTTTGCAGATTTTTTCTGCCCCGAGTTTCCGGGCAATCCCGTGCCTTACTACAACACGAAGGGTATTGTCTCGAAAGACCGCATACCCAAAAAGGGATACCGGATGTTAAAGAGGTTGTATCGTGAAGGTGTTTGATTTTACCCGTTTTGAAAAGGATTTTTATCCCGAATGGGAATCGAGGTTCAGGATTGGAGGCGGTGCAGGCGATTTCAGCTACGCTCCTGCCGGCAGGCCCTGCCTCTACGGTACGGCAGACATAATTTTATGCCGGGCCGTAATGAACCGGCTTGAACTTGCGGAAAATCTGAAGGACGAATGGGCAGCTACGATCAACTCATTCCAGGATTCACACACGACCTGGTACAGAAAAGTCTATACACTAAACCATTTCAGGGAGCATACGACCGCCTATGCCGTTGCGGCCCTTCACCTGATTGGCAGGAAACCGGCCCATGAATTCCTCTGGAGAAACAGGCTTTTATCGTCGAAGGATGAAATGGAGCGCTGGTACGGTAAAATCCCCTGGTCTGTAATCTGGCCTGCATCACACATCGTTTCAGGACTCCCTGCGATCATGGCCATGCTCGGCAACGGTTCGGATGAATTCTATGCATGGTATTTTGACAGACTCGACAGGGATGCCGATCCTCTGACCGGCTTCTGGAAAAAAGGGCTCATTCACAGGCTGGGTATAATCAAAAGGAGCACCAAGCACGAGTTGGGCGGGGCCTTTCATATGTATTTTGTCTATGAGTACATGGCCAGGAAATGGCTGTATCCGGAAAGGGTCATTGACGAAACGCTCAGGCTTCAGCATGCGAACGGACTCTGGGACAAGGATGTAACCTACTGCATAGACCTGGACGGAGTTTATTCGCTGCTCCGCTCCTGCAGAAATGCCGGCGGCTACAGGGCGAAGGATGTCAGACAGGCCTGCATGCGCTATCTTGAAGCAGCAGAGCGGATATTGAATGACCGGCAATTTTTCTTTTCTCGCTACACGAATACGCATCTCCTGCCGGGTGCGCTGGGCGCGGTCGCCGAGTGCCAGAAGTTTTATCCCGAACTTGTGAAGACAGAGCGCCCCTGGGTTCAGACGCTTGACAAGGCATGCTTTATTTGAAGGAAGAAAGGATTTGGCATGAAAAAATTCATTCATGAAAATTTTCTGCTTGAAACACAAGAGGCGTCCATCCTTTATCACGAATACGCAAGAGACATGCCGATCATTGACTTCCATAACCATCTGCCGCCTGATGAGATTGCCGGGGATGCCCGGTTTGAAAATATTACAAAGGTCTGGCTCGGAGGCGATCATTACAAGTGGAGGGCGATGCGCACCCTGGGGATTGACGAGAGATTCATTACAGGCGGAGCCACCGATTGGGAGAAATTTGCATGGTGGGCCGAGGCCGTCCCCTATTGTCTGAGAAATCCTCTTTATCACTGGACGCACCTGGAGCTTGCCCGGTATTTCGGCATCGATGATAAACTTATGGGTCCCGATACCGCTAGAGAGATTTATAATCATTGCAACGAGATGCTGGAAACCGAGGAGTTCAGCACGATAAGGCTGCTCAAGCGCATGAGGGTCGAAGCGCTCTGCACAACGGACGATCCGGTTGATCCGCTTAAACACCATATTGCATATAAGAAGGTTGACTCAGCCCCTGCGCTGTTCCCTGCATGGCGGCCTGACAGGGCGATGAAGATAGAAGATTCCGAGACGTTTAATGCATGGGTGAACCTGCTTGAAAATGCATCAGGCATGAACATTTCAAACTTCAACGATTTTATCGATGCCCTTGAAAAGAGGCAGGCCTTCTTTCATGAGCACGGGTGCAGGCTCGCGGATCACGGGATAGAGACCTTTTACCCGTCAGAGGCACGCGAAGGAGAAATAAACAGGATCTTCAACGACGTTAGAAGCGGCATACAGGCAAGCCCTGAAGAAACGGCCAAGTTCAAAGGTTATATGCTTTACCGCCTTAGCCTTATGAACCATGCCAAGGGCTGGGTCCAGCAGTATCATTTCGGGGTGCTCAGGAACAACAGCTCCCGCATGTTCAAAAAACTCGGGCCGGATACGGGCTATGACTGCATGGGAGATTCCAATCACGCACAAAATCTTGTTGCCCTGCTTGACAGGCTCGATTCCGAAGAGAGCCTCGCCAGGACCGTCCTTTATCCGGTAAACCCTCCGGACAACGGCATTGCGGCAACGATAATGGGAAGCTTCCAGGAAGGCCCGGCCAAAGGCAAGCTCCAGCTGGGCAGCGGGTGGTGGTTTCTCGACCAGAAGAACGGGATGGAAGAGCAGATGGATACGCTCTCGCTTATGGGCCTGCTGTCCACTTTTATCGGCATGACCACTGATTCGCGCAGCTTCCTTTCTTTTCCTCGCCATGAATATTTCCGCCGCGTCCTCTGCAACCTTTTCGGCAACGACATGGCCAAAGGCCTTTTACCGGCCGACTTCAATCTTGCCGGCCGCATCATAAAGGACATTTGCTACAACAACGCCAGAAAATATCTAAGACTTGAATGACGCATATCAGCCATTGCATGGGACAGGCCCTTTAGCATTCTTATAGGAAGCATATCTCGTGCCATTTCGATCTTTTTTCGGTTAAGGTGTATTTTTGTATATATATTATTAGCAGATCATGACTTATCTGATTTCGCTCAAGTTATCATCTGTCGCAGTTGTATGAATTATGTATGACGGAATATGGCTTATTATAGCTCTTTCACCCGTAATTCGATAAATTCAGGAGATACCTGAAATTTTTCTGGTCGGGAAATGTGGTATCCAAGGAGCAGGTCCTCATTCCTTGTAAAGCAGAATAGCTTGTGCTATACTTTATCTTCTAGCCCGCAGTGTTTGAGATGGGTGATTTGGGGTGTTAACAATCACTGAGGAGGTAGAATGGGGAGTAAATCGGTTTCATTAAGTCTCCTTATGGTTTTAATAAGAATATCAATGTCAACCGCTCTTACGAAGTCATCGAATGACAATGAACAAAAATACGGAATTCCCCCTGAACCATATCAAAAGAATCTCAAATCAGAACTTGTAGATACACTATACCTTTCAGAAAATATTCTAAAAAGCCCAAGCGAGGTAATGGCTGTTTCATTTTCCCTTGATCAGCGCTGCGGGATTACCGGCAGCGATGAAGCGCCAGGGCAATGGAATTCAGCCTCCAGGTCACCAGTTAGATCATTTTCAAAGCATCTATACGATATGCCGAATGTTATATTTTCTCTGAATGGCGACTATGCTATATCTGTAGATAACAAGGGTTCCAAAATGAGCAAAACAGCGGGCTGAAGACATGATAACAGAATACCCCGACCAATCCTTGCAAGAATTTATCGCGCGGAGATATTCCACCGGAAGCGGCTGGCAGGATCTTCGCCGGCGCCTAGAAGCAATGTCCGATGAGGAGCTGACTGATCTTTACTATAAACTGCGTGACGCCCGCCAGATATCTCCAGAAGGCAGGTTTTATCCGAACATCCAGATCCTGTGCGCCACTCCTTTCGAACGGGAAAAAGACCGCCGGGAACAACGGCGTATTTCTGATGAGTCCGGCAGCCTCTCCGAGGTGGTGAACTGGTATCGTCAGGCCAGGGAGAAATCCTGCGACTGGTGGCTGGAAAACCATGTCATCGCACGGCATGCCCTCAGCAGCTGCATGAGCTGCGGTGCATGCACCGCACTTTGCCCTGCCGCTGAATTCTATGAATTCAACCCGCGCACCATAATGTCCGCGGTTCAGGAAAAGGACGAGGCCGAAATTGTGGAGCTCCTCAAATCTGATACGATCTGGTATTGCCATCAGTGCGGCTCGTGCAAGACGAAGTGTCCCAGACAAAACAGCCCCTTCGGGATGATCTCGTCCCTTAGGCAGCTGAGCCAGCTGAAAGGCTACCATATTCACAGTGTCCGCGGCCGGCAGCAGTATTTTGCCCGCCACTTCTGGGGAGGCAACCTCTGGAACCGTGCGTGCACCCTCTACTTCCGGAACCCAGACCCGGAAAGCCACAAGGATTTCGGTCCGCGTTTCGCGGCGTATTTTCAGAGAAAGGAAGAATACATGCGCAGGATAGGCGCTCATCCCGACATGGACGGTTATTTGTCAGGGCGCAAGGTTCAGCCGGAAACGCTGGAGGAATTGCGTACGTTATGGACTGCCGGCGGGGCACTCTATCTCTGGTCGTGCATTGAGGAAGCGGCTGAACAGCAGGCAGCTGACATGGGCATGACGATCGATGAATA
The DNA here is from genome assembly GCA_963664325.2 of Desulfomonilia bacterium. Classification (GTDB taxonomy): domain Bacteria; phylum Desulfobacterota; class Desulfomonilia; order UBA1062; family UBA1062; genus DATCTV01. The sequence continues at coordinate 679,345 of CAXXDQ010000004.1, forward strand.
CCTCATGCATGTGATGTCTGAAGGCTGAAAAAAGGATACGGGTATGAACCTTTATAATCACTTGGGACGTCAATCGGCGTGGCAGCGTTATATAAAGGATATTCCCGATAACAACTACTTCCTGACCTTCAGCTGCATCCTCGGGAGTTTTTATCCCGCCTCGGAAACCATGGTGCCTAAGATATATGATTTGCTTGGTATAAAATGGACGACACGGCACGAATCCAATTCGGGATGGTCTTGCTGTACCGCCATCGGTTATCATGGAGACATCATGCCTATCGAATCCACCCTGCTGACAGTCGCAAGATTGTGGTCTATAGCACGAGAAGCGGGCGCAGAGGTCATTACCCCGACATGCGTCACATCCTTCGGGACATACTGCGAATGCCAGGAACTCCTGGAACATGAACCCGACCTCAGAAAGAAAATCGCCCGCCTTTTGAAAGAGACCTGCGGGAGGGAATTCGACATCCCACGACGCCTGGTGCATACGAGCGATATATACTACCATTACCGGAAACGCCTTTTTAAACTCTTCAAATACCGCCTCGTCGAAGCCGGTACCGGCCGCCCCCTCAGGGTCGTCGATCATGTCGGATGCCACTATTCCAAACTGTTTCCTGAGCGGCATGTGGTCGGGGGCTCCGAATACTGTGATGTTCTGGCAGGCATGGTCAGGACATGGGGCGGCGAGAATATAGACTATCCCGAGCGGAGGCACTGCTGCGGTATGGGGTTCAGACAATGCATGATACCGCCCAACCGGGGTGCCACACTGGCCAACACCTATAAAAAATTCAAGAGCATGGCGCCGTTCAAGCCGGACCTGATCGTGACCAACTGCCCGGGTTGCCAGGTTTTCCTGGACAAGGAGCAGTGGGCGATCCAGGAACTTACCGGAGAGAAATACTTCATTCCGGTCGTCACCTACCAGGAACTGGCAGGGCTTCTCTTGGGGTGGGATCCGTATGAAGTAGTGGGGATCGATTTTCACACCGTGCCGGTCGAACCTCTCCTGGAAAAACTCGACATTCCCTATGATCCATTGAAGTCCTGGCAGACGGAGTGATAGACGGAACATTTGATGGAAGGTAAAATATATGAGTCAACAATCACCTGAAAATCACTCAGTCATGATAATTGGCGGTGGCGTGACCGGCCTGGGTGTTGCCCTTGCCCTGGATGGTTTAGGCATCAATTCTGTAATCGTGGAAAAAAGCCCCAGGCTGGGAGGCAAGGTCAAGGATTACTCAAAAATATTCCCCGATTTCATAAGCGGCTGCGATATCGTCGGAGAAATGATCGCCAATGTGGAGCGCAATCCCCGAATCACCTGCCATGAGGATACGGTTATTACAGGGGTTGCAAATGCTGACGGAGGGTTTGAAGTCCGGACCTCAGGGCACCAACGTATCGTGGTCAGGGCCATTGTCCTTGCGTGCGGTTTCGATGTCTTCGATGCCCGCTGCCAGGCGGAATATGGATACGGCATCTATCCCAATGTCATCAACGCCCTCGATCTTGAATCATACCTTAATCCGGATGGGCCGACCGGCGGGGCTCTGCTGCGGCCTTTCGATGGAAAGCCGGCCCAGCGAATCGCCATTGTCTTCTGTGTCGGATCCCGCAGTAAACGGCTTGGGAACCCTTACTGCTCCAGGATTTGCTGCTCTTACAGCACCAAGCAGGCCATAGAAATCATGGAGAACAATCCCGCAGCCAGCGTCACATGTTTCTATATGGATATTCGCACCTACGGCCGGGGATTCGAGGAGATGTACCAATATGCGCAGGAACTGGGTGTCAAGTTTGTCCGCGGGCGCGTATCCGAATGCAGTGTTACGGCCGACGGCGACATCCAGGTCAGGACCGAGAATACCCTCCTGGGAAGACCCATGCAGGGCGTCTTCGACCTTGTATCCCTGTCGGTGGGCATGATGCCCTGTGTCGATGCTCCGTTCCTGACAGATCTGCTTCACATCGAACGCGGCACGGACAAATTTTTCTCCGCGAGAGACAACTATCTTGCACCACATGATACACACCAGGAGGGCATCTTCCTGGCGGGAAGCGTCACCGGTCTCAAACCTATCCAGGATTGCCTGAAGGAGGCCATGTCGGTAGCCGGCCGCGTTTTATCCTATCTCAGGACATCAGATGGAGGAGCTGAAACAGGAGCGGAGAACCATGTCAGAGATTGATTATGGCTGGAAATTGAAAGGCATACCGGTCCGTGTCTGTGCGGACCGCTCTCTAATGTCGGATGAATCCACACATCAGATGGAGAAGGCGCTCCGGCAAATGAGCATGGAGTATTATGCACTGGATAAGTGCATGCAGTGCGGCATATGTTCCAGTTCATGTCCGAACGGTCTTGTGAATGACAACGCACCGTTTTCACCGAGGACATTCATCCAGCGCGTACGCTTGGGATTGCTGAACCTGTCGGAAGACGAGCTTTGGAAATGCACCCATTGCGGGAACTGTCAAATGATGTGCCCCTATGAGATACCGTTCCTTGATGTCATGAACAGCCTGCGCAATCTGGTGATTGAACAGGGCGTGGGGCATGTGCCCGTCTCCATCAGGAGCGCCCTGGCGTCCATTGCTTCCTGCGGGAATCCCTGGAAGACGGATGCTGCTGAAAGAATCGCCTGGCTTAAGCAGCTGGACATCCCGCGTGGTGCCGGAGACGAGGAAACAACGGTATATCTCTTTCTGGGATGTATGGCCGGGTATGATCAAAGGTCTCGCAGGACTGCTGAAACTGCCATGCGGCTGCTTGCCAGAGCCGGAATGGCGTTCGAAATTCTTGAGGCCGAGGAGGTCTGCTGCGGGGATTCAGTCCGTCGCGTCGGCGACGTTGCCACCTTCAACAAGGTGATGCGGACGAACAAGCAGAGCATGGTGTCCAAAGGCGTCCGGACGATCTATACACTCTCTCCACACTGTTATGAGAGCATACATGACCTTTACGAATGGGAAGAAAGTCAGAAAATCAGGGTCATTCCCTTCTTGACGATACTGCACCAGTGGATGGCTGATGGAACATTCTCTCCGATGAAGGAACTTAAGGAAAGGGTCACCTTCCATGACCCATGTTTTTTCAGCAAGCATCTGGGTCTGGTGGATGAACCGCGACATATTCTTGAAAGTATCCAGGGGCTGGAATATGTTGAAATGGAGCATTACGGGAAGAGAAGTCTGTGCTGCGGCGGCGGCGGAGGTGGAATCTGGCGGGATGCGGCAAAGGGTGAACGGCTGGCCGAGCTGCGATTGGCGGAGGCCTTGAAGACTGGGGCGGACAGAATTATCACTAGCTGTCCCTATTGCCAGGCCATGCTCGAGGATGCCAGAAAAGGGGATGAAAGGTTTTCACAGCTGGAAATCATGGACATATGCGAATTGGTCTGGAAAGGAATAACCCTATGATGATAATCAGCTCAGGAGATCGCCTGATAACGGAACGTATTTCCAAGGCATGGACGTGCAGCAGTCCGCCCCGCTGCAAGGACTGTGTTCAGCCCCGCAATATAAAATTATATCTGACCGCCATGCCGCATGTCTTGATAGAAGAGGACGCTGATGCCGGAATCGGGGCTTGTTTCCAAGCTGGCCGGGATGTGCCCGATAAAAAGATTTTGCTTGGCAATACAGCTCAATTCTTTAAATAACATTTAAGGGGAGAAAAAATGAAAGCTATCCATCACATTGGAAATTGCAGTTTGTGCTCAGGACAGGGCCGGCAACTGTTTGTGGAAGGGGGTATGGAGCAATGGCTGAGGCATTCAAGCGAGCAAGGGTGCTGTCATGAGTAACGCAGCCAATCCGGCCAGCCTCGATCTGTCGACTGAGGAATTGCTCACATTTGGGGGAGACAGCAGGAGTCTGATAGGTAGCAATGGCCTTACGCAATATGGTACCTGTTCTTTTCCCAGCCAAGCCGTTCCGTTCGGCTCCTGCACGGCTTCTTCGCCAATCCAGCGCGTTTACGATGCCGCTGTGTCCATGCACGTATTGCTTCGCAACGCTCATGCCAGGGGAGAATTGAAGCAGCAGATCCGCCGGAGCTATCAGCAGATCGATGCGGCTATTCACCATTATCTGAATATCGCGAAACAAGACGTCTGCGTAGCATTAACGCCTTCGGGTACCGATGCCGAATTCATAGCCCTGGTGCTGGCACTCGGCGACAGGAGCCGTCCGCTCTGCAACATAGTGGTAGGTCCCCAAGAGATCGGGAGTGGAAGTTCTACCGCGGCGGCGGGGTTATATTTCGATTCTGTTGTGCCGCATGGTCCCTCCCAGACAAAAGACACTCCGGTCGCATCAGAGATTGCCGGCCTTGTACATGTGGAGACGATCTCGCTTCGCGATGCTGACGGTCGTGTCCGCGAACCAGATAATCTCGACGCCGCGACTGAAGAGTTGGTGCATCAGGCGATAGCGAAAAACGAACGCGTGCTCATCCACCTTGTGGCCCATAGTAAAACCGGGGTCCACGCGCCCAGCATATCGATGGTACGTACGCTTCAGCGTAAATACCCCGGTGATATAATGGTCCTGGTTGATGCCGCCCAAGGGCGCTTCAGCCGCCAGGGATTGCTCTCCGTGTTGTCTGACGGTTTTCTGGTCCTGATCACCGGCTCCAAGTTCTATGGAGGGCCTCCGTTTTCCGGCGCTTTGATGGTCCCGGGGTGCTATGATCGCATTGTAAGGACGCTGCCGCCCCTTCCTGTCGAGTTTGGGAACTACTTCAGCCGGTGGGACTTCCCAAAAGAATGGTCAAACATAACCTCTGAACTTCCTCACGACTATAATCTAGGACTGCTGGTCCGATGGGCTGCTGCCATAGAGGCATTTCGTGCTTATTACTCGGTTCCAGGGCTTACCCGATTCGCCATCTTGCGGCGTTTTGAGGGTGTCGTACCGCGGGAATATGCGAAGTTCCCCTGGTTCGAACTTGACCGGGTCGTTCCCGTGCAATTTCCGGCCGGCGAGGAAAGGCTGCTGGAGTCGAAGACAACCGTGTTCCCTTTCCGCATGCGTATGCCCACATCCACCGGAGAGCCGAAATATCTGTTAAACGCTGAGCTGAAACGTGTATTTGAGTGGCTCAATGAAGACATCTCGCGCTTTGCAGCTAATGATTCCATTGCCACCAGAAGATCACTCGCTTTGAAGTTCCATCTTGGACAACCGGTTTTTAAAGGAGACGCGAAACATCCGGCCGTGCTGCGGATCGCCCTGGGCGCTGCCCTGGTGACGGAAGTGGGGATGAACCGGTCCTACGGCGCTGCACTGGACGATCGTCTCAATTGGCTCGATGATCAGGTCCGAATGGTGCTTGCCAAGCTGGACTGGATTCACAAACATCATGACATGCTTGCAGCCGGCAGTAAGGACCCTTCCCGGTGAGCACATCAGAGTCTATGCCGAGCGAGAGAATCCCTGTCGACGTTGCAGCTGAGGTATTTCGCAGGGCCCGCGCGTCCGGGATGCTTTCATTGCTAGACACAGCCGTCATTTTTCACGATCTCGGCCGGCTCTCAGACCGAATTGCATTGCTCCGGCAACTTTTTCCCGAATCCGCCCTCCATACACTGGCAGTCAAAGCCAATCCCCTTGTCGCGGTGTTGAGGCATGCAGTCAAATCCGGAGCCGGTCTTGAAGCGGCATCAATGGAGGAGGTCCACCTCGCAATGGCAGCCGGCTGTCCCCCAGAGATGATCCTCTTCGATTCTCCTGCCAAGACCACCGGCGAACTGGCCTTTGCTCTTAAAAAAGGTATTCGCATCAATGCGGACAGCCTTGAAGAGCTTGAACGGATCAAAGCCCTTCATGCCGCCGGGAATTCAAACGGAACTGTCGGGCTGCGCGTCAACCCGACGGTAGGCAGCGGTTCCATCGCCGCAACCAGCGTAGCAACACGAGGCTCTCGCTTTGGAGTTTCGCTCGATGATGGTGGCGAAGCGGCCGTGGTTGAGGCTTTCAAGTCCTGCCCGTGGCTATGCGGTCTGCATGTCCATGTGGGTTCCCAAGGCTGTGAACTGCCTCTTCTCACAGCAGCGGCAAAACGTGTATGGCAACTCCGGCAAACCATACATAATGAACTTCGACGTACCCAGGTCGGCATCGTCGATATCGGCGGGGGTGTTCCGGCTATTTATTCCGATTCGGATCATCATTTTTCGTTTCATGATTACGCTGAAGCACTTCGGATTGAAGCTCCAGGACTCTTTGCTCCTGATGTGAGGCTCATTACCGAGTTTGGCCGGGCCATCCAGGCGAACTGCGGTTTCACCGTTGCCCGGGTCGAGTATGTCAAGCGTGCTCACAGCACAAATGTTGCCGTCATCCATCTCGGTGCGGATTTCCTGTTGAGGCCTGTTTATCAGCCGGAGTTCTGGCACCACGATTTCGCACTCCTTGATTCTCAGGGAGAAGTGAAATCCGGGGCAGTCGAACCCTGGTCGCTTGCAGGTCCTCTTTGTTTTTCAGGAGACTACTGCGCCAGGGGTGTGATGCTCCCGCCTCCAAGCCCTGGTGACCATATACTCATCCGGGACACCGGAGCCTACACCCTGGGGTTATGGTCGCGTCACTGCAGTCGCGCCATTCCTCTGGCGCTGGGATATGACGACTCTGGCAAACGGCAGGATGGCTTTGTTACCCTGCGTCATCGAGAGACCTTCAACGACATCGTATCATTCTGGAGTCCATAAGGCATGAAAACAACAAGAGGTCAGGAATCTTCAGATTAAAGAGGTCATGTTCATAGGCATATTTTACAATCCTATTAGGCCAGCTAAAAGTTATTTAGGAATCAACGTCGCCTTTTGGCCGTGAAATTTTCCGCCGTATTCTCTCTAGCCTTATGGGGAACGGCATGGCCAAAGGCCATTCACCGGCCGACTTCAATCTTGCCGGCCGCATCATAAAGGACATTTGCTACAACAACGCCAGAAAATATCTAAGACTTGAATGACGCATATAAACCATTGCATGGGACAGGCCATTTTAATTATGATTGAAAGTATATCCTGTGCCATAGTGATCCTCTTTCGGTCGATATGTATATTTTGTGTATATCGTCATCAGATCATAATCTTTCCGGTTACATTGAAGTTGTCATCTGTCACAGCTGTATGCAGTTTAAGTTGATGCTCCAAATCCTGTATTTACAGATTGCAAGTCTGAAATAATTAGGTCTTCTTAAAATCAACATCTGTCGCGATTGATATGTAATTGCCTCCTGCTGCAAGGCATCTTTATATGTAAAAGCAAACTTTCATTGCAGTGCAATAGAATGATGATTAATAATTATATATCTTAGAAACAATTAATTCTGTTTTAATGACCCTCTAATAACACAGGGATTAAAGGTAAACAAAAAAACAGGAGGATTTAATCAATGAAAAAGGCAATAGTTGGTTTTTTGGTACTTGTAGCATTCACATTCATGGTAACCGCGGCATTTGCAGCAGATGCGGCAGCACCAGCGGCACCGGCAGACAAGGCGGCACCGGCAGTAACAGCAGACAAGGCGGCACCGGCGGCTGACAAGGCGGCACCGGCAGACAAGAAGGCGGAAAAGAAGGCAAAGAAAGCAAAGAAGTCAAAGAAGGCAAAGAAGACGGAAAAGAAGGCAGACGCAGCGGCACCGGCAGCGCCGGCTGAAGCAGCGGCACCGGCAGCACCGGCAAAGTAAGATAGGTAAACGGAATAAATGGTCCGTGAATGAAAAAGCTAATAATACTGCTGATCATTCTCGGGCTGACTTTAATGAATTGCTTTGCAGAAAAGGCGGCAGTCCCGAAAAAGGATGCCGCTTTTTCAAATAAGGAAGCTAAGGAATTTGTAGCAACCGGATATGTAGAGACAGTCATTTCTGCCGATCCTGAACAAGGCCAGAAATCAAAAATAATCATTGTAACGGATGATGGCAAAAGGATAATCTTTTTTGTCAGAAAGACCACAACAATCTATGACAGTGATATGAAAGACAAAAGCCTTTCAAAAATACTTATCAAAACAAGGGTGAAAGTAGGATACAGATCAGATAAAGACGGGTTCTATGAAGCCCTTTCTATTACTGAGATATAAAAAATGCGCAAAACAAACATATGTAGGATCAGGTGCACTATAGTAAAAAATTCCCGGAATAGATATTATGATATTTAAGGAATAAATTAATAAGGAGAATATTATGAAGAAATTGGTCGTTGTTTTATTTATCATGGCGCTAGCTGCAGCAGGTTGTTCAAAGAACAAGGAAGAAACAGCTAAACCCGGAGAAAAGCAGATAAAATTTTCGCCTAACGTTATCGCAAAGGTCGGATCAACAGAAATCAAGGAATCTGATATTGATGCGATTTTGTCACAGATTCCCGAGCCGTACCGTGCGCGTTATGCGACGCCTGAGGCGAAGAGGGAGATCATCGAGAAGATGGCTGAAGTCAAAATGATGGCAATGGAAGCGAAGAAGAAAGGCATAGACAAGAAGCCTGCCACGAAACTGAAGCTGGAGTATATCGGAGACCAGATACTGGCGCGGGACCTTGAGGAATCGGCGGTGGAGAATATAAAGATCAGCGATGCCGACATAACCAAGTATTATAACGACAACAAGGATAAATTTGCACAGGGGCCGAGGGTTAAGGTAAGGCATATCCTTGTCAATACGGAACCTGAGGCAAAGGCCATCCTTGCCCAGTTAAAAGGTGGCGCCGACTTCTCCAAACTTGCAAAGGAAAAGTCAAAATGTCCTTCGGCACCTAGAGGCGGAGACCTTGGATGGGTGACACAAGGCAGAATGGACCCGGCGTTCGAAAAGGCCGCATTTGCTCTCAAGAAGGGACAGATGAGCGGGATCGTGAAATCCTCTTTCGGTTATCATATTATAATCTGCGACGATATCGAGGCCAAGAAAGAAAAGGACCTTAAAGATATCAAGCCTCAGATTGAGAAACAGCTGCAGAGGGAAAAGAGAGAGGAAGTTACAAACAAGCTCAAAGAGCAGGTTAAGAAAGATTTCCCGATTGCAATAAACGAGGAATATTTCAAGAAGGCGAAGGAAGAAGCCGCCAAAAAGGCGCCGGCTGCTCCTGGTGAACCCGGTGAAGGAATGCCTGGCGCGCCGGCTCCGGCACCAAAGGCCGGACAGCAGGCTCCGGGCGCAGCAGCTCCGCAGGCAAAACCGGCAAAATAAGGTAATCAGAATGAGGGATGCTGAATCTGGCATCCCTCATGAAAGTGAGCAGTTCTAAATGGATGATGAGAATTATATTATGTATTTCGGAGACTTTTGAATGCTGAATCCGAAAAAAATCATTACAGGTTTAACTGTTATTTTGTTTCTGATCATCTCTGCCAATGCGAGTGCGGCTCCTAAAGCTTTGGTTAACGAACTTGAGTATAACGTTGGAGAAATCCCGCAAGGGAAACCGATTATTCATGACTTTATTATCAAAAATACTGGCGACAAGCCTCTGGAAATAAAAGTCGGACATTGTTGAGGGGTTAAAATCAGTGCCCCGGCGGGGCCGATCAAACCAGGAAAATCAGGAAAAATTAGAGTGGAGATAAATTCATCCTATCAAAAGGATTCATATAAGAAAGATATAGAGGTCACCACAAATGATCCTGATAAAAGCACTTTTAAACTAACAGTTCTTGCCATGATCAGGGAGAGCCTTTCGATTATTCCGCAATATGTAAATTTCGGTTCCGTGCCTGCAAATGCAAAGCTTGACATGCCCGTTAAAATTACAAACAAAGGCAAGGATAACGTAACTGTAAGTCTGGTTAATGTTAATCCTGCAGCCAACTTCAGCATTTCACCAAAATTTAAAAACATGCTCATCAAGCCTGGCAAAACAAAAGATTTATTATTAAGACTGGATTCAGGTATGAAATCCGGTGTGATTGAAGGGTCAGTTTTAATCAGAACCAGCCTTCCTTATATTCCCCAAAAGATCATACCAGTAAGCGCAGCGGTAATTCCCCGCTGATCATTATGTAAAAAAAGACCTCCAGTCAGAAAATAGAGTATTTGGCAAAACATATTATCACTGCTAAGGATCTTGTAAGGAGGAGTTTTTAATTTATGAAAAGGAAAATTCACTTCTTCATGCTTTCACTGACACTTGTTGTCGTTACTGCCGCATGTTCGGGCAAACCACCAAAGGAAGAATTTGATAAGTTTGCCCTTGATGAATTTCATAAGAATATCTGTGAAAAAAATTACTGCCAGTCGGACAATGACAGGCTTTGCTCTTACGTTCATTATAACAATGCCAATCCTTGCCAGGTATTTGCAACCTTGTTCTATTTTCTCGGAACTGAGATTGTTAAAAATGAAAACAGGGAAGAAGCGGGGAAATATCCTTTTGCGGGAAATTCATATTATTTACTTGTAACAGTGCACACCACGGAATGCAGTGACTTCAACAGGGAATCCTGTAAAAAGGCCTTTGAAGATAAAGTGAGCAAACTGAAGATCGAAAATCTTAAAAATACCGATTCCATAAATATTGAAGGGCCTGGTATGCCGCCAATGTCAGATAACAAGATTTACAGTGAACAGTTCAAATGGGATAAAGTGACCAAAAGATGGCAAGTAAAGATAAATGAATAAAAACGTTATCATGCATGCAATATTGAAACTATATTTAATCCCCATCTAAGTAAATTGGTACCTGTCTGCAGAAAAATACATTCCTCATAGGCATAACTATCCCTATAAGGTATCACAATGATTGATATCTTGAGGTAATCTATAGCAAGCCGGCTGTGAGGGTATCAAATTGAGATATTTACTGTCGGACCATTGGTCATGGGTATAGCTCTCTGCAATATATCCAGGATTTTGGAATATCAATGTTGGCCAACCTGTCAGATAATGCCATGTCCGATCAACTTTCATTTGCCCTCAGAAAGGTTTTCATTAACGGCTGAAGGAGGGTTTATCGTCACATCCACCCAGGGTCCTTTTATGAGAGATAATGCCGCCTTCCGGACCTCGGGCAGGGTTAGCGCCGCAATATCCGCCAGAAATTTCTTGTCGAAATCAAGCGGGATACCCTGAAAGACATAACCCATTGAATGCGAGATTATCCCGCCGGGCGTGTTGTATTCGGTTGCAGCCCTGTTTATTATGGTTGCCTTGGCCCAGCTGACCTCTTCATCAGTAATGCTTTCTTCTGCGAGAGCGAATGTGCGCGCCAGGGCATCCCTCACGTTCTTGAGCTCCTTCGGTTCTGTAATGACGATTATGCCGGATGCCCCCCAGAGCGGAGAGGCCTGGTAAAAACTGTCCGCCGAATATGCCAGCCCCGCCTTGGTCCGTACCTCCTTGACGAGAAGCGAGTTGAACCCGCCGGAGCCTATTATAAGGTCTGCGGCCACGGTTGCGGCATAGGAAGGGTCCTTCATGTCGGGCGCCTTATGGATCATAAGGACAATACAGTGCTTCTGGTTCGCCAGGCCGGTGAATGAGCCATAATCAGGATTAGGGGGGTAGGTAAGTTTCGATGTCGAGAACTTGCCAGGGAATTCGTTTTTCAGTTGACGGGTGTTTTTTTCATCCAGGCTGCCGGTTATTCCTATCAGGGGTTTCGAATTGAATATTTCCTTGTGCATTTCAAGCATGTCCTCTTTTGTGATGGCATCGACGCTATTTGCCGTCGGCCTTTCGGCCCTGGGATCATCCCTGTAGTAATGCCTGTAGTATATGGTATATGCCTGTTCGATAGCCTCGTCGTCCTTGCGTATAATGCCGTCTTTCATTATGCCCCGTTCCAGTTCGACACGCTTTGTGTCGAGCCTCGGTGATTTGATGATGTCGACAAGGAGCCTGATCGCCTTGTCCGATACATCCGGCAGGAATGACATCCCGACCATTGTATAGTCTCTCTGGGGAGAGACGGAGATGTCTATGGCCAGCGAATCAAGGAGCTTATCCATTTCTTCCGGGCCGATATCTTTGGTCCCTCCTGTGACAAGTGATGAACAAAGGAGATCCGCAGTTCCTTCCGCCCCTTTCTTATCCAGGATCGTCCCGCCGGGGAAAAGCAGAATTACATGGGTCACGCCCGTACCCTCAAGCCTGTATATGCCGTCAACGGGGCTCGCCACCGGAGGAACGGCAGTAACCGGTATTTCTGCAAGAAGCCTTGGGTCGGCTGTTGTGGCGCACCCCGCAAAAATCAACAAAACAAAAATGATAATGGCCTTTTTCATCTCACTCCTCCAGGTATGCAGTGGTGGCATTCTCCCTTACAAGGTATTTAGAAGAACATTCTTTTATCTGACCGGATTTCAGACCCTGAAGGACTTCAAGATTTTTGAACACGTATTTCCAGTCCCCGGCAAGCATCTCATAAGTGGACAGGACGGATGCGGCCCCGGCATCGGTTTCAAGGGATGTCAGGATGGATTTCGTGAGGACCCTGACGGTCTGATCGAGTTCCTCTTTTGTAATACCCTCTTTTTTAAGCAGTTCGATCTCTTTCCATATTATATCTTCGAGCTCTTTATTCGTATGCGGGCTTACAGGGTTTGCCGAGATTATGAAAAGATTGTCAAGCCTGCTTCCGGGCAGGCCGTTATATGTGCTCACATCCGAGGCAAGGCCTTTTTTAACCAGAGCCCTGATCAGCCTTGAGGTCTCGCCGCCTGCAAGCACCTGCTCGATAACATCGAAACATGTGTCGTCGACAGACGGAAGTTTTGGTTTTTTCACCCCGATGATGATGCTCGGCTGTTCTTTGGAGGATATCCTGACTTTTATATTCGCCCTGCGGGACGGCTCGTCAAGGGCTATTGATTCGGTCTTGCCCCGGTTGGGAATTTTTCCGAAATACCGGGCCAGTATTTTTTTTGTCTCTGCAGGATCAAATCCGCCGGCAATGGCGACCACCATATTCCTGGGAATATAGTGTTCAAAGTAGTAATCCTGCAGGTCTTTTCTTGTGAGGCCTTCGATATCCTTCCTGAACCCTATGACAGGGTACCTGTAAGGAGATGCCTCGAAGGAATGAAGAAGGAATTTTTCGAATAAAGTCCCTTCATCCGAAAGGTCGATACTCTGCGAACGCTCTTTCAGAACCACGTCCCTTTCCGAATAGAATTCCCTGAAAACGGGCTTTCTCATCCGTTCGCTTTCAATGGCCGCCCAGAATTCGATCCTGCCTTTGGGCAGGCTCACATGATACGAGGTCAGGTCCGCGGAAGTGGAGGCGTTAAGGCCGACGCCTCCGGCCAGGGAATACAGCCTGTCAAGCTCACCCGGCACCTCGAAGGCGGATGCCTTCTTTGTCAGTCCGGCCATTTTGTCGTTCAGGGCTTTGCTGTCCTTAGGTGACGCGGTCTTCATCTTTTCAGCAATGTCATCCATTTCATCAAGCAGTTTTTTTTCCTTCCGGTAATCGGTGGTGCCTATGGTGCCGGTCCCTTTGAACATCATGTGTTCCAGCATGTGGGAAAGCCCGGTCTTTCCCGGGTGTTCGTCGATGCTGCCTACTTTGACCCTGACCTCGAAAGAGACCGAGCTGGAATCCCTGGGCAGCAGAAGAAACGTCATGCCGTTGTCAAGCACGTAGCGCTCGACATCAGGCAGTTCCGTTGACAGCGAATATCCGGGAACGAAGAGCAAAATAAGAAATATTACAGCCGTCAAAAACTTTGTCTGCTTGTAAATGGTACCTGCGTTCATGCATTTCTCCTCTCACGTGAGCGTATAACCTATTGCCCGAGCAAGGTCTTGCTAATTATAAGATAAATGTACTATTTGTAAAAGCGCGCATGAAAAAAACCGTTAAAACCATTATTGTCCTGCTGCTTGCGATAGCCATCGTCCTTGCAGCGTTGTATCTTGCGGCATGGTATTTTATTACGCCCGAACGCTTCAGGACAATTGCCGAGTCTGCCATCAGCGAGATGCTGGGCAAAGATGTGGTCATCAAAAATATACACATAGAGCTTTTCGACAATCCCTATATCAGTGTTTCAGGCATCGAACTGGGCAGCAGGGATGAGGTATTCCTTAAGGCGGATGCAATAACCGCCCGGTTTTCAAAATGGGGGCTGCTTTTCGGAAGGGAGGGCATTAAATCGGTTGACCTGACCAATCCCTTTATCATCGTGCATGCGGACAAAATTAAGAAGAATGAAAAAACACCCGAAGTGCCTCTTATAAGAACAAATAACGCCATATGTATCGTGTATTATAAAAACAGGTTTATTAAGATTGATAACATTAGAGGTTACGTAAGCTCTTATCTGGCTGATCTGAATGCCGATGTTCTGGACGGCAAAATCAGGGTTATGGCGCTCAAATCCGCAGGTTCGTGGAAAGCCCAGGCTATATTGAAAAACCTGAACCTTTTCATGCTGGATAAAAACCTGGCCGGCTATTCTGACGGTGATGTTTCGTTCACAACAAAGAACGACGACATGACAGTGAATGCATATCTCAATTTCAAACAGCTGGGCCTTCCCGGGGGTGTCAGGGCCGGGTTAGTGAATCTGAAGGCCGATGCTGATAAAAAGGGCGATAAATATTCCTGCGATTTAAGGCTTGATACAAAAGGAGTTGGCCTTCCATGGGCTGCCGGTGTTGAGCGTCTTGATATTAGATCCCGGATAAACACTGATTTGAAAGACATTTACATCAAAGACCTTCAGGTTAAATCCAGCCTGATAGATTTATCGGGAACGGCAGCGATAAAGGGTGTTGATAAAAAAGGGGAAATGTTCCTTGAAATGAATATCAAATCGGAAGAATTCGATTACGAACCATTTGTGGACTTCCTTCCGGTTAAAGAGTTTCCGGACTGGCTGTATGATCTTCTTAAAAAACAGGCCCGGAAAGGCCGGGTGCAGATCAGCCATGCAGGTTTCAGGGGAAAGGTCAAAGACTTTGGCTCATATAACACCTGCATAAAAGACCTTGATATCGCACTTGCCCTTAACGGACTCACATTCAGCTCCAGGCCTGGAAACATGGTAAAAAACATCAAAGCTTTGCTTGTTACCAAAGATGGAGATATCAATGTCCTGAACATTACCGGCACTGCCGGCAAATCAGAGCTTAAATCCGTTACTCTGCGATTCCCGTCTACGCACAAGGATGATTTCAAAATCGGCGTTGAAGCGGACCTTGACATGGAAGCCGCCGACTTCATGCAGGCCTGGCGTGCAGGGGTGACAGCAATGAATGTCAATACCTTCCTCGACCCGGTCAATCAAATCAGGGACGGTCGTATTTCAGCAAAGGCAGAAGTTTTTTATGAGAAGAATACCGGCGGTGCAAGGGTCAGGGGGAATGCCGTTCTTTCCGGTGTTGACCTGAACTGGGACAAGGCCGTCATCAGGGACCTTTCCGGGACCTTAAAAGACCCTGAATATTTTCAGCCTCTCCTTGTGGGCGTCAAAGGTGTTTACAATGATATTAAGGTTGACAGGTTGAACATGAATATCATGGATCCTTTTGGCAGGATCCGTTTTACATATGACCTGAAAGCAAGGGGCTTGCCAGGGTCAGAGGCTTTCAGCCTGGATAAGGACACCGCCGTAACGGCTTCAGGTAAAGGGATATGGCCTGAACTTGGTGGAAGTCTGATTGTCGAATCAAGAGATTTCACAGTCTATGGTACCCAGATAAAACCCAGAACCGGCATGGTTTCAGGATCGGGCGATTTTTCTGCAAGAATAGGTTCAGGAACCTTTATTGATATCCCTGAGCTAAACACTATCCTGGGCGAAACAAACATCAAGACAAAAATATACGCCTCTGAAGAGTATTCATCCTTCAGTCTTGCCGGAAGGGTCGACCTTTCCGCGTTCGATATCCTTGAGAAAGGGGATTTCACACCCTATTCGGGTCTTGCTTCGGGCGACTTTTCCATACGGCTGGGAGAAGATGCAAAATTCTTCGGCAGGTTGAACCTTAACAATGTCCAGTTTGAACATAAGGGAACGATGACGGCAATTGACGGCGATTTAACCATGGATAAGAAAAACATCGGGCTTAAGGATATAAAGGTGGTTCAAACCGGAGTAAACGCAGTGCTGAATGGGACTTTGACGCTGAATGAAATTCCGGAATTCAAAGGGGATGCAGTAATAGCAGATCTTAAAATCGGAGGGGAAGGGAAATCACCATCAACGGACAATTCCTTTGGTAAAATCAAGGTGGATGCCAAGGTCAGGTTTGCCAATATAAGTTTTTCAGGAGTCAATATCCCGCAGGGCACCACCGGGGTTCAGCTTGAAAACGGTGTCCTCAAGCTGCTCGGAATGGATATGAAAGTGCCTTACGGGTCGGTTACAGGCTCAGTAATGATACCCCAGGACGGCAGTAAAATTTACGATCTCAACATAAACATTGATGATGCACCCATAACAGAAGCCATAAAAATGTATTCAAAGGATAAACCCTGGATAACAGGCACAATGAATATGCATGGAAGGCTCTGGAATACAGGTGATGCCGTAAACGGGGATATCAAGTTCAAGGCCACAAACGGCATAATCGACAAGTATAATCTCGTCTCGAGGATTTTCAGTGTCTTGAACCCGTATAAAATCATCAAGACAGGGGAGTTTGACCTCACGCATGTCGGATTTCCCTATAACCATCTGTCTGCCAACTTTACCATAAGGGATTCATATGTTACATTCGACGATTTTTATCTGGACAGCAATTCACTGCAGGTTTCAGCAGTAGGGAAATACATGCTCAGGACAAATTATATGGATGTCATAATGGGAATCCAGCCGCTCGAAACCTTTGACAAGACTGTCGGAATGATTCCTATTGTGGGATGGGTGCTTACCGGTGATAAAGGCACCCTTATTGTCATAAGCCTCAAGGTGCGGGGCCCGGTTGACGACCCGTCAGTAAAATATCTGCCAGCAGTCTCGATTTCGCATCCTGTCGAGCAATCGCTGCTGCGCGTTCTGAAACTTCCCGTTGATCTGCTTACCAGACCCGAGGAGGTGATCCTGCCCAGCATGAATAAAGAAGACAAAAAAGGGCAGTAATCCGGCTGATATCATTGTTTAGAAACAGCCGTGTTTCCTTGCTCTGCAGGCTTTTCAATCTTTACATCAGGCGTTTTAACTGTTAACCCCAGGTCTTCATACCTGTTGGTACCTCTTGTCGAACTGTTCAACTCGAGCCCGTATATGGCGCATAGCGTGAGGGCAATATCCGATATCCTGTAGTTATTTTTATATCCCGGGTCGGGTATGGCCTTTGCTCCGGGAATACCGCCGCCCTGGAATGCCATGACAATTGGTGCCGTATCCTCGGCCCCGTGCCCTCCAAGCAGATAATTTAAAGGGGGTAGCCATGCGGGCAGTTTGGCCCCCAGGTTATTGGCAATACCAGTTGTAACAGGCAGCTGCCACCCGTTTTTCATGAAGATGAATATATCAGGCCATATGAGGCTGTCAGGGGCATTCTTATCTGCAAAATAGCCATGATATAGCTCGCCTGGCTCAATTACGCCCGGTATGCCTATTCTCATCTCTTCCGCCGTTGCAACCGTAAAAGGGCACTCATAATTGCCGGTTGCAGGATTTTTTATCCTGTAGGCATTGAGCGCAGCCCTGGCCAGGGATGCCTTGGCTCTGCGCCCGTCGAGGCTGGCGGCCTGGAAATAGATCTCCCCAATTGAAGCTATCGAATTGACGGTAAAACCCTTTCCCATTTTTTCTTCTTTTGTAATTGCTTTGTATTTATACAGGATGTCGGTGACATTGGTGTTGAGTGAGGGGCAGACGTTTGACTCGAAAGTCTCATTGTAGCTCATGTGACCGTGATCGCTGTACAGGATGATCAGTGCGTCTTCATAGCCTGGTATGCCCCGGATATCTTTAATCAATTTTCCGAAGCCGTCATCAACAAGCTTCATGGCTGCCACGACAGGCGCCCTGTGCACATCCGGATTCCTTTTATCCTTTACTACGCAGCAGGTTTTTTCAAATTCATCTGGCGTCCTTATGCTTCCCAGCGCATGCTGCAAGTCATCCATCTCTGCCAGGATGATCATGCTGACTTCCGGCTTTTCCTTTTTCATTACCGCTATCGAGGCTTCAGCGACCCAACTGTCAGGCGGGAACCTGTCTTCACGATCTTTGTATGCAATACCGAGAAACCGCTTCTGATAAAGGCTTTTACGGGCGCAGAAACCTGTCTTGCCGTTTTCATCTTTCGGGTCAAAATCCCAGGGCCATGGTTTTTCAACATAGTCAGGGCGGTTAGTCCCTGTAACCATAAAATCTATGCCACTGTCCGGCACATCGAACATTGTAGCGACCCAGCCTTTGCCCGTGGCCAGCATCGCCTTTGATTCCGGTGATTTCCTTTTGAAAGCCTTGAAAATAGTATCTACCGTACGACCCTTGTCGTCTTTCGCATATGACATGCTTGTATTCTGGTAGACGGCCTTCCCGTTTTTGTCCCATTCCCTGAACTGTTGTGAAACACCTATGATGCCCGTCAGAGCAGATGTCGTGCCGGCAACAGCATTGAGGTGATTCATGTCGGTTGCAGCCGGAAGCCAGCAGCGCGAATTTTCAAACCATACAGAGCTTTCCAGGAATTCTCGTATATTGGGAAGAAGCCAGTCGCCGGGTTTTCCTCCGCGCTCTCCTCGACTGTTGAGAGACATCACAGAAGGGTCAAGTGAATCAATGGATACAAGCACCAGTTTGGGCAGGACTGCAGTTTCACTGCAAAATGAACTTGCAGGTAATATTAACACAGCAAATAACAAAAATGCCATTAGGTAAGAAAATATGCGTGCCTTCATAAAACCTCCTGATTTATAAATTATAATAGCGGGTGCCAAGCAATCAAGAACGGGGCTGATTTATGGTTCATGTACCACAGCAGTTCTCTTGACATTATGGCTGCACCGCCATACCTGAAATTCATTTTTAATATACCGGGAACAAGCAAGACCGTAAAAACAACAAGTTAAAACAATTCCCCTGCTCATCAAATGCTGGCACGGGAATAGCAATGATAGATGTAACATTTGGAAAGGAGAGAGCTATGAAAGCCATCAATATGAAACGTTGCACCGTATGCGGCAAGGCTGAAGCTGTAGATGTATGCGATACCTGCGGCAAGCCGTTATGCAGGAAGTGCCGGAAGCTCGAGGTATGGGGTACAGGCGCGGAAGATCTTACATTCAAGCATCTCTGTCCGGCTTGCAAGGATAACCCGGAGATCAATCCATGGGGGGCCGTTCCCGAAGAATTCGGTCTTGGCGAGGTCCTTGAGATAATAAATTCAACGGAGAAAAGGGATCTTCCGCTTGCGGCATAACAGTAAACATGGACGGTATAGCCGACAAGGAATCCAGGCAGGAGGCTCTGCTTTTTGGGAAACGGTGCCGGAATGCCACGGGAAAAGGGGATTACCCGGCAAGCTTGAAAGGCATATAAAAGGAGCATGTCATGGGTGTGTATCAGGCATCGGTAAGCAATAATATAATAAGGTTTAAAAGACATAGTGCCTGGTTAAGCCTGAAGGCAGTTTGTGGAAAATACTTCACGGGCCTGACCTGGGTGAGTACGGCAGCTGAAGACGGCTTGAGAACGGCTTTTAAGGAATTATCGCGAAACATAAAGTGAATCAACCCTGAGCCGGAAAACCGGGTATTCCTTCCCAGCCCGGTTTTCCGGCTATTTTTTCCTTGATGCAAACCTGACTGCGGCATCATTTGAAACATGTGTCATAAAATTGTTAAACCATTCGAAACCCGGACTTTATTGAAAGGTATAGTTTAACACGGCTCCTGCTTGCTGTGAGGGATGAACATTTCGCTGAAAAGCCTTAGAAAACCAGTATCAGTAAGTCCGGCGATATAGTCTCTAGAAATCTCCGCAGGCTTAAGGCCTTCCGTATAACCCTTTTCGATTCGGGAAATGAATTTGGCAACGACAGGGGAATAGTCATTCCCCTTTTCGATATCGCTGACCAGCCTTTCAAAAACAAGATTGTACATGCCCCCGATCTTTTCCGATTCCGCTTTTACACGGGGATTCAGATAGATATTTTCATAGTTGAATTCTTTAAGGGCCTTTAGTGCGGAAAAAACCTCGGGTGAGTAATAAATCTTTTCGGGTGATGAGTTTTCAATTAAATCCTCTACAAGGCTGTAGACTATCTTACCGTTTGTGTCGCCGAGAATGGAAGCTGATTCTTTGGGGATATCACGCCGGGAGATGATGCCAAGCAATATGGCGTCCTCGATATCGCGCCCTATATAGCTTACCGTATCGACAAAACGCACAAGACAGCCTTCCATTGTTGACGGTTTCGGGATTTTTCCTTCAAGGCAGGCCCTGATTTTATTGTCCAGTTCACTAAAGGAGACGGCATTGTCAGGCCTGATGCCTTGTTCCGTGGTTTCCCCGTTATGGCAAAGGATACCGTCTAGAACGGCCAGGGACAGGTTCAGGCCTTTTCCTTTTTTCTCTATGCGCTCAAGTGTCCATACTCCCTGCACATTATGCGCGAACAAGCCGATTCCTGCCATACGGCAGAGCCTGTCAAGGTAGTGTTCTCCGTCATGGCCGAAAGGCGGATGGCCTATGTCATGCCCTATGGCTATGGCTTCTATCAGGTCATCATTAAGGCCCAGTCTCCTGCCTATTGTACGCGCTATCCGCGAAAGGAGCTGCACGTGTATCACCCTGTGGGAGATGCCCTGATGGCCGATAAGGGAAAAAACCTGTGTCTTGTCGATATAGGACGTATATGCAGCCGAATGCAGGATGCGATCGCAGTCAATGGAGAAGACATCCCGCATATCTTTTCTAAGGTCTTCAGGATGCCTTCTTGAAGTTAATAATTGTTTCATATGAATTAGTGGTGAGTGGTAAGTGGTGAGTGGTGAGAATAAATAAGAGAAAAAAGTATGATTTTTCTGCCCCTTTTGCTGGAGGAGCAAAACAGGAAACATGATAAATCGTGGGAAACTTGTTTTATCTCACCACTCACCACTCACCACTTATAACTGTTTTATGTAGCTATAGCTGAAAATTTCGCCACCCTTGAGAACATGGAAACGATGTTTTTAAGAAGAGCCAGCCTGTTGGCGCGGATATGCATATCCTCGGCCATTACGAGCACCTTGTCGAAAAATGCGTCTATCGGGTCTTTCATCCCTGCAAGAAGCTTTAAGGCTTCGGCATACTCTCCTTTTCCCGCATAAGTCACAAAAGGCTTTTCTACCGACTTGAATGCCTTGTAGAGTTCAATTTCCGGCTCCTGCGCGAACAGACTTTCCTGGATGTCGTCTCCGGCATCGGCCTTTTTCAGGATATTTTCAACGCGCTTGGATGCGGTGCAGATAGAGGCGAGCCACTCTTCGTTTTTGATTGCGGAAATTGCATCAGCCCTTTTGAAGGTGTCAACCGGGTCATCGAATGAACCGGTGACCGATTCGATAACATCGCCCGTGATCCCCTTTGACTGCAATATGCCGGTAAATCTCTGGCGGAAATATTCCAGGACTTCTGATCTGACATCGGAGGCGGGTTTTTTGATTTTTGAACCCAGGGATTCAACAGCCTTGTCTATCATTTCAGTGATCGATATCCTGTAGCCCTTGCCCAGGATTATGTTTTCAATGGCAATAGTCTGCCTTCTAAGGGCATAGGGGTCGGATGTACCCGTGGGGGGCATGCCGATTCCGAAACAACCGCATATGGTATCTATCCTGTCGGCAATACCGGTAATATCGCCTACCGCACCCGACGGAAGTGTGTCATCGGCTGATGCGGGCAGGTAATGCTCGCTGATTGCATCGGCCACCTCGGGATCAACCCCCTGGAGCAGGGCATATTCCCGGCCCATGATACCCTGGAGTTCCGGGAACTCATATACCATCAGGCTGTTCAGGTCACCCTTGCATAGAGAGCAGGCGAGCCTGACCTTGTCCGTTTTTTCAGGCGAGAGCCGGCCTGACAGCCAAAGGGCATTTTCCGTGAAGCGCTCGACCTTGTCCAGGCATGTACCGAGGTCTTTATGATAAATCACATCCTTCAGTCTGGCTGCGTATTCGGCAAGAGGTGTTTTCTTGTCCTGCTCGAAAAAGTAGTTGCCGTCATCGAGTCTTGCCTTCAAGACACGCTCATTCCCGGCGCATACAACCGTATCGTCTTTGGGCACGATGTTGCATATCGTTAAAAAGAACGGCTTGAGTTTTTTCCCCTTTTCATCGGCATACATGGGAAAATAGCGCTGATGATGCTTCATAACCGTCACAGGGACTTCTTTCGGGAGTTTTAAAAATTCATCCCTGAAGGCCCCGACAATCACATGAGGCCATTCGACCAGGTTGACCACCTCATCAAGCAACTCCCTGTCAAGCACGTAACCGCCATTTTCTTTTGCCGCTTTTATGAGGCCCGTCCAGATGAGTTCCTTTCTCGTGTCAATTCCGGGGACAACGAAAACTTTCTCCAGGATATCCTCATAATCGGATGGACTGTTCACCTTTACCGCTCCCGGCGCCATGAAGCGGTTGCCGTGCGTAAGGTTGTCCGATTTAAGGTTTCCGAATTCTACATTCAGAACACGGTTTCCATAAATTGCCAGTATCCAGTGAACAGGTCGGGCAAATGTTACGCCGGGATTTGACCACTTCATGTTTTTGGGAAACGGAATCTTCACCATGAGTTCGGTAAAAAAACCTTGCAGGAATTCCGTGGCCGGTCTGCCAGGGATTGTCCTGGTCAGGCTCAGGTAGACGCCTTTTTCAGTCTCGGCAAAACCTACTTCAGATATATCCACACCAAGATTTTTTGCAAAACCGAGGCCTGCCTTTGTCGGTTTTCCATCTTTGTCAAAGGCCGCGTTCTTCGGAGGGCCCATTTTTGTTTCGGTAATATCGTCAAGCTTTTCAGGAACATTCTTGATTCTTATTGCAAGCCTTCTGGGCGTGCCGAAAACATCTATTCCGCCGCTATTTAGCCTGACCTCTGCAAATGCCTTTTCGGTGTATGCCTTCATATATTCGAGTGCAGGGACGACAAATCCCGCGGGTAACTCTTCTGAACCTATTTCAAAGAGAACATCGGCCATTGCTAACCTTCCTTCCTGCCGGCAAGATAAAGTGTTGCAGCCAGCTTGGCCAGTTCGCGCACCCTTGCAATATAGGTCGTACGTTCGGTTGTGCTGATTGCATTCCTGGCATTAAGCAGATTGAAAATATGCGAACACTTGAGGCACATGTCATAAACCGGCAGCGCCAGGCCCCTTTCCGCGGCAACTCGCTTTCCTTCTTCCTCGTACATCGAGAACTGCTTGAGCAGCATGGGGACGCTTGCCACCTCGAAATTATAGATGGACCATTCAACCTCTGAACGGTGGTGGACATATCCGTAAGTGATATCATTCTTCCATTTCATGTCATAGACCGAGTTGGTGCCCTGAATGCAGGATGATATGCGTTCGAGCCCGTAAGTAATCTCTGCACATATGGGATCAAGCTCTATTCCGCCCACCTGCTGGAAATATGTGAATTGGGTGATCTCCTGGCCGTCCATCCATACTTCCCAGCCCAGACCCCATGCACCGAGTGTCGGAGACTCCCAGTCATCCTCGACAAAACGGATTTCATGTTCCAAAGGGTCGATTCCCAGGTGCTTCAGGCTCGCCAGGTAGACCTCCAACACATCGATCGGCGAAGGTTTTAGAATTACCTGGTACTGGTAATAGTGCTGAAGCCTGTTCGGGTTTTCGCCATAGCGCCCGTCCGTTGGCCTGCGCGAAGGCTCGACATAAGCAACTTTCCAGGGGTCAGGCCCTAGAGCCCTCAGAAAAGTATGGGGATTGAAAGTCCCCGCCCCTACCTCCAGGTCATAGGGCTGGCCGATAAGACAGCCGTAATCCGACCAGAAGGCCTCCAGTTTCATTATCATGTCTTGAAAGTCCATAAAATTGTTCCTATCACCCATAGGTTGGACGGTCAAGAAACTTGGCAGGGACCTTGCTGGAAAAAGGCTTGACACTATTAAACCTATTGGATATTGAACCCAACAAGACGGGCCCTTAGCTCAATTGGTAGAGCCACCGGCTCATAACCGGTAGGTCCCTGGTTCGATTCCAGGAGGGCCCATTATACAAAAGGAATTAATGGTGAAATCGTTAGTCATTATTAGAGAGACAAATATAAAAGGGGTGCATTTGATGCACCCCTTTTATTTTTCTGTCCTATGAAGCTGCTGGATGTTCTCTCATTGCTGAACAGCATTGCGCCTTTTGAGCTTGCAGAAAAATGGGACAATGTTGGATTGCTTGTAGGAGATGCTGATCAGGAAATAAAAACGGCCGTCATTTCCCTTGATCCCGGTTTCGATGTTATCAAAAAGGCCGAGGAGGAAGGCTGTGATCTGATCATCACCCATCACCCCCTGTTTATCGAGCCTATAAAAAACCTGAACCTGAATAACGCCACCGCGTTGAAGGCCAGCATGCTTTTAAAAGCGGGCATTTCCATGATTGCCATGCATACAAACCTTGATATGGTTGATGGAGGTGTTGCCGATGTACTTGCACAGACACTTGGTCTTTCCGGTATAGAATCAAAAGGTCTGTTCAGGACAGGAACGATCAGTCCGGTACCTCTGTCCCATTGGGTAAAGACGCTTCCCTTCAAGAACCCCAGGATAACAGATACAGGCAGAATGGCCGCGAGTATAGCAGCCTGTCCCGGAAGCGGGATGTCCCTCTGGCAGGAGGCCAAAGATGCCGGCTGCGATACCATTGTCACAGGCGACGTAAAGTATCATGCAGCGATAGAGGCATTTGAAACAGGTTTAAATGTAGTCGACCTGGGTCATTATGGAACAGAATCAATAATAATCAAACCTTTTGCCGAAAGGTTAAAAAAGCTTCTTAAAGGGGTCGAAATAAGCGCTTATACGGGCAGGGATATATTCATAACATTATAGAAGGAGACACGAGTGAAGAACATTTTAAGTAACGTGCTGGCGCTTCAGAACGTTGAACTCCGTATATTCAAGGCATTGGGCGGCATGAGCGAACTGCCCCGGGAGATGGAGGAGATAGACAGCACTTTACAGGCTAGAAAGCGCTCTCTTGAAATTGCCGATGAAGAGATATCAGAACTCAACGGCAGAAAAGAACCTCTTGAAATAGAGCTGAAGGAAAACCAGTCAATACTGAGTGCTGCGGATACCAGAATAAAAAAAATAAAAACAAACAAGGAGTTTCTTGCACTCCAGCGGGAAATCGACATCGCCAAGAAACGCAAATTCGATCTTGAAGAACAGATACTGCAGCTGATGGATAAGATTGAATCAAGGACAAAGGAAAGGGAACGCATATTCAAGGCTTTTGAAAACGACAGGGTCGGTCTGGATGAGAGAAAGGAAGTGCTCCTTAAAAAGCAGAAAGAACTGCAGGCCATAATTGACAAACTTAAAGGACAGCTCGATGTCCTGAGGGTAAAGGTTGACCGTGCACTTTTAAGCCGTTATGACCGAATAAAAGAAAGAAGGAACGGGCTGGTCGTTGTGGAATGCCAGAATGGTGTTTGCATGGGATGTCATATACATATACAACCGCAGCTTTTCAACGAACTGGTCAAGGGAGACAAAATGATATCCTGCCCAGCCTGCCAGAGAATTCTTTATGTTAACCCCGAGAATGAGCAGGAGGAAAAAAAGGAGTAAAATGGCCGAACAGGGCTCAGACACAACCTCTCACGGAAAATATTTTTTTTATTTCTGTCTCATCGCCTCTCTTGTCCTTGTCTTCCTGCTGTTCAGACCGTTTTTAAAGACAATTACCCTGAGCCTTATATGTGCCGCCGTTGTTTTTCCCGTCCAAAGGAAACTTTACAAGCTTTTTGGACGCAGGGAAGCCCTGGCGAGTCTTGCAACCTGTACAGGTTTGGTTATCCTGATTATAGTGCCGATTGCGATACTGGCATATTTTTTTGCACAGGAAGCCACCGGTTTTTACAGCAGGTTGAGCGGAACCGCCATTTCGGAAATGAAAAGACATTCCATAATGTCTGTTGCTCCTGCGGAAACAATCGGCAATGCCCTTGAGCTCGTTGTTCCCGGCATTGTCAGACCCGTAAAAAAAGAAGAGCCCAAGCATAAGCTGACCGACAAGATCGTCAGTTATGCAAGGCAGGTATTGCCTGCCATACAAAAATCAAAAGGCAGCGTGGAAGCCCAGGCAATGGACCTTGCCAAGACAGGGCTCAGTTTCGCTTTGAAGCATGCCCAGGGGGTCATCAGCAATGTCACTGCCGTTATCCTTCATTTCTTTTTGTTTTTGTTTACGGTTTTTTTCTTTCTCAAGGACGGACCGGTCTGGCTCAAATCGCTTTCCGAGATAATACCACTGGCAGACAGACAGAAAGAGCTGATTTTCAGCAGGTTCAAGGATGTAAGTATTTCAACTGTATTCGGCATACTTTTTACGGCAACCGTTCAGGGTTTTATTTCCGGCATAGGGTTCTGGATAGTAGGAATTTCGCCTGTGCTCTGGGGAACAGCAGCCGCCTTTGCAGCCCTTATACCGATGATCGGCGCGGCCCTGATATGGTTTCCGGCCGGCGTATATCTGATTATCGACGGCAATATAAAAACCGGAATATTCCTGCTTATCTGGGGGGGATTCTTTGTCTCTTTTCTTGATAATTTCTACAGGCCGTTCCTGATGCGCGGTACAACCGAGGTCAGTGCAGTCTGGATCCTCTTCTCGGTACTTGGAGGATTAAGCCTGTTCGGGTTTTCGGGCATATTCATAGGGCCGTTGATACTGTCAATGGCAATTACCATGACCTCGATATACCGGGACGAGTATTCCGGTAAAGTTCAGGATTTACATCAATGACATTATAATGAAAATGCATTGGTTTTTTTCCTTTGCCGGGGGATGGATAATCTTGATAAAATGATTTTCGCAGAGGATTTTAAAAGTATATGATTGATTCACTGAACAGGGTATTCATAACCATAACACAGAGTTTTCGTATCCAGGATATTCTGGATATATTTGTAATTGCGTCTCTTATCTATGTCGTTCTTATATGGTTTAAAAAAACAGCTTCCCGTTTTGTTTTTGCAGGCATTGTCATGCTCGGAATAATATATGTGCTTGCAAGGACATTTCAGCTTTATCTTACCTCGATGCTTCTGCAGGGTTTTTTTGCGATACTTCTTATTGCCATAGTCGTCATTTTCCAGGAAGAGATACGCCGTTTCTTCGAGCGGCTGGCAACATGGGGCAACCTGAGAAAAAAGAAAGAAAAAGAGATTGATAATTACAGGCCAGATATAGAAATAATAGTGGATAGTGTTGCGGAACTGGCTGATAACAGGACCGGTGCACTGATAGTGATACGAGGCAAGGACCCGCTGGAAAGGCACCTCAAGGGGGGATGCCTTCTTGACGGCTGTCTTTCTCAGCAGCTTATAGCAAGCATATTCGATACTCATTCCATGGGCCATGACGGGGGCATGATTATCGACAAAGGCCAGGTTGTGAAATTCGGCTGCCATCTGCCGCTGTCGGCAAATGCCAGCATGACCGGAAAATACGGGTTGAGGCATACTGCAGCTTTAGGGATGTCGGAAAAAACCGATGCCTTCTGTATTGTCGTCTCAGAAGAACGCGGAACTACGTCAGTTGCCCAGAACGGATCAATTCAGGTTCTGTACAGGCCGGTTGATCTGGCTGCAAAACTTTATGAATTCTATGAGCAGAAGTTTCCGGCCGAGAAAAAAAGATCCGCCATGGACTGGATAAGAGAGAACACGGTACAAAAGATTGTTGCGATTCTTATGGCTTCAATGCTCTGGCTTGCATTCGGTTATCAGAGGGACTGGGTTCAGAGAGACTTTACCGTGCCTGTGGAGTACAGGGGCATACCACAGGGCTGGTATATCGATGAACCCAAGGTATTTGATGCGAAGGTCGTTCTGACCGGTTCGATTCAGGCTTTCAATCTTTTTGATCCGACATATCTGAAAGTCGGAGTCGACCTGTCTGATGTTGTACAGGGGCAGCAGGATATAACAATTACAAAGAAAATGGTAAAGCTCCCCACAAATATCAACCTGGAAAAGGTAAAACCACCCCAAATCCATATTGTTGCATATAAACTTTTCCCCAAAGCGCTTCCGGTAATTGTTAAAATATCCGGAGCCTGCCCTTCCGGCCACATATTGAGAAACATAACAGTCAGCCCAGGCGCATTGAACGCACTGGTCCCCAGTGCGATGTTGAAGAAAAATATTGAGATAGACACCGAGACTATAGATCTCTCGGCAATAGATGAAACGGTAACGATTGAACCGCAGATAAAAATTCCCGCTGATGTACATTTCAAAGATGACTCCATCCCCTCGGTAAGAGTTACTTTCCATATAGATAAAAAACCGCATTAATTATTCAAAAAATAACCCCTGCTGTAAACTTTTGTTCGGGTTCAGTCGTCATTGGGTTCAAAATAAAAAATTATGCATTAGGATTTATGACATGAGGAACAAGGGGCAGCTGAAGCCAAAGTTAGGAAAACGTGAAGACAATCCGGGGCTGCAATGTTATTATGAATAACCATGCGGCTCAGAACAGGGCAATTTCATGAAGACATCGATCCCAATGGGCATTTTCTTGCCGAACAGGCTGCCAAGGGCGATAAGGAGGCATTCGAGCAGCTGGTCCAGATATACAGAGAGAATATATTCCGAATGGTGTATGTGAGGACTCAATCAAAAATGGATGCCGAAGACCTGACACAGGAAGTATTCATGAAGGCGTTCAACAATATTTCGAGACTGAAAGATTGCTCTTTGTTCAAGACATGGCTCTACAGGATAGCAGTGAACAGCGTAAGAGATCATCATAGAAAGCGTATCCTCTCTGCCTTTTTCTTCCTGTCTCATGGAAAAGATGATGAAGACGGCATGGATGTGCATCCATCAAATGATTCTACGGCCCTTGATCATGTAATGAAAAAGCAGTTCCATGATAACCTGAAAAACTTCCTGGCAAAACTAGGCCATTATGAAAAAGAGGTCTTCCAGCTTAAATACCTGGACCATCTGAGCATTCCGGAAATCAGCACTGTATTAAACAAGAATGAAAACACCGTAAAAACCCATTTATACAGGGCGGTGAAGAAATTCCGCCTGGAAACCGCCCTGATTTCATTGGCGGAGGGGGCAGCTGATGAAAGTGCATGACAGGCGGCATCCGGCCGATGACACCATTGTCAGGGCCGCTGTCGACCCGAGCCTTATAGATGCAGGTGAAAAGAGGCATATTGAAAGCTGCCCGGAATGTTCACTAAAGATAAACAGGATCATATCAGGACTTGAAAATCTAGGAGAAATGGCAAAAGACGCCATTCCTCCAATGGAATCACCCATCAGGCTTGAACACCGAATCCCGAACTTGAACTCGGGGTGGCTGTGGAAAACTGCCCTCGGGGTTTCGGTCTCGGTCGTGCTGGTTTTAGTCGTGCTTGATTTTTCACATCTCATGCAGGCCCGTCAGGGACAACCGATTATTGAGGCTGGAGTTCAGGATAAATATTCGGATGAAATGCTTATAAGCGAAGTGGGCATGCTTGTTGAAAATCCCCTGCCAGAAAACTGGACGTCCCTGAATTATGGGGATGGCAGCATTATGGAAACGGAAGTTATGGAGCTTATGGCCCCAATCGATGATAAACCGGTTCAGGAAACAATGTAAGGAGAAGAAAGATGAAACACAGGATTATACTGACTGCTGTAATGTTAATTTCATTGGTAATGGCGGAAATTGTGAAAGCCGAGGAATTTCCACCCAGCAGGTGGTGGAGAATTCCTAAAATTGCCGATCAGCTTAACCTTACCGAGCAGGATAAGATGCAATTAGACAGGATTTTTCAGGACAGCAGGAGAAACCTGAGAGACCTCAGGGACCAGGTCGAGGATAACAGACTGTCTCTGGAGGATTTAATGGGAAAAGACAAGCTTAATGAGCAGGCTGTTTATGAACAGTTGGGCAAATTAAGCAGAAGCAGGACTGCCCTGGAAGAGGCGACTACAAGGTATTTTTTGGATGTCAGGAAGGCGATCGGTGCAGAAAAGTTCAAAGAGGCAGCCGAAATAGCCAAGGTAATAAGGCAAAACAGGAAGTATGCTAACAATCCCGGTAAGGACTGAAAAGGCCATCATCAGGAAAAAATAACAGGGGGAATAATATGGAATCGATTATGAGAATGAGGAAAAAAAGAAATACGACAGGTCTGCTGACTGTTCTGGTTCTGGCTTTGGTATTTATGCTTTGCGGTTGTGGAAAAGGCGGTGGCGGCGGAAGCGATGTAGCTGCTGCACCTGAAAGCGATTCAGGAAATGGCGAGTTGTATATTGACCTGACGGATAATCAGGGAGAATTTTTTAACTACACTGTTGATGTTCTTTCGATAAGGCTTGAAAAGGCAAATGGTGCTGTTGTTGAAACCCTGCCGGCGGGTGAAACCACCAGGGTTGATTTTGCCCAGTATACTGAGATGACCGAGTTTCTGACGGCATGTACAGTTCCTTCCGGGGTGTATGTAAAGGCAACGATGAGGCTTGATTATTCAAACGCCGATATAAGAGTGGAAGATGCTGAAGGTAATGCCGTACGGATTGCACCTGAAAACATTCTTGATGAGGACGGCCGGCAGATAACAGAACTGACGGTCTCAATTGAGATTGAGGATCTGAATGCACTTTTAATAAGGCCTGGCATACCTGCCCATCTGGGCCTGGACTTTGACCTGAAGGTCTCAAACAGCCTTGCATGGGTAGGCGGCGTTCCTGTGATTACCGTAAACCCGGTTCTTCTTGCGGATATTGAACCTCATGCATGGAAGACAAACAGGATCAGGGGACCCCTGGATGATGTCCACGCTAAAGCCGGCTGGTTCGATATCATCATAAGGCCGTTTATGCATGCAATCAGAAAGGGTGACATAAGCAACCGGTTCGGGACGGCCAGAGTTTATACCGATAAGAATACCCTTTATGTAATTGACGGGAAACAGTACCAGGGAGATGATGGCATAGAGCAGCTTGACGGGCTTACAAAATATTCTGCGGTTCTTGTTTTCGGTGATTTCATCAAGGAAACAGGCAGGATCAAGTTCAAGGCAAAAGAAGTCCTTGCAGGTTCATCAGTGGCCGGCGGTACACTTGATGTAGTTGCAGGGAATGTCATAAAAAGAAATAGTGACACGATAACGGTTAAGGGAGCAACCCTTATCAGAAAAGACGGGACTGTCCTGTTCCGAAATACCCTTGATGTGGATCTTGAAGATGCATTGGTTGGAAAGCAGTATGTCAAAGGTCTGGTTGACAAAAGTGCGATTTCAATAGGCCAGAGGCTTGTCGTTTTCGGTACGCTGTCTGAAGAGGCGGATTTTATGACGGCAAAATATGCCCACATGTACCTGACGACAATAAACGGGACTGTCAGTGATGTGGCAAGCAGGCAGCTGGCCATGGACCTTAATTCCATCGACGGCAGGGATATATCCATATTCGACTTTACGGGAACAGCCGCAAATCCCGATGCATATCTTGCAGGTACCGGTTTGTTGAGCCTTTCAGGCATATCGGAAGGTACACCTGTAAAGGCGATCGGGTTCCCTGTTCCTTTCGGATTTGCTGAAACCCCTCCGTATGATTTTACTGCATATTCTTTAATCAATGTGGCGAAGGTAAGCGGCGTCATGGCTGTCGGATGGGGCGGTGAGGGAAGCACTTCCGCCGTCAGCGTGTCCGGGCCCGGGATAACGCTTGACCTGAGCGGCGCCGGCTATTTCCACCACCTGAACCGGGCGGGCGTTGTTACCGATCTTGAGGGACTTTCACCTGTTCTTGTCCCGAAAGAAGACAGCGGTATCTTCTGTATCAGCCAGGGTGAAAAGCTTGCGGTATTCTCAAGCTTCGAAACCTTTGAAGATGAACTGAGCAGCAGTATGACAGGCGGGGCAAAGGTGAGGCACCTTGTTGCAACCGGTATATGGAATGATACGGATATGGTTTTGAGCGGAAGGTTTATTGCTGTAAGGTTAAAGTAAGAATGCTCAAAAACTGAAAATATATAATAAAAGGAGCCGGCTGGTTAATCCCCAACGGCTCTTTTCTTAAAGTTTCATTTCGTATTTAAGCCCGGCCTTTATATATTAAACTGGTTCCTTTTGAAAATATGCTTCTATCGATACAAATTCCTTTGGCCAGACATAACCGGATTCTCCTTTATTCAGAACGCCGATTCCATCTATTGCAGAATTATCAATCGGTCCGTAGACATGAGGGAATATCGGCGAACTTGATATGTGTGATGTTCCTGCACCTTTTTCTGGTTGTGCGGTTTCATATTTCGTTTGAGAATTCAACTTCACCGGCTCGATTCGAAGAAGTAATATTTTCTCCTCGACATTTCCATAATAATCATTGGCGACGGGAATGACCGAGGATTCCAGCGAGCAATGTATGAAGCCGACCTCCTGTAAATTTACCGGCTCATATTTTTTTCCGTCGCTGCAAGATCGGTATTCACTCTCTCTTACAATATGGTAAATCAATTCGATTCCCCTTATGCGAATTATGCAGGACCGGCGTTTGTTCCGCTTCTGCATCATAATACTAAACAATCAATTCGGCATTATTGCAATACCGTTTATCATCTTCAAGTACCCGACTCAATAATTTAGATTTAAAGATGTGCATTATTATTGTTCAGGTTGTTATAATCAGGCAATCTATAGGCACATGCTAATCACCTGTTAGCAATTTTAAAAATATAAAAAGATGACGCAGGTCATAAAACAAAACATGTCAGGGAGCGTTAATTTTCATAGAGCGAAAATTAACGCATCTGAGATGCGTCTATGAGAAGAGGGCAGTGAATGGCCCGAATCAATGGGATGCAAAGTTTTTAGCCCTGTTACTAGAAGCTCTCTTCCGCTATTTCCAGTATGGACATGTCCTCGCTCCTGATTGCTTTAACAACAGAATCTATCTCGGGGAGCACGTTCCTGATAAAATATTTTGCTGCTGAAATCTTGCCTGAATAGAATGCCGCATCTTTGGAATCTTTTAAGAGAGCTGCAACCTTGCCTGCATCCCCCATGTCGATACCCCTGGCGGTGCAAAGCCCTGCAAGCTTTTCCTTAGCGATGCCTGCTTGCCAGAGCAGCAGCCATGCCATTACCACCCTTCCCATCATCATAAGGAAAGGATAGGCATTGTTTACAGGAACAAGATACTTGCCTTCCTTGGCGCATTTGTAGAAAAACATCCCAGTCTCCGCAATTGCATTGATGCCCGCCTGAACATCCTGCGCAAGTTCAGGCAGTTCGGTCGAATATCTTTGTACGCATGAACTCATTTCGCCCAGCATGCCGGTAAAGTACGTGCCCTTTTTCATGCCCATTTTACGGCCGACCAGGTCAAGCGCCTGTATGCCGTTTGCCCCTTCAAAGATTGATGCTATCTTTTCATCGCGCATGAACTGCTCGATGGGATATTCAGAGCAGAAGCCGTATCCGCCGTAAATCTGCATTGCGTTCTCAATGACCTTGAATCCCATGTCAGAGCAGTATGCCTTCAGAATGGGGGTTAATATTTCGGCATAGCCGATCCATTTTTCACTCTCTGCCTCATCCTTTGAAACAAGGAACCTGTCGAAACTGTTGGCTACAAAATAAGCCATGGCGCGCATGCCCTCCACATGAGCCTTCATCCACAGAAGCATCCTTCTTATGTCGGGGTGGTTGATGATGGAAATCCTCGGGGCATCCGGATTCTTAAACTCCAGCAGCGACGAACCCTGCAGCCTTTCCTTTGCATACCTCACCGCATGCTGATAGGCGATGGAAGCGCTTGACAGGCCTTGGAGCCCGACGCCGAGCCTTGCCTCGTTCATGAGTTGGAACATCACCTTCATACCCTCGCGTTCGTTTCCCATCAGTTCAGCATAGCAGTTGCCGTTGTCGCCGAAATTTATAAGGCATGTCGCGCTGCCGTGAATGCCCATCTTCTCTTCAATTTTTGCGATCTCGAAGTCATTGCGCCGGCCAAGCGAGCCGTCGTCATTTACGAGATACTTTGGGACGAGAAATATCGAAATTCCCTTTGTCCCTGCCGGGTCGCCTTCTATTCTGGCCAGCACCGGGTGTACAATGTTCGATACGAGATCATGGTCGCCGGAGGTGATGAAAATCTTGGTCCCCTGGATTTTAAATGTACCGTCCGGCTGCCGGATTGCTTTTGTGCTCAGGTTCCCGACATCGGTCCCGGCGCCGGGTTCGGTAAGGCACATTGTTCCGCCCCATTCGCCTGAAATCATTTTGGGCATGTATTTGTGCTTTTGGGCCTCGGTTCCGAAAACTCCGATAAGATGCGCGGCACCTTCACCGAGTCCCGGATATGAAATAAATGAAAAGTTATGGGTGAACCATTCATGCGCAGCAATCCTTATGGATACGGGAAGCCCCTGACCGCCTTCATGGGGAGGGAAGCACATTGAACCCCATCCGGCGTCACAATATAGTTTGTAGACACGGTGGAAGCATTTCGGAACCTTTACATTTCCGTTTTCAAGCCTGCAGCCTTCCTTGTCTGATTCTGCAAGCGTTGGAAAGACCTCTTCAGTGGCAAACTTCTGGGCCTCGTTGATGATCATTTCAAACATGTCCTTTGAAAAATCGGCGTACAACGGGGCCTCGCAGAGCCTGTCAATGCCTAACATTTCAAAAAGAAGAAACTGTTGATCTCTTTCATCAAGGATAAGACTGGCCATATGGACTCCTCCTGTAAGATTTTGGATTTTGTGAAGTGCGGATTTTCTTGTGGCTTGTTATTAAAGACCCCCGGCCCCGCTGATGCGGGGCCATGCACTCCATAACATGCTCATAGTAAGACAATAAGACATAACGCAAAAGTTGTGTCAATAGAAAGGATGATGTTTTACGTCCCCCTTGACCTGAGCATGGCCATAGGATAAATCTGAAGGACATGGAAAACCACAAGAATACGAAATATATCTTTATAACAGGCGGCGTTCTTTCTTCTCTAGGCAAAGGCCTTGCGGCTGCATCAATCGGAGCCATGATGGAGGCCAGGGGTTTGAAGGTGACGAATATAAAACTCGATCCCTATATTAATGTGGACCCCGGCACCATGAGCCCTTTTCAGCATGGCGAGGTATTCGTTACCGAGGACGGGGCCGAAACGGATCTTGACCTCGGGCATTACGAACGTTTCACATCGACCACTATGCTGACGGCCAGGAACAATTTCACCACCGGCCAGGTCTATGATGCGGTGATACAGAAAGAGCGCAACGGGGACTATCTGGGAAAGACCGTGCAGGTCATCCCGCATATTACCGACGAGATCAAGAGCAGGATAATTCTTGCCGCGAACGGATG
Source organism: Desulfomonilia bacterium (assembly GCA_963664325.2). Classification (GTDB taxonomy): domain Bacteria; phylum Desulfobacterota; class Desulfomonilia; order UBA1062; family UBA1062; genus DATCTV01. Next base: position 714,834 of record CAXXDQ010000004.1, read on the forward strand.
CGACATAGCGATTGTCGAAATAGGAGGCACGGTAGGCGACATAGAAAGCCTGCCGTTCCTGGAGGCGATCCGGCAGTTCGGTTTTGACCACGGAAGGTCAAACGTCCTTTACATTCATCTGACGCTCGTGCCCTATATAGCCAGCGCAGGAGAATTGAAGACAAAACCGACGCAGCATTCTGTCCAGAAGCTCAGAGAAATAGGGGTTCAGCCTCAGATTCTCCTGTGCAGGTGCGAGAGGATGCTGTCAAACGACCTGAAAGAAAAGATAGCCCTCTTCTGCAATGTCGAAAAAGATGCCGTCATAAGCGCGGTCGATGTCAAAAGCATATATGAAGTCCCGATGGAATTCCACAAGGAGGGCCTCGACGACAAGATAGTTACCTATCTGAACATGTGGACAAGAGAACCTCAGATGAAAGTCTGGGAGGAACTGGTCAAACGCATTCAATCCCGCAAAACAGAAGTGAATATTGCCATTGTCGGCAAGTATGTGAAGCTGACCGAAAGCTACAAGAGCCTGAACGAGGCACTTGAACATGCAGGTATCGCTAATGACGTGAAGGTCAACCGTATCTATGTCGAATCGGAAAAGCTGTGCGAGGGACCTGAGCTCGATTCACATTTCAAGGACATTGACGGCATTCTCATCCCGGGAGGATTCGGCGAACGGGGAACCGAGGGCAAGATAATAGCCGCCGGTTATGCCCGCAAGAACGGCATCCCGTTTTTCGGTATATGCCTGGGCATGCAGCTTGCCGTGGCTGAGTTTTCAAGGAATATCTGCGGTCTAAAAGACGCAAATTCAACGGAGTTCGGTCCTGACACGCCTAATCCTGTAATCGAATTCATGCCCGATCAGAAGGGTATAACGAGAAAGGGCGGCACGATGAGGCTGGGAGCGTATGAATGTGTAATCGAACCTGATACGAAGGCGTTTGAGGCATATAAAGAAAAAAAGATTTTTGAACGTCACCGTCACCGCTATGAATTCAATCCGGCTTTTGAGGAAAAAATAGCCGCATGCGGGCTTAAAATCAGCGGCAGGAATCCGGCATCAGGCCTTGTCGAGATGGTCGAAATCCCTGGGCATTTGTGGTTTGTAGGCTGTCAGTTCCATCCGGAATTCAAGAGCAAGCCGCTGGCCGCACACCCCCTTTTCAGGGAATTCATTGCGGCAAGCGTTAAGTACAGGAAAAAAAGCAGCTGATAAATGAGAACCGTGAACATCAGGGATATCGTGATCGGCGGGGGCGAACTTGTTTTAATCGCCGGTCCTTGTATCATCGAGTCCGTTTCGCATGCCGGCCTGATGGCCGGAGCTCTTAAAGAGATAACGGCTGCCGCTGGGATACCTTTCATATTCAAGGCGTCCTTTGACAAAGCCAACCGCTCATCGATAAAAGCTTTTCGAGGCCCCGGTCTTATCGAGGGATTGAAAATTCTTTCAGGGATAAGAGAAAAGTTCGATGTCCCTGTGACTTCTGATATCCATGAGGCCTCTCAGGCCGAGCCTGCGGCGGGCGTGCTTGATATCATTCAGATACCTGCATTTTTGTGCCGGCAGACCGACCTGCTTGTCGCAGCAGGGAAAACAGGAAAACCGGTTAATGTTAAAAAAGGGCAGTTCCTTGCACCCTGGGATATGTCAAATGTGGTTTCCAAAATTGAAAGCAGCGGCAACAAAAAAATTATGCTTACGGAACGCGGAGCATCATTCGGATACAATAACCTTGTCTGCGATCTGCGTTCTCTGGGTTTCATGCGCTCGCTTGGTTATCCTGTTGTACTTGACGTAACGCACAGCCTGCAATTGCCGGGCGGCATGGGTGCTTCATCCGGCGGAAACCGTGAATTCATAGCGCCGCTTGCCAGGGCAGGCGTTGCATTCGGCGTAGATGCCTTGTTTATGGAAGTTCACAATAACCCTGAGATGGCACTGAGCGATGGTGCCAACTCTTTCAGGCTTGATGAACTTGAAGGACTTTTAAGGCAGATCAGGGAAATAGGCAGGATTGTAAGATGAATAAGATTAAAATCCTCGTTCTTGATGTCGACGGTGTCCTTACCGACGGCAGCATATATGTAAGCGATCATGGAGATGAAATGAAGGCATTTAACAGCAGGGACGGACACGGCATAAAACTCCTGCAGCGGGCCGGCATTGAAACTGCAATCATAACCGGACGAGTATCCGGGGCTCTCAAGCACAGGGCGGAAGAACTGGGCATCAGGCACGTGTACCAGAATGCAAAGGATAAAAAGGATACGATCTTGAAGCTTTCTTCGGAATTGGGTGTTGAAACGAAGGAAATGGCATATATGGGAGATGATGTGGTCGATATCCCTGCAATGATCCTTTGCGCAATGTCTTTTGCCCCTAGTGATGCAATGGATACCGTTAAAGAAAGGGCGGATTTTGTAACAGAACTTTCCGGAGGAAAAGGTGCTGTACGCGAGGCGATTGAAGTCATCCTGAAAAAAGAAGGGCTCTATGACGAGGTGATGAAACGCTATGTGGCGTAAGGTGCTGGGCGGAATTTTGCTGATCATAATAATTGTTGCTGCGGTTTTAATATTCAGCAATTCACACAATAGCATGAAAACCCCCGTAAAACCTATGGAAGCCGACCGTGTAGCCAGGAACATAACGCTTTACGAGCTCAATACCGACGGCAACAAAACAACAATTCTGCATGCGAAAAAGGGTCTTCTCAAAGAGGATCAGGTTCTAGATCTATACGATATTACCCTCAACCAGGAGGACAAATTCATCATCACAGGGCCGGAAGCCAGATACAACATGGAAAAGTCAAACCTCGATGTAAAAGGAGACATACTGCTTACGGCAAAGGATGGGAGCCGTGCTTTTTTTAAAGACCTGACCTGGGAAAAATCGTCAAACCTTCTGCATACGGATAACCCGGTCAGGCTGGAGAAAGAGGGCGGGTGGCTTACAGGGCGGAAAATGGAAATGAACGATGACCTTTCAAGAATAAGTTTTTCAGGTGGTGTGCATGCGCAGATCAATCGTAATTTTGATATTGGCAGTTAGCTTGAGTCTTCCATCTGCGGTCTTTTCCGCGGGGGGGCAAAAAGCACCGGCGTCAAAAACGGAAAAACCAAAAGTAACTTCACAGGTTGCAGCTGTTAAGGATAAAGCGACTCCGGCCGATATGTTTGACATAGAGGCGGACAAACTTGATGTATACAAGGCTAAAGGAGAGGCGTTTTTCCAGGGGAATGTCATAGCGACCAAGCCGGACATGACTATTAAGAGCAAGACTATGAGGATATTTTACAACAACGCCACCAAACAATTAAAACAGATGATTGCAGAAGGCAATGTCTCGATAAAGATGAAAGACCCTGAAAAGGGTCCGGACAGGGATGCTACATGCAAAAAGGCAATCTATGAGTATGAGGACAAAAAGATATTCCTGATAGGCGATGTGGTGATCATACAGGGACAAAACAGGCTTTCTGGCCAGAAGGTTACATTAGATATCGAAGGTGACAGACAGCAAGTTGAGAGTGCTCCGGGTACGAGAGTGAAAATAAAAGGAACACTAGACAAAAACAGCTCAACAGGGGCTGCGGTTCCATGGTAGAAGTTATATTACGGGCCGAGGCCCTTCAAAAGAGTTTCGGCAAGGCTCATATTATAAAAGGGCTTGGCATAAGCTGCTCTACAGGTGAAATAATCGGCCTTCTTGGTCCCAACGGAGCAGGAAAGACCACTACATTCTATATGATAGTCGGTCTTATCAGGCCCGATAAAGGCGTTGTGTTTCTTGGAGATGAGGATATAACAACCATTGATCTCTCGGGCCGGGCCAGAAAAGGTATAGGCTATCTTCCCCAGGAGGCATCCATATTCCGTGGTCTTACCGTTGAACAGAACATCTCCGTTCCTCTCGAAGCGAGAGGATTGAAAAGGCAGGATTTATCTGTTGAACTTGATGATATCATATCGATGTTCGGCCTTGACAGGGTGCGAAAACAAAAAGGATTGTCACTCTCGGGAGGTGAGCGCAGGCGTGTTGAAATTGCCCGTTCAATGGCATTAAAGCCGAGATTTCTTCTGCTTGACGAGCCTTTTGCGGGCATCGATCCGATAACGGTAAAGGATATACAGGATATGATCCTCACCCTGAAAAACAAAGGGATAGGCATCATTATAACGGACCATAATGTCCGTGAAACGCTGAAAATATGCGATCGGGCATATATAATCCACCAGGGATTAGTCATAGAGGAAGGCCTGCCCGATGATGTTATTAAAAACGAACAGGTCAAGAAGTTTTATGTAGGAGATGATTTCTCTTTGAGCTAGAAAAAGAATAGGGAAATAAATGGCACTGGAAATAAGACAGCATCTTAAACTGGCACAGCAGCTTATAATGACGCCGCAGCTCCAGCAGGCGATAAAACTGCTCCAGTTTTCACGGCTCGAACTTCAGGAGTTTATTGATCAGGAGCTCGAGTCCAATCCGATGCTCGATATCGAGCAGACACCGAAAGAAAAGCTTGATAAACCTGAAGAACCTGATTTCTTTAAGCGTAAATGGGATGCTTATCTCGAAACCTACGGACAGGATAACGTCCCTTATTCCGAGGATGAAGACAGGCCTTCGTTCGAGGCTACGACAAGCAGACAGGAAGGTTTGACGGAATATCTCTTATGGCAGTTGAGAATGAACGACATATGCGAGGAGCACTGTTCTACGGGTATATTTATTATCGGGAACCTTGATAACAACGGATACCTGGCGGTTGATATACCCCAGATATGCGAAGCTACAGGCACTACACCCGAAAAGGCGGAAGAGGTTCTGAAAATCATACAGCAGTTCGACCCACCGGGAATCGGAGCCCGAGACCTAAAGGAATGCCTTCTGATACAGGCAAAAATACTTGGCTTGGAGGGCTCGCTTGTAGAGCAGATAATTGTGTCGCATCTGGATGCCCTCCAGACCAAGAACTATGCCAGGATAGCGCAAGAGCTTAATGTAGGGGTTAATGACGTTGCAAACGCCGCTAAGATAATAACCAATATGGAGCCTCGGCCTGCAAGGGACTATTCGGATGAACCTCCTCAGTACGTGGTTCCGGATGTCTATGTCGTGAAGGTTGAGGACGGTTATGCGGTTATTCTTAACGAGGAAGATATACCTATGCTGGCAATCAACAGGCAGTATTATGAAATGATGTCGTCGAATGAAACAAACAAGGCGGCAAAGGAATATCTCTCGGAAGGGATGAAAGCTGCACAGTGGCTCATCAAAAGCGTTCAGCAGAGACAAAATACGTTGTGCAAGGTAACCGAGAGCATCATGAGCTTTCAGAAGGAGTTTCTTGACAAGGGCATTACCTATTTAAAACCTCTCATTCTAAGGGATGTCGCGGATGACGTGGGGATGCATGAATCTACAATATCGCGAGTTACATCGAATAAATACGTACATACGCCGCAGGGTACATTTGAACTCAAATATTTCTTCGGCAGCGGCATATCAAAATCGGACGGGAGCTTTGTAGCATCCCAGAGCATCAAGAACGATATTGAAAAATATCATCAAAAACGAAAATGCAAAGCATCCGCTGTCAGATCAGGTTATAGCAAAAATGCTTAAAGGAAAGGGGGTGGAGATTGCCAGGCGCACTGTCGCCAAATACCGGGAGATTTTAGGGATACTGCCTTCAAACAGAAGGAAAAAATACTATTAAACCTTAGGAGGGTATATGCACATTGATATCACCTTCAAGAACATTGATCCGTCGGACGCGCTAAAGGATTATGCAAAAAAAAGACTGACTAAAATCGGAAAATTCATAGACCGGCCAGCAGAGGCACATGTGATTCTGTCTGTTGAGAAAATCAGGCACAAAGCTGAAGTTACGCTCAATGCCGACGGGGTGATAATTAATGCAATAGAAATAACAGAAGATATGTACTCAGCAATAGACATAGTAATGGAGAAGCTTGAAAGACAGGTCAAGAAGCACAAGGAAAAAGCTCCAGGTCAGAAAGCCCGTGGCAAAAAATCTGGAAGAGGAAGTCCAGGCAAAACCGGGAAAGAAGCTCAAGGTAGTAAAGGAAAAAGACTATTTCGTCAAACCCATGAGTGTTGAGGAAGCAATCCTGCAGCTTGATGTGGGAGAGCAGGATTTCATAATATTCCACAATACGAATTCAAAACAGATCAACCTTATCTATAAGAGAAAGGACGGTTCTCTAGGTGTAGTTGAACCGCAGATTTAAGGGTTTATCACAGCCTGCCGTTAACAAGTTCGTATGGCAGGCTGTTTTTGTCAATGTGCACAAATCGCAGGTCAGGATAGCTGACTGTTATGATCATAATCTTCAATCCCCATGACGCCATGATGAATCATTGTTTGCCGGGTGAATTCTCTAAGTGCAGCCTTCCTGTATTTTTCAAATATTCCTGAAGTGCAATCTGCCACGGCGGCATGATTTTACCTGTTGTCTGGGTGAACTTTTTTGTCGAGAGGATACTCTTTGCAGGACGTCTTGCGGGACGGGGAAATTCATCCGTTGACACTGGATTGACTGTTGCTGAAACCATGCTTAGCTTAACAGCCTTTTGGGCAAGCTCAAACCATGAGGCCTTTCCCCTGTTGCATACATGGAATATGCCTCTGGCATTATTTTCAATGAGAAGCCTTACCGCTTTTGACAGGTCTTTCGAATATGTGGGAGAGCCGAACTGGTCATTCACGACATTTATACTTCCGCGTACTGCTGCAAGCTTTAAGATTGTATCGACAAAATTCGGCCCGTTTGTTCCGAAAAGCCACTGCGTTCTTATAATGCAGAATTCCTTCATGTTCCTTTTGATAGCCTGTTCACCCATGAGCTTTCCCCTGCCATATGCATTGATGGGGTTTACAGGATCATCCTCGCTGTATGGACTTTCTTTTAAGCCGTCAAAGACATAGTCGGTGCTGATATGCATAAGTTTTATCCCGAGGCGGCTGCATTCAGCAGCGAGATACCCGGGTGCAGTTCCGTTCAGAAGAGTTGCCGCTTTCTCGTCGGTCTCACAGGCATCGACCTTTGTGTACGCGGCACAATTGATGACCCAGTCAGGCATCTTTTCTTCCAGGACGTTCTTTATTGACCGGGGACTGGTGATGTCCAGCATGGTTTTATCCGGTGATATGTCCGATTGAACAACATCATGTCCGGCGGCGGTCAGTTCATTACACAAATCGCTGCCAAGCATACCCGCGGAGCCTGTGACGAGGATCTTCATCTGTTGGCGTACATCCTGTCATAATAATTAAGATAATCCCCTGTACGTATCCTTTCCCACCAGGATCTGTTTGCAATGTACCAGTCTATGGTGGAAGATATGCCTTTTTCAAACGTCATCAAGGGCCGCCAGCCCAGTTCCTTCTCAATTTTTGAAAAATCCATAGCATACCGGAAATCGTGGCCCGGCCTGTCCTTGACATATTTTATAAGGCTTTCAGGCTTGTTCATATACCCAAGGATCAGCTTTACGATCTCAATATTCATTTTTTCGGCATTTCCACCCATATTGTACGCCTGACCAGTTCTTCCTTTAAGGGCTACTGTAAGGATCCCCCTGGCGTGGTCAGTGACATGAATCCAGTCGCGTATGTTCCTGCCGTCACCGTAGACGGGCAGCTCCTTATCTTCCAGAGCATTGGCGATCATCAGAGGAATAAGCTTTTCAGGAAACTGGTAGGCCCCGTAATTGTTCGAACACCTTGTTATTACTGCATCGAGACCGAAAGTCTTTATGTATGCCCTTACCAGAAGGTCTGCTGATGCCTTTGATGCCGAGTACGGGCTGTTGGGCCTGAGCGGAAGGTCTTCAGTGAATGCGCCTGTAGCCCCGAGCGACCCGTAGACTTCATCGGTTGATACATGCAGAAAGCGGCTTACTTTATGCTTTTGCGCAGCATCAAGCAGAACCTGTGTTCCCATGATGTTTGTACGTATGAATACGCCCGCGGCCTCTATGCTCCTGTCCACATGGGATTCCGCCGCAAGGTTGAGAATCAGGTCGAATTTGTTTTCTTCAAAGACCTCGTTTACTTTTGCGGCATCGGAAATGTCGCCCCTGATGAATTTATATCTGGAAGGATAGCGCACCTCGAGGTCTGAAGTGTTTTCAAGGTTGCCTGCATAGGTAAGGAGATCATAGTTGAAGATAGAATACTCGGGCACATCAGAAAGTATATATCGAATAAGATTTGTTCCGATAAAACCGCAGCCTCCTGTGATCAGAACTTTTGCCATTATTTTCTCTCCTAATATTCCACGCTAACAAGGTAAAGACCCTGCGGCGGTGCCGTAGGGCCGGCCTCGGCGCGGTTTCTTGAATCAATTATTCTTTTAATGTCAGAAAAATCAGTCTTTCCTTTGCCGACCTCAAGCAATGTCCCGACTATATTTCTTACCATATGCCTTAAAAATCCGTTACCTTTTATTGCATAGTATAACATATCACCGCTTATAAATATTTCCGATTCCTTGATATTTCTTACAGTTGATTTAACCGGTGTGCCAACGCCCATGAATGATGCAAAGTCATGCTCTCCTAAAAATAATTGTGCCGCACTTTCCATGGCCTTAATATCAAGTTGGTGTTTCATATGCAGTGCATACCTGGAAAGTAGCGGATTCTTAACAGGAGACATGTTAACTGCATATATATAAGTTTTTGATCTTGCAGAGTACCGGGGGTGAAAATCAAGTCCAGCTTCTTGAACAGATATAACCGAGACATCCGCCGGCAGCATTGAGTTGGCAGCTCTTAAGAGGGCATCTTCCGGTATCATTGATTCCGTTAAGAATGTTGCTACCTGTCCGAATGCATGAACACCGGCATCGGTTCTTCCTGCCGCAAGAATTCTCGTCTTATTTTTCAGTATTGTATCAAGGGTACGCTCAATTGTATCCTGTACGGTGCGGAGTCCGGGCTGAACCTGCCATCCGGAAAATTCCGAACCGTCGTAAGAAAGAACAAGTTTGATATTTCTTGCCAAATCCATCATGCTTCCTTATCAATATAATATTGCCGATTCAAGGTCCAAGGAGGAATGATATGATAGGTTTTGACAGGAGGACTTTTCAGCGCATTATGGTCTCTGTTGAGTTGAAAATAGTCATTGGCACCGACTTTGTTTCAGGCATTACCAGAGATGTTTCAAAAAAAGGGTTCTGTGTTGCTATACCTACGGCCAGACTGAAAAGCGGTATGCTCGACAAACTCGAGGAAAAGGTCGTTATATATCTGGGGGAGTCTATACTTTATGGCCTAGTAAGATGGTATGATGTTGAAAACGGTTTTTTCAAGATAGGGATAAAACTGGATAAGGGTTCCCGAGGAAAGTGGTGGGATATAGTTGGGCCGGCAGCTGAGGCGCAAATAGCTTGAGCCTGAATGTTTTCAAGCAGTTAGTTGAAGGAATTCCTTATTGACAGCATGTCCTTTTATTTGTATGAGGTCTCGATACGCCGAAGTGGTGGAACTGGCAGACACGCTATCTTGAGGGGGTAGTGGGCGACGCTCGTCCGGGTTCAAGTCCCGGCTTCGGCACCATTTGCCTAAAAAAATAAGGGAGCGACATTATGGCCAGGGTATGCGAGGTATGCGGCAAGGGATCACAGACAGGTAACAATGTGAGCCATGCCAACAACAAAACGAAAAAATTATGGTTGCCCAACCTTCAGAAGGTTAGGGTTGAAACTGAAAAAGGCGTAAAAAGCCTTAAAGTTTGCACTCAGTGCATAAAATCAGGCAAAATCAAAAAGCGCGCAGCCTGAAAAAGATCTTAAGAGAACCGTCAAAGGCCTCTGGCCAATCAGGTCAGAGGCCTTTCTATTTTTTCCACTCCGCTTAACTTTCTAATTTTAGTGAACAGAGTTTCGAGTTCCGACAGGTTCTTTATCATTATCCTGAAAACGCAGACGCTGCTTCCGTTGGCTAGAGAAGTTGCCTTCAGTTTTGAGATATTGATGTCTTGGCTTCCCAAAATGGTGGTAATGGAATTCAGCATGCCGGGTCTGTCATCGCATACGACTGAGAAATCTATTTCATGGGTTTCAAGGGTGTCGGTCTCCCATTCGACCGGGACGAGTCTGCCGGGGTCCTCGGCTGCAACATACGGACAGTTTGTTCTGTGGACCGTTATTCCACGGCCTCTTGTAATAAAACCAACAATATCATCACCGGGGATGGGCTTACAGCACCTTGCATATCTTACCAGTAGGTCTTCTACACCTCTGACGATTATACCTGAACCCTCCTGCCGTTTCTTCTGCGGTTGCTGTATCTTCGGCTGATCTATCTGGTCCTTGGGCGCATCAGGTTCGATCTTGTGGATTACCTGAACAACACTCATCCTGCCGAAGCCGATGGCAGCAAAGAAATCATCTTCATTCTTATATGAAAAATCTCGGGCAAGGTCACCGTAATCTATATCCTTTCGGATGTGCAGGCTTTTGAGCTTCTTTTCAAGGATTTCCCTTCCGAGAGCAATACTCTGTTCGGTTTCCTGTGCCCTGAGCCATGACCTTATTTTTGTGGTCGCACGGGATGTTACTGCTATCCTCAGCCAGTCCTTGCTGGGGTGCTGTTTGGATGACCTCATAATTTCCAGGACATCTCCGCTTTTAAGCTTGTACTTGAGCGGTACGATCTGTCCGTTCACCTTTGCTCCGGTACATTGATTTCCTAACTCGGTATGTATTGAATAGGCAAAATCCAGCGGTGTTGATCCAGAAGGGAACCGGTGAACATCACCTTTCGGAGTGAATACGTACACCTCTTCAGGATACAGGTCGACTTTTACGCTTTCAAGAAACTCCCTTGGATCGTGCAGCTCTTTTTGCCATTCAAGCAGGCGCCTCAGCCAGGTGAATTTTTTCCCGTCCTGGTCGGTCAGTCCCGTACTGTCCTTGTACTGCCAGTGTGCAGCAATACCCTCGTTCGCTATGCGGTCCATTTCATGGGTTCTTATCTGGAATTCTATCCTTTCCCCAACCGGACCGAAGACCGTCGTATGGAGAGACTGGTACATGTTGGTTTTGGGCATCGCGATAAAATCCTTGATCCTGGATTGTATGGGTTTCCAGAGGGAATGAATGATTCCGAGAACCTCGTAACATTCAGCAACCGTATCAACAATGATCCTGATCCCAAGTATATCATAGACGCCTTCAAACGGTATGCCCTGTTTCTTTAATTTCTGATAGACGCTGTATAGGTGTTTTATCCTGCCATGGACCTCAGCTTTCAGACCCTGTTCTTCAATCTTTGCACTAACCCTTTTCATTATATCGCCGAGGTAGCTCTCTTTTTCCTTTGCAACAGATGTAAGTTTTGATTTGACTGTATTGTAACCGATAGGATCGAGATATTTTATGCTGAGCTCTTCAAGCTCAATCTGCATCCAATGTATTCCAAGACGGTTGGAAAGCGGGGCATAGATGTCAAGCGTTTCCCTGGCTATTCTCTGCTGGGCCTGCGGATTGTGGTATTCAAGGGTCCTCATATTATGAAGCCGGTCAGCCAGTTTTATCAGAAGGATTCTCAGATCCTTGCTTACTGCCAATAGCATCTTTCTGAAATTCTCGGCTTGCTGTTCCTCTCGTGAGTGGAAATGTATCTTGCTTATCTTTGTAAGTCCGTCAACGATGACAGCAACCTCGCTGCCAAATGTATTTTCAATGTCATCCACTGTCGTAAGGCTGTCTTCAATCGTATCATGCAAAAGAGCCGCAGCAACAGCTACTGCCCCAAGATGCAACCCGGCCGTTATTAATGATACTTCAAGTGGATGATTCAGATAGGGTTCTCCGCTCAGCCGCATCTGGCCTTGGTGGAGACGTGCGGAAAAAACATAAGCCTTCTCCACAAGGCGAAGGTCAGCCTCAGGCTCGCTGCTGGTGAGCGCATCAAGAATATCGTTAATTCTTACTGTCAATAATGATTCCTTTTCCTTTAAGCATATCGGTTATTGTTTTCAGGGCATCGGCCGGGCATATTTTTGTAACATTGCCGGTTGCCCTTTCCCTTATCTCAATGAGACCTTCGGCAAGGCCTTTTGAGCCGATTGTAATCCGGTACGGAACACCGATGAGATCGGCATCCTTGAATTTGAATCCAGGCCTTAAATCCCTGTCGTCAATGAGCACATCAAGGCCTGTTTTTTTAAGTTCCATATATATATTGTTAGCTGTTGAGGCTACTTCTTCGTTTCTTGAATCAAGGGGCAGGACTATTACTGCGAAGGGTGCGATAGGCAAAGGGAATATGATGCCGTCACCATCATGGTTCTGTTCAATTGCGGCAGCCACTACCCTGCTTACCCCTATTCCGTAGCAGCCCATGATCATGGGTTTCAGTTCACCTTTTTCATCAAGAAAATCGGCATGCATTGTCTTTGAATATTTTGTCCCCAGCTTGAAGACATGACCGACCTCTATACCGCGGATGGCCTCCAGCTTTCCCGGGCATCTTGGACAATCGTCGCCGGGCAGCGCGTTCCTTATGTCATCCGACTTTTCTATCCTGGTATCACGGGAGAGCCATACATCCTTTACATGGTAGTCCTGTTCATTGGCTCCTGTGACATATGGTCCGTCATCAAGGGAGATATCTCTTACTATCCTTATATTAAGCCCGACTGGGCCGGCAAATCCCCTTGGAGCGCCGGTTGCCTTCGCGATCATCTCTTCGTCGGCAAGTTCAAGGCTTTCCACCCCAAGTGAACGTCTGAGCTTTGCTTCGTTTACCTCATGATCCCCCCTGATCAACGCAGCGACAATACCTTTATCTGTATTGTAAATCATGGTTTTGACAAGAGAAGACGGCTCTATACCCAGGAATTCACAGACTTCCTCGACGGTCCTTATATCCGGAGTATGCACTTTCTCGGGAGAACCCCCCGTGGCTTTGACTGGTAATGCCTTTTCCTGTTTTCTTATCTCGGCTTTTTCCACATTTGCCGCATAGTTGCATTCGCTGCAGCTCAGGATAAGGTCCTCGCCGGTGTCGGCAAGGACCATGAACTCATGGGAAAAGTTGCCGCCAATAGGTCCCGAGTCTGCTTCGACTGCTTTAAACCTGAGGCCGCATCTTTCAAATATCTTTTCATAGGCTCTGTATTGAGCCTCGTAACTTTTTTCCGCACTCTCGTCATCCTTATCGAAAGAATATGCGTCCTTCATCATAAATTCTCGGGCGCGCATGACACCGAAACGAGGTCGTATCTCATCCCTGAACTTTGCCTGTATCTGGTAGAGCGTCACAGGCAAATCCTTGTAGGAATTCAGTTCCGACCTGACCATATCCGTAATCACTTCCTCGTGAGTCGGTCCGAGGCAGAAATCAGCGTTTTTCCTGTCCTTGAACCTTAAAAGTTCCTTGCCGTAAACGTTCCAACGGCCGCTTTCCTGCCATATTTCGCAGGGCTGGACACCAGGCATGAGGACCTCTTGAGCACCGGAGGCATTCATTTCCTCTCGTATTATTTTCTCGACCTTTTTAAGCGCCAGAAGGCCATAGGGCAGCCAGGAATAAATGCCGCTTGCCAGCTTTTTTATCATGCCTGCCCTGAGCATCAGCCTGTGGCTTGCGACCTCGGCGTCTCTCGGGTCTTCTTTCATTGTCTTTAAAAACATTACTGAAAACTTCATTCTTTGCACTCCTTTTCGATCTCGTCGGTAATTGTTTTGACTATTTCGTTACGGTTAATCCTTTTAACGGGTTTTCCGCGCATGAAAAGCATAGCCCCTTTCTTGTCGCATGCAACTCCTATATCCGCATCCCTGGCTTCTCCGGGGCCGTTCACAATACAGCCCATGACTGCAACAACCAGGTGCCGCTTTATTCCGGAAAGGCACTCTTCAAGCGTGGATGCAATCAAGGCTACATCTGCATTTGCCCTTGCACATGTCGGACAGGAAATGACCCTGACGCCTTCTTTTTTCAGACCGAGACACTCAAGAAGAACCCTGCCTGCCACTATTTCCTTTACAGGGTCTGCCGAAAGAGAGATGCGGATCGTGTCCCCAATGCCCTCTTCAAGGAGTATGCCGATCCCGGCAGCGCTCCTTATTGCGCCGGAAAACATGGTGCCTGACTCGGTAACTCCAATGTGCAGAGGCCTGTCGGAAATTCTGGAAAAACGCCTGTATGCCTCAACCGTTTCGAGTACATCGGAGGATTTCAAGGACACCTTGATAGCATCAAGTCCGAAATCCTCAAGTACCATAACCTGCTCATGAGCTGTCTCAACAAGGGCGCCAACCCTGTCCTTACCGAATCTGTTCAATACGGCCCTTTTTATCGAACCGGTGTTTACCCCGACCCGTATGGGGATATTATGGTCTAATGCAGCTTTTGCAACTTGTCTGACTTTGTCCCTTGAGCCTATGTTACCCGGGTTTATTCTTATGCAGTCGGCCCCTGCAACAATAGCACCTACAGCAAGGCGATAGTCGAAATGGATGTCTGCAACAAGGGGAATACCTGCATTTTTCTTAATTTCGGCAAAAGCCGACAGGGATTCTTCATCAGGGATGCTGATCCTGGCAATATCACACCCTGCCTTCTCAAGGGCTGCAACCTGTGCGCACGTAGCCTTGATGTCGGTTGTCAGGGTATTGGTCATAGACTGAATGGATACAGGAGCACCGCCTCCGACCTGTACCCCCCCAACAATAATTCTTCGGGTTTTTTCGCGGGGTAGAGTCATCTCAGGCAGAATAACACAGACTCAACTTATCACTCAAGTTTATTGCTTGTTTTTTCGATAAGAAAATCAATGCTGAAACTCACGCCTGCAAATATCGACAGGATACTTGACGATATTGAGATACCGACTCTGCCATCGATTGCATCCGCGATAATGGAAAGAACTCTCGACGACTGGGCTAATGCAAAAAATCTTACAAACATGGTTGAAAAGGACACCGCCTTGGCTGCGAAAGTCCTGAAGGTAGCCAATTCGCCTTTTTATCATCGCATCAAGGAGGTCTCCACGATCAGGAGCGCTGTCGTCCTTCTCGGTATGAATATTCTCAGAAGTATTGTTCTCAGCATTTCGGTGGTGAACCTGTTCAACGGCCATAAAAAAAATGCCATAGACCTTTACAGATTCTGGCAGCACAGCATATCAAGCGCTGTCTGCGCAAGAATGATTGCCGCAAAGACCCTTCCAGACTGCGAGGAGGATGCCTTTGCGGCAGGCCTTCTGCATGACATAGGCAAGGTCGTGTTGGATCAGAACATATGTCTGAATGGTGAATACCAGGAAGTAATCGAGAACGTAAATTCAGGTACAACCGACATCATAAGGTTTGAAACCGGACTAATCGGGATAAACCATGCGGAACTAGGTAAAAAGCTTATTGAAAAATGGAACCTTCCGAAACTCCTGTGTGATGCTGTCGGCGCCCATCATGAACAGCCCGAAGTTGACATGCTTGATGCCAGGGATGAGATGCTTTGCGCAATAGTAAATATAGCCGACAAAATCACCAACCACCTCGGACTTGGTATAGGCAGGCGCTCTGCGGACTTTATCGACCCGGCGGTTTTGGCCAAGGCCGGCCTCGGGAACAAGGAACTGCAGGAGATATCTCTTTCATTGAAAGACAATGTAACTGCAATCAGCGATGAGCTCGGCATACCGAAGATTGAACCAAAAACCTACTTTGAAATACTTCAAGCGGCCAACACGCATCTTGGCAGGATGAGCCTGGACCTGGAGCAGAAGAAGCTAGCACTCGAAAGAAGGACAATTGAGCTTACCGGTCTTAACAGGATGTCCAGCCTGTTGCAGTCATCCATGAAACTCTCGGAAATTACTGAAATACTTACCTCGAATACGCTGTCGATAATGGGGTCTTTCAATGTAAGGTGCCTGATCAGGCTTTCAGGCATGAGAGTCCTATTTACCGAGAGCACCATAGACAAAGGAAACATCACTACACGCTCAGGTATAACAAATGCGACAAAGGAGATACTTGACAGGACCCAGGGAATATATCCGAAAACGGGTGGTGTAATACATGCCCCTGTAAAGGTTGAAAACAGTATAATAGGAGTGATTGAATCTACGCCGATTGAAGACCAGCATGAAGACATAACGGAGAAAACCCTTCTTTTAAGAACCATCGCAGAGGTGGGAGGACATGCAATTGAAAGGGCTACCCTTGTCACCAAAAATCTTAAAGCCGAGAGACTGGCCGCAGTATCAAAAACCGCAATTGCCGCTAACCATGAGATAAACAGTCCGCTTACAACCATCCTTCTTAAGCTTGAGATGCTGCTGAGGGACAAAACAATAAAAACAGACAATTATGTGATAATCAAAGAAATTAAAAATGAGGCTTCCAAGATAACTGATCTGGTAAAAAGGATGCTTGAAATATCGGATGTTGTCGAAACCGACTATTTAAAACAAGGCGGCAAAACCGAAAAAATGCTTGATATGAAAACGTCTGCAAAAAAACCTGAACCCGTATCAGAAAAAAAATCCGAACCAGAAAAACCCGATAATGACATACCTGGTTTTGAAGAATACCTGGAGTGACAAATATGAGCTGGATATTTCTTGTGGGGGCCATATTTTTTGAGGTTGCAGGAACCACTTTCTTAAAACTTTCAAACGGTTTTTCAAGACTGTTGCCTGTTGTTTTCATGTTTCTATTTTATGTTGCAAGCCTCTCGCTGCTTTCTCTGGCGCTCAAGAAAATAGAGGTTGGGATAGCGTATGCCATATGGTCCGGGGTGGGGACTGCAACGATTACCCTGATTGGCGTGGTATTTTTCAGCGAAAGCATGAGCATTCTCAAAATAGGCGGGATAATTCTTGTAATTGCCGGGGTAACGATTCTCAATCTTGCAGGAAGCCCACACTGAAAAGCATATCAAAACCTGTAAACAGCCTGACCAGGCTTACCCACGGGGCGCCTGGTTGCTTTTATGTAGAAGGTTTTTTCTGTTTCCTAAACCTTCGTCTGATAAATAATCTATCGACAAAATGGAGTTTTACTTTAGGGGTTCTTTTTAAAATATTTTTTTACGTAGTCGGAAACTGGATGGGTACCGGAACACATAACCATGCCTGATAGAGGGCATTATGAAATTTATGTTTTCTTAAAACTCTGAGAAAATAAAAGGACCTCAATATTACGGTAATGAGGTTATTAAAACTGAAAAAAATAAACATCGTTCTTAATTAATTTCCCATTACCTTTGTTTAAAAGAGAACGCCGGTGAGAGGTCACCGGCGTTCTGGAAAAGAGATATGTGCTAATTTATATCAATAAACAGATGTTCATGTTCAGTCTGCAAAATCGACCCATATCGGGGCTGTGACTGCTATCTGGATACCGCCATCCGATGTTTCGATCGTATTGAGTTCGTAAACCTTAACAAAATAATACGCATCGCCGGCAAGCGAAACTGTCGGCTGCCATAAATATTCGTCGGCAGCTTCGCTGAATGTTGTTGATGCGACGATCACGCCTTTGTTGGAAATGAGTTCCATCTTCATAATAGGCTCATCATCCGTGACTGAAACTGTAAAGGTGATTTCCGGGTCGCCCGTTGCCATCTGTGAACCCATCCAGACCGTACCTGCCTTGAAGACGACTTTCATGTTCGGATCATCGGTTGAATATACCCTGCGTTTCCGTATGGCATCTATTAAGGATGTTCTTGAAAGTTCGGACGCAACAATTGCTGAACGGTGGCAGTTTGTGCTCATGCTGTGATTATCCTGGTTGTTTGCAGGTGCCACATGCCAGCCTTTATCAAGGGCCCTGATATACTGAAGAATATACTGATTGTCATTGTTACCTGTCCCGCCGTTCCCGGTTTCAAGCAGGCACATGTATTTATCGGCCTTGCTGATATACCTGAAATTATTATAGTTAAGGGGCTGTTCGCCTGGGTGATTGTACTGACCTATGCCGTTGTTCAACTGGAGCCATAGGTAGAACAGGTCAACAGACTGGATTGCAATGACGTTAGTCTGGGTGGTTGTTTCCAGGACATTGATATGACCCGATAGGGGATTGCCCCATTCGAAACCTCTCAAGGCGCAGAATTGGCCTGTGACATTGAATGTATTAGCAAGCGATCCGGTCTTTGACCACATCCAGGGAAAAACCTGTTCACTGTGGTCTGTAAGCGCATAAAAGTCATACTTGGCAACATCTCTCGCCCATTTGAAATTTTCTTCCGGTGTGCCTTTCCCATCTGAAAAATTGCTGTGTGCATGAAGACTTCCGTAATAGATATCCATGCCGCCGAGCAATGAATACTGATCAGCCATTGCGCTTGTCGCCATGACTGCTACGAAAAACAGTGATAAAATTAATATAGTGACTAAACCGAATCCTTTTTTCATAATGTCTCCTCCCCATACAAATTTAATTTCCGGTTATTATCTGAAAGATAATTAATTGCAGTTAGCACCTATGATATCTTTTGTCCACATTATTAACAATTTGCTTCAGGAAAAACTGGCTGCTTCGTATGTTCTTGCTGCAGCCATTTTTCTCTTTTTGCTCAGCATGTATCTCAGCCTGCCTAGGAACAGGGCGCCATCCATTGTAATTCTTGTGGATAATGTAAAGGGCATCAGCCATCTGCCTTTCGGCAAGACCTGGTTTTTCCTCGGAAATTCTTTCATTTCCAAATCTTCCACAACAATTCCGGACCCGCCTTTTATCTCGGAAAGTCTTCTCCCGCTTCCATCAAGTATGCAAGTACCCTCGGTAAAACTTACATCCATCCTGAGAAAACGCGGCAGGTATGGAATCCTTGAATGCGCTTCGCCGGTCTTGTTTGATACTATGACGGGGCAGGCGAGAAAGGATGCATAAAGTTCAGGGGTAATTCTGTATTCTTCCACCCACGCCTTTTTATCCTTTGGGAGACAGAACCAGGGAAGTTCAGGCGAAGAATAGGCGATCAGTAATATGTCCGGACTCAGTTCTATGAGTCTTTTTATGGTATGTGTTTTAGTCGTGTCAAAGCAAATGGCAACCCCGATCCTTCCCAGCTTTGTATCGAATACGCTCTGATT
This sequence comes from Desulfomonilia bacterium, assembly GCA_963664325.2. GTDB lineage: Bacteria > Desulfobacterota > Desulfomonilia > UBA1062 > UBA1062 > DATCTV01. Next base: position 733,944 of record CAXXDQ010000004.1, read on the forward strand.
GATGCCTTTCGCACTGAAAGTGAAGGCCTCGTAGCTTGCAGGTTCGATTTTACGGTGAAAGAAAAACTCATCAGGTCCGACAAGAATGAATGTATCGAAAAAATCCCTGCCATCGGTTTCTAGAATGCATATGCCGAGATATGCATCATATTTTGAAGCAAGCTCCTTCAGCCATTTATAGGTTTTCCCTTTAAGAGGCTCTGCCGAGTCCCATATGCCATCTTCGAACATATATCCGGCCAGTGCAAATTCCGGAAGAAGTATCAGTTTTGCACCTTTGGAGGCGGCTTCCATAATATGAATTTCCGCCCTTGCCATGTTTGCTTTGTAATCAGTATTCAAAGAAACCATTTGAACGGCCGCTGCCTTAAGGCTCATTTTCCCCTCCCGTAATAATGTTATATTAAGAGATGCCCTCTGAAAGTAAAGATGGTTAAGGATATCCGGAAATCAATCCATCAGGAAAGCCCTTTCAGGAATTCTATAGTCTTGAGGGGCCTGTGCGAGACCTGTTCGCATAATTCAAAGAGGAACAGGCTTATTTCATTTTTCGCCCTGGCGCTTACGTGGAGCCTTGATAGCAGCTCCGGTTCAAGCATGCATGCACGTTCCATGAACATGATGGCCTCTCCGGACATGCCTGACATCGGAAGCGGCTCACCTTTAATCAGGGCTTCCTTGACATTAAAACCATAACCGAGAGATTCCAGGATTCCCGTCAGTGCCGAGGCCCAGAAGCAAAACCACTTTTTCTCGGGACTGAAGAAGGCCAGCGATTTTTTCAGTACATCAAACACCTTGGGGTGAGGATCGAGTGGGGCAAGATTGACTGCAGGTATTTCCAGAAGTATGGATGCATGTGAAAACAGATTTAAATCCTCCCTTGCCCAGAGATTTGCGTTTACAAGTGTTGCCTCCTCGATCCTGAACAGTTCTATGCCGGGTTTTATAAATAACTCCGCTTCAATCTCGGAAAAAGGTTCAAGTGTACCGGGAAAACGCTTAGTACTTCTTCGAGCCCCTTTTGCGATTGCATTTATGAGGCCCATGTTCGGGGAAAGCATGATGATGATTCTGTCGGATTCGGAATAATCCCTTGTATTGAGTATTATCGCTCTGGTTTTGGTTCTCGGCATGACTTGAAAAATTTTTTGCTGTATCCTGTGTCTTTTGCTCAGGCCATAAAACTCATACCTGTCCCAGGATCAGACATATATACGGTTTTCACACCCGGCTCAGTCTCAATTAAAGATACTTCCCTGTAACGTACGGCGCAGACTACACCTGTAATGATGACAGCAATCACCAGGATGGCTGCAGCAATATACAGGTATGCCCTTTTTCTTGCTTTTGCGGGGGGATCGATCCTGCTCTGGGGGGCCATCTTTGACTTTTCAATTTTGAACAAAGACTGATCCATAAGCCTGAACAGTTCGATTTCATCCATCCCGAACTCCTTGGAGATTACCTGTAGAAAACCCCTCAAAAAGGCTCTCGGGGGCAGTATTTCAATATTGTCTTCTTCAAGCCAGACGAGTGTCTGGTAGGATATCTTGGTGCGGCGTTCAATATCTTTAAGGCTTATTCCGAGCCTTTCTCTCTCGGACCTGAAGTACTGTCCCAAAGTGAGCCTTTCAATAACCATATCGGCCTCCAGCGTTTCGGAACGCTATCATGACATCATGCGGGTTTCAAGCTGTAACAGGATTCAGTGATAAAGACTCCTTAAAATTCTTACCACTTCAGGAATTGAATCGGTTACAGTAAATATCGACATATCCTCCGGCTTTATCATTTTGTTTTCAACCATTGTTTTATTCAGCCAGTCAATCATGCCCGACCAGTATTCGGAACCGAAAAGAACGACCGGGAAAGGCCTTATCTTGTCGGTCTGGATAAGAGTCAGCGCCTCAAAAAGCTCATCCAGGGTTCCGAACCCCCCGGGAAAAATGACATACCCTATCGCATATTTTATGAACATGACCTTCCTTACAAAAAAATACCTGAACGTCAGCTGAACATTGGTATAGGGATTTGGTTTCTGTTCAAAAGGGAGTTCAATATTGACTCCGACTGAAATCCCTCCTGCCTCAAGAGCACCTCTGTTGGCAGCCTCCATTATGCCCGGGCCGCCTCCGGTTATGATTGCAAATCCCTGACCCACCAGTTCCGAAGCCAGTTGTTTTGCAAGCATGTAATACGTGTCTTCAGGTTTTGACCTTGCTGAGCCGAAGAAAGTGACCGCAGACGGAAGCTTTGATAGTGTCTCTATTCCGTCAACAAACTCAGACATTATCCTGAACACCCTCCAGGACTCGTCCGGATTCATGGAGTCTATTACATATCTGTCATTGTCTTTCATTTTTATTTCTTTCCTTTCTTTTTAACCTGTTTATTGTCACATGAGGTTTCATCGCATTTTTCATTAGTGGACTCTATTTCAGAAAGCTTGCCCCCATCAAAACTGAGAATGTTCAGATAGCCGTTTATGCAATAGTACATCCTTCTGCAGTCTGATTTCTTTTTCGAGCATTTCTCGTCAAGACAAGGCTTGCCGCATGTATTTTTTACGGTAAGGTGCGTATTCCCTATAGATACAAGGTCGTCACCGCATCTCATATAGGATGAGCCGGCGTATGATGATCCTGCGGACAGCATAAACAATGTAATGGAAAGCACAAATATATATTTTTTCATGTCATATCCTCCAAACGTTTGTTAGTGGTTAGAGATATTAATAATTTCGACTTTTTGAAATATTTTCTTGAGATTCAAAAAGGCTGGAAACAATGATGTGCCTGAATGATATCCGTACCGTTGAAAAAATGTTTATAATCTTTGATTTTTAATGAACAAGCTTAGAATTTCCGGACATGATTATGATTCCTGGTACTGACTTACTTGATGAAGGCATAATCACTATCTGTTTCATGATGAAAGAAAGCCAGGTTTTTTATTGATTATTTCAGCATGTATTTTCCTGATTGTTAATATTATGGGCGCTGTATATAATTGGTTGAAATCAAAAAACATTGAAAATCTCGTTCTTTAATATCACAAGAAAGGAGGAAACAAGTCATGGAAAAAGGACCGGAAAAACTTATTTCTTCATTTCGCAGGAAAAGCACCGAGATTTTAAATTCAGCAGGGTTATTGGGGTTGGTTCTGTATCTTAGGTTGGAGGAAAACCCGTGGTTTCCCGATATTAAAAATACAAATCTGGTTGACTATCAGGACCGCCGTCAAAACAGACGCGTTCATTTTGAACGTGAAATTTCATACCGTATCGGATCAGGCAATGAACTTAAGGGCCGTATGATCAACCTTAGCAAAGGCGGCTTGTACATGGAAACGGAATCATCTTTAAAAGAGGGTGAGGTTGTTCAGATCAGCTTTTTTAAAAACAGGCTCAGCTATATCTCCTGCTTGCCGGCGCGAATAGTCAGGAGGGGGTTGACCGGCATGGCGGTTGAATTCATTTGAACTGCCGATCGAAGAAAGTATTGATTGTAGAGATGCTTATCATTTTTTAAGAAAATCTTTAATCCTCGTGCAGATATTTTTTAATCTTTCTCTTGATTGAATCGGGAAGCTTGATCCCGATGGCATTGAGGCGGGTCTCGTACTTGTGCAGTGATCTTATATGCTGTGACGTGGTCGAAAAAATTTGAAAATATGACTGCAGGCTGCCCTCGACCTCTTTCCTGAAAACCATATCCTCGTTAAGCATGTCCTCTACCGGAGCGATAACACGATAATTGATGGCCCTGCATATTGAACGGTAGGCTACGAAACGCTGGAGTATCTCGGATTCGAAATTCCTGTCCCTTATATCCTGCTCGACTTCATTGAGGTTCAGGCAGTCCAGGATCTGAAATTCATATTCAGAGCCAAGGATGTTCCTGATCAGGGTTTCAGCCTCCTTGAAATGGCTGCACTTCCCGAATGCGTCACAGCAGCTTGTAGTACAGCGCAGATACAGAACAAAATCGATATCCGAACCGGGCAGGGATATTCCCATGTTTACCGATCCCATAACATCAAAGGCGATGTCCCCTTTTACCTGCTCTTCAAGTGAATGTACGGCCTCTTCGAGCTTGTCCAGTCTGTCTTCTGTCTCCCGGGTCTGGAAGGTGCGGTAAAACTGCCGGATCTCCTTATAAAGCTCTATTTCATGAATGTGGGAATATTTAACCACATCGGTATCGTAGTTCCGCCTCATCTTCAATGCCTGATAGCGTTCGGGGTCTATGATATCCTCAACCAGATTGGAATCCCTCAGATAATAATCGGCTATGTCGAATATTCTGCTGGCGCTGATTTTCTTGAATATTATGGATGTGACAATTTCCTTTTTAATATCGATCTGATAAAAAAAACCTCCTTCGGATACATCTCCGGCAGTATTGGTTACCTCTCCGAAATTGGACGGATTGAGATACAGAGTGTTCTCAACCTGCTTTACGCCCCAGGCGTCATGGATATGACCTGTCAGGCATAAGAGTACGTGATTATTGTCACAATAAGTTCGAAGAGAGGAAGAACCGAACGGTCCTCCCGACGCCATCCTGTCGTGAATCCCATAGGCCGGCTGATGCGCCACTATGATATTCGGTTTAACAGCACGGAAGAAATGATACATTTCATTCTGTTTTTCGTTTTTCCCGATCCCTGCCTTATAGCTTACGGTGTACCGCTCGGGAATACCGGGCGTCCTGACATCCGCACCGCCATAACCGCAGATTTTGAGGTTGTCAATCTGGCGCCAGTGCAGGTGCAGGTCATTATCATGAAGGCTGGTATACTTGAGGTCCATATCGTAATTTCCAGGCAGGCAGAGTATTGTTGAGGTCAGCTTTGTAGAAAGAATGTTTTGCAGCACCTTGTATTTTTGCTGCATAACCCTGCGGGCCCTGATGGTGTACTGCTGATATTGAGTCCCTTTTTCCTGTATCTCCTCAGTTGCATTGGGGTTGTCAAGGAACTGATCCACGAAATCTTCTATCAGAATATTCTCAGCCCCGGCGCGCCTCCTCAGTCCATGAAAATAGGACTGTATATCCTGATAAAGAATAGAAGTATCCATATTATAAAACGGAATATCAATAAGGTCGCCGCCAATAATATATATATCCGCCACAGTGTCAGACATAAGGCTCTTCAGCTTCTCAAAATCGCCGTGTATGTCTGTAACATAGATGAGTCTCATGACCGGTATATCGGAAAACCTCACTATAATAATTAAGAACGTAACGTCTCCGGCAGATACAGGTAAAAAGCCTGTTCCTCTGAAAGTCTATTTACAGAGCCATACCACCGGATTAGGTTCCATCTGCCTTTCCCATTTCCTGAACATGGCATTACCGGCATTATTTGCCGGACTTGATCTTGTTGTAGAGTTCCCGGGCATCCCTTAAGACATTGCGGTTTTCAGGAGCAATGCAGAGGACGGCGTCCGGGTTGCCTGTGAGAATTCTTTCGAGGATGACCCTGGCTTCATCCTTGCGTCCCATGTAGGCAAACAGGTTGGCGCGGTTAAAGGCGATTGCGAAGTGATCCGGATAAAGGATTTCACCTATCTCCAGGGCGTTGAGATCAATAGCCGTGGTGATTCCGCCCAGGCGCATACCCTGCTCTGTTACCCAGCCTCCGACCACGATCATGCTCGACAGAACCTGGGCCGGGGCCAGGAAATAATAGGTTGAGTTCTCGCAGGAACAGAAATTCAAATGGGTCAGGAGCGGGTTGAGGTTGCGCGCCATGGTCATTAGACTGGACTTCGCAATCGAATCTGCCAGGTTGAGCTGATACCAGTAATTCGCAGGAATACTGTTGGGTAGCAGATCCAAGGCCTTCCGGCCGGCCTGTACCCCTTTTTGGTAATAAAGAATACCTTGAGAATCGTATAGACCGGCTGAGTCATAATACTCACCAATATAGCAATAGCCCCGGCTGAGCCACAGCTGGGCCAGGCCGTTGCCTGGGCTCTCTTTGGCGATAGTCTCCATGACTGCCATTGCTGCCTTGGCATGCTCGATATCGATGCGCTCCATCCATAGCTTCTTAAAGGTTCCCCAGCGAGGACTATCTTTCATATCAGGCAGCGCCTCTCCTACGGGCAGGGGGGCTATGGCCTTAATCGCCGCTCCGTACTGCCGGAAGATGTACTCCCTGTCGCGGCTGTATATGAGCGTATCGATGAGATATTTCATTGCCAGGACATTCTTAGGGTCCCTGTTAAGGACCTGGCTGGCGAACTGTTCCGACTTTTCAAAATGATCCTTCCGGCCCCGGTTTTCATAGCGGGCTGATAAATAGTGTACCCGTGCAAGCCACAGAAGGGGCTCTATCTTTTCAGGATACTTGTCTTTGAGAGGTGTGAGCATCGAGATAAGTTCTTCAAAATTTTTACCTCCGTAATGGCCATCCCATAATGCCTTTACCCTGACCCACTGGGGGTCATTGCCAGGCAGCGGCGGATCGATGTCCCATACATCTGCCAGCACCGGGGTTGTCGCCGACAGGATAATCAGACCTGCCAGTGCATAAAAATACCGGATTTTAGCTTGCATGCTTTTCAGGGATGCTAGCCTTGCTTCTTTTCTGTCAGGCATGTGAAGGCCTGCTTTCATAAAATCAGCTCTCCCCTGGTTTATCCGTCTCTCATTGCAGGATACCATGCAATAAGGGCGATCCCGCAATACGACGATTCCTGGGTGTGAAATGAATTCTTACACACACCGTTAAAAAGTTCTGAATAAATATGAAAGTTCTTCACGCTGGATTCAAAGGTTCCGACCGAGTGGAACAAGGCTTTCTCCATGTGTTCAAAGATTGTTCACTTGCCTTGGCTATAAGCGAGTTCGGCCCAGTTGATTTCATATATATTTTATCATCGCACTCAATCAGACAATACGGCTTACTGGAAACGTCAGAAAGGTCGCGAAAGTTGTTTTGTATGCAATGAAGGCATGATAACTCATTTGAGAAACATCCAACGCATACAGAATACCCACTAATGCAGGCACGAAAATGACTGTTATTCCAATCCCAATGATCATAGACTGGGCCAGGATTCCTTTAGGCATGGATCTCAAATGCAAACCGCGAATGCGGCTCAATTCCCCTCTGAACCTTTCGATCGGACCCTTTTTCATTTCGATCCGAGCGAAAGGGGCGACTATGAGCACGGTCAGCCACGGAAGAAGAAAGGCAGTTGCCAGTATGTCAAGTGCAATGCCTGGATTCCCCCACAGCGGAACAGAAGCGATACCCCTGAACAGAAAGATTGCGATACCCAGATTCAATGAAAGGTTTATGAAAACACCGATTATAAGCTGGACACCAAGGAACTTTCTGAATTCATTCAAGATGATCTCCTTTTTAAAATGTTATTCATATTATTTCTCTTCCGCCGGATAGCCTGTTATCCTGGCTATTTACCAGTTTAGAGGTACTAAGATCTTGTACATCTTAATATATACCTCATTGAACAGAACTTTGTATATTCTCATATTCTCCTTATCAGGTTCAAAGAACTGCCCGGTTTTTTATCATGGATGCAACTGTATCTTCAAAATTATCGAACACGCCTGTTCTCACTGAAGCATCTATTGCAACAACAGCACATGTTTCGGATGTTGCCATCCTGTATGTTGTTAGATATATCAGCAGCAATCTGCACTATCGAAGCACTCCTTAATCTGCCTACTCCTGCTCTGATTTCTTTCTTGTGATTCCCGGCGTAGTTTCAGAATTTCATCAGAGGTCTTGGCCGAGGAATATTTGACACGGCTGAAATCTTCCAGCGCTACATTGAAAATGTCTCGGCAATTGTTATTGGATCTCATGGAATGAGTAATATTGCCAAGATACTGCTTGGATCAGTTTCGGAAAAAGTTGCCCGTAAAGCTGTGCAACCGGTTCTGCTGGTGAAGAGATAGAACTTAAAACATGTTTGGAAGCATGTGGCAAAGGGATTCCCAAATCTTCATTCAAATGAAAAAATGAAAATAAACATACTGAAATTATGGGACCGGCTTTTACGAGGCTTGCCTGATAACAGCAAGGAAGTTGTTCTTACTTTATTCCTTGCCCTTCTTTCAGCAGCGTCCTCCGTATGTTTTATGCTGCTAGTAAATCTTTTGTTTTCGAATACATTTGTAAGATATTCTCACCATTCAAAGCTTTTTTTTGCCGTGGCCAGCCTCATAACAATACTTGCCACATCCCTTGCAGTGGGAATATTGCTAAATCACTTCAGTCCTGATTCTGTAGGAAGTGGCATACCTGAATTGAAGGCTGCTTATTGGAAAGGGATGGGTTATGTAAAAGCAAAGACGGTTTTTATAAAATTTGTTGCAGGCATTTTAAGCATTTGCGGTGGAACCAGTCTGGGAAGAGAAGGCCCTACCATATATATCAACGGGGGCGTTGCATCAACATTATCCGGTTATCTGGGATCTCTAGAAAAAATGAGACGAAGGGCAGCTGCATTCAATGCACCCATGGCAGCCATAGCATTTGTCCTGGAAGAAATTATTGGCGATATGAACAGCCGCCATCTCGGACGGGTCGTCCTTGCATCATGACCGGCGCCTTTATGTTCTATGCAGTAATCGGAAAGAACCCCACATTTGTTTTGCCTAATATCAATTATCTTGCATGGCAGAATAATTTGATAGTGCCATTTGTAGCATTTACTGGCTCTCTTGCCGGTATAGCTTATCAGAAGGGCACGCTTGCCCTAAGGGGGAGAATTAAGCAGGTCAGAGCTATTCCGGCTTGGTTGAGGCCTTGTATAGGTGGGTTAATTACATGGATTATTGGTGTATCTGTTTTTGTTACAACCGGTATGATAGGCGTTTCCGGTCTGGGATATGAAGACCTTTCTTCAACCCTTCTTGGCAGAACGGTTAGGTGGGTTGCCGGTATACTGGTTGTCGCAAAACTTCTTGCTACAATTGTATCGTATGGTTTTGGAGGATGCGGAGGAACATTTTCTCCGCTTCTCTTTATTGGAGGGATGATAGGCTATTTCATAGCTGGTCTTTTGTACTTGTGGACTCCACTTAATCATTCGGACATCATATTACTGTGCGCAATAGGCATGAGCGCCTGTCTGGGGGCAGTTGTCAGGGCTCCTCTTACTACAATTTTTATTGTGTTTGAGATTACACACGAGTTTTCCCTTTTGCCAGGCCTCATGATAAGCTTGATTATAACCACGGCAATTTCAAAGATGGCTGGCAACAATAATTTTTATGATTCACTCCTGATTCAGGATGGCAATGATCTTATAAAAATACGTCCCCCTCAGGACATCAGAGGATGGAAAGAACTGCCTGTATCGGCTATTGCCAACAGAAAACCCGTTGTGCTGTCTGATCTGTCTATAGATAATCTGAAGAAGGCCGTTGAAAAATATCCATACAATAATTTCCCGGTAGTTAAGCATGGAAAACCGATTGGTGTTATTTCAAGAGAAAATATAATGTTAGCAATTGCCCAAAACACAACTCCAATAGTGCAGGAGGTTCAAAAGTGTTTTGCTTTTCAAAATATAATGGAAATTGATGACCTTTTTATTATGTCGGAAAGATATATGATTCTTATTACTGATCCTCAATCGGGAGACCTTCAGGGTATTCTAACCATACATGACCTGCTAAGAGCTCAGGCATCAATATATGATTAAATTATCAGAAAAGAAAATGAATGATATTTCATCTGGGATTCTCTTTTTCGTGATCCAAAATAAATTTAACAAACATCCAGACCTTGCCTTGATGATTGCTTGGCGAATGGAGGAAAGTTTTTTGTTCTTTTGAAATTGAAAATATTTTCCATAATTAGAAAGAAAATTCCCATTAAAAATAAAATCCTTTCCGACGAACATTAAAATATTTAATCAACTTATTAATATTTCTAAATTTATTTTATTAAAGAATTTTATGGCATTTTGCATAATTTTTGCATATAATTTGTACAGAATAATCTGAATTTTATTTATTTAATGACCTGAGGTCTATAAAACCCAAGCTTGATGCGAATAGTTTTTTCATCTTAGAAAAGTAACTAATTCAACTTAGAAAAGTCTTTTATACACCGCTACTTATGGCGGACTTTTATGATGCTTCAACGTTCCCAAAAACTGTTTTTTTTGATACAATTTAAAGTGCTGCTACTAGGGTTCTTTAAGCGCCACTGGATTAAAGGACTGCGGCCTTTGTGGCTGCAGTCCTAGAAAATTTTGGAGGTTATTATGAACATGGGGTTAATGAACAGGGATGGACCATGATGCAATCTCATTTAATCAGAGAGTTTTCAAGTTTCCCGGAAAAAATATGGACTGCAACCATTAGCGTTGCATGTCAACTAAAATGCAGGAGGTAACAATGAAGAGAAATGCAATTTTTCTGGCCATGCTTTCGATCATGGCCTTATGGTTGAGCGGCTGTATAACTTCCAGCAGCCCAAAAACCTCGGAAGTCACAATTAAAGTAGGCGATTCTCAAACATTTACGGTTTCCGGTGTTGGGAACGGCCCCTATACATGGACCAAGGCCGGCATACCAGTCAGCGGGAACACGACTGCATCCTACACCTACACGGCGCTTTTGGAGGATTTAGGCACATTTTCTATAAAGGTGACTACAAAAGATTCTCTTAATGTCACATCTAGCTTAGTATGGACGGTGAATGTAGTCAACGACCTGCCGCCTATAGCCAATGCCGGCCCTGACCAGAATCTCTATTTCGGAACTCTGGTACAGCTCGACGGCAGCTTGAGCTCCGACCCTGAAGGGCAGCCGCTTTACTATCTCTGGGAGATAGTCGGACGGCCGGCAGGCAGTTCCGCTTCACTTGACAATCCCAATGCCGAGAAACCAACCTTTGTCCCGGACAAGCAGGGCGCCTATACAATCCGCCTGATTGTCAACGACGGCAGGCTGACAAGCAGCGCTGATACGGTCATAATCAATTCCTTTACAGATTACGGTCCCCCAACAGCCAATGCAGGCCCTGACCAGAGCATCGTCTTCGGCAATATGGTCAGTCTGGACGGCAGTGCAAGCACAGACCCCGAAGGCACCCCGCTTACCTATATGTGGGCTATTGATTCAGGCCCGGCCGGAAGTGCTGCAGCGCTCGACGATCCCACAAGCATGACACCGAAATTCACTCCCGACAAAAAAGGCGTGTATGTAGTCAGCCTGGTTGTAAGCAACGGCCTTTATGACAGCGGTATAGATCTTGTCACCATTGTTGTCTACAACACCATGCCCGTAGCCCGGGCCGGCGCTGATGTAACTATAGCAGATCTGGGCGGTTCGACAACGCTTGACGGCAGCCTTAGCTCCGATCCTGACGGCGACCCGATCAGCTATTCATGGACAATCATTTCGAGGCCGTATGGAAGCACAGCCGCCTTGAGCGATCCGTCCATCGTAAACCCGACCTTCACACCCGACAAAAAGGGCGCATATACCATTCAGCTGGTCGTGAGCGACGGCGATCTTTTCAGCAACGCTGACACAGTCATCGTCACCTGCTCCAACCATGTGCCGGTGGCCAATGCGGGTACTCCAATACATATTCCGTTCGGAAATACGGCACAGTTAAATGGCAGTGCCACTGACCCTGACAGCGACCCCATGACCTATGCATGGACAATAACCGACAAACCGTCAGGAAGCATTGCAATGCTCTCCAATGCCACCATTCTCAACCCTACATTCAGGCCTGATGTGCAGGGTACTTATACGCTATCACTTGTCGCGACGGACAATACAGGTCTTTCCAGCGCACCATCATTTGTAACCGTATCTACCGAAAACCACCAGCCGGTTGCCGATGCAGGCGACGACATCATCATGCCGAGCAATACCTCGGTGGGGTTAAACGGCAGCGGAACAGACGCTGACAGCGACCCTCTGACCTTCACATGGAGGGTAATCACAGCCCCGATGGGCAGCGGCGGCGACAGCACGATCTCCGACCTTAACATCGCTAACCCGACCTTCACGCCTGATAAGAAGGGCGACTATCAGCTCGGCCTTATCGTGAACGACGGACAGATAGACAGTGCTGAAAGCACTATGAAGATACACGTAATTAACAATCCGCCTGTTGCTGATGCAGGTCCGACCCAGAACGTCCACTATTCAACCCGTTTCGTCACTCTTGACGGAAGCGGCAGTTTTGACGTGGACGGAGATCCGCTGACCTACTCATGGAGGATCGTATCAAAGCCATCCGGCAGCACAGCCGTGATCGTTAACCCGACAGATATTCACCCGACCATCACTCTGGATGTTCCTCAGGGATCCTGGGTGATCGGCCTGACTGTCAACGACGGCGCTATTGACAGTGCGGAAAGTACGGTCAGCCTCAATTATATCGAAAATCAGCCCGTGGCTAATGCGGGTCCGAACCAGAGCAGGCATACCGCCTATGGTGTTCCCAATACCTTCCAGCTCGACGGAAGCGGCAGTTCGGACCTTGACGGAGACGCACTGACCTACGCATGGACGCTCAAATCAGCTCCATCCGGCAGTACGGCGGCACTCTCCAACCGGTATATCGTGAACCCGACCATTACGGCTGATAAAGTCGGAGCTTATGTGATAGGTCTGATCGTCAATGACGGCCTCATGAACAGTGCAGAAAGCACGGTCACCATCACCTATACCAATAACACGCCGGTGGCCAACGCGGGTCCGAACCAGAGCAAGCATTCCCCGCTTACCTTCCAGCTCGACGGAAGCGGCAGTTCAGACCTTGACGGAGATCCGCTGGCCTATACGTGGAGGGTCATATCAAAGCCATCCGGCAGCGCATCAGTGCTCTCCAGCACGAATATCGTTAACCCGACCATCACGGCCGACAAGCTGGGATCATATGTGATCGGCCTGACCGCCAGCGACGGCTTTGTGAACAGCACGGAAAACACGGTCACCCTCACCGTCACCAATGCTGCACCGGTGGCCAATGCAGGCCCGAACCAGAGCAGGCATACAAGCCTGACCTTCCAGCTCGATGGCAGCGGCAGTTCGGATGGAGACAGCGACCCGCTGACTTACTCATGGAGGATCATATCAAAGCCGTCCGGCAGCGCATCAGTGCTCTCCAGCACCACCATCGTTAACCCGACCATCACGACCGACAGGCCCGGGGCTTATTCTATAGGCCTGACAGTGAACGACGGCTGGGTCAACAGTACGGAAAGCACGGTCACCATCACCTACACAAACAACGCACCGGTGGCCAATGCCGGTACTTATGCGGATGTCCTCTATGCAAACCGCAATGGCGTCACGCTCAACGGCGGGGCAAGTTCCGATCCTGACGGTGACGCTATCACCTACGCGTGGACGATGACAGGGAAACCGTCCGGCAGCGCAGCAGCGCTGGCAAATGCCAACACCGCAACCCCGAGCTTCAACATGGATGTTCCAGGAACGTACAGCTTCAGCCTGGTCGTGAGCGACGCCTGGGTCAGCAGCAGCGCCAGCACGGCCTCGGTATCCAGCTCAATGAGTGCGTTATCTACCAACTGGGACGATAACGTGATGTCGCCGTGGTACCAGATAACCAAGTCCAACATGGGAACCTGCGGAATCGCCACCAACGAATCCCATTCGTCACCGAGGAGTTTCAGGACCCAGAGCTGCACCGGTGTCCTCTGCGGTTCCGGCACCTACAAGTTCGGCAGGGATATAAATAAATACGTCACGACAATAAGCTTCTGGTCCATGACATATTTCACATATTCCTATCCCAATGTTGACCTGTACGAGGGCAGCACCAAACTTGCCGACATCAACAATTACAACTCCTGGACACAGAGTACGTATACTTACAACCGTATGTTCGGGACCCTTGCATTCCAGGATAACGGCAGCTATGCAGTTACAGGAAGAACCTGGAACGTCGATGACATAGTCATCAATGTTTGGAACTAATTACATTATGGTAATGAGTGGGGAAGGCCCAGGCCTTCCCCGTGTACACACACCCGTGTGGGAGCCGGAGGAACTGGCCCCACCGACGGGGCATTAAATAAGATGGAGGTAATGCATGAAGCGAAACATTAATTTATTACTGATAATGATGATACCGCTGATGGTATTGTCGGGGTGCATCCTCACAACCACCCCGAAAGAGGGTACTCCCATCAGTCTGGTCTGGGGCCAGAAACAGGCGTTCTCGGTCTCGGGCATGGGTACAAATCAATGGTACGTGGACAGTAACCTTATAACTGGTGAGACCAAAGCCAAGTATACCTTCAACAGCTACCTGTTCGGTCTCGGCAGCCACGAGGTAAAAGTCATAAACACTTTCGCACTGGGTGGCGGAGAGGCTGTCTGGACGGTCAATGTTAGTTCGACCCCGACCACTGTACCCCTGGCCACGGGCTGTGCGGATATCATGAACGCAGGCCTCATATGCGACACCACGCTCAACTGCAGCGACACGGTCCCTGAAGGTTCGGTGATCAGCCAGACACCGGAAGCGGGTGCCAGCGTGCCGGCAGGAACAACGGTGCACCTGAGCATCTCCAGCGGTTTGTGCACCAATCATGAAGTGGCTGTTCCGGCCGCAACGAGCTGTGCGGATATTGAAGCAGCGGGCCTTGTATGCAGCGTTTTCCATAGCTGCAGCAACGAAGTCCCGGCAGGCATGGTAATCAGCCAGGCCCCGGTAGCGGGCACCATGGTAGTACCCGGAACGACAGTGACGCTTGAGATCTCCACAGGCCCGTGCACGGGCGGGGAGATAGCGGTACCCAACGCTACAAGCTGTGATGATGTCGAGGCTGCAGGCTTTGTTTGCAGCCGCGAAAGGGAATGCAACAATACCGTGCCTGAAGACGATGTAATCCGCCAGTCTCCGGCCCCCGGAGTCATGGCAATGCCCGGCACAACGGTAACCCTGACCCTGTCTACGGGGCCATGTCCGCTGCTGGTGCCGGATGCGACATCCTGCTCCGAGCTCGAGGCCGCAGGCCTTGTGTGCAACCTGGTTGAAACCTGCAGCAACGAGGTGCCTGAGGCAGGAGGATTCATAAGCCTGAGCCCGCCTGCAGGTACGCCTACGGAACTGGGTGCGGTTGTGACACTTGTACTGTCGACCGGACCATGCACAGTGGAGGTGCCGGCCGCCGCGAGCTGTGCCGATATTGAGGCCGCCGGCCT
Organism: Desulfomonilia bacterium; assembly: GCA_963664325.2. Classification (GTDB taxonomy): domain Bacteria; phylum Desulfobacterota; class Desulfomonilia; order UBA1062; family UBA1062; genus DATCTV01. Next base: position 749,144 of record CAXXDQ010000004.1, read on the forward strand.
TTTGTGCAGCATGAGCACACAGTGCAGCGATACCGTTGCCGAAGGTTCGGTGATCAGCCAGGATCCTGCGCCTGGTGCCATGGTGTCTCCGGGATCAACGGTTCAACTGGTCCTTTCGAGCGGTCCGTGTACAATACAGCTCCCTGCGCCAACAAATGTTCAGGCAACGGATGTCGTACTGACCTCTCAAACCGACCCGCTGCTGAACAGCAACTTCAACAATAAGGTAAGGGTCACATGGAATGCGGTGCCTTATGCGCAGGCCTACAAGATATACCGTTCAGATTCACCCACAGGAACATATGACCTTGTCGGAACAGTCATAGCTCCTACGACATCATTTAACGACATGCAGACCGAGGTGCTCACGCTCCCGACATGGCCCGACCCGCTCACCACTGAGGCTCTTGATACTTATGAGGCCGCAGCTAGGGCAGTTGTAAACAATTTCAAGAACTTCAAGTACTATAAGGTCAAGGCCTGCAGTGCCGATCCTTTCCACCCCAACAGTGAGATGAGCGCCTATGATGAAGGCCGCATGGACTACACGCTTGAGGAATTCTACACCATAACCACAGGAGTGATCGAGGGGATTCCGATGGCAAAGATGATACTGGCTGCCAGTCCCATGGCAATAGGCACCAACATGTACTTCTATGATTCGTGCGGCAGCGGGCAGATGCATGTTTCCATTACCGAGGACAGTCCTGCCAATATGAGTATTACCATTTCCAATTTCGTCGAATCCCTGGTCTTCACTTCAGGCGGCGGCATCAACTGCAGTGAGAGCGGCGGCAGACGCATGATAATAAACAGCCTGGTCTCATCTGAAGATATCGATTTAGACATAAACGGAACCCTGACAGGTTCGATGGATTTCACGGGCAATTATGCCGGCAAGTTCACGAGCATGAGTGTTCCTGTCACCGGCGGGGTGCTGCAGACCGGGACATGCACCGTTATATACAACGGCCAGACTTCAACAGGCCACACCTGCAGTTTCTTCGACTAAGAGGAGGTTATAATGAGAAAACACATATTATTGATTTTTATCGTCATGTTAACAGTTATGCTGGGAGGGTGTATAATAGGAAAAACACCTTCATTAGATAATGTCACCATGTCCTATGGCGAAACGAAGACATTCAGCATAAAAGTAATAGGGGACCATACCTATACCTGGACCCTTGACGGTGTTCCCCTTTCAGAAACAGGGAAATCCTATAATTATACAGCACTGGCAGGCAAACATATCCTCATAGTCCGTGCGACATACACCTATGGTGAGGACACTGAGGTCTGGAACATCTTTGCAAACAGTCCGCCAGCCGCCAATGCCGGGCCGACCCAGACCGTCACGGAGGGTATAACCGTAACGTTAGACGCCTCCAATTCAACAGACCCTGACGGCGATATAGCCTCCTATCTCTGGGAACAGACAGGAGGCCCTGCAGTCACACTCTCCGATGCAAGTGCCATACAACCTACGTTCACATCGCCCATTGTACCTATCGGAGGGGCAGCTCTCACCTTCAAAGTGACCGTAACTGATGCAACCTCTCTGACATCAACCGCCACCACGATAGTCAATGTAACCTGGTCGAACAGGCCGCCAACAGCTAATGCCGGTCCTGACCAGACGGTCGGCGAGAATGTAACCGTGGCCCTTAACGCATCTGGCTCGACAGACCCGGATGACGGGATCGCATCCTATTCATGGGAGCAGATAGAAGGGCCATTGCCTTATGTAACGCTATCAGACCCGGGTGCGGTGAACCCGACATTCACGTCCCCCTATGTAGGCATCGGTGGAGAAGCGCTTGTCTTCAAACTGACAGTAACCGATGTCGGAGGCCTCAAATCGACCGATACCGTCATCGTTAATGTTACCTGGTCAAACCTGCCGCCGACAGCTGAAGCAGGCCCGGACCAAGCTGTCTCAGAGGGCAGCATTGTAACGCTCGATGCTTCATCTTCCGTCGATACGGATGACGGCATAGCATCCTACGCCTGGTTACAGACTGGCGGCGCTGTGGTCACACTCTCCAATCCTGCTGCCGTGAAGCCGACATTCACAACCCCTGATGTGGGAATGGCGGGGGATGTCCTGACCTTTGAGCTCACCGTAACCGATAATGGAGGACTCCAAGCGACAGATACAGTAACAATCACAATCAACTGGGTAAACGCACCGCCGGTGGCCAATGCGGGTCCTGACCAGAGCATAGTCAAAGATTCAGTGGTAACACTAGACGGCACGGCCTCAACCGATCCTGACGACGGGATTGCTTCATATCTCTGGCAGCAGATAAGCGGGCCGGCAGTAACACTTCTCAATGCAAACACAGACACCGCAACATTCACGGCAAACGTTGCAGTCAATTCAGTGCTTACCTTCAGACTGACCGTAACCGATGTCGGCGGACTGACAGGAACAGATACATGCTCAGTTACAATTCTCGCTGCCCCCATATACGTCAAGATATCCGGCGGGATTTCCTACTCCGTAGCCATCAAGAGCGACGGTACTCTCTGGGCCTGGGGGCTTAACGCATACGGCCAGCTGGGTGACGGGACCACGATAGACAAGAATGTTCCCACTCAGATCGGCACTGATACCAACTGGGCTTCAGTAGCAGCCGGGGATCGCCATACAGTGGCCATCAAGACTGACGGTACGCTCTGGGCCTGGGGATACAACGCAAACGGCCAGCTCGGCGACGGAACCACAGCCCTGAAGATAGTTCCTATTCAGATCGGCACAGGCACAAACTGGATTTTAGTGGACGCAGGGGCCAGGCACACAGTGGCCATGAAGAACGATGCCTCTATCTGGGCCTGGGGTGACAACAGCAGAGGCCAGCTTGGCGATGGGACCACAACTACCAGGCTGGTTCCAACCAAGATCGGCAGCAACACCTGGGTCATGATAAATGCCGGCGCCCTTCATACCGCGGCCATTGACACTGCCGGTAAGCTCTGGACCTGGGGTGCCAACAACTACGGCCAGCTTGGCGACGGGACCCTGGTGGACAGACTGGTTCCCACTCATATCGGTACAGACACAACCTGGGTGCAGGTAAACGCCGGTGACAACCATACAGTGGCAATAAAGGCCGCCGGGACCCTGTGGGCCTGGGGCTATAACAACTACGGCCAGCTCGGCGACGGGACCACGGTAAACAAGACGGCGCCCCCACTCAGATAGGCATTGCAACCTCCTGGGCATCCGGCAGATGCCGGGACTTCGCATACTGTTGCAGTAATGACCGACGGGACGCTATGGGCCTGGGGTTATAACAGCAACGGGCAGCTTCGGGCTCGGAGACACGGTCCAACAGAGCAGCCCCAGCGCAGGTAGGCTCGGACACCGATTGGGCTACCGCGGATGCCGGCTACTGGCACAGCCTGGCCAAGAAGGCGGACGGGACGCTTTGGACCTGCGGTTATAACAATAAAGGTCAGCTCGGCGACGGGACCACTGTTGACAAGTGGGTCCTGACACAGATCTGGTGAAGCTTAAGGAATACAGGTCATGAAACTATATAACTTAAATAGAAAAATATTATGGCTCCCAGAAAAGGTAAGGACTGCAACTTCAGCGTTGCATGTCAAATAAAATGCAGGAGGTTACAATGAAGAGAAATGCAATTTTGCTGGCCATGCTATCAATCATGGCAATATGGTTGAGCGGCTGTATCCTTTCAAGCAGTCCTACAGCCACGGAAATATCACTCAAGGTAGGGGACTCGCAGAAGTTCGCTGTCACTGGATCAGATGAACGGCCCGCTACACTTGGTTCTTGAACGAAAACCCGATCAGCGGTGTTACCACCGCTTCCTATACCTACCTGGCGATCATGGCGGACATAGGCCAGAACGTCATCAAGGTGGAGACACAGGACAAGGTTTCGGGCAAGATCGTGAGCAAGGAATGGACTGTCCAATGTCTCAGAAGACCAGCCGCCGGTCGCCAATGCCGGACCCGACCAGGACGTGATCTTTAACGGCAGTTCGGTTTGCTCTTGACGGCAGCGGCAGCTTCGACCCTGAAAGCGAGTCCCTGACCTACATCTGGGAGATAGTCGCGCAGCCTGCAGGCAGCACCTGCTCACTCGACAATCCTGGCGCCATTATGCCGAGCTTCGTCCCTGACAAGGAAGGCGCCTATACAATACGCCTGATAGTCAATGACGGCAGGCAGAACAGCCTTCCTGACGCAGTCGTCATCAATGTCTATACAACTTTCAGCCCGCCGGTGGCCAATGCCGGAACCGATCAGAATGTTCTTTTCGGCAATGACACTGTTCTCGACGGAACGGCCAGCACCGATTTCAGCGGCCACGGGCTTACCTACAAATGGACGATCGATTCAGGCCCGGCCGGCAGCGCCGCAACACTTGACGATCCCACAAAGTCCCAGCCGGTGTTCACCCCGGACAAGAAGGGCATGTATGTAATAAGCCTGGTCGTTAATGACACCCTTAACGACAGCAACACTGACTGGGTAGTGATTAACGTCTACAACAACGCACCCATCGCCAGGGCCGGTGTGGATATCGTTGTCCCGGACCTCGGCGGCACGGCTTATATCAACGGCAGTGCAAGCTCAGACCCTGATGGAACACCGCTGAGCTTTGAGTGGACACTCACCTCAAAGCCCATGGGCAGTACTGCAGAACTCAACAACGCAAACATCGCAACCCCGACTCTTAATCCTGACAAAAAAGGTGCGTATCTAGTAAAACTGGTCGTGAGCGACGGCGACTTGAGCAGCTCTGATATGATCATGGTCACCTGCTCTAACCAGGTGCCCGTGGCAGAAGCAGGGGACCCCATCACCATCCCGTTCCTGGGCACGGCGCAGCTTAACGGAAGCGGCTCAGACCCTGACAATGACCCTATTACCTATTCATGGTCAGTAACCTCGGCTCCGGAAGGCAGCACGGCCGCAATCTCCAATCCCAATATCGCGAACCCGACCTTCACTCCTGACATCAAGGGTGTGTATGAATTGAGCCTGATAGTTACCGACAACGATGTGCCGCCAATTTCCAGCGCACCCGACACGGTAACCATCACTACCACCAACCACGCACCTGCAGCCAATGCCGGCGCAGACATCAACATTAACCTGTTCGGCACTGCGCATCTTAGCGGCAGCGGTTCGGACATCGACGGAGACCCGATTGTGGGCTATGCATGGACTATCATAAACACGCCATTCGGCAGCACCGCAACTATCTCCGATCCGGCCCTGGCAAACCCGACCTTCACCCCGGATAAGAAGGGTGACTATCAGCTCGGTCTTATCGTGTTTGACGGAACAGACTGGAGCCTTGTTGCGGACACCGTTATGGTTCATGTATTCAACAACCGGCCCATTGCCGTCATCACCGGCCCGGCCCAGCCCACCCATTATGCCAACCGCACTTTCACGCTCAGCGGTTCATCCAGCTACGACCCGGACGGCGACCTGATTCGGGGCTACAGGTGGGATTTGGTCAGCAAACCGGATGGCAGCAGTTTAGGAATCAGCAATCAGTACGCCGTGAGCCAGACCTTCACGCTCGATAAGCCCGGAACATATCTGGTCGACCTGTACGTGAACGACGGCATAATAGAAAGTACTGCCGCTGAATTTACCATCACAACGCCAACCGCTACGTACACCACATCCTTTGAGAGCGGTTCCACATTGGACAGCGGAGGCAACCAATGGGTCGAGTACAATACCAGCAACATGGGTACTATTGGGACCACCACTTCTCAATACAATTCAGGATCGTATAGTTATGTAATAAAAGACTGTAATAATTTGTTGGGCAATTGCGGGTCTGGTTATGGCAAGTTAACCAATTATACTGGGGCATACGTCATGTCAGTTACCTACTATGCATATACTCCTTATCTGGAAAAGTTCCCGGCTAATGGAGCCGGCCTTTTCGAGGGTGATACCAAGCAGGTCGATTATCCCGGTGTAAACTCCTGGACACAGTATTCATGGGCTCCCAACCGGGCCGTAACGGATATTAATTTCAGGCTTAACGGGACCGGGGGTGCTACCTGGATATCCCATGTTATGTACTTCGATGACATCAGTGTCACTGTTTGGCAGTAATTACAGTATGGTAATGCAGGGGGAAGGTGTGAAGCCTTCCTCCCCGCATAAACATACCGGTGCTGGGGCCTTTGGAATTGGCCGCTTGAGCCGGGCATTAAAATAAGACGGAGGTAATGCATGAAGCGAACAATAAATCTTTTACTGATAATGATGATACCGCTCCTGGTATTGTCGGGGTGTATTATATCATCCAACCCCCCGGCCGGTACCATCAAGCTAACCTGGGGCCAGAGCCAGACATTCAAGGTTTCGGGTATGGGGACATATCAATGGTATCTGAATACTGCTCCCATAACCGGTGAAACCAAGTCAAGCTACGTCTTCAAGAGCACCGAGCACGTGCTCGGGGACTATGAGCTCAAGGTCATATCGACATCTCCATTAGGCAACGGTGAACGCGTCTGGACTATCAACGTGACCTCGGTTCCAAACATAGTGCCAACGGCCACGGGTTGTTCAGACCTTACCAATGTGGGCCTCGTGTGCGACACGGCGTTCAATTGCAGCGACACGGTCCCGAAGGGTGAAGTTATCAGCCAGACACCTGAAGCGGGAACCAGTGTGCCGGCAGGCACCACGGTGCACCTGACGCTCTCGAGCGGTCCGTGCAATACCAACGAAGTAGAGGTGCCGGCAGCTACAGACTGCGGCTCAATTGCCGCCGCCGGCCTTGTCTGCAGCACGAGTACCAGCTGCAGCAACGACGTCCCGGCAGGAGTGGTCCTCTCTCAGGATCCGCCGGCCGGAACCATGGTCATACCTGGCACAACGGTTTTCCTTACACTTTCCTCAGGCGCATGCACGGCTGAGGTCGAAGTCCCCAACGCCACAAGCTGCGCGGATGTAGAGGCAGCAGGCTTTGTCTGCAGCAGGATCAGGGATTGCAGCATGACCGTTCCAAGGGACGGCGTGATCAACCAGTCTCCTGCGCCCGGAATGATGGCTATGCCCGGATCAGTGATATCCCTGAGTCTTTCATCCGGCATGTGCCAGTCACAGGTCCCTGATACGCAAAACTGCGAGGATATAGTGGCCGCCGGTCTCGTGTGCAGCATAGCGACGGTCTGCAGCGACGCATACCCGGTACCGGGTACGTTCCTTGGCATAAGCCCGGCCCCGGGCACAGGTATCGCCCCGGGTTCAACGGTTACCATCACACAGTCCAACGGACCCTGCACAGTTGTGGTACCTGATGCGGCAACCTGTGAAGAAATCGTAAGCGCAAGCGGCGGCTGGCTGACATGCAGCGTTTCCTATGAGTGCAACGATACGGTTCCGGCTGGAACAAAGCTGGGCCAGAACCCGGCCCCGGGCACTGTGGTGACCCCGGGAACAGCGGTAGAACTGCTCATCTGCAGCGGCCCATGCCCGGTAATGCTGCCGACGCCTCAGAACGTGAGCGCATCGGATGTCATACTGACCTCTCAGACCGACCCGATGCAGAACCATAACTTCAATAACAAGGTGAGGGTCACATGGGATGCGGTCGAGGGGGCAGAGTCTTACAAGATATACCGCGCCAATTCCGCGGTAGGGACTTATACGCTGATCGGGACTTCTACGACTTTGACTTATGACGACATGCAGAGCGCACAGGAAATTCCGACCCTGGTGCTGCCGGCATGGCCATCGCTCCCGAGCGACGACCCGGCAACTGCCACAGCGAACCTCAATGCCTACGAGGCGGCTGCACGGCCGATCGCACAGAATTTCAAGGATTTCAAGTACTATAAGGTCAAGGCCGCAACCACTGATCCTGCTTATACCGACAGCGCCTTCAGCGCCTATGACGAGGGACGCATAGATTACACCGCACAGGAATTTTACGACATTGCAAAGCTGGTGGGCATGGGGATCCCGATGGCAAGGCTGTTCATAGCGGCTTCCCCTATCGGACTGGGCACCAATGCATTCTGGTACGACGCATGCGGCGACGGATACATGAACCTCAAGATAGCCATGGAGGGCCTCGGCGGCAGGGTAACGGCGACTATCTCCAATTTCGTCGAATCCCTGTACTACAATGTACTCACCAACATGGTCGACTGCAGCCCAACCAAGAGAAAGCTTATGATAGTCAACGGCGGGATAACCGGTACGGTCAATATAAGCATGAACGGCACTGCAACAGGTTCAATTGCCATAACAGGGAATTACGCAGGCAAGCTCAATGACATAACGATTCCTGTCGTATCTGGATCGATAGAGCCGGGTACAGCGACCATGGTTTATAACGGCGAGACCATACCCGGATTCGTGTTCTCATTCTAGGAGGAGGTTATGATGAGAAAATACATAGTATTAATTTTATTCGTAGCGCTGTCAGCCATGCTGAGCGGGTGCATAATAAGCAGGTCGCCCTCAACAAATACTGTCAATTTGCCTTATGGCAGTACGAAGACTTTTAGCGTGTCGGCCTGGCCAAGCGGCACCTATACCTGGACTCTGGACGGAGACGTCATGCCGGTTACGGGGAATTCCTACAATTACACCGCTGAATCGGGAACGCATTTCCTCGTAGTGCGCGTACCGAAATCCGCTATTGGCGAGGAGGTGCAGGCCTGGACCATCATCACTAACTATCCTCCAGTTGCCGATGCCGGAGGGAACCAGACTGTCGGAGAAAATGTGACCGTGATGCTTGACGGGTCCAATTCGACAGACCATGACGGCGATATAACCTCCTATGCCTGGGTGCAGACGGATGGCCCCGAGGTCACCCTTTCCGATGCGAGTGCGGTCCAGCCGACATTCACATCCCCGACTGTGGGCATGAGCGGCGCAGCCCTCGTATTTGAACTGACCGTGACCGATTCCACAGGGCTGACATCCACCGCCAGCACGATCGTAAATGTCACCTGGTCGAATATGCCGCCGACAGCCGAGGCAGGCCCGAACCAGACTGTCCCTGATGGCAGTGTGACGGTAACCCTTGACGGCTCAGCATCCACGGACCCGGATGACGGGATCGCCTCCTACTTCTGGAAACAGACAGGCGGCCCCAGAGTCTTCCTGGACGATGCAACCGCAGTGAAGCCGACATTCGTGACCCCTGAAATCGTTCCAATAAGCGGGGAAGCAATCACCTTCAAACTGACGGTGACTGACAACGGCGGTCTGAAAGACAGCGATACTGTCATAATCAACGTCAGCTGGTCCAACCTGCCGCCTACAGCCAATGCAGGACCTGACCAGACCGTCCCTGAGGGAACCCTGGTAACACTTAACGGGTCAGGTTCCACCGACCCGGATGACGGGATAGCTTCCTATGCCTGGGTGCAACTGGCAGGCCCGGCGGTCACGCTATCAGACCCGACCGCCATCAATCCGACATTCATGCCACCGGATGTGAACATACCCGGAGCAACCCTTACCTTCCAGCTTACAGTAACGGATTTGGGAGGCCTCCAGTCGACAGACACCGTGACGATCAATGTCACATGGGTTAACGCGCCGCCGGTGGCCAATGCGGGTCCTGACCAGAGTGTTGAGAGGTACTCGACGGTATACCTCGACGGTACGGGCTCAACCGACCCGGATGCCGACGGTATCGCCTCGTACCACTGGATACAGACCGCGGGAGCTACAGTAACGATAAACAACGCCAACTCGGCCATTGCGAATTTCTTTACTCCCGCTACAGTCGGGGCGTCGTTTACCTTCCAGCTGACCGTGACCGATCCGGGCGGACTGTCATCAACGGATACCTGCATAGTTACGATCAATTCCAACGGATCTTTCTTCAAGGCGATATCCGGCGGTTTCAGCTTCTCCCTGGCGATCAAGGTTGACGGGACACTCTGGGCATGGGGCTCCAATGCATATGGCCAGCTCGGCGACGGAACCACGGCAGACAAGATGTTCCTCACACAGGTGGGCTCCGATAATGACTGGGCCTCGGTGGCCGCCGGGGATTACCATGCCCTGGCCATCAAGACCGACGGATCGCTCTGGGCCTGGGGCTTTAACGGCAACGGACAGCTCGGTATGGGGGACACTATAACTAGGCTGGTCCCCACACAGGTGGGCACAGACAATGACTGGACCGCAGTGGATGCAGGCGCATATCATTCCGTGGGTATAAAGGCCGACGGGACGCTCATGGCCTGGGGGTACAATGCCTTTGGGCAGCTTGGCAGCGGGTCCATGATAGACGCCAATGTCCCGTCATACGTGGGCGACGGTCTGCCCGGCTGGAGCAAGATAGACGCAGGTGCCTATCATACTGCCGCCATCGACGGCAGCGGTAAGCTCTGGACCTGGGGCAAGAACACTACAGGCCAGCTCGGAATCGGGAACACTGTAAACCAGTATTCTCCTGTGCAGGTCGGCAGCGATACCACCTGGGCAAGCGTAAGCGCTGGCGATGAACAGACCATTGCCAAAAAGTCGGCAGGCACACTCTGGGGCTTCGGCAGGAACAACTTCGGCCAGCTCGGTGACGGCAGCACTACAAACAGGACGTCCCCGGTTCAGATAGGCAGCGCCACCAACTGGAGCAAGATGGATACCGGGACCACACATACCGCGGCCATCAAGACAGACGGAACGTTATGGTGCTGGGGCTATAACAGCAACGGCCAGCTCGGCGACGGGACCACAACCAACAGGCTTGTCCCAACGCAGATCGACGGTACAGGCTGGCTTACGGCTGATGTCGGGCGTTTCCGCACACTGGGCATCAAGACCGACGAAACCCTCTGGGCCTGGGGCCTCAACAACTTCGGCCAGCTCGGCGATGGAACCACAGTGGACAAGTGGGTACCCACCCATATAATCATCCACTGAGACCGGCGAGGTGGGCAGGTAATAGATTCAAAAAGTAATTAAGCAATAAATGAAAGGCACGGCCAGGGTTGTTGACCCTGGCCGTGCCTGCTTTTTATGGAAAAAACCGCTGCATATTTTTTATAAATCAGACAAATACGATTTTTTTAAATTAATCCGGTTTTTTCGTTATCAAAGTTGTACAAGGGTCTTCAAGGGTAGTTTCTATTGAACCTGATATCAACAAAGAAATAAATAAAGGAGTTTATTGACTAATTATATCGCATGATTATTGTAATAGGTAGTTCAGTAACCAATAAGTTAATGGTGAGACTATACTGCCTCTGTACATGTCTCTGCCTGGTGATGAGCCGCGGCTATGGCGCAAGCCTGTGATGACGCATGACATGGTTGTAAGGAATCATAGGACAGATCGGTATGAATGATAGGGAACGGCTCCTCGAGACAATTTTGGATTCCATTACTGCGCATGTGGCAGTTCTGGATAAAAGCGGCAGGATAATCTTTGTAAACTCAGCATGGAAAACTTTTGCCCGGGAGAATGGCTCTAAGAATGAAGATGCATATCTGGGATTTGATTACCTGGCCGTATGCGAGGCGGCTTTAGAGCGAGAAAATGACGAATCCGCCGCAGCACTTCAGGGTATCCGTGAAGTGCTCAATGGCGCAAGGACAGAATTCAGCATGGTATATCCCTGCCACTCGCCGGTCATGAAGCGATGGTTCATCATGCGCGCGTCGGCCATGAATGAATACAATGGCGGCATTGTAATCGTCCACAATGATATCACCGAGCGAAAACTGGCCGAGGAGGAGTTGCGCGCAAGCGAGGAGAAGTACCGGAACCTGTTCGAGAACCTGGCCGAGCAGGTGCAATTATGGAAACTTGTCCGCGATCAGGCCGGCAACATCCAGACATGGCGTCTGGTGGACATCAACCCCGCCGGAATGAAAGCCTGGGGCAAGACGCAGGCCGAAACCGTTGGCAAGACCGCGGATGAAATCTTTCCCGGCGCAACGGCTTTTTTCATGCCGATCGTGCAGAAGATATTCAGGGAAGAAGTGCCCTATTCGCGGGAGTCTTATTTCCCGATGAGCAACCAGTATCTGCATATGATCGACGTGCCGCTTGGCGAATACTTCATCACTACCGGCATGGATATCACCGAGCGCAAACGGGCGGAGATGGATCTGCTCAAATCCCAGAACCTGCTCAAAGAAACCGGACACATAGGCAAAGTGGGCGGCTGGGAGTTCAACATAGACACCTTTGAGCAAACTTGGACCGATGAAGTTTACCGTATCCATGAACTGGGTCCGGACTTCAGGCCGACAGTGGAAAATGGAATCGCCTTTTACGCCCCTGAAGCCCAAGTGACTATTGAAGAAGCCGTGCGGCGCTCAATCGAACTTGGTGAACCATTCAACGTCGAATTGCCATTCATAACCGCCAAAGGAAACCGCCGCTGGGTGCGCGTAATCGGCGAGAGGGATCCCGATAACCGCCGTGTATTCGGCTTTTTCCAGGACATCACCGAACGCAAACTTGCCGAGGAAGCCCTGGAGCGGACGAGCAGCACGCTGGCTGAGGCCCAGAAGATCGCGCATCTGGGCAGTTTCGAGTATATCACCGCGAACCGATCGACAATCTGGTCAGAGGAACAGTACCGTATTTTCGGTCTCGACCCCATAGATCCTTCGCCGGAGTATGATGTGATGCTTAAGGAGTTCATTCATCCCGACGATGCGGCCTCGATGCATGAAGAATTTACGAATGCGATGCAGAACTGTGCTGCCTACGAACACGAACACCGGATCGTGCGGCCGGACGGAAGCGTGCGCTGGGTATTAAGCAGCGCGCATCCTTACTTTGACGGGCAAGGAAAACTTGCCCGGTACATAGGCATAACGCTGGACATCACGGAACGCAAAGAGGCCGAGCTTGCATTAATCAAAGAAAGGGCATTCCTGGAAAGGGTTATGGAAACCGTTCCTGCAGGTGTATTAATATTAGATGCCAACGGGAAGATCTCATATGCAAATTCACAGGCAGAGCGAATCCTTGGCTTCTCCCAGGATGAAATCAAGAAGCAACCCTATAACGACCCTGCCTGGAAAAAAACAGATTTAGAAGGGAACTATTTCCCGGTTGAGGAATTGCCCTTCAGCCGGGTAGTGTCTGCCAGAATACCGGTATATAACGTAGAGCATGCCATCGAAAGGCCGGATGGTAAAAGGGTATTCCTTTCAGTAAATGCAGCTCTGCTCCTGGACAATAAAGGAAACCTGGAAGGTGTGGTAGAAACAATAAACGATATCACCGCTCTCAAGCAGGCGGAAAAGCGTATTCACGCATTTTCCCGCAAACTGTTGAATGTAAGAGAGCAAGAACGCATGCAGATCTCAACCGCCCTTCATCATGACCTTGGATTTGTTACCATAAATGTAACCTCACGGCTTCAGGCAGCAAAGGATTATCTCCAGGCAAGCAGATTCAGGAAGGCGCTCCAGGTCTTGGAGGAGGGTGAACGCATGTTTACCGAGGCGATAAGACAATTGAAAAAACTGGCTATTGAACTCCGTCCTCCCGACCTGGATCTCCTCGGACTTCAGAGTGCATTGCGGCAATATTTTGCACAGGTATCAAAGGGAATTCCCATGAAAATTTCCTTTTCCGACGCCTCCCGGGGCATAACTATCCCTCCTGATTTTCAGACCGTTATCTTCCGGATAGCGCAGGAGTGCCTGAACAATACAATTCAGCATGCAGGAGCGCTGCATGCAAGAGTGCGCTTATCCGCATCAAAGGGTATGTTGAAACTGTCTTTCACTGATGATGGCCGGGGTTTCAATCCGGAAAGCTTCATCATCAATCCGGGAGATCATATGGGGTTGCTGACCATGCAGGAAATGGCCAGGGATTCCGGCGGGGATATAAAAATAGAATCAAAACCTGGCAAAGGCACAAAAGTCTCTGTAACGGTTCCTTTGAACATGGAAGGTGAAACAAGTGAGGTGGCAAAATGAGTATTCAGGTAATGATAGCCGATGACCACCAATTAGTCCGCGATGGTCTTAAATTCATCATCGGACATGTCAGCAATGACATCGAAGTGGTCGGTGAGGCATCGAATGGTTATGAGGTATTGGAATTAGCGGGAAAAATCTTAGTAGACGTAATCATACTTGATATCACCATGCCCAGGCTTAACGGACTGGAAACACTGCGCAGGCTGATCGCACAAAGACCCAAAACAAAGGTCATCATACTGAGCATTTACGATACTCAGACCATGGTGGAAGAGGCCATAGACGCCGGAGCCTTTGGGTACATCACCAAGGAGACTGCCAGCAAGACCATCGTTGACGCCATTTATGCGGTATTCTCAGGACATTACTATTTCAGCCCTGATATAACCCATCTGTTCATTAAAAAAACCGCGAAGAGAGGAAGGATACGGGAGTCAACAAACGGTCCTGAATCTCTAACGATTCAGGAAAAGAAAATCATGAGACGTATTGCCGAGGGGTATTCAACCAAGGATATCGCTACCGAATTCGGACTGTCCGTGAATACGATCTCAACCCACAGAAAGCATCTGATGGCCAAGCTCGATATCCATAAGCAGGCCGATCTGGTGCGCTATGCCATCAGAAAAGGTTTTGTCAAGACCTAGCAAGCAAAGTGCATTTCATGCACCGTCCCGCACATTTCCAAAATGAGGGGAAAAGGTGAGTAGAACGCACCCTATATGATGATTGGAATGCAGGGTGCATAACATGCACTGATGCACTGTCTGCCGGTCCTGATGATTATTCAAAAAATCACCTAACATGCCTGGAACAATCACCTGTTCAGGTGATTGTTAAATATGAAAACATAACTGATAATATTGATTGGAATAATTATATAAATAAATTCATATTTTAGACATCATCGAAGAAAAGGTTCTCAGGTTCAACACGATTCTTAGGTAGGATACGCTTTTGCTTCACTGTTTAAGGGATTCATCCAAAGTGATGCATCCCAGTATAATTTGAGGTGGCGTTATGTTCTTGGGGATAGTGAACAGAGAAGGGCCAAAATCCAATGTTAACCAGTCTGCAAATTTTCTGAGATTTTCCCCGGAAGAGACAGGATGCAATCCGAAGGATCGCATCACTGTGAAATTGGAGGTGTTGCTATGTTCTTGAGGACAATGAACAGGGATGGACCAGGATACCCAGTAAACCAGTCAGAGATTTTTCTAGGCATAAACAAAAGATATGGGCTGCAACCTTCAGCGTTGCATGTCAAATAAAATGCAGGAGGTAACAATGAAGAGAAATGCAATTTTGCTGGCCATGTTTTCCATCATGGCCCTATGGTTGAGCGGCTGTATAACTTCCCACAGTCCATCAGCCACGGCAGTCACCATTAAAGTGGGCGATTCGCAGACATTTGAAGTCTCAGGCCTGGCGAACGGCCCCTATACATGGTCAAAGGGTGGCGTACCCGTAAGCGGTAACACAACCGCATCCTACACCTACACTGCGGTCCTTGAAGATATAGGAACATTTTCGGTAAAGGTATCGACAAAGGATGCGTTAAGTGTCACTTCGGAGTTCGTGTGGACAGTAACCGTTGTCAACGACCTGCCGCCTGTCGCCAATGCAGGTCCTGACCAGCCGACTATCCATTTTGGAGACCCGGTATTCCTGGATGGCAGTGCAAGCTACGATCTAGAAAGCGAGCCGCTGAACTACGTATGGGAGATAGTCGGACGTCCGGCAGGAAGCAGCTGCTCACTTGATAACCCAAATGCCGATAAGCCATCTTTCACCCCCGACGTTAATGGCGTTTACACGGTCGTGCTCATCGTCAACGACGGCAGGCTGAACAGTGAACCCGACACGGTCATCATCTCCACGACTTACGAAGCGCCGACAGCCAATGCAGGCCCTGATCAGAGCGCGGTGTTCCCCGGCACGGTGTCACTTGACGGCAGCGGAAGCACCAATCCGGAAAGCTCCCCGCTGACCTATAAGTGGGCAATCGATTCCGGCCCGGCAGGCACCACTGCAGCGATCGACGACCCAACCGCGGAGAAGCCGACATTCACGCCTGACAAGAAAGGCGTTTATGTGGTGAGCCTGGTTGTGAACAACGGCGTGTTCGACAGCGGCATAGACTATGTTACCATCATCGTTTACAATAACCCGCCAGTCGCCAACGCCGGTGTCGACATAACCGTTTCCGAGCTCGGCGGCACGGCGCACCTCGACGGCAGCGCCAGCTCAGACCCTGACGGACAGTCGCTTACCTATGAGTGGACAATCCTCTCAAGGCCGTATGGAAGCACAGCCGTCCTGAGCGATTCATCCATTGTAAACCCGACCCTGACGCCCGACAAGAAGGGCGCATATCTCATCCAGCTGGTTGTGAGCGACGGCGACCTGACCAGCAACCTGGACCAGGTCATTGTCACCTGCTCCAACCACGTGCCTGTGGCCAATGCCGGCGACCCGATCATCGTTGAGTTCCTTGATACGGCACAGCTCAATGGCAGTGCCACTGACCCGGACGGCGACCCGATGACCTATGAGTGGACCGTGGTCTCCAAGCCGGAAGGCAGCGCCGCAGTCCTTTCCAGTACAACAATCCTCAACCCGACATTCACGCCGGATGTGCAGGGCTCTTACCAGTTCGCCCTGGTCGCGACCGACAACACCGGCCTTTCCAGCTCACCGTCAACGGTGGTGGTCTCCACCGGGAACCACCAGCCAGTTGCCAATGCAGGCGATGACATAATCATGTCGGCCAACACATCGGTGGCGCTGAACGGCAGCGGAACAGACGTTGACAGCGACCCGCTGACCTTCACCTGGAGGGTCATCTCAGCCCCGATGGGCAGCGGCGGCGACAGTACTATCTCCAACATCAACATCCCGAACCCGGACTTCACGCCTGACATGAAGGGTGATTATGTACTCGGCCTCATTGTGAACGACGGGTATGTAAACAGCGTTGAGGATACGATGAAGATCCATGTGCTCAACAACCAGCCGGTAGCCAATGCCGGGCCTAACCAGAGCGGACATGCTATTTATGGTAACAACCTGGTCTTCAACCTCAACGGGAGCGGCAGTTCAGACCCGGACGGAGACTCTCTCACATACAAATGGAGGGTCCTGTCAAAACCGGCAGGCAGCACGGCGATACTCTCGAGCACCACGGCCGTGGATCCGACCCTGACTGTCATCGACTTCCCCGGAAACTATGTGGTCGGCCTGACCGTTAACGACGGCGCCATAGACAGCCCAGAAAGCACGGTCACCCTGACATTCGCCAACAACACGCCTGTCGCCGCAGCCGGGTCGAACCAGAGCCTCCATACAGCCTTTGGCACACCCCTTGTCTTCAACCTTGACGGGGGCGGCAGCACGGACGCTGACTTCGACTCTCTCACCTACACATGGAGGGTCATATCAAGACCATCAGGCAGTACGGCAGCGCTCTCCAGCACTAACATCGTGAACCCGACCATCACGGCCGACAAGCTCGGCTCCTATGTGATAGGTCTGAAAGTAAACGACAGTTATGTGGACAGTGCGGAAAGCACTGTAACCCTGACCTATACGAACGCCGCACCGACGGCCGTTGCAGGCACCTATGCTAACGTGCTCTACGCCAACCGCGGCAATGTCGCACTCAACGGCGGCGGCAGTTCGGACGCTGACGGTGATCCGATACTGACCTGGACCTGGACCATGACAGCCAAGCCATCCGGCAGCGCGGCAGTGCTCAACAACGCAAGCACGCAAACACCGTGGTTCGCCATGGACCTGCCCGGCACATACACCATCACCCTGACAGTGAACGACGGCTGGGTAAACAGCACGGTCAGCACGACAAATATCCTGAACTCCTCAGCCACCATCAATGAAGGCTTCGAGTACGGCGGCGGCCTGGGCGCATGGTTCAAGAACACCGGTTCGACCACCACCGGTGTAACAGCCACGGCAGTAACATCTTCTACCGTTGCACCTCATGGCGGCACATACAGCATGTCGATTGCCGGAACTTCCGGCTCCAGCTCCTCGCGATATTACGAACAGGATCTGGCCATCAACGCCTACCTGGTATCCGCGACCATATACACCAGGAGCAGCAGCACCAGCAGCATCGCAGGCGCGCTGTACCTTGACGGTACCATACAGGGCAGCAACTTCACGCTTTCGACCAGCGCCTGGCAGACAAACGCCCGGACCGGCATAAACAAGTATGTCACCAACCTGGGCATCCGTGCGACATATACTACATCCAGTTCAAGGTCGCTCTACACGGACGATATAACATACGTGATATGGAACTGATGACATCACGGCAGCAATTGGAGGGGAAGGCGTGGAGCCTTCCCCATATAAACACCCCCACTGCGGGACCGGCGCAAATGGCCCCCAGGCAGGGCATTAAAATAAACGGAGGTAATGCATGAAGCGAACCATTAATCTATTACTGATAATGATGATACCCCTCATGGTATTGTCGGGGTGTATTCTCACAACCACCCCGCCGGAGGGTACCATTTCCCTGGTCTGGGGCCAGACCCAGGCGTTCAAGGTCTCGGGCATGGGGTCATATCAATGGTATGTTGACAGCAACCCCATAACGGGAGCGACAACGGCCAGCTATTCATTCAACAGCTACCTGTTCAGCCTAGGGAACCATGAGGTAAAGGTTATAAACACCTTTGCACTGGGAGGCGGCCAGGCAGCCTGGACTGTCAGGGTGAGCGCGGCACCGGTCCTCGTCCCGTTGGCAGCGGGCTGCAATGACATAATGAATGCAGGCCTTGTATGCGCTACCACGCTCAACTGCAGCGATACTGTCCCTGAAGGCCAGGTCATCAGCCAGACGCCTGATGCCGGCGCCAGCGTACCGCTTGGAAGCACAGTGCACCTGGTGATTTCATCAGGCGCGTGCACGAGCGAGATACCTGTACCTGCAGCAACAAGCTGCGCTGACCTTACCGCGGCCGGCCTTGTATGCAGCGTATCCCAAAGCTGCAGCGACACGGTTCTGGCCGGTATGGTGATAAGCCAGGATCCGCCCGAGGGCACAATGGTGGCACCCGGCACAACGGTGTCACTGGTAATTTCCACAGGCCCGTGCGGGGCAGAGATTGAAGTGCCCAATGCCACTAGCTGCGAAGATGTCGTAGCGGCGGGATTCGTCTGCAGCCGTGTAAGGGAATGCAACGATACCGTGCCGCTTGACGCGGTCATCAGCCAGTCCCCGGCGCCCTATACCATGGCAATGCCCGGCTCCACAGTGACGCTGACGCTCTCTACAGGGCCATGCCCATTGCTGGTGCCTGATGCGCATACCTGTGCCGACCTGACGGCAGTTGGCCTTGCGTGCAACCTTGTTGAGACCTGCAGCAACGCCAATCCAATACCCGGCACACGCCTGAGCATCAGCCCGCCCGTTGGTACGCCTACGGAACTTGGCGCTGTCGTGACGCTCGAACTGTCGAACGGTCCCTGCACAGTGGAAGTGCCTTCGGCTGGGGACTGCGACGACATAACCGGCACCGGCTGGCTCCTGTGCAGCACGAGCATGCAGTGCAGCGATACCATTCCCGAAGGTAATGTGATAAGCCAGGATCCGCTGCCGGGCACCATTGTCCCGCCGGGATCAACTGTTCAGCTTGTCATTTCCAGCGGACCATGCACGATACAGCTTTCGACACCGCAGAATGTGCAGGCCTCTGATGTCATACTGACATCTGGTACCAACCCGCTTCTCAACCACAACTTCAACGACAAGGTCAGGGTCACATGGGATGCCGTACCGTATGCCGAGACCTACAAGGTATACCGCGCGGATTCGCCCACAGGCACCTATTACCTTGCAGGGACAGTCATTGCCCCGGATACGACATTCGACGATATGCAGACCGAGGTGCTGAGCCTGCCCGCCTGGCCCGACCCGCTGACATCGGGAGCGCTGGACGCCTACGAGGCAGCAGCGAGACCGATCGTAAACGACTTCAAGGGCTTCAAATATTACAAGGTAAGGGCATGCAGCGCCGATCCGCTGCACCCCAACAGTGAACTGAGCGCCTTTGACGAAGGCCGCATTGACTATACGCTGGAGGAATTCTACGAGATCGCAACAGGCGTGATCGAGGGAATACCGATGGCAAGGATGATACTTTCGGCCGAGCCGCTGGCAGTCGGTACCAATATGTACTACTACGACGATTGCAGCCTTACCGGTCAGATGCATGTCCTAGTTACCGAAGATGATCCAGTATTGATGGATATAACCGTTTCCAACTTCGTCGAATCACTGGTCTATGGCGGTGGCGGTGGAGGCGGAATGAACTGCACCGAAAGCCTTGGCAGGCGCATGATAACGAACAGTGCGACCTCGGGTCATCTCGATGCGGACCTGAACGGTACCCTGACAGGTTCGATGGACTTCACGGGCAATTACGCCGGCAAGTTCACCAGCATGAGTGTCCCTGTCGCCCTCGGAGTGCTGCAGACCGGAACATGCACGGTCATATACAACGGCCAGACTGCAACCGGGCACGCCTGCAGTTTCTTCGATTAAGAGGAGGTTATGATGAGAAAACACATTCTATTGCTTTTTATCGTTCTGCTGGCGGCTATGCTGAGCGGGTGTATTGTCTACAAGACACCTTCGGCCAACAATGTCGTCATGTCATACGGCCAGACCAAGACCTTCAGCGTCAAGGTCGCTGCAACCAATGACAAGCTCTACTGGTACATAGACAATGTCCCCCAGGCTGTCCCGGTTACCACGACATCGATCTCCTACACGGCAACCGGCGGACATCATACAATTATATGCCGTGCGGTGTATGTATTCGACCGTGTCCTCGAGGACACGGCAGTCTGGTATGTAGACTCTAACAGTCCGCCAACGGCGAGTGCGGGGGATGACCAGCTCGTCGGTGAAGGCATAACAGTGACGCTGGACGGTTCCAACTCCAGCGACCCGGACAGCGATATAGTGTCCTATGCCTGGGTGCAGACAGACGGGCCTGCGGTCACACTCACCGGTGCCGATACCGACAAGCCGACATTTACGTCACCCACCGTAGGCATGGGCGGGGCCTCGCTCGGCTTCCAGCTGACCGTGACTGACGCCACGGCACTGACTTCCACTGCAACCACAATAGTCAACGTCTCCTGGTCCAACGCCCCGCCGTCAGCCAATGCAGGGCCTGACCAGCTGGTTGGCCAGGAAGAGCTGGTAACGCTGGACGCATCGGCATCCACAGACTCAGATGACGGCATCGCCTCATACTCATGGCAGCAGATAGCAGGGCCTCTGCCCTTCGTTACGCTGTCAGACCCGGCCGCTATCAACCCGACATTCACATCCCCGATAGTGGGCCAGGGCGGAGAGGCGCTTGTATTCAAACTTACAGTTACCGATGTCGGCGGACTCAAAGCGACAGACACCGTCATCGTCAACGTCTCCTGGTCCAACACCCCGCCAGTAGCCATTGCGGGACCTGACCAGACCAAGGCCGAGGGCAGCGTGGTTACACTCGACGCATCGTCCTCATACGATACCGACGACGGCATCGCATCCTACTCCTGGGTGCAGACTGGCGGAGCATCGGTGACACTCAGCAACCCGCATGCCATCAAGCCGACATTCACGACACCCGATGTAGGCATGGCCGGAGATGTCCTGACATTCGAACTCACGGTCACCGACCGCGGCGGGCTGCAAGCGACAGACTCTGTAGTAATCGACATCACATGGGTGAACGCGCCGCCCGTGGCCGAAGCGGGTCCGAACCAGACCGTGGAGAAAGGCCTGGTGGCAACGCTCAACGGCACGGGCTCGACCGATCCTGACGACGGGATTGCATCCTATCTCTGGCAGCAGACAGGCGGGCCGGCCGTAACACTTGTGGATGCCAATACGTCAATCGCAACATTCACGGCGAACGTCGCGGTCAATTCGGTGCTCACCTTCAGGCTGACCGTGACCGATGTAAACGGGCTCTTCACTTCAGACACATGCACGGTCACCGTTGTTGCGGTGCCCATATTTGTAAATATCTCCGGCGGATTTAATTTCTCCGCCGCCATCAAGAGCGACGGTACGCTCTGGACCTGGGGCCTCAACGCCTATGGCCAGCTCGGCCAGGGCGACCTGGTAAACAGGCTGGTCCCGACACAGGTGGGAACCGACACCAACTGGGCATCAGTGGCTGCCGGCAGCTACCATACCGTTGCAATCAAGACCGACGGGACTCTCTGGGCCTGGGGCTACAACGCCGACGGCCAGCTTGGCGACGGGACCACTGCTACCAAGATCGTCCCGACCAAGATAGGAACAGGCACCAGCTGGATCGTGGTGGACGCAGGGGCAATGTACACCGTGGCCATGAAGAACGACGCCTCGCTCTGGTGCTGGGGTGACAACAGCAAAGGCCAGCTCGGCGACGGCACAACGACGGGCAGGCTTGCGCCGACACGCATAGGAGCCAGCAACACCTGGGTCATGATAGACTCCGGCCTGCAGCATACCGCGGCCGTTGACTCCAGCGGCAGGCTCTGGTGCTGGGGCCTCAACGCGTTCGGCCAGCTCGGCGACGGTACCATGGTAAATAAGCTTGTTTCCCACCCAGATCGGCACAGGCACCACCTGGGTCTATGCAAGCGCCGGCGACAACCACACCGTTGCCAGGAAGGCGGACGGGACTCTGTGGGCCTGCGGTTCCAACAGCAACGGCCAGCTCGGACTCGGTGACCTGGCGGACAGGCTGACCCTGACGCAGGTAGGCTCGGATACCGACTGGGGCCGGGCAGATGCCGGAACCACGCACACCGCAGCAGTGAAGGCCAGCGGTACGCTCTGGTGCTGGGGCTATAACAGCAACGGCCAGCTCGG
The DNA here is from genome assembly GCA_963664325.2 of Desulfomonilia bacterium. Classification (GTDB taxonomy): domain Bacteria; phylum Desulfobacterota; class Desulfomonilia; order UBA1062; family UBA1062; genus DATCTV01. The sequence continues at coordinate 771,984 of CAXXDQ010000004.1, forward strand.
CGACGGCACCACTACCGACAGCCTGGTGCCGATACAGATCGGAACCGACACAGACTGGGCCTCCGCAGACTCCGGCTATTACCATTCCCTTGGCATCAAGGCAGGCACAGCGCTATGGGCATGGGGTAAGAACAACGACGGCCAGCTCGGCGACGGGACCACTGTGGACGAGTGGACTCCGGTGTCGATCTGGTGACGGTACAGGAAGACAGTCCATGAAGCGCTTAATCTTAAATAGAGCATCATCAGGGATCCCGCGGAACCGGGAGGGAACGACTGCAACTGCAGTGTTGCACGTCAAATAAAATGCAGGAGGTTAAAATGAAGAGAAATGCAATCTTGCTAGCCATGCTATCGATCATGGCAATATGGTTGAGTGGCTGCATAACGGGCCACAGCCCTAGCGGTGATGTGAAAATCACTACAGGGGATTCTCAGAAATTCTCGGTAACGGGATCGAATAACGGACCTTACACATGGTACTGGGACAACGTCCTCATTACGGGGACCGCTGGCACCTCCTACACCTACCTTGCCAAATCGGCGGATGTAGGTGAGCACGTCCTGAGGGTCGAGACAACGGACACGACCACCGGCGCTCTGCTCACCCTTGAATGGAATGTGACTGTCGTCGAGGACATCAAGCCGGTGGCAGTCATCTCGGGCTCCAATCCGCTGGACTTGACCTTTGACGGCGTCACCCCGGTCACGCTCGACGGCAGCAGCAGCTTCGACCCGGAAAGCAAGCCTCTCAGCTACATCTGGGAGATTGTGGCGCAACCAGCGGGCAGCACTGCAAAAATTGACAATCCGGGCGCCATGATCACGAGCTTCATCCCTGACAAGATCGGCGCCTACACCATCCGCCTGATGGTGAACGACGGCAGGCTGAACAGCACAGGCGCCGGGCTGGTAGTCAACGTCTACACAAACAACGTGCCGCCTACCGCCAATGCCGGACCTGACCAGAACGTTCTGTTCGGCAACACCGCCCTGCTCGACGGGACAGGCAGCTTCGATCCTGAAGCCCAGCCGCTCACCTACAAGTGGGCCATAGACTCAGGCCCGTCAGGCACAGCGGCCACATTAGACGATCCAACAAAGGCCCAGCCGGTCTTCACGCCGGATATGAAGGGCATGTACGTAATCAGCCTGGTGGTGAACGACGGCGAGCTCGACAGCAACATGGACTTCGTCGTCATAACGGTCTTCAGCGACGCGCCTGTGGCCGATGCGGGCGCCGCCATATTAGTCCCTGATCTCGGAGGCACAGCGCACCTGGACGGCAGTGCAAGCTATGACCCGGACGGAAGGCCTCTCACCTACGAGTGGTCGCTCATATCAAAGCCAAAGAGCAGCACTGCTGAACTCAGCAGCACGACAATCGTCAACCCGACGCTGACCTGCGACAAAAAGGGCGCGTATGTGGCAAAGCTCACAGTGAACAACGGCGATCTCAGCGCCTCGGACCAGGTGCTCATCACATGCAGCGACCAGGTGCCGGTTGCTAACGCAGGTCCTGACATAGAGATACCCTTCTTCAGCACCGCCAATCTCGACGGAAGCGCGAGCTATGACCCGGACAATGACCCGATCACCTACGCATGGTCGATCGTCTCTGCACCATCGGGCAGCACTGCAGCACTTTCAAGCACCACCATCGTCAACCCGACCTTCACTCCGGACGTAAGGGGTGTTTATGAGATCAGCCTTATAGTTACGGACAACGACGTTCCACCGATCTCCAGCGCACCCGACACGGTGCTGGTGACTGTCAAAAACCATCCGCCTGTAGCCGATGCCGGCGCTGACATCAACGTCAGCCTAAACGGCACAGCCAGCCTCTTTGGCAGCGGCTCCGACTTCGACGGGGACGCCATAGTGGGCTATGCATGGACCATCATCAGCGCGCCTTACGGCAGCACGGCAGCTATTTCCGACCCGGCCATAGCCGACCCGACATTCACGCCCGACATTAGGGGCGACTATACTCTGGGCCTCTCGGTTTACGACGGTATGGACTGGAGCGCAGTGAACACCATGCAGGTTCACGTGTTCACGAACAGGCCTATCGCAGTCGCCGGCCCTGACCAGGCTGTGCATTATGCCAACCGCAACAATATCAATCTTGATGGCACCGCAAGCTATGACCCGGACGGAAACCCGATCATGGGCTACCGCTGGGAGGTTGTATCCAAACCGGCGGGAAGCAACCCTGTGCTTTCGAATGACCTGATCGCCAAGCCGACACTGTCGATCGATAAATTCGGCACGTACCAGGTCAACCTGATCGTAACCAATGGAAACATCGAAAGCCCTCCAAGCACCATCACAATCACCACGCCGTATACCAGCGTCATAACAGAAAATTGGGAAAGCGGCGTTGGAACTTGGACATCAGTTAATACCGGCAGCGTGACTTCCGTTGGAATATCAACTTATTCGTATCACTCCGCCACTCATTGCTGGTCGGCATCATCAGGCGCTGCGGGTGGATGTTCCGGTCAGACAAATACCCACCGGGTCCATAAGGCTCTGCCTGCAGGCACACATGTTGTTAAGCTGAGCGTATGGAATGCTTATAGAATTACCACAACTTCTCTTGGGTTAACGGGCGGAGTATCTAATCAGATGTTTTATACTAATACAACTGCTTTAGGCAGTATACCTCAGTCCGGCTCTCAGATGACGTGGGTTTATAACGAACTTACGCTCAACCAGGAATTAACCGACATCGGACTGTATGTCGAGCTTTTTGGTATGAATTTCCTGGGGACTGCATCTGGTTTAATATACTGGGATGATCTTCAAATTACTGTATGGAGTTAATAACGGCTGGCAGTGCAGAGGGAAGGTTCGATCCCTTCCCTTTGCACTTGACCCTAAAGGGGCCGGCCGAAAAGGCCTCCTTGGAAGGGCGATTATAATAATAAACGGAGGTAATGCATGAAAAGAAACATTAAATTATTATTGATAATGATGATACCGCTGCTGGTATTGTCGGGGTGTATTATATCATCCAACCCCCCGGCCGGTACCATTAAGCTAACCTGGGGCCAGAGCCAGACCTTCAAGGTTATCGGCATAGGGACCAATCAATGGTATCTGGACAGCGCCCCGCTTACAGGCGAGACCAAATCCAGCTATGTTTTCAAGAGTACCGAACATGTGCTCGGGACCTATCAGCTCAAGGTCATATCGACATCTCCGTTAGGCAACGGTGAGCGCGACTGGACGATCACGGTAAGCTCTGTTCCGGTCCTTGTACCTGCTGCAGCAGGCTGTGCTGATGTCTGGGGCGTGGGCCTCGTCTGCTCCACTGAAACCAGTTGCAGCGACACTGTGGCTGAAGGAGAAGTGATCACCCAGTCGCCTGCGGCAGGTAAAAGCGTACCGGCAGGCTCGACCGTGCAGCTGACCCTTTCCTCCGGCCTGTGCGGCATCCACGAGATCAAGGTGCCTGCGGCGATCAGCTGCGCATCCGTCGAGGCGGCAGGTTTCGTATGCAGCACGACAACAAGCTGCAGCAACGATGTGCCGGCCGGAATAGTCCTCGAACAGACTCCGGCTGCCGACACGATGGCCATGCCTGGCACCACGGTCAACCTGGTCCTCTCATCAGGCCCGTGCACTGCCGAGGTCGAGGTGCCGAACGCGACGAGCTGCGCCGACGTCGAAGCGGCGGGCTTTGTCTGCAGCCGTTTATACGAGTGCAGCATGACCGTGCCCATAGACGCTGTGATCAGCCAGTCACCGTCTCCAGGCATGATGGAGATGCCGGGCTCGGTCGTAGAACTGACGCTTTCCTCAGGAATATGCAAGATGCAGGTACCGGACGCGACCACGTGCGAGGAACTCACGGAAGTGGGCCTTGTCTGCAACCTGGTGAATGTATGCGACAACGCGCATCCGACGCCAGGCGAATTCATAAGCCTGAGCCCGGTCGCAGGAACGCCAATCGCACCTGGCGCGACAGTGACGCTCACGCAGTCTATCGGCCCGTGCACCGTGATTGTGCCTGATGCTGCGAGCTGCGCAGACATAACCGCAACCGGCTGGCTCACATGCAACCTCGTAACCGAGTGCAACGACGATATCCCGGCCGGAAATAAAATCAGCCAGAACCCGGCACCCGGCACTGAGGTGGCCGCCGGATCATCTGTCGAGCTGGTCATCAGCACCGGCAAATGCCCTGTAATGCTGCCCACGCCGACAAACGTGAGCGCGACCGACGTGGTCCTGACCTCTCAGACCGACCCGATGCTCAACCACAACCTGAACGACAGGGTTACGGTGACATGGACAGGGGTCGCAGGCGCCGAGTACTACAAGGTCTACCGCGCCGACTCTCCAGTCAGCACATACAACTACATCGGCAGGACAGTAGGGACAGAGACCACATACAACGACATGCAGAGCGCGCAGACCATTCCGACCCTGGTGATACCACCGATGCCCGACATGCCGAACGGCCAGGGCAAGCAGGCCCAGAACTCGGCAGCGCTGGATGCCTACGAACTCGTGGTAAGGCCTATTGTCCAGCAGTTCAAGGACTTCAAGTATTACAAGGTGAAGGCCTCAACCACAGACCCGGCATTCCTGGACAGCGCGTTCAGCAACTATGACGAGGGGCGCATGGACTACACGCTCGACGAGTTCTACGTCGTCTCGAAGGGCGTAATCGATGGCATACCGCTTGCGAGGCTGATGATAGCCGGCGACCCGATAGGCCTGGGCACGAACGCATACTGGTATGACAACTGCGGCGACGGCAACATGCACTTCACCATTACCATATCGGGCACAAGCGGCCTGATCACCATGACCGTCACCAACTTCGTCGAGTCCGCGTACTTCAACCTGCTGAACAACACCATGGACTGCAGCCCGACAAAGAGAAAGCAGATGATAACCAATACCGTGAACCCCGTTTCAGGCACGGTAAACACCAGCATGAACGGCACTTTGACAAGTGCGGGGGGATTGGTGGTCACCGGTAACTATGTAGGTAAGATGACCACCATAAGCATCCCGGTCACAGGTGGGAACATAATGCCAGGCACATGCACAATCATCTACAACGGCCAGACCGTAACCGGTCATGCGTTCGAGTTCTAGGATGAGGAGGATGTTATGATAAGAAAACATCTATTATTGATATTTATCGTAATGGTCACGGCCATACTGGGCGGGTGCGTCATAAACAGAACACCCGCATCCAATGATGTAAACGTGCAGCTGGGTACCACGAAGGATTTCAGCGTATATGCGATACCGGGCGACGGTGCCTATAAATGGACACTGGACGGAGAAGTCCTGACGGAAACGACCGACAAGTACACCTTCACGGCGACTGTATCTGGCAAGCATGTCCTCATGGTCGAGGTTCCGCCTTCAATAGGCGTCAAGACACAGGCATGGACAATCCACGTGAACTTCAAGCCTGTTGCCGATGCGGGGCCAGCCCAGCTCGTGGGCGAGAACGTGCTCGTGACTCTGGACGGGTCGAACTCACATGACCCCGACGGCGATATAACTACCTATGCCTGGGTACAGACAGACGGGCCTGAGGTCACGCTTGACGATGCGAGCGCGATTCAGCCGACCTTCACCAGCCCACCAGTCCCGATAGGCGGGGTGTCCCTGGGCTTCGACCTGACAGTGACTGACTCTACAGGGCTGACTTCCACAGCGAGCACCATCGTGAACGTCTCTTGGGGCAACCTGCCGCCGACAGCGAACGCAGGCCCGGACCAGACCGTAGATGAGCAGACCCTTGTCACCCTTGACGGTTCAGGCTCGACCGACCCGGACGACGGGATAGCAACATACGCCTGGAAGCAGCTTGCAGGCCCGAGGGTGGTACTCTCAGACCCGGCGGCAGTAATGCCTACATTCACGACGCCGGATGTTGGCTCTTCAGGAGAGGTCATCCAGTTCAAACTGACGGTGACTGACGTGGGCGGACTGAAATCAACGGACACGGTCATCATCAACGTAAGCTGGGTAAACATACCGCCCGTGGCCAATGCAGGACCTGACCAGACAGTTGCCGAGGGCAGTGTCGTGACGCTCGACGGTTCAGCCTCATCCGACATCGATGACCCGATAACCACATATGCCTGGATCCAGACCGCAGGACCGTCGGTCACGCTCTCTAACCCGGCAGCTGTCAAGCCCACATTCACTACGCCGGACGTCAACATAGGCGGGGCGATACTGACCTTCCAGCTGACCGTGACCGACAAGGGCGGCCTGCAGTCCACAGACTCAGTGGACATAAACGTCACCTGGGTGAACGCGCCGCCTGTGGCCGAAGCGGGGCCCAACCAGAATGTAGGCAGATACACAACAGTATACCTCGACGGCACGGGCTCTCACGACCCGGATTCCGACGGCATAGCATCCTATCTCTGGACGCAGACCGCCGGCACAACGGTGACCCTTATCAACGCCACTTCGTCAATAGCATCGTTCTTCGCATCACCTGCGATCGGATCGACCTTCACATTCCAGCTGAAGGTTACCGACCCGAGCGGGCTCAACTCAACAGACACATGCATAGTCAAGATCACCACCGAAGGGCCAGTCTACAAAAAGATCTCCGGCGGGATGAACTTCTCATTGGCGATCAAGGCTGACGGAACCCTGTGGGCATGGGGCACCAACGGCTTCGCCCAGCTCGGCGACGGCACCACGGTTAACAAGGAGCTCCCGGAGCAGATAGGCACCGGCACAAACTGGGTGAGCGTAGCAGCCGGCGACAACTTCAGCCTCGGAATCAAGTCCGACGGCACGCTCTGGGCATGGGGACTCAACAACCACGGGCAGCTCGGTCTCGGGGACACCGTGACAAGGCTTGTCCCGACAAAGGTAGGCTCGGCACAGTGGGTCTCAATTGATGCCGGATCCGCCCATTCAGTCGGCCTGCTGTCGGACGGCACGCTGCAGGCCTGGGGCTATGGCGCCTACGGCCAGCTCGGAAGCGGCGGCTTGTCTGATCAGCTCACCCCGTCATACGTGGGCGACGGCCTTCCAGGCTGGAGGATGATCAGCGCAGGCCGCAACCACACCGCGGCGATCGACGGCAACGGCAAGCTCTGGACATGCGGCCGAAACAGCTATGGCCAGCTCGGCATAGGCAGCTACGTCGACCAGGCATCACTCACGCAGGTCGGCACAGCGACCAACTGGGAGTATGCAAGCGCAGGCGATGACCATACGGTTGCCAAGACGACCACCGGGCAGCTCTGGTCCTTCGGAAAGAACCTGCAGGGCCAGCTCGGCCTCGGCGACACCACATCAAGGAATGCCCCTGTGCAGATAGGCACGGCCACAAACTGGAGCTCGGTTGACACCGGCGCCGCGAACACTGCGGCCATCAAGACCGATGGTACTCTCTGGTGCTGGGGCTACAACAGCAACGGTCAGATCGGCGACGGCACGACGACCAACAGGACATCACCGACCGCGATCGACGGAACCGGCTGGCTCAGTGCATCTGTCGGATATTTCCACACCATGGGGGTCAAGTCAGACGGTACGCTCTGGTGCTGGGGCCTCAACTCCTTCGGACAGCTCGGCCTTGGCGACCTGGTTGACAGGCTTGTCCCGACCCAGACCTACTGACAGGCTGGTGAGGAGACCAGAAAAGTTACACACAATAGTAGTGTAATGTAGTCAAAGCAGCGGCCGGTGGCTTGAAGCCACCGGCCGCTGCTGCCATTCAGGGCTGTGAGAATAAAAATCCATGGGGGTGGATCATGCTGTTTGATGCTAAAATAAAAACCTTTCTATCATCTTTCATCTGCATTACATTATTCTCAATCCCTCTCTTTGCACTTCCCCCCGAAATAATAAAGGCTATCAAACCATCAAAGGTGCTGGAAATCTCGAAGAACAACAAGAAAGACATCCTGCACCTCCAATCCGAGGCGAATCTGCCCAACTACGTTAAGCTGCATCTTGACAAGGGCGACCTTAACACCGAGCTGAAAGGCATCATCCTTGAATATGTCTATGCAGGGCACGGCCTTGAGATATCAGGACCAGGGCTGACCAAATACATGTTCCCTTTCCTCGGCATCGAAGGCAAACCCGTTACCTGTGCCGGAAGATTCAAGGCCAATGAAAAGACCGTCCATCCGACACTGACGGGCGTTAAAGAGGTGGAATTCTCCTGCGGGTGCTCCCCTTCCGCCGCATATTTCATCTGCAACAATCCGGATATCACACCGCTGCTGACAGATCAGTATAACTCCAGTGCAGCGATCGCATTCAGATATGGAAAAGGATGGGTCATCGCTTTCGACAGGCCGCTAAAGTGCATACCGGACATGAAGAATTCGAGCGATGCCAAATACGACACCTACAGGTTAGCGATTAATATCGACCAGTGGCTGAGCGGTTTCCCCGTGCCAGGCACCCCTTTCCAGCTGCATTTACACCGCTGAAATATCCACCAGGGATAACCTGCAGCACACTCAACACTGTTCTCGATCATATCCCTATATCTTTTGTCAAATGTCTGTGGGTGAGCCCATGCTTGTTTGAGCACCGTTGAGGTTCACCCGGTTGTTATGCCGCGACCAGTAAATGGCGGCCAGGATCATGATGGAAAAAAGACACATCGTTCCACCAACTGAAAGCCTCTGCTGCAGGCCAATATAATGATGCAAGAATCGACCATGTCTCAATGCCCAGATAGTACCGCCTACATCGGCTACGGGAAACAGTGCCCACAAGCAAAATAGCGACTTGTAAGCGGGACGATCAGACCACGCGGGATGGTTCAGGGCTATGAGCACAATTGCCGGGGCCGACAAGCACGCAGTGGCCACAACAGAGATTATATGAACCGGCGAATGATAATTAAAGGCGCCGCACATCACCATGCCCAGTCCGCAAATGGCGGCCAGAGCTAAACCTGCCTCTCCCAGGCGACCGAACAGATGGGACCTGATAACCCATGCGGAGACACCCGCCAGGGCCGCACCGGGGAAAATGAGCCCACCCCAGATCGCGAGGTAACGATAGGGGGAGGAGCTAAGAGCAAGGTTGCTGATCGGTTCCAATCGGGTCACGTAGCCCGGGGTGTTCATGCTGGCGATGAGGACGGAAAATATGTGCACCACCGGTATTGCAACCATAATGGCCGCGATAAGGGCCGACGGGTCTCGTCGAGATGTCCTGCTCATTGCTAGCGGCCTTCCGATGAGGTTGTATTTTTTAAGGGCTGCGCAGCAGGCTCCTGCCTGGTCAGATCATTTTTCGCCCTTGCATAAAGGTATAAAAATATTCCAAATCCCATCATCATAAAGCACATGACCTGCCCAATGGTGAAGGGGCCGATCACAAACCCTATCTGGGGGTCGGGCTGCCTGAAGAATTCGAGGATAAACCTGAAAAGACCGTAGAAGAAAATAAATGCGGATAATATCACCCCGTTGATCTTGGATTTATAACTGATGAAATAAAGGATCAGGAACAGCACTAGCCCCTCAAGGAAGGCCTCATACAGCTGGGATGGATGCTTTGGTTCAGGCCCCCCGGAAGGAAATACCATGCCCCATGGGACATCGGTGGTGCGGCCGTACAGTTCGCCCTGGATGAAATTCCCTATCCTTCCGAAGAAAAGGCCCGGAGGCGCACTAATGGCACCGAGATCGGCCAGCATAAGGAATTTTACCCCCCTTCTCCTGCTATATATATATCCTGCAATCAATAAACCGATCAGGCCTCCATGAAATGACATCCCTCCAAACAATAGCATGGAAACAGGATGGGAAACAAACCATGAGAAGTTGTATACCAGGTCGTCGAACAGCCTGGCCCCTATCAACAGCCCCGGGATGGGATACATGAAAAGGTCTTTTAATGAGCTCGTTATACCGGAACGACTCCAGCTTTCGATCATCGGCATTCCGACCTGTCTTCTTTTCGCCTCTGATTTGTATATTACGAAAGCTATTGTGAAACCGATAATATACATCACCCAGTACCACCGGAGATCAACTCCCCACAAATGGATAAAAGGATCTATATTCGGGTATTTCATATCCTGTATGTTTCTCACAACAAAGGCCTCAAAGTCAATATCCCTGCAGTTGGCTATAAGGAAGGATTTCACGCGGGAGAATGGGTCCCCTGACGAAACCGCGTATCTGTTAACCCACTACCTGGCCGTGTGCAGGGCTGCCATGGAGCGGAACCGCGACGAGTCGGCCGAAGCCACTCTTCAGGGCATCAGCGAAGTGCTCGAAGGCACAAGGGCGGAATTCACCATAGTATATCCATGCCACTCGCCGGAGAATCGGCGCAGGTTCATCATGCGCGTTTCGGCCTTGCAGGAACCCGAAACAGGCATAGTGATTGCCCATAATGACATCACCTGACGCAAGCAGGCGGAAGAGGACCTGAAGAGGAACGAAAACAAGTACAACACCTTGTTCAACAAGGCATCGATCTCCATGGTGCTGTCGCAGCAGCCGCATTACATCATTGTCGATGTCAATGATGCGTGGATAGAATTATTCGGCTATACAAGAGACGAGGCCTCGGCAAGAACGCCATAGAGCTCATCATCAATCGTGATTATGCTGGGCGCACAGAGATGCTCGCAGAAGTTCAATCCCATGGTCAGATCGTCAAGCGGGAACAAAAGTTATTTACAAAGTCCGGCGATCCGATAACTGTTTTGACAAACATCTTCAAAGTCGAGATCGGGGACCGCACTTATTTTTTCAGTTCCATACAGGACATCAAAGATTAACTGACCATCCTGATAAAAATGGAACTCTTGTGCAGTTCACAACAAGAAAAGATAAAGAACCATTCTGATATTAAAATGTATAAATAATATTACATAAGCCTTGACAAAAACTTAATGGCAGACTAATGACTAGTTAATCAATAGTATTAATAGGAAGATGGAAATGATGAAGCTGTCGACCAGGACAAGATACGGGGTAAGGATGATGCTGGATCTGGCGCAGAAGTACGGAAGCGGGCCAGTACTTCTTAAAGACATTGCGCGCAAGGAGGACCTGTCCGAGAAATACCTGAGCCTGATCGTGCTGCCGCTGAAGGCCTCCGGCTTGCTGAAAGCGCTCAGGGGTTCAAGCGGCGGCTATACACTGTCAAGGGACCCCTCCAAGATTACACTGAAGGAAATTGTTGAAAGCCTTGAGGGTAAGATCTTTCTTGTGGATTGCGTGCCAGACCCCAAATCATGCACACGTTCCGGCGTCTGTGCCACAAGGGATGTCTGGCAGGTGGTTGCGGATAAAATGACAGGGACGCTTGAATCGATTACACTTTCGGACCTGGTGAGGATAAGCAGGGAAAAGTCTGGTGGCAGCAGCAATTACAATATCTGAGAGGAATAATATGGACAGAATATATCTGGATCATGCGGCAACGACACCGGTTGCAAAAGAAGTAGCGGAGGCTATGATGCCATGCTTCACCGGAGTCTATGGAAACCCGTCGAGCCTTCATTCATACGGACTCGATGCCAGGGATATAATGGAGGCATCGAGGCTCAAGATCGCATCCTTCATAAATGCCCGCGAGGACGAGATCGTATTTACGGGTTCGGGTACTGAAAGCGACAACACAGTTATAAAAGGAATTGCCTTTGCACTCAGAGAAAAGGGCAATCACATGATAACTACAGCCCTCGAACATCATGCCATACACGAACCCCTGCATTTTCTTGAGGAGCAGGGCCTTAAGGTAACATACCTCCCCAATGACGGCACTGGACTTGTCGACCCTGGTGATCTGAAAAAAGCGATCACGGACAAGACAATCCTTGTAAGCATCATGCACGCTAACAATGAGATAGGGACCATAGAGCCTGTCAAAGCCCTTGGCGCGGTCTGCCGCGAGGCGGGTGTCGCTTTTCACACAGATGCCGTCCAGACGTTCGGACACCTTCCCATTGACGTTATTGATATGAATATTGATCTGCTCAGCGCATCGGCCCACAAGCTTTACGGTCCCAAAGGCGTCGGACTGCTCTATATAAGGAAAGGGGTTAAGCTGACGCCCCTTCTTCACGGTGGAGACCAGGAAAAAAGGAGGCGAGCATCAACCCAGAATGTACCGGGAATAGCAGGTTTCAGCCGGGCAGTGGAGCTTGCTGAAAAAGAGATGCTGCCTGAATCAATAAGACAGGCAGCTCTAAGGGACAGGCTCATCAGGGAACTGCTCGGGGCCATCCCGGAAAGCAGGCTTAACGGCCATCCTGTCCTCAGGCTCCCGAACAATGCGAACATATCGTTCGCCTATGTCGAAGGTGAGGCCATGCTGCTGAACCTGGATATGGAAGGTATTGCCGCATCGACAGGCAGCGCCTGTACATCCTCCAGCCTTGAACCGTCGCATGTGCTGACTGCGTGCGGCCTTACCCACGAACTGGCCCACGGGTCACTGAGGTTTTCCCTGGGACGGGGCACGACAGAGGAAGAAATCGATCACGTGATCCGGGTATTGCCGCCGGTGATAGCAAAACTCAGGGCGATGTCGCCTCTGTATAAAAAAGGAGTAAGATAATGGATAGTACATGCAGGATTTACAATGAAAAGGTGATGGATCACTTCAAGAATCCGAGAAACGTCGGTGAAGTCGAAAATGCTGACGCGACAGGTACAGCCGGCAATCCCCAGTGCGGAGATATCATGGAGCTTTCTCTGAAAGTGGATAACGATGTGATAACCGACGTGAAATTCAAGACATTCGGCTGCGGTGCGGCCATTGCTACAAGTTCGATGGTGACCGAACTCGTCAAGGGAAAGACCCTCGATGAGGCGCTTGGGGTTTCCAACAAGGCCGTTGCCGAGGCCCTGGGCGGCCTGCCGCCTATCAAGATGCACTGTTCAGTGCTGGCCGAGGAGGCGCTCCAGGCCGCAATAGAGGATTACAGGAAAAAGCATCCCAGGGAATAGCGTCATGGATATTGTAGAAAAGATAAACAAGCTCAAGCGCACCAAGAATGCGGTGATCCTTGCACATAATTATCAGCTGCCCGAGGTGCAGGATATTGCCGACTTCGTCGGCGATTCGCTCGGGCTGAGCATTCAGGCCGCGGGCACCGACGCGAAAGTGATAGTGTTCTGCGGGGTCTGGTTCATGGCCGAAACCGCAAAGATTCTCTCTCCGCAAAAAACGGTGCTGATACCCGACAGGGATGCCGGCTGTCCCATGGCGGACATGGTTACCGCCGAGGATGTAAAAAGGCTCAAAAAAGAGCACCCCGGGGCGAAGGTTCTCTGCTATGTCAACACGACTGCCGATGTGAAGGCCGAATGCGACCTTTCATGCACCTCCGCAAATGCGCTGGCCATGGTAAACGGGGCGCTTAAAAATGATGATGAGGTCATATTCGTGCCCGACATGCACCTTGCCGATTATGTGGCACAGCAGGCTGGCAGGGAATTCATCATCTGGAAAGGGTATTGCCCATCGCATGTCAAGATCCTGCCGGAAGACATAATAAGGCTGAAGGCCGAGCATAAAGAGGCCCTTGTCATGGCGCATCCGGAATGTCCGGGGGCTGTTCGCGAGCTTGCCGACAAGGTGCTTTCGACAGAGGCGATGTGCACTTTCGCAGCAGGCTCTAACAATAAGGTTTTCATTGTGGCGACCGAAACCGGCATATTGCATAAACTGAGAAAAGAAAACCCCGGCAAAGTCTTCATCCCGGCGAGTGAAAAGGCATTGTGCCCCAACATGAAAAGAATAACACTGGAAAAAGTACTGTGGTCACTGGAGGAAATGACATTCGAGGTCAGGATAGAACAGGAAACCATGTTCAAGGCAAGACAGTGCCTGAGAAGGATGCTGGAATACAGGGCGTAGATCATGGAAAATTTTGAAATAACACAGATAGAAAAGGGCAGGCTTATCCCTGCCCAAAAAACGGTATGCTCCGAGGTCCCGTTTACCATAGAAGTCAACGGCACTGAGATTGCTACAGTCCTCGCGAGCCCCACATACCTTGATGAACTGGCCGTTGGGTTTTTGTTCACCTCAGGGCTGATTCAAGACCGTTCGGATGTAAAATCCATTTCAGTCGATATGGAGAGGTTCAGGACGTCTGTTTCAATCGACGGAATTCCTGACGACTTCATTTTTAAGCGTATCTACACATCAGGCTGCGGCAAGGGTGTGATCTTTCACAACCCTCTGGATGTGCTTGGTAAGGCCCCGCTTGAAAACGGTTTTACGATACCGGCCTCAAAGCTGCTGGAGCTCATGAAGGAGTTTGCAAAGAACCCGCTTGCCCACGGTGAAACCGGCGGGGTCCATGGGGCGGCAATGGCATCAGTCCGGGAGATACTCATTGTGAGGGAGGATATTGGACGGCACAACGCAATCGACAAGGTCATAGGCGCTGCGTTGGCCGCCGGAATATGTATGTCCGATAAGGTCCTGCTGACAACCGGAAGGGTATCCTCGGAGATATTCTCCAAGGTGCTCAGGGCGAGAATCCCTGTTATAGCCGCACTCGGCAGCGCGACCGACCAGGCCGTCAAGCTAGCCAGAGTGACCAATATAACGCTTGTGAGCAAGCTTATGGGTCAGCGCGGCGACATATTGAGCGGGGAACAGAGAATAACGGACAACTGAACGGGCAATGTCCCCACATGTTAATAAGGAGATTATAATGAGTAAAATAGACGATAAACTCAAGATTGAAACCCTGCTGCTGCACGGAGGCCAGGAGCCGGACCCGACAACAGGCTCGCGCGCCGTGCCGATTTATCAGACGACTTCATATCAGTTCAAGAACACGGATCATGCGGCAAACCTTTTCGGTCTCAAGGAATCCGGCAATATCTATACAAGGCTTATGAATCCGACCACCGATGTGCTCGAAAAGCGCATTGCGCTTATAGACGGCGGCATAGCCTCTCTTGCCGTTGCAAGCGGGCAATCCGCCATAACACTGGCCCTTCTGAACATTGCCCGCTCAGGCGATGAGATCGTATCTGCGGATAACCTTTACGGAGGGACATATAACCTTTTTCACAACACGTTTCCCAGGTTCGGGATAAAGGTCAGATTCATGAAATCGAACGACCTGGGCGCCATAAAGGCTGCGGTAACAGATAAGACAAAGGCTGTTTATGCAGAATCGATCGGAAATCCCAAACTCGATGTCGCAGACCTTGAAGGCATAGCCGCCATCGCACATGCAGCAGGCATACCGTTTGTTCTGGACAATACTGTGAGCCCTTACCTACTCAGGCCTTTTGATTTCGGGGTCGATATAGCCGTTTATTCGGCGACCAAATTTATCGGCGGACACGGTACATCAATGGGCGGCATCATTGTCGATTCCGGAAAATTTGATTTTGGAAACGGCAAGTTCCCGCTGATTGCAGGCCCCGATGACAGCTATCACGGACTTGATTTTCACGCAGCGCTGGGGGCGCAGGCCTATATTGCAAAGGCCCGCGTCATTCTCCTCAGGGATCTGGGGCCGGCCCTGAGCCCGTTTAATGCCTTCCTTCTTCTGCAGGGGCTCGAAACGCTTCATCTGAGAATGGAAAGGCATTCTGCGAATGCCCTAAAGGCCGCCGAATTCCTGAACAAGCATCCCAAAGTCGGGTGGGTCAACTATCCCGGTCTTGAAGGGAGCAGCGAAAAAAGAAGGGCTGATAAATACCTGGGCAAGGGCGCCGGGGCTATTATAGGTTTTGGCATAAAAGGGGGAATCGACGCAGGCAGGGGGTTTATCAACTCGCTTGAACTGACAAGCCACCTCGCTAACATAGGCGATGCAAAGACCCTGGCCATTCATCCCGCGACGACAACGCATCAGCAGCTTTCTGCAAACGAACAGCTTGCAACAGGGGTGACGCCTGATTTCATAAGGCTCTCCATAGGCATAGAAAATATCGACGATATAATTGCGGATTTTGATCAGGCCCTTGCAAAGGCACGGTAAGATTCCCGTTGTCCTCCTTCGTAAAAAGGGGGACAGATAAAAGGAGATGATATGATTTACAGCGACATAACAAAGACGGTAGGGAACACGCCCCTTGTACGTATCAACAGGATGGCGAAAGGTCTTGGCGCGAAGATCCTTGTGAAGGTGGAGTCATTCAACCCTCTTTCCAGTGTCAAGGACAGACTTGCCGTCGCCATGATTGACGATGCCGAGAAAAAAGGGCTCATCAAGCAGGGGACCGTAATCATCGAACCCACGAGCGGCAATACAGGCATAGGGCTCGCTTTCGTATGTGCGGCCCGGGGCTACAGGCTGATACTCACCATGCCGGAAACCATGAGTATGGAGCGGAGGCAGCTGGTGGCTATACTGGGGGCCGAAATCGTGCTGACTGAAGGGGCCAAGGGGATGCCGGGCGCGGTGCAGAAGGCGGAAGAACTCTTGGCGGAAATCCCGGACAGCTTCATACCCCAGCAGTTCAAGAATCCGGCAAATCCTGAAATTCACAGGAAGACGACTGCCGTCGAGATAATATCCGACACAAAAGGCAAGGTTGACTATTTTGTTGCGGGCATCGGAACCGGCGGAACCATTACCGGGGTGGGCGAAGTCCTTAAAGGTAAGCAGCCCCTTGTTAAAATAATCGGGGTCGAGCCCAAGGATTCGCCTGTTCTTTCAGGCGGCAAGCCCGGCCCTCATAAAATTCAGGGGATCGGCGCAGGTTTTGTGCCTGATGTGCTCAATATGGGCATAATCGATGAAATCATTACCGCCTCCCATGAGGATGCCGGAAAAACAGCAAGGGAACTTGCAAAAGAAGAGGGCATACTTGCAGGAATCTCAGGCGGCGCAGCGTTGTGGGCCGGCCTTCAGATTGCCGCAAGACCCGAGGCAAAAGGGAAAACCATTGTCGTCCTGCTGCCTGATACGGGCGAGCGCTATCTTTCGACCTGGCTGTTCCAGAATACGTGATGTTTAAACAGTACGTGAATATTTATCATAGGAGTCGGTGATGCCTGGATATGAGGTGATGGATGTATGGGAATCGGTTCAAAGCATAAGAAAAGCCTCGCCGGTTGTTCATAACATAACCAACTATGTTGTTATGAACAGCACGGCCAATGCGCTTCTTGCCATCGGGGCTTCGCCTGTAATGGCGCATGCAGTGGAAGAAATGGAAGAAATGGTCAATATCGCATCTGCCCTGGTTGTCAACATAGGCACGCTGAGCAGGGATTGGATAAAGGCCATGTTCAAGGCAGCGGAAAGGGCGAATGCCCGCGGCATTCCGGTTATCCTGGATCCTGTCGGTGCCGGGGCCACCGGTTTCAGGACAGAAACGGCCCGGGAATTTATCAGGACCTTCAGGCCCTGTCTTATAAGGGGCAATGCCTCCGAGATCATGTCGGTTTTCGAGAACACCGGCAAAACAAAAGGTGTGGACAGCACGGAAGCCTCTCATGATGCCGTTTCAGCGGGTAGGGGGATCAATGAGACCTATGGCTCGGTTGTTTGCATAAGCGGGGAAACGGATTACATAATCGGTACCGGGCGTATAATAAAAGTCAGAAACGGCCATCCGATGATGACAAGAGTGACCGGCCTCGGCTGTACGGCAACGGCTCTTTGCGGGGCTTTTGCCGCGGTAAATGAAGATCGCACACAGGCTGCCGCGCATGCCATGGCGGTGATGGGCATTGCAGGCGAAATGGCGGCAGAGCGTGCATCAGGACCGGGAACATTGCAGGTCGGGTTATATGATGCCCTCTATAATCTGTCTATTGACGGTATAAGTCAGCGCCTGAAAATTGAATACTGACATGCAGGGATTATATCTTGTTACAGACCGTGGATTATGCGGTGACAGGCCCCTCGAAGAGGTCGTATTTTCGGCCGTAAGGGGCGGGGTTTCCTGTGTACAGGTCAGAGAAAAGGATATGCCCTTGGACCTGTTTACGGAACAGGCAAAAAGGATAAAGAAGCTTATAAAACCTTTCAACGTCCCTCTGATCATAAATGACAGTGTGGAGGTGGCCCTGGCCTCAGGCGCCGATGGCGTGCACATAGGGCAGTCAGATATGCCCTTTGCTGAAGTCAGGAAGCTCCTCGGAAAAAAGGCCGTTGTAGGCCTTTCCGTTGAGACATGGGAGGATGTGGAAAATGCCCAGGGTCTCGATGCAGACTATCTCGGGGTGAGCCCTGTCTTTGATACGCCCACCAAAACGGATACGAAAGGCGCCTGGGGACTTGCCGGGCTCTCCCGGATCAAGGCATATTCAAGGCATAAGCTTGTGGCAATAGGAGGGATAAATATTAGAAATGCCGCTGATGTGATCAGGGCGGGCGCCGATTCCATTGCGGTCGTCTCGGCCATCTGCGCGGCTCCTGACCCTTATGAAGCGGCCTGCGAACTCAGCAGCCTTATAAGGAGTATAAGATGACATCAAAATGTAAAGGCTGTACGGTAAAATGGTGCATTCCGGGAATGACCTTGTTTTAACGGGAATTGGCCCTACTATAAAAGTTATAAAGAAAAGGGAGGATCAAATGAAAAAAACGGTTCTGGCAATAATGATGATAATGCTGGCGGCTTCTGCCGCTTATGCAAAGGGTTACGAAGCGAGCAAACAGGCAGGTCCTTTCAAACTGAATATAACACTGGAGAAGAATCCTCCGGCCACCGGGGATAACAACATCAGCATCATTGTATGGGACGGCGCGGGTAAGCCCCTAAAGGATGCAAAGGTGAATGTAGATTATGGAATGCCCGCCATGCCCGGCATGCCGGCCATGAATTACAAAACGGCCCTTGCCGGAAAGGACGGTAAGTTCTCTGGCAAGCTCAATTTTTCAATGCCCGGGGCTTGGTCTGTTGAAGTGATGGTTGAATCCGCCGGCAAGAAAGGGAAAACCAAGCTTAACATAGATGTAAGATAAGAGGGCCGTAACATGCGCAAGGCCGCCTTTATGACGCTGCTGGCCTTTTTGTCTGTTCTTGTAGCCCTGCCCCTTCAAGCCCGGGACGCCCGGCTTGAAGGGCTTATAGCAGATGCCCTTAAAAACAATCCGCAATTGATTGCAGCAACACAGAAATCGGATGCAGCCTTTAAAATAGTGGCAGTGAAAGAGTCTCTTCCTGATCCGATGCTTATGTTCGGGTATCAGAATGCGGGTTTTAACAAGATAACCTACGGCGAAATGAACGATTCCCAATTAATGTTTACGGCTTCTCAGATGTTCCTTTATCCGGGCAAGCGCAGGCTTGCCGGCGAGGCGGCCGATTATGAGGCCAGGGTGCTCAAGTCTTCCGCCGATTCCCTTGGAAGAAAGACGGAGCTTGCCGTGACCGAGCAGTATTACGATATCATGTATGCATGCCGTGAGCAGTACGTCCTTTCATTGAAAAATGAGATCAACGTCAAACTGGAGCAGGCCACCCTTTCAATGTACGCCTCAAACATGGCATCTCAGGAAGATGTTATAATGGCCCAATCGGAAAAGTATATGAT
Organism: Desulfomonilia bacterium; assembly: GCA_963664325.2. Taxonomy (GTDB): domain Bacteria; phylum Desulfobacterota; class Desulfomonilia; order UBA1062; family UBA1062; genus DATCTV01. Next base: position 791,454 of record CAXXDQ010000004.1, read on the forward strand.
CCTCGAACGCCAGGAAATGGCGAAGCAGAAGGTGGAAGCGCTTAACGCAATGCTTAGCAGCGAGACGGGCACACAGACAAATCTCTCATTTGATATGAATGCCGAATATCAGGCCACACCTTTTCCCTATAGTCTCGATGATCTGATAAAGAGGGCGGAAGAGGCCTCGCCCGATATCATGATGCAGAAAAACATGATCGAGGCGCAGACCCGGACACTTCAAATTGCGGAAAAAGATGCCTTGCCCGATGTCACACTGAACGCCTCATACATGAACAAGGGAGGAGGATTCGACGACATGTGGAGCCTTACAGCGAGCCTGCCCATCCCGGTCTTCTATGCAAACAAGCAGAAGAACCAGATTGAGGGCGCCGGTCTCGTCAGGGCTGCCGCTGAAAGGGAAATGGAAGGAGCAAGGCTGATGGCGGTTTCACTCATAAGGGATAACTATTCCATGATAAGAACAGCGGACAGGCTTATGGAGATTTACAAAAAGGCCCTCATTCCAAAAACAAAGCAGGATATCGATTCTGTTCTGGCAAGGTTTGCATCCGGAAAATCGAACTCCATGCAGATGATTTCCAGGCTCAAGCAGCCGCTTGAGTTTGAACTTTCTTATTACCAGCAGTTCGCTAACCGGGAAAAGGCGATAGCCAGGATAAATTCAGTTACAGGCATACTCGATGCCGAAGGTGCAAGATGAATAGAAATAGGATTGCCGCTATTGTCGTTTCTGTCCTGGTTATCATTGTTGCTTCCGGTTTGTCCTTTTATTTTTTTGGCAGAAACAGGACGCAAACACAGGCACAGATGCCACAAACGGCCGCAGCACCGCTGAGAGAAAATGCCCCGTCAGTCGATGTCTCAGATGATGCGCAAAGGATGATCGGCGTCAGGACAGTACCGGTCACATATGCAGACATGCGTTCGGAATTAAGGTTTGCAGGCCGAGTTGAATATGACGAGCAGCGCATATCCACCATTAATGCAAAACTTGAAGGATGGATCGAAAGGCTTTACGTGGATTACGAGGGCAGGCCTGTGAACAAGGGGGAGCCCCTCATTGATATATACAGCCCGGAGCTTTTAAGCGCTCAGAAGGAGCTTTTGAGCCTGAAGGCCTTTGCCTCAAGAAAGGATTCGACGGAACTCTCAAAGATGGTTGACAAGGATACAGAGAATCTTATTGCCGCATCCAGAAAACGCTTGAGCCTCTGGGATATAAGCGATGAGCAGATCGGAAGAATCGAGCAGACAGGCAAACCCGTAAGGGCCCTAACCATAACAAGCCCGGTGTCCGGCATTGTCCTGAAGCGTTATGCTTCAAGGGGCATGCGGGTTATGCCCGGTGAGCCCCTTTTCGATGTGGCTGACCTGTCAAGGGTATGGGTTGTGGCCGAAGTTCCCGAAGCCGATATGCTGCAGATCAAGGGGGGTATGTCTGTTAAAATTATTTTTGAAGGCCTCCCGGGAAAATCCTTCAGTTCCAAAGTTGATTATATCTATCCGGTGATGAGCGGTTCCACCAGGACCGTGCGGATAAGGGGCACGCTGAACAATCCGGGCGGCTTATTAAAACCGCAGATGTATGCAACGATGACTTCCTCGGCAAGCCTTGGCAGGAGGCTGGCCGTGCCTGTTGACGCCGTAATCGATACCGGCCTGAGGCAGGTGGTCTATGTCGACAGGGGTGACGGGACATTCGAGCCCAGGGAGGTAAAGGCGGGAATCTCGGCAGGAGGCCTGAGGGAAATACTCTCAGGCGTCAAAGCCGGTGAAAAGGTTGCGGCAACAGCTACATTCCTCATCGATTCCGAGGCCCAGCTAAAGGGGGTCACCCTTCATGACCGGAAGTAGCCTGAAGCAGCGGCCGTTATGTTCTTTTCAGAGCGTTTCCTGTCTGTATAATGAATTCCTTGTCTGTCCCGCAGCAGCCGCCGATGAAATTGGCGCCTGCCTCGACGAGAAGAGGGACATGGCGGGCGAAATCCTGTGCAGACGTGCTGTACACGGTCTGCCCGTCAACAATTTCGGGTGAGCCTGCATTGGGTTTCATCCAGAGAGGAAGGTCGGTGACCGAGCGCATGCGTTTGCAGATCGGAATAAAACCCTCGATACCCTGCCCGCAGTTTGCACCTATGCCGTCAATCCCGACCCCGGTTAAGACTTCAACCGCCTGCTCGGGCGTGTTCCCTATCATGGTGCGGTCCTTGTTTTTACCCGCATCAAAGACCAGGCAGGCGATAACCGGCAGGCCGGTCTTTTTTGCGGCAGCAGCGGCTATCCTGGCCTCATTCAAATCCATCATGGTCTCAACGACAATGGCGTCCGCACCGGCGGCGGAAATGGCCTGCGCCTGTTCTTCAAAGGCCCCTTTCAAGTCATCTTCCGTAACATCCTTTGTTATGAGCAGTTTTCCGCTCGGTCCTATCGAGGCAAAGACATACGCCTTTCCTCCGGCCGCCTTTTTCGATATCTCGACGCCCCGCTTGTTCAGTTCAACCGCTTGTTCGGCCATGCCGAATTTGCCCAGCACAAAGCGGTTGGCTCCGAACGTGTTTGTAAGGATTATGCGGCTGCCTGCATCGACGTACTCCCGGGCTATTTCCTCGACTTTATCGGGATCGGTAAGATTCCATGAATCCGGGGCAGCACCTGCTTTCAGGCCCCGTTTCAGCATCTGCGAACCCCATGACCCGTCTGTCAGAACCGGGCCGTCTTTGATCAGTCTGGCAATTAATTCATTCATCAGATCCTCCAATCGGATAAATTATTATGGAAACCATATGAGAATAAAGACGTGTTCACGCATTAAGTCAATCTTTATTAAGGGAGAAAGACGGTGATTGAAAAGATAATAGGCCTCAGCGCCCGTAACCGTTTCTTCGTTATACTGATAACGGTATTTGCCGTCGTCTGGGGGGTCTGGGCCCTGAAGAGGACGCCGCTTGACGCAATACCGGACCTGAGCGACACCCAGGTGATTATTTATACAGAATGGCCGGGCCGGAGCCCTGATCTTGTTGAGAACCAGATAACCTATCCGATATCGACCACTCTGCTTGCCGCCCCTAAGGTGCAGGCCGTAAGGGGATTCTCATTCCTCGGCAGCTCTTTCATCTATGTCATATTCGATGAAGGTACCGACATATACTGGGCACGAAGCCGGATAATCGAATACATTGAGGCCGTTAAGAATAAGATACCCCAGGGGGTGAACCCGGTCCTCGGTCCTGACGCCACAAGCCTCGGATGGGGTTTTTCCTACGCCATTGTCGATGAAAAGGGCGGCCATGATCTTTCCCAGCTTCGCTCGATCGAGGATTACACCGTAAAACTGGCGCTTGAAAGCGTGCAGGGTGTTTCCCAGGTTGCGTCCGTCGGGGGGTTCGTCAAACAGTATCAGGTAAATATCGACCCGGTAAAACTCAGGTCCTATAATATCCCGCTCATGAAGGTTATAGAGGCGGTGAAAAAGAGCAATCTGGATGTTGAAGGCCGTGTGCTTGAGATGTCCGGCACCGAATACATGATACGGGGCCGGGGCTACATAAAGAACCTCTCGGATATCGAAAATATTGCCGTCTCCAATAACGGCAGGGGAACTCCTGTCATCCTTAAAGATGTCGCTTTAATTGAGTTGGGGCCGGAAATAAGGCGGGGGCTTGCAGACCTGAACGGCAGAGGCGAGGTCGCAGGCGGAATAGTTATAGTACGCTTCGGGGAGAACGTGCTCAATGTGATTGAGCGTGTAAAGGAAAAGATAAAAAACGATATAGGTCCATCCCTGCCGAAAGGGGTGAAAATCGTCGTCACCTATGACCGTTCCGATCTTATAAAGCGGAGCATCGCAACACTCAGGGATGAGATAATCAAACTTGCCGTTGCCGTCAGCGTTGTCTGCCTTATATTCCTCTTCCACCTGCCAAGCGCCTTTGTCGTAATCCTCACGCTCCCTGTTGCCATAATCATGTCTTTTGTCTGCATGTACTATCTTGGCATTACATCGAACATCATGAGTCTGAGCGGTATCGCGATAGCCATAGGCGCAATGGTCGACGCCTCGATAATAATGGTGGAGAACGCCCACAAGAAACTGGAGGAATGGGAGGAAAACCGGTCAGGGACAAGATTTGACGCCATATTGGAGGCGGCAAAGGAAGTGGGGCCGTCCTTGTTCTTCTCGCTGCTTGTCATAACGGTCGGATTCCTTCCCGTTTTCACCCTCGAGGAACAGGCCGGAAGGCTTTTCAAGCCGCTTGCATTCACTAAGACCTTTGCCATGCTGTTTTCATCTCTGCTTGCCGTTACCCTTACCCCTGTGCTCATGACCATGCTTATCAGGGGCAGAGTCAGGCATGAGGACAGAAACCCCATAAGCATGTTCCTCAGGTGGATATACAGGCCTGTCGCGTCTCTGGCGCTTAAACATACCTGGGTTGTGATCGGGCTTTCAATAATCATTATGGCGGCTACGGTTTACCCGATAAAAAAACTGGGCAGCGAATTCATGCCTCCGCTCAATGAAGGCACGCTTTTCTACATGCCGGTGACCGTTCCGGCTGCCTCCATCAGCGAGGTTCAGAAACTTCTGAACCTCCAGGACCGGTTAATCATGCAGGTCCCGGAAGTGGAATCGGTATTCGGCAAGGCGGGCCGGGCGGAAACCGCAACCGACCCTGCGCCGCTTGAGATGTTCGAGACGGTTATCAATCTCAAACCCGAAGATAAATGGAGAAAGGGCGTAACGACAGACGACATCAAGGATGAGCTTAATGACAGGCTGAGCATCCCGGGTGTGGCCAATTCCTTCACCATGCCGATAAAGGCCAGGATCGACATGCTGGCTACAGGCATCAGGACCCCGGTGGGCATAAAGGTAATGGGCCCTGACCTTGGTGTTATTGACAGGATCGGGCTTGAACTTGAAAATGCGGTTAAAAAGGTTCCCGGTATAAGGAGCGTCTATTCCGAGCGTGTCACGACGGGCTATTATATTGATTTTGAAATAAACAGGGATGCCGCCGCGCGATACGGCCTGAGCGTGGAGGATGTCCAGTCAGTGGTGGAAGCCGCAATAGGCGGCATGAACATCACCACAACGGTCGAGGGCAGGGAGCGCTATCCGGTTAACGTCCGCTATGCCAGGGAACTCAGAAACGATATCGGGAAAATGAAAAATATTGAGGTGCCTGTTCAGGCAGACGCTGCGGGAAACGGTATGGGCGGTTCCGGCATGGGGGCTCAGGCCGTTGGCGCTGCCGCAGGGCAGATCGCATGGATTCCGCTTTCAGAGCTTGCGGATGTAAGGATTGTCCGGGGCCCCACCATGATAAAAAGCGAAAAGGGTCTGCTCAATTCCTATGTTTATATTGACTTTTCGGGCAAGGACATCGGGGATTTCGTTAACGAGGCCAAGAAGGCTGCTTCAACGGTGAAAATCCCTTCCGGCTACCGGCTTGAGTGGAGCGGGGAATACGAATATCTCCTGAAGACGCAGGAAAGGCTCATGCTGGTCATCCCGCTTACTCTTTTCATCATATTCGTCCTTATCTACATGAACACCCGCTCTGTTACGAAAACGGCGATCGTGCTTCTTGCAGTGCCGTTTTCTCTGGTAGGCTCATTCTGGTTTCTTTATATCATGGGGTACAACCTGAGTATCGCGGTATGGGTGGGCATCATTGCGCTTGCGGGGCTTGATGCGGAGACGGGCGTGGTCATGCTTTTATACCTCAGCCTTGCCTATGAAAAATATAGAACATCCAAACGCATGGAATCGACAGTTGATTTAAAGGCCTCGATAATGGAAGGCGCGGTCAAGCGCATACGCCCTAAAATAATGACCGTAAGCGTCATCCTTGCAGGGCTTATCCCGATTATGTTCAGCCACGGGGCAGGCTCGGACATCATGAAGCGTATTGCAGCGCCAATGGTCGGAGGCGTCATTACATCGACGCTGCTCGAGCTGCTTATCTATCCCAGTATATTTTTCATCTGGAAGAAAAAGGGGCTCAAAGATTAGGGAACAGAAAAAAACCTGCTTGAAAAGGTATTTTTTGCCGATAAGAATAAGCGGGTAACAGATTGTTTAAAAGGGTCTGTTTGCCGTAAGGAGGTGGGTAATGTTGATAAAATACGGGATAAAACTGCTGCTTCTGACGATATGTTGTGCGGTCGTCTTTATTGCGGGTTCGAAGGTTCTTGCATCTTCGTCTTATCAGGACGGTTCTCCGGCCAATGCAAAAATAATCATGTGTGCGGGCGGTTCGGATGAAGACAAGGAGTCGGTTATCGACGATGAAGACAAGGGAGCCCAGAAGGATATTGACAAGAATGCCGTTATCGATGACGACGAAGATACACAGAAGGATGTCGATAAGAATGCCGTTATCGATGATGATTCGAAAAACAAGAACAGTTCAGAGTAGAGTTTTATTTCCGGCAGACAAATAAAAAGGCCGCACTTCAGTCAATAAAGTGCGGCCCCTGCTTTAGAATAAAACCGGCTATTTCGAAAGAAGCACTTTCCCCAGTGTCATGATCTCCGCTTCCTTCGTCCCTTCGTAGAGTTCGAGTATCTTTGCGTCGCGATACCATTTCTGAACCTTGTATTCCTCAATATAACCATAGCCGCCGTGAAGCTCGACCGCCAGGTTTGCGCAGAAAACAGCCGTCTGTCCGGCAAAAAATTTGGCCATTGCGGAAATATGATAGTCGGGTTTCTTGCTGTCCAGGGATACGGCGCCCTTATATGTCATGGTCCTCAGGGCCTCTATCCTGATCCACATCTCGGCAAGCTTCTGCATACTTATCTGAAAAGACCCGAGGGGCTTGCCGAAAACAGTCCTTTCCTTGCAGTATTTCACGGACTCGTCAAGGCATGCCTGTGAAATGCCCGTACCCTGGGCTGCAACGAATATACGGGTGGTATCAAAGAAATGCATGAGCTGGTAGAAGCCGGCCCCTTTCTTGCCTATCATATTCTCCTTCGGCACACGGACGCCGTCGAAAGCGATCTCGGCCGTGTCACTGGCGCGGATTCCAAGCTTGCCCTTGATCTTTGTTGAAGTTATTCCCGGTTCCTTTGCAGGCACGACAAACTGGCTGAAACCTTTATGTATCTTTTCGTCAGGGTCTGTAATCGCCTGGACCACCATGAAATCGCAGACCGTGCCGTTTGTTATGAACATCTTGTTTCCGGTGATGAGATAATCATCCCCGTCTGCAACCGCCCTGGTCCTGTATCCTGCAACATCGGTGCCGGCATTGGGTTCGGTGTATGCGCCTGCGCATACGGAATCTCCCGCACATACGGGGGGCAGGTATTTCTGCTTCTGTTCTTCGGAACCGTAATAAAAAAGGTTTTCGCACCCGAAGGTCGCGGCGATGACATTGAGCCCGATCCCCATGTCAACCCGTGACAGCTGCTCGGTGATGATGGTGTTTCCCAGGAAACCGACGCCAGCTCCGCCGTATTCCTCAGGTATCCAGCTGCCGACCAGACCGTTTTCAGCCGCTTTTTTCCTGATGTCCGGCGTATACTTCTCCAGCTTGTCGGCCTCTTCCGATATCGGACCGATTTCATTTACGGCAAACTTGTAGGCCATGTCCGACAACATCCTCATTTCTTCCGAAAGTTCAAAATCCATGTTTTCCTCCCATTTTTTATCGGTTTTATATGAAGAAGCGATTCTAATAGATAAGAAATCCAATATCAATGCCAAGTAGGCATTAAAAGAAAATATTTATTTGTGGCGGGAGATCGTTCGGTTAATGACTATGGGCAATTCCGGGTATCTGTTTATAATAATGGCGGCAATGGGCTTTCTTCAGGGAGAGCCCATTGCCAGCGCGCCATTTACATTGTCTTGTCCAGGAGCTTGTGATAGCTGGCCAGCCAGTATGCGGCAAGGTAGTCGACGCCAGGGTTTACATGCCTGGGATTGTCGCTGCCGCATGCCGTTATGACAAACGGGTTGCGCTGCCACAGGAAATCGGAAGGGCACTGCAGCGGAACCGGGAATGCCTCAAGCGCCTGTGCGTTGATCGGCTTCCATATGTCATCCACATTAAGCGCCTCGAAGAGGTTGTGAAGCTTAACCGACTGGGGGTCGATCGTATAGGTCGACGGGTCACGGTCAGGCAGGTAATATTCTCCATTGGGCGCATTTCTGAATTCGGTTAGGTCTTCTACAAGCTGTGAATAATACTGATCCGCGGGAGACATATCGTTTATCCACCCGCCCTGGCTCATGTAGATACCGTTGAACCATGCGTTATGGGACAGCCTTGTAAAGGTATGAACCGATTTGTTGAATTCGCTGACAAGCCAGTTGTAGTCGTCCTCGCCGAAATAAACCCTGCCGAGCCTGAGGAGATTGTACCAGTTGGTGTGTGCAAGGTTGTTGCCGTAATATTCAAGGTAGCGGTTGAAATAGTTGATGTCGGACACGAAAAGGCTCGTACGGTTGGCGTTCAGCAGCATGATCTTGAGCTGCTCGAGCATGCGGGCATCCCCGGTCATGTGATAGCCTATCAGAAGGAAGTTCATCTTCATCGTGGCGATCACCTGGGGAGCCGTCTTGCTGGGCTTGCCGTCCTGGGCCGTGATATTCCAGCTGTTGTCCATGAGCGCCGTAACAACCTCTTTGACATCGGCCCGGATTTTTAACTTTACGGCATCGTCGTCAATCAGGTCGTAGGCCAGCGCCATACCGAAAAACCAGCCCGTATACTGGTCGCGGCTTGTGTTGCCTTCCCAGAAATCTCCGGCATAGGTGCCGGTTTCGATGCGGTGGCAGCTGTCGCTGCTGTCGCATGCCGCGTCGCCCCTGTACGCAAGTGAAGCCTGCGGGGCATGGTAGCGGGCGATAAAACCTTCCTTGCCGGTAACATGCAGATAACCGTCAAGCGTATCAACCATACGTATGGCGTTTTCCTTTGCTTCAAGATCGCCGGTAACATAGTAGCGCATGGCCTGGCTGCCAAGGTATGTCCCGGTCCATATGCAGCTGTCACCATAACCGCCGACTCCGCTCATCACAGTCCTTGCATCGTCGGCAAAATAAACTTCCACGGTCCCTCCGTAATAAGGCTGATGCCACTGGAGATGCCAGGCATCAAACTGGACAGCCTTGTCACGCAACAAACCGCCCGGCACTGACTCGTCATAATCCCGGGTCTCAACTGCACTCTGGGGCCATGGTTTCACAAAGGTGTCATTACACCCCGAGAAAAAGATTAACAGAACTATTGCCGCCGGCAGAATAACCTTACTCATAAGTGCACCTCCAGACATGATAAATTAAAGATATTATGATCATCTACACATAGGCGAATGGCCTGACAATGTTTTTGTCAGGCCATTCAAACCTTTCCTCATAATGTTGCATCCACCAGATGACTTGTATGGAATATATTAATGCATGCACTGTGCCATAAGATGGTATCCTTAACTTGTTGTTTATTCGAAGGATTGGTGGATGGTTGAGGGAAAATGTTTTTCCGATGGGAAATTCTTTTCATCCTGATAGGGATATTGTTTGCCATCCCCGTATGTATTCTTGAATCCGGGAATCATGTGTCATTAACCGGTCTCTGCTGTCAGAGGTCCTGATGACTCAAATTACTTTTTTATTATACATTCGCTTTTGTATCCTGACAGACAGGCAGGTTTCCTTTATCGAAAAGACGGCGCTTTTTATGATAGGGTCAAGAGTATCATATACAAGCGATGCAGGGCTTTCATCTTTAAGTACAATTTTCAATTATTAAAACATCATCGGCAAAAACAATGCCGGCCTTTTGTGTAAGCTCAAGCAGGCCCGTATAGAAAATCTCCTTATTATTTTCTTACTGCCCCGGCAAAGTTCAATCAGTCCTTGTCATTATAGCGGCAGTGACAGAACAGGGGGGAAAGACAAGGCGTCCGTTCAGTTCGACCTCTGTCGTTTTCCCGCAGACGGTTTCAGGCTTATTCTCGAAATTCCGGGAAAGATAACCTGGCGCCGCGACAGTATGAACATGAGCTGTTCCTGAAAAGCATGCCCCGGAAATTTCGAGTCCGGCTTCATGGCTCTTTTCATGGTCGCGGTTTATTACGAATACGGTTAAACGGCTGCCGTTTATGGAGGCGCTGACATCAAGAAGAGGAAATGATTTCTGCTCAGGCAGGTTTATAAGCTTCGGAATGTCTATCGTTGGACATATGGTCTCGCTGCGCACGCTGAACTTCCCTGTAAATTGTCTGTACATCTTGAGAATATGAAAGACGGGCGTGCGGACCATCCGGTCCCTTGTCGTTATTATGGGAGGGCTCGCCGCGTTGAGCATTGCGAACATTGCGGCTATTTTCACATATTTTGCCTGACGGTGAAACTCGTGAATAATTCCGGCGGCGCCTACGGCCTCCCTCATTGACCGCCAGGGATTGATGAAACTGCGCAGGGGCCCCAGGATATTCCATTCGTCAAAAGAAACGGGGATTGTTTTGCCGGTTAGCTTATCGGCAAGCTCTTCTATTCTGAGTATCTGTTCCTGAATGGCAAGCCCTGATGCGGCTACGGCATAGTAATGTCCGGCGGAGTCGTTGATGCGAGATACAAAAGGTATCCCGGCGGGCGTATACAGATGCATGGAAATATAATCCATGTTTTCGCCTATTCCGCCCACGATTTCCCTGTTCCAGCCCGGGAAGATAAGAACGTCGCCCCCGCAGGCGATAAGCTTTATATCAGGATCGGCCTTTCTCATTTTATCAGCGAACCTGTGAAATCGCTCGACGTATTTTTTGGGCCTGAATGCGCAGCCCCCCGGCTCAACCGGATTCCACTGCTCGTTTCCCACGCTCCACGCCGGGACCGATCCGGCCCCGTATTTGTCTTTTATGTAGCCTATCCATGCCGCCGCCTCGCCGGGATCGTCCCGTCCCAGGCTTGCTGTTATGCTCGGTTCCGCTCCTGTTTCACGGCAGAGATTCATGAATTCATCGGTTCCCAGGCGGTTGTCTTCAACAGGGCCAACTGGAAAAGGGGGATTGCCGAAGAAATACTGGGCCGGGAGTCTTCCCCACATGCGGTTTTTTACAACAGGGCGGTTTTCGCCTATGCCGTCTCTCCAGCGATATGAATCCGCGAAGCATCCGCCGGGCCATCGTAGAAGGGATGGGTTAAGGTCTTTTGCCGATTCCAGCGCATCGAGGCGAAACCCTTTCGAATCAACAGGGGCACCTGATCCGGTTTCGGCGAGAATGCCCCCCAGCACCTGCCTGCCCATGTGTTCTATATTCTGGCCGTAAATACGCGGATCGATCTCATCAAGAATTTCATTTGCATTCACTCTGATCAAAGATCTGGTTTCAGCCATACAAGCTCCTCGTCATGAAATAACCATGGATGCGAATTCAAGAAAGATTGCCGTATTATAATCACTTGAATTGGGCATTGCCAATGGGAATTGGAATTGCGGAAGCGCATTGTTTGCAAGTCTCGCATTGATGCATTAAAAAGATGATGCCATTTATGCATAGAGGTTACTCTGAAAAAAATATTTCGGTGCAGCATGCTATCATACTATAAATGTTCAAGTCGGGTTGATGAACTGCCAAGCTCGTAAAAAAGCTATTTTGAACTCTTTCAGCTTATCAGCTAAAAGTTCATCGGCCAGAATATCTTTGATAAAAAAAGTTGTCCTGATTAAACACAAAGAACCGTAAACGGGTCGTTAGCTCAGCAGGAGAGCCCCACCTTCACACGGTAGAAGTCACTGGTTCAATCCCGGTACGACCCACCAGACTTTTAAATGAGCGGCAAAATAGAGGTAATATTCATTTTTATCATTTTACCGCATTAATCTCAGCATCCTTCATGATCCCGTAATTCACCCCGTAACATATGGCGAAGGTAACTATGTTGTTTTCCTTCATGAAGTCCGAACTCCAGGGCAAGTCGGCTGCCGTAGCGCCCTCCTTCGGCAGGAAGAGGTAAATCGTGTCCGTTATCTGCTTAGGATAGTCTATGTCCTTGTATCTAATCATCTGATAATCCCATATCCATTCGTTCTTTTCCGACAGAGTCGCGTTTGTCGAGTTCGTGACATTAACAAAGCGCTCTTTGACGAACGGGAGCTTCAGCCTTACCTTTTTGCTTCTGCTCTCAATCGTTCTCCTGGCATCCGTTATAGCGAATCTGTCGGTGTCGCTTGTGGAAGTGTTGATCTTTATCACTTTGACATCATATTTATTGCCGGACAGCGCGTTCTGTCGCCAGAGTTCGCCCCTGTCATCCTTTACCCATTTTCCGATATCGTCGTTCGCGAAAAATGTAGGCAGGCCTTTTACGACCTCATTCCAGCCCGGGTCAAGACCGCCGAAAACCGCATCAGGACTGTCCGGTTTGCTGATATCGTAGCACATATAGGAATATTTGTTCGTGTCCGCCTGAAGCACGACAGGGAGCGCCGAATAGCTTAAGAAATCCAGCGGCCCCTTCTGCGACATCACCTTGAGCGGTTCTCCGGAAACATGATTCCTTGTTTCGTAAAGATAATAGTTGATATAAGTAGGCGCGCCGATGACCCATGCGCTCATTTTGCCGTAAGACTCTATGGAAACCGTCTGCGAGGCGTACAGGTCTATCTGTTTTGTCTGGCTCTTGATCACACTGTTTGAGAACTCGTTCGATTTTGTAAAGCTCTTGTTTATGGTTTTCCATTCCTTGTTCGTGGTTGACGCCGTACCGAACGTTGTCGCGTAAATCATGCTGCTTGCATCGCTCGATGCAGTGGCTAGGGTGAACCTGCTCGCGCCCGTCGTTTTGTCGTCATACCTCGGCGGAACCCCGAAGACGACTCCTACAGGCCTGAATCTGCCCAGGCTGAATGTCTTGTAATTTTTGTCCTCTTCCATCGATGAAATGAATTTCAGCCCCGAATCGGTCATCATTTTCCAGTCCGGACCGTGACCGTACCAGTATCTGTCCAGATAACGCAGCTCATCCACAAATCCCGCGTCGAATTTTTTGGCGGGCGTGAACCCGATGTTGTGGTACATGAGCGAAGGCAGACGGGATATGTCGAATTTTTTCTTTACGCTTTCAATCGAGCCGCTGGTGAAATAAAAATTTTCCAGATTTTCGTCTTCGGCATATAGAGGTATGAAAAAAATATCATGAGCAGGGGACATTTTATATTCATTGGAGGCGAAACCGGCAATAAAACCCAGCTTGCCGTCTATCGCCGCATGGCAGACATCGCTCATCCATTTGTCATCGAAGTATCCTTTGGATGATATCCTGTCAGCCTGAACTTTATCCCTGCGTGCAAGCGCGCTGTTTTTCATCGTGTCAAGATTGATTACATAACAGTTCAGCGCCGCATACTCGTAGTCATATTTTTTCCGTCCCTCCTTTGTTTTCCTGTCAACAGGGTCTATATTCGAGCTCCTTATGAATACAGCCGCACTGTTGGTATCCGGTATCCTTCTGACCCTGACATCATATATATGTCCGTTTACCGATATTTCACCGCCGGGGACGGCTGATGCTCCGCCGCCTGTTCGTGAATATTTCCAGAACCTGACCGACTTCCTGTCCTTTACCGACAGAACGTAAATGAAGTTTTCATCTACTACAGGACATATTTTAAGATTTTCAGCCGGATCGCTGTCCAGAAAAGAAATACTTTTGAAACTCTTGAAATCATCGGTGCTGGAGTATTCCTTTAAAACGCATTTTCCGTTTCCGGTATTGTCCAGCACGAACATGGAATCATCATACTGGCATGTCATTTCCCCGAAGGGACGCTCGCTCAGCATTGTGAGTGTCTTGCATGCAGTTGGCCACCCGTTGTCGTCAAGACTGCACATATAAAGATACCTTCCTTCGCACTCATAGAAAAGGTACTGGCCGATTCTGCTTGCATTGTCCCCGCTGCCGATATCGATGGCATCAGATCGGGCCTTTGCCGAACGAAGCGCTTCAGTCTCGGCCGCAGCCGCCCCGGCGGATTTCACGCTTACTTCAAGGGCTTTTTTGCCTTCCGTGTTGATATAAAACACCAGGTCATCTTTCTTTACCAGCGCATAGCCGTCTGAGAAGTCAGCCGCCTCATCGAACTGATGGGCGATCACATCGCCCCCTTTCGGGTCGATATATCCCCATTTGCCGTTTTCTTTCACGGCAGCGAGCTTTTCACTGAACTGTTTTGCATCCTCATACTGGGGGTTGATCCTGTATCTGCCATTGTAATCCACGAAGCCCCACTTGCTCTCAACCCTCACCGGGGCGAGGCCTTCGCTGAATTCACCGGCCTCGTCGAACTGTGTTTCAATGTATATCTCGCCTCTGGTATCTATGAAGCCCCACTGGTTTTCAAGGTCTTTTACAGGCGCCAGACCCTCCTGGAATGACCCTGCGTCAAGCCATACCCTGTCCAGAACATACTTGTTCTTTCTGTTAATGAACCCCCATTTACCGACCCTTTTGGCAGGCGCAAGGCCCGAGTTGAATCCCTTGAGGTCTTCGTATGAATAGTCGATTATCAGCCTGCCTTTCTTGTCTATCATCCCCCACAGGTCACCCTTTCTCACTGGAGCCATCCCGCTGCTGAACGGCCTTGCCCCGTCGTACCTGGGATTTATGACATATAGTCCCTTTTTGTTGATGTAACCCCATTTCTTCTTGTCGACCCTTGCAGGTGCAAGGTCTACATCGAAGGAGCCTATTTCCTTGAATATGAACTTGATCACGACCTGGCCAGCCGTGTTTATGAATCCCCACTGGCCGCCTGAGCATACACCCGCAAGCCCGCCGGCGAAGCTAAGCAGCTTTTCGGCCGTGCCCGCTGTTTCAGGCTGCACTACCGGTTCCGCCTTAGTCGGGGGACAGACAAATGCGATGAAAAGAATCAGACAGGCCAGAACTTTTATAAACGGCATTGAAGATGTGTTGTTTTTCATCTTATCCTCCTGAAATCAGAACATGCAGCTGTTACATCATATCGGCTGCAGGGCAGGGCAACTGAAGAAATCCTGTGGTTTGCTTTTAAAAGAGGAAGGGTCTCAACATTTGAGCATATCCTGCCGGATGTTGAGACCTGATCCCTGATGTGTATGGTTTCAATCGTTTTCGTATCTTATTTTTTGTCTCGGGTTGCTTGCTTTGTATTCTCTGTCCAGTTGATCAAGGTAGTCACTCTGTTCCTGCGCATTCATTTCATTGTAAGGCTTATGGTTAATGACCTGCTGTTTGTTAAGGTTCTGATTTCGAAATACCGGCTGCTCTTGAGGAACTTTCTGTTTTTTATTAAACTTAAAGTAAGTCTCTTTTTTTGACTTATTCTGTAAGGAGGGTTGCTGATATTTTGTTCTGAGATTTCTCTGTATATTGCTTTCTCTGGGTATTGTTCTTTCTTCCGGTATTATATTTAATGGCTGGTTCTGCTGATATTTAATCCGTATTTTTCTCTGTATTCCGCTTTCGATGGGCCTTTCTTCCGGTATTATCCTTAATGACTGGTTTCTGAACTCAAGACGTCTTGCGTCTCTTTGCGCATTGAGCCTGGTGATGGCCGCCTCTTGACGTAACGCCGCCTGACGAAGTTTATAGGCTTTATATGCTTTGTAACCGGATCCTGCCGCGGCGCCCAATCCTGTCGCAAGAGATACTCCACCGAATACACGAGACGATGTCCTGAGGTTTTTTACGGTTTGATATCCTGAATCGGGATTCTTTTCTTCTATCTTGTTCGCCGCTATGCTGAGGCCGCCCCCGATGGCCCCGGATGCAAGTGTTACTATCGCCAGCACCGCAACCACTCCTATCTGGCCGTCGGGATCGACTATCTCTACAGGGTTGCCGTCGGCATATGCGTATCTGTTCGTCAGGTCATAGGAGTCCCTGGAGGTGAACCTCATAAGCTCCGGCGAGTAGGACCTTGCCTTGAGATAATACATGCCAGATTCCTCATCCTCATAATAGCCGGAGAACCTGTAGGGATTGCCGGATATGGAGAAGGATCCTCCCTCATTCGCCTTTCGCTGTGATTGAGGGGCTCTCCCCTGTTCTTTTCCGTATGCCGTGTAACTGTATTCCTCAACCGGCGCTCTCGCCTTTTCATCCGTGAAGCCTATGACGTCCTTCCTGTCGGTTATCAGCCATTGATGTTTCCCGTCAACAACCCTTAGAAGGCTGGCGAGCGTCGAAACCCTGCTGCCATTCGAATCCTCTTCGTTCATTATACGTTTGTCGAAGTCATAATAGTACCTGATCGAATATTTGGTATTGTTGTCCTTCTTGATGCTCCTCAGGCCTTCGGCGTCATACGAATAGCTTACGTCGGAGCCGGATGGACCTGAATACCTGACAAGCTGGCCGAATGAGTTGTATTCGAATTTTTTCACCTCTTTGCCGTTGATAAGGATTTTTTTTAGGGCGCCGTTTTCGTCATAGGCATAGGATGTGATCGATCCGTTGGGGCCATTCGAGCTTTTGAGCCTGTTGTCGGCGTCATATTCAAAAGAAGTCTTTCCGTGAGCGGAAGAACCGCTCACCGTCCTTGATATGATGTTACCCCTGATGTCGTAGACGTATGAGGTCTTTTCAAGGGGCGAACCCGCGAGGCTTGATGTCTCATCGGAAATGAGCTGATTGTTGTCGTTGTAGATGAACGTCCTTGTGCTGTCCTCATCCTTTTCGGATGATTTCCTTGTGAGCTTCGCGGTGCGTCCCATTTCGTCGTACTCGTAGGAAAGCGAGCCGAGCAGGACGCCGCCGGAACCGGTTGCCGTTATGCCCTTGAGCATCAGCGGAGACGGCGCAGACGAATTTGCGATCTGATTATAATAGTCATAGGTTATTTCAACGCTTATGGCGAATGCCCCGTCTGTGCCGCTGCTGAAGGACGCCTGCCTGAGCGTCGTGCCCGGGCCGAGAAGACCTCCCGCTTCAGGCGGAAAATAGCTGTAGTCTACTCTTCCGTATCTGTTTTCAATTCTCACGATGTTTTCAGGGATAAGATTGTCGTATGTAACCAGCGTTTTTGTCCCATTGATGTCTGTAATGCTTTTAAGCCTGTCGAAATCGTCGTATTCTGCAAGCCTTGTCTTGCCGTTCATATATGTCACCTTTTCAAGCAGGCCTCGGCTGTTATAGCCGTATTCGATCTTGTCTGTCAGCTTCCTGCCGATATGAAGTTCCCTTGACCGGATCAGGCCTTCTGCAGGCGACCCGGCAGGGTAATATGTGAAGGTGGCGGCCATATCCCCTGATTCTACCGAAAGAAGCCTGTCCATGACGTCGTATTTATATTCGGTCTTCTTTCTGGTGAAGTCCGTCATTAAGGTCATGTTTGAGCTTTTGTCATAAGTGAAATGCATGGACTGCAAGAGGCCGTTGGTCACCTTGACGATATTTCCTGCGTTGTCGTATTCCTTCACCTCGCTGCCGAAGCCCATCATCGGGCCGCCCACTCCGGGTGAAAGTTTTTTATATGCTATATCCGAGCTGTTCACATATCCGAATGCGTTGAACTCCGCTTTAACTGCGTTCATGCCGCCGTCGGAGGTCTTTACATTGGATGATATCTCGTTTTCATCAAGGTCATATTCTGATGTTTTCGATATAACCTCTCTGCCGGGGGCGTTTATGTCAGGCGCCATGAGAAGTTTAGATGAAATCTCCTGCCCCTTGCCGTTATAGAAGAATTCCCTTACTGGGTGGAGCGCCCCGCCCGGCCTCCCGCCAAGGCAGTCGGCTGTCTTAAGCACATTACCTCTGTCGTCGTACTGTGTCCTGGAGACTTTGACGCCTTTAAATGAAACCGTCTCGGTCAGGTTCTCATCATCATACTCGTAGATTGTCTCATTTACGTAAGAGCTTCCGACATCCGGAACATATGGGGTTTCGACAGTCCTTGTCTCTCTTCCCTGCCAGTCGCTGTAAAAATGCTCTGTCTTCCTTGAAAACCTGTCAGTTTCCGTGGCTATCTCGCCGAGCTCGTTGTAGGTACATTCGTAAAGCGTTCTTTCCGACCCGCCATGTCCGTTGTTGTCCGTCCTTTTCACGAGCCTGCCGAAGCCGTCGAGATATTCGGTCTCGACATATCCCGACGATGAGGTCCTGAGAGTTTTTTTCGGATCGCTCTCATCGATTGTCTCCCAGCTTTTGTCGGGGTATTTTTTTGTGACCTTAAGGCCGTTGTTCTCGTATTTGTAAGTCGTGCTTCGACCCATGGCGTCTGTTTCCTTCATGACGAAGCCGTTCCTTAAATCAACACTCACCGAGGTTTCATGCCCCAGGCCGTCCCAGGTCGTTGTGGTCAGCTCGTGCCCTCCCAGAAGAGGATGTGTATAAGTGCTCTTTTCAGTTATTGTTGAGGGTTCGGCGCCTGCCTGCTTGTTTGTTTTCACCTGCGTTATCCTGCCGTAGATGTCCATGGCGGTATTAACGATGACCTTTTCACCGCCCCTTTGCGTGACGGTCCCGGCTATGTATTTGCCGGATGCATCGAGCGTGTTTTCCGATGAGATATCGCTGTCCTTTTCCGCGCTGTCTGCGACCCTGGATGTATCTTCAAGCCCGTATCTGGAGAAGTAGGAGGTCGTGATCTCGGCCGTGGCCGGACCAGTCCTCTCGGTGCTCGAAGAGACCAGCCCTTCGGGATTGTATGTCAGCGTCTCGTTGTTTATTTTTCTTGAGCCCGTCTGTACGAGGGTTTCCCTGGTCCTGCTGTAGTTCCCGTCGAGCTGGGAAAGCGACGGGAAAAGGCCCTGGGCGTCCTGTCCTGCAAATTTTGGGGTTGTGGTCTGTTTCAGACTGCCGCCCTGTCTGATTTCCGTCCTTACCGGCAGGCTGAGGTTGTTGAAAGTAATACAGGTCATCTGATCGCCGCCGTTTTCAGGTTTACGCCTGCTGGTGACCAATGTCGAGAAGCTGAAGGAATTGTCGCCGCTCGTAAACAGTGTGTTGCTTCCGAAGGGGTAATTGGGATAGCCAGTATAAAACCTGCCTATGCCTGCCCGGTAATCATATGAGGTGGTTTTTTTGGCCGACCCTGCATGGCCCGAATCTTCAATGACCCTGCTTACCGCCGGGAATGACTTCCTGTTGTCCCCCCTGGCCAGAATGTAGTCGATGGCGTTGTCATTGTATTCATACCTTATGCTTCCCCCCGAAGGGTACGCCACTTCGCGGATTCTTCCGTTTTCAGAAAGTCTTATCACAACCGTCCTGCCCTCGGGGCTGACGATCGTCACATTGCTTGACAGGCTCGGCGTGATATTGAAGCTGCAGGATGCCTTGCGTTCGTCAGGCATGGTTATTACGGCTTCCTTCACAACCTTGTCGCCCGTATACGAAATGCGGATGTCCTGTCCGTAACTGTCGTTTATCCTTACCAGTCTTGAATCTTCGATGAAGGTGTCTTTTTCGAAATAATAGAGAATCCGGTTGCCGAAGCGGTCGTCTATGCATATCAGCCTGCCGTATTTGTCGAAATACCTGCTGCTCCCGTCGAGCATAGTGAGCCTGTATGAGTATGCTCTTTTGTCATAAGTCAGCTCCCCTGGAAGCCTTTCCATCCTGAACATACCGCTTTTTACATACCTGAGCCCGCTCGGCCAGGAGGAGTCGAGGGCAAGGCTTGCGCTGCCGGTCAGATTGAGAACGTCGTTTTTCGTATCCACATAGTCGAGGTCCCATTTCCAGCCCGGAGGAAAACCGTAAATCGTCGACCTGTCGCCCTGCGCCAGATCGTGCGCGCTCAAGCCCAGGCTCAGGTCCATCTCATCTGCAATACCCGGCAGGTTTATGCATTCTATGTTTACCCCGGGCTGGCCCGTCTGGGGATTCACCTCTATGCCGAAACCGCTGACGGCGTTAGCGGCAAAGGAATCCGAGGGTTTGACGTTCTTCGCTGAAACTTCAAGATTCGGCTTCATTTCTGAGTTTGCATCATCAGACGCCGATGCCTCGCCGCAAAAAGCGAAGACAAATAAACACGCCGTCAGGATACGGTAAGCTCTTCTATTTATCATTTTCATATATTATTCTCCGCTTCACGGTTTTATTCTCACCACTCACAACCCTTCTCTCGTAATTATCTTTTTTCACTTCTCACCATGGATCGTTCAAAACGAACCATTTTTTATTTTTATCTTTAACAACGGAACCATAGAAGTCGCCTCCTTCAACATGGCCATACTCCCAGTCTCCGTCGTGTCTCCAGTAGCCGCTGTGAACATTATCCCAGTCGTTGCACCTTACTTCCCAGGAGCGGGCGTATCTGTCATGGCCCTTACTGGTTGCGAAAAACACAAACTCTCCTTCCGTCCCGTAAGGTTTAAGGCTGCTTTTTTCTTTGTAAGTCCTTTCGCTTCTGATCTGTAACCGATTGAGGGCGGGTCCGATTTTTTTCGCCTCATACTTGTTATGAAAGAGCTCATCTTTTGAAACAAGTGAGTATCCCTTCATTTCCCAGCAGACCTTGCTGCCTTTCCAGAAAATCTGGTCGTCGCCGGTTGCATAAAAAACCCGTTTATCTCTTCCTTCCGATGATCTTGGCGCTGCAATTATCTCTGTGGCGGCATATTCCCTTCTTTTATAATCGGGCCCGTCTTCGGTCTTCCCCCATGTTTTAAAAATTACAGGGACTTGCGTTTCATTATCGAGGCCTATCAGGAACCTCTTTCCATCTGCATTTCCATCGCGGGCGCCTGCCTCTTTGACTTTGGCGCAAGGCTGGCTTTCGTATATGGAACACCACTCAATGTTGAGCATTTCCTCGGAACCTCCGCCGCTTAGCCTCTTCACAAGCTTTTTCCTGTTGTCTGTGAATAAAGGAGAGCGGGCGTATCTCCCATATATGTCGAATATAAATGCATATATGTCCCTGCCGCATGTGTAGTAAAGCGATGATGTCCTGTCGGAGACCTTGAATCGTTTGATTTTGCCTCCCATGTCCGGCGGCCTCATGTAAAATCCGCTCCTGAACGTGCTGAAATTGAACCTTGCGAACAGGTTCCTTTCGTTCATGCCCTCGGGCAGCAGGGGCACAATGAAATAATTATCCGGGGATGACGCCCTTTCGAACACGAAATCGAAATCTCCTTTCGAGGGGTCGGAAAGAAACGGTTCACCCTCCAGATACAGCGTCCTGAGCTTTTCTGAATTCATCTCAGCTTCACGCAAATCGCAAACATTATTGACCTCTATGGGCAGTCTGGGGTTCAGGGTGAAATCGTTGTCCTTGACTATCGTTCCGCTGTCATCGAGCAGCTGAACGCTGATGGATCTGTCAGGCTTGTTGTAGGGCATCGCGTATACATAATAAGTCCGGTATTTCATCGATGAGCCCTGTTCATACTCGTTTGGGATTCCGTAGTGCGGCTGTGCGGACTTCATCTTGTTCCCCCATTCGGAAGGCATCAACGCCAGTTTGTTGTTGTCAGAGGGATCGGCGCCGACAGTTTTGTCCTTGTTCAGGGCGCCTGTCTGCTCCTTGCTGTAGAAGACCAGCCGGTCGTAGATTTCATCGGGGGCTTCGATGCCGTTCTTTGTGATCCTGATGTCGACAGGGTAGGCGCATACCCCGTTGAAATAGGTCTCTCCTGACGGCGCCCTGAAACTGATTGTATAATCCAGATCGGCCGGCGCCGGTATGATGGAAGGCAGGGCTTTTGCAGCAGGTTCTGCAAATATGACATCTTTATTGCTGTTGAAGTCACGGGCGAGCTGCATTACCGTTACATGGTGTTTCCCGTAAGGTTTCGGGCCTATCCAGTAGAAAGCGATGTCACCGGGATTCAAAGCTGCATTCTTAAGTCCGTCGTCGCTGTATTTCACCCCGTTCAGCGGATATGCATAAACCCTGTACCTGTCGGGATCCGGAGAATTTGGTTTTTCGGCTACATCGATTTCATATCTGAAGCCGTTCAAGCCGCTTTTGAAAAGCTGTTCCTGATTCAGGCCGGCGCCTTTTATCTTTATCAGATATACCGCATCGTTTTTGTGCTTCACAGATTCCATGCTGTTTGCCGCCGAGACATAATATATTTCGAAATCCAGCGTAGAAGCCTTTAATGAGTTTCCGGCAACCGGGGCGGTTGCCGGAGCAGACGCTACCGGAGCGCTTCCTGTCTTCATGGTTACATCGAGCGCCTTTTCCCCTTCATCGTCTATGTAATATGCAAGCCCGTCTTTAGAAACAAGGGCAAGCCCGTCGGAGAAGTCGGCGGCTTCGTCATATATGTTCGGTATGGCGTCATGGCCCCTAGGGTCTACATAGCCCCACTTACCGTTTTCTTTCACCGCTGCAAGCCCTTCCGAGAATTGTCTTGCCTGGTCGAACTGGGGATTGATCCTGTATTTCCCCTTGTAGCTGACGAATCCCCATTTGCTTTCCACCTTTACGGGGGCAAGCCTCTCGCTGAATTCCATTGCGTCGTCGAACTGCGTTTCGATGTAGATATTTCCTTTTGTATCGATATAACCCCACTGGTTCTCGAGGTCTTTTACAGGCGCCAGGCCTTCCCGGAATTCACCGGCTTCAAGCCACTGCCTTTTAATCGCGAACCTGCCGTTCTTGTCTATGAACCCCCATTTGCCGACCCTCTTTGCGGGGGCGAGCCCGTAGTAGAAGCCCTTGAGGTCTTCGTATGCATAGTCATGCACAAGCCTTCCTTTTGTGTCGATGAATCCCCAGAGGTTCCCTTTCTTCACAGGCGCCAGCCCGCTGGAAAAAGGCCTTGCAGCGTCGAATCTCGGGTTGATGACGAAGAGCCCCTTCTTGTTTATATATCCCCACTTCTGTTTATCGACGCGAGCCGGAGCAAGGTCAGCATTGAACGAGCTCACTTCCTTGAATATGAATTTTATAGCCACCAGGCCCGCAGTGTTTATGAATCCCCACTGGCCGCCTGAGCATACGCCCGCAAGCCCGCCTGAAAAACTCAGGATTCCCTGCACTGAACCGCCTGCCTTGTTTTCAGATACGGCACCTGCCGCATTAAGAGGTTCCGCAAGCACAAAAACAGACATAAGGATGAGAAAAAGGGATATATAACTTGAAAAAATCCTGCCGGAGTTTTTTTTCATTTTTCCTCCCGGTATACAGTAATGTAATGTATTTTTCGGTTATAAAGATTGAAATATTTAATTTTTAAAAATGAGAAATCCGGAATTTTCTTATATCAAGTGTCATGTTGCATGGATATTCAAGTCAATATCCTTTATATTCAATATGACATCAGTGAGGCTGGGGAAATGGGATATCATGCACTCTGTTCAGTTCCTCGAGCCGGAGATAAAGGAAAAGCGGAACAGGTGTTTTTTTAGTATTCCTTGAAGCCTATAACGCAGCCGGCACAATTTTCCGGACAGCGGAATTTGACGATCAGCGGAAATGCCCGAAGGGTGAGGAACATATCTGTCCCGAATCCAAGGCTCCACTTGAATTTGAGTTGGAATCAGTCGTATCTCACAATTTAAGCGATATCCCGGCAATCGCTGCCGCCTGCTCCGCATACGGTGCCGTTTTCGTTCCTCCGATGCCTTCGAGCGTGCATGTTGCCACCGCTGCAGCGAACCGGGCGGTTTTTTCCAGGCCCCAGCCGTTGAGCACGCCGTAAACAAAGCCGGAATCAAACGCATCGCCCGCGCCTATTGAGTCCTGAAAAGTTTTAGGCGTTATTGCGTCTTGAGTAAAAATTCTGTCCGCTGTCGCAATTAATGCGCCATTGGCGCCCTGCTTGATGACTGCAAGCTCAGGTCCGTGGGCGAGCAGATCCCGGGCTGCCGATTCGATCGAATCAAGCCCCGTTATCTCGAGCGCTTCAACTTCGTCGGTGAAAACGATATCCACATAGTCTAGCAGGTTATCAAAATGCTTTATCCATGGCCGATCGAGGGGTGTCATTGGAAACTGTGTATCGAGAGCCGTTAAGAGTCCGTATTGCTTCGCCTTTCTGAAAAGCTCGACAGTGGGCGCTCCCCACATCTGTGGATAGTGTAAATACCCTGCACAGAGAAGCATGCGGGCGCGCTTGAGCTGATTTTCCTGCTCCGCTGTCAGCCGGGCCGGCCATGGCGCATGCGTCGAAAGCCTGCCGGTAAGCGGGCGCTTCCTGTCGCCGAACAGCAGGATATATATACCGATGCCGCTTGTTTCTCCGGGTATGGTTTCAACATGGCTGACATCGGCGCCGGCTTTTGTCAGGCTTCGCAATATCCATTCGCCGAAAAAATCGTCCGCTACACATGATACGACCGCCACGCGCAGACCCAGCTTCGACATATCCGCAGCGCAATATCCCATCGAACCGGCTGGCGTAAGCTCGACCTCTGAAATATCGACCCATTTTGTAAGGGCCTCCATATCGCGAGGCGCATTGCCTGCGATTATCATGTCCAGATTCAGTGTTCCCACTGCCACGACATCGTAATCCATAGACACGTCCTCCCCGAGCTTGCGTCTTGTGACAAATCAGTTTTCGTCAATATGCGCCTGATGTCATCGGTAAATCCCGGAGTCCTCTGCTTTCAAAAATTTAATGGGAACCCGGCGGGAACAGCTGCATCCAGACACGCGCGTGCTTGGGGACGTTTGACCGCTGGCAGTCGGGATTGATATCACCGAGTTCCACTGCGCAGTAATACGGCAGCAGCTGTATGACAAAAGTCGAAACGACCGCGAAAATGTGTTCATCGACATCCGGCAGTCGCAGAACATAGTCCATTAAGGGCGCGATGTCCTTGTCTTTCTCCGACACAATTCCAATTGCGGGAGTCTTGAGGCCGAGGGTCGCCTGGGCAATCTGTTTGAGCCATGGATATGACGGCCCGGGAGGGGCGATGATTGCGGTTACTATGCGCTCATCGGTAAGGCCGAGCGCGCCATGAATATGACGGTCAGGGCACATGCCCTTGCAGGGGATGTGAGCCATCTCGTCGAACTTCAGCGCGAGCTCTTCCGCTGTCGCAAGGTTGGGCCCTCCGCCGACGGATATAAAAGCTCGCGCGTTTTTGTATCTTTTGGCTATGGTGCGGCAGCGCGCATCGAGATTCTCTTTATTAGCCTCCAGCCAGTCCGGCATCGCATACAGCTGCTTGCGGAACTTTTCGTAATTCACTCTGCCCGGGGCTACCCTCCTGCCAAGTTCGAGGGCAAGCAGGACGCCGGCGGCGAACCTGGTCGCATAATGAAAGGTGTCTGAGCCCCCGGTGTCGAATCCGCCCTGGCAGATAACCGAGTCCTCGGTTATCTTTGTGAGCGGGCTGTGCGGTACGCTCGTCACGGCGATGAGGTATGCGCCGCCGCTCGCCGCCTTCGTTGCAGCGGCGTTTGCATCGAATGTCCGCCCGCTGCCCGAGAACACAAGGAATGCCGACTTCTTCAGGTTCCAGTTTCGTGTGCTGGTCATGAACTCGCCGCTGTCCACCTGGTCGGCGTCAAAGTCCGCGAACGCCCCGAATGCGCTTGCTGAGCCCATGCACACGAACTGAGATGTGCCGAGGCCCGTGCCTATTATGCGCGAGAGCTTCCTTTTGGCTATCTTTTCCGCAACAACGGCCACCTGGTCCGGAATGGTGTCGAGAGTGTCGCGCAACGCCTGAGGGATGCTCATTATGTCCCGATAAAGGTTGAAAGGATGCTCAGTTTTCGGTTCCGATCCGAGCGCAATATACATTGTGGGATATTCGCCGGTTCCCTCAATGGTGCGTTCGCCGCCGCCCTCAAGCCAGTCCCATTTCTTCCTAGGCTCTACTCCTTCGGATTTTTTCTTCCCGGCTTCCTTCTTCGTCATTACGGTCGCTCCTTTCGGTCTGTTCTAAAATGTTTTTCCGCTGCTTTTGAACAGGCGCATCTTTGTTCTCACGGCTTCCTTCATATTGTCTATGCCCGGCTTGAATATTTTTCGAATGTCTATGGCGTCAGGATTGTCAGAGAGATACTCCCTCACTCCCGCTGTGAAACTCTTCTGAAGTTCCGTGGCGATATTGATTTTCCGGATGCCGCAGCGGATGAGCTCCAAGAAGATATCATCCGGAACACCGGAGGCGCCATGCAGTACAAGAGGGACTTTGACGAGGGCCGCGATTGCGGAGACACGCTCCAGATCGATCCTGGCGGTCTGCTTCCTCATTCCATGAACCGTGCCGACGGCCACAGCGAGCGAGTCCACCATGCTCGCCTCGGCGAACCTGGCGGCTTCATCGGGATCCGTAAGGGCTTCATCCTCTCCGCCATCCGTTGTTCCGGCTTCCTTTCCTCCCACATGCCCGATCTCTCCTTCGAGGCTCACGCCAGCCGGTCTTGCCAAGGCAGCGACACGCTGCATCTGTCTCACATTTTCATCGAACGAGAGCGTCGAACAATCGTACATCACCGATGTGAAGCCGCCGTTTACAGCCTTGATTACATTTTCGAATTTCATACCGTGATCGAGATGTACGGACACCGGAACCGGCATGGCGGCCGCCATCTTCGGCAGGGCCTCGCAGAAAAGCGGCCATCCGGCGTGTTTGATCGCGCCTTCTGTCACTCCCACGATGACAGGCGATTTTTCCTCGACGGCCGTTTCAATCACGGCTCTGATCTGCTCGATATTGTTGACATTGAACGCCCCCACGGCATATCCGTAGGAGGCCGCGTGCTGCAAAAGATCGTGGTTGTTTTTCAGCGGCATCGCCGTTGTTCCGAGATGAGAGACATCACCTGTCTGAGTGATGGTATTCCTGCGCGGGCGCCGATCGAGCCGCAAGACAGGAAAGCGGCAGCATTCGCGAACTCGGCGCATTTTTCAGGGGGCCAGCCGCTCAGAAGACCGTGGATGTAACCTCCGTGGAAAACGTCGCCTGCACCGGTGGTGTCGACTATGGCGCCTTTAGCTTTGTATCCCGGCGATATGAATTTGCGCTGGGCCGTTGCGCCTATGCAGCCCTTTTCCCCAAGGGTGATCAGTGCGACTTTCGGGCCCCGCTCGAGGATCTTCCATACTGCGTCTTCCGGTTTTGCCTTTTCACCGAAATACTTGCGCACAAACGTATGGGAAGCAATGAAGTGATCCGTGTGGGTGAACAGCTCATCCATCCGCTCGCGCGGCCTGCCCAGGTCGATCACGGTTTCACCGCCCCGTTCCCGCACGAGCTGCATCGCTTTCAGCGCAACCTGAGTTTCGTTGCCGTCTACGTGAAGCACCCGGCAGAACGGGAGGTTCTTTCTGGCGGCGACCCTCGCAGGCAACGGTATCACGCGCTCGCGCCCGAGGACCATCGTCCGGGTTCCTTTCGACATGTCGATCCACACAAACGCCTTTTTCGTCTCTGTTTTCTTTGACAGAATCATGTGGGCGGTATCGACTCCGAAACTCTCCATCTCTCTGGTGATAAAGCGTCCTTCGTCATCGTCGCCCGCTATTCCGATCATAGCAACATTGCGCTTCCATTTTCCCAGCGCCACCAGCGCGGTTACGACCGGCGCGCCGCCCTGATGGATATATTTCTTCGCCACTGTTTTGTCGTCTATTGCAGGGAATTTGTCGAGCAGGCACTGATAATCGACAACACAGAATCCCAGGCCGATGCAATCGTATAAATTTTGTCCGCCTGACTTCAGGATTTTCTTCATTATTCCAGATCTCCGGAAAACAATTTCCCAAGTACGGCAGGGCGGAATAGCTTCTGGCGGAGATGATCAATACAGCCGCCTTAAGTCGAGTATGCTTTTATCCTGATGACAGCAGCTTCTCTTTGGCGTGAGCAGCTTCAGCCCGTGCGATTTGAATGCCTTCAATAATGACATGAACTCGCCCTGGGATAAATTGAATACACAAAGAAAAAGTGATGTATGTCAAGAAGAAAAAATCTCAAGATAAAGTGGCCTTTCTCATTACATCCCGTGAAGATAATGACAAACAGATTCCAAAATGTTAGCGGGATGACCCAAGATACG
Organism: Desulfomonilia bacterium; assembly: GCA_963664325.2. Taxonomy (GTDB): domain Bacteria; phylum Desulfobacterota; class Desulfomonilia; order UBA1062; family UBA1062; genus DATCTV01. The sequence goes on from CAXXDQ010000004.1 coordinate 819,399, forward strand.
ATGACCTTGCTCCACGGCCGATAGCAGGAGTTTTTGCATGTGCTAAGCTGTAGCATGGCGCATTCCGACATTTTAAATATCATCAAATTCAGCATTTAAAAAAGGAGGATCATCATAGTATCCTGTCATTTGTTTAAAATGTCATTGACAATTAACACTGATATTTGTAAACGTTTACAATAAATCAATCCGAGTTAGGACCAGGGAAATGAATATGCCAATTTTTACCGTAGCAGTGATCGGTGCCGGACGTATGGGCTCGATCCACATAACCAACATCATGGATCATATGACCTCTGTAACCATCAGCGGGGTGTATGACACGGACCCTGGTGCCGCCGATAAGGAGATCATACGAAAGTATGGTCTTATCTGTTACGGCTCCGACTCCGAAATATGGCGGGATACAACAGTTGATGCAGTTTGCATCTGCTCTCCTACCACGACCCATCTGGAGTACATTCGAAAAGCCGCCCGCGCAGGAAAGCATATCTTCTGCGAGAAGCCGATCGGTGAGGATATCTCCGGGATCAAGGAAACTCTTAAAATAGTAAAGTCTGCCGGTGTGACCCTGATGGTCGGATTCAACCGCCGTTTCGACAACAATTTCCAGCGGGCGGCGAGCGCGGTCAGGAAGGGGGAGATCGGATCTCCCCATGTAGTTAAGATTACCTCCCGCGATCCCCATCCGCCTTCAATGGAATTCATCAAAACCTCGGGCGGGCTTTTTTTCGATATGAGCATACATGACTGGGACATGGCCCGCTTCCTCATGGGGGCCGAGATCGAATCGGTATACGCCACCGGTTCGAACCTTGTTGACCCGGAGATAGGCAAGCTCGGTGACATCGATACCGCCGCAGCAGTGCTGCGTTTCACATCAGGGGCTATTGCCGTTATCGACAACTCGCGCCAGGCCGTATACGGTTATGACCAGCGTATCGAGATATTCGGCTCAAAGGGATCGGTCGTCATCGGCAACCAGCCGACCAACACGGCTTGCATCAGCACGGCTGAATGCATAAAACACGATTCCATCCCGCACTTTTTCATAAACCGGTATATGCAGTCGTACTGCGACGAGCTGAAAATGTTTTTTGAAACCCTAGAAAAAAAGGGGCCGTCCCCGGTATCCGGCGAAGACGGGCTTGCTGCGGTAAAGATAGCCCGCGCGGCGCTCATATCTCACAGGGAAAACCGCCCGGTTTCATTAAAAGAGGTGGAATAGGGCCCTATCGGTATTAATAAAATGAACGCAACCATAAAAGACATCGCTAAAAGACTGGATATATCTTATGCCACGGTTTCCCGGGCCCTGAACGACCGGTACGGAGTCCATCCGAAAACGAAGGAAAGAATATTGGCGATGGCGCAGGATATGAACTATCTCCCCAATGCAATCGCCCGCGGGCTGGTCAGGCAGCGCACGGAAACCATCGGCCTCGTGATCCCGGATATCACCAACCCCTTTTTTCCTGAAGTGGCCCGCGGAATCGAGGACAGGGCGGAAGAAAAAGGATACAGCGTATTGCTCTGCAACACCAACTGGGAGCAGGAGCGTGAGGCACGCTACCTTTCGCTTCTCAGGGAAAAACGGGTTGACGGCATTATTCTTGCTCCCGTATCCAACAAGTCTCTGTTTGACCGGGAGTTTGATGACAAAGCGCGGCCTCTCGTATTCGTCAGCGAAGTCCGGCGAGGCATGGGTAAAAGCTATGTGGCCATAGACAATATCCACGGAGGATACATCGCAACCCGGCATCTCATACAGAAAGGATACAAACGAATCGGCTTTTTCGGCGCGGCAGAGGACGAACTCACCAGTGAAGAGAGATATCAGGGATATACCAAGGCATTGAAAGAGGCCGGAATTAAGGAAAGAAAAAAATTCATCAGGTTCGGCGATTACAGCACAAACACAGGCAACAGGCTCATAACAGGCATGATAAAAAAAGGTGACTATCCCGACGCGGTATTCGCGGTGAATGACCTGTTTGCGCTCAGCGTCATGCAGGGAATCCGGGAAGCAGGGCTCAGAATACCCGGGGATATAGCGGTGATCGGCTTTGATGACATCCCTTTTGCATCTTTCCCGGAAATCCAGCTAACTACAATCGCCCAGCCTAAATACCAGATGGGCCGTATTGCGGCGGATCTGCTGCTGGAACAGATACATGAAAAATCAGGCGCAAAAAAAAAGGAGATCATCCTTGAAACAGAACTCATCGAGAGGGGGACTGCATAATGAAACCGACCAGCGAGATTTTAGGATATTCACCGGATGCGAGATTGCTCATCATCAACATCGACGACTTCGGGTTCTGTCATACGGCTAATATCTCGGCAATTCAAACGATGAAGCACGGCCTGGCAAGCTCATTGACAGTCATGGTCCCCTGTCCGTGGGGCCTGCACGGGTTGAAGCTCCTTGCCGAGAACCCGGACATTCCCTTCGGTGTTCACCTCACGGCCATGAGCGAACATGAAATCTTCAGATGGGGGCCGGTATGCCCGCCTGATGAGGTGCCGAGTCTTGTGGCCGAGCGCGGCTTTTTCCCTACGGAAGATGAGAGAGACGGCTTCATATCGAGGATAAACGTCAAAGACATCGAAAAGGAATTCAGGAAACAGATCGAGATCGTCTTTAATGCAGGGCTCAGTCCCAACCATCTGGACAGCCATTGCAACATCCATGACAGCCGGGAAGACATCTTCGATATGACTGTGGGGCTGGCAAGAGAATACGGACTGGCGCTGAGGGTCCACGAGCCGCGTTTTTTAAAGAAACTGAAAGAGAAGGGATACGCAGTTATCGATTACCCGGATGTGGACAGTTTCAGGCTTCCGACCGAGGGAAAGGATGCGCTGTATAAAAAGATGCTCAGGGAACTGCCGCCAGGGCTCTCCGAGTGGGGTATACATCCGGCAAGAGAAACCGACGAACTGAAAAGCATTACCGACGAGTGGCCGGTGCGCGACGCCGATTACCGCTTCTTCAATTCCGAACTGGCCAGACAGGTCGTTCAAGAGGAAGGGATAAAGATAATTACATACAAGGAACTGCAGAAGTTCTGGAAATAATAGAAGGGGGAAATAAATTATGCCTGGACCCGGAGCATATTTAATAGATGAAGAAGAGTACAACGAAGTTGTCGATGTCCTGAAAGCGAAGCATATCAGCAGGTACGGGAGTGACGACGATCCTTCATTCAGACAGAAGGTGCATACCCTTGAAAGGGAATTCGCATCAGCAATGAACGCGCAGTTCAGCGTCGCGGTCAATTCCGGGACAAGCGCGCTGATGGCCTCTCTTGTAGCCCTGGGCATAGGCCGCGGCGACGAAGTCCTGGTGCCGGGGTATACCTTTATCGCATCCATGTCATCCATAATAGCCATAGGCGGCACCCCTGTGCTTGTCGAGGTGGACGAGTCCCTCACCATGGACCCCGCAGACTTGGAGAAGAAGATAACGAAAAAGACAAAGGCCGTCATGCCGGTTCACATGCTGGGCAATCCCTGCAACATGAAGGCGATATGCGAAATAGCCGGCAGACACAAACTGTCTGTAGTCGAAGACTGCTGCCAGGCGCTGGGTGGAACATTTCAGGGAAAGCGTCTAGGAACGTGGGGAAATATCGGGGCCTATTCGCTGAATGTCTACAAAGTAATCAGCGCAGGGGATGCCGGCATCCTCGTAACCGACGACAGGGGACTCTACGAGCGCGCCTTCGGATTCCACGACCAGGGACATTTGCCCCACCGCAAGGGCGTCGAGATAGGGAACCGGAGCCTGATCGGCATTAATATGCGCATGAACGAGCTCACGGGTGCCTTTGCCCTGGCACAGCTCAGAAAGCTGGAACGCATCCTCACGCTCCTCAAGGAGAAGAAAGCGAGGTTTAAAGAAGCCCTCTCTGACGCAGGCCTCAAGGGGATGCATTTCAGGACCATAAACGACCCCGGCGAGTGCAACACGCTGCTTACGGTCATCTTCGAATCTGCGGAGCTGGCCGAAAGGGCGGCGAAAGCGCTGGGGACGAAAACGCTCAACAAGAGCGGATGGCATGTGTACAACAACATGGAGCAGATGATCGCATGGAGGGATGAAGATGGAAACGCGCCGATCAGGAAAAATATGCTGCCGAGGACCGATGACATCCTTTCACGGAGCCTGAACTTTAGCGTCGGCGTTGTCGACGGCGGCATAGGGTCCGATTTCGGTATAACCATACTCTCAAACGACAGTGAAATAGACAGGAAAGCCGAGGAATTTGTAAAGCGGATCAAACCTATTATCGATTAAGGGGGGGATGCCTATGTGGTACGTGGCGGGCATTGTCTGCATCTGCTTCATACTTGTGCTGCTGCTGAAACCGCGGAACAGGGGAGGAGCTCATGACGGCTATTTCAAGTCAGTAAATGAGGTCCTTAAAAAGGAAACCGACGGAACACCGAAGATATTCTGCGACCTTGACCGTCTCGACAGGAATATCGAGCGCATGATGGAAACATTAGGCAGCGGAAGAACAGTCAGGATCGTCGACAAGTCCCTTCCCTGTTATGACCTTCTCCGTTATGTCATGGGTAAAATGGGGACTAAGAAACTGATGTGTTTCCATACCCCGTTCATTCCGTCGATCCTTGCCGAACTGGGATACGACATCGATATTCTCATGGGCAAGCCTCTTCCCGTGAGATCCGCCGAGGGATTTTTTCAAGCCATTGCAGATAAGGAAAAGGCAGCGCTGGCGATCAAGTGGCTCATTGATACGCCGCAGCGTCTCTTGGAATACCGGAGCCTTGCCGAAAAAATGAACCTCACGATGCAACTGAGCATAGAGCTCAACATCGGCCTCAACCGTGGAGGGGTGACCAGCATTGAAATGCTTCATGAAATGATGGAGACGATAAGGTCAAACCCGAAAACACTTTGCTTTACGGGATTCATGGGCTACGAGGGGCATGTGCCACATGTGCCCGCTCTCTTCAATCACGTATCGGCCATTCAAAAAGAGCTGAAAAAGACAATGGACCGATACCATGAATACTGCCGGTACGCAGAAGAGAACTTCAGGGAAGTTTACTCGAAGGCAACGACATTCAACACAGGCGGCAGCGGAACCGTCAGTTTTTACCATGACAGGTTTCCTGAAATGGAACTTGCAGCCGGAGGCGCCTTCCTAAGGCCGGCAAGCTATCCGGACGTTTCCCTAAAAGGCTTCGAGCCGGCCATGTTCATCGCAGCACCCGTCATCAGCAAACCGGGCCCTGTAAAGATACCTTTTGTGGAGTTTCTGACTCCGCTTGTAACATGGTGGAATCCGAACATGTTGCAGTCCGTCTGTGTGTATGGTGGCGGATGGGCGGGACAGTTTATTTCCCCGCCCGGGATCGATCCGCTCAATATGCTGAACGATCCTCCGAACCAGAACCTGCTGCCTAACCAGTCCCTGCTGGGCATATCCGACAGGACGCCGCTCTCCATCGGGGATTATATCTTTTACTGGCCCAAGCAAAGTGACGCGATGTTTCAGTTCCACAATCTGCTTACCATTCGGGGAGGTGCGATCACAGGCGAGTGGAAGACCTTCCCGTTCGGATTTTAGGAAAGGTATCGTGTATCAGAACATTATTGAATAAAAAGGAGGTTAATCCATGAAAAAAGGTTATGTAGTTCCCCTGCTGGAAAAAATAGCCTTCGGCGTTGGGGACATGCCCGGCAATCTGACCTACCCGGCCCTTCAATTTTATTTCGTTTACTACATTGTAAACATTTCAGGTGTTCCCGCGCATCTTGCCGCCCTCGTCTATCCGATAGGCAGGGTGTGGGGCGCGATCCTGGACGTCATCATCGGAAGGATTTCCGATCGAACGGAAAGCAGGTTCGGACGGCGGCGGCCCTACCTTCTTTTCGGCGCGATACCGCTCGGTTTGTCTTTCGTGCTTCTCTGGCTCATTCCGTTCAAATCCACGACTGCCATGTTCGTGTATTACCTTGCCGTGGTGGTGCTGTTCAACACCATATTCAGCATAACGACCATCCCGTATAACGCGCTTCACCCTGAATTGACCCAGAACTATGACGAGCGGACGACACTGTCCGGATTCAGGATAGTCTGTTCTTTCGTTGCCAATATAATCGCAGCCGCAGGGGTTGCGGTCATCGTCGACAATATCTATCCGGGTCGCCAGGCGTACAGGGAAAGCTATCCGGTCATGGGGTGGATCGTTGCCGCCCTGGTCGTGATCATGTACCTTTTCACATTCACGTTCACTAAGGAACGGGTGAAACCCGAAACCAGGGAAACAGAGGGAATTATACAGACGTTGAAATCTTTCTGGAAAATGAAAGAGTTCAGAAGCGTCCTTGCCATTTTCCTCTTCAATCAGATAGGGGCGGATGTCTTCATGTTCATTATCATTTTCTTTTTGAAAGATGTCATCATGATTCCGGAAGACACCACCTTTATCATTATGGGCATCCCTATCATCACTGCGATCGTAGTGGCGCCATTCTGGGTCTGGATGGGGTCGCGTCTGGGGAAACCGAAGACGCTTACCATATCGTCCATTTACTTTGCCTCGGTACTGCTTTTCTGTCTCCTTGCCCCTGTGAAAAACCTCTACTTCGTGATCGGCATCGCAATATTCATCGGCATCGGCATGTCGGCTTCGCAAGTCCTTATCTGGTCCATTATGCCTGATGTGATCGAAATCGACGAATACGAGAACGGGGAAAGGCGGGAAGGAGCCTTTTACGGCATTACATCACTTATCTATAAGGCGGCCTCTGCGGTAGCTGTAGCCGCTGCAGGGTCTTTGATCGCCTGGTTCGGATATGTGGAAAACAGTGCGGCACAGCCGCAGTCGTCGCTCACGGCCATACGGTTTCTTATGGGCATAGGCCCGGCAATGTTCTTCCTGCTGACTGCCATTACGGTGAGCAGGCTGCCGATAACGAAAGAGCGTTTCGAAGAGGTCATGAAAGCGCTTGACGAACGGAAGAAGCAGAAACAGCAGGCTGTATAAATCGGGAAAAAAACAAGAAGGGGGGAAAATATGGCCAGTTCATTCATCAAGGAAACCATGCTGGAAATGACGTGGGTTGAGATTAAGGAGGCGGCCGAAAAAGATGCGGTCGTACTGTTCCCCATAGGTGTCGTGGAAGAGCACGGGCCGCATATGACGGTTTCTGCCGATATATATCTGTCGTATCTGGTTGCCCGTGAAGCCCGGAAGTGTCTGTTGCAACAGGGAAAAGAGTCAATCATTGCGCCGCCCTTTTATTGGGGAATAAACGGGACCACGGTCAAATTTCCCGGTTCGTTCGTCGTCACCAGACAGACAATGACGGCAATTCTGATCGAACTCCACATGTCGCTAAAAAACTGGGGTTTTAAAAAAATTGTGGACATCCCGGGTCATGGCGAGACGGACCATCTTCTCGCCATAGAGGATGCCTTGAAAGTCGTATATGAAAACACTGGCGAAGGGGTCTATATGGTCCTGCCGACATTCATGGCCGAAAAGGCGGGAGTCAAAAAGAGTCCGTATATCGTTTTGATTGATGTTCCTGAACTGTCGAGTGAGGACCCCGATTCATATCTGGATATTCATGCGGGAGCCCTCGAGGTTTCACCGATGCTGCATTTTTTCCCGGACATTGTAAACACGGAAATACTCAAGACACTGAAACCGACCGAGTTGACCTTGAAAGACTACCGGCTGTGGGAAGAGGGAGGAGAATTCTTCGACCGGACATCGCCCCTGGGATACGCGGGTGATCCGGCTTCAGCCAATCCGGAATTGGGCAGGATTATGATTCAAACATTCGTAGAAGAATCGGTAAAAACCATGATGGATAAACTGAGATAACTGGAATGTAGCAGTGCCGGGCATTCCGGACGGGACAAGGGCAATCGGAATATCCGGTACGGCCGTAAAGACCCGGGAGGGAATTAATGAATTCTGCCGAATCGGTCACATCAGGTGAAATGAGGCCTTTTGAGGGCTTTGTGATTCCCCTGTCTGCGTTCACTCAATCCATACTTTACACGCTGATCGGAAACTTTGCCATGTTCTTCAGCACCGACATTATCGGTCTGGCCCCGGCTGCAATAGGGACAATGTTCCTCATAGCCAAGGTATGGGACGGAATATTCAATCCTATATTCGGATTCATAGCCGATAAAACAAATACGCGATGGGGTAAATTCAGGCCGTACTTGATGTTCGCATCCGTCTTTGTTTCATTATTCGCGGTCATGACTTTCAGGGTCCCGCAGGCGGATAAGCAGTGGCAGTTCATATACATCGGCGCGGCGTATATTCTCTTCAGCATGGCATATACCGTCATCGATATCCCGGTGTGGGCTTCCCCGACCATCGTTACCAAAGATAACAACAGGACCACCTCCATTGTGGCAAGGGTTCAGCTCTCCGCCATCCTCGGAGCGATCCTGGCATTCGTTCTCACAACGCCGCTCGTCGGCGCCCTTGGCCGGGGGGACGCGCGGGACGGCTTTGCATATACCGCCATGGCCTATGGCCTGTTGAACCTCGCCGTACTTATCTTAACCGGCATCGTCATAAGGGAAAGGGTCTCGACGGATGCCAGAAGGGAAAGAGTGGACATAAAAAACGTTCTCAGAATCATTTTCCGAAATAAATTTCTTGTTATCGCAATGATCACATCGATACTCGTCAATACGATGTTCACATTAAAAAGCATAATGGTTCCGTATTTCGCCACCTACGACCTCGGCAATATCAAGCTGCTGCCCCTGATCATGATCGCGATAACCATTCCAGGGCTTGTGGGCTTGATGTTCGCACCGTTGCTCATCAGAAAATTCGGAAAGCAGAAAACCGTGATAGCCACTCTGTCTGTCAGCCTGGCATTGAGCGTATTCACATATTTCGTCCCATACAACAACCTCATTGCTTTAATCGTATTGCACGGAATCATATCCTTTTTCATGTTTGTTCCGTTTGTCATATCGACAACGATGTTTGTCGATTGCGTCATTTATGCCGAATGGAAATTCAACGTAAGGGCGGAAGGCATAATATTTTCCTGCAGGACATTGACTGGAAATGTCGGTATAGCGCTGGCGTCGTTTTTATCAGGCCTTATCCTGACCCTGATCGGCTATGTTGCAAACACGGCGCAGACACGGACCGCCCTGTACGGTCTGCAGGCATCCCTTACGCTCTTTCCCGCAATCATCATCGGCCTGAGCATCATCCCGCTCTTCTTCTACAATTTATCTCAGAATAAACTCGATCAGATGTCAGCTGAAAATGAAATGAAGGCATAGGACTCAGACACAGGCATGTTTGGTGATTGTCCGGCGCTGGCGGCAATACATGCATAAAGTGCATAAGCGGTGGCGTGTTAAAGGCATTCTGAGCGGAAGAGGCCTTTAATGGCAAGCCATGGAGAAGTCACCCTATGTGATCAAATATGTACTGGTTTGAACCGCTTTTTTGAACAAGATTTCAACGTGGTATTTTTCAGGGGTTTTTACTATGAGTATGAACCTAAAATGGAGAGTTTTTTTGAGTGGGCCAGTAGCGTTTACAGCCTGCCGGATAAATTGATGAAAATTATTGGCTCCCCAGGTAGGACTCGAACCTACAACCCTGCAGTTAACAGCCGCATGCTCTGCCATTGAGCTACTGAGGAACGTCGGATATATCTATGCATTCTCTTTTGGCTTGTCAAGACCTATTGTTTTGGTATCTTTGCAGGTTTCAGCCTGCTCCAGAAGAGGAGAGATTGCCCTCCTTATTCTTAAAACATCATTGCGCAGATAATTGATCTGCGAAGCAAGAAATCCGAAAGACAGTATCTGCATGCCCCCTAATATGAATATGGCCATAAACATTAGGAGAGGCCGGCCAGGGCTGAGGGTCTGGTTTAAAAACAGGGCAAGTATATATATGCCGATACACAGCCCGATCAGTGTGAGTAAAATTCCGATTATGCCGAATAAGAGAACAGGCCTTTCAAAGGCAGTGAATATCAGGTGAGTAACTGCTGTCGATCTGAACTTGAACTTCGATTTGCCTTTTTCCCTGGCCCTGAGAACGGCAGGAATCTCTTTTATCCTGAATCCCATTGCAATGGCCTTGGAGAGAATCTCGAGATGGATTTCCTTGTCATCAGATTCAAGGTCAAGGCTTTCTATCACAGCCCGCCTGTAACACCTGACAATGCATGTAACGGTATGTATCTCTTCTGTTATTGAGAGTCTCAGAATCCTGTTGCCGACCTTGCTGATCAAGAGCCTGTTTCTGGGCACTCCGACCGTTGCTCCGCCGGGCATGTAGGCGCTGGCCAGTATGATGTCGACATCCGAATCTTCATGAAGCTCCTGGACCATCTTAAGTATATATTCGGGATCATATGAGAGATCGGCGTCGATAGAGGCTATCAGTTCACCTCTTGCAGCCCGGAAGCCATACCTTAAGGCCTTGCCCCTGCCCCCGTTTTTCCAGTATGAAACAACCCTTATCCTCGGATTTTGACCGGCGATCTCATCGAGCTTTTTAAGGGTCGAGTCAGTGCTGCCGTCATTCACAGGAAGAATCTCAAATGTTTTACCCAGGGTTAAGAGCGTTGCTTCAACCCGGTCAATAGTTGACCGGACATTAGCCTCTTCATTGAACATAGGGATTATCACACTTAAATAAGGTCTGCTGTTTGAATGCTCCATGGGAAACTAATTTAATATAAACTATAAAAAATTACCACAAAAGAAAACCCGCCATTTGGCGGGTTTTCTTATAATAGATATCCCTGTGCAACCCTGTTCTCTAACCATACCCATTTTCTTAAACAATTCAATCAAAAGTGCAGTACCAGACCACCTCTTTTTAAGCCCCCTTTGCCTTTAAAAGGCCTGCACAGAGACTTGCTATTTATAAAACAATGCCGGTTTTATATCAACATATTATATAAAGGGAGTCTAAAATTATTATCTAGGTGATTTCCTTGCCGGAGAGTGATTTAGGTTTTTTTTTAGGCGAACTCGCAACTGCAGCCGCCAGGGATGTTTGCCCCAAAGTTATAAACCCATGTCGTGCCGTCGATCCATCTCCCTTTTCCTGTCATTTTGCATGAAACATCAAAAGGCTCTTTATCCGCATGACTGCCAACGGTAACCATGGGTTCTGAAAATCTAAAACTGACCTTACGGGCATCCTTCACGGCTCCTTCGGGATTGAAGGATTCAATAAACGCGGTCTCGGAGGCGCCCAGTGAAAAGACAAGAAATATTAAGGAAACCGCCAGCAATAAAGATTTAAGATTTCTGTGCCATTGTATGATTTCAATATTAATCCTCCGGTTAACAGCTGTGGATTGCTTGCCAATTTCCGGATGAAGGTAGGTGAATGTCAGCTCAAACAATACCTCTTAAAATAATAACCGCTGTAGAAAATTCAATCGGGCAAGTATCCTTGACTTTACATACATACCGGATAATATCATCCCAGATATGAGAGATAAAATTTTTAAAAATCATATTCTTTTCAGGGTCTTTATTATCCCGGTATTTCTTATTCTTGCAATCTCTTCGGTATCCTCCGGGAGGTATTATCACCGGCAAACAGTTTTTTGTGAGGATATTTCAGGAATGGCCCGCATAAAAGGGGATCACGGTTATTTTCTTTTATCGGACACTTTGGAGCAAGGACAGCCAGGGATAAATATCAGGACCGGTATTTTACCGGGTCGGACGTCTTTTATTTACGGAATCCCGTATTGCCGGACATTTCCAGCCCAGGCATTCTCAACCGTGCGCTCTGAAAATAACTTGTCTTTAATATCAATGTCTATAGGGTCATCTTTGAATGGCATATTTAAAAAATTAAAAAGAATGCTGTCCGGTATCTCGAGATTTTTTTAGTTTTGAAAAAGTTTTAACTTGACTTGTAATACTATCAGTAATAATTATCATTAGTATGTCTTGTCCGGCTCAAAGAATAACCAAACAGAAGCTCATAATTATTGATGAGCTCAGGAAGGTGAGGTCTCATCCGACTGCTTATGAAGTATATGCAATGGTCCGAAAGGCATTGCCCAAGATCAGCCTCGGGACTATCTACAGGAATCTTGAAGCATTGTCTGATAATGGCAATATTCAGAGGCTTGCCTTTCATTCCGGTAAGAGGCGTTATGACGGAAATCCGCATAATCACCCCCATATATGCTGCAAGGTATGCGGAAGGGTTGACGATCTGCCCGAGAATTCAGGGATTAATGAAAAGATAATTCCCTCCCTGAAGAATGTTTGCGGTTACAAGATTACAGACTACAGCATAGAGCTTTTCGGCATATGCGGTAATTGTAGAAAAGAGTAAATAAATCCTAAATGAAAGGAGTCTATTATGGGAAATCTCAAAGGAACAAGAACGGAGAAAAATCTCCTCGGATCTTTTGCCGGGGAATCTCAGGCCAGAAACCGCTATACATATTTTGCCAGTCAGGCCAGGAAAGAAGGCTATGTTCAGATAGCCGACATATTTGAAGAAACAGCCAACCAGGAAAAGGAACATGCAAAGCGCTTTTTTAAATCCCTTGAGGGCGGCGATGTCGAGATTACTGCAACATTCCCTGCAGGCGTGGTCGGTAGCACACTGGACAACCTGAAGGCCTCGGCTGCCGGCGAATACCATGAATGGAGCGACCTGTATCCAGGGTTTGCCAAAATTGCCAGAGAAGAAGGCTTTGAAGCGATCGCCAAAATCTGGGATGCTGTTTCCGTGGCCGAGAAACAGCATGAAAAGCGCTATAAGGACCTGGCTGCAAACATAGCTGCCGGGAAAGTGTTCAAAAAAGACACGAAAACGGTATGGCGCTGCAAAAACTGCGGTTATATACATGAGGGAAATGAGGCTCCTGGCGCATGCCCAGCCTGTGCTCATCCCCAGGCATACTTCGAAGTCCTTGGTGAGAACTGGTAGGTTTAACAAGATAAGGACTGCCGCACGGCAGTCCTTACATAAAACCCGAATGAAGAAAATACTCTTACTGGTTTTTATATCATGTCTGGCCACGGCTGGTTTGGTATGCGCAGACGATTTAAAATATTCAAAAGAAATAGGGAGCATTAAACTCAATATCCCTGATGACCAGACCGTTAAAAATTATCTTGGCATAAAACAGAAAGAGGGACAGTTTACTCTCCCTCAAATCCGGCAGGGAATACTTATTGTTGAGATATTCAACATGTACTGTCCGCATTGCCAGCACTATGCACCAAAGGTTAACGAGGTTTATTCAAAAATAATTTCCAGGCCGGATACAAAAGATAATGTATTAATGCTCGGTATCGGTGTCGGCAATTCGCCGTTCGAAGTTAATTTTTTCAGGAAAAAATTCAACATCGCCTTTCCCTTGTTCGATGATAAGGATTACAGTGTTGCAAACAGGCTTGAAGGTTTGCTCACACCGCATTTTATTGTTATGATTATTGACGGAACAGGTGGTTACAGGGTGGTTTATTCTCAAAGCGGCGGATTTGAAGATGCGAATGATTTCTTGAATAACATACTCAAGCTGTCTTTGGGGACAAAATAGGAGGCATATATGAAGCGATCATTCCTGGTCGTATTCCTGATTTTGTTAATATCTGTTCCGGCTTTTTCTGCTTCTGAAGCCTTTAAGGGCAACATCTATGATCCCGGAACTCTCAAGCCTGTTGACAGCCGGACAACGCTTAAACCCGGAGACATGGCCCCTGATTTTGATTTGCCGGCAGTTTCCGGTGGCCGTATTAAGCTTTCCGATTACCGTGGGAAGAAAAATGTGGTTATATCTTTTGTACCTGCCGCATGGACGCCTGTATGTTCCGATCAGTGGCCGGGCTATAATATTGCAAAAGAAACCTTCGATGCAAATGATGCAATTCTCATTGGCATCAGTGTTGATAACATCCCCACACTTTATGCGTGGACAAGGCAGATGGGTACGCTTTGGTTTCCGGTACTGTCCGATTTCTGGCCGCATGGGGCCGTTGCAAAGAGCTACGGCGTTCTCAGGTCGAACGGCGTATCCGAAAGGGCAATTTTCATAATCAACAAAAAAGGTTTAATCACGTTTGTTGATGTTCACGACATTAACAAACGCCCTCCGCTTGAAGACATTGTCGGAGGTCTTGAAAAGATCAACAGATAAAATCTAGCGGAATATTACTTCCATTTTATCTGATATTCCCATATTTGACCTGTCTGTATCCTGTTTAAGGCAGGATAACAGTATCAGCGGCTGCATTCTGCGCCGTATCAATAAGGAACACCGGGGCTTGTAAGATATACAAGGCAATTCAAGAAATATTGTGGTTTCCTTTGGGGCGGCACAACCATGGCGCCAAAAGCGTTGTCAGGTCTGATACGACACCGCTGCAGACTTTGAACACGGCAGAACTTCATTTCGTGCAGCAGCTGTATTGATATGTTTTCCGGTGGTCTTCTGTTTTCTTTTCGAGATTTTCAGCAGACTCAGTATCACAGCCTTTCTTGCAGAATTCATATTTTTCAGGTGCCTGCTTGTAAGCTTTTTCCGCTGAGTTCTCTTTACAGCCATATAATTGACTCAACATCGTACATTATCCGGCTGTTAACTTTATTACAGTCGGGCTCAGAAGAACGGTATATGTTGCTTCATTCAAAAGATACGAATCTCTCTTTCTTTGCCGAACAGATCGGGCAGATATCCGGCAGTACGCCGTCAGACACGTAACCGCAGACATCGCACACATAATATGTTGTCTCGCGCTCTTCCATTACATGGTCCATCGCTTCCTTATAGAGCTTTGCGTGTATTTCTTCGACATCACGAGACTGGCTGAAATAAAGTGATGACGCCCTGTCGCCGACCTCTTCGGCCTTTTTTATAAAATCGTCATATGCTACTTCGGCTACCCTTGTTTCGCTTTCGAAACTTTGCTTGAGATTATCCTCCGTGCTGCCGACGGCCTTGAGCAGCATTAAAGCACGCTTTCCATGGACTTCCTCGGAAAGGGATATAACCCTGAAAAGTTTTGCAAGCTGCGGATAACCCTCGGCCTCTGCCTTTTCCGCAAAGACCTTCAGCCTTAATGCCGCCTTTGATTCTCCTGCGTATGCGTCATGAACAGCCTTTTTTATCATATCATCCATAAGCAGCCTCCTGATTTAATAGTTCCATGCATTCTTCGGGGATCCGCCCGTTCCATATACCGGGACGGGTCAGTGCAAAATCATATTTAAGCGGGTCGTCCGGATTTATCTTCCTGAAAAATCCGGTAATTTCAAGCGCGGTTTTCATATCAGCACTATTTCTTTTCGTGATGCCCAGATTTGAACATATTCTGAATATGTGCGTGTCAATGGGCATAACAAGCATTTTGGGGCTTATGGTGCTCCAGCATCCGGGGTCGACGTCATCTTTTCTGATCATCCATTTGAGATACAGGTTCTGCCTCTTGCATGCGCTCCCAGCAGAAGGCCTGGGTAGAAGGCTCTTGAATTCATAACCATCGGACAGGGCGTTAACAAACTTTTCCAGTGCAGGCAGGATATTGGTATCATTCGAGGATATGTTTGAAGCTATGCATGCCTCGATGGAGTCATGTGTTTTGATAACATTTCTTATACCATGAATAAGACCGGCGGTTTCTTTACCTGAAGTGAACCTGTGTTTGAAGGATGCAAGTATTTTTTGCAGGTCTTTTCTGTCGGAGTTCTCAACAAAGAGCCTCGGACTCTTGCCCATCAAATCAAGGATGGCCCCGACGCTTTTTAGTATCTGCGCAACCCTTCCGTATGCAAGGCACGATGCGATGAGTCCTACGATTTCCCTGTCCGGACCCATGGGATAACGGTATACAAATTCGAGAGGGTCCGGGTGGATGTACTGGTATCGATTATATGCCCGGTACAAACCCTCGAAAAATTCTTTTGACGGGGGATTGCATCCGGGCATTATTAACGGGTCCTGTATGTCAGATAATATTTATTCTGGTGAAAACTCATCTTTGCTGGCGCCGCATACCGGACAGGTCCACCCGGCCGGCAACTTATCAAAGGGTGTTCCTGCAGGAATTGAACCTTCGGCATCCCCTTTTTCCGGATCATAGATATAACCGCAAACTCCGCATACGTATTTCTGCATGTTTTCTCCTTTCTTTTTTTCATTTAGAGGCTCTTCCTTGGCGGGGGCGTCTCCTTTGTAAGTGGGAGCGGTTTTCGGCGCCTTGCCTTTTTTGACATCCTGATAAACGGCATAAGTTAACGGCGTTCCTTTCTTGAGGACATCACAGTTGGCAATCTCTGCAATGAAGACCGTATGCGTGCCTGCATCCGCCTCAGCGACAACCTTTCCTTCCATCCATGACAGACAGTTTTCCGTAACTATAGGACATCCGGTCTCACCTTTTATAAATTTTGCCTGGGAAAGCTTATCGGTTTCACGGCCCGATTTGAAGCCGAATATGCCGATAAACGGCAACGGCGCATCCTCTTCCAGAATAGATATCGCCAGCACGCCGCTTGCTTTTATGTATTCGTGAGTCAGGTTTTCCTTGTTTATGCTCACAGCCACCTTTGCAGGTTTGTTGCTCACCTGAAAAGCGGTGTTTGCGATCTGGCCGTTGGATTTGCCGCCGGATATGCTTGTGACTATGTATAAACCGTAGCTTATATCCCAAAGCGCCTTTGAATTGATCTCACCCATTACACCTTCTCCTTGAGTTTTGAAGCAATGCTGAGGCCAAGCTGCCTGCATTGTTCTATTGTCTCAGCCTGTGGAACCCATTTTGCCTTCAACGGGTCCGCCACAATGTCCACGCCTATTTCTTTAAGGTAAGCTTCAACCTGCGCGGGAGATTCTCCGCTCCATCCGTATGAGCCGAAAGCAGCTCCAATAAGGTTTTTGGGCTTCAGGCCTTTGATATAGGTAAGTACATCCGCCATGGACGGGAAGAGGTTATTGTTCAGTGTCGGTGCACCTGCGACAACAGCACCAGCTTCAAGCAGCTCGTATGCGACATCACTTCGATGCGACGAATCCATTGAAATAAATTTAACCTTTGCCCCGCCTTCCACAAGCCCTTCCTCAATTGCGCGTGCCATTTTTTCAGTTGACTTCCACATGGTGTCATAGACGACAACTGTCTTCATTGTCGGCTTCTGGGTTGCCCAGTCCTGATATCTGCCGATTATGTGGGCGATGTCCTTGCCTCTCCATACCGGGCCGTGGTCGGGTGCAACAATCTCAAGTTCAAGACCGCTTGCCGTTATTGTTTCGATCAGGTTCAGTACCAGTTGAGAGTAGGGCAGCAGGATGTTAGCATAATATGTCGCGCCTTCAAATTCAACTAAGTCGGCAGGCAGTTCATCAGCAAACCGCTCATCGCTTGCCAGATGCATTCCGAAGGCATCTTGTGAAAAGAGAAGTTTTCTTTCCTTGAGATAGCTGAACATGGAATCGGGCCAGTGAAGCATGCGCGTTTCAGTAAAAGATAGAGTCATATTGCCGAGACTGATTTCATCGCCGGTCTTCAATGAAGTGATATCGCGGTCAAACCCGAAATGCTCATTCAAGCCTTTTACTCCCATTACAGAGGCAAAGACCTTTTCCGGTTCCACTTCTCTGACTACTTCGGGCAGGCAGCCTGAATGATCCATTTCGGTATGGTTCGATATGATGATATCGATCTTTTTCGGGTCGATTACCGAAGAGATGCGGCTCATAAGCTCATTCTTAAATGGCGCTTTTACCGTATCAATCAGCGTCACCTTGTCTGCCAGTATCAGATATGCATTGTATGTGCTTCCTTTATGTGTCGTATAGCCGTGGAAATCTCTGATGTTCCAGTCAATGGCCCCTACCCAGAAAACGTTTTCGGCAATTTTTACTGCTTTGAAACCCGGCATCATCAAATCTCCCTTTGCTCTGCAGTCATGCTGATTATGCTATGGATTCTAGTTTACTGTTCAGCATGACGATGTGTTTCATCTCTTCACTGATGATTTCTTCAATAGCATCCTTTGCCATAGTCTCAGGAAGGGCCTTCTTAATGCCTGTATAAAAGAGTATGGAATTCTTCTCCGCATCGAGGGCCATTTTAAGAATTTCAGAAAGTGTGGTCTTTGCGCTCAACGCATCACACATGTTCGAGCCTTTAGCAAAAACTTTCCCTTCAGTGAAGGTATGGATGTAAGCTGCTGCCATTTCATCAGGGTCATAACCCTTGAATGCATCGCTGAGTATGTCGGAACGCATTTTTTTGAATGTCTTTTCATGAGCGGCTTCCATTCTGGAAAGTCCCTCAAGCAGATTCTTCAAGTCTGCATCTGAAAAAAGGCCTGCCGCTTTTGTATAAAATGCAGTCCCCTGCTTCTCGATGTCTTCTGCCATTTCAAAAACTTCGTCAGCGTTAAAGTAAAGTTTCATTTTTACCCCTTTATAAAGATATTCTTATTTCTAGGCCTGGGTATTCTGTCCCTGTACCGGAGGAACAAATACCCTTTGTGCAAGTTCGCGGTCAAGCATCAGAATTCCATGGCCATTGTCTCCTATCAGGCGGAGTTCCTGTGCTATGCTGTCTGCATTGGCCTCCTCCTCCACCTGCTCGTTGACAAACCATTGAAGGAAAGTGTTTGTTGCATGGTCCTTTTCCTTTACTGCAAGGTCAACAAGCGCATTAATAAGCCCGGTCACCTTCTGCTCATGCTTATAAGTTTCCTGGAAAATTGCCAGGGCTGACGCCCATTTGGTTGGTGGCCCGGCAATAACCTTGAGTTCAACCCTGCCGCCTCTGTCGATAAGAAAACCGTAAAATTTGTCTGCATGGGTGAATTCTTCAAGCGCCTGAACTCTCATCCAGTTGGCGAATCCCTTGAGATTCATGGCCTGGAACTGTGCGCTCATCGATATGTACAGATATGCAGAATACAGCTCGGCATTTATTTGAGAGTTAATGGCAATCTGCATTTTTTCACTTATCATGTGGACCTCCTTAATCGGTTTGTTTAGGCTTTCCAAAGGCCGTGCAGATTGCAGTATTCTCTTGCTGTGATCTCTTTGGCATCTATGCAGAAAACTGCCTCTGGCACTTCACCCGGATTTAAAAATTGCCTGTAGGCTTTTCCATCAGCTATGATCTCTATCCATTCTATATAATGTTTTTCCTCCATCGGGTGGGCAACCGAGCCTACTTTAACCTTGATTCCATGCTCGAGTACTTCGATTACAGGGACGTGCTTTTCTTTTGAAGCATCTACGGTGTTTTCCTGAAAGAGCTTCATAGGCTGGTGGCAGCATACGAGTTCACCTTTACCCTCATGCAAAATCTCCACAATATTGCCGCACAACTCACACTTGTAAATTTCAAGCTTCTTTGCCATTTATTACCTCCTTATATCTTTATTAGTAATTGTTACTGTTAACAATATGATATCTCTATGTCAAGAATTTTTCAGTTGTTTATTTTTTCCCAAAGACTCTCATCTGTTGACTGCTTTATTTTTACTGCCAGCTTTCCTCCTGTTTCCTGTCTTGCGACTATACCGAACAGAGATATAGGGGTTGAACGGAAATATACCGCTGCAAGCCCACCCTCAAGATGAAGCACTTTCGAGTTGTTTTCAATATTATAAATATTTTTCAAGCAGATACCGCCAAGGCTTATGTTATCTATCTGTGCAAATTTTTGCATGGAGCCTTTTGTTGTGTTGATATGTATAAGCGCACTGTCCTCTAGGCTTTTCCTTGAATGCTCCCTTCTTTCGGTACTGTTCATTGCCTCATCCCCTTTTTGATGTTTTTCTTGTGATGACCTTTTCTGAAATTAAAGACCTATAAAATATTACCTTCCTATATACAAATCTGCGAAACATAAACCCTGCTTTTCCTGATTTCTTTGCATCATATAGCGCCTCATCGGCAAGTGCAATCAGCTGTTAGGGATTATCCTCTGAATTCTTTATAACGGATGCAACCTCTTTAAGGCATTCATCTCCAACAAGATGGCCATAACAGTCATTCATATTTTTAAAACTGTCAATATCAATCATCTCGCCTGGTACTGCTATCACTTCGGCAGGAGAGAGGCTGTCGTGCTGGTGAAATCTTTTGGTTCAAGCCGCTTCAATTGTAGAATATCCAGTTATACCTTAGTTTAAAGGGACCCTTTTTGGCAAAGTTTAATCCCATTAGGTCAAGATGCAATTTATTGTTCGGAGAATACCGGCTTCAATCTGGCTCAAAAAATAAGGGCCGGGAAAGAATATCAAGGACAGAATGAAAATTGCCGGACGATTTGTATCCTTTCCTGTTTGCATTCTTATGTATTGTTAATTTTAATTATATCAAAATACGATAAAAACTAAAATCTGCCTGTACATATTTGATCTTTAATGATAAAAAACGCTTTCCGAAATGAAATAAGGACGGATATACAGAATGGCAGCAGTTGGGAAAATAGTTATTGACAGATCATTATGCAAGGAATGCGAGCTATGTGTATCGATATGCCCCGAAAAGGCAATAAACCTGTCAACCGAGATTAATTACAAGGGTTACCATCCCGCTGAATTTAAGAAGAAAACCTGTAGGGGATGCACTCTTTGTGCGATTATGTGCCCTGAGATAGCGATAGAGGTATTCCGTGAGCGATAAAGTACTGATGAAAGGTACAGATGCGATTGCCGAGGCTGCTGTAAGAGCAGGATGCAGGTGCTATTTCGGTTATCCGATCACCCCTCAGAATGAAATTCCCGAATACATGGCAAAAAGAATGCCTGAAGTGGGCGGAGTTTTTCTTCAGGGGGAAAGTGAAGTCGCTTCAATAAATATGGTTCATGGGGCAGTAGCGGCAGGTGCAAGGGCGATGACATCATCATCTTCACCCGGTATAAGTCTCAAGCAGGAGGGATTGTCATTTCTCGCAACACAGGAACTGCCGGCCGTTATAGTAAACATAATGCGTGGAGGACCGGGATTAGGCAATATTGCGCCCAACCAGGGAGATTACTATCAGGCTACACGGGGAGGCGGTCATGGTGACTACAGAATGCCTGTGTTTGCACCTGGCTCGATACAGGAACTGTACGACCTGACAATGAATGCATTTGATATTGCCGACAAATATCGCTCCCCGGTCCTTATTCTTGGAGACGGGATGCTGGGGCAGATGATGGAGCCGATAATCATCCATGAAAAGCCCAGCGTCGAACTTCCTCCCAAAGATTATATACTTGACGGGGCCAAAGGGAGGCCAGGTAGAGTTCTTAAATCGCTCATCCTTAATGTCAGGGGTATGGAAGAACATAACTGGAAACTGAAAAGAAAATATGACCTGATGAGGCAGGAGCTTCCTCTTTGTGATGAATACATGACTGAGGATGCAAAGCTTGTAGTAGTCGCATACGGCACAGCTGCCAGAATTGCAAAAGGTGCAGTGAAAAGGGCAAGGGCCGGAGGACTTCAGGTAGGACTGTTCAGGCCGGTGACCTTGTGGCCTTTCCCTGATAACGCTTTGATAGAAATCGCAAAAAAAACAAAGCTGTTCCTTGTTTTTGAAATGAGTACAGGGCAAATGATCGATGACGTCAAACTGGCTGTCGGAAATAGGACTGAATGCGAATTCTATGGCAGGCCGGGCGGTGTTGTTGCTGCGCCTCAGGAGATACAGAGAATTATCGACAGGTTGTGGCTGCAGAAGGAGTTGTAGGTGGAAAAGATTTTTTCAAGACCTGTTTGCATGAAACCAGCGCCCTTTCATTATTGTCCGGGTTGCGGGCATTCAATAATTCACCGTCTTGTAGGAGAGTTGATTGACGAAATGAACCTGCAGGAAAACATTGTGTGTGTGCCGCCATGCGGATGTGCGGTTCTTGCATATGATTATTTCGATATTGATATGGTAGAAGCCGCACACGGTAGAGGTTGTGCTGTAGCAACTGGCATCAAGAGGGCGAATCCGAGTCTTATGGTTTTTACATACCAGGGTGACGGTGATATATCGGCAATCGGCACGGCTGAAACCCTGCATGCTGCAAACAGGGGAGAACTCATAACCAGCATATTTGTCAACAATGCAGTATATGGCATGACGGGAGGACAGATGGCTCCTACGACGATGCTGGGCCAGAAGACAACGACATCCCCTGCCGGAAGAAGTGCCAGGGTTGAAGGTTATCCCCTTAAGATGACCGAGTTGATCGCTCAACTTGAGGGTTCTGCTTATGTGGCAAGAAATTCTTTAGCTACTCCTGCCAAAGTCAACGCGACGAAAAAATCCATTAAAAAGGCATTCGAGATACAGCAGCAGGAACTTGGTTTTTCGCTTGTGGAAGTCCTTTCTCCTTGTCCGACAAACTGGAAAGTTAATTCACTGGAGGCATTTAAATATCTTGAAGATGTCATGGAAAAGGAATTTCACCCCGGAGTATTGAAGGATATTACTAAAGACAGAAAGGCTTAGAGCATCTGATATGATTACCAAGACTATCATGAGCGGTATCGGCGGACAGGGGATCCTATTCTCAGGTATCTGCCTCGCATGGGCTGCAATGGAGGAGGGACAGCATGTCACTTATCTTCCTTCTTACGGGGCGGAAATGAGAGGTGGGATAACATCCTGTACCATAGCTATTTCCAATGACGAGGAAATAGCTTCACCTGTATCCTCCGAACCCGACTATCTGGTAATAATGGACAATCAGTCTCTTTTCAGGCTGCAGAACCAGATCGTGCCTGGAGGAGTGTTATATCTTAACAGCAATATGGTAACTGACAGGCCGATCAGGAGCGATATAGAAGTTGTTGATATCCCTGTAAATGACATTGCATTGGCCACTGTCGGTCTTAGATATGCAAATATGATAATGCTTGGCGCATTCGTAGGGCACACACATTTAATAAAGATTTCTTCAATTACAGATCACATGGCCGATATACTTGGAAAAGGGAAGGACAGGTTCAAGGATAAAAATATCGAAGCCATACAGGCAGGAAACAACTTATTTTCAAAGGGGATTTAAAATGCCAGTCAAACAGTTTCGAATCAAGATGGAAAATAAATCCGGAAAACTCTCCAGTCTCAGTGAAATCCTGGGTGAACAGGGGGTTAATATTAGAGCTATCTGTGTGAGTCATATGGCCAGCGAGGCCAGTAATGTCTGCATTGTCGTCGATGATCCCAAAAGGGCGAAAGACGCTCTGAAAGCAAGGAGCATAGAATATACCGAACATGAAGTTCTCGCTGTTGAGATGCCAGATCACCCCGGCGGTATGAATGCAGTTCTCAAACCTTTAAGAGATGCTAATATAAATGCAATAACGGTATATCCGTATATCGGCAGGGCGTCTAACCCTATTATGATTATTGAAGTGGATCATATCAAGAAAGCTACTGATGTTCTCAATCATAACTGGGTCAAGGTCTGGGATAAAAGTGTTTATAAGCTATAACGCCTTTCTGTGAAGAGAACATGTCATACATAATAACAGAAAAATGCAAGGGTTGCGGTTCATGCGCAAAGGTCTGTCCGACTTCTGCAATTTCAGGAGAGAAAAAGGCGCTGCATTTAATAGATAAAAGCAAGTGCATTGAATGCGGTGTCTGCGGAAGGATTTGCCCTACGGCAGAGGCTGTTCTAGATGAAAAAGGTAATTACTGCGAGAGGATCAAAAAGTCCGAATGGCCAAAACCGGTAGTCATACGCTCCGTATGTTCCGCTTGCAGCATATGTATTGATATGTGCCCGTTTGACTGCCTGGGCTTGACTGAGCCCGAGGAGTTTCCAAGAACGATTAAGTCAAATGCAAGGCTGATTGATGATAAAGCCTGCGTGGGATGCAGCATATGTATTAATGCATGTCCACAGGAAGCAATGTATCTGGCAAGGACTTTATAATCCCCTTTTCATCCTTTTCAGGGCAACCTGTCCGACCTTTACGGTCATTGCATAGCCTTCAAAAGCTGCATAAAAGATCCCAAAAACAGGCAGGAGTTTTAAAATCCTGTTTCTTGTCGGGAAAATCTTTGAAAGTAATCTATTAAACCCCTTGCTCAGATATTGGGGCGGTAAAACCCTGGTGACATATTGTTCTGTTATTGTGGCTACATCGGCCTTATCAGTTTTATCTAGTAGTTCATATGCTTCGCCAAGAATCCTTATGACTTCCTCTTCAAGATTATCATCTCCGTTTCTTAAGCCGTTCATTAAAAGCAAGACAAGGGAAAGCTTTACACCCTGTTCAAGAATAAGAAAATTTTCAGTTCCCAGTAGAAAAAACGATACCACTGTTCCTATACCGGGGAAAATTGATGGGGAATTTACAATCCCGCTTTTGAGAGCCTGTTCATTCGCCAGCTCTTCAATAATATCCTGCATGCATATGTTCAAGCCGTATTTCCCGGCATTTTCCAATGCATATATTGATAGTTTAGCAGCCCTGTTCAAGTTTCCTTTTACAAGATTATGAATCAATAAACCAAACTGTCCTGAGATTACATTTAATGTTGACATATTGCTCCATCAGCCTGAAATACCGTTGACATATAATTTTGCTGATTATATACACGATAATATTCATTAGTAAAGGGGACGGGAAAACGCATTGCCAACAGTTATCCAGCCCGCGATCTCGTTGTTTTTCCTCAAATGGAAAAGCAAGCCTTTAACAAATTAAAAGTTTATCATGCCAAGGAGGTATAGTAATGGCAATTAAATCCATCAAGGATCTCAACCTTAATGGAAAAAGGGTGCTCATAAGGGTTGATTTCAATGTGCCGCTGGACGAAACTTGCAATATTACCGATGATTCCCGCATAAAAGCTGCAATTCCGACGATAAAATATGCAGTTGATGCAGGTGCAAGAGTTATTGTCATGTCCCATCTCGGAAGACCTAAAGGCAAGATTGTCAAGTCGCAAAGTCTCATGCCAGTGGCCAGGAGACTCTCGGAACTCCTAGGTATTAGTGTAAATATGGCTCCTGACTGTGTAGGACCAAATGTTAAGAAGATGGTTGATAGTCTTAAACCTGGCGAAGTGCTGTTGCTCGAGAATCTCCGTTTTCACCCGGAAGAGGAGAAGAACGATCCCGAATTTTCAAAACAGCTTGCCGGTCTTGCAGACTGCTATGTCAATGATGCCTTCGCAACGGCGCACAGGGCGCATGCATCAAACTCCGGTGTCTGCAATTACTTAAAGGAAACAGCAGCAGGATTTCTGATGCTCGGTGAGGTAACCAGCATTAACAGGGCTCTGAATAACGCCAAAAGACCGTTTGCCGCAGTAATAGGTGGCGCAAAGGTTTCAGGTAAGCTTGAGATACTTGAAAACCTGGTAGATAAAGTTGACAAACTTATAATCGGTGGAGGCATGGCCTATACATTCCTGAAGGCTTTAGGATTCAATGTAGGCAAATCCCTTGTTGAGGAAGACCTTATAGATACGGCCAAATCCGTTATTGATAAAGCAGGGGCCAGAGGGGTGAAAATATATCTGCCGGTGGACAGTGTATGTGCTGCGGAACTAAAGGAAGGGGTCCCTGCTTATATAAAAACAACCCAGGAACATCCCGAAGATCTTATGGGACTTGATATTGGACCTGCTTCCCGGGTTCTTTACAGTGAGGCTATGACAGATTGCCAGACGATTGTCTGGAACGGGCCAATGGGAGTATTTGAAATAAAGGCTTTCTCTGAAGGAACGATGAAAATTGCACAAGCTATAGGCTCATCCAAGGGCTTTACAATAGTGGGAGGAGGGGATACTGATGCAGCATTGCATAAGAGCGGCAATTATGACAAGGTCAGCTTTGTTTCGACTGCAGGTGGTGCCTTCCTCGAGATGTTTGAAGGAAAAGTGCTGCCGGGTGTAGCCGTTCTGGACAAATAATCATTATCCCTGGAGGCATAAAACATGAGGAGAAAAGTAATTGCCGGCAACTGGAAAATGTATAAATCCCAAGGCGAAGCGAAGGACTTTGCATTAGAATTGAAAGGCCTAGTATCTGATATAAAGGACAGGGAAATTATTATCTGTCCGCCATTTGTTCATATCAGCACCCTGGTTGAGACCTTCGCAGGATCACCCGTAAAAACAGGCGCGCAGAATCTCTTCTGGGAAGATGAAGGGGCCTATACGGCGGAGATCAGCGGTCCTATGCTCAAATCCGTTGGGGCAAGCCATGTCATAATTGGCCATTCCGAGAGGAGGCAATATTTTAATGAAACGGATGAAACAGTAAATAAAAGGCTCTATGCCGCTTTAAAAAACGGGCTTATCCCGATTGTATGCGTCGGAGAAACACTTGAACAGCGGGATATCGGATCGACATTCAATGTTATTGACACTCAGGTGAAAAATGGGCTAAAGGGGCTTGCTGGCGGTGATGTTTTCAGGCTGGTAGTTGCCTATGAACCTGTATGGGCAATCGGTACCGGGAAGACAGCCACTCCTGAGATAGCACAGGAAGTCCATGCCTATATCAGGTCCATATTGTCTGATATGTTTGGAAGCGGGCCATCGGAAAGCATACCTGTTCTATATGGCGGGAGCGTTAAACCTGATAATATAGATATTTTGATGGCACAGAAAGATATTGACGGTGCGCTTGTAGGCGGTGCCAGCCTGAAGGTTGATTCTTTTGAGCGTATAGTAAAATACAGGAGTTGATTATTATGTATGGAATTTTGCTTATAATACACATTCTGGTTGCAGCATTGCTTATCATATCAATACTGCTCCAGGCGGGAAAAGGCTCCGATCTGGGTGCTGTATTCGGAGGAAGCGGTTCACAAGCTCTTTTTGGATCAGCAGGACCAATGGATTTTATTAAAAAGGCAACAATAGTTCTTGTAACGCTTTTTATGATAAATTCACTGTTGCTCGGTTATGTGGTTAAGGCAAGACCTACTTCAAGCGTTATGTCTACAACCACGAAAGCCAAAGCAACTCAGACAACGCCAATCTCTGCCAAAAAACCAGTTATCCCGGCTGTTCCGGCAGCGCCACAGCAGGCAAAACCTGTCCCAGCCGCACCGCAAACTCCAGCACCTGCAAAATAACAATTTAAGAAAATCCCACACGCGGTTTGGTCTATAAGACCATATCGCGTGATTTAAACCAATACCGGGTTCTTATCTTTTACCAAATTCCTAAAGTTTACCGGAAAGCCTGATCCATGCCCTGTGATATTTGGCAAGTCTTTCAACTGCATCATTATCAACAGCCTTTATTCGTTTCATATCCATATTATCTTCCAGGTCGGCGAGTTTGATCTTTAGTGCAAGCGGATTTACTGCTGCTCTTTCAATGTAGGCCTCATAGGTTTCGTTATCCCTTCTGGTGAGACAGTCGAGTGCTGCAATTATATTATGGGGAAAGCCTTCCGCTTCAAGGGCTTCTAAGGTCCAGTCAGTATCTTCAACCACATCGTGGAGGATGGCTGTTATCATTTCTTCTTCAGAGCATGTTTTCATCATTAGCCTTATTGGATGAAGAATGTAAGGTGATCCGTATCTGTCTTTTTGCCCGGAATGGGCAGCTGATGAGATTGCAATTGCCTTATCCAACATAGATGATCATTGAGTGATTCATGCTTTAATATTTTTAGGTGCGGCCTACATATAGCTCGAACCGTCCCAGCAGTGCGTGCAAAGCTTGTCTTTCGGCAGCCCTATCGCATCAACAAGATCGTCAAGGCGCTGATATTTCAATGTTGTCAGTTTAAGCCTTTTTCGAATGCATTCGACCATTTCCTCATATTTCTCTGAATCCGCTTTTGCATATTCGTGAAGACAGTCACATTTCTCTGGGTCGACTCCAAGTTCTTTCATCGCCGTTCTGCTGGCAAGGTCGAGAGACGAACGTGAGCGCGAGAAGTTGAGGAATTCGCACGGGTAGACAAGAGGGGGACAGGCGACACGCATGTGTATTTCGGATGCGCCGCAGCTGTAAAGGATCTGGACATTGTCTTTTAGCTGTGTTCCCCGCACGATTGAATCATCGCAGAATACAAGTCGCTTGCCCTCGATGAGCGCCCTGTTGGGAATGAGCTTCATCTTGGCCACCAAGTCTCGCATTTCCTGGTTTTGCGGCATAAAACTCCTGGGCCATGTAGGTGTGTATTTCACATATGGCCTCATGTAAGCTATATGGCGCTCGTTCGCATAACCTATCGCATGGCCGATTCCGGAATCAGGTATCCCCGAAACGATGTCAGCCGGCATGCTGTCGTTGCGCCCCAGTGCGTTTCCGCATCTGTACCTGACATATTCCACATTGATGCCTTCATAATTTGATGTGGGATAACCGTAGTACACCCATAAAAATGAGCAGACCTGCATCTTCTCGCCGGGAGCCTTTATGTGTTCAACACCGCCGGGGGTTATAAGCACGATTTCACCGGGCCCGAGGCAATATTCCTCGATATAGCCCAGGTTAAGAAAGGCGCTGGATTCTGAACTGACGGCATAGGCGCCTTCTTTCTTTCCTATTATAATGGGTGTACGCCCAAGTTTATCGCGTGACGCGTATATGCCCTGCTCTGTAAGCAACAGGATAGAGCATGAACCTTTAACCATTTCCTGCGCATAGGCAAGCCCCTCGGAGTATGAACCCTGCTCACATATGGTTACGGCCACAAGCTCGGTCGGGTTTATGTCATCGCCTGATGTTTCGGTGAAATAGTTTTTGTGGTTAAACGCAAGCTCTGCAAGTTCTGTTGTGTTGTTGATCTTTGATACTGTCACAATCCCAAATCTGCCGAGATGAGAGTTCAGGACTAAAGGCTGCGCATCTGTATCGCTAATGACACCGATACCTGTATTGCCTTCAAATTCGGTCAGATCAGGCTCAAACTTGTTTCTGAAATAAGCGTTTTCGATGTTGTGGATGGACCTTTTGAACGAGTGGTTCTTCAAGACAGCCATACCGCCTCGCATAGTGCCCAGGTGTGAGTGATAATCGGTACCGTAAAACAACTCTTTAACACAATCGCTTTTTGAAGCTACACCGAAAAATCCGCCCATGTTTCCTCCATGTATTAATTTGCCGACAGGCAAAATAGACGAGATATTTATGTCAGAGAAAAGATATCAGTACAAGCAGGAAGTCTCTTTAATTTTTATGGATTCGTAAAAGGCCTTCTGTGAATATAAGTCCTGTATTGTTTACTGGAAAGTTTATTTCGAAATATTACAGCAAGGGATTAATTATCAAATTCTCAAGCGATAATATCCGGATTTCTTTTTAAATTTTCAATTTTCCGCAAGCTATGATTTGTGATGCTGCAAGGTACTGTTCGTTGCATGGGCTTTAAATGCAAACCTTACTGTAATTGCCAGAAAAGCGGTTATTCCTATTGCTGTGAATATCATCTTTTTACCCTCCTTTCCGAGATTGCTTCCTGGATGAAACCTTTGAAGCCCAGTATGATACCGGCAATAAGGAAAAGGAAAGTGAAGTTGGGCGCCAAGCCTGTTACCTTATCAATGTACATACCAAGATAAAGTCCAAGAAAAGTCACGATAACAAGCACCAGTCCATGAGCACTGATCCTTGTTATCTTCTGCAAGAGTTCCCTTGAGAACTTTTCTTTTTTGATATTTTTCATGGCACCCTCTTTTTTGTTATTTTAAATATCCCTTAGAAAAGAAGCGCAATCAGTTGTCTTGCCGGTGCTGTATTTACCGAGATCAAAGTGACGATAAGTACGTATACTGCTGCAGCCTCAACAGGTGTAAGCCCCAGAACCTTGTATGTGAACCTTACTCCGATTCCTGTTATAAATAAGCATCCTATTACTATCCAAAGTGTAAGCATCTTGCTTCTCCTTTCGTTTGTTTTACTGATGAACATGGAGCAATGACCATGCCAGGTTTTGAACATATGCAACACTCTGAAATTACAAAGTTATTTTATATAGCTGCAAAGCATATAGTGCCACAATGACAAAATGGCTTTTCCTTCGGCAGCCGGTATGTGACAATTTGTCAATCGGCCATGATGTGCTCTCGGTCTATTATGACATGGTGTCAAAGACCCGGGTTGAGCGAGTTTTAAAAAGGATTGACTTTAACAGTGCCGTACCGCACATCTATATAAAATCTTTTCGATAATCCCGCAGGAGGTGCTTCTTGGCAAACTGGCATTCGTTAAAGGCGTCATCTGTCTTTGATGAGCTGAAGACTTCGATAAACGGCCTGTCGAATAGTGATGCCGCCAGACGTCTTGCAGAGGACGGCCCTAATGAACTCAAAGAGCAGGGATCAAAAAATCCTTTAAAAATCCTGTGGGAACAGTTTACGGCATTCATGGTTTTGATTCTTATAGTGGCTGCCATAATTTCATTTTTTCTGGGTGAGCATATTGATGCTACGGCCATATTGGTTATTGTGATCGTGAACGGCATATTGGGTTTCCGCCAGGAGTACAAGGCAGAGAAGGCCATGGCTGCCTTAAAAAAAATGTCTGTCCCTATTGTCAGGCTCAAACGCGAAGGCCGGGTGATGGAGATTCCATCACTGGAAATTGTTCGTGGAGACATTGTACTTCTGGAAGCGGGGAACCTCGTTCCAGCCGATGGAAGGCTTATTGAATCGGCCAATCTGCGCATTCAGGAGGCTGCGCTTACCGGAGAAAGCGAGCCTGTCGAAAAATATGAAGATATTGTAACAGGCGAGAATATCCCTCTGGGTGACAGAAAGAACATGGCATATATGGGCACGGTCGTGACATATGGCCGTGGCCAGGCGGTTGTCACTGCCACGGGTATGTCAACTGAGCTCGGCAATATTGCATCAATGCTTCAGAAAGTGGGAGGCGAGCAGACTCCGCTTCAAAACAGGCTCGATCAGCTGGGTAAAAAACTTGCGCTAATCGCAGCAGTCCTTGTTGGGATAATTTTTATTGAAGGGCTCATTATTGAGGGCAGGGGTGCCATAAAAGAGCTTTTCCTGACCGCTGTAAGCATGGCTGTTGCCGCGGTGCCGGAAGGACTTCCAGCCGTAGTTACGATAGCCCTTGCGATCGGGGCTCAGCGGATGCTCAGGCGCAGGGCTCTCATTCGCAAACTGCCTGCAGTTGAAACGCTTGGCTCGGTAACAGTCATATGTTCGGACAAGACAGGGACTCTTACTGAAAATGTCATGACAGTAACAATGCTTGATGTAGCCGGGCATACCCTTGACCTTACCGAACACCTGAAAAAGGCTAGTCCTTTTCTGAATTCCGGTGATCCTGATATTCCAAAGGATAAAATTCACGCCATGACGCTGCTTCTAGCCGGTGGTGCGCTGTGCAATGACGCAGAACTGAGGGTTGACCCCTCAACAGCCAATATCAGTGCAATAGGCGATCCGACGGAAGGGGCCATTGTTGTTGCTGCAATGAAAGCGGGGCTTTCAAAGACCGATATGGAGAAAAACCTGCAAAGGGTTCTTGAACTGCCGTTTGATTCCGAACGCAAACGCATGACGACCGTTCATGGAATATCCAAGGAAAAGCTCAGCACAGAGATGAAAGAATGGCATGTGAACTTTGGATCGCCTTCATATGTAGCATTTACAAAAGGTGCTGTCGACCAGCTGCTTGATGCAACAGCATCGGTCTTGAACGACGGTGTTGTCAAGCCTCTTGATGACGGGATACGCGGAAAAATTCTGGCATCAAACAATTCAATGGCAGGCAAAGGCATGCGTATATTAGGTGTTGCCATGAAAGCTTTCAATGCAAAACCACATCAGGATGAGCTTGAAAAAGGCCTTGTATTTATAGGCATGGTCGGGATGATTGACCCGCCGAGACAGGAAGTAAAAGAGTCTGTTAATACATGCAAGACGGCCGGCATCAGGCCTGTGATGATAACCGGTGATCATCCGCTTACGGCAGAGCACATTGCAAGGGAGCTGGGAATCTATGATGGCGGCAGGGTTATTACCGGCCGGGAACTTGCCTGCATGTCAATCGAAGAGCTGGAGAATGTTGTTGATGATGTTTCAGTCTATGCAAGGGTATCTCCAGAACATAAACTTAATATAGTAAAAGCGCTGCAGGATAAGGGGCATATCGTGGCCATGACAGGCGACGGGGTGAATGATGCACCTGCGCTGAAAAAGGCGGATATCGGCGTCGCAATGGGCATTACAGGGACCGATGTCTCGAAAGAAGCTTCCGACATGGTATTGCTGGATGATAATTTTGCCACAATTGTTGCGGCCGCCGAAGAAGGCCGTGCGATTTATGATAATATCCGGAAGTTCTTCAGATACCTTATGGGAACAAATGCAGGAGAGCTGATCGTAATGCTAACCGCCCCCTTTCTTGGCATGCCGCTTCCTCTGCTGCCCCTTCAGATATTATGGATGAACCTCGTAACGGACGGACTGCCGGCTCTTGCACTGGGTGTTGAGCCTTCGGAAAGGGATATCATGAAAAGACCACCATACCCGCCGAATGAAAGCGTGTTTTCAAGGGGTATGGCTGTCCATATCCTGTGGGCGGGTTTGCTTATGGCCACAGTCACTCTCGGCATGGGCTACTGGGCCTGGTGGGAACATGGATTTACGGCGAAGGCATGGCCTGTCGTTCAGACAATGATATTCACGACCATTACACTTACGCAGATGGGGAACGTTATGGCCGTGCGTTCAGAAAAACGCTCTCTCTTCGAGATCGGGGTTTTTACGAACAAACCCCTGCTGCTGGCAGTGTTGGCTACTGTTATACTCCAGATATTCCTTATATATACACCATTTATGCAGAAGATTTTCCGCACCATACCGCTCGATCCGATTGATTTTATCATCAGCATGGTTATGAGCACGGTTGTGTTTTTTGCAATTGAATTTGAAAAATGGCTTTTCAGGATCAAAGACTCTAGGCATAAGGCATAGGTAATCATGATAACTGAAAAGTTGAAACAGGAGTTCCTTGTTGCACTTGAAAAGGCCGAATCGGCTCTTTTAATGCCAGTATACATATCTGAAATTGAAAAGCTTGTTTCGGACCCGAAGGCTTCGGCGCAGGATATTTGTGAAATACTCGACAAGGAACAGGATTTATCCCGCTTAATGTTGA
Organism: Desulfomonilia bacterium; assembly: GCA_963664325.2. Taxonomy (GTDB): domain Bacteria; phylum Desulfobacterota; class Desulfomonilia; order UBA1062; family UBA1062; genus DATCTV01. The sequence continues at coordinate 852,488 of CAXXDQ010000004.1, forward strand.
ATACGGCTAATTCTCCTTTTTACAACATTCCTAAAAGGGCGACGAGTACCATCCATGCCGTCCAGGCGATCGGCTTTGAAGAGGTTATAGCAGTTGCAAGGTGCCATGCGGTCTACGCACTTTTCGCAACTGACAGGTCAAGCCTGCCTGAAAAGATAATCACCCATGGGTCCGCGGTCGGGGCAGCTGCGGTCATGGTCTCTGCACATCTCAAATTAAAGCACACTGCGGATATTTTTCTGGCAGGGCTTGTTCATGATATCGGCAAGGTTTTCATGTCAGTCTTCATGCCGGATAAATTTGAAAAATTACTTCTGGTTCTGAACGACCCCGAGAACCTTCTGGGATATCACAAGCTTGAAGAAATGATCTTTGGTGTAACGCATTCGGATGCCGGTGCCGGCCTTCTTGAAAAAACAGGTTTTGCAAAAAACATCATAGACGCGGTTTCATATCATCATGCGTGCTCCCATGAGGGGCCGTACCCTTTATATTCAGCAATAGTACATATAGCCGATGCCATCTGTAATATAAAAGGACTTACACCATTTAAAGGACTGACTTTCCCGCTGGTTGAACCGGCCCTGCTTTTACCTTTGCAGGATGTGAAAAAGGAGTTTGGCACGGCGGACATGACATTCCTGGCAGACGGGGTGGAAATAGAAATTGAACGTTTAAGGCCGTTTGTTGCGGCGTTAAGATAAGAAAGGAGGCCGGCATGCGCAAGGAAAAATTCATGAGACCCCTTGTTCTGTTTCTGGCATTACTTATTCCGGTGCTTGCGTATGCGAATGACGGGACTACAGGGCCTGCCGGTAATAAGGGAGGTACAAAGAAAATGGAAAACGCTTTTAAATTGATGAGTCTTTCCTTCGGCAATTTACAGGCAATTCCAGAAAGGTATTCCTATAATATGAGGCCGCAATGCTCGGGAGATAACTTCTCGCCGGCCTTGTCCTGGGTGGGCGTTCCGGCCGGGACGAAGAGCCTGGCCGTAATCATGCATGACCCCGACGGCGGCAACTGGACGCACTGGGTCCAGTTCAATATCCCTTCAAATGCAGACAGACTTGATGAGGCAAAGGGCGGCCCTGCTGTCGGGATTAAAGGGTCAAACAGTTTCGGCGGAACAGGTTATGCCGGTCCGTGTCCTCCTTCAGACGGCAGAACTCACAGGTACATTTTCACGCTTTATGCACTTGATGCTGATATAAACCTGCCTGTCGGAACGTCCAGAGAACGCCTGGAAAAGGCTATGGCTGGACACATCCTCGGCAGAGCCGTATTTACTGGCATTAAAAAGCGGGATTAGAGACAACTCCTTAGTCTTTAATCTCGAGCAGCTTCTTTAGAATCGTATGCCCTTCTTCGATGAACAGGCCAGATGCCAAGGCATCCTTTTCGGTGAACCTTTGAGGGACAGACTTTTCTTCCCTGCTGTCATATAGAAGGAAGGGCACCGGCTCTGATGTATGAGTCTTTTTGGCAATCGGGGTCGGGTGGTCGGGCATGAAAAGAAGCCTGTAAGGTGCGCCTGCTGCATTGAGGCCTTTCAGGACAATGGACATCACCCGTGAATCGATATCCTCTATGGCCTTTACCTTTTCCTTCAAATATCCGCCGTGGCCGGCCTCGTCAGGCGCCTCGATATGGACATAGACGAAATCGTGTGTTTTTAAAGCCTCAAGCGCGGCGTTGGCCTTGCCCTCGTAATCTGTATCGATCCAGCCCGTAGCACCCGGGACTTTCACGATGTCCATACCTCTGAGTTTTCCTAGCCCTTTCAGCAGGTCAACCGCTGAAATCATTGCGCCTGTTATATTGAACTCCTCTTTCAGTGTCGGAACCCTCATTGCCTTGCCTTCTCCCCACGGCCAGAGGCAGGTAGCTTCCTTCTTGCGTTCCTGTCTGCGCTTCAGGTTTATAGGATGATCCTTCAGGGCCGCCTTGCTTTCATCTATGACATTTTTCAACAAGGCGTCATTCGGAAGGAAAGGCTCGACTGGCCGGCCTGTAATATCATGCGGGGGCGTGGTTTTCAGGGCCTGATTGTCAAATCTGCTTATCACCATCAGATGCCTGTATTCAACACCCCGGTAAATACCGATACCTGTATGTTCAGTGATAATCGGCCTCAGATGATCAATCAATGCTCCAGCCTCTTCGGTTGAGATATGGCCTGAAGAATAGTCTTCCATTATCGGGCCGTCTGGACCATGGCCCAGGGTCACGAAATTGATCCTGAAAGCGGTGTCGTCATCTGCGAGTTCGACGCCGATGCTCACTGCCTCTATCGGCGCCCTGCCCGTATAACAGCGAGACGGGTCAAGGCCCAGGACAGCCATGTTGGCGATATCGCTGCCCGGAGGAAAGTTGTCTTTTACCGTCTTGACCGTGCCGAGAGTTGACTTTGCGGCAAGCGCATCGATATTGGGGGTAAAGGCCGCCTCAAGAGGGGTTTTACCTCCGAGCGCATCTATCGGATAATCGGCCATCCCATCGCCGAGGATAACAAGATATTTCACATGAGCCTCCGCTTAAACCTGTACATGACTTTATTTCTTCTTTATGGAATTATCCTCGACCCTGAGGACAATGGGTTTACCGCCTACTTCCTTGATTGATGAAAGCATACCTATCGCTTCCATCATATCGGCTTCCCTGGCCTCATGCGTCATCATGACCACCTGCACGAACTTGTCTTCATATGCCGGTTTCTGGATGACGGAGAGTATGCTTATATCCTTTTCCCCCAGTATGCCGGCGATTTTTGCAAGCACGCCGGGCTTGTCGGCCACCTTTATCCTCAGATAGTAGTTGGTGCTTATTTCTTCAATTGGCATGAAGCTTTTTTTCAGGCTCTGGTCTTTTCTGTAGCCAAGATGGGGGATCCTGCCGGCAACACCGGATTGTATGTTCCTGGCAATATCCGCAATGTCACTCATGACTGCGGAGGCGGTAGGCATCATGCCTGCACCCCGGCCATAGAAAAGGGTCGTATCGACAATGTCGCCCTTGACATAGAAGGCATTAAACACCCCGTCGACCCTGGCAAGCTGGTAAGAAAAAGGAATCAGCACGGGATGAACCCTGGCCTCGACCTTGTCTCCCCTGTCTATGGCTATGCCGAGGAGCTTCACCTTGTATCCGAGCTCTTTTGCATAGGTTATGTCAACGCTGTCCAGTTTCGAGATACCTTCCACGTACATGCCCTTAAGGTCGGGAGCGGTGCCATAGGCGAGGCTGCAGAGTATCGCCAGTTTGTGAGCCGCATCGTGACCTTCAATGTCGAGCGTAGGGTCTGCCTCGGCATATCCAAGTTTCTGAGCTGACTTCAAGACATCGTTGAATTTTATGCCTTTTTCGGTCATCTCTGTCAGGATGTAATTGCAGGTGCCGTTCATTATGCCGTGGATGAATACATAGTTGTTTGCGATAAGGGCTTCCCTGAGTGTCTTGATTATCGGGATGCCCCCGCCGACGGCCGCCTCGAAATAAAGGTCCCTGCCGCAGGACTGCGCCGTATCGAACAGGGACTTTCCCTTTGAAGCGAGCAGGGCCTTGTTAGCGGTGACAACGTGCTTTCCCGCCTTGAGAGCATTGGTAATGAAAGTCTTGGCAGGCTCTATCCCGCCGATCAGCTCAACAACGATATCAATTTCCGGGTCATTGATTATCTCGTTTGCGTCGGTGGTCAGGATTGCCTCGGGGAGTTTAATTTCCCTTTCCCTGGCAATATCGATATCCGCTATTTTTTTGAGCGTTAAAGGAAAACCGAGCCTTTCCTCGAGAAGACCCATGTTCTGCATGAGGGTTTTTGCCACACCGGCGCCGATAGTTCCAAATCCGATAATTCCAACCTTGATCTCTCTCATCATACGTTATACCCCAGAGCCTTTCTTATGCCTCTTACAGCCTGCCTTATCCTGTGCTCGTTTTCAACGAGTGCAAACCTTACATGGTCATCGCCGTATTTGCCGAAACCTATTCCGGGCGAAACCGCTACTTCTCCCTGTTCTAGCAGCTGTTTTGAGAATTCAAGGGAACCCATTTTCCTGAACTCTTCGGGTATATTCGCCCAGACAAACATTGTACCCTTCGGTTTCGGAATTTCCCAGCCTGATTTTGCCAGTCCTTCGCAAAGGACATCCCTCCTGCTCTGATACCTTTCGCTGATTTCGTTTACGCATGACTGGTCTTCATTCAGGGCTATGATTGACGCAATCTGAATCGGCTGGAACACACCGTAATCCAGGTAGCTCTTTATCCTCCCAAGTGCATAAACCGCCTCTCTGTTGCCGACTGCAAAACCCACGCGCCAGCCTGCCATGCTGTAGCTTTTTGAAAGCGAAAAGAATTCAACCGCAATATCCTTGGCGCCCGGCACCTGCAGGATACTGGGGGCTGTGTACCCGTCAAAACAGAGGTCTGCATAGGCAAAGTCATGGATGATGAATATATCATGCTCCTTTGCAAACTCGACCACCTTGGTGAAGAACTCCAGATCGACCACCGCAGTAGTGGGATTGTGCGGGAAGGAAAGTATCATAAGCTTGGGCTGCGGCCATGTCAGTTTGGTGGCAGTAAGAAGATCGGCAAAGAAATCCCTGTCCCTTTGCAAAGGGATGCCCCTCACATTGCCGCCTGCGAGAACTGTCGCATATGTGTGGATGGGATAGGTGGGATTAGGCACGAATACGACGTCTCCTGATGTGATCATCGAGAATATAATGTGTGCGAAGCCCTCCTTGACACCCATTGTTGTTATGGCTTCGGTATCCGGGTCTATGTCCACATCAAAACGGCGTTTGTACCAGTTTGCAATAGCCATCCTCAGTTTGTAAATGCCCTTTGAAGCTGAATACCTGTGGTTCTTGGGGTTGCGCGAGGCCTCCACCATCTTGTCTATTATGTGATCGGGGGTCGGAATGTCCGGGTTGCCCATTCCCAGGTCAATTATGTCCCTGCCGTCATGCCTTGCCTTCATCTTGAGCACGTCAACCTGGGCAAAAACATATGGCGGAAGCCTGTCAATCCTGACAAACTGCATTTATTACCTCCGGTCTTGTTCCCTAATTTCTTCGAGTATACTGCCTGCCCTGTAAGAGCTTCTTACGAAGGGGCTTGCGACTACATATCTTATGCCAATGCCTTTTGCAAGCACGGCCCATGCCGCAAATGCCTCGGGTTCCCAGTATTTTGATACCGGCACCTGCTTTCGCGTGGGCCTCAGGTACTGGCCGATTGTAAGAATATCAACATGAGTCTCATTTATTAAGACAATCAGCTCCTCGATTTGGCTTTCGCTTTCACCAAGGCCTACCATAAAACCGGTTTTGACCAAGGGCCCGCCATGCTTTTTTGCCGCATCGAGAACAGCCAGGCTTCTGTCAAGGTCTGCTTCGGGTCTGATTGCGCCATAAAGAGAGCGTACGGTTTCCAGATTGTGTCCGAATACATCGGGTTTTGCCTCAAGAACAATATCAAGAAGCTCTGTCCTGCCTGAAAAGTCCGGGGTAAGCACTTCAACGGTTATCCCGGGCAGCCTGGTGTTTAATTCCCTTATGCATTCAGCAAACTGGCCGGCGCCTTGGTCAATGAGGTCATCCCTGGTCACCGACGTTATTACTGCATGCCTTAGGCCAAGATCTCCTGCAGCTTCTGCCAGCAGTACGGGTTCATCAGGATCGGGCAAAGATGGTATTCCTCCCCTTACTGAACAGAAAGTGCAGTTCCTGGTGCATATGTCACCAAGAATAAGAAAGGTAGCTTCATTTCTGGAAAAACATTCGGAAATATTGGGACAGCGGGCCTCCTCGCAAACCGTTGATAGCCTGCCTTTTCTAAGCTTGAGTCTGACATCCCTCAGGCCGGAGAGCTCCCTGCGGTTTCTGAGCCATACCGGAAGCCTCTCCATGGGCGTCGTTCCTTCCGTTTTCTACCCCGGCTTTACCGGTGATTTTATCTCAGCCTCTTTTTCCCTGAGAATCTTTTCGAGCTGTTTAACCTGGTCGGCGGCATTTTTCTCTCTGGCTCTCATGTCCGACCCCGAGAGGATATTGTAAATAAAAGCAATAAGCGTACCCGATACGAACGAAACAAATAGCACAAGGTAAAGGGGGAATTCTTTGGACGTTAGCGTAAAGAAATGCAGGCTGGCCCCCTGCTGATTTGAGACTCCAAAAAGGATGCCGGCGACAATTATTGAGATTATAATGGCAACCTTAATATATATCAAGAAATAGCCCCCCTTATTTTTGCCAGGGTTTTTTCAATATGCTCGGAAACTATATGGACTTCTGACAGTACAGGGATAAAGTTTGTATCGCCGTTCCATCGCGGAACTATGTGCACATGGATATGATCGGCTATTCCTGCACCGGCAGCTGCACCCATATTAATGCCTATATTAAAACCATCAGGCTGCATGGATTTCTTTATTGCCGCTGTCAGCTCCTTGACAAGCCTGAACATGTCTGCACCCTCTTCATCATTGAGGTCATTTATGTCTCCGGTATGTCTCACCGGCGCCACCATGCAGTGGCCGGCGGTATAAGGGAACCGGTTCATTATTGCAAATGAAAAAGGGCTTTTCTTGATGAGCAGGCTGCCAGTTTCTTCCTGTGCGTTGCAGAAAAGACAGCCGTCCTGCCTGGACCCGGATACATATTCAGCCCTCCATGGCGACCAGAGATTATTCATAGCTCTATGATTTCTCCCCTCATATTTCCAGAATCGGTTACAATTATACCCACTGAATTGATGTTTGTAAATCTTGAGTCGGTGGGCGATCCCGGATTAAAAAAGAAAATACCCGACTCATACGCACAGAATGGCTGATGCGTATGGCCGTATACGATTGCGTCGACATCTGAAAATTCGCAAATGATGCGCTGTCTGATACCGCCCGGAGACCCCCAGCCGTGAATGATGCCGATCCTTATGTCTTCAACCTCGATGACTTTTTTTGCAGGATACCTGCTTCTTATTTCATCAATGTCCATGTTTCCTGAGACCGCATGAACCGGCTTATTCGTTGCGTAAAGTGAATCCAGAACCGAAGGCCATACCATGTCGCCTGCATGAATGAACATATCCACAGTAGAAAGATGCTTTTCGACAATTTTATCGATAATGTTGTCAGGCCCTTTAAGGTGGGTGTCAGAAAAGACTCCGATTTTAAGCATTTCTTAAGATAGCCACACAAACAAAGATAATTCAAGGGCGAGACTCATGGGAATTGCGTTCAATCCGCTTACGGGTTGGGCTTGCGACTTCCGGCCCGGAAATGCGTCACTTCTTAAGCAGCATCTCGCCGAGCCTTTTCTGTTTGATCATTGATACGCCGTCGGCAATCCTGATCAGTCTGCTGAAATCAGACAGCATGACCGGAAGGCGATCGTCTCCTTTAGTTGAGCCTGAAATGATATTGTCAGAGATTTCCTGAAATTCCGCAGCCAAAGACCTTGAGACCAGTATTACCGGCAGCAGATTATCCACCACATCTTCATCGAGCAGACCTGCGGCCTTGTCAGCAATGAAAGCCGCTGTTTCACATATTGCCTTCATCCGGCCAAGGACAAGCAGGATATCGTCATTGGTGGGCGAATCTCTAAGAATGACAGCAATGCCATTGACAATAAACCCCATCGCTCCTGCGAGAGGACCCATCATCATGACGTCTTCGATCTCCCTGAAAGGAACCACGATTTCATTATATGCCGAACCCCCTGTACCTATCAGGTTTTCTTTGGGAACAGCGCAAGAATCAAGCTTAACAAAGCCATGCGGCGACGGCCTTAAAAAAGGTATGCCCATGTCAACAACACTAAGGCCTGCTGATGATTTGGGTACAATTATGGCGCTGAATTTCTTACGGCCTTCCTTCTCATCCGTGACTGCGATGACAACAAAGATATCCGCAATGGGCGCATTGGTGATAAAGGCCTTTTCGCCGGTAATGACATAGCCTCGATCTGTCAATTCGGCACGGGTTTTCATGTGTTTGGGATGCGCCCCTGTTTTAGGTTCGCTCATGGCTAAGCAGGCGGTTTTCCCGCCCGAGAGCATTTCTATCTGCCCCGGTGTACCCAGCCTTTCAAAGACAAAGCGGCATGCAAGCTGATGAAGCATCCAGCTCAGGCAATACCCTATATTGCCTCCGTGCCTGAGAAGCGCTTTACCTGCAGAACTTATTTCCGAATAGCTCTTCAGGGGTTCAAGCAGGCCTTCAGAACGCATTATCTCCCAGACGTCACAGGGGAATGGACCTGAAGCCAGGTTTCGCCCGGCCATATGTTCACCGGCGAACCTCACCATCCTTTCATATTGCATTTCCATATTGTTCTGACCCATCCAATTTTACTCTGTTCCCGGTTTTCTTTAATGACTCAACGGCTTAACAGCTCAAAAGCTTTTCAGCTTAACGGCTATAAAACCAGCTCTTCTACAAATTCCATCAGCTCGTTTAAAGTCCTCATCTGCCTAAGCTCATTGCAGTAAGGCTCATAGGTGCTCATTTCGCTGTCGCCCGTATTCCAGACATAGTTCGGTTCCGGATTGAGCCATATTACGCGCCTTGCCCTTTCCCGCATCTCTGAAAAGATCCTGTCTTCCGGGTTCTGGTAATTAGTTCTGGCATCGCCCATGACAATCAGCGTAGTCTTTTTATCAAGAGTGTCCATATGATGCTGTTTAAACTCGCGGAGCGTCTTCCCGTAGTCCGTGGGCAGATTGAACTCGAGTGGGGATTCCTTGAGCACGAGGTCTATTGCATGGTTTATCTCATGCTCCTTGAGGGTCTTTGTAACATCAGCCAGGCCTGAAACAAAGATGAAGCTCTTTACGTCTGCAAAGCATTCCTGAAGTGAATAGAGAACGTTAAGCATGAAGCGCGCCGACGCCCATACGGAACTGGACACATCGCACAGGGTGACTATACGAGCCTTTCTTTTCGGCTTGTGGCGCATGCGAATCTCAATGGGCACTCCGTGGTATTTCTGGGCGGCCCTCAATGTCTTTTTTACATCAATAACGCCTGCGCTCATGGAGGCCCACCTTCTTGTTACGATATCCTTCAGTTTCCTTACAAGGTGGTCGATCGTTTCCCGGACTTCATTGATCTCCTTTTCGTTAAGGGTGCCGAAGGGTTTTGAACCTGTCCCCCTTTTTTCATCATGGGCCTTCAGTTTTTTAAGCCCGTCCGCGACAGGGCCCTGGTCCTCGACCATCAGCCTGTAGGCGCGTTCTATGCGGGAAGTTATAAGGTCTGCGTATTCGTCCTGTCCCCTTGTGTATGCAGAGTCCAGAGCAAGGTCTCGGATTCTGTTAAGGGCCAGCAGTATTTCAATGCGGTTTGCGAGCGGTCCCAGGTTGAATCTCATGAATGTGTGGGATTCATTCTCCCTCATCCTCCTCAGCACGTCCAGGTAGGGTAACGGGTTACCTGAAACGAAATCCACGATCGCCTGTTCCTTTCCGTCGGCGTCCTCTTTTATGTGGGCAAGCTCGTCCCTCATTTCATCGAACGGATTGGTTCTGTCCGATTCGCCTGGAAGGCCGTGAAAGAACAGATCATAAAGCCTGTCGAAGCGCCTGGAGTCGCGATGGGTCTTGACGAAATTGCATTTGAGGGTGGTCCTGAAAACGTCCTCGTCCAGCGCATCGATGACCTCCAGGTGCCTAGCACAGTCAAGGACCTCGGCTGTAGAGACCAGCATCTCTCCGGCCTTAAGGCATGATACGAAATCTAGCAGGAGGTTTATCAATTTTTTAACCCCCGGAATTACTGCCTGACTATTTTTGACAGATTGTCTTTTACCCTGTCAGCATCCGTCTTGTATTTAATAAGTGCTCCGAGCGTGTCGGTGACCAGTTCCGCAGACAGATCATCCACCTGCAGCGCAATAAGCGCACGCGCCCAGTCGAGGGTCTCCGATATGCAGGGCCGTTTTCTGAGGTCGAGCTTGCGGATCTCCCTGACGGCATCGATCATCCTGTCAAGGAGCCTTTCCTCAATGCCGGGGATGCGCGTCTTGACTATGCGCTTTTCAATCTCCCGGTCGGGATAGTCTATCCAGATGTGCAGGCAGCGCCTTTTTAGCGCATCGCTCATGTCCCGGTAATTGTTTGACGTCAGCACGACAAACGGGATGTTTTTTGCCTTCCTTGTGCCAAGCTCAGGGATGGTAACCTGGAAATCACTCAAAAGCTCAAGCAGAAAGGCCTCGAATTCCGGGTCGCTCTTGTCGACCTCATCTATGAGCAGTACCGTCGGCTTTTCAGAGCTGATGGCTGTGAGCAGCGGCCTCGGGCAGATGAAACGCTCTGAGAAGAAGGCGTCCTCCTCCCCCGCAATCCTGTCAACAGCCTCTGAAAGGGTTTTAGTTCCTTGAAGGACCTCGCCGATCTTTTCCTTGACCATCTGGGTATATAGGAGCTGTTTAGCATATTCCCACTCGTACAGGGCCTTGGCCTCGTCTAGACCTTCATAACATTGAAGCCTTATCAGTTCCCTGCCCAGGCAGAGGGCAACCGACTTTGCGAGCTCGGTTTTTCCCACTCCAGCCGGCCCTTCGACAAGCACGGGTTTGTTCGTGGCCTGGGCCAGATAAACTACTGTCGATATCTGCCTTGACGGGATGTATCCTACCGATTCCAATTCACTGCTGACATCTGCTATTGATGAAAATGACATGGCATTTCTCCTTTGGAAATACTGAAAAAAGGCTTATCAAGTATGTTTATATATGGCAAGAGATAAAAAACCCTTTCAGGAGTAGACTTATGTCCCTCGAACTGAGCCAAAGAAACAGCTGTGTCATGCAGTCTGAAATCAGAAACATGACAATCGAATGCAACCGTATCGGCGGTATAAATCTGTCACAGGGCGTGTGCGACACGCCGGTTCCTGATGAGGTTATCCAGGGTGCCAAGAAAGCCATGGACGACGGTATAAATATCTATACAAATTATGCCGGACTGACGGACCTGAGAACCGCCATTGCAGAAAAACAAAGGCGTTTCTATGGCATGGATGTAAATCCAGAGAACGAAATCATTGTCAGCGCAGGCGCGACCGGAGTCTTTTACTGCGCATGCTTTGCCCTGCTCGACCCGGGCGATGAAGTAATAGTCTTTGAACCATATTACGGCTATCATGTAAGCACCCTGAACGTGCTCGGCGTAGTGCCTGTCTATGTCAGGATGGAACCCCCTGACTGGATATTTTCAATGAAAGACCTTGAAAAAGTGCTTACGAATCGAACAAAAGGCATCATAATTAACACGCCGGCAAACCCTTCCGGCAAGGTTTTCAGCTTTTCGGAGCTTGAGATGCTCTCTGAATTTGCCATAAGGCACGACCTATTCGTTTTCACCGACGAGATTTACGAGCACTTCCTTTATGACGGCGTCAGGCATGTTCCGCCGGCAAAACTTCCAGGAATGTATGAACGCACGATATCGATCTCAGGGGCCTCGAAGATGTTCAGCGTTACAGGCTGGCGTCTCGGATGGTGCATATGCGATGCAAAGTGGTCACAGGCCATAGGTTTTTTCAATGATCTTGTTTATGTCTGCGCGCCTGCTCCTCTGCAGGCTGGAGTTGCCGCCGGCATTATAAAGCTCGGCAATGACTATTATGATGGACTCTCAACTGATTTTGAAGGGAAGCGTGCCATGATATGCGAAGCTCTTGCAGCTGCAGGGCTTAAACCTCATATCCCGCAGGGTTCCTATTATGTGCTGGCAGATATAAGCGGTGTCCCGGGCAAATCAAGCAAGGAAAAAGCCCTTTATATCCTTCATAAGACCGGCGTTGCAAGCGTACCCGGCAACGCCTTTTATCATGATAACGGCGGAGAATGCCTGGCCAGGTTTTGCTTTGCTAAAGAAGATGCCGTCCTCGAAGAGGCCTGCAAAAGGCTTAAAAAGCTTGAATAACCGTTAGATGCAAGGAATTGAGATAAAGGAAAATATGATATATTAAATATGCTATAAGAAGCATAATAAATGTTCACAAGATATCCTGTTTTGTTATATGATTTTAAAAGTGCGGTATCTGTTCACATCCGGAAGCTCTTTCCTGGAAGAGATGACCGAATGGCTGTTTGAGCTTTAAGAAATTGAATTACAACATTACAGGAAGAGGAGGAAGAATGAAGGATTATAAATATATTTATATTAATGGAAGATGGGTGGCACCCGTAGGTAATGAAACCGTTGATGTAATAAATCCTTGCAACGAAGAAGTGATAGCAAAATGCTCCATGGGTAATGCCGAGGATGTTGACATGGCGGTTAAATGCGCCAGAAACGCCTTTCCTTCATGGTCAAAGACGCCGGTATCAGAGCGCATCTCGATTATTTCAAAGCTTGCCCAGGCCATGACGTCCAGGCAGAACGAGATAGGCGATATCATTGCACTGGAAATGGGTATGCCCTCAGCCTGGTCAAGAATGATACAGGCCGGTCTTCCAATTGCGACACTGAACAGCTTCGTTCCCATTCTGGAAAACTATGAATTCGAATATCCCATGGCAGGAACCCAGATCGTGAAAGAAGCCATCGGGGTCTGCGGTTTCATTACACCGTGGAATTATCCCATGCATCAGATAATCGGCAAGGTAGCTCCTGCTCTGGCGGCCGGGTGTACGATGGTCCTGAAGCCCAGCCAGCTGGCCCCGCTTGACTCCTATATACTGGCCGAAATTATAGATGGGATCGGACTTCCTCCAGGGGTCTTCAACCTCGTTCTCGGTGCAGGCTCCAGGGTGGGGCATGCCCTGGCGTCACATAAAGACATAGATATGGTCTCGCTAACCGGGTCCACCAGGTCCGGAACCATGGTCGCCCAGGCCGCTGCCGAAACCATCAAACGGGTTACCCTGGAACTCGGGGGAAAATCCCCTAACGTCATTCTGGATGATGCCGATATTACTACGGCTGTACTGAAAGGGGTGTATGGCTGCTTTTTGAATTCGGGTCAGACATGCATCGCCCTCTCAAGGATGATAGTCCCGGCGAACAAACAGAATGAGATTGTCGAGCTTGCAAAGGCGACTGTGGAATCGCTGAAGATGGGTGACGCGTTTGAAGACGGAGTTTATCTCGGGCCCATGGTGGATGATCACCAGCGGCAGTCGGTGCGTGATTACATCCGTTCTGGCATAAGCGAAGGGGCAACGCTTGTAACCGGTGGTCCTGAACGGCCGGAGAACCTTGAAAAAGGGTATTTCGTCAAGCCTACCCTTTTTGCGGATGTCCAACCCGACATGACCATTGCCAGGGATGAGATATTCGGTCCCGTGTTATGCATAATACCATACCGGAGCGAGGAAGAGGCTGTTGAGATAGCCAACAACACCGTCTATGGTCTGTCGGGCTCTGTTTGGTCAGGGGATATGGAGAGGGCGCGCAGAGTGTCAAAACAGATCCGTTCCGGACAGGTATTTATAAACGGCGCCGACTTTGATATCAATGCACCTGCCGGAGGATACAAACAGTCCGGCATCGGCCGGGAAAGGAGCAAATACGGGCTCGAGGAATACCTGGAAATCAAGGCTCTGATAGGCCACAACAGGTAATGTTGTTTTCATGATTAAGTATATAAATATATCGGCGTATTTATGACACGGACAGGATAAAGCATTTGGAACCGCCGCCACCCGAATCGCCCGCTTCTTGGCCAGGAGCAGCAGTGGCGGTCAATGTCATATCGTCCCCCAGTGATGCGCCTTCGGAATTAACGGCCACAATGCGGTAATGGTACAATGTCCCTGCGCTCAGACCTGAAATATTGACGCTGACAGGCTCGTTGATGTCTGAAGTTCCGGCTGAGGTGCTTTGTGTGGCGGTGCCGTAGGCAAGGCTGGTGCCGTATTCGAAATAGTATGCAGTCTCCAGTTCATTGGGATTCACTGTTCCATTGAGGGTCGCGCTGCTTTCCCCAAGAGCTGTTGCCATGGCGGTCGATACTACAGGCCGGGCGGAAATGGTTGTGAAAACCGATGCCGCACTGTAGACAGTCCCAAACGAGCTCTGCGCCGCAAGTCTGTACCAGTATTGGGTTCCCGGGGTCAATCCGGTCAACTCGGCACTGACCTCAAGGCTTTCTGTTCCGTAGCCTGCCGATGCCGCTGCGGTTGTATTGCCGTAATTCTGGTCAGTTCCGTATTCGAAATAATAGCTCGTTGCCTTGCCCCCAGGGTAGACTGTTCCCTTCAGTGTCGCCCTTCTGGCAATAACGGGTGAGGCCGATTCTGCTGATGCGCGCGTCCAGTTGCCCGGTACAAGATATGCGACGGCACAGGAAACTGCCGCCGAGTCATATCTGATCCTCATGTAGCCGTTTTCTCCCCAGTTCTGTCCCCAGCTGTTGCGCAATATCCAGTAGCCTTCTCCGTTGTTATCATCCCAGCCCACAAGGGCAACGGCATGATCTGTCTGGGTGTAATAGCAGGGCACACCTGAACAGATGTCATTGGTGTCCTCATATATGCCGCTTTCATAAGCCATAAAGGCAGAGGTTATTTCGACCGCGGCATCTACCGGACCGTATGTAATGATGGCTGTTTTTATGGCGTCTGTGTCGCTGCAGGAAATCCTGTGCCATGAATCGAAGCTGACCAGCTGGTTTTCTGTGGCGGTGTATGCTTCAGGCTCGTTTACGGTATATGGAAATTCAGAGTCCCTGATTATGCCAATATCTACCAGGGCCTGGAGCTCATAATAGCCATAGTCGGCACCATCGCAGCCGTAGAAATGGGAACCGTATTCGCTCATGCCGCCGAGGCTCCAGATTATATAGGATTCGGAGAAATCAGCGCAATCGCCGTCAATGTTATTGGTAGAAACGTTATAGACCCCCTCTGCGGCTGCAGCTGCCGCAAACCCATAACATGAACCGCAGTCCCCCTGGTCCCTGACCGGCCCTATATACGACTTTCCGTTTTCATTCCTTAAGTCAAAGCTTGATGGAAGCGCCCGGCCGAGGTTTTCCGCAAGGGGGCCAATATCTTCAGCCTCAGGATTATGGACTATTATCGGGGGCAGCCTTCTTTTAAAGAGTTTCTTTTTATCTTCCGTAGGCAGATTGAATATGCTGTTCGGCTTGACAGAGAAATTGTATCCGTTATGAATAATCTTCTGCTGTATGGTTTCTATGCTGTCGGAATCTTCGAACAGCAGCTTATCAGATGCAAAAAGAGGCAGTACGGGAAAAAAGAGCATCACAGAAGCTATAATCATGAATAAACTTGAGCGCGTTATCATTTCTCCAGGATATTCCTCTAAAAATATAAACGGCAAAAATTAAGATTACTTTAGAATAAAAAAATCCCCTCCCCGTTAGGGGAGAGGTTTGAATTGGGGGTTTAATAAAAGGAGGTTTCTATGAGTTTTGGGTTTGGTTTATCACTTATTTAGTCGGAGCCTGTTTAGTATTTGTATCGTCTGAATAAGGACATCTGCTCTTACTATGGCATCCTTTCCAGCCTGTCTTGCAGGGACGGTCCTTTTCCCATGCCTTGATCTTCTCCAGAAGCATCTTCTGCTGCTTTGCGTCCAGCGTATTGTAGAACTGCGTGAAATAATCCACCATCTTGACGCCCGGATTGGGCTCTGCAGCTATCTTTGTCTTGATATCCGCGGCCAGTGCGTTAATGTCCGGATTCCCCTTTGCTATCGCCTTGTCAATCTCTGAATGGAACGACTGCATTCTTTCACGATGGGCTTTCATATCACTTGCGATGTTTTTCTTTATGGATTCAAGCTGTGCTTTTTGCGATTGCGTAAGATTAAGGTCTTTTACTTGTTTGTCTATCATTTTCCCCGGGTCGCCGAAACAGCCCGGGCCGAACCCTTCCCTGCATCCGGCAAACGCTAGCAGTGAGAAAACAACCATCAAGCCTGACGTTATGTACAATATCCTTTTCATTTTTTTCTCCTTGTTCATTTTTGTTATGGGCGTTATTTATCCCCAAAATGTAAAAGGCGTATGTCGGAATTGTAAAAAATTGTAAACTTATGAAAAAGACGGTAAATTGCCTTGAGAATAAAATAAAAGCGTAGCAAAAAGTTAAATGAAAATGGAAAAGAAAGTCCTTATTATTGATGATGACGTAAAACTCAGAGACCTTCTTAAAGAATATCTCGAGGGATTCGGGTATCAGGTGAGCTGGCTGCCTGACGGTTCCAGGACACTGGAAATAATAAAGGATTCACCACCTGACATAGTTATCCTTGATGTCATGATGCCTGGCGAAGACGGGATAGAGGTACTCAGGAAAATTCGAACAAAATACCAGACTCCGGTGATAATGCTGACGGCTCGCGGGGAAGACTCGGACAGGATAATAGGTCTTGAGCTCGGAGCGGATGACTATCTGCCCAAACCCTTTAACCCTCGTGAACTGCTGGCCAGGATGAAAGCCGTTTTGAGAAGAGCGGACAGCAGCCCGGCATCTGAAGCCGATGATATGATATCTTCTGGCGGCCTTACTCTTAACAGGCTCAGACAGCGGATTTTGTACCAGGATAAGGAAGCTGATCTTTCAACAACCGAATTCAAGCTTATCGAGGCGTTCATGGAAAGGCCGGGCTCGGTTCTTTCAAGGGACGAATTGATGAATCTGGCCCGCGGACGTGATTTCATGGCCTTTGACAGGAGCATCGACGTTCACGTGAGCAGGCTGAGGGCAAAGCTGGAAGAACTGACTGGGAGCCGTGACTGGATCAAGACACACTGGGGGTCAGGCTACCTCTTTACGAAGGTGTTATGAGGACTCCCAAACTCTATATAAAATTCTTTCTTACTTTTCTCGCGATCTTTGTTGTAACCGAACTGATGATATTCTCGTTTTTCCATTATGTGGTCGGAAAAAAAATGGCTGCCCATATGGCCGATGTAAACCGCTATGCCGTAACAAGCCTTATTGAAGACAGGCTTTTTAAAACCCCTGGTTTAAACCCCAAGGAAAACCCCCATCTGAGGAAACTGCTTGTGGAACTGGGAAGGGTATATCATGCAAACGTATGGATAACCCAAAATAAAATGATAATATGCAGCTCTGAAATTATACCGTGCATGACTCCCGGAGAATGTCCCAGGGGAACGACATACGGTTATGAAAAGGACATCCGTGAATATGGGGGAAGATTCTTCTCCGTAGCTATCAGACTCCCGGATGGAAGGACAGGCATTCTGAACATGTCGCTGAGACCTCCGCCCAGACAGCCTCATGACCTGGTCTTCGCCATGGGACTTGGTGGCATAGGCGTCATAATTGCGTTGATGCTTTTCCCGCTTTACAGATTTATTTCCAGGCCGTTGGGCGAATTGAGGGATACGGCCATGGTGATAGCATCAGGCGACCTTTCTGCAAGGGCTCCCGTCAGAAGTTCCGATGAAATAGGGGAACTGGCAAACGCGTTTAATAAAATGGCCGACAATGTAGAACGCATGGTGAAATCCACACGTGAACTTACCGCAAATATTTCGCATGAACTGCGCTCGCCCCTTGCACGGATCCTGGTGGCGGAAGAGCTTCTCGAAGAAAAGCTCGGGCAGTCCGAGAACGCGAGACACTATCTTGAAAGCATAAGGAGAAGAAACCGCGGAAATAGACAGGATGATAGGTGACATCCTCAGGTTGAGCAAACTCGATATGAATGTCGCAAATGCCCAGAAGTCAGAATTCAATATTGCGGGAATGCTTAAAGAACTTGTCATGAGATTGGAACGCATCAGCCGAACATTCAGGCATAAAAATTGATCTCAATATTCCAGGTTCTCCGGTTGCGGGTTAATGCAATAAAGGACGACATAAACCGGGCGCTGGACAATCTGATTGCAAATTCAATTAAGTTCTCAGACGGGAAAGGCCCGGGTAACAATCAGACTGGAAGTTAATGCAGGCAGAGTCCTGATAGGTATCAGGAATACATGCCCCCCGCTTTCGAAAGAGGAGCCTTGACAAAATATTCCAGCCTTTCTACAGGGTTCCCGGCAGCACGCCGCAGGGAACGGGGCTGGGCCTCACCATAGCCCCGGAAGATTTCGGAAAACAACGGCGGCAGCCTCAGTGCATCATCATGGGGAATCCGGCATAGAAATGCTGTTTTCTGTACCTTATGGCGGCAGCGCTTAGGCTGGTTCTGATCTTTTAAAATTACTATCCGCTGTTCACCGGTGCAATTTTTTTTTTATATAATTCTCGAATGGAGATTTCCAAGAAATCGATTATATACGTACCCGACGGTATAGAACCGGGTGTTGCACTCGCCCGGACAACACACATGGCAATAGGTCCGCCCATCAGGACGATGCCGAGATAATAGCGCATGACATCATCTCCCAGTGTTTTGACAATCCCTTCAAGTGGTTTACCTGTATCGTTGTGGCAGACGGTGCAGGAAGTGCGAGAAAGGGAAAATATTCAGAAATTTCAAAAGCGGAACTTGTAAAGATAAGAAATGCAGAACAGAAGGAAGCCGCCCGGACAGGAGATTACGGGGGCGCTTATACTGCTGGGGGCATCCAAGCGGTATTGTCAAAAATCCCAATCAGATCGTCGTAACGGATGAATTGAGGGGTATTTTGAAATGGGCAAAACCGGATTACATTTACACTCACAATCCGTTTGACGTTCATGATACGCATGTTGCCGTTCTGCTCAGGACACTGGATGCCCTCAGACGCCTTTCCGGTGAATATATGCCCGAAAAGGTCTACGGATGCGAAGTGTGGAGAAGCCTCGACTGGCTGCTGCCTGAAGACCGAATACCGATTGATGTTTTCGCTTCGGCCTGAACTGGCTAAAAATCTGCTTGGGCTCTTTGAATCGCAGATCGGTTCCGGTAAGCGGTACGACCTTGCAGTACTGGGCAGGAGGCTTGCGAATGCCACCTTTGACAGTGCGGTAAACCCCGATGCTTCAGATGCTCTCAGCTATGCAATTGACCTGAAACCTTTGATAGACAGTCCGGGTCTTGATATGAGTGTATTCGTAAGGGAATTCCTCGACAGGTTCAAAGACGATGTAATAAGCCGAATAGAAAGGCTTGGGGGAATCTGATGAAAAAGAAGGCTGCCTGTTTTAACGTGATTAAGGAGATGTTTGAGGCAGCCGATGCGATCCGAAATTTTAACCCCGGGGTTGTTAAAGATTTTACCTGTGAAGCGAAGGGATACAATATGCTGTTTTTTACCGGAGAAGGAAGCAGCAGGATGTTTCCCGCAGCCCATGCCGTGTGGCTTTCCATGAGGCATGGAGGACCTGCCCCTGGCCTTTTCAGCTGGCTCGGACAGAGGCCCTTGCTTATGACCTTAAAAACTGTGCGGTATTTGCGGCGACAAATTCAGGCATGACAAAAGAGACCATAAGGCTTTTAACCAGACTCGGTTCAGAAGGCCATCAGGCCCTTTATGCAGTCACGAATTCCCCTGGAACACCTGTAACAGAAGCCGCAAGCAGGACATACATCCTTTCATGCGGTATGGAAATGGCGATACCGGCAACAAAAAGCCTGATCGAACAGGCGCTCTTTTACCACGCGCTCATTTTTGATATGGCCGGCACCCCGCTGGATGGCCTCATGGAGACGGGGAACGTCTTTGAAGAGGCGTTGTCGCAGGATATACCAGCTGTGCTTGTTGAAAAGACGGCCGGGGCGCCTTTTATATATTTTGCAGGATGGAACAATGGGGTGGCCGAAGAATTGTCGCTGAAGGCGGGGGAACTTTTACGGAAGAAAACGAGGTTCCTTGAAGGCACGATACTGCTTCACGGAATAGGAAGAGGTGATGGATAAGGGCGAGATGGTGGTGCTGATTGATCCGTTTGAAGAGGATGAAGCCCTGATAAAAAAAAGGCTTGAAGAGAATATTGGTGTTCATGTCATTGCAGTTTCTGAAAGACAAACCCTGTTTCCGACCATTCTTATTCCGCAGGCCCCAGGTTTTGAATGTTATATCCAGATGGCCGCGGCCTGGAACATGCTGGTAAAGGCGGGCCTGCTGCTGGGGCTGGACATTGATCATCCTGCAAGGGTGAAGAAGGTCGGCAATGCAGTATGATTCTCTTCTGAATTCAAAACATGCCAGTGCATTCTCTGCCGGAACACCACTCGATATGCCCGAAAGTATGCCTCTTGCGCTTCCTGTCGGCTTTCCTGGCATCATTACGAATGCAAACCGGAATAAATATCATTAGATAAGGAGATAATGATGAAAAAATTAATCTCTGCCGTTGCTCTTTTTACAGGACTGGCCGGGCTGGCAGCTCTTTCTGGGTGTTCAGATGTCCCTACAGGCAGCCTTCTTGAAGGAGTAAAACCCGGTCCCGATGGAAAGATTAATGTTGTGACTGTTTTCAGCCATCCTGATGATGAAACATTCTATACCGGCGGCACGCTCCCTGAAGATGAAAAAGGATCCGAGGGTCAGGCTCCACATAGTCTGCTTGACCAACGGCAACATGGACGAGGCAAAGGAAAATCTCGGGATTACGAGGATCAGCTTGGTAAATTCAGAAAGAAGAGCTGAAACTTGCAGGTCTGGTGCTTGGAGCCGACAGTGTCGTCTGTCTCGACTATGACGACCAGGGACTTGAACCTGCCGACAAAGAAATAATGCTTAAACGCGTGCTTGATGAAATTAGTAAGAGCAATGCGGCAATAGTAATCACTAACGACCCGTTCGGGCTTTCGGGACACCCGGATCACATCGCCTGCAACAGTGTTGCCAAAAAGGCGTTTGATAAATCCTCGGCGCAAAGGCTTTACTATATAACCATGACGCCCTGGCGCTATAAATACAACATGATTTTCGCCCTGTCGGATTCAAAAGCGGAAAAGTCAAAACCGAGTATGCGCGTAGACATATCAAAGGAAAAGAAACTCAAGAAACTGGCCCTTTACAGCCATGTGACACAGGCCAATTTCTCGTTCTGGAACTCGATCGCCATGACAGAGGACCTCTGGTACAACTACGAGTATTTTACACTTGCGGGACAGAAACAATAATTGAAAAGACCGGCATACATTCATTTACATGAGAATGGCATCCTGGCTGATCGAATTGAAAGGGCCATCGACTCATTAAAAGAATGCAGACTATGCCCCAGAGGCTGCTGCGCTGACAGGCTTAAAGGACCAAACGGTTTCTGCCGTACAGGGAGATATGCTAAAGTGGCCAGCTACGGCCCGCATTTCGGGGAGGAAGCTCCGCTTATCGGTTCTCACGGCTCAGGGACAATATTTTTTTCATCCTGCAACCTGCTCTGTTCCTTCTGCCAGAACCATGGCATCAGCTTCGGCAATATCGGAAATGAAGTAAGACCTGATGAACTCGCCTCAATAATGCTTGAGCTTCAGTGCGCCGGTTGCCACAATATAAATTTCGTCACGCCCTCACATGTAGTTCCTCAAATCCTAGAGGCAATACCTGCCGCCATTGAAAAAAGGTCTTAACATTCCCCTGGTTTTCAATACAGGCGGTTATGATTCAGTAAAAACTCTTAAGCTTTTGGACGGCATTTTTGACATATATATGCCTGACTTCAAGTTCTGGGACAATGAACATGCCAGGCGTTTCTGCAATGTTGATGATTACAGAGAGGCGGCCTGTGAGGCGATAACTGAAATGCACACCCAGGTTGGAGATCTGGTGATTGAAAGCGGAATCGCCGTTAAAGGTGTTTTATTAAGGCACCTTGTAATGCCTGAAGGCGTTGCTGGTACAGGGGATGTGATGAATTTTATCGCCGGGAAGATTTCAATAAACACATATGTTAATATTATGAACCAGTACCGGCCGCACTTCAATGCAAACAGGGCTAACCTTATAGGCAGGTCCATAACTGAGGCTGAATTTTCTCAGGCGCTCTTATTTGCTGTCAGATCCGGACTGACAAGGATATGTGGTGTAACAATATGAAATTAAAGATGCGAGCCTCTGACGATCTGATTTCAGCCGGGAGTGTATTTGCAGGGTTGGAAACAACAATCGGTCCTATTTACCTGACTTATGGACAGGCTGACAACGGGCAGAGCTCATTATATTTCTATCTGGGGCATATGTATTAATCGGAGGTAAAACATGCGAATAATCTCATGGAATGTTAACGGGATAAGGTCCGCAGCAAAAAAAGGGCTCATTGAGTGGGTCAACGTGGAACAGCCTGACATTTTATGCCTTCAGGAAACAAAAGCAAATCCGGATCAGCTTGAAAAAACCATTCGGGAAATTCCGGGATACTCGAGCTATTTTTCATCAGCCGAGAAGAAAGGCTACAGCGGGGTTGCGCTGTATACGAAGAAGCAACCTTTGACAATCCTCTATGGAATGGGCATTCCGAGGTTTGATTCCGAAGGCCGGATGATTATCGCAGAATATGACGAATTCTTTATTTTCAATGTCTATTTCCCGAACGGCAAGCAATCGCAGGAGAGGCTTGCCTATAAAATGGAATATTATGATTCTTTTCTTGAAACTGCAAAAGGCTACCTGGCAAAAGGGAAAGGTATTATTGTCTGCGGGGACGTGAATACGGCACATACCGCCATTGACCTGGCAAGGCCGAAAGAAAACGAGAAGGTATCGGGATTTCTGCCGGAAGAAAGGGCATGGATAGACAAATTCATAAAAACGGGGTTTGTCGATACTTTAAGGATGTTCGTTCCTGAAGGCGGCCATTACACATGGTGGGATATAAAAACTGGCGCCAGGGCCAGAAATGTTGGCTGGAGGATCGATTATTTCTTTTCCGATGAAGCCTTTTCAAAGAAGATAGAAAATTCATTTATTCTGCAGGATGTTATGGGTTCGGATCATTGCCCCATAGGAATAGAAATAAATTAAGACTCAGAAGACTATTTCAGGATTTTTGATTTTGATAATTGAAACAACATGGCAGTTGAGTTAGTATCCTGATACATCATGATTGAACCTTTGAATTAAACATGAAGCCTAAAACCATTTACAAAAGAGGGGGTTATACATGAAAAAGATATCGATTATTCCGGCCTCATTACTGATGGTGCTTATTCTGGCAGCATCTTCTCTGGCAGTGGAATTCAGAGTAGGCAGCACGGATTTGAATATCGGCGGGAGCGCCCGACTTGATGCAGGCTGGGAGTATAACGATGAAGGTGACGTTGCACCCGGCCAATCAGGCTCAAACTCGAGCATGTTTGTCACAATACCTTCAGATACAAATATTAATTTAAGGGCAAAAAATGGGAACCTGCTCGGATATGCGGAATTAGGCCTTTCCAATCCGCATCAGAACATCAATAACTCTACAAGCATCACAAATCTCCAGGACAAGGGCGCAGTAAGAATCAGGTATATTTATGGTCAGTATGCCTTTAACAGCAACAGCGAGCTGTTAATAGGACAGACGGATTGCATGTTCAGCCAGCTGACACCAAAGCAGTATCTGTATGACGATAACGGATTGCAGGGGTTCGGTGTAGTGCTGTCCGACAGGTATCCCCAAATACGCTATACCTACAAGCAGAGCAGGTTCACGGCCCAGATAGCCCTCCAGCAGCCTGTGACCGATAATCCTGAAGATTTCAAGCTGTTTTATGACTATGAGGCAAACGTGATACTTCCGGCCGTTGTCGGAAGCCTTACATATATGATCAACAACGACATCTCGGTTATCCCGAACTTTTATTTTCAGTATTACAAGTTAAAGACCGATGAGCAAGCTGCACCGGATGATATCGATGTCACAACATTCGGCCTTTGCGTCAATGCGCAGGCTAAGGTCAACATGGTTAACCTGACAGGCGGAATATGGTGGGGAGTCAACCTGGGAATATTCGGAAATGACAAACGGTTTAATCTCTCAGGCAGTTCAACAATATTTGGAGCGCCTGTGGGCAACGAATATGCCGAGTCAGGAAACTCAACAAATATCAAAAACAATCAGAGCTACGGCGGCTGGATTCAGGCGGCGGCCAATGCAGGGCCGGGCCTTCTCAGGGCAGGCATAGGAGGCCAGAGGGCCCAGACAGGGGTTACTGATCATGGCTATACGGAAAACATTTATACCTGGGCTATGTTTGCCAACTATACTTATACGTTGGTTAAAAATTTCACGATAGCCCCGGAAATAGTATTTATGAACAACGGTTATGATGTTGACCGCAGCAACCTTGGAAACACAACCCTTGTAGGGGCGCATTTCCAGTACGATTTTTAATTGGAAATACCTGATTTGTTTATGCTTAAACCCGGTGAATGGAACACTTCACCGGGTTTTTATATTCCAATATTGCCAAGTTAATCCTTTGTATATATATCCCTGCTGACAGGAGGGTATATGTCTGACGAAAACAGCAGCACAACTATGGCGGATCTCTTGAAGGAATATGATAAGAAAGAGAAGAAAAGACTCCATGTAGGTGACAAGGCAAGGGTGGAAATTATTTCTATCAGCAAGGATACGGTATTTGTAGATACCGGCATGAAGATAGACGGTACGGTTGAGATTGCCGAGCTTTTGGATGAAAACGGCAGCCTGCCTTACAGCATTGGCGATGTTCTGGAGCTCTATGTGATGTCAGTTCGCTCAAGGGGTATTGTCCTGTCACGCGCCTTGTCAGGTATAGGCGGACTGAATATGCTTGAGGAAGCCCACGAAAAAAGCATCCCGGTTGAGGGCAAGGTGAAGTCGGTCGTTAAGGGCGGTCTTGAGGTTGAGGTGATGAAGAGGCGCACATTCTGCCCTGCAAGCCAGGTCGATATCAAATATGCAGGCAACCTGGAAGATTTTGTCGGCAAGACTTTCAACTTTCTGATCACTGAATTCGCCGAGGAAGGCAAAAATATAATCCTGTCGAGGAGGATTCTGCTTGAGCAGGAGCAGGAAAAGACCAAGACAGCCTTCAGGCAGGAGCTTGCCGAAGGCTCAACGATAACCGGTCGTGTGGTAAGGCTGATGCCTTTCGGGGCTTTTGTTGAACTGACACCGGGAATTGAAGGCCTTATTCCCATCTCCGAACTTGGATGGGCGCGAGTGGAAAAGGTCGAGGATCTGCTTCACGAAGGCGATATGGTTACGGCGAAAATAACTGCCCTTACGCCAGAGAAGATCACCCTTTCACTCAAACAGGTGTCCGCCGATCCGTGGGACAGCGTATCGGAACGCTATTCAACAGGCCAAAAGCTCAGAGGCAAGGTTACGCGCCTGGCCAAATTCGGCGCTTTTGTGGAACTGGAGCCCGGGATTGAGGGACTGGTTCATATCAGTGAGATGAGCTATCTTAAGCGGATAAACAATCCCTCCGAAATTGCCAATCCCGGAGATATTGTTGATGTAATGATAAAAGAAGTTGACGGAGAAAACCGCAAGATATCATTAAGCATAAAAGACGCCGAGGGCGATCCATGGATAGGTATTGACGATAAATATCCTCTTGGCAAGCCTGTTACGGGTATGGTCGAGAAAAAGGAACGGTTCGGATGGTTCATTCAACTTGAGCCGGGGATTACAGGCCTTATGCCCAAGTCTAGGATAGATAAGGTGCCTGATCCGTCTGCAATCGAAAAGCTTTCTGCAGGGGACAGGATTGTTGTCAAGGCCGAAGAGATAAATTCGACTGAGCGAAAAATAACCCTTGCCCCCGCGGGAGAGGCCGATGACGACTGGAGACAGTATGCAACCGAAACGAAGGTCATGAGCCCTCTTGCTGCAAAACTGCAGGCGGCCATGGACAAAAAGAAAAAATAGCCCTGGAGGATCTTATGGAAAAAAAGACCTATATGGTTGAAGGACTGCCTCATGTCGGACCGTATTCAAATGTTGCTGAGGCAGGCGGCTTTCTGTTCGTATCAGGAACTCTTCCGGTTGACACAACAAATAATATATCCATCAAGGACAGTGTTTCACAAGCCACAGAACTTATTCTGAAAAATATTAAAAAGGCGCTTGATGAGTGCGGAAGCTCGATTGACAGAGTTGTTAAAACGACGGTCTTTTTAAAGGACATGGCGGATTTTAATGAAATGAATGAAGCATATAAGAACTTCTTCCCGGTTGCGCCACCTTCAAGAAGCTGTGTTGCAGTAAAGTCCATACCAGGTGATTACCCTGTTGAGATTGAAGCGATAGCTCTTAAGAAATAAAATTTTGTTTTTTTAAATGTATAAAAAAAGGCGGGCAATTGCCCGCCTTTTTTGTTCTTCAGTAGTACTGATTACCTGACATCCTTCGGAATTCTCATTCCATAGAAGGACCTGTAAACAAAGAATACTGCTACGGCGAGGAATGCAATGCCTATGTACTGTGCCGTACCCTGTAGCGTTGGAACAATAGCGATTTCCATTGCAAGCAGTCCGAACAGTGTTGTGAACTTGATGATCGGGTTAAGAGCGACTGAGGAGGTATCTTTGAACGGGTCGCCTACCGTGTCGCCGACAACCGCTGCCTTGTGGAGTTCAGTGCCTTTTTCCTTAAGGTCGACTTCAACGACCTTCTTGGCATTGTCCCAGCATCCGCCGGCATTGGCCATAAAGATTGCCTGGAACAGACCGAATATGGCGATCGATATCAGATAGCTTACAAACAGACTGACGGTGTTGTTGTCGTTTGCCGTTGGTGCTGAAAGGAATGCAAATGCAAGCGCAAAGCAGAAGATCGCTATAAAGATATTGATCATACCTTTTTGGGCATACTGTGTGCAGATCTTGACGACTTCCTTGGAGTTTTCTGTGGAAGCGCTCAGGGATGCATTCTCGTCAAGATTGATGTTGTCTTTGATGTATATAACGGCGCGGTATGCACCTGTTGTAACAGCCTGGGTGGAAGCGCCGGTGAACCAGTAAATTACGCACCCGCCGCAGAGCAGTCCGATAAGGGTATAGGGATTAAGCAGGTTGAGAATCATCTCGGGCTCAACTCCGAGGGCCTTCTTAAGAAGAAGGATAAGAGAGAAAATCATTGTCGTGGCTCCGACTACCGCCGTACCGATAAGAACGGGTTTTGCCGTTGCCTTGAATGTATTTCCCGCACTGTCGTTTGCCTCGAGGTGATGTTTTGCGGTATCCATTGCTGGTTTGAAGCCGAAATCCTTCTCGATATCCTTTTCAATATTCGGGATGGATTCGATCAAAGAAAGCTCATAGACTGACTGCGCATTGTCGGTAACCGGTCCGTACGAGTCGACAGCTATTGTGACCGGGCCCATGCCGAGCATACCGAATGCGACAAGACCGAATGCAAAGACCGAAGGATAGCCCATGAAATCGGCCAGTCCGGCGGTGCTTGTAATGTATGCTATGAACATCAGAACGGTAATAGCTGCGCCCAGCCAGAATGCAGCGAAATTACCGGCGACAAAACCGGAAAGGATGTCAAGAGCCGCTCCGCCTTCACGGGCTGCCGTAACTACTTCGTCACAATGCCTTGACTTGGAGCTTGTGAATGCCTTGACAAGTTCCGGAATGATGGCAGCGGCTAAAGTTCCGCAGCTGATGATGATGGAAAGCTTCCACCACAATCCGTTTGCATAACCGCCGAGCTGCCATTTGCTGACTGCGAATGTTACCAAAATAGAAATTATTGATGTAATCCATACAAGTACCGTAAGAGGCTTTTCGAAATCGGCCTCTTCCTTGTTGTCTTTCATGATTGCATTGGTAGGGATCTTGTTGATCAGGAAGGATCCGATGGAGGTTATGATCATGAGAACGCGCATAATGAATATCCAGATAAGCATTTCAGCCTGATAGTCGGGCAGAACCGACAGCAGGATGAAGCTGATAAGTGCAACGCCGGTAACGCCGTATGTTTCGAAACCGTCGGCGGTAGGCCCTACGCTGTCGCCAGCATTGTCGCCTGTACAGTCGGCAATAACACCGGGGTTTCTCGGGTCGTCTTCCTTGATTGTGAAGAATATCTTCATCAGGTCGGAGCCGATATCGGCAATTTTTGTGAATATACCGCCGCAGATCCTGAGAACGCTTGCGCCGAGTGATTCACCGATTGCAAAACCGATAAATGCCGGGCCTGCAACGTCGCTCGGGAGGAAAAGAAGAATAAGGAGCATCATGATAAGCTCAACGCAGATAAGAAGAACGCCGATCGACATCCCTGCATTGAGAGGAATATTAAGAAGTTTGCTGGGCTTGCCTTCGAGAGAGGCAAAAGCCATACGGCTGTTGGCAAGCGTGTTCATCCTGATGCCGAACCATGCGACACTGTAGGAGCCCAATATACCAAGAACAGAAGCAATGAGGACTATTGCGACATTACCGGCCGGCATATGTACGAGGAAACCGAAATAGAAAAGGATGCATACGCCAATGAAGACTTCAAGCAGTATTAGGAATTTTCCCTGCTGCAGCAGATAAGTCTTACATGTCTGGAAAATGATTTCCGAAACATCAAGCATTGCCTTATGAGCAGGCATAGCCTTAACCTTGCTGTACATGATCAAGCCGAAAATCATACCCAGCACGCAAATGCCAAGACCTATGTAAAGCCATAATTTGCCTGCTTCCGGGAGTTCCGGAACGATCAGCTCGGCCTCGGACGCAAAAAGCTGCGAGGAAGCGAGCACGCCGATGAGCGTAAGCATGAATACGCTCAGAAAATGATTAAGCCTTTTACCCATGATAATATCTCCTTTAAATTAAGTTCATCTTTGTTTTTGAGAAGTTAAGAAATCTAGTTAAAACCGCTAAGTTGGTATCACAGCACCTGACCAGTGTCAAGGAGTTAAATTCTTATGAAAACAATCAAAATATCCCACGGATGCTGATAGATCCAGAACAAATCGGACATAGAAAATTCTGAATCACAATTCATTAGGAGTAGCTCATGTGAAATAATTTGACTTGAAATCTACCATTCATATATTTAGGGCCAATGAAAAGAAGAATCCTGAAAACCTCTTTAACGGTTCTGATTGGATTACTGTTATCGGGATTTTTATTTTCTAATGATGACAGCAGTTCGAGAAAAACTGTCGGTGTGATATTACCTCTGAGCGGCAAGTTCAGGCCCATTGGATTAAAAATGCTTAAGGGTGTTGAGCTGGCATCCAATGTATATACCAATGAAGGTACACAAAAAATAGAATTTATAATCCGTGATTATGGAAGTGACGATTCAAGGCTTGGCGATATAATTGAAGATATGGATCGAAACAATAACATGATCGCGGTTATGGGGCCTATGGGTACGCAGGCGTGCAGGACTGCCTTGAAAAAAGGGATACCGACATTTATCTATTCCAAGGAAAATCTGGCACCAAGGGAAAACTCGTGCTGCTATGGAAATTATCTCACAATCGGGACTCAGGCCAGCACCCTTTTAAGGACGGCCAGAAATCAGGGGATAAAGCGCTTTGCCCTGCTTAGTCCCGCAGATGCATTCGGCAGAACTTTCAGGGATGTTTTCATAAAAACAGCGCCTCAGTATGATATAGAGATTATATTTTCACAGGAATACAAGGATGATACAAAGGATTTTTCAGGCGTTGTGAAGATTTTCAAGGATACGATCAGGAAACAGAAAAGGCCTGCAAAGCAGAAGACCGTCAACAAACAAATCCCGCCTGTTGAAGCGGTTATGATACCTGACACGGCAATAAATGCATCTACGATCGCCGCTTATTTTCCTTATAACGGCATTAAAGATATTAAGCTTTTCGGGACCGACCTCTGGGACACACCGGATTTTATAAGACTTGGCGGAAAGAATATTGAAGGGGCCTTTTTCGTCAGCGGATTCTACGCCGACAGTTCATCTTTAAGGGTTAGAGATTTTGTTTCTTCCTTCAGGACTACATTTGATTCATTGCCGACGATATGGGAAGCAAGTGCCTATGATACGGCCTGCATAATCAGGCAAATGATAGGAAAAGGTTATGATTCGAGGAGCGAACTCAATGAGGCTGTCTCATCCTTAAAAGACTACCAGGGAGTAACAGGTATAATATCGTTTTATAATGACGGATCTACCCTTAAAGAGATAACCGTTCTCACGGTAAGGGACGGAAATATAACAGAGGTAATACAGTGAATAGAGCAATGCAGTACAATCTTGTTTGTTATTCGGGTATGATGTTACTTGTTTTTTTTATCGTCTCGGGATGTGCTCATACCCCTGACAAGGAACTCCCTGTCGATGTCCTGTATAAACAGGCTCAGGATTTTGCAAAGGGAGGCAGGGTTGAAAAGGCATCAGAGGCTTATATGAAAGTCAGGACATTCTATCCTGGAAACGACCTTGCGAAACAGTCTCTGCTGGAACTCTCCGACCTTTATTATAAAAATGAAGAGTATGTTTCCGCCTTGAACAGCTATCAGGAGTTCAGGATGCTTTATCCTACTGATGCGAAATCCGAATACTGCATGTTCAGGTCGGCAATGTGCCATTTCAGGCAGATATTGACCATAGACAGGGACCAGTCAGAGACAATCAAATCAATTAAATCTTTTGAAGATTTCCTTCGCATGTACCCCAACTCGACTTATGCGAGTGAGGCTAATGAAGACCTTAAGAAATCAAAAACAGTACTGGCAAAAAACGGGATATATATCGGGAAATTCTATATGAAGAAAAAGAAATGGCATGAAGCTGCTTGCAAGAGATTTAATGAGGTGAAGAAAGGCTTTCCTGGTCTAGGCCTGGATGAGGAGCTTGATAAACTTATTGAGCAGTCCTGCGGTGCTAAGAAGTAGGGCAGAGTTTCCTGTTGTCTCCCACTCTTAAGGTCAGCCTTATCCTGTCAAGGTATTCCATATAGGGTATTGCATATTTTCGGCTGACCCCGGTAATCATTTTCATATCTGTCGGATTCATGGTGCCTTTCTCTTTCAGGAATGCCCTTATCTTGTCTTTAAGGTGAGCCTCATTTTCATCAGTGAGGAAAATATCATCCTTGATCCTGAACAACCTGCCTTCCCTGACCATAAACGAAAGAATTCCAGTGAGCTTCTTCATATCAACCCCCAGCTTTTCCGAAATTTCCGCAGGGCCGGGAGGTTCAAGGCCGGCTTTGTTGAGAAGCATGTATATGCTCGTTGTGGTATCTTTATCATTTCCGAGGGACGCGTTGAAATCTTTCATCCTGATATTCGGTCCATCCTCGATAACAGCCTGGTTTTTTATCATATCGGTCAGGGCTTTATGGAATAGTTTGGAATTGGCTTTTGCCTTGATGGAGGATCTGAGATGTTCCTTTGATATTCCCGGTGATGATGGATTTGCTTCGTGATAACCTGCAACGGAACTGGAAATTATATTTTTCAGCACGGCCAGATGTCTGGAACTCACATATGTATCATTCTGGGTATCAAATCTTACAATCTCATTTCTTGTCTGAAGTTCCTGCAGGAGCTTTTCAATTGCTTGAGAGTTGTCAGCCAGGTGTGCCTGAAGAGTATTTTTGGATATACCCGACAGGCCCGAATCCGAAACAAGACCAGGGATTACCCTTGATAGATTGCCGCTCATAAGCTCAACTGCAATTTCGGCTGAAAATCTTCTTAACGGATACGGGTTTATGACCTTCCCTCCCCCTAATGTTGCACCCGGGGAAATGCTTCTGATAATAAATCTGTTGCCTACGGATGCAATAACTGGATCTTTCAGCCTGATGCGTGCAACTGTCTTATCTCCGGAACTGTACAGGTTCATATTGCCGTCGACCTCGGCAGTACCTGTATAGAACCTTATTCCTCCTTTACCGGGCTGTTTTATGAGCCTGAGCTCGGCATCGATAACTCGTGTTGGCTTGAAAATGCCTGCTGGAACAAGCCATTGTCCCCTGGCAATTTCCTCCCGGTCTATCCCCTGCAGGTTTATTGCCGTTCTCATGCCTGCGGCAGCAGTTTCCACACTCTCGGAATGTATCTGTATGCTCCTTATTTTTGCCTTGATGCCTGAAGGCAGTATCTCCACATCCTGACCTTCTGCAAAGGTGCCTTTGGCCAGTGTCCCGGTTACAACCGTTCCAAAACCTTTAATGGTGAACACCCTGTCAATCGGAAGAAATGCAATGCCTGAATTGTTTCTTTCCTTTGCCTCAAGCACTTCTTTTTCAAGTACTTGAAGCAGTCTGTCGAGTCCGAAACCGGTAACGGAGCTTACAGGAATGACCGGCGTATCCTTTAGGAAAGTGCCTTCGAGGAATGATTTGACATCTGAAACGGCTAGATCAAGAAGGTCTTCGTCGACCATGTCGGTTTTAGTAAGTGCAACGACTCCCTTTTCAATCCCCAGGAGTTCGCATATCTGGACATGTTCGACAGTCTGGGGCATGACCCCTTCATCGGCTGCGACAATCAATATTACAAGGTCAATACCGGAGGCACCAGAAAGCATATGGCGTATGAATTTGACATGCCCCGGGACATCGACAACGCCGACTCTTTCCCCTGACGGCAGGGACCAGGGAGGCGAATCCCAGCTCAATTGTCAGCCCTCTTTCCTTCTCCTCCTTGAGCCTGTCGCAGTCAATTCCTGTCAGAGCTTTAATGAGTGACGTCTTTCCGTGGTCGACATGACCGGCAGTTCCGATTACTATTCGTTTCATTCTTTAACGGATATACCTTCTGAAAGCGGGTTCGTCAATTGAGCCTTTCTTGCCTCCGGTCTCAATAGATTCATTATTCAGAGGGAAAATGCCGTTAACAGAAACAGGAAAACCAGGAGGTTTTATTATGTCCAGGATATCTGTTGCATTACTTTTGACATTGATCTTTTCAACCCTCGGATATGCCGCCGAGGCGGACACGTTCAGGAATCCATGCGCCGGCATCAGCATAACAAAACCGGCGGAATGGTATTATATGAGCATCGATCAGAATTATGAAAATCTGAAGAATTCAAAGATGAAGGATGAAGATTTGAAAAAGATGTCTCTGAAATTGGCCGATGTGCCGATGATTGTCATCATGAAATATCCGGAACCTTATAAAAACCTGAATCCGACATTGAAAATCGATGTGAAACCGGCGGGAGACTACAAGGGAACAGATCCCAGAAAGATTCTATCGGCAATGACCGCTTCCATGGGAGAATTTTTTGATGGTTTTAAGATCATAAAAGGACCGGCTGAAACCAAACTTGATGGAATGGCCGGGGCCTATATCCGTTTCAATACAATCATGAAAATGGAGAGCGGACAGTCATACCCGTCATGTTCTGAAATATGGATAATCCCGCGCGGCGATCACATGTTCATGTTCAGTGCAAACACGAGGCAGGATGAGAAGAACTGCAAGAGAGATGAAATACGAAAGATCATAGATACAATAAAGATTGAAAAATAGAAAATGGACGGGAAATTTTCCCGTCCATTTTAAGGGTTATGAATGACTTTTTTCAAATTTGACCATGAAATCTGCAAGTTTCTGTGCACCCTCCACCGGCAGGGCATTATACATGGAGGCCCTTATCCCGCCGACCGAACGGTGTCCCTTGAGACCGATAAGCTTTAGCTTGCCTGCCTCGGCAAGAAATTCCGTTTCAAGGTCTTCAGTGGGAAGTCTGAATGGTATATTCATTTTCGATCTGGAATTCTTCTGGACAGTTCCCTTGTAGAATGAGCTGTTGTCGATTACGTCATAAACAATAGCCGCCTTTTTGTTGTCGATTTTTTCCATTTCTGTCAGTCCGCCCAGGCCTATGATCCAGTTCATGACTTCATGGATCACGAAAATGCCGATGCACGGCGGTGTATTGTAGAGAGAGTTGTTTTCAGCATGAATCTTGTAGTCCAGCATTGTGGGAATACTTTCCGGCGCCTTGCCGATAAGATCTTCCCTTATTATAACCAGGGTTACTCCGGCGGGGCCTGCATTTTTCTGGGCGCCTGCGTAAATGAGTCCGAAATCGGATACGTTGATCTTTCTGGACAGTATATCTGATGACATGTCGCAGACCTTGGGGACGCTTCCGGTATCAGGGAAACTCTGCCACTGGGAGCCGTAGATGGTATTATTTGATGTGAGATGGCAGTAGGCAGCATCCTTTGTAAGCTTGAGCTCTGACAGCTCTGGAATTCTGACATATTTTTCTTCTTTGTTGAAGCTGCTATATTGACCCTGCCGACTTTTTTTGCTTCCTTGATTGCCTTTGAAGACCAGCTACCGGTATCGATGTAGTCGGCAACCTGGCCTTCTCCCAACAAATTAAGGGGTACCATGGAAAATTGCAGGCTTGCTCCACCCTGTAAAAACAAGACTTTGTAATTATCAGGTATGCCCAGGACTTTTTTAACAAGATCGATTGTTTCATTTAGAAGTGATTCGAATTGTTTTGAGCGGTGGCTTACCTCCATTATAGACATGCCTGTGCCTGCAAAATTGATAACAGCCTTGCTTGTAGTCTCCAAAACCGGTTCAGGAAGAACCGCCGGGCCCGCATTAAAAATATAAACGTCTCTACTCATAATATTCACCTCCTGCATTATTGTTAAAGGTTTTATATACCCAAAGAAACGCTAAATATAAAGACGAAAAAGAATTAAATAGAATCAGTAAGATAAATGCCGTACTTGACGGATTTGCATTAAGCTGGCAACCTCTGTCCTAGAATATTTTTCAATCCTTGCATCTGTTTTAATATCCTGGAGGTATAGATATGAACAGAAAAGCTGTGATAATAGTTATATCAGTCATAGCGGCAATTATTGTTATAGTGCTCATCGGATACCTGCTTAAGGAAAAACCTGCTGCCCAAAAGGGGCTTCTCCCGGTGGTTAAAGAAAAGGCTGTCAAGTTGACTGAACCCCAGGTTGCAATTTCCGAAGAAGACCAGAAGGCAATGGGAATAAAAAAAACCGAGATCAGCAGGGTCAGTTTCAGGAAGACGGTAAAGATTCAAGGGAAGATCGATTATGACAGTGCAAACATCTCCGAAGTGGAAACCAATATAAAGGGAGTTGTGGAATCAGTTGCCGCCGAAGAGGGCAAATATGTTAAAAAAGGTGATCTGCTGGTTGAAATAAACAGCCCCGAAATCCTGGCGGCGCAGCAGGATTTGATTGCTGCGACAAGGTCCGGCGCCACATCAGGGGGGGATGAATCCTCTGCAGCGGCAGCAGAGACTGCAAGGAAAAAGCTCAGGCAGATGGGTATACGTGATGATATTATAAGCCAGATTGAAAAAACAGGGACATATTCAAAGACTGTTAAGATCATGAGTCCGGTTACCGGATATATAGTAAAGAATTTTGTCAGTAAGGGAAGCCCGATTGCCGACGGCAACAAGCTGATTCAAATCGTAGATTTAAATTCAGTAATATTTACCGGTGAAGT
This sequence comes from Desulfomonilia bacterium, assembly GCA_963664325.2. GTDB lineage: Bacteria > Desulfobacterota > Desulfomonilia > UBA1062 > UBA1062 > DATCTV01. The sequence goes on from CAXXDQ010000004.1 coordinate 887,775, forward strand.
GAATGATCAGGATGCTCCTCTTGTCAAACAGGGAGAGGAAGCAGAGATACTCATTGATGCCTATCCCGATAAGATATTCAAGACAAAGACCGAGGGCGTTATTCCTTCAGGCGTTGTTGGTAATCCTTCGATAGTGAAGATGCGTATTGCCAATGCTGATAACGGCCTGAAACCTGGAATGCAGGGTGCTGTTGAGATCAAAATCGATCTGGGGGCCAGGCTTGCCGTTCCAATGGAGGCAATAATCGACAAGGACGGCCGCAAGATAGCCTATGTCGAAACGGGTGAGGGAAAATTTGCTGCAAGGACAATCAGGACAGGTATCAATTTTGAATCTCAAGTAGAGGTTATTGAAGGATTGAAGGAAGGTGAACTGGTTGTCTCATCCGGCCTGACCAAAGTTGATTCAGAGGCTGAACGCCAAAGACAGCGCTGATTGCAGGAAAAATCAATGCACAGGAAACAGCTTTATGCCAGGGCATACCTGCTGGCTGTTTTCACAATCGTGTATAATATTATCGAAGGGATTTTTTCCGTTGGTTTCGGGCTTGCTGACGAGACTTTTTCTCTGTTCGGTTTCGGGCTGGATTCCTTTGTTGAGGTTATGTCCGGAGTGGGCGTCTGGCATATGATAAGGCGGATAATGGCGTCCGGAGATGAAAGCCCGGACACGTTTGAGCGCAGTTCTTTGAAAATTACAGGCGTGTCATTTTACATTCTCAGTGCAGGCCTTTGCTTTACCGGAATATACGGCTTTTTCGTGAGCCATAAACCTGAAACAACATTTTGGGGCATTGTCATTTCACTGGTTTCGATTTCAGCAATGTGGGTCCTTGCAAGCATGAAAATAGGAACCGGCAAGGCTCTGGGATCAGAAGCCATCCTTGCAGATGCGGAATGTACCAGGACATGCCTTATCCTGTCGGTGGTGCTTCTTGGAGCGAGCCTTGGTTATGAACTGACAGGCATTGGAAGAATAGACAGCCTCGGGGCTGTTATTATTGCCGTTTTGGCATTCAGGGAAGGGAAAGAGGCTTTTGAAAAAGCAAGGGGACGCTCTTGAAACGATTCATGTCGCCGGTCCGGCAGCTCTCATTGACAATCAGCCATGAAAACGTCTTTTGGGAGCCTTCATGATTTTATTCTATATTTTGCCAATTGAATGCCTAGGATATATTCTCAATTCATCGTGGCCTTTTGACACGGGCCCTTCTATGGTATATTGAAAGTATAACTTAACACTCTAAAGAGGGAATCTTGGGAACTAAAATCAGCGATATTTCAAAAAAGAGCGGAGTAGCCGCTTCGACAATACGCTATTATGTGAGGGAAGGACTGTTGCCTGAACCTGAAAGAAAGAACAGGAATATGTCCTACTATGACGAAGCCTGCATAGAAAGAATAAAGACGGTCAGGCATTTTCAGGAAAAGAAGTTTTATCCCCTTACCGTTATCAGAAATATCATGAGAAGAATGGACGATGGGATGAGCGCTGTTGAGGCCGAGGCCATTGAACATGCCGTTTTCGGGGAAGGTGCAGATACCGTTGCAGGCAGGTCTGAATTTCTCAAGAAAACAGGTCTTACCGAGGAAGAGCTGAAAGCGGCAGAAAGCGCCGGCCTGCTTATGCCGTTTGTACAGGAAGGTAAGAAACGCTTGTACGATGCCGACGACATCAGATTCGGCGGCATAATAAAAAGGATGCGTGAATTTGGAATAGATATGGACAGCCTGAGTTTCTATGTCGAAATTGGCAATGCTCTCATGGAACGGGAGATGGCCTTGAGGAAGGATGTCGTCAGGGGCAGATCAAAAGAGGAAAACATCCGTATAACTTCGGAAATCACCAGGGCTGCCGACACCATAAGGGGGTATGTCCTGAAAAGGCTCTTCCAGCGCACGGTTGAAGATAATATCAGGAAGAGCCTGTTAAAGAAAAAATAAATCAGCCCAAATTCCTGGCGGCAAAAAACCCTTCCCTGATTGCGTCTATGGCCTTTCGCGGTTTTTTTGCATCTCCCGCCGGAATTACATGTATTTTTTTATCGAGCTTTGAGGCGAGACTGTTTTCGCTCAGTGTTCCAGCTGCAATAACAACCGTATCGCAGTTGATAAACTCCTGTATGCCTCCCTTTTCGACAATTATGCCGTCAGGCAGTATCCTGGCCGCTTTGGTATCGGTCATGGTCTCGACGCCATAGCGTTTCAAGAGCTGGAGTTCCACCCATCTCGTTGATATGCCTATATCAGCTCCGAGTCTCGGGAGCATTTCAATAAGCCGGACTCTTTTTATCCCCGTTGTCGCAGCCTGGCGTAAAACTTCGACATCTTCAGCGTTGTTCAGGAAAAGAAAAGCCAATGTGTCATTGTCTATGGTGCCCTTCTTGGCAAGGTATACGGCAGTTTCAATTCCCACGGCGCCGCCTCCGATAACAACTATGTCCTTTCCCGTATCTGTGTTGCCTGAGAGCACATCCCATGCCATTACCACGTTCCCGTTTTCCAAGCCAGGTATCGGCGGGATAAGAGGCTTGCCGCCGCAGGCTATGATCACCGTTTCCGGATTTTCCGCTGCAACGGTTTCGGGATCTATTTCAGTAGATGTCCTAATATCGCATCCTGCATTTCTGGCCTGTCCCGCCATGACCTCTGCCAGCCTGATGAAGTCCCTTCTCTCCTCAAGCGCCCCTGCGATTTTCAGCTGACCGCCCAATTCCCCTGACTTTTCATAAAGGATAACTTTGTGTCCGCATAAAGCAGCCTCTTTTGCAGCAGCAAGTCCGGCCGGTCCACCCCCTGCAATGACGACCTTTTTGGGCGTTGCTGTTTTCATTGAAAGGGGCAGCTCTTTTTCCCTTCCCGCCCTGGGGTTGACCATGCATTCAATAGGCTTCAGTGAAAATACATGGTCCAGGCATCCCTGATTGCACCCTATGCACGGGGTGATGTCGCCAAATCTTCCTTTAAATGCCTTTGCCGGCATGAAAGGGTCGGCTATCAGGCCCCTGGCAAAACCTATGAGGTCTGCGGAACCTCTGGATAGGATCTCTTCTGCAAGGCCAACTCTCGTTATCCTGTTGCAGGCAATCACCGGTCTGGTTACCGCGCTTTTTATTCCCTGCGCCAGATAGGCATATGCTCCGGGGGGCACTTCCATTGGTATCTGCGGCACTCTTGTCTCATGCCATCCGCCGGTTACATTAAAGGCGTCCGCGCCCGCTTTCTCGAGTTCTGCGGCAAAGATCCTCGACTCTTTGTTCGTATGGCTGCCCGGGATAAAATCATTTCCGGCGATCCTGAATATCACAGGATATTCTTTCCCCACCGAATCTCGGACGGCCCTGGCAACCTCTAGACCGAAACGCATACGGCTGTTTATATCTCCTCCATACCCGTCCTTTCTGAAATTGGTAACAGGTGATAGAAACTGGGAGATTATATAGCCTGCGGAAGCTATTATTTCGACTGCATCAAATCCTGCAGCCTTTGTCCTGGCGGCGGCGGCAGCGTAGTTATCTATTGTTCGCTTAATATCATTGATGCCCATCTCGCGCGGAACTTCCTTTGTCAGTCTTGATGCTACCGGAGAAGGCGCTATCGATTCCCTGCCTATAAGCGGTGAAAAGGCATACCTGCCTGCATGATAAAGCTGGGCCGCTATGCGGCAGCCGTTTATCCTGACGGCACCTGTTAGATTTTTGAGCCCCGGGATGAACTTGTCATGGCTCAGGCCAATAAGTTCACTGCCGCCGCTGTATTCGTCAATGCTGCAGCCGCCCACAATAATCAGCCCTGCGCCTCCTTCGGCACGCTCGGAATAAAACGCCGTCAACCTGCCGGTGACATATCCGTCAGGTGTGTACATCAGGTGCATTGCAGGCATCACTATCCTGTTTTTCAGGTCCATGCCGCCGATTTTTATTGGCGAAAACAGTTTGGACATATCCACCTCCATATCCGGTTTTCTGATAATTAAAGTTTAAAGAATAACTTTAAACTTAATAGCAATAAGCTTGTTAAGTGTCAAGTTGTTAATATTGAAATCCTGTTTGGACCGATTCGAAATCATTTACTCTTATCAGGGAAATTTATTACACCTCCTGATAGAAAGAATGTTCCATAATGTATAGGCAATATTATTAAGTTATGTTAAAATAGAAGGTTGAGATTGGCATAAAAATTGAAGATAATGTTTAAATGATTTCATACTTGGATTTCGAATATTAATAAAAAAGGGGATCTGCATATGAGGAAAAAACTTCTATCGGATGCTGTTCGAAGGAATTCGGCCGCTTATGCTTTTGTTTTGATAATATTGTCGATGGTTTTGGTTGCCGGTTGCAGCAGCGGTACGTCCAATGATGACGGCCCGATGCCCGGGGAAGCAAATAACGAAAGCGGCCTGGAATCCGGAACGGATAAGAGCATATATGATTTCGCCAACAGCTGCTTTACGGTTTTATCTCAGAAGAGCGGCAGCTATATAAGCGTGACAGGATCTATGTATTCGTTTTCAACGAGTGATGTGACCAAAGCAGAGCCCTTTTTCATGAAGCCGTCTGACCTGGGCGTATATATGTTTCAGGACAGCAGGGGCCGGTATCTCGATTCCTCCTTCGGTGATACAGTAATCAGCTATCCTGTGCCAAGGGTGAGTTCCGAATGGGAAATAGAAAGGATTGAAAGCGGTATTTTTGCAGTCAAGTCACACAGTGCGCAGAAATGGCTCAGTGCAGGAGAGGCTGGAAAACTCATGCTTTCAGAGGTGATGGATTCTTCCTGCCGTTTCCTGATCGAGCCGGGCAAGGGATGCAGCACCTTCCCCGAATCGGAAGTGGATGCCGATGTTCAGATACCCGGCACCCCTGTCGGAGAAAAGATTGTGGGCTTTGCCGATCCCCATGTTCATATGACAGGTAACGAGGGTTTCGGCGGGAAGGTAGTCTGGGGGAAGATGTTCCACCCTCTCGGTATAACTAAGGCCCTGCCGGACTGTGCGGAACTGCACGGGAAAAACGGCAGCAAGGATATAATCGAATCTGTGGCAAACGGAACGACAGGGCATGACACAAGCGGGTGGCCGGATTTCAAATACTGGCCGGGCCCCGACTCACCGACGCATCAGATGGTTTATTACAAATGGCTTGAACGGTCATGGACAGGGGGTTTGAGGCTGATGGTAAATCTCGCGGTCAACAATGAAGTGTTATGCAAGATTGCCGGTCAGATGCCGGGCTACACATGCGACGATATGAGCACGGTCGACAGGCAGCTTGTCCACATCAAGCAGATGGAGAGATATATAGATGCGCAGTGCGGCGGGCCGGGCAAGGGCTGGTTCAGGATAGTCTACTCACCCGAAGAGGCCAGGGAGGTGATCAGCAGAGGCAAGCTCGCTGTAATACTGGGTATAGAAGTCGCCACCATATTTGACATCCGCACCGACATTGATGAAATAAAATCGGAAACAACAAGGAAGGCTGAAATTCAGAAAGCTGAGGACATAATCACTTCTCAACTCGACAAGTATTACAGCCTTGGAGTAAGGAGCATCTTCCCGATACATGGATTCAACAACGCTTTCGGCGGTACAGCGATGTTTGTCCCCGGGATATACAACCTCGGGAACAGGATAAGAAACGGCGAGTATTTCAAGCCGTGCGAATGCCCTACTTCTGAGGAATATCCCGGCCTGCTTTCACCCACCGAGGTTTTCACGTACAAGGAGCTGTCCATCACATATCCTGAAGGGTCCAACCCGTTCGTTGTGGCACTGTTCAACCTGCTGGGAATCGCACTCCCAGTTTACCCCGAATATCCCGAGGGAAAGGCATACTGCAACTCAAGAGGGCTTACCGAACTTGGTGCGTTCTTCATAAAAGAGATGATTAAAAGGAAAATGATAATAGAGATCGATCACATGAGCTTCAGGATGTTAAACGGCTATGTTGATGACAAAGTGCACGACGGGGTGCTCAAAATTGCGGAGGACAATGACTACCCGATCGTCTCCAGCCATGCCGCTGTCGTAGAAGGCAAGGGTGACGAGGCCAGCAAGTCGATTGATGAGATCAGGCGTATACACAGGCTCGGTGGGATTGTGGCCCCGATACTGATACAGGGTGATGAAAGAATTCAAAATCAATACATAGACGGCCCGTATTGCAAGATATCATCGAGGAACTGGGCTAATGTATATAAATATATATGCAATGTAATCGAAGAAGACGGGGATTTTGCTGGTGTTCCCCTGAGCACGGATGTCAACGGATTCGCTACGGAGCCTTCACCCCGTTTTGGTGAAAAGGCATGCTCCGGCACCGGGGAGCAGATGAACGAGGCGCCGAAGGTCTCTTATCCTTTTGCGCCTTATGCCGGAACAGGAATTATCGATCATCTGAGAACCGGGAACAGAGTTTTCGACATAAACTATGACGGTCTGGCAAATTACGGCCTGATACCCGATTTCATACAGGAGGTCAGGAGTGTAGGCCTTACCGATGACGACCTTAAACCCCTTTTCAATTCCGCGGAGGCTTACATACGCATGTGGGAGAAGATCGAAAGCAGGCCGTAACAGTATCAGGTCCTTGATAACAGGCAGGACTTTAAAACAGGCTGACCATAATGGTTGGCCTGTTTTTATTTCCGGATATCCTGTCAGTTAATAAATATTTTCATATTCAATAGATGCTTGCTTCTTTTATAACATGGTAGTATCAGGTTTACTTCATATCATTTGGAGGGGGTATTGAAGTATCATGGGAAGAGACTCTATTGAGATCAGGGCAATAGCCTCTTCGAATACAAAACAGGCAGATGATTTTATCGCCCTGCCTTTTTCCATTTATAAAGACAACGACTGCTGGGTTCCCTGGTTCAACAATGATATGAAGCAATTCATAGACAGGAAACACCCGGTATTTGAGCATACTGATGGTGAATTTCTGGTTGCATACAAGAACGGTGCTCCTGCAGGCAGGATATTTGTTTTTGAAAACGGCGGATACAACAGTACACACAACAAAAACAGCGCATACTTTTTTTTCTGCGATTTCATCAATGACCAGGAAGTCGTTGACTCATTCATGGAAGAAGCCGTCAATTGGGCTAGGAAAAGAGGACTTGACAGCATAATAGGCCCGATAGGCTTTGGCGGTGTGTCTGGCTGCGGGTACCTTGTTCACGGATATGACAAACGTGCCGCCATGACCATGATGATGTACAACCACGCTTATTATAATAAGCTGATCGAGGCTTTCGGCTTTTCAAAATATCTGGACAACTATTCCTATATCCTGCCTACATCAGCAGAACTGCCCCAGGCCATAAAAGACGCATCCGACAAGCTTTTGAGCAAGGGCGGGTTCAGCATCCTGCAGGCGAAAAGCAAAAAGGAGCTCGCCAGATGGGCGCCTTCGATAGTAGACGTATTCATCAAAACCCTGAGCGATCATGCAGGGAATTACAAACTTACGCCCAAAGAAATCGATTGCGTCGTCAAATCGCTCATGACAGTCGCACGGCCTGAACTCATAAAGGTCGTACTGCACAGCGAAAAAGTGGTGGGCTTCCTGCTGGGGTTCTATGATCTGTCAAAAGCCATTCAGAAGAGCAGGGGCCGTTTGAATCCGCTTTCAATAATCAGGCTTATCATGGAATATAATAAGACTGATGTGCTTTTGATAAACGGAATGGGCATATTGCCTGAATTTCAGGGTGTAGGAGCTAATATGCTTCTTTATTCGGAAATGGAAAAAACCATACGTGCACACCCGAAGTTCAAGCACCTTGAAATGGTCCAGATTCAGGAAGTGACGGCAAAAATGCTGAGCAATGTAAATACGCTCAGAGGTGAAATAGCAAAGATTCACAGGATGTACGAATACAGACTCTAAGAAATATATAAATCTTCCGTAAACAAAAGATACACTGGAACTGCGTCTGCCCCTTGACTTCGATATTATGAACATATAGCCTGAAAAAATGAGTGCAACAGCAGCTTTATTCGACATGGACCATACGCTGATCTGGGTGAATTCTGGACACTCCTCCATCGTGCTTGCAAAAAGACTGGGTCTGGTAAACTCAAGCCAGCTTCTAAAAGGGATATATAAAATACTGCTCTACAGGCTTGCCCTGCTTAATATAAACGAATGGTATGAAGCTAATATAAGCACGCTTAAAGGCCTCAGTATCGAAGATTTGGATTTTTTTGCCGGCCTCTGGTTCAACACGATGGTAAAAAAACACCTTTACAAGGAAGGGCTGGAACTGATCAACGAACACCGTGCAAAAGGGCACCGGCTGGCGATTGTATCCAACGCCCCGGAATTTTTCGTTCATGCGCTTGCGAGTGCTCTCGATGTCCCTGAAATCATCAGCACGCGTGTCGAAACAAAAGAAGGCGTGCTGACCGGGAAGCTTATACTTCCGCTTTGCTACGGTGAAGGCAAGCTTGAATACACGTTGTCCTGGGCCCAAGAAAACTCGATAGACCTTGGCAGCAGTTATTTTTATACGGACTCGAATTTCGATCTTGCCGTCATGCGTTCCATCGGCCATCCGGTTGCGGTCAACCCTGACTTCAGGCTGAAAAGGCAGGCAAAAATTAACGGCTGGCCGATATTGAATTTCAGAAAAATCTCAGCGTTTTGAAATCCCATGGAGGTGAACCATGATGGATTTTGGTTTTTCGCACTGTTACCATCTGCATCTTTCCCTTTTCCCCTGGGAAGATCTGGCTTTTACGGGAAGGCTTGACAAAGCCTTCAGCCTTATGAAAAAGGCGGGCGCCGTTTCATTCAGGCCGCATGTCCACTGGAACAGGGTGGAACCGCTTATAAAACCCCCATTTCCAAAGGTGGCTGACATCACCGGTGCCATGGTAGACAGGTATGCTGAAGGCGGTGACGGGATTTTCTGGGAAGAGACGGACATCATGGTAAACAAAATGATTGAGCACGGGCTTGATCCTTTTCTCTGCCTCGGGGCCGGATATCTTCACCAGATGCCGCTTGTATCGGCCGGCCGGCATATCCTCAGGTTTGATCACCATTCAATTCCTGACGAAACATATCTGGGTCGCCTCAGCCTTCATGCCCGTGCTGTTGTGAGGAGGTACAAGGATAGATGCAGAAGGTGGCAGCTTGAAAATGAGCTCAACGAGGCGGCAGGCACATTTGTTCTGCTTAGATGGAGACTTGGAATCAGGTGGCTTCATCCCGGCTTCTTAAACAGGGTTATGGCGGTGCTTTATGATGCCGTAAAACAAGAGGACCCCCGTGCACTGACATCCCATAACATGAGCATGTCGTTTAAGATCATTCCGGGTCTGTATTCCTGGTACAAGGATATTCTCAACTGGAACAAATATATGGATATCATAGGATTCGACCCTTTCCCTAATTATCTCAGGGGAGAGCCGGTTATGATCGGGAAGGCTTTAAGGAAAATTGTAGGAAAGCTGAGGGCCCTGGGATTGAACAAACCTCTCTATGTACTTGAGGACGGCTATCCCGCCATGCCCGTCGCGCGCGGTTTTTCCGAGGAAAATCAGAAACTTTATTACGGGGAGCTCCTTGATACCGCTGAAAGGATAAGGCTAAACGGCGTATTTGCATACTGTTTCAGTTCACAGGAAGGCTCGCCGGGCAACGAGTGGCACAAGCGTATGAAGATACAGGATATTGAAGACTGGTGGGGATTATTCAGGGCTGACGGAACGCCCCGTCCTGCTTATGATTTCCTGGTTGAAAGGCACAGAGGCCATAATGCCTAGGCAGTTATCCGGGCTCTTTACCGCCGCGTTTGAATATCAGTAACATGCGTATTCTGATAAGGGGTGGCAGCATAGCGTCCGGGCACGCGGTATCGAAAGGATATGCCGGTATCCTGGCGGAAAGATTCGCGCCGTCAGGCATTGAAATCATGAACAGGTCCCGCTACCGCGAGACAAGCTTTGAGGGAGTCCGGACCTTTGATGAAGACATCGAACCATTCAGGCCTGACATTCTCCTGCTGAATTTCGGTATCGACGATGCATTTCATCCTGTCTACCGCTCGGAATTCCAGGAAAACCATGTCCAGATAATCAGACGCGCAAGAAAGCTCTTCAATCCGCGCATCATGCTTGCGACATCGCATACCTTTGATGACCCTTATGACATGGATGCCGTGAACATATATTACCGTTCGCTTCAAACCGTTTCAAAAGACCTTTCCTGCGAGCTTATCCCGGTGCACTTATTCTGGGCCGGTTATATCGCCGATAACGGCCTGAAAAGCTCAGAGCTTAGCCTTTCTGATACCCGGTATCCCAATCAAGCCGGCCATGAAATTTTTGCAGATATTATTTATTCTTATCTTCTGCTTAAACTCTCTTGAATTCAATATTTATGATTTAGGCCAAGATTGACACCCGGCACCCTTAAATGCTAAACCCAGGGCAATGCATGAAATGATCCACAGGACTGAATCGTGAGCAGTAAGAAAGCTCAGGAAGACGGGCCTGAAAACCAGCGCCAGGAACCCAGGAATATAAGACGCACCGGTCATTTGTTTACACTTGCCATCGGTGCGTTAGGCGTTGTTTTCGGCGATATAGGCACCAGCCCTCTTTACGCGCTCAAGGAATGCTTCAGGGGATTTCATCCCATAATAGTAAACCCTGTAAATATAATGGGTGTCGTGTCGCTTATATTCTGGTCGCTTACAATGGTCGTCAGCGTAAAATACGTCAGCTTCATCCTCCATGCGGACAACCACGGTGAAGGCGGTATATTTGCACTGCTCGGCCTCACATCATCCACCAAGGACAGCCGGTTTCCAAAATTCAAGGGAACCATTGTAATAGTCGCCATTGTCGGCGCCTCCCTGCTTTACGGAGACGGGATCATTACCCCCGCCATATCGGTCCTTTCGGCCATCGAAGGTCTTAGCGTGGCCACTAAGGCATCAGATCCCTTTGTCGTGCCGCTGACCTGCATAATACTGTTCGCACTGTTTATGGAGCAGCGCCGCGGGACAGCCAGGATAGGGAGCATATTCGGGCCTGTCATGGTTATCTGGTTTGCGGTCATAGCAATACTGGGCCTCATGAATATAATAAAGGCCCCTGTCATCCTTTCAGCCATTAATCCCATTCATGCCCTGCGGTTTTTTGCAGGCCACCATTTTCACGGAATCATTGTCATGGGCTCGGTGGTCCTGTGCATCACGGGAGGCGAAGCGCTTTATGCCGACCTCGGCCATTTCGGAAGGCGGCCGATCCGTCTCTCGTGGTACATGATAGTCTATCCCGCCCTCATATTAAATTACATGGGACAGGGGGCATTGCTTTATACGAATTCCACGGTAGCTGAAAATCCATTTTACGGGCTGGTTCCCAGGCCGCTTCTTTACCCCATGGTGTGCCTGGCGACAATAGCTACCATCATTGCCTCCCAGGCGCTTATTTCCGGGATATTTTCACTGACGCAGCAGGCTGTTCAGCTGGGCTTTTGCCCGCGCCTGAGGATCACTCACACATCAAGCGAAAAAGAGGGCCAGATATACATAACCGGAATCAATTACGCCCTGATGATTGCGTGCATCGGCGTGGTGCTGATCTTCAAGCGGTCAGCCGGACTTGCCGGCGCATACGGCATTGCCGTTACGCTGACCATGGTCATAACCACTTTCATGTATTACATCGTGCTGACTAGGACCTACAAATGGTCTAAGATAAAAGCACTGCCCATAATTTCCATATTCTTTGTCATCGACATGGTATTTGTCATAGGTAATCTGTTTAAAATAAGGGACGGCGGCTGGTTTACTCTGATGATCGCCGCAATAGTCATAATCCTGATGACGACCTGGAAGGACGGCCGGGAAAAGCTTTCCCAGAAGCTGCTGTCCATGAGGTTCCCCCTTGACATGTTCCTGAAGGATATAGCATCGCACCCGATTGCCAGGGTCAGAGGAACGTCTGTTTTCATGACCGTTTCCCCGGTCGGGACGCCGCCTGCGCTCCTTCATCACGTCAAGCACAACCAGGTGCTCCATGACAGGGTAATCCTGCTGTCGATAAAAACCTCAGACATACCGGAAGTCGAAAGGAAAGACCGCATCGCATTCACAAGCCTCGGGCAGGGATTTTACCAGGTAATAGCCAATTACGGTTTCATGGAGTATCCGAACATACCCGAAATAATGAAGCTTCTCGGCAAAAAGGGCATTGATACCGATCCGACGAAGACGACTTATTACCTTGGAAGGGAAACACTCCTTACAGGCGGCGATTCAAAGATGATGAAATGGAGGAAATCTCTTTTTGCATTCATGTCAAGGAATGCATCCAACCCGACCATATTCTTCGGTATCCCGCCAAACAGGGTTATTGAACTCGGAACACAGATTGAGATGTGATCCGGTGCGTTATAACTTTGCATCTCTGCTTCATTATCTTGCCCCGTCACTGTGATGTCATTACTGTAAAATGTCCTCGCAAGACTCCGTATTATGATACGCGAAATAATGATAAAATTATTAACATGATATTCGCAGGAACCTGCAAAGGAGGCAGAGAATGAGATCGGGACGCATTACGGTTCAAATCGAAAGGGCGTGTTTGTGCCTGCTGATTGCGGCCGCGCTCATAATATGCCCAGGGTGCGGCTTTTCAAAATTGAAAAAAGACATCTCATTTGTGAAGGGCAATTTCTGCCTGATCAAGGGGGATGTTGAGCCCCATACCGATACAGTCAAACCCGTCCTGGTCGCCCTGTGGAGGGATAACGACCCTAAACGGACGGTCGTGCGCTACTGGCTGATGCAGGGCCGGGGAGGCTTCCAGTTTATAGTAAGTGCGCCGGGCGAGTACCGGATGATGGCCTTTGAGGACGAAAACGGCGATATGGAGCCGGACCCTCGGGAGACGTTCGGCGTATACCCGCAGAATGGCCCGCTGAAGGTAACGCCGGGTCAGACTGTTACTGGAGTCAGGATAATCATGGGCGGTACGGCAAGGGAAAACATGCCCGCCGTCACCGTTAAAACGCTGGGAATGGGTCTGGCTGATACTTTCCCCGGACTCAAGGTCAGCCTTGATGAGGTGACGACTCTGGATGATCCCCGCTTTTCCCGGGAGAATGCCGATATGGGCCAATGGGAGCCGAGCCGGTTCGTCCGCGAAGTGGGCGGGGGCGTCTTTTTCCTTGAGCCCTATGACCCGGACCGCCTGCCGGTTTTATTTGTCCACGGGGCAAACGGGTCTCCGCGGGATTGGCGTTATATACTCGAACACATTGACAGGAAGCGCATTCAGCCGTGGGTGGCATACTATGCCAGCGGCATGCCCCTGGATATGGCGAGCAAATTTTTTTACCGTTCGCTGACGGAACTGCAGTTAAAATATGGATTCAAGCGGATCTGCATTGTCGCCCACAGCATGGGCGGGCTACTGTCTAAAGGCTTCATCAATGAACTGGCAAACCGCAACAGCCCGGTTCTAGTGCCGGTCTATGCGACGATATCGACCCCCTGGGGCGGGCATGAGGTCGCGGAGATGGGCACAAAGGACGCCCCTGCCGTGGTGCCCTCCTGGTGGGATGTGATACCCGGGAGCCCTTACATTGAGAAGCTGTGGCAGACGCCGCTGTCCAGGAATACGCGCTATTACATGCTTTTTGGCTTCTCGGGAAAGGAGAGCCTGATGATGAACCGCAACAACGACGGAGTGGTCACCATAGCCAGCGAACTCGACCTGACGGCGCAGAAGGCCGCCTCTGGGATCCGGGGCTTTAATGAAGACCACAACTCTATCCTTAAATCCAAGGAAGTGGTGGACTACCTGAACTCCCTATACAGGTCGTTATAACTTTGCATGTTCCAATTTCTATTCAAGCGCTGCCTTTGTCGGCTGCGTCGGAATGCTCCTCGACATACGTAAAAGTATGCCTGCGTCGCTTCCTCCTGGCCTCCTCGGCATCATCTTGAATATAAATTGGAGATGTTAAAATCTCTTTGCCTCGTCACTGCGAATCTATAAAGCTGTTAAGCTATTAAGCTTATGAGCTGTTAATCAAAATCTTTATCGCCTTTGATCCTTCTTAACAGCTTATCAGCTCATCAGCTTATAAGCTGTTTTGTACGCCTCGTTCCTCGGCTGCGTCACTCCTTGACCTGCTTTGTTCTAACGCCCTGTATCTTTCATTATCCTTTGAACGTTATAAAATAATTTTCCGAACATTGGTGCACACTTATTTTATGATATATTTTGTCTTTCCAAATTATATTTATGAATGTAAAATTTATCAAAATTCAAGAAAAAGACTACAGGGTATATTAATTGTTCGGTGAAATAATATAGGAGGTAAATCATGAATAAAATAAACCTAAAAAGTTCAAATGAAAATTTAGAGCATCGTATAGAGCTTCTTACTTTGCTTTTCAATAAAGCAGAGGAGAAAGTTAAGCATGCAGACACATTCAGGCAAAAAAACATGAACTATAGCCTTGTTACGTTTGGCGCACTTATCACTCTTGGCTTAAAATTCAATGACATAAATTATAGACTCATTATTTCAGGCACACTTTTTGTTCTTATGGTCATCTTTTGTTTATGGGATCGTCGTTGGCATAAAACAAAGCATGGATGGGATTATTCTGGCCAAGTCTATTATCAAAAAATGGAAGAACTTGTTAACGACCCTACTAAAGATATTTCTTTCAAATCTTACTATGAAGAAGGTGAGAAGACAGCCGAACGATTTAAATTCCAGCCATCTGTGTTCTATTTCTTGATTGTTGCATCAGTAATATCGTTCTATTTATTTAATGCAAAGTGCATCTTACCGTAAGACCGAACAAGTCACTTCAGTCGAACGGCTATGCCGGCAGCTGAGCAGTACGTTATCAATAGAACGAGAAAGGATGAATGTTGATCATTAAGTGTAAAATTTGCGGTGGCAGCGGATCAGTACAGCCCGCCGGTTCATTCGGAATTTTTGGAGACAACAGGAAACCTTGTCCTTCCTGCAAAGGTGCCGGTGAACTTGACCTGAATGTACCCCAGGAAAGGCTGACAACGTGTAAGTTCTGTGGTGGCCGTGGCATCATCAGGTCAATCGATCTTGCTATTTTCGCAGCGACGGGGACAGTCTGTCCAACCTGCAAAGGGCTCGGTGTGTTAGAGCGGCCTCAAATTGGTGCTGAAAAGATGACCGTCGCAAAGGCCGATCAAGAAGGACCGTCTCGTCCGCATGAGCCACAGTACGATATCGCCATTTCCTTTGCAGGAGAAGACAGATCAATTGTCCATCACTATGCCGAGGATATTAAGACTAAAGGCCTGAACATTTTCTATGCAGACTTCGAGGAAGTCGACTTGTGGGGAACCAACCTCTACGATACCCTCGATACCGTATACCGTTTAAAGGCACGTTACTGCGTCATGTTCCTGTCGAAGCATTACGCAGCCAAGGTTTGGACCAATCATGAGCGGCAGTCGGCCCAGGCGAGAGCGCTCACCGAGAACAAAGAGTACATCCTTCCGGTAAAGCTCGACAATACCGAGGTTCCGGGCGTTTTACCTACTATCGTTTACTTGGATTACGTGAAGATTGGACATGCAGGGCTTGTGAAGGCCACACTTGAGAAGCTTTCCAGACACAGAAGCAAAAAGGCTGAATAGTCCGGCAATCCAGCCGACTCGTTACACTCGCGGCCGATTTTGTTGCTAGAGCCTAAAAATCACTGATGAGCGACTATAAGGAAGTTAATAGAAACATCTCAAAGCTGGAATCTATGGTTCCAGGGCTTTTCGATTTCGGCAAGCCGGATTGGAAGGCTGTATGGAATCAAATACGAATCACCGGGCAGGGTTTCAAAGGATCAAGATTCCCTACAAAGGAAGAACACGAAAGTGCGTGGAATAGGTTTCAAAATCTGGTTTCTGAAGTTAAAACCCAGCAAGCACAAAATCAGAAGAGTTGGGAAAAGAAGAAAGACGAGTCTGAACGCCTAAAGGATATGATTGTATCTTGTGCTAGGTCTGCAAGGCCATACGACAGCGGGCTTGCTGACGTAATACTCACAATAGCAACAGGGGGTGCAATTTCACTGTTAAACGCAATCATGGGCCCTTTCGACGAAGAGAAGCAAATGCTTGTGTCCTGCAGCGAACGTCTTCAAGAAGGATGGACGCTACTGCGGGACAACAAAGAAAAGATGCTCGGGAAAGACAAAGGGATTGCGTTTGAAGCGCTGAATGAAACCAAGGAAATTCTTGACATAAGATGGGATCGGTACAAGAGGGAGCGTCAACGGGCTTGGGATGAATACCAGCGCGAACGTTCGGATAGGCGCCACAATTGGGAGCAAAAAATAGAATCCAATATCAGCGCCTTGGAAGACCGCCGAGAAAAGCTGAACGGGGTACTAGTTCATAAAGAGCGGCACCTTGACGAGCTTTACGACAAGCTCAGAGAAGCATGGTCGGATGATTTTAGATCGCGGGTTTCTGATTGGATATCAGAGGAAGAGTCAAGTATTAGCGATATCAAAGAAAAGCTGAGAAATATCGAAGATTGGATATATGAAAACAAGGACAAGCTTCGCTCAAGATAATGACTCTAACAACCGCATGAACAAGATGTCGAGCCACTCCCGGTTATGCAGGCGTTAAGTGGTACCCAAATGGACAATGAAACATAAACAAGGTTGAAGTGCTCGAGACTGGTGAATTGCAATTTTATGTATAGTTGGGAACGCCAATGATATTATGACTATTGAAAGTTAGACCAGCTTCAACAAGATCATGCCGCGAAAGCAAGGAGAAACACAGTATCAGATAAGAAGAGTCAAAGGCATTCAGTTTTACTTAACAGCTCAGCAGCATATTCCTATGTCGAGCATGAGTGCAAAGCGGAATCAGATGTTGTAGACAACCTTTCCCGACGCAATCGTGGTTGTAACCTTGCCTTTAAATTTCCAGCCGATGAAAGGCGAGTTTTTGGATTTCGAGACGAGCATGTCCTCGGTCAGGGTCCATTCGGCCTTCGGGTCTACTATCGTTATGTCGGCGCGGGCGCCCTTTTCAATCCTGCCGCCGTCTATGCCCAGTATCCGTGCCGGATTGATTGTCACCATCGCAAGGATGTCCATCAAAGGCATTTTGTAGTCATAATGTATCTTCAGGATCGCGGGCAGAAGGGTCTGCAAACCGATGACGCCGAAAGGTGCAAGGTCGAAATCGAGGTCTTTTTCATCCTTTGAATGCGGCGCATGGTCGGTTGCGATGCAGTCGACCGTGCCCTTGCGCAGGCTTTCGATGAGCGCCAGCCGGTCGCTTTCAGAGCGCAGCGGCGGATACATCTTGGCGTTTGTGTCGTATGTCCTGACCCTTTCTTCGGTAAGGAGCAGGTTGTGCGGTGTGACATCGCATGTGACGGGTACGCCGGATTTCTTTGCATCTCTGATCAGGGAGATGCTGCCGTGTGTGGATACGTGGGTGATGTGAATGGGGATAGCGAGTTCCGCGCTTATCGCGATGTCTCTTGCCACCATTACATCTTCAGCGATATTGGGTATTCCCGGAAGGCCCAGCCTCGATGACAGCGCACTCTCATTCATTACGCCTTTTCCCGAAAGGGTCTTGTCCTGGCAGTGAGACATGAACGGAAGGCCGAATGTCGATGCATACTGCAGAGCCCGTCTCATCATGGCCGCTCTTTCAATAGGGTTGCCGTCATCGGATACGGCAATGATTCCGGCATTTTTCATGAGCCCCATCTCTGAAAGCTCTTTGCCTTCCATGTTCTTTGTGGCAGCCCCGGCGGGCAGAACCCTTACGAGCCCGGCATCTGCAACTTTCTTCATGATATAGCCTGTTACCGAGGGATTGTCGTTGACCGGCCTCGTATTGGCCATGCAGACAACAGTAGTTATCCCACCTGCAGCGGCAGACAGGCTTCCCGAGTATATATCTTCCTTATATTCAAAGCCCGGTTCCCTGAGATGCACATGCATGTCTATCAGGCCCGGGATTACCCATTTGCCACTTGCATCAATGCATGGAGTTTTTTTAGATGATTTTCCGCCCTGGTGTACGCCTCTTATAAGCCCATCTTCTATTTCTATATCGCCTGTTGAGTCTCTCTTTGTTGCAGGGTCGATTATCCTTCCGCCCTTAATCCACATTGGAACCTCCAAGACAGAGATACATAAGCGCCATGCGTATTGCCACGCCGTTTTCGACCTGATCGAGGATTATGGCGCGCTCGCAGTCTGCAGCATCGGTATTTATCTCAACTCCGCGGTTCATAGGACCGGGATGCATTATCACCGCATTCTTTTTCATCATAGCCACCCTTGACCTGCCCAGCCCGTAAAAGCTAGAATATTCGCGGTCGCCCGGGAACAGGTGTTCGGCAATGCGTTCCTTCTGGATTCTGAGCATCATGATTACATCCGCTTTCGGTATGACGGGATCGAATTCCGTGGAGATCGCAGCACCCCAGGATTCGACACCTGGCGGCAGCAGCGTTTTAGGACCCACAAGCGTCACTTTGGCACCCATCTTCTTCAGTCCGTAGACATTGGAACGTGCGACACGCGAATGCATGATATCGCCTACCATAACTACATTCAGGCCTTTGAGCGCGCCGAAATGCTCGCGCATGGAATACATGTCGAGAAGCGCCTGAGTCGGGTGCTCGTGATAACCGTCGCCGGCGTTTATGACAGAGCAGGGAAGTTCCTTTGCCAGGCGCGGGACCATGCCTGCATAAGGGTATCTCATGACAATGCAGTCCGGCATCATGGCCATGATGTTTTTTGCCGCATCCATCATGGTCTCGCCCTTTTGAAAGGCGCTCCCTGTCTGGGATATTGCCACGGTATCGGCGCTGAGCCGCTTGGCCGCAATTTCAAAGGAAAGCCTCGTGCGCGTGCTGGCCTCATAGAAGATAAGGACTATGGTTTTGCCTCTTAATGTAGGGACTTTTTTGATGTCGCGTCTGGAAATTTCCTTGAAATTGGGTGTCAGGTCGAAAATAGTGGTGATTTCTTCTGCCTTGAGATCGGCTATTGCAACCAAATCCTTATGCGGCCAGTTCATTTCTTCACCTCGGTTATAATTACATTGCCCAGGTTTAAAGTATCCTCAGGCACATTTATTTTTATAACCTTTTTTGAAGGGAGTTCTATCGTCTTACCGATGAAATCCGCCTGTATCGGAAGCTCCCGTCCCCCTCTGTCAAACAGCACCAGGAGATATATGCGCTGAGGCCTGCCGAGATCGACGAGATGATCTATTGCCGCCCTGACGGACCGGCCGGTATTAAGGACATCATCGACCAGGATAATTATTTTGTTCTCAATGTCGAACGGGATGCTGGTTTTTTTAACTTCAGGATAAAAAAGCCTTTTTGAAAGATCGTCACGGTACAGGGCAATATCCAGTTCTCCGAGCGGGATCTCTCTATGCAGCCTTTTTTTCATGAGCCTGACCAGATGCTCTGCGACGTGTTCCCCGCCGCTTCTTATGCCGATGAAAGCGATTTTATCCCAGGCCTTGAACCTTGTCTCGAGCTTGTCCGCCAGCTCTTGAAGTATCTCAGCGACTTCACCCGGCGTCAGAAGAATATCAGTCACAGTATTCCCCCTGTATTTTAGCTGTTACTTGACAATATGTCCTATCCTTAACAGTCTTTTGAAAAAATGATCGCTGTCCCATGAGAAATAAATTATCAGGGCCTTGCCCTTTACGTTTTCAATCGGCAACTGCCCCCAGAAGCGGCTGTCATAGCTCTGGTCACGGTTGTCGCCCATGACAAAAATATAACCCGGCTTTATAATGGTTTCCGGCATGTTGTCCCTTATAACCGATATGCCCCTGTCGACTATGAGCGGGTCCGTATATTTCTCATGGCCCTGGACATATTCCTTTCCGTTAATAAAAACCTTTTTATTAACTATTGCAACAGTCTCTCCGGGCAGGCCGACAACACGTTTCACAAAATCCATTTCATGGTTCTGGGGAAACGTGAATATGATTATATCTCCGCGCTTCGGGACAATGTCCTTCCCGAATATTTTATATGTGGCAAAAGGTACCGTAACGCCGTAGTTGTATTTGGTTGCAAGTATGTGATCGCCCTTTAAAAGCGTATCTTCCATCGATGAAGACGGGATCCGGTAGGCCTGTATTAGAAAAGCCCTGATGATCAGGGCAAGGATAAGCGCAAAAATAAGAGCTTCTCCCCATTCCCTGAGCTGCCCTTTATTCTCGGCTTTTTTCTTTACAGGTTCCTGGATGTCCGTACCTGGAATTGATTGCTTATTATTCAATATATCCCCCTGTGGTAAAAGTTATTTTATCAAGCTTCCGATGCGTGCAAATCTGGGCCTGCCGAGGATGTCGTCCCATGAAAAATAGATTATCCTGGCCTTGCCCTTGATGTATTCAACAGGAAGCTGTCCCCAGAACCGGCTGTCATAGCTCTGGTCACGGTTGTCACCCATGGCGAAAACATAACCCGGTTTAATTTTTATTAAACCCGAATTGTCACGGATGCTGCTGGGCCCCTGCGTCAGGTCAAGGTTGTCTGTGTGTTTTTCATGCCCGTTAATATATTCCCTGCCGTTGATGTAAACCTTTTTATGGATTACCTGAATGGTGTCACCGGGAAGCCCTATTACACGCTTGACGAAATCAAGTGACTTGTTCTTGGGGAATGTAAAGATGACTATATCGCCACGGCTGGGGACAATATTTTTACCCCATATTTTCGTGGTGGTGAACGGTATCGTCAGGCCGTAATTATATTTTGTGGCCATGATGTGGTCGCCCTTTAAGAGCGAGTCTTCCATTGAGGAAGAGGGTATGCGGTACGGGTGAAGGATAAACGCCCTGATGACAAACGCCAGGACCAGTGCGAAAACGAAAGCTTCTATCCATTCCCTGCCCTGGCTCTTCTTTTTCTCTATAAGCAACTACTCCTCCTTTATACTGAGGATTGCAAGGAATGCCTCCTGCGGTATGTCAACCCTGCCAAGGCGTTTCATGCGCTTTTTGCCTTCTTTCTGCTTTTCAAGCAGTTTCCTTTTTCTTGTTATATCACCGCCATAGCATTTTGCAGTAACATTTTTTCTCATGGGTTTTACCGTTTCACGGGCGATCACCCTGCCGCCTATGGCGGCCTGCACGTCCACCTCGAACATCTGCCGGGGAATGACGCGCTTGATCCTCAGCGCCAGGTCGCGGCCCCGCTCATAAGCCATATCCCTGTGGACAATCATGGAGAGAGCATCCACAGGGTCACCGTTAATAAGTATATTGAGCCTTACGAGGGGTGAGATCTTGTAGTCCAGCGGTTCATAATCCAGCGAGGCATAGCCGCGGCTTATGGTCTTCAGTTTGCCGAAGAAATCAAGGAGCACTTCATTCAGAGGCAGGTCAAAGGTCAGTATGACCCTGTTCCCTGCATAATAGTGAAGTTCTTTCTGTATGCCGCGCTTTTCAAGACAGAGTGCAAGAATCCCTCCGACATATTCTGCAGGCGTGTGAATCTGCGCCCTTATATACGGCTCTTCAATGTGGTCGATATTCTGTGCATCGGGAAGTGCTGATGGGTTATGAACTTCGAGTACCTCGCCCTTTGTTGTCTTTACCTTATATACAACCGTCGGGGCCGTGATGATAAGAGAGAGTTTGAACTCCCGTTCAAGCCTTTCCTGGATGATCTCCATATGAAGCAGTCCCAGGAACCCGCACCTGAAACCGAACCCGAGCGCAGGACTGCTCTCGGGCTCAAAGATAAGGGATGCATCGTTCAAGGAAAGCTTTTCTATCGCGTCCCTCAATTCTGAATATTCGACATTGTCCGCCGGGTATAATCCGGCGAACACCATCGGCTGGATTTCGCGGAAACCTGGTATCTGTTCCGTCGCCCCGTCCTTTGCCGTGGTTATCGTATCGCCTACATGGACATCTCTGATTTCCCTGATCGCGCCGGCAAGAAATCCAACATCTCCGGCGCTGAGTTCCTTGATGTCCATTGCATCGGGGGAAAAAACGCCCAGACGGGCAACCTCATAAACGGCGCCTGTCGCCATGAACTTTATCTTCATGCCGGGAGACACACGACCCTGCATGACCCTGAAAAGCGCTATCACGCCCTGGTAGGAGTCGTACCAGCAGTCGAATATCAGGGCTGACAGCGGGGCGTCGGGGTCTGCCTTGGGCGGCGGTATGCGCTTTACAATTGCCTCAAGGACTTCTCCGGTACCGATTCCGGTCTTTGCAGAAATAGACAGGGCCGCCTCCCTGGCCGGAACGCCGACAATTTCTTCTATCTCTTCTATTATTACATCCGGCCTTGCCGAGGCCAGATCGACCTTGTTAATTATGGGGATTATCTCAAGGCCCTGATCGATCGCCAGGTATGCATTCGCAAGCGTCTGGGCCTCGACCCCCTGCGTGGCGTCAACAAGAAGCAGCGCACCTTCGCAGGCGGCCAGCGCGCGGGAGACTTCATAGGAAAAATCAACATGCCCGGGCGTGTCTATGAGGTTGAGAATATAATTTTTCCCGTCTTCCGCCTTAAACGGCATCCTTACCGTCTGCGCCTTTATAGTGATGCCCTTTTCCCGTTCGATGTCCATGCGGTCGAGGTACTGCTCTGCACCGCCTTTTTTGATTAGGCCGGTATTCTCCATCAGCCTGTCCGCAAGGGTGGACTTGCCGTGGTCGATATGCGCGATGATGGCAAAATTCCTGATATTTTCCATAGTTTCTGAAGAAGCTTAATGCCTTTGGCGGGCTCATTTTGTCAATAGCGCACTTCGCTTTATAGGTTAAGCTGGTTCAGTGATCATATTTTTATCAGCTCTAATCTAAAAACCCGAATTTTGTGAACTCAAAAACAAGTATATGATGCTGAAGATTATTACCCGTGACAAACAGGTGCTTGATATATCAGGACTGTGTCAAGGGGACTAGCCTCATAGGTTCTTTCATTCCGGTTCAAATAAAGAAGAAACAATATTCTGACTGGGCGCATTTTTTGCGCATACAGTCCGGAATAAATTTTTAGTAAATTGACAATAGAATCTGTTGCACTCTTACAAACAAAAACAGGCGCTGAATAAGCGCCTGTTCGGTCCGAACCGGATTTTTAAATGAGATTAGCAGCTTGGATTGTCAGGAAGGATCCGAATAATCAATTTGTAAAGGGTGTTGCTGTATCTTTTACTGAAATCCAAAAGATTGGCGGATAAGCTTTTGTGTATTTTCACTTGGGGTAATTCAGGGACAAAGCCTGTTGCAGGCAATGATGAAATTAACCGTGAGTTCATATATTTGACCTGGCCTACATTATAAGATGTGGCTTTTGACGAAACGACATGAAATCCTTTCAGTATGTTGTCGATAGTCCGGCGGTCCTTTTCAGAATGATATTCGAGAAGGATGTAATCAATTGCATCCAGACGGTGTCTGATATTTTCCAGTATATCCACCTCACACCCCTCTGTATCTATCTTTAAAACATTTAATTCAGTTATGTTAAGTTTATCAAACTCCGAATTTGATTCTTTAAGCGGGATGTTAATTGTTTTTTTTATATCCGATACATCAGTCGGGGTCGCTTTTATCGAGTTTTCTCCGGTATTTTCATTATTCAAATACATCTTGGCGATACCTTCGGAACTGAACAGGCCATATGGATAAATACTAATACCTTTTATGCTCCCCACATTTTTCTTGAGAAGGTTAAGAGTTCCGGGCGATGGTTCAAAACAATAGATAACATTCTCGGGATTAAGACATTTCATGTATATGGCGAATAACCCGATGTTGGCCCCGACATCGATAATTGTTAAGGGTTTATTTTGAGTGTTTAACCGCATGATTGAATATATCTGTTCATGGAATATTTCCTTTATCCGGAATACTTCATTAATAGGAATCAAGACTGGGAAAACTGCATCCTTTTTCACGATATTGAATTTGACAATCTTTGACGGAATATCTGCAAATGAGCTGTTTTCAGCGGCATGCTCTATACTGTCAGTCATGATTTATTCCTCCATTGAAGAAAGGTTAGGGACACTGTTGCGTGAGGTATTAGAACAGGTTCCATATTTTCATATATAGCTCATTTTAATATTTCTATTAATGCCCTGGAACGGGCGATAAAATATATAAAATAAAGAATGATCAGGTGTAAAAAATATTTCATGTTGCGATACTGATATGCACGATACCCTGCTGTAATACATGGGACCCATCCGCAAAAAGCGAGCAAGCTGGAAATACTTCTTCCTCTTTTTAAAAAGAATGGGAACATTACAAAAAATGCTGATACACTCATAAAAAATGCAATAGTCATTAATAAAGGCTTATCCCAGAATGAATGTCTGAAAGTACCCATCATCCCCAGTGCATGCCATTTCTGCTTTCTGTAAAAATCCCTTAATGTCTTTGGATTGCCCAGATGGATGCATTCAACCCCGGGATCTTCAATGATTGTATATCCATTGCCGTTGAGCCGCCAGCCCAGTTCAGCATCTTCACCGGTGATGAGCTTTCCGTCGAATCCACCCACATGGGAAAACGCCTCCTTTTTTATGGCGAAATTTCCTGAATTTACATATTTGGCCGGGGAGGCTTCAGTTGTTTTCTGTGAGAACCATGCCTTCTCTATCCATACCGCATTTTCAGGGATTTCGTATCTGGATCCTACAGCTGCAATCCCCTTATCTTCAAGATTTCTTATGACTTCTGCCCTCCAGCCGGATGAGATTATGCAATCAGCGTCGATAAACGCCAGAATGTCACCCTGAGAACGGTTTGCCCCATAATTTCTCAAATATCCGATAGTGCCGTCAGGACAATGCAATATGACAACATTCTCAATCCGGCTGGCAATAGATACCGAATCGTCTGTGGAACCATTATCAATGACTATGACTTCATCCCCCGGCTTCATCTCGGCGAGGATAGCCTCAAGACACCTCCTGATATATTTACCGGCATTCTTCATCGGAATAATGAAACTGATTTTCTTCATAATGGCTCCTTGTATATGATATTGAAGAAAAGCCTTAAGAAGTCATCAAATGGTTTTGAACAAAAAGATTTTTGACAGGCAAAGAAGGCCTCCCGCTTTTCATGAGGGGAGGCCCCTGAAGATAATGGGATTACTTCAGCTGTACTGATACTCCTCCGGGTTTAGCTGGTGGTGTCGTATCACTTTCTGAAGTTTGTAATGCATTGATACCGACCTTGGTAACATCAGCTCCGATGTCTTTGCCGTCGCTTGCGGTATTTTTGCCAGGACTGCTGCTTGCGAGAGCGAATCCTGAAATAGTGGACGGAGAAGACCCGCCGGCAAAGACCGGAGATTTGTTAGCCAAGTCATTAGCCCCGATAGCCGCCCCGCTTGTGTACATGTTGTAATTCCAGGTGTTTGATGTGCCGCATGTTGTGCGTGCTGTGCATATGTTATTGGTGACGGTGTTGTATGAGCTTCCCCCATTGCTTATGAAGGAAAGGCTGCTGGTAATAGTATTGTGGTCGATGGTGCAGTAATTGCCGTTAACAGACCCGCCTGTTTGCGCATCCTCACCTAAGTTTATATATGTGCTTAAAATGTTATTGCTGATTATCGTATAGTTTGTGTTTATATTAATCGATGCGTTTCCATTCCCCCCGCTTGGATGCATGCCATGAATATAATTGTTCTTTACAGTATCTCCGTGATTGGAATAGTTTATAGACGAATGTTTCAGATATATCCCATGCCTGACCTGAGATATGTCATTGTTTTCCAGATGGAAAGCATCCGCACCGAAAACCATGATGCCCGAGTAGTTCTGGTTCAATCCTGAAGCGTTGGACGCTCCGGTAATTGTGCAATTTTTGATGGTTATATTGGTTGCCCTGACACCGGCATATGATGAACCGACATAGAACGCGCAAGCATTATCGCCGGTTCTCCAGTTTGTAACGGTTACATTGTCAGCTTCAAATCCGATAACAGCATAATCACTGTCATACCATCCTATCCCTATTCCTCTTGCAGCATAGCCGTTGCAGTTGAAAGTCAAGTTTTTAACTTGTTGGTAATTTTTTGCAAGCTGCAGCATTATATCAATCGATGCGGTAGCTCTTATAACTGCTGATTCTCCAGTATATGACTGAAACGTTATCCATGCCCCGCTCGTCCCGCTGTTGCCTGAATGGTTGGTATCAATCAGTGAGGTAATGTCATATGTGCCGGCACGGAAGTTCACAACGTCGCCAGCCTGCGCCATGTCCCAGGCGTGCTGGGGGGTCAGCCATGGATGAGAAATATCATTATTTGCATAGGAGACAGAATCGTTCCCTGTCGTGGCAACGAAAAGGTTCTTGGCCCATGAATTGCTTGAGAGTGTAACCGAAACAACAAAAAATACGATGGCAACCCTCATGGCCTTTAAAATTCTTTTCTGATTCATCTAGGACTCCTTTGTTGGTAATTTTATCATACTTTCATCACAAGCAATTGCCATGCCATCATTGATTATATTATAATACATTAAAATTACGTATGAACAGAAATTTCATCCTGGATTTCTCCCTGCCCGATGTTCCCTTTTTGTAATCCGATATACAAACATGTGTCTGCTGCTTGTCATGTCATTGTGGATTAGAACCCTTCTCAGGGCGAGCAGGTTTTCAGATTCATCAAGCATGCCGCGTTTAGTTGTCACTGCCAATTTAAACCCAAGTTTATTAATGGCTTGCATCAATTCATAGTTGTAGTTTCCATTTGGATAACTGAACATGTTTACAGGTCTTCTAAGTTTATCCAAAAGCGTATTTCTTGAATCCAGGATCTCTTTCGTTGCTTCTTCGATATTTGTCTGCGTAAGTATTACATGATTATGGGAATGGGCGCCAAAGGCAATCTTATCGGAGGACATTTCATTGATTTCTGACCATGTCATCCAGGGCCTTTGCTTATTAAGAACATACAATAAAGATCCCATGCGACTATCTATCACGGCCATCAACGAATTCCTTGCTTCTTCTGTAACAAATTTCAAATAATTGATCAGTTCATCCGCAAGAATAGTCCTGTTTCCTGAACAGGTTAGTTCTTTAATACGTCTGGTCGACATTATATGATCCTGTAAAAGAATCATGTTAACAACGGCATCGACCGCATCCCTGGTGGCAGAGTGAATATAATATGATATCCTGTCTGGCCACGCCCATATGTTTGTTCCAATGAGATTGGTGGCCAGAAAAATGGTAGCAGGAATTGAATGCTTTCTCAGAATCGGATATGCATATTGATAATTGTCATACCATCCGTCATCAAAGGTGACGATACAGGCGTTTTTAACCCCGGGATTGTTTAATAATTCTTCAAGTGCGATCACATTATAATACTTTTTTATATACGCCATTTGTTTGTCAAATATTCCCGTGGTCACGTACATGCCGGGCTGAATGAATCGCTTCTCTTCACTATCGGCGGGTATGACCCGATGATATGCCAGGATAACGCTTGGTAAGCCGAAGGTATATCTCCGCGCATGCAATATGCCGGAATAGTAAAGAATACCCGTAAAAGCGCTCCTTAGAAACATAGAGAATTTCATATACGTTCAATCCTGCAAAGGGCGCGCAATAATGATATCAAATTAAATATCATAACGGTCGAATCTGTCACAGTTGATTCCATTTCAGAACGCTATGGAATGCTATTTAAAAAACCATGTTACGATCCGGATAATATTACCATGTTTATTGTCCCTTAGGGACTGTTCATATTTCGATAACAGATAATAGGTAACGCCGATGTTCATCAGTATGCCCATGTAAATTATCAGTCTGTGTGATCCGTACAGTAGATTAATAAATGAAATGGTTTTGGCGAAATATACATGCAGGACGAAAGTCATTAAACTGTTTCTTCCAAACAGGGCTGTCCAATTTATAATATATGTTCTTCTGATGCCAGACCAGAATTTTGCAACTGTCGCATAGATAAACAACCAGAGCACCAGACCCCAGACTAATCCATACATGTTCAGAGGAAATCTCTGTATTGCTATTGAATATCTTTGCATAAAGGTTGCTATCCATGGGCAGATCGAAGTACTGTGCCTGAAGAAAAGGGCTGCTGTCACCATAATGCATGACACGATAAACAAGGCTGTTTTATGTCTTGGCATGCTTGTCCCATTTCTGAGAGCGGCTTTGCCAAGACAGCATCCGGCAGCAAAATATATCTGCCATAATACCACAGGGAAAATTGTCCTATCGCCGTAGTTGAAGAGATAGGGATTCCTTTGAGCGGTCAGGAAAAAGACTGCACTGCCCAATAATAATGCCCAATCCAGATTCCTTGAAAGGAGATATAGAAACAGGGGCGTCAGTATAAAGAGGGGTATAAACGTGGGAAGAATATGTATCAATCCTATCTGGTTTGAAAATGTGAACGACTGAAGGAGAAAGACACGTATGCTCTGGCAGTCGGCGCTTCCGCTTCTCAGCAGGAATTCCGGCAGGCTTATTGTGACTATCATGATGTATTGAATCAGTAACAACTTAACCGTACGGAGATAAATTTTTTTAACGGTCCCCATATGGTTGCCGGCAAATTGAGGCAGATAATGCATGCCGATAATGACGCCGGATAACAGCAGGAAACCCTCCATGGCGATATCATGGTATAAGATGACCTTTGATATTATTTCAGGGAAGTTGCCCGCATAGTGCACCAGAATCATGTCAAAAATTGCTATTCCGCGCAGGACATCGATGAATATGTCACGGTCTTTATTCATGAGGTTTGTTAGTTCGTTTATATGACTCAGATAATCCGGGAAGCATCGTCCTGAACGCTGTCAGTTTCCGGTGCGTTCTTGTTGAAAAAATTTTCATGATAAATATTTATGAAAAGCGTTCTATTTAAAATCAGCAGTATCCAGAACCAGCTGTAGTAGATTATGTCATAAAAGAAGGCGTTCAACAGAAAAGCCACCATGGCGATTCTTATTCCCATCACCAGTTGCTTCATTTGTAGAAGCGGCTGGGTGTTGGTGTCACCGGAGTAACTTGTTGAATTGAATCTCATGGATGCACGGTTGGTTTTGAAAAAATCATATAAGATCATGATGAATATGATAATTCCGAAAGTCCCGAGTTCGCTTAGGATTTGGAAGTAGGCGTTATGAAGAGCCCTGCCCCAGATCGTGTCAGTCCTGTAGTTGCCGGGATCCTTTACAAGATGAAGATATTGGCTGGCGGCTATGCCAAAATTTGACGGCCCTACCCCGAATGCGGGATTGTCCTTGTACTCTTCCCACGCGATCGACCATAGGACTTTCCTGTCTTTTCCCGTACCGGATGAAGTGCCTTCGGATGATGTTTGCATTTCCTTCCAAAAGGCGTTGTCAGGAAATATTATGGAGGTAGCGATAAGAATAACAATGCATGCAATTCCGATGAAGACTAGTCCTTTTATGATATTACCAGATTTGATTAACAGATAAATAAAGGTGGCTACCAATACTAAGAAAGCCCCCCTTGCAAAGGAGATAACTACGCCAGTAATACATATACAGAGTGCGATCAGGGCAATTGCTTTGGTCAGGCTCTTTTCCTGAACCGAAAAATAGTAGTAGCAATATGCAACCCCGATTCCCATAAGAGGACCATACGCATCTTCTTCATTAAGGATATAATCCCATTTGATTAATCCACCTCCAATTATGCCCCAGATGCCAAGATAAAGAAACTGAAGCATAAAAAGAAACAACAGTTTATCTGTCCTGTATTTATTGCTTACAAAGCTGAATGTGATAAGGGCCAATATATAGTATTCCAGAACAAGCCTGAGCGGAACTCTGGCGCGCCCTGTGTTTTCGGCGAATAATGAACTTATCAGCAATGAAACAAGAAAAATCGCAAACCATTTGTAATTGTATTTATCCGAATTTGAAGCGAACCAGACAAAAAGAGCTAACACCAGCAGAACTGTCGGCAGGCTTCTCAAAAACAGAAGGGAAGGGATATAAAACGAAATCAGTCTTTCAGGAAGGAAAAGCATTAAAACCCAAATCCAGTAAAGGATTGTGAATCCTCTATCGTTTTGAGGATTCTCTCTCACCTGAATGTCTGTAAGTACCAATGGCTCCATTTAAATATGATTTTGATGCAGTTCTGTCAGCAATTACAATAATTCCTTTTTGTACAGCTTCTCGTACTTGCTTGTCATCACCCTCGCGGCAAAGTTGTTTTGAAATGCATTATCTCCATTAAGTCTGTATTTTTCGAGAATATCCGTTGAAGATAACACCCTGATGATCTCATCGGATAATGCTTTCGGGTTTTGAGGTTTTACAAGAGAGCCGTTGACGCCGTTTTTAACAGCAGACGCGTTGCCTCCGACATCCGTAGCAACAATCGGGCAACGCGCAGCCATAGCCTCAAGCAATACCATCGGAAGACCTTCCCATAGCGATGGGAGTACATAGAGGTCGAACAATTGCAGAAGTTCGGGTATATCGAGACGGGGACCTGCAAAGATAACATTATCGCTTACGCCTAATAAGGAGGCCTCATTCTTCAGATCGTTTTCCAGCGGACCTTCTCCGGCGACAATAAGCGTTATGTCGGGAAATCTTTTGATCAGCTCCGGCATGGCCTGCAGGAGATAAGTCAGACCTTTCTGGCATGTCAGGCGGACTCCGAGACCGATGATCGGCCCATTGCCATGGATGCCGAGTTCGGCTCTTTTTTTCTTCTTATCAATAGCAATGTCATACTTTGATCCGTCGATGCCGTTATGGATGGTGATGACCTTACTTGGAGATATCTTTTCATACTTTATCAGATTCTGGGAAGTGTGCTCGGACACTCCGACTACTTTGTAAACAAAATGCGACATCAACCACTCGGCGAACATATACCTTTTCTTATCCGGAAAATCCCTTGCATGATCTGTGTGGATAATGGTTTTCACTCCTGCAAGCAGACCTCCGATGACTCCGTCAATAAATGGCTGCGTATTATGAGTATGGACTATTTCTATACACTGCTGCTTTAATACCTTCGCAACATTCAGAAATGACAAATAATCTGTTCTATCGGTTTTCTGAGGGATGCAAGAGACGTTTATTCCCAATCTTTCGATTTCCGGTGTGAACGGACCGAGTTCCCTGAGGCACAGGACAGATACATCAAAATATTCTCTATCTATGGTTCTGCAGATGTTTACAATGACCTGCTGCAATCCGCCTATTGCAAGATCATGAGTAATCAGCATTAGACGTTTTCGGTTCATGATTTTATCCAGATCCATCTGCTGCTTATTATTGTTAATTTCTTACCGGATGGAATTATCAGGACTGGCTTTTGAATTTTCTTCATACATGTTCTCGATATTTTTAACCATTATATATTGGCTGAATTTGTTTTCGACTGTCATTCGGCCGTTTGCAGACAGGTTTTTTCTTAAATTTTCATCATTGTATAACCGTTCGATTTCCCGGGAAATTTCGTCAGGTTTGCCTGTCGGCACCAGTATGCCGTTTTCTCCAGTAGTGATGATTTCTCTGATCGGTGGCAGATTTGTTGAAATAACCGGGATCTCCATGCTCATGGCCTCTATAACAACATTTCCGAACCCTTCATAAACCGCTGATAAAACAAATATGTCAAAACAGGACATTATGTCCGGCACATCCACTCTGGCTCCGAGGAACTTCACTTTATCCGATATATTAAGAGCGTTACTCAACCGCTTTAAATTAGCATACTCAGGCCCGTCTCCGACAATGACCAGGAAGGCATTAGGGATTTTTTCCTGCAAGATTTTAAAGGCGCGCAATAAGGTTTTAAAATCCTTTTGTTTGTGAAGCCTTCCTACAGATCCTATAACAAACGCATTGTCAGATATACCCGCATCAATTTTTGGAGATCCGACTCTTTTTCTTGAAAACCGGTCAATATCAATCCCATTATAAATTTTTACATATCTGCTTTTGGGTAGTTTCGTGAAACTCATGTCATATTCAAGAACAGCATCAGATATGCACATGATCTTTCGGCTTTTTTTCCCCAGTAATTTATCCCAGAGCTGCTGAAGAAGGCTTCTCCCTTCAATGTTGCATATTGTAGCTATTCTTGAGTTGTTGCCTGCCATGATTGCAGCGATTCTGCCTACCGTATTTGCATAAGGCAATTGCGTATGAACAATATCATATTTTCCTTTTTTCAGAAGATGAGCCAGCTTTAAGACAGCAAAGTAATTTATGCTCAAAGGGAATGGTCTGGAATGATCGAATACCTTGACAACAATCACATTAAAACCAAGTTTTTCAAATTCCGGGATAAGGATATTATCTTCATCATACAAGCAAAAAAAATCCAGATGGAATCTTTGTTTGTCGATATATTTCGCAACAGTCAACTGGCGGGTCTCCATGCCTCCCAGACCCAGACCGGTTATAACAACGGCTACTCTGATTTTATGATCTGTCATTATTGATTCTCCGAAGAATAAGCTATGTTATTCCAAAATGACGTTTTACCAAGTTGTCTTTTTCTTCTATGGTTAACAGTTTGGTATCAAGACGGTTTTTGTTTGAAAGCAGAAATTTTTGCATCATGCTGGTTTTCATGACAACTTTTGCCGGGTTTCCGAGCACAACGGAGTCGTCGGGAATCTTGCCCCTTACAACCGCTCCGGCCCCCAATATGCAGTTAGAGCCGATCTCGGTATTTGGCAGGATTATGCAGTTGATTCCAATGAAGGTGTTTGACCCGACTTTAATTTTGCCGAATACCCCGATGTCCGGATAACTGTCTCTTAAGAGCCAGACTGACCCGTCATGTGTTATGAACTGCGTGCCGGACGAAATTACTACGTGATCTCCGATTTCAATAAGATAGGGTTCGGTTGAAAATTCCATTGAAAAAATAAGACAGTCTTTTCCTATTTTAACGCCCCATGATCTCGCTTTTTCCAGACGCCACTTAAAGACGTCCTTCTTGTAAAGAGTACGCCAGTAGATGCTTGCCTTTACCCTTTTTACAAAGCAATCGAATATCATAATTCTACCCCTGTATTTATTTCTTGGAAAAGCCTCTTAAAAAATCAACCGGATGAACAATCGCATCTTTTAATATTTGTTTTTCTTTAATATTAAATATCGGAAGTATTAAAATGCTGATTATGAAGATAACAAAAAACGTTGAATCCAATGCAAGGGACAGTAAAAGACCGTAATGTTTAAAGGACATGGAAAATCCATATATAACCGCTCCTACAGCGAGCATTGAAAGTGTTCTTGTCCACGGCAGACGCAAATGGAAATATTTTTGAGAAAAGTAATACACCAGTCCGAATCTTACAATAAAACCGATAATAGTCGCCAATGCAGCACCGTATCCCTTTAACGGCGGGATCAGAATAAAGCTGAAAACTATTATCGAAGCCGCTGCGGCGATTATGCTCCAGGCCAGATATTGTGTTTTTCCGCTATAATAAATGCCGAAATTGCAGAATGCAGTCCATATCTGAATAATATATGCCAGCATTATTAAAGGAACAATCTTGTAGGCGTCCCAGAAATTACTTTCAGACATTATCCTGAAGAAATCATAGGAGAACAGACAGATCAGAAGTCCGCAGCTTATGGTTACAATATTCATTAATAGAAAAACATTGCTGTTTATCTCCTGCACGTCGGGTCTTCTGGCAATTTCAAAACGCTTGGGGCCCCAGACATTAAAGATCGGCTGTGCTGCAAAAACCCAGAGCACAAAGCCGAGTTTGTATCCCAGAGAATAAATACCGACCTCGGCTAAGGTTGAATATGCCTTGAGGAAGTACCTGTCTGAAAAGGTCAGAATGAAATCCCCCAGGTTGGAAATAATCAAAGGGGCTCCGAAGACCATTATTGAAACCGCCAGTTTTTTTGGAAAACCTGAACCCTACGGTCTTGAAAGTGTATGTTATCAGCCAGATGCCGATAATCAGCGATGAAACAAGAGTGCTGTACAATACGCCCTGAATGCTCATCTGCTTGATAACAACAAAATAAATATTAAGAGAAAGCTGAAGAGCCAGTTTAATGGTTGTTATCAGGACAAAGAAAACCGGCTTTTCCTGAGCCCTTATAAAAATAAGCGGTATTTCTATGAA
The DNA here is from genome assembly GCA_963664325.2 of Desulfomonilia bacterium. Classification (GTDB taxonomy): domain Bacteria; phylum Desulfobacterota; class Desulfomonilia; order UBA1062; family UBA1062; genus DATCTV01. The sequence goes on from CAXXDQ010000004.1 coordinate 921,971, forward strand.
GGCCTGGAAAAAAAAGCACATGAAAATTAGCCTGAAATAGAACAAGTCTTCATTGCTTCCCCCGAGGATCAATCTTGAGAGCTCTGGCGAGGACAGGTATCCTATGCTGCTTGTAATGAAATACAGCAATATGAGCAGAATCGAGACTGTCGATATAACGCTGTTGCGTCCCTTTTCATCCTCATATTTGTAGTAAAAGCGGTAAACGGCGGTGGATAAGCCGACGCCCGCTATTATTGAAATAACATCTATCGTCATAGTCAGCAATTCTACTGTCCCGTAGTCGGCAGGAGTGAGGCAGCGCGTATAAATGGGTATCATTATGAAACTGACTGCGCGGTTCAGGATTACACCTATTGCATATATGGCTGCCTGTTTAGCGGTATTTGTAACTTCTGACATTTTAAGGTCTCTTTTTTTTGAATTGTTTAATAACCGGGTTTCTCCTTTTTTTAATTAACAATTCATGAAATCTTCTTAATGAATTTTGCCGGGGAGCCTCCGACAAGGGTCATTGGAGCCACATCCTTTGTAACGACAGATCCGGCGGCAACAACCGCTCCTCTGCCGAGGGTGACGTTTTTTAAAATAATAGAGTTCATTCCAATCCATACATCGTCTTCAATTATGATCGGTCCCGCGTCTCTTTTCATCATCTTTCGGTTCCTGAAGTCTATGCCGTGGCTGTTGTTGTCGAATATCTTGGTCTCTTCGGCGATGAGACAATTGCTGCCGATGCTCACCATGCACTCGACGCTGATTACGGTTCGATAATTTATTGAAGTATTGCTGCCTATTTTCAATATAGGGTTCTCGTGAAGATTGGGGGTTACGAACCATGCCCCTTTGTTGCCGATGAAGACATTATCGCCTATGATTATCTTTCCGTTTCCGACTATAAGAGGGATATCTCCATCGCATTTTATATTTCTGCCTACGGACGTACACCGGCTTCTCAAAAGCGGTTCATAATATATTTTATTTGTCAGCATCCGCCATAGTTCCAGCCTCAATGATCTTTCCGAATACATCATCCATGCGATCTTTCGGGGGACGGGCAATTCGAAATCTATTAAATACTTGTATAAATCGTGAATTAATGAATAAAACGGAGTTGATTTCATCCTGATACCGTCAGTGATCTTCTCAAAGATCATTGTACCCTCCCGCTATCCTTTCTTGAAAATCGAATAGTAGATTTCCTCGGTATGCTCCACATTTCTTTCCAGGCTTAAAAATTTTTCAACCCTTTCGCGTGCCTTCTTCGACATTGATTCTCTCAATGGTTTGTCCGTCAAAACCAGCCTGATCTTTTCCGAGAGGTCCGAGGGGTCTTTTGCTGAAACGAGGAAGCCTGTTTTCCCGTCCTCGATGCTTTCTATCGCACCACCGAGATTTGTTGCTATGACCACCTTGCTGAGCGACATGCCTTCGAGAATGACATGAGGAAACGGATCGGGTTCTATCGATGCATTGATCTGAACGTCCAGCGCATTTACAATATCCGGCACGTCGGACCGGTAACCCGTGAAGATAACCTTGTCCTCCAGTCCGTATGCATCAATTTTTTTAAGAAGGCGTTCCTTAAATTTCGTGTCTTCGTCAGAGTTCTTCGCTACATCGCCAACAAGCAGGCATTTGAAGTTGGCAAGCTGTTTCTGCAATATGTTAAGGCTGTCTATCAACAGCTCCTGCCCCTTCCATTCCCTTATATTACCCACCAGTCCTATGATGAACTCGTCAGCTCCTATCTTGAACTCACCCGCGATATCATCTCTCGATTTTTTTCACTCTTTGCCTGTAAGCATCGGCATCGATTCCGTCATAAACTGTTTCCACCTGTGCCGGATCGAATCCCTGCTCGATGAGGTTGTATCTTATTACATCAGATACCGTGAGCACTTTTGCAAACCGTCTGGTCAACAAATGAAAGAACTTCAGGTTCAATTTGTCGAACCTGAAATATGTACGGTCATGAGTAATGCAGGGTATTTTCGCCATGAGGGCTGCGGGCAGCCATGTATCATAACCCACAGCAACGGAATTGTTCAAATGTATAAGGTCGATCTTGTTCTTTCTTAGAAACAGGCAGCATCTTGCAACTGTCCGTATGCTCAAAATCAGGTTCAGGATCTTCCGGATGACCTTTATATGAAATGCTATCGGCCTGAATTTATCCATAACAATGGTGCTGCCCTCTTTGCTGAACAAATCTACAAGCTGGTTCGATTCATGAAATACAGTTACAGGTTCGAATGCATCACGGTTTGAGACGCTGAATCAGGTACAGCAGACAGTAATGAGAACCGCCGATGGTACCGTCCATGTTCTGTTCGACAAACAGTATTTTTTTTCTGTGTCATAATGAATTTCCTTGGCTATTGTTTTTATGCAAGCATTTCCCGGTAGAGGGAATAATATGATTCTACCATCCTCTGCACAGAAGAGAACATTTCATTTGCTCTCCGTTTGGCATTATTTCCCATTTCCCTGATAGCATCCGGAGATTTGATCAATATTTCGAGAGCCGACACAAATGATGCTGTATTCCTGTCCTCTATCAGAAAACCGGTTTTTACTGTTTTCGATTATTTCCACCAGGCCTCCTACTGATGGTGCGATTACAGGTAGTGAATGGCTCATCGCCTCTAAGACAGTCATTGGAATACCTTCATGTATCGAGGTATTAATGTACATATCCAGTGATGCATAAAATTCCCCGATATTTTCAGTGTTGCCTAATAATTTGAATTTATCACCAAGCGCATATTCATCTATCCTGGTCTTGATATGTTTCATCTCGGGGCCATCTCCGGCAAGGATGAACCTGACATTCGGATTTCTTGCGCAGACCGATCGGGCTATTTCTGTCAGCATAACGTAATCTTTTGACAGGAACAAGGCCTTCCGGCAGATCCGACAATCAAGAAGGTGTTATTTTTTTTTCTTTTCTTCCGGGTGCTGCCCAGATTCTATCCGTTATAAAATACGGGGTTACCTTATGTACGGGCATGCCAATATCTCTAATGAGATAATCACGAAGATCGTTTGAAACGGCTGCAACCTTTGAAAAACATTTTTTCATCAGCAACCTGTTTATTATTGACACTATCTTTGAGGGCAGGGTTGCTTTTTACCTCGGATTTGCCGTGCAAGGTCGTTACCAGCCTGGGAAAACAAACAAACGGTGCTGCCGTGACGGCTAGAATATTTTCCTTATACCTGTGTGAATGTATTATCTGCGGTTTAACATTCAACGCAATCTTCACAAGTTTGCAGGCCAGAGCAAAAGAATCCGTGTATGCTTTCATCAATAACATAAGTTTTAATGCCTGCATCAATGCACTGCTGATGAAGCCTCCCGTAGTTGAAAAGAACCAGATGAACCTGAACTCGGGGATCATTTCTTAATCCTTTGGCCAAATGATAAAACTACAGCTTCGGCTCCGCCCCAGAGATCTCCCGAAGCTATCATAAGCAAGTTTATTTTGTTTGATTCATTTGGCATATGCTGGAGGTTTTCATTTGCCGGTTACATTGTCGGTATATATATATACGAGGGCAGTTCAGTCTGAAAGGCATTGAGAAAACTGATAAGTTTATTTATTGCGTCGGTTTCGTTGCTCCCGGATTCAATCGGCGTCATTAATCTTATGAATGCCGCACTGGTTCGCTTGAACTTCAATCTTCTGGCAAGAACAACCCACCTTATTGCATATTGGCTGGTTGTGATTTCTCCATCAACATCAAAATAATATAAAACCAGCTGTTTCATACCGTTAAAATCAACAATCAGTTCGATTATTAAATGTTCAGAGCCGTTGATATCCGCCTTGATGACTTTTTTATCGAGTATGTTCACACCCACCCCGCCAAGACATGCTTCCGGGGCATGGAAGGCTATATTGCGGTCATCAAACCAAACAATAGAGAGGTTGACCGGTTGCTGATATTTTTCAGAATGATAATTGCGAAAGAAAAAAATATTTTGTTTCAAGGCTTTGATATACATAACCGGCCATGGGTACGTCTTCACCTTTCCAGTCGCCTATCACCATGGGAAAAATCGAAGAACCGTTTGTTCTCTAGAGGCAGTTCATAACTTATCTTGGCTATGAAACCAGCAGAAAGGACAGTCAGTCCTATGACGACAAGAAATCTAGCCAGGGTTTTCTTCATTTTCAATCTTACTGGAAATAAAGCAGCAGAATTACAATGCCTATGATAAAAACAAAAATGCCCGATCCGTCATGCAGGTAGCTTTCAGGTGAAGCGGCCTCCTGGCCGTACCTGGTGGCTATGAAAAGCAGAAGCGCAATCCTGAGACCGTTTAATGCAATGGATATCGCCGGTATTATCATCAGAAATATTACGGATTTCCACCATTGAGGCTTCAGAAAATAGATGAACAGCAGACCCAGTGCCAGAAATGATATGAGTGAACGCATTCCGTTGCAGGGTGTTCCGACGATAAATGTTGATGCTGCGAAAATGTATTACGAATCCATCACGGATATATGGAATGCCGCCCAGGTCAATCAGTTTTCAGCGCCAGGCTGGTTGACAGGGACTTCATCGGAAGGGCAGCCAGGTTAATAATTCCATCGGGTATCGGACACAAAAATATCAGGAAAAAAAATCGGGGGAAAGCGATCTTTCCTGAAAATTTCCTGCCCATTTAAATAAAGGCTGACACCGGATATATACAATATCATGGAAAAACTTGAGACAAAGTTGACAACGGCAATCTCTCCGAAGACATGAATGATAAGGGCTGCGATTATCAGCCACAGGCCTGCTGTTGATGATGATGGTTTGATGGCCTTCAGTTCATTTCTTTTCAGATAAATCAGATATGCTGAAACAAACGGGATCAGATAACCGTGTGAATAGTATGAATCCTGTCCCGAAAACTTGCCATTGAGCCAGAAGAACGTAGGCAGGTAACATAATATGAAAGAAATCCCCAGAATGACCCACAGGGTCAAAGCGCTCCCCCTGTGCAGGGAATAAGGGTTTTCCGCTACCTTTCCGACGGAGTCCATGTTACGAACCGTTCTCCCTTAATATATTTTATCCAGGCAACCGCGATGGCCCTGTTTGCCGACACAAAGAAATACGGGACCTTGAATACGGAGGAAATTCCGGCAAGCGCCGGACCTGCTGCCGCCATAATATAGAAAAGGGCATGAAGAACAAGAATCATACCGTAGAACTTTCTTTTAAACGCCAGAATCAGATTGGCTGCAAAGGCCGCAAGCATAAACCACGGCACGAGCCAGCGCATGAGCTTATGCGAAAAAGAGCTGCCATGAAAAGAAGCCATATTTTAACCGGATTTATTAGCCCGATGCTTATGAAGAAAGCGGAAATGCCCCTTGTGATCGTGCGCACCTTGCGCTCGAATTCCTTTTTTTCATCCCTGATGTTCGTGTATATGCCCAGGGCTGTTCGGATCGCTTATTCCGCGGAAGCCTTTTTTAATGGAATTGAGAAGGGTGTTGAAGTCGCTTGGAATGTTTACGGGCCAGTCTTCGCAGATGGTTTTTCTTGCAGCGAAAAAATGAGCCGCTTAAACCTACAACCGAGTTCACCCTTGTTTCAAGCGCCCTGAGCCGCATTTCATATTTCACATATGCGCCTTCACCGCTTATCCGGCCGTTACTGTCAATGAACCTGTCTTCGCTGCTTACGCTCCCGACGCTCGGGTCGGCAAAGTTGG